>CBDCLB010000006.1:225000-966939 GCA_965218545.1 Acidobacteriaceae bacterium | reverse complement strand
TCAAGCAGGCCGGGGTCAAGGACCTCCCGCTCATCCTTAAGGGCGACGTGCAGGGCTCGGTGCAGGTGCTGGCCGACTCGCTCGGCAAGATGTCGACCGAAAAGGTTCGGATCAAGGTCATCCACTCGGGCGTCGGCGCAATTACCGAATCCGATGTCCTGCTCGCCTCCGCATCGAATGCCATCATCATCGGCTTCAATGTGCGGCCGGAGCGCAAGGCCGCGGACCTGGCCGCTCAGGAAGACGTGGAGATTCGCCTGCACTCGATCATCTACGAGCTCCAGGACGAGATCCGCAAGGCCATGCTTGGGCTGCTCGACCCCGTGTTCAAGGAAAGCTACCTGGGCCGAGCCGAGGTGCTCGAAGTCTTCCGTATCCCCAAGATCGGCACCATCGCCGGTTGCCGGGTTTTGGACGGGCTTCTGCGCCGCGACTCCGATGTCCGCGTCATGCGCGGCGGC
Source organism: Acidobacteriaceae bacterium (assembly GCA_965218545.1). GTDB lineage: Bacteria > Acidobacteriota > Terriglobia > Terriglobales > Acidobacteriaceae > EB88. The sequence goes on along the minus strand of CBDCLB010000006.1, from coordinate 966,478 downwards.
GAGGAGGTCCACAAGGGCAAGCTCCAGTCTCTCAAGCGCTTCAAGGACGACGCGCGCGAGGTGACGAACGGCATGGAGTGCGGCGTCGGCGTCGCGGGCTTCGGGAGCCTCCAGCAAGGCGACCAGATCGAGGCATTCACCACCGAGCGGGTGGCGGCGGAGCTGACTTCGGCGTAGCAGTTTCAGCGATTTGAGTTGTTTGCGTTGCTATCTACTAAAAGGCCCGCGTGGACCGCGGGCCTTTTACTTACATTAGTCGAACAAACTTTTGTTTCTGGGTGCGTTGTGACCTAAATATCTAATCTGATGTTCCGCTTCTCTCTTGAGAACCTCGGTAGGAAATCTTCTTCCTTTTACAGCGACGACTCCGTCCCGCTCCCACTGACTGATCCATGCTCGCAAATTACTTTCGTAAACAGCGGAATATTGAAGGGCTTCCGCCCAGCAATCACGGTAGGGCAGCTCACCCTTTGTTTGCAACAGTTGGAGCACTCGAGCTTCCGCCCTGATTCGATTCTCACTGGCCAGCTGTTGATAGTTTTCTTCTCGATAGAGAACAGGCGGAGCGAAAAGCTCGAAGTTGCCGCTTCGCTCCTGCCTTGTACGTTGTTGAACATCAGCTCTGATTACGTGTGTTAGCTCTTCCGTTCGCCTTTCTACATCCTTGAATACTTGCACGCCTTTCGCGTGCCGCGTTGCATAAATCAAGTAAAAGTTGAACGCATCTGAATCCGGTTTCATGACGGGCAGTGCACAAACGTAATTAAAGTCTCCTTCGTGTTTGACGAGTTCGCAGTACTTCCTCACGACTGCGAACTCAAGTTCGCTGCCGGTAAGGTCGCGAAGCTCTGGAAAGTCTTCTCCGAGCAGATCGCTTAAATCGGTGTCGCTGTCGTTGATGAATCTAGTAATGAACGATGACATCAGATTGATTACGACCTCACCTGGCTTGAGCTTCAGCAAAGGAGATATGCGGGAGATCCCCGCGAGCTTCCATCCCCAGGGATCGATAAGGATGAACGAGAACGTTCTCGGAGTTGAACAATAACGAACGATGTCGCTGACGTGCTCGGCAAAATCCCAACGTTCTGCACGCACCCGAATGTTCGGAGAGCTTTTCGCTTTTGCGTAAGTCTCTAATTTAGAAAACGGCTCCCCTTCTTTCTCGATGAAGAGGCATTCGACTCCCAAGGATCGATTCCTTCTCGCGAGATCCGTCCGCGTCGCTTGCAAGATCTCAAAAGCAATTCCAAAAGACGTATCGCTGTAATCGCTTTTTGTAGACTCCCACGGTCCTGCACAGCAATCAACATACTTCATATGCCAAGCTGAACCTACAATCCTGGCAGCGGCTTGCAGGTAGAGCTTGATAGCATAATGTTTGAGTTCGGACTGCTCACGTTTCCGGTAGCCTGATTCCGTCATACTTGTTTGTGCCTATGCAGGTAATTGAGCTAGTATCGGTAGCTCATTGAAAGTAGCACCGTCCAAAAGTCGCCCAGTTTCGTTCTTTCGGACGCCTCCCCATTGTTTGAAAAAGAAAGGAACGCTTGACTTGCGACACTGCCGCTCGATGGAGCGAACCCACTCGGGATTCATGGGCCTTGCACCGTGTCCACTCTCTCCGCCGACAATTACCCAGTGAATACCATCAAGATTAAGCTCGCCAACATTCTCAAGCAGGGGTTCCACAGACAAAAATCTCATTGCGACGTGAGCACTCCGGAGTTGAGCGATTCGCGGTACGCCGTGCTGTATATTCTCGACGCTTGTGCCCCACCAAATATGGTCGGCTTGTGAAGCAAAGGAGAGTTTTGAATTCAACAAGTCTGCCATTCGATCAGCGCGCTTCGTAAGCACCTGGAATGTGTGCCAGTGAGCTTGAAGCATTACGTCACAAACCTGAACAATATAATCAGTAGGAATCTCGGGATGAAATAGATCGCTCATTGAATTTACGAAGATCTTACGCGGCTTTCTCCATTTCAGAGGCTCCGAAAGCTTTTCAGGCACAAGCCGTAGGTCAAAACCTCTTTCGTATGGATGTCCTGCTACTCCCCTAAAGCGCTCGGCAAATGTTCTAGCGTAACAGTGCTTGCATCCAGGGCTGATCTTCGTGCAGCCGCGGACCGGATTCCATGTCGCGTCAGTCCACTCGATCGGCGTTCTATCGGCCATTTTCGCCTCCTATTCGCCTGATAGTATGACACGGTTAGCGTCAGATTGCACCATAAATGCGACACTCGTTCTGACGCCAGCCTTCTATGCCAATTGCATTACCAACACTTCGGTGCATGCCGACTCACCCGACCCGCTCCACCCACCGCCACATCAGTTCGCGGCGCTCCACACACCCCAGCCGCCGGTACAGCGCGATCGCGCGGCTGTTGGTCGCGGTCACGCCTAGGAACGAGCGCACCCCCGCCCGGGCGTGCACGTGCAGCAGGCGGCGGATGAGGGCTGCCGCGTAGCCGTGGCCCGTGTGCGCGGGGTGCGTGCAGACGGCGCTCACCTCGCGCCAGCCGGGTAGGGCGAGCCGTTCGCCCGCCATGGCGACCAGCGCGCCCCCGACACGCACACCGTAGAAGCTGCCGAGCGAGGCGGCGCGCGGGCCAAAGTAGCCGGGGAAGGCGATCTGCTTGAGCGCGAGCATTTCCGGGATGTCGGACTCACAAAGCGGGACGACCCCCTCACCAAGCCCATTCCCGGCCTGCGCCTCCGGCGTGCAGATCATCTGCAAGCCCGGCAGCTCTGCCGTTTGCCGCAGCCCGGCGAAGACGAGCGGCATGTTGCTGGTCACCAGCACGGCTTCCCCCGGTGCGAGCAACGCATGGAGAGCCGCGAGCGAATCTTCATTCAAAAACGGCACCCCCGCGAGCGGGATCACATCGGCGGGGTAGCGCCGCGCGAGCGCGCCGCCCAGGGCAATGCCGGCGTGCTCGGTCCGGAGCGCGTGCCAGTATGGATTCGCAAGCAGATCGTCCACGCTAGTACCACCGCAAATACCGGAACAGGCCCAGCAGCGTGGCCGTTACCAGCGCCGTAAACGTCAGCACGATCGCCGCCGCGTGGGGCGCGTGCACAAGCGGGAGGCCACCGATGTTCATCCCGTATATGCCGCTGACCACAAGCGCCGGCAACGCCATGGTGGACAGCACGGTGAGCACTTTCATCACTTCGTTGGAGCGATTGGCGATGCTCGACAGGTAGATATCGAGCGCGTTGTTCAGCAGATCGCGCTGCGTGTCCACCGTGTCCAGCAGGCGCGAAACGTGGTCGGAAAGGTCACGGAGGTAGAGCTGGTGTTCGCTGTCGGCCGCGAACCCCGAATCGCGCTGGAGGTGCATCGCCGCGTCGCGCGTGCTTCCCAGAAGGCGGCGCGCATTGACCAGCCTTTCCTTGAGCGCGAAGATGTCGCTCAACAAGTCGCGGCTGGGGGAGACGACCCTGGTTTCGAGCGCATCGAGGTCATCGTCCTGAGCGTCAACCGCGGGGAAGTAGGAGTCAACGAGGGAGTCGAAAACCAGGTACAGCAGCCGCATGGGATTGCCCGCGCCGCGCTCCCCCTCGGCGCGGCGCAGCGCGGCGGCGATCTCCGCCTCGCGTGTGTCGGCGATCACAATAAAAAATGGTTCTCCATCGCGGCGATTCTGCGCATGGCTCGCGAAGAGCACGATTTTGCGCTTGAGCGGGTCGTCCGCATTCTCGGGAGTCCGAAAGGTTTTCAGGAGCGCAAACGTGTAGCGGTCGGCTCCTTCCAGCTTGACGCGCTCGCCCGGGCTGCGGGCGTCCTCGATGTGCAAAGGATGGAGTTGGAATCGCGCCGCGAGCGCATCCAGCTCGCTGCTTTCAGGGTGTAACAGTTGAAACCAAGCCACGCCGGGGCACACTCCTCGCTAGGAGCTTACCGCATCCCTCGCTCCGCAGGGGACCGCTACAATCACTCCATGGCGGCCTTCGATCTCCCCGGCATCCAAGCCGCACTGCGCGAGCAGGGCGTAGACGCGTGGCTTTTTTATGACCACCACGGCCGCGATCCCCTGGCCTGCCGCATTCTCGGGCTCCCTTCGGCGCACGTTACGCGCCGCTGGTACTACATCGTGCCCGCAGTGGGCGAGCCTCGAAAGCTGGTGCATCGCATCGAAGCTGGGCGGCTCGACGCACTGCCCGGCGAGCGCACTCTTTATTCGTCTTGGCAGGAGCTGGAAGCTCGTTTGGAGGCCATGCTCGCGGGCTTCGGCAAGATTGCCATGCAGTATTCCCCACGCAACGCGGTCATGTACGTTTCCATGGTCGACGCGGGCACCGTCGAGCTCGTGCGGAGCTGGGGCAAGGAGGTTGTGAGCTCGGCGGACCTGGTGAGCCGGTTTGAAGCCGTGCTCACCCCGGAGGGGATCGCGAGCCACTATGCGGCCCAGCGCGCGATCGACGCGATTGTGCCGGAAGGCCGGCAATGGCTGCGCCGCGAGCTGGACGCGGGCCGGGCCGTAACCGAGCTCACCATGCAGGGGTGGCTCCAGCAGGCGATGGCGCGCGAAAGCCTCGTGTGGGAGCACGGCCCTAATGTGTCGGTGAACGAAAACAGCGCCGATTCGCACTACGAGCCAACGCCCGAACGCGCCCACCCTATCCGCGAAGGCGACTTTCTGCTGTTCGATATCTGGGGCCGCCGGAACACTCCCGGCTCGGTCTGGTACGACATCACCTGGACCGGCACGGTGGGCCGCGCGGCTTCGGAGCGGGAAGAAGCAGTTTTTACCGCCGTGCGCGCCGCACGCGACGCCGCGATCGGGCTGGTGCGGGAGCGCTTCGCAGACGGGCAGCCGATTGCCGGCTGGGAGCCGGACGCGGCGGCCCGGGCCGTGATTACAAACGCCGGGTATGGCCCGCAGTTCACGCACCGCACCGGCCACAATATCGGGACGGAACTGCACGGCGCGGGCGCGCACCTGGACAACCTGGAGACGCACGATGAGCGCCTGATTCTGCCCGGCACCTGCTTTTCCGTTGAGCCGGGCGTGTACCTCGACACCTTCGGCATTCGAAGCGAGGTCAACATGCTCACCTCAGCGAACGAGGCGGTGGTGACCGGACGCGTGCAGCGGGAGCTGGTCCGCATTTGATTCTGCGCGAAAAGCTGGGCGCGGGGTGCGCCCTTGGCTGCCTGCAGTTTTTTGTGTGCGAGCAGCTGGCCAGGCTTGGCTGGCCCGGCCATTACAGCATGCGCGTGAAGTACATCAGCGACCTGGGCGAGCGCAGCCTTTGCGCGGCGCACGCTGTTATGAACGCATCGTTTTTCGCCCAAGCGCTGCTGATCGCCGGTGCCGCCCTCCTGCTGCCGCGCCGTCTCGCGCCGGGCGTTCCACGCGCAGCCCTCTTGCTTGCCGCATTGGGGCTCGCGGTCGTCGCCTTGGCACCTGCGGACGTCAACAGCAATCTCCACATCTCCGGGGCGCGCCTCCACTTCGCCGCCGGCAGCCTTGGCTTGCTGCTATGGGGCGCTCCTGGGATGTTCCGGAGCCGGGCGCGCGCGGTGGCCGGGGCTGCCCTGTGCGCGGCCGCCGTCGCCATCGCGGGCGACATGCTGCTCATCGTAGCAAGCGGCCCAATCGTGAACCTCCTGGGTCCGGGAACGGTGGAGCGCATGGCCGCCTATCCGCTTCCACTTTGGCTGGCCTTTACGGGGTTTTCCCAGCGGGAAACACGCTGACGCCGATGATCCGATGGCGACCTACGACTTTGCCTGGATCCGGCACGAACTGGAGATCGAGGAACTGCGCCGATGACGGTTCTATCGGGCCACGATAGATGTGTCACCCGTTCGGAACGTCGAAGGATGTGGTGAGTGCTCGAGCGGCTTTGGGATGATAGATGACGTTCAGCCGCCCTTCCACGACGCGCTCGGCAATGAGACTGAACATGCAAGCGACCGCGATCATGAGCGCCGAAGGGACCGTGAAAGCAGCCGGGCTGACCGAACGAGTGCCGTGGTGGAGTTTCACCAAAACTGCACTGGCAATCGCCACCCTCCACCTCGTTGACAACAGCTTGCTGGAAATGGATGCCAAGCTTCCGGGCGAGTCGTTCAACACTCGCCGGCTTCTTCGGCATGAAACAGGCCTGCCCGATCCTGGCGGAATATCTCGAGACCAAGCCCACTTCCCTCGCAGCCACGAAAGAGCGGCGTGCGCTGCCGGAATATCCAAGCGATGTTCATCCTGACCCGGCTTACGGGCTCGGTCTCATGTTGACTGCAAACGAATCTGATGCCCATCCGCTCGGGCATGGCGGTGCGGGGTCGGGAAGCAAGATCGCGGTTTTTGCGCGGGCGCAACGTTTGGACGTCCTCGGCCTCTGAGATGGACCTCGACGTACGAGTGCTGGAGTTTCTGGCCGACTCAATGGCCTGTCGGGTCATGGCTGCTTCCAGGCGAGACAAAGTTGGTCTGCTTCGACCGTTTCTGGAGCGGCCACCGATCGGTCGCTCCTGCATCTCCGACATCAAGGCGATACCGTGCATCTGTGGCCGAATCATGCACAGGACCCTGGCTGGCCTTTACGGGGGTTTTCCGTCCTCCGCGGCTGGGGCGCGGCGCGGGTTGATTTATATTCGGATGGATGCCTCCGTCGCGCCAAGGCGCTCCCGTTTCACTCGCACTGCTGTTGGGCTGGCTTGTTCCCGGTGCCGGCCACCTGCTTACCCGGCATTTTGTGCGCGCCCTGCTCCTGTTCGTCGCCATTTCCGTCCTGTGGTGGGTAGGCATCGCGATGAACGGCCACCTTTACCTGCCGGGCGGCGCGGACGCGCTCAGCCTGCTCGGCTTTGTCGGCGATCTGGGCTCGGGCTTGTTCTACTTCATCGGCTTTACTGACGGCATGGGCCGCAATGTCGTGCAGGTGGCAACGGCAGACTATGGCACAAAGTTTATTGTGGTCGCGAGCCTGCTCAATGTCATCTCGGCGGTAGACGCGCACAACCTGCGCATCGGCCGGAAGCGGAGCGGGGCGGCCCTGTGAACCTGGCGCTTTCCCACTTCTCGTCCGTGCTGCTGTTTGCCACCTCCGCCTCGGTGGTGTTCGGCATCACCCAGCGCAGCACCACCCGCGCCATGGTCCGTTACGGCGTCGCCTGCTGGATTGCGTTTGTCGGGTCGGTGATTGTGGCGAGCTGGCTCATGTACCTTGTGCGGCACTAGACCCACTCTACCGGTCCTTGCCAGCGTACAAGGTGGGCCCGGTCCTTCCCTTGCCGTCCGCGCGCGCATTTGTCCAAACCATTGCGTTGAAGCTGTGCCGTTCCGTGAAGCCGGCGCGGCGATACAAGGAGGCAGCCCGGTCATTGCCGCCCGTCACGGTCAGCGAAAGCTTTCCAAAACCCCGCCGGGCAAGCGTTTGCGCTGCAACCCTAAGCAGCAGCAATCCGAGCCCAGCACCGCGGGCGCGCGCCGCCACACACAGCTGAGTAACGTGCTCCACGTCCTCCCGCACCCGCGAACACAGGATTAAGCCCGCCAAAGCGCCCGTCGCGCGGTGCTCGAGCACATGCGACGCTTCGCGGTCGAACACGCCGCAGCCGGGGAATCGAATGATGTTGTGCAGAAACCGCAGCGAGCCCGCAACCGAGCGGTACTGGTCGTTGATGATCGAGTCCAGGTGCCCTTCATACGCGTGCGCAATCAGCGAGCCCGCCAGATTGAAGTCGCTTTCCTGCCAGGTGCGCAGCTCCAGCCCCTGCGCCAAAAGGGCTTCCCGGCCCTGTTTGAAAGGCTGTACGGTAAGAGGCAGGTCCATAAAGATGCGCCGGTGCACACCAAACCCGGCCGCGCGAAACAGCGCGGCGTGTAGCTCTTCCGGGTGCAGCAGCAGCTGCGATTCGATGCGCTCCACCCCGGGCGAATTTTGAAGCAGGGAGAAGAGGTGGCCTAGCAGCTTGGCCTCGATCTCCTCCGCCGTGTACCCGTACTTGCTGTCGCCGACTGCGAACACATCGCCCACGACCGCCTTTCGCTCCTCGTACACGCAAAAGGTAAAGCCAAGCACCCTGCCGTTTTCCACCGCGACAAAGCCGGGCAGCATACGCGCATCGAGGTACTGCATGAGCAGGTTGGTAGAAGCGCGGTAATCCCAGTCGAGTCGCTCCGCCCAGGCGCGATTTTCCTCGTCCAGCACAGGGCGCAGGCTGCTGGCCGAAAAATGCCGGAGATCGAGAATATCGAGCTCGGGCGCGACGATGTGGGCAGGCGATGTCACGCGAGGATCCTGTATCTGAAGAATACGCTTACCAAGGTCATAGACGGCGGCGAGGGCGGGTACTACGGCTGCTTTGCGCTGACCTGGTACACAAGCAAGTCCTGCTCCGGCACGGCAAACAAAAGGCGGTACTGCCGGCCAGGGAGGCGCGCGGGCAGCTCGCGCACAAAAGGCTCGCGCGAAAGGAGGATGTGCGCGCCTGCCGGCACCGGGTCGCGGTCATAATCGAGCACGCGGCGGTCCCGGTAAAACGACAGCCCGTACTCCACATCGCGGCGCACGCGAAAAACCGCTACCGTGCCGGGTTCAGGGGAGATCCGGGCGAGCACGCGCGCGACTGGGCGCGGGGAATAGGTGACGTCCAGCAGCCGGATTGTGCGCTTGGTGCCAGGGACGGCCGGAATTCCAAAGACCGGCCCTACGCCGAAGATAAAAATGAGCAGCACAAGCAAGGGCGCCAGGGTGGCCGGGCGGAGACGGGACAGGCCGAAGCGGGCCGCGCTGACCAGGATCAGCAGGGCCGCTCCAAAGCCGGCCAACCCGGCGGCGACCGCGATGCGGGCCGGTGGATGGAGACGCTGCCCCTCGGCCAGGTAGCTGGGTGCCAGCAGGACCGCAGTAGTGAGCAACCCGGCCAATAAGGCGTGGCCGCCCAGGAGCCACGGCGACAAGCCGCGGGCGCGCCTGCGGTTCAGGTAGTCGCCCGTAAGGATTGTGAGTGGAGGGATGGAAGGCAGAATGTAGCCGGGCAGCTTGGACTGGGAGGTGCTGAAAAAGAGAATGGGGATGGCGGCCCAAAGGACCAGGAACTCTGGAAATGCATCGCCCGCGCGCTGAAAGCCCCGGTACGCTCCTTTGGCACGGCGCGCGCGCCACTCGGCGAGGCTGGCGCGAATGGCTGAAATAAATGCCGCCACAGACAGCACCGCCCACGGCACCAGCGAAAGCAGAACAACCGGAATGTAGTACCAGAGCTCGTGTTCGTGCTCAAACCGGTTGGTGGTGAACCGCTCTAGGTTGTGCTCGAGAAAGAAAACGCGAAGAAAGTTGGGATTGCGGCGCTGCACCGCGATGAACCACGGCAGAACCATCGCCAGATACAGCACAATGCCCGGCCACCATAGGCTGCGCCGCAGCAAACCCCACTCCCTCCGCAGCGCCGCAAAAACAAAGATGATGAGCAACGCAAGAAAGGGCGCGACCGGCCCTTTGGCGAGGGTGGCCGCGCCGATGAAGAAATACAAGTCAAAGAGCCAAAACTTGGATCCGGTTTCATACCAGGCGTACCAGCCCAGCATGCCGATGCCGAAAGGTGCCGCGAGCTGCATGTCAGTGGAAGCGCCGCGCGCGAAGCTCAGGATCCCCGCGCAGGAAGCTGTGATTAAAGCTGCATCGAGCTGGCCGCCGGGGCGGAACCGCTTCATGTGCAGGTAGATCAGAATGATGAGCGTGAAGGCAAAGCTCGCTGACGGAAGACGGGCGGCCCAGTCGTGGACGCCGAACTCCCGGAAAGCGAGCATGGCGCGCCAGTAATAAAGGGCGGGTTTCTCGAGCCACGGTTTCCCGTAAAGCACGGGGGTCACGTAGTCGTGCCGCGCCAGCATTTCCCGCGCAACCTGCGCGTACCGGGGCTCATCCGCCCCGACAAGCCCCAGCCCGGCCCCGCCGAACAAAGGAACTAAACCGTAAAGGAAAAGAATCGCCGTCAGCGGGATCAGCGTAAGAAGTTCGACACCAGTGACCGGCTGCCAAAACCGCTCTCGCCACGAGCGAGGACGCGTGATCGTAACGCTTTTTTCCGGGGTTGCGGTCTGCTTCACGTCTTCTTCAGGAGGCTTGAGAGCTTCGCACTCAGTGGAACGACGCCCAAGCACTGCACTTCAGGCTACCAGACCCTTCAGCCCTGGCCGTCAGTCTTGGCCGGGCTGCTCTGGGCCTTCCAGAGCAGGCGCGAGAGCCGGGGCCGGCGCATACTTATTGCGCTTTCGGGTCCGGGTGAGCAGCTCGTCGATGCGGCCTGCCATGCGTTCGGAGCGGTCGGCATGGAACTGGAGGTCGGGTACATGGCGCTTCCCGAGCCGGTCCTTAAGTTCAGCGCGAACCCAGCCGCGCGCTGCAGTCAGACCTTCCACCGTACGCGCTTCGGCGTCGGCACCGCCGTCTACCTCTACATAGACCTCGGCGGATTTGCCGCCTGGGTTGATCAATACCTGCGTCACGTGAGCCGAGCTGATCCGCGGGTCGGAAAGGTCGCCCAGGATCATCGCATCGATCTCCTCCCGGATCGCTTCAGCAACCCGGTCCTGGTGGTATTTGCGCCCGCGCTGTTCCGGCATGATCTTTTCCTTTCCTTAACCCGTCTTGGGTCCTGTTACCACCGTATTCTTTGACGGCAGGGACGCGTGCCCGGAAGCATGCACGCGTCTCCTCTTTTCCAAAGCCCGGTTAGGCTGTTTCAGTCTACAAACTCGGTCCAACTATCCGTGATCACGGCGCTTAAATCCGTCACGAGGCGCTCTGCGGCCGATTCGACCCGCTGCATCTGCCCCTGGAGGTAATCGCGCGAGTTCGCAATGGCCGCAACGCCGATGATTGCCGACTGCCACGTCACCGCCTCATCCAGCTCCGCGACGGACACGTTGAAGCCGTGCCGCAGCTTGTCTTTTAAGCTTCGTACAACCTGACGACGGTCCTTGAGGGATTGGGCGTACTCAATGCGGAGATGTAGGGTCAGGGTGGCGATTGGCATAGAAAGTGGAGAGCGTGGGGCTCTTCACTAGCATAAAGCCGAACCCGGCCTTTGAAGGCCGGTCGCTGTTGTTATGAAGGCCGTTACTGCGCTCGCTTCACTTCGGCTTCAATCTCGGTCCATTCGTCGTTTGCCAGCTTGATCCCAGCCGCTGCTGTGTTCTCCTCAAGGTGCTCAACCGAGGAGGTTCCAGGGATCGGGAGAATCACTGGTGAGCGATGCAGCAGCCAAGCGAGGGCCAACTGCGAAACGGAAACCCCGTGGCGCTGCGCGGCGTGGTCGAGTGCACCGCCCGGAGCGGCCAGCTTGCCGGACGCCACCGGTGCCCAGGGGATAAAGGCGATTCCTTGTTTCTCGCAGAACTGGAGCGTGTCTTCATGCTGGCGATTGCCGATGTTGTACTGGTTTTGAACGCTTACGATCGGCAGCACTTGCTGGGCCTGCTCAATGTCCTTCGGCTTTACCTCGGACAGCCCAACATGGCGAATCTTGCCCTGCTGCTGGAGCTTCGCGATGGGAGCAAGCGACTCTTCTACCGGTACTTTGGCGTCGATTCGGTGCAGCTGCCATAGGTCGATACGCTCGATCTTGAGCCGCCGCAGGCTCATCTCCACACACTGCTGGAGGTATTCAGGGCGGCCGACCGGGTGCCACTGTCCGGGGCCGGATCGAGTGTTGCCGCCTTTGGTTGCGATGACCAGGCCTTCCGAGTAAGGGTGAAGCGCTTCGGCGATCAGCCGCTCGGACACTTCAGGCCCGTAGGCGTCGGCAGTGTCGATCAGGTTAATGCCGATGTCAACGGTCCGCTGAAGTACGCGCTTCGCTTCCGCTTCGTCCTTGGGCTCGCCCCAGACACCTTGCCCGGTGATGCGCATCGCGCCAAATCCCAGACGATGTACCGGGAGGTCGCCGCCAAGCTTGAAAGTGCCGCTTTCGGCCGCATTTGAGGTTGTGTTTGCGGGTGTACTTGTCGCTGTAGCCATGCATTTTAAGATGACGCGAAGGGGCGAACGGTTCACCCGGCCTGTGCGGGGACGTGCTCATCGGGAATCCCCGGCAGCCCAAGGAGATGCGGTCACACGCTCCCCGTCCAGGAAGAAGTCCGCTTCGCCGAGAGAATCGGTCCGGAACGTACGGACATGCGCCGCCTCCAGTTTTTCAAGCGTTTCTTCTTTTGGGTGGCCATAGAAGTTGCGCCGCCCGCAGGAGATCGCTCCATACCCGGGTGTGAGCGCGGCTAGAAAGGCCGGTATCGTTGAGGAAAGGCTCCCGTGGTGGCCGACTTTGAGCACGTCCGTGTGGGAAAGTCCGGCTGCCAGCATACCGGCCTCGGCAAGCGCTTGGGCGTCGCCTTCAAGCAGCGCTGAAGTTCGCCCGTACTGGAGGCGCAGAACCAGGGAATCGTTGTTGCCCGGCTGCCGTTTCGGCACGTAGGCGCGGGAAGGCCATAGTGTCTGCACCTCGGTTGCACCGCCAAAACTCCAGTGATCGCCTTGCCGGTGCTCCTCGACCTGCACCCCTAAGGCCGCCGCTTCCGCCAACAGCGCGGCATAGGGTTGGGAGCGCGGGTTGTTCCCCACCAGCAGCACCTTGGGATGAAAGTTCGCGAGCACGGCCGGTATGCCCCCGATATGGTCCAGGTGCGCGTGCGTGATCGCGACCGCATCGAGGCGGCGGATGCCTCGCGCCCAAAGCGCGGGGGACACGACTTCCTCGCCGATATCGAAGTTGCTGCCCGGCGCGGCCCCTACGAGGCCGCCGGCGTCCACCAGCATGGTTTTGCCATCCGGGCTGATAACAAGAATCGCGTCCCCCTGGCCTACGTCGATCGCCGAAACCTGAAGCACTCCGGGGGTGTGCCGGACCGGCTGGGGCGCAACCGCCAAGACACTTGCTCCGCACAGCAGCCCGACGGCGGCAAGGCTGGTCCAACGCTCGCCCCGGCGCAGGAGATACACAGCCGCGGCCAGAAGCAGCACCCAAGCTACGACGCGCGGGGCCGGCGGAGCGGGCAGACGGAAATCTCCAAAGGGGAGGCTTGCGAAACCGTCGACGATGCTGGAAACAATGTGCAGCAAAGCAGCAGTCAGGGCGGCCGGCGCAACCGCCAGCGCGGGCGCGACGAGCAGAGCGGCGAAGCACAACATTGCCGCCGGAAGCAGAAATCCCAGAAACGGAATGATCAGGAAATTGACCGGCAAGCCCAGGATCGTAATCCGATGGAAGTACATCGCCATGGGAAGCGCCATGACGAGCTCGACGATTGCGGAAACGAGCAGCAGCTCCAGCGCCCGCAGGAAAAGGCTCAGCGCCGCAGGCATGCCGCGACGCGCGATCCAACGTCCGGTGATGGGTTCAAGATGACGGGCAAGGAGACGCAAGGACACGCGCCATTGCGCGACTTGGGGAGGCAGAGCAGCGTCGATGTTCACAAGCCAAAGCTCGCGAATGCCGTGAAGGTAGGGCGCAAAGGTGCGCTCGGCCAAGGGTGCGGCGAGCCCGCCGATAGCGACAACGGTCAACAGCGTCATTTGCAGGCTGGAGCCGGAAAGCGCGCGCGGGCTTGCCGCCATGAGCAGGAGCGCAGCCAGCCCCAGCGCTTGGAGCGCGTGCCGCTCTCGAAACAGCAAGCGCCCGACAAGAAACAGCGTCACCATCCAAAATGAGCGCTGCACCGGCTGGCCGTAGCCTGTGAACAGCGCGTAAGCAAAGGAAAGCGCGATGGTGAGCACCGTCCCGGCAACACGCGGCAGGCGCAGCTTCCGGGTTAACAGCAAAATCACACCTGAGAAGATCGCCAGGTGCATGCCTGAAACCACGAGGAGGTGGAACGAGCCTGTGCGCTCAAAGCCCGTCCGGGTACGGCGCTGCAGGTAGCTGCGGTCCCCGGTCAGCATTGCCGTCAGCATGCTTGCGTCCTCCGGCGAAAGCTGCAGGAACCGGGGCAGCCGCCGCGCGGAAGGCATTTCGGCGAGAGTCATCACCCGCTCGCTCGCGAGGCTCTGCCAGCCATGCAGCATGCATGGAAAGCCCGGAGGACCTGCCCCGCGGAGCTTCACCCGCTTTGCATCCACAGCACCAAGAGCGCCGATTCCCTGACCGCGCATGTATTCGCCCGCATCCCAAACGCCTGGGTCGCGATACCGGCTTTCAGCCCGGGGCGCAAGCGTGGCCTCCAAGCGCGTTCCGCACCGCAGCGGAGGTAAGGGATCGGCGCTGCCGGTGTAGACCGTCAGGCGCAGCCCTCCGACCAGCGGGCGCATCTGGCCTCCCGGATCGCGATAACCGGAGAGTTGCATGTCCATGCGGCGCCCGATTTCATTGCGCGTTGTGTGCTGGAAGAAAGCCGTGTATGTCGCGGTATGCACCGGTTCCAGGCGAACGACCTGACCCACAAAGGTTCTTTCCACGCCAGACTCGGCCAGTAGCGACAGCGCGTGTTGCGGGTTTACGGGCGGTTGCAACTCACTCGCAGCGCAGCCGAGCGCCAAAAACAGGCAAAAAAGCGTGTACACCATCGCGCGAGGCACGCGATAGGCGGCTAGCAACGCGAGCACACCCAGCAAAATGGTGCCGAGCACGAGATATGTGGGCGCAAACCAGTGCGCCCGCCCTCCGGCCACACCTAGAGCAAACGCGCACGCCGGCAGGAGCGCCGGGGCCGCAGAAAAGGCCAGCGAAAAAGTGGCCCGACGCGCGCCGTCGTCCGCGTCGACCGGAAAAGCACTCAAGATGGTAGCTGTGGCAGCCATAGCGCCCACCACGCACAGCCTTACTCCCGACGAAGTTTCGCTACGGCTTCCATATGGAAGGTTTGCGGAAACATGTCCAGCAGGTCCAGCCGCGTGATCGTATAGCCACTATCGGCGAAAACTCGCAGGTCGCGGGCGAGCGTCGCGGGATCGCAAGACACGTAGGTAACGTCCCGTGGACCAATTTGGGCCAACAGGCGACTTCCCTCCTTGCCCAGTCCCGCGCGGGGTGGGTCGACAACAACCAGGTCCGGCCAGTCGCGCCTTGCACTTTGCAGAAAAGCCAGCGTGCTGCTTTCTACCGCTCGGTGCGGTTTCCCTGGCAGGTTCCGCCGCAGGTCGCCGCTTGAAACCGGGGCGGCTTCAACCGCGACAACCCGGTGGAACACCCGGCTCAGCGCGCGCGCAAACAGCCCCACACCCGCGAACAGATCCCACGCAAGCCCGCCTTGCGCGCCGGCGGCGACCAGCTCCAGGAGGCTTCCCACCAGAAAACGGTTGCCCTGAAAAAATGCCCCGAGGCTCACCGAGTAGCTTTCCGCGCCCACGCGGTACTCGATCTGCTGCTCACCCCAGTGTTCAAGCACCCGGCCCGCGGCGCTTTCCCCTTCGGGTTCGTCTGTGATCTCCCGCGCGGCGCTACGCCCACGCGCCCCAGCCAGGGTGAAGGCAGCCGCCCCGTGCAGCTGCGGCAGCGCCTGCCCGGCGGCCTGGCACAGCAGCTCTAGGCTGCGAGGTTCGGCTCCGCCGCTTTGCCGCAAACCGAAAGAAAGCAGCAGCCGTGCGCCGGCTTCATCGGTAAACAGCTCCACCTCGGCGCACCAGCTCCCAGCATGGTGCGCCTGCAGCACCTCCCCGAGCGCGGGGATCGCGGCCTGGAGAGTGGGAGCAGCAAGGGGGCAAGTCTCCACCGGCAGCAGCGCGTGCGAGCCGCGGCGACGGTAGCCGATCGCGCTCGTAGCCGGGTCCACGTGCAAACGGATGCGGTTGCGGTACCCCCAGGGCTCGCCCGCGTGGACCGCGATCTCCGGCAAATCCCGCAAACCCGCCCGGCTCAGGGTTTCCTCTAAGATCGCCCGTTTCATCGCAAGCTGCGCCGGGTACGCGGCGTGCTGGTATTGGCAGCCGCCGCACGCGCCATAGTAGGGGCAAGGCGCCTCGACCCGTTCCGGCGCGGCTTCCAGCAATTCGAGCAGTTCCGCTTCCGCGAAGCTGCCCTTGTCGCGGCGGAGCGCGGCTTCCACTTCCTCGCCCGGCAGGGTAAGCGGCACAAAGACGGCTTTGCCGGCCGCGCGGGCCAGCCCGGCACCCCCGTACACCGGCTTTTCGATCCGCAGTTTCACTCGCCGCTCCGCATATAGAAGAGACTCAAACGGGGCAACCCGTACTTTTCCAGTAAACGCTTCTCTAAAAACTGCTTTTCAATCTGCCGAACTTGCAAGGCGTGCATGCGGCTGCGGTAGGGCGCGATTTCGCGTGCCGCGTGGGCTCGCAACCCTTCCAGCTCCCCCTCGGGCAGAGTCGCCACCAGTATCGCAAGCAGCCTTTCTTCCAAGGCGCGCAGGGTTTCCTCCAGCGCCTCGGCATCCGGCGAGCCCGCCCGCGCTTCCGCTCCCAGCACCCCGAGTCTCGCCGCCGTTTGCTCGGCTAGGCTCCGCGCTCCCTCGGGCAGCGCCGCCGTCTCCACGAGTTGGGCGCGGCACCCTTCGAGGTGTGCCGCGATCCGTTCCGCTTCCAACCCGCTTTCGCGTTCCACCGCGGGGGGCGCGAGACCAGTCGCGGCATCGCGCATCTGCTCGGCCGCTTCCATCACCGCCTGCGCGCACCAGGCCAGCCCGTTGACGCGACGCGCCCGGCTTTTCGCTTTTTTCGCCTCGTGCTTTGCAAAAGCCTCGTCGACGCCGCGCAGCACAGCTTCAAGCGGAACCCCTGCCTCCTGCCACGACTCGATCAGCGCCCAGTCGAGCGTGGACAGCATCAGCAGCGTGCCCCGGCGCTGTTGAAAGCGCTCCTCCACTTCGGTGAAATAATTGAAATAGTTCCGCACCGCGCCTAGTTTTCCGCCTTCGCGTTTCGCTCGTGGATCAAGTACAGCCCTCTCAGTGTGAGCATCTCGTCCACCTCGGCGATGAACCGCGACTCGGGCGCGATTAGTTTCGCAAGCCCTCCGGTGGCCACCACCGTGGGCCGCGCCTCCAGCTCCACGACCATGCGCTCCAGGATGCCGTCCACCAGCCCCAGATACCCCCAAAACATGCCGCTTTGGAGGTTTGTCGCGGTGTTGGTTCCAATCGCTTTCGCGGGGCGCCGCAACTCCACCCGCCCCAGCCGCGCGGCCCGCGCGAACAAAGCATCAGCCGAAATCCCGAGACCCGGCGCGATGGCCCCGCCCAGGAACTCGCCCCGCCCGGAAACCACGTCAAACGTGGTCGCGGTGCCGAAGTCCACCACGATGCATGCCCCTTGGTATCGGGCAAAAGCGGCAAGGCAGTTCACGATCCGGTCCGCACCAACCTCCCCGGGCGAATCCACCAGCAAGGGCACGCCGGTGTGCACGGCCGGGTCCACCAACAGCGGCAGGCAGCGGAAATACCGCTCGGCCACCTCCCGCAGGGTCGAGTCGAGCGGCGGGACCACAGACGAAATAACAATCGCCGTGACTCCCTCCGCAGCATAGCCGCGCATCGCGAACAGGTTGCGGAACAGCACCCCATACTCGTCGACGGTTTGCGTCTTGTGCGTGGTCACGCGCCAGTGCGCCAAAAGCGAGCCCGCTGGGTCGAACAGCCCCAGCACTGTATTTGTGTTCCCAACATCCAGGCACAGCAGCATGCGTTTACTCCCGCTCCCATCTCGGCTCCCGGACGGCACCCGAAAGCACCGTGCGCAGCTCGCCCCTGTCCGTGCGCACCAGCAGGAAGCCGCGGGCATCAAGCCCTTCCGTCACACCGCTGAACGGGATTGCCTCGCCGACAGTTACGCGCTTGCCGCGCACCCACGAAGAGCCCGCTTCGAGACGCGAAAGCACCGCCTTTTGCGCGATCGCGGGGACGTTTCCGGTCAGCATTTCGATCTCGGCCTTTATCTCCCATAGCAGCGCGATCAGGAGCGCCTGACGCGACACTGCCGCGTCCGGCGCTTCAATTGCGAGCGAGGTCGCGGCACCCGCCAGCTCCGGGGGGAATGCGCGCTGATGCACATTGATGCCAATGCCCACCACCAGGAAGCGCACGCGCGTGGCCTCGGCCTGCATTTCGGTCAAGATGCCGCCCAGCTTGCGCGCGCCCGCGAGCAGGTCGTTGGGCCAGCGAAGGTCGGGCGCAAAACCCGCGACCGCGCGCACCGCTGCCCGCGACGCCAGACCAGCCGCGAGCGACATCCATAACGCGTCGGAAGGGGGCAAAGGCAGCCGTAAAAGTACGCTCACGTACAAACCACTTCCCGCGGGCGAGCTCCACGCGTGCGCGCCGCGTCCCCGGCCCGCGGTTTGCGCATCGGCGAGAAACACACTCCCGTGCGCCGCGCCTTCCACCCCGGCCCGCATGGCATCCGTATTGGTGGAGCCGGTCTCGGCCGTATGTCGTATCTGTCCGGCGAAAGGGGTGCCCGCGAGTGCCGCGTCCAGCGCCGGCAGGTCAAAGCGGTCGCTCAACTGCCCTCGGCCACGATGCGCATGCTTAGATCCACTGCAACCGCCGAGTGCGTCAGGGCTCCGACCGAGATATAATCCGGCCCCGCTTCGGCGTACTCCCGCACAGTTCCGAGATCAATGCCGCCTGAAGCCTCGATCGGGATTTGCGACCCCCGCGCGCGCACACGCCGCACCGCCTGCTCCACCTCCGCGGGCGTCATATTGTCCACCAGCAGCGACTCGGCCCCGTGCTCGAGAGCTTCGTCGAGCTCCGCGACCGAGCGCACCTCGATGTCGATGACCTGCCCCGGCCGCCGGCGCTCGTGCGCGTGCTTCAAAACAGCCGCGATACCGCCGCCAAGCGCGATGTGGTTGTTTTTGATGAGGATGCCGTCGGACAGGTCAAGCCGGTGGTTTTCTCCGCCGCCGCAGGTTACCGCATACTTGTCCAGCACGCGCAGCCCCGGCACGGTTTTGCGCGTATCGATGATCGTCGAACCCGTCCCCGCAACCGCGTCCACATACCGGCGCGTGAGGGTCGCGATGCCGCTCATGCGCTGCAGGAGATTGAGCACCACCCGCTCGGTCGAAAGCAGGGTGCGCGCGCTGGTGCGGATCACCGCGAGCGGCTGCCCTTTTTTCACCCGGACGCCGTCAAAGATCTCCGGGTGGCTCACCACGTCGAAGCTCCGCTGGTCGCGCCCGCCCAGCCGCGCAAACGCGCCCAGCACCCGCGGAATCGCCCCCAAACCCGCGAGGACGCAGTCCTGCTTTGCGACTACGGTGCCCATGCCATGCAGCGCCGGATCAATGGTGATCAGCGTGGTCGCGTCATCGGTGGCCTTGTCTTCGGCCAACGCTTGCTCCACGATCGCTTCAACCCGCTTCGATTTCCAGTCCATGTGCCTGCCATCCCCACCCTGTCACGGCAGCCTGCGCCTCCAGGCCTCAACTGTTCGCGACAGATCAGCCCAACGCTGCTCCCGACGCCACCTATTCTCAGCTACGAAAGGTTCCCGACTCCACCTTTGCAAGCGTCCAATAAACCCGCAAGCTCGGACGAGACCCGCTCTGAAGCGAATTGAAAGCTGGTGAACGACGCGCGCCACCAGCCCTAAGCTCACCCTTACAGGGTAGCAAAATGCCACGGATGCGCCGGGGTGAAGACACTATCCACCACGGCCCTACTGCTGCGGAGTCAGCTGAAAGGACTGCGCTCCGGTTCCGTTGCAGACGTATTCCCACAGTTGTACGCCGCCCGCGGTCGAAGCCCCGGGCACGTCAAGGCAATTTCCACTGTCACTTACCGTGAACGTATAAGCATCGTTTCCTAAATAGGTTGGGAGCCACCACTCATTGCCTGCGCCGCCGTACTGGTAGACCTGGAGCAGATGGCTCGCCTGCGCGATGTCCCACGCCTCATTTGTTGCCTTCCTATTCTGCACTTGAAAATAGCTTTTACCCCCGGCAGTCGCGGCAGCCTCGAAGCGCCATTGCTGCGCGGGATCCCCGGCGACGCAGGGGTTTTGCTGCACCCTGGTCCCATTCGCGGTGCTTCCGTTCGCCGCCTCGATGCACAGATTGCTGTGCGGGTTCTTGATCGTATACCAGACGTTCGGCGCGAAGTTGCCGCCGGCCATGGGTGCCGGATTGCCACTGCCGGCCGCCGGACCGCCGTTCAGCAACGACGTCAGGAAGTTGAATCCTTGCTGGCCCCAGGGAGTTGCCGACCCGCTATTGAAAAAGAGCGAGTTGTAGTCTTTAGAGTTGTAGTCATAGTTCCAGGCCCAAAGAAGGGTACTTACCTTCTGATTGAGCGCTGCCGCCAGAAAGTTCGCCGGGTCTTGGATTTCACCGTCGCCATATTCAGGACCGACTTCGCCGACAATGATAGGAAATCCCGCAGCTTTTAAAGCCTGAAGTCTCGCCTCGTTTGACCCTGCACTTTGCGCGCCCCAGTCATAGGTGTGGAGATCAAATAAAAGGTTGGAACGACCGTTGAGCAATGTCTTTCCTTGGCTCAGGATCACATCCTCGGAGCTGTCCCAATTGCTGCCCGGGACCAGCACGATATTGTTGTTACCCGCCGCCCGGATATTATCTACCATGGCTTTCATATCACTCAGCCAGGAAGGCGGGTTTGGTGCCGAGTAGGGCTCGTTCCAAACTTCTAGCCACACATCGGGCTGGTCTTTAAAATATGCAGCGATCTGCTTCACCTTGGCTTCGAGTTCGGGGAAGAACACCTGCTTGGACGGCGTTTGCCCGGCGAGCTGCGACCCCTTGATCTGCCAATAGCCGGGCACAAAGATGGTTACCTTGCCGTTCGCGCGGTTGTTGTTCACGACCTCCTGCAGCGAGTGGAGATACGCGGTTCCATACTTGGTAGAAACGGTGATGCCGGAGCCGCTGATTGGCTGCTCCTGCACGTCGGTCATGCCTTCGCGGACGATATTGATGCTGTAGCCCTTCATGCTCGAAGCATTGGGTCCGAAAATCCCGAATGCGTTCACGCCGGCGAAGATGGCGGGTGATCCATCTTCTAAAATCTGCGTTCCCGAAACCGTGTAGGTATGTTGCGCCCGTGCGGCGGAGGAAGCCAGGCTGAACATACATAGAGCAAGGGGCATAAGTGCGCCATTCCGTTTCAAAAGGAAACTCCTAGGTGATGGGTGGTGCTACGCAGAGACTCGAGTTAGAAGTCCAGGTCGATAGCTGAGGACAATTTAGCAGGAAGCGCGGACGTGCAACTGCTTTGGTTGTTTAAAAGCTCTGAAAATTTTCCATCGCCTCCCTCAACGGGAACACCCGCGTCTCTTTTCCGGCTGAACTTCGAGGTTTTTAGCGGAAACGGAGGTTGGGCGAAAGCTTGAGTGTGTCCGCAAGTAACAGAAGAGGCAGGTAACTTTCAGGCTGATCTATGTCAGGCTGATCTATGTCAGGCTGATCTATGCGAAGTACGCGGCGCAACGCGCTCCGTGTCCCACATCGGCGGGAGGCCACGCTCTCGCCGGATGATTGTGGAAGCATTTATTGGACACTTCCGGTTCTACCGGCGGTGTCCGCTCAATCTTTCGTTACGTTTTCAAGACCCGAACGCGATTTGGCGATGAGCTCGCTCAGCTCACCCGCTCGCCTGCGGAGCCCTTCAACGATTGCTGCCGGTGCCTTCGCGAGAAATTGTTCATTCCCAAGCTGCCGCGCTGCGTTTGTCTGCTCTTTTTCAAACCGCTGAAGCTCCTTTAGCAGCCGTTCGGTTTCCACTGCCGCGTCGACTTGGTTCTCGTAGAGTATCTTCACGTCGAATGCGAGTGAGGACCGCACCCCCGCGCCCTCCAGGCTTTCGCTCGTTATCTCCATCCCGGCAACCCGCGCCAGCCGCTCCATAACAGCGCTAACCTCCCGCAGGCTTGCCTCGGTTTCAGCGCTCGCGGGGCGCACGCGCACGGGCACCGAGGTCTTCTCCTCAACGCCTGTTTCTTTGCGGAGAGCACGGATGTCGGTCACAATCGCTTGCAGAACAGCCATCTCGGGATACGGGCCCGTGTTGGCCGCGCCCTCAGGATAGGGAGCGAGGGCAATCGAGCGCATGGGGGTGGTGCCGTTGAACAGGGCTTGCCAAAGCTCCTCGGTGAGAAACGGCATAAAGGGCGATAGCAGCCGCAACGAGCCCTCAAAGACAGCCAGCAGCGTCCGCAAGGCGCTTTCCGCTTGCGCGTGATGGGCCCCCGGTTCAAACCGCAAACGCAGCTTCACAATTTCCAGGTACCAATCACAAAAGTCGCCCCAGAAAAACTGGTAAATCGCGTTGGCCGCATCGTCGAAGCGATACGCTTCGAGCGACTGATTCACCGCGTTCGCAGTTGCAAGAAGGCGTGAACGTATCCACCTCCCCTCAAACTCGTCGCCTTCAGGCGCGTTCGCAAGTGTGCGCGGGTCCACGGCAACCCCCGCCTCGCGCGCCCGGTCCACCTGCATGAAGATGAAGCGCGCCGCATTCCAAATCTTGTTCGCGAACGCCCGGTACCCCTCCGTGCGCTGCTCGTTGAACGCAATATCCGTCCCCGGCGAGGCCATGGACGCGAGCGTGAAGCGCACCGCATCGGTCCCGTACCGCTTCACGATCGCGATGGGGTCGATAACGTTGCCCTTGGTTTTCGACATCTTTTGCCGATCGGCGTCGCGCACCAGCGCGTGGATGTACACCTCGCGGAACGGCACGGACTCGGCAAGCGACCGGCCTTCCTGCCCCATAAACCAGCAGCCGAACATCACCATGCGGGCGACCCAGAAAAACAAAATGTCGAAGCCGGTTACGAGCAGGGATGTGGGATAGAACTTCGCGAGGTCCGGCGTTTCCTCCGGCCACCCAAACACGGAAATCGGCAGCAATCCTGAAGAAAACCAGGTATCGAGCACGTCGGTTTCCTGCTCCAGCTCCGCGCCGCCGCACTGCGTGCATGCGCCCGGGGTTTCGCGCGCGACCGTCGCTGTGCCGCACCCCTTGCAGAACCACGCCGGGATGCGATGGCCCCACCACAGCTGCCGCGAAATGCACCAGTCGTGCATGTTGCGCATCCATTCCATGTACGTTTTGCGGTACTGGTCGGGGGTAAAGCGGATGTGCCCTTTCTCCACCGCCGCGATCGCCTTTTCCGCGAGCGGCGCTACGCGGAGAAACCATTGCGTCGAGAGCCGCGGTTCGATCACCGCGCCGCTTCGCTGTGAAACGCCGACGGACATGGGGTGGTCCTTGATCGCGACGAGCAGGCCTGCCTCCTCTAGATCGGCAACAATCCGCTCGCGGGCAGCATAGCGGTCCAGGCCGTGGTAGGGCGAGCCGGGCAAGTCGATGCGGGCTTGCGCGTCCATGATCGTGAGCTGCGGCAACCCATGCCGCTCCCCGACGGCAAAGTCGTTGGGGTCGTGCGCGGGCGTCACCTTCACCGCGCCCGTGCCGAACTCCGGGTTCGCCCAATTGTCGGCGATGACCGGGATCTCCCGGCCGGTGAGGGGCAGCGTGAGCTGCTTGCCGAGGAAGGCCGTGTAGCGCGCGTCGGATGGGTTCACCGCGACCGCCGCATCGCCCAGCATCGTTTCCGGCCGCGTCGTCGCAATCGTCACCGAGCCTGAGCCGTCCGCCAATGAATACTGGATGTGGTACAGCTTGCCCATCCGCTCCTCGTGGGTTACCTCCAGGTCTGAAACTGCGGTTCCCTGCGCGGGATCCCAGTTCACGATGTACTTGCCGCGGTAGATCAGCCCCTGCTCGTGCAGACGCACAAACGCTTCGCGCACCGCCCGCGATAGCCCCTCGTCCATCGTGAAGTATTCGCGCGACCAGTCAACGCTCACGCCGAGGCGCCGCATCTGGTCCAGGATCGCGCTGCCGTACTCCGCGCGCCAGCCCCAAACCCGCTCGGTAAACCGCTCCCGCCCCAGCCCCTCGCGCGACGTGCCCTCGCTCGCCAGCTGCCGCTCCACCATCATCTGCGTCGCGATGCCCGCGTGGTCTGTCCCCGGCACCCACAGGGTCCGGTCGCCGCGCATCCGGTGCCACCGCGCCAGGATGTCCATCTCCGTCTGGTTCAGCATGTGGCCCATGTGCAGGCGGCCGGTTACGTTGGGCGGCGGCAACAGCATGGTGAACGCGGGCCCGTCCCCGCTGGGCTCCCACAGGTCTTCTTGCGCCCAGCGCGCGGCCCAGCGCTCTTCGATCGCGGCGGGGTCGTAGGTTTTCGGCAGTTCATGCGGCATATTCAGTTTTCACAATAGCATCGGGCATCAAGCAGCCGGTTCCGCCGCGATCCGCTCCGCCACTTCCCGCTTCAGCCGCTCCAACACGCCCCGCGAAGAGTACCGGCCCGCCTGCACCACCCCATCCACCCCGTGCAGGTTATCCACGCTCTCCAGTGGGTTCGCATCCAGCAGAACCAGATTCGCGTTCTTGCCCTCTTCCACGCTGCCGTCGGTTTCCTCCCGCCCGAGAAACCGCGCCGCGTCGAGGGTCGTCATCTGCAGCACCTTGAAGGGGCTCAGGCCCGCCCGCCCCAGCAGATCGAACTCCTGGTGCAGCGAAAGCCCGGGAATCACCCAAATGCCGCCATAGTCGGTCCCCGCCAGCATCGGGACGCCGATTTTATCGAAAATCTTCACCATCCGCAGCTCCAGCTCCATCAGCTGCGACAGGGTCGCGCGCCCTTCCGCCCGCACCTTTTCCCCAAACTGCTGCGCTACCTCTTCCCAAAACCGCCGCGTCCCTTTCGCGACGTAGCGCAACTCCGCCGCGCCGCTCCAACGGTCCGCATCCGCTTCCTGCATCGTTTCGAGCCGGATCAACGTTGGCACCTGCCATGTGCCGCTCGCAATGCAAACCTCCGCCAGCGCGCGACACTTTTCCTCGCTAAACGTGTCGACCAGCCGCTGCGTCTTCCCCAGCGCATCCGGATCCCGCAACACGCGTCCCAACGTCGGGCTCGCGACCACCACTTTGAACATTTCCGCCATCGCAGCAGGCGAGAGTTTGGGTGCGTTCGCGGGTGGCGCTCCCGCCCTGGCTGCCGCATGCCGGCTTCCTCCGTCGAACAGCTCACCAGCATCAGATCCGCCGGGCCCAGGTGCTCGATCGAGCGCATCCCGGCCCTGGCCGCCGCCGCTGCATCCACCCCCGGCGACAGGTGGCCCAAATACGGCAGCCCCTCGCGCGTGGCTTCCTCCTGCGCGGCAAAAAATGTATCCACGCCTACATCGATGGTTTTGATGAAGTCCGCCCCATCCGCCTTTTGCTTCCGCACTTCCTCTCGCGCCGCCTCGGGTGAAGCGGCGTTAGCGCGCGTCAGGATTTCCCCCGGCATTGCCAGCAGCTCCGGCGCATACTCGCCCAGAGGCAACCTGTCCTCTCGGCGCGCCCGCAGCAGTTCAGGGGAGCCGGACATGTGGCGCATCCCCATAATGCCGTACGCCGACATCATTGCACAGGCATTCTCCGGCGTCTTGTCGTTAAACGGATGGACATGCATGTCCCAATAACCGGGTACCAGGTACTTGCCGCGGGCCTCCACCACCTCCGCACCGTCGCTCGCGCCCTCCGCCGCCGGGCCAATCCGCTCAATCCTGCCGTTTTCGACCGCAACCGCTCTGTCTTTGGCGATGGATCCGGCGCGCGTACCCACCGCATGCACGCCCTTCAACAACAATCTGCCGCTCATGGGAACCCCTGCTCTGGTAGATGCCCCGCGCTCCCTCGACTTGCAAAGCGCCCACGGGCAACAAAAAAGCGGGCCCCTACGCGGAGCCCAGCTTTTGTCCTTTGTCGCCGAACGCTAAAACGGGTTCAACTTATCCACGCCCTTTTTCTTGTGGTGCTTGCTCGAGCTTTCATCGCCCGAGTTAAACGCCGGCTTCGGATGCTTCTTGCCCGGCTTGCCCGTGCTTGTGCCGGTGGAGACTTGCGGCTGCCCGTTCGACTTCACGTCGTTGATCTGGTCCGGCGCAGGAGCGGGTTTGGAGGCCGGCGGCAAGGGTGCCGGGGCGCTCGATCCGCCGACCGGCTGTGCAAGCCCGTATACGCGATCCGGATTCGGATTTGCCGCCGCAGGGGGGTTCAGGTTTCCGCCCGCCTCCGCCGGCGCGCCCACGGCCGAACCGCTGGGCGGGGTCGTGACCCGGTTTTCATTGCTTTCGGGCGTCCCGCTCGCGCCCGGCGCGGCCGTGCTGCCTGAGGAGGGCGGCTGGTCCGTGCTCGCGGGTGCGGCATCGCTCGGCCCGGGTGCGGCCGCGCTTGAGGGCGCGCTGACTACCTCAGCCCCCACATGGTTTCCACCGCCGGAGGTGTCGGGCACGTTCTCAATCGTGATCGCCGGCGCGACGGCCCCGGCATCGGTCGGGGATGCTGTTGCGGCGGCCTCCACAGGCGCGGGCGGCCCCAGCGGGGCAGGCGCGGGAATCGGCTCGCCCTTCGCCGCCAACTCAAAATCGCTGGTGGTTTTCGCTTCCACTACGGGTGCCAGGGTCGGAGCCGCGTCGGTCAAGGTCGGCTCACCTACCCGAACGCTGCTGATCGTCGAAGGCCCGTGCTGGATAAGCTGGAGCGCCCGGTCTTTTAAGCGGACGGGCGCGCGGCTGCCTTCTTCGGCTTCGCTTTCGGCCATCTCCGCGCCCGTGGGCTCCGGGACAGGCCGCCCGGCAGCAATCAAACGGTCCTTCGCATCCTCTACATGCGGCGACATCGAGTAGCGCGTCACCACCCGGTCCCAGGCTTGCGCAGCTCGGTCGTTGTACGCCTTTTCGAGCTCCTGCTTGGCCTTGGGTGCCAGCTGCCTGTCTGAAAGGCTTGCCACCATCGCCGCCTGTTGCGCATAGGCGTCTCCAATCCCGAGCAGGGTCTGGTCGGAGTGCGAAAACAGCGGGTAATTGTCCGCGACAGTATCCAGGCGCGCGATGGATGCCGGCCAGTTTTCATGCGAAAGGTAGAACTCGCCGATCTCAAACTGCCGCTGCGCCAGGACCTCCTGCACCTCGCGGAGGCGCTGCTTGGCGCGCGGCACCAGCGACGAGTCCGGGAACTGCTGGATCATCTGCCGGTATTCCTGTTCCGCGTGCTCGGCGTTTTGCGGGTCCCGGTCGGGCTTGTCCATTTCGGCAAAGTAAATGTCGCCGACCTTCATCTGCGCTTCCGCTGCTTCAGGCGTGTTCGGGAAAAAGGTGATGAAGTCCTTGTATTCCTGCTCGGCCTGCGCCATGGCGGCCGTGCCGCCCTCCTTGTACCAGGTATCGCCCACGGCGAGCTTGGCCCGCATCTGGTATTCGGAATCCGGGTAGGTATTCATCAGGGTTTGCAGGTCGAGCCGGGCAATGTCGAACTTGCCCTTCTTCATGGCATGCATCGCCTTGTCAAACAGCTCCTTGTCGGGCTGCTTCGACTGCACATTCCCGAGCGGGTTGGCGCTCAGGTCTTCGTTCTTTTTGTGCTTCTTGGTAGCGGCCTGGCTCGCGGGGATAACAACGAGGGAAAGAGCAAGCGCCAAGAACGGCGCGCTGCGTTGGAAATACCGCATCAGGAAAACCTCGGGGTGGGCCGCTCGCGAACGGGCCCGAAACATTGGTGGTACTCGATCTTCACCATGCTACTCCGTCCTACGCTCAGGCGAACAGCGCGCGCGCCCGCCGGCTTGCTTCTTCCGCGGCTTCGAGCAGCTTGCGCCCGTCTTCTTCAGGCCGCCCCGCCCCAAACACCGCCGAGCCCGCCACCAGCAGCTCCGCTCCCGCTTCGACGACGGAGGCGACCGTGTCATGCGCCACGCCGCCATCCACCTCGATGCGAAATCCAAGGCGCATTTCCGCGCGCAAGCGCCGCAGCTCGCGCAATTTCTCCAGCGAGTAGGGAATAAACTTTTGCCCGCCAAACCCAGGGTTCACGCTCATGATCAGCACATGGTGCAGCATCGGCAGTATTGGGAGAAGAAAGCTCACGGGGGTTGCCGGGTTCAGCACCACTCCCGGCTCCATCCCGTGCTCCCGGATGAGCTCGATGGTCCGGTGCAGATGGCGGCAGGCCTCATAGTGCACCCCTACCCAGTTGGCCCCCGCGTCGGCAAACGCCGGGATAAACTCGTCAGGATTTTCAATCATGAGGTGGCAGTCGAGCGGCAGCTCCGTACGCTTGCGGAGCGATGCGACCACCGGCGGCCCCAAGGTGATGTTCGGGACAAAGTGCCCATCCATCACATCCACGTGGATCACAGTGCCGCCCCCGCGTTCAGCGGCCGCCACCTCATCGGCCAGCCGCGCGAAGTCGGAGGACAGGATGGACGGAACGAGTTCCACGGGGTAGGCGGTCATATCGACTTCAGTTTAACAGCGCATCCGCACACGGCGGCGAGTCCCCTTCGCAGCCGGAAAGGGCTTTCTCGCTCAGAGAACCTTTGGCTCTTCAGGTACCTTCCCTTCCCATTCCCTTCCCCATGGGCTAGACTCACCCCTAATCTCGCTCCACCCAGAGTAACCGGATGAAAACACAAGTTGAAGTGGCCCCACCCCCAGCCGAGCTCCCCACCGGCCGCAAGCATTTCCGCTCGTCCTCGGGCGAGATTTTTAACGGCTACTTTTCCGAGGGGCGCACCTGGAGCTTCAAGAAACAGGACCTTCTGGACGCCCGGGCCCGGCGGCTGTTTGAGTCCGCGGCCCTTGCCTGCTCGGTCGACGCGTATCCGTTTCAAGCGCCCTTGGCGCGCAAAGCCGGCCCGTGCGTCGAAACCGAAGGGCACGAGATGCTGATGCTCTCGAGCTACGACTACCTGGGCTTGATCGGTGACGCGCGCATCGATGCGGCTGCGATTGAAGCCGTCAGGCGCTACGGCACGGGCACCGGCGGGGTCCGCCTGCTCACGGGCACCCTTGAGCTGCACCGCGAGGTCGAGCAGCAGCTCGCGGACTTCAAAGGGACCGAGGCTTCCCTGCTGTTTACCTCCGGCTACGTCGCGAATCTGGCCGTCATCTCTTCCCTGTTTGGGCCCGCCGATCGCGTCATTGCAGATACGTTTTCTCATCGCAGCCTGATGGACGCATGCCGCCTGGCCGGGGTGCAGGTGCAGCGCTTCCAGCACAACGACCCCGGCTCCCTGCGGCACGAGCTTGAAAACGGCCCGCAAGCCAACCGGACGCTCATCATCTCGGACGGCGTGTTTTCGATGGACGGCGATATCTGCTGCCTGCCCGAGCTGGTCCGCCTTAAAAAGGAGTTCGGCTGCTTTCTCCTGATGGATGAGTCGCACGCGACCGGGGTGCTGGGCGCGGGCGGACGGGGCACCGATGAACACTTCAACCTCGACACGAGCGAGGTCGACATCTGGACCGGCTCGTTGGCCAAAGCCATTCCTTCGGGCGGCGGCTTTGTTGCGGGATCGCGGGAGCTCATGATCTTTCTCCAGCACGCTTCCGCGCCGTTTATCTTTTCGGGCGCGATGCCCGCGCCCTCGGCGGCCGCGGTAGGCGCGGCCCTCGGCATTGTCGAGAAGGAGCCGGAGCGTGTCGATCGCATCCGTGCCAACGCTGAGTTCCTGCGCGGAGGCTTGCAAAGCCTGGGTTTCGACACAGGGCTTTCGCAAACGGCGGTCATCCCCCTGATGCTGTTTGACGACGCGCGCACGGCCTTGTTCGCGCGCGAGCTGCGCAACCGCAACATCCTGACCTCGCCCGTGATGTTCCCGGCGGTGGCGCAGGGGGCTTCGCGGCTGCGCTTGTGCGTGACGGCCGCGCACACGGAAGCGCAGCTCGGCTACGCGCTCGACGTGTTTTCGACGCTCCGGGATGCATGATGCCCGCGCTGGTTACCGGCGCGAGCGGCTTTTTGGGCGGGCGTTTGGTGGACATGCTGCGGGCGCAGGGCGAGCAGGTGTTTGCGCTCCTGCGGCCTTCTTCTGTTTTTCAGCAGCGGGACGGGGTGGAGGTTGTGCGGATGGAGTTCGGCGCGACGCCCGAGCCCGGCGCACTTTCCACTGTGACCGACATCTTCCACTGTGCGGGATGCTCCACCGACTGGGCCTCTGCGCGGGAGTATGAGCAAGGCAACGTCGCGAGCGTGCGGGCCATGCTCGCGCTGGCACGGGAGCACTGCCCCGAGCTGCGGCGATTTGTGCACGTAAGCACGACAGATGTATACGGCTATCCCGAGCACGCCGGAGATGAAAGCACGCCCAGGCGGGACACCGGCCTGCCCTATAACAGCAGCAAGCTGCGTGGCGAAGAGCTGGTTTGGGAGGCGGCGCGCGCGGGGCTGCCGGTCACGGTGGTGCGCCCGGCCAGCATCTACGGACCGGGCGGCAAGGCGTTTGTCACCGATGTAGCGGCCATGCTACGGCAAAGGCTCATGCTGCTGGTCGACGGCGGCCGGGCGCGCGGCGGATTCATCTACGTGGATGATGTGTGCGCGGCGATGATGCTCGCCGCCGGCGAGCCGTGTGCCCGGGGCGAGGCGTATAACCTGAGCAGCGTCGACGGAACCAGCTGGCGGGCGTACACGGCCGCATTGGCCGGGGCGCTCCGACTGCCCCGGCCATGGCTCCAGCTGCCGTTCCGGGCCGCCATGGGGTTGGCACGCGTATGCGAGCTGCCCCACAAAGCAGGCCTGCGGGGGCGGCCCTTGCTCACCCGCCATGCCGTTTCTCTGCTGGCGCGCGACCAGCAGTACAGCACGGCAAAGGCGACGAAAGACCTAGGCTGGTTGCCGCGTGTCGATCTAGAGGAGGGCATCGCCCTTTCCGTCGCGAAGCTCTAGCTTTCAACGTCCATCGCATGGTCGATCAGGTTTTGCCCCGCAGTGAGCGGGGTGCGCTCCCCTGGGGTTCCCATGGTCAGGAGTTGGCTCTTCTTCAGGTCCTCCGCAAAGTCCCGGTCCAGCACCCCAGCCAGATCGGGGTCGCGTACGGCCAGGTTTACTTCGTCGTTCAATGCAAAGGAGCGGTGATCGAAGTTGGTGGAGCCGACAACGCTCCACAGCCCATCCACGGTCATGAGCTTGGCATGGATCATGGAAGGCTGGTACTCGTACACTGCGGCTCCTCCACGCACCAGTTGCCTGCTGCCGTGGCGGCTGAGCCTGCGTATGATCTCGTGATCGATGCGCGGGCCGGCGGTAAGCACCTGCACATCTACGCCGCGTTTCTGCACCGCTTCCACCATGGCTCGGCGCGCGCTGCGGTCGGGCAGGAAATAGGGGGTAGTGATCCGGATGCTCTTTTGGGCGCTTTTCAAGAGCGCTTGAAAAAGAACGCGCGCGTTTGTGCCGCCGCCATGGGGGGTGCTGGCCACTACAAAGCTTGTCACGCCCTCCGGCATGGCATGGAAGGCAAACTGCGCCGGGCCAGACAGGATTTCTCCGGAAGATTCGAGCCAGTTTTCGCTAAAGGTAGAGATCAGCCCCGCCACAGCCTCGCCCTCCACGCAAAACACGGTGTCGCGCCAGGCGGGCCCTTTCCGCGTGGGCACCAGCCAGTGGTCGGCGATGCCCGCGCCGCCGAGAAAACCGGTTTCACCGTCGATCACGATCAGCTTGCGATGGGTACGGTTGTTCGCCTTTTGCCAGGTGTTCCAGTGGAGCGGGTGGTACCACCGCATCTGTCCGCCTGCCGCCTTGACTTCGTCGAAGTAGGAGTGCCGAGTGCCAAAGCTGCCGATCGCGTCGACGATGACGCGCACTTCCACGCCGGCCGCGGCCCGCTCCGCAAGCGCCTTGAGAAACCTGTTGGCGACCTCGCCATCAAGAAACTCGTAGAACTCGAGATTGATCGCGTATTTCGCCCGCCGGATCGCTTCCAGCTCCGCCTCGTAGAACTCCGCTCCATTGTGCAGGCGGGTGATGCGCGAGTGCCGGATGTTGCCATCGGTGATGATGGACAGGAACTGCAGGAACTCGTCGGAGTGGACCCCGGCCCCCGCGCCGTTAGGCATGGAGTAAGGAAGGTCGGCACCGAAGAAGTTGAGGAGAACGCGGGTACCGTAGAGAAACATCGCACCCGCGCCGATGGCGGCGAGGGTGCGGGTAGCCGCATGGGGGCGGCCGTCAAAGGTGTCCCTTTTCATACCGTGAAGTCTACAGGCGAGAAGCAAGGGTTGGCAGCCCGAACAGCTCAATGCCAGGCTTTAAACGCAAGCACGGCGTTTAAGCCGCCGAAGGCGAAGGAGTTCGATAGGGCGTACTCCACCTCCTGCTCGCGGGCACCGTCGGGAATCACATCGAGGTTGCAGGCCGGGTCGGGACGGGTGTAGTTCGCGGTGGGAGGCAGGACACCGCGGCTCAGCGCAAGGATCGTCGCGACCGCCTCAATGGCCCCGGCCGCGCCCAGAGTGTGCCCGTGCATGGATTTGCTCGAAGAAACCGGGAACCGGTCGGCGTGCGCTCCGAACACAGTGCGGATGGCTTCGGTTTCCGTGCGGTCGTTGGCTTCGGTCGCCGTGCCGTGCGCGTTGATGTAGCCAATCTGCTCAGGGCGGAGTCCGGCGTCCTCAAGCGCCGCTTGCATGGCGCGCGCGGGCCCGCTGGCGGTGGGCTGGGTGATGTGGCCGGCGTCGGCCGTCGCGCCAAAGCCGACGATCTCGGCTAGCGGGCGCGCGCCGCGCGCCCGCGCGGCATCCAGCGGCTCCAACACGAGCATCGCGCCGCCTTCGCCCACGATCATGCCGCTCCGGTCGGCGGAAAAAGGCCGGCAGGTGTCCTTGCTGATCACGCGCATCGCTTCCCAGGCCTTCATACCGCCCAAGAACAAGGGCGCTTCGCTGCCGCCCGCGATCGCCACCGGAGCCGCTCCGGAACGCACCATCTGGAATGCTTGACCGATCGCGTGCGCCGAGGAAGCGCAGGCGGTCGAGATCGTGTATGTCGGCCCTTGGAGGCCCCACTGCATGGACACATGGCTCGCGCCGGCGTTGCTCATACCGAGCGGGATGGTGAGCGGGTGTACGCGGGTGCGATGATGGTGGAACAGCTCCCAATAGCCGTTTTCCTCCGCGCCGCGCCCCCCCATGCAGGAGCCGGTGACGACCGCCGTGCGGGCCTGGAGCCCGGGGGTCCACTCGATCCCGGACTGCGCGATAGCTTCCCGCGCCGCCAGCACGGCGAACTGCGCGAAGCGGTCCATAAAGGAGAGCTCTCTAGCCTCAAAATGGCTTTCCGGGTTGTAGTCCCGCACTTCCGCAACGTTTTGCACCCGCAAGGGGGCAGCTTCGACGCGGTTCAGCGAAGCGCAGATCGGACCTATGCCGCTGCGTCCGGCGACCAGCGCCTGCCAGAACGTTTCGCTGTCGCACCCAAGCGCACTGACAGCACCCGCGCCCGTGACAACGACGCGATGGGATCCCCCGGCCACGCTATTCGCTCGCTTTCGACTCGGGCATCGCGTCGCCGCGCGGGAAGTGCGGCGCGGCCTCCCCCGCTTCTTTCGCGGCCAGGATGGAGGAGATCCCCGCGACCATCTGTGGAATGCTGCTCACCTGCTTGGCATCCTCGTCATCGATCTCGATATCGAACTCGCTTTCCAGGTCAAAAAGAATGTTCAGCCGATCCAGCGAGTCGATGCCCAGCGCCTCAAAGCTGCTGTCCGGCTTTACAGTTTCCTGGGGAATCCGTTTGGTGGTAGCGATGACGCGCAAAACGCGGTCCTGGATCGACTCGGGCATTCATCCTCAGCTTCGCCCCGGAAGGGCGGCGTGTGTCTGCAACGGACAGCCGGACAGGAGGCTCCCCGTGACAAACCCCGATTCTATATCCAAGGAGTGGCACGCGTCCCCTCCCGAGCGCTATCTTTCGATCTCCGGCGCCGGCCGGCTGCCGGAAGCGCCCCCCGTGTCGAAGTGGTTTTCAAGCGCGATACGCACCAACCGGGCGCGGGTGCGCACGCCGGTTTTAGAAAACAACTGCTGGAGAACGGCCTTGACGTACCCCTCGGAGATGCCCATCTCCGAGGCGATCTCCTTGTTCGCAAGGCCGCCGAAGACGCCCCGGAGCACGGCGCGCTCGCGCTCAGAAAGTTGCAGCGCGGGCGCGCGGCGGGCTTGCTCCCGACGCGCAGCCTCAAGCAGGCCCGCCAGCGCGGAGGCCGAAAGCAGCGCTTCCCCACGCATGGCGGCGCGGATAGCCGCCAGCAGGTCGCGCGGCGGCGCGTGCTTCGGGAACAGCCCGGAAGCGCCCGCTTCCAACGCCCGGACGGTATCCGAAGGGCTCATCCCGGCGGTGACCATCAGGACCTTGCCGGCATAGCCGGCCGCCCGCGCCGCCTGGAGAAACGCAAAGCCGTTCTGCTCGCCCAGATCAAAGTCGAGCAGGATCAGCTCGGGGGCGGCGCTTTCAAGGGCGTTCAACGCTTCCTGGACCGAAGAGCACTGGGCGGCGATGAGGAGGTCCGGCTCTTCCCCAAGCAGCCGGCTCAGGCCCTCGCGAAAGAGCACATGATCGTCGAGCAGCAGGAGGCGGATCACCGCCTGTCCTCTCCGCCGGGAGCCAGGGCGAGCTCCACCAGAAACGTAGCGCCGGGCCCGCCGGGCTGGTAGTGCAGATCGCCGCCGAAGGAGCGCATGAGCGCGCGTGAAAGATAAAGGCCCAGACCGGTGGCGCGCGCCTGCTGCTGAAAGGGTTTGAAAAGGAACTCGGGATAGACCACACCGGGGCCCGTGTCGGAAAGGAAAACCAGCACCCGTGCGGGCTCGGGCTGGACGCGGAGAGCGACGGCCCGATTGTCGGCGCGGGTCCCTTCCAGCGCGTGCTGGCTGTTTTTGACAAGATTGAGCAATACCTGAAACAAGCTTTGCCGGTCGGCTAGAACCGCGGGCAAGCGGGGCGGCACCTGCCAGTCGAGCGCGATCTCGTCCTCACGCAAGGCCGGCTCGACGACGATCTGCACCTCCTCAAGAAGGGAGTGCAGGTCTACGGCGGCGAGCTGGTTCGCGGCTTCCCGCAGCTCGACCGAGGCGATGCGCTCAAGCGCGAGCACAAGCGTCCCAAGCGCCTCGAAGTCCTTGGAACCCGCGAGCGCGCCCGAGCGCCGCAGATTCTCATGCACCACCCCGATCGCCGCGCACACATTGCGGACCTCGTGCGAAACCGCGCCGACCAGAATGCGCGAGCCGGTGAGCAACTGATGGAGGCTCGCCTCTTCCCGATCGCGCAGGTCTTCGGAAGAGTCGGCGACAAACACGGCGAGCCGCGGCCCGGTGGTGGTGCCATAGGTCGAAAACCACACCTCGGCCTGGAAGATTTCGCCATTGGCGCGATGGCCGCGGCACTGCATGGCGGTGTGAAAGGCGGGGGCGTGGGAGGTGGGGAGCTCAAGCAGCAAGGGCAGAAAGGGAGCGAACGACTGCCCGGCGAGCCCGCCCCGGGATAACGCGAACAGCTTGTCCGCGGCTTCGTTTGCCAGCAGGATCCGGCCCGCGCCATCGGCGGTGAACACAGCCACCGGGCTGTTCTCGACGAGCACGCGCAGCTGTTCTTCAGCATCGCGGCGGCCGGCCATTTCGTCTTCCAGCGCGCGCAGGTGGGCAGCTGCCGCGGCCCGGCCCCGTACGACCCCATGTACAAAAAGGGCTAAACCGGCAAACGCGCTAAAGTACAGCGCGTCGCGCGGAGCGCCCGAGCTCCAATCCCATGGGTAGCCGTCGAAGCACTCCGCCAGCACCGTGCACAGGGCCGCGAGCAGCAGCAGGGGCGCGCGAGGCAGAACTGTCGCGGCCAGGGCCATGGGCGCCAGATACAGCCAGCCGAGCGGGACCTGATCGCTGACCAGGACATCGAGCGCCGCGACCGCCCCCACCAGCGCTCCAGCCTGGAGAGAGACGGATAGCAGACGGTGGCGCGCTCCTTGGCGTGGAGCGGCGGACGGGGGAACAGCGGCATGTGTGTGAGCAGCGGCCATAGCTCGAAGAATGGAACTCCAGTATCGGACGGGCCCTTCCAAACGCACCAGACGGCTAACCGAAAGATAGTCGCACCCGAACGCCGGAGCCGGTCGGCCTATCCCTGTGTCGGCGCTTACCGCCTGCTCCGCTGGTTGTCCGAAAGATAGGACGCAGAATCGAGCGGTCGGCGCTACACTCTGCCCTAACCCTCACCACTTCCGCAACTTCAAGCGGCAGCAAGTTTGGAGCGATAGCGAAATGTTTGATGTTTTATACGCGGCGAAAGGAGAACGGGTTGCGCTGGTGTTTGTCTAGGTGGCCCGCTTGTGCCCTCGCCTCGGTCGGCCTCCTTGCCGGCTGCGGCTCCGCTCGGCACGATCCCGCCGCAGAAGCGCCTCCGGCGGCCAAACGGGTGATCCCCGCGGGTGATGCGTCGCTGGTGCACCTCGAACGGCCGGGGCTGTTCCCGACCGTCGCCGCTGCCAGCTACGAGGCCGTGGACACACTCGACGTGACCGGGCAGGTGCAGGCCGACCCCGCGCGCGAGATCCCCGTTGTGACCCTTGCCAACGGCCGCGTGGTCGCGACGCACGTGCGTTTCGGCGACTACGTGCACAAAGGGCAGCTCGTGCTTGAGGAACAAAGCACGGATGTGTCCTCCGCCTCAAACCAGTACCTGCGCGCGATCAATGACGAGCGCTTGGCGCGCACGGTGCTCGACCGCGACCAGCTGCTCTACTCCAAAGGCGCGATCGCGAAGAATCAGGTGGACATCGCACAAAACGGCGAGGACGACGCGCTGGCCGACCTCCGCGCCGCCGAGCAGCAGCTGCGTGTGCTGGGCGTGGACCCAAAGCACCCGGGCGAAACCATCAAGGTGCTCGCGCCCGCCTCGGGCTTCATCATTCAGCAAAATGTGACGGAAGGCTCAACCGCCGGCAATGGACTGTCCGGGACCCCCAACGCGTTTGTCATCGCGGACCTGTCGCACGTGTGGGTGATCTGCGACGTGTATGAGAATGACCTCGCGCGCGTGCACCTCGGGCAGGAAGCAGATATCCGCCTAAGCGCCTTTCCGGACCGCACGGTCGCGGGCAAGGTCGGCGACATCGGCGCGGTGCTGGACCCTACCCTGCGCACGGCCAAGGTGCGGGTGCAGGTGCCCAACCCGGGCTTCTTTATGCGCGTGGGCATGTTCGCGACGGCGGCCCTGCACGGGCGCTCGGCGCAGATGCATGCGAGCGTGCCCGCGACCGCAATCCTGCACCTTCACGACCGCGACTGGGTGTACGTGCCCGCCGGTGGGGGCGAGTTCCGGCGGGTGGGCGTCACCGCCGGTGCCGCGCTGCCCGGCGGCTTGCAGGAGGTCACGGGCGGGCTCGCGCCCGGGCAGCAGGTGGTGCGCAACGCGCTGGAGCTGCAGAACACGGCGGCCCAGTGAACGGTTTTGATTCCACCGAGCGCGTCCTTGCGCCCCGGTTGCCGTCTGCTCTTGCTTGGCGGTTGCCGTCTGCTCTTGCTTGGCGGTTGCCGTCTGCTCTTGCTTGGCGGTTGCCGTCTGCTCTTGCTTGGCGGTTGCCGTCTGCTCTTGCTTGGCGGTTGCCGTCTGCTCTTGCTTGGCGGTTGCCGTCTGCTCTTGCTTGGCGGTTGCAGATATGATCCGCGCCCTGGTCGATTTCGCGCTCAACAACCGCTTCATTGTCCTTATCGTGGCCGCGCTCCTGTTTGCCTGGGGCATTGTTTCGTTCCATAACCTGCCCGTGGAGGCCTACCCGGACGTCGCCAACAACTACGTGACCGTGATCACGCAGTGGCCGGGGCGCGCCGCCGAGGAGGTGGAACAGCAGGTCACCGTGCCGCTCGAGATCTCGATGGCCGGCATCCCGCACATGAGCGCCCTGCGCTCCACCTCGCTCGCGGGCCTGTCGGCGCTCAACATGGTCTTTGACGACTCGTCGGTGAACGACTGGAATCGCGAAAAGGTTCTGGAGCGGCTCCAGCAGGTCACCCTGCCGAATGGCCTGCAGCCGCAGATCGGTTCGGATTGGAGCCCCGTAGGGCAGATCTACTGGTACACGGTCGAAAGCACCAACCCGGCCTACGACAACATGGAGCTGAAATCGGTCGAGGACTGGACGCTCGAAAAGCAGTTCAAGTCCGTGCCGGGCGTGGTCGATGTATCGAGCTTCGGCGGCAAAACACGCGAGTATCAGGTCCACCTGAACCCCGACAAGCTGATCGCCTATAACCTGACCATCGGGCAGGTGGAGCAGCAGCTCGCGGCCAACAACGAAAACGCGGGCGGGTCGTTTATTCAGGCCGGCGCGCAGCAGATCAACATCCGCGAAGTGGGGCTATACACCAGCGTCCAGGACATCGCAAACACGCTCATCCGGACGCAGGCCGGAACCGCTCTGCGCGTGCGCGACATCGCGACCGTGTCGGAAGGGCCGAAGATCCGGCTCGGGCAGATCGGCAAAACCGTGCGCCGCCCGGACGGCACTTTAATCGACAACCCGGACACGGTGGAAGGGACGGCGCTGCTGCTCAAGGGCGCGAACTCCGACTCGACCCTCGAAGGCATCCATGCGAAAACCGCCGAGCTGAACACACGCATCCTGCCCCCCGGCGTTAAAGTCGTGCCGTTTCTCGACCGCTCGACGCTGCTCCACTTCACGACCCACACGGTCCTTCACAACCTGACCGAGGGCATTGTCCTGGTCGTGGTGATCCTGTTTATCTTCCTGGGCAACGTGCGCGGGGCGTTGATTGTGTCCCTCACGATTCCCTTCGCGCTGCTTTTCGCTTCAATCTGCCTCGACCTCGCGCACATCCCGGCCAACCTCTTGTCGCTCGGCGCGCTCGACTTCGGCATGGTGGTGGACGGCGCGGTGGTGATGGTTGAAAACATCGTGCGGCACCTGGGGCACAACCGCGATCCGCAGCGCAGACCCGTCGACATCATTCGTGAAGCCGCGCACGAGGTGCAGCGTCCGGTGTTCTACGCGATCGGCATCATCATCACGGCCTACCTGCCCATCTTTACGCTGCAAGCGGTTGAGGGCCGCCTGTTCCGGCCCATGGCCTGGACCGTCGCGTTCGCGCTCCTGGGCGCGCTTATCTTCTCCATGCTGCTCGCTCCCGTGCTTTCAAGCGTGTTCTTCCCGCACGGCACCACGGAATGGGAGAACCCTTTACTGGTGTGGGTCATCGCGCGCTACAGGCGGCTGGCGGGCGCTGCCATCCGCCGGCGGTGGGTCACGGTGGGCGTGGCCGGCGCGGTGCTCGCGGCGACACTCTTTATGGGCATGAGCGGCATCATCGGCTCCGAGTTTCTGCCCCATCTCGATGAGGGCTCCATCTGGGCGCGCGGCACGCTCGCGCCCTCCACAGGCCCGGACGAAGGGGTACGCGTAATGAACCGCGCGCGACTCCTGCTCGCACGTTTTCCGGAGGTCAACCAGGTGGTGAGCCAGCTGGGCCGCCCCGATGACGGCACCGACACGACCGGCTTTTTCAACACCGAGTATTTCGTCGATTTAAAGCCGAAAAACGAGTGGCGGCCCGTCTTCGGCGAGAACAAGGACGAGCTGATCGGAGCCATGGACCGCCAGCTCGAGCAGATTCCCGGGGTGATCTGGAACTTTTCGCAGCCCATCTCCGACAACGTGGAAGAAGCGGTGAGCGGCGTCAAAGGCGAGCTCGCGGTCAAGGTGTACGGGGAGGACCTCAGGACACTCGAGGAAAAAGGGCAGGAGATCATGAATGCGATGGCGGGCGTCCGGGGTGTCTCGGATTTAGGCCTGTTCCGCGTGATCGGCCAGCCCAACCTGAACTACACGGTCGACCGCCAGGCCGCGGCGCGCTACGGCATCAACGTGGCCGATGTGCAGGACGCGATCCAAACCGCGATCGGGGCCTCCCCCGTGACGCAGGTGTTGCGCGGCGAGGCCCGCTACGACCTGACCCTGCGCTACCTGCCGCAGTACCGCGATACGGAGGACGCCCTCAACCAGGTCCGGCTTGCTTCCCCTTCGGGCGAGCGGGTTTCGCTCGCGCAGCTGACGGACGTGAAGGTGCAGGACGGCGCGGAGGAGATTTATCGCGAAAACGGCTCGCGCTATGTCGCCCTGAAGTACAGTGTGCGGGGGCGCGACCTGGGCTCGACTGTGCAGGAGGCGATCCGCCGGGTGGACCGCGATGTAAAGCTGCCGCCGGGCTACAAAATCGAGTGGGCGGGCGAGTACCAGAGCGAAAAGCGCGCCATGGCCCGGCTGGCCCTGGTGCTGCCGGTCACTCTCTTCGCGATCCTCCTCATCCTGTACACAATGTTCGGCTCGTTCAAGTGGGCACTGCTGATCCTGGCGAACGTGGCCATGGCCCCGTTTGGCGGCATGCTGGCGCTGCTGCTTACGGGCACGCACTTTTCCGTATCCTCGGGTGTCGGCTTCCTCGCTTTATTTGGCGTTTCGGTGCAAACGGGCGTCATCATGCTCGAGTACATCAACCAGCTGCGCGTCAACGGACACTCCGTGCCGGAAGCCGCCATCGAGGGCGCGGTGCTGCGGCTCAGGCCCATCATGATGACCATGCTGGTCGCGACCCTGGGCCTCCTGCCCGCGGCAACTTCGCATGGGATTGGTTCCGACTCGCAGCGGCCGTTTGCGATCGTGATCGTAGGCGGGCTGATCGGTGCGCTCGTGTTGAGCGTGTTTCTACTGCCGACCCTGTATGTATGGATCGCCCGCCCCGGCGACCGTTTGCCGGCAAGGCGCCCGGAGATGGAGGTCTAGTGCCCCTTCCCCGGAACACGCTCGGGCTTTCGCTTGCCCTGCTCCTGCTTACGCTGCCGGTGTACGGGCAAACCGGCGGCAGCTCGCCCCAGGGCGCGACGAAGCAGAACGGCGGCGCGACGCTCCCGCCCGCGCCCCGGCCCATGCCGCCGCGGCAGCTCGGCCCCAACCCGGGCGCGCTCACCCAGATCCAGCCCGTGCCCCTGCCGCCGCCCGACCCGCGCCGCAACCCGCCCTCCCAGCCCGGCGCGCTCACGCTCGCGCAGGTGCTCACGCTGGCCCGCGCGCAAAACCCCACCCTGCTGGCCGCGCGCGCCAACCTCGACGCGACCCGCGCCCAGGAAATCCAGGCCGGGGTGCGGCAAAACCCGGTGCTCGGGCTTGTGGGCTCCAATGTGTCGCTGCCCGCCGAGGGCGCGTCCAATCCCTATGCCTATGCCGTGCAGGTGTCGCGCTTGTTTGAGCGCGGGCAAAAGCGGCGCTGGCGGCTGGAAGGCGCCCGCGCCACCACAGCCCAAACCGCGGCCCAGCTGCGCGATGAGGAGCGGGCGACCGAGCTCGCGGTGAAGCAGGCGTTTACCGGCATGCTGCTTGCGAAAGCCGCCCTGGCGCTCGCGGATGCAAACCTGGCCGACTTCAGCCGGGAAGTTGCGATCAACAAAGATCGCTACGAGGCCGGGGACATCGGCAAGCTCGACTACGAGCGGCTGGACCTCCAGCTGGCCCAGTTTGAAAGTGACCGCTCCACGGCGGCAATCAACCTGCGCCAGGCAAGCGATGCGTTGCAAACCTTGATGGGCTCGGCAGACCCGAAGCCCGGCTTCGATATCACCGGCGACATCGTGCCGCCGGTTGTGCCTTTGGACCTCGCCGCCCTGGATGCGCGCGCGCTCACGGCCCGGCCCGACTACCAGGCGGCGCTGGCGGCGGCGAACGTAGCGGATGCCAACGTGCGGCTCGCCTACGCCAACGGCACCGCCGACCCCACGCTCGAAGGCGAATACGACCGCAGCGGCACCTACAACTCGGCCGGCTTCAACCTCCAGATCCCCGTCCGCATCTTCGACCGCAACCAGGGCAATAAAAAGACCAGCGAGTACGCCGCACAGAGCAGCCGCTTCGCGGTGGTCGCGGCGCGCAATCAGGTGCTCTCCGACGTGGACCAGGCCTGGGCCGGCTACACGGAGTCGCACGTGCTTGCGGCCCGCTACAGCGCGCACTATCTGGACGAAGCCGGCGACGTGCTCCAGATCGCGCAGTTCGCCTATGAGCATGGCGGCCTCGCGCTGATCGACTACCTCGACGCTCTGCGCGACTCGCGCCAAACCACCTCCGACGCGCTGGCCGCGTATGCGGCAACCTGGCTCGCGATCCACCAGCTCTCGTACTCCACCGCGACGGAAGTGCTGCCCTAGCTTCACGGCAAATGGCGCGAGCCGTGGGGATGCCCTTCGTTGTCCAAGGCAGGACCGTGTTCCCTTGCAGGTCCGGGCGCAGCGAGAGCTTGGTGCAAAGCACACGAACCCACCCGCAAGCTCCCTCGACGCTCCGTCCCGGAGCCGCTTGTAGGGTAGAGTTGATTTAATTCGTATAAATCAGCCTATCTTATCGAGGTAGCTGTGCGCCCTTTTCCCAAACCAGCGATTCGCGCCCCGGCAGCTGTCCTCGCGGCGGCGCTTTTCCTATCCTCCCCGGCTTCTGCCCAGGTTTCCGCGGGGTTTGTCGGGACGGTTACCGACGCCACCGGAGCGGCCCTGCCCGGCGCGCGCGTGGAGGCCACGAGCGCGGAGCTGGATTTTCACCGCACGGCAACGACCGATGCGGCCGGGCGGTTTGAGGTGCGGTCGCTGCCCCTGGGCGCTTACACCCTCACCGTAACCAAGTCCGGCTTCCGGCGGGAGGTCCGCACCGGTATCCAACTTGTTGTCGGGCAAGAGGCGACGCTCCGTTTTGCTCTCCTTGTGGGGCAGGTTAGCGGGCAGATCACGGTGCGGGAGGACGCTCCCATAGTCAGCGCGTCGACCGCGGACATCACGGGCCTGGTGGGGGCCCAGCAGGTGAAAAACCTACCCCTGAACGGGCGCAGCTACGACCGGCTCCTCACGCTGAATCCGGGGGTGGTGAACTACACTTCGGCCAAGGTGGGCGGCGTGGGGGTGTCCAACTCGACCGCGGGCAACAACTTTGCCGTTTCAGGCAATCGCCCGCAGCAAAACCTCTTTCTGCTCAACGGGGTCGAGTTCACCGGTGCCGCGGAAAACAACATGCAGCCGGGCGGCGTAAACCAGGAGCTGCTGGGCGTGGAGGCGGTGCGCGAGTTCAACGTGCTGCGCAACACCTATGGCGCGGAGTACGGCAAGCGGCCCGGCGCGCAGGTGCTCATCGCAACCGAGAACGGCACAAACCAGGTGCACGGGGCTGCATACGAATTTCTACGGAACAACGTCCTGGACGCGCCCAACTTTTTCGATCCCGGCTCAGCACCGGGCTTCCAGCGCAACCAGTTTGGGGGCGCGCTGGGCGGCCCGCTCCAACGCAACAAGACTTTCACCTTCGGCAACTATGAAGGGCTGCGGCAACACTTGCGCCAGACCGGGGTGGACCTGGTGCCGGACACGAACGCCCGGAACGGCTACCTACCTTGCGGGATCGTAAATCCGAAGCCGGACCCATGCCCCGCGTCCGGACTGGTCTTTATCGACCGCTCGCCGCTGGTTGCGGCCTGGCCCACGGCAAGCCCCGGCGCGCCGGACTTCGGCGGCATCTCGGAAGCCTTCAACACCCCGCTGCAGGTCATTCGCGACGACTTTGGAACCGCGCGCGTGGACCGCGTTTTTTCAAGCCGGGATACAGGCAATGCGGTCTACACCATTGACGACAGCGCCGACACCACGCCCACCAGTACCAACAGCGACTCGACCGACGTGACGAGCCTGCGGGAGCAGGTGGCGAGCGTAGAGGAGACGCGCGTTTTCTCGCCCGCGCTGGTCAACCAGGCGACGTTCGGCTACTCGCGGGCTTCGTACTTCTTCACCGGCGAGCCCACGCCAGGTACGCCCGCGGCTTCCCTGCCCGGTTTTCTCGCCGGCAAGCCGGTGGGCGCGATCGTGGTCGGCGGCAGCGCCGCTTCCAATCCCAGCGCCCAGCTTTCGCTTGCCGGTAGCAACAACGGCAGCAACCTACGCGTCCACCGCAACCTGTTCACGTACCAAGACAAAATCGCCTTCACGAAAAGCCGCAACCAGTGGAGCGCGGGCGCTTGGGTGCAGCAGTTCCAGTCCAACGAAACGCTGGCGCTGAGCCAGTATGGCCAGGCCACCTTTACCAGCCTCCAAACCTTGCTTCAGGGGGTCGCGGGTACCCTCCTGTACGATCCCGCGCCCACGGAGCTGAACTGGCGCGCGCTCTTCGGGGCCTGGTATGTGCAAGACTCCATTCGCTTGGGGCCGCGGCTGACCGCCACACTCGGGTTTCGCGGCGAGTCGAGCACGGGCTGGAACGAAGCGCACGGGCGCGCCGCCACCTACACCTACCCCGGCGGCGTGATCTCGACCCAACCGCATATAGGCAGCTCGGCTTTTACCGTGAACCGGGCCAAGTTCCTGCCGGAGCCGCGAGCCGCCGTCGCCTGGAATCCCCTGACCGGCACCTCGGT
Organism: Acidobacteriaceae bacterium; assembly: GCA_965218545.1. GTDB lineage: Bacteria > Acidobacteriota > Terriglobia > Terriglobales > Acidobacteriaceae > EB88. The sequence continues at coordinate 922,263 of CBDCLB010000006.1, read as the reverse complement.
GCAGGCGGCCTTCGGCATGTACAACGACCTGCAAGACGCCCTGGGCTACAGGACCGACCAGAACGCTCCCTTCAACCCGAGCTACAGCCTGCCCAGCGCGCGCACCGACACGCTCCCGATCGTCGCGGGCGCGGCCCCGCCGCCTACGGCCAAGCTGGTGCCCGGCGGCGTCCAGCCCGACCTCGCGACGCCGACTCTTGTTTCCTGGTCGCTGCGGGTGCAGCAGGAGGTTACCCCAAACACGTTGCTGACCCTCGGCTATGTCGGCTCGCACGGCTACCACGAGGTCATCGGCATCGACGCGAACGAGCCCTTTCCCGTGGTGTGCCCCAACCCGGCCTGCCCGGCTGCTTATCCCGCCAGCTTCCCTGCCGGGCCGGCTGGGACTGCCATTCCCGCCGGAACCTATTACGTGCCTACCACCGTCCGCGCCAACCCGGCGCTCGCGAATACCTGGACATATTTTTCGCGCGGCGACAGCTCCTATCACGCGCTGGAGGTGGACCTGAACCGGCGTTTCCACAACGGGCTGGCGCTGCGGGGTGCCTACACATGGTCCAAGGCGATCGACGACGGCGACTCGCTCAACGCGACAACCAGCGCAGGGGAGCCTGCAACCGCATCGAACCCGTTCGAACTGCGGGCCGACCGGGGCCTCGCGGATTACGACGTTCGCAATGTCGCCGTTCTCAGCGAGGTATACGCCCTGCCGTTCGGCCGGGGGGCTCGCTTCGGGAGCCATCTTTCGAGGCTTGCCAACACGCTCGCGAGCGGCTGGGATGTGAACTCCATCGCCACGATCCAGGGCGGGTTCCCGTTTACACCGCAGCTAAGCTACAACCCTTCCAACAACGGCGACACGCGCAATCCCGTGCGCCCGTTTGTGAACCCGAACTTTCATGGGCCGGTTATTCTCAGGCGACCCTCGCAGTGGTTTAATCCTGCGGCGTTTTTCGCACCGCCTTCCAACAGCGGCTTTTACGGCAACCTGGGCCGGAACACGCTGATTGGCCCAGGGATGGGGACGTGGGATCTTTCGTTTTTCAAGACCACACCCCTGCGCGAGCGGTTGAAGCTCGAGTTCCGGGCGGAGCTGTTTAATCTTCTCAACCGGGCTAACTTCAACGCGCCCAATGCCGTGGCGTTCACGCCGTCGGGGGTTTCGCCCACCGCCGGCGTGATTACAAGTACAGCCACGCCGTCGCGCCAAACGCAGTTCGCCTTGAAGCTGCTTTGGTAGCCGCCTGCTACGGGGTCCACGTGGGGTAGCTGGTAAACAAGCCACCCAGGTTAGCCCAGCTGGTGGACCAACAAGCTGCCGAAACAAAGGCTGACCAGGCCCGAGGCGACGGTGAGAGAGCGGCTGACATTTGGCAGCTTGTCGCCCGCGTAGACCAGCGGCAAGGACATAGCGGCAGTTATGCACATCATGCCCAGCATGGTGCCCACGCCGAAGATCACGAGGTACAGGATGGCCCAGAGCGGATTGTGGACGGTCGACAGCACCAGCAGCGCCACAGCGGCTGAACCTGCAAGGCCGTGCACCAGCCCGATGCGGCCGTGCACCAGCCCGATGCCAAGCGGGCGCAGGCACCAGTGCAGGCCGTAGCGGCCCGTGGTTCTTTGCAAGCATCGTTTTCGGGCGATCCCGCCGCGCGCCCTGTTTGGAGCCGCGCGAGATTCGCTTGGGTCACCGGGTAGCCGGAAAACAGCTGCTCTGGGCGGCGTCCGCCGTTTCCCCCGAGTCGAGCTCGACCACGGCCATCGCGTTCGCAATGGGGGCGAGCTCTTCAGGCTCGATCTGCGGCGTCTCACGGAACGCCTGGTTCAGCACCTCCAGAGCGCCGGGCACGTCGCCATAGTGCACGCGCAGCTTCGCGACCAGCAGCAGCCCGGACACGTTTTTGAGCCGCATGTTGAGCATCCCCTGCGTGGAGCTTTCCACTTCAAACCAGTTACCAAGCGCCGTGTAGCCGAAGACAGTGACGTCGTCGGGCAGTTGCTTGTGGAGCGCGCGCCCTTTCAAGTGCGGCTCCGAACTGCCCGCGCCCCAGCAGCAGCACTACGCCGGTCTTTTGAAGCTGGAAATCGCCCGGAGCCAAACGCACCCCGGTATCCTGCGCGGCTCGGGCCTTGCCGTAGTACACGGGATCGGCGGTTTCGCGGGCGCGCCGAATGAAAGCCAGCGCGCGCCGCGCCCAGGTCGATGTGAAACGGGTCGGCCACGGTGCCCGCGAACACCCGGTTGCCGCCGTTCAGGCTGTAAATCCCTTACTCGGCCGGTAAAAAATCGAAGTTCTATCTTTTACTCGAGAAACAAACAAAGCTTATCGCGAAATCTAACAAGACACCTGCGCGCTATCTGGATTCAGGAAACTTGGCAATAAAGGCGTGAGGTGGAGAATAACTGTTGACGGATATGCAGGTGACTAAGCGTGTAGTCCCGGGATAAGGAGCTTCTGCGAAGTTAAAAGAAGGAATCAGGGGTTAAATCGGTGGTAAGTCGCCGCCGCAAACCGAGGCACATTTTCCGCACTCACCGAGGGAACTGATACCGGAGCGACACACTCGCGTAAGAGCGCAGCGGCACGCCGACAATGCGCTCAAACGGCACCGCTTCCCCGGGCAGCGCAAAGGTTTCAAGCGTCTGCCCTGAAGCCCCGTTCGCCAGCTCGCCGTCGACCGCCGCCACCCAACGGCCGTCCCGGAGCGCTTTTGGAGTGCCAGCCGAATCTCCTGCACCGGGACGGCGTGAAAGTTGTCCCCGAGCGGCTTTTCGCCTACGTACTCGTACTCGGCCTTGGCGGCGAGATCGAAGGGCAGGCGGTTGACCGTCCCGATTGCGTCGAGGATCAGCCGCGGCGCTTCCGGGACCGGCTGTCGCAGCTGGAGGTCCGTCGCGTTCGCCTGCGAGTAGGAGGCCTGGAAGAAGCCGCGCGCATAGCGCCGCCGCGCCAGCAGGGTGTAGAAGCGGTTGAGCGAGGGCCCAAGGTCCTGTTGCAGGCCGGTGTCGGGGTCGATCTTGGCGAGCTCCTCCGAATTAGTCTGGTGCGCAAGCGTCAAACGGAACTCCGTGCCCCCGAGGACCTTGCCCGCGATGAGCTGGTACTCGCGCGACTGAATGATCAACGCGCCGCGCGCCGCGCCCAACCCGCTTCCAGTCCCGATGCGTGGATCGTTCGCGTGGAAAGCCTTGCCGAAGCTCAAGGAAAGCTGCGGCCACGCGCTGCCTGCCTCGCGCCCCCAGCTCAGGGTCGCCTTCGGGCTCGTGACTCCGGGCGTCGCGGTATGGGAGTTTCCCGGGTTGAGCTTGTCGGTATTCGCGAACTGAATTTCGTCCCGCCGCACCCCCGCATAAGCGTGGAACCTGTGCCCGAGATCGCCTTCAATCGCCGCAAAAGGTCCGTAATCTGTAATGGTCAGGTCGTTGCTCGTGACCAGCTGGAAAACACCCGCCGCATCCGCGTGGGCCAGATCCAGGTTCCGCGGCGCATCCCGGCGGTAGTCCACCCCGGCCAGCGCGTTCCAGCGCGAGCCGAGTTTGTGCGTGTAGGTCGCATTGCCGCCGTCCACGGTGCGGAACTCGCTTTGCTCGATCAAGCCGAGCCCAAAATCCGAGTCCAAAGCCAAGCTGTACGTGCGCGCGTAGGCGGCCAACGTGAGCTGCTGCCCACCGGAAGGCCGCCAGGTGTCTGTGACCACGGCCAGCGTCGTATGGGTCAGGTCTTTTTGCCGCCGGTCGAGGGTGTCCTCCGTCACCGGGGTAAACAGCGGAATCAACCCCGGCACCCGCGAAAAGCCATAGTAAACGTCGCCAAACACGGTGAGCTCATGGCTGCCGAATGCCCAAGCACGCAACCCGTTCAGCTTGCCCTGCTCCCGCTCCTCGGGCCGGGCTAGAAAGCCGTTGCCGAACGATATCTCAGCGGCCATCCAGGCCGGCTCCCTGGCGTGCGCGGGCGACCAGCCGGCCGACACGTCGCCGTCACGCCCGTCGCTCGTGAACTGGACAAAGGGTGCCAGCCGGTCGCGGATGGTGTAGTCCACGGCCAGGTTGATGGAGTGGTCGCCGTAGCGCGCGTTAAAAGCCGCGTTGTCGACCGCGACGCCGCCGATCACCGCCGGGATCACCAGGTTGGGGTCGGCGTAGCCATTGCCGTGGGCATTGGCGGTCAGATTGTTTTGGAACAGAAAGTCGCCGACCTGAAAAAACTGCGCGACCGGCTCCCCATGGTCACCAGCGACACCGGGCGCGAAATACTGCGGGGCCTTGATGCCGCCCGAGGCGGTTTCGGTCGGAAAACCCGGCACGGAAAAAGGGATGCCGGGGCGGCCCGGGTTGGCCGCTAGCAGATCTTCGCGCGTGTACGCCGCCGCGGAAGGATCGGGGGAAAGCACGTCCCCGCGGGCGTGCACGGTTACACTTTCGTCCGCGCTGAGCTCGATGCGCAGCGCACGGTCGCCCTCCATGTCGAGGCCGGTCCGGAAGCCCGCGTACCCGTGATCGCCGGCGACAATCTGCGCGATTCCCCGCGGCAGGCGCAGGACAAAGTGCCCGGTTGCGTCCGAAGCCACGCTCAGATTCCCAGCCGAGATGGAAGCGTCCGCGAGAGGCTTCCCTTCCGTCCCTACGACCTCGCCGCTCAAAGTAAAGGTTTGCACCTGAGCCCAAAGGGGGACCGTCAAGCCGAGAGAAAGTACGCTTGCCGCCCCAGCAAGTCTGCCGTAAACCGTCCCGCGCTTCGTCCGCACGAGAGGCATTGTAGTCCGCTACCTGTTGCTGCTTGCACGCAGTCCACCACCGGCGCGCGTGATCTGCCACCGCAAAGGTGGTGCGAAAGGCTTATGCCATGGCCTCCTTTAGGCCGGTCTTCACCAGGATGTAGTTCATGGGATACCCGGTGAGAAACCCGGCGATCATCGCGAACTGCATCATGAACCAGTACCCGGCCTGGTTGGGATGAAGGTGCGGGTGCGGGAAAATCACGAAGTAGGTGAGCAGCATCCAGCCGTACATGCCCAGCTGCCAAGCGGTGATGGACAACGTGTCAGCCTTGATCGCGGCCCAGATGCCGGCGAAGCCCGAGATGCCGCGCATGGGCGCGATGGTGAAGTACTGGAAGACTATCCCGAGCCCCCAGGCCAGGATGTAGTCGAGCACAAAAGCGGCCCACAGCTCCGAGCCCCAAAGCGTGAGCCCGAAGCCGAAGATGGTGAAATCAGCGACGATGTCGCCCAGGGTGCAGCCCGCACCACAGTGGCTCGCAGCGGCACCGATCTGGGCCGGAGTGGGGTGCGCCTGCGCTTCTTCCATCATCTCTTCGTGCTCTTCCCCGGACATGTGCATCCCGGCATCCTTCGCCTTTTTGCGCCCGATGCGAAAGTAAGCCCACAGGGCGAAGACGCTGCCGTAAAGCGCGGTTACAGGCCAAACGATGTTCATGATGCCCATCTTTTGCGGATGGCGCATGAGGTCGATCGCAATCACAATGGAACAGAAAAACGCGATGCCCAGGGAGATCCAGCTGATGGTTTCAAACATGTTCTTTCCTTAGTAGTTTCCGCCCGTGGGCAGGTTGAGGGTGGTTGTGTCCGCGCCTACGCTCAAAGGCATGCCTAGGCCGCCCGAGAGCGTGAAGTTTTGGAGCGCGAGCGCGTTGGCCCACTCCGCGCCGAGCGCGTGGAGGTAGCCGATCTGCAGCTGAAACAGCGTCCGCTGCGAAACCAGGACCTCCGGGTACGCGGCGGCCATCTGCTGATACTTCATCAGGTACAGCTCATAGGCGCGGCGGGCGCGGGGCAGCATCTGGTCCCGGTAGCGCGCGGCCTCAAACCGCGAAGACAGGTAACCCTGGGCCAGCGGGTCGGCTGCTTCCTTGAGCGCGAGCTCCGTGCGCGCCACGTCCGCGCGCGCGCGTTCGAGCTCCACCTTGGCGGCCTCCACGTTGCCCTGGTTGCGGTTGAAGATGGGCAGGTTAACCCCGGCGGAGACAAAGCTTTCGAACCCGGCGGCGTGATAGGCGCCATCGCCTACCGGCTCGCCCGAGTACCACTCGCCCGCCTGCACATTCAGGTTTGGAAAAGACTCGCGCTTGGCGTCCTTAAGCCGTGCTTCGGCGACCGCGACCAGCTGCCGCGCCTGCTTCACCGTCGGGCTCCCGGCCACGACGGCAGCCACCTGCTGCTCGGCATTGAGCTCGGGCGGCTGCTCGAGCGCGCCCTCCAGCGGCGCGGGAGCCAGATCCTGGGCACCCGCCACCGCGGCCAGCACGCCGAACTGCTGCAGATACGCGCGCTCCGCGTGCTCGAAGTCGACTTTGGCCTGCTCGGCTTCAACCTCCGCCTGGAGCACATCCGGGGCATCGGCTTGGCCCACATTCGCGAGCTGGTGCGCGGTTTCGACCGCGTCCAGCGCGACCTTGAGCATGCGTTGGCGCACCACCACCTCGGCCTGCGCTGTAAGGGCGAGATAGAAGTTCTGCTCCACCGTGTTCTTGACCCGGTACTGCTGGATCTCGACCCCGGCCTGATTCGCCTGAGCCTCCTGCCGAAAAATGTCGCGCCGCAGACCGAGCTTGCCGCCGAGGACAAACTCCTGCTGCACAAACGCGCCCTGCTCGCCGCCGTGGTAGTCGCCGCCGCGGATGTGGTCGCCGCTGTAGCCGACAATCGGGTTTGGATACAGCCCTGCTTGGCGGCCCTGCTGCTCCGACCGGCGCACGTACTGTTGCGCCTGCGCGAGGGTAGGGTTGCGCTGCCCGGCCATCGCGGTGAACTGTTCCAGACGCATGGGCGGGCGCTTTGCGACGTCGTTCAGGAGCTCCGGGGCGGGCAGGTCCGCGCCCGTCCGATAGTGCGGGTTTTCAGGCTCCTGCAGCGTCAGGGTAGAGTGGCTCGGCGAAAGCGCGTCACTCGCCGGGCCCGGCACCGTGCCCTGTTGCGCCTTTTGCTGGGACTCCGAGTTCTCCATGCTCTGGGTTTCCTGCTGCGCTTTTGGGTCGTTCGGTGCAGGGTGCTGCATGTCGCCGGGCATCTGCATGGTGTTCGGCTTGCCCATGTTCATACCAGGCATCTGCATGGGGTGCGCAGGCTTTTTCCGGTCCTGCGGGCCCATATCCATCCCCGGCATCGCTTGCTGGGCCAGCGCGGGCGCGGCGATGAGAAGCGCGGCAGCGAGGGTGATCCGCCTCATGCGCGGCCTCCATTCCCTTGCGTGTACAGCGACGCGTACGGGTCGTTGTCCCGCTTTTCCGCCTTCATTTGCGCCACCACCTCGTCGTACTTGTCCGGCGGCAGCACCCGGACAAACGTCATCATGCCCTGCATAAACCGGCTCCAGCCGGGGCGCAGGCCATAGTTCTCGGGCTTATCCACCTTCGCGTCCATCTGCATCATGGGCCCTTCCATGTACGCGTCCTGGGGAAAGTTCGGGACGTCGCTCGCGTTCGGCGCTGTGTCGCCCTTTTGCCGGCCCATAGAGTGCATGTCCATCGCCATCATGTTGCGCATCTGTTCGGGGCCCATCTCGATGCCGTTCGTGCCGGGCTGCATCTCGGCCATCATGCCCCCCATGCCGGCGTTGAACTTCGGCTCCGACAGCGGGCCGTTTGTCGTGGTCATACCCGCGTCAGACCCGAAGCCCATCCCTCGCCCCAGGCTCCCGCCATAGTCTTCGCCCATGGGCGCGCCGTGCGAACCGTCGAGCATGCCCATGCCGTTCATCATGCTTGCCCCGGCGGGCATGGGCATGCCGGGCATGCGTGTCATTGCCCCTGCTTGCGACGCCATCTGGTTCATCATGTGGTGGGGCAGGTGGCAATGGAGCATCCAGTCGCCGGGATTGTTCGCGACAAACTCGATGTTGCGCGCCTGCGCCACACCCACCAGCACCGTATTGCCGGGCCACCAGGCTGTGCTCGGGATGCGGCCGCCTTCGGTCCCCGTCACGAAAAAGGTGTGCCCGTGCACGTGCATGGGGTGGTGCTGCATGCCCAGGTTGATAAACCGGACCCGCACCCGGTCGCCCTGCCGCACCACCAACGGCGTGATCGCCGGACCGGCCTTGCCGTTGATCACGAGCCAGTTGTAGTCCATGCTCATGGTGTTCGGGATCGTCGAGTTCGGCAGCACGGCGTACTGCTGCAGTGAAAGCGCGAAATCCTTGTCGCAGTGCGGGTCGTAGGGCTCCTTGGGATGCATGATGAACGCGCCCAGCATCCCGGCCATCTCCTGCATGGCCATGTGCGAGTGGTAAAAGTACGTGCCCTCCTGGTGAATCAGGAACTCGTACACGAACTCGCCGCCCGGCTTGACCGGCTCCTGGCTGATGCCGGGCATGCCGTCGTAGCCGATGTGGTCCTCAAAGCCGTGCCAGTGCATGGAGCTCGGCTCCGGCAGCTCGTTCCGAAAGATCACCCGCACCCGGTCGCCCTGCGTTACCTGGATGGTCGGCCCCGGCGCGGAGCCGTTGAAACCCCAGACGTCGATCGTTTTATCGGGCGCGATCTGCTGTTTGATCACTTGCGCGGTGAGCCGGAAAACCTTAACGCCGTCCTCCAGCGTGTACGGCAGGTCGCCGATGTCCGGCGAGATAACGGGCGTGTTGAACAAGGGCCCAGGGTGGGCGCGGCGGGCGCGCTTGAGGCGCTCCGACGCGGTTGCGGCCGCCGGACCGTTGGGCCGGTCCTGGCCAAGCAGAGCAGGTGCGGTAAACAGGCCGGCGCTCACTCCGAGCGCGTGCTGCAAAAAGGAACGGCGATTTGCCATGGCGAAAAGCTCCCGTGCGTCGGTCGTGGAGTCTTGAAGGGGGGCGAGGAACCTGCGCTCCGGCTCGACAAAGCCGAACAGATAAGGGGACGCAGTTCTCCAGCACTCCTTCCAGTGGGGCGCGAAGAAACGCGCCTAGACGCGGAGCAGAGTATGGAGTGTGAGCGGAGTGGCGCTGAGGGGAGGGGGGCTGCCCTGCGCACGGGCGGTTTTCTGGGACTCAGGCACGAGAAACCAACCCATTGCAGCCGCGAGGAACTGGAGTGGGTGGACCTGGGCAGCAGCCCACTTCCACTCCTTGGGAGCAACGGCCTGTTCCACGCAAAGCTGATGGTGCGAGCACCCACTCAGCATGGGTGCAAAGGGTTTTTCTTGGTCGTCCCGCGTCATGCCGCAGTGCTCCATGGGAGCCATGGCGGAGACGCTTCCGGCCATCGCGGGCGCATGGCCGGCGGCTGCCCGCCGCATATCGCAGGACGCCGCGCAAGCCGAAGCCGCGGTCATGAAGACCAGCAGAAGCAGGGTCACGAAGCTTGCGATTGTTTTTCTTGCTTGCATGAGCCTGGCAGCGCGGAATGCGACAGGGCTCCCGCTATCAGAAACGGGATACTGATCGTTCCTGCTATGGATGCAGCGGCACGATTCCGGGTTCTTTTCGGTTTTTGCCTGCATTGCAAGTCTTGGGAGAGCGGCTGGAAAGCACTTGAGAGCAATTGGCGTCCCCGACGGGATTCGAACCCGTGTTACCGCCGTGAAAGGGCGGTGTCCTAGGCCACTGGACGACGGGGACGCGCATGCGCCCGGGCGGGCACAGACTTGATCATACCAGTAAAGGCGCAGGCTCCTTTTAAAATTAAAAGGTGGGGCGGTTGCGTCCAAGAACCCAAATAACGGCCCAAGACGCCGTGCGCGCATCTACCTTCCTGGACCGTAAACTTGCTGCGGCGGGGAGCGGGACGGGGAGTATTCGATGGCATCCAGCAGTGCGACCGTCACCAAGGCAAGCCTTGTAGAAGAAGTCTTGGTCCTCGGTGACCTCACTCGTCGTGAGTGCGAAATCCTGGTCGACGCCGTGTTCGACGCCGTGATTGCGGCGATCAGAAAGGGCGACAAGATCGAGGTGCGCGGCTTTGGGTCGTTCCGCATCCGCGAACGCAAACCCCGCATGGGCCGCAACCCAAAGACCGGCGCAAAGGTGGAGATCCCCGCCAAGCGTGTGCCCTACTTCAAACCCAGCAAAGAGCTGCGGGACAGGCTGAACCCCTCCAGCTCCGCGCAAACAGCCGCTTAAGACAGGCCCACGACGGCCAGCATGCGGCCGGTAAAGCCGCTTTCCGCACGGTGCGAAAAAAACAGATCGGTCCTGCAGCTTGTGCACTGGCCCGCCATACTGATCGCCTCGGAACGGAGCCCCGCGTCCAGAAGCTGCCGCCGGTTCGCTTCCGGCAGGTCCAGGTGGACGCTCGGGCCCAGGTCGCTGTGGCCGGGGGCTCGCTGCGTCAGAAACAGCATCGGATATTTTTTCCGCACCGGGTCGGAGTCGTACACCTCGCAAAACAGCTCACCGGCATAGCGGAACTGTGAGTGGAATTCATGCTCGATCTCCTCGCCCACGCCATAACAACACGGCCCGATGGCGGGTCCAATCGCCGCGTGGAGGTCTTCGGGAACGGATCCGAACTCCAAGCGCATGCGGCCGACGCCATGCTCCACGATGCGGTGGAGCGTGCCGCGCCGGCCCGCATGGAACGCTGCCACCGCACCCCGCTTCGGGTCCGCCAGCAGAACCGGCACGCAGTCCGCCGTTTGGATCCCGAGCGCGATGCCGGGCTCATCGGTCATGAGGCCATCGCCGGTCAGCTTTGCTTCCTCGCCTGCGTCGACGCGTCCTACCCGATGTATCAGGGTGGAATGAGTCTGCCGGAGCGTCACCAGCGGCCGCGCTTCCCCGAAAACCGCGCGCAGCAGCCTCCTACGGTTTTCGATGACATGCTCCCGCATGTCGGAAGGCGTAAAGCCCAGGTTGAGCTCCCCCGCCCCCGCGTCTGCCGCTCCATAGGCCACGCTGACGCCGCCCGTGCGCCCCGCAAACCCGTGCCGGACGCCGGACGCGACCAGCGGCGCTGCTTGGAAGATGAACAGATCGCCGGGCGCGACAGCCTTTCGCTCTTGCCGGAACGGCGTTTGCTGGAGGGGGTGCCGAGCCTGCCGCGCATACCCGGAGCCCACCAGCCGCCGTCCATGCTCCATTCCGGCCGTGGCAAGCAGTTCGTCAATGGCTTGCAGTGCTGTGTCGCGTTCGGAAGGGAGCTCCATGCCTTGATTGTAGGCCGCCGACTCGCAGCGCATACATTGACAGAAACAGAATGGGATACTACCGTACACGGAACAGACGGCCCGCCCACAAGCCGCCCCAGCCACGATAGCTTTCGCACAATGGACGCTTCCCTTTTCTCCGGCGCTTGCCGGGGGCGTCCCTCCATCACCCGAGTACATGACCCCCCCTGGAGGCTTCGTGAACCACCGCAAGCGGGCGATCGCCCTTTCCATGTCCGTTCTCGCATCCGGTGCCGTCGCCCTCCGGGCGCAGTCCACGGCCACCCTGGCCGGCACGGTCAACGACCCTTCCGGTGCCGTTGTACCCCACGCGCAAATCACGGTGCACAATCTGGCCACGGGAATCGACCGGGCAGTCATGTCCGACTCTGCGGGCGACTACACCGTGCCTTCGCTCCAGCCCGGCAGCTATAGCGTCCTGGTAAGCGCGCCCGGCTTTGCGAACTACAAACTCGCGAGTGTGAATCTGCAAGTGGACCAAAGTGTGACCGCGAACGTGAAGCTTGGGCTTGCCTCAGCGGGCGAAAAAGTGGAGGTGCAAGGGGCCGCGCCGGTGATCAACGCGCAAACTATCACCGTGGGCCAAGTGATCGGCCAAAAAACCGTACAGGAGATCCCCCTGAACGGCCGCCATTTTCTCGACCTTACGAACCTGACGCCCGGCACGGTGGTGCCGCCCGCTACCGGTTCGCTCACGGGCGCGAGCCGCGGCTTGGGTGCCAACTCTTTTGACACCGCGGGCCAAAGGGAGGATACCGTCAACTTCATGATCAACGGGATCAACCTGAATGACCTGAGCCAGAACCAGATCACCTTTCAGCCGTCAATCAACACGACTTCGGAGTTCAAGATTTCCAACTCCACTTATTCGGCTGAGTACGGGCGCTCCTCCGGGGCGATCGTCAACGTAGCCACCCGGTCGGGCACAAACGAGTTTCACGGCGAGGCCTTCAATTATCTCAGGAATAACTACTTCGACGCGCGCAACTACTTCAACCGCAAGCCTCAGCGGCAAAACAAGTTCATCCGCAATAATTTTGGCGGTGCGTTTTCCGGTCCTGTTTGGCGCGATCACACCTTCTTTTTCCTAAGCTACGAAGGCCTGCGCCAAAGGCAGGACATCCTCTTCAACCAGAGGGTGCTGTCCGCCACGCAACGCGGGCAGCTTGCCGGGAGCCCCGTGGGAACGGGCTACGCGCAGCTGGTAAACCTAATTCCTGTCGGGAATGTCGCGGGCGGCATGGTCTTCCAAGGTTCGGCACCGGGCCCCGTGAAAACCGACCAGTTCTCGGGCGATTTATTCCACACACTTAGCCCGCAGGATAATTTGCACCTGTACTATGCGTGGCAGCAGGACGCCCGCACGGAGCCCAACCTCCAGGGCAACAACATTCCCGGCTTCGGCGATCACCGAACCGCCCACCGGCAGATCGGCACGATCAACGAGGTTCATATCTTCTCGCCCAGCGTGGTGAACGAAGCGCGGATCGGGTTCAATCGCATCGCAATCGCCTTTACCCCGAACACGCCCGAAAACGCCGCGCGCTTCGGTCTGGATACGGGCGTCCCCTACAGCAATGCTCTGCCGCAGATCACCGTTTCCGATATTGGTCTGAATCTGGGCGGTCCGTCGGGCTTCCCGCAGGGCCGCTTCGATACGACCGGCGCTTTCTCCGACACGCTCTCCTGGAACCGGGGCAAGCACACCATCAAGGCCGGGGGCGACTATCGCCGGTTCATCGAGAGCTCGTTTGCACAAACTCCCGGCACTCTTTCATTCCTAAGTACGGCGAACTTCATTAACGGGCTCGCCAACAGCTTCGCTGTCACGCCGACCCAGGTCACTTTCCGTATCTTTGAGAATGCGGCGGGCGGCTTTGTTTCCGATAACTATAAGTTCACTCCGCGCTTTCAGGTCGAGCTTGGATTTCGGTTCGAGTGGAACGGCACGCCAACCGAGGGTGGGCGACGGCTCGTAAACTTCGATCAGACTGCCGACACGCTCACCCATGTGCAGCAGGCGTATAACCAGAACTATAACTACGAGCCGCGGGTCGGCTTTATCTGGGACGTGCTCGGCAACACGGAAACCGTTCTGCGCGGCGGCTACGGCATCATGGCGGACGAGCCCGCGGCCGGCGTCGTGACAGGCCTCGCCGGCAACCCTCCCAACGCGACCCCAGTGAACGTCACAGCCGCATCCACAGCGCAGCAGCTCCCGGTGGGGACGCTCTACACGCGTGCCGCGGCTGCTTCCCTGTCGCCTTCCGCGACAAATCCCCGCTTCTCCAACGGCTACGCGGAAAGCTATAACCTCAACCTGCAGCAGCAGCTCGGCTCGGGCTTAGTGCTGGAGCTCGGGTATATCGGTTCAGAAAACAAGCATCTACGCATTGTGCGCAACCTCAACCAGCCGTTGCACCCGGCCGGGGCACCGGCTGCCGGAGTCAGGCCGTATGCCAGGCTTGCCGCGCAAAGCTCCGTGAGGCCCGGCTCGGCTCTGGGTAACATCGCTTACACCGATTCCGACTCATTCTCGAACTACAATGCTTTGTGGGTGACTGTCCGGAAAGCGCTCTCGCACGGGCTCGAAGTAAACTCAAGTTATACATGGTCTAAGTCCCAGGATCTTAACTCACTCGGCTCGCAAGGCGGCTATGTTCTGCAGGACAGCTACAATCCGCGCGGCAATTATGGACTGTCCGACTTCGACGCGCGCAATCACTTCGTGTTTTCGGGGCTCTGGAACCTTCCCTTCCACGGAAGCCGCCTTCGCGAGGGCTGGCTGCTCGCCAACATTACGCAGCTGCAGTCCGGCAACCCGCTCAACGTGGTGACAACCTCCGCGTACAACGGCGTGGTTGGCACGATCCGACCGACGCTCATCGGCCGGTACGCAACCGGGCGGCAAGCCCCGGTTGGAGGCCTCGTGTTGTTTATTCAAGGTGCGGTTTGCACCACGCCAGTCGCTGGTTGCGCGTTCTACGCGCAACCAGCCGGCTTCGGCAGCCTGCGCCGCAACGCCCTCACCGGCCCCGGCTTTTCCGACGCCGACATTTCCCTCGAAAAGACCACCCGCCTTGCCGAGGGCACTGCCCTGGTGGTGCGCATGGATGCTTTCGACGCGTTCAACCGGGTCAACTTCGGCAACCCCAACCTGACCGCGACTGCCGCAGCCAACAGCACCTTTGGGCTTATTTCCTCAACGCGCACCGCGGTCGGCGATGCCGGCTCGTCCCGTCAGCTGCAGTTCGCAATGCGGGTCCAGTTCTAGCCTGCGTGATAACATAACCCTGTCCGCGAGCCTTCGCGGCAGGCGCGGAGAGTTGGCAGAGCCCGGTTGAATGCACCTGACTCGAAATCAGACGTAGTCGAAAGGCTACCGGGGGTTCGAATCCCTCACTCTCCGCCATGCATTTCGACTCGGCAGTTTAGCCGTCCGGTTACCCTGCCGGTTACCACAATTCGGGTGAGCAGAGCCTCAACTCATCCGGCATCCCTTCCGAAGGCTGAAACCTCCAGCGGTTCGAGTACGGGTGCCTGATCTTTTCGGGAGAGAAAAGCGACAGGCTTTTTCGATTCTTCCCGAGCTGGATCGTGCATGCGTGTTCGGCGTTAAAAATTATCTTCTGCCCGGTCTCCGCAAACACCGAGTTGATCTCCGCTCAGAGCGTTTCGGCCCCAATCTCCCGACCAACGTTTTCGTCGACGCGATCGAAATCATACGCTCGCTCCTGAACGCGAAAGAACGCGCCTCGCGACTTGAGAAGGTTTAAAACCTCGACGTAAACCTGCTTTTCTGTTTCGTGTGGGGGGAGCTTGCATGGTTGCCCGTCATCCCTGCTTTGAATCTTGTTTGCTTCTCAAGCAGGAAGCCTTGGCGCAGCAGATTGAGCTTTGGGGCTAATTAGGCGTGGGTCAGGTAGGGAGCCTCGCGAGGCGGCTCAAGGAATCGCTAGGGTGGGCGGAATCTCGATGCCGGCCGGTGAGACAGGAGCGCTTTGCAGAGAAGGGCTCAGCCGCCCGAGCCGGATGCTCACGCCCGCTTCATGCATGCTGAATATTGTCTCGAAAAGATGTGACGCACTTTTGACTCCGCTTTCTACAGATCAAACCCTGCCGTCTTGCGCTGGGCGTAGAGCGATTCGTGTTGTGGGCATAGGGGTGTACGCGTTACGGACGCCAGGCCGTCAACCACCAAGCCTTCAGCAAGACGCAGTTGCCGTCGGCCCGAGTGCCAGGTACCCTGAACGCCGCCTCACCCTGCCTGCGTTGATCACAGCCGATGGAGCCCCCGCAGAAAAGCTAAACTGAGGACCGATGCTGCTCACGATTCCCACCACGCACCGGCCCGCGACCGGCCTCGGCTTTCTTCTACATAAGAACCCGGCCCGGGTGCAGACCGAAGCACTGCCGTTCGGGCAGGCGCATGTTTTTTATCCGGAAACAAACGAGGACCGCTGCACTGCGGCGCTGCTGCTGGAGGTTGACCCGATTGCGCTGGTGCGCGGACGAGAAGACGCCGGCAAGCCGAACAGTATGTGAACGACCGGCCCTACGCCGCGAACTCGTACCTGAGCGTCGCGCTTGGTCGCTTGTTCTCGACCGCGATGGGCGGCAGGAGCAAGGAGCGGCCCGCGCTGGCTGCAACTGCGATCCATGAACTCAGGAACATTTCTGCAACCAGGCGTTCAGGACTAATCTAGAAATCAGCTTGGTTCCACAATGCGCTCGTAGTTGCTACGGAAGAGTGCGATAGCCGCTGGGGCACCGATTTTCATGATGTCTTCGTGCACCCAGCCCTCCTGATATGGAAAGGGACGGGCCATTCCTTTCGCAATCATCGTACTTGCAAGACTGGGGCTGGTAGCAAGGTGCAGGTCGCCGTCCAGATGGATGTGACCGAGCTCCTCGTCTCCGACGTAGAAATCGATCCCATCGATCTGACGAGGTTTGTAAAACGTCCAGTGTCCGGTTGCGATAACCCCCGGCCAGTTAGAGATCTTTTCGGCAACGGTTGCCAGCGTTCCGGAAAGGGCCGGCGGTGCTATCACCGGTCCTTTTTTCGAGCGAAGCATCGTATTCTTTGCGCGTTCTGCCATGACAAGCTCCTAAAAAGCTCTTCACCGGATTTGCTTACGGGTGATTCCAGGTTAGCCAAGGATAGCCGGCTTGAGCACTTGTTCAGCCCATTGCCGGAAGGTGGTCGGCGTAGTCGATTGCGGCGTGCGGGCTATAGCATTGTCGGTGCCATCGTTCTTGGCTGTCATCATTTCGGCGTAACCCTCGACAACAGCAGGGGACATCCCGAAACCGGCAAGCCGCTGCTTGAACGCATCCAGCGGAATCTGCTTAACGCCAACCTGCTTACCGAGAACCTCCGAAAGGATCGCTGCCATCTCGGTGAAGGTCAGATCCTCGGGACCGAGCACCGGGACTTCGCCCTGTCCGGTCCAGGTAGTGTCGAGTAGGTATTTCGCGGCTACCGCGGCAATGTCGCGCGTGGCCACGGTTGGGAACTTACGATCGGTAGACAGGGGTGAAAAGAACATACCTTGCGCTTTGATCGCGCCGGCCTGTTGAAGCAGGTTGTCCATAAACGAAGGCATCGTGAGCGCCCGGAAATCGACTCCCGTGCTGGCGATGAGATCGTCCATCGCCAACGAAGCTGTGACCAGGCCGGCATGCGCCGCCGCCTGCGTTCCACGGCCGAGAGCCGAGATCGCCACCACACGCTTCACGTCTTGTGTCTTAAATGCCTCCGCCGCGGGACGGGTAAACCCGACGTATGCCGCTTCCATGCTGTCCGCGACACTGGGCGGTGGAACCAGCCAGAAGACGGAGTCGGCGCCCTTGAAAGCCTTGTTGACAACCGCGCTATCGCCATGGGAACCCTCGACGACATCCACCTTGCTGGACAGGTCACCAAGCTTTGAGGGGTCGCGAGCGATGACGCGAAGCTGCTCGCCACTGCTGAGAAGAATGTTGAGCAGTTGCTTGCCGATGTTTCCGGTGGGTGCGGTGAGGACGATCATAACCTTTGCTCCTATTCTTATTTGTTGCCGATTTTCGGTGTGTGCAAGGACGAGATTTCTCTTCACGCCGGCATCTTGTTTGCAGCTTTCTATGTATACGATACCGTACCGTATACTTGATGCAGAGGGCAGAGCGAGGGATGCACAATAGAGGTTGTGGACAAACGGGGAGATAAGCTGCACGAACACATCCTTTGGCTCGCAAAGGATGTATTTCTTGAACTGGGCTTCGAGAGGGCGTCCATGGATGTCATCGCGGCGCGCGCCTCAACCTCGAAGCGGACGCTCTACGCCCATTTCGAGAGCAAGGAGAAGCTGTTCCTTGCCGTGATCGATCTGGTGAGGAGCCTCTTCCTGAGCAGGCTGGGCGTGCCCGGGGACTACTCGCCTAAGCTGCAAGAGGCTCTTGTCATCTTTTGCGGCCGTTACATGGAGATCCTGGTTTACGAGAGCAACATCCAGATGATGCGGGTTAGCATGGCGGAAAGTGAGCGCTTTCCCGAGCAGGCAAAACTTTACTTCGACGTGATGTTCACGGAGGTCCACGACCGTCTGTCCACATATCTCAAAGAGCAGACCTCGCTTTCGACGCGGTTCGCTTCCGACGCTGCTTTTCGACTGATGAGTCAGCTCCTGTACCCCAAGTTGACGCGGTCTCTCTTTGGCATGGATCCATTAGCAAAGAGCTTCCAACGTGAGGCGCTCTCACCGGAGTTCGATCTGAGAGCGATACGCAAAGCGGTCTCAGACTTGGTGGAGCACCTTCGCACATAGGCCGTTCCAAAGCAGCCCCATCTACGACGCTCAATGCCGGCGAACACACTCATCTCCGAACGGCGTGTAGCGCTGACCGCTCCGGGAACTAAGCCGGAAGCGTTCCGGGCGGATGGAGTGGCATTTCTCGACGGTTTGATCAGCCATTATGTTTTTGACGACGGCAAGCTGGTGGTTGCGCACGCGGGCATGCCGGAAGCGATGCAGGGCCGCGGGTCGGCTGCGGTGCGCGAGTTTGCTTTGTTCGGCGAAACCACGGGCGAAACGGATGAGTTCGGTTTACCGGTTCGCTACAACTGGGCTGCCGACCACTGCGGCCCATTGCGGAGTACATGGAACGGCACTCGCGTTTTGAGAGTGCCCCGCTTACCGGGAAACCTTTAGCTGCACTTCAAAGGCGTTCTCAGCCCTTGGCACCATCTACATACGCTGCTGCTTTGGTACGGGCAAGTCCTTGCCGCATTGCCTGAACACAAAGTTGAAGCTGAGCCGTTTCGCAAATTCCTGTTTACTGCCACGCCGGAACACCTGAAAGCTGTTCGCCTCAGTGCCGAAACGGCGCGAAAGCATTCGGACACGCTGAGGCAGGGAGTCGGGCGGGTCGCAAATCTAAACTCCCTGGTCCCAAATCAGTCTCCAGGCACGGTGTCGGAATCTTTTGAGACTATTCTCGAACGGTTGCGACTGCTGATCGGAAACTGCACCGAAGCTCGGAAGTCCATGGATGCATGCGGCATCAGGAACACGGTTTCTATCGGAAGCCTTCTGCACAGCATTGCCGTCGCGCGGCAGTGCCGGGAGGCTCAAGCCTCATGCGAGTCAGCCTCCGAAATACGGGAACTGATGGGTGCGGCGTATCGCGGTGTCGGGACCGATCTGGAGCCCGTAAAACGCACCTTGAACTTTGCCCGGGTGATTGATGCCGCAAGCTTGCCCGCAAAGGCGGTTGAGTGGCTCCTTTGTGGTGACTACGACCAACGCTTGAGCGAACTCAGGGTTTGGTTGAATCAAGCCGGGGAGTGCGCAACGACGCTCCAAGACACGCTTCATCTGCTTCGCAGGCTTGCAGGGTCACCCCTCGGCAGCGCTGACGAAACCGGCACCCGAGGCAGCCTTACAGCGTTGATGGAGTATGCCCTCGCTCACCCTCACGATCTGTTCCAGTGGATTCAGTTCCTTCGTATACAGCTGAAGAGCAAAGAAAAGGGCTTGGACCGGCTTACCACGCCGGCTGAGGCCGGGATTTTAAATCCAGCCGATCTCACAGCTGCATTCAGGTTTGTGTTCCACAACACGCTTGCTCGAAGCGTTTTTATCGAAGACCCTGACCTAGGGCAGGCGACGGGGCTGACCCAGGAACTTCTGCGTGAGCAGTTCGCCTCCTCCGACAAGGAAGCCATACGGCTTTATAGCGCGCGCGTTGCTGCGCTTCTCGACAAGCGCGCAGTTCCTGCCGGGAATCAGAGCGGCCCCGTGGGGACCTGAACTGAGACGGCTCTTCTCACCCATGAGATGAACAAGCAGAAGCCCCACATTCCGATCCGGCAGCTGATCCAGCGCTCTGCCGACGCCTTGGTCGCGCTGAAACCGTGCTTCATAATGAGCCCTCTCTCGGTGGCCCAGTATCTCGCGCCCGGTCAGCTGAAATTTGATCTTGTCGTCATGGACGAGGCTTCGCAGCTCAGGCCGGAAGATGCGGTCGGCGCGCTTGCCAGGGGAGAGCAAGCGGTGATCGTGGGAGACCCGATGCAGCTCCCACCCACAAGTTTTTTCCAGCGTACCGGACTTGAAGACGAGGACGACGGAGAGGAAGAAGAGCGCACCGCCGTCGAAGAAGGAGAAAGCATCCTTGATGTCGCTTCTACGCTCTTTCAACCTGTGCGCCGGCTCAGGTGGCATTACCGTTCGCGCCACCAAAGCCTGATCGCATTCTCAAACGAGGAGTTCTACCAACGCGATCTGATTGTTTTTCCCTCCGCTCATCGAGAGGACACGTCCCTCGGCGTCAAGTATCGCTTTGTCTCTGACGGGGTCTTTGAGAGCAAACGCAATCACGAGGAAGCTGCGGTCGTGGTCGAGGCGGCTCTGGAGCACATGCGGCGAAATCCGCAGGAATCGCTCGGCATTGTGACCATGAATGCTGAACAAAGAGAACTTGTCGAAGAATTGTTTGACCGGCGTCTCAGGGAAGATCCCGCCGCCATTGCCTCTCAGGAAAAGATGGGCGGAGGTCAGAACTCATTTTTCATTAAAAACCTTGAAAATGTTCAAGGGGATGAGCGGGACGTTATTTTCATCTCGACCACCTACGGGCCGGACGCGCGCGGCAGCCAGTTCCAGCGGTTTGGTCCTATGAACGGCCCGGCGGGCCATCGCAGACTCAACGTGCTGTTTACGCTCGCGAAAAAGCGTGTTGTCGTGTTCAGCTCGCTCGATCCAGACCGCATGCAAACAACGGCCGCGAGCCCGTGGGGCGTCCGGGCTTTGAAGCAGTACCTGCGTTACGCCCGCACCGGCCTCCTGCAACAGGCGGATGAAGGAAGCGACCAAGCGGTCAATGCGTTCGAGCAATCGGTCGGCAACATCCTGAAAGAGAACGGTTACGAAGTCGTGCCTCAAGTCGGCGTTGCGGGCTTTTTCATCGATCTCGGGGTGAAGCACCCCACGAAGCCGGGAGCTTTTCTGTTCGGCATCGAGTGTGACGGAGCGGGCTACCACTCCGAGCGATCGGCAAGGGACCGCGATCGGCTACGTCAGGAGATACTTGAGAATTTAGACTGGAACATTTACCGCATCTGGTCCACCGATTGGTTCAGAAGCCGAGAAAAAGAGATTGAACGATTGCTGAACTACTCGAGAAGTCTTGAACAACGAAACGCCCAGCAGGCGCTTGAGTAAGCGCTCACGCCCGGCTTTTTAAACGAGGATACCGATGCGTAAACGGTTCTTTTTGCCAGGGTTGCCCTGAACCAAAACGGCACGAGAAATTCCGGCGCAGATTCCGTTTTGTTGTATAAGCTCGCATCAGGAGGTATCTCCAACGTAGTCGGCGACACGCGGGTCTCCATGGGAGAGCAGGATACAGCTGCCCACCCTGCCGCGCTTGATGCGGCAGGGTGCGAGCGCATACTTACAGAAAAGGCCGGCAACTGCGCGCCGTGCAACTCCAGGAGAACATCGGCGATGAATGCTTTCAGGCCGGCTGCAGCAGCTGTTCTGTTTTGTCTGTCACTGGTCCCGGGCCGCACGGCCGCGGCGCAGGAGAACGGCACCGTCGTCTTCCAGATCGGCAAGTTCGACGGCTCCTCGCTGGAGTTCGCCCGCGCAAGGCCGGAGGAGCCGGTCGACTTTACAGTCGGCAAGAGCGACCCCGCCCGCGACTGGTTTCCCACCCAGCGCGCTCTTCTGTCCGGCGCGGCCTCGCAGTCCGCTGCCGCCCCGACCCCCTGGGCCATTCACTTCAATCTCACTCGATCCTCCCAGGGCAGCTATTTCCTGCGCATCGCCACCCTGATTGAAACCCCAAGCGTCCCCGCGCTGCGTGTGGAGATCAACGGGCACACTGCGGTGCTGTACCTGCACCCGAGACTCGACTACCGCGCCGGCGACCAGGCAGCGCTTTTTTACCCGGCTTACTCCAGCGCGGACGCGACGCTTGCCATCCCGTCCAATATGCTGCGGGCCGGAGCAAACACTGTGACTCTTCAGGCTGTTGAGGAAGCAAGCGAGGCTGTTCCCGAAGCGGGCCTGACCTATGACGCGATCGCGCTGGAGCGCCTCTCCGCGCCGGCCGCCGCGCCCAAGCCCTCCGCTCTGATACTGCCGACCATCTTCTACCACCGTGAGGGCTCCGGCCTTGCTGAGCAGGTCAGCGTTTTTCTTCGCTCCACTCTGCCGTTCCAGGCAGGCGCGGATTTGGAGCTCACCGTCGGCGGCAAAAGCTTTCACCAAGCCCTGCCGCGCAGCCAGGAGCTGGGCGAGGAGCAGGTGGACTTTCTTGTTCCCGAGTTTACCGGCAGCCGCGTCGCCGAGCTCCGGTGGCTGCAGGGCAGGCGCAGGCAGCACGCTTCGGCCACCATCAGCCCCCAAAAGAAATGGACGGTGCGGCTGGTCCCCCACATCCATGTGGACGTCGGTTACTCCGATTACCCGGCCAAGGTCGCGTCGATCCAGGCCAGGGATATCGATGAAGCCCTGGACATGATCGACAGC
The DNA here is from genome assembly GCA_965218545.1 of Acidobacteriaceae bacterium. Classification (GTDB taxonomy): domain Bacteria; phylum Acidobacteriota; class Terriglobia; order Terriglobales; family Acidobacteriaceae; genus EB88. The sequence goes on along the minus strand of CBDCLB010000006.1, from coordinate 900,139 downwards.
AACCCCGACTTCCGCTACAGCCTCGACGGCGAGTGGGATCTCCAACAGTTCAACAAAACCCGCACCCCCGCCGAGCAGCAGCGGGCGCTCCATGCCATGCAGCAGCACCAGCTTTATGTGCCCGCGCAGTATGCCAATGTGCTCACCGGCTTCCCCACCGCTGAAACCCTCATCCGCTCGCTCTACCCCAGCGCCGATTTCAGCCGCGAGCACGGCGTGCCGTTCAACTACGCCAACATTACCGACGTCCCGTCGTACTCCTGGTCCTACGCCTCCGTGCTCGCTGCTGCCGGGATCCGCTATCTCGCAGCCGCAAGCAACAACGATCGCGCCCCGGTGCTCATGGAGGGCCGCCTCAACGGGAACTCCCCCATCTGGTGGCAGGGCCCCGACGGCACCAAAGTGCTGCTTTGGTATTCACGCGGCTATGGGCAGATGCAGGCACTTTTCGGGCTGCCCTCGGTCCTTGCCGCCGGGCACGACAGCTTGCCCCTCTTTCTGCAGGTGTATGAGCGGCCGGAATACAAGGCCGGCGAAGCCATCCTGTACGGCACGCAAGTCGAGAACACCGACCTTTTTCCGCAGCAGGCCCAGCTCGTCCAAAAGTGGAACAGCACTTACGCATACCCAAAGTTGGAATACTCCGGCTTCTACGACGCGCTCAGCTCGATTGAAAAGCAGATGGGTGACAGCATCCCGACCATGCATGGCGACGGCGGCCCCTACTGGGAAGACGGCATCGGCTCCGACGCCTTTTACGCTGCCATGGAACGCTGGAACGAAGGACGCGCGCCCACGGCCGAAAAGCTTTCCACCCTCAGCTCCGTCGTCGACCCGCGATTCCGCCCCGACAAGGAAAGCCTCGACAAGCTTTGGGAGGATATGGTCCTCATGGACGAGCACACCTGGAGTTCAAGCGACAGCATCTCCGACCCCGCCAGCGCGGAGTCCACCGGCCAGCTCGCCAACAAGGACAGCTACGCCGTTCACGCACACGCCCTCGCCGACTGGATCACCAAGAACAGCATGGCTTCCATCGTCAGCTCGATCCCGGTAGGCGCCGGGCATGTGGTCGTCTTCAACAGCCTTAACTGGAAGCGCAGCGGCCTCGTTTCCATGGACCTCGGCAAGAATAACGAGCTTATCGACGAAACCAGCGGGCAACCCGTTGCGTATGAAAGCCGCAGCGAAGGCCCGGACTTCGTCCACATTCTCTTCACTGCGGAACAGGTCCCCGCCGTCGGCTACAAGGTTTACGAAATCCGCCATGCAAACAGGCCCGCTCCGGCACCCGGACCCGTCCAGCAAACCACGCTCGAAAACAAGTATTACCGCCTCACCCTTGACCCCGCCACCGGCGCTGTCCGCAGCATCTACGACAAGCAGTTGCAGCGCGAGCTGGTGGATCAGCAGAGCCCATATCGCTTCGGCCAGTACCTCTACGTCACCGGCGGCGACCACGGCCCCAACACCGTGCTCCAGTACGGCGGCGCTTCGCCCCGCGCCGAACTCACCGTGCATCCCGCAACCGCGGGTGCACTTCTTTCCGTCGCGCACCAGCCCTGGGGAATGGAAGTGCGCCTGCGCTCCAGCGACGTCAACACACCCTCCGTCACCACCGAAATCCGCCTTTTCGACCAGGAGAAAAAAATCGAGTTCGTTGAGGACGTAGACAAGGAGGAAGTCGAGTCCAAGGAAGCCGTTTACTTCGCGTTTCCTTTCTCCATGGCGCACCCCGAGTTCCGCTACGAGATACAGAACGGTGTTGTCGATCCCGCGAAAGACATGTACCCGGGCGCGGGCCATGAGTGGTTCTCCGTGCAGCACTGGGTCGCGCTTCAGCAGGACGGCTTTTCCGTTGGCCTTCTTCCGCTCGATGCGCCGCTCGCCACCTTCGGCGACATCAACCGCGGGCTGTGGCCGCGCGCGTTCGGCGAGCGCCCCGGCGCCGTGTTCTCCTATGCCATGAACAACTACTGGCACACCAACTACAGGGCCGGCCAGGGCGGTCATTTCACGTTTCACTACATCCTTACCAGCGCCGCATCGACCAATGCATCCGCGCTCAGCCGGCTCGGCTGGGAGGAAATCACGCCGCTGGAATCCGACACAGTAACCACGCAGGACCGCGCCATCGCACCCGCAGCCGCCCCGCAGCCCTCCGGGCCCCAAAGCGCGTGCACGCTCGACCCGCGGGAGGGCAGCTTTCTTCAGGCCGACTCGCCCGATGTCCTGCTCGACACCTGGAAGGCGGCGGAGGACGGGAACGGCACCATCCTCCGCTTCCTCAATCTGTCCGGCAGCGAGCAACAGCTGCGCGTTTCCGTGCCGCTTTTCCACATTCGGCAGGCCTGGCGCACCGATGCCGTAGAACGCGATACGGACAAGCTCGACAGCAGCGGCGGCCTCAAACTTACCCTCCACCCGCATGAAATCGCCTCGGTGCGTATCGCGGGAGACACCGTTTGCGCCGCGCGCTGACTTGCTCGCAGCTGCTCCTCACGGGAACCATGGTCGCCGCTCTTTCCGGCTGCATGTGCGCTCAGGCAACGACTCCGCCGACGCGCTCCCCGCATGCGCCCGGCTACCCTACGGCACGGGACCTGCCGGACACCCGAAACGCGCCCAGCGACATGGACGGCGACTTCATCCTGGGTCCCAGCCATCGTCCGGCACCGGAGTCCACGACGCATCCGGGCGTTCCGCGGGGGGCAGTCTATGAGTTCACCATGAGCTCCGCCGCCGGCAAGCTTTACCCCGGCATCGCACGCGATGCAGGCACCTTCGGCACACCGGACCCGCACGACCCGAGGAGGCTCATTGTCACCACCAGCCATCCGGCCCCCTACCTGCGCCGCGTAGCCGTGTACTTGCCCAAGCAGTACGTTCCCGGCACGGCCGCACCGTTCATTGTGGGTGCCGACGGCCCGGACCGCCTACTGTTTACTGTGCTCGACAACCTGATCGCCGAAAGAAAGGTGCCGCCGATGATTGCCATCTCCATCGGCAACGGCGGCGGCGACGCCCAGGGCTCCGAGCGCGGCCTGGAGTACGACACCATGTCCGGCCGTTACGCCGAGTTTGTAGAAACCGAGGTGCTGCCGCGTGTGGAGGCGCAGTACCACGTCCGTCTCACCCGCGATCCCGATGGCCGCGCTACCATGGGCGGCAGCTCGGGCGGCTCCTGCGCGCTCATCATGGCCTGGTATCACCCGGATTGGTACCACCGCGTACTCACCTATTCCGGCACCTACGTCAACCAGCAGTGGCCCTTCCACCCCGCGACGCCGGACGGTGCCTGGGACTTCCACAAAACCCTCATCCCGGAGGCGCCCCGAAAACCCCTCCGGCTCTGGATGGAGGTGGGCGACCGCGACCTCCTCAACCCCAACGTGATGCGCGATGGAATGCACGATTGGGTTTTGGCCAACGAAAACCTGGCCCGCGTACTGGCTGCCAAGAGCTACCACTACCAGTTCGTCTTTGCGGAGAATGCAGGGCACGTCGATCGCGCCGTGAGGGAGCAAACGCTTCCCGAGGCACTCGAGTACCTGTGGCAGGGCTACGGGGAAGCCGCTAGCAAAAACAAGTAGTCGGTGCTGTCGTGAATGCGTATGGCTTGGTCAACCGGATTTACCGTGGCCAAAGCTGAATCTCCCAGCACACGCCCTGTCAGCGATACTCAGGGCGCGTGTACGGTTCCGCCTTTTTCGAACGTTTGAACCACCCAAACAGAGCCTTTCGATTTAGGGCAGTGCAGCTCGATTGAGTTGACGCCGGCTATAGCCATTTCCCTGTAGATGTATGGGAGCCAGCAGCGATGGACGTGGCTTTTCCTGAACGAAAGGCCGCATGGAGACACTTCCCGCGCCTGCGTTTATCGTCCGCTCACACTGCTCCTTCAACATCATGCTGCGCGTTGTCGTTGATTGCGGAAATTTGCGCTGTTCCTCGCAACGCAAAGGAGAAGGATTTGGCACACATCCGCTGCTTTGGCGCTCGCTCCGTTGCGGTCGCCCTGTTCGCCCCTACATTCGTTTTGCTCGCGCCCGCACAAGCGCAATCCACCCAGGCGGCTATTGTGGGAACCGTGCAGGATTCATCCGGGGCCGTTGTTCCGGGCGCTACGGTGCGCGTAACGGACACCGATGAGAATGTCACGCGCACGGTCACGACGAATAGCGCCGGAAACTACCAGGCGCTGGATCTGACAGCGGGTCGCTACCGGGTCGCAGTCACGGCCTTCGGTTTCAGCGGCGTGGTCGAGGACGGCCTGCTTCTGGCGGCCCGGCAGCAGCTGCGCGCGAATGCGACGCTCCAGCCCGGCGCGGCTGCGCAGGAGGTCACGGTGAATGCCCAGGGCGCGGGCGCGATTGACTCGGAAACGCCTTCCATCTCCGCCGCGTTGAACACAGCGGACGTGCAATCCCTGCCGGCCAACTACCGGGCGAGCCAGCAAGGCACCAGCCCTCTCAACCTCATTCAAACGCTGCCGGGGGTGCAGTCCGGCTCGGGCGGCAACGGCAACAGCCCCGTGCAATTTTCCGTGCAGGGCGGCTTACCTTTTCAAACCGATGTGACCGTGGACGGGATCACTTCCCAAAACACGACCAACAACTCGCCCATCGCGAATGCGTTTCCCTCGGGCGAGTCCATCGCGGAGATCCGGGTGGATGGGGTGCTCAACACTGCGGAGTTCGGCCAGCCCGGCGAAGTGACCACGGTGAGCAAAAGCGGCACCAACACGTTGCATGGGGCCGCTTTCTGGTATTTCCAGAACTCGGGTTTCGACGCCGTGCCCTTTGGCGCGCGCACCAAGCCCAAGATCGTCGGCAACGACTTCGGCGGTACGGTCGGCGGCCCGGTCCGCATCCCGCACTTCTATAACGGCACGGATAAGACTTTTTTCTACGGCACCTACGAGGGCTTCCGGCTGCCGAGCCAAACGCCCTATCAGGCCAGCGTGCCCACCGTCGCGATGAAGCAAGGGAACTTCAGCCAAGTCGAGGGCGTACAGCCACTTACGAATCCATTTACAGGCGGCAGCTACCCGAACTACACCGTGCCTGTCAGCCCCGCCTCGCAGAAGTTTCTCCAGTTCTTCCCTGACCCGAACTTCGGCGACACGCAAACCTATACGCCGGGGCAGATCAACTACGAGACAAACCAGAACACCAGCACCAGCTCCGACCAATTCGACGTGCGCCTCGACCAATACCTGGGGCAGAAGGCTCTGATTTTCGGCCGGTTCACGTGGAAGAACATCACCACCGCGCTTCCCGAGCCGCTTGCGGTCGAGAACGGCACGAACACGGTCAACGAGCGCATCTTCGTCGTGGCCGGCAACTACAATTTCTCGCCGCAGCTGCTCAATGAGTTCCGCTTCGGCTTTACCCTCGACAACGAAGGAACGACCAACGGCTTTAACGGCCAGGGTTTTGTCCAAAGCAGCGGTCTGCAGGGGCTCCAGAACCTGTTCTTCAATGGAGTTCCGGAGCTCGACTTCAACTTTCTGACTTCACTTAACGCGGACCGCCTCGCCTCGACCACCGAATCGCGGACCTTCCAGTACCTTGACTCGCTCACATGGACGAAAGGGCAACACACCGTCAAGTTCGGCCTCGACATTCGGCATATCGAAGCGGTCACGCCGCTCGGCTTTTTCGGCGCGGATAACTATGGGACTTTTCACTTCAACACCGGCCATAACTTCACCGGCCAGGAGTTCGGGGATTTCCTGGTTGGTGTCCCGCAGCAGACCAACTACGACGTTGTAACTTCGGACAACGACGGCATCACACTCCACTACAACTTTTACGCACAGGATGAGTGGAAAGTGACGCCGCGCCTGAACCTGTTTTATGGCCTGCGCTATGAGTACCACCCGGCCTATCACGACCCATCGGGCAACATCGGCAATTTTGACCCGTCCGTGCCGGGCTCCGGCCGCGTGGTGTACCCCGACGGCGCGGCGGCCAATCTGGCACCGGGCTTCCTGGCCAGCTTTAACGCTTGCGGTGTCGGCCAAGCCACCGGCGTGGCCCCGGCCAACGGTGCCCCGTGCACACCCGTAGTCGACAACTCGCAGGCGGGGCTGCCGAGCAGCCTCAAAACTGTCCCGACCCTCCGCTTCATGCCCCGGTTCGGCTTTGCGTTCCGCCCTTTTAACGACGACCGCACCGCCATTCGCGGGGGCTTTGGCATGTACAACATCACGCTGCTGGGCGCGAACTTTTACTCGCTTACCGGCACCCTCCAGGCTTCCACGGTCGAGTACAACAACAGCGAAACCGCGCAGGGGCCGGCCTACGCCTTCCCGCAAATCTATGCGGGGCAGGGCGCGGGCTCCTCCCCGTTCGGTTCCGCGTATTTCGGCACCGCCAACGATACAAACTGGAAGGATCCTTACTCCGAACAGTATTCACTCTCGGTCGATCATGAGTTCGGCAGCGGCTACGGCCTGCGCTTGTCCTACATCGGGCTTGAAACGCACCACCTGGTCTGGGCTCCCGATCTCAACAATCTTCCCTACTCCACCACAACGTCAGCCGCGAACCAGCCTTTGAGCGCGCGGCCGTTCCCAAACTGGGGCGTCATCAACACGCGTTCCACCGGTGCCGACGCGAGCTACCATTCGCTTCAGGTCGAAGCTGTCCACCGGCTAACCTCCGGGCTGACCTTCGACAGCAGCTACACCTTTGCCAAGAACCTGGCCGACAACCAGGGCCCGGCAGATAATGGGTTTGCCGGAGAAAACGGCGGTTCACGTTCCTCCTATGCGGGCGGCCCCGCTGTGGATTTTGGGCAGGTCTACGGCACCCGGCGGCACCGCTGGAGCACGACCTCCGTATGGGAGCTGCCCGTGGGCCGCGGGAGGAGGTTCGGCAGCGGCATGAACCGCGCTGCCGATCTCGCCGTAGGCGGCTGGCGGCTTTCCAACATTTTTCTTATCCAAAGCGGGCCCTACCTGTCGGCGTACTTTCCCGCAGGGAAGGTCGACCCTTCCGGCACCGGCTCCGGGCTCACCGCCTCGCTCGTGAACGCCGGAACCTTCTCAGGACGCGCGCAAAAGCCGGACCGCATCGCGTCTCCGGTTCCGCGTGGGCAGGGCCGCGGCAACTGGATCAACCACGCCGCGTTTGCCTGCCCGGGGCAGCTTACGCCGTATAACGGCACCTGCAACATCGGCTCGGGACTGCCGGGCGCGCCCGCGCCGATCGGGCGCTTTGGCAACGCGCAGATCGGTTCCATCGAAGGACCGGGCACCATCAATCTGTCCACCGGTCTCGCCAAGTCGTTTGCGCTCACGGAGCGGGTCCACTTGCGCGCCGAGGGAACCTTCACCAACGTGCTCAATCACACCAACCTCGCCGATCCCACGCTCGACATCACGAGCTCGAACTTCGGCGTGATTACCGCGGCGCGGGGTGCCGACTTCGGCGGAAGCCGCACAGGGCAGGTCTCTATGCGGCTCGAGTTTTGAGCCCGCGCTGACGGGGAGACGGCTCGCTGGGAGGAATCAGGGAGCCGCCTTGATTTGTTTGGCGAAGCGAACCGGAAACTCACGCGCAATGGCGCGCGAATCGTCGCAGTCGCGCAACGCGGCCCGCTCGGCGGCGGTTTTGGGGTGGGCCGGACGTGCCCTTGCCGGATCGAAGATGCGTCCGTCGCTTGCTCGGACGCTGTAACGCGCCAGGTTTGGCTTGGATGTGAACATGTCGCTCAGGTCCGGGGCCAACGCGTCCTCCAGGTTGAGGGGCCCCAACCCCAGCAGCTCATAGATCGTCTTCCCGATGCTCCCCATATCGCTGTGCCGGTGCGCGATGTACCCCGGCCTGACATAGGGGCTCGCCACCAGAAGCACACTGCGGTGCGCGTCCACGTGGTCTACCCCGTCCTGCGCGTCGTCTTCGGTGACAAACACGGCGCTGCTCTTCCAGATCGCGGAGCGCGAAAGAAAATTGATTATCCGGCCCAGAGCCAGGTCATTATCCGCCACGTAGGAGGCCTTTGCAGGGTAGCCATCCGCGGGCCTCGGCGCGGCTGTGTGGTCGCCCGGCAGGCGAATCACCACCAGCGCGGGCACCCGCCCCGAGCGCAACCGGCGTGTAAAATCGCGCTCGAACTCGGCGGCGCGGAACTGGTCGGGGATGCCCAAGTTGAAGGTGGGGTAGCGGCGGTCGGTCGCCTCAAACACCGGCTCCGGCAGCGGCGCGTTGAGGAGGAGGCGCTGCCCTTCCGGCTCCGAGGCCGCCATTTCGTCGCTGCCTTCCAGCTCCAGACCTTCGCCGTAGTTCAGCAGCGGCAGGTGCGCGCCGGCCACGTGTTCCCACAGCGAGCCGTACTCGGGTTCGTCTTCCGGCATGGGCCCGTCGGCCCCGCCGCCCAGCGCGCGCCGCCCCGGTGCCTGGCTGAACGGGTCCTCATGGCGGCGGCCCCCGTAGTTCGAAGTCCACGCCAGGTTGAGCCATGGCGTCGGCGCGATGCCCACCACCCAGCGGTGCCCGTCCGCCGACACGTCGCTGTCCGCGAAAAATCGGTCGCTGGTCGCGAACTGCCGCGCGAGGGCGTGCGCGTTTGGCGTCACTGCGATGCCATTTAGCTGGTCTGAGCGGCCAGTTCCATGCAGCCCGAAGCGCGCCAGGCTTGGCTCTCCATCGGCACCGGGCAGGTCGCCCAAAACTTCGTCGAAGGTGCGGTTTTCGCGGATGATCAGGAACACATGATCGATCCGCGGCAGCGGTGCGCCCGCTGCGAGCGCCGCTTCGTTATTCCGCACCACCGCGGCGGTGTCGGGCGGTGTGTCCGCGGGCAACACGGACACGCTGCCGTACTCGATCTGCCCCACATAGGTGGGGCCGGGGCGCGCGCGCGGCCCCGCATTGGGCCCGCTGCCTTTGCCCTTGGTATTCACCACAAACAGCTGTTTCCCATCCGGCGAAAGCGCCACGGCTGAAGGATTCCAACCCACCGGGATGTGCCCCAGCACCCGATTCTCGGCTAAATCGATCACCGCGACGGCGTTGATGCCGGCTTCCGCCACGTACAACCGGCGCCTCTCCAGGGCAAGGCCGCTGGGCATTACGCCTCGCAACGGCCTGCCTCCCTTGTCGAACAAATCGAAGGGGCTCAACGGGATTTCACTTTCCAGCCGGCGGCCATCTGGCGAGGCGACAGCGATCGCATCCTGGTGCGCAAGCGCCACATACACATGGTTTTGACCCGCGATGACGGCCGAAGGCGCGGGCCCGCCCAGCGCCTTGCCTGCGCCGATCGGCTCGCCCAGTCGCAACTTATTTAGGAGTCTGCTTGTCCCACTATCGTAGGTCCACAGCGAAGCGCCCCGGTCGCTATTCGCGCTGCCCAACCCAGGCACGCGCTTTCCTTCGGCCCGGGTCCCGCTTTCTGCCTGCTGCGATGGGTAGCCGAACGGGGGAAACTGCAGCCCTGTACGGAGTGCGTCGGATGGGAGCACGCCGGGGATCATCTTGTATTCGAACAGCCCGGAGTTGGCGATGTATAGCCGCTGCCCGTCGGGCGAGAGCGCCAGGGCGAGAGGGTTTACGCCCGTGGGCAGCGACTGCAAGATCCGGCGTGAGTGCGTGTCGATCGCGGCAACGCGCCAGTTTGCCTGGTCGAGCACATACAGCGTGCGCCCATCAGGGGCAAGCACGGCTGCGGCTGAAAAACTCTGCCGGTGCGCACTGTCGTCGAGCGGGATCTCGCCCAGCTTTTTCCCCGTAGCCGCACTCCGTATCTCCACGGAACCCGTATCGCCCGTCGTGTCATAAAGCAGCGCGCCGTCGGGCGCATACACTACGCCGGTAAAGACGTGTACCGCCTTATCGTTCTTCCCATCTGCGGGCAGTTGGGAGGCGCGCTCATAGCGAACACCCCGACGCTCCAAAACATTCAACGCGAACGGAAACCCGATAGAAGGGATGGTGAGTTGGGTGCCATCCGGCCGCACCGCGATCGAAAACGGGTAAGGCGCCGTGGCGACCCACTCGCCCTCGGGAGTAATCTGCCGCCCGTCCGGGAGTGTTGTTCCCGCGGCAAGCGCTGCCGCACACCTTGCAAGGAGGAGAAGAAAGCAGATTCTGTGGAGCGCCCGACCCCGGCGCGGTTCCGCGGTCTCCGAACCTTGTGGACACCGAGCCGGCGGCCGTCGTCGTCCGACACTCGTAAGTAGAGCGCCGCTTCGACGGCTCCATCCTTCAAGGGAGGTCAACCGGGATGTCATGCCAGAGTGTGCCATGAATGGCTGTTGCTGCCCACCCTGTTTAAGCACCCGAGAAGACGAATCATTGAGTTTTTCACATTTCCGCGAAAACCTTTACGGCGCCACTTCGTTCCCGAGAAGCCCGGCGGCTCCCTTCTATCGGTAAAGACGTGAGTGTGACTATCGAACACAAATCCTAGCGCGGGTGAGGTCCGGCTGCGGGTGAGGTCCGGTTTAAGACAAGCTGTTCAATGTTTCCAACTTCGCCCGCCTAGACAAATCCACGCATGGGCCGGACTGAACCCAGCGATAGTGAATGCAACGGAGCATTGCATGCTACGCGCTCTGCATCACGGCGGAACTGGAGCCGCACGTCACAGACGAGATCCACTTCCTAAGCAGCCGGCTCAGTTTGCCGCAGCGAGTTGCCATAAACCTTTCTATAACAGGGCCTTATCGAGTCCGTCCTGCTTGCTCTCTTGTTCTTTTTCTACCTAGCCGATTAAACTCAGCCTTGCTTGGCCGCACTGAATGCGGATCGCAATCGTACAATCCCGAAGTTCGACTCGCCTTACGGCTGGAGGGAAGTAAAATGCCGCTCTCTCGTAGAAGATTTCTGGAAACGACTACATTGTCCGCCACCGGACTTGCATTGCAGAACATTGTGTTTCCCCTGGATACATATAGTGAAGTGCCGCAGTCCGGCGAGGCACGTGGACCTGAGGGCTTCCGACCTGCCCCCGTGGCGCGGCTGGTATTCGATTTCGATGAGGACTGGCTATTTTTCAGGCCGGCAGCAGATTCTGATCCGGATCGCGTCATTTCGTCTTTAAACGATAGGCTGCCGACTCTAGCGGAGTTCGAGTGGGAAAAGGTAACCCTGCCGCATACAGTTAGGTTGGAACCCCGGGACGTAGGCGGCGGCTTGAACTATCAAGGTATCTGCTGGTACCAGAAAAGCTTTCCTGTAGAACCGGAATGGAAAAACCGTATTTTGTATCTGAAGTTTCAGGCGGCTATGCAGGTTGCCGATCTTTGGTTGAATGGTGTTCGGCTCACAACCCACTACGGCGGGTACACACCTTTCACTGTCGATATATCAAAGGCTGTACGTTTCGGTCAAGAGAACGTGCTAGTGGTGCGCCTCGATAACTCTGATCATCCCGAAGTTCCTCCAGGTAAGCCGGAAAAGAGTCTCGACTTTGTTTACTTCGGCGGCTTGTACCGAAGTGTTCAGTTCGAAGTTCTTCACCCCTTGCATATCAGCGATCCCATCCTGGCGGACAAGGTTGCGGGCGGCGGCGTCTTTGTTACCTACGAGAATGTAGGGGCAAGTGCATCCATAGTCACAGTGCAAACCGACGTCGCCAATGAAAGCGATGCGCGGCGCAGCTGTACCGTAACGCAGAAGCTTGTTGGGCAAGATGGCGATGTAGCGGCGGTCAGCACAGTCAAGGCAGAGATTCTTCCTCATGCGAGCTATACAGCTGCGCAAAACATGCAAGTCCACAATCCAAAGCTATGGCATCCAGACGACCCTCATCTTTACCTGCTGCACACCACCATTATGGATGAGGGGCAAGTGGTAGATGACGAATACTCTCGGATTGGCATCCGAAGTGTACGGTTCGATAAGGACCATGGCTTGTTTCTCAATGGGCAGCCGTTCTTTTCTATCGGAGCCAACAGACATCAGGATCATCCCTATGTAGGCTATGCTCTGCCGCCATCCGCGCACTACCGGGACGCCTATAAGCTGCGCGAAGCTGGTTTCACCTCGTATCGAAGCCACTACCCTCAGGACCCCAGCTTTATGGACGCGTGCGATGAATTAGGCATTCTCGCAATCGTTTCCAATCCCGGCTGGCAGTTCGTCGGCGATGAGTCGTTTAAGAAGCGGGCCTACCAGAATGCGCGGCTAATGATTCGACGCGACCGCAATCGCCCTTCGGTAGTTCTTTGGGAGGCAGCGCTGAACGAGTCCGACAACAGCTCTTTGGCAGCGGGCCTTTATCGCATTGTGCATGAAGAATATCCAGGCGCGCAATGCTATGCCTCTGGAGACGAGCTTTCCAAGCCCGTAGAGGGATTTTCCGGATGGGATGTTGAGTACAGCCGATTCGGCGGCTATAACGCCGGCTATGGGCAGGCGGATCCATCAAAGCCATGGTGGATACGAGAATGGGGCGACCAGGTAGATAATTGGAGCGACCAGCAGGGGCGCGTTCGTGTCGCCAGAGCGTGGGGAGAAACGCCGATGCTGGTTCAAGCCGCTAGCCACCTGCGCAGCCTTGAACAGATCTATTCGCATGGGAATCTGCCGGCGGGCGCTGACTTATGGGCAGGCATCGATTACTACCGGGGTTATCAGCACCAGCCCTTTTTAGGGTCGCCTCTCAGCCTATTTCGCCTGCCGAAGTTCGATTACTTTCTCTTTCAGAGTCAGCGGCCGCCAGACGCTAAACCTGCGGGAGTCGGCAGCGGCCCGATGATTTTTATCGCGAACTTTGCAAGCTTTCAATCGCCGTCGGAGGTTACAGTGTTCAGCAATTGCGAACAGGTCCGCCTGTACCAGAACGGAAAGGAGGTCGCGACGCAAAAGCCCGATCCCGAATACCGCATCCCCCATCCTCCTTTTACCTTCAAGGTCGGAGATTTCAGTAAAACAAGAACGATGCTGTATTCCAACGGCGTCGCCCCGTCCGGCACGGAAATCGGCGAGTTGCGGGCTGAAGGCCTGATGGGCGGCAAAGTGGCAGCCAGCCATCTCATCCATTCTCCCGGCGTGCCCACCGGCATTCAGTTAAAGCTGGATACCTGCGGCCGTGATCCTGTTGCGGACGGGGCGGATTGGGTGCGCGTGTATGCTCACGTCTGCGATGCTCGCGGCACGACTTACCCTTATGCGGATGATATGGTGACCTTTTTTGTCAGCGGCCAGGGTTCCATCATTGGAGATGAAAAGATCTTTGCAAATCCTCTGCGCGCGGAAGCGGGCATAGCAACCGGTCTAGTCCGCATGACAAAAATCGCAGGGACGGTGACGGTGCGCGCTTCTGCTCCCGGCCTCAAAGAAGCTAGCCTGTCGTTTCAGTCAAAAGCGAAGGTTCGGTTGCGTTAACATTCGTTGGGCGCAGCCCGGCCGATGGGTGATTGCGTCTCGTCAGCGTAGCCGCGTCTGCCTTGCAGGTTCCTACTTTTGCACCTAGCTGTAACCGTTGAGTGCTCAACCGGCATTCCGCGGTCGCCCCTCATCTGATCGAGACCGCGTTGGCTTACCCGCAGCGGCAAGACCAACGCAAGGAGGAAAGGGTTAGATTGCCCTGAAGAAGGCGCCAGTCGCAGTTGGCGTGGCAGCTTTGCTCGCGTTGCGCCGAGCTTGACAGTGTGCCCGGTCTTCGCAGCGAGGCCTTCTTGTGTGGGTTCGGAAAGCAGGAACTGCTAATCGCTCGCGCACCGCTATTCGGAGGTGCTACAGTTGTGCCTGCTTTTTCAGCAGAGTCGAACATGCTGCCTTGCTTCCAAAGCGAATCGCCATTTCTTCCAAGGAAATGGACCAACGCCAGAGATCGCTTTGAAAACGTCGATAGCTATCGATTGTTAGGAGTGTTATGAGTTCTCGCCGGCACCTACTCGCAGCAAGCTCTCCCCGCATGTTCGCGTTTTGCGGAGCTGTCCTGGCTATGTCGCTTGGCAGCAATCTTATCCATGCCCAGAACACAGCCGCTACCCTCAACGGCACCGTCAACGATGCGAGCGGGGCAACGATCGGCGGCGCGAGCGTTACAGCGCTTAGCACACAAACCGGACAGTCGAAAACTGTGAAGAGTGACGCCTCGGGCATCTACACCTTTACGGTGCTGCCGCCCGGCATCTACACCATCACTGTTTCGAGAAACGGATTTAACACCAACGTTCAGCAAAACCTTCAGTTGTCTGTCGGTCAAGCGGCTACGCTCAACACAACTCTAGTAGTTGGCGCAGCCAATGAAACAGTAACGGTAAGCGCCGCGGGTGAGGTGATCAACCAGACCACCGCCGAAATCAGCGAGGTGGTGAACGAGCACGCAATCAAGGAGCTGCCCCTGAACGGGCGCGATCCGTCGAGCCTTGTTCTGCTGGCCCCCGGCACCACCAACGTACTGCCCGCGGCGGGTGTACTGCAGACCACAAATTCTTTTCCAAACGAGTCGGGAGCGTCCGCCAATGGCGGCCGCCAGGGCAGCACGTATTACCTGCTGGACGGCGTACAGAATATGGACACCTACCTGCTGCTGGCGGCACCTTTTCCGAATGCGGACGCAACGCAGGAGTTCCGCGTCATCAGTAATAACTTTGACGCCCGCTTCGGCTTCGCTCCCGGTGCCGTCGTCACGATCCAGACCAAGTCGGGCAGCAACGAATTCCATGGCGGCGTGTTTGAGTTCCTTCGAAACAGTGCCCTCAACGCGGGAAACTATTTTAGCCACGCGGTCGATCCGCTCAAGCGCAACCAGTTCGGCGGGTACGTAGGTGGTCCTGTGAAAAAGGACAGGCTCTTCTTTTTCGGCAACTACCAGCAGACACAAGCCAGCACCTCCACGGGCACCAACACAACATTTACGCCGACCACCGCCATGCTGGCCGGAGATTTCAGTGCGATCCCGAAGACCCTTGGTGCACCCTTTGCAACGATCGATGGCAAAAAGAATCAGATTGACCCGCGCCTGTACAGCCCCGCTGCTGTCGCGCTGTCGCAGCTTGTGCCGCGCGGACAGGATCCAGCAACCGGCCAGGTGAATTACGCGGGGGCCCCGCAGAGGTATAGCTACAAAGAGGCCACCGGTCGCCTGGACTTCGACCTGAACAAAAACCAGCGACTCACCTTCCGTAACTTTCTTGAATTTCTCGATCAGCCCGAGGCCGGCCTGAACGGGAATATTCTGAGCAGCACGCTTGGACAGCGTGGACGGCTGTACAACGAACTTGTGACACATACCTGGACTATCTCGCCGACCTCGGTGAATGTGTTGTCCGGCGCTTGGCTGCAGAATGATTTCTTTTCCGCGGCGCACGTAACCAATGCGCAAGGCCAGCCGGTCTGCCTTTCGTAATTCATCGCAGTTACCGATCCGGCCGGCGTTTGCTATGCGGAAGGCGGCATCCAGATCAGCAACGGCTTCGGGCAGCCTTACTCCTCGCCTAACCTGGAGGACCGCCGCACCTGGACGATCAATGACGACTATTCCAAGATCATTGGGCAGCATACCCTCACATTCGGCGGCAATGCCCTTCACCAATATGCAAACGAAGTGGCGGCCTACCCGGCAAACGCTTATGTCGCGTTTGACGGCCAGTATACCGACTTTGGCCTGGCTGACTTCCTCGTCGGGGAAGCCAGCACCTTCGTGCAAGGCGCTGGGGAAACGCAGAACCAAACCGGTGTGGTACTCGGAATCTATGGTCAGGATGAATGGAAGGTAAACTCAAACTTCACCGTGACAGCCGGTCTTCGCTGGGAACCAAACCTACCGCCTACAGTGAAAAATGGCCGCGGTGCTGCCTTTATTCCGGGTCAGCAAAGCACGCGCTACCCCAACGCCCCTCTCGGCCTCGTGTTCCCCGGAGACAAGGGTATGGATGCTTCGCTCCTGCCGCACGATTATAAGCAGTTTGGCCCGCGCATCGGCCTGGCCTGGCAGCCGCGTTTGCTGCCGAATACCGCGATTCGCGCGGCTTTCGGTATCTTCTTTGCGCCGCTGGAGTATTCGGTCTACAACCACACCGCAGACATCAGCCCATTCAGTCCAACGTATACCTTTAACGGCACCAGCGCGGCAAACGGGTTTATCCCGCTCGCCGACCCGTACTCGGTGTATCAGGGTACAAACTTTACAAACCCTTTCCCGCCTTTCGCGTCGGCGGGCTATAACCCTCCCGCCACCGCCACCTTCCCGGCAGGAGTGGTAAGCGTAGGCGCGGTCTTCTCGCGCGACTTCAAGATCGGTACGACGCAAAGCTGGAATCTGTCGGTAGAAAAGCAGTTCGGTGCGTACTTTGCCATGCACCTCGCGTATGTCGGCAGTGAGTCCTACCACCAGGTACTGCCTCTTGACCTCAACCCGGGAGCGCCCGGCACGGGGATCCGGACGAAGTACACCAACTTCGCCAACATTCTTCAAAACAGCAGCATCGGCACGGCAAATTACAACTCCCTGCAAGTTGGCGTGGAGAAAAAGCTCTCGCATAATCTCCAGTTTCAGTCCAACTTCACCTGGGCGCGCACCGAGGATACCTTTACCGGAAACAGCATTTCATTCGGCAATGCGCTTGCTGACCCCTACGACATCCGGCATAACTTTGGCCGGTCCGACCTGAATATCCCGTATATTTCCGTTTCCAACTTCGTCTACACGACCCCGATGCTTGCGGGTCGCAACGCGTTTGTGCGGCAGGGTCTCGGCGGTTGGGAAGTCAGCGGCATCTACACTCTGCAGTCCGGATTACCCTTTAGTATTTACGGGGGCAATAATAACTCGGGATCAAATGAATATGGCGACCGTGCCGATTTCGCACCTGGGTACCAAATCGGCCGCGACTTCGGCGTGCATAAAGGCGGTAAATCTCAGTGGTTGGCAGAGTACTTCAACCCGAATGCTTTTGTTCCAAACCGCGTGGGCACCTTCGGCGACACACCAAGGAATTTTCTCCAGGGACCTGGCGTAAACACGGGCGACTTTGGTTTGATGAAGAATTGGTCGTATCGCGAGCGTTACAGGCTGCAGTTCCGCTGGGAGATGTTCAACGCGTTCAATCATGCAAACTTCGCGAATCCGAACACAAATTCCAGCAGCGGCGCGAATTTTGGCCGCATTACGAACATCGGCTCGGTAGCGCCCCGCGTGCAGCAAGCTGCTTTGAAACTGACCTTTTAACCATCCATTCTTGCATTGAGAATCAAGGAGCGAGGGTATAAGAGTATGATCCCATGTCTTCTTTAAAGGAGAGCCTAGATTCGTCGGTTTGCTCATCAGCTTGTATGTGTTCGAAGCCGGCAGAGTCTTGGTCGCGAATGCCGGGCCGAAGGTCGGCCACGGTAGGCAATTCCGCGCTCTTCGCAGAGTTATGGGCGAGACGAACGAAGCAGGCGTGCCTGTGCGCTATGAATGGGCGGCGAACTATAGCAGACTACTTACAATAGTTTCGGAGTACGCAGGCAACGAGCCGGTCTGGCTTAATAATACGGTGTGTATAAACGTGAACTGCATATTTCGGCGTTTGCCTTTGCACCATTCCTCGCCCATCTTCGCGGCATCAGCTCCAACCTCGCCGAGCTTGCCCAGCTGTTCGGCATCTTCCGAGGCGCGGCTTCGCTCGCGCCGGGATGGCCAGGGTGCCGAGCGTGCCATCGTACCCGGACGCAGGCATTGCCGCTTACTGCTTTGTGCCCATCTTCATCGCTGCTTGAGCCGGCAACTCTGCGGTCCAAACCGGGTGGGCGACCATGCCCGCGACCCCTTCAAAACCCTCATCGGGTGTATGAGCAGAAGGGCCAGCAGCTTACCAATGCTGCCGTGCGGCCCTTCAAGGGAGCCGCCCAGGGAGCCTGCCTCGGCGGTCCTCCGAGCGTTCGCGAACGGTGCCGGCGCTTGCAGCCCCGGCACCGCAACCTCATGCAAAGGGTGCAGCGCCGCCAGGTGCACGCGGTCCCGGCTTCCATCCGAATGTCACCTTCGGTATGCAGGGCGAGAGCCGGTCGGGTCGGCCTGCTCGGTCATGACGACTCGATTCGAGCTGGGCATGGCGCGCCAGCTTCGCGATTGATCAACGCTCAACCGCTCGGCCCCTTTTTGGGTCGCGATATACATCCCTAGACTGGTCTCTTTCGGGAGCTGCAGGATACGATTTGGCTTTGCGGGTACCCGCGAAATCGGAGAGCGAGATGCACCAGCGCTACCGGGTCGCCGCCAGCTGATTTAGGTCAAGGTTCAAGCGCAGGACATTCACGCGCGGCTCGCCCAGAAGGCCGAACTGACGCATGGTGACATGCTGTTCGGCAAGTTGAAGGACGGTGCTTTCCGGCAGGTGACGCTCTTTGGCAACGCGAGCCACCTGAAACAAGGCCGCAGCGGGTGTAATGTCGGGGTCCAGACCGGAACCCGAAGCTGTCACCAGGTCAATGGGAAGTGGCCCTTTCGCGCCTTCTGTTTCTTCTGATTTGACGCTCGCAGCTACCCGGTCCACAAGTGCCTTGTTTGTGGGCCCGAGGTTCGAGCCTGAAGAGGCCGCCGCATCGTAGCCGGTGCCCGCGGCAGACGGCCGGCTATGAAAATAACCAGGCCCCGTAAACGGTTGTCCGATGAGGGCGGAGCCGGAAGGTACGCCGCTCCTTGTCAGAATCTGTCCGTCGGCCTTGTCGCGCATGGCGAACTGCGCAATGCCGGTGATGACAAGCGGGTAAACGAGGCCGAGTAGGATCGCCGTAACGGCGGTGTAAAGACAGGCGGTAAGGATGAGCTTTTTCATGGAAATCCTCTAAGCGAAAGCGAGATTCAGGCCAGGTGCAGGGCAACGATAAGCATGTCCAGCAGCTTGATTCCAAGGAACGGCACGGCGATGCCGCCCAAACCGTAGACGAGCAGGTTCTGCTGCAGGAGGGTAGCGGCCGCCATCGGTTTGTATCTCACGCCGCGCAGGGCGAGCGGGATAAGTCCGATGATAATCAGGGCGTTAAAGATCACGGCGGCGAGCACGGCGGACTCCGCGTTGTGCAGGTGCATAATGTTGAGCGCGTTGAGCACAGGAAAAACGCCCGCGAACATAGCCGGAATGATGGCGAAATACTTGGCGACGTCGTTGGAGATGGAGAACGTGGTGAGGGCACCGCGAGTCATCAGCAACTGCTTGCCGATGGCGACGATCTCAATCAGCTTGGTCGGGTTGGAGTCTAGATCGACCATGTTGCCGGCCTCTTTGGCCGCCTGCGTGCCGGATTGCATGGCCACGCCCACATCGGCCTGGGCGAGGGCGGGCGCGTCATTGGTGCCGTCGCCGGTCATGGCGACCAGCTTGCCTTCGGCCTGCTCACGGCGGATCAGGTCCATCTTGTCTTTGGGCTTGGCTTCGGCGAGAAAATCGTCTACCCCGGCCTCGCGGGCGATGGCGGCGGCGGTGAGCGGGTTATCGCCCGTAATCATGACGGTGCGGATGCCCATGGCGCGGAGCTGAACGAAGCGCTCCTTCATGCCGCCCTTCACCACGTCTTTGAGGTAGATCACGCCGAGGGCGCGGCCGTTTTCCGCGACGACCAGCGGCGTTCCACCCTTGCGGGCGATCTCCTCAACCTTGGACCGCACGGCATCGGGCATAGGCGCGCCGTGCTCGGTGAGGTAGCGGGAAATGGCGTCTACCGCGCCCTTGCGTATGGAGCGGCCGTCGACCTCGATGCCGCTCATGCGAGTGGTGGCGGAAAAGGGCACGAACTCTGCGTTGAGCTGCGCGAGCTCGCGGCCGCGGAGGTTGTACTGTTCTTTGGCAAGCACGACGATGGAGCGGCCTTCCGGTGTTTCGTCGGAAAGCGACGAGAGCTGCGAGGCGTCGGCGAGTTGGTCGGCGGTGACGCCGGGCGCGGGAAGAAACTCAGTAGCCTGGCGATTGCCGAGGGTGATGGTACCGGTCTTGTCGAGAAGCAGTGTATTCACATCACCGGCCGCCTCGACGGCGCGGCCGGAGGTGGCAAGGACGTTGTGCTGCACCAGGCGGTCCATGCCCGCGATGCCGATCGCCGAAAGCAGTCCGCCGATGGTCGTCGGGATGAGGCAGACCAGCAGTGAAATGAGAACGAAAATGGTTTGTGGGGCGCCGGAGTAAATCGCGAACGGCTGCAGCGTAACAACCGCGAGCAGGAAGATGATTGTCAGGCCCGCAAGCAGGATATTGAGTGCGATCTCGTTTGGAGTTTTTTGGCGTTCGGCACCTTCGACCAGGGCGATCATGCGGTCGAGAAAGGTTTCGCCCGGGTTGGTGGTGATGCGCACGGTAAGCACATCCGACAGCACCCGTGTGCCGCCGGTCACAGCCGAGCGGTCGCCGCCGGCCTCGCGGATAACCGGCGCCGACTCCCCAGTGATGGCGGATTCATCAACGGAAGCGACGCCCTCGGTGACCTCACCATCGCCGGGGACCATCTGGCCGGCGGTGACGCGGACGAGGTCGCCGGCGTGAAGCTGCGAGCTTGGGACTTCTTCGACGACGTTTGCTTTGCTGAGGCGATACGCGGCGGTTTCGGACTTTGCCTGACGGAGGGCATCAGCCTGGGCTTTACCGCGGCCCTCAGCCATGGCTTCGGCGAAATTCGCAAAGAGCACCGTGAACCAGAGCCACAGGGTGATCTGGAGATCGAAGCGGAAGTGCCCATGATGGGTGGCGAGGTTGGCGATAAGCAGTACCGTGGTGAGCACGCTGCCGATCTCTACGACAAACATTACGGGGTTGCGCATCATGGTGCGTGGGCTCAGCTTCCTCAGCGCGTCCACCGAGGCGCGGCGCACAATCTGCGGGTCAAAAAGCGAGCGTCGTCTTGCTTGCGTGGCCATACGCGTTCCGTTCCTTTTCAAAGTGCTTGGGTATGTGCTGTGGTTTCGGTTGATCTGAGCGCTTTAAAAGGTATGGCCGGCCCTTAAGAGCAGGTGCTCCAGCAAAGGCCCCAGCGAAAGTACGGGGAAAAAAGTCAGCGCGCCGACGATCAGGATGACGCCCGTGAGCAGCACCGTAAACAGCGGCGTTGTGACCGGGAAGCTGCCGGCCGAAGCAGGCGCGATCTTTTTGCCGGCGAGGTTTCCGGCGATCGCCAGCATGGGAATGATCATCATGAAGCGTCCGAAAAACATCGCGAGGGCGAGCGAGTAGTTGTACCAGTGCGTGTTGGCGTTGAGGCCGGCAAAGGCGGAGCCGTTGTTGCCGGTTGCCGAGGTGTAGGCGTACAGGATCTCGCTCAGGCCATGGGGGCCGTGGTTGGCGAGGCTGGACAAGCCTAGGTTGGGCATGAGCACGGCGGTTGCCGCGAAGCCGAGAATCAGCAGCGGAAAGATAAGCAGATACAGCATCGCCATCTGCACGTCGAAGGCCTCGATCTTCTTACCCAGGTATTCGGGCGTGCGGCCGACCATAAGGCCGGCGATAAACACTGACATAACAACAAAGACCAGCATGCCGTAAAGGCCCGCGCCGACGCCTCCGAAAACAACCTCGCCCAGCAGGATGTTCACCATGGGGACCATGCCGCCCAGCGGCGTAAAGCTGTCGTGCATGCTGTTCACCGCGCCGCAGCTCGCGTCTGTGGTTACCGTGGCGAACAGGGCGGAGTCTGCGATCCCGAAGCGAACCTCCTTGCCTTCCATGTTGCCGCCCGCTTGGGTCAGCGAACCTCGTTCGTTGACATGGTGCAGGAGGGGGTTGCCATGCGACTCAGCCCAATACGCTGTAAATGTGCCCGCAAACCATAGCACCGCCATGGCGCCGAGTACAGCCCAGCCGTGCCGGGGCGAGCCGACCATCTTCCCCAGCGTGATGCAAAGCCCCGCGGGGATGAGAAAGATGGAAAGCATCTGTAGGAAATTCGACAAAGGCGTGGGGTTTTCAAATGGATGCGCGCTGTTGGCATTGAAAAAACCGCCGCCGTTGGTGCCCAGCATCTTGATGGCTTCCTGCGAGGCCACGGGGCCTTGGGCAATGGTTTGCGTTGTGATAGTTGCGGCTTTGCCGTCCGCGCCTGTGACCTGCTGCGGTTCGAGCAGCTTCACTGTGTCGTAGGGCTTGAGGTTTTGCACCACGCCCTGCGAAACCAACGCAAGCGCGAACACAAAGGAAATGGGCAGCAGCACCCAAAGGGTGCCGCGGGTGAGATCCACCCAGAAGTTGCCGAGCGTCTTCATTTCGCGCCGCGCTATGCCGCGGATAAAGGCGATCGCGAGCGACAGACCGACCGCAGCCGACCAGAAGTTATGGGTGGCGAGCCCGAGCATTTGGGTCAGGTAGCTCATGGTGGACTCGGGCGCATAGGCCTGCCAGTTGGTGTTCGTGGTGAAAGAGATGGCGGTGTTAAGCGCCAGGTCCGAAGCCACCGCGGGGAGGTGCTGCGGGTTAAACGGCAGCAGCGCCTGCAGGCGTTCCACCGCATAGGTGAGCAGCATGGTGGCGGCGCTGAAGACCAGCATGGCGATCCCGTACTCGGTCCAACGCATCTCGTGATCCGGGTCTACGCCGGTGGCCCGGTAGAGCAGGCGCTCGCAGGGCGCGAGTACGGGATCGAGCAACGTCCCGCGGCGCTCAAAGACCCGCGTCATGTAGCTGCCCATCGGTTTCGCGAGCAGGAGCACAAGCGCGATAAACAAAGCGATTTGAAGCCAACCGTTTAGCGTCATGGCGTTAAAACTTCTCCGGGCGAAGCAGAGCGTACACGAGATACAACATCAGGAGCGCGGCGACGATGAGCAAAACAGCATTCAGACTCACGACCGGTCTCCTTTCATCAGGCGGTCGCAGCCGCGCGTGTACGCGATGCCAAGGCCGAACGCAACAGCAATGCAAATAAGGGCGACGAGGTCAAGCATGTGGAACTCCTTTTACCAGCTGCCCTGTTTGGTGCCCCACCAGTACATGAGGCCGACAGTGGCGGTAGTTTGCGCGCGCTCGAGCGCGCCGGCTGTATCGCTAAGAAAAAAGCGTTGGTTGGACCAGTCACGGCGGTATTCAAACCTGGTTTGAAAGCCGACGGCAAAGCTGTGGTTCAGCACGAGTGTGCCTTCCTTGAGCGCCTGGGTCGTCCCGCTGAACAAGCCGCCTCGGTCGTCGAAGTATTCCGCGCGGGCACCGACGTACCAGTTCTGCGGGAGCTCGTACTTCGCCGTCACTCCACCGATAGCCACGCGGGGCGGCTGCTGCTCGGCATAGGTGCGGTTCAGGACGTAGTCGGCTTCTCCGATCAGCGTAACTTTGGGGGTTGGGGTCCAGGTTGCATAGGTGTCGAAGATATGTTCGCGTCCGTCCGGGGCGGGCGATATGTTCGCCGTCGGCAGCCCGGGCTGCGTGGGCAGGGTGGGGAGTCCTGGGTTCAGCGTAAGCGGCACGTCCCGGCCTTCCTCGCCGAAGTAGTAGTTGACGTTCCAAGTTACAGCCGAAGCGGGCTTGAGCGTGAACAGGAAAGCCTGCGACTTAAAGCCGTTCAGATCTTCGGTGTCGTTTGCGCCGTTCACCAGCCAGTAAGTGAGATTGACTTTCGGGGTAATGCTGTAGATGGCTCTTAGACCCGTATGGTAGAACGGAAGATAATTAAAGCTGTAGGCGCGCGAATAGGCAATTTGGTCTTTGGTGTAGTTGCCTTCGTAGCCGAGCGAGCTGGCAAACTTGCCGAAGTCCACTTGCAGCCCCGAACCGACCGGTGCGAGATAGCTGCCATATGCCTGGAACAGGTTGCGCCAAACTTGCGGCCGCTGTTCATTGACGCTCGAGCCCTGCAGGGTTTCGGTGGCCTGGCCAAACTGCAGGTCAATTCGACCGCCGAAGCGGCTTTCCGGGGAGGGCAGCCTTTCGAGGATCAGGTTGATCTGGTTGAGGTTGAAGCTGTTGCTGGTGACATCGTAGGCGCGCAGGAGGTTCACACGGCCAACGGGCGCGTTGAAGTTATAACTGTAATAGCCATCGATGCCCGCGCTGATCGTTGTGCTGCGAAAAAAGGACAGCGTGGGAGCATCCGCTGCAGTGAGCATTGGAGGCGCCGCCGGGGCCGCGGTTTCGCCGGGCGGTGCCGGCACAACGGCCGCGGCTTCGGTCGGCGGGGCGGCTGGGGCGGCGGCAGTGGGTTGTTCCGCTTCCAACTTCGCAAGCCGTTGCGAGATGCGGTCAAGCTCCTGGTGCAGCTCGCGGATTTCATCATTGCGCTGCGCAGAATTAGGCACTGCTTCTTGCGCCTGCGCGGATATGCAAACTGCCACGCTCAGCGGTACGGTGCGCAGCAGCATCGGTATCGAGAGTTTCATCATCTTGCCTCGATCTGTATTTCACTGCCACGAGGCGTAGAAAGTCCGTAGAGAAGTTGTAAAAAATCCGTAAGTTTGGGTTGCGCCGCAGGCTACTCCTCCGCGGTGCCGCACGGTTGCAGCCGATAGCCGACCCAGGGTTCACTCTTTATGTATCGCTGGCTGCCGTTGTCCAGTTTTTTTCGCAGCTGCCCAATCAGCACGCGAAGGTATTCGGGCTGGTTCTCGCCCGCCGGTCCCCAGACCGCGCGCAGAAGCACCTTGTGCGTCATCACGCGTTCGGGATTCTGCAGGAGCAGTGTGAGCAGGTCGAACTCCTTGGGCGTGAGGTGCAGCGTTTGGCCGCGCAGGATAGCGCTGTGCGCTGCTGCATCCAGCATGAAATCGCCGACCTCAAGGCAGGCAACTTCACGGTCCGGTTCAGTTCCACGGCGAAGCTGCGCTCTCACCCGCGCCAGCAACTCCGGCATACTGAATGGTTTCGTCAGGTAATCATCCGCGCCCTCGTCCAGGGCCGTGACCTTCATGGCATCGCTGTCGCGGACGCTGAGCACGATAATGGGCGTGGAGGCCGTGCGGCGAACAGCCCGCGTCAATTCGAGGCCGTTCATCTCGGGCATAGCCAAATCGGTGATGATCAGGTCGGGCCGCTCTGCTTCAAAACGCGAAAACGCTTCAAAGCCGTTGCCGGCCAAAGCGACGGAATAGCCGCTGCTTTGCAGCGATGCGCGCAGCATGCGGGTGATCTGCCGGTCGTCATCCACGGCTAGAATGCGTTTCAATGGCTCTCCTGCGTGATGATATGCAGATCTACGTGCGGCGCCTCCGCCATGAACTTTTGAAGCGCAAAGTAGTAGAGATAGGACCGCAGTCCGTGCGTTTCGGAGCGGCCCACAAGCGCCTGCGTGATGCGGTGCTCGCGAATAAACGCTGCGGTCGTGCGAGCCGTGTCTTTCCCTGTCAGCATGACAACCTGAGCTCCCAAATTGCCGGCAAGCTGCAAACCGGCATCGAGCGCGCGCTTGCGCTCCCTGGCGGCGTCGCGATCGCTTCCCACATGCAGCACATACAGCTCCGCGTCCAGCGCTTGGGCAAGCCGCGCCCCACGTGCAATCAGGTCACGGGCCTGCGCGTTGGCGCTGATGCAAACGGCCACCTTTTCGGCGACCGCCCACTCCGAACCGAGCCGCTTGCGTTTGACATAGTCGTCCAGCGTCCGGTCCACGGCGCGCGTGACCCGCTGCAAAGCCATCTCGCGCAGGGCGATCAGATTGCCCCGCCGAAAAAAGTTTGCGAGCGAGCGCTCCACGCGCTCCGGCGGGTAGACATCGCCGCGCCGCATACGCGTGACCAGGGCTTCCGGAGTTACATCGCTGATGACAATTTCGTCGGCGCGATCCAACACCCAATCGGGTATCTGCTCACGAACGCCGATGCCGGTGAGCGCCTGCACCCGCGGCGTCAGGCTTTCCACATGCTGAATGTTGATCGTGCTCAGGACGTCAATCTTGCTTTCGAGCAACATAAGCACATCGTCATAGCGCTTGGGAAACCGGCTGCCTTCAATGTTGGTATGCGCCAGTTCATCCACCAGCGCCACTTGTGGAGCGCGCCGGAGCACGGCATCCACGTCCATCTCCGAGAAGAGCGTGCCCTTGTACTCCAGCTCGCGGCGCGGCACCTGTTCCAGCTTGCCCGCGAGTTCGGACGTGCCGTTACGCCCGTGCGTTTCCACGACGCCGATCACGACATCCTCGCCGCGGCTGCGGCGCCGGATGCCTTCGCTCAGCATGCTAAAGGTCTTGCCTACGCCTGGAGCGTAGCCCAGAAAAACCTTGAAGCGGCCACGCTCCTTTTCCGTGCCCGCTTCGACGTCGCCGGCCCGAAGCCATTCCTCCGGCGATTTGCGGTTTGTTTCTGCCGCTTCAGCCACGTCGTAAAATTCCTCCCATGAACACGCGGCGGTATACAGCGGCGACCCAATGGATCTTTGCCTTTGGCGCTCTCGCGGGAATTGTACTTGTTTTCCGGCAAGCGATTCACGTAAACCCCACCACCGTCGCCCTCACGTTAATACTGTTTGTGCTTCTGCTGGCTGCCCGTTGGAGTCTGCGATACGCGGTAGTCATTTCTTTGGCCGCGACAGCCTGTTACAACTTCTACTTCCTTCCCCCGGTGGGTACATTTACCATTGCCGACCCACAAAACTGGCTGGCGCTTTTTGCATTTCTCGCGACCAGCGTGGTTGGGAGCCGGCTAGCGCAGCGCGCGCGCAACGAAGCCGACCAGGCGCGCACCCGGCAGCGCGAAGTGGAGCTGCTGTTCACCCTCAGCCGCGATCTGCTGCAGGCTGAAAACGTCGCGGATCTTGTTTATAGGCTGCCGGAGGTGATCCATCGAGCATCTCGCGCGGAAAGCGCAGTCGTTTACCTCCTGGAAGGCGACCGGCTTTATCGGGCGGGGTTCGACCCGGCGTCGGACGTCCAGATCCCGCACTACCGGCAGCTTTCACTTACGCTTGCCGCCCCGGAAACCACACCCGACGGGGAAACACGCATCCCCCTGCGCGCGGGTGTACGTCCGCGCGGCTTGCTGGTGTTAACGGGTCTGCGATTGTCAACAGAAACCTTTGAAGCAGTCGGACGCCTGGTCTCCATCGCGCTGGACCGGGCACAAGCCGTTGAAGCCGTGACCAGGATTGAGGCCAATAAGGAGAGCGAACGGCTGCGGAACTTGATTCTGGATTCCATCACGCATGAGCTGCGTACACCGCTGACCTCCATCAAAGGCGCTGCCAGCACCCTGCTCACCGCCCACGATGTCAACGCGGAAGCGCGGCACGAACTGCTGCTCATCATCGATGAGGAGGCCGACCGGCTGAACCGTTTGGTGGGCCAGGCGGTGGAAATGGCGCAGCTCGAAGCGCAGGAGGTTCACATGAACTTCGCTCCGGCAACGGTGGAGGCTCTTGTCGCGCAAGCACGGGAAACCTGCGCCTGGGTGTCCGGCACGCATCGCCTCCATGTGCAGCTGCCTGTGCTCGCCAAGGTAAACGCCGACCCGGAAATGATCGGCAAGGTTCTATGCAATCTGCTGGAGAATGCCGCCAAATACTCCGAACCTGACTCGCCCATCTTTATCTCCGCCGAGCAAAAAGACGGGCGTATTCTCACGAGCGTGGCCGACCGCGGCATAGGCATCGACCCTGCGGAGCAGAGCTTTATCTTTGATCGCCTGTACCGCTCCCGAACACAAGCAGGAAGCACCTCTGGAACGGGCATGGGACTGGCCATCAGCCGCGCCATCATCGAGTCGCATCATGGAACCCTCACCGTTACCAGTCAGCCCGGTCACGGCTCCGTATTTACTTTCAGCCTCCCGACCGTATAACAACTCCCCTGCGTTCGTTTCTGCTTCCTTAAAGCTATAGGTGGTCTGCCGGTCCACTTTCAAACGAGCTTGTGGCTCTGTAACGACTTACCAAGCCGGGTAGGCAGAAGATTGGTTCAGTTAAGGGTGAGCAAGCCAGACTATGCACTGCGCTGATGTATTGGATTCGCTTGCAAAAAGCAAGGAAACCTTAGCATGCCGGCCTGCGCGCCAAGAGCAGGGGGAACCCTCGGCCACGCAGGTCGGCTGAATGGCTGGACGACTCTGCTAATTAGCTGTAAAGAGCCTCGCCCAGGAGCCGCGCGATCTCCTCGGTCGTCTCCAGGCAGCGCTTGGAATGCATTATCATCTGAATGATTCCGTGGGGCAGATCGGGATGGTGAACGTAGGTTAAATCGTTGCCGGCCTCCGCGAGCTTTTGCGCAGAGGCGTGCCCCACATCGCGCAGCATGTCGAAGCCGCACGTCACCGACAGCGCCTTGGGTAAGTAGGAAAAGTCGGTTGCGTTCAGCGGGGTAATGTAAGGCTGGCTGTAATCGACTCCCTGTGGGACCAAGGATCCGACAAACAAGAGTACGCCCGCAGTGTCGACGTACCCACCCGAAACGTTTTCGACACCTGCCCGCGTTTCCAAAAGCATTTTTGCTGCGGGGTAGAAAGGCCTCTGCAGGGATCTTTCGTCGTACTGCTCACCGTTGCGGGAAGAGTTTCTCGCGTTGTAGATTGGCATCTTGTCTCCTGGATTACAATTCGTCCGCGACTTAGCGAGACGCTTTTATGGCTGACTCCAGAAGTGAATGCTTTCAAGCGGCTCCGAGACTAGACTTACGGCCTTCGTAGGCCGAAGAATCGACGACTCAGTTTCTACCGGCGTCCAGGCCGACATAGACAAGAACACGCAGCCTCATCTTAGTGTGTGCTGTAGAAAGCGGATCGTCGGTAGAGGAGATTCGGTCTTCCTTCATCTGGACTCCGAAAGATGAAAGTAGTACGTTTGCTTATTGCTGAAAATGCCATTTCCCTGGAGCATAAACACATGAACCGTGACAAGACATCGTCTCCTGACCCCAAACTGCGAATCGCCATCGTCGGTGTCGGCGGGATCGGCAGCGCTTTTGCCTTCCAGCTGGCTCGTGTGGGTGGTCACGATGTAACCGTGGTCGCACGTCCAGGCTCTCCTCGATTGCAACAGCTGGTGCGCGATGGAGGCATCGTGAAGACCACGGGTGAGCGCGCCGACGTGAACGTAACGGACAGCCTGGATGAGGGCATCGCCTACGATCTGGTGCTGGTCACACTTCTAGCCCATCAGGTTGGGGCAGTGGTGCCGGCGCTCCAGCGCAGTGCCGCGAAATGGATCCAGTTCATGTTCAACAACTTTGAGCCTGAGCAGCTTCGCGACGCTATCGGTGCGGAGCGGTGCTCGTTCGGCATGCCGTTTATACAGGCAAGCCTCGATCAGGATGGCAGGCTCAAAGCGAAGATTGGTGCCGGCGGCCAGAAAAGCAAGATGAACAGCAAGGAATGCGCGAACGTCTTCAACCGCGCCGGTCTTCCCGCTGTTCTGGAACCTGACATGATGCTTTGGCTTCGCTGCCATGCGCCCCTTGGCGCAGCTTTTGAAAGCGTGAGTGTGGCAGGAGTGCGGCGGGGCGGTGGTGCGTCCTGGGCCGAATCCAAAACCATCGCTCTCGGCCTGCAGGAGAGCTTCACGTTGATCCAGCGCCTTGGGTACAAGCTGTATCCGTCCGGAAAAGCCTTGCTGCACCGCAGTCCAGCTTCCTCGGTGGCAGGTTTGTTGTGGTCCCTGTCGCGCATCCGTTCCTTTCGAGAGCTGCTTGCCACGGGCGCAAACGAGTGCCGAGCGCTCGTCGACGTTCTTGCAGAAAGTGCGTCCAGGGCGCAGCCGCCTGTTTCTACAAGCAGGATTCTCGCGATGAAACCCCAGAATACCCATTCGTAACCCCTTCCTACCAAACCTTTATTCCGTACAACGCGAGCACAAGCAGAATCGTCTCACCCGCAGAATACTTCTCGTGAAGAGAAGAAAAAGCAGCTATGAAGGAGAGTGCGCGTGTCAAACAATCCTGATTTTGGGAGTTTCGGGCGATACCATGAGGTTCCTGTCAATCAAATGTCGCCCGAGATGCGGGACGCCTTCGACTACACCAAGCAACTTCGCGGTCTGGTTCCGGGACCGCATAAAATCTGGGTTGCCAACCCGAAGCTATCCAAAGCAATTGTCTCGACGGGCAAATACTATCAAACGGAATCGTCACTGACCAAGGCAGAGATTGAGATCGCAACCAGTGTGATTAACGGCCGTTGGCTCGCGGCTTACTCCAATTATGAGCACGAAAAGATTGGTGAAAAACAAGGCCACCTCCCTCCGGAGAAAGTTCAGGCTCTGATCGCGGGCCTTCCTACCTCTTTCGAGGATGCCCGGCAGCAGATCGTTTACGAGCTCGCCATGACCGTGGCCGCTCCGCGATATGTGCCGACAGGGCTGTATCAACGCGCCAAGGAGCTGCTGGGCGACGCCGGAATCGTGGATGTGACGGTCCTCATGGGATGGTTCACCGCGGTTTCCCTGACTTTAATGGCTTACGACGTCCCGTCCGATGCTGTCGGTCTGGATCAATAAGGAGGAAGCGCATGAACGAACCGCAGCAGTCGCTTGGAGGACGCATACCTCTTTTAAAACCGACAGAATTAAAGCCTGATCAGAAAACGCTCTACGACCGGCTCGTAAGTCAGGCGGTTCCATGGGCCGAGTCGTCCGGCTTCAAAGCCAAGCAGCCGGATGGAACCCTCCTAGGTCCATTCAACTGCATCCTGCTCAGCCCCAAGATTGCAACCGCGTTTCTTGAGGTAAATGAGGCATCGGAGGGGAAGGAGTCGACCCTTAGCGATCGCGTGAAGCAGGTTGTCATTCTGACGGTCGGTGCCGTGTGGAGCTCAGACTATGAACGATATGCGCATTCTGCCGTGGCAAGAAAAATAGGCCTGCCAGACGAAGCCATACAGGCGTTGTGCAAGGGCGAGCCTGCCGCTGCATTGACGCAGGACGAGCAGGTCGCGCAGCGCTTTACGCGTCAGATCACAGAGACCCGCAAGGTGGATGACCAAACCTACGGAGAAGCCGTAGCCGCTTTCGGTACGGGAGGGATCGTAGATTTACTTATTCTGGCCGGCTGCTACGACACTGTTTCTTCGCTGCTGAACGCCTTTCAAGTGCCCGTCCCCGAGTAACGGCGGAGCCTGCATCGCCGGATTCACGTTCCTCATCAGTTCGCTGCGGCGGCTGATCTCAAACCAGAGCCACGGGAGATTGAACGATGTCGCACAACAAAGCACCCCAAGCGAGCCTTTCCACCTTAGCTCGATTTCCGGTGAAGTACTTTCTGGAGAACCTGGCTGTCCGCGCTGACAATTCCGTTCTGATCACGGCAATGAACAAGAAAGAGCTGTGGTATGTTCCGCCTGAATCCGGCAACGGAGAGGCAAAGCCGGTATGCCTCCACACATTTGAGCAGCCTTCTTTGGGAATCGCCGAAATCGGGCCCGATGTATTTCTTGTTTTCACCAGCAACCTTTACACGACGCACGAATCCTTCGCCCACAGGCTGGACTTACGTGGGTGGCAGCCCGGATCGCCTGTAGCTCCGAAACAAATCTGCCAGTTCCCCCCTGAAACCCGAGGCCTCAATGGGTGCTGCGTCATCGGTCCAGGTGTCGTTCTTGTGGCCGACTGTTTCGCAAGTCTGATCTGGCGCATGGACCTGCCCTCCGACGGCGGCGAACCTTCTGTCCGAGTGTGGCTGAAGCACGAAAGCATGGGCTACTACCCCGGCAAGATGAAGCCGGAACAGCCGGGAGTCAATGGGATCCGGTATGCGGGCAAGACAAACTACCTTTACTACACCTCCACCGCGAAAAAGCTGTTTATGCGAGTCAAGGTCGATCCACAAACACTTGATCCGGCAAGTGAACCTGAGTTGGTGGTCGCGGGTCGAATGGCGGACGACTTCTGCATTGATGAAGATGCAGAGGTGATCTACATGACAACTCACCGTCAAAACACGATCGACGTGGTTTCGATGGATCCCGGCATTAACAGCGGCTTTACACAAAGCGTCGCGGGAGATCCCTTCACGGAAAAGCTGGTTGGTCCGTCGAGCGGAGTTTGGAGAAGAAAGCAAGGGGACTACGGGCGGGTGGCGTATTACATCATGGACGGCGGAACAGCCTCGCCCCCGCCGAGCGGGCCTGAGGATGCGCAGTTGATCAAGGTGGAGTTCGCGCCTTTGCCGAAGACCTTTCCCGGAGGCAGCTGATGGCCAAGACGCGAAGCAGCCGTAGACTTTATGGCGACGAGGTCGCCATAAAGTCTACCTGGACGGGAAAAGCCCAACCCTCGTCGTCTTCCCGGCCTACGGCCGGGAAGACGGCGATGATTATCGCGATATCAGCTCGCGGTTTGATGCGGACGGCCGGTAGGTCGTCCTGCCGCAGCCTCGGGGAGTGGGCTCTTGCGGACCTATGGAGGGGCTTACTCTTTATAACTTCGCCGGCGACGGGGCTTTCTGCACTCAAGAGCTCGCAAACGGCCCTGCAGTTCTGATTGGTCGCGACTTCGGCAATGCGGTCGCTCGTGTGATTGCAACCGGTTACCCGGCTCGAGTGAAAGCTGTTGTTCTGGCCGCTGCTGAGGCTTCAAAGATATTTGAAGATGTCGGCAGAGCTCCCTTCCTAGCAAGTGACCTTTCCGCCCCGGAGTCCGAGCGGCTGACAGCGTTACAGAAAGCGTTATTTACTACCAGTCACGATGCGGACGTGTGGCTTACTGGATGATAGCCAGCAGTGTTGAAAATGGAGCACGACGCGGTAAGCAAGACAGCTTTGCACACTATTTGGGCTTGCGGCAGCGTTTCATTGCTGCAGGTCATCGGCGAGCATGATCTGTTCAAGTCCCCGTCCGTACTGGAACGAGATGCGCAGCGAGTTCGTTGACCGCGTAACTGTATCCGTAATGAAGGATGCATCGCACGCGCTTCTCACTGAAGAGCCAAGATCAGTCGCGGACGCAATCCTGCCCTGGGTGGCGCATCATAGGTGGTAACTCGGAGGAGAGTGATGTGTCGCTTCCGCATTCCGAACTGATTCCTGCTCAACGAGGCCGGACACTTTAGGTTGGAGCACATCCAGCCCTACTCAACTCCCTTTCTCTTTGAGAAGGTAGGGATCTGTAAGGACTATGTACACCCTTTCCTTCTCACTCCATCAGCTCACACACAACTGCCACAGTAGAGCAGCAGCCACGTACCACAAACAAACGAAAGCGGGTAACACGAACATGCCAAGCTCGCAACAAAACACTGACTTTTATATTGACGTTCATGCCCATACCTTCCCTGACTTCTACGCGGACGCACTGCGGGCCGCGGGAATCGACACCATCGACGGATGGAAAGATCCTACCTGGAGTCTTGAAACAGCCCTGGAAGCAATGGACAAGTACCGCGTAAAAACGCAGATGCTCTCGATGTCGTCGCCGGGCATCAACTTTTTACAAGGAAGCAAGCTCATTGAGATGGGCCGGCGGTTGAACGACTTTCATGCGCAGATCGTAAAAGAACACTCGCCGCGTTTTGGCTTACTCGCACTTCTGCCGCTGCCCGACATCGACGCCTCTCTAGCTGAAATTGCTTATGCCTTTGATGAGCTTGGTGCCGACGGCCTGGGCTTGCTGAGCAATTACAACGGTGTCTACTTGAGCGATCCAAAGATGGAGCCCGTTCTTGCAGAGCTCAATCGCCGAAAGGCCGTAGTGTTTGTCCATCCGACGATCCCGCCGGGCTGGAAGGATTTTACTGTCGGTCTGCCCGCGCCGATCATGGAGTACCTGTTTGACAGCAGCCGATGGGCACAGAGCATGGTGCACAACGGCATCAAGGCCAAGTATCCGGACATCGTATTGATTGTGGCGCACTCAGGGGGGACCGTACCACTTACCCAGCAGCGCGTGGTCAAGTTTTTGATGGAGGGCAAGAACGAAATCTTCAACACCTATGCCTACGAGCTTACCGCCACCACAGAACCCGAACAGATTCGCTGCCTGATGGCCACCGCCGATCCGAAGCTTTGCATGATGGGGTTTGACAATCCTTTTATGAAGCCGGATTGGTGGGGACCCCTCCAGAAGTCCCTCGAGGCTTACGAATTCGCCCCAGGAGTGCTTCGCGCTATTCAGAATGGCAATGCGCTCCGGCTCTTCCCAGGGGTAGAGAAGCGCTTGCGTGAAGCCGGCGAGTTGAGCTAGTGCCGACCGGCTCGCGAGGAGAGTGGACCGCTAAAGCAGAAGCAGGATTGTTGTAAGCAGCTCAGCTAACGCCGGCGGGCATCTTATTCCAATAAGATGCCCGGCTGCGTTTCCTCCTTACACGTCGCCTAACCTGATTCTGCTCTAGGTTCTTTGCCCGCGAACGAACAAAAAGAAAGTAGAGACTATGCAATCGTGGCCGGACCGCCGCCTGCTTGAACTGCTCGACCTTGAGATACCGGTGATTCAAGCGCCGATGGCCGGAGCAGATTCAGTAGATCTGGCGCGGAGTGTTGAGGGGACCGGTGCTCTTGGGTCGCTCGCTTGCGCTTTATTAAGTCCGGGCAGTGTGCGCGAGGCGGCGCACGCACTCCGCAAGGGAATCCATCGCCCTATCAACTTAAATTTCTTCTGCCATGGGATGACGGCTCCGAGCTTGGCCGCAAAAGAAGAGTGGAAACGGCTTTTGAGTACGCATTACGAACGTCTGGGCCTTGCGCTTGAAGCAGTTCCGGAAAAGCGCATCCGCATGCCGTTCAGTGAAGAAATGTGCGAAATCGTTGAGGAGGTCGTACCAGAAATTGTGAGCTTCCATTTCGGCTTACCTGCTCCCGCACTCCTTGAACGCGTCAAGAAGCGGGGCATAAAAGTGCTATCCTCTGCGACCAGCGTTCGTGAAGCGGTGTGGCTTGAGGATCATGGATGCGATGCCGTTATTGTTCAGGGAGCCGAAGCTGGTGGGCACCGTGCGATGTTCCTTGAACGTGAAGTCGCTTCCCAGGTTGGGCTGTTTGCACTGCTGCCGCAGGTGGCGGATGCCGTTTCGGTTCCGCTCATCGCTGCGGGAGGAATCGCGGATGGAAGGGGCGTCGTTGCGGCGCTGGCGCTTGGCGCATCCGGCGTGCAGATCGGAACGGCCTATCTCTTTTGCCCGGAGGCAAATGTATCTCCTCTGTACCGTCAAGCGCTCGAAACTGCAAGCGACACAAGCACCGCGATCACCAACGTCTTCAGCGGGCGTCCCGCCAGGGGCATTCTGAACTCCTACATAAGGGAAGTCGGGCCGGTAGCCGAAGCTGCACTAGAGTTCCCGTATGCAGCAACTCTTGTGGAGCCTCTGCGAGCCGCGTCCGAGAAGGCGGGCTCTTGGCAGTACATGCAGATGTGGTCGGGCCAGGCCGCCGGGATTGCAAAGCCGATGTCGGCAGACCAGTTCACTCGGGAGCTCGCCGCAGATGCTCTCCGGCGTATTCATGCGGCGCGTTCTTAACAAGCCGGAGCGATGCTTGAAGGAAAAGCCGATGGAAATTGCAAATGCAACGGCTTCGACGCTGGCGGCTCCTTGCGGCCATCCCCAGTCGCGCCCCTCGGGTGCTGGAAGCGCTGAACGCCAAGCGCGGCCGACCCCGCACTCACTGAGCGATCCCTTGCACCACTCGCGGCGTCTTATAGGGTATGAGCCATGCAAAGCCAAAGCTCAGGTTTCCCGTTGAGATCCGCCTGCAGCCTGTCAAGGTCTTAGCACAGCAAAACGACGCGCTGGCCGCGGCGTTCGTCTTTGCCTCCGCAAACCCGGCCATAGCGCACGTTCACCGGCTGCGTACCTTGACGCGCCGAGTGGAGGCGCAGCTCGCGCTGCTGGAAGCCCTGACCGGGGGTGCCGCGGAGCTGCCCGGATTCCTGAAAACGGCGGTCCGCCTAGCCAAGCTGCTTAAGCGGGTGCGGCGGGCTGGAGCTGTGGTGCGCGACCTGGATGTGCAGCGCGCGTCGCTCCGCGAGCTTACCGGGCAAGCTGCGGGGACAGATTCGCTCGCCGGTGAAGCCTGGCGGCTGCGACGCGTCCTAGGGCGAAGGCGGCGGAAAGCAGCGGCGCAGCTGGGGAGGGTGCTTGACCAGTCTCAGCTGGAGCTGGCGCGGCGCATGGAAGCCGCCGTCGAGGTTTTGGACGCGAGCGCTGGGCTCAGCCTGCCGGCTGCGGAGTTGGAAGAGGCGATCCGAGGCTGGTACCGCGCGCGAGCGGCCCAGGCGGGTGAGGCGCGCACCGAGGACGCAATGCACACGGTACGCAAGCTGGCCAAGCTGGCGCGCTACATGGGCGAGGCGAACGGGGCCGGGGCGCTGGCCGCGAAATTTGAAGCGCTGCAAGACCGCGGGGGTACGTGGCACGACCTCCTGACGCTTGCGGAGATTGCGCGGGACCGCTTGGGTAAGCACTCTTCCCTTGCCCGGCGCTTGGCCGAGCAGCGCGATGCCGCTTACGGGGAGTACCGCGAGCATCTGCGGCAGTTTGCCGCCTGAGCGGAAGAACATCCCGCGGCAGGTCCGGCTGCTTCCGCGGTCCTTGTTGAGTTCGCGTCGATATCAGTTCCCGCCGCGATCGCGGGTTGCCGGGAGCGCTTCGCGCCGCATCCATGGCTGTAAGAGGCTCCCCATGCCGACAGTTCTCGCCTTCAACCCAGGCAGCAACTCGCTCAAGTTCGATGTGGTTTCAATCGACCCCGGGCAGCCGTGTGCCCGGGACGGCCGCAAGCTCCTGAGCGGGTCCGTCGACAACGTTGGGAAGCCGACCAAGCTCGTATTGCTGCGGGATGGCGCAACGGTGGGCGAGCACAAAGGCGACTTTCCTGACTTTCGGAAAGCGGCGGAGCAGGTGCTGGAGGCGCTCCGGTTCCACGACGTCCCGGGTGCGCCGCGTCTGAAGGAGATTGAGCTCGTCGCGCTACGCGTGGTCCACGGGGGCGATGCGTTTTCATCGGCGGTGCGTGTGGACGGCCGGGTGCGCGCGGAGATCGTCAAGCGCCAAAACCTCGCCCCGCTTCACAATGCGAACTCCGTGGCGATCCTGGATGTGCTGCGGGAGCGCGTCCCGGATCTGCCTGTGGCGGCGGTGTTCGATACGGCTTTTCACCAGACCATGCCCGAGCATGCGTGGCGCTACCCCATCGACCGCGAGCTCGCGGACAAGCATGAGGTGCGGCGGTTCGGGTTCCACGGGCTTTCGCACCGGTACATGCTGGAAAGGTATGCGCAGATCACTGGCCGCTCACCGGAAGAAGTCACAGCCGTGACATTTCATCTGGAAAGCGGCTCTTCCGCGTGCGCGATTCAAAACGGCAGATCGATCGACACGTCCATGGGTTTAACCCCGCTTGAAGGGCTCATGATGGGGACGCGCTCGGGCAGCGTGGACCCGGCAGTGGTTCCCTTTCTCGCGCGCGAAGCCGGGCTGAACATGGACGAGGTGATGCATGTGCTCGAGAAGAGGTCCGGGCTGCTGGGGGTTTCAGGCGTTTCGCTGGACACGCGCGACCTGGTGAAGAAGAACGATGACGCTTCACGGCTGGCATTGAAGATGTTCGGCTATCGGGCGCGGCTGTTCGCGGGGGCGTACCTGGCTGCCTTGGGCGAGGCGCAGGCGATCGTGCTGGGCGGCGGCATCGGCGAAAACACCCCCGGCGTCCGGGCGGAGATCTGCAACGGCCTGCGCGGCTGGGGCCTGGAGCTGGATGCGCCTTTAAACGAGCGGACGGACGACGGCGACGGGAGCATCAGCGCGCCAGGTTCGCGGCTGGAGGCCTGGGTGATTCACGTGGAAGAAGGAATGCAGCTGGCGCTGGAGTGCGCGCGGATGTAAGGCCTTCGGGTGCCTTTTTCTTCCGCGGGACAAGCGAGCCGCAATCTGATATACAGCTTGGGCGGGCTTATTCCGATTTCTGGAAACGATTTCACCCCGCAAAGGAGCTCCTCTTGGCTCGTCCCACGCTTTCCCCCCTCTCGCTAGCTGCCCTGGGCTTGGTTTCCGGCGCGCTGTGCACCCCCTTTTCCCACGCCCAGCTGTTTGAGTCAGAGCACCAGGGCACCAAAATGCCCTCGTTCACGCCCGCTGAAAAGACGACGCTTGAGCAGCTGTACTCGCTTGAAACCCTGCCGGACGGGCCTTGGCGGTTCCACGCGGGCGACGTGCCGCACGGCGAGTCGTTGTCGCTGGACGATTCGAGCTGGCAGGAGGTGAGCGCGGGAACCACGGCACCGAAGGAGGCTGTCTGGTACCGGCGCACGATCGAAATCCCGAAGACGCTGCACGGCTATGACCTGGCAGGTGTGGATGTCGGCTTCCGCTTTCGCGCCTATGCCAACGGGCCCATGCCGGAAATTTTGTATTTCAACGGCCGCCGCGTGGCGCTCGGCGACGACCTGGAAGGCGTGGAGCTGTTCCACAATGCCAAGCCGGGCGACAAGGTGCTTGTCGCGGTCAAGCTGCTGCCTACGGTGGACGTGAAGCGATTCCACGATGTGGAGATGAAGATCACCTTTGCCCCAAATCGTCCCAACCCGGAAACGCTGCGCGAAGAGCTCATGACCGCCGGTTACCTTGTGCCCTCACTCGCGCCAGGCTCGGCGACAGATAGCAAAACGCTGTCGAACGCGATCGCGCAGGTGGACACGCAGGCATTGAGCGCGGACAACCAGGCCGCGTTCGACGCTTCGCTGCAAAAGTCCAAGGCGACCCTGGAAGCACTGGACCCAACGCTGCGCAAGGCGGATTGGCACCTGACCGGCAACTCGCACATGGATGCGGCGTGGCTGTGGCCGAAGGCAGAAACCGTGACCACCGTGAAGAACACGCTCGGGACCGCGGTGCAGCTAATGAGCGAATACCCGCACTACACCTATTCGCAGTCGGCGGCGCAGTACTTCCAGTGGATGGCGGACGATTACCCGCAGCTGAACGACCAGATCAAGGAGCGGGTGGAGCAAGGCCGCTTTGAGCTGGTAGGCGGCATGTGGATCGAGCCCGACCTCAACATGCCCGATGGCGAATCGCAGGTGCGGCAGCTGTTAGTCGGGCAGGCGACGTTCGATAAGCTCTACAGCAAGACCACGCGCATCGGCTGGAACCCCGATACCTTCGGCTATAACTGGCAGCTGCCGCAAATCTACAAGCGTTCGGGCATAGATTACTTCGTTACGCAAAAGATGACCTGGAACGACATGAACCAGTTGCCGCTCAAGCTGTTCTGGTGGGAGTCGCCGGATGGCAGCAAGGTTTTGACTTACTTCCCGCACGACTACGGGAATGACAACCTGGACCCCACGCGGCTCGCAAAGGACCTGGTGGTGGCGCGGGACCGCTCGCCGGGCATGCTCGAGATGATGGACCTGTACGGCGTGGGCGACCACGGCGGCGGGCCGACACGCGGCATTCTGGACCAAGGCAAGGACTGGATGGAGCCGAGCAAGATCGTTCCGGATGAGAATTTCGGCACGGCGCAGAGCTTCTTCACGGCTGTCGAAAAGAAGGTCGCATCCGACTCGCCGACCTGGAACTACGAGACCCTGGCGAAAGGTGATGACAAGCTGGCGACCCCGTCTGCAGGCCGGATTGATGTGCCCACCTGGAAGGATGAGCTGTATCTCGAGTACCACCGCGGCACCTATACCACCCAGGCCAACCACAAGGCCAACATGCGCAACAGCGAGGAGTGGGTGTTGAACGCCGAAAAGTACGCCTCGCTCGCATGGCTGGACGGCGATGCCTACCCGGCGGACCAGCTGACGGCGGCATGGAAGCTGGTGCTTTTCAACCAGTTCCACGACCTGGCCGCGGGCTCGGGCATTGGGGTGATCTACAAGGACGCTCAAAAGGAGTACGACCAGGTGCACTGGTCGACGGACCAGATCAAGCACAACGCGCTCGCGACCGTAGCGGCGCACGTCGACACCGAGGTCAAGGGCGGCGTGCCGGTGATGGTTTTCAACCCCCTGGCCTGGCAGCGCGGCGGGCTCGCGGAGGTATCCGTGCAGATGCCCTCGGGCAGCGGCGACACGGTTTCCGTGCTGGACGCGAAAAACCAGGTGGTGCCTTCGCAGGTGCTTTCGCACGAAGCTGCTACAAACCAGTATGAACTGCTGGTCAAGGCGGAGGCGGTGCCCTCCATGGGGTATGAACTGCTCCATGTGGTGCCGGGCAAAAAGGGTTTCGAGTCGGACCTGAAGTCCACCGGCATGACGATGGAAAATGCGAACCTGCGCGTCGTGGTGGACCCGCAAACCGGCTGCATAACTTCCCTCTTCGACAAAAAGAGCAATTTTGAAACGCTGAAGCAAGGCGCGTGCGGCAATGAGCTCCAGGCTTTCAAGGACACGCCCAAGAAGTACGACGCGTGGAACATCGACCCAGGCACCTACGATGTGCCGCCCACCAAGCTGGACATGGTCGACTCCATCAAGATGGTGGAGGGAGGGCCGCTGCGTTCGGTTGTGCGCATCAGCCGCCACTGGCAGAACTCGACCTTTGTGCAGGACTTGATCCTTTACACGGGTTCGGATGAGGTCGAAGTCGCGAACAACTTCGACTGGCACGAAACGCATGTGCTGCTTAAGGCGGCGTTTCCGCTCTCAGCCACTGCCCCCATGGCCACCTATGAAATCCCCTACGGGACCATCGAGCGGCCGACCACACGCAACAACAGCTTTGAAAAAGCCAAGTACGAGGTCCCCGCGATGCGCTGGGCCGACATGGGCGACGCGCAGCACGGCTTCAGCCTGATCAACAACACGAAATACGGCTACGACGGCGTGGGCGACCTGCTGCGGCTCACTCTGCTGCGCTCGCCAACCTGGCCCGACCCGAATGCGGACCGCGGCCGCCACAAGTTCACCTATGCCTTGTATCCGCACGCGGGTTCCTGGAAAGACGCGGCGACCGTAGAGCACGGGTACAACTACAACTACAAGCTGCAGGCGATGCAGGTGGACGGGCACGCAGGGGAGATGGGCCCCGAGCACTCGTTCTTCGGTGTGGACGCAAAAAACGTGGTCGTAACCGCGGTGAAAAAAGCCGAGGACGGCAATGGGCTGATCGTGCGCTTCTATGAGTGGGCAGGCAAGGGCGGCAATGTGACCGTGTCCGTACCGCCGGGGGCCAAGAGCGCGACGCTCACAAACCTGATGGAAAAGCCGGAAGGCGGAGCACTCGCGGTCACGGGCGACAAGGTGACCGTGCCGGTAACCCCGTACGAAATACAAACGGTGCGGGTGGACTACCAGCCGGCCCAGGCCATGCCGGCCGCCACCGTGCCGGCGATGTAAAGCAACGCGGCCCCCGCTTTTCGACGGGGGCCGCTTGCTCCCTCCATGCGTGTGTTCTTGCGAGCCGGCTTTCCCCTCTCCTTGGCGAGCGTGTTGTTGCTCCTATGCGCGAGGGCGCTGGCCCAGGTTCCGGTGCCGGGGTTGGTGGAAGCCCGGCGCTTGCTCAA
This sequence comes from Acidobacteriaceae bacterium, assembly GCA_965218545.1. Lineage (GTDB taxonomy): Bacteria > Acidobacteriota > Terriglobia > Terriglobales > Acidobacteriaceae > EB88. The sequence continues at coordinate 858,931 of CBDCLB010000006.1, read as the reverse complement.
TGCCAGGCAGTTCCCTGCGGCCGAGCACCAGCTCCGCGCGGTCATCGCGGCCAACCCGGAACAAGCCGACGCGCGCTTCCTACTCGGCTATACGCTGTTTCGCGAGCGCGAGCCATTAGACTCTCTCGCCGCGTACACAGACGGGGCCCGTCTGCGCGACCCAACGCCGGACGACCTCGTCGCGGTCGCGTCCGACTACATCCTGCTGAAAAACTACACAGACGCGGCGCGCTGGCTCACCCGCGCGACCGGGGAAGCACCCGCGAACGCAACCGCCTGGTACCTGCTGGGCCGCACCGACTATAACCTGGACCACGCGGCCGATGCCGCCGCGGCATTTCGGCGGGCTTTGGCGCTGAACCCGGCGGACACCCGCGCCGAGTACAACCTGGGGCTCTGCGAGGAGATGCTGGGCGAGCCTGACAAGGCCATCGCCGACTACAAGCAGGCGATTGCTTGGCAGCAAGCATCCGGCGAGCGCGACCCGCAGCCGTTTCTCGACCTGGGCACACTGCTGCTCGCGCGGCAAAGGACCTCAGAGGCGCTTTCCTTGCTCCAAGCAGCCGCGACAGAGGGGCCGGACAATGCGCTCGTCCAACAGCAGCTGGGGCTCGCCCTGGAAGCTGCGGGAAAGCTCGCGGACGCTGTCGCCCCGCTCCGGTGCGCGATCGCGCTTGCTCCTAAAGCGGAACAGCCCCACTACTTCCTGGGCCGCGTGTACCGCAAGTTGGGGCGCGAAAAGGAATCAGCCGCCGAGTTCGCCACGGTAGCCCGGTTGGCGGGTACACGCTCCGGGGCCCGCACGCCCAACCGGGACCAAAGGCCCTGAGGGCTCCACTCGAGGGTTCAAGCGCATTCGACCAGCTCCGCGAAATCACTCGCGGCGGACGTTCTACGGAACGGCTGCGTTCAGCTTCACCGTTCTATCTCGCAGCCTCGGTGCTGTTGCCCGATCCCGCGATGGGCGTAATGGAAAGATTGTCGAACTGGTCCAGGTCGTAGCCGGCCAGCCCCAGCCCTACCTGCCCGGCACCATAGGAAGTATCTGTAATTGAAGTGAGACTTTTCCCGTCCAATGACGCGGCAATGCTTGCGTTATTAAAGGACAAGCTGAGCCGGTGCCAGTGCCCGGTCCCGAATGGCGCGGTCGACCCTTTGGCCAGCGTCGTGTGTTCGCCGTCCGAGTTGCTCTTCAGCAGAGTCCACGCGCCTGTATCGGCTATCTGCAGGTAGTAGCCTTGCTGGTGCGATTGCGGCCTTTCCTGAAAACCCGCCCGGCCGATCAGCTCAATGGTTCCGGGTTTGGCCAGCTCCGCATCCACACTCACAACATAGTTCGTCCACGATGGGTCGCCCGCAAGCGTGAACGCGTCGCTGTTGTCCTGCCACTCGATCGGCTTGATGGGCGCCATCTGCTGCAGGCACTTGCCGCCCCTGCCCGCGGCGCAGGGCTCGACCTCGAAAGCGCCTTGCATGTCGGAAACATAGCGCGCTTCCTGCCCATCCTTGTATTGGTCGAAGTTATCGCGATAAGGCAGCCCGAGCGGACCCGCCGCAGGCGCCGAAGCCTCCCCTTTTCCGCCTTCCGCTACGGTGGTAAACGTATAAAGATATCCGGGTTTCAGCGAAAATGTGTAACGGCCGGAACCGTCGGGCTGGAGGTCCGCGACGTGAGCGAAATCGCCCTTGCCGGGGGCCGAGTTTAGATCGGTAGCCCACACATGCGCAGGCTTTCCCGCGAAAGCGCCGCTCGCGCTGAACGCGACCGTGGACGGCGCCGTGGTGGTCGTTGTTTCAACGATGGTGCTCGCATCCGCGCCGTCCGGCGAACGGAGTGAAATGTAACTGCCGTTCAGGCGATCCCCGCCGAGATAGCCGCTAGCGCTATCTACAAACCGCCAGCCCGGCTGCGTGAACTGCGCAACGTGCGCGGTGACCCACAAACTTTTGCCGACGCTGTAATTGCCGGACCAAGGCTCATTGGCGGCCATCAGTCCCGTGGTTGGGTACGGCAGATTCGTAGTGATCGCGGCGATGAGCGGCCAGTTCAAAAGCGCCGTCATCTTTGCGTCGAGATAGCCGCGGGTGATCGCCCGGATCAAGGGGCCGGCACCGGTATTCTCGTCCTGCGAGCCGTTTTCACTGTCCCAAAGCGGCTTGCCGGTATCGATGCCGGCTTGAGTCGAGTGGCATGAGTCCGCGCTGCCCCCGTCCCCGCCCCGGCAGGAGTAATGCACGCCGATGATGTCGATCGACTTAGCAAATGCCGGGTCTTTGGCCATCGCGTCGGCTACTTTCCAGCCGGAATCGTCGCCGACGATCTGGATTTTTGGGTACTTAGCTGCCAGCGATGTGTGCAGATTCTCGTACCAGGCTTTGTTGAAGCCCCGCTCGTTCCATCCGCCGAGATAGTCGATGGTGAGGTGGTGCGATTGGGCGCAGCCAAGCCAGGTTTCGAGATAGTCCACCATGTCCGGAGACCAGAACTTGCCGCCGCCGATCCAGCCCGGGGCAGCCCACGCCAGGCCGTACAGCTTGATATTCGGGTTGCGGCGCTTGGCCTCTCCGGCCAGCCAGAACTCGTAGCCTGCGTTGCAGTTCACCGCGCCCCGCGTGTGTTCCACGCTTGGCTCGGCACCGTCGGTCGAGTTGGCGTCGCCGCCGATCTCGAGCTTCAGGAGTTGAATGGAAGCGCCATATCCTGGCTTGAACAGGTAATCGAGGATCTCGTCGCGCTGCTTTGGGGGGTAGTCGATGAGCAGCCGCGTGTTGCCGCCGCCGCCGCTGATTGCGCCCACGCCGCCGAACACGCGGCCGGTTCCGGCTCCGTCGAGCTTGATTGACGTCGTCACGCCCGGGTTGGTGTGTGCTGGAGACGAGGGTTCCTGCGCGGAAGCCGGCACAACCGCCACAACTGCCGTGAACGCAAACAAGGCTCGCACGGGGAGCATCGCCATCAGTGGCCCTCTTTCGTAGGCTGCAAACATTTCAGGTCGATTCAGAAACTAAGGAGAACGCCTGTGCGCCGCCCGGGATCCCAGGCAGCGCACAAGCGTCGGGGTGAACTACCGCCGTCCCCAGCGCTCAGTAAGAGTACCTGAGCGCGAACTGGAAGAAGCGGGAGTTAGGCGTGTTGTTCTGGAAAAAGCGATACGAGCCCGGGTTGATCACCGACCCGTTCGGCCCATCATTGCCGCCCGTAAGGATAAAAGCAGGGGTATTGAAGACGTTGAAAATGTCTGCGCGCACTTGCAGTTGTGACTCGCGATATACCGGGAACGACTTGAACACCGACATGTTCGTACGGTTGTACCCCGGTCCCGGAATCTGGTTTGCGCGGTCGCCCAGGAACGCCCTCGCCTGCGCGGCAGTGGTGATCGGACTTGTGACTGCAGAGCCCGGCAGCGGATTTTTGAACGCGCAAGGGTTAAACCAGGCCGCCAGATTGTGCACCTTCGTCGGGCAAGTTGCGCCGGCTGGGAAGTTCAAGCTAGGGTCCGGCGTCCCTCCACCCGCGAAGGGATCGCGGACAAGAATAGCATTCTGGCCGAGATTATTGACGCCCGTAAAGTTGGCTGTCCCCACGGTCAGGTGTTCGCCATCCTGAATCTGTTCAGTTAGGGTAGTCTCCCAGCCACCTAGCACCTGGGACGCGATGCCGTTTCCGTTCAGGAAGCGCTGGCCCTTGCCGACCGGCAGAGTGTAGTTCCCATTAAAAGTGAAGCGGTTGCGCACATCTTCCGGACCATTGGCATAACCCTCGCGCGTGCCGAAGATGTAGTAGTTGGGCGCTCCGCCCGCGCTGGTGAAGTTGTCACCTTGCGCGATGGAGGTGCCTGCATCTGTCATCTGGTGTGACCAGGTGTACGTTGTCAGGAAACCGAGATTCCGGCTGACACGCTTTTCCAGCTTCCCTTGCAACGAGTGGTATGCCGAAAGGCCGTTGTTTAACTGATACTCGATGTTGACATCGCTGAACGGGTTTTGAGCGTTGCTGGTGTCGCAAGGGGAGTTCGTCACCGCGCCGGTGACCGGGTCGGTTATGCACAAAGGCGTGATAACCGGCGAACTGTTGACACCGACAAAGTTGGAAGAGTGTCGTGTCAGCGAGCCGACGTAGCTTAGGCTGGCAATAAAGCCGTTTCCGAGATCCTGCTGGAAGGCCAGATTGAATTGCTGCGTGTAAGGCGTCCGGATATTGTTCGCTATGCCGTTTAGACTTGGCGTTCCATTCGCGTTCGCGAGTCCCCCGTTGGCGAGGAAATCTGTGTAGCCGTTCTCGAGGGTAATCCCGTTGGTTGGGCATCCATTGCCGTACAGGCAAGGCACGTTTCCGGGGCTGGTGATGCTCGTTCTGTAAGTGAAGGGGTAGTTCAAGCCCAGGTTCGGGGCAAACCCAACGCTTTCGAGGCCGCCGTAGTAGATTCCATATCCGGCCCGGATGACACTGCGGTCGCTCAACTTATAGGCGAGTCCGACGCGCGGTCCCCAGTTCAGCGTCTGGTAGTCGATCAGGTATGGATTGCCCGAGTAGCCGACCGTTATGTTGTCCTTTAAAAGCTGGCTTGTAAACGTCGCCGGCAGCGGCGTGTTGCGGGATTTATTAGGGAGAATATATCGGCCGGCGCTCGTTGACTGACCCTGCGGGCCGGCAGTCGGATCGTACGTGACACCCGCGGTCGGGTAGAAGATAGCCTGGTTGCCATGGCGCTCAAAATATGGTGTCTGGTTCTCGACCCTCAGACCTAGATTGACGGTAAGCCGCTGTGTGACTTTCCAATCGTCCTGAATGTACCCGGAGCGATCCCAGCGCACGTCATCCACGGGGTTTGCCGACGTCAGCGCATTGTTGTTCTGGTTGTCCGAAAGGAAGTCGGCGACACTGTATCCCGTGTTGGGGATTCCATACGCGCCCGAATAGGTGCCCGTGTAGTTGTAGTCTCCATGCCCTTGGGGAGGTTGCAGCGTGGTGAAGCGGATGCGCTGGATACTGACGCCGGCTCTTAGGGAGTGGTTGCCCAAGGACAGAGTCACGTTGTCTAGTGCCTGCCAAACGTTCTCATGCTCGTCCGAGGGGTAGTAATTCGGAGCTCCGAATCCGCTGATCTGATTACCGAAGTAAGTATTCGGCAAGCCGCCGTTCAGAGGGCTTTCGGGAATTCCATTGAGCCCGAGAGAAGCGGCGAGCCCAAGATTATTGGCATTTGGCTGCGTGAAGTAAAAATGCCCGTAGTTATAACCGAAGCGGAACTCATTCAAGATCTTGGGAGAGAAAATGTGTGTTTCGCTGAACACGAAGTTCTCACTGATATTTACCTCATTCCCATCCGTGCCGAAGCCGCCGCCGTCCAGGACTGGTCCAAGAGGCGGTGGGTAGAACTGGTATTGATGTTGGTAGCTATAGCGCACAAACGCCTGATCAGTCGCGCTCGCGTTGTAATCGACGCGCGCATCCCACTGCACGGTGTTATCGTTGTTGTTAATCCCCTGCGTGTAGTTGTTATGGAGCAAGCCTCCCACAGTATTGACGCGATTGGGCAGAGGGTACAAGTTGAGAAGTTTCTGCGCGAGCGGGTTAACCGCGGCGGGGCTCAACACGTTCAAACGGCCGTTATAGCTTTGCTGGTAAGGGCTCGCCGTGGCAATGGTCGTGCCTTGAGTTTTTACATTCGGGCTCGGGCCGCCCCCGGAGCGCTGCTGGTAAAGGAGGATTGGCGCGCCGCCGGTTTGCGCAGGGTCCAGGAGCTCGCTGAAGTCGCCTTGCCGCTCGAGCGCTGTCGGAACGGTCAGGATTTCATTTGTGCCGTTGACGACGCGGTTTCCCTGGACGTCACCGAAGAAGAAAAGTTTGTTCTTGAGAAACGGCCCGCCGAGGGTGCCGCCGAAGATGTTCTGGCGGTATTCCGGAAGCCGGTCTGTCGGCCGGTCAAAATACTGGTGCGTGTTGAACGCGTCGTTGCGGAGATACTCCCACAAGGTTCCGTGAAAGCTGTTGGTTCCCGACTTGATGCTCGCGTTGACTACGGCGCCGGAAGAATGTCCGAACTCGGCCGAGTAGCTGCTGGTCTGGATATTGACCTCCGCCATGGCGTCCGGCGGAGGCTGCACATTGTAGGACGCGCCGTTCAGGAAGTCGACCACATTGACGTTGTTATCGACGCCGTCCAGGATGAAGTTGTTCTGGTCCGACCGCGCGCCGTTCGCGCTGAAGTCGCCCGTGCCCGCGCCGCGCGCCCCCGAAGGCGGTGCCACCCCGGCTGCGAGCTGCGCGATAAACAACCAGTTGCGACCGTTCAACGGCGTGTCATTTAGCTGCTTCGCGGTAAATACCTGTCCAACCGATGCCTGCTCCGTTTCCAAGACGGGCGGGGCAGTATTTACCGTGACGTTCTGCGTTTCAGAGCCGGGCTGAAGCACCAGATTGGCGTTGAGGCGCTGCTGCGCATCGACGTGCAGGTTTTCCTGGAGCGTCGTCGTAAACCCTGGGGCCGACGCGCTCACCTTGTAGTCACCGATCTTGACGGGGGAAAAGCTGTAAACCCCGCGGCCATCCGATGCCCTTTTCAGAACCAGGCCTTGATCCGTGTTGGTCAACGTGACTTGGGCGTTTGGAACCACAGCGCCCCCACTGTCGGTAACAACACCGACCACCGCGCCCTGATCCTGCTGGCCGTAAGCCGCCGCACTTGCCCCAATCGCAGCAAGCATAAGCGGTGCGAGCGTAGAGCCGCGTCCAAACCGAATAAATCCCATCGTGTGTAGCCTCTCGAAAAAGAAATCTTGCTGCGTTGCGCGCAGCCCCGGAGCGCCGCTTCACAACACCCGCCTTCCGTGGGCGGAGGCGGCGGCGCGCTTTTGATGGAATATATGGACCTGCCTGCAGAGTTGCCATCACCGAAAAGGGTGCTTTGCGTATACCTCTTTTGGGGGATATGCAAAGCACGAGAAAGATATACGCGTGGAGCGGTTCATCTCTTGACTCCTCTGGCCTCACGCGCGTAGGTTCTCCGTGGAAATGACAGGAAGCCGAGAAAGCCGTTTCTGCCCGCCTTCCGTGTATGTGTGTATGCGACTGCTCGGTCCCCTCGCTTTGTTCAAGGAGAAAAGCAGAATGGTTCAATCCCTGCCTGCCGTTCCTGCCCGCTCCTACTTTATGGCCGCAGTGGCTGCCTTTGCAGGGCTGCCATGCTTCGGGCGATCGAGCGCCGATCTCCAAAACCTCCCGCTCGGCGAGTCTCAGTTCCCGGCGAGCCGGAGGGCCTAATGCTGCACATCCGCCGCTCGCGCCGTGCCGCCACTACCGGCAACCACGGCCGGGAAACCCAACCGAGTGAGTCTTTAAGTTCACTCACAACCAAGCTCGGAGCTCCCCCGATGATCGTCTTTCAAGGCAACTTCCTACGAAGCGCAGCGGCTTTTGGTGTTCTCGCGCCCGGTCTTGCTCTTCCCGCCGCGGCGCAAGCGCCAACTCCAGCCGCCCAAACACAGAACCAGAAGATACACTTCCGGGCGCAGGCGGCCTACACCGCCTTCAACGCGGCATTTCTCGAGCAGCTGGATGGTCAGACCTTTTACACCGATGGCCTGAACACGATGACCTTTATACCGGACGGTGAGTGGGAGCAAGGATTGGACATCGTAGTGGCCGAGGACCGCTACCAGTACACCCACGCCCAGGCCGATCGCGATCTCGTGATTTCCCTGCTGAACAGCCTGACTTACTACAACGCGCCGGGTTCGGTCTTCGGCAACTGGCAAACCGACGGCTGGGATGACAATCTCGCCTGGATGGTGAACGCCTATATGCGCGGCTACCAATTGACAGGTGTGTCGAGCTTTCTGACAGAAGCGGAGGCAGGCTGGAACGCAGGCTGGAATCAGGGTTGGGATACGACGGTCGCGGGCGGGGGTATTTGGGAGAACACGGACAAGGGGTCCAAGTGCGGACTCAGCAACAATCCATATGTTTGGGAGGGCGTCGCGCTCTACCAAGCCACGGGAGATACGATTTACCTGGCCAAGGCTGAAACGATTTATGCCTGGTTGCGCTCCCACCTGTTCAACGCCAGTGCTGCCCGCGGCAGCCTGGGCGAGCCGGGGCAAATGAACGGGTGCGTGGACAACACTGGTGCCCTCCTAGGCTCCGACAACGCCTACGACAGCGGGGCATTCATTGAGGCGGCTACGCAGCTATACCGCATCACGGGCAAGCAGACTTACTACAAGGATGCGCTGCTCGCCGTCAATCATATCGTCGACGAGGGCCCGGTGCTCCACAGCACCGCCGAGTCCTCCCAAAATCAGTGGGCCTACTTCTTTACTCGCGGGCTTAGCGACTTTGCCACCGTAGCCAATCTTTGGCCTGAGTACAAACCCTGGCTGCTCGGCAACGCCGACGCGGCATGGAGCCGGCGCAGCAGCCTCGGGCTCACCTGGAACAACTGGTCGGGCCCGACCAGCGACAGCAACGCCTTCCCTGTCGAGATGTCGAGCGCAGCCGCCGTCTGGCAGCAGTTCCCGCCTGCAACCGCGAAGCTTTCCGGGACGTATGCCATGCAAAATACCTCCAGCAATTTGGTGGTGAGCGTCAAGGACGCCTCTTCCGCCAGCCAGGCGGCGATTGTTCAAAGACCATACCTGGACGATGCGAAAGAGCAACAATGGACCTTGAAGGCGACGAGCGGCGGCTATTACCGCATCCAGAATGCAAACAGCGGCGAAAGCATCAGCGTCGAGGGCGCTTCCGGGGTCAATGGTGCCGCGATCGTGCAGCGGCCCGCGAAGAACATCATTCCGGGCGATGACGAGTGGATGCCGGTGCTCAACGAGGACGGCACCTACTCGTTCTACAACCTCAACAGCCTGCAAGCGCTGGACAACCCTGGCGGCAGCACAGCAGTCGGAACCCAGCTGGATCAATGGTTCGGCAATAACACGAACGCCCAGGAGTTCTATCTGGTTCGCTTGTCGCAATAGCGCTCTGCCGGGCCGGTGACCCTTAGTCGCCTACGGGGAACCGCCCGGCAAAAGCGGTTCCCAACCGATCTCAAAATCCCCATTTGCGGCGAAACAAAAGCAAACCGCAGCGCTCGGCTTGCCAGGAAAACCGAATGACATCACGGTTTTGATCGCTACCTTCCGGGTGGGGCTTTTCCGGCCCTTACTTGCATATTGACCCTCCCGGGAGGTATAGCTTGCCTTTGCGGCCAGCGGCGCACCGCGCGGACTCTCGATGATGCGAGCAGAAAAGGCAGTGGATCGAAAGGGCTATCGGCTCCATCGCAAGCGAACTGTGCGTCGCGTGCTTTTGCTTGCCGTCCTGCTTTGCGGCTTCGCAACGCTGCGCGCCTTTGGCCTCGAGCCGGGCAAGACTCTCGTCCAGTATGTGCTGCGCACCTGGAACTCGGAACAAGGTCTGCCGCAAAACTCAATCCGCGCCATGCTGCAAACGCGTGACGGCCTCCTTTGGATTGGCACCCGCGGGGGTCTCGCCCGGTTCGACGGTGCAAGCTTTGTCGTCTACAAAGCCGGCGCGCCTAACTCCATCCCCGGCGAAGCCGTTACGGGGCTGGCCGAGGATCGCGACGGAAGCTTGTGGATCAGCAGCAACGGCGGGTTGACCCGGGACCGCGACGGGCATTTCCAGACCTACAGCAGCCGGGACGGTCTGCCCGCCACGTCCATCTGGCGTATCGCCCGCGACCCGGCGGGCGGTGTTTGGGCTGTGACCTGGCACAGCGAGCTGTTTCACTTCGACGGCAGGAGGGTGCGCCGCTACACAAGCGGCATTCCCGCCCGCCCCGAGGAGGTAAACGCCTTGCTCGATGACTCGCGCGGCACACTTTGGGTCGCAACCTTTGACGGCTTGTTCGCGCTGGGCCGGGAGGGCGGCTTTAGGCATTTCACCCGAAAAGACGGAGTGGCCGGCGACCGGGTGTATGCGCTCGCCTTGGACCGCCAACAACAGCTATGGGCGGCGGGCGACGGAGGCCTCACGCGCCAAACCGGAAACCGCTTTGTTTCCTTTCCGATACGGGGACTGCCCACCGCGACTCTGCTCGCATTCGATCCAAACAGGGAGGACGGTGCCATCTGGACCGGGTCGACCGGGAAGGGCGTGTTCCGCGTCGGCGCGCGCGGCGTCCAGCGGCTCGGGGCTGCGCAGGGGCTCACCAGTGCCGAGGTGTATGGACTGTATTTTTCGCGGGACGGCAGCTTGTGGCTCGGCGCGGTCAACGGACTGAACCAGTTGAGCGATGGCGCTGTGACCACGTACAGCTCGGGCGAGGGCCTGCCGCCATCTACCATCGACCTCCAAAGGGCGCAGGGCCCAGGGGGCGAGCTTTGGTTTGGAGCGGGCGACCGGCTGTTTGAGGTGCGCGATGGAGCGCTGGTCCCAGTTGCGGCGGCCGATCGAAGGAGGATGGAAAGAGATACCCCGCACGCGCCGGTCGCTACTCCGCTTTGGGTCCGCAGCAACGATCGCGGCAGCCGGGGTCTTGTGTTCACCGATAGCCTCGGACGCGGGGTGCTCAGCGACGGCGCGCTCCATCGGGCTTTGCCGCGCATCCCCTGGGGTTCGGTCGGCACCCTGCTGATCGCGCGGGATGGCACAATCTGGGCCGCGGGCTCGGAGATCGGCATTGTGGCCTATCCGCCCCATGGGGCGCCGCGCGCTTACACCATGGCGAACGGGCTTTACGACAACAATGTCGGGGCTTTGGCCGAAGACGCAGCCGGGGATATCTGGGCCGGAACGCTTTCCGGACTGAATCGCATCCGCCATGGGACCGTCACGCGCGTCGTTTCATGCACAAGGGTGACCTCGATCGACCCTTCGGCCGATGGCACCCTTTGGGCCGGCTCCGACTCCGGGCTGATTTTTGTGCCTCTCGCGCCCAAGCCGGTCCGCATCTTCGCCCAGGGCGACGGGTTGCCGACAGGCTTCATTGAAGGGGTCGTGCAGGATCGGGAGGGCCGCCTTTGGCTCGGCACCCAGCAAGGCATCGTGCGGATCGACAAAGCTGCTCTGCTCGGCGGCAGTCGCGCTCCAAATGTATCCGTGGTATTCGGCATCGGGGACGGTTTCCGCAGCGCGCAACTGCGTCCCAACTCCATCTTCCGTTCCAGCCATGGCGACATCTGGTTTGTAACCCTCGACGAGCTGGCGGTGATCGATCCGCGCGGAGCGCGGCCAAGACCCTTAGCCCCGACTCTTGTCGACCAGGTCGATATCGACGACAAACCCGCCGTCCTTGCGCCCGTCGCCTCGCTCACCGTCCCGCCGGGCCGCCATCGGCTCCGGATCCGCTACACGCTCCCGGAGTTCCAAATCCCGAGCCGCATCCATTTTCGCTACCGGCTCGAAGGCTGGGATAAAGACTGGATTCAAGGGAGCGCCATTCGCGAGGCCACCTACACCGGTATTCCGCCCGGTCGCTACACATTCCGCGTGGCCCACTCGGACGGCTACGGCAACTGGAGCCCGGAGGAAAGCGGCCTCCCTGTAAGGGTTACGCCGCACTTCTACCAGACAGGCTGGTTTCTTACGCTTTTGGCGCTGTTTAGCGCGGCCTGCATCTCGCAGCTCCACCGCTTGCGCGTTGCCCAGGTCAGCGCCGGTATCCATGCCCGTTTGCAGGAGCGCTTGGGGGAGCGCACACGCATCGCAAGGGAGCTGCACGACACGCTGCTGCAGGGCATGCTGGGAGTGTCCATGCAAATGTATGCGGCTTCGCAAGGGGAATCCGCTCCATCGATGCTCGGCCACGCTTCCCAACGCTTGCGCGAGATCGCCGAGCAGAGCCGCAAAGCCCTGGATGACCTGCGCTCGCCCTCGTCCGCGCCGGACTCGCTCGAAGCCGCGCTGGTTGGCGCTTTGCAAGAGATGGAGCTGCCGGCCGGTTTCGCGCCTCAAATCCAGAGCGTCGGGAGCCACACGAGCCTGCTTCCGCTGGTGCAAAATGAGCTTGAACGCATCACCCGGGAGGCAGTAGCCAACGCCGTCCGGCACTCGGGCGCCAACACCATCCGGATTGACATCGTGTACCAGCCTGCTCACTTCTTCATCAGCATCAGCGACAACGGCCGCGGCATCGACCGGGATATGCGGACCTCCGGGGGCCACGGACACTGGGGCATCCCCGGCATGCGCGAGCGCGCCGAGTCTATCGGCGGACAGCTGCGCATTTTGCCCCATATTCCCCACGGCACGGTCGTTGAGATTTCTCTTCCGGGTGCTGTCGCCTATGGAAAGCAGCCACGGCCGGGCGCGGCCGCCACCTGGCACTTCCTCCGCTTCCCCCGCCGGGCTTTGCTTTCTCTTGTGCATCCGTTTCGAGGAGCGCGCCCACTGCCATGATCGATATACTCAGCATCGACGACCATCCGGCTTTTCGCGAAGGCCTTGCCGCTATCCTGAACACGCAGGGGGACATGCGCTTAGTGGCCCAAGCTTCGACCGCGCAGGAAGGCATTCTCGCCTTCAACGAGCACCTTCCCGACGTGACCCTGATGGATGTCCGGCTGCCGGACATTCCGGGCATCGAGGCTCTCGCCGCCATTCGCGCGGCTCACCCGGCGGCCCGGCTGCTGATGCTGTCCACCTTTCAGGGCGATGCAAGCATTGCCCGTTCCCTTGCCGCCGGCGCACGCGGCTATATGCTTAAAACCATGGTTCCCGGCGAGATGCTTGAAGCCATCCGCGCCGTGCACGCCGGAGGCAAGTACATTCCGTCGATCGTGGCCGCGCAGCTGGCCGCCTACCTTTCCGAGCAGCCGCTTACCCAGCGGGAAAGCGAGATCCTAAAGCATGTTTCCACCGGAAACAGCAACCGCGACATCGGCAAGCTCTTATTTATCAGCGAGCAGACGGTAAAAGCCCATCTGCGCCACATCATGGATAAGCTCGGGGCGAGCGACCGCGCCCACTGTGTCGCAATCGCGGCTCGCCGCGGATATCTGGAACTTTAGAGGTCATCAGGATGAAGCATCAAACGCCCCGCACCGGTTGTATTCGCTTTCCCTCGAAGCTCGCTATCGCGCTCGCGCTTTTCGCGATACTGCCCCCGGCTTTCGGGCAGCGCTTCCAAACTCTTCTGGTGGGCGTTGACCGCCGCAACACGACCAGCCTCGATGGAAACTGGCATTACCTTGTCGACCAGGCTCCCGCGCGGGACCTTTATACCGACACGGGGGCCATCAACGACCGCGGCTACGCCCTAAATACCCACCCCAATATCACCAGCGGGAAGCACAACGAAGAATACGACTTTGCGACCGCGCCTACGTTGAAAGTGCCCGGCGACTGGAACACCCAGGTTCCCCAGCTCTTCAACTATGAGGGCGTCCTTTGGTACGAGCGGGACTTCGACGCCGACCCTAAACCGGGCACGCGGACTTTCCTCCACATAGGTGCCGCGAACTACCGTTCGCACGTTTGGGTGAACCAAAAGCGGGTGTGCGATCACGAAGGCGGGTTCACCCCATTCGACTGCGAAGTTACGGACGTTCTCCACCCCGGCTCAAACTTTGTCGTCATCGCCGTGGACGCGACCCGCCTGGTCGATGGCATTCCTTCCGTCGGCTACGATTGGTTCAACTATGGCGGACTTACCCGCGACGTTTCGCTCGTCACCGTGCCGATGGCCTTTATCGACGACTACGATGTCCACCTGGAGCACGGCCCCGCCTGGCAGCCCGGCAATACGACGCTGACCGGCTACATCCACGTCCTCGACGCTGCCGCCGGAACCCCGGTCACCCTCGACATCCCCGAAGCGGGCATACACGCCACGCTTGAAACGGGAGCCGACGGCCGCACCCCCTTCACTGTGAAGGCTGGTAAGCTCGCGCTTTGGTCCCCGGAAACTCCCAAGCTTTACAAAGTGACGCTCGCTTCCGGATCCGGCCCGCAGCGCGATGAGCTCACTGACGATATCGGCTTCCGCGACATACGCGTCGACGGCACACGCATCCTCCTCAACGGCAAGGCCGTATTCCTCAACGGCGTCAATGTTCATGCCGAGGCACCCGTCGTGGGAGGCCGCGTCGACAACGATCAGGAGGTAGCCACGATCTTCGGCTATCTCAAGGACCTGCACGCGAACTTCGCCCGCTTGTGCCACTACCCCCACGATGAGCGCATGACCCGCGCCGCGGACCGCGACGGGATTATGATCTGGTCCGAAATCCCTAACTGGCAGCATATCTCCTTCGACAAGCCTGAGGTGTATGCCAAAGACATCGCCATGCTCCAGGAGATGATCCGCCGCGACCGCGACAAGGCATCCGTCATACTCTGGTCCGTTTCCAATGAAACCAGTAATAACCCCGTCCGCACTAAGTTCCTTACCGGCCTGGTGGACGAAGCCCGCCGGCTCGACCCCACCCGCCTTATTACTTCCGCGCTCAATTCGGAGCACATCCAGGGAGAAACTGCTACCCTGAACGATCCCTTAGCCGAGGTTCTCGATGTGGTCGGCGTAAACGAGTACATCGGCTGGTACGGCGGCGCGCCCGAAGACGCCGACAACATGCATTGGGTTCTGCCCGAAAAGCCCATTATCATGAGCGAGTTCGGCGCGGAAGCGAAATACGGCAACCACGGCCCCGACACCCAACGCTGGACCGAGGAGCAGCAAGCCGATGTTTACAAACATCAGCTCATCATGTTCTCAAAAATACCCCAGCTCCGCGGGATCGCACCCTGGATACTTTTCGATTTCCGCTCGACCACCCGCAACGTCCCCAAGCTGCAGGATGGCTATAACCGCAAAGGTCTTTTTTCGGAGGACGGACAAAAGAAGCAGGCCTTCTTTATCCTGCAGAACGCCTATATCCACAATTCGGTCGGCAAAGCCGAGTAGCTTGCACTCAGGCGCAAGCTTCCCGGGCTGGGGTGAAAGTAAGTTGCCCTTGCATGCTTACGCACGACGCCGGTGGATTCGCTTGGTAAATGAGTGCGCTCCCAATCCCCAAGCCAACCTTCCCTCTACGTCTGCCCTCTATTGAGGGCAGGAGGAATCTAAATGAACGGCGATCAAGTGAAGGGCGCGATGCAGAAATTGGCGGCCATGTCGAAGAGGCTGCGGGAGCTTTGGTGAGCGATCGGAACTTAAAGGACGCGGGACAGGAAGACCAGCTCAAGGGCGGCGCGCACCAAGCCTGGGGCAATGTCAAGGATGCCGGGAACTCACTGGTGGATAAAGCCAAAGCCGCGAAGTACGACGCGGAAGGAAAGTCTGACCAGGCCGAGACATTCGACCGCGAGCATGATGTGGCGGCGGAGTAAGCGTCGGGTGAGTCGAGTTCACAAAGGGGCGCGCAAGCGCCCCTTCTGCTTGGGTGCAAGCTGCCCGCGGCAACAGCGCTCGCGCACTTTGGAGGATCCCCGGTCGTCTTCACTGTCCAAAAGTGGACGGGGCGTCCGGTTTTGGACACACGCCGGCAACTCTTGCGGGCGCAAGTAGGCGTCCCAACTGCTCGGAGGAATGGATTCTTCGGCCGGATTCGTACACGGTGTCTTTAGGCGACGGTCAAGGAGAGAAACTAACCGGCCTTGAGGTTTCGCCCGGGTTCTTTCGCGTGCTGGGCAAGGGGCCGGTGCTTGGACGCGGATTTCGATCGCAAGAGTTTACGCGCGGGCGCGAGGGCGAAGCCATCCTGAGCTGGGCGGCGTGGCAGCACTACATGCACGGCGACCCATCGGCGATCGGCAAGCAGATCCGCGTGAATGGGATGCCCGTCACGATTGTCGGCGTGCTTCCGCGCGACTTCCGCTTTCCCGCGATCTCCGTAATGGCTCATGGTTCGCCCAGCAATGCAAAGGCCTATAGCATCTACAGGCCGCTCGTGCCGTCGGCAAACGCGCTCACCGCCAACACAGACGACTTTGATTTTTTCGCTGTGCCGGCGCGGTGCTGGGAGTGCTGGGAGCGCTTGGCACCGGCCATGCGCTGGCCGCAATGCTGTACGGGGCACCGGCAATGGGCGTTGCCGTGCTGGGAGCGTCGCTTGCGATTCTGGCCTGCGCCGTCCTGCTTGCGGCGCTCCTTCCTTCCCGCCGGGCGGCGCAGGTTGAACCGGCCGCGATCCTGAGGAGCGAGTAGTGATTAGGCCGCGGACTGGAGCGGCGGCAGCTCGGACCGGTAGCGCACGAGAAGCCACACCAGCTTGCGCGCGGCCCAGTAGCGGGGGACGTAAGCGCTGGGCTTCGAGAGGCAGCGCAGCAGCCAGCCCATGCCGGTTTTGTCGGCCCAGGTGGGTATGTGGACCTGGTCGCCCGAGAGAAACGCGATGGCGGCACCGATGCAGTGGATGGCGGGCAGGTAGGGGAGCTGCCGCTTGAGGTACAACCCCAGCCGCTCCTGCGTGCCCCCGCCCACCGTCACCACAACGTGCCGGTAGCGGTGCGCGCGCATTTTGGCGAGCAGGGCTTCATCCTGAATCTCGCCCTTATACAGCGGGGCCATGTAGATGTCGTCCTCGCGGATGTTGATTCCCTGCCCGCGCAGCCAGTCAAGGTTGGTTTTAGCGCTCTTGGGGCTAGCCATGATCCAGAAAGTATTGCCGGGTTCGCGCACGTCCGGCTCTTGCAGCAGCTCTTTCAGGTATTCAAGCCCCGAGACCCGCGGCACCCGGTGGCGGCTGATGAAGTTCCACACCAGCACCATAAAGGCGCTGTCGGTAATGGCAAGGTCGGCATGGAGCAGGGCTTCGCGGTAGTCCGGGTTGGTGGGCAGGTCTTTGAGCGCGGGCGCGGCCGGGACAACCAGAAGGCCGCCCTGCCGCATGCGGCCGATGGTCTCCTGCGCGGTACCGCAAAAGAAGTTCACGCCCAGGATTCGTTGCGTCGCCACAGGACCTAGAGCCACAAGCAATCTCCAATCAGCGAATGCGCTGTTTCCATTCTAATCGGCAATGGAAAGCGAAGCATGAGCGCTTATGTGAAAAGCCGCTCAGGCTGCACTCTCGCGAACAAGCCTGGATAACCCGGCGCAGCAGGTAGACTTGAGAAACACGCTCGCCGCCCGGATTGCACCGGACCGGGCCCACCGGAGCCGTACAAGCAATGAACAACCAACGAAACGGCCGACGGCCCGGAAGGCCAGCCTTGAAGGCGGCTTCAACGGCCTGCCTTTTTGCGGCCGCGCCCATGTGTTTGTGGGCGAGCGCGGACACTCTGCCGCTGCCCGATGCACCGAGCCCCCAAACCGCGCAAACACAGGGAACACCGCCGCCGGGGACCAAACCCAACGGGCCCGCCACCAGCGGCTACACGCTGAAGCAAGCCGAACGCCAGCGGATTTTCGGGATCATCCCAGAGTTCACCGCGGTAAACCACGCGGGCAAGTATGTTCCCTTGACCGTCGGGCAAAAGTTCGACCTGTTTTGGAAAAGCTCGACCGACCCCTACATCTTCGTGCTGGACGCGTTCGTCGCGGGGATCGGGCAGGCCAAGGACAGCAATCCTGGGTACGGGCAAGGCGCTGAGGGCTACTTCAAGCGCTATGCCGCGTCGTATGCGGACACCTTCGACGGCAATTTCTGGGGCAACGCGGTGCTCACCTCGGCGTTCCACGAGGACCCGCGCTACTTTCGCGACGGCGAGGGCCACAGCTACACGCACCGGGCCTTGTACTCGGCGTTTACGGCGATTTGGTGTAAACGCGACTCGGGCACATGGGGCCCGAACTATGCCAATGTGCTGGGCAATATTATCGCGGGCGGCATTTCCAATGCGTACTACCCCGCGGACGACCGGGGCGTGGGCAAGACCTTTACCGGTGCCCTTACCGTGACGGCGGAAGGCACGATCGGCTCGGAACTCCAGGAGTTCTGGCCTGACATCCAGAAGCATTTCCTGAACCGGCGGCGCGCCAAGCGGCTCGCGCAACCGTAGGGCTAAATGCCCAGCCGCTTGACCTCGTCGTTGTAGTACTTCCTGTACAGGATGTTCCACTCCTGGGTGCCTTCGAGGATGATCCGGCGCTGCGAGCTGATCTTGGCGCGGGCGGCCTGGTCGATGCGCATCTCCTCGGCCAACAGCGTTTGGAGGTAGTTGCGCACCTCCTTGCGGATGGTGTCGCGGTCTTCCTGGAACTCGACCTCGTCGATCCCGGCCAGCGTATCGGCCACCGCGTGCGCCAGCTTGTTGACCTTGTCGGGCGAAATCCTCACAGAACCACCTTGTACTTGCGCACCAGCTGCTGCTTTACCTTCTTGAACATCTCGCTGTACTCGGCGCCCGAGCGACGCATGTCTTCCTGGATCTGCTCGAGGATGACCCGGACTTCCTCGTTGATGCGGTCCTCGAGCGCAAGCTCCTCAGTCATGGCGGCGGTGACGCGTTCCTCGGTTTGCTTGAACTGGCCGGTCTTGATCATCTTGGCGGCGACGAGGTGCTCGACGGTTTTGCGCCCCAGATAGCCGACATACTCGCGGGAAAAAATCATAGGCTTGGGGCGAGTCTAGCATGCGGAACAGGTCGCGGACGCCGCGCGAACCTGCGAGAATAGAGCCATGGCACAGGACAACCTCCATGGATTGAAGGACGACATGATCGCGTTTCTTTCGGGCCACGGGCTGCGTCAGTTCCCCGGGTATGTGGGCGACGACGTGCCGACCGTGCTGTGGGAAGACGACGGCGACCCCGACGGCTGGAAGCGCTTGGTCGAAACCGCGAAAATCGCGGGCGCGCCTTTTCTAACCCTGAGCGACGTGACGGTCGGCAAAGAAGAATTGGACGCGATGCTGGAGCGCCTGCGGGAGCAGAACTTCCCCGACGAGGACGCGCCCGAGTTCGACGAAGTGGACGCGCTGCGATCGCACGCCGGCAAGATCGGTTTCGTCCAGATCGGCTTTGTGCACCAGGGTGTCGCGTTTCTCCACGAAACAGCCACTGACTGGTATGAGCGCTATGAGGAACTCCTGGAAGCTATGGAGGAGTTCGGCATGGGCAGCGTCGTCTTCGACGAGGACGAGGAAGCCTAGAGCCGCTTGGAAGCGCCTTCCACTGCTTTGACTCTCCAGAAACGCTGGCTGGTGCGCGCGGGCGACCCGCAAGCCGCCGCGGAGCTTGCCCGGGAGCTCCAAATTCCCGGGGCCGCGGCAACCCTGCTCGTGGCGCGGGGGCTGCAAACCGCAGCCGAAGCGCACGCGTTTCTTAGCCCCTCGCTCGATCAGCTGCATGCCCCATTCACGATGCTCGGCATGGCTGAGGCCGTGCGTCGTTTGCGCGCAGCCACGGAAGCGCGCGAGCCGGTGCTGATCTATGGCGACTATGACGTTGACGGCACAACTGCCGTGGTGCTCCTGAAGACCGCCATCGAACGCTTGGGCGGCTCGGTGCGCTTTCATGTGCCGCACCGCCTGCGCGAAGGGTACGGGATGCAGGCCGAGGTGCTCCGGCGCGCGGCCGACGAGGGCGTACGCCTCGTTGTGAGCGTCGATACGGGCATCCGCGCCCACGCCGCCGCTGAAGCCGCCGGAGCGCTGGGCCTGGACCTGATCGTGACCGACCATCACCTGCCCGAGGGCACATTGCCGCGCGCGATCGCGATCCTGAACCCCAACCAGCCGGGATGCGGGTACCAGTGCAAGGGGCTGTGCGGGGCGGGGGTCGCGTTTAAGCTGGTGCAGGCGCTGCTGGAGTCCGCTGCCGGCGAAGACGCGGCTGCGCGCGAAACGCTGCGGACCAAGCTGCTGCCGTCGTTTTTGAAAATGCTTGCCATCGCCACGGTGGCCGACTCCGTGCCTCTGCTGGGCGAAAACCGGGCCATTGTTGCCCTGGGGCTTGAAGGTCTGCGCCAACCCGCCAGCCAGGGACTGCGCGCCTTGATGCAGGTCGCCGAGCTCGACCCCGCGCGCAAGCGCCTCAGCGCCACCGACGTGGGCTTCCGCCTGGGGCCCCGCATCAACGCGGCCGGGCGCATGGACATCGCGAGCGAGGTCGTCGAGCTGTTCACGACCAGGAGCGCGGCCCGCGCCGGGGAGCTTGCCGCCAAGCTGGACGCCTTGAACACCGAGCGGCGCACTACGGAAGCCGCTGCCCTGCGCGATGTTCTTGCCCGCCTCCAAGAGCCGGAGTTCGCGGAAGCCCGCTGCCTGGTCGTGGACGGCGACGGCTGGCACCGGGGCGTGATCGGGATCCTGGCCTCGCGGGTGGTGGACGCCACGGGCAAGCCGGCGTTGGTGCTCGCGCATGAGGGCGGCGAGGCCTACGGCTCGGGCCGCTCGGTCGAGGGCTTCCACCTGCTCCAAGCGCTTGAAAGCTGCGCGGAGCTGTTCACCCGCTTCGGCGGCCATGCCCACGCGGTCGGGTTTTCCCTGCCCTCGGCGCGCGTGCCCGCGCTGCGCGAGCGCCTGGTGCGGTATGCGGCGGCGCACGTGCGCGAGGAGCACCTGCAGCCGCCGGTGCATTGCGATGCGGAGCTGCCGCTTGCCCACGTAACCCCCTCGCTTTTTCGCGCGGTGCAACAGCTGGAGCCCTTCGGCATGGGCAATCCCGAGCCGGTCTTCGCCGCCTATGGCGTGGAGATTGAGGGAGAACCGCGGCTCATCAAGGAGCGGCACTCGAAGCTGCGCGTGCGGCAGGGCGGCGCATCCTTCGCGGCGCTGGGCTGGCATTGGGGCGAGCGGCTCCAGGCGCTCGCGCTCGAAGCGGGCGACCAGGTGGACCTCGCCTACCGTCTCCGCGAAAACGAGCACCCCGAGTACGGCGGCCTGGAGCTCGAGATTGTGGACCTCCGGCGCTCCGGGCAACCCTGCTAGTATCTCCCTCGAACTATGGGACGCGGATTTTTTCTTACGTTTGAAGGCCTCGACGGCTCCGGCAAGTCGACGCAGCTTCGGCTGCTGGCGGCGGCCCTGCGCGCCCGAGAGCTGCCCGTCCGCGAGACCCGCCAACCCGGCGGGACCGCCTTGGGCGACCGGCTCCGCACGCTCGTGGTGGAAGCCAAGGCAGGCGCGCCTGTCGCCCCGCACGCCGAGCTGGCCCTGATGTTCGCCGACCGCGCACAATTGATCGCCGAGGTGGTCGCCACCGCGCTCGCGAACGGCGAGCTCGTTCTGTGCGATCGCTGGACCGACTCCACCGTCGCCTACCAGGGCGGCGGCCGCAGGCTCGGGGCCGAGATCGTCCTGCGCTTGCACGCGGAGCTCTGCGGCGGCTTGGAGCCCGACCTGACCATCCTGTTGCTGCCTCCGCTCCAGGTCGCGCTGGCTCGCGCGCGCCGCCGCAATGCGCGCCACCTGGAGCGCACGGGCCGCGAGGAGAGCCGGTTCGAGGCCGAAGCCGATGCGTTTTTTGAGCGCACCCACGCCGCCTATCTTGGCATCGCCGCGCGCGAGCCTGTGCGTGTGGTGGTAATCGATGCGGATGAGCCGGTTGAGGCGATTCACG
This sequence comes from Acidobacteriaceae bacterium, assembly GCA_965218545.1. GTDB lineage: Bacteria > Acidobacteriota > Terriglobia > Terriglobales > Acidobacteriaceae > EB88. The sequence goes on along the minus strand of CBDCLB010000006.1, from coordinate 837,528 downwards.
CGCGTATCGTAAGAGTGGTAGACGAGCGCCTCGCCCCATGGCGCGCCAGCTAAACCCATGGCCACCACCCTTCCCCAGCAGCCGCCCCCCTACCAGGTCACCGAACGCGGCGGCTACCGCTACCCGCCCGGGCTGCGCCGCAACTTGCCCTTTTACCTGTTCAGCCGGTTCTTCAAGGCCGACAACCCCATCCTGCTGTTTGAACATTTGCAGCAGGAGTACGGCGCGGTCTCGCACTACCGCCTGGGCCCCAACCACATCGTCTTCCTCAACGACCCGGAGCTCATCCGCGAGGTCCTCGTCACCAGGGCGCCCGTGTTCATCAAGGAGCGCACCCAGCGCCGGATGAAGATCCTCCTGGGCGAGGGGCTCATCACGAGCGAGGGCGAGCAGCACATGCGCCAGCGCCGCATCGCCGCGCCCGCCTTCCATCGCCAACGTATCCAGGCCTACGGCGACATGATGACCACCCGCGCCGCCACCATGCGCGATGAGTGGCAGCCGGGGGTCGAAATCGACGCGGTCACCGAAATGATGCGGCTCGCGCTCCAGGTCGTCGCCCGCACCATCTTCGACACGGACGTGACCGAGGACGTGCAGACCATCAACACGGAAGTCAACGCGATCATGGACCTGTACAACTTCCTGGTCGCGCTGCCCAAGGCCGAATCGCTTCTGCACCTGCCCATCCCGGGGCTCATGCGCTTTAAGCGCGCGCGCAAGCACCTGGACGCGGTGGTGCATAAGATGATCGACCAGCGCCGATCTTCAGGCGAAGATCGAGGCGATCTGCTCTCCATGCTGCTCGCCTCCCGCGACGAAGACCAAAGCACTCTGAACGACGAGCAGGTCCGCGACGAGGTCACCACGATCTTCCTCGCAGGCTATGAGACGGTCGCCAACGCGCTCGCCTGGACCTGGCTGCTGCTGGGCCAAAATCCCGACGCCGAAGCCAAGCTCCACGCCGAACTGGACGAGGTCCTCGCGGGCCGCCTCCCTACCCTCGCCGACCTGCCCCAGCTCCGCTACACCGAGATGGTCCTGTCCGAGTCGATGCGGCTGTACCCGCCCGCCTGGGCCATGGGCCGGCAGGCCACCGCGCCGGTTGAGATTGGCCCTTACCGCCTGCCCGCGGGCACGTACTTTTTCTTCTCGCAATACATCATGCAGCGCACCCCCGAGTACTTTCCCGACCCGCTCCGCTTCGATCCCGAGCGCTTCGTGCCGGAAGCGAAAGCCGCCCGGCCCAAATTCGCGTACTTCCCCTTTGGAGGGGGCAACCGGCAGTGCATCGGCGAGTCGTTCGCCTGGATGGAGGCGATCCTGCTCACGGCGACCATCGCGCAAAAGTGGCGGCTGCGGCTTGTTCCCGGGCAGCCCGTTGGCGTCGTCCCCAAGATCACCCTTCGGTCCAAATACCCCATCCGCGTGGTCCCGGAGTTGAGGCCGGAACTGAAGGCGTGAGCCTCGCGCCGACGGGAAGCACGCAACGCACCATGCCCGGCGGCCGCGTCAGCCCCGCAGACCTTCAGCGCGGCCCCACAGGCCGCCCCTTGTGCCGGTGGTGTTCGCTCGAAGTCCCAACGCGCCGCCGGACATTTTGCTCTGACTTCTGCGTCCACGAATGGCGCCTGCGCACCGACCCCGGCTACCTCCGCGACGCAGTCCTCGCCCGCGACAAAGGTATCTGCGCCCGCTGCACAGTGGATACGCTCGCCGCCTACCGCCGCCTGCGACGCACCCGCGGCCCGCGCCGGGCAGAGCTGCTAGCCGTGTGGGGCCTCCGGCGGCTCGGGCGCAAAAGCCTATGGGACGCCGACCACATCCTCCCCGTGGCTGAAGGCGGCGGCGAGTGCGACCTCACCAATCTCCGCACCCTATGCCTCCACTGTCATCGCGTCGTCACCGCCCAGCTGCGCGAGCGCCTGCGTGCCCGCCCCGCGCTGGTACCATGAGCCCATGCCCGGATGGCGAAACCGGCAGACGCAGCGGACTTAAAATCCGCAGACCCTAAACGGTCGTGGGGGTTCAAGTCCCCCTCCGGGCACTCACGGATTGAGCATCCATTCCCTTCCATAGGAAGCAGACAGATTCCATGCGCCGGGTATCCTGAACTCATGAGCCTGCCCCAGCCTCCCCAAGCCCGCCGCGACCCCCAAAGCACGACCCTGCACGGGCACACCCTCCACGACGATTACGGCTGGCTCCGCAACAAGGAAAGCGAGGAGGTTCTAGCCTACCTGCGCGCCGAAAACGCTCACACCGACGCCGTGATGGAGGCGACCAAGCCGATTCAAGAGCAGCTCTACACCGAGCTGCTGTCGCACATCAAGCAGACCGACGTGAGCGTGCCCGCGCGGGAAGGTGCGTACTGGTACTACGCGCGGACCACTGAGGGTTCGCAGTATCCGGTGTACTGCCGCAAACGCGGCGCGCGGGAAGAGTACGAAGCGGCTCCGGAAGAAGTGATCCTCGACGTCGAGGCGCTGGCCGCCGGGCACAGCTTTATGGCCGTGGGCGGCATGGACGTGTCGGACGACGGCAACCTCCTTGCCTACTCAACCGATACCACCGGCTTTCGCCAGTACACATTGCACATCAAAGACCTGCGAACCGGCGAGAAACTGCCCGAAACCGTCGAGCGCGTGGGCTCCATCGTTTGGGCGGCGGACAATCGCACGCTCCTGTACACGGTAGAAGACGAGGAGCAGAAGCGACAATTTCAGCTTTATCGGCACACGCTCGGCGCGCCCGTGACCGAAGATGCGCTGGTGCTGGAAGAGCCCGATGAGCGCTTCAACATGGGCGCGGGGCGCACGCGCGACGGCGTGTATATCGTCGTCGAGTCCGCGAGCCACACCACCAGCGAAGCACGTCTACTGCGCGCCGATGCGCCCACCGCCGAGCCCACACTGCTAGCCCCGCGCCGCGATGGGATCGAGTACTACCCCGATCACCGGCATGGCCTGCTCTACATCCGGGTGAACGACCAGGGGCGCAACTTTCGGCTGGTGACCGCGCCGGTGGACGAGCCGGGGCAGTGGACCGAGCGCATCCCGCATCGGGACGAGGTCATGCTCGAAGACGTTTCGCTGTTCTCGGAGTTTGGCGTCGCCTCCGAGCGCCGCGGCGGGCTGGAGCACCTGCGCGTGCTCCAGTTCGCGGGCAAAGGGCCCGAAATCGCGCGCGAAGCCGAGATCGCGTTTCCCGAGCCCGCCTACAGCGCGCACCTCAGCAATAACCGCGAGTGGGAAACCGATCTCCTGCGCTACGGCTATCAGTCGCTGGTCACCCCGGCTTCGGTGTTCGACTACGACGTGCGCTCGGGCGAAAGCACGCTGTTGAAAGAACAGGAAGTGCCCGGCGGCTTCAACCGCGCCCTGTATGCCTCCGAGCGCATCGAGGCGACTGCACCGGATGGGGTGCGCGTGCCTATCTCGCTTGTCTACCGACGCGACCGGCGCAAACCCAGCGCGCAGCCCCTGCATGTGTACGGCTACGGCTCCTATGGCTACGCGCTCCCGCTCGGGTTCAACTCCAACCGGCTTAGCCTGCTGGATCGTGGTTTTGTGCTGGCTTATGCGCATATTCGCGGCGGGGGCGACCTGGGCAAACCCTGGCACGACTCCGGCCGTTTGGGGCACAAGCGCAACACCTTTACCGATTTCATCGCGTGCGTCGAGCACCTGCTCGCGAAGGGCTACGGGGATCCCGCTCGCGTTGCAATCCAGGGCGGGTCGGCCGGCGGTTTGCTCATGGGCGCGGTCGTGAATATGCGCCCCGAGCTGTTTCGCGCCGTCATCTCGCAGGTGCCGTTTGTGGATGTGATGAACACCATGCTCGATGCCTCGCTGCCCCTTACCGTGCCCGAATATGAGGAGTGGGGGAACCCGAACGAGCGCGAAGCTTTCGAAACGATGTTGAGCTACTCGCCCTATGACAACCTGCGGAAGGCGGCGTACCCGGCGATGCTTGTGAAAACCTCGCTGTACGACTCACAGGTGATGTACTGGGAACCCGCCAAGTACATTGCCAAGCTGCGGACTCTCAACGCGAGCGAACACCCAATCCTACTCCACACCAACCTGACCGCGGGCCACGGCGGGGCCAGCGGACGCTACGACTACCTGCGGGAGATCGCCTTCGACTACGCGTTTCTGCTGCGCGAGCTCGGGGCTTAAGCCAAGGCTTCCTCGCGCGCAAAGCTGTTCCGCGCCACGTTGCGGCCCACGATCGCGGCGATCTGGGCGGCCTCGTCCATTAGCTGTGTGAACTGCGCGGGGTACAGCGATTGCGCGCCGTCGGACAGGGCGCGGTCGGGCTGGTTGTGGACCTCCACGATGAGCCCGTCAGCCCCGCAGGCGACCGCGGCTCGTGCCATGGAGAGCACCTTATCGCGCTTGCCGGTGCCATGGCTGGGGTCGACGACGATGGGCAGGTGCGAAAGCTGCTGCGCCGCGGGCACCACGCTCAAATCCAGAGTGTTGCGGGTGTGGTCGGCAAAAGTGCGGATGCCGCGCTCGCACAAAATCACCTCGTAGTTGCCCTCGCTCATGATGTACTCGGCGGCCATCAGGAGCTCTTCGAGCGTGGCGGACATGCCGCGTTTCAAGAGCACGGGCTTGCGCTTGCGCCCGGCGGCGCGCAGCAGCGAATAGTTCTGCATGTTGCGCGCGCCGATCTGGATCACGTCCGCATACGCGGCGACCAGGTCGAGCGCTTCGTGGTCAATGGCCTCGGTCACGATCCGCATCCCGGTGCGCTCGCGAATCTCAGCCATGATAGCGAGCGCTTCCTCGCCGAGACCCTGAAATGCATAGGGCGAGGTACGCGGCTTGTACGCGCCGCCGCGGAAGAACTGCGCCCCGGCCTCTGCGACCGCATCGGCCGTGGCAAAGGCTTGCTCGCGGGTCTCGATGGAGCACGGCCCGGCGCAGACCATCAGGTCGCGGCCGCCCACCGTGATGTCCGTGCCGGGGAAGCGGATGACCGTGTCTTCTTCCTTGACGTCGCGGGAAACGAGCTTATAGGGCTTGGAAACGCGGATCACCTCGGCGACGCCGGACAGCTCGGTGAGCGAGGACTGGTCCACTTCGCCGCGGTTGCCGGTGATGCCGATGGCGGTGCGCTGGGCGCCGGGCATCGGATGGGGCCGCAGGCCCAGGCGCTCGATCTGCTCGCATACGGCGGCGATCTGTTCTTCTGAGGCGTGGGACTTCATGACGACGAGCATGCGGGAAACCCTCTCGGGCTTTAGTGTACCCCCGGCTTTAGCGCGAGCGGGAGCGACCCAGCACAAAGGCGAGGTATCCAAGCTGCAGCAGCCACGCGAAGCCGTACGCGAGCAGGACGTGGCGGTGGGCCATGTCGTGCGTGTACGCGGTCCAAAAGCCGGTCACGCGCGGTCTCCTTGCGGGAAAGCGTTTGACCTGACGCGAGGCGGCCGCGCCAGCAGCGCTTCGGTCGCGGCGGCTTGAGCCTGCTCGCGGCGCAGGATGCTCCGGTAGCGCAGGGCCGCGACAAAGGTACCCCACAGGAGCCAGCCCGCCAGATTCCACCAAATAGCAGGCATCATGCTCGGGTCCACGCCCGTGCCTGGGCCGCCCGCGAACACGGGTGCCGGATGCTGCGTGCGCCACCAGCGCGTGCTCATGTACACGAGCGGCACGTCGAGGTAGCCGAAAATGGCCATGACCGCGGCCAAGGTGCGCATGGACGCGCCCTCGGCAAAGGAGCGCAGCAGAAGGTAGGCCAGGTAAATAAGCCAGAGGATCAGCGTGGAGGTGAGTCGCTCGTCCCAGGTCCACCAGATGCCCCAAGCGGCGCGCCCCCACAGTGAGCCGGTAACGAGGCCCACCGTGCAAAACACCACGCCCATCTCAGCGGAGGCGGCGGCCAGCGAGTCGGCCTGGAGCGCGCGGACTCCGTTGCGATGCCGCCAAAACAGGTAGGCGATGGATGCAACGAGATTGAGCGCGAAAAAAACGGAGGTGCCGATCCAAGCGGGGAAATGGTAGTAGAAAATGCGGCTCAGGTCGCCCTGCGCGGCATCGGCAGGCACTGAAAAAGCAACGCGCAAACCCTCGGCGAGGACCAGCAGCGCCGCAACCAGCCATACCCCCCGTACAACCCGCATCCGCTCCCCCCGTTTGGCCGCATCACCAGTGTAAATTGCGGGGTGGCGAGTGCCCGCATCCCAAAGGGCACATAGCGGGAGGGCATGGAAGCATGGCAGTTTTTATTCTGGTGATCGGTTTTTTAATTTTTGCGGTCGGCGTCGGCGGGCAGCTGGTCATTGGCGGCCACTTTACAAATAAGGCGCACCCCGGAGATCGCAAGGCAGCCCGCATGCTGCTGACACTCGCGGCCATCATCATTGGGGCCTGGATGTTCATTGCTTCGGCGGCGGCGCTGCTCCATGGCCATTCGCGTTCGCACCAGCAGACCACCGGCCACTCGGTCTAGCTTTCCGCGTTGAGCACCAACCCGAAAAGCAGCACCGCCGCCGTCGTGAACACAACATCGTAGCCGGCGAGCAGCTTGATCCAGAGCACCGGATCGCTTTCGCCGGTAAACACCGCTTCGGCTGCGGAGGTAAGCGCAAGCAGCGCTGGAATGAAAATGGGGAACAGGAGCAGCGGCAGCAGCAGCTCGCGCGAACGTGCCCGGATCGACAACGCCGCGAAGAACACTCCGTTGCCCACCAGCGGCCATGTCCCCAGCGGTAGAATAAGCCATAAAAGCGCGGCATTTCCCCGGGGCGCGAGGTTGTAAAAGACCGCGAACAGCGGGGCAAGCACAAGCTCGACCGCCGAAACAAACAGAAAGTTCGCCAGCACCTTGCCTAGAAACAGCGCGGAAGGCGGCGCGGGGCTCATGCGCTGCGCGTCGAGCACGCCCCCGGTGAGCTCCCGCGCCCAAGCCTGGTTCAAAGCGCCGGTGGCGGCAAACAAAACAGCCACCGCGAGAATGCCGCCCGCGATCTGCCGCGACACAGCGCGGGTGGGGTCGAATGCAAGCGAAAACAGCACAACCACCAACAGTGCGAGAAATAGCATGGCATTTAGAGCGTCTTTCGACCGCCACTCAAGCCGGAGGTCCTTCGCGAGCTGCACCCGGACGGCGCGCCAGTAGCGGGTCACAGGCGCTCCCTCGCGAGATCGACCAGGGCTGCGCCCGAGGCTCGGAGGTAGTCCGCCGGAGCGAGCAGGAGCTGGGAGCCGCGCTGCCCGGCGGACACGCTGATGCGCTCATGGAGCTCGATGGTCTCGTCCGCAAAGGCGGGAAACGGCTTTCTCGCTTCCAGCACGGTGACCCCGCCGCGAATGTAGCCGATGAGCGGCTGGACCTCCTTGAGGGGCGCGACCGTGGCCGAGCGGGCACCGGTGGCGGCGGCCGGCTTGTTGAGGTCGAGCTCGTCATCGCCGGCCAGAACAGCAAAAACGTAGCCGGCCGAATCCAGCCTGCATAGGAGCGTTTTCCAAACCTGCTCCGGCGGCAGACCAAGCTTGCGGGCAACACTCGCGGCGGCCAAATCCTCGGGGTCCACCTCGTAGGCCAGCAGTTCGTAGGCAATCCCAAGAGAGTCGAGCAGCCGGGCGGCGTTGGTTTTCATGCGGTGCTCCGAAGCAGCTCGCCGTCTTCGAGCAGCAGCAGCTCATCGGCGAGGGGTAGCGCAAGCTCGCGCTGGTGCGTTGTCAGCACAACCGTGCAGCCCCGTTCGCGCTCCCTCGTAAGCAGGGCGAGCATGGCTTGGGCGCTTCCTGCGTCCATGTTTGAGAAGGGTTCATCGAGCAGCAAAAGCGCGGGCCGCGGGAGCAGCACGCGGGCCAGGGACACGCGCTGGCGCATGCCCTGGGAGTAGGCGCGCACGGGCCGCGTGAGCGCCGGGTCGAGCCCGACCGCCCGAAGAGCCTCTTCAGAGGCAGAGGTGAGCGCGAGGCCGTACAGGGCGGCGAAGTAGCGGAGGTTTTCCAGCGCCGTGAACTCGTCGTACAGCATGGGCGCGTGCGCCATGTAGCCGATGCGCTCGCGCACTTCCCCCGGCGGCCGCCCCCAAGCGAGTGCTTCGCCGAATGACGGGCGCAGCAGGCCCGCCAGAATGCGCAGCAGAGTGGATTTGCCCGCGCCGTTGGGACCCAGCAGCAGATAGCAGCGGCCCGGCGCAAGCTCCGCATCCACATGCCGCAGCACGGGCTCTTGCCCGTACACATGCGACACATCGCACAGGGCGGCCGGCGCTTCCACGCTATTCCGCTCCGCGGCCCGCACCTTTGTTCGCGCGCGGCGCGCCGGTTTCCAGGCAGCGGTCCGATACCCGCACGGGGTTCGACATTTTGCCCACGGCGGCCCGGGTAAACGCACGATAGAGACGGTTCACGTCGACCCGCTGCCCTTCGCGAATCTCCCGTTCCGCCGCAGCGTGCATGGCGGAGAGAAGTTCGTCGCGCAGCTCGTTGAAGAGCTTGTCGATGTAAAGGTAAGGCACCCGAGTAAGCCTAGCAGGCCCGAGCTAGCGCGCGGGCGCGAGCGCGGCGGTGGTCCGCGCGGGCGCTGCCGGTGTGGTCTTGGGCGCGTACTTCGACGCGCATTTGGCCTGGAGCTCAGTCGCGTGAAAAACGCCGTCCCGGCCGTAGGTGCCGATGGCGAGCGCCTGGGCGTTGTCCTTGAAAGTATCCGGCGGCGGATCCTCGCCGTCATAGTCCACGCGGAGGCGCTTCGCGTTCTCAACCAATACGAAGTTAGCCCCGGCTCCATGATGGTCAATGGAGCCCGGCTGGACATTGCCGGCAACTCGGAGGTGGCGCGTGTAGGCCGTCTGGCCCATGGCCTGCAGCTCGTTGATGGTGACGTAATAACTTTTATTCGCTTGAATGCCGGTGACGGCCAGGTACACGACCACCGCGAGCACGATCGCAACCGCGACGGCGATGCGGACGGATTGAGGTCGAGCCTGAGCCATACCTTGTTAGGGTAGGAGGGTGCTCCGCCCGCGTCAAGAGCTTCGGCGCTTAGGGATGCGGTGGGGTCGAGGGGCGCATCCTAACTCGTGAAACCCCGCGTATGATGGGGTGAAACAAGCCACGTTGAAGGGGACCAACCATGAGCACAGCCCACATGCCCGTACGAGCCACTGAAATCCTTCAACCCCGCGCGGAATGGCTCCGTGCCCGTCGCGCGGAGGTGGAGCGCGCCGGCGACACCAACGTGAGCCAGATGCACTATGCCCGGCTGGGCCGCGTGACCGAAGAGATGGAGTTTGTCGCGCGCCGCGAAAACCTGGCTCCCGAGCTGATCCGGGCAGAAATCGCCGCCGGCCGCATGATCGTTCCGGCAAATATCAACCATCCGGAGCTCGAGCCGATGGCGATCGGCGTAGCGTCGCGGTGCAAGGTGAACGCGAACATCGGGAACTCGGCCGTAACCTCGAACATTGACGAAGAGCTCCGGAAGCTGCACATGGCCGTGCAACACGGCGCGGACACGGTGATGGATCTATCGACGGGCGGCGCGATCCCGGAGATCCGCGACCGCATCCTGCGCCACTCGCCGGTTCCGATCGGCACGGTGCCCTTATACGAGGCGCTGACCCGGGTCAAACGGGTGGAAGACCTGAACATCGATCTGTATCTTGAGGTCATTGAGGAGCAGGCGCAGCAAGGGGTGGATTACTTCACCATTCATGCCGGCGTGCTGATCCAGTATGTGCCTATGGTGGCCAAGCGCATCACCGGCATTGTAAGCCGCGGCGGTGCCATCATGGCGCAGTGGATGACCGCGCACCACAAGCAGAATTTTCTATACGAGCACTTCGACCGCATCACCGCGATCATGGCGAAGTATGACGTAAGCTACTCACTCGGCGACGGTTTGCGGCCCGGTTCGGTTGCGGATGCTTCCGATGAAGCGCAGTTTGCTGAGCTGAAGACCCTGGGCGAGCTCACGCGCAAGGCGTGGGAGTCGGACGTGCAGGTCATGATTGAAGGCCCCGGCCACGTGCCCATGGATAAGATTCAAGAGCAGGTCGAGAAAGAGGTCGAGCTCTGCGACGGTGCGCCGTTTTATGTCCTGGGGCCGCTTGTGACCGATATCGCGCCGGGCTACGACCATATTACTTCCGCAATCGGCGCGGCCATGATCGGCTGGCATGGAGCGTCCATGCTCTGCTATGTCACCCCAAAAGAGCACTTAGGGCTGCCGAACGAGAAGGACGTCAAGGACGGGATGATCGCCTATAAGATCGCCGCGCACGCGGCCGATATCGCCCGCCACCGCCCCGGCGCGCGCGACCGCGATGATGCGATCTCCTACGCGCGTTACACCTTCGACTGGGAAAAGCAGTTCGCACTCTCGCTCGATCCCGAAACCGCGCGGGCCATGCACGATGAAACCCTCCCGGACGACTACTACAAGGAAGCGGCGTTTTGCTCGATGTGCGGGCCTAAGTTCTGCTCGATGAACTGGTCGAGCAAGGTGGACGAGTTCAACAAGGAAGTGCACGGGTTGGAAAAGAAGGATTTGTCGGGGCTGGTGCTGCTGCAGACGGAGCAGCTGGGGGCGGGTAAGTAAGTCCGCGACAATCATGGGTCAGAGGTCACACTTTGGCCCCTGACTTAGGCAATGGAACCATCGGCGCTCTCAACAAGGCGCTTGTACTCCGTCAACCAGATACGCTCCCTATCCTCTTGCGCTATATCTATGCCGCGCAATCGCGCAATAGTGTCGAAAAACCCTTGCCCTGGCCTTCCTGTCTCTCTAGAGACGACCAACGCCGTTCGCCATGGCCGGTTAGCTGCGTGATCCTGTTCGTCAAGCTCTCCGAAAATCGAGGAGAGCGGATGACCCTGCCAAGAGCCTGAGAAATTGGGTAGACGACCCGGGAAAGCATCCACCACGTCTTTGTAGGCGATAGGGTTGCCGAGCTTGGCTTTTTGTTCGAGAAAACGTCCGACTTCAGCATTCATCTATGTGCTCCTGCTTCATGTATGACCCTAACAGTGAATGTCTCCGTCGAGAGGATTAGGCACTCGCTATTCAAGCCGCAAGATGCCGATTTGACGTACATTGCAAGGAGTCATGTCCGTTCCCCGCGCTCGCTTCCAGTGCCTCCCCCTCCTAGCCCTCCTGCTCCTCCCCGGCTGCCGCAGCAGCCGCTTCCCGCAGTACGCCGCCAACTACCGCGAGTACGCCTACGTCGCCAACACCGGCTCGAACACCGTCTCAGTCCTCGACCTCGTGAACATGCGCCAGGAAGCAGTTCTCGCCGTAGCCCCGCGTCCGGTCGCGCTGATCGCCGGCAAAACGCATAACGAGATCTACGTCGCAAGCCAGGGCACCCCAGGCGCGCGCGGCGCGATCACGACGATCGACGCCGAAACGAACCGAATCGAAACGGTCCTGCCTGCCGGGAAGTCTCCGGCGGCGCTCGCGCTCGACGGTCCAGGCACTCGACTGTACGCCGCCAACGCGGGCTCGAATAACATCTCGGTCCTGGACCTGCGTCTTCACAATGTCACGGGCGTGGTCGGCGCGGGTGAAGCGCCGGACGCGCTCGCGGTTGCGCCCGACAATGCGACGCTTGTCGTTGCCAACGCGGGGAGCGGCAGCGTCGGCGTGTACGAGGTGACAAAGGGGAAGCTGCCCCGCCTGCGCGCGTCGTTCCCCGGCTGCCCCGGCGCGGGCAGCATTGCCATTCTTCCCGACTCTTCCAAGGCTTTCATCGCCTGTGCAGCCGGACACCGGGTCATGACTTTGGGGCTCCGCGCAGCGCGCCCGGAACGAGCCCTGCCGGACGCAGCCACAGACCGGCTGCTCGCGCTTCTCGACGTAGGCGAGCACCCCACACGCCTGATCTTGAAGCCCGACGGCGGCGAGATCTTCGTCACCAATCAGGGGTCCGGCACCGTGTCCGAGATTGCGACCGGCACCAACGAGGTCGGCGGTGCGGTACTCGTCGGCGCGCGCCCGTCGTTTGGCATCGTCAGCGCCGACAACGCCCTGCTATGGATTTCAAACGAAGCCGCCGACACCGTTGCCGTTTACTCGATCGATGACGGCAAGCTAATTAACACGGTCCACGTGGGCGCGGGGCCTGGCCCCCTGATGTTCTCAGCGGACGGCCATCTGGTGCTTGCCGCCGACATGGGCGCGGGCGATGTTTCCGTGCTCCGCGCCTTTGACCGCAACTTCCATCACGAAGCTGTTTATGGCACCCTGTTCACGCTTCTTCCGGCCGGCAGTGCGCCCGCGGCTATCGTGGATAAAGCGTTCAAACTCACGCATGAATAGCTACGTCCGCGACGATCCAACAATCCGCGAAACATCGTTGAACGTCACAAACACAGCGAACAGGATCAGCACCACAAACGCGACCTGGTAGATGCGCTCCTTCACAGACGGGTTCAGATCGTGGCGCATCACCGACTCGATCAGCAGGATCAGGATCATACCGCCGTCCAGCAAGGGAAACGGCAGCAGGTTGAAGATGCCGAGATTCAAGCTGATCTGGGAGGTGAGGTTCAGAATAGGCTGCCAGCCGGGCATCATGGCAGCCTCGCCTGTCACACGCGCAATGCCCACAGGGCCTGAAAGCTGTTTTACGTTGGAGTGGCCGGAAAAAAGCCGACGCATCACTTCGAGGATCTCACCCGAGCTTTGCACGTTGTAGTGGAACGAGTGTGCCGCCGCTTGGGGAAACGATTGCTGAACAATGGTCACCGGGGGCGGCTCCGAGCGAAAGCCAAGCCGCCAGCCTCGCTTCCCGGCCCCGTTGTCGCCTTCCACGGGAGTTGCGGTCAAGTGCAGGAGCTGTGCGCCGCGCTTAACCGTGAGAGCAACGGGCTTGCCCCCGTTCTGCTGCAGGAACGCCGCGGCAGCTCCCGTGGAGTGCAGGGTCAGTCCGTCCATCGAGAGCAGCACGTCGCCGGATTTTACTCCGGCTTCCGCAAGCGGGTAGCCGGGCTCCACATCGTGGATCGCGATAGACCCGGCCTGGATCCGCGGTTCCAAGCCGATTGCCGTCGGGTCTGGGCCGTCCTTACCCATGGCACCCGCAAGCGGCAGCATCAAAGGTACCTGCTGCGTGCCCCGCTCCACCGTCACCGGCACGGTCGCCGTTCCGTCGATTCCCATGCGGATGCTGATCTGCTGCCAGTCGGGATTGTGTACCTTGCCGAACTGGACGATGCGGTCGCCGGACTCGATTCCCGCTTTGGCGGCAGGGGTGTTCGCGGGCACAAAGTCGACGATGGCCGGCCCGTTCAGGTAGGCATCGACCTCATTGTGCATCATGTACAGCCCGGCCATTATGATGAAGGCGAGCAGGAAGTTGGTCACCGGCCCGGAAAACCCGATCAGAATGCGTTGCCAGCGCGGGCGGGACGTAAACTCCCCCGGGTCGCCCGTGCCTGTGTCCGCCAGACCGGATTCGCCGGAGTACTCGCCGGCCATTTTGACATAGCCGCCAAGCGGCAGAAGGCTGATGCGGTAGTCTGTATCGCCGCGCTTGAAGCCGAACAAGCGCTTGCCCATGCCGATCGAGAAAACATCGACCCGTACGCCGCACGCCTTAGCTGTGAGGAAGTGGCCGGCCTCATGGACCAGCACCATAATGCCCAGAACAACAATGAAGGAAAGGATAGAAACGAGCGCAAACAACATATGGTCAGCAGTCCGCTCCAGGGTTCAAATGCTAACGGGCCGGGAGCGCTTTTCCGGCCGCAACCACTTCCCTTGCCCGCGAGCGCGCTTCCCCATCCATCTGCAGCACCTCGGCGATAGAACCGGGAACGGCAGCGGGCGTTTGGGCCAGCACTTCATCGATTGTACCTGCGATAGCCGGGAAGCCGATTTCACCGGCCAGAAATGCCTCAACGGCTACCTCATCAGCTGCATTGAGGGCGATTGGGTACGCCCCGCCCGCCTCGGCCGCCTCGTACGCCAGGCGGAGACACGGGAAACGCCGGAGGTCGGGCTGCTCGAAGTCGAGCCCGGCCAGCGCGCGCATGTCGAACCGCATTGAAGACTCCACTCGCTCCGGGAAGTTCAGCGCGTATAGGATCGGCAGGCGCATGTCGGTGACCGAAATTTGCGCAAGAATCGACCCGTCGATATATTCGACCAGCGAGTGGACCGTGGATTGCGGGTGAACCGTGACCTGCACCTGCGCGGGCGGCAGATCGAACAATCGGCAGGCCTCGATAATCTCCAACCCCTTGTTGAGCATTGTCGCCGAGTCGATGGTGATGCGCCGGCCCATGACCCAGGTAGGGTGCTTGAGGGCCTGCTCGGGCGTAATGGACGCGAACCGGTCGAGCGGCAGGCTTCGGAATGGGCCGCCGGAAGCGGTGAGCCACACGTTGCGAACCTCCTGCAATCGCCCGGCGCGCATGCACTGGTGCACCGCATTGTGCTCGGAATCAATGGGCAGCAGGGGAACGTTCTTCGCGCGCGCCGCGGCGTTGAGCAGATCGCCCGCGGCAACCATTGCTTCCTTGTTGGCGAGCCCCACGGGCTTGCCCGCCTCGACAGCTGCGTAGGTGGCCTCAAGCCCGGCCACCCCCACGATCGCGGAGACAACAAAATCCGCCTCAGGCAGGGTCGCGGCCAGGACCGTGCCCGCTGTGCCCCACACGACCTCGGTTCCGGTTAGCCCTTGGTGTTGCAGCTCCCGCCTGAGCTCCGCGGCCAGCTCCTCAGTAGCGAGCGAAACCACGCGCGGGTGCCAGCGCAGGCATTGCTTTGCTGCCTCGCTCACGTTGCGCCCAGCCGCCAGGGCGGCCACCGCGAACCTCTGCGGGTACTGCTCAATGATGGATAAAGTGCTTTGACCGATGGACCCGGTCGAGCCCAGAATCGAGATCCTTTTCAAAACGCGAGCCTTCTCGTGAGAACGCGCGAGGCTAGAAGGCCTGCTGCGCTAAAAGAGCGTACCACAGCACCGGCGCGGCCAGGAGCAACGCGTCGATGCGGTCGAGGATGCCGCCATGGCCCGGCAGCATTGTGCCGGAATCCTTCACGCCCGCGCCACGCTTCAACGCCGACTCGAGCAGATCCCCAAGCTGCGCCGCGATGTTCAGGAGAACGGAAAGCAGCAGCGTGCGCGTCCACGGGCCCGGATAGCTCAGCCAATCAGAACCTCTTCGGTTGAGCGCGCCTGCCGCGGAAAGAAGCAACGCAACGACCAGCACAGTGCCCGCAACTGAGGCTATGGTTCCCTCCCAAGTCTTTTTGGGGCTCAAACGCGTGAGCGGATGCCTTCCGAAGTTGCGGCCCACGTAGTAAGCGGCGATATCGCCCGACCAAACAGACAGGAACAAAAGAAGCAGCAGCGAAGGCCCGTTCCCCTGCGCTTCAATCAAGGGCAGCGTCGTCATGGACCAGCCGGTATACACCAGCGCGAACAAGGATGCCGAGGCGGCCGGCAGCACCTGCGGGAACGGTAACCGGAACGCGCATACGCCGAGGAGCAGAAAGCCCAAACCACCCAGCGCCGGCGCAGTGTACTCAGGCCGGTACAGCGCACACACAAACAGAAGGGCGATGCCAAGCAGCACGATGCTGCGCGGGGTGCCGGCGGCTCCGCTCGCCGCGGCGAGCTCCAGGAACTCCCAGGTAGCCAAGCCGGAAACAACTGCCGCCGCGGCGGTGAGCGCGGGCAGTGAACCCCAAAACACTAGAAGGATTACGAGCGGAATCAACACAGCCGCGGTTAAAACTCTTGTCATCTCTTTGAAAGCATAGTCCACGGAGAACGCGGTTTAGCGCAGCAGAGGCAAGCTTTTCGCATCAAAACGGGGTCTATACAAAAGCAGGTTGCAAAGGAATCGGCGACCCGCGAAAGGAAGCACCTCATGAAGCTGTTCTCCAATCTTGGCATCGCGGCGCTCGGCATGGCCGCTGTTTTTGGATCGAGCTGCGCGCGGGCGCAGAACGAAAACATCCCGCAGTCTGCGCAAACGGTGGTCACAGTGCTGCCAAAGCACGGTGAGGCTATCGCGGCCATCCCCGCCGGCTCACTGAAGGTGGAGGTGAACGGAAAAACCGTGCAGCCTGTCATCTGGCAGCCCTATGGGCAGGGCCAGGTACAGCTTGTGCTGCTGATCGACAACTCCGCCCGCACCTCCTTTGGCACGAACCTCGAAGATCTGGCGAAGTTCATCCAGAGTCTGCCGCCAAACGTCTCCATGGCGATCGCCTACATGCAAAACGGGGCCGCCGTCTTTGCCGGGCCGCTTTCGAAGGATCATGCCGCAGTGGCAAAAACCCTTAGGCTGCCTTCGGGCTTTCCCGGTTCCAGCGCAAGCCCTTACTTCTGCCTGCAGGATCTTGCCAAGCGCTGGCCCGCTCCCGCCTCCGCCGCGCGCCGGGAGGTACTCATGATCACCGATGGTGTGGACCCTTACAACGTCCGCTACAACCCCGAAGACCCTTACCTAGGGGCGGCAATCGATGCGGCGAACCGAGCGGATCTCGTGGTGTTCTCCATCTATTTCCGCAACCGTGGGCGGCTAAGCAGCACCTTTTACGAGACGAACGCGGGGCAGAACTACCTGACCCAGGTGGCCGATGCGACGGGTGGCAATCTGTATTACGAAGGACTGACCAACCCCGTTTCTTTCACGCCATTCCTGTCCGATCTTTCTCGCCGTTTGGAGAATCAGTACGAACTTGCAGTTCCGGCAAAACCGGAGAAGAAGGAAACCTACGCCACCTTGAAGCTGAAGACCGATGTAGGCGGCGTCAACCTCCGTGCGGCGAACCGGATCGCCGTTGCTCCGGCGGAGGCTGGCGTGCAATAAATTTGCGTTTTACTGGAAACAGGGGCTTGGCCGCTCACCTCGCGTGGGCGGCCACAACGCGGGTCGGCTTCCGCTTCAGCCATGTCAAAAGCGGTCGCATCAGCAACAGGATGCCGAGCACTATTGTGATCTTCAGGGGAGCGAGCACGCCGGTTTTCACGATCCACCAGTAATGGACCACTCCGGCGATCGCTGAAAAGTAAACCAGGCGGTGCAGCCAAGCCCAGCGCTTCCCCCCCAATTTGCGGATAGACCAGGTGCTCGAGGTAGCAACCAAGGGGACCATGAGCACCCAGGCCGTTACCCCCGCCCAAATATAGGGCCTTCTCGCCAGGTCGTCCTCGATAGCCGGCCAGCTCCAAGCCGCATACAGCCACAGATACGTGAGCAGGTGCAGGGTTGCGTAGGCAAACGCGTAAAGGCCAAGCAGTCGGCGGAACCGGATCAGCCAGCTAAAACGGGGAATAAGCCGCCTTATCGGCGTGATAGCGAGGGAAATCACCAAAAGACGGAGCGCGCCAAACCCCGTGAAAAACGTGACCGTTGCCGTCGGATCGGGTCCTAGCGCCGTTGGGTCGGAGGTGACGCTGCGGAACAGCCGCCAGGCAAGCCAAACGAGCGGGCCCAGGCACGCCGCGTGAACCAACCCCTTCAGCCATAAAATCCAGCGGTTCGGCAATGCTTCAGCCTCCTAGTAGTACTTCTTCAGGTCCATGCCGTTATACAAGCTCGCAACCTGATCGCCATAGCCATTGAACATCAGCGTCGGCTGGCGCTGCTTCCAGATTGGCGCTCCAATCACCCGCTCAGTTTTCTGCGACCAGCGCGGATGGTCCACGTTGGGGTTCACATTGGAGTAGAAACCGTACTCGTTCGGTGCCAGGTCATTCCAGGTCGTGGGCGGCTCTTTCGCTAGGAAACGGACTGTCGCCAGCGCCTTCGCGGACTTAAACCCGTATTTCCACGGCACTACAATACGCACCGGTGCTCCATCCTGGTTGGGCAAGGTTTGCCCATACAGTCCAAAGGTGAGCAGCGTTAAGGGATGCATCGCCTCGTCCATCCGGAGCCCTTCCGAATAGGGCCAGTTGATGCTTTCGTCCCGCGACTCAGGCATCTCCGATGCGCTATAGAAGGACAGAAACTGCACATACTTCGCCGAGGGCAACGGCTGGCACTCCTTGATGAACTCCGCAAGCGAGTAGCCAACCCAGGGGATCACCATGCTCCAGGCCTCCACGCAGCGGAAGCGATATACGCGATCCTCCTGGGGGCGCAGCTTTGCAAGCTGGTCGATTGAAAAAGTCTTCGGCTTCTGCACCAGGCCTTCTACCTTGACGCTCCATGGGTAAGTCTGGAAGTGTTGCGCGTTCTCAGACGGATCGCTTTTGCCGGTGCCGAATTCGTAGTAGTTGTTGTAGCTGGTGATGTCCTTATAAGACGTCGGCGTGAGACCCGGCGTGGATAACGGGCTTTTAACCGTGGTCAGCTTTGTTGCCGCTTCGACGGCTGCTTCAGGACGGAGCAGCCGCTTGCCCTCCAGGGCTACAACTCCAGCCGTAGCCGCGGCAGCCGCGATAAACCGGCGACGATTGTTCCACACGTGTTGCGGAGTGATCTCCGAAGAAGGGATGTCGCCCGGCTTGCGAATCAGCATGTATGCTCCAACTGGCCCGTTTAATGTGCATAGGGCCACACTCTTAGACGCGCTGCGGCCCTTGGGAGTTACGCGAAGAGCGCCTCTTCCGATGCGATCAAACCCCGACCTTTCACGCTCTCTATCGGCGCGAGGAGCGGAACACTTCACGGTACCAAAGTACCTATATTGTCCTCCGTCGCGCTGAACGCGACGAGCTCCCCTGCCGATAACGGGGCAAGCAGCGAGGAAGCGATGAACACTCAACAATATGTCGAAGGTGCCGAACGGCCATATACAAGTGGGACGCCATCGCTGGCCGAAATCATCTCGGCCCTGTCCTTCGCGCTCGATCTTACGGAGGGCGCCGTCCCCGGCCATGCTCTCCGGTCTTGTTTGCTGGCCATGCGGTTGGGCACGGAGTTGGGCCTGCGGCCCGGGATGCTTGCAGAACTTTACCACGCGACACTCCTGAAAGACGTAGGCTGCAGCAGCAATGCCGCGCGCATGTGCCAGATCATCGGAGGCGGCGACGACCGCGCCGTGAAAGCCGGCGTGAAACTTGAAGACTGGACGCGTCCACATCAGCCCAAACTTTCTACGCTGCGCCTGCTCTGGCGCAATGTGGAACCGGGCGAGGGTTCGACCGCCAAAATAGCACGCATACTCCGCATAGGTGCAACCCAGCACCGCAACAATGAAGAGATGATCGCGCTCCGCTGTGATCGGGGAGCAAGCATCATTCGCAAAATCGGCATGAGCGAAGGGACGGCTGACGCGGTACGGAGCCTCGACGAGCACTGGGACGGAAGCGGCTACCCGGACCGGCTCAAGGGAGGCGCAATTCCCCTTCTTGCGCGCATTATGACCGTCGCGCAGCACCTGGATGCCTTTGCTCTCGAGCGTGGACCCGAGGAGGCAATGCGAACCTTGCGCCAAAGAAGCCGCCGCTGGTTCGACCCGGAAGCCGTGCGCGCCGCCGAGTCACTCCAAATACAAGGCACCTTGTGGCTGCAATGCCTGCCCATTGAAGGAGGCGAGGTGGCCGCGCCCGAACGCGAAACCCGCGCGGCGGTGCTCGATGCCGCACCGGCGGAAATTTCCCGCATGACGCCGGCGGCGATTGACGCCATCTGCGAGGCCTTCTCCGAAGTCGTGGACGCAAAATCTCCATTTACCTTCCGGCACTCCATGGGAGTAACGGAGGCGGCGAGCGCGATCGGCGATGCGATGCACCTGCCCGCCGAGCGCAAAAGCCTTCTTCATCGGGCTGCTCTTCTACACGATCTTGGCAAGCTGCGCGTCCCTAACTCCATCCTCGACAAACCCGGCAAACTCGACGGAGCGGAATGGTCCGTCATGCGGGAACACTCCGGGCTCACTGAGAAGATCCTCTCGCGAGTGCCGCAGTATCACGAACTTGCAAAGATCGCCGGCGCGCACCATGAAAAATTGGATGGGTCTGGCTATCCAAATCGCCTCCAGGCCGAAGCTTTACCTCTTGAAGCGCGCGTCCTAGCAGTCGCCGACATCTTTGGCGCGCTGACGGAAGACCGTCCCTACCGAGCCGGACTTCCAGTCGAGACAGCGCTGGAGATAATCAAAGCGGAAGTGCCCTCCAAACTCGACGAAGATTGCTTTGAAGCCCTAATTGCCGCGTCCGGGAAGTCAAAGCCGGGGTCGCCTAGCATTGAGGAAAGGCTGGCGCTGCCGCCCGCGGTCTTCGCATCCGCGGGACAAGCCTGCGCCCTCACCACTCCGGTACGCTAAGCGCCGTCCGGACAGGTGCAGCTGATCTTTGAAAACCTGCTTTGTAAAAGCCGAACGCTCCTGTGACCTCCTTGTAACCTGAGCGGTTCACCATAATGTGAAAAGCGGTTCCCGCCGACCCAGCCGGAACCGCGTTTCAGAGGGTGTCACCATGGCAACAGCCGCCGCGGCTTCCACCGACTTTCAGGAACTGGATAACGCCAAACCTTCTCGCCTGCACTGGAAGATCATGTTCATCTCCGGCATGGGCTTCTTCACCGACGCCTACGACTTGTTCATCATCGGCGTGGTCATGGCGACCCTCAAGCCGCTCTGGCATGTGGGCAAGCTGGAGGAAAGCCTCGTCGATTCGACCGCCTTGCTGGCTTCCGCGATCGGGGCGCTCCTTTTCGGACGCATTGCCGACATGGTCGGGCGCAAGCGGATTTACGGGGTCGAGGTCCTGGTGCTTGCGGCGGGCGCAATCGGCTGTGGCTTTGCACCAAACATCTGGTGGCTTATCGGCCTCCGCTTCATCCTGGGCATCGGCATCGGCGGCGACTACCCGGTTTCCGCGACCATTATGAGCGAATACTCGGCAAAAGCTTCGCGTGGCATGATGGTTTCCCTCGTCTTCGCCATGCAAGCCGCCGGGCTGATCTTCGGTCCACTCTTCGCTTCGGCGCTGCTCGCCGGACATGTGGCCCCCAACATCACCTGGCGCATCCTGGTCGCTTTCGGCGCAGTTCCGGCGTTGGCGGTCTATTGGCAGCGGCGGCACCTCAAAGAGACCCCGCGCTTCCTCAAGGCCGCTGGGCAGGAAGAGGGCGATTCGGGCAAGCTTTCCCGGACCGGCGACTACAACGATACGCATCACTCGGTTTCATTCTGGGATGGTTTTCACCGGCTCGCCAGCAACCATATGCTGCTGCCCCGACTCATTGGCGCGAGCCTGGCCTGGTTCATGATGGATTTCGCCTATTACGGCAACACGGTTTCGAGCCCCCTGGTGTTGTCCTCTCTCCACGCCCACGACAACCTTCTCAAGAAGACCCTCACGCAACTAGCTATTTTCGCGATCTTTGCCGCGCCGGGCTACGCTGTATCCGCGCTCACCATGGACCGGCTCGGACGCAAAACGATTCAATGCCTCGGTTTCGGCATGATGGCAGCGGCCTTCCTGGTCATGGCGCTGGTGCCGGGCCTCGAAAAGATGACCATTCCCTTCGTCGTGATCTACGGCATCAGCTTTTTCTTCACGGAGTTCGGGCCCAACGCCACGACATTTGTCTATCCCTCGGAGATCTTTCCGGTACGACTACGCACCACGGGCCACGGTATCGCCGCCGCCATGGGAAAAATCGGCGGGTTTGTCGGCGTTTTTACCTTTCCCCTTTTTATGAGGTGGCACGGCCTGCTCGCGGCCGAGTCCGTCGCGGGAGCTGTCAGCCTGCTCGGGTTGGTCATCACCATCTTTCTTCTGCCGGAAACCAAGGGCAAGAGCCTGGAAGAGCTTTCCTCCGAGCCCTCGACCGTGGCTGAGAAAGCCGCCGCTTAAACCCGCTACCATAGCCTTTGGAGGTCCGCATGGCAGGAGGGTGGACACGGCAGGCGCACGAAGCGCTCATGGAAAGCGCCCGCATTCAGGAAACGGCTCTAATCTTGCTCGACGCACGGCGCAGATCCAGGCCCATCCCGGATTTGGATCCCGCACTTCAACCCGCGACTCTTGAAGAAGCCTACGCGGTGCAGGATGTCATGGCGAAACGGCTCGGCACCGTGGGGGGCTGGAAGATCGGCGCGCCGCGGCCCGACGCAACTCCCGTGTTCGGTCCAATCCCGCTACCTTTCGGAGTTCTCCCGACAGGAGCGGAGACAGGCGGAGACAGGCGCCTGCGTGGAATCGAAGCCGAAATCGCCTTCCTGCTCCGGAAAGACCTGCCCCTGCGCGAGCTCCACTACGGACGTGAAGAGATTCTGGAAGCAATTGATAGCGCACACCCGGCGATTGAAGTTTTAGAGGCGGCTTTCATCGCGCCGGATGAAGCTGCCCACCTGGCCATGATCGCCGACCTTCAAATGAACGGCGGATTGATCCATGGACCGGCCATCGAGAACTGGCGGGAGCTGACCTTCGACCCCGTACCCCTTGAGATCGTGGTCGACGGTGTGGTGCGCTGGGACGGCGTTGGCAGCAACACAAACGGCCCGGACCTGATGCGCCTCCTAGATTTCCTCGCGAACGATGGGCAGTTCCGCACGGGCGGCCTTCAGGCCGGGCAGTGGATCACCACTGGCAGCTGGATGGGCAAGCTCCTGACCATGAGCCGGTCGTCCGTCAATGTACGCTTCGAGCGCTTCGGCTCCGTCGCGTTTTCGTTTTCTAAGTAAAGGGCCTTGCGCGGCAAAGAAATTGCTTGTATCGTCCCGCTACCAAAGCCCCTCTTCCTCACACAAGTGCGAGATCCCGTATGCAAAGCGTCTTGCTACGTGGATTCACGCCTCAGTTGGCTCTTGTCCTCCCTGCGATCGCGCACCTCAGCGCTCGAAGCCCCCAATTGCAGAAACAGCTTGCGACCTTTTTGCCGCCCCTAGCTAGCCGCAACGTCGCCGGAGGGTTTGGTGAACCAAATGGGGCTTTCGGGCCTGTTCTGCACATGAATAAGCCTCTCGAGATTGCCCTCTTGACCGTGACGCCGGTTTTATAGGTGGAGGATGGCCTGAATACGTCTGCTTCAGCTACCTTGGACAAAACGAGTACTGCGGCGGTCGATATCCGAGCCTCGCTCCGGGACGCTCCGCAACCTTTTGTCCAAACAGTGTTCAGGTCGAGATCGGGGCAAACTTTATGTCCGGCACCGCAGAATAGCGCGCCTGAACTTTGTTTCGCTTCAGGCGTGGCAAACAGATCAGATCGACCTTATTCGTCTTCTGGCCCGGGCGGGGTTAGCAACTTGCTCCGGCGAACTCAACTTGATGTTCAGCTTCAATGGCCCGGCCGACAGCATCCTGCTTGCGACCGGCAGCGCGTCCAGAACTCCACCTATGTCTTCTCCGCGGACTCGATGACTTTTGCGCCGGACGCGGCAAGATTCTTCGCGGTTGGCAGGTTTCCGGCGCAACCGACACCATGCCTTCGTTCTGGAACAACGGGACCGTGGACGCAAATGCCAACCTTATCCTCTCCTTCCGGAATGGAATCTACCGCTACCCAGTCCACCTCTAGGCCAATGAGTGTTTGACAGCCAACATCGCGTCCGTCATTCACAGCGGCATTTCAGATGTGGACGGGCCTACGGTTCCGGGCACCATCCCGCAAGGGAGCGCAAGGCTGATGGATGCGCGGGGGCGGAAAGCGCATAGCACAGGCAAGCCCAAAACTTAAAGCATTTCTCCTACGGGTGTGGTTGTTGGAAGGGCAGTTTGAACCAGGCTTGCGCGTCCCGTGCGGAGAGGCTGGGGAGCAGGCGTTCGATGGCTTGCTGAAGTGCTTGGACGCTGCGGCCTGTGCGGCCTGGAGTCCCTGTTTGAGCTTGCTCCAGGTCTTCTCGATGGGGTTGAGGTCGGGGGAGTAGGGTGGCAGATAAAGCAGCGTGGCGCCGGTCTGCTCGATGCGTTCGCGTACTTCGACCACTTTGTGGGCGCTGAGGTTGTCCATGATCACTACGTGGCCGGCCCGCAGCCGGGGGCACAGCAAGTGATCGAGGTAGGCGAGGAAAACCTCCCGGTCAGTCACCGCCTCGACGGTCATGACGGCCGGCATGCCGGTGTGGTCCAGCGCGTCCAGGATGGTGAGCATCTTCCAGTGCCCGCCAGGCACCGCATCGTGCACACGCTGGCCTCGGGGCATATACGCATACAGCCGGATCGTCTGCGCGCTCACACCGCTCTCGTCCAGGGAGATCAGGTCTTCCGGCGCAACCTGCCCAACCTATTCCACAAAGGCCTTGCGGCGGACGCGGTTGGCTTCGGTCTCGCGCTCTGTGGCGGGGAGCGACTTTTCAGCCGCAAACCCAGCCGGTCCAGCACACGCGCCAGATGCGCAATGCTCATAGACGTGCCCGCCTTCAGCAGCTCCTGCCGCAGTTCATGCAGCACGAGGTCGGTAAGACCTTTCACCTGGCTCCACACCAGAGTGTCGTCAACGCCACGCGGCCGGCCGCGGCTCTTCTCCGGTGGTCGCGACCGGCTCCCGGTGAGCCGTTCCATCGCGTGGATCTTCGCCACCCAGCCGTAGCTGACACCGAACCGCCACGCCAACTCCTTCAGCGTGCCCTTGCCGGCCGCGTACGCCGCCGGCACCTTCTCCCGCAGATTGTCGCTATACGCTCGCGCCACATCAACAGACTCGCCCAGGCAAGCCACGCGCGGAGAGAATCAAGAGCTATACCCTGTAGAGAAATGTTCTAAGTGAAATGCACACCTATTTCGGATGCAAAGACTGTGGAAGCCTACATTTGCGTTCGGTTGGCCCCGATCCTCCGGCAGCCTGCAAAAAGGGCGGCTCGGTGGAACTTGAGAGGGACAAAGTCAGCACTAATGCCAGGGCTTCCAGCAAACTCGTCAACAAACTCAAGCAGGTCTAAGCGCGCGCGACAATAGCACGGAACGCTGAACCTGTAGCGCATGCAGCGGGTCGCGGACGATGCTGCCTTCTGTCCAGGATTCAACCCAACCCGCCGTTGCAGGTTTTTAACTCTCGAGAGATGCGGAGACCGGCTGCCCTTAGGCGAGGCCGCCATAACTCAAGCCCGCCACGCAGCAAAGGCTTACCGCGCGGCGGGAGCATCTGCTGCACAGCTATTCTTGCGGTTCTTCCCCTTCAGTACCTGGCGTGGGGCCGTTCGCGGCGAGGGCAGCCTGCATCTCTTCGCGGCGCTTTTGCCGCGCTTCGGCGCGCTTTTGGCGTTTCTCGTCCAAAACCTGCTCGGCACCGAGTAGTTCGATCAGAGCGGTTTCGCCGCCGTCCCCCTTGCGAAAGCCGGTGCGGACAATGCGCAGATAGCCGCCCTGGCGCTCGCCGTAGCGGGGGGCGACGGTGTCGAACAAGCGGGAAACTGACTCGCGCGTCATTAAAAAGGCGAGCGCCTGGCGCCGGGCGTGGAGGTCGCCTCGCTTGCCGAGGGTGATCATCTTTTCAACGTGGGGGCGGACGGCTTTGGCCTTGGTCACCGTCGTCTCAACGCGGTCTTCCATCAGGATGGAGGTCGTGAGATTGCGCAGCAGCGCGCGGCGGTGCGGGGTTTTGCGTCCGAGTTTGACTCCTGCTTTGCGGTGGCGCATGGGTTCTCTCTTTTTGGATCGGATCTTGGATTCGGTACTGCACCGGACGGGAGGGATGAACGCCGGATGGTGCTGCTTGCGGTGGAGCCCACGTCTCATAGTGCGAGGGGTGGGGCACCCAATTTTTTAGGAAGGGTAGCCGGGCCAGATTTTCTGTGCCCTCTACCCTTCCCCCCGGCTTCTAAAAATTTTCCGGCTCGTTTTGGAACTGGAGATCACTTTCGTCGTCCAGAATCTCGTCTTCCTCATCGTCGAAGCGACTGTACTGGGACGCAGCCAGCTGTTGCGACGGCAGAATGCTGGTCGGCCCCGGTACAGCATTGCCGTGCTCGTCAATCTTCATGCCGAGCGACAAGCCCATCTGCGCAAGGATTTCCTTGATCTCGTTCAAGCTCTTGCGGCCGAAGTTCTTCGTCTTCAGCATCTCGGCTTCGGTCTTCTGCACCAGTTCGCCGATCGTCTGAATGTTGGCATTTTTGAGGCAATTGTAGGAGCGCACGCTGAGCTCGAGCTCCTCGACCGAACGGTTGAGGTTATCGTTGCGCAGCAGGCCGTCGCGGCCATCCATGTGGCCTTCCAGCTCGATCTCTTCCTCAAAGTTGATGAAGATGCTCATATGATCTTTAAGCAGCTTCGCGGCAAGGCCGACTGCGTCGGCGGGAACAACAGACCCGTTGGTCCAAACTTCCAATGTGAGCTTGTCGTAGTCGGTGATCTGGCCAAGACGCGCAGCCTCCACCGCATAGTTCACCTTGCGCACGGGCGAGTGGACGGAGTCCACGGGCATAAAACCGAGGCCTAGGTCAGCGTCGAAATTGCGGTCGGCGGAGATATAGCCGCGGCCCCGCTTGAGGCGCATCTCCATGTCGAGCTTGCCCCCTTCACTCACGGTGCCGATATAAACGTCCTTGTCGAGGATCTCGACGTCGCCGTCCGCTTCGATCATGCCGGAGGTGACGATGCCGGGCTCATCGACGCGGATGTAAAGCGCCTTGGGGCCGTCGCCCGACAGCTTGAAAGGGATCTGCTTGAGGTTCAGGATGATGTCGGTCGCATCCTCGACTATGCCGGGTATGGACTGAAACTCGTGGAGCACACCCTCGATGCGGACTGCTGTGACAGCCGCCCCTTCGATCGAGGAAAGCAGGGTGCGGCGCAGCGAGTTGCCTATAGTGGTTCCGAAGCCGCGCTCGAATGGCTGGGCCTGGAACTTCCCGTAGCGGTCCGTGAGGGTTTCGGTGTCGATCTGGAGGCGCTTGGGGCGCTGGAATCCTCTCCACAACATGGTGTCTCTCCTTGTACGCGCCGCGGCGAAGCATTCTGCAGCGGTTCGCGCTTCTTTCCATTGTAAAAGCCGGACCTCCTACGCGGGAGGCCCCACTTCTTGGTGTACTTGTGACCTCCCGATGATCGGGAGAATCTCTCCGCAGCCGATTGGAAGCGCCGGCAAAGGCCGGCCAACCGCTCAGGCGGTTTTTTTACTTCGAGTAAAGCTCGACGATGAGCTGCTCGTTGACGGGCAGTTGAATATCAGCGCGCGTCGGCAAAGCCATGATCTTGCCCGATAGCTCGGCCGCGTTGATCTGGAGCCAGTTGGGCGTGGGTTGGTGCGAGGCGAACTCACGCGAAGTCTCGATTACGCCGAACTTGGAAGCATTGGGACGAACTTTAATTTCGTCGCCGACCGACACCTGAAACGAAGGGATGTTGACCTTGCGGCCGTTTACCTCAACATGACCATGGCGGACGATCTGCCGGGCCTGGCGGCGGGAGCTCGCATACCCAAGCCGATAAGCGACGTTGTCCAGCCTGCGCTCGAGCTGTTGGAGCAGGAGCTCGCCGGTAACGCCGGTTGCGCGGTTAGCCTTCTCGTAATAGGCCCGGAACTGCCCTTCCTGAGCGAAATAGATGCGCTTGGCCTTCTGCTTTTCGCGCAGCTGGAGCCCATATCCGACAATCTTGGCCTTGCGGTCTCGCCCGTGCTGGCCGGGGGCGAAGTTGCGCTTCTCGATCGCGCACTTGTCAGAAAAGCAGCGGGTGCCTTTCAGGAAAAGCTTCATGCCTTCACGGCGGCAAAGGCGACAAACGGGTCCGGTATAGCGTGCCATGATTTTCCTCAGATTCGGGTGACGACCGGTTTACGCGCCGAAGCGTGTCATCCCGGTCCAGTTGCCGTTTACGCGAAGCGTCAAATACACGGCCCGAAGGGGCCGCTCCCCGCGCAGGAGGTCTTGCGGTTGCGTCTTACACGCGCCGACGCTTGGGCGGACGGCAGCCGTTGTGCGGAATCGGCGTGACGTCCCGGATCGAGCGGACATCGATGCCTGCCGCCGCGAGCGCGCGAATGGCGGACTCGCGGCCGGAACCCGGCCCGGAAACCCGCACGTCCACCGAACGCAGGCCATGGTCCCGAGCCTGGTTGGCTGCGTTTTGCGCGGCCTGCTGGGCAGCGAATGGGGTGCCCTTGCGGGAACCGCGGAATCCGAGCGAGCCCGAGCTCTTCCAGGAGATCGTGTTGCCCTGCCCATCGGTGATGGTCACGATTGTGTTGTTGAACGTGGCCTGGATATGCACCAAACCGAACGGAACGTTTTTCCGTTCGCGCTTCTTGAACTTTTTATTCTTGCCCGCCTTGGAGGCCGAGCCTTTCGCGCCTGCTGACTTTTGTGCCTTTGCCATTATCGGGTCGCCTTTTTCTTTCCGGCCACGGTGCCCTTGCGCGGTCCCTTGCGGGTGCGCGCGTTGGTGTGCGACCGCTGGCCGCGTACGGGGAGGTTGCGACGGTGGCGTAAGCCGCGGTAGCTCTGGATATCAATGAGCCGCTTGATGTTCATCGACACATCCTTACGCGCGTCGCCTTCGACATGCCCTTCCTGCTCGATGACCTGGCGAATCTTGTTAATCTCGTCTTCGCTTAAAGTCGCAAGTTTGCGAAAAGGATCAATATCGGCCTTGGTCAGGATGCGCAGGGCGCGGGGGTTCCCGATCCCGTAAATATAGGTGAGCGCAATGCGGGTCTGCTTGTTGTTGGGCAGATCGACGCCGGCAATACGTGCCATAGATTTCTTCTCGCTTCGCCCTGTGCGGAGCTGCTCCAAACAGGGCCGTTACACCGGGCAAAGCCGGCGTGTGGAACGGAAATCTCAGGTTCTTCGCACGCTCATTGTTGCTGGAGCGAACTCGCCCGGATGCCGTCTTTCGTTTGCGCCGAAACCGCCGGCGGTTGGAGCCGGAGCCTACCCTTGACGCTGCTTGTGCTTGGAAACTTCGCAGATTACCCGCACAACACCGCGGCGGTTGATCACCTTGCACTTATCGCAAATCTTCTTGACCGATGCACGAACCTTCACTGTTTCTCCTTCCGGAAAGGTGGGGCGAACCACCGTTTCTACTCTACCCTTCACCCTCTTACTTGTATCGATACACAATACGCCCGCGGGTCAAATCATACGGGCTCAACTCGACCGCAACCCGGTCGCCCGGGAGAATGCGGATAAAGTTCTTGCGCATGCGCCCGGAAACATGGGCCAGCACCTGATGCTTGTTTTCAAGTTCCACCTTGAACATGGCGTTCGGCAACGTTTCAACTACCGTCGCCATCACCTCAATCGCGTCTTCCTTCGACACCCGTCTCCCGATCCGCCCGGCCCAAAGCCCGGCTCCTTGCCTGCTTGCGCACTAGCGCGTTAAAATCTCGACTCCCTCGGCCGTTACCGCGACCGTGTGCTCAAAGTGCGCGCTGCGGCTCCCATCCACCGTGACGGCGGTCCAGCCGTCCCCTAATACCTGTACTGCGGGCTTGCCCGCGTTGACCATGGGTTCGATGCAAAATACCATGCCCGGCCGCACCTTCATGCCCCGGCCCCGCCGGCCGTAATTGGGCACCTGCGGGTCCTCATGCAGCTGCGACCCGATGCCGTGGCCGACAAACTCGCGCACAATGGAGAAGCCTTCGCGCTCCACTCGCTGCTGCACAGCGGCCCCTACATCGCCAAAAGTCCCGCCTTTCTTGACAGCTTCAATGCCCGCGGCCAGCGAGGCCTCGGTCGCCTCCAACAGCCGCGCCGTTTTGTCATCCAGCTTGCCGCCGACGGGGATAGTCGTAGCCGAATCACCGTAAAACCCGTCCACAATCACACCTGTATCTATGGAAACAATGTCGCCTTCGCGGAGCACACGCCGCGTGGAAGGGATACCGTGCACGACCTCGTCGTTAATACTCGTGCAAAGCACACAGGGGAACGCTGTTCCGGATGAGTTGCGATAACCCTTGAAAGCCGGCGTGACTTTGAGCTCCTTAACCTTGGAGACTGCCACTTCTTCAAGATCCATGGTGGTTGCGCCGGGGCGGACATGCGGCCGCACAGCGTCGAGCAGCTCGCGCACGATCCCGCCCGCGCGGCGCATCCGCGCAATCTCTTCCCCGGTCTTGATCTGCACTGCCATCGTCAGCTAGTTATCCCGCAAAGCTCGAATTCCCGTTTCTACGCGCCCGGTCACTGCATCGGGTGCGCCCTCACCATCTACCTCGATCAAGCGGCCCAGAGTGCCGTAATGTCCGAGAACCGGTGCCGTCAAGGTCTCGTAAGCGCGCATGCGCCCCTCAAAAACCTTTTCCGAATCGTCATCCCGCCGCAGCAAGGGGCTGCCTTCCAGGTCGCAAAACCCGTCCCGCGCAGGCGGTTGGAGATACACGTTGTAAATGCTGCCGCAGACCGGGCAGATGCGACGGCCCGTGATACGACGCAGTAGCTGAGTATACTCAACCCGCAGCGAAACGGCAACAAGCGGCAGCGCCTCCGGCCGGATACCCGGCGACACCGTCGGCGCTGCCGAGAGCTCCGCATCGAGCCATTCCGCCTGGGCCAGCGTGCGCGGGTAGCCGTCGAGCAGATAACCTCGCTCCACGTCCGGCTCGGCGAGCCGCGCCTCCACCATCCTGTTAACCAGGTCATCCGGCACGAGTTGGCCGGAGTCCATGAGCGCCTTTGCCATGACGCCCAGCTCTGAGCCGGACCCCACGTTCGCACGCAGCAGGTCGCCGGTTGAGATCTGTGGGACGCCCCAGCGCGCCATCAACTCCTTGGCCTGCGTTCCCTTGCCGACCCCGGGCGCCCCCATCAGCAGAATGGGGCCCGGTTTCCAGTTCGTTTCCGTTGCGGCCAACTACCAGGACCGCCTTCCGCGTACCCGGTTTTTAGCCGAGAAGCCCTCATAGTGCCGCATGATGAGCTGCGACTCGACCTGGTTCACTGTATCCATGGCCACGCCGACGACGATCAGCAGCGAGGTGCCCCCGAAGTAAAAGTTGAAGCCGAGGCCGTTGGTCATCCACAGCGGCAGATGCTCAAACATGCCGCCGAGCAAGGGCAGGTGATTCAAGTGAATGCCCGAGATCAGGATCTGCGGCACGAGCGAGATAAAGATCAAGTAAAGGGCGCCGACCAGGGTAAGGCGCGTGAGAATGCCATTGATGTAGTCGGACGTGCGTTTGCCGGGCCGGATGCCCGGGATAAAGCCGCCGTACTTGCGCATGTTGTCCGCGATATCGTCGGGCCGGAAGACTATGGAGATGTAGAAGTAGGCGAAAAAGATAATCGCGGCGCAGTATAAGAGCTCATACCAGGGCTCGCCGGCGCGCAGGCCTTCGAAAACGCGCGAAAGCCACGCGGAGTTCTTGACGAACTGGGCTTGCCCAAACAGCAGGGGAGCGGCAAGGACCGAGGACGCGAAGATCACAGGCATCACGCCGCCGGAGTTGACCTTGAGCGGCAGGCGGGTCGTTTGGCCGCCCATCATGCGGCGCCCCACGATGCGCTTGGCATATTGCACGGGGACG
Organism: Acidobacteriaceae bacterium; assembly: GCA_965218545.1. Taxonomy (GTDB): domain Bacteria; phylum Acidobacteriota; class Terriglobia; order Terriglobales; family Acidobacteriaceae; genus EB88. The sequence continues at coordinate 806,222 of CBDCLB010000006.1, read as the reverse complement.
CGGCGCTCGGAGCGTTCGACAAACACGATAAACGCGACAAGCAGTGCCATGGCGGCGACAAGCAGCACCAGCGCCGGGATGGTAAGGGCACCGAACTTCTCGGTGCGGGCGGTTTGGACCAGTTCGGCGATTGCGCGCGGCAGGCCCACGACAATGCCGGCAAAGATCAGCAGGCTCATACCGTTGCCGATGCCGCGGTCGGTGATCTGCTCGCCCAGCCACATAATGAAAGCGGTCCCGGCGGTCAGCGTAATCACGGTCATCAGCACGAACCCGAAGCCGGGGTGGAGCACGATCTGGAGGCCGCCGGACCCGTGCGAAAGCGCGACCGCAATGGCGGTTGACTGCACCACGCCGAGCAGGATCGTGACATAGCGGGTCCACTGCGTGATCTTGCGGCGGCCTGCTTCGCCTTCTTTTTGCAGCTTTGCGAGCGGCTCATACACAACGGTAAGCAGTTGAAAAATGATCGATGCCGTGATGTACGGCATGATCCCCAGCGCAAACACGGTCATGCGGCGCAGGTTGCCGCCGTTGAACAGGTCGACCAAGCCGAGGGGTGAGCCGTTTTGCTGGTTGAAAAAGCTCGACAGCGCATGCGCATCGATGCCCGGCGTGGGAATGTGCGCGCCCAGCCGGTACACCGCAAGCATGCCAAAGGTGAACAGCACACGGGTGCGCAGCTCGGGGATGCGGAAGATGTTTAGGAATTTCTCAAGCATTTAGGGCAACCCTTGTTCCCTTCAGCATACAGCGAAAAGGCGGCGGGGTCCGCTGCCGCTTGCAACACCCGCCCCCGGACGCTTCCCGGCAAGCCGGGCCGGCCTGGCTAAGGGCGCTGGGCGGCTTTTAAGAGCCGGTCCCGCAGGGCGAGGCCGATTCCCTCCGGCGTCGGAAGCGGGCAAACAATGCTGGCGACTCCCAGTGAATCAAGCGCGCGCAGGCCCGCGAACAAGCGCTGGGCCAGCTCTTCGGGGTGGCTCCAGCGGCCCCAAGGATATAGCTCCGACCCTTGGGGAATGCGCGCCTCTTCCTCAGGCGGCAAAAACCCTTTCGGGAGCAGAACGCCGGTCCTTCCGGGGCGGTCGAAGGCGATTGCATTGAGAAACTGAGTAGCCTGGCCTGGGCCGTGCTCGACAAGAACGAGCTGCGCGCGCGGGGCATAGTGCCGCAGCCCCACCCCGGGGGATGGCAGCGACGCGGGCTTTGCCGAGTCCCCTTCGTCCGCCTGGTACAAAGCCACGCGGGGCCACACGGAGCGGAGCTGCTCCAGGGTTACGGCTCCAGGCCGATACAGCAGGCACCGATCCTCGCACGCGTCCACGACCGAGGACTCGAGCCCATGCTCTGAAGCACCGCCGTCGAGCACGGCATCGATGCGCCCATCGAGATCGGCAAGCACATGCGCGGCCGCGGTCGGGCTTACATGGCCGAACAGGTTTGCGCTGGGCGCGGCCACGGGCACACCCGCCGCGTGCAGCAGAGCCTGTGCGACCGGATGGCGGGGGATGCGGACGCCCACGCGCGGGCGACCGGCCGTGACCGCATCGGGGATCGCGGGCGAGCGCGGGAGCAAAAGCGTGAGCGGGCCGGGCCAAAACTGCGCCGCCCAAAGCCGGGCGGGCTCAGGCAGCTCGCTCGCGATCGACGGCAACTGCTCGGGTCCGGCGATGTGGACAATCAACGGATCCCATGCCGGGCGCTGCTTGGCCTCGAAGATCTTCGCGACCGCTGCGGGGTCGAGCGCGTTCGCGCCCAGGCCGTAAACAGTTTCCGTCGCAAATGCGACCGTGCCGCCCGCGCGCAGGATTACGGCGGCCCGGGCAACATCCGCGGGCACATCGCCCGAAAGCCGCAGTGTCTGCCGGTCCATAAGTCCATTATCGGCTCCATTACCGCCGGGCGTTGCCGTAAACTTGCGCTATGCCGTCGGTAGAGATCGAGGTCAAGTTCCGCGTGGGGGATGCGGCCGAGCTGACTGGGCAGCTGCGCGCGCTCGGCTTCCGCGAGCAAACTCCCCGGACGTTTGAGCGCAACGTGCTTTTCGACACACCGGACCACACGCTGCGCGGCTCGCGCTCGATCCTGCGCGTACGCAAGTACGGCGATACGTGGACGCTCACGCACAAATGCCTGCCGCAGGATCATGACCCCGGAGAACGGCACAAGCACCGCGAAGAAACCGAAACCAGGGTGGAAGACGGCGAAGCGCTGGGGACGGTCTTCGAGCGGCTGGGCTTCTCGCAAACCTTTGTGTATGAGAAATGGCGCACCGAGTTCGCGGACGAAACTGGCCATTGCGTGATCGATGAGACGCCGATCGGCGTGTACGCCGAGCTGGAAGGCCCGGAAGAGTGGATCGACCGAAGGAGCCAGGCGCTGGGGCTCAAGCCCGGCGACCTGATGACCTTGAGTTACGGGCGGCTGTTCGAGCTTTGGCGCGAGGAAACGGGCAGCCGCGCGGAGCAGCTTACTTTTGCGGAGATTGGACCCCGCTAGCAAGAAACTGCGCGATCGCGGGCGCGACCTTGTTCAACTCGCACCCCGGCGCCATATGGCCGCAGTCCGAGGTAAGCACGAGCGTGGGCGCTTGGATCAGGCGGGCGAAGGCGAGCGGGGGGATGGGGTTGACCATCTGGTCCTGCTCGGCGTTGATGATGAGCATCTTGGCCTGGATCTTGCGCGCAGCCGAGAAAATGTCGCCGCCATGGGCGATGTCTTGGGTGAGCATGGCCTGGAGCTGGCGCAGGTAGTCGTTCGCGTCCGTGCCCGTGTGCATCTCGGCACCCACGCGGGCGAAAAACTCCGGGAACTGCTCACGGGTCGTGTGGTCGACCAAGTAGTGGGGCGTGGACAGGTTCATCTGGTGCAGGTAGGCGACCATGGGCAGCGCCGGATTCTGCCGGTACGCGCCGTGCATGTACGCGGGGTCGGTTTCGAGCGCCTGCTTTTCCGCCGACCACAGGAGGAGGTCGTAGGAGGAAAGCTGGGGGGTGCCGACGATGGGGATGACCTCGTCCATCATCGCGGGCGCGTCCACGGCCCACTCAAACGCCTGCATGCCGCCCATGGACTGGCCCACGACGGCGTGGATGTGGTCGAGATGCAGCGTTTCGCGGAGAAGGCGCTCCTCAGCGCGGACCATGTCGCGGATGGTGAAGACCGGGAAGGCTGTTCCATGCTGGACTGCGCTGTTTGAAGGCGAGGACGACACGCCGTCGCCGAACGGGTCCACGACGACGACATAGTACTTTGTGGTGTCGACGAAGTGGTTGGGGCCGGGACCGATGAGCGCGCCCACATCGCCGGAGCGGCCTGTGAACCACATGGGGAACAGGACGGCGTTCGACTGCGCCGCGTTGAGCGTTCCGAAGGTGCGATAGCCCAGGCGGCAGTTCCCGATGGCGGCGCCCGAGTCGAGCTTGCAAGTGTGGAGCTCGGCGTACTGGAGCGGCGGCATCTGCTGCGCAGCTGCCGGAAGCGCGGCCAGCAGAATGGAGAGGAGCCATTTCATGCCGGGGCAAGCTCGGAAAAATCCGCGACTCGGCCAAGCTGCTCCACAATCCCGTTGAGCAAAGCGAGTCGATTGGCGCGGAGGGCCGGGTCCTCAACCATGACCATGGTCTTATCGAAAAACCGGTCTACCTGCGGGCGCAGCGCCGCGATGGCTGTGAGCGCCGCAGGGTAGTTCCCTTCCCCCGCGCACCGGCCCGCCTCGGCGATCACCTCTGCCGAAGCCTCGAAAAGCTCGCGCTCCCCCTCGTCGGTCAGCAGCGCGGGATCGACCGCTTGCGGGATGGTGAGGTCTTTTTCGGCGGCCTGGCGCAGGATGTTTTTGGTCCGCTTCCACGCGGCGGAGATGGCAAGGAGATCGTCCGAGCCGCGAAACTCCGCGAGCGCGGCGGCCCGAGCTTCGGCGTCGGGAACATCGTCGTACCCGGCGGCAAGCGCGGCGTTGACGGCATCGGCGGGGAGCTTGCGGATGTCCTGGAGGTAGTAGCTGAGGCGCTCGCGCAGGAACGGGAGTACGTCTTCGCCGGCGTTGGCGGCTGCGTGGAGATCGGAAAGCGTGAGCGGCAGCTCGGAAACGGCGAGAATCTTGATGACCGCGTTGGCTTGACGCCGCAGGGCGTAGGGGTCGCGCGAACCGCTCGGCGCGAGGGCGAGGGCGAAAAGGTCGGCGATGGTCCCGATGCGGTCGGCGAGGCCGAGCAGTTGGCCCTCCGTCGTGGGCGGGATAGAGTCAGTGATCGCGGCGGGGCGGTACTGGTAATAGATGGCTTGTGCGACGGCCTCCGGCTCGCCCGCGGCGCGGGCGTAAAGTCCGCCGACGATGCCCTGAAGCTCAGTAAACTCCTTGACCAGCTCAGTGGTGAGATCGACCTTGGCGAGCGCGATCGCGCGTTCGAGCGCGGCCATGTCGAGGGTTGCGCCGCCGCGCAGGGCGACTTCGGCAAGAATGGAACCGATCACCAAAGTGCGGGCTGTTTTGGCTTCGTAGGTGCCGAGGTCCTTTTGGAACGTGACGTGGGCGAGCAGGCCCGCACGCTCGGCGAGTGGGGTGCGCCGGTCGAAGTCCCAAAAGAACCGCGCGTCGGAAAAGCGGGCGCGGAGGACACGCTCATTGCCGTGGCGGATGATTGCCTGTGCGCGCTCGTCTGCTTCGGTGTTCAGGACGGCGAGAAAGTGCGGGAGCAGTTTGCCCGCCCCATCTTCGACCGCGAAGTACTTCTGGTGGTCGCGCATGACCGTCACAAGCACTTCTTCCGGCAGTGCGAGGTACGCGGGCGCGAACGAGCCGAGCAGGACGGAGGGCCATTCGGTCAGGTGGGTGACGGTGTCGACCAACTTGTGGTCCTCGCGCCAGCGCGCGTCTTCAACGGTGCGGGTGACCCGGTCGAGCGCTTTGCGGATGGAGTGGCGGCGCGCTTCGACATCAACCAGCACAAACGCCCGTTGGAGCGCTTCGCGGTAGTCGCTCGGACGCGTAAGCGACACGGGCGCGGAGCCGTGCAGCACGCGGTGTCCGTACGTCTTGCGGCCCGCGCGAACGCCCGCGAACTCCAACGGCACGATCTCGTCATTGAGCAGCGCAACGAGCCACTGCACAGGGCGTACAAACCGCTCAGGCTTTCCAGCCCGCCAGTACATGGGCTTGGGCCAGGTGAGCGCCGCGATTTCCTTCGGCAGGAGTTCGGTCAGCACGTCTGCGGCGGCCCGTCCGGGCCTGGCAACCATAGCGCTTACATACTGCCCTTTCGGTGTCGCGAGCGATTGCAGCTCTTCCACGGGCACGCCGGCTTTCTTCGCAAAAGCGTGTGCGGCGGGCGTGGGCGCGCCTTCCTTGAACGCGATCGCCCATGCGGGCCCGGTCAAGCGCTCTTCTGTGTCGGGCTGCTTCCCTTCCACACCGCGCACGAGCACCGCCAAACGGCGCGGCGTTGAGAAGGTTTCTAAATGCGCGCTCGGAGCAAGCAGCCGCTCGCTTTCCAGCAAAGCGCGGGTGCGCTCGCCCAACTCATTCTGGGCCGAGGCAAGCATCCGCGCAGGCACTTCTTCCAGGCCGATTTCGAGGAGGAAGTCAGGCATGCACTGGCTCCCGCCCCTGCGCGGCGTAGGCGCGCGCCACGCCGACGACCAGCGTACGGATACGCGCCATCACCGCCACACGTTCCGTCACCGAAACAGCCCCGCGAGCGTCGAGCAGATTGAACAGGTGCGAGCATTTGAGCGCCAGCTCATACGCTCCCAGCACCGGAAAGCGGCGCAAGCCGCGCGTGATCTCGGCTTCCGTTTCGTCCAGCAGCCGCTCATGCGGCCGGGCGTGCTCGCCGGCCAGCTTTTCCGCGTCGCGAAAGCTCGCAAGCAGGGCGCTGCACTCGGCCTCGTAGAGCCGCAGGTGCTCCCAAAGCTTGTCCACTTGAGCGGCCTCGAAGCTGTAGACCGAGAGCTGCAACTCGTCTTGCAAGCGCATATCGCCATAGGTCACGGCCTCCCCGGTCGAAGGGTCGCGCGCCCACACGATGTCGTAGATCGAGTCCACGTCCTGCAAAAACGCCGCGATGCGCTCGAGCCCGTAGGTGATCTCGCCCGCAATCGGGTCCAGGTCCATGCCGCCGCACTGCTGGAAGTAGGTAAACTGCGTGATCTCGAGCCCGTCGAGCATGACCTGCCAGCCCACCCCCCAGGCGCCGCCCACGGGCCACTCCCAGTTGTCTTCCTCAAACTTCAAGTCGTGCTCGCGCAGGTCGATGCCGATGGCTTCGAGCGAGGCGAGGTACACATCCTGCACATTCCCCGGCGGAGGCTTGAGCACCACCTGGAACTGCGTGTGCTTGTACAGCCGGTTGGGGTTTTCGCCGTAGCGGCCGTCGGCGGGGCGGCGCGAGGGCTGGGCGTAAGCCAGGCGCACCGGTTTGGGACCAAGTACGCGCAGAAATGTCTCCGGCGACATGGTGCCCGCGCCGACCTCGATGTCGAACGGCTGCTGCACAACGCAACCGCGCTCGGCCCAAAAGCGCTGGAGACGGAAGAGAAGGTCTTGAAAGGTGAGGGGAGCAGACACGCGAGCGGTTCTCTCGAAAGGCGGAGGAGTCCGCCACAAAGAAGAGTGTACCGGAGCCGAAGGTTGTGCGAACCGGCGGGGCCGCGGCTGCGTATCCGCTCCCAGCAGGCGGCGGCTGACATTTGTCACGCCGCTTTGGTGACAACCCGCACTGGGCCGGACGCGGCCCCGAAGCGCAGCATGGTTTCAAACAGGGAGAGCGGCATGATGGTGAGCAGGATGGTTTCGGTGGTGGCTTTGGCAGCGGCGCTCGGCCCGGTTGCAAGTGCCCAGCAGTGCGCGGGCGGCGGCAGGGTGGAGGGCACGGTGCTGGACCCGAACGGCAACGCGATCGCCGGGGCGGCAGTGCGGGCAGCAGACGGCACAAGTGCTACTGCCGATGCGAGCGGGCGCTTTGTGCTGCCGTGCGCGCAACCTGGCACGCTTACGGTAGATGCGGAAGGGTTTGCGCCGGGCACGGCAGCGGTCCGGGTCGCGGGCGGCGTGGCCCACCTCACAATCCGGCTTACTGTTGCGCGCGTGGAAACCGACGTGCAAGTGGGCGATTCCGATTCCAATGACAAGCTGGACGCGGCAACCAACGCGGGCGCGAGCGCGCTGGACGCGAAACAGGTCGCGCAGCTGGCCGACGACCCGGACGACTTCCAACGCCAGCTCCAGGTGCTCGCGTCGTCGAGCGGCGGCATTCCGGGTAATGCGAAGATCACGGTCGACGGCTTCCAGAATGCAAGCGCGCTGCCGCCCAAGAGCTCCATCGCGGCGATCCGGGTGAACCCGGATATGTTCTCGGCCGAGTATGAAGACCCGCCGTACGAAGGCGGCCGCATCGAGATCATCACCAAGCCGGGCGCGGATACCTACCACGGGGCCGTGTTCTTTATCGACAGCGATGGCAGCTTCAACGCGACCGACCCATTCAGCGTAACCGCGACCCCGGCGGGCAAGCGGCGGTACGGGTTTGAACTGAGCGGGCCGCTCCAAAAGAAGAAAAGCGACCTGAGCCTCGCGCTCGAAAAGCGCGACATCGACGAGTTCAACGTGGTGAACGCGGTGACGCTCGACGGCCCGCTGCACCAAACGGTCGCCGCGCCCCAACGGCTCTGGATTGCTTCGGCACGCGCGGACTTCCAGGTTTCCGCGAAGGACATCGCGACGCTGTCGTTTTCGGCGAACACCAACAACCTGGGTAATCAGGGTATCGGTGGCTTGACGCTGCCCGAAGCGGGGTACGACAGCCTAAAGAGCGAATACGACCTCCGGCTGACCAACACCCAAACCCTGAGCCCGAATCTGCTGCACGAAACGCACATCGGCTTTACCTGGAAGCGGACCGCGCAAACCCCGCTCTCGACCGCGCCCAACCTGCAGGTTGCCGGCTACTTTCAGGGCGGCGGGGCGACGGAGCAAAACTTGAACGACCGCGAGCGCAACCTCGAGATCGACGACGACGTGCTCCTGACCCGCGGCAAACAGTCGTGGAAGATCGGGGCGCAGTCGCTAGGCATTTTCGTCCACGACTACGACCCGGATACGTTCAACGGCGCGTTTGTGTTCGGCGGCGGCAGCGCGCCGGCGCTCGACGGCACTGGCGGGACCGCCAATATCGACGGGCTGGAGCAGTACCGGCGGGCGCAACTGGGGCTCCCCGGGGGCGTGCCGACCACCTACCAGCTCACGAGCGGAACGCCGCTCGTCCCGTTCACGCAGTGGCGGCTGGCACTGTACGTGCAGGATACGATCAAGCTCGCGCCGCGGCTCGACCTGTCGGCCGGGATGCGCTACTCCTTCCAAACCTCGCCGGAAACGTTTGCGAACTTCGGTCCGCGCCTGGGGCTCTCCTGGGCGCCGGATAAGAAGTCGGCCTGGGTGTTCCACCTCCGCGCCGGGCTGTTCAACTACCCCATCGACCAATCGTTGACCGTGGAGGCATACCGGTTGAACGGTACGCGTCAAAGCGAGGCCCTGGTGTACCAGCCCAGCTTCGCCGCGCCGCTTACGCCGGTCCCGGGATCGCTCGCCGTGAGCACGGTGCGCGCGTACCCGCGCAGCTTCGAGCAGGTGCCGGTGTTTCAAACCCAGTCCGGCATCGAGCACGATTTCCCGCACCACTGGCATGCGCTCGCCAACCTGTTTTACGCGGCCAGCTGGGGTGATACGCGCACCCGCAACATCAACGCGCCGCTTGTGGGCGCGAGTCTCGGCGCGGCCCCCGACCCCATCGCGGCGCTTCTAGCGCCCCGGCCCGGCGCGCCGAACCGAAATATTCTCCAGTACCAAAACTCCGGCCACCTGAACGGGACCGTGACGTTCCTGGGCCTGGACCAGCACAGCTATAAGCGCTTCGGCTTTTTCGCCGGCTACCTCCATTTCGACTTCACCGGCAACACCGGGCGGGGCGCGGTCGAGCCGCAGTCCAGCTACTCGGACGCAGGCGAGCGGGCGCGGCCAGACTGGGCGCGGAATCACCAGGTGTTTGTGTTCGGCAACGTCAACCTGCCGTGGAAGCTGGCCCTTTCGCCGCAGTTCGACGCCCACACGGGAAACCCCTATGACGTCACCACCGGCACGGATGCGAATGGGGACGGCGACTTCAACGACCGGCCCTCCTATGCCCCGGCCGGTGCCACCGGAAGCGGCGTGTACGCGACGCGCTTTGGCCTGCTCACCACGAATGCCGTGAACGGCGACGTGGGCCGCAACCGCGGAACCATGCCCACGGTCGTCCACCTGGACCTGAACCTGAGCCGGGCTTGGAAGCTGGGCGGCGGCAAGGAGTCGTCGCGCACCCTGACCCTGAACGCCCGCACGGCCAACCTGCTGAACCACACGAATGTGACCGCGGTGGGCAGCATCGTTTCCTCGCCGACCTTTACGCAGTCGCTCGCGGCCGAGGCGGCGCGGCGGCTGGAGCTGGGCGCGCGGTTCGCTTTTTAAGAAAACCACACCAAGGAGAACCACGATGCTTCGTCCCGCTTGCACCCTCGCCATGTGTGCCGCCGCGCTGCCAGTGCTGGCCCAAACCGCCGCTCCCCTTTTGCCGCCCGCAGGCCTGTATGACCGGTACTGGCCGCTCCAAATAGTGCAGTGGGTGGGGCCGGAGCTGCCCTCCTCCATGATCGCGCTGTATGTGGACGACCGCGGCAAGCAGCCCAGCTACGACGTCGTGCTGACCGAGCGCGCCGGCGGCAGGCGCACCCACTACTGCAACACACCGGAGCTGCTGGCCGAAGACAAACGCAATGGCGACGACGCCTACCAGGTCGCGATGGCGCTGGACAAGCCCGCCGCGCCCGCGAAGGGCGCGCAATATCTGCTGCGCTTCAACACGGAAAAGGGAGTCCCGGTGGTGTGGCAGTTCGTGGAGCTGACGGATGTGAGCGAGCAAGGCAGCGGCCTGACGCCGGTGGATGCGCCGTTTCCCATTCTGCTCTATCGCGAGGCCGGGGCGCTTGCCGGCGAAGGCACGGCGCTCAAGATCGGCGGCGTAACCAGCACTGCCGATGTGTGGAAGGAGTACGCGCAGCCGCCGTACTTCGTGCCCTACCACGGCGCGTTGACCCAAGGGGCGCATACCCTGACGCTTGCGCCCACGCAAACAACCTGGACCGGCACGCAGCCCGCGTCCCTGACCGAGGGCGCGAGCTGGAAGCTGACGGGCTCGCGCGGCATGGTGCTGACGGCACATGTAGACGCGGCAAAAGGGCAGGCCCTGACCGTGAGTTTCACGGACGGATTCGGGGACGCGGCAACGCTGGACGCGGAGCGGTCCACGGCGGGGTGGGCGGTGAGCCGGGTGCGACTTGGGCCTGCCGGGGCGAAGGTGGACTCGACCGTTTCGCTCGCGTTTACGCCCGCACTGGCTGCGGGGGTAACGAGCAAGTTCGAGCTGATCGCGGGCAAAAAGACAAAGCTCGCCACAGGCACGGTACAGACCGGCGCGGACGGCTCAAGCGAAACGTGGACAATGACCTCGCCGGACGCGGTAAAAAGCAAACCGGCCGCCGCGAGCGCGAGCCTGAGCCACTAAGTTCCGCTCCAACCCGCATTCGTGGCTCACCGGGGATCAGCGCGGGAAAAAACAAAAGAAGAACGATTGCGCGCTCATTCCCTTGTTTTTCTACCCTGCTCATACCGGGCCAGCATAGTTTCGATCAAAGGCCGGGACGCGCGGAAGCCAGAGCGGCGGAGTTTTTCCAGTGTGTCGGGAAATCCACGCGACCGCGAAGGCCGGCCTGGAGCAGCACGGCTAGGGTCCCCGCCACGACTACCTGCCGCGCCTCCGCCGCCTCGCGCCCGGCCCGCTCGTCAATCAGCAGCAGATCAGCCGACTTCTCGATTGCCAAGCTGATGGCTTCACGCTCTCCCGCGCCCAGCGCCACGGGCAAGCCCGGATCGACTTGCCGGACCTCAACCAGTTCAAGCCATGCGGGAAGGCCGCAGACCACACCCGCACCTCCGGAGGAGCGTGGGGGTGCTGCAGCTCGGACAACACAGCCTGGGGAGCAAGCACACAGCCAAAGGACTCGCTCAGCAGCTCCGCATGGCCAAGGCGGACGAGGTAGCTGAGAGGGCTCGTGTCGGCAACAACGGTCACGAGAGACTCAACCTGTTCGGCTCTCCAGCCTGGCTACAACCGCCAGATCCCTTTCAAGGTCCATCGCGGTGTACTCATGAATTTGATGCCGCTGCAAGAATGCATCGACCTCGATCCTGGTGCCAAAGCGGAGCAGCCGGCGCACCTGCTCCATGGTCAGCCGCCGCTCGCGGTAGGCACTCGCCGCGGACTCCTCCAGGACTAGCCGGGCGGCGTCGCGGCCCTCGGGCACGAGCGAGGGGACGAACTCATCGGGGATTTCGACCGTGACTTGCATGGGGGAAGCCTAGCAGGCGCTGGGGCCATAGTCACGAGCGATCGCGGGAGCCCTCACCCGCCCAACCGCAGGAGCGCCCCTACGCTCTGGAGCCGCTGCTCGCCGTGCCGCTCCAGCGCCTGCATGGCCATCCGGCGCAGGTCGCCGGCACGGTTGCGGGTCCAGGGCTCCCCGGCAAACCGCGCGACCGGCGAGCGGAACAGCTCACCGGCCAGCTCCCGCGAGGAGGGCGACAGCGTCAGGGCCCCAAGTTTGCGGTGCTGCTCGCACACGAGCCCGTCGGCGTGGGGGAACCACAAAGCCGGTTCTTCCACGCCAAATCCGCGGCGGCAAACCGTACAGCGGCGCAGGTCCGGCATCCAGCCCATCAGGCGCACCATCCATAGCGCAAAGTACGTCACCGGCATCCAGATGCGGCCCACCTGCGTTTGCTCGACCACCGCGAGCAGGAGGCGAAACACGGCGTCCTGCGTGACATCGAACGAAGTGCCGTCGGGCAGCATTTCGTCCAGCACCTCCGTGTAGAAAGCAAGCGCGGCGGCGCGAGGGTAGTCGGCGGGCTCGGAGAGGGGCGAGTGGAGGATCTCGAGCGAGTCGAGCCGCACGAGCTCCTGCCGGGGGCGCACGGCGTAGTGGGCCAGTACGTGGGTCATAGGCTCAAGCGCGCCCCCGAACCGCCGGCGCGACCGGGACGCGGATTTCGCGACGCCCTTGATCTTGCCCGCGTCGCGCGTCAGAAGCGAAACGATCTGGTCGGCCTCGTGCACGGGCCAGGTGCGCAGGACCACGGCTTCGGACTGGTGCACGATCGCCACTGGTCCATCATCCCAGACCTGCAAGGGCGGCCATTTACGTCTTGAATCGCGGGCATAACTTTTACTGATAGCAGTTGGGCGCAAGTCTGCCCGAATGTAGTCTGGAGGCACAGCAACGACTCGCAGCTCGCGCCCCCGCGCGCCCTTGTGACAACTCCCAGGAGCCTCATGCCGAACACCCTTCACAGCGAACTCCGCAGCGACCTTCGCAACTTCCTTACGCTTCCCTACTCTGAGCTCGAACGGCTGAACCTCGAAGCCAAGCAAGAACGCCGCAGCAGGATCTCCGCCGGCGAAATCCGCGACAAGCGGCTCAAGTACCTTCAAGGCGAGGACGGCATCAAGGCCGTGACCGTCCTGTTCAGCGATCTGGAAGGCCGCCTGCACATGCTCGATTACGATAAGAAGTTCCTGCTAGGGAGCTATGACAACCTGACCTTTGACGGCTCGTCGATCCGCGGCTTCACCGCGCAGCGCGAAAGCGATCTACGGCTCGGCATCGATTGGGCGGCGTTCTACTGGCCGCCGGCAGATGTGTTCGGGCCGGGCAAGGTGCTGGTCTTCGGCGAGGTGATCGACAAGGAAGGCAAGCCCTACGCGGGCGACATGCGCGGCGTCCTCAAGAGCTTCGCGCAACGGCAGTTCAAAGAAAACGGCTACACGCTCAACGCGGCGAACGAGATCGAGGGCTTTCTTTTCCAAGGCCAGGATGCCGAGCGGCTGTTTCACAAGCAGGGCCGGTTCGACTATGTAAACCAGGGCGGCTACTACCACTCGCTGCCCGGCGACCCGCTGCGCGACTTTATCGATCGCGCCGCGGAAGTGCAGCGGGCCATGGGGTTTGAAAATGAAAAGGACCACCCGGAGGTCGCGCCCTCGCAGTTTGAGATCAACTACAGCTACGGCGAGGTGGTAGCGGCGGCGGACCAGATCCAGCTATACAAGCTGATTTGCCGCCAGATCGCGCAGCAGATGGGCATGACCGCGTCATTTCTTCCTAAGCCTGTCGTCGGCGTCAACGGCTCGGGCATGCACACCAACGTATCCATCACCAAGGACGGCAAGAACCTGTTCTGGGACGCCGGAGGCGAGGAAAAACTGTCCCCGATGGCATGGGAGTTTATTGATCGTATTCTGACGGTGGGCAATGACATCTGCCTGTTGCTGAACTCGAGCGTGAATGCTTATCGGCGGCTTGACCCGCACTTTGAGGCTCCCAACCAGATCAAGGCGTCGGCCACCGATCGCGGGTCCATGGTCCGGGTGCCGATCGGCAACGAGAAGAGCGCGCGCGTGGAGGTGCGTTCCGTGGGGCCGGACGCGAATCCATATCTGGTGCTGTACTCGATCTTCCGCACGGGGCTCGAGGGGAACAAGTCTGACATCGCGAACCTGCGCCAGGCCGAGCGTTACCTTCCCGATAACATCTACACGGCGCTTGAGGACTTCAAAAACGCTGTGTGGACCACCGAGCTGCTGGGCGAGGACGTGAAGCACAGGTTTGCCGACCTGAAGCAGGGCTCGGCGGACCGCTGCGCGCGGCTGCTGGGCACCTTCGTCAAGCCGGGCGAGGTGCAGTTCCACCACGAGGTCTACAACCAGCAGTTGTGGAACGAGTTTTAGAAACGCGTCGAAAGGCAGGTCCCGATATTTCAGGGCCTGAAGCATTGATAACGGTGGGCCCCATTGGCCGCCGAAGCGGCGTCGGAAGCGTGGGTCCGTGAGGAGTTGAGTCTCACCATCGCAGACTTGCGGCAGCTTGGAAAAAAAGGCGCTTACGTGCGAGCGACGGAGTTCCGAAATGGGCCGCAATAGCCCGGCTTTCCCATTCTAAAAGCGAAACAAATGCGGCAGGATGAACAATCCTGCCGCTTTCCTGTTTAGATTGCAGTATGCACATCGCGCAGCACGCACGTTTGGCGGTTTGGACCTTTTTCGCGACCTTGGGCGCGGCGGCACCGGCCCAGGTCATGACGCTGCCCCGGATCGACTCAGCCCACCCGCTCCCGAACGGCATTGAACTTGCGGCTGGGCCGGGACTGGTGCGCATTGTCGCTCTGCGCGACGATGTGCTCCGAGTCACGATGTCGCCTTCCAAAACCCTCCCGGAGGACGCCTCCTGGGCGGTGCTGCCGGACGCGCTCCACGCGCAGGTCGCGGTCACGCCGGCGAGCGATGCGTCCGCTGTCGGTTTCGACACGAAACAGCTCCATGTCCGGGTGAACCGGGCCGACCTCGCGATCACCGTTACGGATGCGAGCGGCAAGCCCATCGTGAGCGACGCGCGGCCGGCGGAGTTTCAAAAGGACGACGCAAGCGGCGACCTGGGTTTTCGCGTGTACAAGCAAATGCCCGAGGACGAGCATTACTTCGGGCTGGGCGACAAAACCGGGCCGTTCGACCGCCGCGGCTATGCCTATGACATGTGGAACACCGACGCGTACCGCTTTCAGGAAGGCACCGACCCGATCTACAAGGACATCCCGTTTTTCCTGACCGACCGCGCCGGCTCGAGCTACGGGCTGTTTCTCGACAATACCTGGCGTTCAGAGTTTGACTTCGGCAAGGAGCTCCGCAATGCGTATTCGTTCGGTGCCGAGGGCGGCCCGCTGCGCTACTACATCCTGTACGGCCCCACGCCAAAACAGGTGGAGCGGGACTACGCGTGGCTGACCGGCACAACAGCGCTGCCGCCCAAGTGGTCGCTCGGCTTCCAGCAGTCGCGCTACAGCTACGAGAACGAGGGCGAGGTGCGCGCGGTCGCCGACCGCCTACGCGCGGACAAGATCCCCGCAGATGCCGTGTACATGGACATCGATTACCAGATCAAGTACCGGCCCTTTACGCTCGATACTACGAAGTTTCCGGACTTTCCAGCGTTTGTAAAGGAGCTCCAGGCCAAGCAGTTCCACCTGGTTATGATCACGGACCTGCACATCGCCCACGCGCCGGACCAGGGGTATGCCGCATACGACTCGGGCGTAAAGCAGGACGTCTTTGTCAAAAACCCGGACGGCACGGATTTTATCGGGCCGGTGTGGCCGGGACCGTCGGTGTTTCCTGACTTTACCGAGGCAAAGGTCCGGGACTGGTGGGGCTCGCTGTACACGCAGTTCTACAACATGGGCGTGGCGGGTTTTTGGAACGACATGAACGAGCCTTCGGTCTTCGGCACCCCGACCAAGACCATGCCGCTCGATGTCCAGGACCGCATCGACGAGCCCGGGTTTAGCAAGCGCACCGCGACGCAGCGCGAGATCCACAACGTGTTCGGCATGCAGAACGCGCGGGCTACCTATGACGGACTGCTGCACCTAAAACCAAACCAGCGCCCGTTTGTGCTGACGCGCGCGGCCTATGCGGGCGGCCAGCGCTACGGTGCCACCTGGACCGGCGACAACTCGGCCTCCTGGGCGCACCTACGGATCAGCACGGAAATGCTTGAAAGCATCGGCATGAGCGGCTTCTACATGGTGGGCGACGACATCGGCGGCTATGCCGGCTCGCCGCAGCTGGACCTGCTGACCAAGTGGCTGGAGGTTGGGGCGTTCAACCCCATCGACCGGGACCACTCGGAAAAGTTCACCAACCCGCAGGAGCCCTGGGAGGGCGGCCCGGCAATGGAGGCGGTGCGGCGGCGCTATATCAACGAGCGCTACCGGCTGATGCCCTACCTGTACGCGACGGCGGAGGAGGCCTCGCGGACCGGCATCCCGATCATGCGGCCGCTCTTTATGGAGTTCCCGGACGCGACCCAGGACCGGCATCCGCTGGATCTCGATGCGGGCAACCAGTTCCTGTTCGGCCCGGACCTGATGGTCGCGCCTGCGCCCTACCCCGACGAGCTGCAGGACTACAGTGTGACCTTTCCGCCGGTGCCCTGGTACGACTACTGGACCGGGGCGCGCGTCACCAAAGACGAGGGCAAGCAAGCGCTGGTGCAAACGGGAGCGAAGTCTGCGGCGGCGGTGAGCACCGGCGCGGCGCTCGGGGTGGGCGCGCTGCAAACCGTCAAGGTGCATCCGGAGATCGATACGCTGCCGGTGTACGTGCGCGGCGGGGCGATTCTCCCCGAGCAGCCCTTGGTGCAGGACACGGAGCAAACCCCGGACGGCCCGCTGGAGCTGCGCGTTTACCCAGGGCCGGACTGCAAGGGAACCTTGTATGAGGACGACGGCACCAGCTACGACTTCAAGCACGGCGCGTTTCTGCGCACGGAGTACACCTGCGATGCGTCCACGCCGGGGCATATGGTGCTGCGCATCGGCGCGCGCGCGGGCAGCTACGCGCCCTGGTGGAAGGAGATCGACGTGGCGGTCTACGACTGGCCCTCGGCGCAGGTACGGGCGACGCTGAACGGCCAGGCCCTGAGCGGGAGCAGCTACGACGCGGCCCACCGAACTCTGCACGTCCGCATCCCCGAGCGGGCAGCCGGCTCGGAGCTGTCCGTGACTGCCAACCCATAAACTGTTTGGCATTCCATGCGGTAGAGCCTATGCTGAGGGCCAGGAGTTTCGGCTATGCCCACGAGAAACGTCGAGCTGACAGAGCATGACGACCATTTCATCGCGGGCGGCATCGAGTCCGGCCGATTCAGCCATGCAAGTGAAGCCGTCCGTGAGGGCCTACGCTTCCTGGAGCAGCGCGAAGCGGACGACAGGGCTAAGGTCGCATGGCTACAGAGTGCCGCACAGGAGAGTCTCGACGCAATCGAGCGCGGCGACTACACCGTCCTCACGACGCCGGAAGAGATCGATTCCTTGGTGGACGGCATCCATCGCGGCGTGATCGCCGAAGGGGCAGTCGAGCTGCGGAGTGCTTGAAGAGCGCCGCTTTCGACTTCAACTTTCCGGCCCGGCGCCGCGGGATTTCGCGAGCATCGATCGATACACCACGCGGAACTTCGGGGGAAGCAGCGGCAGTGCGCTATGGAATGCTCATTCGCCACGCCTTGGAGAGATTCTTGAGGACCCTGCCTGTCCCGGCGCAGAGTCGAACCCGCAGGTGTTCGGTGCCGATGTCCGGCTGTATCACCTGTCAATGAGCCGGGAGCGTGGTGAAGGCGACGTAAAGCATCCTCGGCACCTCGTCCTTTACCGGCAGCGGCCGGAAGCGATCATCGAGATTCTTCGCATTCTGCATGACAGCCGTGATCTAGCACGCCACATGCCCGCTTAGCTTAGTCGATGCCGGACGCCCTGCTCTGGAGAAAAACGCGCCGCCAAAAAGAATTGCCCGCGCTTGCGGGCAATTCTTTTGATTCGAGGAAAACCTAACGCCCGAAGTGGGCGGAGTTCTTTTCGGCGAAGTGGGACCACTTTTCCGGCAGATCGTCGCCGGCGAAGATCGCTGAAACGGGGCAGACGGGGACGCACGCGCCGCAGTCGATGCACTCGACCGGGTCGATAAACAACTGATCAACTGCCTCGAAATCGCCCTCGTCCTTCTTGGGGTGGATGCAGTCGACCGGGCAGGCATCGACGCAGGCGTGGTCCTTGGTGCCGATGCAGGGTTCAGCAATTACGTAAGCCATCTGGGAAGCGTCTCCGTTGCGGGTGGGTTCGCTACGATTTTAGCAGGCAGCTCCCGGCGATCAAGCGCCTGCTTTCTCCGCCGGGCTGGGAAGCGGGGCGAGATTGCGCCCGGCGAACATATCTGCGAACAAAGGCACGAGCTCCGCCTCGAGCGGGCCGTTGGTGGCGAGCACCTCGCGGGAATCGAGCCGAAAAGGGCTGCGGTCGAAGCGCGTAAGCGTACCGCCCGCTTCGAGCACCAGAAGCGCGCCTGCGGCCGTATCCCATGGGTTCAGGCGGAACTCCCAGTACGCGTCCATGCGGCCGGCAGCGACATACGCGAGGTCGAGCGCGGCCGAGCCCGCGCGGCGCACCCCATGCGAGCGCAGGGTGAGCTCGTGGTAAAAGTGCACATTCGGGCTGGCGTGGCGCGAGCGGCTGGGGAACCCCGTCGCCAGCAGCGCCTCCCCCAGGCGGGGTGTGCGGGACACATGCATGCGGCGACCGTTCAGGTACGCGCCCTTGCCTCGTTCCGCAACAAACAGCTCATCCCGCATGGGGTCATACAGCACGGCCGCGACCAGCGTGCCGTCAACATCTTCCGGGGTGCCGGCGGGGCGGTGCTCCAACCCGAGCGATACGCAGAACACCGGGAAGCCGTGGGCAAAGTTGGTCGTGCCGTCCAGCGGGTCCACATACCAGCGGTACTCGCTTTCGAGCCGGTGGCGCGTGCCTTCCTCGCCGAAGATGCCGTGCTCCGGGAAGGCAGCGGAAAGCCGCGCAAGCAGGAGAGCTTCGCTCGCGCGGTCGGCCTCGGTCACCAGGTCCACTTCGGTCTTGTACTCCGTTGCCACGCCGCGCGCCTGGAACTCGCGCAGGAGCGCGCCGGCCTCCAGAGAGATGGGGGCGGCTTCGGCCACAAACGTCCAGCTCACTCCGTCCGGCAGCTTCGTCACTTCCCTGCTCCTTTGCGCTCGAGCGCCTTGCGGCGGGCTTCTTCGCGGCGCGGAAACTCGCTGATGGTGCGGATCTGCTCTTTGTAAATAAACAGGTTGGGCTCCCCTTCGCGGGTAAGGCGGATCATGCGGTCGTCGAAGTACTCGATCCACCCGCATACGGTTTCGCCGTCGCGCAGCTTGACCGCGACGGTCACTTTCTGCTCGCTCAGGAAGCGCAGGTAGAGCGACTCCTGCCCGCTTTCGCCCGTGGGCAGGGTTTTGGAACGCCGGAGCGCGGAGGCCATACCCGCCATTGTAGGGCCTTTTTAGGGCGCAGCGGGCAAGCGGTAGTACCCGCCGCGATAGTGCGGGATGTCCTCCGCGCCGTGGGGCAGGTTTTGGAGCGTGACCCGCACCGAGCGGAAGCCGTCGCCGCCCCCGAGCACGGGTTTGCCGCGCTGCGGGTAGTAGGCCAGCAGGTACTGAGTGCGAAGGTCCTCGATGACCTTGCGCAGCGCCCCGCCCAGCCCGCTCTGGTCCACATAGATGGCGCGGCCCCCGGTCTCCTGCGCCAGCGTGATCATGGCATGCTCGCCCGCCGTGTCGCGGCCGGCATCGGCCTCGATGGGCACGTCGATGAGCGAGTAAATCCGCACATCTCCACGCTGGGCGGCGGCCAGGGCTTCGTCGTAGGAAGTGCCGTTGACTGTATTGCCCCCGTCGGAGACGACGACCAGCGCTTTGCGGCCCGCGTGCGGCGCAAGTGACTGCGAGGCCAGCAGCACTGCGGCGTAAAACGCCGTGGCCGGGCCGTGGCTCAGATTGTGGAGCCCGCTGTCCACCCGCCGCACATCCGGCGTGAACGGGACCACCTCGCGCACATCGGAGTTGAATTCAAAGAGCGAAAGCTGGTCCTGGGTCGGGTGTCCGGGCTCGAGCAGCGCCCGCGCGAAGTCGTGCGCGGCGTGCTGCTCCAGGCTCGTGTCCTTGCGGGTCGATCCGCTGGTGTCGATGGCGAGCACGACCGAAACCGGGACATTCGTTTGCCGCTCGAAGACGGAGATGGTTTGCGGGACGCCGTCCTCGGCGATGGCGAAATTCGACTCGAGCAGATCCGGAACGGGCGCACCGTGAGCGTCGGTCACGTTCACGAACAAGTTTACAAGCCGGACCTGGACGCGGAGCGTAGCGGTAGGCTCCTGCGCGCTTGCCGCCGCGCCGGCAAGCGCGAAGATGCCGAAAAGCAAAGCGCGTTTCATGCGCCCGCGCCGGGGTGCAGCGCCTCGGGAAACGGCTCGCCATCAGCCCACACCGCGCCGTCGGCAAAAAACTCCTGTTTCCAGATAGGCACGGTTTTCTTGAGCGTGTCGATGATCCAGCGGCAAGCGTCGAAGGCTGCGCCCCGGTGCGCGGAGGCGACCGCAATCAGCACGCTGGTTTCGCCAATTTCAAGCCGCCCCAGGCGATGGTGGAGGATTAGGTCGCGCACCGGGAAACGCTCGCGGGCTTCGGCCACGAGCGCCCGCATTTGGGCGAGCGCCATCGCCTCGTAGGCCTCGTAAACGAGGTAGCGGGTTTCGCGGCCGCGTGTGTTGTTGCGCACGATCCCGTCGAAGACGACGACCGCACCGTCGCTCCCGGCCTTGAGCTCCGCCACCGCGCTCTCGGCCGCAAGCGGGGCGTGGGTCAGCAGAACGGGGTCCGGCGCGCCGCCGCTTACGGGCGGCAGCAGCGCGACCTCGTCGTTCTCGTGCAAGGGCTGCCCACGCTGCGCATACTGCCGGTTCACGGCAACGGCCAGGCGCGGCCATAGCGGCTGGGCCGTGGGCGCCCCTTCGCGCGCAAGCTGGTCCAGGAGCTCCCCCACTGTGGCGGACGCACCCGCAAGCTCGATCAAGCGCTCACCCGCGCCAAAACTGTCCCGCAATACGCCAAAGAAGAGCACCCGCACCCGCATCCTCCCAGAATACCCGCTATCTTGCCACACCCGCCTTGCCACAGAAAGTCGCGCCCGGCAAGCAGATTCGGGCGCTTGCAGGTTCCGAAAGTCATTTATCCGTCCCATTGACAACGGGAGGGGGTGGACGCAGAATCGGGTATCGGAACCCCAGGCCGCCGGCCGGAGGCGACCGGAAAGGCTGTCCATTGCACGAGGTTCTCCAGACACAGCTGGGCGGCGTTCCCAAGGTCGCGAGCGGCAAGGTACGCGACCTATACGCGGTGGACGGCGATCTCCTGCTGGTCGCAACCGACCGCATCTCCGCTTTCGACCATGTGCTGGGCAGCGACATTCCCGGCAAGGGCGTGATTCTTACGCAGCTTTCTCTGTTCTGGTTTGAGTTCCTGGAGCACACCGTCCCCAACCACCTCATCCAGACCGAGGTGGATGCCTTCCCCCCCGCGCTGCTTCCCTTTCGCGAGCAGCTGCGGCGGCGGTCCATGCTTGTGAAGCGCGCGGCCATGTTTCCGGTGGAGTGCGTGGTGCGCGGCTATCTGTCCGGCTCGGGGTGGAAAGACTACCGGCAAACTGGGTCCTTGTGCGGGATCGCGCTGCCCCCGGGTTTGCAGGAAAGCGACCGGCTCCCGGAGCCCCTGTTTACCCCCGCGTCGAAAAGCCAGGGCGGCGAGCATGACGAAAATATTTCGTTTGCAGAAATGACCGCGCGCATCGGCAAGCAGGACGCCGAGACCCTGCGCGAGTTGAGCCTCGAAATCTATCGGCGCGCCGCCGAGCACGCCGCCGAGCGCGGGCTCATCCTCGCCGACACGAAATTCGAGTTCGGGCGCGTGGGCGACACGATCGTGCTTGCCGATGAGGTTTTGACGCCGGATTCGTCCCGATTTTGGCCCCGCGCAGGCTACCGGCCCGGCGGCGCGCAGCCCTCATACGACAAGCAGTTTGTGCGGGACTACCTCGAAGAGATTGGCTGGAACAAGCAGGCCCCGGCCCCGGCGTTGCCGCCGGAGGTGATCGAGAAGACACAAGGCAAATACCTCGAAGCGTTCCGGCTCCTGACCGGCAAAACGCTTGCGTTGTGAGCTCCGCCATGGCGATCGCGGACTGGGGAATCGTGGCGGTTCTGCTCGTGTGCGTCGTGCAGGCGGCCCGGCGAGGCATTTTTGTCGAGGCGTTCTCGCTTGCGGGCATCCTTGTAGGCATCGGCGTCGCGAGCTGGAATTACACGCGGCTGCTGCCCTGGTTTTCGCCCTGGCTGCGGTCGCAGGCCCTGGCCGATGCGGCGGCGTTTCTGTGCCTCGCGCTCGCGGTCATGGTTGCGGCGGGCCTGGCGGGGCGGCTTATCCGGTGGTCGGTGCAGTCGGTGGGGCTGGGCTGGGCCGACCGGCTGCTGGGGGCGGCGTTTGGGTTGGTCAAGGGCGGCGTGCTCGTCACGCTGGGCGTCATGGCGCTGGTGGCATTTTCCCCTGGATCGACGGCGCTGCGGGGTTCAAGACTGGGCCCGTATTTCGTTGCGGCGGCGCGGGAAGGCTCCGTGGGCGGCCCGGCCGGTTGGCGGGAAAAGGTGCGGTATGGCGCGCGGGTGCTGCACCAGCGCACAAGTGGTTTGCTGGCAAGATAGCCGAGGAAAGAGAGAGCTCTCGTGAAACGCGAACTGGATTCCCTGGTAGCCCAAATGTACGCGGGCGGCATTACCTACGCCGAGGCAGTGCGTGAGTTCCGCAAGCGCTTTCTCCTGGAGGTGTTGGCCGCGCACCGGGGAAACCAGTGCAAGGCGGCCAAGGACCTGCAGGTCCACCGCAATACCCTGAGCCGGATGATCGCGGAGCTCGAAATAGATCCCGCGGAGGTGCGCGCCGGGATGAAACGTCCGCCCCGTTCGGCGAGTCCAACCGTGGAGGTCCGGCGGACCGGCTCCCGGTAGCTTTACTCTTGCAGGTATGACAGAAACAGCGACCCAAACAGACACGCAAGTCCATACCCAGCCCGGCTTCCAGTGGGACGGCCAGGGCGCATACCTGTTCGACATCGACGGGACGCTGCTGCGCTCGCGCGACCGCGTGCACTACGACTCGTTTTTCGCGGCTGTAGAGCATGTACTGGGCTGCCCCCTGGTGCTGGACGGCGTCACCCTCCACGGGAACACCGACCCCGGCATCCTGCGCGACGCTTTCAGGAAAGCCGCAATGGAGGAGGCGGGCTGGCGCCCGCATATTTCTGCCATCTTCAAGCACATGAGCGAAGGCGTGGCCGCGCGCCGGGCGGAGATGGATGTGGTGGTGATGCCCGGCGTCGAAGCGGCGCTCGCTCACCTCCAGCGCAAGGGCGCGTTCCTGGGCGTGGCGACCGGCAATATCGAGACGATCGGCTGGATCAAGGTGGAAGCCGCGGGGCTGCGCGATTCCTTTACCTTCGGCGGCTTCAGCGACGACTACGAGGTGCGCTCGGCGATGATCGAAAACGCGCTGAAGCTGGCGCGGGAATCGGCCGGTCCGGACGCGACGGTGTGCGTGGTGGGCGATACCGTCCACGACGTGACCGCGGCGCGCGCGAATGGGTTGCCGACCATCGCGGTCGCGACCGGCAACTACACCTTCGACCAGCTGATGGAAGCCGAGCCTGAGGTTTGCGCCTCGACACTCGAAGCTTTGCTCGCCCACACGGGGGCGCGCTAGTTGCGTGTGCGGCGGGGAGCCTCCTGCGCCCTTCTGCTGGCGGGCGCAGGGCTGCTGCACGCGCAAGAGCCTAAGCACGTCAGCAACCACGATCGCGACCGGGCCCAGCGTTTGTTTGTGGAGGGCGCGAAAGAAGTCGCCGGCAACCAGCTGGCGGCAGCGGCGGCAGCGTTTGGCAAGGCGGCGGAGCTGAACCCCGGAAACCGCGACTACGAAGCCGCCAACGCGATCACCCGCGACAACCTGGCCACGCAGCTCATGCAGCAGGCGTTGAAAGCGCGTCTCAAGGGCGACCGGGCCAACGCGCAGGCGCTGCTCAAGGAGGCCGCGGCCCAGGACTCGCGCAATCCTCTGGTTGTGGAGCACGGGCGCGATTTTCTCGACGAGCCTACGCAAGGGGACGCGACGCTCAACCCGGTGCGCGACGACGCCGGGCCCGTGGCGGCGCTGGAACCCGAAACGGGCAGGCACAGTTTCCACGAGATGCTGCCCAAACCGGAGCTGCTGCGGCAGGTGCTGGGCGCATACGGCATCACGCCGACCCTCGACAAGTCGGTCGACTCCGCGCGGGTTCACTTCGACGCCGACGACATCTCCTGGGTGCAGGCCGAGCAGATGCTGACGCTGGCGACAGGGACGTTCTTTGTGCCGCTGGACCCGCGGCGCGCGCTGGTGGCGCTCGACACCAAGGAGAACCGCATGGAATACGAGCGGCTTGCGCTTGAAACCGTCTACCTCCCGGGCCTCACCACGGCGGAGCTCAACGACGTGGGCAACATCGCGCGCAATGTTTTCCAGGCTCAGCAGGCGACCGTGCACGAGGCAAGCGGCACCCTGACGCTGCGCGCCCCGGCCCGCCGGCTTGCCGCCTTCAACACGGAAGTGCGAGAGCTACTGGCCGGTCGCAGCGAGATTTCGCTCGACGTGGACATGTATGAGGTGCAAACCCAGCTGACGGAGAACGTGGGCGCGGAGCTGCCGCAAACCACTACGGTGTTCAACGTGACCTCCGAGATCAACAGCCTCGTCCGCAACAATCCCTCGCTCGTGCAGCAAATCATCTCGAGCGGCCTCGCGAGCCCCGGCAACATCGGCGAAATCGCGCTGGCGCTGATCGTGTCAGGGCAAGCCGGGTCGACGATCTTGTCGCAGCCCTTCGCGTACTTCGGCGGCGGCCTCACGACGACCGGCCTCACGCTAAGCTCGGCCGCCGCGAACCTCCAGCTCAACTCGTCGGACACGCGCATGCTCGACAAAGTGAAGCTGCGGCTGCTCGATCAGGAAGAGGGCTCGGTGCGCATCGGCGAACGCTACCCGATCGTGACTTCGCAGTACTCAAACCTGGCGACCGGCTCAACCAGCATCGCGGGCATCACTTCGGCGGGCTTGTCGAACACGCTTCAAAACCTCGGCGTCAACCTGTCCGCGCTGAGCTCGGCCGCGACCGCCGCGGTGCCTCAGGTGCAGTATCAGGACATCGGGCTGACGCTCACGGCAACTTCGCGTGTAGAGCAAGGACGCGACGTCTCGCTCAAGCTCAAATTCCAGCTTTCTTCGCTTTCCGGGGCGACCTTGAACAGCAATCCCATCATCAACAACCGTGAAGCCGACTCGATTGTCAACGTGAAGCCGGGCGAGAAAACAGTGCTGGTTTCGCAGCTCTCGAACCAGGAAAGCGCGGCCCTGACCGGCTATCCTGGATTGAGCGAGATTCCGGGCTTGAACCTGTACACCAACCGCAACGTCACGCACACCCGCGACAGCCTGGTGATCGTGCTGACGCCACACATCGTGCGCCTGAGCCATACGCACCCTGAAGGAACGATGGTCCTGCTTCCGGCGCACTCGTGAGGAGCTCTTGCAATGGACAAGGGTTACAATCCAGGATCTGGTCGTACTTGGAGCTGCTATGACAAATGCGCAACTCTACTTTCTAATTGCCGTGCCCATCCTTACTGCGCTTGTTCAAGCGAGCTTCCTGAATAAGCGCATGGATAAGCTGGAAGAGCGTATCGATAAGCTCGATACAAGGCTCGATGGCAAACTAGACGGCTTGCGTAACGATCTTCGGGCCGACCTGAGAGTGCTGGACACCATTGTCTTCGATCATCATGGGCGCATCGCGAAAATCGAGGAAAAGCAGCATTAACGCTGTTAAGACCAAATCTACACCTGCGCCTTGGCCGCGATAGGAAAACGCCGGCCCATCCCGAACGCTTTCGGCGTGACCTTGAGCACGGGGGCTGCTTGCTGGCGCTTGTATTCGCTGCGCTCGACTAACTTGAGAACGCGGGCGATCTCCTCCGGGGCTAAGTCTGTGTGCGCGGCAATCTCCTCCGCGGTCTCATAGCGCTCGACGTAGGCGGCCAGAACAGGGTCGAGGTGGGCGTAGTCGGGGAGCGATTCGGTGTCAAGCTGGCCCGGTCGCAGCTCGGCGGAAGGTGCCTTATCGAGGATCGCTTTCGGGATCAGCTCGCGCTCACGGTTGCCATAGCGGCATAAGCGGTACACCTCGGTCTTCATCACATCGCCGATGACCGCGAGCGCGCCCACCATGTCGCCGTACAGGGTGCAGTAGCCGGTGGCCATCTCGCTTTTGTTGCCGGTGGTGAGCACCAGCGCGTTCCACTTGTTGGAGAGCGCCATGAGCAGCGTGCCGCGGATGCGGGACTGGAGGTTTTCCTCGGTTAGATCGCTTCCCGCGCCCGCGAACAACGGCGCGAGCGCGTGGTTGAAGTCCGCAAACATGGGAGCGATGGGGACGATCTCGAATCGGATCCCGAGATTTGCGGAGAGCGCGCGGCTGTCCTCGACGGAGCCGGGAGAGGAGTACTCGCTGGGCATGCCGATGCCGGTCACATACTCCGCCCCGAGCGCTTCGACCGCAATGGCCGCAACCAGGGCGGAGTCGATGCCGCCGCTCAGGCCCACCAGCACTTTGCTGAAGCCGCACTTGCGGACATAGTCGCGCACGCCCATGGCGAGCGCCTGGTACACCAGCCCGTCTTCGTCCTCAATCGCGGGACGGAGATCGCCGGTTTGTTTGACGGTATCGAAAAGGATCAAATCTTCCGCACAGGAAAGCCCGCGGGCCGCGACTGCGCCCTGGCTGTTCAAAGCCAGCGAGGTGCCGTCGAACAGCAGGCTGTCGTTGCCGCCCACCTGATTCACCATCAGGACCGGCACACAGTGGCGTTGGGCGATGGCGGCGAGCATGCGCTTTCGGGTGGCGCGCTTGCCCTGCCAAAAAGGGGACGCGGAGATGTTGAGGATCACCGACGCGGTCTGACCGGAAGGGCTGGGGCGCATGAGCTCCTCGACCGGGTCGACCTGATAGCGGCGCGTTTCCCAAAAACTTTTGTCGTTCCAGGCGTCCTCGCAGATGGTCAGCGCGACGCGCTCGCCCGCGATCTCGCATATGCTTTGCCCTGGCGCGGGCGCGAAATACCGCTGCTCGTCAAAGACATCGTAGAAGGGCAGCAGGCGCTTGTGCTGGACAAAGGCGATGCGCCCACCCTCAAGTACCGCCGCGGAGTTGTATACGCACTTGCCGGTAGACCGCGGCGCTTCGGAGGGGTAGCCGCAAATGAGCGCGATGCCGAGCCCGGCGGTGGCGCGGGCCAGCTCCTCCACGACCTGTTGGGCACGCGCGACGAAAGCCGGTTTTTCCAGGAGATCAGCGGGCGGGTAGCCGCAAACCGCCAGCTCGGGGAAGACCGCGAGCTGGGCACCGAGCTCTGCGGCGCGCTGGGCGTACTCCAGGATTTTGCGCAGGTTCCCGTCGAAGTCGCCGACCGTGGGGTTGATCTGGGCTAGCGCGATCTTCACTGCCTTAGTTTATCAACGGCCGGCTGTCTGGCCCGGCAGCACGAGCTCGTCTTCTTCCAGGAACTGGCAGAGGATTTTGTCGTGCGAGGCGCGCATTTCCTCCGGCGTTCCAAAGAACCGGGCCGTGCCTTCATGCAGAAACAGCACGCGGTCGGCAAGGCGCTGGGCAAAGCGCATGTCGTGCGTCACCACAATGGAGGTGAGCTTGAGCTGGTGCTTAAGCTTTTGGATCAGGTCGCCCATGCGCCGCGCGATGAGCGGGTCCACCATGGTGGTGGGTTCGTCGTAAAGGATCGCCTCAGGCTGCGCGGCGAGCGCGCGGGCAATAGCGACCGAGCGCTTGACGCCGGTCGAAAGCAGCGAAGGGAGCTGCTCCGTTGCCTCCGGCGGCACCCCCACCATTTCGAGCAGGCCGGAAACGATCTGCTGGATCTGGTCCTCGTCCAGGTTCACGTTGTCGCGCAGTGGAAACGCGACATTTTCGCGGACGGAGATCGAGTCGAACAAAGCTCCGTTTTGAAAGACCATCGTCAGCTTCTTGCGGACGGCCTGCATCTGCTCTTCGTTGAACTGCGTGATGTCCTCGCCCGCGACCAGGATGCGCCCGGAGTCGGGCTTGAGAAAGCCCATGAGCTGCTGGAGCGAAACGGATTTGCCCACGCCAGAGCGGCCCAGGATGCACATGGTTTCGCCGGGGTTGACGAAAAAGCTGACATCCTTGAGAACGACAAAGTCGCCGAAGGACTTGGAAACGTGCTCGAAAGCGATGTAGGGCTGCTCGCCCGGCTTTTCGGCTTCCTGCGTTTCCTCGCGAATCTCCTCATCCGAGGGTACCGGCTCCTCGACCAGGCGCTCGATGTACTCGTAGCCTTGGGGGAGGTTGTCGAGGTCGGGTTTTTGGTCCTGCTCGTCGGGTGGGGCGATTTCGTCCGGCATGGCTACAACTACTCTATCTGGCTGCCGAGGAGCGCGGATTCTCGAGCTTCTTTCGCCATAGCCACACGTTGGCATACCCGTCCGTTCGCCGGATCAGTTCAATTAAGTTCGATTCGGAACCGACCAGGGCGAAGTCAGGGTTACGCTCCAGGAAGTCTCGAACACCTCGCAATAGTGCCGCGCCCTGCTCTTCGCGCAGCTCCGCGCCAAGCCGCGTGGGCAACATCGCTTCCCGCAACTCAAGCAGGTACTCCCCCGTGTGGCCCTTGCTGAAAAACGATTCGTCCCCGGTCACCGGCCCGGTCAAGCGCAAACCTTCCGGGGCCGCAGGATATTCAAGAGCTTTCGGCGGCGTCAGCATGAGATGAATCTACGCGCGGCCAAGCCACCGTTCAAGCCGCGCCGGCGGCGATCTGAAGCCACTCGTAATCCCCGGGGGTGTTCAGATTGGTGAACCAGCGGTGCACGCCCTGCCAGCCGTGCAAAGGGGCGAGCGCTTCCACGCGCAGGGAATCGAAGCCCGCGGGCCGCGCGAGATCCCGGAGCACGCGCATGACCTTACGATCCCCTCTTTTGAGAGCATCGCTGATGCCGGGGGCGAGCGACGAATGGTAGACGGCGCAGAGCGGCTGAGGCCGCCCCCCGGCGAATGGGACGGTGGCGAGCGCCCCGGAAATCTCGGCGCGCTCCCACAGCATTCGGAGGAACGCGGGCGGGAGCAGCGGCAGGTCCACGGGCACAAATAGCGCGGGCTCGCCTCCAAGCGAGCCGAGAGCAGCCTCGATGCCGCCCAACGGCCCCGACCCGGGAAAGTTGTCCCGCACGCATGAGGCGCTTTGGGGCTGGTCCCCGTAGACCCCGGCGACCGCGGGCTCAAACCCGGCGCTGCGGAGAGTGTGTAAAGCATGCTCGACCAACGGCACACCATGGAAGAAAAGCCGGGCCTTGTCGCAGCCCATGCGGCTGCTTTCGCCACCCGCGAGCACAAAGGCACGCGGGCTCAGGCCTTGGCCCCCAGCGACTCAAAAAACGTGATGATGGTCTCGATCCCGCGATGGAAGTTCGCGATATGGAACTTCTCGTTGGGTGCGTGGAGGCCGTCATCCGGCAGGCCAAAGCCCATCATCACCGTTGGGATATGGAGGTTGCGCTCGAAGTCGCCGACGACGGGAATCGACCCGCCGCCGCGCACATACACAGGCTGTGTGCCCCAAACCTGCTCCAACGCGGCGGACGCAGCCTGAATATAAGGGTTGGCGGTGCCGATCACGACGGCCTCGCCCGAGTGAATGAGCCGGACCTCAACGGTGACGCCCTCCGGCGCGAGCGACTCGACGTGCTGCTTCAAGCGCGCAAAGGTGTCCGCGGCCTGCATGGGAGGGACAAGACGCATGGAGATTTTCGCCGTCGCCTTGGCCGGGATGACCGTCTTCGCGCCCGCGCCGGTAAAGCCGCCGGGCATCCCATGCACTTCAAACGTGGGCCGCGCCCAGGTGCGCTCCTGCACGGAGTAGCCGGGCTCGCCGACAAGCGCGGGCGCGCCGATCTCGTCGCGGAGATACGCGGCTTCGTCGAACGGGAGTCGCCGCCAGGCAGCGAGCTCTTCCGGGGAGGGCGGCTCGATCCCGTCATAGATGCCGGGGATGAGGATCTGCCCTTCCCGATCTTTTAAACCGGCGATGATCTGGGCCAGCGCGATGAACGGGTTGGGGGCCGCGCCGCCGTACATGCCGGAGTGGAGGTCCGCGCGCGCCCCGCGCACCTCGACCTCGGTGTAGATCATCCCGCGCAGCCCCACGCACAAAGTGGGAAGCCCGGGGGCGAACATCTCGGTGTCCGAAACCAGGGCAAAGTCGGCCTGGAGGCGCTCCGGGTGCTCCTCAATGAAGCGGGCGATAGATTCGCCGCCAACCTCCTCCTCACCTTCGAGCAGCACGCGGAGGTTCAAGGGCAGCGAACCGGAGTGCGCGGCGAAGAGCGACTCGATCGCCTTCAGGTGCATGTACATCTGGCCCTTGTCATCGACCGCCCCGCGGGCGTACAGGTTGCCGTCTCGCTCGGCGGGCTCGAACGGCGGGGTCACCCACTCGTCGAGCGGGTCCGGCGGCTGCACGTCGTAGTGGCCGTAGCAGAGCACGGTGGGGGCACCGGGCGCGTGGAGCCATTCAGCCAACACCAGAGGGTGGCCTGTCCCAATTTGGATCAGCTCCACCTTCTCCATGCCGAGGTGCCGCAGCTCCCCAGCCAGGGTTTCCGCGGTCCGGCGCACGTCGCCGGCGTGCTCCGGGAGGGTGGAGATTGAGGGGATACGGAGCAGCGCTTTCAGCTGCTCCAGGAACTCCACTTCCCGGGCGCGGGCGTATTCTACTGCTGCTGACATGGCGGCCACCTCGATTTCACAGAAGAGTGATAAGTACTAGTAGTGCGGCACCGAAGGGTCCACGCGCGCAGACCAGGCTTCGGTCCCGCCGGCAAGGGACTGCGCCTGCTCAAACCCTTCTTTGCGCAGCCACGCCGCGACACTGAGGGACCGGACCCCATGGTGGCAGACGGCGATGATGCGGCGATCCGGATCGAGTTCGGCATGGGCCCGCGACGGTACCTCGCCCATGGGCATCGGCATGCTTCCAGCCATGGGAGCGGTTTCCATTTCCCAAGGCTCCCGCACGTCCACTAGGATGTAGTCCGTACCTCGATTATTCTGTATGAAGGCGTGAAGCTCTTCGGGTTCGATCTCGTAAGGCAGCATAAGAGAAGATTACAGCTACCCTTCCCCGGGGTCATCGATCACTGTCCCGCTCGCGCAAAGGCGGGTTTCCAGGTGACGTCCGTGTACAAGAAGGGGTTGCGGGGGTCGCAAGCGCCTTTTTTGAGATGAGAGAAGCACCGATCGCGGCCGGCATGGCCGCAGACAGGAACTATTCGTGGGACTCGCAGAACGCGTCATGATTGTGGAAGACGAGGTGCATGCGCTGCATGGCCTTGCCGAGCTTGTCACCTCCTGGGGATACGAGACGGAAACCGCGGGCGATGGGATGGAAGCGCTTGAAAAGGTTCCGGGCTGGAAGCCGGGCATCATCGTAACCGACCTGAAAATGCCGCGCATGAATGGTCTTGAGCTGCTTCAGCAGCTTTCCGCCAACCAGAATGACTGCACGGTGGTGGTGCTCACCGCGCAGGGTTCGATCGACCTGGCGGTTGAGGCCATGAAGATCGGAGCCTATGACTTCATCCAAAAGCCGGTGGAGCCGACGCGGCTGCGCACCACCCTCAGCAATGCCACCCACAAGCGCGAAACCGAGCGGCAGCTGGAGGTGACGCGGCGCAAGCTGCGGGACACAGGCGTAATGGGGCCGCTGGTGGGCTCGTCGCGCCGGATGCGGGACATCTACGCACTGATCGAGCAGGTGGCTCCGTCGAATGTGTCCGTGCTGATCACAGGCGAAAGCGGCACCGGCAAGGAGTTGGTGGCGCGCGCGCTCCACGAGCTGAGCCCGCGCAAGCCCAAGCCGTTTGTCGCGGTCAACTGCGCGGCGATCCCGGAAACGCTCATCGAAAGCGAAATTTTCGGGCATGAAAAAGGCGCGTTCACGGGAGCGCTGGAGCGCCGCGCCGGCTGCTTTGAGCTGGCCGAGGAAGGGACCCTGCTCCTGGACGAAATCGGGGAAATGCCGGTCGCGACCCAGGCCAAGCTTCTCCGTGTGCTCGAAGACCGGAAGCTGCGCCGGCTCGGCTCCAAGGTGGAGTCGCCCGTGGATGTGCGGGTGCTTGCGGCGACCAATAAAAACCCGGACGCGGCGGTCGATGCCGGCCAGTTGCGCGCCGATCTGTTTTACCGTCTGAATGTCTTCAACATCCACATGCCTCCGCTGCGCGAGCACAAGGAAGACATTCCGGCGATTGTGGAAACCATGATCCAGGACATGAATGGAAAACACGGCCGCGAGGTTCCCGGCGTCGATGCGGGCATGATGCAAAGGCTGATGCAGTATGACTGGCCGGGCAATGTGCGCGAACTGCGGAACACGATCGAGCGCGCGGTGATCCTGTGCGGCAGCAATGCTGTCGGGGTCCAGCATCTCCCGCCCGGCTTCGGCACGCGCGGGGTTGAAACCTCGCCGGATACCGCGGTTGCCAACACGGTCAAAGTGGAAGTGGGCACAACGGTGGATGAAGCCGAGCGGCTCCTGATCGTGAAAACCCTGGCCAGCACCAACAACAACAAGACTCGGGCGGCGGAAATCCTGGGCATTAGCCTGAAGACCCTGCACAATAAGCTGAAGGAATACAGCCAAAGCCGGATGCACCGCGCGGAAGCGGCTCGCCCGCTCGGCGAAAAGGAGCCACAAGCCTCCTGAACACAGGTGGGCACTGCCGGGAGGGACGGAGGCCGCGATGCGATTAAAGACCAAGCTCGTCGCCGCGGTCACCGCACTCGTGTTTTTGCTGGTTTCCGCAACATCCGGGTTGTATCTGGCGCGTTCGCTGCAGCAATATGTAGACCAAAGCTACGCCGCCACCGACATCATCGCCCACCAGGTCCTGTTCGCGACGCGGCAAGCGATCGAGCAAGGGGTCGTCCGGGGAACCATTGAGCCTACCTCGGAAGCTTTTCGCGCGCAGGTAGCCGCCGCGCTCCGCAGGGATCCGGCCTTAAATGCGCTGATGGATTCCATCATCAGCTATTCGCCTACGATTTTTGACATCACGGTCGCCGACCGGGATGGGGTTGCGTTGGTCAGCACCGACCCTACCCTGGTGAACCAGCCGCTGCCGTACCGGCCCGATTACGGTCGGCTGCGCTCCCGCTCGACCATCAAGATTTTTCAGATCGTTCTCGGCAAGGCGCGGGTGTACGATCTGCCGCTGGCCATGCTGCGGAACGGGCAGCCGTTCGCGAGCGTGCACATCGGCATGCGCACCAGCTTTCTCCTTGAGGTCTTCCGGCCCTCGCTGTTTGAAGCCTTCGCGTATGCGGCAAGCGCGCTGCTCATCTCCCTCCTGCTCGCGGCTGTGGTCGCCTCGCTGGCGCTGGCACCGCTGGAGCAGATCAGCCGGCGGCTCGACATGCTGAATGCGGAAGCGTCCGACGGCCCCCACGCCCCGGGCGACGATACACTTCTGCGAGTGTCCTCTAAGATCGAGCGCATCGGCGAGCGCATGCGCAATACCGAGGAGGTTTTCTCGGCTCTCAAAGAAAATCTCGACCAGATCCTGTCCAACCTCCAGGACGGCATGATCCTGTTCACACGCGACACGCGCGCGGTGCTGGTTTCGAGCTCGGTCGAGCGATTCCTCGGGATTGGGCGCGAGCGAATGCTCGGGGCCGACGTCACGCAGATCTTTGACCGCTCCACCAAGCTGGGCCGCATAGTGCGCGACGCCTTTACAAACCGGGCGTCCATCCCGCAAGTGGAAGTGGCGACGGAAAGCGGCCGCCGACTCGAGATTGCGCTTGAGATTATCCCGCAGCAGGGGGCCGAGAACCGGGACAGCTTGGGCGCGCTGCTGACGCTGCACGACCTCGAGTCGGTCCGCGAGATCGAAAGCGAACTGGAGCTGTCGCGGCGGCTTTCGGCGATCGGCCGCTTGACGGGCGGCGTCGGCCACGAGGTCAAAAACCCGATCAACGCGATCGTGGTGCACCTGGAGCTGATGCGCAACAAGCTGAGCGGTCCGGAAGCGCCCGCGGTGCGTCACCTGAACGTGATCCAAAGCGAGATCCAAAGGCTGGATCGCGTGGTGCAAACACTGGTGGACTTTTCCCGCCCTATGGAGCTCCGGCTGGAAGAAGAAGACCTGCGTGACGTCGCATCCAGCGTCCTTATGCTCGCGTCGGCCGAAATGGCGGCACATGATGTGCACTTGCAGACAGAGTTACCCCGGAAACCTGTCGCCGTCAAAGTAGATGCTGATATGCTGCGGCAGGCGATTCTCAACATCGTGATCAACGGAACCCAAGCCATGCCCTCCGGAGGCACGCTGCGCGTCTCCCTAGGCGAAGAAGCGCGGCAAGCCGTGCTGAGGATCGCGGATACCGGCGAGGGGATCGCGCAGGAGGTACTGCCGCGCATCTTCGATCTTTACTTTACGACGAAGAAGGAAGGCAATGGGATCGGCCTGGCGATGTGCTACCGGATCGTCCAGCTGCACTCGGGTGTTCTCGAAGTGGAGTCGGAGCCCGGTCGCGGCACAGTGTTTACCATCCGGCTGCCGTTGAACCGCGCGGCGGAACGGGACCTTCAAAAGGAGGGCGAGGTGGAAGTCTTGCTGGGCGAAGAACGAGCGTGAGCGGCCGCGGAGCAGGGCGACTCAGGCAACTTGTCGCAGCCGGGCTCTTGCTGGCGGCCGGCCTCGCGGGCTGTCGCCACCAGGGGCCCCCTCCTGCGCTCCCTGCGGCTGCGCCGCCGTCCATCGCACCCGACAACACACCGGGGCCGATCACCGTGATCACACCGCTTCCTTCGGTCCCGCCCGGTGCCAAGCCGGATGTGCAGCCCGCCCCTCCCGAGCTGCCGGCACCCACGCCTATACCGGTAAAACAAACCCGACGCCGGCACAAAAACCATGCGCCCTCCGTTGCCGCCGAGGAGCCGGCGACAACTCCGAAGCAAAGCGCCGCAGCCGACAGCCCCCCTGCTTCAACGCCCGGGGTAGCATCCACAATCGCCGGCGCGACCACCGCTGCCGCCGCCGCTACTGAAGCCGCGCCCGTGCTGGGCGAGCTTTCCACCGGGACGGCGATCAGCAGTTCCGAGCGCAACCATTTGCTGGGGGAAATCCAGTCGCTGAAAACGCGGCTTAGCAAGCTTCCCCAACCTAAAACGCAGGACGCCCTTGCCGTGGCGATGCAGGTAAAGACATTTCTCGCGCGAGCGCGCGAGGCGGTCGACCAGAACGACCTGGACGGGGCGCACACCCTGGACACCAAAGCGCGGGTACTGTTGAGTGAGCTCGAAGGCGAATAGCTTCCCCCACATGGACGCGGATGTTCTCATCGTGGGTGGCGGCCCCGCCGGACTGGCGGCCGCGATAGCGGCCGCGCAGGCAGGCTTCGCGGTCGAGGTAGCCGAGCCGAGGCTTGGACACTTAGACAAGTGCTGCGGGGAAGGCCTGCTGCCGCCGGCGGTG
The DNA here is from genome assembly GCA_965218545.1 of Acidobacteriaceae bacterium. GTDB lineage: Bacteria > Acidobacteriota > Terriglobia > Terriglobales > Acidobacteriaceae > EB88. The sequence continues at coordinate 770,993 of CBDCLB010000006.1, read as the reverse complement.
AGCTCCCTCGCCCAGCTCGGGATTCCACCCGAAGCGCTCCTGAAGAACGGATTTCCCGTGGCGGGCATCCACTTCCAGGCCGGCGGTCGCAGCTGCGCAGCCCCATTCCGCGCGCCGGCATTCGGCGTCCGCCGCACCGTGCTGCACGCGCTCCTGCGCGAGCGGGCGCAAGCGTTGGGCGTTCGGTTTCTTCCAGACTCGGCCCGCTTGCTTGCGGGCGGGCGCGACCACGAGGTCCGGCTTCCCAGCGGAGTCCGGCGGGCCCGCTGGATTGTCGGAGCGGATGGCGCGATGTCCAGCGTCCGTGCCGCCGCCGGCCTGGGCGCAACCCGCCTCCTTTCGCAGCGGTTTGCCATCCGGCAGCACTTTCACCTGCCCGACAGGCGTTCCGGCCCTTCCTCGATAGAAGTGCTCTGGGCGCGGGGGGCTCAGGCGTATCTCACACCCGTGAGCGCCGGCTGCATTGGGGTCGCTGTCCTGAGTGCGCGCAAGCCCACGGGCATGGAGTCTGCGCTCGCGCCCTTCCCTGCCCTTCAACCATTTCTGGAGGGTGTCGTGCCCGCAAGCCGGCCCATGGGCGCTGTCACCCTCCACAGCAGCCTCGCGGCCGTGCATCGCGGCCCGGTCGCGCTGGTAGGCGACGCTTCCGGGGGTGTAGACGCGATCACGGGCGACGGCCTCGCGCTCGCATTCATGCAGGCGCTGGCGCTGGGTGACGCCCTGCGCGCGGGCGACCTGGGCTTGTATGCGCGGGCGCATCGGCGTTTGCTGCGCGTGCCCCGCATGATGTCGCGCACGCTGCTGTATATGGGCCGAACCCCAGCAACGACAAGGGCCGCGATGGCGGGACTTGAGTACACGCCAGGACTCTTTGCTGCTTTGCTGCACCTGCACACACGCGCGCCGGGCTTCAATGCCGTTCCGGCTCCCACCCTCCCCAAGCTCGCGCCCCTGCCCCAGGAGAACGGTTGACGCCCGTGCGGGCGGACGCGTTTACTTGTGCGCGCGGTTCCGGGCACCTGCGGGGCCGCCCGATTGTGAGGTGCCGTGCCCTCCATCCTTGCGCTTGACCAGGGAACCACAAGCTCACGCGCCATCCTTTTCGATGAGAATGGCCGCATCGCCAGTGCAGCCCAGCGCGAGTTCCCGCAGCTATACCCGGCACCGGGGTGGGTGGAGCACGATCCCTATGACATCCTGCGTTCGCAGCTTTCCTCCGCCGAGGAGGTTTTGGGCAAAGCCGGTACCCGCGAAGTTCTGGGTATCGGCATCACCAACCAGCGCGAAACCACCCTGGTGTGGGATCGCGCAACCGGCAAACCCATCTACAACGCAATTGTCTGGCAGGACCGGCGCGGTACTCCTCTGTGCAAGCGGCTCCTGGCGAGCGGCGCGGAAGACACGATCCGGCAAAAGACCGGGCTGCTGCTCGACCCTTACTTTTCCGCTACAAAAATCGCGTGGATCCTCGACAACGTAGCAGGCGCACGCGCCGCAGCGGATGCGGGCAGGCTCGCCTTCGGCACCGTCGACTCCTGGCTGGTTTGGAACCTGACCGCCGGCAAGCGGCACGTCACCGACCGCACTAATGCGAGCCGGACGATGCTCTACAACATCGTCGAGGACCGCTGGGATCCTGAGCTGCTGCAACTGCTCGGCATTCCGGAATCCATGCTGCCGGAGGTGGTGTGGTCGAGCGAGCCGGTGGGCCGCGCGGACCTTTCGCTCGGCCTTGGCGAGATGGAGATCGCGGGGCTCGCGGGCGACCAGCAGGCGGCCTTGTTCGGCCAGCTGTGTACCGCACCCGGCGACGCCAAGAACACCTACGGCACCGGCTGCTTTCTGCTCCAAAACATCGGCGGGGCGTTTGCGCTCTCGCGGGAACGGCTGCTTACGACGCTCGCCTGCAGCCCTGCCCGCACGCTCCAGTATGCGCTCGAAGGCAGCATCTTTGTAGGCGGTGCGGTGGTGCAGTGGCTGCGCGACAACATGGGCTTTTTTGCGAACTCACCCGACGTGGAAGCGGTCGCCGCGTCGGTTAAAAGCAGCGGGGGCGTCATGTTTGTGCCGGCGTTTACGGGCCTGGGCGCGCCGCACTGGGACCCGTACGCGAGCGGCATGATCATCGGGCTTGAGCGCGGGACCGGGATCGGCCACATCGCGCGGGCGGCGCTTGAAAGCATCGCGTTCCAGGTCGCCGATGTGCTTGGGGCCATGAATCATGACACGATGGCACCCTTTCGCGAACTGCGCGTGGACGGGGGCGCGGCCGCGAACGACTTGCTGATGCAGTTTCAGGCCGACCTGCTCCGCATCCCCGTGCGGCGGCCGGCGATGCTCGAAACCACGGCGCTGGGCGCGGCCTACCTGGCCGGGCTGGCCGTCAAGCTCTGGAGCGGCACGGAGGAGATCGCCCACGCGCGCGAGCCGGACACGGTCTTTGAGCCGCGCGCCGACCGCCGGGAGATGGAGCGGCGGCGAGGGAAATGGCATGATGCGGTGCGGCGCGCAGGGCACTGGAACGACCCGGGCGAGCAGCCATGAACCGTGACGCCATGCCGGCCCGCATTCGCGAGCGCGCCGCTTCCGGCGAGCCTTGGGACATCGTCGTGATCGGCGGCGGCGCAACCGGAGCGGGCGTGGCCGTGGATGCCGCGTCGCGCGGCTTCAGCACCCTGCTGCTGGAGCGCGAAGACTTCGGCAAGGGGACCTCGAGCCGCAGCACCAAGCTGGTGCACGGCGGCGTGCGCTACTTGGAACAGGGCAACATCTCGCTTGTGATGGAGGCCTTGAAGGAGCGCGGGCTGCTGAAGCAAAACGCGCCGCATCTGGTGCATGATCTCCCGTTCGTCGTCCCCAACTACTCCTGGTGGGAAGCGCCGTTCTACGGTATCGGCATGAAGGTGTACGACCTGCTCGCGGGCAAGTACGGCTTTGGGCGCTCGCGCATCCTTTCCCGCGAGGAAACACTGGAACGCATCCCCCTGTTGCGGCAGGATGGGCTGCGCGGCGGCGTGGAGTACCACGACGGGCAGTTCGACGACGCGCGCTTGCTCATCGACCTGATGATCTCGACCGCCGCGGACCACGGCGCGACTGTGCTGAACTACGCGCCGGTCGTGGAGCTCCGCAAGGACCGCGACGGCTTTGTCAACGGCGTTCTCGCGCGCGATACGGAGTCCGGCGAGCCTTTGGTCTGCCCGGCCCGCGTGGTGGTGAACGCGACCGGCGCGTTTACGGATGAGGTCCGGCGCATGGCCGACCCCGCGCTCCCCAGAATGGTCGCGCCGAGCCAAGGCATCCACCTGGTGCTCCCCGGCTCCTTCCTGCGCGGCGAGACGGCTGTGATGGTGCCGCACACCAGCGACGGGCGGGTGCTGTTCGCGATTCCCTGGCACGGGCACACGGTCGTGGGCACGACCGACACGCCCATCGACGCGCCCACATATGAGCCGCTGCCGTTTGAGCACGAGATCGAGTTCGTGCTCGAAACCGCGGGCGCGTACCTGAGCCGCGAACCCACGCGCGCCGATGTCCTGAGCGTGTATGTGGGCATTCGTCCGCTGGTCAAAACCGCGGGCTCGGACGCAACGAAAACCTCCGCCCTGTCGCGCGACCACACCATCCACATCGATCCTTCGGGACTGCTCAGCATCGTCGGCGGCAAGTGGACGACCTATCGCCGCATGGCCGAGGACGCGGTCGACCACGCGATCACGCTGGGGCGGCTCGCGGACGCGCGCTGCGTGACCCAAGGCCTGCATCTCCATGGCTGGACGCAGCCGGCACAGGACGGACACCTGGCCGTGTACGGCTCCGAAGCGGAGCAGATCCGCGCGCTCGCCGCCGCTTCGCCCGGGCTCGCAAAGCAGCTGCACCCCGAGCTCCCTACCATCGCGGCGGAGGTGGTGTGGGCCGCGCGCATGGAGATGGCCCGTACAGTCGAAGACGTGCTGGCCCGGCGCACCCGAGCGCTGTTCCTGAACGCGCGCGCGGCCATCGCGATGGCCGCGGAAACCGCCGCTCTGCTGGCGCGGGAGCTCGGGCGGGACGCGTCATGGGCCGAGGCGCAAATATGCACATTCACGGAGCTTGCGCGCCGGTACACGCTCCAAGAGCCATAGAAAACAGGAGGTGGGCAAGATGCGGTCTCCCTTATTGGGCGAGTTCATGGGCACCCTGGTGCTAATGCTGCTGGGCGACGGCGTCGTCGCGGGCGTGCTGCTCAAGCGCAGCAAGGCGGAAAACGCGGGCTGGCTTGCGATCACGACCGCGTGGGCTTTCGCCGTGCTGAGCGGCATCTTCACGGCCAACCTGTTCGGCAGCAAGGACGCCCACCTAAACCCCGCGATTACGCTTGCTTTCGCGATTGAGCATCGGGACTACTCCCTCGTGCTGCCGTTTGCCGCGGCGCAGTGCGCGGGCGCGTTCTGCGGGGCGGTACTGGTGTGGCTCTTTTACCTGCCCTACTGGCGCGGCACCGACGACCCGGAAGCCAAGCGCGGCATCTTTTGCACCATCCCGGCCATTCGCAGCTACCCTGCCAACCTGATGCAAGAGGTGATCGCGACGTTTGTGTTCATCCTGGTCATCGGAGCCATGGGCTCCAAGCTGGTGCTCGCCACAGGCGCGGTGGCCGGGCTGGGTCCGTATCTGATCGGCTGCCTGGTATGGGGCATTGGGCTTTCGCTCGGGGGCACCACCGGCTACGCCATGAACCCGGCGCGCGACCTGCCGCCGCGCCTCGCGCATGCGCTGCTGCCCATCCCCGGCAAGGGCGGCTCGGACTGGGCGTACAGCTGGGTTCCCGTTCTAGGCCCGCTGCTCGGGGGCGTGGCCGTGGGATTTATCCTGCGGGCGCTTGGGGCCTAGCGATGGGAAGGCAGCAGGTCCCAAATGGCCGGGTCTTCCTGCCCCAGCACCCAGGAGCAAAAGCCCTGCAGGCCGTTCTCTTTAGTGAGCTCGTAGCGATCCTTGAAGGTGCGCGCGTCGGTGTAGAAGATCCATTCGCGCATCTGGTCGCGGTAAAACCACATGAACGCCGTGTGGTCGATCGGATCCCACTCGGTATGCGCATTGTAGGTATCGCGGTAGTAGTACGTATCGGGCGCGGAAATGTACTCAGCTGTAGGGTTAGGGCTTTGCTCAGGCTTGCCCAGGCCGGGGTCGCCCGTGTACCAGTGGTAGCCATAAAGCGCGATGCCGAGCGAAAGCTTCTCCTTGGGCACAAACTGGAGCGCGTACTCCAGGTTCTGCTTCGTCCACCCCCAGCCGGCAACCGGGCCGGGCACGGTCCAGCGGGTGTGCTGGTCGTAGGTCATCAGGCAGATCAGATCCACCGACTGGGCCAGCGCCTTGAGGTCGAAAACGCCGCGCCAGTCTTCGAAGATCCACTGGGAAAAGTGGCTCTGGCCCGGGTAACCGGGCGCGTTCGGCACCACTGCGATCTCAACAAGAAGATGCTCGCGGTGGAGCGCTTCCGACGTTTTGCGGACCAGCGCGGAAAGCGCATCGCGGTCGGTCCAGCTGATGTCTTCAAAGTCGAACTGGATGCCGGCGTAGCCGTGGTTCCGGCACTCGCGCAGAAAGCCCGCGATCATCTCGTCCTGAGCTTTCGCATCGCCCAGCAGCTTGTGCACGTCCGCCTTATTCATGAGCGAGAAAATCGGGATCACCTGCACATGCGCCGCATTCGCCGCTGCGAGCACAGGCGCATTCGGCCCGCCCGAAACCAGGCCCGCCGCGCTTACGTCATACCAGGTGGGCACCAGCGTGTCGATTTTGCTTTTGTGCTCCATAAACGAGCGCACCGAGCCCGCATCGTTCTGCATGTAGAAGAGCGCCTTGGGCTGGGCAAGGGCTGCGGTGGGCACGAGAAGGGCGGCGAGGGTGAGCAACAGTTTCACAAGATCAGCCTATCTGGTATGAGCAAAAGACAAAAGGAGCGAGAACCCTCCGGCCTTGGGCTAAAAGATGTATTTCAGCGCGAACTGGAGGTTGCGCTCGCCTTCCGCATTGCTGATCACGCCGAAGGACTGACCGAGGGACGAGTTGGGCGCGACCAGGATAGGGTGGTTGAGGACGTTGATGGCTTCCGCGCGAAATTCGATGTTTTGAGATTCCCCGACGACGGGAAAGCTCTTGAACACGGACGCGTCGAACTGCTGCAAACCGGGACCGGTATAAGAGCCCACCTGACAGTTTCCAAATGTGCCCGGCCCGGGCTGGGACAAACCAACCGGGCTTAGGAACTGGTAGCCCAACGGAGCCGGGGCGACTGTTTTCACCAGGCCGTTGATAAGAGGCCTGCCGTTACAGTTCGCACGAGGAAAGCCCGAAAAGTTGGTGCCGGAGTTGTCCGCGGCCTGCGGTGTGATCGGAAAGCCGCCGTGCAAAGTAAACAAGCCGTTGACCTGCCATCCACCCACGGCCGCGTCGATCGCCCGATTCAGATGTTGCCCGAACAAGCGGTCTTTCCCGACCGGAAGTTCATAGGTCAAATAGCCGTTTGCGACATTGGTGAGGTTCTGATCGGCGCGGCCGTAATCGGCGCGCGGGTCATACGTGTTCTGGAAAAAGAAATGGTTGTTGCCGGCCTGGGTCAGACCGGCCTGCGCATCGCCGTACTGCGCGAAAAAGCCGGAGGTGTTACCCATGGTCTTGGACCATGTGTAGTTTGCCTGAAACTCGAGACCGTGAAAGATACGCTGTTGGAAGCTGGTTTGGAGCGAGTTGTAGTTTGAAAAGCCGACCGCGGAGGTAAGCCGTGCCTGACCGATCAGCCCCTGCAACGTCGGGTTTAAGTAAGGGCTGGGCGAAACCGTCCCATTCCCGTTCAGTACCCCTTGATTGATCAGCGAGATCGCCGCCAGATGCTGTACCTTCTGCCCGACATACCCGATCTGGAAGGTCGAAGAATTTGAAAGTTGGAATTGCAGGGTCAGGTTGTACTGCTGCGAAACAGCCGGCCGAAAGTTCGGGTCAAAGGCGTGGATCGCCGTTCCTGAAAAGCAGGCGGCGCTGTAGGCAAGCGCGTCGGCTACAGTGCAAGCCGCTGCCGGGAAAGCACCAAAGCCCTGATCCAAGATTGAACCGGGATACGCCTGCGTTCTGCCCGTGTAGGTTACCTGGCGCGGTACGGCAAAGGGAGGGTTCTGGAAGAGAAGATTGCCGGTACCCGTGCTTTCAGTAAAGTTGGAAATTCCGTAAGCGCCGCGCAGCACGACATTCTGGTTACCGCCCGGCTGCCATGCAAAGCCGACGCGCGGCTGAAAGTTCGTCGCGCCGTTGTATTGGTTGTACAACGCCTGCGAGTTTCCATTGACCCCAGCCGGCTCGACCGCTCCGGTCTGAAGGTTGTAGTTCACCGCATGGTTGCCGGCATCGAATCGCGGTGTTTGCAGCTCATAGCGCAACCCGAGATTCAGGGTCAGGTTCGGCAGGGCGCGCCAGTTATCCTGCACATAGCTGGCAAAGAGCTTATTGCGCAAGCTCCGGCCGGGACCATTGCCCAGACCCACGGTTTGCGGCAATCCCAGGAGGAAATCCGCTTCAGCCAGCCCTTGGGAGGTGCTAGCCTTTCCACCCGTCGGGCCCGGCACGCTCACGGACGGATTGCTGGTGAAAGATCCGTCGTAAGTAAACTGACCGGCTAACCCGGACTGGCCGGGATAGTTGACGTTGTTTTTGTAGTAGATGAACTGAAAACCGAAGTTGAAGGAGTGCTTGCCTCGCACCCAGGTCACCTGATCCTGCGGCTCCAGTGTCGTGTCGTGGAAGATTTGCACCTGGTTGATGTTGCCGATACCGTTGGCAAACGAGGACCCGGCGAAGTTCTGCGCGGGTAGAAACGTTTGGCCCGGTGTAGCGCCCGGAATCCCGAAGACCTGGGGCAGGTCCTGCCCCGTGGGGTTTGAGAAACCCTCTGTCACAGGAAAGTAACTCCCGCCGATACGTGCCGTGTTGAGGAGATTTGGGCTAAAGGTATGATCCCAGTCAAGAACCGCATTGTAGAGAGGAAAAGTACTAAGTCCATTGCCCAGCAAAAGCTGGGTGTTGGTGGAAGGGCTGATGATGTGCTGCTGCGAATAGCGCAGATAGTATTTGTTGGTGTCGCTTGCGGAGTAATCGAGCCGGAGGTCGCCTTGATCGGCATTGGTGGACGACTGTGTACGGTTGAACTGGTTCTGCGTCGTACCGCCGTTTGTGGGACCGGGGTATAAGTTCGAGTTCACGATCGCCACCGCAACCGGTGAAAGACGGTTCTGCGGAATGCGATTGAAGGGAATCGGCCGGCGTGCTGCCGGTGCCACGCCTTTGCCGGGATCATAAATCTGCAGGGTAGGGTTGAGGCAGGTCCCGGCAGGTGTGAAGGAGCTTGTGGTTGTACAAAGAAAGCCGAAGTCGCCCTGGCGCTCCGCAGCCGTTAAAACGCTGAATGGGTTGACGGTCGCCGGTTGATCGAAGCGCGAGCCTTGGTAGTCGACAAAAAAGAACAGCTTATCCCGCAGGATCGGGCCGCCCAGCGTGCCGCCGAACTCGTTCCAGCGCAGTTTGGGTTTGATCCCGGTGCCGTCCGCATATGTGCCCGCACTGGCAGGCCGCCCTCTGGTAAGTCCGTTAGCCCACGTATTTGCATTCAGCGCATCGTTGCGGATGAACTCGAACGCGTCGCCATGAAATTTGTTGGTTCCGGATTTAATCGTCACGCTGATCACGCCGCCCAGAAAGTTGCCGTAGGAAGCGGGCGCGTTCTGCGAGATAAGGTTGAACTCCTGGATCGCGTCGACCGAAGGCGCAAACGCCACGTCGTTGTTGTCGATCTGGTTGTTGTCCGTGCCGTCCAGGATGTAAGTGTTGGTTTGCTCGCGGTTGCCGTTGATGTACGGGCGGCCTGTTTGGAAGCTCGCCTGCGCGCCCTGAAAAGCGGCCGGGTTGGTGGAAACCGCGCCCGGAGACAGCAAGGTGAGCTGGTTGTAGTTGCGTGTGGCCAGCGGCAGGGTCACGTTGGCGTGCGCATCCAGCACCGTGCCCAGATAGCTCGCATCGGTTTCAAGCAGCGGCGGGGCGCTCGATACCGTTACGGTTTGCGCTTCCTGGCCGACGCTCAACGCCACGTCGACGCGCGCGGTCTGATCGATGACGAGGCGAAACGCTGGGCGCTGGGCAGTCGCAAAGCCCGGGGCCCGCACGGAAAGCGAGTACTGGCCGGGCGGCAGTTGGGTCAGGTAGTAAACGCCTGCGGCGTTCGTCTTGCCTGGGTAGTCGACGCCCCTGGAGATCTCGTGCGCGGTTACGTTCGCGTTGGGCACGGTCGCGCCGGATGGGTCGGTGACCGTGCCGGTGATTTTCGCGCTGATGTCCTGAGCAAGAGCCGCGATGCCGCAGACCGGCGAAAGAAGCAGCCCGCATAGGGCGAGGGAGCGTGGACTCATTCTAGACAGCCTCCGGAGAATGCAAATAGGTATACGCAACCGGAAGCGCAGCAAGCTTCCGGCTTGTACGGCTTGTGATTGTCTTGTGTTTTGCGCCGGAGAAAAGGACCGGAAAGCCACACAGCCCACGCGATAAAAGGCGTGTGCGAACGGGACGCTTCGAACGAAACCGCTCGATGAATGAGGCTAAATGTAACTTGGCCGGCGCTTGGGCGCAAGCGGAATCGCGCGCCCAAGCGTAGCTACTCGGCCACAACCGCCTTGACCAGATTGCGGGGACGGTCCACATCGATGCCGCGCGCCACGGCCGCGAAGTACGCAAACATCTGCAGCGGAACCACCTCACAGATCGCCAGCAGCGGCTCAGACGCGGCGGCCACCGCCATCGTTTCGGTCGCGAGCGAGCGCACCTCCTCGTCGCCCTCGTTCGCAATGGCCAGCACGGTCGCGCCTTGCGCGCGCAGGTCGCGCATCAGCTGCACTACTTTGCTGTGGCGCAACATGGAACCCTCCTCCCCGCGGTCGGCGGTCGCGATCATGAGCAAGGGAATGCCTTCGCTCACCAGCGCATTGGGCCCGTGCTTCAGCTCGCCGCTCGGGTAGGCCTCCGCGTGGACGTAGGCGCTTTCCTTCAGCTTGAGGGCGCCTTCGCGTGCGATGGGGAAATGAACACCGCGGCCAAGGAACAGGAAACTCTGCGCGCCGCTGTAGCTCCGGGCTACCCGCTCCGCAGCCGACCGCCAATCGTTGAGCTGCGCGCGCACGAGCTCCGGGAGCATTTGCAAAGCCGCAAGCGCGCGGCGAAGCGCTTCCTTTTCGAGACCGCCATGCGTTTCCGCCGCCAAAAGCGCCAGCAGCTCCATCACCAGAAGCTGCGCGGTAAAGCTTTTGGTCGCGGGGATTGCGAACTCACGACCCGCTGCTGTCGGCATGGAAACATCTGCCTCGCGCGCCATGGTGGACTCGGGCACGTTTGTCACTGCGAGAGTCGGGCGGCCTTCGCCCGCGCCCTTGCGCAGCGCGGCCAGCGTGTCCGCGGTTTCGCCCGACTGCGAGATGACCACTACGCCCGCGTTGGCCCGCGCCATCGGGCTGCGATACCCGTACTCGCTCGCGTACTCCACATCCACCGGCAGCGCGCTCACGTCTTCAATGAGCGTTTCCGCCAGCAGCCCCGCGTGGCGGCTCGAACCGCTGGCGGCAATCAGCAGCTGCCGTTGACGCGCGACCCACGCGCGCACGGGCCCGGCTGTTTCCTCGCGGAAACCTGCATCGTCCACGTAGCGCTCAAGCGTTCGCCGGAGCGCGTCCGGCTGTTCATAAATTTCCGCCAGCATCCAGTGCGGAAACGGCGGGGGTGGCGCGGGTAAATCCATAGCTGGCCTCACATTTTCGGAATGATTGTTCCGGTCAATACCCTCACTGTACGCGAGCAGATCGGGAAGCTGGGCGTGTGCCCCTAGCTTTTCGCACCCTCAAACAGCAGCTCGATTTCTTCAAGCGACTTGCCCTTGGTCTCAGGCACCGCGAAGCTCGCGAGGAGGAAGTACACCACCGTGCATGCGGCCAGGAACAGAAACATCGCGTAATAGCCGAAGCGGCTGACGATCGGGAGAAACACGCCCGCAATCAGGGTGGACGCGCCCTGGTTGAGCAGGAGCGCAATGCCCATGCCCGCGGAGCGGATCCGCGTCGGCATGAGCTCCGACAGCATAAGCCACACCACCACCCCCGGACCGGCCGCATAGCAGGAGATAAACACAACGAGGCACGCGGCGACCGCCCAACCCGTCGCGGGCCCCGGGACCGGGCTGAGCGCGGCGCGCCGAACCGTGAGCGCATGGCCCGGCGGCGCATCGATGTGGATTGCCGGGTCCGCGTCGGAGCTTAGGACGGTGCTGGAGTGGTCGCCCTCGCCCGCGTTGTAAACAACGGTGAGCGCCCGCGCGCCGCCCCCGCGCGAGAATGCTCTGACGGGCAGGCTCAAACTGCTGCCGGCCACAGCGTGTTGGACCTCCGCGGTGACATCGACGCGATGCGACTCAAAGGTATAGAACGCTGCGGCTGCGGCCGCGAGTGACAGCACAATGCCGCCCGTGCCCAGCCGGAGCAGGAAGCGCCGCCCCTTGCGGTCCACAAGGAACACGGCGAAAACCGTCATCACCATATTTAAGAACTTCACTACGACATCGCCGGCAGTGGCGTGGTCGGCGCTCATGCCGGCCTGCCGCAGGATAATGACCAGGTAACCAAGAACCGAGTTGATGCCGGTGGTCTGGTTCAACGCGAGAACGGCGCAGGCCAGAACGAACGGCACAACATAGCGCCGCTGCAGCAGCGAGCCCTGCCGCTCCCCCGCGTTCACGCGTGAAGTCGAGCTCGCCAGCGCTTCCATTTCGCGGAACTGGATTTCCGCTTCCGCCTCGCCGGACGAGCGGCGCAGGGCCTGGAGCGCGGCCTCGCGCCGCCCTTTGCTGAACAGCCATCGCGGCGTCTCACTCAAAAAAAAGCAGCCGATAAAAAAGAGCAGCCCCGGGTAGACGACGGACAAAAACATGCCGCGCCAGGCATGGTTTTCGGCGGCCAACACACGCGCCGCGTCGCCATGGGCAGCGGCAATGGCAGCCTCAGCCCCATGCGTGTAGTAGAACCCGGTGAGCGCGGCCAAAACGATGCCCACCGTGAGCATGAACTGGAACACGCCCGTGCCGCGGCCGCGAAACTCGGGCCGGAGCGACTCGGCCAGAAACAAGGGCACCGCCACTGCGATCACGCCCCCGCTCAAGCCCTGCAGCAGCCGCCCGAGGAACAGCGAAACAAAGCTTTGCGAAAGCACGATGATGCCGACCGAAGCCACAAAAAGAAAGCCGCCCACCAGCATGATGCGCTTGCGGCCCACCCAGTCGGCCAGAAAACCCGTGACCGGCGAGGCGAGCATGCTCCCGCCCAGCACGGCCGCAACGATCACCGACGTTTGCTGGACGCTCAGGTTGATTGTCTTGTTGAGGTAAAGCAGGGCGGCGGCGATGATCCCGACGTCAATGCCGTACAGCAAACCGCCCAGGCCCGCGATCGCAATCAGATAGCGGGCGTAGAAGCGGGTCTGAGGGGTGGATAAGGCATGGCCTTCGCTCAACAAAACGACCTCACGGTGAAAGAAACGAGTGTACCTTGAAGCCCGCCGTAACGCTGTCGAACACCGCGAGCCCCAGCCCGCGCGGCGCGGGTTTCGATCCGGAACTCGGGATGCCCGGGAAAGTGCTACCGGGCCGAGCCAAGGTCGCGCCGGCGCGCGGCGAGCTCCTCCAGGAAGGTTTCCGTGCTCCCGCCGGGCGGCGGTGCAAGACCTGTGCGCGCGTGGGCGCGGGCGGTTGCTTTTGCTGCGAGCGCCGCGCGAGCTTCGAGCGGCAGGTCAAGTCTCCGAGCGAGAAAGCTTTCGATTGCGTGGAGGTCCGCTTCGCTGAGCTTTGCGACCGCGTCGGCGGGTAGTGCGTGCACCGCGTCGGCCGGAGTGTGCGACGCGGGCGCATCGAAAACGGCCGCCGTGAGTAGACGTCCGCCCGGTGCCGCAGCCCCCGACTCTTCAAGCGGCCGCTCATGCACCACCAGCGTGCCCGCGGCCAGGTCTCCCAAGCGCTGCTGCCGCCGCGTGGCAAGCATGCTCACCGCGCCCACCGCGTAAAAGCCGGGCAGCATGTCGACGACGCGGAGAAAGTTCCGCGTCACGGATTCGAAAAACGACAGGGAGCGACCGCCCTGCTCGATCACACGCAGCCCCAGGAGCCGCTTGCCGGGCGTTTGCCCGTTCCAAAGCCCCTCAAAGAGGGCGAAGTAGCCCCATTGCAGAAGAAACGGGATCAGAATTACAAGCGCTTCCATCCAGAGCGGCGACCGGGTTGCACGCGGGGCGGCATGCCCCACCAGCAGCGCCGCCCCAAACAGCACGCCCAGAAAAACAATCCCTTGGATACAAGAGTCGATCGCGACTGCAAGCGCCCGGCTGCCGAGGCCCGCGACCGGAAACTCGAGCGCAACCAGCTCCGGAGTGTCGATGCTAAGCTGATCCTGCATTGCCCTTCCCCCTTGCCGCGCGGACCTGGTGAACGATGATAGCGAACAGCTGGATTGCCAAGCGCAAACCTTTTTGGGACCGCATGCACACGCTGCTTTCCGCGGCCCAGCGCAGCGGCGTACGCGCCCTGTCGCACGATGAGCTGCGCGAGCTCGCACTTCTTTATCGGCAGATCGCCGGAGATCTTGCGTCGCTCCGGCAGGACGGCGGTGCCCGCGCCTATGAGGCCACGCTCAACACCCTGCTCGCGCGCGCCCACACCTTTGTGTATGCCAATCGAGGCGGCGGTTTGCGCCCCTTGATCCGCTTCTACACGCGCGAATACCCCCTGCTGTTTCTCAGGCTGCTGCCGTTTGTTGCCGCCTCGCTCACGCTCTTTCTCGCCGGTGCGCTTTTGGGCGCGAGCCTCGGGACCGCGCGGCCGGAATTCGTGCGCCATCTGCTGGGCCCGCGCATGATCGCGACCATCGCGGAGCACCGCATGTGGACCGACTCAGTCACCTCCATGGCCCCCGCCGCGTCGAGCGGCATCATGACGAATAATCTGGGCGTCACGTTTTCCACCTGGGCACTCGGGATCACCGGGGGGCTCGGGACGTTTTACATGGTCGGCTGGAACGGGATGCTGCTCGGCATCGTCGGTGCGGCTTGCGCTCACGCGCACATGGGGCTGAAACTGTGGAGCTTTGTAGCGCCGCACGGCTCGCTCGAGCTCCCTTCCATCATCATCGCGGGCGGCGCGGGATTTCGGCTGGCGCAGGGGGTTCTGTTTCCGGGGCTTCACAGCCGCCGCTACGCGCTCACCGTTGCCGGGCGGGATTCGGTGCGCCTGCTCGCCGGGACGGTCCCGCTGCTCGTCATCGCGGGCGTGCTGGAAGGTTTTTTCTCGCCCTCCTCTGCCCCGGCAGCGCTTAAGTTTTCGGTTGGCGCAATGCTGTTTGCGCTGCTGCTCGCGTGGCTGTTTTCCGGGCGCGCGACAGCGACAACAGTTCCCCTGCCGCTGTAGCGTGACGCGCTCATCTCGACGTGGCTTTCCCGTCACACGCCACGCATCTCTGGACTTGCCGTCTACAGGGAAACTGTTCTATAGCAGGCTCCGCTCTTTCACTTCGAGGTAGCGGTTCAGCACGGCGGCCGTCATCTCGCCGGGCGCGGTTTCGAGCGTCAGCGCCCCGCCCTCGCGCAAACGCCCCAGCAGCTTTTCGCGCCGGTCAAGCAGCTCCTGCGCCGCCGCCGCTTCAAACATTTCTCGCGCATCCGCGGGCCGCTTCGCCGCGAGCGCCCGCAAATCCGTCGCGCGCATGGCCATAAATAAGAGCAGATGCCGCCGCATCAGCTGCGCCGCGCCGTCGATCACCTCCGGGCGCATGGCAGTTTCGGCCAGATCGGTGATCCACAGCACCAACGCGCGCCGGGGCTGCGCGCGCGCAAGCTCCACCGTCGCGCGCAGGTGGTCGGCCTCGCCGCTTTCGCCCCGCACCCGCGCCAGCGCTTCCATCATTTGCCGCAGGTGCGCACTGCCTCGGCCCGGCTGCAGCCGCTGCTGCGTGCCGCGGCCGTAAGCCAGCAGCCCTACCTTATCGCCCGAGTACAAAGCCAGCTGCGCCAGCGCGAGCGCGGTGGAGGCGGCATAATCCAGCTGGGTATAGCGGCCCACGCGCGCGCCCAGCATGCGCCCCGCGTCCACCACAATCCACACCGGCTGGCTCCGCTCCGCCTGGTACTGCTTGGACACGAGTGAGCCCCGCCGCGCCGCCGCGGTCCAGCACACATCACGCAGGTCGTCGCCCTCCTGGTAGTCGCGCAGGCTTTCAAAGTCGCGCCCCAGCCCCCGATGCCTGTGCTTCCGCAGCTGGAGCTCCACCTGCCGGCTGCGCGCGAGAAATAGCGTTTGCTCCTCGCCCGGCGCGGCCGCGGGGTACACCCGCACGGGCTGCGGGAGGTCCGCTACGGCCCACCGCTCGGCGAGCCCGGCCCCGCTGCGGTAGCGGAGGAACAGCTTTCCAGCGCGATGGTCGCCCCGCTCCCGGGCGGAGAAGCGATACCGCGCGGCCGCCCAGTCTCCGGGAAAAACCGCGACACGGAGTGTTTCCGGCTCTTCCAGGAGCGCGGGCGGGAGATCGTCCACCAACTCGCAGCTAATGGGGGCGCGGCCGGCCTGCCGCACCCGCAGCTCCACTTCGGTCCACGCGCCCAGCATCGCCGTGCCCTGCCAAACGCGCTCCGCTTCAATCTGCCCCGGCGCCGGCAGCCGCGCCCCATCCAAAACCGCCAGCGCGAGCACCAGCAAATCCCAGCCCAAGGTGACCCACAGGAGGCCGTGGATAAGAAATGCGGGCAGGAGCCACAGCAAACCCCCGAGTAGCAGGAGGAGCGCCCGCCGCGTAAGCCCATACCCGAACCGGCCTTTTCCCACGGCGAACGCTGCCACCGGCACCGGCGCGAGCGTCACAGGCGCGGCACCGGCACAGCCGCGAGCACCTCCGCGACAATCCGGTCCGCATCGTAGCCTTCCAGCTCCGCTTCGGGCTTCAACAGCACCCGGTGGCGCAGAACCGGCAGCGCCGCTTGTTTCACGTCGTCGGGCAGCAGGTAGTCGCGCCCGTCCAAAGCGGCATAGGCCTGGCTCACCAGCATCAACGCGATAGCCGCCCGGGGGCTTGCGCCCATGCGCAGCAGCGGCCACTCGCGGGTGCGGCGGACCACCTCCACCAGATAAGCAAACAGCGCCTTTTCGATCGCGATCGCGCGCACCTCGGCCTGCGCGGCTTCGAGCAGACCCGGACGCACCGGTGCAAGCGCATCGCCCTCCAACCCGCGCCCGGCGGAAACGTGGTGCCGCTCCAGGATCATCCGCTCGTCTTCGAGCCCCGGATAGCCCACCCGGATTTTCAACAAGAACCGGTCCAGCTGCGCTTCCGGCAGCGGGTAGGTGCCTTCGAAGTCGATGGGGTTTTCGGTTGCAAACACGGTGAAGTTCGCCGGCAGCTTGTAGCGCGTACCGTCGAGCGTCACCTGCCGCTCCTCCATGCACTCCAACAGCGCGGCCTGGGTGCGCGGGGGCATGCGGTTGACCTCGTCCACCAGCAGAAAGCTCGTGAACACCGGCCCCTTGTGAAGCGAGAACTCCCCCGTGGCCGGACGGAAGATGTTGGTTCCCAGGATGTCGGCGGGCATGAGGTCGGGCGTGGACTGGACCCGGTGAAACGGCAGCCCGAGGACCTCGCCGAGCAGCTTGACCGTGAAGGTTTTTGCGATGCCTGGAACGCCCTCCACCAGCGCGTGCCCTCGCGCCAGCACCGCGATCAGGGCCTGGTCAATCAGCTCCGCCTGCCCTGCAATCACCTTGCCCAGCTCGCGCCGTCCATGCGCTAGGAGCTCGGCAGCTGCTTTCAGGGCGGGCTGCGCATCTGTTTCAACCGCGTGTTCTTGCATTGGCCTCCGTGTTCGGTTGCGCGGGCTTGAGCCCGTCGTACACCGTTCTTTCCACGTCATGGAGCACGCGCACCAGCGTAAGCGCGCGCCCGGCGGGCATCGGTGCCGCCCAGCGCGCGGCTTCGCAGGCCGCGAGTTCCCCCGCGAGCGCGCCGGGCTCCCTCGCGGCTGCCGGAAACCGGCTTGCCAGGAGTGTTGCAATGGCGTGCGGCTCCCCAGCCCCCCGCACGGGCAGGTACCGGTCCATGCGCTCCAAAAAGCCCCGGTACGCGAGCGCGACCGCCGCATTGGTTGCGTGCGCTTTCGCGTACAGCGCGCCCATGGCGGCAACGAACTCGACCGGTGCCGCGCGGTTTTCTATGGGATCGGGCCGCAAGGGGCCGCTGCGCCGCGCAAAGCTCCCGAGCGCCAGCAGCGCAACCAGCGCCAGCTGCCACCAGACCAGGTGCAGGGGCGTACCCTCCGCGTACCGCTACAGCGAGGGGGCGGCCTCCACCGCTGCCGGAGCTTCGTCCCACACCACTCGTGCCGGAAACGGGCCAACACTCGCGAGCAGCAGCTCCAAATCGTCTTCCCGCGCGAGCGCGCCGTTCTCGAGCGGCAGTGGCGACGCCCACCAAACCACTTGTCCCGCACCCACGGCATAGCGCACCACGGAGGCCAACCCTTCGCACCGGTGGGAAACACCCGCTTGCGAGCCCGTCCACGTGGCCGCGGTCGTCATCTCCACCACGCGCGCCCCGGAAAGGGGGCCCGCGCCGGTAGCCGTTGCCCGGCAGAGATGTTCCGGGCCATGATTGCCCACCGCCGCGCTCCCGCCGGGCAGCACCGCCGCCCCGCCCAGCCCGGTCGCCAGCACCCGGCCTCCGCCCGCGAGCACGGCCCGTACGGCGCGCCGGTTCGCGCCGGTGTCTTCCGGCTCCAGCATGATCAGCGTCATGCGCCCGCCTTCCATAGCGCCGATGGGCCGAGTCCAGCGTCCCACTGTGTACCCGCTTTCCCCTAGAAGCAGGTACGCCGCTTTTGCCCCGTGCGTGTTGGTTCCGTAACTGGAAACCGCGTCGTCCTCCCCGCCCGGAGACCATTTGGCAAGCACGGCGATGAGGCAGAGCACCAGCAGCAGGACGCCCGCGAGCAGGAGTTTGTCGCGCCGCGCGATCACCGGCCGTCCACCTTTGCGAACCACGTGCGCGCTGCTTGGAAGTCGGCCTCCCGCGCCGGGCGATGCCCGTACCAGAACCGCTCCAGGCTCCCTGTCAGCAGCGCGAACTCCCGCGCGGCGGCGTTGTCCGCGGGCAGCAAGCGGAGGTACTCGCGCGGCGTGCGGGCGCGATCCCCGCGCCAGCGCCCTTGCGCTTCAAACCGCGCCACGGCGGCCCAGTACAGCGCATGGATAGCGCCGCGCCAGTCCCCTTGTTCCGCGAGCGCAGACGCTTGGACGGCTCCTCCCTCCCACACGCGGGCGGTTCTTTCGGCGGCCGGCGCGGGCTCCCGCGCGGCTATTTCTCCCCGTCGCCACTGCCGTTGAAGCCACCACAGCAGTGCAGCCACGCCCGCCGCGACCACCGTACCCCAGAACACGCGCCCTACCCACTCCGACCGCCCGCTCAGCCCGGCGACCCTGCCGAACGAGCGCCAAAGCCATCCGAGCACTGCATTCCAAAAGAGCGACCACAGGCTCGGATCGTGAACGTGGACGAACTCACCCCGCGCGAGGATGGCCGCAAGCCGCGCGTGCGCGAACTTCGCATCCGGCTGCGTAAAGGCGGCGCGCGGCGCGAGCGACAGCACCGCCACCCAGGACAGTTTTCCCATCATCCGGGTAGCGCGCTCCCTTCCGTGGGCGCTGCCGGCGGGGACACCGCCTGCGAGCGCTCCAACTGCCACTCCACATCGAAGCCCTCCTTGCGGATGCGCCCGTCGTAGTAGAAAAGCGTCAGGACGATCCCATACAAGGGCACAAATAAGGTGTTGACCGCAAACCCCAAGCCGAGCTGGTAGACCGTCGCCCATACCACCACGTTGCCCCGGCTGTGCGCAAGCGCGGGCAGGATGGGGAGCATCATCACAAAGCTAAAAATCGTCTCGAGCACGAGGATGCAGCCCGCGCCCAGCACCATGCGCCCGCGCATCCCCTCCGAAAGCCGCACGCTGCGCCGGAGCGCCGCGCGGACGCCCAAATCCTCTGACACGGCAGCGGCATTCGCGAGCGCGTAGCGACTGGTGAGCCAGACGCATACCGGGACAAGAAGCAGAAAACCGAAGCCTATCAGCGCCGGAATGAACTGCAGGATTCGCGTAGCACCGCCCCGGCCGGGGAGGCCGATCTCTACGCCCAGCAGTACAAACAAGAGCAGCATGGGCCACCAAGCCAGGAACACGGCCAGGAGGTTGAGCCCCGCAAAGCGCAGCCACCGCGCCCGCACATCGCGGTACGCTTCGCCCACGCCTGTGGGCAGGCCGAGATAAAGCTGTGAAACTGCCCGCGTGACCGCTGCGAGCGCGAGCCCCGCGGCAAGCAAGGCGACCACGAGCGAAAGCATGCCCGCGGCCGCCGCAAGCAGCCGCAGGGCAAGTATGTGGTGGCCCGCGGCAAGCCAGCGGGTTCCGAGCACGATCACCACACCCCAAAGCAGGCGCACAGCCGCGGCCAAGGTCGCGATGCCCGTAAATAGGAGGAAGTGGGAGCGGTACAGCTGAAAGGTCCGGTCCAGGATTTCTCCCAGCGAGAGCGGGCGGAGCTCAGTTTCCATGCGGGTCCTCAAACAG
The DNA here is from genome assembly GCA_965218545.1 of Acidobacteriaceae bacterium. GTDB lineage: Bacteria > Acidobacteriota > Terriglobia > Terriglobales > Acidobacteriaceae > EB88. The sequence goes on along the minus strand of CBDCLB010000006.1, from coordinate 751,283 downwards.
ACGCGGAAAGCTCGCATGGAGGGTAACACACCCCGCGTGGGCGACATGCCCCCTTGTTGGTCATCGCACTTGGAGAATTGTGGGGATATGGAGGGAGAAAAGCCGACGCCTTCCCGGCTTTTGCTTGACTGCCACACCCGGGCGGATGTGGCGGGGACGACGGGGCTCGAACCCGCGACCTCTGCCGTGACAGGGCAGCGCTCTAACCAACTGAGCTACGTCCCCCAACCTGTGTGAACTATAGCAGAACGGGCCCGGAGCAAACCAGCGCGGCGCAAGCGGGAAAGCGGAACGGAAACGTACAAAGCAGAAAACACGCCGCAGCGGGAGTACATCGTACCCCGCACATGAAGCTCGCAATCTTTGGACTGGCGCTGTCTTCTTCCTGGGGCAACGGGCATGCGACCTTGTGGCGGGGCCTCGTGCGCGCGCTCGCCGCTGCCGACCACCACATCGTATTTTTCGAGAAGGACGTCCCCTACTATGCCGGGCACCGCGACCCATGGCCCCAACCCGCGCGTGTCGAGCTCGTCCTGTACGCGGATCTTGAAAGTGCACGCCCGCGCATGGACCGCGCACTGCGCGAGGCCGACGCCGCGATCGTGACCAGCTACTGCCCGCAAGGGGCCGAGGTGTGCGCGCGGGTGCTCGATTCAGGCGTTCCCTTCACCTGCTTTTACGACCTCGATACCCCCGTGACCCTCGACGCGCTCGACGCGGGCGCGCCCGTTGAATACCTGCCCGGGCAAGGTTTGGGCGGCTTCGACCTGGTGCTCAGCTATACGGGCGGCCGCGCTCTCGATGCGCTGCGCTCCCGGCTTGGCGCGCGCTCGGTCGCGCCGCTATACGGCTTTGTCGACCCGGAAGCGCATCGGCCCGCCGCGTCGCAAGCGGCATTCGAAGCCGATCTCTCGTACCTGGGCACCTATGCCGCCGATCGCCAGCCCCGGTTAGCCGAGCTGCTCCTTCATCCGGCGCAGCTTCGCCCCCTGCAGCGCTTCCTGATTGGCGGGGCCATGTATCCCGAAACGTTCCCCTGGGGCTCAAACATCTACTTCGTCCGCCATGTGCCGCCGGAGCAGCACCCGGCATTCTTCTCCTCATCGCGGCTCACGCTTAACATCACGCGGGCCGCGATGGCCGCCTACGGCTGGTGCCCGTCCGGTCGCTTGTTTGAGGCCGCCGCGTGCGGCGCGCCGCTTGTGAGCGACGCGTGGGAAGGCATGGAGACTTTCTTCGTGCCGGGCGATGAGATTCTTCTCGCGCACACGAGCGACGACGTGCTCAGGGCGCTCGACCGCTCGCCTGAAGAGTTGCGACGTATGGCTGGGCGCGCCCGTGAGCGGGTGCTCGCGGCACACACGGCAGCGCACCGCGCGCGCGAGCTGGAAGCGTTGATGAATCACGCAGCGGCGCCGCTCGCCGCGGGAAGCTGAGGAAGCGCCGTGTGGGGCGTCATTCCCGCCGCGGGGCGCGGCAGCCGCATGCAGCCGCTCGCATTTTCAAAAGAATTGCTACCCGTGGGCACACGCACGGAGGTGCACACCGAGGGTACAGTGGAGCGGCCACGCGCGGTAAGCGAGTATCTGCTGGAACGTATGCTGCGCGCCGGCGCGACGCGTTTGTGCTTTGTTATCTCGCCGGGCAAATCGGACATTCTTGAGTACTACGGCGCGAGCTTTGGCGGTGTTCCGATCGTGTACGTGGTGCAGCCCGCGCCTGCAGGTTTGTGCGACGCGGTCTTTCGCGCCGCGCCGCTTGTGGGCGAAGACGAAGAGGTTCTGCTTGGCCTGCCCGATACGGTGTGGCTGCCGGAAGACGGGTTCGCGCTGCTGCCCGCGGGCTCGCTCGCGTTTTTGCTCTTCCCCGTGGAGCATCCGGAGTTTTTTGACGCGGTGGTCTGCGACCCGGAGAGCGCGGTCAAGCGTATCGAGGTGAAGCAACAAAACCCGGAGTCGTCGCTGGTATGGGGCGCGGTGCGCATGCCGGGCAGCGCATTCCATGCATTGCACGCGCTTTGGCAAATGCCCGAACGAAGGGACGAGTACCTTGGAACACTCGTCAACGCGTGGCTTGCGGCGGGCGGGCGCGCGGTTGGCGTCGCAGGCGGCACGCACTACGTGGACACAGGAACACCGCACGGCTTTCGCGAAGCACTGCGGCTGCTCGACAAACAAATTGCGCCATAGATGTTTCCTTCTTATGCACAATTTATTGGGCAGCGTCGAAAACACCTATTCGCGCAAGGTCATCCCATGCTGTGATACACACACGCTGCTCGCAGGCAACGGCAACGCACGCAGCGCACATGAAGGATAGGGGAGGAACAGACGCGATGGCTCTTTCAAAAACAACGCGGGACCACGATGAGATTCGCCAGTGGGCCGAAGCACGCGGGGGCAAGCCCGCTGAGGTAACCAGCACCAGTGAAAGCGGAACCGGCATTCTCCGCATTGAGTTCCCCGACGCCACCAACGCGAACGACTCCAACCTCAACGAAATCTCCTGGGACGAGTTCTTTGAGAAGTTCGACGCGAGCAATTTGGAGCTCGTATATCAGGACATGACGGCGGAAGGCGCGCAAAGCAACTTCAACAGGCTGGTGCACCCGGAAAACGTAAGCGCGAGCGCGAAAAAGAGCGGCCGCAAGACAGCTGCGAAGAAAACCGCCACGGCGAAGAAGGCAACTGCGAAGAAGGCAGCCCCCGGCCGAGGCACTGCAAAAAAAGCGGCAAAGGTGCCTGCGAAGAAAACGGCGGCGAAGAAGTCGGTTCCGGCAAAGAAAACCGCTACAGCCAAGAAAACCGCCACGACGAAGAAAACCGCCACGACGAAGAAAACCGCTACAGCGAAGAAAACCGCCGCTACGAAAAAGACGGCGGCAAAGAAAGCACCCGCGAAAAAAGGAGCGACCATGAAGGCTGCGGCCACCAGGAAAACGGCGGCGCGTAAAGCTGCTCCGGTGAAAAAGACGGCGGCTAAAAAGAGCACTGCCGCGGCAAGGAAAAAATCAGCCGCTGCAAAAAAGAGCAGCCGCCGTTAGAAGCAGGTTTCCTTCGCGTCCGACCCCAGGGAGCGCATGAGGGCGGCTTTTCCGTTGCGAAAAGCCGCGCTCTCGATATTCGACAGCTGCACCACAACCGGAAGGCACGGCTTGCGCGAACATCTTGGCAACGGCTGAATTCTTCCCCGCCCAGCCCGATAGCCGCAAACAGTAAGGTTAGTTCGCCGGACTGCTGCCTCCCGTCTTCGCTTGCAACGCAAGCAACAACAAACGGATGGCACCCGCGCTTGCTATAGGCCCATTCGCCACAACAGCGCCGCCGTGCAAAGCCACAGTCGCTGGAAAAGCGTCCGCATGGAACGCGCTCAAAACCGCATCCGGCACAATGAGGACCGGCACTTGCGGCGGCACACTCTGCCGCCACGCGCGCAAACCGGCCAGCAGTTCCGCAGAGGCCTTATCGTTCCCTCCCGTATTCGCCGCCCAGCTTGTGACGGCATACACGGTCTGCTTCGGCAAGGAAGCCGCGAGGTCGCGCAGCACGGAAGCGGCGCTGGGCGACCACAGCGTAAACGGCACAAGCACAACCGTGCCGTGCCCGAGCGGCACCGTTCGCGGGAGCAGCGCGCCGTTCGCGCTCAAAGCGTGCCCATGCACTTCGGTCACCGGCGAGGAATGCCCCACCATCTCCGCCCGCGCAAGCGCCTCCTCGATCGGCGCCAACTCCGCGCTTCCCCGCCAGGCGCTTCCGTGTGCGATCACCCCCAGCTGCCGCATGGTGTCCGTCGCAGATATATCGCCCGTTCTCTTCTCCAGAGTCGCGCAGCGAAGCGCGTCGGCAAAAAGCACGCTTCCGGAAAGGCTCGCATCGCTGCCCTTGCCGGGGAGCGCCCTTCCGCTCGCAAGCAGCGGCAGTGTCGCCGCGTTTTGCTTCGCGCATAGTTCCAACGCAAGCTGGTTGAAGTGCTCGCTCACGCCTTCGGTTGCATCAATGACGCCATCGGCGGCAAGGTGGATATCCACGTCATAGGGGTAGTCCCGCAAGAGCGACAGCACCTGCGGCTGCGCGGAGCCGGGCGCTTTCAAGCCCAAAAGGGCGCGCACCAGCAAAAGCAGCGCCGGCTCGCGCTCGGGCGGCCTCGGCAGCGCCAGGTACCGCACCAGCACGCCGCGCGCCGCCTCATACTGCTGCCCAAAAATGCAGAGCCGGCTCAACGCCAGCAGCTGCGCGGCGTCGCTTGCGAACGCTTCGGTCCGCGGCAGCAGAGCGCTGCAATCGCGCCCGGCGTGCACCATCCCAACACTCAGGGCCACTGTATCCGCCGAGGTCAGATCGTCTGCCTGCGCCCGCGCCGCGTTGAACGGGGCCATCGCGGACGCGAACGCTTCTGAAGGCGACAGCGTCGGCGTGGGCTCCTGCGCCCGGCCCTGCACCGCGCCCAGCAACAAAGCGCAGAACAGGCCCGCTCGCATGGCACTCACCCGGTTGCTCACTCCGTGCTCCTTTCCCCGCGCGCAGGAAATCCTTAGTATGCGCTCTCCTCGCTGCTAAACTTAGGGAAATCAGCAACAGGAGTGTGCGCGCATGGCAGAGGTAACGATCACAGTGAAGCCGAACGGACCCTTTCGCGTGGAAGGCCCCATCCGGCTTGTCGACGGCAACGGCGGCGAATGGGATCTGACGGGTAAGCCGGCTGTTTCGCTGTGCCGGTGCGGCGCGTCCACGCGCAAGCCGTTTTGTGATGGCACCCACACCAAAATCGGCTTCCAGGCTGCCGAGGCTGCGGTTGCCGCGCAGGATCCGGCGGCGGCGCAGGCAGTCAAGGGCGACAACGCGCCCAAAATCTAACTTGAAGCGATTCCGGCGCGGTGGCGTCCATATAGGTAGGCATGCATACCGCTCCGCATCGCAAGATTAAAACCCGCAAGCTTCGCTTCATCTCCCACCTGGTCCGCGAATCGCTCCTGATCCCCACCGCGAAGCAGCACGGGAAACTCCTTGCCGCCCAGCCAGGTGCACTGGCGGTGACCTGGATCGGCCACTCGTCGTTTTTGATCGAGATCGGCGGCAAGCGCGTTCTCATCGACCCGGTTTTTGCGAAGTACCTCATCCTCCTCAAGCGCCGCCGCATGCCTGGGCTGCGGCTGTTGGATCTTCCGCCGGTCGATCTTGTGCTCATCACGCACGCGCACATGGATCACCTCAATCTCCCTTCACTGCGCGGCGTTCTCCGTGCGAACCGCCGCCATGGCCGGCCGGCGCCCGCGATCGTCGTTCCCCAGGGCGTCGCCGACATCGTCGAGCGGCTCGGCTTCGCGGCTGTCCACTCGCTTGAAACCTGGCAGCAGTTCCAGTTCGAGCAGTTGACCGTCACCATGACCCCCGCCCGCCACTGGGGCGCGCGCATCTACAACGACGTGCATCGGGGCTACGGCGGCTACGTGCTCACAGCAGACGGCCAGTCCGTGTATCACAGCGGCGATACCGCCTACTTCCCCGGCTTCAAGGAGATTGGGGAGCGGCTGCACCCGGAGATTGCGCTGCTGCCTATCGGTGCATACGCGCCCGACAACTTCCGCACCGTACACACCAGCCCCGAAGACGCGCTCCGGGCCTTTTTTGACCTTGGCAGCCGCGTGCTGATTCCCATGCACTACGGCTCGTTCCGCTTGTCGCAGGAGCCTATGGCGGAGCCGCCCATGCGCCTGATGACCGCGGCAAAAGAGGCCGGCGTCGCCGATCGCATGCTGATCCTCAAGGAAGGCCGTACGCACCAGTTCCCCGGCTAAGAAAAGACAAGCGCAAGCAACGCCCGCTCCTGTATGCTTCCCCCCAGCCCAAGCGCGGCGAAGGAGCGGAATCACACCCATGCGTTTGAACTCCCTTTTGCTGCGGAGCGCCCTGGTCGGCGCGCTCGGCGGCCTTCTTTTCGGTTTCGACACCGCCGTGATCTCCGGCACCACCCACCAGCTCACGCAGGTGTTCGCGCTTTCCGCTACGGAACTCGGGCTCACCGTTTCCATCGCGCTCTGGGGCACGGTGGTCGGCGCGCTTTTCTCCGGCGCGCTGGGCCAGCGCATCGGCTCGCGTGAAGCGCTGCGCATCATGGCCGTCCTGTATCTTCTCTCCTCACTGGGCGCGGCGCTGGCGTGGAACTGGCCTTCCCTCCTCGTTTTCCGGTTCATCGGCGGCCTGGGCATCGGCGGCTCCTCTGTGCTCGGCCCCGTCTATATCGCGGAGATGGCCCCTGCGCGCATCCGGGGCCGCCTGGTAGGGCTGTTCCAGATCAACATCGTGATCGGCATCCTGCTTGCCTATGCCTCGAACTACGGTTTCGCCAGCGCCCACCTGGGCGCGAACCTGTGGCGATGGGAGCTGGGCATCGCCGCCGCCCCAGCGCTTCTGTTTCTTCTGCTGCTTTTTGGCGTCCCCCGCTCCGCCCGATGGCTGCTCACGCGCGGCCGCGTGGACGATGCCCGGGTCGCGCTGGGCCTGCTCGGCTCAACCGACCCGCAGGGCGAGGTCGACGAGCTGCGCCGCGCCATTCGTGCCGATGCCGCGCACCCGGACGCGCCCTTGTTCACCCGCAAGCTGCGGCTGCCCATCTTTCTCGCGATGACGATCGGGCTGTTTAATCAGCTCGCGGGCATCAACGCGATTCTCTACTACCTGAACGACATCTTCCGCGCCGGCGGTTTCTCGTCTATCTCCTCAAACGAGCAGGCCGTCATCATCGGCGCTATGAACCTCCTCGCGACCCTGCTCGGCATGAGCCTCATCGACCGCATCGGCCGCAAGACCCTTCTGCTGATTGGCTCGGTCGGCACCGCGGTCGCGCTCGCGGGCGTGGCCTGGGTTTTCTACACGGGGCAGCACCGGGGGGCGCTCCTATGGCTGCTGGTCGGCTATATTTTCTTCTTTGCCGTCAGCCAAGGCGCGGTGATCTGGGTCTACATCAGCGAGGTTTTCCCCACGCGCGTGCGCTCCAAGGGCCAAAGCCTCGGCTCGGGCTCACACTGGATCGCGAACGCGGTCATCTCGTTTGCATTCCCGATCGTCGCGAAGCATTCTTCCGGCGCGCCGTTTGTGTTTTTCGCGGCAATGATGGTGGTGCAGTTTTTCACCGTACTATTTCTTTATCCGGAGACGAAAGGCGTTTCGCTCGAGCAGCTGCAAGCGCAGCTGGGCACCAATCTGGATTGACCGGCTTCTCCTTTCCTTCGCTTATAATGAGGGGTAAGGAAAACCTTTTCGCGTCCCCAAATGCCGGGTTCTCCACACGGGCGGGGCGGCGCATCGAAGACGCATGATGCAGGTCCAGCAAAAGCTCGAGATCCTGGCCGACGCGGCCAAATACGATGCCTCCTGCGCAAGCTCCGGCTCCAAGCGCGCGGGCACGGGCAAGGGCGTGGGCTCGTCCGACGGCACGGGCATCTGCCACAGCTACACTCCTGACGGCCGCTGCGTTTCCCTGCTCAAGATCCTGCTGACAAACTACTGCACGTACGATTGCGTCTTCTGCGTCAACCGTGTCTCCTCCGATATCCGCCGCGCGCGCTTTACCCCGCAGGAGGTCGTGGACCTCACGCTCAGTTTCTACAAGCGCAACTACATCGAAGGCCTGTTCTTAAGCTCCGGCATCATCCAGTCGCCCGACTACACGATGGAGCAGCTGATCGAGGTGGCCCGGACCTTGCGTGAAGTCCACGGCTTCGGCGGCTACATCCACCTGAAGGCGATCCCCGGTGCGAGCGAGGCGCTGATCGAGCTTGCGGGATTGTATGCCGACCGCCTGAGCGCCAACATGGAGCTGCCCACGCAAAAAGACTTAGTCCAGCTTGCCCCCGACAAAAAGGTCGATGTCATCGAGGGCACCATGGGCCACATCGCGGAGCGAAAAACCGAGGCCGAGGAGGACCGCAAGCGGACGCACAAAGCGCCGAAGTTCGCGCCCGCGGGCCAAAGCACACAGCTTGTAGTCGGCGCGACGCCCTCGACCGACCAGGAAATCATCGCAACCGCCTCGCACCTGTACAAGCGGTACGACCTGCGCCGCATCTACTATTCCGGCTTTTCGCCTTTCCCGCAGGGCGATGCGCGCCTGCCGCTCAAACCGGCGCCACTGGTCCGCGAGCACCGCCTCTACCAGGCCGACTGGCTCATGCGCTATTACGGGTTCCGGGGCGACGAGCTGACCACGCCCGAGCAGCCCAACCTCGACCTGACCCGTGACCCCAAGCTCACCTGGGCGCTCGCGCACCGCGCATTCTTTCCCGTGGATGTAAACCGCGCCACCCGCGAAGCGCTGCTGCGCGTGCCGGGCATCGGCTACAAAAACGTCGATCGCATCCTGCGCATCCGCCGCTACCACCCGCTCTCGCTTGACGACCTGCGTAAGCTCCATGTGCGCGTGAAAACTGTTGCCTCCTTTATCACCGCTGTTGACCATCTCGCCGCCGAGCCCGACACAATCACCTTGCCGGAGCAAGTCCTCGTCCCCGCGCAAATGCAGCTGTTCGACGCGGGCGTGGGCGCGAGTACGGGCCAGCTGTGAGCGCGCTCACCGCATATCGCATCCGCATCGCGCCTGAGTTTTCGGCGTGGCGCGAACAGGCCCGTGCGCTGCTTCGCGACGGTATCGCACCCGAGCAGGTCGAGCTTGTCGATGAGGAAACCGATGCGGCTTTCGCCTTCGACTTCGTGCCCGCACCCGAGCCGAACCCACGCCTTGCCGTACCGCAGCCGGCCGTACCGAAAGCCTTTTTCGACCTGGCCGAGATCGCAGCCTGCCACGCGGACCCCGAGCGCTGGCAGCTTCTCTACCGCGTCCTGTGGCGGCTCCAGGGTGACCGCTCGCTGATGAAGCATGAGCTCGACCCGGACATCGCACGTATGCGCCAAATGGACCGGCAAGTGCGCCGTGACCTCCACAAAATGCACGCGTTCCTGCGCTTCCGTATGGTCACGGATGAAGGCCGTGAGCACTACCTCGCCTGGTACCGGCCCGACCACCGCATTCTCGCGCTTGCCGTTCCCTTTTTCGTCGAGCGCTTCGCGATGATGCGCTGGACCATTCTCACCGGCTATGCTTCGGCCGGCTGGGATCCGGAAACAAAGCGCGTCGCCTGGGGCCCGGGCGTGCCGCGCTCGCAGGCCCCGGAAGCAGACGAGCTTGAAGGGATGTGGCGCGCTTACTACGGGTCAATCTTCAACCCGGCGCGGCTGAACACCCGCGCAATGCGCTCGGAGATGCCCGTGCGTTACTGGGCCGAACTCCCCGAGCTCAACATCCTCCCCCAGCTGCTCAACGACGCGGACCGCCGTGTGGGAACCATGATGGAACAGCAAAGCCTTCTCCAAAGCAGCACCTTTGTCCCCTCCGAACACACCCTGCCCGTGCTGCGCGATGCCCTGCCCCGCTGCGAAGGCTGCGAGCTATACAAGCCCGCGACGCAAGCCGTCTTCGGCGTGGGGCTCGCGCACGCCCCGCTCATGCTGGTCGGCGAGCAGCCCGGCAACGATGAGGACCTCGCCGGCAAGCCGTTTGTGGGCCCCGCCGGGCGTGTGCTCGACCAGGCGATCGAGGAGCTCGGCTTCAACCGCGCGGAGTTCTACGTCACCAACGCGGTAAAGCATTTCAAGTTTGTCGAACGCGGCAAGCGTCGCATTCACGAGTCGCCCAACCTGCGCGAAATCGCGGCCTGCCGCCCTTGGCTGCTGGCCGAGCTCGACGCGGTGCAGCCCAAGGTCGTCGTGTGCCTGGGCGCATCCGCAGCTAAGTCGCTGCTGGGTGCCAAGTTCGCGCTGATGAAAGACCGCGGTAAAGTTGTCGAGTCGCCGTATGCGAAGCAGGTGGTTGCTACCATTCATCCCTCAGCGGTGTTGCGTGCCGAGGGGGACAACAAGCGTGTGCTGTACGAGTTCATCAAGCAGGATCTCGTGCTGGCCGAGCGGGTCGCGATGGCCGCCGCGAGCTAGAAGTTCACGCTTGGCGCGTTGCGCGAGCCCTCGTTTGCCTGGAAATACGCATTGTCCGTGTGGAACCCGGCGATACCCGCCCACAGGCTTGCGGGGAACTGCTGAATGTAGGTGTTGTAGTCGCGCACAGCCAGGTTGTAACGGCGGCGCTCGACAGAGATGCGGTTTTCCGTCCCTTCCAGCTGGTCCTGCAGTGCGAGAAAGTTCTGGTTCGCTTTCAGGTCCGGATAATTCTCGCTGATCGCCAGCAGCCGTCCAATCGCCCCATCCAATTGATTGTTTGCGGCGATCTTCGCCTGTGGATCCCGCGCGTTCAGCAAGCCCGCGCGCGCATTCGCGATGTTGTCGAATACGGCTTCTTCGTGCTTCGCATAGCCCTTGACCGTGTTTACCAGGTTGGGGATCAGGTCGGCCCGCCGTTGCAGCTGCGTGTCGATCTGTGCGAACTGCGCTTGCACCTCGTTATGCTTGGCCACCATGGTATTTTTCGCGCCGAAGTAGCTAAAAAAGCCGAGTACCACGACCGCAACAACAATCAATCCGATTATCGAACTACGCTTCATGCCTTGCACCTTTTCTGAACACTAGTAACTGCCCCCCGCGCCGCCGCCGCCCGTGCTGCCGCCGCCAAAGCCCGAAAACCCGTCTCCGCCATCGTCGTCGTTTCCCCCGCCGCCTCTGCCGCCGCCGAAACCGCCGCCCAGAAACATTCCAAACAGGAACGGCAGCATGCCCGTGCGGGCAGCCAGAACAAAAAGCAAAATGAGTACGCCCGCAAGCACCGCGAGCTGGCCGGGGCCGAGGGTTGCCGGCCGGTCGATCGGCGCAAGCTGTGCAGGCTTGATCTGAAGCCGCACCCCGGCATCCTGCGCGATCAATCCGGCGATTGCCTCCGCGCCGACGGTCAGTCCTTCATCATTTTGGCTCACGCGAAGGTACTGGTCCATACGACGGCCGATGATCCCGGATTTCTCGTCCGTAATCACGCCTTCCAGTCCATAGCCGGTCGAGATAAACCATTTGCGGTCGCCGGTCGCCACCAGCAGGATGACGCCGCGATCGGTTCCCTTGGCTCCGACCTTCCACGCGTCTTCGAGCTGCACGGCGTAATCGGCGATCGGCTCGCCTGCCGTGTCGTGCACTGTCACTACAGCCATTTGCGCGTGCGCTTGCCGGTCAAGCGCGGCAGACAGCCGGTCAAGGTGCTGCGTGGTTTCAGCCGACAATACGTGCGCGTCGTCACTCACGTAATCGGTAGGCCGGGGCAGGTCCTTAACCGCCTGCGCAAATACGGATGCGTCCGGCAACAACAAAAGCACAAAGAAGAAAAGCCGGAAATATCGCATGCAGGCTTTATTGTACGGAAGGCGCAAAGGAAAACGCCCGCGTTCAAGCGGGCGTTTTGCGCGGCGTTACCGAAATGGAACTACATGGCGGTGGTGGAAGCGCCTGTGCTCACGTTGTGCGCTTTTGCGAGGTCATCGGCGTGCTGAAGGTGCATGTTGATGACGCTGACACCCTGACTCGCGGCCTGCTTTTCAGCCTGCAGCCTGCCGTCCGCAGCCTCGTACTTAAACGCCTTTAGGTCTGTCTTGTGATCCTTCACCATTGTTTTGATGTAGGCCTGGTCGAAAGCATTTCCACTCAACGGCTGCAGCTTGTTATAGATAGCCTGATCTTTTGCCGAAATCCCGGTGGGAGGGGTTACGCCGGCTTCCTGCGCCACCGGTGCCATCTGCTCGTTCAGTTTGGTGTGATCATCGACCATCATCTGGGCAAACTGTTTCACATCCTCACTGTTGCTCTTGTCCATTGCCAAGTGCGCTGCCTTAATCTCAAAGTTGCTGCCCTGCGTAGCTTCTTTCAAGAACTTTTTGTCCTGCATGGAGGCATTGCCGGAGTTGCTGGTTGCGGGCATGCTTCCACTTGCGTTGCCTCCGCTGGTGCCATTCTGTGCCATGGCGGCACCGGTACCCACAGCTAAAGACAAACCTAGAATCGCTGCTACATTGCCAATATGCTTCATCTCGTTCTCCTCGCATCTTGCCCGGAGCTAGAGCGCTCAGGGTTTACAAAGGGTAAGGGGCGGTTTCGGGCTAAATCGTTGCCCGCCTCGGAAAACGCGCTGTTCGCGGCGTCGAGGAATGGGCTTGCTTCCTATCAGCGCCTGGAACACGGTTTCTTGTCGAATGCCGGGGTGCTGCAATAACCCTGCGCTTTAAAAAGATGCCGATACGCTGTCCCTTTCAGGTGCGGCCTCGGCACTCAATCCTGCTAGGCAAGCAAGCCGGCCTGCTTCCCGATGAGCCGATCGAGCAGCCGTTTCGGCAGGAGCATGGGCATCGTCCAGTTTTTAAACTTTTGCTGGACAACAGCATAGCGAACCTTGGGCTTGCGGGCGGTGAGAGCGGTGTACACCACCTCGCCCACGGCCTCCGGCGCAAGACCCTTGCGCCCTTCCGCGATAATGTACTTAGAAAAGGACTCAAGGCTCGATGCGTATGCGGTGCCGCGATACGGCTGGAGGTCTTCTGCTTCCGCCTTGTCCCAAATGGCAGTGACAACCGAGCCCGGCCCTATCACGATCACGTCGATGCCGAAAAGCAGAAGCTCACGGCGGAGAGACTCCGACATGCCTTCCAAGCCGTGCTTAGAAGCCGCGTAGGCACCGAGAAAGGGAGCACCTATCTTGCCCCCGACGGAACTGATATTGAGGATGCGCCCCCGTTTTCCCTCGCGCGCTCGATCCGTACCCAACAAACCGGCAAAGGCCTGCGTGACCATCAGCGGCGCGATGAGGTTGACTTCAAGCTGGCGGCGGTAGGCTTCCTCCGACAGGTGCAGCAGCGGGCCGCCAACAGCGATTCCCGCATTGTTGACAAGTCCGGCAAGCGTTCGCCCTCCAAGCCATGCACGCACTTGGCCGGCGGCCTGTTCCACGGCCTGACGATCGGTTACATCCATCAGAAGCGGCGTAAGTGCATCCCCGAACTCGGACACGAGGCGGTCCGCGTCGGCCTGTTTGCGGACGGTTCCAAAGACCTTGAACCCCCGGCGGACCAGCACCCCTGCTATGCCCCAGCCGATTCCCGTGGAAGCTCCCGTCACAACAACCGGGTTTGCCGCCATATGTTCCCCGCTTTCCGATCTTTGTGTGCATCGTTCACTTGTATTTGTACGCCGCACGCCTTGAGCGTGCGGCCCGTCTGTACCGCGAGCAAAGGGCCGGGAGTCGCACGAGGCGCTTCGCTGATGCTGCTGGACCGATGTGGGACAAGCGCGGTAATCCCGGGAGTACACTCTGGTAATGGTGTCCTCGCACATTCCTGTTGCGCGCTTATTCTGGAGTCAGTACCCTCCAGAATTGGAGCGGCACGAGAACGTCCGCAAGATCGATGAGGAATACGCTCGCGTGGCCAAGTTCACCTTAGCTTCCCGGCAGGCGGTTTATCCGTCCAGCCTGTACTCGCCTTCCGCTTTTCCCAATCTGGGCAATCCCGACGAGCGCAAGCGCTTGTCCCCCGCAGCCATGCGCGCCTTTTTTAACATCGCGCGGCACTGGCGGGTCCGGGATGAGGACGCCCGGCTGCTGCTTGGCGGCGTTTCCAACGGAACCTTTTACAGCTGGAAAAGCGGCGCGGCCAAGCAGCTCGAGCAAGACCGGCTCCTGCGCATCTCCTACCTCATCGGCATCTTCAAGTCGCTGAATATTCTGTTCAGCGAGGCGCTTGCGGACCGCTGGGTGCAGCTGCCAAACAGCAACGATGTCTTTCAGAACAGCACCCCGCTTGCGTACATGCTGCGCGGCGGTGCCCCGGCCATGGACACGGTGCGCCGCCTCCTGGATGCCCGCCGCGGCGGCTAATCCCACCTATGCGCAAGCGCTCCTCCCCACGGCAGCGCGCGCCCGTTCCAAGGCGCATCCCCAAACTGCAGGCCGCAGCGGAGCAGCTGCGGGCCGAGCGTGGCCCCGAGCTCCCGCCCGTGCTTGCCTCCCGGTACACGCCACCCCTTACCCACCTCGACGCGCTCACGACCGCAAGGCTTTTGCCGGCGCGCTATTCCGATTCAGTGCTGACCCGTATCGCCGATTCCAACGAGGATCTGCAACTTATCTATGCGCTCGACAATGCGACCAATGAGAGACTGCTGGCCGAGGCGAACAGCCGGCTGGGCATCGCGGCGCGCGAGCTCGTGTTTGACGTCCCGTACGCGCGCATTATCAACGCCGCCTTCGCCCACCCCCATCCGCTTGGGGCGCGGTTTTCCACCCCGTATCGGGGTGCCTGGTACTCCGGTTTTGAGCTTGCGACCGCCAAGGCCGAAGTGCTGTTTCACCGGTCCGTGCAGCTGACCGAGATCGGTTGGCTCGCGCAGGAAGACCTGGATTACGACCACTATTCCGCCGAGTTTTCAGGCGAGTTTCACGACCTCCGGCCAGTGCCCCTCGCGGACGGGGAGTGGCAGTCCGGGGGGCGGGAAGCCTGCCTCGATCCGCGCTCGTATGTTGACTCACAACAGCTCGCGGTAGAGCTGCTGGAAGCCGGTTCGCTCGGCATCGTTTACCCGAGCACGCGCCGGAACGGGGGCACGTGCCTTGCGTGCTTCCGGCCCGATGCGGTCGGCAATGTGCGCAAGCGGGGGCTGCATCGCTTGAGCTGGCGGCCGGACGCTCCGCCTACATTCACGCGCATCCCCCGAGACGCCGCGTCCGGCCCCCAAGGGCCCGTTCTCCGGGCGCTTAAACCATTGCCCGCGCTCACGAAAGAAGTGTGAGCATGGCTGCGGTCAGCTCCCCGGCCGCCGCGCCGCCCCGCTCCCCATCGAGCGTGGGGCCGTGCGGCGTGCAGATCAAGTCGCAAGGCCAAGCAGCAGAGCGGGGAAAAAACCGGAGCCAATAGCTGCCGCGCACGGCGACCAAGCGAGCCTCCACCGCTTCGGCTTCCACCAGCAAGCGGCTCATGCTGTGCACCATGCAATCCGGCGAGCTTGCTTCCACCTTCCTGACCCGGGGAAAGCGCACGCCCAGGAGTTCCCGGGTCGCCTGCCAAAAGTCTGTCGCGGTCAGCAAACCGCTATCCACCGCTACCCCGTGCATCCGCTCGGCCGCGCTTAACAGCTCGTAGTCGATGTGGTCTTCAAAGCACAAGGAAAGCCGCTGGGGATCGCCGCTCAGCCGCAGGGGCACGGCATCGGCCTTTTCCATCAAAGGCCGGGGAAGAAACGCAGCCATGCGCGTCGGCGCGAAATTGCCCAGCCGAAACACCGGGCAGCGCCACTGGATAGCGAGTGCCGCCGTGAAATCGGCCTCGGGCAGATCCACCTGCTGCTTCAACCAGGAGCCCAGTTTGCCGGCGCCGGTGGAGCGCTGGGATGCGAGCGCCTGTTCGAGCTGCGCCTCCGTAATGGCACCCTGTTCGACGAGGATGCGCCCCATCAGAACCCGAGGCTTGGCCCGCAGCGCGGCGCGCATAGCCTCCGTTTGCTCCTGCAATACAGCGGCCCGCAGGAGCAGCTCCAGGTGCTCCCGGCTGCAAGCACGCTCATCGGCCAGGCCGTAGCGCCCTTTTTCTATACATCCGTGCACGGCGCAAGGCGGGGCGCTCCCGCCCTTGCTTTTGCCGATCCCAACGCTCAGAATGGCGTTTTTCGTCAACTCCGGCGCACTTTGCGCTTCCACCCACTCGCCCATGGCTCCCCCTCTGCTTGCCTGTCCTGCCACCCGCCCCGCCGTTTCCAGCGTTTCCGCCGGTACTTCGGGGCTTCGCCCGTTTTCATGCTTGCTGCCGTAAGAAAAGCTCTAACTCGCCCGCCGCATCTGCCGAGGCGCGCCGCCACGCAAGTCCGCCAGCAGACCGCGCAAGCGCCGAAGCGCGAGCGAGTGGATCTGAGACACGCGCGACTCGACCACGCCCAGCACCCCACCGATTTCGCGCATCGTCATCTCCTCGAAGTAGTACAGCCGCATCACCGCGCGCTCCCGCTCTCCCAGCTCATCGATCGCGCCTATCAAACGACGGCGTGCTTCCCTATCGAGACACTGAAAAAGAGGATTTTCACTTTCCTTCGCCGGAACAAAGGCGAGCTCCTCCTCGCCACCCTCGTCACCTCGGTCCGCATTGAGCGCCGCAATGTCGAGCCCCTTGATTTCACCGGCCAGCTGCTGAAGCTGCAGGAGAGCAATCCCCATCTCGGCCGCAACCTCGGCGTCCTGCGGCGGCCGCCCAAGCCGCGCTTGCAGCGCGCGCGTGGCTTCTTCCATCGCGCGGCCTTTCCGGCGCAGCTCGCGCGGGCCCCAGTCCAGCGATCTGAGGCTGTCCAGGATCGCGCCCCGGACTCGGAACTGCGCATACGAGCGGAACTGCACATTTTTGCTTTCGTCGTACTTGCGCGCGGCATCCACCAGGCCCAGGGTCCCGGCCCCGATCAGCTCGTCGAGCTCGATATGCTGCGGAAGCTTTTCATGCACCTGCCGCGCCACATGCCGCACAACCGGCAGATGCTCGAGCACAAGCCGCTCCTGCGCCGCGCTTAGACCTGCGCTCGACGGAGCGAGCCCGCGCCGCTCCCCTGCCGGAGCCACCCGCGGCAGCGCCGGCAGCCCCGGATTTCCCAGACCAACCCCACCCGGTATGACATTGGGCACCATGCCCGGCATAACTCCCGCCCCACGCGTCGCTGCTTGCATTTCGCCGCTCCCTGTTTCCCTGGAATCGCGGGCCGCGCATGTTACCCAGCACTGCGCTGCCCTACGCGACGAGATAAGTGCAACTAAGTGGCCCAGTTCCGGACGCTACTTATAAGCATTCTTCATAAACATTTCTTCATGATTCGCGCCCGCTAAGTGCTGCACCGAAAAGGGACGCAGCGGCAGACGGCGCATGGACGCCGGGAGCGTCCGGGCCGGCCTGCAAAAGAGCCGCCCCGGGGGAGGGAGAGTTATCGTTGGCTGGAAGGAGCTTGGAAGCGACCATCGGCAGCTTACGTTCGCGCCGTAAGCAAGGAACGATAGCTGCTTTGGCGATGCGCGATAAGTCAAGGCCGGGTAGAAAAGGCCTATCTTGCACAGCGAACCGGATGGGATTGTGAAAGTGCAGGCGGGCTCCGGCTAAATCCCTAGCTGAAATCGCTTGCCTGCGGAAAAGGGGTGTGCAGCATGGGCGCACTTTGCGTCAGGAAGCAACACGCGCGCTCCGGCCGTCCGCGGCGAGCCGACGGATAGCGGCGGTTCAGAACAAGCTTTCTCCAAAGTCGACGCATGCGGCATCGATGATCGAATCTTCCCCCGCCAAAATCCACGCGCGCTCGAGCGTGTGCTTGAGCTCGCGCACATTTCCGGGCCAATTGTGACCAAGCAGCTTGCTGCGGGCTTCCCCGCTCAGGCGCTTTTTCCGGCCGTCTTCGGTCAGGGCCGTCAAAGTGTGATCAAGAAGCGCATCGATATCCGCGGCTCGACCCACAAGCGCGGGTGTTTCAATGAGAAACACCGACAAGCGGTGGAGCAGGTCCAGCCGGAACGCTCCATCCCGCGCCATCGAGCCGAGCTTGCGGTGGGTCGCGGCCACGACCCGTACATCCACCGCAATCTCGTCGTTTTCGCCCACGCGCTGGATGGTGCCGCTTTCAAGGAACCGCAGCAGCTTCGCCTGCACGGGGAGGGGCAGCTCCCCAACCTCATCCAGGAACAACGTCCCGCCGGCGGCCGCCTCGATTTTGCCGATCCGGGTGTGCTGAGCGCCCGTAAATGCACCCTTGGCATGCCCGAACAGCTCGGCTTCCACCAAGGCCTCCGGGATGGCTGCGCAGTTGATTGCGATCAACCGTTCGGGGGCGCGGCCGCTAAGCCGGTGCAGCGCCCGCGCTACCAGTTCCTTGCCCGTGCCCGTTGCCCCATGGATCAGCACAGGGGTTCGGCGCGGTGCCACCAGGCGGATGCGGCGGCTCACTTCCAAAAGACGCGGATCCGATCCGACAAGCTCCGGAAGCGGGGCCGGAAGCGCGGAAGAGGGCAGGGCCGGGGCTAAGGTCCCGGAAACGCCCGCGGGCGCTTCCACGGCCGCACGCCGAACAGCCGCGCCGGAAACAAGCGCCCCTGCCGGCGCACCCGCTCCATGGCGGCGCAGAATTTCTCCTTCCGTCATGCTTCCATGCCATGCGGGAGCGTCCAAGCGCGCTTGTGCCTGCCTGAGCGCATGGAGGGCCTCGGTGCGCAGCGCATTTCTGCCCGGGCGCGCGCCCAGGTCCGCTCCGTCCAGAGTCAACACCTCGACGCCTGGGTACAGCTGCTCAATCTCCGCGACACACTCACGCGCGTCCAGATCCGGCAGCCAAGAATCGAGAAAGCAAACGGCAGGAACTTCCATCTCCAGCAGGGCAAGCATTTCCGCTGCGCCCCTTGCTTCCCTGACCGTCCAGCGCGCACCCCGCAGCTCGCCGGCCAGCGCGCTGCCGAGCGGCCCGTCGGCTGTCGCCAGAACCGCCCGGCTCCCGTTTACAGGGCGCGGCGAGCGAAGGGGAGGCAGCGATTGGACTGTTTCCGGGGCTCCGTGCATTGGTGAAATCATCATCTCTCTCCGTTTCAGCAGTCAAAGATCACAAGGAGGCACAAACGGCGGTGCCGGCAATCGCGCCAGTACACATTCCGGGCGGCGGCTCCGCAGGACCTGCCGGATTGATCCGGAACCCCGCGCCGCGCACCGTTTCGATTGCCGGCGCGCGCAGCCCCAGCTTCCGTCGCAGGGCTCCCACATGCACATCAATCACGTTTGCCTCTGTGTGCTTGCCGCTCCAAACCGCTTCGCGCAGCCCCGCCCGGCTCACAGCGTTGCCCCCAGCCAGCAGCAGCCGTTCCAAAAGGGCATACTCCGTATTTGTGAGGCGCACAGGCACACCCTCGATCCCAACTTCGCGGCGCAGCCGGTCCAGCGCGAGAGCTCCCATCCGAAGCACGGAGCTGCCTTCCCGTTCACCGGCAGACCGGGCTTCGCGGAGCAAAGCGTGGAAAAGGCGTTGGCGCCGCAAAAGCGCGCCGCAGCGGGCGCGCAGCTCCGTAAGCGAAAAAGGCTTGGCGAGGTAATCGTCCGCGCCTTCGTCGAGGCATCCCGTCCGAGCGCTCCCGTCCGCGCTGCCGCTCAGCACCAGCGCGGGACACAACAAGGAGGCACGCCGCGCTGCCCGGAGCAGTTCCATCCCCGGAAGTCCCGGCAGGTCGAGGTCGAGGATGAGCAGATCCGGTTCATTCTCAAGAAATGAGCGAAGCGCTTGTTCCCCGTCCGCGGCGACTTCGACTTCGCAGCCATTTCCACCCAGCCCCTTGGCCAGGAACCGGCCCAAGGCTTCGTTGTCTTCCGCAATCAAAATGCGCATCTGCTCAACCTCCGCAGCTCCAACCTAACCGCCCCTTCCCTTTTTCCCTCACCAATCAGCTTGCCAATTGCAAGGCTCTCCCTTTCTGGGGCCGCGCTGTGCACCCATTCCCATTTTGAAACCGGCGCTGCCTTGGCAGCTAAGGAAAAGCTTGACGCGCGTTCTTGACTGGCCCTTGCACAGCTTTGTTACATACGTAGGCGACATGCCTTGCAATTCGCCTTTCCTTCGCTATAATCGAGCCATCATGGCTGTGACCCGAAGGCAAAAAGAGGTTCTGGATTTCATCGGCTCGTTTGTGGAGCGGCAAGGCTACTCCCCGTCCTTCGAGGAGATTGCGCGCGGGCTCAACCTCAAGTCGCTGGCCACCGTGCACAAGCACATCACAAACCTGCAAACCAAGGGAGCACTGCAGCGCGGGCACAACCGGAGCCGCTCGATCGACGTGCTGCCGCTGCCGCGGGCGCACCGGCCTGCTCCGCCCCAACGCGAGCGGCTGCCCTTGATGGGGCGGATCGTCGCGGGGCTGCCGGTTGAGGCCGTGCAAACGAGCGAAACCATTTCCATTTCGGACATCGTCGGGAACAAGGAGGTCTTCGCGCTGGAAGTACGCGGCGACTCCATGCGCGACGAGCATATTGTCGACGGCGACTATGTGCTGGTAGAGCGGACCCGCGCGGCGCGGGATGGCGAGATCGTGGTCGCGCTGGTACGCGGCGCGGAAACAACTCTCAAGCGCTTCTACGTGGAAGGCAACAGGGTCCGCTTGCAGCCGGCCAATACTGAGATGGAGCCGATCTTTGTCCCTGCCGGCCAGGTCGAAGTACAGGGCCGGGTGCTGGGTGTGCTGCGGCGCTATAACTGAGCGGCTTCCGATCCGCTTTTAGTGGAAGTCGTGCGAGCGCATGGGGGCCCGGCTGACCGCGAGGGCCTCAATACGTTCGGCGCGCACATGAACTACCCCGTTCTCGTTCTGCAAACGGCCCTCCACCTCAAGAAATTTGCCGCCGGTGACGAGCAGCCGTTCGCGCTCATACAGCTCCGGATGAACGACAACGTTGCTGATCCCGGTTTCGTCTTCCAGGGAAAGAAAGATAAAGCCGCTCGCGGTGCCCGGGCGCTGGCGCGCAATTACACAGCCGGCGGTGCGGACATGGGTGCCGTCCGGGGTGCGCGCGAGTTCGCGGGCGGCCAGGATGCTGTTTTCACGCAAACGCGCGCGCTGGTATTGCATGGGGTGCGGCCCGGTGGTCAGCCCCGTGCCGCCGAAGTCCGCGACCAGGCGCTCTTCCGTGCTCATCCGCCGCAGGGGTGAGGGCTTGGCGTCCGCTTCCCCGGCGCGCGCGAGCAGGGGCCCCGCGGGGCGGCCGGCTTGCTCCACCTGCCAAAGTGCGTCGCGGCGATGGCCGACCCCATCGAGCGCATTGAGCGCACCGATGCGGGCCAGCTGCAGGAGTTCGCCCCGCAGCAGGCCCGCGCCCACCCGCGCCGTCAGGTCGTCCACGCTCGTAAATAAGCCGTGCGCTTCCCTGTTCTCCACTATCGTGTGCGCGGCGGCCGCGCGCAGCCCTTTTGCGTACATCAGGCCCATACGCAGCCGGTAGCCCGCGCGCTCCGGCTCAAGCGTGCATTTCCAGCGCGACCGCTGCACGCAGACCGGCAGCACATGGAGCCCGTGCCGCTGCGCGTCCTTGACGATCACGGCGGGCATGTAAAACCCCATGGGCTGGTTGTTCAACATCGCCGCGGTAAACGCGGGGAGATAGTGCACCTTGAAGTACGCCGAAGCATAGGCGAGAAGCGCGAACGACGCTGCGTGGCTTTCGGGAAAGCCGTACAGCGCAAAAGAAGAAACCGAATTGATGATGTGCTCCTGCGTGGGCGCGTCGAGGCCCTTGGCCTCCATGCCGGCCCGCAGCTTCACGACGAGCTGCGCCATGCGCTCGCGCGAGCGCCGCATCCCGACGGCCCGCCGCAGCTCTTCGGCTTCTTCGCCGGTGAAATCGGCGGCGATCATGGCCATGCGCAGAAGCTGCTCCTGAAACAGGGGCACCCCAAGGGTGCGCTTGAGAACGGGGACAAGCGAAGGGTGCGGGTAGGTGACCGGCTCGCGCCCCTGCCGCCGGCGCATATAGGGGTGCATCATCTTGCCCACGATCGGCCCTGGGCGAATGATCGCGACCTGCACCACGATGTCGTAAAAGCGGCGCGGCATATTGCGCGGCAGGCTCGCCATCTGCGCGCGGCTTTCCACCTGAAACATGCCCACGGTATCCGCGCGGCACAGGGTATCAAACACCGCGGGGTCGTCCGGCGGCAGCCCATGGAGGCTCAGCTCGCGGCCGTAGTGCGAGCGCGCGAGCTCGAGAGTGTCCTCGATCACGGCCATCATGCCCAGGCCCAGCAGATCCACCTTGACGAGGCCGAGGTCGGAGCAGTCTTCCTTGTCCCACTGGATGACGGTGCGGCCGGGCATGGAGGCGCGCTCGAGCGGAACAACCTGGTCCAGCAAATCTTGGCAGATGACCATGCCGCCCGAGTGCTGGCCCAGGTGCCGGGGCAGGTCCTGCATTTGCAGGCACAGGTCGAGATAGGTTTGAATGCGCGGGTGCCGCATGTCGAAGCCGGCCTGCGCGAACTGGTTGGGCATGGTGTCGGTTTCGGCTTTCCACTCCCAGTGGCCCACCAGGCTCGACAAGCGGCGGAGCGTGTCCTCGTCGAAGCCGAGGGCCTTGCCGACCTCACGCGCGGCGGAGCGGCCCCGGTAGGTGATGACGTTCGCGGTCATGGCCGCACCCAGCTCGCCGTAGCGCCGGTACACGTACTGGATGGCTTGCTCGCGCTTGTCGCCCGAGGGGAGGTCGAGGTCAATGTCGGGCCATTCACCCCGGTTTTCGTTGAGAAATCGCTCAAACAAGAGCTCCATCTTGATCGGGTCGACTGCGGTGATGCCGAGCGCGTAGCAAACGACCGAGTTGGCCGCCGAACCCCGGCCCTGGACCAAAATATCGTGCTCGCCGCAGAACCGGACAATATCCCAAACGATCAGAAAATAGCCTTCAAACCCAAGGCGTTCGATCAGCGCGAGCTCCCGCTTTGCTTGCCGGTGGGCTTTTTCTTTCCACGGGGAGTTGGGCGGGTAGCGCCGGGCAAGGCCTTCCTCGACGCGCTTGCCCAGAAAGCTCGCCATGGTTTCGCCCTCCGGAACCGGGTAGCGGGGAAATTCATAGCCGAGCTTGTCGAGCGTGAACTCGATCCGGCTCGAAACTTCGAGCGTGTTCGCAATCGCCTCGGGCAGGTCCGCGAACAAGGCGCACATCTCCGCGGGGGACCGCAGGTGGCGCTCGGCATTGCGCGCGAGCAGCCGGCCCGCTTCCTCGATCTTGCACCCATGGCGGATGCTCGTAAACACATCGAGCAGCGGGCGCTCCGCGCGGGTGGCGTAGCGCACGCCGTTGGTCGCGAGGAGCGGAAAGCGCAGGGAGCGGGCCAGGCGCACGGCGGCCTGGTTGCGCCATTCCTCGTCGCGTTCGTAGTGTCGCTGCAGCTCGACGTACACATTGCCGCGTCCGTAGGTCGCAGCGAGCCGCTCCAGAACGCGCCGCGCTTCCCCTTCGCCGCCTCGGCTGAGCGCTGCGTGGAGCGGGCCTGTTTCCCCGCCGGTGAGGCAGAGCAGCCCACCGGCGTATTCTTCGAGGTCAGGCGCGGTCGCCAGGCCTTCCTCCTTGCCGGGGGCGCGGAGCTTGATGCGGGTGACCAGACGGCACAGGTTGCGGTAGCCCTCGCGCGTGGCGCACAGCAAAGGGAGGGCCGCGCCGGTTCCGCTCCCATTCTCCATGGCGATCTCGGCACCGAAATGCGTGCGCACGGGCGGGTCGCCATTTTTGCCCAGCGCCGTGCCTTTGGCATGGAAGCGAGGCGCGCCGTACACCCCGTTGCGGTCAAGCAGGGCAATAGCCGGCAGCCCGAGTTCCCCCGCGCGCTCCACCAGGCGCTCAGGGAGCGAGGCCGCGTCGAGAAAAGAGAATGCGCTGGCCGCGTGCAGCTCGGCATAGTGCTCAGTCATACAGGGCCTCGACCGACCACTGTGCGGGCTCTGGAACAACCGTGCGGCGCAGGCGGCAGCACACGCGGGCGGGCGGCTCCGGGGTACCCCCACGCATGGAAGGCAGCAGCGCGGGGCGTGCTTCCGCCCTTGTTTCCCCCACAACATCCCAACACTCATACGCCCAGGCCGCAGGGCTCCACCAAGCGCCGCTCATGCGCCAAGGACCGCATGCGGAGCGCACCTGGTAGAGCGCTCCGCAAAACGAGAACCGTACCGGGTGCGCCCTTTCCGTATGCACAAGCGCAGGCGCGGGCGGGCGCAGCCGCCGCAGGGCTGGTGTGTGCGTTTCGCTTGCGGCGAAAGCAGGTTCGTTTTTGAACAGGCTTACCGAAAAGCTATCGGGCGCGTGTGTGTCGCGGAGCACGGGCGAGCCTACCCGTCCCTCGCCCACCAGCGCGGCGAGCCGCGCCAGCGTTACGTCCAGGCGCGAAGGCTCGGGCAGCGGCGGGGCAAACAGCCCAGCCTGCACCGCGTCTTGTTTCGCGGCGGCGGCTTCCAGAACCACAGACACGACGGAGCTCCCGGGCGGATGCGCCGCCAGGTCAAGCTGCAGCAGCTTGAGCAGCAAGCGCTTGTTGCCCGTAGGTAAGGAAGGGCGGATGGTGCGGCAGTAATGGGTTGGCGCGTCCGTGGAAAGCTCCCCGGGCGCGGGGCTTGCTGGCGGCGCGAGGAGATGGACTTTGCCTGCGGGGCGAGCCGCGCCATCCCGGCCGTCGTCTTCCGGGTCCAGCGCCCGCGCACCCAGGAACAGCGTTACGGTAACCGCCGCAATGGCCAACGCCCGCTCCCGGGCTTGCGCGAGCATTCCATCGAGCATGGGCGACACGGCAAACAGGAGGCTGTCGATCACGCGCACAGGCGAATCAAAGACCAGCTCCTCTTTGAGCTCCAAAGGCAAGGGCGCGGGTGCGAACAGATGCGGGCGCTCGCCGCGGGCCAGCTCGCGGAGCCGCTTGCCCTCCTGCCCCATGCGCGCGATCAGCTCCCGCTCGGGCAGCGCCGCGAGGCCGCCCAGCGTGCCGATGCCCCACAACCCAAGCAGTTCCCTTTGCGCTTCGCTCAAGTCGAGTCCATCGAGCAGCAAAGGGGCAAGCGCTTGCCGCTCCTCGCCCGGCGGCACGACAGCAATGGGAGTGGCGGTCCTAGCCAGCGAGCGCGCCGCGTCGAAGTTCGTGCTGATGGCCACCGTGGCGTAAAACCCGCAGCCGTGCAGTGCGCGGCGCAGGGCACCCGCGAAAAGCTGCGGTGTGGCATGGAGCCGCCCCATGCCCGCGGCATCGAGCACGCACACCCCAGCCGCATCGGTGTGGCAAACCTCAGCCATGGGGGTAAAGCCGCCCACGCAGCTCAGCATTGCCGCGTGGGCGCTCGCTTCTTCGCGGGGGCTGCGGCCAAGGGTAACCATGCCCCCGAACGACTCGGCTTCCACTCGCGTCATGCCGTTGCGCAGCCCATCGCGCCGGGCTTGGGCATTGCCCGCGCACACGCGCTCGTGCGGTGGGGCACCTTCGAGCACGGCAAGGCACTTGCCCCGGAGCGCCGGGCGCAAACGCACAAGCGCTTGCGCCGGAAACTCCGGGACGGAAACGCACGCAAACAAAGGCTGCGTCCGGCGTCCGGCCTCGGACCACCACCGGGCCGGAGCCGCGCTCACGCTTTCCATGCCAGCACCGGCGCAGGCGGCGTGTGTCCGCCTTTTTGTGTGCCGAGATCAAGCGGGAGCACCCTCTCATAGGAGCTGCTTTGCCAGCTTGCCCGGGGACTCTTGCGTGGCGGGCCCGCTTGCGTTTGGAAACGCTGCCGCGCAATCGCCGCGCCGTAGCGCACGATTTCGATGACGGTGCCGCCGGCCGGCTCCAGCTGCAAAGGCGCGAACTCAAGCACGAGCCGGGCACTCGACCGGGCGCAGGGGGCTTGCGAAAGCAGAACAAAGGCGGTTCCACTGCTCTCAGCCGCCGCGCGAAACCGAAACCAGGTCGCGGCCGGGATGCGCAAGGCATGCTCGGGCGCGATGCCGCCCAGATCAAGCACAAGCACAGCGAAGCCGCCTCCCCCGAGCAGCAGATCCGCCGCGCGCAGGGCCTGATCCAGACGAGCCCAGGGGCTCGGCCCGGCTTGCGGTCTCAGGCTGGGGCCCGGCTGCTGGGGCCACGCTGCGGGGCGCTCCAGGTTCGGCCTGGTAGCGGGCTGGGTCTGGGTCTTGCGCCCGCCTTGCCGGTCGCTGGCCACCTGCTCGGAACGCGGCACGGGGCGAAACGCAGGGTGCGGGGTGAAAGGCGCCCGCTTGTACGGCGAAAGCGGGGCGTTGGGCGCGCCCGGCGTACCCACCTGCTGCCGGGCGCGCGTGGAGTGCATGCCTGTGCGGCTCCCATCGGGCCAGGAGTCCGGGTTTTGGTCTAGGTTTTGGTCTGGGTTTTGGTCCGGGTTTTGGTCTGGGTTTTGGTCTGGGTTTTGGTCTGGGTTTTGGTCTGGGTTTTGGTCTGGGTTTTGATCGCAGCTCTCGTCCGCGGACCTGAACAGGCTGCCTACGGCCCGGTCGAGCCCGCGCTCTTCTTCGCGCGGGTGGGTGCCGGCGCGGCCCTGCATCGCCGGCGCGCCGGGCTTAAAAGGGCCCCTTGGCTGTGCGGAAACCTGCTCTCGCACCCCACCGCAGCGCACCCACAAAAGCTGGGGCAAAAGCATCCCGTTGTCCGCGCCGCTTTCCGGGTCGAAGCTGTCGCTCGCGTCCACCCAGGCACATACCTTGCCGGTTTGCATGGCACCGGCGCAAAGCCGCATGGCCGCGCCGGTTTTGCCCGTGCTGCCCAGCCCCACCAATTCCGTGACGGAACCGGCGGGCGCGCCTCCACCGGTGAGCGCATCAAGTTCGGCGACTGAAAACGGCAAAAGCAGCCGCTCCAGGCAAGCGCGGGGACTCAGTGCGCCCGCGAAACTTCCGGCCAGATCGGCCTCGACGGCTTGCCGCAGCGCTTGCGCGCGTCCAGTATTCACCATGATCAGTCCCTCGCCCTTGAAACTAGGAGAATAGAAGGCGAAACAGCAGAACACATGTATTCGCCATTTATTCGCCTACACCCATAAGAATGCTGGTTCTTCCCTCCCCTGTCAAAGGGTGGAAAAGTACTTCGGTACCGTTTCTGAAAAATTCCGGGCAAGCCCTGCACACGATGCGGTGCAATGAAAGCGCCCCCGCGAGACGCGTCTTTCCCTTGCACAAGCCCCAGTATTTTCATCCAAGAAAACCGGAAGCGGTCACCATGGTTATTTGCGCCGGGGCGGGAGTGGTGGAATCATAAACGAGCAACAAGCAGTGTTTACGCGAGGACGGCGTCCTCCCCCAGTTTGAAAGGAAGCTTCATGGAGCAGCAGACAATTTCGGATGCCTTGGTTTTTTTCGGTGCCACAGGGGATCTGGCCTATAAGCAGATCTTTCCGGCTCTTCAGCGGCTGGCCAAACGCGGCAAGCTGAAAGGGCCCGTGGTGGGTGTGGCCAAGGCGGGCTGGACGCTCGAAGACCTGAAAAACCGCTGCCGCGACAGCGTAGAAAAACACGGCGGCATCGATCCGCAAGGGCTTCCTATCCTGCTCAACTGCCTGCGCTACGTGGACGGCGACTACAACGACGCAGCGACGTTCGCGGAGGTGCGCAACCAGCTGGACGGCGCACGCTCTCCGCTCCACTACCTGGCTATCCCGCCTTCCTTGTTTGTGCGCGTTGTGCAGCAGCTTGAGCAGGCGGGCATTTCTGAGAACGCGCGCATCGTGGTTGAAAAACCCTTCGGCCACAGCGTCGAGACCGCGGCCGCGCTCAACCATGCCATCCACGAGGTTTTCCCGGAAGAGGCCATCTTCCGCATCGACCATTACCTCGGGAAGAACCCGGTCCAGAACCTGATCTTTTTTCGCTTCGCCAACTCGTTTCTCGAGCCCATCTGGAATCGCCAGTACATTGAAAGCGTGCAGATCACCATGGCGGAAAGCTTCGGCATCCAGGGCCGGGGCGCGTTCTACGACAGCGTGGGCGCGGTGCGCGATGTGGTGCAGAACCACCTGATGCAGCTGGTGAGCAACATCGCCATGGAAGCGCCGCCCTGCCCGGACGTGGAAGCCTTGCGCGACGAGCGCGTTAAAGTGCTCAAGAGCGTCAAGCCGATCACGTCGGACGACGTGGTGTTGGGCCAGTTTGACGGCTACCTGGAGGAGCCGGGCGTCAGGCCTAACTCCAACGTGGAAACCTACGCGGCCATGCGGCTCAACATCAACTCATGGCGCTGGCGCGACGTGCCCTTTTTTATCCGAACGGGCAAAAACCTCAATAAAACCGCTACGGAGATCGTGGCCAAGCTGCGGCAAACCCCCGCTGTTTTCTCCGACAAACTCACCCCGCAGAATTACGTCCGTTTCCGCTTGAGCCCGGATCCGGTCGTCGCGATCGGCGGCTCGGTGAAGGAAGCCGGCGACGCCCTGCGCGGCTGCATGGTTGAGCTTAAGGCCTCCTCGCAAATCGGCGCGACCGACCTGCTGCCCTATGAGGAGCTGCTGGAAGACGCGATGCGCGGCAACCCGGTGTGGTTCGCGCGCGAGGACTATGTGGAGGAAAGCTGGAGGCTGCTCGACCCGTTGCTGAAGGACATGCCCAAGGTCCACACCTATAAGCCCGGCTCGTGGGGGCCGGAAGCTGCCAACGAGCTTACCCGCGACGTGGGGGGCTGGTCGAACCCGACCTGATCGCGGCCGCCTCGCTTTAGGCCGTCTTAGCTTCAGGCCCCAGCAATGCGCCAGGCGGCCAGGGTTGCCGGATAGCGGTCGCGGCCTCGATCCGGATCGATGGTGAGGCGAAGGAAGGCCACCCCGCGCAGGTTGAGCGTGTAGGTTTCATCCTGCGTTGTTGATCCGTTGGGGCTGAAGTTCCACCCCTGACGGAGCACCTCACGCTCGGTCCCGTCGGAAAAACCTGCATGAAGCGCCCACTCCTGGGAGCGCTCATGCGCTTCTTCGACGCATAAAAGTCTCACCCGGCCGATCGTTTGCGGCGCGTCAAAGCGCAAGTTGATCCTGGACTGCCCTGGTGCGACCGCTTTCCAGGGAATTGCACTGCCCGGCAGGAGCGCGTTTTCGACCGGGTAGCCCGGCGCTTCGGAGCTGACCTCCACATCGGCCAGAACGTCCAGGTCCAGCCATAACCCTTCTGCCGCGTTTCCGTATTCCGCTCCCGTAACCATCTTTCGCATCGGTTCAGCCCCTTGCGAGCTGAGATGTGCCTCGGCCTCCGTGCGGATGGAATTGCAGGGCTCAAAAAAGGAGAAGGGGACGACTGTCAACCCCATTTGCTATAAACAACTCTTATAGAGCGAGGCGGGTACCTTTTATGTCGAAACAAATTTCTTCCGCGGTGATGGAAGCGCTCCCACCCAAGCCGGAACACGGAACCAGCGTTCTCACGGCATTCCAGCAGGTTCGTGAATTGATCGTTTTGGGCAGGCTTTCGCCCGGCACCTGGGTAGTGGAGGGCGACCTGGCCGAACGGCTCAACATCAGCCGCACCCCCGTGCGGGCCGCCTTGCACTGGCTGCAGCGCGAGGGCTATGTCCACGAGCACCGCACGGCGAACAAGTGCCGCATCGTGGTTGCGCCGCTCACTAAGGAGGATGCGGGCGAGCTGTACTCAATCATCGGGCATACGGAAGGGCTCGCCGGTCGGCAAGTGGCGGCCCTGCCCGAGCCCGAGCGCGCCGCCTTGGCCGCGAAGATGGCAAAGCTGAACAGCCGGCTCGCGGCCGCCGAGGGCAGCTCGGCCGGGCTTGGCTCTATTTTCGACCTGGACCGGCAGTTCCATGCGCTGGTCGTGGAGGCGGGCGCGGGGCCGCGTCTCCAGGCGCTGCACAGCTCTGT
The DNA here is from genome assembly GCA_965218545.1 of Acidobacteriaceae bacterium. Lineage (GTDB taxonomy): Bacteria > Acidobacteriota > Terriglobia > Terriglobales > Acidobacteriaceae > EB88. The sequence continues at coordinate 721,934 of CBDCLB010000006.1, read as the reverse complement.
GGAGCCGCAAGCCGAGCGTTACTGGCGCTTATACGCGTCTTCCATCCTGCACGACCTCAAACTTTCCGTCGGCGAGCACGAGGAGGTCATCGCGGCGGTGCGGGCCGGCGACCCGGATGCGCTCGAGCGCGCACTCCAGATGAACTGGACCTGCGGTTGGGAGCGGCTGAGCAAGGTCATGGAGGTTTTTGGAGAGCGAGGCAGCTGGTAGTCGTTAAGCGCTCGGGAAGCGCAGGTCCAGGAGGTCCAGCTCGCGCTCGAGCTTATGGTGGGTTTCGCCGCTAATCTCGCCTTGGCTCTCCAGGCGTGATAGTTCTGTCCGTTCGGCCGTACGCATGGCTGCCGATACGGAGGAAAACTCCTCTTGTTGGCTGCCGGGTTCACCTTGCTTTTCCCCTCCCGCTGCTTCGTCCAGCGCAGCGAGGCGCTGGCGGTAGAAGCGCCCCATCAACTCCGAACCGGGTGTGCTCCGGGCCTGTTGCAGTCTTGCAAGCGCGGCAGCCACCAGCTGCCGCCGCGCCCAGTTTTCTTCATTGCGCTGGCGCGGCGATGTGGAAACGTGGAGCTTGCGAATGAGGAGCGGCAGCGTAAGCCCTTGCCCGGTGAGCGAAACCAGAATGGCGGCGAAAGCGAGAAAGATAATTCCCGAGCGATGGGGAAACGGCGCGCCCGTGTCTGTCGTTTCGGGGAGCGACAAAGCCGCTGCCAGGGTCAGAACGCCGCGCATCCCTGCCCACCCCAGAACAAGCGCTCTGCGCGGATCGAGCGGCTCAAAAGGCTTGCCAAGCAGACGACCTCGTACCGCGCGCGTGACTGAGCCCGCCAGGTAAATCCAGATCATCCGGAGCGCCAAAACCAGCACCGAGATAAACGCCGCGCCTGCGATCAGCGTATGCCAGCGCAGCGGGCGCATACCGTCGAGCACTGTGGGCAGCTGCAGGCCGATGAGAACAAAGACGATCCCGTTGAGGCCGAAATCGATTGTTGTCCACACCCCTTCGGATTGGAGCCGCGCTTCCGAGGTGAGGCTCAGGGAGCTCTTGCGCCCCAGATATAACCCGCAGGTGACGGTTGCGAGCACGCCCGAGGCGTGGATGCTTTCAGCAAGCAGATAGGAAAAGTACGGCGCGGCGAGGCTGACCAGCGTTTGCAGCGAGGAGGCCTGGATGGGGCGCTGGAAAGCGGAGATGACGGCACCGACGGCGAGGCCGGCACCCACGCCCCCGGCAACCAGGAGCAGCAGTTCCCCCGCGCCCCCCCAAACCGTGGGCAGCGTGCGCGAAACAACCAGGGCCACGCTGAACTGCAGCGCAAGCAGGCCGGCGGCATCGTTGACCAGGCTTTCACCCTCGATCAGGTCGAGCAGCTCCTGCGGCAGCCCCACGCGGCGGCCAATAGCAGAAGCGGCGATGGCATCGGTCGCGCCCAGCACCGCCCCCAGCACGGCACCGGTCGCGAGATCGAAGCCGGGCAGGAGGAGGTGTGCGGCGATGGCGACGCCGAGCACGGTAAAGCCGACCGTGCCAAAGGCCAGCAGACTGATAGGGACAAGGTTGCGCCGAAACTCGCGCCACGAGGTGCCGAGCGCCGCGCTGTACAGCAAGGGCGGCAGGATCACCAGAAATACGAACGTGGGGCTGAGCGTGATATCCGGAAAGACGGGAACGAGCGAAAGCAGGAGGCCGCCCACCACCATCAAGATGGGGTACGGCACCTTGATGCGCTGCGCCGCCGCGCCCAGCAGCGCCGTGAACGAGACCAGCAGCAGGATCAGCAGCTCAGTCCGGTGGATATCGTGGTCGGGCATCGCTGCTTCGACTGTACCGCGCGCGGGGTGTTATTGCGCGGGTGGGATCCGGCACACGCGCACAGACCCGTCCACATGCGGGCATGGAAGCCCGGCAACAGGACGATCGAGCACCACCCAGCTCACGCCGCGCTCCCGGCGGAGGCGCTCGAAATCCGCTAGGGTCCAGTGATCCCACCCGCGCAGTGCTTGCTGGTCGCGTTCCCACTCGCCTACCAGCTGAGGGAACATCGTCACCTCGCCCGAATCCTTGTAGTAGTCGGCGAGGCGGCTGCGCTCGGCGATGGCGCGGAACCCGTGCGTGTCCTCGCCGGGCAGGCGCATGTACAGGGGATTGAGCGCAAATACCGCGTCCACGGGGGTGTGGGCGCGCACCCAGTAAAAGGAGCGGACCCAGGCGTTACTCGATCGGATGCCGGGGAGCTCGATGTGGGGGCTTGCGGGGTAGAGCGCGCGGTTGTAGGCGAACATGCCGAGGGCGAGCGGGACGAAAAAGACCGCCCAGCGCCAGGGCTTACGGCGTAGGACGTACTCGGCCAGGAGCCCCCCAAGCATGAGGAAAAACACGGTGTAGATGAGGTGGAACGAGCGCATGGGCTGCAGGCGCTGGAGCGAGTCAAAGCGTGGGCTGAGCGAGAAGACAAGCTCGACGGCCGTGGACACAATGCCGAACATGATGAGGGCGCGGGCGACCCGCTGGAAGAACGGCGAAACGGCGCGAAGGCGGACGCGGGTGAGAAGGTACAGGATGGCAAGCGGGGCGGCAACGCCCAGCCACTCCCACCAGCGCCAAAGATAGATGAAGAAAAAGGATCGGGAGTAAAGAACATCGTGGTACGCGCCGGTGGATGGTTGGAGCGAGAAGCTTCTAAAAACGTTCGGCGCGACAAGGGCGGCACGGACATGGGCAGGCTGATGAGCTTTCACCTTGGTTAGGAGAACGTAAAGCCCGAGGAAACCCACGGTGTACACCACCATCTGCGGATGAACGAGGCCCGTGAGCAGCAACCAGAACAGAACGCTCAACCTGCCGCCGCGCAGAAACGCGGCTACGGCCAGCAACGAAAACGGTGTGGAAAAAGAGCGGCCTGTGAGATAGGGATCGACGATGGGCAGCGCGGTACCCGCGACCGGAACAGTTTGTGTAAGGGCGAGCACGACGACGGCGCACCAGCGGGAGCGCTTGGTCTCCAACAGCGCGCCCGCCAGTTGCCAGCCGGCCAGCACAAGCAGGAAAACGCCAAATGCATAGGCGAGAAAAATAGCGGGGTCTGCGCGAAGATGGAGCAGGCGCGCTATCTCGCCGAGCATAGGCGCTAAGTGCGAAAGCCTTCCATGCATCATGAAAAACTCCGGCTCTCTTGGATACAGGTGCCGGTTTAGAAATAATTTGATAGATGGAATGTAGATTTCAGAATCATCGACGCCTAAGTGGTAACCCTGGACCAGGATAGAGAACCCGGCGAGCAAACACAGCAGAGCCGCAGTGCGGGCACCCCGCCGACCTTGTTGAGTCCAGTTCAACGCCCGGTCTGCCAGGCTTCGGCTTGAGGCGGCTCCGGATGGTGCAAGCGATGGGCGGCATCATCCTGAAAAAGCGCCGGCCTACCGAGTCCATGCATGTACATACGATATTCCATCGCAGTCTTGAGCACACCCACGCCGTAGACCACACTTCTAGAAAAGTTGATGGAGGAAGCTTCTGCGAAGTACTTTGTCGGGCAGGAAAGCTCCCCGACCCGGAAGCCGAAACGCACACACTGCACAAGCATTTGATTGTCGAAGATGAAGTCGTCCGAACAGGTGTGGAGAGGCAGACGCTGGAGGACAGCGCGGCTCCAAGCCCGGTAGCCGGTGTGGTATTCGGACATTTTCTGACCGATCAGGAGGTTTTCGATAAAGGTAAGTACCCGATTGGAGACGTATTTATAAAACGGCATGCCGCCGACAAGCGCGCCATTTCCCAAGATGCGCGAGCCTAGCACAGCATCGAACTCGCCGTAAGCGATCATGGCGGACATGGCGGAGATAAGACGGGGCGTGTACTGGTAGTCAGGGTGGAGCATCACGACGATATCGGCCCCACGGTGGAGCGCCGCCGTGTAGCAGGTTTTTTGGTTGCCGCCGTACCCCCGATTGCGGTCGTGCCGGATGGTGTGCAGACCCAGGGTTCTCGCCAGTTCTGCCGTGTTGTCAGAGCTGGCGTCATCGGTAAGGATTATATCGTCGACAATTTCCATAGGGATTTCGGCGACTGTCCGCTCCAAGGTTCGGCTTGCGTTGTAAGCAGGAAGAACCACTGCAATGCTACGGCCATTTAACATGTGTCTCTCTAAAGCTTTGTTGATCTGCCCGCCGAGGGCTCTCGTGTCGCTTGCTGAAGTCGGCCCCAGACGCTGTTTTTTGTAGAAAGCAAGTCTGTCCTTCTGTGAGTTCCGTCTCTGCGCGAATCGGTTGCTTGGCGGTAAACAGCCGCTCAAGAAGCCTCAACACGGAGGAAAAGCCGAAGTTGCTACAGCTTCGGCAGCTGCGCCGTGGTCCACCCCCCACCAAGTGCCTTGATGAGCAGTACGCTTGCGTCGAGCCTCCGGCGCAGGATGTCGATGTCGTTGCGCTGATTGCTCAGGGCAGCGGTTTGGGAGGTGACGACCTGGAGAAAGGTATCGACCCCGCCCTGGTAGCGGATGTTGAACAAGCTGAGCGACTGCTCGGCGGCTTGGGTGGTTTGGTGCTGCTGTTGAGCTTCGGTGGCGAGGATGCGGAGGGCGGCGAGGTTGTCCTCGACCTGCTGGAAAGCGGTGAGGGTGGTTTGGCGGTAGTTGGCGACGGTCTCCTCGTAGTCGGCGGCGGTAATGCGGACCACGGCGCGGCGGCGGCCGTTGTCAAACAGCGTCTCGGAGAATGTAGGCCCAACGGCCCAGAAGCGGCTGGGAAAAGTGAACCAGTTGAGCGCCGAGGTGCCGAGAAACCCGCCCTGCGCGGAGATGGACAGAGTGGGGTAGAAGGCGGCGTCGGCGATCCCGATCTGCTCGTTGGCCGAGGCCATGCGGCGCTCGCCGGCGGCGATGTCGGGGCGGCGCTCCAGAAGCTCGGAGGGCAGCATGGGTGGGATCGCGGGCATGGCTGGAGGGGCGATGTTGATAGGGTCCGGGGCGAGCGTGAACGCGGCTGGAGGCTTGCCGGCCAGGACCGCGATGGCGTGCTCATCGGCCGTGCGCTCGACATTCAGATCGGTCGCGAGCACACGGGCGGCACCGAGCTGCGTGGCGGCCTGCGAAACGTCGGACTGCGGGGCCGCGCCGCCCTGGTAGCGGTCCTCGGTCAGGTCGTAGGCTTGCCGGTACGCGCCGATGGTGTCGGTTACTAGTTTGAGCTGCGCGTCGGTCGCGCGGAGGTCGAAGTAGTCGAGCGCGAGCTCGGCGTGGAGGGAAAGCCGCGCGTTCTCTAGGTCGGCGGCGGCGGCTTGCCCTTGATCGCGGGCGCTCTGGACGCTGCGCCGGATGCGACCCCACAGGTCCACCTCGTAGTTCAGGTCAAAGGGGAGATTGAAGCTGCCCGTCCCGCCGTTCGCGAGCGCCGGGTTGAAGTAGGGCTGGTTGGACGAGTTGCGCAACGTTGCAATGGACGGCGCGACGCCGACCGTGGGCGCATAGTTGGCGCGGTTGTAGCTGACCTGCGCGCGGGCGGCGCGGAAATTGGCCTCGGCGGCCTTGAGGCTCTGGTTGGCGGCGTCCACCTGCGGCTCGAGCGCGTCGAGACGCGGGTCGCCGTAGAGCGTCCACCAGTCGCTCTTGAGCGCCGCGTCGGCGGGGGACGCTGTCGCCCAGCCTTGGCCGGGTTGCGGCTGCTCCTTGAAAGCGGGCGCAATGGGCGTTGTGGGCCGCCGGTAGTTGGGGCCCACTTTACACCCGGCAAGGGCGACAAGCGCGACGAGCGCGCAGGAGGCTCGCCTCACTGCGCGGCGCTCGGGTCGGTGTCGATGCGGACCTGGTCGCCCGATTCGAGCGAATCGCTCGGGTCGAGGATGATCTGGTCGGTGGGCGCGAGGCCGGAGGTGACCTCGACGGACGCGCCGTAATCGTGGCCGATCTTTACATCGCGGAGGGTGGCGCGGCCGTTTGCCACAACGCCCACCTGCATGCCGTCCCGGCGGAACAGGAGCGCGTTCGAGGGCACGCGCAGTCCCTGGAGCGCGGCGGGCAGCGCGAAGTGGACAAATGCGTAGGCGCCGGGCAGCAGTTTGCCGTTCGCGTTGTTTACGTCCACCTCCACATTGAGGGTGCGTGAGGCTGGATCGACGGCGCGGGAGCTGCGGGCGAGGGTGCCGTAAAAACGCTCGTTTGGAAAAGCGTCGTTCGTGATTTCGACCTGCTCGCCGTCGCGGATCGCGCCCTGGTACACCTCCGGCACGGGGACGAAAAGGCGCAGGCGGCCGGTGGCGGCGAGGTGGAAAAGCTCCTTTTGCGCCGTGTTCTGCCCGGCCTCGATGAGCGCGCCCGTATCCACGTTGCGCGCGGTGATGACGCCCGCGAATGGAGCGTAGATGCGCTCAAAACTTTGCATCTCCTGGAGGCGCTTGAGGTTGGCCTGCTGGGCACTCAACGCGGACTGGCTCGATGCAAGATTGCTGAAGGTTTGGTCGGCTTCCTGGCGCGACACGGCGTTTTTGGCGAGCAGACCGCGCCAGCGCGTCGCGGTTTCCTGTGCGATGTTTAGGTTCGACTGCGCGGTTTTGACGTCGGCCTGCGCCTGGGCGACCTGCTGATCGAGCTCCGGGGTGGCGATCACGGCGAGCAGCGTTCCCTTTTGGACGTGCGCGCCGATATCGGCATACCAGTGGCGCAGGTAGCCGCTGGTGCGGGCGTAGATGGGCGTGTCCACGAAGCCGGTGACGTTGGCGGGGAGCACGATCTCGGCCGCCTGATTACCGCCGGTGGGGTGGGTGACGCGCACCAGCGGGACGGCGGCGTCGTCGGTCGACTGCGAGAGCGCTTGCTCGTTTTTAGCGCGGGAATGGACGCCCGTGTAGATAGCCGCACAGAGACCGAGCGCGACGATGAGGGCCAGGATCCACGGCCCGCGCCGGCGGCTTGCGGGCGGGCTCGAAACTGTGTCGCCCGTGAGCGCACCGTGGGGCATGGCGGGCTGCTCGGGCAGCAGCTCGGTTCCCGTGTCGCGCAGCCCTGCGTCGTTACGCTCAGGCATGGGCGGCCTCCTGGGCTTTGGGGGCGTGCTTGCGGCCGTGCAGCAGGCCAAAAACCGAGGGCACAAAGGTGAGCGTGGCCACGGTCGCGAGCAGCAGGCCGCCGATGACCGCGCGGCCCAGCGGCGCGTTCTGCTCGCCCCCCTCGCCCAGGCCCGTGGCCATGGGAACCATACCGATGATCATGGCGAGCGCCGTCATGCAAACAGGACGGAACCGGGTCGCGCCTGCTTCGATCGCCGCGCGGATAGCATCGCCGTGCTCGGCAAAGCGGATTTTCGCGAAAGACACAACAAGGATGGAGTTCGCGGTCGCGACACCCATGCACATGATCGCGCCCATCAGCGCGGGGACGCTCAGGGTGGTGTCGGTGAGGAACAGAAACAGCACGATACCTGCGAGCGCAGCCGGAAGTGCCGTGATGATGATGAATGGGTCGAGCCAGCTTTGGAAGTTAACCACGATCAGCAGGTACACGAGCACAATCGCAAACCCCAGCCCCGCGAGGAGCGATAGATAGGCGTTCTTCATGGTCGCGACCTGGCCGCGCAGGTGGATAAACGTGCCGCGCGGCAGGTGATGGCTGTTGTGCTCGACGATACGCTCCACGTCAGCGCCGACCGCGCCCAGGTCGCGGCCCTGCACCGCGCCGTAGATATCGACGGTGCGGCGGATGTTGTAGTGGGTCACGATCGCCGGCTCGTTCGCGCGCTCGATCCGGGCGACGTTGCCGAGGATGCCGGAGGCGCTCGTGGTTTGGGAGCGGATGGGGATATTTTGGAGCTCGGGGATGGATTCTTCCTTGTACTGCGGCGTTTGCGCCTGGAGCTGGTAATTGATGTGGTTTTTGGGGTTGAGGAAGAACATGGGCGTGACCTGCTGCGAGCCGCTCAGGCTGTTGAGCACGCTTTCGGCAACATCGCGCTCGGTAAAGCCGCCCTGCGCGGCCTTGGTACGGTCGACCGCGACATGCAGCACGGGGTAGTTGAGCGGCTGTTGCACGCGCGCGTCCACCAGGCCCGGAACCATGCGAAGCTGCTTGAGCATGGTGTCGGCGATGCGCTTGCTCGCATCCACATCCGAGCCCTCGATCTGCACGTCGATGGGCGAGGGCAGGCCGAAGTTGAGGATTTGCGTGGTGATATCGGCGGGGAGGAAGTAAAACAGGTCGCTCGGAAACTGCCCGGGGAGCGAGGCCCGCAGCGCGCGCACGTAACGGCGCGTGGGGTGGTGGTGCTGCTTGAGGCTCACGATAATGTCAGCGTCGCTCGCGCCCACCATGCCCGAGGTGGAGTGCATGGTGTTGAAGCCCGAGTAGGGGAGGCCGATGTTATCGAGGATGCTGTCGAGCTCGCCCGCGGGAACAGTGCGGCGAATCTGGTCTTCAACCAGGTCGCACAGCCGCGCGGTTTCCTCAATCCGCAGGCCGGTTTTGCCGCGGACGTGGAGGATAAACTCGCCCGAGTCGGTGCTGGGAAAGAAGTCCTGCCCGAGGAACGGGACAAGCAGGAACGCGCACAAGCAGGCGAGCAGGAATGCGGGCAGAAAGACCGCGCGGCGCAGGACAAGCCGGGTGAGCAGCCCCTGGTAGCCGGCACGGGTGCGCTCAAAGCCACGCTCAAACCATTGCTGGAAGCGCACCAGCGGGTTGCGCGAGGGCGCGGGGTGGTGGATGCGCAGGAAGTACATCGCAAGTGTGGGCACGAGGGTGCGCGACAGGATGTAGGAGGCGAGCATCGCGAACACGACCGCCTCAGCAAGCGGCACAAACAGGTAGCGCGACACGCCGTTCAGGAAAAACATGGGCAGAAAAACGATGCAGATGCACAGCGTAGAAACCAGAGCGGGCACGGCGATCTGCGCGGCACCGTCGAGGATGGCCTGCCGCAGCTCGTAGCCTTCCTCGATGAAGCGCTCGATGTTCTCGATGGTGACGGTGGCGTCGTCGACCAGAATGCCGACCGCGAGCGCGAGACCGCCGAGGGTCATGGTGTTGATGGTTTCGCCGATAAGGCTAAGGACAATGATGGAGCTGAGAATTGAGAGCGGGATGGAGATCGCGATGATGAGCGTGGAGCGCCAGGAGCCCAGGAACAGGAGAATCATCAAACCTGTCAGCGCGGCCGCGATGATGGCTTCGCGAATGACGCCCTCAACTGCCGCGCGCACAAAGACGGACTGGTCGGCCAGCGGGGTGATCTTAAGCTCGGGCGGCACGAGCGTTTTGACCCGGGGCAGCATTGCGCGAACACCCGAAACGACGGAAAGGGTGGAAGCGCTGCCGTTCTTGAGCACGCTGATAAGCACGCCGCGGCGGCCGTTCTGGCGCACGACATTGGTTTGGTTCTGGAAGCCGTCGCTGACGGTGGCGACGTCGCGCACGTAGATCGTCGCGCCGTTCACCTGCTTGACGGGCATGTCGGCTATCTCGCCGATGCTTTCGGGCGAGGCGTTGGTGGTCACGTCGTACTCGCTGGCACCGATCTTGGCGGTGCCCGAGGGCAGAACCAGATCCTGCGCCTGCAGCGCGTTGAGCAGGTCGAGCGGCGCGATGCCCTTGGCCTGCATCAGCTCGGGCTCCATGCTCACGGTGATCTGCCGCTGCTTCCCGCCGTAGGTGAGCGGGATCACGACGCCGGGCACGGTGGTGAGCTGCGGGCGGATGAAGTTGGTGGCGTAGTCGTTGAGCTGCGACTCGGACAAGCCCTCGCCCGAGATGCCGAGCTGGAGGATGGGCACGCTGGAGGCGGAAAAGTTGATGATCTCGGGCGGCAGCGTACCGGGCGGTAGCTGCTTGAGCATGTACTGAGAGGCGGCGGTGACCTGGGCGTTCGCGGTGTCGAGACTCGCGCCGGGCTGGAGGAATATCTTGACGACCACTTCGCCGTTGTAGGTCGTCGATTCCAGGTGCTGGACGTTGTCGACCAGCGTCGTGATGGCTTTCTCGTAGGGGCTGGTGATGCGGCCTTCGAAGTCCTCAGCGGGTAGGCCGGTGTAGGTGAAATTGACCGCGACGACCGGGATGTTGATGTTCGGGAAGATGTCGGTGGGCGTGCGCAGGATGACGACCGGGCTCAGAATTAGAATGAGCAGCGCGAGCACGATAAACGTGTACGGGCGATCGAGCGCGATCTTGACGATCCACATGGAAGCGCGGAATCTCCCCTGTACCGCTTTGCTCTCACGCGGGTACAGCCCTAGTTTGCACTCGCGCGGCAACGGTTGGCAAAAGCGAACGCCGGGATGCCCCGGTACCCATTCCAAGCCCTGACGTAAAACCGGCTCACGCCTAACGGCATCCATCCACCAGGATACAAAGTACATGACTGGATATAGTGAAGTCGCGGGCGCGGCCGATGCAGACAGGCAGCGGGATGCCTGGCTTGTCCGGACCCTGGAGCACGCCGCGACGGGCGTTGCGATCTGGGGTCTCGACGGCAGGATCGTCGAGGCCAACTACGCCTTTTATTCCGCTTTGGGGCACACACGCGCGACGATCGATGCGCGTAGCATTTTTGACCTGATGCACGCTTCCGATCTGGCCGAACTCAAACCCCGGGTCGACCGCCTGCTCGCAAGCGAAAGCGAACCGTTCACGGCAGAGCACCGCTTCCTGCACAGCAGCGGCAGCCATGTGTGGATGCGCAGTTCGTTAGCCGCCGCGAGGGCCGGGAAGGGGGGCACCGCCCGCCTGGTCTCGTTGAGTGAAGACTTAACCGCGCGCAAGCGAGCCGAGCAGACAGTGCGCGACAACGAAGCCATGGCGCTGGTTGGGCGCTTGTCCGCATCCATCGCGCACGAGATCAACAACCCGCTCGAATCAATCGTCAATCTCCACTATCTTGCCCTCCACACCGAAAACCTGGAGCAGGTCCGGCGCTATGTCGAGATGGCGGAAACCGAAACCGCCCGGGTTTCGCGCATCGCGCTGCAAACCCTGCGCTTTCACCGGAAAACGGCCCAGCCGTCAACCTGCCGCCCCGGCGAGCTCGTGCAAACTGTGCTCGAGCTGTTCCGCCACAAACTCGCCCGGAGCCGGATCGAAGTCCGCATGGAACAGGAAGATGTCCCTACCTTCCGCTGCATGGACGGGGAGATGCGCCAGGTGCTGGCCAACCTAGTCGGGAATGCGTTGGATGCCATGCGCGGCGGCGGCATCCTGCACGTTCGCGTTCGGCCAGCAACCGACTGGCGCACCGGCGAAGGCAATGCCGTGCGGATTACGATCGCCGATACCGGCTCCGGCATCCAGCCTGAAGCCCGTAGGCGTATGTACGAACCCTTTTTCACAACAAAGGGGGCTGTCGGTTCGGGGATCGGGCTTTGGCTCAGCTCGGAGATCATCGCGAGACATGGCGGCGCGATTCACGTCCGAAGCTCAACCGAAAGCGGCCGGAGCGGGACCGCATTCACCCTTCTGCTGCCCGGCAATGGGCCCGCCGCCAGTGCGCAGCCTGCGGATTGAGTACGCGCGGGGTACTAAAGTCACGCTTTCCACACCGCCGCGCGACCGGTTCTGACACAATCTGCGTGAGGAGTTTTCCTGGAAACCATGGAAGCAAAAGCACTGGCGATGGGTGACGGCCGCCGCATCCAAGGCCGCAGATGCGGCGAGAACAATGGGCCCTGCTGAACGGAAACTGGGAGTTTTGCAATGGCCGCGACAGGAGTTTTTCCCTGCCCGCCGACGTTCAATGGGACGCGCACATCACTGTCCCCTTCAGCCCGGAAACCGCGGCTAGCGGCATCGGCGATACCGGCTTCTACTCAGAGGTTTGGTACCGGCGCAGCTGGGATCAGCAGCCTCTCGCGCCGGGGGAGCGGCTTTGGCTTCATTTCGAGGCGGTGGACTGGCGCGCCACGGTTTGGGTCAACGGGCATCAAGTGGCCGTGCACGAAGGCGGGTACAGCCCGTTCGGCGCGGACATTACGGGGGCGCTCCTCGATGGGCCCACCCAGCAGGTGGTGGTGCGCGCGGAAGACGATCCCGCCGACCTTGCAAAGCCTCGCGGCAAGCAGGACTGGAAGCTCGAGCCCCACTCCATCTGGTATCCGCGCACTACCGGCATCTGGCAAGCGGTCTGGACCGAGGTGGTCCCCGCGACTCGCATACAAACCCTGCACTGGTCCACTTCGCTGGAACGCTGGGAGATCGCGGTTGAAGCTCACCTGATCGACCACCGCACCAACGGCGGCACGCCCCGGGAGGACCTCCCCGAGCAGGGGCCCTCCCCGCTGCAGCTCCGTGTATGCCTTTCCGCCGGCGGGGAGGTGATCGCCGAGGACTCTTACCGCGTGATTGCGGGCGAAGTGCATCGGCGCATCGCGCTTTCCGACCCCGGCATCGACGACTACCGCAACGAACTGCTCTGGTCGCCGGCCACGCCGACCTTGATTGAAGCGGAGCTGGAGCTTTGCGATGGGGACGGCCGCGTTCTTGACAAGGTGCACAGCTACACCGCCCTGCGCTCCGTTTCCACGCAGGGGGACCGCTTCCTGCTCAACGGGCGGCCGCTCAATCTGCGCTTGGTGCTCGACCAAGGCTACTGGCTCGAATCCGGGCTTACCGCGCCGGACGACCAAGCTCTCATCCGGGACATCGAGCTTGTCAAGAAGCTTGGATTCAATGGCGTCCGCAAGCACCAAAAAATCGAGTGCGCCCGGTTCCTGTACTGGGCCGACCGCCTGGGGCTCCTGGTATGGGAGGAGATGCCAAGCGCGTACCGCTACACCACAAAGTCCATCAACCGGCTTACTCGCGAATGGCTGGAAGTCCTGCAGCGCGACCGCAGCCATCCCTGCATTGTGGCCTGGGTTCCCTTTAACGAGAGTTGGGGTGTTCCCGACCTGCCGGAAAGTCCGCCGCAGCGGCACTACGTGCAAGCCCTGTACCACCTGACCAAGGCCATCGACCCTAGCCGGCCCGTGATCGGCAACGATGGATGGGAAAGCGTCGCTACCGACATAATCGGTATCCACGACTACGATGACGACCCCGTCCGTCTCGGTACGCGGTATCGCATTCACGATGTAGAGTCCAGGCTATTTCAAAGGGAGCGCCCGGGAGGCCGGGTGTTGACTCTGGGGCGCGATACGAATCCGGGGTGCCAACCGATCGTGCTTACTGAGTTTGGGGGCATCGCCCTGAGCGGCGAGCATGAAGACACCTGGGGCTATTCACGGTCGGAGTCTTCAGAGCAGTTTCTCGATCGGTACTGTGCCCTGCTGGAAACTGTTCGGCGGCTCCCAGCGCTCGCCGGCTTCTGTTACACCCAGTTCACCGATACGTTTCAGGAAGCCAACGGGCTTGTATATGTGGATCGCACGCCCAAGGCACCGACTGAAAAAATTGCCGAGGCAACAACCGGATCCCTGCCGGACCAGGGCTCGCATACCGAGGCAACCTGGAAGGAGCAGCTGCTGCAAACCTAGGAGGTTAAGCAACCAGCTCCGCGTCCGGCTCGAACTGAATGCGGTTTGCACGATGCCACCAGCCGGGCTCGGCGAGAGCCGGAGAGCTAGGCTTCTCGGCATGCGCGCATTGGCGCACAAGTTCTGCGAGGGCGGTGGGCTGAGGCGTGCCGGAGCGGAGGTCAAAAACGCCGGGTTCGTAGTGGCCATTGTCGGCCGTCACCAACCCGCTCCAAAAATAGGAGCCCAGCAGCGCCCAAAAGGTCACGGACACGCAGTCCGCACCCAGCCTGGACGCCGCGAGCGCACCGCGCCACGCTTCCGCGGCCCAACGTATCTGCTCTTCGACGCGGTCGCCGAGGTGGACCTCTGTGACTGCAACCGGCAAGCGATAACGCCGGCTCGCCTCCAGGAGGACTGACCCGAAGCCTTGGAGCGACGCACCCCGCACACGCACTGCTTCCACATCGGCGAAAGGTCCCTCCGCCGAGCGGCACCTGTGCGGATACAGGTCCAGCCGGTGGTCCAAAAAACGGTCGCTGGTCACGTAATAGTTCACCCCAATGACATCCGGGGGGCAGGAATGATCGTGAAACCAGCCGATCTCGTGTTCCGTGATCCCGTGTTGAAGCAAGGACGCGAACAGCGGGTGCGTGCGGTCGACCGACCCGCACAGGAGGTCGAACGCCAGCCAGCGCCGCTCGTTCATCCAGTCGCAAGTACTTTGCAGCTGGGGAGTCGAACGGACTGCCCCCAGGTCATCGGTCTGAATCAGCTTCGCGTCTGGACGCACCTCGCGAATGGCGCGCATAGACAGAGCTGTCGCTTTCGTTTGGTTCACGAGCGCTCGGAAATAGCTTTCAGCGGATCGGTGGTGCGGGTACCACACACCGTACCGGCAAGCAAAGCGCGCTGTCGTATTGGGCTCGTTTACCGGCGTGTATGCCGCGATCCAAGGGTAGTGCGCGGCGACCTCGCCCGCATAGGCGGCGAGCTTCGGCGCGAACTCCGAATCAAGCAGGCCGGTGTGTCCGGGACCGCTGCCATGGTGCACCAGGCCGGCAATCGGGCGCAGCCCCGCTTCCCGCATCGCGCCAAGATAGCTGTCCGTCCACCTCCAATCCGGGCTCGCTTCATGGCGCTCCCACAGTAGGCCGCAACGCAGAGCCTGGATCCCGAGCTCCGCAAAAAGTTCGAGGTCCCGCCTGCGCGTCGCATGGCCGGAAAGCTCCATCTGATCAAACCAGCAGTCGCCGACCCGATTACAGGTGTATTCCGCGCCGCCCCAAACCTCTGGCCTCGCGTTCCCTTTCGCGCTGTCGGTCATGCTCAGGCCACCCTGTTTCCGTCGTTTTTCGCTCCGCGATGGGCGTCTTCCGCGCCAAGTTCCACAGAAACAGGCAAAAGCCGTTTGTCGAGCTGGCTCACGCGGCCCGCCGGCGCGCGCTCACCAAGCTTCGCGAACAGGTTCAACGCCTGCGCGACGACCTGGTCCATGTTGTAGTACTTGTAGGTCCCCAGGCGCCCGACAAAGTGAACCAGCGGCAGTGCATCGGCGAGGGCCTTGTAGCGCGCGTAGAGCTCGGCGTTCTGCGGCTGCGGCACCGGGTAGTAGGGGTCGCCTTCGCTCGTCGGATACTCGTAGACGACGCTTGTCTTGGGGTGCTCCTGGCCTGTCAGGTATTTGAACTCAGTGACGCGCGTGTATGCGTGCTCGTTGGGATAGTTCACCACTGCTGCGGGCTGAAAAACAGGGCGGCTGTGCGTTTGGTGCTCAAAGCGCAAGGAACGGTACGGCAGCCTGCCGTAGCAGTAGTCGAAATACTCATCCACCGGCCCGGTAAAGATCAGCTCGCGGAAGCTCACCTCATCCT
This sequence comes from Acidobacteriaceae bacterium, assembly GCA_965218545.1. Taxonomy (GTDB): domain Bacteria; phylum Acidobacteriota; class Terriglobia; order Terriglobales; family Acidobacteriaceae; genus EB88. The sequence continues at coordinate 706,639 of CBDCLB010000006.1, read as the reverse complement.
TGATGTCCGCGTAGTCGGCGTTGAGCATCACGTGGATGTTCGGGTGGTCGAGGATGCGCTCGAACATGCGCGTGTAGCCATGGAGCGGCATTGCTTGGAACTGATCCGTGAAGTAGCGGTCGTCCTTGTTGGAACGCACCGGTACACGCGCAGTCACTGACGCGTCGAGCTCCGACGGGTCGAGGTCCCACTGCTTGCGCGTGTAATTGCGGAAGAACTTCGTGTAAAGCTCGCGACCGACGCGGCTGACGACCACATCCTCTGAGGTGCGGATCTCCTTGCGCGGCTCCGCCATACTTGCAAGGAACTGTTCTACATCGCCGCAGCCCAAGTTGAGACCGTAGAGGGCATTCAGTGTGTCCACGTTGATCGGCATCGGAACGAGCTGCCCGTCGACGCTGGTCTTGACGCGGTGCTCATAGGGGCGCCACGCGGTAAACCGTGAAAGGTATTCAAAAACCTTGGCGGAGTTGGTGTGAAAGATGTGCGGCCCGTAGCGGTGAATCAGGATTCCTTCGTCATTGTAGAAGTCGTAAGCGTTGCCGGCTATGTGCGCGCGCTTGTCGATCACCAACACGCGCGCGTCGCGCTGGGAAGCAAGTCTTTCAGCTAAAACGCTTCCCGCAAAACCGGCACCCACAATCAAGTAATCAAACATGGATGGCTCGCCCTTCCTTTTCTCCGCGCTTCCGCTTTTCCCTGCTGCACACAAGCTCACCTGCACGAGGATGCTGCGTGCAAATCAAATGCTAGTAGAGCAAGCGCTTGCGCGCGGCTACAACCCCTATATTACTGCGGGGTTAGGATGCGCTCTTCACCTCGCGTGTCGCATTGCGCTACAACGCGCATCGGGATCTGCATTGAGCGAGCGTCGTTCCTTGCCGCAACCCCGCGCGAATCACGCTCCCATCGCGGCGGCGCATCGCCCTTCGAAAGCAACGCTTCTGCAACTGCAAGCGCCGCGCAGCGACTCATCTTCGCTGCATAAAGATCAAGAAGTAATCCTGCCCGTCCGCCTTGGTGAAATCGTAGCGCCCGACGCGCTCAAAGCCTGCTTCGCCCATCTCTTTGACGACTACGGATTCATTCACACCATGATCGGCACCATTGCCGTTGCGGTCGATGATGCCGACCTTCGCGCCCGCGCGTAGCGCCGGCTTCAGGTTGCTCAGAAATGCTTCGGGCCGCGCGATCTCGTGGTACATCTTCATCATCAGCACCGCGTCAACGCTACCGCGGGGCAGCTTCGGATCGTCTGCGCTGCCTTGGACGGTGTGCACATCGCGCAAACCCATCTGCCGCGCGCGCTCGGCAATCTCCTTCACCGCGACGGGATTGATGTCCTCCGCATACACTGCCCCGCCCGGCGCAACGCGCGGCGCGGCGCGCACAGTAAACCAACCCGAGCCCGCGCCGAGATCCGCCACATGCGCGCCCGGCTTGATGCCGAGCAGATCCATCACGCGGCCGATCTGCAGTTTCTTGTCGCGATCCCGATACTCGAAAACGGAAAGATCGCCCGTGTAGGGCGTGCTCGTCTGCCGCTGGGGGGCGGCGGCGGTGTGCGCGGCTGCGCTCCGTGAACCAGATGAGCACATGCAAAACGCCATCGCAATCGCCAAAAAACATTGCCACGCATGAGGTTTATGAAAAGAGCGCATGTATACAGAATGCGGCATCGCCGCACCATCCTTCAAGTACTTCCATCTTTGGGATTTGAGCAGACCGCCTTTCTCATGCTGACGATGCTCCCCCGCGATGATTTTGCGCTCGAGAAAAGCCGCCGAACGGGCCGCCTCTCACCAATCTCACATGCCGTTGGCATAGAACCGGACAGAAACTAAGTGCGCCGGAAAAAGCGGCGCGTTCATCTGCTAAATGCACATTTTCTTCTAACTATCTGCAAGACGTGGGGGAGTTTTCTATGCATTTCTTGTCTTTATTACTTTAGTGTGGCGCGTGACCCTTCCGGGTGATTGCTGCCCCAGAATGCGACGGCTATCGTTGGTTCAACGGCGAGACGAAGCCGTGAAAAATGTATCTGTACTTAGTTCTCAGCTCTTGTCAGGTAATTTAGCACTTAAGTGGAATGATGGAAACAGCGGCGGGGATACAAGGAAACCCGCCTGCGGCTCTAACTCAAGCGACCGGAAGAACAGCGGTTCATGTACGACGGCGGGAGCAACAACGCGCCCGCCAGTAAAACAACTTATTCAACGAGGCTGATCTATGAAGCTCTGCTGCTATGCACTTTTGGCTCTTCTGCTGCCCGCGGCGGCTCCCGCGTTCGCGACCGTCACTGTTTCCAGCCCTTTTAACGGCACAACCGTGGGCGCCACCGGACAATATACTGCTTCGGCCGTAAGCAGCTGCGGCCGGGGCGTGGCCGCCATGGGCGTGTACGTGGACCACCAGTTGAAATACGTGGTTAACGGCCACACAATCAACAAAGCCTTGCCGCTTACAACCGGAGCCCACAATATTTACGTGCAGGAGTGGGATAACTGCGGCGGTTCCAGCGGTGCCCCGATCAGCGTCACGGCAACAAATCAGAGCGGCGTTTATGTCGCTTCTCCGGCAGCCAATCTGGTAGTGGGCCGCGACGTCAACTTCGTCGCGTCGGCGACCTCCACCTGCGTAAAAGGCGTCGCCGCGATGGGTGTGTACGCCAACGATCAACTGCTCGCTGTGTCGCAAGGACCGGCCTTCAACCAGAAAGTGGCGCTCCCTGCGGGCTTGCAGCGCACTGTGATCCAGTCATGGGATTATTGCGGCAATTCCGCGAAGCAGGAGCTCGATCTGAAGGTTCAAGACGGCGGCGACACTGCCATTGCAAATACTTTCTCAAACATCCAAGCCGTGGGCAACTGGAACCAGTGGGGCGAGCTCGCTCCCGTGTACGACATTTGCGCCCCGTGCGATGGCATCACCTGGAACATGCAGCAGCACGTCCAGGACATCTCCTTGAGCGGAAACGCGACGCGCTTCGACATCGGCGGCACCACACCCTACGCGGACGTCCTTTGGTCCAATAAACTCGTTGGGCAGGCCACGACGGAAAACATGCCCGACCTCGAACAGCGGATTCTCCCGAATGTGCGGAATCTGCAGTACGATGCCGACGTTTATGTGACCAACCTCGCCGTCACCCAGGATCTCGAGTTCGACGTCAACATCTTTCTCGGCGGCGTCGGCATGGAGTGGGGCACGGAGTGCAACAACCTGGACGGCAAGGATTGGGACGTTTGGGACAACGTGAATGTCCGGTGGGTTTCGACCGGGGCTCCCTGCAACCTCATCAACAAAGGTTGGAACCATGTCACGATCAATGTGGAGCGGCTGCCGGGCGATGTTCTTCTCTACCAAACCATCACGCTGAACGGGAAGACGGCTGTGATCAATCGCACCTACCCGGCCTTCCAGGTCCCGGCAAGCTGGTACGGTATGACGGTCAATTATCAGATGGACGGGGATTCTAAGATGTCCGCCAATACCACCTACCTCGACAACCTTACTGTGAAGTACTGGTAGTCCGCTCTGCAAGGCGGCACAACATTTCTAAGGGTTGTGCCGCCTTGCGGTTGCAAGGACGGAGTCTCTGGGACCCGCCGAAGAAAAAGCCTGAGGGGAGCGGCTCATCCTGCACATGCTCCCTTTCAGCGGTTGCTAAACTCCGATGATTCCGCACAGCTCCTTTACCGAATCGGCGCTCTTGCGTAAGGCGGCCTGCTCTTCCGGCGTCAGCTGGATCTCAATGATCTGCTCTAAACCCTTCGATCCCAGCTTGCAAGGTACGCCAACGAATAAGCCGTCGACTTCGTATTCACCTTGGAGGTAAGCCGCGCAAGGCAGGATCTTCTTCTTGTCCTTGAGAATCGCCTCGACCATCTCGATCGCGGCAGCCGCCGGCGCATAGTAGGCCGACCCGGTCTTAAGATACTTGACAATCTCCGCGCCGCCGTCCCGGGTCCGCTGCACCAGGCGCGCAAGCGTCGTTTCGTCCAGCAGCTCCGTGATGGGAATACCGGCGACTGTCGAGTAGCGGGGCAGGGGCACCATGGTATCCCCGTGCCCGCCCAGAACAAACGCTGTGACGTTCTCGACCGAAACCTTTAGCTCTTCAGCAATGAAGGTACGGAAACGCGCTGAATCGAGCACGCCGGCCATCCCCAGCACCCGCTCGCGCGGGAAACCCGAGTGCTTGAAAGCCGCCTGCGCCATCGCGTCCAGCGGATTGGAAACCACAATAAGAATTGCCTGCGGCGAGGTCGCGACCACGCGCGTGATCACGTCCGCCATGATCTTCGCATTCGTGTGCAGAAGGTCGTCGCGGCTCATGCCCGGTTTGCGCGCAATCCCTGCGGTGATGACCACAATATCCGAGTCGACCGAGTCGCTGTAGTCGTTTGTACCGGTGATCGCGCAGTCCCGCTTCTCGATCGGCATAGCTTCCAAAAGGTCTAAACTCTTGCCCTGCGGTATGCCCTCGACCACGTCCAGCAGAACCACATCGGCCAGTTCCTTCGCGGCAAGCCAGTGCGCCGCTGTTGCCCCTACATTTCCCGCGCCGACAATCGTCACCTTTTTCCGCATCTCTGTCCCCTGGCCTCCAAAACGGTAAGCGTACACCAGGCGCGCCCCGTTGACCGGAAAACCCCCACGCCCGTATCATCGAAGGAGCCGCGCGAGGCCGCACCACCGCGGCATAGGCACTGCCCCCTCGTTCAAAGGTAGGACAGCTGACTCTGACTCAGCATATCGGGGTTCGAATCCCTGGGGGGCAACCAGTCCTTGCACACGAGAGTACCCGGCGCAATGCCATGGTTTTGCTTTTACCGTTTACCTTACGTCTAGTCCTTTCTCGCGAGGTTTACTGAGTGTCGTCGGGCGACGCTTTCACTGCTTTTATTGCCGAGCGCCGCGCCGAGGAGACCCATGGGCTTATTCGCTGGCTGCGCCCGGAGTACCAGGCACCCCATGCGGTCGCGGTGCAAACGGCGCTCAGCGGTTTGGTCGCCGAGGCACCCGCCGCCGCCCGGCGCAAGCAGCCCTGGCCCGCAACCCTCACCGAACAGGTGCGCGCCGTCAAGGATGCGCTGCGCACCGTGCCACTCCAAACCCCGCCGCAGGTGGCCGCGGGTTTCCGCCCGGCCAAACGCACCCGCATTGAAGAAATCCTCCAAACCCTGACCGCGCTTGGGCAGACCCGCTCGTCGGAGGGGCGCTATTCCTTGTAGGATTCCCGCCTATTCTTCCCGCAACACTTCAAGCGGCTTCTGCCCCAAAATCCGGAAGCTTGCCGCCCACCCGGTCACCACCGCGAGAGCCGCCGTGAGCCCCACGCCCCATGCATCGGCCGCGTGATCGGGCACAAAAGGCACTTCCGCGATGTGCAGGAGCAGCCGCGAAAGCCCGTTCGCGAAGGCCATCCCGGCCAGCCCCGCAAGCAGCCCCAAGACCACGAACTCGACCGAAAACACCCCGGCGATGCGCGGCCGGGTTGCGCCAAGCGTTTTGAGCACCACGACCTCGCGCACCCGGCGGAAGCGCGTGCTCGCCACACTCGAAGCCAGGATCACCATGCCCGACAGGATGGAAAAACCGGCCAGAAACCGGATCACCAGCGTGATCTGCCCCACGACATGCTGGATCGTGTCGAGGATGTCTGCGATGTTGATCGCCGTCACCGTCGGGTAGTGCGCGAAGAGCACCCACTGCAGCTCGGCAATGCGCCCCGGCTGCATATGCATGGCCGCATACCAGGTCACCGGCAGATCCTTGAGCTGCGCCGGCGCGAAGATGAACTCGCTACGGCTTGAGATGTGCTGCCCGTCCACTTTATAGATCGCCGCGACGGTCGAGGTAAACCTTTGCCCGTCCGACGAAAACCCGATTTGCGAGCCGATGTGCAGGTGCAAGCGGTTGGCGATGCGGTCGATGACGGCAACCGAGTGCGCGTCCTCATTCGTCCACCACGCGCCTTGCTCCACGCGGATGCCGACGGGCATTTGCGCGGCCCAGGTAAACGAGAGCGTCCGACGGAGATGGAACGGATAGCGTTTCCGGTCCAGCTGCCGCACCGGCGTTCCTTCGAGCGAATCGAGCGACCCGGAAAGGATCGGCAGCGCCTCGAAGTTCGGCTCCGCCCCGGGCTGGGCCAACACGAGCTTGCGGACGCCATCGAGCTCGTTCGGCGCGATGTCGATCAGGAAGACGTTGGGCGTGTTGGCAGCCATGGCTTCATGCATCCGCGAAACGATCGAGCGCTGCATCAGGAAGACGCTCAGGATCAGCATGACGCCCACGCCGAGCGCCGCCAGCACCGCGGCGGACTGGTTGCCCGGCCGGTACAGGTTCGCGAGGCCATGCCGCAGGGTCGAAGGCAGCGCCAGGCGCGTCCGGTTCAACGCAACGCGCAGCACCCGCAGCAGCCCTGCGGAAATCCCCAGCAAGATCAGCAGCGATGCCGCGAGCGAGCCCGCAAACCAGCCGCCGCCTTTCCAGGAATCCGACAGGAGAGCCGCGATCACCGCCAACGCAAGCACAATCGCGACGACCGCCACGAGTTGCACCCAAGACTCACGCAGCCGCCGCGCGAAACTCCGCACCGCTTGGCCCGGCTCCACGGTCTCCACCAGCCGCCGCAGCACCACGCTTGGGCGCACGTTGCGCACTTCCAACAGGGGCGGCAGTGAAAACAGCATCGTGGTCAGGATGCCCGTGGAAAACGCCCCCAGCACCGGCAGCCAAGGCAGCCGCAGCGGCGGCTTGATCGGCAGCAGCGAACCCAGCACCGAAGGCAGAATCCACTCAACCGCAACCCCCAGCACCACCCCCAGCAGCGCCCCGGCGCAGCCCAGCAGCAGGGTTTGCAGCACATAGATCCGCAACACATCCCCGGAGCGCGCGCCCATCGATTTCATGATCGCGATGCCATCAATGCGCTGCTGCAGGTGCGCGCGCATGGCCATGGCGACACCGATTGCGCCCAGGACCATGGCCACCAGGCAGATCAGGCTCAGCAACCCACGCGCCTGGTCCAACCCCTCGGTGAGCTCGGGCGACCCTTCGCGGTAGTCGCCGATGACCGCCTCGGGCAGCGCATGTTCAAGTGCCGCGCGATCCCCCGCGATGGGCGAGTTCAGCGGCAGCTTGAAAAGAAAGCGCTCCGTGGCGCGGCTGCCCGGCTGCAGCAGCCCAATCGCCTCAACCGCCTGCCGCGTCACCATGACGCGCGGCCCGATCCCCACGCCCGCCGTCAAGCGGTCAGGCTCTTTTTCGATGACGGCCGCGATCCGGAACTGGTGGCCGCCGATGCGCAGCATCGCCCCCACCTGCGTGTGCAGCCGGACCAGCAGGCTTTCATCCACGACCACCGAGCTGTCGCTCAGGTCGGCGGCGAGCGAGCCTGCGGGGTCCAGCTTGACCGTTCCGTAAAAGGGGTACTTTGAAGGGTCGACGACTTTCAGCGAGACCAGCAGCGGCACCGGGTCGCCCACCACCCCGGCCATCGACGCCATCTCCGTCACCTGCGTCATCTGGGCGTCCGCATTCGCGGCAAAGCGCTCCAGCCGCGCTGTCTCCGCCGGCCGCAGCATCCGGCTCATGCGCGCTGAAAGGTCCGCCGCGAGGATCGACCGCGCCTGCCCCAGCAGCGTCGTCGAGAACGAGTCCGCGAACCCCCGCACCCCGGTCAGCGCGCCCACGCCAATCGCGACGGACAGGACCACGAACACGAACTTTACCCGCGCGAACATCAGCTCACGAAAGGCGATGCGCAAGGCCGTGCGCCACGGCAGCGCCGGTTTCGCCGCGGTCTGCTCCACTGGTTGTACAGGCGTCAGGGTCGCCAACTAGTGACCCCCCAAGCCCATCGGCAGCATCGCAATCCCCTCGCTGTCGGTTCCCTCGGCAGCGGTCCCGTGCACCAGCTCGTCGCGCACAACCACCCCATCCCGCAGGATCACCTGCCGATCTGCCCGCGCTGCGATCTGCGGGTCGTGCGTCACCATTACGAGCGTCGTGCCGGCCTCGCGCTGGCGGGTGGTCAGGAGCTCGAGCACATGCTGCCCATTGGCCGTGTCCAGGTTGCCCGTGGGCTCATCGGCCAGCACAATTGGGGGTTCCAAAACAAAAGCTCGCGCGAGCGCGACTCTTTGCTGCTCCCCGCCCGAGAGCTGCACGGGGTAGTGGTCGAGACGCCCGGCGAGCCCCACACTTTCGAGCAGCCGCCGCGCCCGCGTCTTGCCGTCGCCGCGCGCGTTCAGCTCAAACGGCAGCAGTACGTTTTCAAAGGCCGTGAGCGTCGGAATCAACTGGTAGCTCTGGAAGACAAACCCGATCTTGCCCCCGCGCACCTGCGCCAGACGGTCCTCCGCCATTCGGCTGATGTCCACGCCATCGATCAGCACCTGGCCCTCGGTGGGCGCGTCGAGCCCGGCGAGCAGCCCCAGCAGCGTGCTCTTACCCGAGCCGGACGAACCCATAATCGCCACAAACTGCCCGCGCGGCACCAGGAGATTGATCCCTTTCAGGATTTCGACCGTGTTCGCCCCATTGCGCATCCGCTTCCAAACCCCGCGCGCTTCGACCATTCCCACCCCTCGTCCTTGCTTAAGACGCGCCGGGCGCGCCTTTGTACGCAGCCCGGCCACACTCGGTTGCAGCCGGAGCGAACCCCCGAGGCTCCGGGCGAGTCCAACCCTTTATGCCCGCACGCGTCCTCGCTGTTCTTTTCTTGGTTCTGGCCGCAACAGCCGCACACGCGCAAACCGTGGTTTGCTTCGGCGACTCGCTGACCGCCGGCCGGGGCGCCCCGGCGGGTGCCTCCTACCCGGACGACCTTCGCCGCGACCTCCAGCAATCCGGCCCGCACGCCGTTATTCTCAATCAGGGTATCTCAGGCGATACCACCAAGGACGGCCTCGCGCGCATCGGGGCTGTGCTGCGGGCCCACCCCGCCATTGTGGTGCTTGAGCTCGGCGCAAACGACGGCCTCCGCGGTTTCCCGGTCCCCGGCATCGAGCAAAACCTCAGCACCATCATCCAGGATCTCCAGCGCGCGCACATTCGCATCCTGCTGCTCGGCATGAAGCTGCCGCCCAATCTCGGCCCCGACTATGTGAACGCCTTTGACGCCATGTACCCGGCGCTCGCCGCGAAGTACAAGTTAGCGCTGGTGCCCTTTCTTCTGCAGGATGTTTACGGTGTCGAGGGCCTGATGAGCGAGGACTACATCCACCCCAACGGCACGGGCTACGTAAAAGTCGCGCAGAATGTACTCCCTTACCTCCAGCCCATGCTGGGCGGCGGGAAAGCTATGAACAGGGGCGGTGGGTTGTAAGGTCCGGCTGGAGCGGCAAATCAAGTGCGGAAACAGCTACTCGTCGCACGTAGCTATTGCACCACGGTGGTGTAATAATTGCGTTCGAGGTGGGGGTAAGTACAACCTTCTCACCAGTTTTGTTCTCCCACGGGTTGGAGCTCAGGAGAGTTACCAACCTATGCGTCGCTTTGTACCACTTCTTTCTGCCTTGTCTCTTGTTGGCGTCGCTTCGGCAGCGCTCGCCCAAACCCCAGTCAGCTTTGAACTGAGCCAAAACACTGCAAAGCTCGGCCTGAGCGGCGTACAGCAGGCCGTACAGTCGGATTTCAACAACGACGGCATACCGGACCTCCTTACCGAGGACACCAACAGCTACGGGCAGACAATGGTTCCTTTCAGCCTGCGGCTGGGCAACGGCGACGGCACCTTTCAAATGCCTGTTCAGGTTGGGACTGCCCTGGCAAGCGCTTTTTCGACACTTTTGACCTTTGATGTAAATGGGGACGGCAACCTCGACCTGGTTCTTATCTCTAAGAACGAGATCAGTGTTCAGTTCGGTACAGGCACCGGCCGGTTCGGCACCCCGATTGTGTCGGCTACTTCCTCTCCCGGAAACGGCATCCTGGGCACCCGGGTCACCGGAGACTTCAACGGTGATGGACGTACGGACATAGCCGGCGTGGATGGAACTGGAGATCTTCAGATCTATCAGAACAGCGGGAACGGGAAGTTTATCCCGGCAAGAACAATCACCCCCGCATCGCCGGGCGCGGTCTTCGGCACCTTGTCCGCCGGAGACCTGGATGGGGACGGCAAGACCGATCTGGCAGTGTCTGAATACCCCACGACCGGCGAAATATCGATCCACACCCTGTGGGGCCTTGGGAACAATACTTTTCACGACGTGAGCCTACGAAGCTACCCGGCAGGGCAGTATCCGGCTGTGGAAGCGGTAGGCGATCTGAACCAGGATGGCTCTCCCGACATCATCGTGGAATACAGCTGCGAAACCGCCCCGTCCACGATCGGCAAGGGGTCGCCCTACCTGTGCGCCGGCATCGATGCCTATTATGGAGGCCAAGGTCCGCAATCTGTGTTTTTCCGTCACTTGATCGAAGATCCGACTGTGGACTCGACCTTGTTTCTGCAGACCGCCGACGTCAACGGGGACGGTATAGGCGACTTGGTAGGCGAAGGAGAAGTCGGCAACTCTTCTCAGCAAGGGTTGGTGGCTTGGCTTGGCAAACCCGATGGGTCGTTCGCGCAAACGGCACAGCAGTTCAACGCAACCTCGGACAACGCCGGTCCCCAGCTGGTGGTAGGCGACTTCAACCGGGATGGATTGCCTGACTTCCTTTTGCCCGGCATCAACAGCGGAAATCCAAACCTCGGCACGGCTGCCCTTTTTCTGAATGCAACGCCGAGGTCCGCCTGCGCTACAAGCAAGATCAGCCCTACCGTGGTCGCGTGCCAGCCTGTAGACAACACCTATATTTCAGGTCCGAATGTTCGTGTAGACGCGACGGCGTTTGACAAAGCCCAAGTCACCGCCTTGCAGGAGTACATCGACGGCAAGCTCGTCTACTCACAGCCTGAAACCAGCGCCAACTTGCAATTCCCGGAAAGCCTGGGTCCGCACCTGCTTGTCACAAAAGCCTGGGATGCGAACGGCATAAGCTTCCGCACGAACCGTCGTATCACTGTATACGACGGCACGCCTGGACCAGTGTGCCCTGCAACGCCCGGCCACGCCAACATTTGCCTGCCTTCCGAGATCACCGCGACCTCGCCTGTCCACATGCTTGCCAACGGCGCAACTTCGTTTGCTTCCAACAGCAGCTCAGCCGCAATCCCCACGGCCGCACAGCTTTACATCGACGGACGCCTCGCGGTAAATGATAGGAGCCAGTCCACTGTGGTCGACACCACACAAACCCTTGCTGCCGGCACACACCAACTTGTTTTCAAGCTCTACGACGCAAACGGGTATGTGGGGACTGCCTCAAAGACGGTCACCGTGCAGTAGGGACCATGGGCGGCGCAAATCCCGCGCCGCTACTCTTTGCCGGGATCAAACCCGCCCGGCAGCGCGGGCTCGCCCGCGCCGGAGCGGATCGATTCGGCTTCCAGATAGATGTGGCGCACATGCGGGTATTGTTTGCGGATGCGCGCCTCGATCTTGTCTACCGTTTGCTCAATCCCGTCGCGGGAAAGCCGCTCGTTGAAGCGCACATTCATGGTCAGTAGGATGTTCTCCGGCCCGAAATACATGGTGAGCGGGTAGCCTGCGCGGTCTACGCCGGGCTCGGCCTCCGCGAGCCGCCGGATGGTGCGCAAGGTCCCGACATCCGCACCTTCGCCCACCAGGAGCGCCTTGCTTTCCACAATCAAGAGCACCGCGACCGCCATCAGCGTCGAGCCGATCACAACGGAAGCAATGCCGTCGGCGAGCGGCCAGTCAAACACCTGGTCGAGCAGCGTACCCACAAACGCCGCAAGCAGACCGAAGAGGGCCGCGGTGTCCTCAAAGATAACGGTGAATGTGGCAGGGTCCTTGCTCGCGTGAATTGCCCGCCAGCCCGGCGCGACGCCCTCCGCGGCTCGGAACTCCCGCCGACCTATATGGAGCGAGTAGCCCTCAAAGCAGGCCGCGACCGCGAGCGTCGCATAGCTCCAAAGATAGTGGCCCAGTTTATGCGGATGCAGGACGCTGTGGATGCCCTCAGCCAGCGACAAGCCGCCGCCGATCAGGAAAATAAACAAGGCGACCAGCAGCGTCCAAAAGTACAGCTCCTTGCCGTAGCCGAAAGGGTGTCCCTCGTCAGCGGGCTTCCCGCTGAGCTCGATGCCCAGGAGCAGAAGAGAGCTGTTGCCCGCGTCCACCATCGAGTGGATGCTCTCGGAAAGCATGGCCGCGGAATGGGTGAATAGGAAGGCGGTGAACTTCGAGGCCGCGATCAGGAGATCGGCGGTGATGGCGGTCACGACAGCCTTGCGGGAAGCGGGCATTCTCCCTTCGATGCGCGGGGTTACAGCAGCACGACTCGCGGCTGGAACAGAACGCCCGCCACCCGTTCCGCAATCGCGGCCAGCTCAGACTGCCCGGCAAAGACCCGCACGATGGGTGCTCGGGAGAATTCCGAAAGCGCGCTCGCCGTACCATGCCGCAAGCGCTCGAGCGTGCCTGGGTCCGCGGTGACTGCGGGAAACTCCGGCAGGATCGTGCGCGGGTGCGGCAGGCTCTGCTCCAGGGTACCGGCGCGGCCCCGCTCGTCTACTTCGGCCATCGGCAAAGCCGCATCCAGTGGGAACGGCCCGACTCCCACGCGGCGCAGCGCGGCCAGGTGCGCCCCGCACCCGGCCCGCTGTCCCATCCCGTGCGCCACCGCGCGCACATAGCCGCCCGACGAGATACGCATCCGGAACGCGGCATCCGCGGTTCCGTCCGGATTCGTCCGCAGCCGCTCGATTGCAAACTCATCCACCGTGATCCGCACGGGGCGCAGCTCCGGAACCTCGCCCGCCCTCGCCAGCGCATACGCGGGTCGCCCGTTGATCTTTTTTGCGGAAAACGCGGGCGGCATCTGCTCGCTTTCTCCCAAAAAGGCGCAAGCCATCGCGCGCGCCTCCTCGATCCGCAGCGCAGGCCGCATCAGCCCCGTCGTGGGCGCGCCTTCGGCGTCATAGGTGTCCGTCGCGAACCCAAACCGGATCACCCCCGTATAGGTCTTCGCGAGTGATGAGTAAAACTTCGCGAGCCGCGTCCACTTGCCCAGCAGCAACGGCAGCAGGCCGGTGGCCATGGGGTCCAGGGTGCCCAGGTGCCCGACCGATTTTTCGCCCGTCACACGCCGCACGCGCGCCACCACATCGTGCGAGGTGCATCCGCCCGGCTTGTCCACCAGCAGCAGTCCATTCATCCCGCGCGCCCCGTGCGCACCAGGGACAAGAACTCCTGCCGCGTCGGCTGCTCCTGGAAGACGCCCAGCATGGCGGAGGTCACCGTGTGCGAGGCCTGCTTTTCCACCCCGCGCATCATCATGCACAGGTGCTGCGCCTCGATCACCACGCCCGCGCCGAGCGGGTTGATCGCCGCACACAAGGCGTCCGCGATCTCGCGCGTCATGCGCTCCTGCACCTGCAGCCGCCGCGCGAACACATCCACCAGCCGCGGCAGCTTGCTCAACCCCACCACCTTGCCCTGCGGAATATACGCGATGTGCACCCGCCCGAAGAACGGCAGCATGTGGTGCTCGCACAGCGAGTACATCTCGATGTCCTTGACGATCACCATCTCGTCGTAGTCCACGTCGAACAGCGCGCTGCGCAGAATTGCCGCCGGATCCTGACGCAGGCCGCCGGTCAGGAACTCCATCGCCTTTGCTGCCCGCTCTGGGGTTTTGAGCAGACCATCGCGCGTCGGGTCGCCGTCGAAGCGGTAAATCAGCTCGCGATACAGCTCTTCCGTGCTTACCCCGCCAAGCCCGGTTTCCGGCAGCGCCACCGGCTCACTCATCGCCACCGCCTTTGTAGGTGAACGAATTATTTGGCGTTTCCTCGATGCGGACCTCCCGCAGCAGCCCGGCGGGCAGCGCCCGCGCCAGCCGGTCGTAGATCTCGATGCAGACGTTTTCGCTCGTGGGCACGCGGCCGGCGAACGCGGAAAGCGTATTCAGGTTGGCATGGTCGAAAGGTGCTATCACTTCGCGGCACACGCTCGCATCCAGTTCTGGGAGGTCGACCACCATCCCGGTCACGGGGTCGGGCACGCCCCCAACCAGCACCTCCACGGTGTAGTTGTGCCCATGCCCATGCGGGTTCGCGCACTTGCCGAATGCCTCCACATTGCGGGCCTCGTCCCATCCCGGGCGAAACAGCCGGTGTGATGCGCACAACCGGTACCTGCGACCTAACACCACGTTCACCGGGAACCCCCAAAACAGTCGGCGAACAGGTCCGGCGCTTCCCACACGCGCACCTGGTGCAGCTCCGCGCCCGGCCCCACCTTGCCCTCCAGCCGCCGCCACACCGCGGCCGCGATGTTCTCGACCGTCGGCTGGATGCCCTTGAAATCAGGAATTTCGAGGTTCAGGTGGCGGTGGTCATAGACCGAAACCACATCGCGCTCCATGACATCTTTAAGCCATTTCAGGTCCACCACAAAGCCGGTCTCCGGGTCCACCTCACCCCGCACCGTCACCTCCAGCGTGTAGTTGTGCCCATGGCCGTTGCGGTTGGCACACTTCCCGAAACGCCGCACGTTTTCTTCCTCGCTCCAGGCGTCCACCCAGTAGTAATGTGCGGCGCTCCACTCCGCCTTGCGCGTCAGCAGGATCATGCTTCCCGTACCTCTCCAGAAGAGATGCCCGCTACCGGAGGACGACGCGCCATCCTCACTCCTTCTCGCGGCCGGGCTTCATCGTTCTTTGCTCCGGAAAGCGGCGTGATTTTTCTTCTCTTTTTCCTGGACGCCAGCCACAAATCGCGCTGCAACTGCGCCCTGGCAAAGAAATCTTCAGACACTCCGAGCGCCTGACCCAACTTCACGCTCATCTCCACGCTCACCCCTGTGTGCCCATGAAGAATGCGCGAAACGGTGGCGCGCGCGACACCGATGCGATCCGCTAACTCTCCGATGGGTCGCTCTCCAAGAAATTCCTTCAAAAGCTCTCCGGGACTCGCCGGATCGTACATCCCCGTATAAGCCATGGTCCTCCACTAGTGGTAATCCTGATGCTCGACGAGCACTGCATCTGTGCCCTCGAAGGCGAAGGTCACTCGCCAGTTTCCATTGACGGTAACGGCGTACTGCCCGATGAAAGCTCCCTTCAGCGGGTGCCAATCCCAACCCGGGCGGTTCATGTCCTGCGGATGCGAAGACAGCTCGATAGCCGTTAACTGGAGGCGCAGCCGCGCGGCATGCTTGGGCTGAATACCGGCTTTCGATCCGGTACGGAAAAACCTTTCCAGACCGGTGTGTCGAAATGATCGAATCACAGCCCTGCGTAACATGGACTGTTACAGTCTCTGCCGTCCCACCGGGTATTCACGCCCCTTCCAGCCCACGCGCTTCAGCACCCTCACCCGGTACCAGCTCGCATAGCTGAACGCCGCAAACAAGGGCAGCCCGATCGCGATGCTCAACCAAATATCCCCGGCACGAAGGTTCGACCGCGCCGCGCGCCGGTACACGCGCAGCAGCGTCCGCGCCCAAATCAGCCAAAGAGCCGCTTTCCAGATCAGCGTGGTGGGATAGAACAGCGCCAGCAGCGGCAAGCCCCATACCAGCGCGAAGTCCAACAGCCTCCACGCGCAAAGCGCAAGCGCGTTGTTGATGAGCAAGGCGAAGTTCCTGCCCCAACCCGCCCACAGCGCGCCAAAGCTCGCATACGCCCGCGATTCCACCGCCTCCGGCGCATACCGGAAGCGCAGCCCTACTTTCTCGCGCTTGGCCCGGAACGCCAGGTCCACAGCCTCCACCAGCGACGCAGCTACCGCGGAGTGCCCACCGATCGCCCGGTACGCGTCTGCCCGGATCAACAAAAACTTTCCATTCGCAAAGGCGATGCGCCGGGCCGGGTCGTTGACCTGCGCGGGCGGGTAGGCGGTCGCCAGCTCCGAAAACAGCAGCGGCATCACTGCGCACTGCCCCAAGCCCCCCACCAACTGCCGCGGCGCGTATGAAAGCATACCCGCCCCGTACCGCTCCGCCTCGACCACCGTCCGGCTCGCCGAACCCGCGTGGTGGACCGTGTCCGCGTCCGTGAACAAGAGCCACTGCCCCCGCGCGGCTTCCGCGGCCGTTTCGCATGCGTTCGCCTTGCCCGTCCAGCCTTTCGGGAGAGGGCTTCGGGCCGCGAGCACCCGCACCCCGGCGAAACCGCGCGCGACCTCCGCGGTTCGGTCGGTCGAGCCGTCATCGACCACCACGAGCTCCCAGTGCTCGCCCAGCACCCAGCCCGGCTCGTCCTGCGCGAGAAGCGAGCGCAAGGAGGCCGGGAGGTTTGCTTCCTCGTCGCGCGCCGGCACGATCACGCTCAACACCATCCCGCCGGCAGGCGCCTTTTGGTCCGTTTCCGCTTCCATGCTCTCCAAATGCCGGGCCTACCGCCCGATGTCGCTTCCCTATGATAAGTGTGTGCGCCGCGCCCCCCTCCTCCTCTCCGCCGTCTTGCTCCTCGCCGGCTGCAACACCGGCAACGAGCCTTTAGGCCTGGTCGGCAAGCCCGCACCCGCGCTCAACCTTCCCAGCCACCCCTTGGCCGCCGACCGCGGCCATGTCGTCGTGCTTAATTTTTGGGCATCCTGGTGCGCGCCCTGCCTGGAGGAGTTCCCCTCACTCGCCACGCTGCAGCGCGACATGCCGGGCGTGCGCGTTCTCGCTGTTTCCTTCGACGAGGACCCGGCAGCCTACCGACGCTTTCTCGTGCGCCACCCCTTTCCGGTCCACACCGCGCTCGACGCGACCGGCCGCTCCAACCGGGTTTTCGGCACCACAAGGCCCCCCGAGACTTACATCATCGACCGCAAGGGCATCGTGCGCCGCCGCTTTATCGGCGCGCAGGACTGGACCAGCCCGGAGATCGAAAGCTACCTGCGCGCACTGGAGTAGCTTGCTATGATTGGTCACGACCATGACCCCCACCGACGTCCTGTTTCGCTACGCCGAGCACCCCACCGAGCGCACCGTCGCCGCCCTCAGCCGCTTATCCGAGGTCTACGGCATCCGCGCGCTGCGCGTGGACGAAGCGCAAAAGCAGGTCCGGGTCGAGTTCGACGCTTCCCGCCTCACCCGCATCATCGTGCAGCAGCTGCTGCGCCGCACCGGGCTCGATGTCATCGAGGAGGTCCCGCTCGTACCGGGCCAGCCCACGGTCGCGCCGCCGCCCCACGCCCAGTAGACGGCCGCGCCGCCTCTTGCTATCCTTGATCTTGTTCGCATCCCCTCCCGCGAACGCCCCCAAGTGCGCCCGTAGCTCAGCTGGATAGAGCGACTGGCTACGAACCAGTAGGCCGGAGGTTCGAATCCTTCCGGGCGCACCATTCTCCGAAAACAAGTTCAATCAAGGCAAAACCGCCTACGCGGCCGGCGGCCACTGCGTGGCGGCAGGACGTCCTTTGGGCCGAAAGGCCAAATACACGTCGAGAAGGGACCGCTAGCCGCGCAGGCCGTAGCATAAGGCCATGAGCGCCGCGCCCGATATTCGCACCGCCCCAGGGGAGGCTTTTCCGCCCGGGCCGCCCATGCTTCCCCGCTTCCTGTCCGGCCGGGCCTTTCGCGAGAACCCCCTCGACTTCCTGACTGAAAACGCCCGGCGCTACGGGGACTTCGTCCACTTCCGCGGCCCGGAAGGCCACGCGTTTCAGTTCAACCACCCCACGCTCATCGGCGAAATTATGGTGGAGCATGAGCGGCGCAACCGCCGCGCTCTCGTGATGCAGCGTGCCCGCGTCCTGCTGGGCGAAGGTCTCCTGACCAGCGAAGAGCCGCTCCATATGCGTCAGCGCCGGCTTGCGGCTCCTGCCTTTCATCGCGAGCGGATCGCCGGGTACGGCGAGGTGATCGGACGTTATGCGGTGGAGATTTCCCAAAGCCGGCAGCCCGGCCCGAGCGACCTCCATCCGCAGATGCTGCTGGTCGCCCTCCGCATTGTGGGCAAGTGCCTATTCAACATCGACAATGTCGAGGAAGCCCGCCGCATTGCCGCGGCCGTGAAGCGCTTCATGGTGTCCCCGCCTCCGGTTTGGATCCCAGGCACCCTCATTGAGCTCGCCCAAAAACTGCCTTTCGGCCCTATGATCGAGGTCCGCCGGGGTATCGACGCCTTGGACGCGATTCTGTACGGCATGATCGCCGAACGCCGCGCGGACCCCGGCGACCGCGGCGACCTCTTGTCCATGCTCCTTGCCGCCGAGGACCAGGAAGAAACCGCGGGCGACCGCACCATGAGCGACAAGCAGGTCCGCGATGAGTGCCTGACCGTCCTGCTTGCCGGCCACGAAACCACGGCCAATGCCCTGAGCTTCGCGCTATGGCTCCTGGCCACACACCCCGAGGAGCAGGAAACCGCTCGTCGCGAAGCCGTCGAGGTGCTCGGCAACGGGGCGGCAAACGCCTCCGACTTTCCCCTGCTGCGCCACACCTACGCGGTCTTCGCGGAGGCCATGCGGCTCTACCCGACCGTGTGGGTCCTGGGCCGCGCCGCC
This sequence comes from Acidobacteriaceae bacterium, assembly GCA_965218545.1. Lineage (GTDB taxonomy): Bacteria > Acidobacteriota > Terriglobia > Terriglobales > Acidobacteriaceae > EB88. The sequence goes on along the minus strand of CBDCLB010000006.1, from coordinate 688,107 downwards.
GGGCCCGAGCCCTACCGCTTCCACGGCTGCACCATCCCGCCCGGGGCCACGCTGCTCGCGCCGCAAAGCGTGGTCCACCGCGACCCGCGCTTCTGGGACGAGCCCGACCGCTTCAAGCCGTCCCGCTTTATGGGGGACAGCAAGCGCCCCAAGTTCGCGTACTTCCCTTTCGGCGGCGGCTCGCGCCAGTGCATCGGCGAAGGCCTGGCCTGGATGGAAGGCACGCTCGTGCTCGCAACCATTCTGCGCGACTGGCGGCTCCGCCCGCTTGAGGGCGCGCCTGCGGAGCTCCCCATAAACGCGTCTATCAATCTGCGGCCCAGGAAGGGCGTACACCTGCAACTGGAGCGCTGCTGAATGAACCGCTCGGTTTGGCGGCGACAATGCCCAGCCGCTCATACACCGGCCGCATGTCGGTGCGGACAGCACCCATGCCGCGCCAAAACCAGAGCGCCGCAAAGCATAACGCCGATCCCGTAATCTCGACCGTGCGCGGCGCGCCAAGGTGCTGCGCGAGCTCCCCGGCGAGCAGGCTGCCAAACGGGGCCATGCCCGCGAAGGCCATGGTGTAGTAACTCATCACGCGGCCCCGCTTGTCCTCAGGCGCGAGCGTTTGGATGAGCGTGTTGCTCACGGTCAAGCCCTGCATCATGCCCCAGCCCACCAGGAGCATCAGGAGCATGGAAAGCCACAGCGCGCGCGAAAAGCCAAAGCCGACCAGGGTCGCGCCAAACACCCCCGCCGCGATCGGCAGCATCTTGAGTAAGCCCAGCACCGAGCGCCGCAGCACCAGGGATAAAGCCGACACCAGCGAGCCAAGCCCCGCCGCGCCCATTAGGAAGCCGAGCGTGTGCGCCCCGCCGTGCAGTACGTCGCCGGCGAAGATCGGCATCAGCACCGTGTAGGGCCAACCCAGAAGGCTGACCATCGCAAACAGGAGCAGGATGGACCGGATGGGCCGGAACCCAGCCACATACATCCAGCCCTCGCGCAGCTGTGCCGGCATGCTGAGGGCCGCGCGCGTCGCCCTGGGCGCGTTGACGCGCATGGCGAGCAGCGACGCGATCACCGCCACGTAGCTGACGCCGTCGATCAGGAAACACCAGCCCTCGTTCGAGACCGCGATCACGATCCCCGCGATGGAAGGCCCGATGAGCCGCGCCGCATTCACCATGGACGAGTTGATGGCGATCGCGTTTTGCAGGTCCTCGCGCGCGTCCACCATTTGGACCATGAATGACTGCCGTACCGGCATGTCGAACGCGTTCACCACGCCCTGGAAGACGCTGAGCCCCAGCAACTCGGGAATCGTGATCCGGTGCGAAAGCGTGAGGAACGCCAGCGCAAGCGACTGCACCATTGCGCCCACCTGCGTCGCGATCAGAGCTTTCCGCCGGTCTACCCGGTCCACCAGAACTCCGGCGAAAGGGGCAAGCAAGAACGTCGGGATCTGCCCCGCGAAGCTCACCGTGCCCAGCAAAAGCGCGGAGCCGGTGAGCCGGTACACGAGCCACGAAGTCGCCACTCGCGTCATCCATGTGCCCACCAGCGACAAGCTTTGCCCGGAAACGAACAACCGGAAGTTGCGACCCCGGAGCGCCCGCCACGCGTGCGCCCACCCTTGGCGCGTTCCCGGCACTTATTCCGCCATTACCGCGCCGCCCGCGCTGGGATCGTTGCGCCTGAGCAGGAAAGACAAGGGAATCATGATGAGCGAAGCGTAGAACAAAACCCAAAACACATCCACGTATGCAAGCGTCACCGCCTGCGATTGCAGTTGGTTGAGGATGCGCCCATTGGCAAGGTGCTGCGCATTGGCCGGGCCCATCTGCGTTCCCAGCGAGCCTTGGTACATGCCTTCCATACGTTGGTAGTTCTGGTTGGAAGGCACAATGTGCTTGAGCAGCTGATTATGGTTAAACTGGCCCAGCTGCGTTACGGCTGCGTTGGTCACGGCGATCAGAATCGAGCCGCCGATATTGCGCACAAAGTTGATGAGCCCGGAGATCTGGTTCGACTTTTCCCGCGGCATCCCGAAATACGCCGCCGTCGTGATCGAGATAAACACAAACGGAATCGAAACGATCTGCCACACCCGCATCCAGCTGGCCGAGTAGAACGACAAGCCGAGGTTGAGGTGAGTTGCCGAGTAGTAATAGGCAAATGAAAAGCAGGCAAACCCGAAAGCAATGATGTTGCGCGCCGGGAACCGCGACACGGCCTGCCCGGCAAACGGCATCGCGATGAGAAGCGATACGCCGCCGCCCGTGAGCGACAGGCCCGCGAGCAACGCCGTGTACCCGAGCTGTGTTTGGAGGAACTGCGGCTGCAGCACTGTTGTCGCGTTCAACAGGCCGCCGGTAAGCAGCATGAGAAAGCAGCAGGTTGCAAAGTTCCGGCTCTTTAAGAGCCGTAGTTCGATCAAAGGCGACTTCGCCCCCCACCATTCCCACACAATCAGGCCTATAAAGCTGACTAGGAAGATGGCCGCGAAGGTCTGGATGAAGTGCGAGCCCAACCAGTCGTTCTCCTGCCCTTTGTCGAGCGTGATCTGCAGGGCGCCCATGGAAAGCGTCAGAAACGCGACCCCGATATAGTCGACGCGGAAAAAGTTTTTCAGGTCCGCGCCCAGCCAGGGCGGGTCTTCGACCAGCCTTTCCGTGAGCGAGAACGCCAGGATGCCGACCGGGATGTTGATGTAGAAGATCCAGCGCCAGCTGTAGCTGTCCGTGAGCCAGCCGCCGATGGTAGGGCCGATGGAAGGCGCAAGCACCGCGACCAGACCATACAGCGCAAACGCTAGGCCTCGCTTTGACGGCTCGAACGAGTCGGCCATGATGGCCTGCGCCATGGGCTGCAGGCCTCCGCCGCCCGCGCCCTGCACCACCCTGAAAAGCAGAAGAAGCGGGAGCGAAGGCGCGATGCCGCACAAAAACGAAGAAATCGTGAACACCACGATGCAGCTCATGAAAAAGCGCTTGCGCCCCAGCACGCTGGATGCCCAGCCGCCCATCGGCAGCACAATCGCATTCGCCACCAGGTACGAGGTAAGCACCCAGGTGCTTTGGTCCTCGCTCGCGCCTAGGGATCCGGCGATGTACGGGAGCGCCACGTTCGCGATGGAGGTATCGAGCACCTCCATAAACGCAGCCAGCGCCACCGTCGCTGCAATCAGCCAAGGGTTGACCTTTGGCTTCCAACTCGCGTCATATTCACCCGCCATGCACGCTCCCGGCGCGCCCGCTTAAGCGAAAGCGCTCGGAAACTAGATGCGCGGGTTGCCTGGAAGACGCGAAAAGGATTGCCTCGACGTCGCGGCCGGAGTTACGCGGGTAATTTTGCCGTGTTGTCCAGGGGCGCGCTCAGGTGTTCAGCGAAGAACCCGAGTGTCCGCTCCCAGGCCGGCTTCGCCGCGCCCTCGTTGTAGCTCGCGCGGTCATTGCAGTGAAAGCCATGCCCCGCGCCTTCATACACATATACGGGCATATCCGGATGCGCCGCCCGGATCGCTTCCACATCGCTCATGGGGATGTGCGCGTCCTCCGCGCCGAAGTGCAGCATCACCGGCACTTTCGGTTGCAGGCCCTTGTACTTTGCAATCAGCCCACCGTAATAGCCCACCGCGGCGCTCACGGGCATGTTGGCCGCGGCCATCCATGCCACACTGCCGCCCAGGCAAAAGCCTACGATGCCCACCTCCGTCTTGTATTCGTCGCGCGCATACACAACCGCGGCCAGCGTGTCCGCCGTGGTCCAGTCCATGTTCAGCCGAGGCATTAGGGCCATGGCGCGATTCATGCCGGCTTCGTCGTATCCCGTTTCAAACCCACGCTCATAGCGGTCGAACAACGCGGGCGCGACCGCCAGGTACCCTTCCGCGGCAAGCCGGTTCGCTACGGAGCGGATGTGATGATTCACGCCGAAGATCTCCTGGATCACAACGATCGCGGCTTTCGGAGTTCCTTCCGGACTTGCCACGTAGGCGTCGAACTCGTGCCCGTCGGTCGCGTGCAGCTTTACCTGCTCACCTATCTCGCCTCGTCCCGCCCTCAATGCGGCGTTCCTTGCAGCTCATTGACCTTCTTTTGCAACTGCTCATTCTGCTGCGATAAAAGTGCAACCTTTATAGTCAGCATAAGCCGCTCTTCGGATTGGACTATCGCTTGAAGCAGCTCCGTTTTCATCGCGCTCTGGTTTTGGACCAGATTGTCTAAGCGTTCGCGCTGATTCTGGGCAAGCGTGTCCAACTTCAGGCTCTGATTCTCAGCTAGTGCTTTGAGATCGGCCCTGATCTCTTTCAACTCGGGCGCGACCAAATCCTGAATGACTTCTCGAAGCTCCGCGACCACTCCCATGGGCCCTCCCCAACCTTTTTCTTGTTGTACACCAGTCGGCCGCATTGAACGTACCGCTTGCGTCACCGCGCGCCTTCGCCTGCCGAAACAGCCCAGTAGTCCGTCCGCGCCACCACCCGCGCCGGCAGGCCGCCCTTGAGCCGTACCTCCAAACGGTGCAGCCCTGGAGTCAGGTCCGTAGGCCGGAAGCTCAACATATACCGGTTGCGCGCATGGCTCGCCATCTCGGCCACGCGCTCCTCAAACCCGCGCTCCTTGGTAAAGCTCATCGCCTCGCCCCCGCTCATCACCGCCAGCGACTTGGCCGCGTTCTGCTTCATGGCATTCGCCGCCAGCATCGCCAAGGGAAGCAGCCCACCCGAGCCGGGGTTTACGAGCTGGTCCAGAAACTCCGATTTCACCGGCGACCAGGTCAGGCTCAGCACCAGCGTGTTGCTTGTGCCGATACGCTCGACCAACTCGGGCGCGGTCACGCGCTTGCTCCCGTGGTCGCGCGACTCGCTGATCAGCAGCAGGATCCTGCGTCGCTCCGGCGGCCGCTTCTCCAGCAAGCCCAGCGAGTAGCCCGCCGCATCCAGCAGGGCCGCGCCGCCGTCCCCCGGCCGCAGCTCGTTCAAATCACCCTGAAGGAGGTCCGTATCGCGCGTCCAAAACTCGCGAAACTCCACCTGCGAGTCGAACTCCACAAGCGCCGTCTCCCCGTTCCCGTTGCCGAGGAACAGGTTCAACAACGGTGCCAACCGCGCAAACTTCTCAAACTCCAGCGCGCTCGTCCGCCCCTTTTCCAAGCACACCACCAGCGACACCGGCGTCGTGTCCAGGTCGTCGTCTACGTGGATCGTCTGCGGCACGCCGTTGTCGGTCAGCGAGAAGGCATCCGCGCCGAGCCCATACACCACCTCGCCGCTTTTCTGCTCGACCAGCGTCGGCACCAGCACCAGGTTTGTGTTCACCCGTAAGGTCGGCACCGGTTCGGGGGCCGCCTGCCCCCACCCAAGCCCAGGCAGCAACACCGCTAACGCCGGCAGCAACCAAGGGAGGCCCACGTCGCACGTTTGAGACTTGGGGCGGCGCAAAGCCCGGCTACTCCGCATCGCGTTTCTTCCGCCCACCCATCCCGTCCATCTGCGCCGTCCACAGCAAAAATCGCAGCAACTGCGCTCGCTCCCGCCAGCAAAACCGCACCACATCGCGCCCCGTCATAGTTTCCGCGTGCAGCCCCGAGTAGGTTTCGATCCGCCAGCGCACATACGGGCTCCGCCACGGCCGCAAACGGTGCCCGCGCGTCGCGTTCCATACAAACCTGAGAGGGGCCAGCACCGCCCCAGTATAGGCTTCGACCCCGGCCTATACTGGAGACGCACACGGAGGCGCGCGCCATGGCCGCTCACACCCTTGTTCCGATTCAGGAATACCTCAACACGAGCTACCGCCCAGACGTCGAGTACATCGATGGCGTGTTAAAGGAGAAGCCCTTGGTTCAGTGGACTCACGCCAACCTGCAAGCATTCCTGTGCATTTGGTTCGGACAACATCGGAAAGAATGGGGCATCACCGTCGGCGTCGAGGCCCGCACTCAGGTCACCTCCACCCGGGTTCGCTTGCCGGACGTCGTGGTCAACCGCCCCGGCCGCCGGCCGGGAACCCTCACTGCCCCGCCTCTCATCGCGATCGAAATCCTTTCCCCATCCGACACCTTGGCCGACACGCTGGACCGCATGCGGGATCTCCTCGCCATGGGCGTCCCAAATGCCTGGGTCATCGACCCGGAAGCGCGCACCGGCCTCCTTTGCTCCCTCGACGCTTCCCCGCAGACCGTCACTCGCTTCGAAGCCGCCGGCACTCCCATCTACCTCGGCCTCCCGGAACTGTTCGCGGCTTTCGACGAAGACAACGGAGACTAGCCCATGGCCCAAACCATAGTCCGCAATATCAGCCCCATGATCCCGGTTGCGGACATGGATAGATCTCTTGTTTTCTTCAGCGAAGTCCTTGGCTTCACCACGCGGCTCCACACCCCCGAGTACTCCATCGTCGAACGCGACGGCCGACTCCTGCACCTCCCCAAGCCGCTTCCGATGAGGTTCTCGATTCTGTCCGCAGACACATGGCGATTTACATCGAAGTTTCCGACATCGATATTTTGTGGGACCACGTCCGTACGTTTAAGGACCGCGACCGCATCCACGATCTCTTTGATCGGGACTACGGCATGCGCGAATTTCACATCCACTCGCCCGAAGGCTGCCTCATCTTTGTCGGCGAACCGACCGCAGCCTGACCCCGGTACACTGCTTCCATGATTCCTACCCTCGAATGGACCGCCTCGGGCGTCCGCTTCCTCGACCAAACCAAACTCCCGCTTGAGGAAACCTATGTCCTCGCGACGAACTACGGCGAAGTGGCCGACGTCATCACCACCATGGTCGTGCGCGGCGCGCCCGCTATCGGCGTTTCCGCGGCCATGGGTGTGGCCTTGGGCGTGCAAGGAAGCCGCGCGCAGTCCATCGAGGAGCTCCGACCTGAGTTCGAGCAGATCTGCCAAACCCTGGCCGCTACCCGCCCTACCGCCGTCAATTTGTTCTGGGCCATCGCCCGGATGCGTGACCGCTTCCAATCCCTCGCTGCGGCCCCGGACGCGACCGTCGAGAGCGTCCGCGAGGGCCTCGTCCACGAAGCGCAAACCATGTACGCCGAGGACATTGAAGCCTGCAAGACCATGGGCGCGCACGGGGCTCCCCTGCTGCCCAGGCAGGGCGGCGTGCTGACCCATTGCAACGCAGGTGCGCTGGCTACCTGCGGCTACGGTTCAGCGCTCGGCGTCGTCCGCTCGGCCGTGGCTGCCGGGGCCGACCTCCGCGTTTACGCCGATGAAACCCGCCCCTTTCTCCAGGGCGCGCGCCTCACTGCGTGGGAGATGATGCACGACGGCATCCCCACCACTGTTTTGTGCGACAACATGGCCGCCACCCTCATGCGCCAAGGCAAAATCCAGGCCGTCATTGTCGGGGCCGACCGCATCGCCGCAAACGGCGACACCGCCAACAAGATCGGCACCTACGGCGTCGCCATCCTCGCGAAAGAGCACGGCATTCCCTTCTATGTCGCCGCCCCCTGGTCCACCGTCGATACCGCCACGCCCACGGGCGACGAGATCGTGATCGAGCAGCGCGCGGCGCGCGAAGTCACCCACCACGGCGGACAACAGCAGACGCCGCACAATGTGGAGGTTGAAAACCCCGCCTTCGACGTGACGCCCGCTAAGTACATTACCGCCATCATCACCGAGCGCGGCGCGATCCACGCGCCGGCCCGCGAAGCGATTCTTGCCATGGAAGCGGGCGCAGCCGCGCCGCAGCTGGTTTGACCCGCAGCCGCCCTGCCCCGGCAAAGCAACACCGGCGGGTTCCCGACGCGGCGCTGCTGGTGCTTGCGGTCCTGCTCGCGGGCGCGGTCGTCTTTCTTACCTGGCCGGCCCGCGCGGCAATCTTTTGCGAACAGCTCCCTGAGCTCACCGCGTTAGCCGTGTGCGCGGCCACTCTGCTTGTCTTTGCTTTCCGCGCGCTTGCACATGCGCGCTCCGCGCAGCAGCCCATCTCCTCCGCCGCCAGCGCGGCGGTGCTCGCAGGACTCGCTTTCTTTCTTTCCGCGCACTTTGTCGCGCAATACCGCAAGCCCTGCGCCACGGTGCAGCGGCAGTTTCATCCGGCGATCTCAGTGCCGCGCTAGGTTTTTCTTGCTTCCCGACTGTTTGCGGGGATACATTGCTTGCAAACGCCGCGGCGACCCCAAGCGCGGCTGAACCGATTTTCTACTCGCCACCCCAGGAGAACTTCCTATGCTTAAAGGCTTCCGCGACTTCATTCTGCGCGGCAACGTCCTCGATCTCGCCGTAGCCGTAGTTATCGGCGCGGCGTTCACCAACATTGTCAACTCGCTGGTCAAGGACATCATCAATCCGCTCATCGCCGCCATTGTCCACCAGCCCGACTTTTCGTATCTGTATTTCAATCTCAACGGCGGCCACATCGCCTACGGCAACTTCATCAACGCCGCCATCTCGTTCCTTCTGATCGCCGCCTCGGTGTACTTCCTCGTGGTCCTGCCGATCAACAAGATCATGAAGCGGCTCCATCCCGAAGCGCCCGCCGCCGCGATTCCTACCAAAACCTGCCCCCAGTGCCTCAGCGCCATTCCCGTCGCAGCCACACGCTGCTCCTTCTGCACCCAGCCCGTTCCTGCCACGTAATCCGCTCCGCGCGCGAACTGCCGCGCTGGGCGCAGCTTTGCATTACCCTTTCCCCATCGCCCCAAGGAGCGCCACACTTGCCCCTGCGCATCGCCGCCGTCCTCCTGACCGCCGCCACTGTCGCCCTCACCCTTGCCCCGCTCCCGCCTTCTGAAACAAACCCGGCGCTCCCCACACAGGTGTTCGGCTTTCACGATTTCCAAACCGAGCAAGCGAAGTGGGACCGCGACTTCCTGCGCGTCCCCGACGCCAAGCTCGCGGGGGAAGAGCTTAAAACGCTCACAGCGGAGCCCCACGTGGCAGGCTCCCCCGAGGACTACAAAACCGCCCAGTATGTCGCCGGAAAGTTCCGCGAGGCGGGCCTTGACACCAAGATCACCGAGTACAAAGCCTGGCTCAACCACCCCGGCGCACAGCACCTGACGGTGTACGACAAAGCTGGGAAAGTCCTTCTGCAGGGCCCCACGCCCGAGCATGTTTCCAGCGACCCTTTCCAGGACGATCCCCGCGTTATGCCCGGCTTTTCGAGCTCCTCGGCCTCGGGCGATGTCACCGCCCCGGTCGTCTACGCCAATTACGGCTCACCGGCGGACTTCGCCAAACTCGACGCCCTCGGCGTTTCCGTCAAGGGCAAACTCGTCCTGGTCCGCTACGGAACCAACTACCGCGGCGTCAAGGCTTTTGTCGCGCAGGAGCACGGCGCGGCCGGCCTGCTGATCTACTCCGACCCCGCCGACGACGGCTACACCCGCGGCGACATCTACCCTCAGGGCCCCTACCGCCCCGCTACGGGCGTGCAGCGCGGGTCCATCCAGTACATGTTCCAGTACCCCGGCGACGTCACCACGCCCGGCGTGGCGTCCACGCCCGACCTGCCGGACTCCAAGCGCACCCCGCCCGACCAAGCCACCAGCCAACCCAAAATCATGTCGCTGCCCATCTCTTACCATGACGCCGAACCTATTCTCGCTAACCTCGGCGGGCCGGGCGCGCCGCAGGCTTTTCAAGGCGCGCTGCCCTTCCACTACCACGTGGGCGGCGCGGGCGACGTCAAGGTCCACCTCCAGCTCCAGGAGAACTACGCGTTCCGCACCGTCTGGGACGTCACCGGTGCCATTGCCACCGCGAACCCCACCGATAGCGACGCCTGGGTCATCGCCGGCAACCACCGTGACGCCTGGACCTATGGCGCGGTCGACCCCAACTCCGGCACCGCCGCCATGCTGGAAGCCGTGCACGGCCTCGGCGCGCTCCTGAAAGAAGGCTGGAAGCCCAAGCGCCGCATCGTGTTCGCCTCCTGGGATGCCGAGGAGGAAGGCCTCATCGGCTCGACCGAATGGGCCGAAGCGCATGCCGCCGAACTCGCGCATGCCGCCGCCTACTTCAACATGGACGTAGGCGTTTCCGGCCCCGAGTTCAACGCTTCCGCCGTCCCGTCGCTCAAGGACTTTGTGCGCCAGGTGACCCGCGAGGTCCCCAGTCCCAAGGGTCCGAATGTGTACGACGCATGGGCCGAAGCTCAAAAGGAGGAGCACGGCCGCCTCCCCAACATCGGCTTCAACGCGCAGCGCCCCAGTGCCGCGAACAGTGCCGCGAGCAATGCGGAAGCGGTCCACATCGGTGATCTCGGCTCCGGCTCCGACTACACCCCATTCATCCAGCACTTCGGCGTCCCGTCTACCGACATCGGCTCCGACGGCCCCTATGGCGTGTACCACTCCGTCTTCGACAACTACGCGTGGTTCACCAAATTTGCCGACCCCACCTTTATCTACGAGCAGCAGCAAGCTCGCGTTTTCGGCCTGGAAGTCCTCCACATGGCCGATGCCGACGTGCTCCCCTACGACTACGTGACCTACGCCAAGGAAATCGCCGAGTACATCACAGCCGCGAAGACCAAAGCTGCCGACCTGAACCTCACTCTTAATACCACCCAAACTCAGGCCGCCGCGCAAAAGATGCTTATTGCCGCCGAGGCCGTCCACGCAAGGCAAGCAGGAGCCCCGGCGACGGGCGATTCCGCCCTCAACCAAGCCCTACGCCAAGGCGAAGCCGACCTCCTCACCGAGCCCGGCCTGCCGAACCGCCCCTGGTACAAGCACACCATTTACGCGCCGGGGCAGTACACCGGCTATGCCGCCGTTGTGATCCCCGGCGTGAACGAAGCCCTCGACGCCAAGAACGCAACGCTGGCCCAGCGGCAGCTCGGGGTCGTCGCCGAAGCTCTGAACCGGTGCGCCGCCACGCTGGAAGGTGCCGCAAAGTAACCGCAGCTATACTGAACCCGAGGCGACCCTATGGCCACCACCACGCTCGTCAGCATCGAGGATTATCTCCAAAACACGAGCTTTCACCCCGACGTCGAGTACATCGACGGCGAACTGAGGGAGCGACCCATGGTCGTGTCCGCGCACGGCAAAGTGCAGTCGCTTATCTCCCACTGGTTTTACGAGCGCGAAGAGTGGGGTCTGGATGTCGGCGTCGAGGTCCGCACCCGCGTCACCCCCAGCCGGGTGCGTCTTCCGGACGTGGTCGTCGACTATGCAGGCCGCTGGCCTGAAACCTTGGTCGACCCGCCTCTGATCGTCATCGAAATCCTTTCGCCCTATGACACCTACACCGCTACGCAGCGGCTCGCGCAGGACTACCTCGCTATGGGCATTCCCAACATTTGGCTCCTTGACCCGGAAACCTGCACCGCCCGCCATTGCAAGAAAACGGCCTGGATCGAGGCGAACCGCCTTGAGGTCGCCGGAACCGACATTCACCTCGACACCGCAAGGCTTTGGGCCCGGCTGTTTCGCGATCCGGCTCCTAACGCCGAGTAGCTCACCCCACCACCACCCGCCCGATCGCCGTATCCAAAATCTCCGGCGTAATTACCAGCCGTGAAGCCTGCTTCGTCCGCCGCCGATACAGGGCCGTGGTCTCGCAAAGCGTCACAATATCCTCGATCTCCGCCGGGTTCATTGCCCCCTCCAGCACCGCGCGGCAGTACTCCCCTTCCGACAAGCCTTCCAGCGCAAAACCCCGCCGCCGCGCCTCGCCGAGATAAAACGCCGCCACTTCCTCCAGCATCTCCTGCGCGTCCGGCGGAATCTCCCGCCGGTCTGTTTCCAGAACCTCCGCCCCAGGGAGCACCAGCTTGATCCCAAACGTATTGTCCAGGTCCGAGTCCGGCACAAACGTCGTCGCCGTCGCCACCACCAGCACATTTGCGCGCTCGGAGGTGCTTTCGATCAGCGCGTCCAGCTCGGCAAGCACCTCCGGGTCGCTTTCCTTGTAAGCGAGGTCGATGCGCGGCAGCAGGAGCATGACGCGCTTCCACTTATACCCCCGGACCAGGCTCTTCGCCTCGGCCAGCGCGTCCGAGTCGCGCGGGTTGTACACCGTTACCAGCCGCTCCATGCCCGTGCGCTTCGCGATGGTCTGCGCGAGCGACTTTTTCCCGCTCTGCGCCGGGCCGATGATCAGGACTTCGTTGCCGAGCCGCAGCTCCTCATACACCTCCGGGTGCCGCGCTCGGTCCACCAGGTCCTCGATCGAGCCAAGCAGCGCATCCATCCCCGCGAGCCTCGGCCGCAGGGCGTCCACCGCTTCATCTTCGAGCGACAGATCGATCCGCTCCTTCCGCTTGCGCCGGTCCGACACAAACTCGATCAGCGCCGGCAACATCCCCACCGACCCGATCACCGTCGCGAACACCAGCAGCTGCTCGGTAATGAGCAGCGCTTGTTCCGATCCGGCGATGGGGTTGAAGTACATGCCTCCGAGTCTACCAACCCGCACAAATGGCGGAACTTACCGCCGAAGCCCACTCGCGCTGCTGGGCAAAAGAATAGAAAAAGAGGTGCCCGCCTCTGCTCGGCTTCTCATCTGAATGCGGCCCCCGTGCTCCCCCACAATGGCCGCCGTCAACCACAAACCGATCCCGGACCCGCCTTGCCCCTTTGTGGTGAAAAAGGGTTCAAAGATCTTTGTCCGCAAATGCTCGGGGATGCCCGAGCCGCAGTCGGCTATGGTGATACGGATAGCGGGCGCCATTCCGCCGGGAGCGCGCAGCTGGCTCCGGCGGATGCGGATCGCCAGCACGCCGTCTCGCGGCGAGGCCTCGATCGCATTGCGGATGATGTTGGCGAACACCTGGCGGAGCCGCGCCGGGTAGCCGACAGCCTGGAGGGAGCGGTCGGCGTCCCATTGCACGGTGAATCGCTTCTCGGCCTCCATCCGGCAGCTCAGCGCCAAAACATCTTCGACGAGCTCGGCGATCGGCACCTTGATCGCATCGCGGGTTTCCCGGTTGAAAGAAAGCACCTGCCGTGTGATCTGCGAAACGCGGTCGACCTGCGCCGCGGTTGCCGCGAGAAAGCCGCGCGTCTCCTCTGTAAGCTCCGGCGCTCCGCCGGCAAGGTACACGAGGTTGGTGATGGCTTCGAGCGGATTGTTGATCTCGTGGGCGATGATGTGAGCCACGCGGCCGGTGGCCGCGAGCCGCTCGTTCAACAAAAGCGCCTGCTCGGCCTGTTTTTGCGGCGTGATGTCCGCCACGATCAACATGGTTCCCCCCGCGCTGCCATCAACCGGCAAAGCCGCGGCACCCAACCGGAAAAACCGGTCGCGGACTTGCGTTTCCACAGCCGTTCCATCCTCGGCAAGGGGTGACTCGAGCGAAAAACGCTGCCGCAACAAGGCTGCGTAGGACTGGCTCTCGATCTGGCCGTAGGAGGCACCGAGCAGCTCGGTCATCGCCCGGTTGCAGCGCTGCACGACCCCATCCTGCACGATGGCGACACCTTCGCTCAACGCGTCAAACGTAGCAGCCCACTGCTTCGCGGCTGCCTGCGCCTGCTTTTCGGCTTCCCGCAGACGCATGAGCGAGCGCACGGTAGCCACGAGCACCAGGGGGTCGGCCGGCTGAATCAGATAGCTGTCCGCGCCGCTTTCAAGCGCGTACAACTTGCTTTCCGCGGTGAGAAAAGCGGCGGACAGCTGGAGCACGGGGATGTGCCTGGTCTGCGGGTTGCTCTTGAGCCGCCGGCACACCTCATAACCCAGGATGTCGGGCAGGCGCACGTCGAGCACGATGACGTCCGGCAGCTGCCGTGAAAGCTCAAGCGCGCGCTTACCCGTGGCCGCTTCCACCGTCGAAAAACCGGCCCGTGTGAGCGTGTGGCACAGGATATAGCGGTTTTCCTCTCGGTCGTCGACGACCAGCACGGTGCGCTGCGGGTCGCTCATAGAACACCGGAACCCGCGAGCGCCGCTCGCAGGCTTTCCGCGGCATCGGCACGTGCCAGCGCCGGCTTGGGATAAAAAAGCGCACCCGAGCCGCGGATATAGTGCAGCTCCTCCGCGGAAAGCTCCCTGGAGGTATGAATGATGACCGGAACCCGCGCGGCGAAATCGCTGTTTTTGAGCTCGCGAAGAGTTTCCAAGCCGGTCAAGCCGGGCATGGTTACATCGAGAAAGATGACGGAAGGCGGCTCTTTTTTCGCGCATTCCAGGGCTTCGCGGCCGCTGTTGGCTTCCACGATGCGGAAGTGGAAGGGCTCGAGCGCTTCGCGCAGCACATAGCGGTGGATCTCGTCGTCATCCACCAGCAGGGCTAAGGGCGAGGATGCGGCGCTCAGCAACTCGGTCAGCTTGCGGCTGAGCGCTCCCGGCTCGAAAGGCTTCCGAAGAAAAGCATCGGCCCCGGCCTGCGCTGGCATAATGGCATCGCCGAGCACGCTGACGACGAGGAAGCGGCCCGCATAACCCCCATCCTTCAATTCCTGCATAAAGGCAAGCGAATCTTCGCCGTCGAGCAAACGGTCAAGCACAATCGCATCCGGGGTCACGGCGCTCAGCACCGTGCGCGCCTCGGTGAGATTGCGCGCGAACTCAAGCGTGTAAGGGCTGGTTTTCAGCGCCGACTGGTGAACGAACCGGGTTTCGAGATTGTCTTCGACGATGAGCACCAGAAGCTTGCCCGGAGCCCTGACCGCCTTAGGCGCTTCAATCTTGGCCGCCTCGCTGTAGCACAGCGCAATCCTCGCCGAAAAAGCCGATCCCTGCCCCGGCGTGCTTTCCACGGAAAGCGAGCCGCCGAGCAGACGTGCAAGCTTGCGCGCGAGCGGAAGACCCAACCCGGTGCCGCGCACCCTGCTTTGGATGTCGTTCTGAACCTGCTCAAACTCCTCGAAGATGCGCTCCTGGTCCTCCGGCGCAATCCCAAGGCCTGTGTCGCAAACCCGGAAAACGGCCTGATCGCCTTCAAGCTCAACGGAAACGCGAACACTGCCGCGCTCGGTGAACTTAAGCGCGTTGGAGATCAGGTTGCGCAAGATCTGCGAGACTTTCGACTCGTCGGTGAAAAACTGGGGAAATTCTTCGGGCGCGTGGAAGGAAAGCTCGACCGCATTGCCCGAAAGCAGCGAACGGAGCATGCCGCGGAGAGCGCCAAACAAGTCCCCCACAGCGAAAGCACGCGCACGCACCTCCAGTTTGCCCGCTTCCACCTTGGCCAGATCGAGCAGGTCGTTGACGAGCTCGCTGAGGTCCGCCGCGGACTTCCGGATATATGAAACCTGCTTTTCCTGCTCGGGGGAAAGATCGCCGTCCGACTTATCCGCCAGGAGCTGGGTTAGGGCCAGGATCGCGTTGAGCGGCGTCCGGAACTCGTGCGACAGGTTTGAAAGAAAGCTGGTTTTCAGGTCGGAGATGCGCCGGAGATCGTTGGCGTTCTGCTCAAGCTCGGCATAAAGCGCCACAACGCCGCGGTTGGTATCTGCAAGCTCGTTGTTGACCTCCGTGAGCTGGTCCTGTTTTTCCCGCAGCTCGGCAAGTGTGCGCAGCAGCTCTTGGTTTTGCCGCTCGACCTCTTCAAACGGGTCGGTGTCGGCATTGGCCAGGCTCGCCGCGATCGCGCGGACGCGCGCCGCCGTGACCACCGGCGCGGTGGAAGGCAGGCGCTTGGATGCTTGTACGGTGGTGCCCGCAGGCGAACTCGCAATGGTAAAGCTATCCATCAAGCGCCGGGTGCCGGCCAGGCCCTTGCCCATACCGCTTTTTGACCGGTAGCGCCCATCGAGTATGTCCTGGAGATGCTCGATGCCGGGGCCGGCGTCCGTCACCGTAATCTCAAAGCTTTGCGGCCCCGCACCTGTGATCGAGAACGCGACCTCACCGTCGCGGGCATAGCGGAAAGCGTTGCGCGCGAGCTCGGAGGTCGCGGTTGCCAAGCGCACCTGCTC
This sequence comes from Acidobacteriaceae bacterium, assembly GCA_965218545.1. Classification (GTDB taxonomy): domain Bacteria; phylum Acidobacteriota; class Terriglobia; order Terriglobales; family Acidobacteriaceae; genus EB88. The sequence continues at coordinate 672,268 of CBDCLB010000006.1, read as the reverse complement.
CTGGCGGTCAAAGCCCAGCAGGACGGCGATGTCGCGCGCCCGCTGCCGCGCGTGCACCACGTGCCTTTCATACTGCAAACGCAGTTTGAGTACGGAAAGGGCTTCCTGCGCGACCACGTGTCACAACCCCGCGACGAGAATGGCCGCGTCGTCGCGCTTTCTCGTGAAGTCCCGATACAGCACGCCGGCAATCAAAGCTGGGTGTCGCGAGGCCAGCCCAGGGTAGCTGTCCAGGTCCCATCGCGTTTGCAGCCCGTCGGTATGCATCAGCAGCGCGGCACCTTTCTTGAACGGATAGGTGAACTCCTGGAGCGTCCCTAGATTGTGGCCCGGGGTCCCGTTCATCGAAACCATGCTCCTCATGCGTCCATCTCCGGAGATGGACGAAGCGATATTACCCGAACCCGCATAGGTCAGCACATTACTATCGTGCGCGACTTCGGCGACAGCGACCGCCGCGCCCCGCGTCTTCTGGAGCGCGTCGTGGATGTGCAGCAGAATGTGCTTTGGCCCGAGCTGGGCGTTCGCGTGGAAAGCCCGCATGGCCCCCTCCGCGGCCTCGTACGCGAGCGGGCCGTGCCCCAAACCGTCGGCCATGGCGTACACGCTGCGGTCCGCATGGAGATGCGCCCCCCAGCTATCTCCGGAAACGGTTTCTTCCCCAAAAGGCACGGCTACGGCACCCAAAAGGGGAAGGCTCTCCGGCTTTTCCTTTTTAGACCGCAGCAGGCGGGCAAACACCGCAGTTCCCTTGCCCGGCTGCGAAAAAAGTTCAAACACATTCGCCAAACGGGCAATCGCCCCCAAGCCGGTGCCGGGCGTACCTCCCGTAGAGTAGCCGTCCTCAAGCGCTTGCGCGATATCGCGGATGCCCTGCCCACTGTCGAGCGCGAGCACATCGATGCCGGCGGCCCCGCCGTAGCGCCAGGGAGTGAGCAGCAGCTCGCCGCCGCCTCCGTGCACGGCCAGGTTGCGTGTTGCTTCCGTAACCACAATGCCCAGTTCGCCGCAGCGCAGCTCCGTGAAGTCAAGCGTGGAGCCGAGCGAAAACGCCTGGCGGCGCGCACTTCCCACCTCGCTCTGGTCTCCCGCCTGGACGCGAATGGCGCGGCTTACCTGCCCGGCTACTTCCATCGCGCCACCGTGATGGTGGTACCGACACCTGGCGCGGATTGGATAGAAAACTCATGCATGAGCCGCTTGCTGCCTCCCAGGCCCAGTCCCATGCCTTTGGCTGAAGTGTACCCGTCGCGCATGGCGAGCGCGATGTCGGGAATGCCCGGGCCTTTGTCCCGGAAGCAAAGGCGGAGGCCCATGCGCGCCTCGCCCTCGAGGATCGCGAGCTCAACCTCGCCGCCGCGGCCATGATCGAGCGTATTGCGGGCAAGCTCGCTCGCGGCCGTAACAATCTTGGTCTGTTCCACAATGCTGAAGCCCTGCTCCACCGCCCAGTTCCTCACCCGCTGGCGCACCAGCGATATATCGTTCGCGGTCTGAATGGGAATGGTTTCAGTCTTGAGGACTGTCCCGGTACCAAGCATTGGGATCCTCCGCATCCGCCACCTTTTCGCGGAGGAACTGCATCCCGGACTCTACGTTGAGCGCGGTAAAGATGCCGGGGAGCGACATCCCCAGCTCCACAAGCGTGATCGCAACCGCCGGCTGCATGCCCACCACAACTGTGACGGCATCCAGGACGCGTGCCATGGAAGCGATATTCGCGAGGGTGCGGCCGATGAACGAATCGACGATTTCAAGCGAGGAAATATCGATCAGGACCCCGCGCGCGCCCACCTCGGCAATGCGTTCGGTCAGGTCCTTTTGCAGCGTGATGGCAAGCTGGTCGTGCATATCCACCTGGATGGTGACCAGCAGATACGCGCCGATGCGCAGGATGGGGATGCGCTCCATTAGAAGGCCTTTTGCGCGCCGGCGGCCTTGGGGGCGCCCTCGACGCGTACCACCCGCCGGCCGCTTCCCTCCAGAGCCAGGCGGAACGCGTCCGCGAGCTTGGCTTTGGTGGCGATGTCCTGGAGGTTGATGCCGAGGTGCACGATGGTTTGCGCGATCTGCGGGCGGATGCCGCTCAGGATGCACTCGGCTCCCATGAGCCTGGCCGCCGTAATGGTTTTGAGCAGGTGCTGCGCCACCAGCGTGTCCACGGTGGGGACGCCGGTAATGTCGATGATCGCGTAGCGCGAGTTGGTGTCGACGATGGCCTGCAAAAGTGACTCCATGACCACCTGGGTGCGGGCGCTGTCGAGCGTGCCGATCAAAGGGAGCGCGACAATACCGTCCCACAGCGTGACGACCGGCGTGGACAGCTCAAGCATGTCCTCCTGCTGGCGCGCGATGATCTTGTCACGGCTTTGTATATAGCTTTCCGTGGTGTGGAGTGACAGTTTATCGAGGAAGCCATCGGCCGCCGACAGCTCGGCGAACAGCGGATCGCCGTCGCTGCCCCACCTTTTGCGGCTTTGCGTGAATATGGCCGGCTTGAGCGAGAGCACAAACAGGGCGGTCTCAGACGGCGTAAAGCCTAGGGCGGCGCGGGAAGCCGATAAGCTCGCGAGCAGGTCCTTTAAGGGCCGCCACGCCGGGGAGCCGAACTCCTGGAGCTTGGTGTCGGGGGGTACCTGCGTGATTGCAGTCAAGATCTCGCTCGCCTGCGACTCGAGGTCGTGCGCGTTGATCAGATCGCGGCGCTGGAGCGAAGTCCGCAGCTGCTGGACCCATTGTTTTAAAATCTCCTCGCGGTTTTCATGCAAGGACGTCAATAAATCGGTCATGCGGCCTCCATGCCTTTCCATTTCCGAGAGAACAGGCGCGATGCTCGATGCAGTGTAGCAAAGGTGCTTTGACGCGGGACGGCGCGCCGCGCCCGCCTCCCAAAGCGGCGCACCCTTTCCTGTTCACCGTTATCCAGCGGATCTGCTTAAACAACACCCGCCGCCACCACATCCCCCTCGCCCGGCGCAAGGAATAGGTTTTCCTCCATCCCATGCTGCCGGGTATACAGCTCGTAGTAGCGTCCGCCGAGCGCGTACAGCGAGGCGTGCGTCCCCCGCTCCACGATCTCGCCGCCTTCGACCACCAGGATCTGGTCCGCCTTGCGGATCGTCGACAGCCGGTGCGCGATCACGAATGTGGTCCGCCCCTGCATCAGGGTGTTGAGCCCGGCCTGGATCATCGCTTCCGACTCGGAGTCGAGCGAGGAGGTCGCCTCGTCCAGGATCAGCAACCGGGGGTTGGCAAGCAACGCCCGGGCGATCGAGAGCCGCTGCCGCTGCCCGCCCGAAAGCTTCACCCCGCGCTCGCCCACCACCGTGTCGTATTTTTCCTCAAACCGCTCGGCGAACTCGTCTACCCGCGCGATGCGGCAGGCCTCGAGAAAATCCTCTTCGGTCGCGTCGGGCGAGGAAAACACGACGTTGTCCCGGATCGACCCGTCGAACAGGAACGACTCCTGCAAAACCACCCCCAGCTGCGATCGGTAGCTCGCCAGGTCAACCGTGGACAGGTCGATGCCGTCCACCAACACCTGCCCGGAAGTCGGGTTGTGGAAGGCGCAGACGAGCGAGATGATCGTGCTCTTGCCGGAGCCGGAAGAGCCCACGAGCGCTGTCGACGTGCCGGGTTTCGCGGTGAACGAAATCCCATGCAGCACCGGCTTGTCCGCCTCATATTCGAACCGGACGTCGCGGAACTCGACACGCCCTTCGATCGGCGGCAAAATCTGCTTCCGGTTCGGGTCCCCAAACTCTTGCCGCTCGCCCAGAACCTCCATTGTCCGGTCCAGCCCGGCGACGGCTTCCGTGAGCTGCGTGCCCACGTTTACAACCTGGAAAATCGGCGCGATCATGAATGCAAGAATCGCCGTGTACTGGAAATAGCCGCCGGTCGTGAGTTTACCGCCCAGAACCTCGTGCCCGCCGAACAGCATGACCAGGCCACCCACCACGCCCAGCACCGCGGTCGCTGACAGCGACAGCAAACTTGTGGCCGTGAGCGAGGAGATTACGTTCGCAAGCAGCCGGTTGACGCCGGCCGAAAAAACCCGCGCTTCCCGCGCCTCGGCATAGTAACCCTTGACCACGCGCACACCGCCGAGCGACTCGGTCAGGCGGCCGGTGACCTCCGCGTTGATCTTGCCGCGCTCGCGAAAAATGGGCCGGATGGTTTTGAATGCTTTCTGCAGAATGAACACAAACAAGAGCAGCACCGCGAACAAGACCACCGTCATGCGCCCGCTCGCGCGCACCAGGATCACAAACGCCACAACCGCCGTGAAGATTCCGCCGACAAACTCGATAATGCCCGTGCCGATCAGATTTCGGATGCCTTCAACGTCCGTCATAATGCGCGACACCAGCACGCCCGTCCGATTCGAGTCATAAAACGAAACCGGAAGCCGCCCGATGTGCTGCTGCACCTGCTCGCGCAGCTCGGTGATCATGCGCTGCGCCGCCTTGGAAAGCACCTGTGTGAGCGCGTAGGAGCTCCCCGCCTGCACAGCCGTAGCCCCAAATACGACGACCACCAGCGGCAGCAGCAGGCGCGCATGGTGCTGGGTGAAGACACGGTCGATCAGGAACTTGGTGGTGTACGGCAGCACCAGACTCGACGCGCTGCGAATAAAAACCAGCAGGAGCCCCAGAAGGAGCAGCCAGCGCCGCGGGTGCACCAGCTTCCATATCTCCGGCAGAACCTTTTTGAGGTTGGGCTTTTTCTTCGGCGCGCCCTCCGCCCCCGCCGCGCGCGTGCCTGAGCGCACGGTGCCGCCCCGCTCGGCGTTCAGCGCGAACCCTCCGCCGCCCCCGCGCACCTAAGCGCCCACCGTCCGCGCGCGCCGCGCCGCGATGAAGCTGCGCACGGACGCGATCACGTAAATGAGCAGCAGCACCGACATCGCGGCCTTTTCCTCAACCGCAAGGGGAAACGGGAACTGCTTTCCATTCTCCATGCGGAAAAAATCCACAATCGACTTCACGGTTCCCAGAAACCCCAGAAGCCCCACCGTCACAGCAATGTGCATCCACAATGCGCGCTTTTTCAAATCCGTGGTCCGGGCAAGCGCTCCACACACGGCCAGCACAACCCCAAACGCCGCCGGAATCAGCGAAGTCGGATGTTTGGCACCCGTGCCCATGAACGCGAACACCGCAAGCAGACCTAAGATGATGCCGACAATAATTGTGAACCGAGCCATAGCCCCATCTTACCGGGAGGGGAACACGGACCTAAGCGGGATTTTGCGCCACGCCAAGCTGTCGCAGGATATCGGCCGCCACTGCCCGGGGGTCCCCCACGGCATGGATATGCAGTGCGTCCCCGGGGTTTTCCAAGGTCGCGAGCTGGCTGTCGAGCAGCTTCGGATTCATAAAGTGGCCTTTACGGCTCTGCAAGCGCCGTACCAGCTCCGCGCGCGGCACTTCCAGCAGCACGAAACGCAGCGCGTCCGCGGGCAGCCCGCTTTCCAGCGTCACGCGGTAGCTTTGCTTCAGCGCCGAGCAGGTCATGATGCCGTTTTTGCCGTCGCGCACCCACCCGGCCAGCACCCCGTGCAACGCCCCGAGCCAGGGCGCGCGGTCCTCGTCGGTTAAGGGCGTGCCGGCGTGCATCTTGGCTTTGTTCGCGTCGGAGTGGTAGTTATCGCCCTCGGCGAACTCCCACCCGGTCTCCTTTACAAGCTCGTTCGCGATCGTGGACTTGCCGCTTGCCGTTACACCCATCAAGAGAGCGATCATCCGAGCGCCTTTTGAATGTCGCCCATCACTTCCGACGGGGTCCACTGGTTGCCGGGATACCACTTCAGGATTTTGCCGTCCGGGGCGATCTCGACCGTGGAAAGCGTGTGCGTCAGCGTTCCGCCCGGCGCGGGCACCGCGCCCACATCGAAAAAGCCGAGCACCGGTTCGAGGTCGTCCTTTTTCGGCACGGCAAAGGTCCAATGGGTGAAGCTTTCTTCTGTGTACTTCCCCGTATAAGCCCCGCCATAGGAGCGCAGCACGGCCGGGGTGTCCCGCTTGGGGTCAAACGAAATGGTAAGCAGGTGCGTCCGGTCGAACAGCGCGGGCGTTTTCGCAAGCGCCCCGTCGATGTCGGCGAAGTTGTGGCTCATGCGCGGGCAGTAGTCGCTAAGGGGGCAGTTGGTATACACAAAGGTGAGCAGGACGAGCTTGCCTTTGTAGTCGGCCAGGTGCACGGTTTTGCCGTTTTGGTCGGTCAGCGCGAAGTCCGGCACGGCCTCGCCCGGCACGAGCGGCTTGAGGGTGCTTTGGGCGGCCGGATCGTGTATTTCCGCGCTCCGGTCCAGCACCTTGACGCCCTCAAGCTCCGTGCCCGAGCCGCCCACGTCGAGCGTCCCCGTAACCCGGTCGCCCCGGTGCAGCTGTTTCAGGTCGGCTACGTTTTTGAGCTTGTAGGGCATCGTCATCGCGTCCATAAAGCCCGGGATCGCCGCGGCATCCACCTCCACCTCGCCCGACTCCGCGTTGGTCCCCACCACCTTGCCCGCAATGGGGTAGTGCCGCACAGGCCCCGCGTCAGCCACGGGCGCGGGCGTTTGCCGGCAACCCGCCGAGAACAACAGGCCCACCGCAGATGCTAAAAGCAGGAAACGAGAAGAATTGGCCACAGCTCCATTCTATAAGCTCCCCCCTCGCTACACTGGAAGCGCAATGACGCTCCTTCCCCCGGAGATCGCCCAGGCTTTGGCCCGCGGCGCAACGGTGCTAACCGGCAACCAGCGCGCCGCGCGCGCCCTCGTCCGCGCGCATGCCGAGCAGGCCCGCGGCCAAGGGCTCGGCAGCTGGCAAGCGCCCCCCATCTGTGAATGGAGTGCCTGGCTCGAAGGGGTGTACACGAAGCTCGCCACCGTGGAGAACGTGCCCGCCCTGCTGACGCCCATGCAGGAAGCACATCTTTGGCAGCGGGTCCAGGTTGAGGATGCCCGCGGCGTAGTTTCCCCCGAGCGGCTTGCGGAGCTTGCCGGGTCCGCGTACCGCCTGCTTTCGGACTACGACGCCCACAGCTTTCGCCGCGCCCCCTGGGCCGCCGCGCACGAGGACGCTGAACGTTTTCTCGCCTGGGCGTCCGGCTTTGACGAGCTTTGCGCGGAGCTGGACGTGACGCCCCGCGCGGGCCTCGCCGGCTTGCTCACCAAATACGCGGGCGCTCTCCCCACCCCGCCCGCGCTCCTTCTCACGGGCTTTGACCGGCTCACCCCCTCGCAAACGGCTTTGCTCGGTGCCCTAAGCGCGGCCGGCGTCGAGATTACACATGCCGTCTCGTCCGAGCCTGCTGCTTCGCAGCTCGTGATGGAAGCAGCCGACGAAGCGGAGGAGCTCCGGGCCTGCGCCCATTGGCTCCGGGAGCGGCTGTCCGCGAATCCGAAGCAGCGCATCGGCGTACTCGTCCCCGAGCTCCGGGGCATGCGCGCCGAGCTTGACCGCGTGTTCCGCCGCTCCCTGCAGCCCACGGCGGCGAGCCGCCCCGCGGGCCCGGCGCTCCCGTATGAGTTCTCGCTAGGCACCCCGCTCGCGACGGTGCCGCTCGTCCATGCGGCCCTCGCGTTGCTGCGCTGGCTCGGAGCGGCCCTGCCCGCGGCCGAGCTGACGAGCCTGCTCTTGAGCGACTTTCTCGCGGCGAGCCCCGAGGAAAGCCTCGCGCTCGCGCAAACCGACGCGGCGCTCCGCAAACGTGGACTCCTGACCGTTGAACTCAGCCTCCCAACCCTGCTGCACCATGCGGACCAACACGCGGATCTGCTTCCGCCCGGCGTCCGGGACCGGCTCAGGGCCGCGCTTGAAGCATTCCAGCAGGTCCGAAGACCGCGCGGCCAGGGGAGCGCCGCGCGCCGGACGCATGCGGACTGGGCCGAGGCGGTACCCGCGTTGCTCGACGCAGCGGGCTGGCCCGGATTTCGCGAATCTTCCTCGGTGGCGTTCCAGGCCCGGGAGCGCTGGGATGCGCTGCTCGTCGACCTTGCCGCGGTGAGCGCCGTGAGCGCGCCGGTGCCCTGGTCGCGCTTTGCGCACGAGCTCACACAAGCGGCCCGCGCCGCCCGGTTCGCCGCGGAAAGCCGCGATGCCCCCGTGCAAGTGCTTGGGATCGCGGAAGCCGCCGGGCTCCCCTTCGATGCGGTGTGGCTCCTGGGCGCGAATGAAGGCCGCTGGCCCGCCCCCGGACGCCTGCACCCGCTGCTTGCCCCCGGGCTCCAGCGCGATGCCAAGATGCCGCACGGGAGCCCCGAAGGGGATTTTGCACTCGCGGAACAGCAGCTGCGCCGGGTGCTGGCGAGCGCCCCGGTATTTGTCGCGAGCTACGCCCGGCAGATTGGGGGGCAGCCTGCGCGGCCGTCCCCGCTGCTTTCGGCTTTCGCGGTTGCGCCGGAGGCCGCCGATGCGCCAGTGGCTCCGCGGCCCCGCGAAACGCGCTGCGAGCCGGATGAAGGGAGCGCGCCGCCGTGGCCCGAGGAGCGCGCGGCGGGGGGCAGCGAAGTGCTGAAATACCAGGCTGCTTGCGGGTTTCAGGCGTTCGCGGCCAAGCGCTTGGGAGCGCACCCGCTCGACGAGGAAGCCTGGGGCTTGGACGCGGGCGAGCGCGCGACCCTGCTTCATCGAGCGCTCGAACGCCTGTGGGCAACCGGCGATGGAGATGCGGCGCGCTTGCACACCCACGCTGAACTCCTCGCAAGCGAGCGCGACGGCAGCCTCGACGAGAAACTCCGGGCTGCGATTGCGCACGCCTTTGCCGGGCCCATGCGCGAGGCCGGGGGCGACCCGTGGCGCACTGCTTATTTCGAACTCGAGCAGCAGCGCTTGCACACCCGCTTGCGCCGCTGGCTTGAAGAAGAACGAAAGCGGCCGCCCTTTAGCGTCGCCGCCCTGGAGCAGCGGATCGACAATGTGGAGGTGGGACCGCTGCGGCTCAATCTCCGTGTCGACCGCATCGACCAAATTGAAGGCGGCCGCGCGCTGCTGCTCGATTACAAAACCGCCGACCGGGTGAATATCGGGCTTTGGAGCGGCGACCGCCCGGACGAGCCGCAGCTCCCCATCTATGCCCAGTTCGGCGACATCCCGGGCCTCGCGGGCATTGCTTTCGCGCAGATCCGCGCCGGCAAGGGGAAAACCAAGCTCCATGCGCTTCTGGAAGGCGCCGCCAATGGGCCGGCCTTTACCCCGGAGCTGCGCGAAGGGTGGACGGGGGCGCTGCTCTCTTTGGCACGCGAGTTCGCTGCCGGGGAAGCGCCCGTAAACCCCAAGCACGGCGCGCAAACCTGCCGGGTATGCAAGCTGTATGGCATCTGCCGGGTCCGCTCGCGGGCCGACGCCGTGGGAGGCGAGGACGAAACGGAGGACGGCGATGCCTGAGCCCCAGCTTTTTCTCTTTCCCGAGAAAACCCAGCCGGAAGACCAGCCCGCCCGCGCGGCCGCGATCGACCCCGCGCGCTCCATCCTGGTCCAAGCGCCTGCGGGCGCGGGCAAAACCGGCCTGCTGACGCAGCGCTTTCTCGCGCTCTTGGCTGAGGTAGAAGATCCTGAGCAGATACTCGCCATCACCTTTACCCGCGCCGCGACCGCGGAGATGCGCGACCGCATTCTCGGTGCTCTGGAAGGGGCGCAAAAGCCCGCCGCCGCCGAGGAAAAGCCGGAAATCCGGCTGGCCCGCGCCGCGCTCAAGAACGCCCACGCCCGGGGCTGGCAACTGCTGGAGCAGCCCCACCGGCTCGACGTCCAAACCATCGATTCGCTGTGCCTGCGCTTCGCCCACGGACAGCCCTTACTTGCCCGCCTGGGCGGCGCGCTCGCGCCGACGGAGGACGCCGAAGCGCTGTACGCGGCCGCCGCCCGGCGCACTACCGCACTGCTGGATGACACAAGCGAGCCCGAGCTCCAGGCCGCGCTCCGCACCCTGCTTCTGCGCCGGGATAACAACCTCGGTGAGTTGGAACAGCTGCTCGCCGGGATGCTGGCCCGGCGCGATGCGTGGCTCGCTCCGCTTCCGCTGCGTTTCACGGAGGACGTGGACTGGCAGCAAGTCCGCGCCCGGCTTGAGGAGCCGTTTGTCCGGGAAAACCAGAAGGTGCTCGCCGAGCTCCGCGGCGCACTTGAAGGGGAGCCCGAGCTCGCGGAAGAGCTGCTCGCGCTCGCCCGCTATGCTGCCGGAAATGTGGACGAGCCCGGCGCGGCGCTTTTGCGCGACTGCCATGCTCCCCCGCACTCGCGGGAAGAATGGATGGCCCTTGCGCAACTGCTGCTCACCGGGGAAAGCGGCTGGCGCAAGCAGTGGACAAAAAGTGAAGGCTTTCCAGCCCCTGGCACGGGCGCTGGGAAAGATCTGCGCCAAACCTTCAAGCAACGCATGAAGGTTTGCTGCGGCGAACTACAAGCGCACCCTACGCTTCTCCAGCTCCTATGCCGGCTCCGCGCGCTGCCCCCGCTCGGCTACTCCCCCGACCAGTGGGACGCCCTGCTCTCCGTCTTTCGCGTCCTACGCCGGGCGGCGGCGGAGCTCCGGCTTGTGTTTGCGGAAACCGACTCCGTCGACTTCGTGGAGATTGCCCAGGCCGCGCAATCTGTTCTCGAGGACGAGGCGAGCATGCGCGGCCTCCTTGAAAGCGAGCAAAAGCGCCACTTGCTCATCGACGAATTCCAGGACACCTCGCGCACCCAGTACCGGCTCGTCGCCCGGCTGCTGCGCGAGTGGGCACCCGGCGACGGCAGAACCGCGTTTGTTGTCGGCGACCCACTCCAGTCCATCTACGGCTTTCGCCAGGCCGAGGTCGCCCTGTTCCATGACACGCGCCAACGCGGCCTCCCTTGCGGAGACGGTCGCCATGCCTGTCACCCCCTCCAGCTCACGCACAACTTCCGCTCCCACGCCATGCTGGTGGATGCTCTGAACCGCCGGTTCGAGGCGATCTTCGCCGAACCTTGTGAAGACGTGTTTGTGCCCGCCCACGCGTGGCCGGAGCCGGAAGGTGAGGAAAGCCTCCAGCTCCACGCGCGGTTCGTCGAGACGGAAGCAGCCGATCCGGGAGAGACCGCGCGCGAAGAGGCCGAAGAGGTCGTCCGCGTGCTCCAGGCCGAGCTGCCCCGCATCCAGGCTGCGCGGGAACGCGGCGAAAAAGAGTACAAAGTCGCCATCCTCGTAAGCGCGCGCTCCCACCTGTCCGCCATCCTGCCCGCCCTGCGCGCGAATGGGATACCCTACCGCGCGGTCGACCTGGAGCCGCTTTCCGACCGGCCCGAGGTGCACGACCTGCTTATGCTGCTGCGCGCGCTGCTGCACCCGGCGGACCGCGTGGCGTGGCTTACGGTGTTGCGCGCCCCCTGGTGCGGCCTCGGCCTCCGGGACCTCCACATGCTTGCGGGCGCGGACGACCCTGAGCTCCTGCGTCGCCCGGTGCCCGAGCTCATTGCGAGCAGGGAGACGCTGCTCTCGCCTGAGGGTCAAGCGCGTCTCACTGGCGTTTGGCAGGCGCTGCGCGAAGCCCTCCGCACCCGCTACACGGAAGAAAATAACCTATCCTTGGCGGGCTGGTTCGAGCGCACATGGATGGCCCTGGGCGGCCCCGCATGCCTGGACGCGACCGCCCGCGAAAACGCCGAAGCGTTTCTGCGCCTGCTCGACACACTCGAACCCAGCGCGGCGGAGGTCCTCGGCGGCGGCTTTGCCCAGCGGCTCGCCAAACTGTGCGCCGCGCCTAACACGGAGGTCAGCGAGCGGTTTGGGGTGCAGCTCATGACGATTCACAAGGCCAAGGGTTTGGGCTTCAAGGTCGTGCTGCTGCCCGGGCTCCACAGGAGGCCGCGCGGCGCGTCGTCGGAGCTGGTCGCGATGCTTCAGCGCGCGCAGCCCGCGCAAGAAGGCGAGCTTGCAGACGAACTCCTGATCGCGCCGCTCGGGAGCCGCGAAGATGCGGAAGCCGACCGCGCCTATGCGTGGGTCGTCGCCCAGCGCAGGGCGCGCGAAGCCGGCGAGCGCAAACGGCTGTTCTATGTCGCCTGCACCCGCGCCCGCACCCGCTTACACCTGTTCGCGACGGTGGAAGCCAAGAATGGCGAGCTGCGTAAACCGGCGGAGGGCTCGCTCCTGGCAGCCGCATGGCCCGCGTTGGAGGCCGAACTCCGCGAGCGTTTCCAGACCGAGGGGACGGACGGGCTCGCCCTGGCCGCCGCTGCCGAAGTCGCCGGCGTTGGATACGAGTCAACCATCGAGCGCCTGCCCGCCGATTGGAAGCCCCGCGCGCTCGCCCCGGACATCCAAACGCGCGCCCCGGCCTCGCCCCGGCCGCTTTTCAACCGCGCGCAAGGCTCGCTTGCCGCCCGCGCCCGCGGCACCGCCATGCACGCTCTGCTTGAGCAGCTCACGGCCCATTTCGCGGGGCCGGAAGCGGATGCGGAGGCTTTGCGGCGCACGCTCCACCGCGCCGCGGAACACACCCTTCGGGCCGGAGCCTTTCCGCCGGCAAAGCTCGGGCAGACGGCAGCGGAGCTCGTGGACCAGGCCATGGCGGTCGCGGGGGACCCCGTCGGCCGCTGGCTGCTTGCGCCGCATCCGCGGGCGGCGGCTGAAAGCGCGTGGCAAACCTGGGACGCGGAAGGCAATCTCCGCACTCTGCGTGTCGATCGCACCTTCCGCGCGGGCGAAGCGCCCCATGCGCCGGGCGAGGACTGCCTTTGGATCGTCGACTACAAAACCGGAGCCGAACCGGGTTTGGGGGATCGCGGAGCCTGGCGCGCGCAGCAACAGCAACAGTTCCGCCCGCAGCTTGAGGCCTACGCCGCCGTGCTGACCGCCGCAGCCCCGCGCCCCGTGCGTTTTGCTCTGTACTTTCCGGAACTGCTGGAGTTGGTCTTCTGGAGTTAATACCTCAGTCGGCCGCCCCATCCACAACAGCCGGCGGCACATAATGCCGCACATCCGCCCCGCGCACCCAAAAGATGACGTCCTCGGCGATGTTGGTCGCGTGGTCGGCCACACGCTCCAGCGAGCGCGCCACCACAAGCGCGTTCAAGGCCTGGGGCGTCAGCTCCGGTTGCTGCCGCATCACGTTCAGCAGGGCAAAGTGCGCGGTACGGTTCAGGCGGTCCACCGCGTCGTCCAGCACCAACACTCTTTCAGCGGCGGCCGCATCCCCTTCTACAAAGGATTGCAGCGCCTGCCGCACCATGTCCATCGCCAGCGAGGCCATGCGGGGGATGTCCACGGGCAGGTCCACGGGGGTGAAAGCCTGCATCTCCCGCACACGTTCGACGATATTCACGGCCGAGTCGCCCACCCGCTCCACATCCGCGTTGATCTTGATCACGGCGAGAATGAACCGCAGATCGATAGCCATGGGCTGCTCCATCGCCAGGAGGTCGAGCGCCATCTGGTCGATTTCGCGCTCATACCGGTTGATCGCCAGCTCCGAGCGTTCCACCTGCTCGGCGAGCGAAAGATCGCGCGTGCGGTACGCTTCAAGCGCCCGCTCAATGGACTGTTCGGCCATGCCGGCCATGACCAGGATCTTCTCCTTCAGGTCGCCCAGGCTCTGGTGAAATCGCACTCGCATCGCTTATGTCCTCACCCAAACCGCCCCGTGATGTAATCCTCGGTCCGTTTGTCGCCGGGATTCGTAAATATCTTGTGAGTTACGTCGAACTCGACCAACTTGCCCGACAAAAAAAAGCCCGTGCGCTCCGCGACGCGCGCGGCTTGCTGCATATTGTGCGTCACGATCACGATGGTGTACTGGGACTTGAGCTCAAAGATCAGATCCTCGATCTTGGCCGTCGAGACCGGGTCGAGCGCCGACGCGGGCTCGTCCATCAAGAGCACTTCGGGGTCCACCGCGAGCGCCCGCGCGATGCACAAGCGCTGCTGCTGCCCGCCCGACAAGCTCGCCCCGGACTTCTTTTTCAGGTCATCCTTGACCTCGTCCCACAGCGCCGCGTGCTGGAGCGAGCGCTCGACTGTTTCGTCCAAAACGCGTCGGTTGCGAAATCCGTTCAGCTTGAGCCCGGAAGCCACGTTGTCGTAGATCGACATGGTCGGAAAGGGGTTGGGCCGCTGAAAGACCATCCCCACCCGCCGCCGGATTTCGACCGGTGCGGCGTCCTTGTAGATGTCGAGCTCGCCGATGCGTACGGTGCCCGCGACGCGGCCGCCCGCCGTGGTTTCATGCATCCGGTTCAGGCAGCGGACAAACGTCGATTTGCCGCAGCCGGAAGGGCCAATTAAGGCCGTTGCCTGGTTCGCCGGGATCTTGAGGGTGATCTCGAAAAGGGTTTGGTGCGTGCCGTACCAGGCGTCCAGCTTGCCTACCTCAATGCCAACGCCCACTTAGCTTGCCCCTTTCAATATGCCGCGCCCGGCCACGTACCGCACCAGGGCCACGGAGATTACTATCAACAGGATCAGCACCAGAGACCCGGCCCAGGCCAGCCGGTGCCAGCTGTCGTAGGGAGAGATGGCGTACACAAAAATCTGCAAAGGCAGGGCCGCGATCGGCTGATTGAGGTCCGTGCTCCAAAAGCTGTTGCCGAAAGCCGTGAACAGGAGCGGCGCGGTTTCGCCGGCGACGCGCGCAAAGGCGAGCATGCACCCGGTGATCACCCCCGGCGACGCGGTGCGCAGCGTGATCGAGAGCACCGAGCGCCAGTTCGGCACACCCAAGCCCAGCGCGGCTTCGCGCACCGAGTTTGGGACCATGAGGAGCATCTCTTCGGTTGTGCGCGTGATCGTGGGGATCATCATGATGCCGAGCGCGACCCCGCCCGCGAACGCGGAAAAGTGCTTTTGGGGCAGAACGATGAGCGAGTACACCGCGATCCCCATAACGATCGACGGCACCCCGTTCAATACATCCGCCGTGAACCGGACCACGTTGCCCAGCTTGCCGCCGCGGCCGTATTCCGCCAGGTAAATGCCTGCGGCGATGCCGACCGGAATGCCCAGGAGGCTTGAAAGCGCCAAGATCACGCCCGAGCCCACGATCGCGTTCGCCATGCCGCCGCCCGGCTCACCCACGGGCTTCGGGATCTGGGTGAAAAAGGCCAGGTTCAGCGACGAAGCGCCTTTGTACAGCAGGTATATAAAGATCGCGACCAATGGCGCGACGACCAGTATCGTGCTGAGCACAGCGAGGGCCGTCGCGAGGTGATTCGTAAACCGGCGCGCCGCCCGGTTTCGTCCGCTGACTTGGAGCCGTTCCGGCATTCCCTTCTCCTTAGGCCACGCGCGCCGGCGCGTTGCGGGTTACGGCCCACACCAGCACCCGCGCCAGCGCGTTCACCACGATGGTGACCAGAAACAACGCGAGCCCGATCTCGACGAGCGCGCTCAGGTACATGTCATCCGAAGCTTCGGAAAACTCGTTCGCAATGACCGAAGCCATGGAATAGCCGGGCGCGAACAGCGAATGCGAAATCTCCGGCCGGTTGCCGATCACCATCGTGACCGCCATGGTTTCGCCCAAAGCGCGCCCCAAACCCAGAATGACCGCGCCCACGATGCCGATGCGCGCGTTGCGCAGCACTCCCATCCGAATCATCTCCCAGCGCGTCGCCCCCAAAGCCAGCACCGCTTCGCGCTGCGAGCCCGGCACGGCGATCATGACCTCGCGGGTGAGCGAAGAGATGATGGGCAGAATCATGATCGCGAGGATGACCCCCGCGGCCAGCATGCTAACGCCGTAGTTCGGGCCGGTAAACAAGCCCGTCCAACCCAGCCCGGTCCGCAGAATGGGGTCAACATGGGCCCGCAGAAGCGGAACAAGAACAAAAACCGCCCACAAACCGTACACCACGCTCGGGATGGCCGCGAGCAGCTCGGTTAAAAATGCGAGCGGCGAGCGGAGCCAGAGCGGGCTCATTTCCGTGAGAAACACAGCCAGACCCACCGCCAGGGGAACCGCGATGACCAGCGCCAAAAATGAGGAAACCAGCGTTCCGTAGATAAACGGGAGTGCCCCGTAGTTGCCCGCGACCGGGTTCCATCCGGAGTGGAAAAAGAAGCCGATGCCGAACTTTTTCAGCGTGAGCTCGGAGCGCAGCACCAGCTCCGTCGCGATCAGGGCCACGATCGCGAAGATCGAGAGCGCGCATACGAGCATCAGGATGCCGAAACCGCGATCCATCGTCGCCGAGCTGCCGCGCCCGCTCAGGAACTGCCGGATAGGCGAAGGGCTGCTGGGCGGGGCGGCCGCGCGCGGCGGAGCTTCAGCCACGGGAACTGAGCCCGCGAAACTCCGCACCGGTACTGGTTGTGTTTTGCCGTCCACCCGCCCCACCCTATCCGCCTTTCTTGAACAGGAGATGAATCGCGGCGGGGGGATACCCGCCGCCGTACGCGCTCTTTCAGCTATTTCATCTGTGCCACGGTCGCCCGCACCTTTGCGACAACCGGCGGCGGAAGGGGCGCGTAGTACAGGGAGGAAGCCTCCTCTTCCCCGTGGTCCAGCATCCAGCCCAGGAAGTCCTTCAGCACCTTGGCCTTGGTCGGATCCTGCGCCTGAGTTGGGATCAACAGCCAGGTGAAGCTCGAGATCGGGTACACCGTCGCCCCCGGCTCATTGGTGATCGAAACGCGGTAGTCGGCCGGCATTTGCTTCGCCGCCGCCGCAGCCGCGGCTACGCCCTCGATGCTCGCCTTGACCCACTGCCCCGAAGCATTGCGCAGGGCACCGTATGGGATCTTATTCTGGAGCGCATAGATCAGCTCCACATAGCCGATGGAGCCCGGCAGCTGCCGGACCAGCCCGGCGATCGCCTCGTTGCCCTTGCCGCCCAAGCCCTTGGGCCAGGAAACGGCGGTTCCGGAGCCCACCTCGGTTTTCCAATCGGAGCTCACCTTGGAAAGGTAGTCCGTGAAGATAAAGCTCGTGCCCGAGCCGTCCGACCGGTGCACCACCACGATCTCCGTATTCGGCAGCTTCACGCCCGGGTTGTCCTTGGCGATGCGCGCGTCGGACCAGTTCGCGATCTTACCCAGGTAAATGTCGGCCAGCACATCGGGCGCGAACTTCAGCTCCTGGTTAACGCCTTCGAGGTTATAAATGGGCACCACCACGCCCAGAACCGTGGGGATGTGCTGCACCTTGACCTTGCTGCCCGCGATCTGCGCGTCCGTCATGGGCCCGTCCGTCGCGCCGAAGTCGACGGTGCCCGCGGTGACCTGGCGGATGCCCCCGCCGGACCCGATCGGCTGGTAGTTGATCTCCACCCCGGGATGCTGCCGGCTGTACTCGGAAAACCACTTTTCGTAGATGGGATTGGGAAACGTCGCGCCTGCCCCATTGAGCCTTTGCGCGGGTGCGACGGAGGCCGCGCACACGAGCAGCGCCGCCGTCAGGATGGAAATTTTGGTCACAGAAGCCTCGCTTTCACTTCCCGCATTGTGGGGCTGCTCTGTTACGGCTCGTTTACAAAGCGATTGAAAAAGAAAGACTTGCGCCCCGGCCGCGCAGCTCGGGGAAAGTTACTGGACCAAAAGCGCCTTTGATTCGGCGTCCCGCTCCGCCGCGTGTCCGGCAGCGCGCGGCAGGGTGAAAAAGAAGGTGACGCCGTGGCCCAGCTCGCTTTCCGCCCAGATCGCGCCGCCATGCGCCAGCACAATGTGCTTCGCGATGGCGAGGCCCAGCCCCGTGCCCCCCGACTCCCGCGAGCGCGCTTTGTCCACCCGGTAGAACCGCTCAAAGATGCGGTGGAGGTGCTCCGAGGCGATACCCGGACCCCAGTCCCGGACCGAAAACTCGACCGCGTCGCCCGCTTCCCGCGCCCCCACCCGCACCCGTCCGCCCGCACGGCCATACTTCATCGCGTTTTCCAGCAGGTTGCCGAATACCTGGTGCAGCGCATCAAGGTCCGCCAGCACCGGCACGGGGGGCGCGCCGGCGTTTTCTACAGCGAGCCCGAGCTCCATACCCATCCCCCCCAGCGCGTCCATCGCGTCCTCAAGCAGCGCGTCAGCCCCGACAGCCCGAAGCCTGGGATGAAAGTCCCCCGCCTCAACCGTCGCCAGCGCAAGCAGGTCCATGGTCAACCGGTTCATCCGGGTGGCGTTGCGCAGCACTACACCCAGAAACTCCCGCGATTGCGGAGAAAGCTCCGGGTCATCCAGAACCGTTTCCACGTAGCCGGTAATGGAAGTCAAGGGCGTCCGCAGCTCGTGCGACACATTGGCCACAAAATCGCGCCGCATCCGCTCCCCACGCTCGGCTTCCGTTACGTCGTGGAGCACCACCACCGCCCCGCCGCCGGGCATCGGCGCCGCGCTCACGGCAAAAACGCGCCCGGGCAGGAAACTCGTCGCGCGCCCCCGGCCTAAAGCGCGCTCCCCGAGCGCGACCTCCACGCACCGCAGCACCTCCGGGTCGCGGATGCACTCGACCAGCGCCCGCCCCTGCCGGACGTTTGCGGCCGCGAGCGCCCGCAGCTTGCTGTTCGACCAAGTGACGTGCGAGCCGGGCGATACGCCGATGACCGCCTCCTGCATGCTGTCGAGCAGCGCCGCGAGCTCCCGGCGCGAGCCGTCCAGCGCGCGAAAGCTCGCTTCCAGCCGCGCTGCCGTCGCGTCCAGGGCGTGCGCCACCTCGGAAATCTCGTCCAGCCGCCCTTCTTCCACCCGCGCCGACAGCTCCCCCGCGGCGATCCGGTGTGCAAAGCGCACGATGCGCTGAAGCCGCCGCGCGGCGCGCCGCGCCAGCAGCGCCGCCGTGACTGTCGCGAGCAGCAGCGCCAGGAGCGAGGCGAGGAGCAGATCGCGCCGCAGGAGCTTGAGCGTATCCGCGAGCGCGGTGAGCGAAAAGCGGAAGCGCGCCGTGTTCGCACCCGCGGGCAGGCTCAGCTGGAGACTGGGCAGCTGCTCCGGGGAGCCTGCCAGGCTGTCGAGCCCGCCCGGCGGCGCAAACGCGCCCAGCGCTTCCGCCAGCATCGCTCCCCGCCGGTCCACGACGGAGATATCGGCCCGCGCGGCAACCGCCTGCGCCTGCACGATGCCGGGCAGCGCGCCGGGCGCGGCGGCCGCCAGCTGCCGGGCCATCCCCGCCGCTTTCGCGCGATAGTAGCCCTCCACTTGCCGGGCCAGCGAGCGCTCCAGGATGTGCCGCACGGAAAAGTCGAGGATCGCCGTTCCCACGGAAAGCACCAGCAGGAACGACAGGAGCAGCTTGGTAAAAACGCGGCCGGTCATGGGGAAAGGGTAAAGGGTGAGGGGAAAGGGAAGGGTCGAAGGGTAGCGTGACTCGACTGCGCAGTAAGCAAGTGGCTTCTGTACTGAGCGTCCTATCGCCAGTTGCCGATTGCCAAACCTAAGCTCGATCGCCTGTAGCCCTAGCTTCGCCTTTTACCCTCTACCCTCCACCTTTCGGCATTTCAAACCGGTACCCGGCACCGCGCACGGTCTTCAGATACCGAGGGTTTTCCGGGTCTTCCTCGATCTTTTCGCGGATGCGCCGCACATACACATCCACCGAACGCGGGGTCACGAACCGCGCGTCCCCCCACACCGCGTCGAGCAGGTGGTCGCGCGAGAAAACCCGCCCCGGGTGCCGCGCCAGGTAATCCAGCAGCCGGAACTCGGTCGCCGTTGTCGTCGTCAGCTCGCCCCGAACAGACAGCTGCATTGCGCCCGCGTCGATGATGACGTTCTCAAACTGGACAATCTGCGGCCCCGCCGGCCGCTCAAACCGCCGCAAAACCGCTTTGACCCGCGCCACCAGCTCCCGGGGGGCGAACGGCTTGGTGATGTAGTCGTCCGCGCCCAGCTCCAAACCAAGCACCCGGTCGTTTTCGCTGGCCTTGGCGGTCATAAAGATAATCGGCGTCGTGGACAGGAGAGCGTTGGCCCGCAGCCTCCGGCATACCTCCAGCCCATCGCCCCCCGGCACCATAATGTCGAGCAAAAACAAGGCCGGCCGCGCCCGTTCCGCTTCCGGCACGAGGTTGGCCGGGGTTGGAAACAAGCGGGGGGCATAGTCCGCGGCCGCAAGATGATGCTCTACCAGCCGCGCGATATCGGGATCGTCTTCCAGTACAAAAACAGACGTGCTCAAACAGGTTTGCCTTTCCGGCGGCGACGGGCGCACACATGGCCCAGCCTACGCGGCGCGGCCGCCGGCGCGTGCGAACGCCCGGTTAAAATCGCGCCTCTAGAGGGCGTTCCCATACATGAGCAGCCCCACCAGCGCGAGCAGCAGGAGAATGCCGCCGCCGCCCGCATACCCCCAGCGCCGGCTCCAGGGCCAAACCGGCAGCGCGACGAGACACAAAAGCGCCAGAACAGCGACGAGCAAGCCGGTGTACATCAATCAAGCCCCGCCAGCTCGCGCGCCCGTGCCAGGACGCGAAGCAGCATGGGCGCGGTGAGGCGGCCCGTGTTGGTGTTTTGGAGCGATGGGTGGTAGGTCCCCATCAGCCAACCTCCGCGCGGCAACCGGTACTCGGCCCCGTGCGAGAAGCTATAAGCGCTCCGGCGGGAAATCGCCCCGGTGCGTTGCAGATACGCGGTGTACCCGTCAAACGCGATCTTGCCCAGCGCGAGCACCACACGCAGCTGGGGCAGCAAGGCAAGCTCCTCGTCCAGATAGGGCGCGCAGTTTCGCAGCTCTTCCCCGGTCGGCTTGTTGTCGGGCGGGGCGCAGCGCACGACCGAGGTGATGGCCGCGCCGGAAAGCCGCATCCCATCGCCGCGCGCGGTTGCGTGGGGCTGCGAGGCAAACCCCGCCTCCCACAGCAGCGGATAGAGGAACGCCCCCGAGCCGTCGCCGGTAAACGGCCGCCCCGTCCGATTGGACCCGTGCGCGCCCGGCGCGAGGCCCAGCAGCAACACCCGCGCCTCCGGGTCGCCGAAGCTTGGGACGGGCTTGCCCCAGTACTCCTCGTGCCGGTACGCGCGCCGCTTTTCCCGCGCGATCCCTTCGCAGTACGCCCGTAGCCGTGGGCAGCGCTCGCACGCCACCACGCGCGCGTTCAGCTCCGGCAGGGTTGCCGGCCGCCCGACCCCAGTTGCACTCTCGGCGATTGCCTGCTCTGCCATGCTTGTGGCTCCAGTCTATATACCCGGCACAGGGGCAATCGGCGTAGAATTGCCACGCCGCGCAGAAAGGCCCCGGCCGGCCCTACTGCCGCAACTTATCTCTTCCAGGGGAATCACTGCTTGCCCACCACTTCTTTCCGCACCAAACCCTTTCTGCTCCTCGCCGGCGCCGCCCTTCTACTCCCCGGCTGCGGCGGCAAGCACGCCCAGCCCGAAAACCCGAACGCGCCCAAGCCGCTTGTCACCGACTCCACCATGCAGATCGGCGGCGAGGACGTAGTGATGCTGCGTCGCCCGCTCACCCCCGATACAACCACTCCGCAGTTCGTGTCCGCGACCATCCTGCCGGGGCGCGGCTTCAATCTTTTCCAAATCACCGCAAACCTGCCCGGCAAGGGCGAGATCAGCCTGATGGCCTCGCCCGGCCTGCCTGAGGCTGCGACCGTCCTAAACGGCGGCCCCGACGACCAGTACGGCGTGAAAAGCTTCTCGTTCGGCGGCGCGTTCCTGGTTCCGTACCCCAACCGGATCATCGGGCAGCTCACCCCCGACGGCAAAAGTGTGGTGACCCACTGGCATGGGCAAACCATGACCCTCCCCGCCGACTTCGCGGGCAAAAAGCCCGGAGCGCGGAAGCACGCGATCCACGGGCTCATCCTCGACAGCAAGGTTGAAAACATCCAGCGCACCAATACCGGCGAAGGCCAAACCGTGAGCGGCATTCTCCACGCCGGCAACTTCGGCGGCCACTGGCTGTCGAACACCGACCTCCAGTTCCAGGTCGCCCTGGCCGGCGACGCCGTAACCGCGACCATCACCGCGAAAAACGTCGGCAACGTCGCCGAGCCCATGGCGATCGGCTGGCACCCCTACTTCGCCATCCCCAGCGGCGACCGCCAACAAGCCCGGCTGCACATCCCGGCTTCCAAACTGGCCGTTGTCAACAACTATGACGACGTTTTCCCCAGGGGGCAGCTCAAGCCCGTTGCGGGAACGCCGTATGACTTCAACGCGCCCGCGGGCAAGCCGCTCGGGCAGCAGTACCTGGACGACAACTTTTCCACGCTCAACCGCACCGATGGCGCGGTCGATGTCGAGCTGACCGACCCCGCTTCGCAGTACGGGCTTAAGGTGGAAGGGCTTTCGCCGGAGATCAAGACAGTGCAGGTCTACGCGCCGCCCGCCAAGGAGTTCGTCGCAATCGAGGAGCAATTCAACTTTTCCGACCCCTTTGGCCCTGAGTGGCACAACACGGATACCGGCATGGTGACGCTCCAGCCCGGGCAGGCGGTGACCTGGAAGGTGAGGCTCCAGCTGTTTGTGCCGCCGCCGGTTTCCGGTCCCGGAGGGCAGATCAGCCCCGCAACGAAAAGGAAGCTGGATAAAGTGATGAAGCAGATCCCGAACGGCTAGGCAACTCCCAAGGGGGAGGGCTTCGCTCTCCCCTGCTCCCTTCGCGCCCGTTTGACCCAGGCCCCAAGCTCCGTAGCATAATGGGGAGAGCCGTCCCCGCCGCTCGCGCCCTTCAGCGCGCACCTTTACCGAGCACAGCAGACACAGGGACGAGCTACCGGAAGGCATACGTTGAGCTCAACAGAAACCCTCGCAAACAGCCAAGAAGAAACAAGCGTGGAAGTCGCGCCCGCGCCCCCCGAACACACGCACGCCCAGGCTGCCGGCGGCCCGCCCATGAACCCCGAGCTCACCCGCGACGTGGAAGTCGTTATCCCCGCCGAAGAGGTGTCCGCTGCCTTTCGCCGCGTCGTCAAGCACTACACCCGCCAGGCGCGCATTCCCGGCTTTCGCGCCGGCAAGGTGCCCCCCTCGCTCATCCGCTCGCGGTTCGACGAGCAGATCCGCCAGGACATCGTCGAACAGCTGCTGCCCCAGCACTTCCGCAATGCGCTCGATGCCCAAGGGGTCCAGCCCATCTCGCAGCCGCAGGTCACGGAACTTCATCTCCAGGACGGCGAGCCCCTGCGCTTCAAGGCGCTGTTTGAGGTTATGCCCGCGATCGACCTTGAGGGCTACGGCGACATCCGGGTGCCCCGCGAAGCAGCTGAGCTGACCGAAGACGAGTTCGAAGCCGAGCTGGAGCGGGTTCGCGATTCCCGCTCCACTATGGAGCCGGTTGAAGAAAACCGCGAGCTCCGCGACGGCGACTATGCCCAGATCACCTTCAACGGCACCCTTCAAGGTGAGGGCTCGCTCGACGAGCCGATCGCCGGGCAGGACGTGCAGCTGGAGGTCGGGGGCAAGAACACCCTGCCCGCGTTCAACGAAGCCCTCCGCGGCGCGAAGCCCGGTCAGGAGCTGAAGTTTGAGGTCACCTACCCGGAGGACTTCGGGGAGCCTCGGCTGGCAGGCAAAACCATCGCCTACGACGTCGAAGTCAAGGCGATCAAGCACAAGAACGCCCCCGCAATGGACAATGAATTCGCCAAGGAGCTCGGAAACTACGAGACCATGGACGAGTTCAAGACCCAGCTGCGCGAGCACCTGTCGGCCGATAAAAAGCGCCAGGCCGAAGCGGCAACCAAGGACAAGGTCCTGGAAGCGCTGGCCGAGCGCTACAGCTTTCCCGTGCCGGAAAGCATGGTGCAGCAGCAAATCGACGCCCGGCTCGACCGCGGCCTCCGCGCGCTAGCCCAGCAGGGCATGCAGGAAGAGCAGATGCGCCGGCTCGACTTCCCCCGGCTCCGCGCCGCGCAGCGGGAAAGCGCCCTCGGCGAGGTGCAGGGGACGCTCTTGCTCGACAGGGTCGCGGCGCTTGAAAATGTGCAGGTCGAGGACGCCGAGCTCGACCGCGAACTGGAAATGCTTTCGGTGCAAACCCGCGAACCGCTTGCAACCCTCCGCGACCGGCTCGCAAAGGACGGCTCCATCGACCGGATCCGCGAACAAATCCGCCGCGAAAAGACCGGCACCCTGCTCTATGAGAAGCTGGGAGAGTAGCCCCTAACCGGCAACACCCACGAGGAAAGCAAAGTTTATGGCACTGGTACCTATGGTGGTTGAGCAGACGAGCCGGGGCGAACGCGCCTACGATATTTATTCCCGTCTGCTGCGCGACAACATCATCTTTCTGGGCACGCCCATCGACGACCAGATCGCGAACCTCATCATCGCGCAAATGCTGTTCCTTTCCGGCGAGGATCCGGAAAAGGACATCCAGCTCTATATCAACTCCCCCGGCGGGTCCATCACGGCAGGCCTCGCCATTTACGACACCATGCAGTTCATCAAGAATGACGTGGTGACCTACTGTATCGGCCAGGCGGCCAGTATGGGGGCGTTTCTTCTCCAGGCAGGCACCAAAGGCAAGCGTTTTGCTCTCCCCAACTCGCGCATCCTGATCCACCAGCCGTCCATGGGCGGTTTGAGCGGCCAGGCCACGGATATCGACATCCACGCGCGCGAGATTCTGCGCATTCGCGAGATCACGAATGGTCTCATGAGCAAGCACACCGGCCAGCCCCTCGACCTGATCGAGCGGGACGTAGAGCGCGACTTCATCATGAACGCGACGCAGGCCAAGGAGTACGGGATCGTTGACGAAATTATTGACCGGCCGCGGACGTAGACCAGGGCCGGGTACAGGCCCCGTTTGGGGCCGGGAGCAGCACCTATGAAAACGCGCACTGGATCCGACGACACACTGCGCTGCTCGTTCTGCCATAAGTCGCAGGACGCCGTCGCCAAGCTCATTTCCTCGCCGAGCGACTACCCGCGAGCCTACATCTGCGACGAGTGCGTCGCGGTCTGCAACTCGATCCTCGAAGACGACAAAAGCGAAACCCCCACGGGCGCCGCGCCCACGCACCTTCCTAAGCCGCTTGAGGTCCGGGCGTTTCTGGACGAGTACGTCATCGGGCAGGACCAAACCAAGAAAAAGCTCGCGGTCGCCGTGTACAACCACTACAAACGCATCCAGATGAACCGGGTGCGCGGCAATGACGTGGAGCTATCGAAGTCCAACATCCTGCTTGTCGGGCCCACCGGCTCGGGCAAAACCCTGCTCGCCCACACTCTCGCGAAAATGCTCGATGTCCCGTTTGCGATTGTCGATGCCACTACCCTCACCGAGGCCGGTTATGTCGGTGAGGATGTTGAAAACATCATCCTCAAGCTGCTCCAGGCCGCCGACGGCGATGTTGCCCGCGCCCAGACAGGCATCATCTACATCGACGAAATCGACAAGATCGGCCGCAAGGACGAGAACCCGTCCATTACCCGCGACGTTTCCGGCGAAGGTGTGCAGCAGGCTTTGCTCAAGATCCTCGAAGGCACCGTAGCGAACGTCCCTCCGCAAGGGGGCCGCAAGCATCCGCACCAAGAGTTCACGCCGGTGGACACGACCAATATCCTGTTCATCTGCGGCGGGGCGTTTGTCGGGCTTGAGCGCGTGGTTGGACGCCGCGTCGGCAAGAAAGCCCTGGGCTTCAAGGCTTTGACCGAAAAGCAGCTCGCCGAGGGTTTGGTAGACGTTCGCCAACAGCGCGACACCGAGCTGCTGCGCCAGGCCGAGCCTCAGGACTTGATTAAGTTCGGGCTGATCCCCGAGTTTGTCGGACGTCTACCGGTGATCGGCATCCTCGATGAGCTGGACGAAGTTGCGCTGGTCGAAATCCTGACCAAACCGCGCAACGCGATACTCAAGCAGTATCAAAAGCTGTTCGAGTATGAGGGTGTACACCTGCACTTCTCCGACGAAGCAGCGAAAGCCGTCGCCCAGGAAGCGCTTTCCCGCAAGGTCGGTGCCCGCGGCCTGCGCATGATCCTCGAAGAGCTCATGCTCGATTTGATGTATCACCTGCCGGGCAACAAGAAGATCAAGGATATGGAGATCACGGCCGAGATGGTCAAGAAACGGGATCTCTCGTTTACTTTGCTGGAGAAGGCCGGTTAAACCACGTTGCCGGAATTCCTGGGGAGCTGCACTCATCTGTGCAGCTTTTCAGTTTGCACTCATTCGGTTATAGCTCGTCCCCTGAGACAGGCTTATTTCCCCTCCCAATTTTCTCCAGGATAGCCAGCGCTCGGGAAAGATCCGCTCGGCTTGCCTTTTCATCGAGGGACGAATTCTTCCGCAGCACGGCCGGTTTCTCCGTTAGAGCTATGTTGACGCGCTGGTGCAAAGCGATCTCTTTTTCATCAGCTAGCTTGCGCGCTTCGCCCAACAAAGAAGGCTGCAAACATAAAGCGAACTGTTCTTCTAGAACTTGCATGTTTCTTCCCTCGTCAGCACAGCCTCCTACTCCAGCACGATCGGCACGGACAAAAGCAGCACGAATCGCCGCTCGAAGGCTGCTCTGAACAGTAGCGTTTGATGCTCCCCGCGATCTTCGGATCGCTGCCACCGCCGCCGCCGTATCCGTCACAAGCCTTCCGCGTCCGATTCCAGTCGACGCCACGAACGCAGCGCACAGCAAGCCCAGCCACCCCCAAGCATTACAATCGAATCAACGCGCAGGGTTTCGAGCGCCGCCGCGGGGCGAATCCACAACCCCCCTTCGCACGTCGAATCCGAGACGAGAGGATCAGAATGCCAGAGCCCAAAGCACCCAAAGGCGAAACCCGCAAACTCCCCATGATGCCCATCCGCGACATGGTCATCTTCCCGCACATGATGACCCCGTTTGTCGTGGGCCGCGAGTCCAGCGTCCGGGCGCTCGAGGAGGCTCTCACCGCGGACCGCAAGATCTTTCTCGCCACTCAGCACGACGCGCGCGTCGATGAGCCCTCGGCCAACGACATCTACGCGGTCGGCACCATCGGCAACATCGTGCAGTCGGTGAAGATGCCCGACGGCAACATCAAGGTCTTGGTCGAGGGCATCGAGCGCGCCCGCGCTACCGACATGACCGACTCTGATGGATTCTTTGTCGCCACCGTGCGCACCGGCCGTGTGCAGCTTGAAATCACGCCGCAAGTGGAGCAGCTGGCGCAAAAGGTCACCGGGCTGTTTGAGCAGTACGTTAAGCTGCAGCAGTCGCTCAATCTCGAGTCCACCATGGCCGCTCTGCGCGTGGATGAGCCGGCGAAGCTCGCTGACACCATCGCTGCCAACCTCCAGCTCGAAATTGCCGAAAAGCAGGAGATTCTCGACGTGTTCGATCCCGTCGAGCGGCTCACCCGCATCGCCGGTGTGCTCGATGTCGAGATTGAAAAGCTCAACATGGAGCGCTCGATCCAGACCCGCGTGAAGCGGCAGATGGAGCGCGCGCAAAAAGAGTATTACCTCAACGAAAAGATTAAGGCGATCCAGAAAGAGCTGGGCCGCGGCGAGAAATCCGAGTGGGACGAGCTCAAGAAAAAGATTGAGCTCGCCGGAATGCCCAAGGACGTCTTCGACAAGGCCATCGCCGAGCTCAAGAAGCTCGAAGCGATGCCGCCCATGTCCGCCGAGTCCACTGTCTCGCGCAACTACCTCGACTGGCTTCTGGCCGTGCCGTGGAAAAAGAAGTCCAAGGAAACCCGCTCCATTGAGCACGCCGAAACCGTGCTGAATGAGGACCACTATGGCCTCGAAAAGATCAAGGACCGCATCCTTGAGTTCCTCGCCGTGCGGCAGCTGGTCAAGAATCCGAAGGGGTCGATCCTTTGCTTCGTCGGACCTCCGGGCGTCGGCAAGACCTCGCTCGGCATGTCGATCGCCAAGGCCACGGGCCGGAAATTCGTCCGCATGTCGGTGGGCGGTGTGCGCGATGAGGCCGAAATCCGCGGCCATCGCCGGACCTACATCGGCGCGCTGCCGGGCCAGATTATCCAGTCGATGAAAAAGGCCGGGACCAAAAACCCCGTGTTTCTGCTTGACGAGGTAGACAAGATGGCGTCCGACTTCCGCGGCGATCCGTCTTCGGCGCTGCTCGAAGTGCTCGACCCGGAGCAGAACACGACCTTCCAGGACCATTATCTCGACGTGGAATACGACCTGTCACAGGTACTTTTCGTTGCGACTGCGAACGTGCTGCACACCATCCCCGGCCCGCTCCAGGACCGCATGGAAGTGATCCGTCTGCACGGCTACACTGAGGTAGAAAAGCTCGAGATCGCGAAGCAGTACCTAATCAAAAAGTCGCTCGAAAACAACGGCCTGAGTGCGGACAATCTCACTTTTGAGGACAGCGCGCTTAAGGAAATTATCCGCGCCTACACCCGCGAGGCCGGCGTTCGCAATCTGGAGCGCGAGATCGGCAACGTGTGCCGCAAGGTCGCCCGCCGCGTCGTCAAGAACGGCAGCAAGCACAAGGAAGAGCTCACCGCCGCCAACGTTCACGAGTTCCTCGGCGTGGCCAAGTTCCGCGACTCGCAGGTCCACGAGAAGTCCGAGGTCGGCCTGGTCACGGGCCTGGCCTGGACCGAGGTCGGCGGGTCGATCCTGCAGACAGAAATCCAGGTGCTTGACGGAAAAGGCAAGCTCACCCTCACCGGCCAGCTCGGCGACGTGATGCAGGAATCGGCACAGGCTGCGCTTTCCTATATCCGCTCGCGCGCACACCACCTTGGTCTGCCTAAGGACTTCTATCGCAACGTCGACATCCACATCCACGTACCCGAGGGTGCCATCCCCAAGGACGGTCCCTCGGCCGGCATCACGCTTGCGACAGGCCTGGCCAGCGCGCTCACCAAGATTCCGGTCCGTCGCGACATCGCCATGACCGGCGAGGTCACGCTGCGGGGCAAGGTGCTCCCGATCGGCGGGCTCAAGGAGAAGCTGCTCGCGGCGCACCGCGCCGGCGTTTTTGAAGCCATCATGCCGAAGGAGAATGAGAAAGACCTCGCCGACGTGCCGGAAAACCTGAAATCCGTCATGAAACTCCATTTTGTGGAGTCCATGGACGAGGTGCTCGGGATTGCCCTTGAAGGTCCACTCCCGATATTGGAGGAAGAAACCCCAGAGGTGCTGCTCGACGTGCCGCCGCCTCCGCCGGAGATGCGGCCGCACCAGTAAAGGCTAGGGTAGAGGGGAACGATAGAGGGTGAGCAGGCCAGATCTCAATGTGAGCTCTACTGGCCTGTTTCGCCCCTCATCGCCGCAGATATCCCCTACCCTCCACCCTCTTCCCTCCTCCATGGCCCATCCCCGGTTTATCCTCTCAGCCACCGCGCCCGCGCACTTCCCGCCTCCGGGACAGCCGGAGGTGGCTTTTCTGGGCCGCTCAAACGTCGGTAAATCGAGCCTCATCAACGCCCTGCTCGGCTCCAAGCAGGCGCATGTGTCTTCCACCCCGGGCCGTACCCGCGCCATTAACTTTTTCGCGATCAGCGACCGCCCGGACCAGCCCCCGCGCGTGCTTTTCGCCGACCTGCCTGGCTACGGGTATGCCAAGATTTCAAAATCCATCTCCGCCGAGTGGCCGTCGTTTATCGACCCTTATCTACGCGAACGCCCAACGCTTGCGCTTTGCCTGTGCCTGGTCGACGTCAACATCCCGGCGCAGGAAAGCGACGCGCAGCTGCTCGCGTTTTTGCGCGCGGCAGGGCGGCGCTTCCTGCTGGTGGGCACTAAAGCCGACCGGCTTTCCGGCAATGGCCGCGCTAAGGCTGTAAAGGCTCTGCGGGAAGGATTGGAGCTTGGTTCTTCCGAGGACGAGCCCCTGATGCTCTGCTCCGCGAAGACCGGTGCCGGGCTCAAGGAGCTTTGGAGCGCTATCTTCACGCTTGCCGCTCCTTAGTCCGCGGGCAGTGGCCCCACAGGGGTGCCATCCCGCTCCAGCCGCACCGAAGCGGCATACGGGCTTGCGGCAATCGCTGCGGCAAACCGCGTAAACTCCACGGCCCGCATGGGCAGCCATCGCCACCGTGCCAAGATGCGGCCGAGCGTGGGCGGCGCGTTCCGAAGCCAAAATTCGCGTTCGTCATCCGGGCTGTCCAGCGCCTCAAGGGCAAGCTGGTCCAGCGCTTTCATCACGCGCGCGGAGCCTTCCCCGGCGCTCCAGGCAACCGCGAGTTCGCCCGGCCTAAGCGCGTGCTCCCAGGCCACCACACGCGCGCCCCGTGCGCCCAGCGTTTCCTCCCGGGCGTCCAGGAGATCAGGCTGTACACCGCGCTCGATCATCTCGCGCAGAGCCGCTGCCGGGGATGCGCGGAGACAAACGCCCACCGGCGCAGCCCGGCGTATCTCGTTCTTGAGGATGCGCAGCGCTTCATCCAAACTAGTGACCAGAAAGTCGCAAGCCCCTTCGCGCACGGCAGCTTTCGCGTCCTGCTCATCTCCAAGCACCAGCATCGCAGCCGCGCCCGCAATCCGGGCAGCCGTGGCCCGCTCCAACATTTGCGAGCCTTCCTGAAGCAGCACGAAACGGCCGCCCAACGGCAGGCCGCCTGCGGAACGCAGAAAGCTGCGATAGCCCAGGTAAATGTCGCGCAGCCTGCCGCTTTGCCTCATGCAGATGAGCTTACCCGCCCTTTCCCTCTTGACGCAGAGAACGGGAAGGTTTGTGATGCCGTAGGCAGGGGGGTGAGCGAGTGGAACAAGCGAGCCGTATCTACGTCGCGGGCCATCGCGGGCTGGTTGGCTCAGCCATTTGCCGGGCGCTTGCGCGCGGGGGCTATACGCATGTGCTCGCGCGGACCCACGGGGAGCTGGAGCTCACGGACGCGCGCGCAGTCGAGCACTTTTTCGCGGAGCACAAGCCGGAGTACGTCGTGCTCGCGGCGGCCAAGGTGGGCGGCATTCTCGCGAACAGCGCAGCCCCGGCGGAGTTTTTGCGGGAAAACCTGCTGATCCAAAACAACGTAATCGAGGCGAGCCGCAAGGCGGGAGCCAAGCGGCTCCTGTTCCTCGGCTCCTCCTGTATCTACCCCAAGCTGTGCCCGCAGCCCATCTGTGAGGAATCCCTGCTCACGGGGCCGCTCGAACCCACCAACCGCCCCTACGCGCTCGCAAAGATCGCCGGGGTCGAGATGTGCTGGGCGTATAACCGGCAGTACGGCACGCGCTATCTGGCGGCCATGCCGACCAATCTTTACGGACCGAATGACAACTTCGACCCGCACACCTCGCATGTGCTCGCGGCCCTGCTTCGCAAGGCCGTCGAGGCAAAGCTGAAGGGCGCGCCGGAAATGACGGTGTGGGGCACGGGCAGCCCGCGCCGGGAGCTGCTGTATGCGGACGACATGGCCGAGGCTTGCTTGTTCTTGCTCAACCTGGATGAAGCGCGGTACACCTCGCTGCTGCCCGAAGGGGTGCCGCCGCTCGTCAACATCGGCACGGGTGAGGATGTCACAATCCGTGAGCTGGCTGAAATTATTTGCGACGTGGTGGGCTACCGGGGCGAGCTGCGGTTCGACACGACGAAGCCGGATGGGACGCCGCGCAAGCTGCTGGATGTGAGCAGGATGCGAGCCCTGGGCTGGTCGGCGCGAACACCGCTGGTTGAAGGAATTCGCAGAACGTACGAGAGAGCGCGCACTCTGCTGGAGGCGCAAGCCGCGGGCTCGTAATGCCGTCCACCACCTGCTCGCGCGCGAATCGGGTATGTCTCGCTCCAGGCGGGCGAGTAAACGGTTACAATTTGGCGGTTCGGAGGAACGCCTCAACCATGCGCCGGAAATCCGCTGCCCTGTTCACCGCTGCCGTTTGCGCCCTGGCGCTTGACCCCCGGCTTCCCGCGCAGATGACGGAGTCCTCCGCGCCCGCGAACGCGCCCATCCACATCCGCGTTTCGCGCCCAGCCAACCCGCAAGTGCTGCCGCCCACGCTGTTCGGCAGTTTTCTCGAGCCCATCGAAAAGTCCACCTATGGCGGCCTGTGGGCCGATGTGGTCGAGAATCCTTCGTTCGAAAACAACATGTGGTCGGCCGACAACGCCGGCACCATGCTGAAAGAGCGGCCCGAGCTGCGCTGGGCCTCCAAGCTGGGCCTGCCCATGCCCTGGGAGCCGCTCGACCCCGAGCAGGGCAACCGCTACGCGCCCGAGCGCATGGACGCCGCGAACAGCTACCAATCGCTGCTGCTGATGGCCCTGCCGGACAAGGAGGTGGGCATCAAGCAGCGCGTGTACCTGCCCGTACACCGTGAGCTCCGCTATCGCGGAACCATGTGGCTCAAGCACGTTTCCGGCGGCACGATCGTCAAGGTGAGCCTGCGCCGCCACGACCATGCCGACCAAACGCTCACCTCCGTGACCCTCGACACAAAAGCCGGCGCATGGACCAAGTTTCCATTTGAGCTCACGCTTCAGAAAGGCCAACTCGCGCCGCTCGAACCGGCCGACCTGGTCGTCGCGGTCACGGGTGATACGCGCGTGCTGGTCGACAACGTGTCGCTATACCCCGCGGACGCGATCGACGGCATGGACCCGGACGTGATCGCGATGGCCCGCGACATGCACACGCCTGTGGTGCGCTTCGGCGGCAACTTTACCTCCGACTACGACTGGCGAGACGGCATCGGGCCGCGAGACAAGCGGGTGTCCAAGCTCAACCTTTCCTGGGGCATCCCGGAGCCCAACACCTTCGGCACGGACGAGTTCCTCGAGTTTTGCAAGCTGATCGACGCCGAGCCGCAGATTGCGCTCAACCTGGGCACGGGCACGCCCGAGGAAGCCGCCGGGTGGGTGCGCTATGTGGACGAGCACTGGGGCAATCACCACGGCGGCCTGCTGTGGGAGCTGGGTAATGAGCTGTGGGGCAACTGGCAGATCGGCTATCCGGCGCAAAGCGAAATTGCGGCGCGCACCCTGGCCAACAGCAAGGCCGTGCGCGCCGTGGACCCGCATGCGCGGCTGATCGCGACCGGCGCGGACGAGGACACCTTCCACGACTGGAACGCGCAGCAGCTTACCAATCCGCCGGGCAGTTTCAACTACCTGTCCACACACTTTGTCGTGGGCGACCAGGTGGAGTTGCCGCACCCTTCGGACTATTTCAAGTCCATGGCCTCGCTCGCGCTGCCCTGGGGCCTGGCCGCGCAGATGCGCGCGATCAAGCAGCAGGCGGTCGAAGCAAGGCACCCCAACGTCGACGTCGCCTTTACCGAGTGGCTGATGATCTCGCGCAACCACACCGGCCCCAACTACACGAACCTGGGCGGCGGGCTCTTCGCGAGCGGGTTCCTGAACATGGTGATGCGCAACGCGGACATCGTGCCGATCTCCGATATGACCGGCATCCTCGACTTCGGGGGCATCTGGAAGAAGCGCGCGCAGGTGTACGGCACGCCCGCGTACTGGGTTTTGCGCGAGTATGCGAGCACGCACCCGCACACCCGAATGGACGTCGCGAACGACTCGCCGACGTACTCCATCGCGAACGGCGTGACGCGGCTCCCAAACATCCCGAGTGTCCCGTACCTCGACGTGGTGGCCGCCGAGCCGGAGGATGGCTCAAAGCTCCTGCTGTTCTGCCTGAA
Source organism: Acidobacteriaceae bacterium (assembly GCA_965218545.1). Lineage (GTDB taxonomy): Bacteria > Acidobacteriota > Terriglobia > Terriglobales > Acidobacteriaceae > EB88. The sequence continues at coordinate 638,880 of CBDCLB010000006.1, read as the reverse complement.
CCGCAACCTGGACCGGCCCGAACCCGCGGAGCTGGACCTGAGTGCGCTGGGCGTAACCGGCGTCACGGCGAAGGTCACCACGATTACCGCGGAAAGTATTCTGGCCGAGAACGACGAGGAAGAGCCCGAGCATGTACGGGCCGTGTCGCAGACCGTGCCCGCGCAGGGGACGCTCGCCTACACCTTCCCGAACGCAAGCGTGACGGTGATGGAGATCCCGCTCAAGCGTTAAGGCAGTTCCCTGATGCTGTATAGCGCGGAGAATGTCCCTACGCGGCGGCTTACACCTCTACATCTTCAGGAAAACTGCTCTAGCGGGGAGGGTTTTGCAGAGTGAATCCGTGCCGCATCTGGTCCTGCTGCTCGGTCAGCTTGGCGGCAGCGGCGAGCTCCTGCTGCGCCTCCGCCGCGCGCCCCAGCTTGGCAAGCGCGAGCGCCAGGTTGCGGTGGGTTTCCGGGTATCCCGGGGCAGTTTGGAGCGAGTGCTGGAGCAGGGTCACGGCCTCCGCGTAGTCTTTCTTGCGGATGGCAAGCGTGCCCATCCCGGCCAGCGCGCCCGCGTGGTTGGGGTCGCGCTGCAGCACGTGTGCGAACTCGCTTGCGGCCTGCTCGTCCTTATGCTGGCCCAGAAAGATTGAACCCAGCTCATAGTAGCTCTCGGTTTGCGCGGGCTGCAGCTGGATGGATCGCGCGAACTCGGCTGCGGCCTCATCGTCGCGCAGGAGCATGTGGAGCAGCTTGCCCAACCCATAATGCGCGGAAGCATCGCCGGGCTTGAGCGCAAGGTACTGCCGCAGATACCTTTCCGCGTCCGGCATTTGCTGCTCGTCGAGCTTGACGTGACCCAGCGCATAGACGATTTGCGGGTTGGACGGCTGGAGGCGCAAGGCCTCCGACAGCGCCGCGTCCGCGTCCTTGTACAAGCGCATGGAGTCGGCCTGGAGGCCAAAGTCGAGCAGCAACGTGGGGTCGGCGGGTACGGCCTTGCGCGCCCGCATAAGGTAGCCGAGCGCTGCGTCCTGCCGGCCCGCCTGCCGCGCCTGCAAAGCCAGGTGCACGGCGGCAATGACTTCGCCCTGCGCGGCGGCGGGGTCGCCGGGCGAGGCCGTGAGCGCCCGCTCGAAGCTGCCCATGGCGGCTTCGTTGTCGCCTGCCGCAGCGGCGCGCCGCCCTTCCGCGATCGCGTCCGCGGCGCTTTGGGCTTGCGCCGGTTGTGCGGCCGCGCACAACAAGACCGCCCCGAGCGCAAGGTTCCGCTTCATCGCACACACCGCTCCCGCGCCGATGATACCGGATGCGCGCGCGGCTCGGTTGCGAGAGCGGAAACGAGAGTGAGAGCATAAACCCGTGCGCCTTTTAACTCCATCGGGCTGCCGCTGCGGCTTGGCCATCGCCTGCCTGCTCACCTTCCCGGCCCTCGCGCAACAACCGGCACCGCTCCAGCTTTCGAGCCCTCTCGCGACGGATGCAGCGCTCGACCAGGCCCGCTCGCTGCTGGCGGCAAGCCGCCCCGCGGAGGCCGAAGCGCTCCTGCGCACGTACCTGCTCACCGACGAGCGCTCCGCCCCGGCCCGGTACCTGCTTGCGCGCACGTTGCTGCTTCAAGACAAGCCCAAGGACGCGCTCGCCGAGTTCACCCACGCCGCAGGCATCGAGCCGCCTTCCTCCGAGAACCTGGTCGACGTCGCACGCGCGTATGTCCTGCTCAACGACTATCCCGACGCCGCCCTTTGGCTCGGAACAGCGGTCGGGCAAAATCCGCTCGACGCGGAGGCCTGGTACAGCCTGGGGCGGGTGCAATACACGCAGCAGCTGTTCGCCGATGCCCTCGGATCGTTCCGCCGTGCGCTCGCGCTGCGCCCGCGCGACGTGAAGGCGGAAAACAATCTGGGCCTCACGCTGGAAGCGCTCAACCGCACCGACGAAGCCGTCCAAGCCTATCGCAACGCGCTGGCCTGGCAAGCGGACGCTCCCGCCCCGAGCGAGCAGCCCATGATCAACCTGGCCACCGTGCTCATCCATCGGGGGCAGCTGGCCGAGGCGCTCCCGCTGCTGGAGCGTGCGGCCGAGGTCGCGCCCAAGGTCGCCGCGATCCAGGAGCCTATCCAGGAGCAGCTCGGGCACTTGTATCTGCAGGAAGGCAAGCTCCCGCAGGCGCGGGACGCCTTTGCGCGCGCTCTCGTCTACCATCCCGGGAGCTCCGCCCTGCACTTCCTGCTGGGACAAACCTACCGCCGCATGGGCCTCAAGGCACAGGCCGATGAGCAGTTCCGGCAAAGTGCCGCGATTGCCGGGGTGCATTCCACGCCGGACCGGCAGTAAGCGTGCATTGGAAAAGCCGGGCAGAAATCGCTGCCCGGCTTTTTGTTATTTGTGTACAGCTGAGGTTAAAAGTTGATCCGGCCCGTGATTTGCAGGTTGCGCGGACCATAGTCTTGCGCAGTCGCCACACCGAACCGGCCCGGCCCGTCGTTGGGAGTCACGTCTGGGATAGAGAAGTTATGGCGGTTGAATGCGTCCAGGGCTTCGACCTTCAGCTGAAAAGAGGCGCTTTCCTTGATAGGAAAGTTCTTAATCAGGCTGAAGTCCTCGGAGAGCCACAAAGGCGAGGTGACCTCCTCGGTGACACGCGGGATGCCCGTACCGAGCGCATACGCGCCGTTGGGGCGTGTAGACCGGAGACCGGGCGCGTTTGGATCGATAAAGGCCGCCGGGTTGAAGTAGGAGACGCCGCTGAACAGGTTAGCCTTGTGCTTGTTTGCGGCGTAGGCCGGGTTGGCGAGGGGCTGGTTGGGATTGCGTGTGTAACGAATGCAGTTCTGGTATCCGGGGATGCCGGTCGCGCAGCCGAAGGAGAAAGGCTGGCCGGACTGGTAACGCTGGATGCCGCCGATTTGCCAGCCGCCGATGGCGTAATCGAGCAGGCCGCCTCGATTGAAGAAGGCGCGCCCCTTACCGAACGGAAGCTCGTACAGGTAGCTCGCGACAAAGGTGTGCGGAATATTTTGGATACTCACCGACTTTTCAAGCCGGTGATTGAAAACGTTCTGGTCCTGCGCGACACCGGCGTTTGTGTTGGGCAGGATGCTGTCCGCGTCGGTCTCGTTCTTGGCGAAGGTATAGGAGAGCTGCAGGTTGAGCCCGTTGCGGAACTGGCGGGCCAGCGACGCAATCAGGGCGTTGTAGGAAGAGTGGCCGACGTTCTGCAGGCAGCAGTCGGTCGCGATGAAGTCGTACTGCGGGAATGGCCGGAGCGCGTGCTGTACCTGGCCCGCAAAGGTTGGGAACGGGGCGTTGATGCCGTCCGCCGAGCCGCCTTCCGGAATGTTGTCGGTGAGCGCGTTGCCGAGCGCGATGTCCGCGAGCGGCATGTTGTTGACATTTTGCAGTGCGGAGCGCAGGTTCTGCGCCGCCTGGCCGATGTAGCCGACGGTGAAGATCAGGTCCTGGGCCACCTGCTGTTGCATCTGGAAGCTCCAGTTGTAGACCGCGGCAGGGCGGCCCATGACGGGCGTGATCACGTTGTTGGGAACGATGTTGAAGACGCCGGTACCGCCGTCCATCTGGCCGGGGTTGAGGTTAGTCGTGCGCTGGAATGCAGGGAAGCCGGAGTCGATCTGGAAGGCTGGGGTAAACCCGTCAGGGCTGTTGGGATTTGGGTTGGCAGAGTAGCCCTGCTGCATAGCGCCGCCGAAATCGGTGTACTGCAGCGGGCCGTACAGGATATCGGCACCGCCGCGGAACACGGTCTTGCCCTGCGCCTGCGCCGGGCTATAGGCGAAGCCGATGCGGGGCGAAATGTCCTTGTAGTAGGTATTGGCCCAGGCCGGGTTGACGCCGCGCTGCTTGCTGAAAACATACGCGCCCGGGAGACCCGAAACCGGGTCGATAGCCGAAAAGCTGAAGTTGCTGGTTTGATTGTGCGCTTCCAGGCGCGGGAAGTCGATCGAGTAGCGGACCCCGAGGTTCAGCGTGAGCTGGTTGGTCGCCTTTAAGTTGTCCTCGACATACAGGGCCATGTACTTCGAGTTCCAGCGCGGGGCGTGCAGCTGCACATTCTGCGAGGCGCTGTCGGGCGTGCCCAGCAGGTACGAAGCGAACGAGTTCCCGCTCACCGTCCCGGATCCGCCGTTCGCGCTGTAATCGGTCTCGTTATGCAGGTAGTGGAACTGCGGCGTGTCCTGGTAAGCCACGCTGAACTGCTGGAAACGGAACTCGCCGCCGAACTGGAAAGCGTTCCTGCCCTTTTGCCAATCCACACCGTCGTGGAAAATGAGCGCGTTATCAACGTTATTGCCGTCTTCTCCGCGCCCCAGGTTCGTGTAACCGTCAAGCCCATCCCAGGTGACAATTGGGAAAGCGTTCGAAACGATGTTACCGATACCGGCCTGCGCCGAGTAATTAACCAGCGGGCTGGAGATAAGCGGCAGCTCGAAGTTTTTGCTGTTCGACCGATTCAGGCCGACTAGGAAATGGTTGAGGACGATCGGGCTAAAGGTATGGTCATAGCCGCCGCGCGCGAAGTGGGTTGTAAAGTCCTGCTGATCGCCGCCCGAATCGATGGGAAACGGCAGAACCGGCTGCCCGGTGTAGCGGTTGTTTTCGCGCACACTATAGGAGCCGAAAATGCGGTCATTTTGCGTTAGAACCTGGTCGCCGCGGATGGTTTCCGTCGTGTTGTTGATGGAGTAGGGCAGGTTAAAAGCAGCGTTATTTACGGTACCGTTGGCCGGGAGGTTGGGAAGGGGAAGAGCGGAGATCAACCGTTGGTTGGCAGCGCTGAAACGGTTAGTTGGAACCACGTTGTTCGGGAACGGCGACCGGCAGTTCACTCCGCCGACAGTGCGAGCTGTCGCGGCGTCGAAGATTTGGTTCTGGAGTACCGGCTGCCCCGTACATGGATTGATCACTGTTGTGGTCACGCCGTTGTTGGTTGTCGTGGCGGGTCCGCCCAGGATTTGTGAAAAGTCTCCGTTCCGCTCTGCGGCGGTGGGGAGCGTTGAGAACGGAGTACCGCTCAGTTTCTGTTGAAACTGTTCCCAGGAGTAGAAGAAAAACGACTTGTCCTTGCCGTCGTAAATGTGAGGAATGCGGATAGGACCGCCGAAGGTACCGCCATAGTCGTATTTCTTATCGCCGGGAACATTGAACTGCTCGCGGCAAGCGCCTGTATCATTTGCGCCGACGCAGGTGGCAGCCTTGTTTCCGTTGTTAAACCAGGTATTCGCGTCCAGCACGTCATTTTTGAACAGGAGATAGGCCGTGCCGTGGTACTCGTTGCCGCCCTGCTTGGTCGCGAAGCTTTCAATGCCGCCGGTGGTACGGCCGAACTGAGCGGAGGGAGTGGCGGTGGTGACCTTAAACTCCTGAAGCGCTTCGACGGAAGGCGATTCTTCGTCGAAGGAGGAGCCATTCTCACTGCGCTGCTGGCTCACGCCGTCGAGCAATACCTCATTGCCGAAAGCCTGGCCGCCGCTGATGCGGGAAAAGAAAATGCCGTTGCTGCTGCTTCCGGAGCCCGGACCCGTGGTCCCCGGCAGTAGAAATACAAAAGCCTCCGGCGAACGCAGCGCGCCGATGCCGCCGAGCGCGAGCGGGAGCTGGATGATCTGGCGCGACTTTACCGTGCCGTTGATGTCGTAGGTCTGCGTTTGGAGCGCGGGGGCGCTCGCGTCCACCGTGACGTTGGTAGCGACCTCGCCCGCGCGCAATACGATGGCAAGCGTGGTTGTGCTGTTGATCGTGACCTGCGACCCGTTGCTGCTCGTGGTTCCAAAGCCGGGCGCGGTGGTGGTCAGGTCGTACGAGCCCAGCGGGATGTCGCCGAAGCGGTAGTCGCCCCCGGAGGAGGACACGGTATTGAAGACCTGCCCGGTCGCGGTATTCTTGGCGGAGACTTTGGCACCGGAGATCACCGCACCGGTCGGGTCCGTAACAGTACCGGCCAGGTTTCCGAACGCCGACTGCGCCTCTGCCGCGGGCCCCGCGAGGGCGAGCGAAGACAGGAGCACGAGAGGGATGCCCAGCCGCCGGTAACCCATAGCGGCATGCAGTGTAGCCCGGAGCGAAAGAGTACCCGCCCAGTTACGGGCTGGGTGCGCTTTTGCCGGCCGGCTCGCCCGGCAGTGGCTCACGGGTCCCTGACTGTCGATCTTGTCCGTGTTTTTGTCCGTGCCGGGAGCGCAGCTCCCGGCTGCCTCCGGAGCACCGGCTTTTCCGCCTGAAATCCTTTGAAACATGCGGCTCTCCTGAAAATTCAACAAGACTTCTTCATGGTGAGAAAACGGTTTCACGCTTCGGGGACGTCATCTTTTGAGCGCGAACGAATTATGCACACGGGGAGGCCTGCTTGTCGAGAAACTTTCGAGAGCCGAGCCGAGCCGCGGCAGCATGCCCGCCTTGCCAGGTAAGCAAAATTCACCCATGATGGGGGTGCCTTCTCATGATCTCCATCCCCGTTCTCCGCGCGGCCTGCCTCCTAAGCATTGCGGCCCTGGTGCCCGCGACGCTTCCGGCGCAAGCTCCGCCTTCTCCGCAGGTGCAAGAGCTCATGGAGCGGGGCTCTGGCGCGATGCGCGCTGGGCGCGTCGCGGAAGCGATTGCAGATTTCAAAGAAGCCACGGCGGCAGCGCCCGGCTTCCCGAGCGCGTTTCTGGGCTTGGGGCTGGCGGAGCTGCGGGCAGGAGAGCTTGCCGACGCGCAAACCTCCCTGCGGCGCACGCTCGAGCTCGACCCGAAAGCGCCCGGTGCGCACTTGTTTCTCGGAATCGCCGAGTATCAGAGCGGCGATGCGACTGGAGGCGCGGCGAGCCTGCGGGAGGAGCTCGCTCTGCAGCCGAACAACGTGGAAGCGCTGACATGGCTGGGGATTGTCGAGTTGGGCGCAAACCACCCCGAAGCGGCTGCCGCGCCTTTGGACCGCGCGGTTGCGCTCGCGCCCAAGGACGCGAACCTGCTGTACTACCAGGGCCGGGCTCACATGCTGGTCGCCGAGCAATCGTTCCAGGCGCTGTACAAGTTAGACCCAGACTCGGCGCTGGTGCACCGGGCGTTGGGGGAAAGCCTCGCGTCCTCGGGCCAGCCTGAAAAGGCGATCGCCGAATACGAGACCGCGATCAAGAAGCAGCCGGGCAATGCGGACCTGTACGAGTCGCTCGCGGAGGAGGACCAGAAGCTGAGCCGGTTCGACGCGGCGCTCGCGGCCTACGAGCAGGAGCTGAAGCTCAATCCCCGGAGCGCGATCGCGCTCTACAACGTGGGCAAGATTGACGTGGAGCGGGGCAAGCAAGCTGAAGGCGTTCCGCTGCTGCAGCAGGCCGTTACACTGCATGCGAGCCCTGGGCCGGCGGAGTTTTACCTGGGCCTTGGACTCGCCGAGCTGGGCCGGAATGCCGAAGCCGCTGCGGCGCTTGAGGCCTCGCTCGCCGCGCACCCTTCGGACTTCATCGCGCAAAGCGCCTGGTTCCAGCTGGGGCGCGTGTACACAAAGCTCGACCGCAAGGCCGATGCGGACCGGGCGTTCGCAGAAGTGCAGCGAATGAAGCATGCAGCGCAGGCAAGCGCGGTGCCGGCCCACCCGTAAGCTGGTTTGCTTGAGAGTGAGTGCAGTAAGCTAGGGGAAGGAGAGTTCGGTTATGCCGACGGCCGAAAATCAAGCAGGGTGGGACCAGGCGACGCAACTCGCGAGCATCGAGCGCTCCATCGCGGAAACCCGCAAGTTCGGAGAAGAGTCCAGCAAGCTCAACGCAGAACGGCGAAAGCTGGATGAAGAAGTCTTGAAGATGAACGCCGAAGCGCTCAAGTTACAGCGGGATCGCAGTCTCGCTCCCTTGGTGTTGCTGTCCAGCTTACTTTCTGCCATCGTGGGCGGCATTGCCGGGACCGTCGCGGCGCACTTTCTGCACTAAGCCCAGATTTGATTCGTCTTACTTTTTGGCTGTGCTTGGGGCTTCGTTCGGCTCCTTCACCTGCAGCACCTGATCGGCCCTCACATCCGTCAGCTTTTGCACGATGCCGCTCGGCCAGTGTATCTCCACCGTGCTCGCCACCGTGTCCGGCCCAAGCCCAAAGTGCGCGCGCTTACTATTCGAGGATAAGTAGCTGCCCGCCGTCGTAACCGTGACATACTGCTTGCCGCGCGCGCTGGTAAGTCGAATCGAAGCGCCGATGCCATCGCGATTCGAGCGCGTGCCCTCGAGCGCGATTGTGAGCCAGTGATTGCTCGTCGCGGTTTCGTTGTGCAAGATGTGCGCCGGGCCGCCGTTGGTCGCCACGACCGCATCCACGCGGCCGTCGTTATCGAGGTCGCCCACGGCCATGCCGCGGCCCACCCAGGCCTCGTGAAACACCACGCCCGACTCACTCGACACATCAACGAAACCGTGGCCGGTGTTGCGCGCTAAAAGCATCGGCTCGCGATAGCGGATCTGCGGCGACTCGAGCTCGACCGTGTCCAGATCGTGCCCCTGCGAGACCAGCAGATCTTTCAGGCCGTCGTTGTCGTAGTCCAGAAAATGAATGCCCCATCCGGAGTGGAGCAGCGTCATGCGCGCGATCCCGGACAGATAGCTGTCGTAGTTGAAGCTGCCGTCGCCGTTATTTTTGTAAAGCGCATAGCGCTGGTTTGCAAGATTCGTAATAACAAGATCCGGTAATCCATCGTTGTCATAGTCCTGCGCATCGATTCCCATCCCGGCATAAGTCCGCCCGTCTCCATCCACCGCAATTTCGGCGGGAAGCCCTACCTCCTCAAACGTGCCGTCGCCCTTGTTGCGGTAAAGAAATTCGAGCATGGAGTCGTTCGCGACCGCGATGTCCACCTTGCCGTCATGGTCAAAGTCCGCGATCGCGAGCCCCAGGCCCTTGCCAGGCTTATTGATACCGACCTTGTCCGCGACCTCAGTAAAGTGCCCGTGCCCGTCGTTATGGAAAACCAGCGGCTTGACCGCGGGGAAGATATCCGGGTGGCAGTAGGCACGGTAGCCTTCGCGGTGCTCGCCGCACCATACGTCGTTGAAGCTCCAGTCCACATAGCGCAGGACGACTAAGTCGAGCAGACCGTCATTGTCTAGGTCCACCCAAGCCGCGCTGGTCGACCAGCCGCTGCCGCCCGTGCCTGACTGCTTCGTAACATCGGTAAAGGTGCCATCGCCGTTATTGTTATGGTAAAGACGGTTGCCGCCGAACGCCGTGACGTACAGGTCGTCGTAGCCGTCGTTATCAAAGTCGCCCACGGCCGCGCCCATACCATAGCCCACACCCTGGAGCCCAGCCTTTTCGGTCACGTCTTCGAAGGTTCCGTCATGCTTTTGATGATAGAGGCGGTTCCAGTCGCGCGGTCCTGCTTTTTGAGGGACCGTGCCGGGCGCGGTCGGGTCGGCAAGGGGCGCGCCGTTGACGAAAAAAAGATCCATGCGGCCGTCATTGTCGTAGTCAAACATCGCCACGCCCGAGCCCATGGTCTCCATCAAATATTTCTTCGATGTGTGCGAGGCAACACCCGCAAAGTGAACGCCGCTTCTGTCCGTCGTCTCGACGAATTTGCCGGCCGGCTGCGGCGCGGCTTGCGCAGGGGGGCTTGCTTGCGCCCAACCTGCGGGGCTAAGACCCAAAACCGACATCAAGGCCAATAAGGAAAGCTTTCCTGCCTGCAAAGACCACCTCAACGATATGGGCGCATACATTGCCGCCCTTAGTTTTCTCCCTGGCGGAAGCAGGGGTCAAGCTCGGCCCGGCGCTTAACGCGAACCGCCGCTGTGCGGCTGCGGGACGGCCGGCAAAAGCTTTACGCCGCCCCGCACGTCCACCTCGTCCAGCGCATGCGTATGCCACAGGACGCTTTCGTTTGAGATCTCGGGGTGCTTCTCGAAAAACTGAAGCGCCGCCGTGCTCGCCATCGGATCGTCCCGCTGGTCGGCGTAGTACGCGGCCTCTTCCTCCGCGCGCGCCTGCATCCCGAGCCGCCGGTAAATGGCCGCGAGCTTGTAGTGCGCGGCCAGGTCGTCCGGGTCGATCAGCTGCGTCCGCTCATATTCGGCCCGCGCCAGCTCGTATTTGCGCTGCTGGTAAAAGGTGAAGCCGAGCTCGCGGTGCGCGTCGCGACCGTCCGGGAACTGCCGCGCGACCTCCTGAAAGTCCGCGACTGCCGCATCCAGGTTGCCATCGTTGCGCTCCACCAAGGCCAGGTAGTACAGCGCGCGAGCATTGTGCGGCGAAAGCACAAGCGCCCGCTCAAACTCCGGGCGGGCTTGGTCAAACTTCTCCCACTGGCTGAGTGCCAGGCCGATGTTGGTGTGCGCGTCGGCGTAATCGGGCCGCAGCCGGGCCACCTCCCGGAACGCGTCGACCGCCGCCGCGTACTGCTGCGCATCCAGCAAGCCGATGCCGTAGTTGTTCCAGCGCATCCAGAGCGGGTTTACGCCCGCTTCGGGTGCCGATTGATTCACCCCGATCGTCAGCGTGTGCGATGCGCTCGCCATCTCCACCACCGGCATTTCGTAATGGCGGCCCATGCCGAAGTCCATGAAGTGCTGGTCGAACCGCCGGTACTGGACCGAAGCTGACAACAACAGCGGACCGCTTGCATCCGCGGGTATGTGCAGCTGGTAACGCACAACCTGCGACCGCCCCGATTGAATGGTGTTGTTGTACGCCACCACGCGGTTGTTCCACACCTGGTGGAGGTTGTTGATGCCGCCATCCTTGTTGATGAGCCGGTTCGTGAAGCTGTGCGCCTGGTCGTCCAGCTCGCCGTCCGGCTTCAGCGCACCGCTCTGCTCAAGTACCCGGCCTGCGCTGTCCTTGAGCTGAAAAACAACCCAGGCCTCGTACATATCGCGCTGCTCGGGCACCAGGCTGTGGGCGGCACCCTTGTTCTGGATCACGACCGAAGCCGTGAGCATCTCGCCTGCTTTGATGGTGAACGCTTGGGCATCGAGCGGCGCGAGGAGCGAGCCGACACGCGCGCCGTTCGCATCCGTGTGCTCGAGCGCGAAAATGTCTACGTTCAGCACGCCGTTCTTGAGGTACTCGACGGTGCGCCGGGCCTGCTCGCTGAAACCGTAATACTGCGGGATGATTGTGTTCGCGCCCAGCCAGCGATGCGAGGCCAGCGTGCCGCTTTTTGCGCCGGAGTCGCGCCCTTCGAGCGCTTCGCGCCCCATGTGACAGGTTTGGCAGGTAGATGTGGAAGCTTTTGTATAGAACGGCAGCGGCGATTCGCGCGCGAAGGAGGAGTTCTGCCATTCGTCATAAACCGAAAAGGCTCGCTGCCACTTGTAATCGTTCAGCTGCTTCGGCAGCGCGGCCTTATGGCAGGATGCGCAAAACTCCGAGGTCCGGTAAAACGGCTTCATGACCGCCGCGCTGTGCCGGTCCAGGTGCGCCAGGATCTCCGCATCCGTCACCGGTCGCGTGATGGGGGCACCGTGCTCATCGAGCAGCACCGCAGGCTGCGCCAGGACGTAGCTGCCCGTGCCGCGCACCGTGACCTTCTGGATGGAGTGGCACACCGAGCAGGTGACGCCGTCGTTGTCGAACGGGCGCTCGTGGCTAAAGCCGGCCGGGCCGCCGGGGGTGAGCGCACCGCTGGTCAGCGCAATGGGGTTGTGGCAGCCTTCGCAGTGGCGCGTGGCTTCCACGCCCTTCTGCTGCCTGAGCATGTCTACGTTCTTGATGTACCAGGGCGTCCGAAACGAGTTGGCATGCGCCGATTGGAGCCACTCGGCATGCGACTCCTGGTGGCAGCGGCCGCAGTAGGCCGCGGTGGGAAAGCTTTGCGGGTCCAGAAAACTGCCGCTTGCCGTTCCGGCGTTGGAGGGCAAAAACGGCTTGTCCGCCCCGAAGCCGGCCGTGTAGTGCGACGCGACCGCCTGCCCATAGTTGGGGCGCGGCGCCCTAGGCGCATCCTGGCCCCAGCCCGCAAGCACCACGCACCAAGCCGCGGCGCTCAACAGTCCGACCGGCACGGTGACACTTCGAGAATTAGCAGGAAAAAACATGCGCGCAATCGAACCATTGCATGATACCTGCTCGGGCTAGCGGCTCGCAGCGGAGTGGGGGGGGCGGCGGCTTTCCGCCTGCGCACGCTTGCATGGCGGAGCCCTTTGCGCGGCGGCGATCGTACGCCAAGCGCCTGCGCCCTGCAGCTTTGGCCCATATCGGGACACGTTTCACATCGGCACTTTGCCACTGGTTTCCCGGCCACTTTCATGTACTGGCCCACGTGGGCGGGCCGCATACTCCTTCCATGTTCGCCAAAGGTTCGCTCTTCTCTTCCACCCAGGCCAGCGCGGGACATGCCCGCTCCGCGCGCGTAGTGTGCGCCGCGTTCACGGTTCTGCTGCTTGCTTTCGCAAGCGGGTGCTCCAGCGTCCCAATCGCTGGGCAGGCCTCAAACGGAACGGGGGGCGGCACAGCCGCCGCGGCCTCGGGCGCTACACTCCCACCCGCGCCCTCGGCCTTTCCAGCCGGCTTTATGCCTTCGGTCAAGAGCTACGGCGCGGTGGGCGACGGCGTGACCGATGATACGGCAGCCATCCAGGCCGCGCTTGCCGACGGGCGCTCGGATACGAGCCTGGACTATTACGGGCGACCGAAAGCGCTTTACTTCCCTGCCGGTACATACCTGGTTCACGACACCCTGCGCTGGACCGGTTGCTGCGTGACCCTGCAAGGGGCAGGCTCCGGGAGCAGCGTCATCCGGCTCGCTCCGCACTCACCCGGCTTCGACGACCCTTCCGCGCCCAAGCCGCTTGTAATGACCCCGGCCGGCAATCAGTCCTTCCACGAAAACGTATGGGACCTGGCGCTGAGCGTAGGTCCCGGCAACCCCGGCGCGACTGGCCTCGACTACATCTCCAACAACAGCGGTTCGGTTCATAACGTTCTGGTAAAAAGCGAGGATGGGACTGGCGTGGACGGCATCGCCATGACCCGGAAGTACGCCGGGCCACTGCTGATCCGCAACACCGAAGTCGTCGGCTTCGACCGAGGGATGGATCTGAGTAATGCGGAATACGGTGCAACTTTGGAAGCGATCACGCTTCAAGGCCAAAATGTCGCTGGGATTCACAACATCAATCAACCGCTTTCGATCCGAGGCCTGGTGAGCAGCAACACGGTCCCCGCTTTGACGAACCAGGGTGGGCAGGTCGTGCTGCTGGATGGATCCCTCCAGGGCGGCGGGCCGTCGGTCGCTGCGCTTCAGACCAACGCCGTTCTTTACCTCAGGAACGTAAGCGCGACCGGGTATGCGAGTACGCTCGCCAACACGAGTGCCAATGGGCCGGGCACGATGGGCGGCAGCATCGCCGAGCTTCTAACCGGCGCGCCGCAAACGCTCACCGGCGACCCCGACGCGGGCAGCCTCAAGCTGCAGGTCGCGGAAACCCCGTCCTATGCAGACGCCGACCTTTCGCAGTGGGTCGCATTCACTCCACAGAGTTACGGGGACACTTCGAGCCTGCAATCCACTTTCAACGCGGGCAAGAGCACGGTTTACTTTCCCTTCGGCTCGTATTTCGCCTACAACGAAGCCGCGGTCACGGTGCCCGATTCTGTCCATAGAATCGTGGGCTTTTCCTCGATCGTGAACGGGAGCACGGGAGGGAACAACGGCGGCGGCATCCGCCTTGTGATCACAAGCGATAGCACGGAGCCGCTGATCATCGAGCAGTTCGGCTACGGGCTTAAGATCGATCACCGGGGCAGCCGGCCCGTGGTCATCAAGGACGCGAAGGTGAGCTACACGAGCTCTCCGGGAGCGGGCGACCTATACCTGGAAGACGTGGAAGCAACCGCCCTGACCGTGCAGCCGGGGCAGCACCTGTGGGCGCGCCAGCTCAATGACGAGGTCGCCGGGACCAAGATCGCGAACAACGGCGGGACGGCGTGGATTCTGGGTCTGAAGACCGAACGCGGCGGAACGGTAATCGACACCGAGGCCGGCGGCCAAACCGAGCTGCTGGGGGGATTCATCTATCCAGCCATGGCCGTGCCTTCCACCGATGTCGCTTTCCGCTCCGTGGATTCCCAGGTTTCCTACATTTACACCGAGTCGGTGTACTGCGCGAGCTGCGGGTACGCGACGCAGGTCGAGGAAATCCGGGAAGGAGTGGACCGTCGCATCACCTCCCCAGCAAACTCGAACTTCCGCATGCCGCTGTTCGCCGGTTACCGGTAGCTCGGTAGGCGCGGCCGCACACAGCCGGAGTGTGGTATTTCTTGATCGGAAGAAAGGCTTCGATGCGGATACTGATTGCACACAACCGCTACCAGCAGAGTGGGGGCGAGGACAATGTCGCCTCCGCCGAAGCAGAGCTGCTCGCGAGCCGGGGCCACGGTATTGAGCGGCTGGATGTGGACAATGACCAGATCCAGGGAGTGCGAAGCCGGATGGCCGCGGCGGCCCATTCCCTTTATTCCCTGCCGGGCAAGACCAGGATGGCCGCGGCGATCACCCGCTTTCGCCCGGACATTGTGCACGTCCACAACTTTTTCCCCACGCTTTCGCCTTCGGTTTTCCACGCCTGCGCCGACGCCGGCGTTCCCGTGGTGCACACCTTGCACAACTACCGCATCGTGTGCGCCGGCGCGACCCTGTTTCGGGACGGCGGCATCTGCGAGGCATGCATCGCGAAGCGCTCGCCTGTGCCGGGAATCGCCCATGCGTGCTACCGAGGCAGCCGCGTAGGCAGCGCGGTCGCCGGCCTGGGCATGGCGCTGCACGAACATCTTGGTACCTGGGCCGAAAAAGTCTCCGGGTTTATCGCGCTCACGGATTTCGCCGCGGGCAAGCTTGGTTCCTACCGGCTGCCGCGGGAAAAGATTTTCGTAAAGCCGAACTTCACAGCCGATCACGGAATGGGGTTCGCGGATGGCGATTATGCATTGTTCGCCGGCCGTTTAAGCCCGGAGAAGGGAGTACAAACGCTCATTGAGGCTGACCAGGCCGGGCTCTTGCCGATGGACGTCGTCGTTGTCGGGGATGGCCCGCTCATGGGAGAGCTGACAGTTGCTGCCGGCCGCCCGGGGAGCCGGCTCAAACTCCAAGGACGTCAAAGCCACGACGAGATTTTGCAATGGATGCGTCACGCTCAGGTGCTGCTGCTGCCCTCCCTTTGGTACGAAGGCCTCCCGCTTGTCCTGATTGAAGCGTTTTCCTTCGGGCTGCCGGTGATCGGAACAGACCATGGCAATCTCGCCGGCCTTCTCGAGTCTGGGCGCACCGGCTTGCTCTATCCCCCGGGCGACTTTCGGGCGCTCGGGAGAGCTCTGGCCTGGTACCAAGCTCACCCGGAAGTTGTAGAAACGATGCGCGTGCAAGCACGTGCTTGCTATCTCGAGAAGTACACTCCCGAAGCCAACTACCACGCTCTGCTGGCAATTTACAGTAACGTTACCCGCGCGAACTTAACCTTGCCCGCGACTCGGTGACAGGTTAGTCTCGCTCAAGAAACGGTTCCACTACGCGGGCCGAAGCACACTCCCATTTCTGCAGCCTCAAAAAGATAAGTTCGAGTCAAAACTCGACAAATGATGTGCAGGCCGACCCCGTAGCACAGCTACGCGCCACATGAGGATTGCAGACGATGATGGATAAGCGCCTGGAGGTTTCGCGTGCCTCCTATACATCCCCGGGATCGCGGTTTCCGCACCAACCCTGGACCACTCCACTCCCTGAAGCGGAGTCTCCGGAGCGCTACGAAACCTTGAGCGACCTGCTCGCTGTGGTTCGCGAACGCTGGAAGACGGTCCTCGGCTGTGTTCTCGCCTGCTTTGTGCTTGGCGCGCTCGCTTGCTTGATCCTGAAACCTAAATACACCGCTTCTGCTTCGTTAGAGGTCAACAGCGAAACTCCCGCGATGGCCGGCGGAAGCTTGCCCGGCGCGGCCGGCTTGCCGGATGAAGTAAAAACAGAGGTCGAGACCGACACAAATGTGCTCCAGTCGAGCGATCTCGCGTTGGCAGTCATCCAGAAACTAAAGCTGGAGAATGATGCCCCGTTTCGCGCGGTTCATGTGAGGAAAGAAGCCGACCTGTCGCTCGATCGGGCCCCCAAAACGCGCGACACATACCTGAAGCTCTTCGCAAAAAACCTTAAGGTCAGCTCAGTTCCGGATAGCCGGTTGATTACGGTCGCTTTCCGAAATCCGGACCCCGCTGTTGCCGCCGAGGTCGCCAACACACTTGCGGAAACGTTTATCGCCCAAACCTTGGAGCGCAGGCTCCACGCCAACAGCACGGTTTCATTCTGGATTTCGAAGGAAATCGGCGGGTTGCGTGAGCGCGTACGCCTTTCCGAGCAGGCACTGGCCGACTTCGAGCATAAAACGGGACTCGCCGGCATCGACGTGCAGTCGGCGACGCAGACGGGCGGTCAAAGCGGGCTTGCGATGCAAGCCCATAACGGAGTCTTGGACCGGCTCAACACGCTCAACGCGGAGCTCACCACGGCTGAGGCCAACCGCATCTCGTCGGAAGCCATTTACAAGCTGACGCAGAGTCAGGATCCGGAAACGGTGCTCGGACTCGGCTCCATGAACCTGGTCGGCGGCGGCTCCGTTCTCGCGCAAGGGGGCGGGCTGGATCTCCTACGCACTCTCCGTTCCCAGCAAGCCGCGCTCAAGGTGCAGCTGGCCGACCTCCAAACCCGCTATGGCCCGCAAAACCCGCGCTTGGTGGAGCTCACAAGCCAACTGCAAGCCATGGACTCGGAGATTGCCGCCGAGATGGCCCGCATCCGCGAGCGCGCCGAAAACGATTACAAGTACGCCCAGGCCAACCAGGATGCGCTTCGCGCGCAGCTCGCCCGCCAACAGCAACTCGCGGACAAGTTCACGGACCAAACCGTGCAGCTCCAGCTGTTGTCCCAGGAAGCGTTCTCCAACCGCACGCTGTACCAAAACTTGTATTCGGAGCTGAACCAGGCCAACGTCGCGGCCGGGATCCACGCCACGCGGCTTGACATCGTCGACCGCGCGCTTATCCCAGGGACTCCGTCGTCCCCGAGCCCATTCCTGCTGCTTGCCGCTTCGCTCGGGGCGGGGCTTGTGCTCGGCATCCTGTGCGCATTTCTGCGGCAAAGCATTGACGTGTCCGTCCGTGTGGCGCGCGACGTCGAAAGCACGGTCCACATTCCGGTTATCGCGCAACTCCCGATGCTCGGGGAAGGGGCAGCGCGCGCCAGCATGCTGCACGCACCCCGGTCGGCTTTCGCTGAGTCCTGCCGCTCCCTGTGCACCGCGGTTCTGGGCCTCCTTGAGAGCGGCAGCCAACCGCGCGTTCTGCTCGTGAGCAGCCCCTTCGGCGGCGACGGCAAAACAACCGTCTCCTACAACATCGCAGTGGCCCTCGCACAACGCGGCGAGCGCGTCCTGCTCCTCGACGCGAATTTGCGCGACCCTGGCCTGCAACACTTTTTCCCGAACAGCGGGGCGTCCGGCTTGGCCGACGTTCTTGAGCACAGGGCGCCGCGGCTCGCCGACTCCATTACGGAGCATCCGCAGCTCCCCAACCTTGCCCTCCTGCCCGCGGGCCGCACCCCCGAGCTGCCGGCGGAGCTGTTCAGTTCCGAGGCGTTTGAACGCTTGCTCGACGAGGCGCGCGCGCACTACCGGTGGACGGTCATCGACAGCCCATCCCTGCTGCCCTTTACCGACGCCACCGTCATCGCGGACAAGGTCGACGGCGTGGTCGCGGTAGCGCGAGCCGGCAGTACCTCCCGCGAAGGCCTGCGCGCCTATACCCAGCTGCTGTTGCGCATGCGCGCACCGCTGCTCGGCTTCGCGCTGAACTGCGCGGCGGACCGGCTCGCCCTCCCACCGCACGCAAGCCCGGAACGCTCTTTGCAGAAGGTGAGCCAGCATGTTTAAAGATCCAAGAATTTTTAAGACCGCCCTGGGCGTGTTCGCGACTGCTTGCATTTTCAGCCCGATGCTCCGCGCGCAAGTGCAGCCCGTAGCGCGGGAGTACTCTCCGACCACGCCGGGGAGCACCAATCAAACGCGAGCCTCGGCCCGCAATGCAGCCACGAGCACGACCAACATGGTCCCGGAGGATTTTTCAAAGCTCGTCCTTGCGCCGGGTTTTCTGCTCGACCTCCAGGTCTACGACATGCCCGAAATCTCGAGCGAGCTCCGTGTCGATGACGCCGGCAACATCAATGTTCCGCTTTCCGGCCCCGTCCACGTGGCCGGCCTTGCGCTCCCGGCCGCGCAGGAACGCATCCGCGAAAAGCTCGTCTCCGCCGGCATCCTGCTGCACCCCAGGATCAATCTGGATGTCGTGCAGTATGCGGGCAGCAACGTGACTGTTCTCGGGGAGGTGCAGTCGCCCGGGCGCTTGCAGCTGCTCGCGCCGCATACGCTTGAGGACGTGCTCGCGATGGCCGGGGGAGAAACGCAGCTGGCGGGTAGCACAATTAGGATTTCGCACATTTCCGGCGGCCCGGCCGCAAGCCGGACCGTGCACTACGACCGCAAACAAACCACCGGCAACGACGTCGTGATCGAACCGGGAGATACCGTCGTGGTCCCGCGCGCGGGCATCGTGTACGTGCTGGGCGGGGTGAACCGTCCCGGCGGCTACCTCCTCCAGGAAGACGGCACGCTCGATGTCGCGGAAGCGATCTCCGTCGCTTCCGGCACCACCATGGATGCCGCGGTGGGTTCCATGCGCGTGGTTCGCAAGGATGCGGCCGGACAACTCGCCACCATCCCCATCCCCTATCGCAAGATCACGGACGGCAAGGAAAAGGCCATGCCCCTGCGCGACGGCGACATTCTGTATGTACCGATCAGCAAGTTCAAAACGGTACTGACGGCCGGCATTTCGGCTTCGGCGTCTTCCGCGCTTATCTATTCGGTGCGCTAGCTTTCCCATGACGCAGCTTGCCGCCTCGTCCACTCAGACCAAATACCCGCTCCGCTACTGGCTGATGGTGGCCTGCGCTGTCGGCATCCCCAATTTCGTCAAGTTCGACAGCTCCAACCTGACGCACAACGCCGGGCTCTTCAACCTGTCCTCAATTGAAGCGATCCTGCTTTCGTTGACACTTGCGTTTTCCCTCCTGAGTATGCGGCTGCTCAACGGCAAACCCGTGCTCGTGCGCTCGGTTCGCTTTGACGCGCCTGTTTGGCTTGCATTGCTGGCCACCATGGTTTGCGCAACTGTTCTGGGGCCGCCCAGCCACCTCAACCCCGGATCGCATACCGGTCTGCTCGTGAGCGGGTACCGTTTATTTGAATGGATCACCGCTTTTTTGCTCTTGCTTTCCTTGTACTCGCGCGAGCCTGAGGCGTCCGCAACCGACTTCATCATTCGCACTATGGGCCGCGTTTGCTGGATAAACATCCTGCTTGTCTGGTGCATTCTGCCCATCCTGCCCTCGCAGGCGTACGGCGATCCCATGGACGGGGCCGAAGCGACGCGGCGGCTTGGCGGCTTGCTGGTCCACCCCATCGGCCTGGGGCTGTATGCCGAGATCGCCTTTTTTTACAGCCTTCTTTTCATGCGCGGCTGGCGGCAGTGGGGCGGCTGCTCCTGGGCGCTGCTCACGCTCGTTCTCACCTACGCCCGAGCCGAGGAAGGCGCGTTCGTCCTTACTTTGTTTCTGTACCTCCTGCTGCTTTCACGCCGGGTCACGTTGCAGGCAGCCGGCGCGGGTCTTCTCGTATGTGGCGCGCTTGGCGCGGCTGTTTTTCACAACCGTGTCATCGAGTACGCCGGACGCGGCCACGGCGTCAGCAACATCACCACGCTTTCCGAGCGCACCTATGTGTGGCAAGCCGCCATGCGCGCCTTGGTTCTCCGGCCCTGGACCGGCTATGGCTTCGTCGAGGGGCCGAAAAACGCCCTCCGCGAGCAGTGGACCTTCGCGCACTGGATCCCGCCCCACTGCCACAACGAGCTGCTGCAATCGGCTGTATCCGGTGGTATTTGCGCTGCCCTGCTTGTGCTCACTCTTTATCTCCTGACGATCATCCGGGCAGCCCGGCAAGCGCGCCGCGGAGCACGGGGCGCGTTTCTTTTCGTTGTAGCTATACAGCTCACCATCCTTTCGCTCGGGGAGCCTATTCTGACCAACCCGATCTCCCGCTCAGGCGCGGTGTTCCTGCTCATGTTCTTCGGAGTAGCGGGCCAAGCCCGTGCGGGCCGCCGCATTCGATCTGCTCCTGTTCTCGATTTGCCCACCCATGCCGATTTGGAGTCCGCCCTTGCCCATGCCTAGCACGCCAGTTTTGCTGCCTTTCCTGCTGTTCTCCGCAAGCATCAGCGTTGCACAGGGCACTGCAAAAAATTTCCCGCTCGAAGCCGAGGCCGCAGCTGTTCCTGTGCCGAAGAGCTACTTCGCTATCAATCTGGCGGGCGCGGCGTGGAAAGACTCTTGGCCCACCCTGGGCAACAAGGAGGTACGCGACTTCGACGCGGCGTGGTACCACCTGGAGCCGCAAAAGGGCGCGTGGGATTTCACCCACCTCGACGCGGATGTGCAACGCGCGCAACAGCACCACGCGGACCTCGACCTCGTGCTCGAAAGCCCGCCCACCTGGGCATCGGCCCGGCCTTCTGAATCGAATCCGTACCCGTGGCAGCCGGCGGGCAGCCGCGCCGAAGCGCGCGACCTAGACGACTGGACCAACTACGTGCGCACGGTGGCTGCGCGCTATCGCGGACGGGTTCTGACCTACGAGCTTTGGAACGAGCCCAACCAGAAGGATTCCTACTCGGGCACCGTGGCCGGCCAGGTAACCATGGCGCAAGCGGCGTACCGCGCTCTGAAAGCGGTGGACCCGCGGATCACGGTGATCTCCCCTTCACCTGCACCTTCGGGCGGGCAGGAATACCTGCGCGCTTTCATCACCGCGGGCGGGGGGAGCGCCTTCGATGTGCTCGGCTTTCACTTCTACGACAACCTGAGCGATCCGCAAATCCACCCCGAGGGGATCCTGAACTCCGCGCGGCAGCTGCACGCCATGCTTGCCGCCAACGGGCTCGGCGCGAAGCCGGTTTGGAACACGGAGTCGGGGTATTACATCCAGAGCGACCCCGCCGCGCGCGCGCAGATCAAAAACTATCCCCACGGCATCCACGCCCTCGATCAGGACGAAGCGGCTGCCGCGGTGGCGCGCTCCTATCTGGCTGGATGGGCGGCCGGCATCGGACGTTTTTACTGGTACGCCTGGGCCGAGCCGCAATACGCGCTGGTGGATGACGCCGGCGCTCACGAGAAGCCCGCAACCGCGGCCTACCGCGTCGTCGAGCGCTGGATGGAAGGGACTACATACCAGAGCCTCGATCGCTCGGGTACAAACCTGTGGACGCTGACGCTCGAATCCCCCGCGCACAAGGTGGAACACGTCCTGTGGACGAGCGCGGGCACGCAAACCTTTACGCCGCCCGCGGGCTGGCGCGCGGGCAAGCTGGAGGACTTAACCGGCGGCGTGCAAACGCTGGGTGCCGCGCCCGTTACCGTGGGACCGGAGCCTGTGCTGCTGCGCTAACCCGATGCTCTGCAGGCGGCTTCGATTTACGAAAGGCCGCCCGCTTGTTTACTGCTTCACAGAACTTGCACGGACGCCGAGCAGGTCTGCGAATAACCCGGCCAGTGCCCGACCGGCGCTTTCGACGGAAAATCCTGCTTCGTAGCGAGCCCGGGCGCAACGGCCGGCGAGCTCAAACCGCCGCTCGTCAGTCAGCAGCTCCTCTAATTTGCGCGCTCCATCCTCTACGGAATCGAGGTTCCACATAGCCCCGGTCGAATTATCCACAATTTCCGGGATGCCGCCGACGGCAGCCGCGAGTACAGGAACCCCTGCTGCCAACGCCTCGATCAGAGCGACCGGGCAGTTCTCCAGCCGCGACGCATGGGCAAGCACCCGGTGCGCGGGAAGCCACCCGGCGGCATTCGGCACATTGCCGGCGAAGTGGACGAAAGGGGTGAGCCCGAGCTCCCGTGCCAGCCCCTCCATTGCGCCCCGATCCGGCCCATCGCCCAGAAAGGTCGCGGTCAACGGCAGCCCTCGCGCGTGCAGCCGGGCCAAGACGCGCAGGGTGTAAGCCTGGTTCTTTCGCGGTTCCAGAGTGCCGATGGAAAGAATATCGCCGGGGCGGGCGGCGGGCGTGAGTTCCGGGGGCGCGACGAAGTTTGGGATGATTGCGGAGGGCACTGCTGCCGCTCCGGGTATCCGAGCCTCAATACGCTCCTTCATGTAGCGCGAAACATACACGAGCGCGTCCACGCGGGGCAGGACCTCGCGCTCCAGCGCCTCAATGCGCCGGTACACCCAGCCATTTTCCGGGACTTCGCCGCGAGCCGCCCATTCGGAAGCCTGCGAGTCGTTGAAGTGCACCACCAGGACGGCTTTGTCCAAACCCGGCCGCCGCACCGCCAGCGCGCTCTGGGCCGAAAGCGGATCCTGTGCGTACAGGATCGCCCCTTCCGGCTCTGATTCGACCGCGCGCCGAAGCGCCGCGCGCAGGTACATGTCGTGCCCATGGCGGTAGTGCAGGATCGCGGTTTGGCGGCTGAACGGCTGCAAAGCGTAACGGAGGGCGAACACGGGAGCTCTGAGCCGGGCCCGTCCGCTAAACGGCGTCACAATGTCGGCCGACCACCCCGCCTCACGAAGCAGCGTGCGGGCGGCGAGCGCGTGGACCTGGCCGCCGCTGAAACCATGCTCGCGCATTTGCGTGGCCAGCAAGCATCGGCTGCGGGCGATTGGGTCCAGCATCGACTCTTCTTGCAACAACTCGGCTGTTTGCATTCGTTCGTGCCCCCTTGCAAGATTTCAGCCGGCCAGCTCGGACGCGGGCGTTTCGACGGGGTTTACGCTAGGGAAGTCCGCGAACCAGGTTTCGACGTAGTTCGACAGCTTGCCATAGCTGTTGTCGAACCAGCGCACCTCCCGCTCAAGCAAAAGGCCGAGGAGCATGGCGTGCAGGCGATTCGTATAGATCACGCGGGGCTTGGAAAGCAGCTCCACGCCGCTCTCGACCAGGTTGTCGCGCACCCGGAACCACGGCTTCTGTACGTCGACCGCGCGGCCGAGCTGCTTCGTCCTGAGCACAAAACGCGAAAGAAACGCGCAGGCAAGGCGATCGGACCGCCGCATACAGTCATCCCAGTCGACCGCCTCCCCGGCATGGCGCGCGATCTCGGCCGGTATGGACGCACCTTCGGGATCGCGCCGGAAGAAGTAGAGCTCCGCGTTTACCGGCTTCTCCGGGATAGCGCGCAGCTGCCCGTATAGTTGGTGCGCCATGTCGGGCATCAGGTGGACACGCGGCACCCCAAACTCCCGCAAGGCGCGCTCCGACCGGCTGTCGCGGACAAAAATGGTGAGGTTTTCGTGCGTTTTGAGCATGCGGCAGCGCGCTTCGCGCTGTTTGTCGTCCGCGAAGAAGACAGTTTGGGGCATCTGTACCACTGGATTGCTTGGAAATTGCCTCATGACGCGCACCATGGCATCCAGGTGCTCCGGATAAAGATCGCCTAAATTCCCGCCGCCGTGAAAAACGAAAATGTCGGACTTGTCGATCTCCCGGAGCGTGTCTGGAAGGTCGTACAGGTTGTAACGGCGTTTGACTTCAATGCCGTGCAGCTTGAAAAACTCCTCCGTGCCTTGATGAATCAGGAGGTCGCCGATGTTTCTGTGAAGAGGGTAGTCGATGTAAACTACGCGGGAGCCTGGAGGCAGGACGCGGGCGATGCCGCCCAGGTTCCGCTTAAGCGCGAGGAGTGCGTCTGCACGGTGCATGGAGTTCCCTCCTTCTTTCCTTGCTGCGTTTAAAGTGAAGTCATTCAAAACTTCCCTCCCGTCTTTGCGCGCCATCGGGCCTGGGCGAGAGCGCTCGTGTCCGACGGCTCGGGCTTGTCCGCCGCAAGCAGCTCTTGATACATCGTTTCGGCGGCCGCGGCCCGTGTCCGCCATGAGTGCTGCTTGGCGAACGCGAGAGCCACCCGAGACATTTCGTTCCGCTCGGCTGCGGGTAAAGCCCCAAAGCGGTTCACCGCTGCCGAAACAGCCATCACGACTTGCTCCTTCGAGCAAACCGGAACTTTGTAACCGGCAGCCGCGGGCACGAAGTCTCGCGCTCCGCTCAGGTCGAGACAGATGACCGGCAACCCCATCGCCATCGCCTCGAGCAACTGAGCACCCAGGGAATCGCGCAAACTGTTGAACAGCAGGACGTCGTGGGTTCGGTACGCCTCGCGCACCTCGCTCCAGGGCACGCGTTCCGGCTTCCAGATCACTCGTCCTTCAAGGCCACGTGCATGGATCATCGCGCGCACAGCGTGCTCAGGAAGGCCGGAGCCCAGGATCGTCAGGGTAAACGGCACGCTCACCTTCGCCATGATGTCGAGGGTGAGCGGAAGGGCTTTTCGCGG
Source organism: Acidobacteriaceae bacterium (assembly GCA_965218545.1). Taxonomy (GTDB): domain Bacteria; phylum Acidobacteriota; class Terriglobia; order Terriglobales; family Acidobacteriaceae; genus EB88. Next base: position 614,489 of record CBDCLB010000006.1, on the reverse strand, counting down.
AAGTAGACGACCGACCCACAACACCCGGAGCGGCGTTGGCTCTTCCGCAAAAACTCTGGGCTGACTGGCGAAAAAGGAGTCCGGCAGGCCCGCATCGAGGAAAAGAGCTGCATCGTCCCGGCCCATTGCGCGAAACACGTTCAGCGTTTCACGATTGGTGCCAAGCAGAAGGCCAATCTTCCGGTAAGAGCGCCGGTGCCAAGGCGAAAACGGGAGCAGCCGCAGGGTCAAAGTCCTGAACCGCTCTTTGCGCCGCGCCGGCCCGAAGTAGGAAAGCATGCTCGCCGGTGCGGTTTGCCCACCACCTACGGGGCCAAACACGACCGGGATGCCCAGCCGCCAAAGCTGTGTGGGAACCTGAACGCTCCCAAAGGTGACGTGGTGCACCACCTCATAACGCTCGCTGCGCATAAGCTTTTTTGCTTCCCGCACAGCGCGGCGCTGCCACAGGATGTAGCGCAACCCGCTGTGCCGGCAAAGAAATGCCGGGCCGCCCCGGAAAAAGGTGAAACGGACTTTTGTTTCCGGGTGCTCCCGGCAGTACTCCTCGATTGCTGCCCGCGCGCCTTCCTCAGCGAGCACGCGCACCTCCATGCCGCGCTCCGCGAGGTGGACAGCCCAGTTCCATCCATTGCCCGGCTCGGTCCCGTAGTTAGGGGCACAAGCGTAGGCCGACAGTAAAACTCGCAATGGGACGCTCCTTTCAGAACGGATCTTGGGGCAATTCACTGCGCGGACCGACGCGCGGCAGGGCAGCTATGGACTAAAGCTGGAAGCCGCACGTGCGAGTACGACCGGTCCGCGGCCGAGACGGCGGATCCGAAAAAAGAATGCCGACGCGATGATCAACTGAAAAAGGCCGTTCACCGCGATCATCCCGATCAAGGATCCATTGAGCCCCAGGTTGCGGGAGAACGGCCCTGCCAGTGTTATGGAAAAAGCGATAAGTACCGGGTAGGACCAAAAGATCGGTGCCGTGTACTCCAGCGCCTGCAATCCGGCCCGCAGGGGTCCAGATAGAAAGATCATGAAGTAAAGGAGCGCGTACAGCCTTAACACCGGCGCATCCCCGGCGTACTTGGCCCCATACGCCAAGTGCAGCCAGAAGCGGGGAAACACGGAGATCGCGGCCGCGAACAAAAGCGTGAGCCCGCCCCATTGCACGGCAACCTGCCTGATGTAGCGCACCAGTGCCTGCTGACCTCCGCGGTGCATCTGCCGCGCGGCCTCAGCGGGAACTACATTGTCGAGCCCAAGAAACCAGACATGCGCCACCGCGACGATATTTTGCGCCGCACGCAGGGCCGCAGCAGCGGACGCGCCGTAGTAAACCGGCGCGGCCATCAGAAACAGATTGCCCGCCCCCCACTGCATAAAAGCTGAAGGAGCAAGCCAGCGCGACATATGCCAATGGCGCCGAAACGTTTCCCGCACCGAGGCCGCGCGGACCTGAAAAGGACCATACCGGTGAGCGCACGCGGCAAAGCCAGCAAAGGAAGTTGCGCCGATCACCCATAAGATGGCCGAGTTAGTCACATGCGGCCGGCGCGACATGGTGTACAGGATCGGAAGCTGCGTCAGGTAGCTTACCGCGTCGCTAAGAAGCGCCGCGCCGCTTTGCCGGGTCGAGAAAAAATAGCGCCGCAGAAAGTCTTGCAGCAGGTAGGCAAGGGTCGCGACCGCGAGCGGCAACGCGAGCCCGCCGATGCGCCAGGAAGGAAACCAAACCGAAGACAACCGTACGCCCGCCAGCACCGCCAAGGCAGCCAGGAGAGCGAACGCCACCTCCTGCGCAAGCACCGCGCCATTGTAAGCGGGCTGCTCTTCTGGAGTTTGCTTTGGCCCGATGCTAACCATCGGTGTAATAACAAATGCGTACTGGAGGCTGTTGGCGAATAGGACCACCATCCAGGCGAGCGCAAATACTCCGTACTGCCGAAAGCCAAGCGCGCGCGCCAGGAGTATGTTGGTTGCGAAGTTTGCGCCGCTCACCAATGCCTGATCGAGCAGAGCCGCAGGCGCGCGACCGGATGCCACCGCCGCCCATCGCGCTTTCAGGCCGCTCGGGGGCGCTCCCTCGTTGAGAGTCACGCGCGCCCGCACAGGCGCGTCCTCGGCGCGAAGCGTCGCTTGCCGGCGCTCAGGAATGCTCGCTCGAGTGGAATGGGGCCTCCCTAACTCCTAAAGTTGTCTGAGAGTAGCAGAGGCTGCAACTATCTGTTCGCCTTATCTTTTTGTATCTCCATTACGGAAGTACTGATGCGTCCGAAGAACTGCTGTGCTAAGTTCACCCCTATCAGTCCATATAACAACGTAAGCGGGCCGTTACGGGTTCTACCTGCCTTGGCTGCTCTGCCGCGGTGGAAACGCCCGCGGACGCTTTCAGCTTTATTCCTGCTCGGATTGCCCGATTGCCTTCAGCCTGCCTGGATCGCACACATTCACGATCGGCGTCAGTCAGCGGCACACACAGCCGTCGGCTCACAAGGAAGGCTCAGCAATGGCAACCACCACGCACCACGGAGCGCTTGTCCCGCTCGCGACGGACCACGGCAAAAGGGCGAGCCGTGCCCTTCCCTTGCTCGCCACCACGAGCTTATCCATTCTTCTCGACCTCCTTTGTGTATGCGCCGGCATCGCGGCGGGCCGCGCCTGCTTTCGGGCGTCCCACCCCGGGTCTGCGTGGCCCGGCCACCCCGACGTACTGCTTGCGATCGCGCTTGAATATTGGCTCATTTTTGTTTTCCTGGCCCGCGCGCACCGGCTCTACGACCTGGCCCCTTCCCTGCTTCAGGTCCGGACGACGGAGAATCTTCTCCGCATCTCCTGCTTCTGCCTGATACTCGTCTACGCTGAGCTATACCTGACGCACGCGGTTGCGCCACGGCTGCCTTTTTGCCTGGGCTGGCTCGCCACCGTGCTGCTCATGCTCATCAGCAAGCACATTTCCCGCGGTGCCCTCGGCCGCCTGCACACGTTTGGACGCCGAGGCGAGCAGGTCTTGATCGTTGGCATCGGCAGCGACGCGCGGCGGATCTTCTCATTTCTCCGCAATTCCCGGCACCTCGGTCTTCGCCCCGTCGGCTTCGTCAACGAAGGCGAACCCACTGCTTTGGATTTGATCTACAGCCACGACTACAAACACCGGTGGCACGCGCCGGTTTTCCATGTCCGGCTTACGCCCGAATTCCTCTGTTCGCTCGCAATCTCCGAAATCTTCATCGCCGATCCTTCCATCTCGCCCGAGCGGACAAGTGAACTTGCCGCCCTGCTCCACGAGCATGGCATTACTTTGTCCAGCATTGGAGACGCCCAGCCCTATAAGCAAAGCCTTCGCCCCTCGCTCCGGCACCTCGACGGTATGCCCGTGTTTTCCTTTTCCGGGGCGGATCCGGCCCGACCCGTGTACGAGACTTCTAAGCGCTTTACCGACGTTCTAGCGGCACTGGTTCTTCTCGCGGCTTCATTTCCGGCATGCTTGGTCGTCGCGGCACTGGTCCGTTTCACATCGAAAGGTCCAATCCTTTTCCGGCAACACCGCGTCGGCTGCAAGGGGAAACTCTTCACAATCCTCAAGTTCAGAAGCATGTACGCGGACGCGCCCAAGTACGGCCGCTCTCCTGAAAGCACCCGCGATCGCCGGATTACGCCGGTTGGCCGCATCTTGAGGAAGACCAGCCTCGACGAGCTGCCGCAGCTTTGGAACGTGCTGCGCGGTGACATGTCGCTCGTCGGCCCTCGACCGGAAATGCCGTATGTAGTCGCGCAGTATTCGGCTTCCGAGCGCCGCCGGTTGGCAGTGCCGCAAGGCCTTACTGGGCTGTGGCAGCTCAGCGCGGACCGGAAGTATTCCATCCACCAAAGCCTGGAATACGACGCGTATTACGTCGAGAATCGCGGTTTCTTCCTTGACGCGGCCATTCTTGTCCATACCCTTCTCTTCGCGGTGAAAGGCATCTGATGGAGCCCAACCGCTCCGGGCTCGACCGCTGCCCCTAGAAGCGGTCTCATAAACATGAGCGGTTTGATCGGTGGCACACTGGAGTTGCTCTGGGCGCTCCGTTGCAGCCGATGGGTGGACTCTGGGACTTGAAGGATGAGGAGTGGGCGGCTGTGGAGCCGGTGTTGCGGCCCGCGCGGCGCGAGAACGACCGCGGCAGGCCGTGGCACGAAACCCGCGCGGTGTTGAACGGGGTATTTTGGGTGCTGGGAAGCGGCGCGCACTGGCGCGAGCTGCCGGAGCGCTACCCGCCTTACCAGACCTGCCACCGGCGCTTCCAGCAGTGGATCCGCTCGGGCAAGCTGGCCGAGGCGTTGAAGCGACTGGCCGCGCATCTGCATGAGCGAGAACGGCTCGACCTGGATGAGGCGGCGCGTGGATGCCACCTTCGCGGGCGCAAGAAAAGGGGGCCTGCCGTCGGCCCGACCCGGCGCGGGAAGGGCACGAAGATCGTCGCTGTCGCCGCTGGTAACGGTTTACCTCTCGCCGTATCTGTTGAAAACGCTAGCCCGGCGGAATGCCGTCTCGTCGAAGGGTGCTCGGCGGCAGCCTCCTCGACCAGCTTCCGGCCCGGCTTGTCGGGGACAAGGCCTACGATTCGGACGCGCTCGACACCCAACTCGCGACCGAATACGGCATCGAGCTGATCGCGCCAAATCGGCGGCGCAGGAGCAAAACCCAAGACGGGCGACCGCTGCGCCGGTACAAACGGCGCTGAAAGGTAGAACGGCTCTTCGCCTGGCTGCATCTCTTCCGCCGCCTGGTCACGCGCTGGGAGCGCCACGCCGAAAACTTCCTCGGATTCGTCCAGCTCGGCTGCCTCAAAATCCTGCTGCGGTCTTTATGAGACCGATTCTAGATGTCATAAGTACATCCTTTGCCGCGATTTCTTCAGCAGACCGGATAGTTTTGTCGTAGACATTTCTTCTTTCACGAATTTATTTCTTTGATAGTCACACTGAAAAAGTGTTACTCGCGATTACCACAGCTTTACACCTAAGTGTTAGGAACCGCACTGGACTTCGCCCCGCCGAACCGCAGTCCTGAGCTGCCGCGCAGGTACACGGTTTATAAATGAGCTTCTGCGAGTCAACTCCGCAAGCCGCGGAGATGTGTAAATTTGTTAGATGGTCGTGCATTTTCATTCTGAAACCGAAACTATTTTGCACGGCTTTGAGAAAGGATGCTCGCGCTTCTCTTTTTTTGAGATTTTGTGCATTTACAAGCTTGTTTCTCAAGAGGCGTTGTGTATCATTCGTCATGAAAGCACGCTCCCAAGAGTAAGAAATAAGGGGCAAGCGGCTGCATTCCGCGCAGGACCTAATTAGGGTCACGTCCGCGACGGAGGATGAAGAAGATGAAGCTATCGCCATGCCACCGCATGATGATAGCCATGTGCAATACTGCGATTCTTAAGCATTTCCGCCTATCTTGCTGCTCAAACACGAATAGATCAGGCAAGTCTCCGTGTTGGACCCCTGCCCAGGGGAGCGTTCTCATGCGCATTCGCAGTGACATTCTTCTAAAGGCCGATCGATGAAATTTCGCACGATCTTCATTTTGCCGTCGATTCTTCTGCTCACCCTTGCCGCACACGCAGGTGTCACCGTGTTCAGCCCGTCGAACGGCTCGACGGTAGGCTCTTCCGCCCAGTTCAGCGCAACCGCTACAACCGCTTGCGGCAAGGGTGTTGCCGCGATGGGTGTGTATGTTGACGACCAGCTCGCTTCCAAGGTCGACGGCGCGTCGATCAATATGAGCGTCTCCTTGTCCCCGGGGCAGCACAGGGCTTATGTGCAGGAGTGGGATGGATGCGGGGGCGCTTCCGGCACCCCGGTCCAGGTGACTTCGAATGCACAGAGCGGAGTCGTCGTTTCATCCCCGGCTGATAGCAGCGTGGTCAACAGCACGGTAAGCTTTGTTGCCTCGGCCGGCACTAGCTGCCCGCAGGGCGTCAGTGCCGTGGGTGTGTATGCAAACGATCAGCTCATGGCTGTCGCTCAAGGATCAAACTTTAATCAGCAGGTCACACTCGGGCCCGGACCGCAGCACGCGGTTGTGCAGGCCTGGGACAACTGCGGAGGCGTCAGTTCGCAGCAGCTGCACCTAACCGTGCAAACCACGAACGACGATAACAGCGGCACCACGGTCTCCGCAATTCAATCCGCCGGCGGTTGGAACCAATGGGGCGAGCTTGCACCCGTATACGACATCTGCTCGCCTTGCGCAGGTGTCAACTGGAGCGTGGCGCAGCATGTCGGTTCTCCCTCACTCAGCGGCAATGCCACACGCTTCGACATCGGCGGGAGCACTCCTTATTCGGACGTCCTTTGGTCGAACAAAATCATCGGCCAGGGCACGACGGAAAACATACCCGACAGCGATCACAAAATTCTCCCGAACATCCATAACATCCAGTACGACGCAGATATCTTTGTCACAAACTTTGCGGTCACTCAAGACTTAGAGTTTGACGTGAATATCTATATGAACGGTCTCGGGCTGGAGTGGGGAACCGAATGCAACCATCTTGCCGACGGAGATTGGGACGTATGGGACAACGTTAACGCCCACTGGGTGTCGACCGGAGCTCCGTGCCTGCTGAACAACAATGCTTGGAACCATGTGACCATCCATGTCCAGCGGCTCGGGGATAATTCGCTTGTCTACCAAAGTATCGTGGTGAACGGGACTACCTTCAACATCAATAGGAACTTTCCCCCGTTTCATGTTCCCGGGGGCTGGTACGGCATGACTGTCAACTATCAAATGGACGGAAACTATCGTATGGCTGCGAATACGACTTATCTTGATAACCTGAATATCCGCTATTGGTAAGGGGGTTGGAGACATCGGGCGCGAGCGGATACAACCGCTCGCGCCCTTTTTATGTGTGCAGTTCCGTCGACGGGATAACGGCGGAGCGCACGCGGGACACCACCTCGGTCTTGGCCCTGTCCAGCGGCATGGGCGCAATCACGGTGACGCCTCCCAACAGCCGGCTGAGCGCCAGATACGCCTGCCGGTTGCTGCGCAGAAAATCGAGCGGATATTCCGGCTTGCGGGCGCGGGCCTGCTCAGGGTCGGCATCGAGGAAAAAGCTGATGCGGGGCCGCGGTATCAGCTTTGTGACTGCCCGGATATAAAGCCGCATCGTGCCGCTATTCAGGTTGAGGTTGGCAAGTTCGTCATAGAGAAATCGATCGAAAATGACAACATCGGCGTCTGAGCGTAGGGCTTGGGCGGCGGCGCGGCGCAAGGAAAGAGCGTCGACGAGGTAAAGCCCGAGGCGCACGGCCGTCATCCAGGGAGAACGCACATTCTTATCCCGGCGTTCAATCGGCGCTTCCGGAGATCCGACGCCGGCGTCGCCTTTGAAAAGCTTCTGCCCGGCACCTTCGCGAAGGTTTTTGAGGCGCGCAACGTCATCCCAAAAAGTAAGGAGCTCGACGCGTAAGCCGGCGTCCCGGAGGTAGGCCTGCACATGCGCGATTTGCGTGCTCTTGCCTGCACCGTCAATCCCCGAAAAGCTGATGAAAACAGTTTTCGAGGAGTAGGGACTTTTCTTGATCGTTTCTCGAGCACTTTCCATGTCAGTGCGGCCGGCTGGGGCTGGAAAGAGAAGCCGCGGTGACGGCTCCCACCGCCACCGCGGCACCGACGATCAATCCGACGCGAATGGCGTAGGAGCGCGCCCGTCGCTGCTTGGCCGGGGCGATTGCCGCCCCGGCAGGCCTGGACGCAGGTACGCCACCGGACCGGATAACGGGCGCGGCCGCCGTGCCGAGAGGCGCTTTCTGTTCCCTTTGCTGCGTGCTTTCCCCGGGCTCCGGTTGCGCGTTTTGCGCGGCAGTGGAAGCTTGCGGTGTCCTCGGGAGGGCAGCCGGGCTCGTTTGAGCCGAAGAAGTTTCCTGGGCAGTAGCGGCGGCTTGGAGGACCAAAGGCTGAGGCGCCGCACCGGCAAAAGGAGAGGCGAACAGCAGCAAGAGCGTGGAAGCAGCAGTGCGCTCAAGCTTGGTTGACGAGCTTCTCATGGCTACGATCCTACCCTGCTTTCGCACACGCGCCGGACGGAGATTCTTAAAAGCCTACCCTTTAGTCACGCCGCGCTTTCCGAACCCAGCGAGCCCTCGCCATAGGCAAAACTCGGGGACGCTTCGCCGCGGAAGTACATCTGGTAGCTTTGGACCGCGGCCGCGTTCGTCGGATAGGTCTCGAAGAGCCGGTGTACCCGCGCCATGCGCATTGCGGCTTCTGCGCCCGGTGTCACCGAGGAGAGCTTCACGTCTCCGTTGCTCTTCATCGCTTCTTCAAGGCAGCAAAGCAGCAGGTGAAGCATCGCGTCATCCATCTGCCGTACGTTCGCGCAGTCGAGCACGACGCGGGGCCGCTCCGGGGCGATATGGTTCTGCAGCTCGCGGACAAAAAGGCGCGCCTCGGCGGCAGTGACGGAGGAGGGAACTTGGTGCACAGTAACAGAACGCAGCGTATTCATCATAGTGGGTGCTTCTCTCTTTAAAGGATGTGCAATTCAGCCAACCGGACTAAGCCGGCTCGCGATCCACTTTCTGTCCGGTCATTTCAAAAAGGCCGGCCAGTTCTGCTTCTGGATCGCGGTGCAAATGCCGCGCCAAATTCCTGGCGTAGCGGGAAAGTGTTCGTAGATTCGTCTTATACCAGCAGCAGCGTGTCATCTCCGGCGACAAGCCGCAAAAGAACCGCAGCTTCTGCATTTCACCTTCGAGGACTGCGGCGACAAAGCGATGATTTCCGTCAATTACCGTCAAGGGTTCAGTCAGGTTGAGCCCGATCATCACCACGGAACCGAACTCCACGCCTCCGCCCAGCAAGGACTCCCGGATGGACTGGATTTTCGCCATGAATTGGTCATTCGCTCCACCGGGAGCGCTCCGCATGCGTCCAGCTACGCGCGTGATGCCGAAGTCGCCGCGCGCGAACCTACGCCATTGCGCGCGCGGGAAGACGCGGACCCGTGCGAGATCGGATTCCTGCAGCTCAACCTCAAACCACTGGGTGCCGGACGGCAGTTCCTTCCACAATGCCAGGTGCTGGACGGATAAAAGGGCGCGCCGCTTGGCATTTTCATCCTGGCTTTCGAAGTTCGGGGAATACACCAATGCGTGAAGCTGCACGTGGTAATGTCTATAGCTACCCTTGCTGAAGTCACTCTTCAGAAACTCCCCAATGACCTCGTCCTCGGAAACGCTGCGGACCAGCCTGAGGGTATCCACCACGGTTCCCGGCGACTCGGCTCCCTTGGCTGCGACCCGCAGAAAGGGCACCGCGACAACCAAAAGCATCACCGAGACCAGCACGATTTGCACAAGGATGACCTGCTCTAGCGAACTATGGAAAAGGGAGATCCCCGCGATCATCAGCACGCTGAAAAGCAGCTGCACCCAGCTTGTATTCGCGATTTTGTAGGACATCTCATAGGTGATCGTCACGGCGCTTAAGCAGTACACAACGGTTGAAACGGCATACAAGGCGAGCAGAAACGGGAACCCGTGAGGGCCGGGCAGCGCGAAGCCGGTGCCGAAAAGGCGGGTCCACACCCATGCCGGGGTGAGGCCGAGGCCAAGCGCGAGCACGGAGCCGATCGCGAGCACCAGCCCGAGTGAGGTCGCGACCAGCGTCAGGTTTTTCCTTTCCCCTTCGCGCGTGCCCGCGACGATGGGCACCATGCTGTTGACCACCGCCTGGCACAGCGCGAAAATCACGCGGCCTACCATGGCGATCACCGCGTACAGTCCGGCCTCGGCCGGCAGAAAAAAGTGTTTCACCAGGACGATGTCGCAGTTGTTAATCAAAAGCTGGCCGGAAAAAAAGACCATGGCTTGCGCGACCTCACGGTGCACAAGGCTGAACGGGAGCGTCGCTCCCACAACGATCCGGGGCGGAACAATTGCAAAGTACGCGGCGATTACAGCGGCAGCGTTCGCCGCAATGACGCCTTCCACGCCAAACCCGAGGCTGACCGCAAGAAGCGAGCCGGCGAGGCGCACGATGCCTTCCACAACCAGGTTTCTTGCCAGACGAGAAAACCCGTACGCGCCCTGCACGACTCCACGCCGGCTCCCCAGGGGGACGTAGAACAGGGCACCCACCGCGAGAAGCACTATCAGAAACGAGCCGGGGAGGTTGAGGTAGCGTGCGATGCCGTTCCGGAAAACGATCAAGCAAAGGGCAATCAGCAGTCCGGCTGCCCAGGCGCTCCGGGCAAAATTGCGGGCATCGGCAGTTCCGCTCCCAGCGCTGCCTCCACGCGCGATGGCCTTGGCAGACATCAATTGGTAGGAAAGCGTCACCGCCGAGACCAGCGTCAGCAGGGTGAAGACAGCGGTGGTCTGTCCGAAACCGCTCGGGCCCAGGAAGCGGGCAATGACGACGTTGTAGGCAAGGTTGATCGCCGTGGTCAGGCTGGAGCCTGAAAGAAGAACCAGGCTTCCCGATACAATACGGGCTTGCAGCGTCTTCGAGTTTGCCGGCGAAAGATTCAAGTCTGTCCTTCGTTCAATCCGCTTCCGAGCTCTAGTATCGGCGGTCCAGCCAAGTTCGAGAGTGGAAAAATTGCAGGGGGGATACTAATCTGTATCATCTTGGGTCTTGGTAACCACCCTGAGCTAGAGATGTGGTGACTTAAAGACAGAGTTGCTTCGATTCGCGGCACCCTAACCTCTTGTGACCCGTTTTGGGAATAGGTAAAAATTATGCTTCCCCGTGTAGTCTTTGCTTTTTTTGCGTGCTTTGTCTGGCCTTGGGGTTGCCTGAGCGCGCCTCCGCAGCCCGCTCGCCTGCTCCACACCGCCACCGGGAAAACGCCGGAGGTGCTGGCGCTTTACGAAGCCTGGTTTGGGCAGCCGAACCACATTTCGGTCGGCTACTCCTCGGACGATCCGGAAGTCATCAAGCGGCAGATCGGCAAGGCCAAAGGCATGGGCATCTCCGCTTTCGTGCTCGACTGGTACGGAAACCGCGACCTGGTGGTGGACAAAAGCTATGCGCGCATGCAGGCTTTGGCCGCCAAGCACAAGTTCCACCTCGCCATGATGTATGAAGAAACCGACCCGGAGGTCGGCGCGACCGACCTGGTCATCTCGGATTTCAACAAGTTTCATGACACCTACCTGGCTGCGGACGCGCCGGGCCGCGAGGCGTACCTTTCCTACGAAGGACGCCCGGTGATTTTTATCTTTCCGCGCGTCAGCCATACCGATTGGGACAAAGTGCGGGCGGCGGTCAACAAATGGAATCCGGCTCCCCTGCTCATCGACGAGAACCTGCCGGCCCAGTACGCGGCGGACTTTGACGGTTTTTATCCGTGGATCAACCCGGGGCCGAAAGGCTGGGCAGCAGACGGGGGCAACTGGGGGGATGCATACCTGACCAACTTCTACGAGACCATGACGACGAAGTACCCGCAGAAGATCATCGTCGGCGGAGCTTGGCCCGGGTTTGACGACAGCAAGGCATCCTGGGGCTTGAACCGACACATGGCCGCGCGCTGCGGGCAGACATTTTGGGACACCTTTGGTTTTTGGAGGAAGTTTGTCGTCGCGGACCAGGCCATCCCCTTCGTGATGGTGGAAACCTGGAACGACTACGAGGAAGGCTCGGCGGTGGAGGCCGGAATTCCGAGCTGCAGCGGAGAGAAAAAGCCCGGCAATCTGACAAAAGCGGAGAAAAAAGCCGCAAAGGCCGCGGGAAGATCGTAACCGGCTTACTTTTGCGGCTCCGCCTGAAACACCCGGACCCTCCAGCGCGCCTCGGCCGGCGTGAGCACAACCAGGAAGCGCGCCTCCATCCGCTCCGTGGCAAGAGCGCTGCCTTCCGCAAACACCTGCTGCTCATACGCGACGCGATCAACCAGCTCCAGGGATCCTCCTTCGGGCGAGTAAAAGACGAACTGGATGTCGTGTGAAACCGCCCGGTAGCGGGTGTACATTCCTAGTTTGGCCTGCTCGGCAATGGTTTCGGCGAGCTTGTCCCGCGCCACGCCCACAAACTCCGGGTCGAGCGAGCCAGGATGGTTCCCGTCAAGCGCCGACCCGAAGCTTTCCCAGGCTTGGAGGTAATCGCGCAGAGCCGCGGTTTCCGTCGACTTTTCGATCGGACGGGATCCGGGCAGCGATGCCTCCACCTTGACGGAGGGCTGTTCCGCGGCACCGGCCGGCAGTGCTCCGGAGCCAAGCGCCAGGAGCGGTCCAAGGGCGCACACAAATGTGCGAAAGTTCATCGTCCGCCTCCCCAGCGAATCTCGTTGCCCGCCACGACCCCACTCGCGACCGAAATCTTCGCGCCCGCAACGGACGGCATCTCCGCGCGGGCGATGCCCTGCTTAAGCGGCGCATCGATGGTGGACTGCATTCCCCCGTAGCTTTCCGTAAACGTCACGATAGTGCCGTCCGGGACAGGATTGCCGCTGCAGTCCTTTACGGGATTAGTTTCGAGCGCGACCCTGCGGCCATCCGCCCGCGCGCTCATTGTCAGCCCGCACGGGTCGCCCGGCACCTCCTCGATCACGCGCGTGCTCGCGACCCCGCCGGCCTCTGCGATAAACCTCGCCGCGCCTTCGCGCGGAGCCGAGTCCAGCTGGGTCCATGCCACGCCATTGCGGCTTTCCATGGTTTTCGCCTGCGGGGTGCCGCCTGGAGTTGCAAGCTGGAAGGAAACCGGCGTCGGAGCCGTGATCAGATTATGGTAGGCGTCGAAAAGGTAAACGGTCCCGCTCACCCCGCCGCGCAGGCCGACGGGAAGCCGCGAAGGCCTTGCCAGGAAGCTGAGGGTTTCGGGCTGGGAAGCGGCCAGCACCTCCACGGCACCGATTTGGTTTCCGGAGCTCCCTTTGAGCAGCACCAGGTAGCGACCTGCGTTATAAATGTCTCCGGCAGCTAGGGACACGGGCTGGCCGAGTTCGACGTCGCGCCGCAACGCGCCCCCAGGCCCAATGAGGAGCAGCTCAGCCTTGCCGTTTCCCGTGGTTGGGATCGTGAAAGGCGCGCCCGCGGTCACGCTCGCCGGGAGCGTCATGCCTCCGGTTTGGGCCGCTGCGGCCAGCCCTCCCCCCGCAGCAAAGCACGCAAACAACAGGGCCCGCTTCACTGTGCGTCTCCCGCGATGTAGCTCGCTACCACAGTGCGCTCGCTCGCAATCTTGCCCGCCAGGTCCTCAGGTACCGGGATACGGAAGTCGTCGGGCGTTCGCGGGAGCAGCGCACGATCGGTGTAGTGCCCAGCCACCCAGACCACCTGGCCGTTTTTGTCGTAGAAAGTGGACAGTACATGCGCTACGTTGACGTTTTGGCCGCTCTGGTTGGAGACTTGCCCGGTGAGCGCGGCTCCGGGGCCGGCGGTAAACTTCTGGTTTTCGACCTCGATTACGGGATCGGCCGAGGCGGACACCAGAGTCGACAAAGGCTGCATTTGGATGCTCCCGACCGAAGCAAGATCCGTGCCGGGGAACTGGATAAAGAAAGGGGTGACCTGCTTGGGCAGCAGCGTGTGCGAGATCATGTCGAAGCTGCCTCCGCGAGCCAGCGCGGCACCGTTTTTCGCAAGCAGCGTCGCCTGGACCGAGACTTGCGCCGGAACCACATCCTCGTTCAAAAGCTCGCCCATGACCACGACCCCATCGGCACGGTTTACCGGCCGCATATCCACAATGCGCACATGCGGGGCTTCCACTTCGCCCTCTCCCCAGTCATCACCGCCGCCGCCATGGATCACGTCCCAGCGGAGATAGTTGACGGGGATCACCTGCGGAGGCACATGCTGCTGCTTCACCAGCGGCCAGTCGACGGCCCAGCGGCCTCCCGAGCGCAGGAGATGAAGGTCGCGTGTGTCGTCGAAAGTCCCGACCACGCTCGACCAGTGCAGCTTGAGGGCGACCTCGGCCTCCTCGGCCGACGCATGAAGCGGCTGCACCTCGTAGCTGTCGAGGGTGGCATAGGTGCGGAGGCTTAGATTGTAGCCGGTCAGGTCGTGCACGAACTCCGGCTCTGTAAAGGTCGCCCGGTTTGCAAGGCTCGAGTAGGCGCCTTCCCACGCGCGCAAGCGTATCTGCGCGCCAAGTTTCTCGGCCGCCGCGACCGGGGTTGAGGATGACTGGATGCCGGTTCCGCCACCCGCGTAGTACACGGCGGAGGGAATGGGCCAGATTGTTCCGGCACCTATGAGAGCCAGAGTGGCTATGGCGATGGAAGCCGCGAGAATGGGTCCCTTATTCACGAGATCAGCCCTCCCGCCACCAGATTCTGCTCGTGCGGCGCGGGCTCTTCCGCGCGGATTTCACGGCGTCTGCCCTCGGGAAGGAGCACGACGAGGATCGCGAGAAGCCCGCTCCCAAAAGGCAGCGTTCCCCACATGAGTCCTTGCCAGGCTGGAGGCTTTTGCGCGGCGTTCATGGGCAAGGCGGGGGGCACGCCTTCCTTAGCCCAAATCGTGATGGTGTGGTCTTCAAGCGCGTCCACCTCCCGCCAGCCGGCGAAATGGAGGAGCGGGTCGTAGTAAGGGTCGCGGACGATGACCCACTTCACCCCGTACCGATCCGCGTGCTCAAGCATTGCGTGGAGGGATTCAAGGCCGCCTACGCCAAAGTACTTGGCGCTGGTCAACGCGCCGCCGCCGTATTTCGTGAGCTCGGGGAGCATACGCGCCGAGTTTGACTCGCCATCCACGCTGTTGGCCGCGGTTTCAATCGCAAGCCGCGAAAGCTTATTGCCGAACCCGAGTGTGATGTAGCGGAAGTCGTAGTGGCCGTCGCGGTTCAGCCACTCCGCGACCGGCGACACATTAAAGTTGGCTGCGTCGGCGGGTTTGAAAGTAGACCAGGAAACCGCCAGGCCGCAGGAGAAAGCCGCGAGCAAAGCGAGTGGAACGGCCGCCTTGCGTTGAAACTGCGCGACGAGATCGGCCGCGAGCAGGCCCACGATGGGTAGCGCCAGCAGCGTCGCCCAGTAGGTGAACCGCTCCATGGTCAGCACCTCAAAAGCCCGGCCTAGAACCACTTCGCCGAGCGGGGTCGTGCCGCCGAGCCCCAAAAGAAACGAGACCCAAAAGCCGAGCAGAAGCGGCCGCAGCCGAGGGACAACCGAACCGCGCCAAACAATAAAAGGAAGTGCGAGAATCAGCGCGCCCCAGGGAACGATGAAGTAGTTCATTCCCCACTGGGGGCTCAGGATGTAGTTGGCGCGGCTGGGGTGCGGGATGGGCGTTTGCGTGACCGGATATTTGATAAGAGCGATCCAAAAAGGGAGCAGCACAATTGCAATCACAAATCCCGTTACCACGGTAATGACAACCGTGCGGGCAACCACGCTCGAAGCCTTGCTTTCCCCGCGACGATCCCACCATGCGAGCGCAACGACGGGCAGCGCGAACAGCACCGCGCCAAAGATCAAAGTCGCGTGGTGGGCCGCCGCAGCAGCTGCGAACAACACGACGGCCTTCAGAAAGGACCGGCCCCGCCCATAGCGCAGCCACTCGTAGAAGTAGGGTAGCGCGTTGAGATAAATGGGCGCGGCGGAGGTGGTGCCGAGCTGCCCCGCCGAATACACAAGAAAGCTTTCCGAACCGAGCAGCACACTCGCGAGAGCGGCGAAAGAAGCCGCGCGCGGGCTCACCCACAACAGTGAAAAGCGATAGGCGCCCACGGCAAGCAGCAGAATTGCGGCCAATTGCACGGCCATATACGCCCAGTTCAGGCCCATGATCCACGAAAGCACGGCGATCCACTGCTGCGGGAGGGGCGGGTAGGTCGTTTGGGAAAAGCCCGCAAACCACTTCACATTCCACGGATCGAACCAGTGATGGACGTAATGCGACGCGAAGAAGATATGGAAGTTCGTGTCGTAAGACCGAAGCGGAAGCTGCATCAGGAACAGCGGCAGGTGGATGGCAACCGCCGTCAGCAGGATCAAGGACATCGGTATAGGACGATCGGAGGGGAGGGCGGACGCTGGTCGTTGCAAGGTTACCTCTGAGTATCGGCTTGCGGGCGCGGGGCCTGGAACGCCGGATTCCTCTGCTATTCTTGCGGAACTACGACAGCATACACAAAAAAAGTTTGCAATAGGTGTGACCGAAGTTGCAGCACCTGCCGATAAGAGAAGTAGCAGCCGTCACACTACTCGGGGACCAGCTTGAACGCGACACCTGCATTTCTGAAACGCGCCGGCGCCATTCTTTCTGTAGCGCTCGCCAGCCTCGCACACGCCCAGATCTTCCAGGTCAACCCGGGCACGGGCACGGCCGCGACGCCACCCGCCGGAGCCCGTCCAGGCACCAAACCCGCACCGGAGCCGGAGCAGCAGCTCGGCTGGGGATCCAACATCCAGAACGCGCGGCTCGCGCGCGCCGCGGAGCAAGCCATCGAGCGGGGCGATCATGCCCAAGCGCTCAACTATGCCGAACGGGCGGCCCAGGCCGCGCCCAACGATGCCCAGATCTGGCTGCTGCTTGGCTACGCGGCGCGACTCGACGGCAAGTACGGCCGCGCCGTGGATGCTTACGGCCGCAGTCTCCGGTTAAAACCGTCTATGGTCGACGGCATGTCCGGATTGGCCCAGACCTATAGTGTTATGGGCCGGACCGGAGAAGCCGAAAAGCTGCTCAGGCAAGTCATCACTGAAAATCCCGGCCGGACCAACGATGTACTTCTGCTCGGCGACCTGCTGCTCCGGTCCGGGCGCTACCAGGACGCCGTCGACGCGCTCCTTAAGGCCGAGCGGCAAGCGTCGGGCGCACGGCCGGAGTTGCTGCTCGCGGTCGGGTACCAGCATTTGGGGCAGCTCGACCAGGCCAGCCGCTATCTCCATCTCGCCAAGATGCGTTCCCCCAACAACCCCGACGTGGAACGCTCGCTCGCGGCCTATTATCGGGAAACGGGGGATTACACCAAAGCAGTAGCAGAGCTTCAGTCCATTCGCAATCCCACGCCCGACGTCGTCGCCGAGCTCGCGTATACGCTGCAGCTGAACGGCAAGGTCGATGAGGCTGCATCCTTATATGCACGAGCCGCAGCCGCCCTGCCGAACGACCTGAATCTGCAGCTTTCCGCGGCACAGGCACAGGTTGCGGCCAACCAGGTCGAGCATGCCGCGCCCTTTCTGGCCCGCGCCGCCCGGCTGAATCCGGATTTCTACAGGTTGCATGCGATACGCGCCGAAATCGCGCAGCTCGGAGATCGCGCCCAGGAAGCGGCCAGAGAATACCGTGCCGCGCTCGCCCACCTCCCCCCTTCGCCCGTCGAGGGGCGTTTGTACCCCATCCAGCTACGCATCAATCTGGTGGGGCTGTACCAGAGTTTGGACGAGGAATCGGAGCTGCATGAGCAGCTCGCGGCCGCGCAAAAGGAAGTTGCCGCGCTCGATGAACACGGCCCGGACCGCGCCCAATACCTGCGCCTGCGCTCGCTTATCAAGATGAACGAGGGCGACAATCAGGGAGCGCTGGATGACATGGAAGCCTCGCTCGCCCTCACGCCCAACGACATCAACAATCTCGAGGTCGCGGGCGATCTGCTTGTAAAGCTTGGGCGCACGTCCGAGGCCGTTGCAGTCTTGAATAAAGTTCTCGCGATTGATCCCCGGAGCCGGGCCGCACTTACTTCGCTCGGCTATGCTTCGCGCATCGCGGGAGACGACAAGGCGGCGGAAAAGTATTTCAACCTGCTCGCGAAGGACTACCCCAAGCTGTATACGCCCTATCTTGCGCTGGGCGACCTGTACGCTTCGCACGGTGAGTTTCACAAAGCACTCGCCGTGTACAGCAAGGGCTACGAACTCGCGCCGGAAAATGCCCCGATTGTAGCGGGCGGCATGAACGCAGCGCTTGAGCTGCACGAAATGGCCCTTGCCGGCCTTTGGGTCGGCCGCGTACGGGACGGCATGGCAAGCGTGCCGACAGTCATGCGCGAGCAAGAGCGTTACCTTTACTTTACGGGTAAGTATGAGCGCTCCGCGGAGATTGGACGGCGGGCCATCCAGGCTCTGCCCAAGGACCGCGAGGTCGTCGTTTACCTCGGTTATGACCTGCTCCATCTCGAGCAATACGAGGAGCTGCTTGCACTGGTAACAAAGTACGAAGACGTTCTTCCGAAAGAAAAAGACATTCCGCTGTTGGCCGGATACGTTTACAAGCACAATAAGGAGCCCGAACTTGCCTTGGCCCAGTTTACCGAGGCGATCCGCCGTGACCCAAACGTCGTCACAGCCTATGTCAATCGCGGTTTCATCCTCAATGACCTCCATCGGCCGCAGGAGGCGGCGGCTGATTTCGAAAAAGCGCTGAGCTTCGACCCAAATGACGGGGAAACCCACCTTGGCCTAGCATTCGCGGAGCTGAATCTGCAGCATCCGCAGCAAGCCGTCCAGCAAACCGAACTCGCCGAAAAGGCGCTGGGCGATTCGGAAGCACTGCATGTAATCCGCGCTACTGCTTACGGGCGCGAGAGCCGGCTCAGCAAGGCGGCGCAGGAGTACCGCGCCGCGCTCAAATTCGATCCCCGCGACGGCTCTCTTTACCTCGGCCTCGGTAATACCTTGTTTGCGCAGCAGCACTACCGCGAAGCTCTTGATCAGCTCGGGACCGCCGAAAAACTGCTTCCCGGCAACGCCGAACTCTACGCCACATCCGCCCGGGCCGATGCCGATCTCCAGGACCGCGCTGCCGCCCTTCACAATATCGAGCTGGCCGAAAAATACGCGCCGCGGATGCCGGTCATTCCAGGCGAGCCCAGCTCGGGCGCGAGCGCAATTTATCTGGCGACCGGCGAGGCCTTCGACACACTGGGCGACGGCAAGGCCGCGATGGACCGGTTCAGCAAAGCTCTAGACGCGCCGGGCAGCAATCGTGTGACCGTGCGTCTTGCCTTTGCGAGCCTGATGGCCGGCCAGGACCGATATCCGGATGCCGAGCGGCAGATTGCGCTCGCTCAAATGGAGGCCGAAGCGGGTACCGCGCCCCCTGTCACCGGAGAACAATATATTGATGCGGCTTCCATTCTTCAGCAAATGCACGAGTACCAGCTGTCGGAAAGCTATCTAGACCGTGCGAGCGCCGCGGGGGGAGCGGATGAGACGGTTCGCATCGCCCGCGCAAATAATTTCTTGGCGCTCGGGGATACGGATCGCGCCGCTGCCGAACTCGCCGCGGTAAAGCGCGATGGCGACGCCGAATCGGACTATGCCTTCCTGCTTGCGCAAGCGGGCGTCTACCAGCAGCAGCAGCGCGGTGCCGCTGCACTTTCCTCGTTCGCGCAGGCGGCCAGCGCCGCCGGCGAGGACCAACAGGCTGAGCAGTCCCTGCTCCGGGCAGGCGCGAGCGAAGGCTACCGCTTCAATCCCACCCTGAGCCTGATCGGCAACTTCATCGTCCAGCCCATCTTCGAGGACACGACCAATTACGTTCTCGATTCCAAACTGGACAATCCCAACGGCCCCGTTCCGAGCACCGATCTTGCAGTCCTGCCGCCGCCCCGCTCTTCGCTCGAAACCGACGGCATCGCCGCTTATCACCTGCACCTCGGCAGCTTCCCTAACGCCGGCGGGTTTGTTCAGGTGCGCGATATCCGAGGCACGGTCTCCATCCCGCAAGCGCAGACGCCCACTGTGTCCCGCGATACGGTGGATACTGTATTGAATTTTGGCGTGGTACCGACCATGCACCTCGGGACGAACGCCGTAACCTTCAACACCGGGGTCGAGGGAACAATCCGGCGGGATACCCGCACACCTGTGCTGATTAACCAAAATCTGTTTCGAACGTTTACTTACTTTTCAACAACTTCCTTCTTCGATGCTGTGTCGGCGAGCGGCTATTTCGTATGGGAAACCGGCCCGTTCACGGAGGAAGCGCTCAGCTCCCGCACCATGACCGGTGCCTTCGATTTCCGGGTAGGCGCCCCGTGGAGCAAGACCGCGCTGGTGACCGGTTGGGGCGCAACCGATCAACGGTTCCCTTCCAAGAGGCCGTGTTTGCCGGATGTGAACACCTACCCTTGCGGCCTGACGGAAAACTACTACACCACTTCCTATATCGGCCTTTCGCATACCTTTGGCCCGAAATTGAAAGCAGAAGCAATCGTCGAGGACCTTCGCGCTTGGCGCACCGTGCCGTTTTTTGGACGGAGTTCAAGCGCGATCGCCCAAGCCTTACGACCGGCCGGCACCCTTGATTTTTCCCCCGGGCGCAACTGGGACATCCAAGCAAATACCAGTTTTGAGAGCACGCGCGGCTTCCACGTATACGATATGACCCAGAACGGGGTGTCCGTCGGCTATACGAGGCCCCTTGGACGGACGTTCAATGAAACTACCGGGGAAGTTCACCTGGAATACCCGATTCGGTTCGCTTTAGGTTTGCAGGAAGAAACTTTCCCCAACTTTAATCATGGGCCAAGCCAACAGTTCCGGCCGTTTGTCAGCCTCACGCTCTTTTAAGAGGAAACACGCATGAAGATCTGCTTAGTAGCCGCATTCCCCCCCAGTGGCGGCCCACTGAATGAGTACTCGTTCCACATCGCCCGCGAGATTCAGCGCCACCCAGGCGTAGAGCTCATCGTGCTCGCCGATGAGCTTGAAGATTGCCAACATTCCACTGACGGCAGCGGCAACCAGCTGCGGATGGAAGAGCAGGCCGAACTGCCGGGTTTCAACGTGGTCCGCTGCTGGAAGTTCGGCAGCATGGCCACTCCCCTGCGGCTCATGAAAGCTGTCCGGGAGATCCAGCCCGACGTGGTGTGGTTCAATCTCGTGTTTTCAAGCTTCGGGACGCACCAAAACCCTTTGGCCGCCTTTGCCGGGCTTGCCGTGCCCGCGCTCACCCGTTCGGCCGGCTTCTACACCCACGTCACGCTCCATCACATTGTTGAGCACGTGGATTTCGCCGCTTCGGGCGTCCGGCGCGAAAAGCTCTACCGGCTCGGCACCAATGTGATCACCCGGACGCTGCTCAAAGCGCATTCGGTTTCCGTTCTTCTTTCGGCTTACCGGCGCACCCTGGTCACGAAGTATTCCGCCGAAAACATCATGCTCGGCACACACGGAATCTTCAATGCGCTGCCGAGCCCGCCTGATTTCACGAAGCGAGGCAGCCCCGAAATCCGCATCCTCGCTTTCGGGCACTGGGGCACGTACAAGCGGTTGGAAACGCTCATGGAGGCTTTTCCGACGGTGCTTAAGAAGATTCCAAACGCGCGGCTTATTGTCGGCGGCGGTAACCACCCCACGAAAGCCGGTTACTGGGAGTCGGTACGCGACGCCCAGCCCGCCGGGCTGCCCATTGAGTTCCGCGGCTTTGTTCCGCAGCCGGACGTGCCGGAACTGTTCGCAACCAGCTCCGTCCTGGTTATGCCTTATGATTCCTCGACCGGTTCAAGCGGCCCCGCGCACCAGGCCTGCGAATATGGGCTGCCCATCGTATGCGCCGACATCCCCGATTTCCGCTGCATGGCGGCGGACGAAGACATGTCCGTCAGCTTCTACAGCACCGGCGACGCGGCCGATCTCGCCGACAAGCTAGTCGCCATTCTCCAATCGGCCGAGCTGCAGCGCGAGATGAGCCGGCACAACTACTGGGCGGGCATTCAGATGACCATGGCCAGTATTGCTCGGACCTATCTGCGCTGGTTCGAGCTCCAGCAGCAAAAGCGCGTGCTGGCCGGCAAGCGATTCTTCGCCGGGAAGCCCCGGCACTGGGTACGCTCCCGGTTCGCCGGATCCGGCAAACCGCCTTTGGCCATACGGTACGAGGGCTCGGTGCGTCCTTCCGGCAGAAGCAAGGAGTTGATGCGCAAGGACGCACCCCAAGCATCCAGGCCTACGAATGAGCTCGACGGACCCGCGGGCCTGGAAAACGCCTGAAAGCGCGGACCGGTCCATTTAATCCGCGCAAGGGTGTGGTTCTTGTTGGGACAAAAACAAACACATGCTTTTCCTGTGCATCTATGAAAAAACGCTATACCTTAAAGCAGCGGCTTCTTGCATTCGAGTACAAATTTCTTCCCATGCTGCCCTGAATGTAAAAAGGACATTACACGTGCGACTCCGACAGGCGTTTCGATCCATTTTCCCGGTTTCCACTCTCGCGCCGCTGTTTCTTTTAGTTTTTCTTTCGACCGGATGCGGCACAACTTCCGCCCGGAGCGGCTTTGCCGGCTCGAAACCAGTATTGACTCTGACCGCCACGCCCGCGTCCTTGACGCCCGGAACAGCAGCCACACTCACGGCGAGCGCAACCAGCGCAACAGCGGTGACCATCAGCGGCAGTGACGGGGCAAGCTACGCAATGGGTGGGAATGGCGGGACGGAAACAGTGCATCCGTCCGCCACAACCACCTACACCGCCACGGCTACCGGAAGCGGAGGCACCGCGACTGCCACGACCACCGTGACTGTCGCGGCGAGCTCCGCTCCACCGGCTCCACCCGCCCCCGCGCCACCTGCTCCGCCCACGCCCGCGCCGACGGTTGCAATCGCAGCTGCCCCCGCCTCCATCGCCGCATCCAGTTCGTCCACCCTCACCGTAACTGCTACCAATGCCGCCCAGATTGTCATATCCGGAAGCGATGGCGCGAGCTACTCTCTTCCCGGTGCCGGTGGGACCCAACCCGTCAGCCCCGCGGCGACAACCACGTACACTGCAACCGCGACCGGCCCCGGCGGCAAGGCAACTGCAACCGCCAGTGTGACAGTGACTCCCAATCCGGCACCCGCCGTCAGCCTGTCCGCGAGCCCGACGGCCATAAGCGCCTCCAACTCATCCCTGCTCACGGTCAAAGCCATGAACGCGACCCAGGTCGCGCTGTCCGGGAGTGACGGCACGACTTATTTACTGGCCGCCACGGGAGGGACACAGGCTGTCAGCCCCGCAGCAACAACGACCTATACCGTGGTGGCGACCGGGCCCGGCGGCAAAACTTCCGCCGACGTGACCGTCACGGTTTCCCCGAACCCGGCACCAACAGTCACGCTGACGGCGAACCCGGCCTCCATCACCGCAGGCGGCCAGTCCACGCTCACCGTGGACGCCATCCATGCCACGCAAGTGTCGATTACTGGGAGCGACGGGACGACTTACATGCCGTCTGCGCAAGGGGCGACCAGCGCAACGTTCGCCGTAAGCCCCTCGTCGACGACGACCTACACTGCTGCCGCGATCGGCCCTGGAGGGAACGGATCGGCGACGGCCACCGTCACGGTCGAGGCCGTGGCTACACCTTCGGCAACCCTGAACGCCAGCCCCAGTACAGTCACCTCCGGCCACACCACAACCCTGACGTACTCCGCGACCAACGCCACGCAGGTAACGATCACCGGGAGCGACAATACAACTTACAGCAACCTGTCGCCGAGCGGCGGCACCCAAAGTGTTTCTCCGGCTTCGACCGCCACCTACACGTTGAATGTCACGGGCCAGGGTGGCAAGACGGCAACGGCCCAAACCACCGTGACCGTTTCCGGTATGGGCACGGTACAGGACGTGGATCACGTCATCTTCATGCTCCAGGAAAACCGCAGCTTCGACAGCTACTTCGGTATGCTCAATCCCTACCGCGCCGCGAACGGCTGGACTACGGACGAAAACGGCGTCACTACCATGGTGGACGGCATCGACGACAAGCTCGGAAAGATCAGCAACCAGGATGATGAGAACGACACCTTCCCGCTCTTCAAGTTCACCAGCACCTGCGTGGACGACATGAGTTCGGCATGGCTGGAAAGCTATGGCAATGTAAGCCGCTACGACTTCTCAGCCACGCGCGCAATCAACATGGACGGTTTCGTCCACACCGCCGAAGGCTACGCAAAGAATTGCAAGAACAACCCGAGCAGTTGTTCCGGCAGTCCTCTCGATGACCAGCAAGGCAAGCGCGCCATGGGATATTACGATCAGGACTACCTGAACTACTACTACTACATGGCGTCCAACTTTGCGCTTTCCGACCGCTGGTTCACGCCGGTTTCAAGCAAGAGCACGCCCAACAGGATCGCGACTTACACCGGAGGCACGACCCAGGGCTTGGTCCGCGACCCCTTCAGGGACGATGGCTTGTCGGGTCAGCTCAGCATCCCGACTATCTTCCAAGAGCTCGAGGGAGCGGGTGTGACTTGGAAGATCTACTACAGCGTCACCCTGGGCGGATGCAAGGACGAAGACGACTGCGCGGCGGACAACAACGCCAATTATCCGGCGACTACTTTCTCTCTATTTTCTTTCGCAAACAAGTATCTGCACCAACTTAAGGACGATCCGAGCGGAGGGAGCAGCTGTACTGCCCCGGCGCAATCCTCCACTGTGGTCGGCGATCCATCCGGTTCTTTCTGCATCGACCCGGACCACGTCGCCCCCGTGAGCCAGTTCCTACAGGACGCCCGCAATGGCACCCTGCCTTCGTTTGCATATATCGAGGCCGGCTACGGCGTCGATGATGAGCACCCGGGTTCCGGCCAGTCCATCCTTGCCGGCCAGGCTCAGATCGCAAATATCGAGAACACTCTCATGACCAGCCAGTCCTGGCACGACTCGGTCTTTTTCCTCGCTTACGACGAAGCGGGCGGCCCCTACGATCACGTGCCCCCCGTGCCGGGCCACTCGAACGACAACACCGACAGCAGCGCGAAAAGCAGCTATCCGGACATCGGGGGCACCATGGGAGCTCCAGGGTTCGGCATCGCGGTGAACGCGGACGATTACAAGCCGTGCATGCCTAGCGGATCGCCTACATTCAACTGCGACTTGGTGAGCAGCGATCCTGGCGCTCACGTAAATGACGCCCCCGCTCAGCAGGGCTTTGCCGCCCAGATCGGCTTCCGGGTCCCCAACATGGTCCTCTCGCCCTTCACCCGCAAGCACTATGTTGCGCACATCCCGATGGATCACACTGCGATCCTGAAATTCGTCGAGAACCGCTTCATCGGCTCCTCGGCGCACCTGACAAACCGAGATGACGCGCAGCCCAACCTGCTCGACTTCTTCGATTTTGTGAATGTTCCCTGGGCAATACCACCCACGCCGCCTACACCCTACGCCGACCCGCAAGGAACCTCTTCATGCCGGCCGGCCAACTTCGCACCTTCCACGGCCACCACACACTAATCAAAAACAAATGCCGCCTCTCCCAGGAGAGGCGGCTCGGTGTGTGTGACACAGAGAAACAATATGCACCTAGCGCGTTGTTAGAGAATTGGCCGTATACCCTTTTCCGTCGAATACGGCCGTGACTGCCACCCGTTCCCCCTGCCGCAGCTCCTTACTTCCGGGCAGCTGCGCCGGGTCGAAGGAGAATGCATAGGCCGCACCCGTAGCCGCGTCGGCCACCACCATCTTGCCCGCGTGGAGGTCGAGTGAAACGAGCGTGCCCGTGAATACGAAGGCCGCGCCCGGGGTCGCGGTAATGGACACTTTAGTGGCAATCCCCTGCTCGCGCGGGCCGGGCTTGAAATCGACGGAGACGAGCGAACCTGCGACTAAATCGGAAGCGCTCGCCTGGGCGGCTGGGGCCGATGCGTCTTGACTCCTGCGCACGATCACAACCCCGGCGGGCAGTTGAAAGAGAACCGGGTCGCCGGTCAGATCGCACCGGACGCTCAACAGTCCGGCATCGCGGCTCACCACCTGCCCCACGCACTCGCCTTTCGGCGCTTCTGAAAGCATATGAATTTTCAGCGCGAACACCTGGGTCCCATCCAGAGTTGTCTCGACGGACGCGCGTTCCCCCGTCCGTAGGCTCCCGAGGGGCGCACGGACTCCGTCGCGGAAAAGCTGTGTGCGCGGAT
This sequence comes from Acidobacteriaceae bacterium, assembly GCA_965218545.1. Lineage (GTDB taxonomy): Bacteria > Acidobacteriota > Terriglobia > Terriglobales > Acidobacteriaceae > EB88. Next base: position 588,693 of record CBDCLB010000006.1, on the reverse strand, counting down.
CGTAAAGAACCTTCATCGACTGGCCGCCATAAATCTTCAAGACAAACTGGTCGCGAATCGGATCGAGGCTCCCAATGCGTCCACCGATCACGGTAGCCTTGCCATGAGGAAGCGACGGAAGCGCCTGTCGCGATTCCCCGGTGCCCTCGGCGGCTAAAGCGGATTGCAGTCCCTTATCTCCCCGCGGTTTCGCGCCATGGACCGGGCTCTGGGCCGATGCGGTTCCGCACAGAAGGGCTCCCGCGATGAGCGCCGTGGGAATCCTGCATACAGCGGGTCGAAAAAAGGTTTGCGGAAGCCTGATGCTCCCGCCGGCAAATGCCGATAGAAGAGTGTGACGTTGGTGCTTTCTCGAAGTGGCCATTCGCCGTGTATTATCGCAGCAATCAGCCCGTTTTCACGCTTTTAACAGGGGTCGCATGGTACTAAGGTTTGCCGGAAAAATTGCGGTGTTCGCTGCTGTTGCCGCTTCCCTCGCCGCAGGTCCGGAAAGCGCGCCGGCCAAGGAGCTGCGCATCACGATCCCCCGTTCCAGCAAGCTGACGCCCGTGCAGCGGCTCAACCGCGAGGGCGTCGAAGCGGCACGCAAACACGAGGTTGAGAAAGCGCAGGCCCTTTTTTATAAAGCGTACCTGTACGATCCGAGCGATCCTTTCACATTGAACAATCTCGGCTATGCCGCAGAGCTCCAGGGCGACGCCGAACGCGCCCAAAAGTTCTACATGCTCGCGGAAAAGCAGGACTGCGACGCCACCATTGACCTCAGCAGCTTCAACGAGCTGCGCGGAAAGCCCATGCTGTATGCCTTGCAGGACCTCAAGGATGCTTCCATGCGGCTGAACCGGATGAACGTGGAAGCGATCGAGCTTCTCGTCCAAAACCGCGGCTTCGAGGCGGAGCAGCTTTTAAAGCGGGCCCTTTCCCTCGACTCAATCAATCCGTTTACCCTAAACAATCTCGGGGTTGCCGAGGAGTCCGTAGGTGATCTCGAAAGCGCTGCCGAGCATTACGGCGCTGCCGCTTCTTCCCATTTAAACGAGGCCATCATCGTCTCCCCCGCTCGTTCCTGGCGCGGCAAGCCTATCAGCGACATGGCTGCGGACAGCCTGGAGCGCGTGCGACGGAAGCTCGAAAGTGAGGGCCCGGCCAAAGCGCGCGCAACCATGCTGGCCGTGCGCGGGGTCACGGCCGCCAACGCGAACGATCCGGCGGCGGCGAAGCAGGATTTTCTTGAGGCCTACTCCCTCGACCCCGCCAGCGCTTTTTCGCTCAACAACCTGGGCTGGGTCGCGGAGAAAAACGGCGACCTGGAAACAGCACAGTTCTTCTACTCGAGAGCTCGGCGGGCGGAGGATGCCGGAGGCCGGGTGGGCCTGGCGACCGAGACCGCGGCGCAAGGGCAGCCCTTGGACGCGGTGGCGAATGGCAGCCGGGACAAAGTCGACGTGCAGCTCGATCAACACCAGCGCGAGCAGCGCCTCCAGGGAGGCGAGCCGCAACTGGTGCCCCGCGGCCCGGGCGCATCTCCGGCGCAGCCGTAGCTGCCCCCAGGCGATACCCCGGCAGCCGGCGAGCCGGCCCAACCTCAACCGTGAACCCAAAAAACACCATGCCCGTACCTGCCCAGAACCCTCCCGCCCGCTTCATGGCTATTCTCTGCCGTCTTCTTCTGCCATTAGGCCGCGGTTCTGTCGCGGCACTGGTAGCAGACACGGAGATTACGCAGATCAGCCAGCCCGACTTTGAGAAGCTCCTGGCTCTCGCGCACGCGAACCATGTAGTCGTACGAGCCTTCGAGGTGTTCGTCACGCTCATGCAGCTTCGGGAAGACGCGAGGCGTGCGGCGTGGGCGCAGGCCGCGCTCGATGCGGAGCGGGAGCGCATCCGGCACGCACTTCCCTTTCTCCAGGCTATCTGCTCCGCTTTTGCGGAACAGGGGCTGGATGCCACCGTGATGAAGTCGCTCGATCACTGGCCGGACCTTGGCAGCGACCTCGACCTATTCTCGGCGTCCGCGCCCCGCGCCGTAATGGACCTAATGCAGCGCCGCTTCGACGCCAAACTCGCGCCGCGCAGCTGGGGCGATCGCCTCGCTCAGAAGTGGAACTTCGAAATTCCCGGGCTGCCGGAGTCTGTGGAGTTCCACATCGGCCGCCTGGGCCAGACCGGAGAACAAAGGGCGCTTGCCTCGCGCCTGGCTGGGCGCGCCCGGCTGGTGACACTCGGCGAGCATGCCTTCCCGGTGCCGCATACATCCGATCGCCTGCTCATCTCCACACTTCAGCGCATGTACCGGCACTTTTATTTCCGGTTGTGCGATGTCCTGGACTCGGCAGAGCTCGTCCGCTCGGGTGCCGTCGATTTCGACGACCTGCGCCGTGCCGCGGCCACCGCCGGCATATGGGAAGGCACCGCTACGTACCTCGTGATCGTTTCGGATTATCTGCGGCGCTATGGCGATCCTGGCCTCGATCTCCCGCTCGCAGTTCGCTCCGCGGCGCAGTTTGGCGGGGACTCCGTGTACTTTGCCAAGCACTTTCTTCGCGTGCCGATTCTGCCGCATTCGGCGAAACTATACCGCTCGCAAATTGGCGGCCTCCTGCGCCGCGGCGAGTTGCACAGCAGCTTCAGGCTGGGTTTGCTGCCATGGCTGGCGACTGCGGCCTTTATTGAACACAAACGTACGGGCAGCGACAAGGGAATCTGGTAGCGCGTGAATTTGGGAATGCATCTTCGGAGCTTCAGCGCGCGGCCTGTGTCGTCGCGGGAGCCGGCGCGGGAACGGCCGGTTTGTTCTGCTTCGGGAGGTAGCCTTTGCGCGTCCTCACGACCAGGTGGCTGTAGCCGTTGGCTTGCGCCTCCACCCGCACCGTCCGATAACCGATGGCCGTGGCCGGCGCGACGGAATGGTAGCCGAGAATGTACTGGTTGCGGATATCCCGCGCGACCAGCTCCGCGATGCCGTTAACGTCGTCCAGCGAACGCGGAAAGTAAGCGATGCCGCCCGTTTCGGCCGAAAGCGTTTCGAGCACATCGCGCGCCTGCTGCGCTTCTCCCTTGCTGTCCGCCTCGTATAGCAAGCCGATCGCGTACACGACTGGACCGCCAAGCTGCTGCACCCGGTGGATGGTCTGCTCGAGCGTGTAGCGCGAAGCGTCGTCGCGGCCGTCCGTGATAATGACCAGCACCTGCTCCGGCCACTTTGCGTGGTTGGACAGCTCGTTTGCCGAGGCCGCGACCGCGTCGTACATGGCCGTAGAGCCTTTTGAGTCGGAACGCGCAAGTCCCTTTTTCAAGGCAGCAAAATCTGAGGTGAACCCTTGATCCAAGTAAGCCCGGTCGGAAAAATTCACAACAAACGCCGTGTCTTGCGGATTGGACGCCTGCATGAGCTCGAGCGCGGCGGCATTCACAGCAGCGCGTTTGTCCAACATCGAGCCCGAATTGTCGACGAGCAGGCCGATGGAAGCGGGCTGGTCGCGGTGCTGGAATGAGCTCACGGTTTGCGGAACGCCGTCCTCCCAAACGCGGAAATCGCCCTGCTTGAGATTTGTGACCAGATTGCCCTTCGCGTCCACCACAGCGCAGCGCAGCAGCACCTCGTCGACGTTTTGACGGAGTGTGTAGACGTTGGATCCAGCTTCTTTGGTGATCTCCTTGGCAACGCTAGCCGGCATGTTTTCCGCTGGATCGGGCGAAAGAACAGGGTCGCGATCAATGTCGAGTTTCGGCTGGACTTCACGCTGCGTCGGATCAGCGCCCGGAACTGCCGGCTGATTTGCTTGCGTGGAGGACTGGGGCGCGGCTTGCGCCCGGAGCGGTTCTTCAACGCTTAAACAGAAAGCGCCGCCCAAGATGAGAGCCATGCAAAACAAGCAGGATTTGAAGCGGGAACGTGCGTCCATCGGAGACTGGCTCAGTCGGCCTTTCATTTTCGGGATCGCAGCCCGCGCGCGAGGAACAGACGCGAGCGGGACAGTCCGATGGTACCCTGTCGCCGCTTCAATTTCACCAGAAGAACAGACCTCGGCACACCAAAGTACCTACCCACACGCATCAGGGCTTTATTGAGGCCGGCTCGCACTTCCGTCCTGCATCTTTTGGAGACGCTCAAGATTCTGTTGCCTTCGGGTGCCTGCGTTTGCGTCGCTGGTCGCCTCCGGCATTTCGTTGGGCGGAACGTGCGCAATCGCGCCAGGACCCAGCGGCTCCGCGTCGGACATCTCGGCAGGCGCTCCATAGGCTGCCGCGCCGGCCTCCGCATCGGTAGCAGCCGCTGTCTCGGCGGCACCTGTGTGGGACTCGCCGGGAGAACCCGGACTCTGCGGACCCGTCATTTCCAGCTGTTTGCGAGGTTTCAGCATCAACTCGCGGGGAATACCCTCACGCGCGACCCCGGCCATGACAAAATCGTAGCCGGCGTTATCGAGCAGCCGGCGCAATACATCCTGCGGATTCCCGGGGCCGTATACGCCGAAGATGTGCGTGCCATTCACGGTTCCACGCACCTCCATGCCGCTGATCGCGGACACGCTGCGAAGAATTTCGGCCAGGTCCGAGTTGTCCGCCTCGATTGTCAGCTTCCCATCCTCGACCAGTTCTTTGCTGAGCCTCGGCTTATTCTCATCGGGAACGCTCGGCTGCTCCTGCGCACCCTTGAGGGGAGCGGACTGCATTCTGTGCCGGAGCTTGGGAACTGGTGTCCCCTGCTTTGGGAGCGATCTTTGGTCCCCGGCCGCGCCTTTGACAGCGGGCTCTGTCGGGGGGTTTGCTTGCGCACAGCACACCGTGGAGCCGACCCAAAGCATTCCCGCGCCAAGCCAGCTCCAAGCCGCTCTAGTTTGCTTCAACAAAGTCATTTCACCCGAGAACCCCATTTTAATGCCGTAGCTGCCGCCTTTTTCTCCAGGCGCCTTCCTAAAGTAACGGCTGCAATCTTCCGAGCTCGTTCGAATGGCCCTCATCTCGACTAGACTGTGTTTGCTTGCAAGGCAGCACGCCTGCTTGATCACTCTTATGCGATTCCGCCGTTTTCAATTCGCCCTCCCTCTGCTGCCGGTACTTACTTTGTTGGCCGGCTTTTCCATGGCAGCTCACGCTGTTTCCTGCACGGTAAGCGCCGCCATGCCCGCGAGCGACCGCGCTGCTCTCGCGCAGTTCGTTTCAAGCATCGGCGAGGACGTAGCGCGTGGGGATGCGAATACGCTCAAAGCCGCCGCGGCACCCGGGCTCGCGAACAACTTTGCCGATATCGCTTCGACCGTGGGAGGGCTCGCGCCTGGGCTCAAAGGCGCGGCGATCACAGTTGAAAACCTGTACACCTTGCACGCTCGCGACCTCAAGGGAGCGGGAGACGACGCGCAGTTTTTCTGCAGCCGCCCTTCCTCCCCTCTGCTGGTCACTGTGACACTCGGCCAGATCCCGCCCGGCGAGTATGCGCTCGCCATCGTGCATGCCACAGGAGTCGCGGCACCGCAGCAGTTCGCCCTTATTCTTGAGAACACGGGAGCAGCAGGCGCACCGGCGCAGTGGCAGCTTGCCGGCTTCTTCGTCCGGCCGCTTACGGTGGCGGGCCACTCGGGCATTTGGTTTTGGGATCAAGCGCGAGCATTAAAGAGCAAAAACGCCCCGCTCAGCGCTTATCTCTATTACCAGGAAGCGGCACAGCTGGCCCGGCCCGCAGACGTGTATACCAGCGGGAACCTCGACCGGCTTAGCCAAGAGTCGGATGCAGTAAAGCCGAAAGACATGCCCGGAGACGCGCCCATGCTGCTGCACGGCCAGGATGGGAGCACTTTCTCTGTGACGGGGATGAACATTGACACGGGGCTGGGCGCAATGGATCTGCGTGTGGACGCGACTGTTCCCACCCTGGGGGACCCGGTCGCGTCGCGAAAATCGGCGCTCGCGCTGATGTCGGCGCTGCTTGGGAAGTATCCAGGCTTGCGCGACAGTTTCCACGGCCTGTGGGTGTTCGAAAAGGCGGCGAACGGCCAAACCTATGCGATCGAACAGCCTATGACCGCCTTAGAATAGCCGCTTTTATCGTCTCTCATGAAGCGAGTGGACGAGCTTTGGTCTATGTAGCTCGGCACTTTCGTGATTCCGTTCAGAGTACTTTCGCTTTTCGTAAATCACGGCTGCAAGTAACAGGGAAGCAGCTCTCGGGCGTAGCATCCCATTCATGATCTGGGAAGTGCACGAAGGCGGTACACGAAAAGATGCACCCAGCGAGGCGGCCCCGGTACGGAACGCCTCTGAGATGGGCAGGACAACATGCGAGCAGTGCTCGCGACATGCTGTGACCTTTATGCTTCGGACCGCGGAAGCGGTAAAGTACGCGACCTTGAAGCCGGACGATCAAATTTGGCTGGCTGTGTTCGGCGCGCTTCAGGAAATGCTGGCGCACCGCTCTTCTTGTTACGCATGCGATCAAATGCAAAGAGGAAAGCCGTACGACTTGCCTCCGCTTTCCCAATCCACGGCGCGGGCATCCTCCCAGGCAGGAGGCCGTTCCTCGCCATGATGCACCCTATTGATCCTCCGCTGCCAAAACCATGTGCCGCGAATTGGACGACTCGAGGGTGGAGCTGTAGCTGTTCGCATCGTCGCAGAGAAAGCCGCAGGCGAGTTCGCCGAGGCTGCGGCCGCGCCAGAACTGCACGTAGCAGTTCGCGGACGCGGCCCGGTAAGTCCGCCGGCATCGCCGACTCTGTATAGTTCTCGTCCGTGCCGGCTGAAAGTGGCGCAGAAATGGGGCGGGAGGTCGCCGTGGACCAGCCGCGCAGTTTGCGCCCTGACCGGGGAGCCGGTAGGACTCGCTGTCGCGTTCCGCACTTTTTACATCCAACTCGGCAGAGGCATAACCCCGAAAAGGAGCAGACTTTCGTGGCTACAAAACAGTTTCGTTGCGCCGATGTCGGATATTCCGAATGCGATTGGCATTTAGAAGGCAATACCGAGGAAGAAATGGTTCCGCAGATTGAGGACCATGCGTTCAAAGTGCACCATCTGGAGCTCAAGGACGAAGCGGTCCAGCATGTGCGGCAAGCCATTCACGATGTAAGTTAGGGTGCCGGTAACGCTGCACCAAATCCGTTGCGGCGCAAACCGCCGTTGGCCCTACCGCAGGTGGTTGCTACACTGGGGTTCATGCTCGATGAAGAACAGTTCCGTCGCCACGCCGACTATGCAGTCGAAGCCCTCAAACAGGCCCTGATTGCGCAGGAAGCCGAGGGTGGTTTTGAGGTGGAAGAGAACTCGGGCGCGCTCAACATTCTTTTCGAGCAGCCCGCCGGCAAATTTGTCGTTACCCCGAACACCCCGGTGCGGCAGATTTGGATTTCCGCCTTGTCTACATCGTTTAAACTCGAATGGAACGAGACAACGGTGCAGTTTGTCCTTCCCAGAACCGGCGAAGCCTTGCAGCCGCTCACGGCGCGACTCATCCAGCAGTTCCTGGAAAGCTAGGGCGCTGTATCCTGCGTGATCAGGCCCACGCTTTCAGTCGCGATCATCGCGAAGAACGAGGAAGCTAACCTGCTGCGCACCCTGCCCACAGTCGGTCCGCTCGCCGACGAGATCGTGCTGGTCGACTCGGGTTCAACAGATGATACAGTGGCAGTCGCTGAACGCTATGGCGCACGCGTCATTCACCAAAGCTGGTTGGGTTTTGGGCCGCAAAAAAACTTCGCGATCACCCATTGCACCTCCGAGTGGATTCTCTCACTCGACGCCGACGAGGAACTCTCGGAGGAACTCGCAGCCGCGATTCCGGAAGCGATCCGCAATGCCGGGCCGGAACTCGCGGGCTACAGCCTTGCCCGCCTCAACTACTTCCTGGGCCGGCCCTTGCGGCACGGCGGCTACTATCCCGACCGCAAACTCCGGCTGTTCCGGAGCGGACGCGCGGCTTTTCAGGATCGAGCTGTACATGAGTCCATGATGGCGGATGGACCTACTGCGCCGCTCAAGGGCGACCTCCTCCACCGCGCCTACCCCACCCTCGCGCTTTATCTCGAGCACATAAATCGCTATAGCTCCGCGAGTATTCCCCTGGCACTCGGAAGGGGCAAAGGGGGCCGTTCTTTTCCGGCTTTTTTATGGAACACCGTCGTCAACCCGATTGCCACCTTCGCCTACAACTACATTGGACGCGGCGGGTTTCTGGATGGCCGCGAAGGCCTGCTCCTGCACCTGTACCACTCCTGCTATGTGAGCTGGAAATACGCGAAAGCGTGGGAAGCAAGCCGTCCGCAACCTTAGCTGCCGGAGCTTTTCGGCTCCTCCCCCGGCCCCAGCGCAGCGCCGACCGCTTCCAGCACCGCGACGCCGGTAGCGAGCGCGCGCCGCACGTTCTTGGAGGTCGCGAATCGCCACCCGATCGTCAGGAGTGAGGGTGGCGCGGTAGTGTACTGCGCTTTGACAGTAGTGTGTAGGTTGTCCCCCACCCGGTGCATCACGTCCGGATTAAGATTGCCGAGGAGATCTGTCAGGACCAGGAGGTTCCGGATCGCCCGCGTGGACTGCGGCGAGGTCGCCGTCTCCACCAGCTGCGTGATGACCTCGTCGCCCGCCCCCAGCAGCCCGCGCACCACGTCGAGCGTCTTGGTATCGTGGAGGGTTTGCAGCGTTCGGTAGGCGTTCAGCAGCGCTTCCGCATGCTGCACGGGCGCGGCTTCGAGCTTGCGCGCGGTTTCCTCGGACGCCGGCACGGGCCGGGGGCGGATCTCAATTGCCTTTGCCATAGCTCACCTTTTTGGTCGTGTGGCCGTTCGTGAGCAGATCGATCTGCACCAGCTCCGGCGAAAGCCCAGGCTGCCGATAGTCGAGCCGCTTCCACTTGCGTTCCACCTCTACGCCGTTTTGCGGCGTGGGGTGCCCGTTGCGGAAGTTCAAAGGTTTCAGCGGACTGTCGCCACGCCACGGCAGCACCTTCATGCTCACCGCGAGCTCCTTGTACGCCGGGGTGTGCGTCACATGGTCGATATGGCTTGAGGTCAACAGGTTCACGGGCTGGGTACCTTCGCGCGTGTTGAGGGGCACAAACAGCTGATTGCCTTTTACCCGGTCGGTTACCAGCACCGGCAGCCGCAGCGTAGCGCGCCGCGACGTGATGTCCACCCACTGCCCGCTCACGATATTGTGCTCCTCGGCGTACTCGGGCGAAACCTCCACCCAGCGCTCCGGTGTTTCCTGGGCAATCCCGGGAACCCGGTTGGTCATGTTGCCTTCGTGGAAGTGCTCCAGGATGCGCCCGTTGTTCGCATGCAGCGGATACTCGGCATCTTCCACCTCGGCCGGGGCCATGTAGTCCAAGGGAAACAGCAGCGCCTTATTGTCTTCGAGCGGGAATCCGGTCGTGTAGAGCAGCGGCTGATCCGTGCCGTCGATCGCGACAGGCCACTGCAGGGTCTTGTAGCCCTCCAGCCGATCATAGGTGACCCCGGCGAACATCGGCGCGAGCGAGGCCGCCTCGTGCATGATCTCCGACGGGTGCTCGTAGTGCCAGTCCGCGCCCAGGCGGTTCGCGATCTCCTGAACGATCCGCCAATCCGGCTTTGACTCGCCCAGCGGTTCAAACACCTGGTACAGCCGCTGAATCCGCCGCTCCGTGTTGACGAAGGTCCCATCCTTTTCAAGCGACGGGCTCGCCGGCAAAATCACATCGGCAAAGCGGCAGGTTTCCGAGAAAAAGATGTCCTGCACCACAAAGAAGTCCAGCTTTTCAAACCCGCCCGCCACGTGGCCCGCGTGCGAGTCCGCCGAGTACATATCCTCGCCGAACAGGTAGATCGCGCGAAGCTTCCCTTCATAGATCGCGTCAATCATCTGGTGGTTGTCGAGCCCTTTCTCCTTCTGGAGTGTTGCCCCCCAGCCCTGCTCGTAGCGCGCGTGGGCCTCCTCATCATCCGTATGCTCATACCCGGCAAAGCTGTTGGGCATGCAGCCGAAGTCGCTTGCGCCCTGCACGTTGTTGTGCCCGCGCAGGGGGTATGCGCCCGTTCCCGGCCGCATGTAGTTGCCGGTGGCGAGCAGGAGGTTCGAGATCGCGGTCGAGGTGTCCGACCCCATCACATGCTGGGTCACGCCCATCGCCCACAGGATGCACACCCGCTCCTCGGCCGCAATGATCTCCGCGATGCGCCGCAGCTCGTCCGCGGGCACCTTGCAGGTTTGCTCGGCGAACTCCATCGTCGCCCAGCCGATCGCCTCCATGTACTTGTCGCGCCCACGCACCCACTTGCTCAGGAATTCTTCATTGCCCAGCCCGCTTTCCAGAATGTATTTGGTCATCGCCGTGAGCCATACAATGTCAGTGCCCGGCGCGGGACGCAAGAAGATATCGGCGCGGCGCGCCATCTCGTGCTCGCGAATATCCGCGACGATCAGTTTTTGCCCGCGCAGCTTGTGCGCCTGCTTTACGCGCGTCGCCAGCACCGGGTGGCTTTCCGTTGTGTTGCTGCCGATCGTCATCACGCAGGACGCCATCGCGATGTCGGAGATCGAGCCCGAGTCCCCGCCGTAGCCCACCGTGCGGAACAGCCCCTGCGTTGCCGGCGACTGACAATAGCGCGAGCAGTTGTCCACGTTGTTGGTCCCGACGACCGCGCGGGCCAGCTTCTGCATAAGGTAATTGTCTTCGTTGGTGGTCTTGGAGGACGCGATAAACCCGAGCGCGTCCGGCCCGTGCTCCTGCTTGATCTCGGACATTTTCCGCGCTACCAGATCCAGCGCTTCGTCCCAGGTCGCGGTGCGGAAAGTTTTGCCGTCCTCGTTGCGGATCAGCGGCTTGGTCAAACGGTCGGGCGAGTTCACGTAGTCCCACCCGAACTTGCCCTTGACGCAGGTCGAGATGTCGTTGGCCGCGCCCCGGCTCGGTTCTACTTTCAGGATGTGCCGGTCCTCGGGCCGCGTCCAGATGTCGAACGAGCAGCCCACGCCGCAGTAGGTGCACACGGTCTTGGTGACCTTGTTCCGCACCGTGCGCATCGCGGCTTCAGTTTCGGAAATCTTGAGGATCGGCCCATAGCCGATCTCCGGCTCAATCGCTTTCACCAGGTCGATCATCTCCTCAAGCGGCTTGGCGGGCCAGTTCGTCATATACCCGGCTTCGCCGATCATCGACTTTTCCATCAGCGCGTTGCACGGGCACACGGTAATGCAGTGGCCGCAACTCACGCAGCTCGACCCCGCAATCTCGTGGCCCCCATCCCACTGCACGCGCGGGTGCGGATCTTCCCAGTTGATCGACAAGGTCTCGTTCACCTGGTAGTTTTGGCAGGCCTCCACGCAGCGCCCGCACAGGATGCACTGGTCGGGGTCATAGCGGTAAAACGGATTGGTCTCATCCTTCGCGTACGGCTTAGGGAGGTAAGGCCTGACCTGGTGTTCAACGTTTAGGAGCGCCGTGGTGTTGTGTACCGTGCAGTTTTGGTTGTTGTTGTCGCACACCGTGCAGTACAGCAGATGGTTACCCAGGATGACGTCGAACGCTTCCCTTTGCGCTCTGCGCGCCCGCTCGCTCTCGGTCAGCACGCGCTGGTCCGGCTCCACGGTAGTCGCGCAGGCTCGCAGCAGCTTCCCGTTCACCTCCACCATGCAGGTGTCGCAGGTCTGGATTGGCCCTAGCTGGGGCAGATAGCACACATGCGGCACCTCGCTCTTCGTGCCGTCAAGCGTGCGCTTCAGCGCGTCGATCAGCCGTTCGCCCACCAGGGCCCGCGTAGTGCCGCCGTTTACCAGAATGGTGCACTCCGGCAGCTGTTGAGGATCTTCAGGGTGGGCAAGCGGCAGGAGGGCGGAAGGGTTGGTGCGGGGCATGCGTTCCATGGCTGTTGGCTAGCATACTATCCCTTTTCCACCCGTTGCTTTAATCTCAGCCCGTAGCTTCCAACAGCTGCCGGTTGAGCAGGTCCACAAGGGCCTGCTCTTCATGCCGCAGGGCTTCGCCCGGGTGGCCCTCGTCAAGCTCGTGCTCTACCTGTTTTTTGACCTCGCGCCCAGCCTCCTCCACTGCCTTTCCTCCCATGTAAGCCTCCAGCACAACTGGGTGGACATAGCACTTGCGGCAGACCGAAGGGGTATTGCCGAGCTGGGAGGCGACCGCCTTGATCGCCTGCACGACGTTTTTCTTGGCCTGCGTTTCCGAGCTGTACGGCTCAAGCTCATTCAGCATCGCGCAAGCCAGCACGGAGCCGGCCCAGGTGCGGAAGTCCTTGGCCGTAAAATGCTCGCCCGAGATCTCGTGCAGATACTCGTTTACGTCCGCCGAGTCGATCGAATGCCGCTCGCCTTCCTTATCCAGATACTGGAACAGCTCATACCCCGGAATATCGGCGCAGCGCTTGATAATACCCGCGAGCCGCCGGTCGTGGAGGTTGACCGTGTGATGCACCCGACTCTTGCCCTGGAAGGAAAACGTAACGTCGGAACCATGCACTTCCACGTGCTTGTTCCGCATCGTCGTCAGCCCGTAGGACTTATTTTCGCGCGCATACTCCTGGTTACCGACCCGGATGTGGGTCTGCTCCATCAGGCTCACGATCGTCGCGAGCACCTTGCGCCGAGGCAGCCCATGGAGCTTCAGGTCCTCATCCACATGCTGCCGAATGCGGGGCAGTGCCTGCGCGAAGTGCATCATGCGCTCGTACTTGGTTTCGTCGCGGCTTTCGCGCCATTTGGGGTGGTACCGGCTTTGCTTGCGGCCCTTGGCGTCGCGTCCGGTGGCTTGGAGATGGCCGTTGGGCTGCGGGCAAATCCACACGTCCGTCCATGCCGGCGGAATCACGAGCGACTTGATCCGACCCAGCGTTTTTTCGTCCTCGACCGACCCGCCTTTCGGGTCGAGGTAGCCAAACGCATCGCCATGTTTTTCGCGACGGATCCCCGGTTTGCTATCGGTGACATAGCGCAACCCGGCGGCTTTGGCCGACTCGACCGGGTCTGTGATGGGGTCAGGCAACGCGGCCGGCTCGGGGCTGCGCGGGGGTGTGGCTGTGGGCATGGACCGCTTGGATGCGCTGCTTCCGGGCGGAGCTTCTTGCCGGGGGAAGCCTGTTTTTCTCCGATGGAGGTTCAGTTTTCCTCCAGAATCTCCATCTCAAGCGGCGGCTCCAGCAGGCAGTCCATCTGTTCCACCTCGGCGAGCGCACGGCGCAGGGCGGATCCCGGGCAGGGCTCGACCGTGACTACAAACGGCAGGCTCCCCTTCCCATAACCGGGCTTTTGCAGCAGGGCGTCGATGTTGATTCCTTCCCGCGCCAGCGCCGACGCGATTCCGGCAACGATGCCCGGCCGATCCTTAACCAGGAAGCGCACAGCGTGCCGGCCATGGAGGTCGCCCGTCACGGAAGCTTTGTGGCTGGGCAAATCCACCGCTCCCGAACCGTGCGCGATGGCCAGCAGATCGCTCACCACGGCGACCGCGGTGGGGTGGCCGCCCGCGCCGTGGCCCGAAAACACCACATCGCCGCCAAACGCCCCGCCCACCAGCACCATGTTTTCCGTCCCCCGCGACCAGGCCAGCGGCGAGCGCTCCGGTACCAGCATGGGCCCCACCAGCGCGACCACCGTGCCGTCCGCCGCGCGCTCGGCGCGGGAAATCTGCCGGATCGTGCAGCCCAACAGCCGGGCGTAGTCGAAGTCCACCGCCGTAAGCCGCGTGATCGCCCGGCACCGCACCGCGTCCACCGGCATGTCGGCCCGCAGCGCCAGGCGCGACAGGATCACCAGCTTGGCCCTCGCGTCGAACCCGCCTACATCCTCGGTCGGGTCGGCTTCAGCGTAGCCGCGAGCTTGTGCTTCGGCCAGCATCGCGGCGTACTCACGGCCCCGCTCCATGCCGCTCAAAATGTAGTTGCAGGTGCCGTTCAGAATCCCGAGAATGCGCTCGACGCGCTCCCCCGCGAGGCCCTGCTGCAGGCCCGGAATCACCGGAACGCCGCCCGCGACCGCCGCGCCGTAGAACAGGTGCGCGCCATGCTCCTTGGCGAGCGCGTGGAGCTCGACCCCATGCGCGGCGATCAGCTTTTTGTTCGCCGTCACCACGTTTTTGCCCAGCGTGAGCGCGCGTCGCACCCAGCTGCCTGCCGGGTCAAGACCGCCCGCGAGCTCGACCACAGTCTCGGCATCGGAACCGAGCGCCTCATCCACGTTCTCGGTCCAGCGGACCGTGTCGCGCACCCACGCCGCGCGCTTACGGGCGATATTGCGGTTGTATACGCAAACGAGCTCCAACTCGCTCGCCGCGGGCCCTTCAAGCAGAATGCGCGCCACCGACGAGCCCACGGTGCCGAAGCCCAGGATCGCCACCTTCTTTTTCGTCCCCTGCACACTGCCTCCCGTTCGGAACGTTTGCCCCATGCTAAAGCAGTTTCCCTCCCTGCTGCGCAGAGCGGAGATGAGGTCCATGTGGCTTTTCCCGGCGGAAAAGCCACGCGCACATCCGCCCGCGCCTCAACACCTTCAGGGAAGCTGCCGGCTTGGCGGAAAATAGAACGATGCTGCCCGCGCGTGACCGCGAACTCGTGCAAATCGTAGACCGGGCACTTGCCGACGCAACAGCGCGCGGCGGCGCTTTCCTTGCCTGCCGCCCTGGCTGTACCCCTTGCTGCCACGGGGTATTTCGCATTTCCGCGCTCGATGCGGAGCGTTTGCGGGCGGGCTTCCAGACGCTGTGCGAGCAAGCCCCCGAGCGGGCCGCGGCGCTGCTCGCGCGGGCTCGCGCCATCCGGGATACACTCGCCCCGGAGTACCCCGGCGATGCCGCGTCCGGCCTGCTTGACGAGGAAGACGAGCGCTGGGAAGTTTTTGCGGACCTCCTCGAAGCCGACGCCCCCTGCCCCGTGCTCGACCCCGCTACCGGCCGCTGCGAGCTGTACGCGACGCGCCCGCTTACCTGCCGCGTTTTTGGCCCGCCAGTGCGGAACGAGGGCGGCCTGGGTGTGTGCGAGTTGTGCTACACGGGCGCGAGCGAGGCGGAAGTCTTGGCCGGCGAAATGCACCTGGAGCACGGAAAGATCGAAGCCGAGCTCGATGCGGAGCTGGCGGCTGGAGGTACCGCGGGTGAAACGGTCGTTGCGTGGGCTTTGCTCTAGAACCTGTCAGATTCAAAAAAAACGGCTCTGGCGAATGACACACCCTTCCGATTCGGGCTGGTGCAACCAAATGCCTACCGCGAAAAGGTCGGCGCGGTGAGGCGGCGGCCGGCTTTGCGAAAGCATGGCGGCCTCACTCGGCGCACTGGAGCGCGCCGCCACCGGCCGCAAGCCCGTGTAGGGGCGCCGGGGCGGAATGGGCGGCGAGATGACGCAAAATCAGGCCGGTAGAAAGGGCGAGGGCGGCGTCAGTAGCCAGACTGGCGGCGGCGGCTCCCTGCCAGCCCCAGCGTGGGATCAGGGCAAGGTTGAGCAGTGCATTCAATGCGGCGGCCCCCGCCTGCGCTCCGGTGCGGAGCCACTGGCTGGCGGATGTGGTGATCGCGGTTCCCCAGGCGTAGTGGAAACCGCGCAAAAGCGGAATCAAGCACAAAAAGCGCAACGCCGCGGTGGAGCCTGCGAAGGAATGGCCGAAGAGCCGGGGCAAAACGGGGGCGCAGAGAAAAAGAGCGGGAGCGCTGGCGAGACCAAACGGGATGGTCCAGCGGAGGAGCCGTTGCGCGGCTCGCTGGGCGGCGGGCGGGCCGCCTTCGGCTCCTTCGCGAAAGAGCTTTGGCGAAGCGGCCGCGAAAAGGCTGTAGATCGGAGTGGAAACCACATCGATCACGCGGTACGCGGCACCGTAAACCCCGGCGGCGTGCAGCATTCCGGCGGAAACCAGCATGGTTTTGTCAATATCGTTGTAGATGGAAATGGCCGAGCTTGAAAATGAAAACGAAAGGCCTTCAAGCAGATCGCCACGCCCAATCGGCTTCCAGCGGGGCCGCCCGAGCAACCGCGTGACTGCGGCAAAGCTGACAGCGGCGACCAACAGGGACGCCAGGCAGTACACGCGGGCCCAGGTTATTGCCGCGACATGCGCGTGCCGCTGCGCCGCCCAGGTGAACAAAATCGCTGCGGCTCCGGCGCGCGCGGCGCTGGTTAGCGTCAGGAGTTTGGCGCTCCACCGAGCCAGTCCCGCGCCTTGAAAGGCGCGGCTGCCGAGCTGGGTGAGCTTGCCGAAGAGAGCGTCGGAGAGTGCCAGGTAGGGGAGCAGTTCGCGCAGCGCGGGTTGGAGGAAAAAGCGCCCGTACACGGAAGCCGCCAGGAGCAGCAGTACAAAACCAACGGATGAAACGACGAGCGAGCGAGCCCAAGTTTCAGCAAACGCCGCGCGCTCGCGCGCCACCGCGCGGAGCAGCACCATCTCCATACCCAGCGAGGAGAACTGGGAAAGCACGTTGACCAGCGCGACCACGCCGATAAAGGCACCATACTCACCCGGTCCAAGCATCCGGCCCATGAGGAGAAAATAGAGCGCCTGCAGCAGGATGGCCAATCCATTGCCGGAAAGCAGCCACGCCGCCTGGTGGCGCAGACGTCCCTGGCCTGCCTGCCCCGAGAGGAGTGCCCCCGCGCCGGATTTGCTTCCGCCCGGCTCGCGTACCTTTCCGGCGGCATCGGTCGGCGGAGGGGAATCTTCAAGCTTTGACGCCGCGGATGCGGCAAGGGCGGGGACGAGGCCGTGTTGGGCTTCTCCGCCGCCACGCACGGCTTCGTCGTAAATCTCTTCGAGCAGCGCTGTTTGTCTTTGGAGGTTGAAGGAGCGTTCGACGCGCCTCCTGCCCGCGGCCCGCAGCCCTTGCGCGGCGGCATCGTCAGTGCAGAGCCGGAGAAGGTGGCGCGCCAATACTTCGGAGTCGCCTTCGGGAGAAAGGAGCCCGTGCTCCCCATGGCGGACAAGCTCGGGAATCCCTGAATGGAAGGTGCCGGCGACGGGAAGCCCGAGCGCGAGCGCCTCGCACAACACAGTGGGCAGCCCTTCCGAGTCACCGTCCGGCGCTTGAAGCGATGGCGCGGCCAGACAGCGGGCCGAGCGCATGAGGGAGCGCGCCTGGTCCGGCGTCTGCATCCCCACAAACTCGGTACCGTGGGTGTGTTGGGCAGCGAGCGCCTCCAAAGCGTGCCGCTCAGGCCCGTCTCCGGCGATGGTCAGCCGCGCTCCCGGAAGCGCCTCCTGTACACGCTTCATGGCCCGGATGAGCACATCGCAGCCCTTCTTGGGGACTAGTCGGCCCACGAACAGGATGCGCGGCTCGCATGAAAGCGGAGCGCGGAACGCCAGCAAATCCGTATCGATCCCAATCGGCAGGACACGAAGCTTTTCAGCCGGGAAGCCAAGCGCCTGGGCTCGCGCCCGTACCGCATCGGACACGCAAATAAACCTCGCCGCGCCGCGCCAAAGCCGTTCCCGGCGGCGGAGATACAGCCGGCCCCTCCGGTGCGCCCCATGTACCGGATCCGAACACATGACGTCATAGCCGTGCAGCGTAACGATCAGCGGCAGCCGGAGCGCGCGGGCCAAGGGCAGGGCTTCCGCCCCATCCAGCGCGAAGTGCGCGTGCACGAGCGAGGGCTGCCGGGCTCGAACACGCGAAAGAAAGCTGGGTGAATGGCCGAGGTGCTGGTAAAGCAAGCGCGCCGCCGTGTGCTCCCCAGCCAGGACCACGCGATCGGCACCCAGGGGCAAGGAGGGAACGCAAGAGCGCAGACCGGCGAAGACCGGCTGATACCGCCGGAGGGCGGCGGCCTGGGCTGCGATAAACGTCTCCGAGGGAGGCAGCAGATCGCTTCGATAGATCACCGCTGCCGGCTTCATTGTGCCTCCCTGGAGCGGACAAACGTCCAACGCTGCTTGAGCCGCAGAAACGGCAGCTCCCAGGCGTAATAGCTCAAAAAGGCAAGCCCAACGGTCAGGCCGAGCGCTAAGCCTTTTTCAAGCACAAGTGTTAAGAGCGTTGGGCTCATGTTCGCGAACCGGGTGAGCTCGTTGGCGAAGAAAAATCCGGTCTCATGAAACACGTAAAGTCCAAAGGAAAGCTGGCCGAGCCGCACAAGCGGCCGCGGGCAGCGCTCCGGCGCGATACCCAGAAAGGCGAAGAACAAGGCCGCGGTACCGAGGCCGACCAAAAAATAGCCCGCGCAAAGAGACGTTGCGGAGTGCCAGCTTTCCGCACTCTTGAACCGGCACGCGTCCGAGGCAAGCAGGAGAAAGGCTGCGGAGGCACCCAGCAACAGCAGGCGCATGCACGAGGGTTGCGGGGGAATGCGTCCCCGCAGCAGCAGCGCTGCTGCCGCTCCAAGCGCGAGGTACTGGAACTGCACCCCGCTGTTTACCCAAGCCGTTACGTGAAGCGTCGAGGGCGAAGCAAAGCGGCTCAGGATGCAAAGCAGCACGTAGGAAAAGCCAATCGTGCCCCCGCAAAAAACCAGAAGGGCGCGCGTGGAAAACCCGCGCCGCAAAAGAGGCCAAAGCACGTACCACTGCTCTTCAACGGAAATGCTCCAAAGCGCGCGCAAGGGTGTGGTAATCCCCGGATGCAGCGCGATGTACCAATTGCCGGCGAGAAAAACAGATGCCGCGAGCCGTCCCGGTTCTATGCGGAATCCGTGAAAGCGCAGGCCGAGCAAACCGTATGCGGCAAGCACTCCAAAGTAAAGCGGCCAAATGCGCAGGATACGGCGCAGGTAAAACGAGCGGAGATGGATGGTGCCGGTCAGGAACTGCTCGCGCCGGAGCAGCTCTGTGATGAGATAAGCGGACAAAAAGAAAAAGACAGGAACGCCGCAGCTGCCCGCACCTTCAAAAAGAGAAAGCCAGCGCTGCGGGAGCACCCCGCTGAAGGACAACAGCGCATGGGCTAGCCAGACCATAGAAAATGCAAGCAGGCGAAGCAGGTCCAGCTCCGGGCGGTAAAAACGCGCGGTGCGGGCGGACGCCGGCGCGCTCGCGAGGGCAGGGGCGCTTATAGCCATGGGCTTGAACTCCCGCCCTTGGCAACAGGCTCTCCCACCCGTAGGGATGGCAGGATTGGAGTCGCAATCAAGTGGGGCGCAAGCCACGGGGATGGACGGGAAGGCTCCGCAGCCGACAGCGGCAGTAGACGGCGGAGACGACGGCGATCAGACGCGAGCAGCTCGATGCGCGCCACCGCGACGGTGTACAGAATCCAGAAAAGCCCGTTGTAGGACAGCAGTGTGTTTTCGTCGAAGTCGTAGAAAGCGATCAGCAGGAGTACCGAAAAAGGCCAGGCTGCCTCCTCAAAGCGGCCGGCCCGAAGCTCGGGCCACAGCAGAAAAGCGGCACGTCCAAAGCTTGCGGCGAAGAGGCACAGCCCCGCAGCCCCAAGCTCGAGCCAAATCTCAAGGAAACCGTTATGGGCGTGAAAGAGCACAAACCGCAGTGCGACGATCACATCCCAGGACGCGCCCTGCGCGCCGCGCCAGAACGCGGAAAAGCCGTAGCCAAGTACAGGCCGGTGCAGGATGGACAGCCACACCTCATGCCAAATGGCCGTGCGCCCCGTGAGTGTAGCGTCGCGCCCCAGAAGGGGTGCGACCAGGGGGAAGTAGGTCGCGCAAAGAAGCGCAGCGCACACGAAAAGACCACCCGCGGTCGCGAACAGCGCAGTCCGGTTCCGGCGGTCAAAGCGGCAGCTGATTTGGAAAATCCCAAGCGCAAAAACGACCGCGAGGGCAAGGGCCCACGCGCCTCGCGAACCGCTCAGGACAAGCTCGCACGTGAACAGGAGCAGCAAACCGGCGCGAGCGGGCGAAAGCCGCCCCGAAACAAGCACACTGGCGATCGCAAATACCATGGCCCGACCGCACGCGTTTTTCTGCGTGAACACGCCCTGCCAATCTCCGCCGTGACCTGTGGAGGCATCAAGTCCAATCGACGGAAAGACGAGGGCGAGCACCGCCGACCAGCAAGCCAGGGCGGCGAAGCTCCCTTGGAGCAGAAGGAGAAAACGCCGCTGGGAGTACACGACTGCGAGCAGCACCCCAAAGGCCGTTGCCAGCGCGAACGGAACGGACCGGCGCGCGGTCAAAACCGGATCCTGCGACCAAAGCACTGACAAAAGCGTCCAGACGGCAAGCAGAAAGGGCCATCGCAGGCCCGGCAGGGCCTTTCTGAATTGCGGAAAGTTGAAGGCAAGCAGCAAAAGAATCGCGCCGTTCACCAGCAGTTGCGACCCGATGCCCGCGATGGTTTGCAAGCCCGTTGCGGGTGCGCCCGTCATCTCGTTCGCTTGGTTCGGAGCAATGCCTGGAATCGACCCGGACATCCCGAAAAACATAAGCGCGAGCACGACGGCCAGCTCTGAAATGCGAAGGCGTGCGAGCAGATTCATAGTTAATAGGCCGCGTAGATAATCGCCGAGGAAGCAGACGCCGCGATGGAGGAAGCGCCAAGCGCGAGATTCTTTCCAAGCGAGAACGGAACAAAAACAATGTCGTCGTTTTGCAAAGCGACGTCCGGGCTTTGCCCCCGCTGGACGGCCTTGAGGTGAAGCGGCGTTTCAGACATTTTGCCGTTGTCCGTGCGGAGCAGCCTTGCACTGCTTTCGGCCGCGGTTTTCGTGGGGCCGCCGGCGAGCGCGAGCGCTTGCAACAGTGAAAGCTTCGAATCGTCCTGCATGAGAAAACCACCTGGGCGCCCGACGTCTCCGAGCACATAAATGATCCCCGCGCGCGGCACCAGGACCGTATCTCCAGGGGCGACGAGCACGTCGTCTAATCCGGCCTGCGCTGAAGCGTTGTTGGGCACCAGTACCGTCGCGGTTGCCGCCCCACGATGATGAATCGTGACATGCCGGTCGGCGCTCTTTGTGAGGCCGCCGGCTTCAGCCAACACATCGAGCAGGCTGCGCGCACTGGTCAGCGGCACGGCACCAGGGCGGGCCACCTCGCCGAGGACGGAAACTTCCTGTGTCGCAGATGCCTCTACAAACACGGACACTTGCGGATGGTTTAGAAAATGGCCGTCCCGGTAGTGTTCAGCGATCAAAGCGGCTGCGTCGGGTGCCGACAAACCCGCCACCTGCACCGGGCCGATAAGCGGCAAGGTAACCGTGCCGGCGTCCTTGACCCGGAGTTTGCTGTCCAGATCACTTTCCCTGAAGACGTGGATCGAAAGCAGATCGCCGGGCCCGATCAGCAGGCTTTCCGAGGCAGGCAATGCAACCTGTGGCAGTATGGCGACGAGCGCCAGCACGATGCTAAGCGTTCCCTTGCGCATGCACCCCTCCTCGATAGCCAAAGTATTCCTGGAACTCGTGAGAGCCCGGCGCGACGTCGTTGAGCACCACGGCAATCGGCGCGCGCGGCGAAGGCCCTCCGCGCAAGCTTTGGAGGCCGCGCAGGAGTGCTTGCTGCGGCGTCTTCCGGTGCCGCGCAACCAGCAGAGTGACGTCGCTGTGCCGGGCCAGCAAGAGTGCATCCGCGCCGGGCAACACTGGAGGCGCATCCACCACGATCACGTCGTGCTCGGCTTTCCAGCAGCCGAGCAGTTCCGCAAGGCGTGGCGAATCGAGCAGCTCCGATGGCCACGGCGGAACTTCGCTGCCGCACAGCATATGCAGGTTGGGAAGTGAAGGGACTGGCTGCTGCCATGCGCCGCCGGCCGGGCCGGAAAGAGCGTTCGCAAAGCCTTGCACCTGTTCCCTGTTGGCGTATCGATGAAGCGCGGGCCGGCGGAGGTCAGCATCGACCAAGAGAACGCGCGCACCGCTTTGTGCGAGCAGCGTCGCAAAGTTCACGGCAACTGTTGTTTTGCCTTCCGACGGCAGGCAACTAGTAAAGAGGATCACTCTGGGTAAACCGCTGCCGGCGGCACCTTGCAAGGAGGAACGCAGGAACCGCAGCGCTTCTCCAAAGGGGGTAAACCGCTGTTCCAGAACAGAGATCGGCAACGGTGGCTGCGCCGCGGGTTGCCCGAAAGCATCTACACTGGCCGGCCGGAGCCGTCGCAGCTTTGACCTTGCCGGCGTCGTTTTTGGGCGCTCCACCCTGGGGACTACCGCAAGGAGAGGCGCTCCAAGCGCGGCCTCCAACTGTGCAAGAGAGTGGACGGAGGTGTCTCGAAACTCCGCGAAAGCGGCTGCGCAGAGCCCGGCGAAAAGCCCAGCGGCGATCGCCGCGCCAAAGTAGAGCGGCAGGTTCGGGCTGGAAGGCCGACCGGATGGGGGAACCTGCGCTGCACTCACCACGGATATGTTGTTTGCGCGCAAGCCCTGGAGAAGGCTTGCCTGCTTCAGTTTGGCCAGCAGGTTCTCATACAGGTCGCGGCTGCTGGCGGCCTCTTCCCTGGCAAGCTGGTAGGCGATGATGGAGCTGTTCTGCTTGGTCGCAAGCTCTTTTTGCTTCGCAAAAGCCGCGCGTGCTGCCGCTTCCTCGCGATCCGCAATCAGCCGGTCGGTATGCGCCCTTTGCCCAAGCCGCGCGCTTTCAGACGCGATGGAGTTTTGAATGCCGGTCAGCTTGGCTTGGAGCTCCGCGATCTGTGGATACGCGGGCCCGTAGCGAACCCTGCTTTCTGCCAGCGTCGCGCGCGCTTGCGCCTCCTGCTGTCGCAGCCCCTGTATGAGCGAAAGCGAGTTGTTGATGGACGCGACCGAGCCCGTGCTTGAATTGCCGCTCAGGCTTGAGATCAGTTCCGGGTTGCCGCTCGCCGCGACCCTGTCGATGCTTTCTTTCAGAATGCGGTTGCTTTCCGCCGCGGTCAGGGTTTGATTCAGGCTGTCCAGCCGCTCCAGCACGATATTGCGCGAGGCATCGGCTCCAAAAACGCCGGTGCCGCGTTCAAGCGCGGCGGCGCGCGCCTGGGATTGTTCCGCGCGGGTTCGCAACTCTTCAAGCTGGCCCGAAAGCCAGGACGACCCTTGCAACGCGGCCGTGAAGCGCTGCTGAAAACTCAGGTCGGCAAGTACCCGCGTCGCCGTGTTCGCCACAAGTGCGGCGCGTGCCGGATCCCGATCGGTGTAGGAAACATCGATCAGGCGTGTGCCCGCGAGCGGCTGCACCTTTAAGTGACTTTTAAAAATCTGCTCTGCGGCGAAGCGGCGGTTAGGCGCATGCGCGAGCGGGACATCGAGCGGTTCCAGCGGCTTGCGCCAGGATAGGCGCGGGGTCCGTTGCCGCCAAGAGGGGCGCGAGCTCGCGCGTCCGAAATAGTCCGGCGTGCCTTCCAGGTGAGCTGCTTGAATGACGGCGAGCGCCAGCGCCGGCGAACGCAGAATGCCGGCTTCGGTCTGCAGGGTCATGTTGAAGTCGAGGGAGTCGGCTGCGGTTCCCGCGCCGGCCTGGCCCGTGACGTTGTCTTCCAGACCAAAAGCGCCGCCGTCTTCCTTGAGCACCTGAATTTCAGCGGTAGCGCGATAGCGCCTGGGAGTCACGGCGCAGAACAGCGTAGCGGCCGCTATCGCAAGAGTGACTAGCGACAGCAGCCATGCGCGCCGTCTGTGCAAGACCGCAAGCACGGCGGCGAATGTCAGTGGAACGCCGGCGTTGACGCGCGGCTCATCGGGTGGGCTCATCGGCGCACACAAGGACTGCGCCGCCAAAAGGGCGCGGGGTCCTTCCTATCCTCAATGGTGATCTTGCGCTAGAAACTAACACGCAAAGAATGGGAATGCGACATTACGTAAGTTTGTCGAATTACCGGGGAGGTCTTACACAAACAACGCGAAAGGATTTAGACAAAGGAGAGACCTATCGGCATCTCGCGGGGAATTACGCGGCAGCACCGGTCGGGAGGAAATGGAATGGCTCAAGAAATATCCGGCTTCGAGCTGCTCACTGTTGGGCTGCCCGTACACAACGCGATGCCTTACCTGCCCGAAGCGTTGGAAAGCGTGCTTGCATGCCCGGAACAGGACATCGAGGTTCTCGCCATCGTGGACGGCTCGTCCGATGGGAGCCTCGAATACCTGCGGTCGATTCGAGACGTCCGCCTGCGCGTCGTCGAGCAGCAGCACCTCGGCCTCACCTTTACCTTGAATCGAATGCTGCGCGAATGCCGCACACCTTGGCTGATGCGTCAGGATGCGGATGACATTTCAACTCCGGACCGGATTCCAAAGGTCATGCAGGCAATACGGGAACGTCCGAGCGCAGGTATGTTCTATTCCAATGCCGCATATCACCCACGCAAGAAAAGCGTTGGCCTGTACCGTTGTACGCGTGGCACACCGGACCAGATACGGTCCGTGGCGCGGGCAGGTTACCTGCCGGCCATCTGCCATCCGAGCGTGACGCTCCAGGTTGAAAAGACGCTCGCGATCGGCGGCTACCGGCCTGGCATCCAGTGCGAGGATGCGGACCTTTGGTGGCGCATGGCGCTGGCTTACGATATCGAGTTCATCCCCGAGGTCCTGCTGCTTTACCGTCAAAACGCGGAAAGCCTCACCTCACGGAACCTCCGGCAACAAGCGCTTCACGGCTTGTATGTTCAATATCTGCTGCTGTCGCAATTGCAAAGCCGTGTCCCGGAAAAGTTAAGCGATGTGGAAGGCGAGCTGCTGCAATTGCTCGCTGAAACGCCGCTTATCGCAAAAGAAAGATTGCGCGCCTTCAACATGCACCTCGGCCGGGGCGAGCGCTTGCGCGCCTTGCGCGCCCTGCTTAGCTCTTTTGCGGCATCGCCGGGTTATGTCCTCCGGCGCATGCGCGATGAATTTCTGCCGCCCGCGGAGATCAGCAATGGCGTGGAACCGCGGTTATTTCAGCAAAGGAAAGATTCCCTGTGGCCACAACATTCTTCAATGTAGATACGGATCGTCCGGAAATAGGCGCGGCGAAGCTGCCGGGAAAGCGCGTGTACTTCGGAGCTGCGCCGGTCGACGCGATCGGCATGGAGCCGGCGTGCGCGTGGCTGCTCGGTGAACTGCAAGCCCGCTATCGGCGCGACTCGCGCGAGCCTTTACAGATCATGGGGCCGAATGCATCGTTGGTCGCGCTCGCCGGCAAGAACGCGAGCTTCGCCAAGGCTCTCCGAAACGCCGATCTTTGCCTTGCGGATGGAATGTCTGTGGTTTGGGGTTCTCGGCTGCTGGGGGCGCGGCTCCCCGAGCGGGTTCCAGGTGGGGAGTTCATGGAGCGAATGTGCGCTTTGTGCGCCGAGGAAGGCTTGTCCGTATACCTGCTGGGCGGACTGCCGGGGGCCGCTTCCAGCGCGGCGCAAACGTTGGTAAAGCGTTACCCCGGTCTCAAGATCGCGGGAGCGGACTGTCCCCCTCCCGGCTTTGAACGCGACGAGCTGAAAAGCGAAACGGTACGGGCACGCATCATCGCTGCGCGCCCCGATCTGCTTTGCGTCGCCTTGGGGGCTCCCAAGCAGGAAATCTGGATGCTCGACGAGTGCCCGACGCTGCCGGTCGGCGCGGCCATGTCGGTTGGTGCGGCTCTTGACACGCTGGCCGGGCTGCGAAAACGCGCGCCCGCGTGGACGCACAACATAGGGGCAGAGTGGCTATACCGGCTCGTCATGGAGCCGCGGCGGCTTTGGAAGCGCTATCTCTTCGGCAACTTGCAATTTGCCGCGATCACGGCGAAGGAGTGGGGACGGCTGCGCAAGCAGCGCGCGACCGAAGAATTGCTGCGCTCCAAGCCCGCGGGGACTCTGCGCAACGGGAGTGGGGCAGATTTCCTTGCGGAAGCGAACCTGCCCGGCGCAACCGTGGGTAAACCGCAGGCCGAAATCGCGTCCACAACGCAGGGAGGCCTGTCTTCCTGATCCACGCAATCTGGAGCGGCAGTTAAGTCCTGTACACCTCCTAGAAAAAAGCCCTAACCGCGTAGTTCAAGCAAGAGCCTCTTTCTGCCCGAGCGCAGGAAATTCCGCAGGTGCCGTCGCGCTTTTTGCGTAACGAGCAGAAAGGCCGCTCCACGCAGCAAATTTCGCGGGTGAGGCGGACCTTCCCGAAGAAGCGTCCGGAGCAGGGCCATGCGTTCGGGCCAAGGCTGGCCGGAGGCTTGCGCGGCGCACTCGGTCGCGAGAAAACCGGAAAAGGCTCGTGGTGTTAAGAAGAGCTGCCGTTCCCGCGCCCAGCCGAGAGAAAAGCGCCAGTCCTTGGCACGCCCAACACTTGCGCGGTCACCTTCCACATGGAAGACAGCCAAGGGCTCAGTGCCAACCTGGCGGATGAACACCGCGGGATCGGCAGCAGCGCGCAGCAGCCAATCCCAGTCCTGGTGCTTGCGGAGGCCAGGCGTGAACGGAATCCGGAGCAGGAGCTCCCGGGGTGCCATGAGGGTGGAAGTTTGCAGCAGGGCCGAGCCGTAGCGCCAACCCCGTCGGCAAAAAAGGTATTCGCCCACGTTCCGGCCGGGATCGTATGGCTCGCGCGGCCAAACCTCTTGCCATGCGGGGCTGCGCGCGAGCACGGGGCAGCTCAGGACGAGATCGGCTGTTCGATCGGGCACTTGAACGGCAAAAGCACGGGCAAAGGCGAGCTGCGCTTCGAGCTTGCCGGGCAGCCAAAGGTCGTCATCATCGAGGAATGCGATCCACGCGCAGGTTCCCGCGCGAACGCCTGTATTGCGGGCTTCCCCTCCCCCTACTGAAGCAGGGAGGTCGAGAACACGCACCCGGAGATCCCGAACAAGAGAAAGCGCCTCGTGTGTGCTGCCGGTCTCCTCCGGGCCATCGACCACCACAATGACTTCGTGGGGGGCATGGGTTTGCGCCAAAGCGCTCTCGACTGCCGCACGCAGGAGATACGGGCGGTTGCGGGTCGGGATGACGACCGTGACGGTGTCGCGGAATGGGAGGCCGGTGTGCATTGCGCTGCGATGTGGAACAAGCATAGGCTGCTTGCGACCGACGTAGACGTGGCGACGCCGCTTGCCGTGACACCAAGGTAAGCAAACGGGAATCAAAGACTAAACGGGCTTCGCAGACGAGGGCGAACGCCGGAAAGGGATCGATGCGGCATTCTCCAAAGGCACCACACCGGGTTGAAGTGGTTGGCTCCGGCCCCAATGGCTTGGCGGCGGCGGTCGCCATGGCTCAAGCCGGGTTTGCGACGGAAGTTTGGGAAGCGCAAGCCGAGCTTGGCGGCGCTTGCCGGAGCCTGCCTTTGACGCTGCCCGGTTTTGTGCATGATTTCGGCTCGGCGGTGCACCCGCTGGGGGCGGGGTCGCCGTTCTTCCGGACGCTGCCGCTTCACGAGCATGGCTTGCGGTGGGTGCATCACCCCGCGCCGCTGGCGCACCCTTTGGACGATGGCACGGCGGTGACTCTGGAACGGGATCTCGACGACACGGTGGCCGCGCTCGGCAAGCCCGACGGCGCGCGATGGCGGGCGATGGTGGGGCCCGTGGTGGACCACTGGGACCAGCTTGCGCCGGAGCTGCTGCAGCCTCCCTTGCATGTGCCCCGGCACCCCTGGTTGGTGGCGCGGTTGGGGCTGTTTGCGGCGCAGCCGGCGCGTTTGCTCGCCGGCTTGGTGTTCCGGACGGAGCGGGCGCGGGCGCTGTTCGGCGGCCTCGCCGGGCATTCATTTTTGTCGCTGGATGCGATAGGGTCGTCGGCGGTCGCGTTGGTGCTGGGAGCGGCGGCGCATGCAGTGGGCTGGCCGATTCCGAAAGGGGGCTCCGGGAGCATCACAAAAGCGCTGGCCGGGGTGCTGGTTCAGGCAGGCGGTGCGGTGCGGGTTTCTGCCCCCGTAACGTCGGTGGACGAGTTTGGGGAGGACTCGATCGTGTTGTGCGATGTGCGGCCGGGGCAGATGGCGGCGCTGGCGGGGCGGCGGTTTTCGCCGATGTACGCGCGCAAGCTGCGGCGGTTCCGCCCAGGGCCGGCGGCGTTCAAAATCGACTACGCGCTGCGGGAACCGATTCCCTGGCGCGCGACGGACTGCCGTCGGGCGAGCACAGTGCACCTGGGTGGGACCTTGGGGGAGATCACGCGAAGCGAGCGCACGATGCTGCGGGGGCGGGTGCCCCGGCGGCCGTTTGTGCTGCTGGCGCAGCCGACCCTCGCCGACCCAACGCGCGCGCCCGCGGGCAAGCACATCGCCTGGGCGTACTGCCATGTGCCATTTGGGTCAGCGGTGGACGCGACCGAGCAGATCGAGGCGCAGATCGAGCGGTTCGCGCCGGGGTTCCGGGAGTGCGTGCTGGCGCGAACGATCTCCGGGCCCGAGGCGCTGGAGGCGGGGGATGCTAACCTCCTCGGCGGGGATATCTCGGGCGGGGCGATGGACCCCTTGCAGGTGCTGTTCCGGCCTACGGTGCATACATATCGGACGCCGGACCCGCACCTATACCTGTGCTCGTCGTCGACGCCGCCGGGGGCAGGGGTGCATGGGATGTGCGGGTGGCACGCGGCGCAGGCAGCGCTTGAAAGGTGGTGAGGATCGCATGCAAGAAACAAATTACTCGAAGGGCTACTTGTCGATTGGCTCGGCAAGAGTATTCACTTAAAATCGAAAGGAGCACTGCCGTTAAAGGGGCAAAACAATGCAAATGGAAGAAGCCAAAGAAGTGGTAAAGATAGCCGCAACTTTCCTCGCGGAACAGGAGCCAACGGCCCGGAACAATCGTCTCGAACAGATTGAGGACCGTTCCGGCGATTGGTCAGTTGTGCTCTCATTTCCCGATCCTACGAGTGCCCCTTTTTCTGCATTCGGTGCCCAGGAAGTGCCGAGGGTATACAAAGAATTAGTTGTAAACAGCAAGTCGAAAGAGGTTATGGCGCTCAGGTTTTGGAAGTAGATGAGCTACGTAGATTTCTTAGTGCAGAAATACCGGTCGCGAGGCTTGCTACTTGATTCGAACCTGTTGCTCTTATATCTCGTGGGCTCTGTCAATCCTTTGCTTGTCGGCACGGGAAACTACAACAAGTTGTCGAGCTTCACAACCCAGCAAATCGCTATCCTGAGACATTTGACCTCGTTGTTCCAACGTCTGGTGACGACTGCCCACATCCTAACCGAAGTCAGCAATCTTGTGGGCTTCATGCACGATGCAGGGAGATTACAGGTGTTCCAATCCTTCGCCAGCACTCTCGAGATGATCAGCGAACAGGAGATATCGAGTTACCAGGTAGCGCGCAGGAACGAATTTAAGTACATCGGACTGACCGACAGTGTTCTTGCCGAGTTGTCGAGCCGATTCCTGATTGTCAGCAACGATGGCCGGATGGTGAACCTGCTGCGTGACGCGGGGCTCGATGCTTTGAAGTGGGTCGAAGTGCTAGGCCTTTCAGTGGAATAGCTTCGCATCCGAGTATCGATGTTACAAGGACAACAGCGTGTAAAACTACGGCGCGCATATTGAAGGGCCCTCAACGGCTGGGTTACTTTTCCAAAGCGGTGCTTTGTTCAAGTACCGCTTTCAGCACCTCAGGCCGCAGTGGCTGGGGCTGCATGTCGGCCCAGGGGTCGTTAGCCGGTTCGGTGCGGTGGTGCCAGTCTTGGAAGTTAGCGACCGAGAAGGAGAACGGACCTCCCGCGAGTTCATCCCAGCGGAGCGGCACCGCGCAGCGCATGCCGGCGCGGGCGCGGGGAGAAAAGGCGCAAACGGCGGTGGCGCCGCGTTCGTTGCGCATCCAGTCGAGGAAGATGCGGCCCTTACGGGCGGCCTTGGTCATCTTTATGAGGTAGAGCTTGGGGTCGGTGCTTTCGACGGCGGCGGCGAGGCCTCGGGCGAAGAGGCGAATCTCCGGCCACTCGGCGCGGGGCTCGATAGGAGCGACGATATGGAGGCCCTTACCGCCGGTGGTCTTGACCCAGGTTTCCAGGTGCAGCTCGCGCAAAAAGGCGCGGATGGCGAGAGCGCTGTCGACGACCGTACTCCAGGGGAGCGACTCATCGGGGTCCAGGTCGAGGATGATGCGGTCGGGCTGCTCGAGCGCGGCGGCCTGCGAGCCCCAGGGGTGGAGCTCGATCACACCAAGTTGAGCTAGGCCGAGAAGAGCCTCGGCGGAGGCGACAGCGATATAAGGTTCCGCGTGAGCCGGGTTGTCACGGACGGGGACGGGGATGGTGCCGACTGAAGCGGGCAGGCCGACCTTGACGTGCTTCTGAAAAAAGCACTTGCCCGTGGCACCGCCCGGGCAGCGAACGATGGAAACGGGGCGCCCGGCGAGGTGGGGGAGTATCGCGGGAGCGACCGCTTCGAAATACTCAGCGAGTTGTCGCTTGGTGACGCCGGTAATGGGATCCAGGATCTTGTCCGGATGCGTAAGGCGCGGGGTGGAGCGGGCTGAATGGGGAGCGTCGGCCCCCGCCGCCTCAGCTTTCGCGCTCTTGGAAGCGACCGGGGCGGAGGTTTTCCTTGCCGATACCGGCTTGCGGTTTTCCTGCGCGGATACGGGCTCCGCTGGGGCACTCCGGGCGGCAGTTCGCGAGCTTCGCTTCCCTACCCCGGCCTTCTCGGCCGCCATAGCAGGCCGTGCGACCTCGGATTCAGCGGCGTCGGAGGGAAGCAGCTCCGGGTCTTCCTTGACGACCTCCGCCGGAGCTTTGTCCGCGCGGAGGCCCTGGAACGACGCGTGCCGGATCGCACCGTCGGCGGTCCAGGTGGCGAACTGGACCTCGCACACCAGCTCGGGCCGAACCCAAAGGGCATCGCGGCGGGCAAGGGCGTCGAGCGTGTCGCTGAAGGGCGGCTTAGGCTGCCGGAGCGGCTCGAGTTTGGCGCGGAGCTCGCGGGCTGAAGCTTGCGTGAAGCCGGTACCCGCCCGGCCGCAGTGGATCAGCTCCCCATCGCGGTAGTAGCCCAGGAGCACCGAACCGAGGCCCGCACCGCCGTCGCCGGGCAGGGTGAAGCCGCCGATCACAAACTCCTGCCGATGGGTGCACTTGAGCTTGAGCCAGGAGTCCGTACGGCCGCTGACGTAAGAGGCGTCGGCGAGCTTAGACAAAATGCCCTCGGCCCCGAGCTTGCAGGCATGGGCGTAGACTGCGTCGGCTTCAAGAACGAGGTGGGGGCTGAAGCCGAGAAGCGGGTCATTGACCGAAACAAGCAGCGGCTCAAGGAGAGTCTTGCGAACGTGAAGCGGGAGCGGGCGAAGATTGCGGCCATTGAGATAGAGGAGATCGAAGGCAAAGAAGGTGAGGGTGGCGGCTTCCCCTTTCTCAAACGCGGCCTGCAGCTTTGAAAAGGACGACGACCCATTTGCATCGAGAACCACGAGCTCGCCGTCGAAAATCGCTTGCGCGGCGTCGACTTTCTCGACCGCGCGGGCAGCGGCGCGCATCCTGTGAGTCCAGTCCAGGCCGGAGCGGGTGTAGAGCGTGGCCTTGCCATCGCGAAGATGGGCCTGGATGCGGTAGCCGTCAAGCTTAAGCTCGTGGAGCCAGCCCCCGCCGGGCGGGATGCGCTCGGCGGCGGTGGCGAGCTGGGGCGGGATGAAGCCCGGCATAGGGGTGAGCGGGGCGGAGTCGTGCCAGGATTGAAGGGTGCTCTGCTGGGCGGCTTCGGGGCCGTTTTTCGGCGCGGATTTGCCCGCGCGGGTGCTCCGGAGTTTTTGCTGGAGGCGGGAGCGGTTGGTGGGCGGTTTTCCCACCTCGTGGGACTGCCAGACGTGGTCCTCGGCCGCAGCGATCTGCTCGAGGCTGCGTCCGGTCACGACTGAATCGGGAGCCTCGTCGGTGATCGCCGGCGCGGTTTCGGGTCGTTCGCGGCCGTCGTGCTCCTTGATGAGCAGCCAGTTGGGCTTCGACTCATCCGCGGCGCGGCCTTTCATGCGAACCAGGGTCCAGCGGCCTTCGAGCTTGTGGCCGCGCAGCGTGAACTTGAGTGACCCGTTGCGCAGGCCTTCGTCCACGTCGGTGCCGGGGAGGGGTTCCCAGGTGCCCTGGTCCCAAACGAGCACGGTCCCGCCGCCATACTGGCCCTTGGGGATGGTGCCCTCGAAGCCGCCGTACTCCATGGGGTGGTCTTCGACCTCCACGGCGAGGCGGCGGTCATGGCTCGAGTAACTGGGGCCTTTCGCGCAGGCCCAGCTTTTCAGAACGCCGCGCCAGCCCAGGCGGAAGTCGTAGTGGAGGCGGGTAGCGGCGTGTTTCTGGATGACAAAAGGGAGGCCGCCCTCGGGGGTGACTGGCGCATTCGGGCCGCCGCTCGGCTCAGCGGTAGCGGAGAAGTCGCGCATGGCGCGATAGCGCGCGAGCTGCGCGTCAACCTCGTCTTTCGGGGAGCCGGCTGATGCGCTTGCGGGAGATTTCCGGGTGGCCACGCGACCTCCGCCCTGCCTAGAAGTGATGAACCTGCTCTTCCTTGACTGGCTGGGGAGCCAACGGGCGCGTGGGGATCTCGCGCTCGAGCGAGCGGGCCACCAGTTCGCGCGACCCCAGGCCGACCGCGAGTGAAAGCGCCAGCACGATACCGCCGAACAGAATCCCGAACGCCAGATCAACAATGGATCCGCCGATCTGCAAGTGGTCGAGGACCATGGCGGCGGTGAGCACCAGGATCAACCACTTGACCCCGGAGCTAAGTAGGCGTGCGTACTGGAGGCCCATGTTGACGCTCGAGATCAGCACGGAGCGGCCCAGGACGCGGGCAATCAGGGTGCCGGCGAAGAGCAGGATCAGCGCGCCGACCAGTCGCGGCACATAGGAAAACACCCAGGCTGACACCCCGGCGTCCGAGGAGCCCGCCTCAAAAGCGGAAATGCCGACCAGTACACCCAGGAGGAACACGACCCAGAACACGATGCGGGCAACCAGGAGTGATGGGGCGTGGGTCCACTCGGAAAGGCTCTCGTGCTGCTCAAAGCGCGCATCGAAATGCAGCGACGCCAGGACGCGCTGCGTGATCCAGGCGCAGCCGGCACCGAGCGCGGCAAATGCGGCCAGCGCCAGGACAAAAAAGAAAATGCTGGGCAGCAGGATCAGAATGCGGTCGATCGCCCGCTCGACGGAAGCCTGCATGGATTGCGCGATTTGTTGCCCCATACGGGTCTCCTTGGGCTACGGGTTAAAGCGGTCGGGCCAGCGCCAACGGCGGACCAGGTAAGGTTTGCCGTCTTCAAAAGCGCGAGCGAGTTTTTCGTGCCGCGCCCGAGGGTCAAAGCTCCCGCCGGCTGCTTTGGCTTCGTTGACAAACGAAGCGACCCAGCCCAGATAAAGCGGCGTGAGCGCGCCGAGCAGGTGGGTGCGATTGATGGTGCGCAGCCGGTGCCCCAGGGCAAAGTCGTACACGATGCGAACCCACAGCTCGTCCGGCAGGTGAAATGTGTCCGGGGTGAGCTGCGCGATGCGCTTCAAGTCGAGCAAAGTCACAGGCGGCAGCACCAAGCCCCACACATCCTGGAGGCTGCGCGAGCCGAGCAGAAAAGATTTCACCATGGGCGCCGTGTCGATTTCGCCGGCCGTGTTCGCGGGCGTGGCTTCCGGCAGGTGGAGCGAGCCATTGGGGACCGGGCGGACACGCTGCCAAAGGGGCGCATGGGCCTCCATGTCAGCGAATGCCGAACCGGCCAGCTGGGACAAGATGGCGGTCAGATCCATATCCGCGCCGGGGCGGGCATGTTGGACAGGCAGGTGGGCTTCAAACACCGAAGCGTCAATGCCGGCAGCGACGGTTGTGGGCCACAAAATCGGAGTGCCCTGCGCTTGCGTGCGGCCGTGCGCGGACATGGCAAGCCGGGCCGCCAAGCGGCTGGAAACGGCGAAATCGGGGGCAAGGGGAAAGCGGATACGTTTGCCGTACAGCGCCCGGGTCAAGGGCGCAAGCAGGGCGTGGTTCAGCAGCCCATCGAAAGGCGGAAGCGTGTAGCTCCCCATCACCAGATCGGCTTGGCGGGCCAGCACAGGCCGGGCCAGCTGGCTGAGCGACTCGGGCGTGAGCGCCTGGAGATCGGGGTGGAGCAGCACCGTGGTTTGTGCGTTTGCCTCGCTCGCCAGGTTCAGCAGGGCGGCTTCCGCCGCGGAAGCCTGCGCCCAGGGCGACGTGGCCCCTTCGGCGGTGGCGAGAGGGTAGCTCAACAGCTCGGAGTTCTCGTTGACGGCGGTGCGGGCATTTTCCGCACCGGGATGAGCCAGTGTGAGGTGGACGCCGGGCAGGGCACCCGAGGCAGCGACAGCCGCCATGCGCTCGCGTAGCAGATCGAGGTCCGCGACTCCGGTTACCCCTACAAAAAGGTTCGTGGTACGCGCGGGTGCCGCGAGTCTTTCCGTGGCTTCGGTGGCAAGCTCGGGTTCTGCTTCCAGTCTTTGAACGTCTTGGGACATGCGGGTAGCTGCTCCGCCCCTATGCTACGGGGCCGCGTGAAAGTTGCAAAATGCCTGACAGCGGAATCCTAACCCATGTGGGGCGATTGTTGAGTTCATACACCAACTCATACAGCGCTTTGTCGAGCAGGAAGACGTCCAGCAAATGACGGAACCCTGCTTCGTCCGCCGGAACAAGGGCGCTGCCCGCAGTAACCGTGCGATAAGAAACAAGAAACTCGGACGAAACCGCCGCTTCCCACAAGCGCGCCCAGGGCTCCAGGCGGTCATAGTCCTGCGGGCGGCGGTTGGTCGCGTTCAGGAGGGCGGCATATGCCGCATAGGAGAAGGACCGGAGCATTCCGGCGACGTCCTTCAAGGGCGACTGCTTGGCGCGGCGCTCGGCCAGCGGGCGGGCGGGTTCGCCTTCGAAGTCAAGGAGAATAAAGTCGCCTTTGGAGCGGAGCGTTTGGCCCAGATGGTAGTCGCCGTGAACGCGGATGCGGAGCGCGCCTGAACCGGCGGTCGAGAGTGCGCTGAACATATCGAGAACCGCCCGGCGGCGGCTCAACAAAAGGCCGGCCTGCTCGACGGTCACGTCGGAAGCCTCATGGAGGCGACTGAGGCTGGAGCGCAGAACGGCAAAGGCGCGGGAGCCGTGGCTTGCGAGATCCTCCTGGAGTGCGCGGAGGTCATCGGCGGACATAGCTTCGGGCGCGAACGCGGGATCGCTGGTCGGCTGGGCGAGTGCCAGATGCATCTCCGCAGTGCGGCGGCCGAGGGTGCAGGCTGCATCCAGGTACACACCGGCGGCGTCGCGAGCCTGCTCCATAGCCGGGCTGTTCGGGTCAATGGGCTCGCCCGATTTGGGCAGCTGCTCGGGTGGAAACTGCGCGGCGAGGCGGCCTTCATAGAAGCGGCCCAGCTCCCCAAGCGTCCACTGCCAGCCGTCGCCCTCGTTCTGCACCAGCCCCTGAAGCATGGCCAGAGTTGCAGGATCCCGCCCGTCGGCATAGTAGTCGATGGACCCGCCAAAGGGGGCGATGTTGCGGTAAGCCGAATGCTCGGTGAGGTAGCGACCGATCTCAACATCCGGATTGGGGCCGTGGAGGACGCGGCGGAACAGCTTCATAATGAGCCGGTCGCCGTAAAAGGTGGAAGTATTGCTCTGCTCGGCGGAAGAGCGGCGCGCGGGCAGCTGGGCTTGATCTCCACGAAGGGCGGCGAAGATGGTGGAAGGCGAGCCGCGGAGGGCTCCGTTCCGCATGGGAAGCTCGCCCGCGTGAGCCAGGAGATCGAGCAGGGCGGCCGCAGCCTCCTCCGTATACATCGCATCGGCAAGCACGCCCATGGAACCTGGGGCGAGCGCGGCCCCGATCACAGCGTTTGGGTTCGCCTCGCGCAGCGCAACAGCGGCATCGTCAAACAAAAGCGTGAAGGGCAGGAGGTAGCTTTCAGGCTCGCCTTCGGTGTACTGCACTTCCAGCAGGGCGAGTGCGATACCTGGGCTGAGCGGTCCCCAATCCGTGACAGCCACGCCCGCGATGGTGCGGCTTTTTGCGCCAAACCAGCGCTGGCGCGGGAGGTAGTCCGGGAGCAGGCGCTCGGTCACGAGGCTGCTCGCGAAAACACTTTCCCAATCACGCTCCTGCCGGAGGGAAAGCTGGGCAGCCGTCCCATTCTTCCCTGCTTCGTCAAGAGCCGCGCGGTCAGGAGAGGGCTGCAGCTCCAGCCAGAAAAAGCCGTAGGAGGTGAGCGTGATGTGGTACGGAGCCTTTGTGATCGGCGGAAATTCGACGTAGCCGATCATTTCGACCGGAGTCATGCCTTCGAACTCATGAAGATCAAGCGTGACGGGCTGCGCGAACCGGCTCAGATTGGCAACGCACAGGATCGTCGTGCCGTCGCCCTCGCGCACATAGGCCAGGACCTTGCGGTTTTCAGGGTGCAGGAAACGCAGGGTGCCGCGGCCAAAAACCTGGAAAAGCTTGCGCAGGGAGATCATGTTGCGCATCCAGTTCAAGAGGCTCGAAGGGTCGGCCTGCTGTGCCTCGACGTTGACCGCCTCGTAGCCCAGTACCGGGTCCATGATGACCGGCGAGAACAGCTTCGCGGGGTTGGCGCGGGAAAACCCGGCATTGCGGTCCCCGGACCATTGCATGGGCGTGCGAACGCCGTTGCGGTCGCCGAGATAGATGTTGTCGCCCATGCCGATCTCGTCGCCGTAGTAGAGGATGGGCGTGCCCGGGAAGGAGAACAGGAGCGAGTTGAGCAGCTCGATGCGGCGGCGATTGTTGTCGAGCAAGGGCGCCAGGCGGCGACGGATGCCGATGTTGATCCGCATCCGCGGGTCGGCCGAATAGGCCAGGTACATGTAGTCGCGCTCTTCGTCCGACACCATTTCAAGCGTCAGCTCGTCGTGGTTGCGGAGAAAAATGCCCCATTGGCAGTTCTCGGGAATGCCGGGGGTTTGCGCCATGATGTCCGTGATTGGGAGCCGGTCTTCCTGCCGCAGGGCCATGTAGATGCGCGGCATCAGCGGAAAGTGGAAGGCCATGTGGCACTCGTCGCCGTCGCCGAAGTAGGGGCGCACGTCCTCGGGCCACTGGTTGGCTTCGGCCAGGATGAGGCGTCCGTCATAGCCCTCATCGATGGCGGCGCGGATTTTTTTGATCGCGGCGTGGGTTTCGGGCAGGTTCTCGCAGCTCGTGCCGTCCCGCTCGACCAGGTAGGGGATTGCGTCCATGCGCAGGCCGTCGACGCCCATATCGAGCCAGAACCGCATGACGTCGATCACGTCCTGAACCACGGCGGGGTTGTCGAAATTAAGGTCCGGCTGGTGCGAGAAAAAGCGGTGCCAGTAGTAGGCGTTGGCGACCGGGTCCCAGGTCCAATTCGACTTTTCGGTGTCGGTGAAGATGATGCGGGCGTCGGCGTACAGCTTGTCCGTGTCGGACCACACATAACGCTCGCGCTCGGGCGAGCCCGGGGGTGCGAGCCGCGCGGCCTGGAACCAGGGGTGCTGGTCGGAGGTGTGATTGATGACCAGCTCGACCATCACCTGCATGCCCCGGTCATGGGCGGCGTCCAGGAAGCGCTTGAAATCGTCGATCGTCCCGTAGCTCGGGTTCACCGACAGGTAATCGGCAATGTCGTAGCCGTCATCGCGCAGGGGCGACGGGAAAAACGGCAGGAGCCAAAGGCAGGTGACCCCGAGGTCCTGGAGGTAGTCGAGCTTGGTGAGCAGGCCGGGGAAGTCGCCAATGCCGTCGTTGTTGGAGTCGGCAAAGGCGCGGACGTGGAGCTCATAAATGATCGCGTCCTTATACCAGAATGGGTCGGGCGCGCTTCCCTGCTGCTTCAAGCTGGTGTCTCCTGAGGAAAAATAAACAAGTGGCCTGGCTGGACTGCGGGGTCGAGCGCGACATAGTTGCTGGGGCCGCGCCAGGTGTAACTCGCGCCCGTCAGGACATCTTCTACTGTATAGGTGGATTGGTCGGTGAGGCCAAGCTGGGCGGTATCGAGGTAGAGCCACCCGGACTGGCGGTTGAATGGGTCCAGATTCACGACCGTGAGAACCACATCGGCAGAATCGCGCGAGCGCTTACTCCAAGCTATCAGCTGCGGGTTGTCAGTCGCGTGGAAGCGCAGGGACTGGTCGAAGGATTGCAGCGCCGGATGCTCACGGCGGGCGCGGTTGACCGTCGCGATGAGCTGCGCTAGGGGCGTTTCGAGTGACAGCGGCCACGCTTTGATCTCATATTTTTCTGAGTCGAGGTACTCCTCCCCGCCCTGCCGAAAGGGGGCGTCGACCAGGGTCTCATATACGCCGCCGTAGATGCCGTAGGAAGGGTCCATGGCGGCGGCAAGCAGCAATCGCAAGGCGAAGGAAGCTTGCCCGCCGGTTTGGAGGTTGAGCGGGTTAATGTCCGGCGTGTTGGGCCAAAAGTTGGGGCGGAAATACTGCCACTGCTCGGTTTGGGTCAGCTCTGTCAGGTACTGGCTTAGCTCTTCCTTGGTAGACCGCCAGCAGAAGTACGTATAGCTCTGCGAGAATCCCAGCTTGGCCAGCTGCTCCATCACGCGCGGGCGGGTAAACGCCTCGGCCAGGAAGAGCGCATCAGGGTACTGGCGCTTGACCTCGGCGATGCACCACTCCCAGAACGGGAACGCCTTGGTGTGAGGATTATCGACGCGGAAGATGCGGACGCCGCGCTCGGCCCAGAACAAAAAAACCCCAGCCAGCGCGTCCCAAAGCTTGTGCCAGTCCGCGGACTCGAAATCGATCGGGTAAATATCCTGGTACTTCTTGGGCGGGTTCTCGGCGTACTGGATGGAGCCGTCGGCGCGGTGCTTGAACCAGCTCGGGTGCTCCTGGACCCAGGGGTGGTCGGGCGCGCACTGGAACGCGATATCGAGGGCAAGCTCCATGCCGTGCTCCCCGGCGGCGGCGCGCAGATGCTCGAAGTCATCGAAACCGCCCAGTTCCGGGAGGATCGCGGTGTGGCCGCCTTCCTTCGCGCCGATCGCCCACGGAGAGCCCACTTCCCCCGGCTCGGCGGTGGTGGAGTTGTTCTTGCCCTTGCGGTACTCGCGGCCGATGGGGTGGATCGGCGGCATGTAAAGCACGTCGAAGCCAAGCGCCTGGAGATATGGAAGTTTTGCTTCCACGTCGCGCAGAGTTCCGTGGGTGTGCGCATCAGGTCCCTGGGAACGCGGAAACAGCTCGTACCAGGTAGAAAACCGCGCGCGCTCCCGATCCACACAAACCTCGAGAATGCGGGCGTAACGGGTTTCAAGTTCGGTATCGGGATAAAAGCGCGAAAGCGCGAGCAGTTCGGGCGCGAGCGCCGGAGCGGCAAGGGTGGCGCGCTCCCCATCGGCTTGGCCGAAGCTTTCCAGACCGGAAAGCGTGTCGCCGTTCATGCGCAGCAGCTTCGCCGCGGCTTTGAGCGTTTTCGCGTCTTTGCCGCGAGCCCGGGCGGCCACTTGTTCGAGCAAAACCGCGCCGGTTTGGAGTTCAAGCCCGACATCCTGCCCGGCTTTGAGCTTTTTCGCGAGCCCGTCCGCCCATGTATCGATGTGATCGACGCCGGCAGCGAGGGTGTACTCCCAAGTGCCGGGTGCGTTGACCTCGAAGCTCGCCTGCCACCGGTCATTGCCGGCCGGAACCATGGGCGTCACGGTCCACTCCCTGTCGCCGGGACCGCGCGCGAGCAGGCGGGCCTCGACATGGTCATGCCCGTCTCCAAAAATGTCGGCTTTCACAAGTACCGCATCGCCGACGACGCGTTTCGCCGGAAAGCGCCCCCCGTCGATCTCAGGGATAACGTGCTCAATCACGACGCGTTTGCGCCCGTTTTCCGGCTTGGGGAGCGCGCGTTTTTGCGATGGCATCCGGTCCTCTTCTCTTGATC
The DNA here is from genome assembly GCA_965218545.1 of Acidobacteriaceae bacterium. Classification (GTDB taxonomy): domain Bacteria; phylum Acidobacteriota; class Terriglobia; order Terriglobales; family Acidobacteriaceae; genus EB88. Next base: position 549,132 of record CBDCLB010000006.1, on the reverse strand, counting down.
TCTAGATTACAGTGCGCCAGGCGCAAGCAAGAAAAGATGAACGCGGTCGAACTTCGGTTGTCACTCCTCCCACTTGAAGAAGATATTGTTGAGCGACTCGGCCCAGGTGGGGTGAGACAGTACAGCATCACGCAGGGCGGTATAGGGAAGCTTGCCCATCATCGCGATCTCAACCATGGCAGCCAGCTCGCCGCCTTGCCCGGCGAGGATGGCCGCACCCAGGATCTGCTCCGTATCCGCATCGACCACGATTTTCATCAGTCCCCGGTCATCGCCGGTCTCATACGCGCGGGCAATGGAGCTTGCAGGCATCTTCGCGACCTTAATGCTGCGCCCGGCTTTCTTTGCGTCCTTGACGCTCATGCCGATGCGGCCCAGCTCGGGGTCGCTGAAGACGGTGTATGGACCGGGACGGTCGTGCGTAGTCCGGTTGCCGCCTTCGAGTAGGTTCGTGGAGAGGATGCGATAGTCGTCGTAGGAAATGTGCGTAAAGGCCGGGCCGCCTTTCACATCGCCAATCGCATAAATGCCGGGCACCTTGGTCTCCAGCCGCTCATTGACGGGCATAAAACCGTGTTCGTCTGCCTGGAGGCCGGTGACTTGGAGATTGAGCGCGTCGGTGTTGGGGGTGCGCCCGGCGGCAAGCAGCAGGTGTGAGCCGTTGAGGGTTCGTTCCCCCTCGCCTTGTGTGCGGACGGTCAGGGAAACGCCTTCGGAGGCATTGGCGGCGGCCGTGGCTTCTGCGCCGAGCAGCACTTCGATGCCGTCCTCCTTGAAGATTTGCTGGAGGCATTCCGCGATGTCCGCGTCTTCGCGCGCCATCAGCTGGGGCGACCGGTTGACAATCGTAACCTCGGCACCGAAGCGGCGAAACATCTGCGCAAACTCCACCGCAATGTAGCCGCCGCCCAGAATGAGCAAGTGCTTGGGGACTGTCTCGAGCTCCATGACTGTCTCGTTGGTGAGGTAAGCGACCGCCTCCAAACCAATCCCCGGGGGCACGGCCGTGCGCAGGCCGGTGTTGATGAAAATCTTGTCCGCGGTGAAGACGCGTGCACCGCCGCCCTCATTCAGCGTGACCTCGACCTGCTGTTCGCCCGTGAACCTGCCCAGTCCGCGCACGAGCTCGATGTTCTTATTGGAATCCAAGCGTTTCACACTGCTTGAGCGCCAAGTGTCGACGACGCTGCGTTTTCTGTCGCGGACCCCTGCCATATTGACCTGCACCGGTGCCGCGTGGATGCCGCACTTTGCTCCTCCTCGCGCCCGCTCCGCGATCTGCGCGGCGGCGATCATGGTCTTTGTGGGCGTGCAGCCATAGTTCACACAGGTGCCGCCGACGTACTTGCTTTCCACCAACACTACGTGTCGGCCTTTGCCGGCGAGCGCGGAGGCTAGAGGGTTGCCGCCCTGCCCTGAGCCCAAAATGAGCGCGTCTACGTGTTCCGTCATACAACCTGTCCTTTCGCGAAAGGCTAGAAGCGTGAGGCAATGAGGTATGCGCCCGAGATGGTCAGTGCGTCCTCAGCCAGGGCTACCGGAAGATCCGGCAGGCCCGCGCCTTTAGTCAGGGCGCGCCGTGCGTAGAAGCCCGCGAATGTGCCGGCAAGCGCGCCAAGTCCGCCCAAGAGCCCGCCCGCCCACAAAGGCCTGCCTGCAACCGAAGCAAGCGCGAGTCCCACGCCCGCTCCGAATCCAATGCGGGCGATCAGCGGGAACGCATCGGTGCGCGGCGGGGTCTTTGGGAGCTTGTCCCCGATCAGCTCCCCCACGGCCAAGGCGGAAAACACGCCCAGCGAGACGGGTTTGGCGAGGAAAGCGAATGGCGTCTGCGCGAGCGGCAGCCATCCGAGGCGCGCACCCCAGCACAGCACGGCAACAGGGGTAAGTGTGCGCAGGCCGTTGGTGAAGCCGATACCGAGGACGAGAGATGCGAAGGTTTTAAGCGGCATACGAAGCTGTTGGATGCCGGGAAGCTGCGGGGAAGAGTGTGAGCTGGTTTCAGGCTGCCGAACTGCATGCGCATGTCAAACAGCACGACGCTAACTTGGGCGGGTGCAGACATGACGGTAGCGTGAGCGATGGAGTCTGCTTCCTGACAGTGTGAGCGGCCGGGCACCCCCGCGATCTTTTGGAGGCCGGTGAAGTCCATAGGCCGTTGGAGACGTCCCTATGGACCGACCGATGTCAGGAGGTTCGCTGGATGCCGAGAGAGCTGAATAGTGGGCTCTCCGTGGCGGTGCGAATCACCATAGACTGGAGATTCGTTGTTGCCATAGCGCTTCTCATAAGGGTGCTGCTGAACATAAGGGTGTTGCTGAACAGATAGTGCCCACTGCCAGGACGGCCCACAAACCGTCCGGGTCTCCTGTCCGGCCTCGAGGATACCACCCTCAGGCCGAACGGGAAAGCTCCAAAGTGTCTAATTTTCGCGCAGAAGGCGGGGCTCTTCCGGCGCACGCAGCCGGACCAGCCGGTCAACGGCGTAGGGAGAACGCTGGCCGGAATGATGGTAGTGGCGCACCTGAAGCTCGCCCAGGAGGCCGATGGCCAGCATTTGAATGCCGGCCAGCAACAAGATGCCTGCGATTACGAACAAGGGGCCGTGCTGGTCTAGGACATTCTGCCGCGTAAACAATTTGAGTAGAAGAAGAAACAAGGCGAGGCCGCCGCCGCCCAGCATGGAGAGCGCCCCGATGGTGCCGAAGAAGTGGAGCGGCCGCATCATGTACCTGAGCAGGAACCGGATGGTGAGCAGGTCAAAAAACACCCGAAACGTGCGCCCGATGCCGTAATGACTTTTGCCGCGCTCGCGGTTGACATTCTTGATCGGGATTTCGCAGATGCTGGCCCCATACCAGCTGGCGAGCGCCGGGATGAACCGGTGCATTTCCCCGTAGAGCGGAACAGCCTGGATAACCTCGCGGCGATAGGCTTTAAAAGTGGTGCCGAAGTCGTGGATATCCACTCCCGAGAGTTTGGCCATCAGCCAGTTGGCCGCGCGCGAAGGGATACGGCGCATGACGAAGTTGTCGATGCGCTCCTTGCGCCAGCCGGAAACAACGTCGTAACCTTCATCGAGCTTTTCCAGAAAATTCGGGATTTCGTTTGGGTCGTGCTGAAGGTCGCCGTCCATGGCCAGGATGTACTCGCCCTGCGCGTGGTCAAACCCGGCGGCCAGGGCCGAGGTTTGCCCGAAGTTGCGGCGCAACTTGACAACCAGCACCCGCGAATCAACCGCTGCGATCTCTTCCAGCAACTTGTAGGTGCGGTCGCTCGATCCGTCGTCGACCAGAACCAATTCGAACGAATCGGTGACGGTCTCCATCACCGCCTTCAGCCGGTCGTAGAGCGCGGTGACATTTTCTTCCTCATTATGAAAGGGAACGACGATCGAATACTTCGACATGAACCCCATTTTATACGCCGGGATGCTTACAGCTTCGGGAACTCTTCCGCTTCTGAATAGTTACCGACCATGGGCACAAACACCCGGTCCGAAGCTTGAAGCCGGTCGAGCGCGTCGTCGACAAGATCCGGCGCGCCGCCCTCCTTGCGAAGCCAGGCAGACGCATCCTCGCGGTTGGGCGACTCATGCACGGCAGCTTCCCGGTGATAGTTGGAACCGGCTTGCTCGGAGATGAGGTATCCCTCGCCTTTTTTCTGGATTTCGAAGTTACGCACTGCCACTGGTAGTCTCCTTTGTCGTCAGCTTGGATGCGCGAAACGCCCGGTCCTTCCGTGGTGGACGGCTCACCCGAGTGTGACGCCGCTACTGCTTGCCTCCATCTTGGTTTCGATCACGGCAATGCGCTCACTATGGTTGAAAAGCAGCGCGTTGATAGCAGTCGTTTGCCGGTTCAAGTCCGCCCGAAGTTTGTCGATCTGATCGATGGTTTCCCGGCGCAGAACGCCGATTTCCTCCCGCATCTCCTTGCGGATTGTATTGAAGTCGTAACGGCTCAGCATAATGCCGAACCCAACCAGGATCAGCGTTCCCCACTGGATCGCGTCGTGCATTTGGCTCCTTTCGCACGGTCTGTGCCGCTTTCTGTCCTACCCTTGCGCCAGCACCTCAGCCGCGATCCGGGCCGCGTGCGCGCAAGCAGTCCGGTCCACGTCGTTGTGGGTGACAAAACGGACTGAGTGGGGCCCCACCGCCCCGGCCAGCACGCCCCGGCGTTTGAGCGCGGCGACGACTGCAACCGCGTCGCGGCCGTTGCGCAGCTTAAAGATTACGATGTTACTTTGGACGGAGTCGAGGTCCAGTTCGACCTCCGGCAATGCGGCCAGACGCTCGGCGAGCACCCGTGCATTTGCGTGGTCCTCGTAGAGGCGGGCAGGCATTTCTTCAAGCGCGATCATCCCCGCGGCCGCAACGATGCCGACCTGCCGCATACCGCCGCCGAGGGCCTTGCGGACGGAGCGGGCCTTCTCGATAAATTCCGCCGAGCCCACCAGCATGGAGCCGATGGGGGCACAAAGCCCCTTGGACAAACAAAACATCACCGAATCGAACCCGCGCGTGAGCTCGCGCACACCGATCCCGAGATGCGTGGCGGCGTGGAAGACGCGCGCTCCATCCAGGTGCACGGGCAGCTTCAGTTCGCGGGCACCGGCCCAGATCTCTTCAAGAACCGCCAGAGGCGTAACAATGCCGCCGGCCATGTTGTGCGTATTTTCAAGGGAGATGAGCCCCGGCTGCTGACGGTAGTAGATTTTGGGCGCAAGCAGCGTTTGGATGTGCTCCCAGCGAAAAACGCCGTCTTCGGCGTAGGCCGTGCGGAGCTGGCAGCCGGCAAACTGGGCTACCATGGCCATCTCCCAGTCGATGAGGTGGGCGCGCGCCTCGCACAGCACCTCCTGGCCAGGGGTGGTGTGGAGCCGGATGGCAATCTGGTTGCCCATGGTGCCGGTCGGGACAAAAAGCCCGGCTTCGCGGCCGAACAATTCCGCGGCGCGCGCTTCCAGCGCGTTTACCGTGGGGTCCTCTCCGTAGACGTCATCGCCCACCTCCGCTTCGGCCATGGCGGCGCGCATGCGCGGCGTGGGGCGGGTTACGGTATCGCTGCGCAGGTCGATAGCGGCGACAGGGGTGTCCCGGGCAGGGACCAGGGGCGGAGCGATCAGGGTGTCAGTGGCCATGGCTTGCCTCCTATTATCCACCGAAGGCGCAAACGGCTGCCCGGCTTATGGTCAGCTAGCCTTTTCGAGGACACGCGCTTCGAGCACTGCGAGCCGGTGGTCGTGGCTGACTCGGATTTCGGTGTCGAGAACCTCAAGTTTGCGCTCGATGCGGTCAAGGCGAACGCCGAGGTCGGTACGCACGTCATTCACTCGCAAACCCAAATCGTTGATCCGCCCACCCAAATCGTCAATGCGTTTGCCAAGCAGAGCCATGCTGTCCTTTAAATCGTTGATAGCCGCCCGATTCGAAATTGTTGCAACTATGTACATCAGGACCACGGTGAAAAACGGCACGCCAAGACCAAAATAGAACTGTGTACTTGTCAAGCTTGTTCTCCGTTCCTTTACCTTGTAGCTGCATTCAAAGTGCCCTCGCTTTCGGGCAAAGGCAAGTTACTTGAGTGGAATCCTTGGTAAGCAATTGCGCAAACACCTCATTTGAGAGGAGGCGTCCGCGAGCTGTGAACGCCACAACCTCGTTCCTGACGGACACCAGGCCATCTTTGGCCAGGTCTGCGAGAACAGCGGTGTAGCTCTCGACGGAACTGGAACCAAAGTCGCGTTTCAACGCCGCAAGGAAAACACCCGCATTGCGGCGCAAGCCCAGGAACCAGGCTTCCTCCAGCTCCTGCACGGCAGTCAGGCGGTCGGACTCCCCGAACGCGGGCTCGTCGAGGTAAGCGTCCAGCACATCGTCGACAGCGAAACGGGCGGCCCGTCCGCTCTCCGAGCGGAGCATGGAGTGGGCATCAACGCCCAAGCCCAGGTAGGGGCGGCGCAGCCAGTAGCGCTCATTGTGTTTGGACTCTCCGCCGGGGCGAGCGAAGTTCGAAATCTCATACTGGGCGAGCCCGGCCTTCGCGAGCCGTTCACAAGCCTCTACATACCAGTCCGCGACCGCGTCCTCATGGGGCAGCAGCGCAGCCCCGTAGCGTATGCCGCCGCGCAACGCCTCCGCCCCAAGGCGGGAGTCCTCATCGAGCTCGAACATATAAATGCTGGCGTGGTCGATCGGGGCCCGGGTGAGCGCGTCGAGCGAGTGGTTCCAACTGGCGCAGGTTTGGCCGGGCAGGCCGGCGATCAGGTCGGCGGAGATGTGCGGAACGCCCGCGCGGTAGACCCGCTCGATCTCCGCGAAAGCCTCGGCGCCGGAGTGGGTGCGGGCCGTGGCGCGCGCCTCGCCGTCTACAAAGGACTGAACGCCAAAGGAAACGCGATTCACCCCGCAGGCGAGCGCTGCGTCGAGGGTAGCGGGCTCGAGCTGGAGCGGCGCGGCTTCAAGGGTGATCTCCGCGCCGGAGTCCACATCGAGCTCCCCCCGAATCGCGGCGAAAAGCTCACCGAAAAGCGCGGGCGGCAGCAGCGAAGGTGTGCCGCCGCCGAGGTAGACCGTGTCCACCCGGCGCGGCAGCACAAGCGCCCGGTCGACCGCCCAGGCGCGCGCTCCCCGAAGCTGCCGCACAACCGCGGCCACGTAAGCAGGCATGGCCGAGGCAGGGTACACCCCCGAAGCGAAGTTGCAGAAAGTGCACTTCGCGCGGCAAAACGGGACGGAAATGTACAGGCCGAGCGGCTCGGGCATCACTTCCCTATCTTCGCGCATTCCCCGGCTGCTGCTTTCTTTTTTGCGCCCTTCCAGGCACCGCGTCCCAATTTGGCTTTTTCGCTCCGCCCTTTTCCCTTTCCGGAAGTTTCCGGCGCTTGTTCATTGCATAAACCAATCCCGGCGCTTTGGGCCCGCTAGAATGGGAGCACCCCATGGCAGAAGCCGCCCAAAACGAAGACGATGTAGTCGGCAAAGCCTACGACGGCCGCCTGATGCGGCGACTGCTCACCTACCTGCGGCCGTATAAGGCGGTTGCGGCGGCGTCGCTGGTCGCGATTGTGCTCAAGGCCGGCATCGATGTGCTGGGACCCTACCTCTTCAAGGTCGCGCTGGACCTGTACCTCACGCCGCAAACAGCGCAAAATGCACACCACTCATTTTTGGCGCGCTACCTGAGCCCCCATGCCGCGAAGGGCGTTGCCGAGCTCGCCGGGCTGTACTTCGGCTCGCTGTTGCTGGGCTATGCGCTCGAGTTCATGCAGACCTACGTGCTGCAATGGATGGGCCAAAAAGTCATGTTCGACATGCGCCGCGAGATCTTCGGGCACATGCAGCGCATGCACATCGGGTTTTTCGACCGAAACCCGGTGGGGCGCCTTGTTACGCGGCTTACGAGCGACGTGGATGCGCTCAACGAGATGTTCACCTCGGGGATCTTCGCGATCTTTGAGGATGTGTTCGTGCTGATCGGGATCGTCGCGGTCATGCTTTCGATGAGCTGGTGGTTGGCGCTGCTCACCTTCGCCGTGCTGCCCATCATCTTCCTGATCACGCGGGTCTTTCGCAAGTACGTGCGCGAGTCCTACCGGAGGATTCGCGCGGCGGTGGCACGCATCAACGCGTACACCCAGGAGCACATCAGCGGCATGCAGCTGGTGCAGCTCTTCAACCGGCAGGTGCGGGCCTACGACGATTTTGAGGCGATCAATCGCACGCACATGGTCGCGTTCAAGGACTCGATCCTGGCTTACGCGCTCTACTACCCGGGCGTGGAACTCTTAAGCACGATCGCGATCGCGCTGGTGGTGTGGATCGGCGGCGAGGGGGTGATCCGGGGCACCGTTACCATCGGCGTCCTGGTCGCTTTTATCCAGTATTCGCAGCGCTTCTTCCGGCCCATTCAGGACCTGAGCGAGAAGTACAACATCCTGCAGGCGGCCATGGCGGCGAGCGAGCGGGTGTTCAAGCTGCTCGACACGCCGCCGGAGATCGGCTCCCCGGCCCTTGTCGAAACCGCCGCGAAGAGCGGGTCGATCGAGTTCCGGGATGTGTGGTTTACCTACCAACGGCTCGCGCCGGAGCAGCAGGGGCAGCACCCGTCCGCGCTCAAGGATGTCGAGTGGGTTTTGCGCGGGGTGAGCTTCCGGATCGCGCCGGGCGAAACGGCGGCCATTGTGGGCCATACCGGGGCGGGCAAGACCACGATCATCAGCCTGATGATGCGCTTCTACGACGTCCAGCACGGCGCGGTGCTGATCGACGGCGTGGATGTGCGCGCGCAGGATTTGCATGCCCTGCGCTCGCGGTTTGGGGTGGTCCTGCAGGACCCGTTCCTGTTCTCGGGCACGATCGAATCAAACATCCGCATGGGCTCGCCCATTACGGAAGCACGGGTGCGCCGAGCGGCGGAAGAAGTCAACCTGCTTGACTTCATCGAGGCCCAGCCGGCGGGCTTCCAGGAGCTTCTGCGCGAGCGCGGCGCGGGGCTCTCGACCGGGCAAAAGCAGCTCATCAACTTCGCCCGCGCCTTGGCGCACGACCCGGCGATCTTGATTCTCGACGAGGCGACCTCTTCGGTAGACACCGACACGGAGCTGCGGGTGCGCTCGGCTTTGGAGCGAATGGTAACCGGAAGGACGAGCGTGCTGATCGCGCACCGGCTTTCGACCGTGCAGCGCGCCGATACCATCCTGGTGATGCACAAGGGGCAGCTCCGCGAGCAAGGGCCGCACCAGCAGCTGCTCGCCCGACGCGGGCTCTACTACAAGCTGTACCAACTGCAGTACCGCGACCAGGAAGCCGGTGTGCCGGGCGAGCGCTTCGAGCCTGCCTTGGACAAAAGCGCGCTGGCCGTGGGTACCGGCTGAGCGATGCCGCGTATTTTCCTTTCGGCCGGCGAGGCGAGCGGCGAGCAGTACGGGGTCCAGCTGATGGCCGCGCTGCGCCAAAGCTTGCCGGATGCCGAATTTCTCGGTCTGGGCGGTCAGCGCATGGAGCTCGCAGGTCTGCACCGGATTGTGCGAGCCGAGGACGTGGCCGTCATGGGCATCACGGAGATTGTGCGGCATGTGCCCCGCATCTACCGCGAGTACCGCAAACTGCGCCGGGCGCTCGCGAGCGAAAAGCCGGACGTTGTGGTGCTCATCGACTTTCCGGACGTGAACCTTGGGTTGGCGCGGCGGGCAAAGCAGCTTGGGATTCCCGTGATCTTTTTCGTGAGCCCGCAGGTGTGGGCCTGGAAAAAGCACCGGCTCCCCCGCATCCGGCGCGATGTGGACCGGATGCTCGTGATATTTCCATTCGAAGAGCAGTGGTATCGCGAGCGCGGCGTTGCAGCCACGTTTGTGGGCCACCCCCTGGCGGAGCTGCCCCTGCCCACGGTCTCGCGCGAACGGTTCGCGGCGGAGCACGGGCTTGACCCGGCGAAAGCGTGGGTGGGCCTGCTGCCCGGCAGCCGCTCCCGCGAGATCGCCTTAAACCTGCCGGGGATGCTGGGAGCGATTCGGCTGCTCGGCCCGGGATACGAGTACCTCCTGCCGCTCGCGCCCACCCTCACCGGTGGACAGGAAGCCGGGGTCCTGCGGCTGCTGGCCGGGTCGCCAGTGGTTATCAGCCGCAACGCCCGCGCCACCCTTCACCACGCCCGCGCCAGCGTGGTTGCCAGCGGCACGGCCACGGTCGAGGCCGCGCTGATCGGCAACCCCTTCGTGGTGGTGTACCGGCTTTCGCGGGTGTCGTATGCGGTAGCCAAGCGGGTCGTGAAAGTTCCGCACGTGGCCATGGCCAACCTGGTCGCCGGCCGGCGGGTCGTCCCGGAGCTCATCCAGGACGCGTTTACCCCGCAAGCAGTGGCCGCCGCCTTGAGGCCACTCCTCGGCAACGGCCCGGAGCACGCGGCCATGCGGGATTCGCTGCATCAAATCGGGCTGGCCCTCCGGCGGGAGGAAAGCGCGATCGAGGCAGTCGCCACGCACGTCCTTTCCCTCATTTCCGGGTCTAAGCCGTTGAGCCCCCAAAAACTGAGCCTCGCCCTATGAGACTTCCCTGCACGACCGCTGCACTTCTTTTCGCTTTTTCGCCCACCCTGATCGCCGCCGAGGCCAAGCCGCCCATCGAGGTGACAGGCTACGTAATCGACGCCCAGGTAAACCCCGTGGCGCACACGCTGACCGCGCAGGCCAAGGTCACCTTTACCGCGAACCAGCCCGCGGATGCAGCGGTGTTCGAGTTGCATGGCGCGCTGCGGGTGACGCAAGTTCTCGACGCGAGCGGGGCTTCGCTGAACGGCGAGCGCGGCGCAAACGCGACCGTGCGGGTCACGCCCGCGCAGCCGCTGGTCGCGGGGCAGAGCTACACTTGGACGTTCTCGTATGCGGGCGCGCTGACCGGGGCGGAAGGCGGCCCGGTCGAAGGGCTGAAATTGGCGAGCGTCGCCGACCCAATCTCGTACCTCCTGTACGCGGGCCGTTGGTTCCCGCTGGTCGGCTACACCACCGACCGGTTTACGGCGGAGATGCACGTGTTTGTGCCGGCCGGGTACACCGTGATCGGTTCGGGTTCGACCAACGGCAGCGCCGTTCCAGGGACAACGGTCAGTGCCGAGCAGGCGCACCGGGAAGCCGCGCCGCCGGCAGGTCAGGCGGCTTCTAACAGCCCGCAGCTTCAACGCCGGGGGGAAGCCGCCGAGGAAGCGCCCACAACCGCGAGCGAGCAGCGCCATAAGAACGGCACCGCAGTGGCAAGCGAGGAGGATGAGCCGGACCGTCCGCCGGTAGACGGGCATACTGCCGCTGCCGCTAAACATCCCCATACAGCGGCAACACGCTCGGCGAGCACAACCGCCCATGCGCGCCGCACCGCCCGCGCCAGGGCAGAAGAAAGGGCCTCGGCAGTGGCAGCGCAGAAGCAGAAAGCTGCCTCGCTCGCCCTGCCCGGCGGCCGGGAGTTTGATTTCTCCTGGACCAAACCGGGCTTTCCCGGCACGCTGATCATCGGCAAGTTCCTGCCGCCCGTCACGGAGGCAGGCTCTCCCAACATCCGCGTGTACACCACCGACGCGCACAAAGCCTCGGCCGCCGCCTATGCCGATACGGGCAACGGCGAGTTCGCGTTTTTCACCAGCACCTTCGGCATCCCGGAGTCGAACAAGCTCAACATCGTCGAGCTGCCCGACGACACGGTGCCCGCGGCCTGGGCCCCGGAGATCGCAGCGATTGCGGGCGCGCGCATGGCAAATAAATCTGACGCGCGGCTGCTCGCGAACACCATCGCGCACCAGTGGTGGGGCTCCGCGGTAAGCCCGGCCACCCTCAATGACACTTGGATCACCAACGGCATGGCCCGCTACGGCGAGCTTTTATACGTCGAGGACCAGGGCGGCAAGCCCGCGTTGCAGCAAGCGGTCCTGGACGTGCAAGCCGGCGCGCTGGCCTATGACACCATTCCGCTCGCGACTGCCGGACGGCTGCCGGTGTTTTCGCCCGAGTTCCAATCCATGACGCTCGAAAAGGGCGCGATGGTCTTCCACATGCTCCGCTGGGAGGTGGGGGACGACAGCTTTCTCAAGATCCTGCGCGCAACCCAGACCCAGTACGCGGACAAGGGTGTGGCGACGCCCGATTTTGAAAAGCTTGCCGAAGCGCAGTCGCAGCAGCAGCTTACGGCGTTCTTTTCCGAGTGGCTCGACGGCACGGGGGCGCCACAGTTTGTCGACAAGTACGCTGTTTATCGGCTGGGGAACGACAAGGGCTTCCGCACGATCGGCAGCCTGGGACAGGATTTGGACCTCTTCAACATGCCCGTGGACCTGCGTGTCGAAACCGAGGGCAAAACCGAGAACAAGCGCGTCGAGGTCGAGGGCACGAGCTCGCAATACGTAGTCGATACCTTTGGGATGCCGCGAAAAATCGAGGTCGACCCGGACAACTGGATCCTCAAGAACTCACCCGATATGCAGGTCCGGGTGGCGATCCTGAAAGGGCAGCAGCTGGTCGGGCAGGGCGACCTGACCGCCGCGCTGGGCGAGTACCAAAAAGCGCTCGCCGCCAACCCCGCGAGCTCGCTCGCAAACTACCGGATCGGCGAGCTCCTATTCACGCAGCGCAACTACCAGGCCGCCGCGAATAGCTACCGCGACGCCCTGCGCGGGGATGGCGAGCCCGCATGGACGCAGGTGTGGAGCCACATCGCGCTCGGCAAAATCTTCGATGTGACCGGACAAAGGGACCGTGCCGTAAACGAGTATCGCCAAGCGGTGCAAACCAACGACAACACGGCGGGAGCGCTGAACGAGGCCCGGTTGTATCTGAGGACTCCTTATAAGCGGCCAGATCAGGCGGAGTAACGGGGCTTCTTCGAAGGAGATAGTATTCTGCCGTCGCCGACCTCCGCTCAGGAGGGTTTGGGACGGAGAACGCCGTGGAAGCATCGAAAGCGGAAGCGAAACGGGCGGGTTTCCGGAACGCTTACTCAACCGTTTTAGTTACGGGAATGCTCCTGTATATCCCCGTACAGTGGTTTTCTGGAAGCCATCCCGGAGTACGTCTATCTTCAGTGCGCGTCATCAGATGCTGCGAGGCGATATCGAGCAGGTGACCTCAGCGCTGTAACGGGACCTTGTTTCTGAGTGCTTGGCGGGCAGGACTCACATGAACTATTTTGGAGATGGAGATGTTACTTTTCCCTATCTTCTGAATAAGTTGGCGCGGGCCCTCACTGTCGCGTATTCCGGAAGACGGTAGTCACCCCGGTTCCGTATGAAAACAAGTTAGGCTGCGATCGACTTATCGTGCAGGAGGGCGTTCTAAGTGCCTGGCTTCCGGGCCATCACTGGGAAGACCTCTCGCGGCAAAAGGGAAGCCGTTGGCGAATACCGGAAAGGCGCTTACCGTAGCAATCGTTCTCCTGGTAAGTCTGGCGATTTTGGCGGAAGGGTGGTTTGTCTCCCAATACATCGCAACGTTTCATCAACACATGGCGTATCAGGTGGCGCACAAGGGGCGGCACAGCCTTGTATCGCTGGTTGCAAGCAGCCGCGGTGCAATCTCCGGGGCGGACTTAGTCGCTTCTTTCGGAATGATCGCGGCAGCCGTGCGCACGCCAAAGAGCTTCCCCGGCTTCTGGACGAAGCTTTTCCCGCTGCCGGGCCTTTTTCTTGCTCTTTCTGCATATGTCGTGTTTGGAAGGGAAGTCCCTACAACATTTACGCCTATGCTGTTGTTCCGGCTGCCTCTTGCAGCCAATGATCGCCGACCGGCAGCTCCCCGCCGGAGTCCAGCGGCAAAACTTACCGCAGAGTTACGGTAAAGCTCGCGCATCTTCGCGGGCGCAAACCTCAGCGCCCATCGAAAGAAAAACATCCTCTACCTTCGAAAGTGCAGCCAAGCCCCCATTGGGCGAATAACTTATTGCCACCTGGAAAGGCTTCCACGAAGGAAAACGCAGCCCGAAACATTGCGCGGGCCTGTACGTGCAGGAGGCAAGGTCCGCGATGCTGAGGATTTCCGTAGGAGTAGCAAAAAGGGTGTGCGGCGGGGCCATGCGATCAAGCAAGGTCAAGATTTCGAGCTTCGATTCGAGCTCGTCCGGCACGGTGTCGATTACCAGGTCTGCATCGCGGACGGCGTCCTCGATGCTTCCCCCTAGCCGCAGCCCATGGTGGGCGGGGCCAAGATCGGAGGCAGCGCGCCGCAGATTTCCGGGGAGAACGTCCTCAAGGACTGTTAGATAGCCCGCCTGGAAAAACAACAGGGCAAGGTGCGGACCCGAAACCGGGCCCCCCGGGCCGGCACCGATAACGGCGACACGGCGAATGGAGCTGTTCCCCCGCCCTGACGCTGCTTCCACTCCGCGAGCTAGGCGGTTTTCGCTTCGGTGAGCTTGGTGACCACCGACTGCACACTGGGCTCGGACTTTTGCAGGTAATCACTCACGCGCGTGCGCTCTTCCGCGGTAAGGCCCGCGGAAAGCGCGAGGATGCGGCGCAGCGTGGTGGCAACGTCGTCTACGTAGTTCATCAGGCGGATGGCTTCGCCGGAAAGTGGCATGGGGCTCCTTGGGTGCGCCTTGGGGAAACGGGCTTGCTTCCACAGTATAGACGCGGGTTTGCATCTGAGTGGGTAATCCCAAACACCCGCGTAAGGACAAAACCGCCAAGCCATGCCTCAAGACGCGAACCACTGCATCCAGACCACGCTCGAAACCGACGCCCGTACGCCCGGCGCCACCTACCGGCTCCAAATGCACGAGAAGTTCACGTTTGAGGACGCGGCGGCGATCGTGCCCTACCTCGTCCGGCTAGGCATTACGGACCCCTACTTGTCGCCGATCTTTGAGGCACGGCCCCACTCTATGCACGGCTACGACGTGGCCCGGCACGACTGCCTGAATCCGGAGCTGGGCGGGGAGCAGGGCTTCGGGGTGCTTACCGGGGCGATCCGCGAGCTTCATATGGGCTTGCTTCTCGACACCGTGCCGAACCACATGGGCGTGGGCAACAAGTCGGTGTGGTGGCAGGATGTGCTCGAAAACGGCCGCGCGTCGGAGTTTTCAGAGTATTTCGACATTGACTGGGAGCCGCTGAAGCCGGAGATGCAAAACCGTCTGCTCTTGCCCATTCTGGGGCAGCAGTATGGCGAGGTGCTGGAAGCCGGGCAGCTCCAAGCCAAGTTCGAGGACGGCCGCGCGCTCATCACTTATTTCGACCACCTGCAGCCGATCGCGCCGCGAACTTTGCCGATGCTGTTCCCCCCGGAGCGCGATGCGGAGTGGGGCGTGACCCCGCAGTTTCGGGCGCTGCTCGCCGAACTCACAACCCTTCCCTCCCACGAAAGCACCGATCCGGGCACAGTCGCCGGCCGGCGGGCGCGCTTGCGGGAGTTGAAGCCCCGGCTCACGGCGGCACTTGAGGACCCAAAGCTGCAGCCTGCGCTGGAGAAAGCGGCGGCGGCGATCAATGGGAAGGAAGGCGACCCGCGCTCCTTCGACCGGCTTCACGCGCTGCTGGAAGCGCAGCCGTACCGCCTGGCATACTGGCGCACATCGAGCGAGCAGATCAACTACCGGCGCTTTTTCGACGTGAACGACCTGGTGGGCCTGCGGATGGAAAACCCGGAGGTGTTCGCGCGAACCCACACGCTGATCCGCAAGATGCTCGCGGACGGCGACGTGACCGGCCTGCGAATCGACCACTGCGACGGAATGTTCAATCCCCGGGTGTATCTGCAGCGCTTGCAGCAGCTTTTTGTCGCGGCCAAGTGCTTCGGTCCGGGGGAAAGCAACGAGACCACGAGCGGGATCGAGCTCAGCGTGGTGGAAGCGACGCGCGGTCGCGACTGGGAAAACAGCAAACTGCCGCTCTACTGTGTGGTCGAGAAGATCCTGGAGCCGGGCGAAACCCTCCCGCATGTGTGGGCCGTACAGGGCACTTCCGGCTACGATTTCGTCCACTTCGCGAACCAGTTTTTTATCCAGCCCAAGAACAAGGCCCGGTTCGATCAGATCTACGCCGACTTCATCGGAGGTCCGGTTAACCCGTCGCGCATCGTGTATGAGTCCAAGCGCAACGTCATGCTCACCTCCCTTTCGAGTGAAACGCATGTGCTCGGGAACCTGCTCTCAAAGCTGGCCGCGAAGGACCGCAGGGTGCGCGACTTTACCGACGCGCTGCTTGAAACCGTCATCCGCGAGACCATTGCGTCGTTCCCGATTTATCGCACCTACATCGATGAACGCGGGCGGTACTCGGAAGACGACAAGCGAACGATCCGCACCGCCATCCGCCTGGCAAAGCGGCGGAATGAGGCTGTGGACGCTTCGGCGTTCGACTATCTGGAGCGCGTGCTGCTGCTGGAAGGGCGTCCGGACGGCGATGAAGAGCAGCTTTACTTTGCCCTCAAGTTCCAGCAGTTGACCGGGCCCGTGATGGCCAAGGGCGTCGAGGATACGAGCTTTTACGTGTACTTCCGGTTTGTTTCGTCGAACGAGGTGGGCTCAGCCATGGACAGCTTCGGGCTCAAGCCCGACACCCTGCACAAGGCCAATGCCGAGCGGCTCCAGTCCACGCCGCACGCCATGCTCACGACCTCCACCCACGACACCAAGCGCAGTGAGGACGTGCGCAATCGGCTCAACGTGCTTTCCGAGATGCCGGACGCGTGGGACGCGCAGGTGAAGCGCTGGGCCGAAGCGAATGCCGCATACAAGACCACCCTCGACGACGGCACAATCGCGCCGGACGCGAACGAGGAATACCTGATCTACCAGACCATCGTGGGTGCTTGGCCCTGGCTGCCCGTCGACCAGAAAAACTTCGCCGGACGCGTGAAGGAGTACATGGCCAAGGCCCTGAGCGAGGGCAAGGTGAACGTAAGCTGGGTGAACCCGCGGCCCGAGTACACGGAAGCCGTGCAGAACTTCGTGGATAGGTTGCTGGGTGCCCCGCAGTTCGTCTCCGAACTGGAAGCGCTGCTCTCGAGTGTCCGAGTGCATGGGGCTGTGAACTCGCTCGCCCAGCTGGTTCTTAAAGCGACCTCTCCAGGCGTGCCCGATTTCTACCAGGGAACGGACATGTGGGATCTGAGTCTGGTGGACCCGGACAACCGGCGGCCGGTGGATTACCCGCACCGGGTCAAGGCGCTCGATGCCCTCGCCGAAAAACCGGCTACGGAGGCTATTCAGGACGTGCTCGGGACGCTCGAAGACGGGCGCGTGAAGCTGCTCACCACGGCACGAACGCTGACCGTGCGCAACGCGCATCGCGCAATCTTTGATAGCGGCGCGTACACGCCCGTCGAGGTCAGCGACCCGGAGCATACGTTTGCCTTCCTGCGTGGGGAAAAGGTGCTGGTGGTGATCCCGCGGTTTACCTACACGCTCACCGGCGGCAAGCCGGAGATCCCGCTAGGGCAGGCCTGGGCCGGGCTGTCCCTCGACGCGCCCGAGGGCACCTGGACCCACGCCTTCACCGGTAAACCGATCCAAGGAGGCCGGCTAGACCTGTCCGAGGTCTTCGCCGGGTTCCCTGTTGCGATCTTGACCCGCGAGTGAACCCCGGGGCGGCTGGCGACTACCAGCGATGCTCCTCGTCGGGCGGCACGTTTGCCACCAGCTTGCTCGGAACGCCGTTCACCGTCGTTCCGGCGTGCTGGAAGTTCGGCGAAAGATTTGTATTGAAATCGGCTGGAAAGTTTAGGGCCGGCTTGGAAACAGCGTCCAGTCGAGAGATCTGCTCCGGGCTGAGGCGCAGGTCGAGCGCTTTGAGGTTCGCCTCGAGGTGCTCCATGGTACGCGCGCCGATAATGGTTGAGCTGACGCCCGGTCTCCCTTGCACCCAGGCCAGGGCGACCGCGGCAACATCCGTGCCGAGCTCCGAGGCGACCTCTTGGAGCGTGTCGATGATGTCGTAATCCTTGTCCCGGATTTTGCCGATATAGCTGCTGCGCTTGGACAGCTCCTGACGGTTGGCGCGCGTGTACTTGCCTCCAAGCACGCCCATTCGGAGCGGGCTCCAAGGGAGCACGCCAAGGCCAAGCTCCTGCGCCATCGGGATAAGCTCCCCTTCTACGGTGCGCTCGCTTAACGAGTACTCGATCTGCAGCGCGATCAGCGGTGCCCAGCCTCGAAAATGAGCAAACATCTGCGCCTGCGCGACCTTCCAGGCAGGGGTGTCGGAGAAGCCGAGATACCGCACCTTGCCCGCCCGCACCAGGTCATCCAAGGCGCGCATCGTTTCCTCAACCGGCGTGAACCGGTCCCAGTTATGCAGGTAGTACAGGTCGATATAGTCGGTCTGCAGGCGGCGCAGAGACTCGTCGCACTGCGCTACGATCGCCTTCCGGCTCCCACCGCCTCCGTTTGGGTCGCCCGCGAACAGATTCACAAAAAATTTCGTCGCGATCACCGTGCGGTCCCGGCGGCCTTTCCGCTGCGCGAAGAAGTCGCCGATGATCTTTTCCGAGTGGCCGCGCGTGTAACCGTTGGCCGTGTCGAGGAAGTTGCCGCCGGCATCCAGGTACCGCGCCAGAATCGCTTCCGAGTCGGCGACGCTGGAGCCCCAGCCGAAGTCTTCCCCGAAGCTCATGGCTCCGAGGCAAAAAGAGCTGACCCGCAGGCCGGAGTGTCCGAGTGTGATGTAGGAATTCAATGGCATGTCTGCCTCCTATATCTCTTGGATTCCGCGTCCCGTTATCCGCTTCATGCCTGAACAGGCTTCGGCGCACAGGGGACGCTCCGCAGCGCGAGCTACGGAATACTGCGCGGCCCGGTATTTTCCTTCAGCTTCGCGATCTCCCGCTCCGCTTCCAGCGTACGATCGGCCGTGTCGCTGACCGCGAACATCTTCGCCGCAATCTCCTTCATCAGCGCGCTCTGATCAAACCGCCAGCTCCAGTTTCCCGTCGCGGCGGACGGCACATTCATGCGGCCTTCCGTGCCGATGCCGAGAACATCCTGCAAGGGAAACAAGCAGATATCGGCGACTGATGTGGAGGCGGCGCGGATGAGCGACCAAACGGGGCCGTCCTCCGCCACCCCGACATAGGATTCAACCGCGGCCTTTTCTTTCGGGGTCGCGCTGTTTTGCCACCAGCCCAGGGTCGTGTCGTTGTCATGGGTGCCGGTGTAGACGACCGTGTTGCTGGTAAAACTGTGCGGCAGGTAGGGGTGCGCGCCGCGGTTGCCGAAGCCGAACTGGAGAATGCGCATGCCCGGCAGCGCGAACCCGTCGCGTAACGCTTCTACTTCAGGGGTGATAAGGCCCAGATCTTCGGCGACGAACGGAAGCTCGCCAAGCTCCTCACCCAGCTTCGCAAACAAAGCCTGGCCCGGTGCCTTGACCCACTCGCCCTTAACTGCGGTCTCCTCCTCGAACGGAATGGCCCAGAAAGCGTCGAAGCCCCGGAAGTGATCGAGGCGGATCAGGCCGTAAAGCTCGCTCGCGCGGCGCATCCGGGCCACCCACCAGTCAAAGCCCTGCTTTTCCAGCGTGTCCCACTTGTAGAGCGGATTGCCCCAGCGCTGGCCGGTTTCGCTGAAATAGTCGGGCGGAACGCCGGCGACGCGAATCGGTTTGCGATCCTCGCCCAGCTCGAACAGCTCGGGGTGGGTCCACACGTCGGCTGAGTCGAAGGAAACAAAGATGGCAACGTCGCCCATGATCTGAATGCCGCGTTGCTTGCAGTAAGCGTGGAGGTGCACCCACTGCTCGTCAAACGCGAACTGGATGGCTTTTTCGATCTCCAGCGCGCGGGCATTTTCTCCGCGAAAGCGAGTGAGGACTTCGGGTTGGCGGAAGGCCAAAGGCTCGGGCCATTCGGTCCAGAGCGCGTCTCCATTTTGCTGGCGCAGAACGACGAAGGCGGCGTAGTCCTCAAGCCAGTCTGCCTTGTCACGGCAGAACTTCTGGAAGCGCGCCCACTGAGTTTCGTCATGTTGGGCCAGAAACGCTTGCGCGGCTTCGCGGAGCAAGGGCAGCTTCTTTTGAATCACCAGGTCGAAGTCGACCGGGCCTGTGTTGCCGGGCAGGTCTGCTTCTCGGATCCGAGTGCGCGAAATCCAGCCCCAGTCGGCAAGTGTCTCCAAGCTGACCAGCAGCGGATTCGACGCCATCGCCGACAACGCCGCATAAGGGGAGTTGCCGTAGCCCACTGGGTTGACCGGCAGCACTTGCCAGATGCGCTGGCCGGCTAGATGGAGGAAGTTCGCGAAGTCGTAAGCCGCGGGCCCAAGGTCGCCGATGCCGCCGTGGGAAGGGAGAGAAGTGATATGCAGCAGGAGGCCGGAGGCGCGGTCGAAGGGCATGCTTGAGAAATCCAATCAATGGGCAAGAGAAGGCCCGCCGCTTGGGAAGATTCCCTTTCCGGCGGGCTCGTTGCTTGGGCAGCAGCTCTAACTCCCGGACTGCCCCGGGATGGTCGGCATGGCCTGCGCTTGCTTGCTCATTGCGATGCGGCCTCCCTTTTGATACTGCTCGGTCAGGTTCGAGACGAAAACGGCGAATGCCTCTTCGCGGCTCTGGTCGAGCAGCGCTTCCTTTGCCTGCGGGATGTGCTGGGCAACGTCCTGCGCGGGCGGCTCTTGCCGGTCATCCAGTTTCGCGACCACGCCTGTCGTCGTGCCCCGGATCGGCCCACTGATCTGCCCCGGCTTGAGGGTGAACAGCTGCGGAGCGGCGGTTGCAAGCGCGCCGACGTCGGGCACCTGCGCGGTGCGGCCCACCAGGTCGCTCGTCTTCATCGTCGCGCCCAGCTCCTTTGCCGCTTGGTCCAGACTGTTATCCGCGCGCGCCTTGTCGGCAAGCTGCGTGGTCTTCTGCTCCAGCAGAACAGGGGTTTGCTGGGCGCGATAGTCGTTCAGGATGTGGTCCTTGTACGCGGCAAACCCAGGGGCGTGAGCGACCCGCACGTCCTCGACCTGAAAGACCGCGAAGCCATCGCCGGTGCTTGTGGGCTGGGGTGCGGCGCCTTTGGTCGCGGCAAAGGCTGCGGCCAGGAGCTTGGAAGCGTCGGCCACGCCGGGGATCACTGCGTCCTGCTGCGGCACGTAATCGGTGGTTTCCAGCTTCAGGTGGTGCGCAGCCGCGGTCGCTTGCAGGCCGGATTTCTTGGCTTCGGCCGCAAGCTGGTTGGCAAAGGTCCCCTGCGCCGTTTGCTCTTTCTGCTGCGTCAGCGCGGCCAGGATCGCGCCCTTTACCTCGTCAAAGGGCTTGGTGTGCGCTGCCTGCTTCGCTTCGCTCTGGATGATGTGATAGCCGAACTGCGTCTTAACGAGCCCGGAGGTTTGCCCTGGCTCAAGCGCAAACGCCGCCTGCTCGAACTGGGGGACGGTCACACCTTTTTTAATGAAGCCCAGCTCGCCGCCCGCGGCTTTCGAACCGGGGTCGTCGGAGTACTTTTTCGCGAGCTCTGCAAAGTTGCCGCCATGGTGCAGCTGGTCGAGGATGCCCTGCGCCTTGGCTTTCGCGGCGGCGTCCTCGGCGGGCGTCGTGGCTTTGATCAGGATATGCCGGACCTTGACCTGCTCGTCTACTTTGTAATCGGCTTGGTGTGCGTCGTAATACGCGTGCTCCTCGGCATCGGTGACCGGGGGAACGCCGCCGGGCAGGTTCTCCGAGCTGAACGCGATGTACCGGAGCTTGCGTGTTTCCGGGATTGCGTTCGCATACAGCGCGGCGTGCGAGTGAAAGAATTTCTGGAGCTCCGCTTCGGACGGGTTGATTCCCTTAGCAATCACATCCGCGCTCAGAACGGCGTAGGTGAACTTGATCTTTGTCTGCTGCTCGAGATAGTCGGCGCGCACCTCGGCATCCGAAACGGAAACCGGGCCGGTGATGAGATCGCGCAGACGGGCTTCTTCGAGCTCCTTCTTAACCTCGGCTTCAAAGCGCTCGGTCGAAATGCCGAAGTTGTCCTGGATCAGCTCGGCGTAGCGCTGCTTGCCGATGTACTGGCCGCCCGGGAATAGAGCCGCGCCAATGGGGCCGGAGTGGAGGAACTTGCGGACGGCATCATCGCTCACCTGGAGCCCGAGCCGGTTGGCCTCGTTGAGCATCACGGCCTGCTGGATAAGCGCCTTGCCTGCCTGCGGCATGACAAAGGGCAAGGCAGCGGCGGGCCAGCCTTGGCGCTGGATCATGCGCTGCGCGGCAGCCTGGACGTCCTGCGTCGTGATCTCGGTCGAGGTGCCGAACCAGCGCGTGAGCAGATTACCGCCGCGGACGGTCGCATAGGTATTGCCGGACTCGGTCGCGGACTGGAAGATGCCCGGCACCAGCGTGATGACCATGGTGACGCAAGCCACGGCAATGATGACGAAGAAAAGCGTTTTAAGGGCGGGGCTGTCTTTTTGAAGGAAACGGATCATGGGTTTAGGCGAACCTTTTGAGCTTTCCCAGTATACGAGGCTTACGCGGGCTGGAGCGTAAGCTCCGTGATCTCCGACGGGCAGCGGAAGCGGAACGGCAGGCCCACCGAACCGATGCCCCGGTTGACATAAAGCTGTGTCCGGCCCATCTCGAAGTAGCCTTCCACGTAGCGCCTGCCGAGCGGCGGCAACACCAGCGGCGGCAAAAAGGGGATCCGGACCTGGCCGCCGTGGGTGTGGCCGGAAAGCATCAGGTCCACTTGATTCGTGCGCGCGACCGCGGGCAGGATATCGGGCTCGTGCGCCATAAAGATGACGGGCTCGCCATCCTTGGCCGCGTGCTTAGGGAGGGTGGCGTCGATATCGGCTTCCCAGCTGAGGGCGTCCATCAGGCCTGCGATCCAGATACGTCCGCCTTCCCGCTCAAAAGGAAAGTTCGCGTTGTGGAGAATGGGGATGCCGACTGCGCCGAAGTCCTCGCGCACCATATCCCCGTTCACCATCCAGTCGTGGTTGCCGAGCACGCCGTAGCGGTGCGGACACTGGAGCTTGCTCAGAAGCTGCGCGGCCACGGGGATATACCGTTCCGCGCAGTGCTTATCGATGGGGCCCATGCAGACAAAATCGCCGGTAAGCAAAACCATATCGGGCCGCAGCCGGTTCACCTCGTGCACCGTGCGCTCGACAAACCAGGGCTCGGTGTACTCGGCCAGGTGGATGTCCGAGATCTGCACGATGCGGAACCCGGCAAAGGCTTCAGGTAGGCGCGCGATCCGGATGGTGCGGCGCTGAAAGTCGAGCTCGTGACGGCCATGCTCGCCCGCATACAAGGCCAAACCCGCCGCCGCTCCTCCGGCGACCCCTAGAAAGGCGCGGCGGGTCAGCAGGGACGGCGTCGTCGTTGACGGCGCTTCCGTGGCAAGAGGAGACATAGCTTCATGATACTGACGAAGCGCCGGCGAGAAAATGATCTTTGGTACCGTGCGGTCGCCTACCGATAGTAGGGTGGCCGATAGTAGCCGTACGGGTAAGCGTGGACGTAGTACGGATACGGGCGTACACCATACGGATACGGCGCGGCAACATAGGCCGGGCGATGCTGCAGCACGGGCTCGGGAGGCGCGGAGGCCGCCAAACGCGCGGCTTCGCTGTAGCGCACCGGCTGCACGGTGAGCGGCTGGTCGAGATGGAACTGCAGCAAGGTCTCCGGTGGCAGCGTGAGCCGAGGTCCGTGTGTCGCGCCGGAGATAACAGCGCCGGTCGTGCCGCCCGCGATCGCCCCGACGCCCGCCCCGAGACCGCCGCCCGCGACCGCGCCGATCAGGGCACCCACCGCTGCCCCGCCCACCGTGTTCGTGGCTGTGTAACCGGATTTACTCGGGCCCTGGCTCGACCACACATCCGATTCCAGCGGATAGGTAGTAGGTCCCAGCTGGAGCGAGGTAAGCCGCAGCTCCAACCTTGGAGTACCTGCAAGCGCCCCAGCATTTTTAGCCTCGACTACCTGCCCGGTGAGCACCGTGCCGCGCGGGACGGCAAGCACTCCATTCGCATACACATCGCTCGCGGCCGTGGCCTGGAAGTACTCGCCGCCTTTCAGGTTCGCAGTGCTGAGGGGGTCGGTAATGCGTACGCTTAGGAGCGTTCCGGGCGGGATGCCGACCGGCCCGCTCGCGTCCTGCCGTTCAGGAGAAACAGCAAGAGCGGGCGCGCTGTAGGGAACATGCGCGTTGCCGCGCGGCCCATAGTCGGGCCGGCCGTAGCTGCCGCCCGGCGGGGGTGCCGCCGTTTGAGCACTGCTGTCCGGATACGGTGTATAGGCTGGGTTATCCCGCTGGTCTTCGCCGGCTAATGGAGCGCTGTCGGGCGGGGGCGGCGGGGGCATGTTTGTGCTTGTCTGCGCGGGGCCGGACGGCGCTGCGTCGGGCTCGTCGGGCGGAGGCGGAGCCTCATTCCCGGTTGCCTGGGCAGGTGCAGTCCCGGGGGCCGGGCCGGACACATCCATGTTGTCCTGGATCGAACGGACGCCGCTCACCCCGGCCGTCACCTGTTCGGCCTCCATGCGCGCATCCTCTGAGGCGACCGTGCCCGACAACGTGACGGTCCCCTGCGCTGCGCTTACGCTGATAACAGTATTGCCGGTAAGCTTTTTATCGTTGTGCAGCGCCGCAGTGATATTGGTTTGCAGCTGGGTGTCGCTCACTGCGTACTGCTGCTGCGCCAGGCCGGGAAAGCTCACAAGAGCGGTCGCGAGTGTGAGGCTTGCCGTACGGAGAAGCCGTTCCGATGTCATCTGTGTGGTGCTCCTGCTTTATGGAGTCTGCCCCGAAACGGCATCGATCTGTTCGGATCGGGGAACCCTTGCAATCGTGGGAACACAGCGTGAAAACGAAAGTTGCTCGCGTGGCCGCGACTGGAACAGGGACGCGGCCACGCAACTTAAATGAGGGGCTTACTACTTGAATGAGGGGCTTACTACTTACCCGCGCCCCGGTAGCGCACGATGAGCTCCCCGGTGGAGCTGTCATGCCGGTTGTGCTTGGTCCCGTCCAAATCGCCGATGATATCGACCGCCAGCTTTTTGCCCAGCTCCACGCCCCACTGGTCGAACGAATCGATCTGCCAAATGACCCCTTGCGTAAAGACCATGTGCTCGTAAAGCGCGACGAGTTTGCCCAGCGACTCGGGGGTGAGCTTGTCGATCAACAGCGTGTTCGTCGGGCGGTTGCCCTCAAACACCCGGTGCGGGACGACCTCGGGCTTGGTCCCCTCGGCTTTCACCTGCTCCGCGGTTTTCCCAAACGCCAGCGCTTCGCCCTGCGCGAAAACGTTGGCGGTAAGGTATTCGTGGTGCTTGCCGAGCGGGTTTAGCGACTCCTTGAACGCGATCAGGTCCGCCGGGATCAGCTTCGTCCCCTGGTGGATGAGCTGGTAGAAAGAGTGCTGGCCGTTGGTGCCGGGCTCGCCCCAGAAGATCTGGCCTGTCTGCCATTGGACATGCTGGCCGGACAGGGTCACGTGCTTGCCGTTCGACTCCATGGTGAGCTGCTGCAGGTAGGCCGGGAAGCGCTTGAGGTACTGGTCGTAGGGGAAGATCCCAACCGTCTGCGCGCCGAAAAAGTTGTTGTACCAGACCCCGAGCAGGCCCATCAGCACCGGCAGATTCTTTTCAAACGGAGTCGTCCGGAAGTGTTCGTCCATGGCATGGAAGCCCGCAAGCATGGCCCGAAAATTGTCCGGCCCAATCGCGATCATCGTCGAAAGCCCGATCGCCGAATCCATGGAGTAGCGGCCGCCGACCCAGTCCCGGAAGCCGAACATATTCGCCGTATCGATGCCGAACTTCGCGACCTCCGCGGCATTGGTCGAGACCGCGACGAAGTGCTTCGCGATCGCTTTCTCGTCGCCTAGCTGCTTCAAGGCCCAGTCGCGCGCCGTGTGGGCATTGGTCATGGTCTCGAGCGTGGTAAAGGTCTTGGACGAGATGATGAACAAGGTTTCATCCGCGCTCAGGCCATAGGTCGCCTCGGCGAAGTCGGTCCCGTCCACGTTCGAAACGAACCGGAAATCGAGGTCGCGCTGCGAGTAAAAGCGGAGCGCTTCATAGGCCATCACCGGCCCCAGGTCGGAGCCGCCGATCCCGATGTTGATGACCGTCTTGATCCGCTTGCCCGTGTGCCCCGTCCACGCGCCCGAGCGTACTTTGTCGGCGAACGCGCTCATCTTGTCCAGCTGCTCGTGCACGTAAGGGACCTGGTTCTCGCCGTCTACGTTGATGACCTCGTCCTTCGGCGCGCGCAGGGCGACGTGCAGCACGGCCCGACCCTCGGTCGTATTGATTTTTTCGCCTGAGAACATCGCATCCCGGTGCGCGGCCAGGTTGCTCTCCTCCGCAAGCTGGAGCAGGAGCTTCAGGGTCTCGTCCGTGATGCGGTGTTTGGAGTAATCGAGATAAATGTCCTGGAAGGAAGCGGTCAGCCGCGTGCCCCGCCCGGGATCCTGGTCGAACAGCTCGCGCAGGTGCTTGGGTTCGATCTCCTGGAAATGCTTTTGGAGAGCCTTCCAGGCGGGGAGCTCCGTAAGCGGAGTTTTGGCGGCAAAGGGAACGGCGGCTGTGCTCATCGGTCAAGTCCTTTCAAAAAAGCGGCGGCGGCGGGCGGGCGGGCGAATTGAACTTCGGCCGCAAAAGATTTCAAACACACCCATTCTACCGGCGCATTGAACTGGCCAAGCGCCCCAACCGCAGCCATTCCCCGCGCCGGACGCTTCCCAAGCCGGCCTGTGCGCGCCGCCTCCTCACTTGCTCGTGTTTGGCACCCTCCTTCACGCGCCGAACATGACCCTCGCGCGAGCCTGGCAATCCCCGCGCCGCGACACATCGCATAAAGAGCCACACCCAAGGAGCTAAATCATGGCAACCGCAAACTTCGATACCACCATCGCCGCCCTCGAAAGCGGCCCCGAAAACCTGGACCCCCAAGCCGCGATCGGTATTATCGACGACTGGCAAAGCTATCTTGCCGAGCACCAGACCGAAGGGACACAAACCGTTTCCTCCGAGCTGTCTCAGCTCAAGCAGCACCTGAGCGAAGGCGCGCCCGACACCGACGCCATTGAAGCCCTGCTGAAGAAGCTGGGTGCCAGCACCCTGAACGTAGCCAACAACGGCAACACTTCCAATAGCGCCGACATTATGGAGATCGGCGAAGCATTGTCCGGCGAGTAGCCTTTCTACAAGCGCAAGTCGTTCCTTTTTCACACGGCCTCCGGCGTAGGGTGGAGGCCGTCTTCCCCCAATGGGAACGGGGAAGGAGGATCCCGCGTCCAATCCACCATGGCCGACGAAGAAGCAGCGAAGCAGGAAACGCGATCCCAGGTCCGCATCGTTCTGCGTCCGTACGCGAGCGCTCTGCCGCTCGGCACCTTCGCCTTTGGCATTGGCAACCTTCTTTACAGCGCATTTTTGCTGCACTGGATCCCAATGGCTGAGGTCCGCACCGTAGGCATCCTGCTCATCGGCTTTGTCGCGCCGCTCGAGATTCTGCCCTGCATCATGGCGTTTCTGAGCCGCGACACCGGCGCTGCGACCACGATGGGCATCTTCGGGTTTGCATGGATCGCGCAAGGCCTGGTCCTGCTCGCAAACGGCGCGAGCGCGACCAGCGTGGCCATCGGCATTTTTTTACTTGCCCTTTTTGTCTGCCTCCTGTTCCTTACCACAGTCACGATTGGGGGCAAACCTATGCTGGGACTGCTCCTGCTGGTGGCGGCAGGCCGTTCCGCCTGCGCGGCGCTGGTCGAGTTCGGTCTGCGCGGGATGCACGAGGCCACGGCGGTGCTTGGATTGCTGGTCACGGCGGTTGCCTTCTACGCCGGGCTCGGCCTGCTGCTCGAAGATGTACGCGGCATCCTCCTGCCCATGACCTTCCGCAAACAGCAAGCGCAAGCCGCCATGGAGGGCGACCTAGGGCACCAGGTCGAGCACCTGCACCGGGAGGCTGGGGTGCGGGAGCAGTTGTAACCGGCCTAACCACACCTAGAACAAAGCGCGGTAGTGCGATTACCTGGCTGACCCGGCTGCTTCGGCGGAAGGCTTCTCAACATACACTTGTGTCCGCACACAATAGAAGCAGGTTGCTCCAGAGACATGCGGCTACGGCTGTTCAAGCAGCCAGTTCTGCGCGCTGGTCCCGTTCGGCGTCCAGAGCCATATCTGGTTGCCGGGTGCCGCGCTCGCATGCGCGTCATCCAACACTAGGCCGCTATGCTGATTTATGAGAGTCACGTATCCATCGGCGTCCGAAGTTATGCGCCAGTTCTGCGCGTCGGTATTCCAACAGCTCCATTGCTGGGCCGCTGTACCCGCGATTGTGCCGAAGTTCTCATCGTCAAGGCACAAGCCGCTCTGCTCGTTTTGTACCGAGAAATACCGATTGCCGGTATCGTGGAGCGTCCACCTTTGATTGGCTCCCCCGTTCCGGCTCCACTGAATCAGGGAGGTGCCGGGTACCATCGAAAGGCCGGGATCGTCCAAAACCAGCCCGCTCGCCCGGTTCAGAAAGATATAGGTCTTCCCGTCCTCTGTCGGAGGCGCGGTCGGCAGGGTAGCGGAAGCCGTGTGCAGATGAACGACCGTGACGCTATCCGGAACCGCAACCGTTAAAGATCCATCCGTGACGTTGGCTATTGTCTGGTTGTAGCTTCCATCGTTGTTTTGGGTGTACACATCAGCCGCGGCGATCGGCTGCGATATTTTAAGAGTCGTGTTGATCGGCGCGTTGTACAGATCACGCGGAGAAGCGCGAGGATCGTACACTGCAACCTCATTCCATAACAGCAGATAAAAATCGCCGTTGGACTTCTCGAGAAGTGTGTGTTTGATATTACCGCCGCTCGCGTTCATTGTGTAGGAAAGACTTCCCGGCTTGAAACTAGCGCCCGGCTCCGCCAACACCGCCAGCAGATTCTTGATCGCGGCACCCGCCGGCTGCCCATCGATAAAAAGGCCTTGATTGCTTTGGTCGTAATCGAGCAATGAATAGATGTAGGTGCGAACGATGCCAAGATTGAAATTTGTTGCCAGCATCATCGGTTCGTATTTCGCCTGCCCCAAGCGGGAGATATCATTTCCCGTACCCGTAAAATACCCTGCCTCAGACATAATGACTGGTTTCGGCGGCGTGGTGATACCAAGCTCCGCTTTTTTGATCGCGTAGGCGATGCTGCCATACGCCCCTGAGCCGTACGGGCTTTCAGCCGGAGGCAGAAATGCATGATTGACGTCGTAGAACCCGTACCAGTGGACGTTGGCAAAATCGTTTGCATCTGAGGTTGGCTGTCCAACCTCGTCGTTTACCGTAAAGTTCACCACGGGAACAGACTTATAAACTGGATCGCTCTTGATAAGGCCGTACAAGGTCTCTTGGTAGCCGGGCGCAGCCGCGTTTCCAATTCCATAGGGCGCTCCATCGACCTCATTCGGTCCTTCAATGCTGTCAATGGCATCAAGAGAGATATTGTGAAGATTTTCTACGTTCACGGCGGGGCTGTCCAGCTGGGATACCAGAAACATTATCTTGATGCCGTATTTAGCATGAGCCTCGTTGATATTGGCAGCAAGGGTTAAGTCGTTCAGATTTTGGAGATTGCCACGCACATAGCGAAAGCCGTAGTTATGAATCAAATCAAAGGAGGCTGCGTCTTCGTCGGCGGAGGTCCCATTGATGCCGACGCTCTCGACAAAGCTGTCCGCGCTTCGCGCCTGCTCCTGCGCATTGCACCTTGCAACGAGGATCAAGCTAAACACTAGGAGGGTAGAGGCTGCGCAACAGGAAAGAGATTTGTCAACAGAAAACTTCATTCAGAGTCCTTTCGCAGCGGCTTTGCGCGAAAGCCGCTTTCCTGGAGGAGCCTATCAGCAATGGGGGGGATCTGAACTTTTAAAGCCGCCTGATCAGTTCTCGGTTTTGAGGGCCTGAAATGGCCGGATTGCTCTAACGTCCGCGCATAGTCGAAACGGCTTAACGCACTCAAAGCGGTAGCCTCTTGTACCTGAGCACAAAAGCGGCTGAATTCAACCTCAAGTGCGTTGAAACACACCTACTGGATATCAGCCCGGAGTTTACGGCGAGAATAGAAGCTGAACCTTCGCACACTCGCCGGAGCAGCTAACTCAAGCCCTCCATAGCAAACACCCGCGCCGCTTCCAGCAGCTTGCCGACCGACTCGTTCGAGCACGACTCTGAGTAAATCCGGAGCAGCGGCTCCGTACCGGAGGCGCGGAGGAGCAGCCAGGTTTCGGCGGCATTTGCTTTGCCGGCGGCTTCAGGGTTCTTGAGGAAAAACTTAATACCGTCGAGGGTGGAAACACGCTCGACCGGCATGCCGGCGAAAGTGAGCCCGGTTGAGGCCTTCTCGGCGACTTCGGCCGCCGCAGCTTTGGCCTTCGCGATCGCGGCGTTTTTGAGCCGGTCATCGATGTGGAGGTCGATGCGGCCGTACCGGTGCTCGCCGTACTCGTCCTGCAAAGCCTGAACCAACTCGCCCAGCGTTTTCTTCTTCTCTGCCATCACCGTCGCGAGCAGCAGCGCGTTCAGCAAGCCATCACGCTCCGGAAGGTGGCGAGCAATGCCGATGCCGCCCGACTCTTCCCCGCCGATCAGGATGTCCTCGTCGAGCATCAGATCGCACACGTACTTGAAGCCGATGCCATGCTCCCACAGCTTCCGGCCGTGTTTCGCGGCGATGCGGTCGAGCATGCCCGTGGTGTTAAAAGCGCGCGTGACCCCGCCCGGCCAGCCTTTAGTTTCGAGCAGCCATTGGAGCAGGATCGAGAAGATTTTGTGCGGGTCGACGAAGTTGCCATGCTCGTCCACCGCGCCGATGCGGTCGGCATCGCCGTCGGTTGCAAACCCGGCCTGACAGCCGTTCGCGACGACCGCCTCCTTTAGCGCGTCGATGTGCGGCTCGATCGGCTCGGGGTTGATGCCGGGGAAGAGCGGGTTATGCTCGGCGCGGATCTGCACATGCTCGACCCCGAGCTTGCCGAAAATGTCCGAAAGAATGCCCCGGCCAGCCCCGTACATGCAGTCCACGGCGAATTTGAGCCCTGACGAGCGGATCGCGTCGAGGTTCGCGAATTCGCTGATGGCCCGAACGTAGGGTGTGACGAAGTCGGACTGAACCACTTCGGCAGAAGCCGAGCCTTGGGAGAGCGGTTTCCCCAGTTCCTTCTCGATCTCCGCAATGATTGCCGGGCGGCCCGAGCCGCCGTACCAGGCCTTGTACTTGACCCCGTTCCACTGGAAGGGATTGTGGGAGGAAGTAATCATGACGCCGCCCGCGCAGCCCCTGTCCCGTACAGCCATTGAGAGCGCCGGGGTGGGAGTGATGCGGTCGGCAAGGGCAACCGGAATGCCCGCTCCAGCCAGCACGTCCGCAACTGCTTCAGCAAAGGCGCGGGAGCCGAACCGGGTGTCATAGCCGATCGCGGCGCCTTTTTCCCGCCCGCCCTCCGCGAGCAGGTAGCCCCCGATGGCTGCGGACGCCGCGCGGACGTTCTCGAAGGTAAAGTCTTGTGCGATGATCCCGCGCCAGCCGTCCGTGCCGAACTTGATCGCTTCCGCTCCCATTTCCTCCTCTTTCCCAATTCAATAAAGGTTCGCCAAGGCACTGGCGCCCCACCTTCGCTGCGCTTTGATAGACGGGATTGTGCGCCCGCTCTAGATCAGTTCTTTCCTGCCGCTTGCCGCCAACTCCTTGACGACCTTCCCTACGTCCTGCGAATGGTGGCGGGTGGTGACAAGAATGGCGTCCTCCGTTTCGACGACCACCAGATCCCGCACTCCAACAAGAGAGACAAACTTTTTCGGGCTGTACGCGTAGTTGCCGCGAGCGTCCACCGTGACCGCACCGGCAGACTCCACGACATTGGCGTCCGCGTCCACGTGCTCTCCCTGCTCGAGCTGGTGCTCGTACAAGGCCGCCCAGGACCCAAGATCGTTCCAGCCGAAGCTGGCTTGGAGGCAGAAAAGGTCCGATTGGTGCTCACCCTTGGCCGAGCGGGGTTCTAGGATGGCGTAATCGACGCTGATGTTCTCGCATTGTGGGTAAAGCTCGGCGAAAACGCGCTCGAACTCCGGCGTCCCATGCGCGGCGGCGATTTTCTCCAGCATAGGGGCGGTTTCCGGCAGGTGCTCGCGCACAGCGTTGGCGAGGGTCCGGGCGCTCCAGATAAAGATGCCCGAATTCCACCAGTAGTTCCCTGCCGCGACAAAGGACTCGGCGCGCTCCTGATTGGGCTTTTCGGTGAAGCGGCGCACCCGCAGCTCGCCCGCAGGCAGGCGGTCCCCCGTCTCGATGTAGCCGTAGCCGGTTTCAGGCCGGGTGGGCTGGATGCCGAGAACAACCATGTTCTCGCCCGCGGCTGCAATCCCGATGGCGCGGCGCAGGACGGCGATAAAAGCGGGCTCGTCCGCAATCACGTGATCGGCCGGAAACATGCCAAGAATGGCATCGGGATTTTGGCGCTCTACCAAAAAGGCGGCCAGACCGGCTGCCGGGGCAGTGTTGCGGGCCGCCGGTTCACAAACGATCTGGTCCTGCGGCACTGCGTCGAGCTGCCCGCAGATCTCGGGCGATAGAAGGTCGTTGGTGATGACCCACACATCCTTGTGGGCGCTCAAGGGCTCCAGCCGGTCGACCGTGCGTTGAATCATCGAGCGCTCGCCGTCAAGCGCGAGGACCTGCTTGGCCCGGGCCTTGCGGCTGCGCGGCCAAAAGCGGGTGCCGCTGCCCCCGGCAAGGATGATGGGCCGGAACTCCGGTTTATCTGCCATTCGTGTCTCCGCTATCTCTTATCGGCCATATCGGATTCTTGTTTAGGCCAGCGCGCTTTCAAGCGTGTCCGCGGCCGTGGGAGCGCCCCCGCGCGGGAGGATGCGCATCACTTCGGCCTCGCCGCGAGCCTCCCACGGTTGCGTGCTCGCGGGCACAACAGCCAGCTCGCAGCGATCAAGCGTGAAAGGTTGGAAGCCGGCGCCTTCGATCCGGAGGGTTCCCCCAGCAACGAATAAAAGCTGCGGCCCGCCTCCCTCCCGCGATGCCGCGCTCAGGCCCGCGGCATCGCCGTCCCAGCGCTCCACGCGAAAGTATTGCTGGTCCACGATGACGGCCTCCCCGCGAGTGCCCGGCTTGCGCTCGACCTTGCCCGCGCCGGTTTCAACGCGCATGGCTTCGAGCGAGGCGTCCACGTGAAGCTCACGCGGGCGGCCGTAGTCGTAGAGCCGGTAGGTGGTGTCAGAGGTTTGCTGGGTTTCAAGGATCACCGAGCCGGGCCAGATGGCATGCACCGTGCCCGCGTCTACGTACACCATGTCGCCCGCGTGCAGGGGAAGCCAGGTCAAAATCTCTTCCATTGAGTCATCCCGGACGGCGGCGCGCACCGCCTCCGGGGTCACGCCGGGCTTGAAACCAAGCGCGACCTTGGCATCGGGCTTCGCTTCCAGCGCGTACCAGCACTCGGTTTTGCCCCGCGGCTCGCCTTTCTGCTGCGCCAGGGCGTCGTCCGGATGCACCTGCACACTCAATTTTTCACGTGGGAACAGGACTTTAAGGAGCAGGGGGTACTCGCCTTCAGAGGCGAACGCAGCGCCCAGGATGGTTGGCGCGTGTTCGCGCACGACGCTCGCGAAGTTCTGCCCGGTAAGCGGGCCAGTGGCGACTGTACACTTTGCGCCCGTAAGCCACACTTCGCCGATGGGCTCGCTGCCGGGCGGGGCCTGATAGTCAAACCAGGGGCGCAGGTCGTTGAAGCCCCAGATGCGGGTTTGAAAGTGCGGCGTGAGCTTAAACGGGGGGAGCTGTTCTGCCATGCACCCCAGTATGCCCCATTTCAGGACGGGAAAGGCGTTCTCATCGAGTGCGCGACCCAGCTTTCGGTAACGTGGGCGGGAAAGCGGGCGCGCATCGCTCCTATGCGACTTGCTATGCGTAGTCAAAATGACTACACTTGCCGGGAGAGGTGAGCTATGCGTCAGGTGTCATTGCGCGAGTTCCGGGTTCAGGGTGCCAAGGCCTTGGGTTTTGTGCCGGAAGGGGAAACAGTGCTGTTATCGGGCCAGAAAGGGCCGGTGTATTTCCTGGTCCCGGTGCTTGGAGATGTCGTTGTGGAAGACCGGGAGCTCCGGCGGGCCATGGCCAAGGCAAGCCTGCGCCAAAACTGGCGTCTGACGGAGGCAGCCGGGGCGGCTCTCCCGGACGAGGAGATCGACCGGGAAATTGAGAAGGTTCGCGTGGGGCGGCGGACGCGCGAGTGAGGCTGGTCGTCATCGATACCAACGTCCTCGTCTCGGCGGGGATTAGGCCGGGGAGCGCGCCCGCGAAACTGGTGATGGATTGGGTTCTGGAAGGGCGGCTCCAGGCGGTCACCAGCCCGTGGATCGTTGCGGAGTACCGGGAGGTGGCGCGCCGCGCGAAGTTCCACCGATACGGGTTCCCTCCCCTATGGCTGGAGTTTTTCATCGAGGAAAGCCTGCGGCTTCCAGACCCCGCGTTTTGGCCGGAGCCGCGACCCGGGTCGCCCGACCCGAAGGATGCACCGTTTCTGGCCTTGGCCCACGAGGCGGGAGCGTGGCTTGTGACGGGAAATCTTAAGCACTTTCCGGAGGAAGGCCGCAGGGGAGCCACGGCGCTTTCACCGGCGGAGTATCTGGCCCACTTGGAGCAGGGGCGGTAGGCTCGCGCGAGCGCTGCATGTCCAGAAACGCCGCGCGGTTTTATTCACCTTGGACGGAAGCGGCCCCGGAGGTTGGTCCCGCTTTTCAGGGTCGGGTGGTATGGGGGTTACCATCGGATTGGCGGGATCTCCTGCGCTCAACTTCCCACAAGCGCGTTTGTCGTTACCTATCGAGCCTCCATGATCTCTGCCGCTTTACTGCGCGAACTTCCTGATCGCTTCTGGAGTGACTGGGGTGAAGAAGTTGATCAGATTGCCGTCGGGGTCGCGAAAGAGCAAGGAGCGGTTCCCCCAAGGCATCGTCGTCGGCTCTTGAACGACGGTGGGCACTTGATCTTTCAGCTGCAGGAACGCCGCGTCGACATCTTCCACCAGGAACTCGATGATGACACTCCGGTTCGCCTCGGGCTGTACGTCACCCTCTGCGCCAAAGGCACTTAGGGTCCGTGTGCTGCCGATGGCAAGGGTGCCTTTCGGCGTTGTCAGTTCAGCAAAGTCCGGCGTATACCGGGTTGCGGAACAACCGCTGATCGTCTCGTAGAAGCTGACCAGCCGTTCTACATCGTTGGTGATCACGCGCATCGAAATCAGGTTCATCGTGTCCTCCTGTGCTGAGGTTCCTGCACCTGAATGACACTAAATGAGCTCTACTGACAGCGTTGTGTCAGCATAGTCTTGCCCATGCGCCGAGCCGACCGACTCTTTCGAGTAATTCAGATTCTCCGGCGCTCTCGCCGTCCTGTTACGGCAGAAACTGTTGCAGCAGAGCTGAGCATCTCGGTCCGGTCGGTATACCGTGACATGGCTGATCTGACAAGCCAGGGTGTTCCAATCCGTGGTGAAGCAGGGGTCGGGTACACGCTCGACCGGCGTTACGATATGCCGCCGCTGATGTTGACTCCCGAAGAGCTGGAGGCAGCGGTTCTTGGTGCGCAATGGGTTACCGAGCGGGGCGATGCTGCACTGGCTAATGCAGCGCGGGATCTACTCTCGAAGATCACCGCCGCAATCCCACCATCTCTGCGTACCTTTATCACCGAGCCTACCCTCGGCGCACCGGAGAACAATCTCGCTGTTAGGGACGGGCTCGACCTTGCGAAGGCCCGCTCCTGGATTCGTGCCGGACGGAAGCTGCGCATTCAATACCGAGACGAAGCCGGGCAGGAGACCGAACGGGTTGTATGGCCGGTCATCATCGGCTATGCAGACGCCGTACGAC
Organism: Acidobacteriaceae bacterium; assembly: GCA_965218545.1. Classification (GTDB taxonomy): domain Bacteria; phylum Acidobacteriota; class Terriglobia; order Terriglobales; family Acidobacteriaceae; genus EB88. Next base: position 513,807 of record CBDCLB010000006.1, on the reverse strand, counting down.
TCCTTGCTGCCTGGTGTGAGCTGCGCAATGGCTTCCGGCATTTCCGAACAGACAGAATCATTCGGGCCGACTTCCTCGATGAGGCGCATGGCTCCACCGTGCCAGACCTGAAAGGGAAGTGGGAGCACTACATGAGGACGACCCGCACGCTTCGTCTTCCCAGGCCACGCGGGACCGATTAGTCCCGAGATGTAGCATTCTCGTCAGCGATTGCGCTTGCGTGTCGAGGCAGTAGCTGGACCCTTATACGATGGGCCCATGGCGAAATATCTGGTCACGGGATGTGCCGGCTTTATCGGGTCGTGGATCGCGGATGCGCTGCTGCGGCGGGGCGAGGCGGTGCGGGGGCTCGACAACTTCGAGACCGGGCGCAGGGACAACATCGTGGAGGTGGAGGCGGCAGCGCGCGCGGGGGGTGCCCGGTTTGAGCTCTGCGAGGTAGACCTGCGCGATGCGGAGACCGTGGCCGAGGCTTGCCGGGGGGTGGAGATTATCTTCCACCAGGCGGCCCTGCCTTCCGTCCCGCGTTCCATTCGCGACCCGCGCACGTCGCACACGGCGAATATCGACGGGACATTCAACCTCCTCGAAGGGGCGCGCGCGGCGGAGGTGCGGCGGGTGGTATACGCGGCTTCCTCGTCGGCCTACGGCAACCAGCCTGGGTTTCCAAGGGTGGAGACGATGGTTCCCCAGCCGATTGCGCCGTACCCCGTGCAAAAGCTCGCGGGCGAGCTGTATATGCGGTCGTACTGGCAGGTGTATGGGTTGGAAACCGTCGCGCTGCGTTACTTCAACATCTTTGGGCCGCGGCAGGTGCCGGACTCGCCCTACTCGGGGGTGATGGCGAAGTGGACGCTGGGGATGCTGCGGGGGGAGCGGCCGGTGATCTTTGGCGACGGCGAGCAAGGGCGCGATTTTACCTTTGTGGCAAACGCGGTTGCCGCCAACCTCCTAGCCGCGTCGGCACCCGCGGAGCAGGTGGCCGGGCGGGTGTTCAACGTCGCTTGCGGGGCCCGGCACACTTTGAACGAGACCTTCCATACACTGGCCGGGCTGCTCGATTTCCCCACGCCGCCCGTGTATGAGCCGGAGCGCGCCGGGGATATCCTAAATTCGCTCGCGGATATTTCGGCCGCGCGGGAAGCGTTTGGGTACGAGCCGCGGATCAGCTTCGCGGAAGGGCTGCGGCAGACGGTGGCCTGGTATCGGGAGCGCTACGCGGACGCCGGTTGACTTTCCCTCGATGAGCGCGTGCAAAGGAGGCCCGCGCAGCCGATGGGGCGAATGCACAGCCGAGCGGACAGCACCACAAGCGCGATCCAAAGCAGGTCGGCACCGAGCAGGTGTGCGACTTGGAGCCAAGTAGGGGCGAGCAACAGAACGTCCGCGATGCCGAGCACGATCTGGAGCAGGAGCAGCCCGCCCAACGCGGCCACCAGCCGGCGGCTTTCGCCGCCCCACAGCTTACCGATCAGAAACAGGATCCAGGCCGCGGCCAGGAGCGAAAGCGCGGGGTGGACCCACCGGACGCGCAGGAGCCAGTTGGCATGCGGCGAAAGGTCCTGGGCGAAGGCCTGGGCAAGTGTGGGCGCGGGGTATAGTGTGTCGCCCAGAGCAGCAAGCGAACCCGTGACGCCAACCGCCAAGGTTGCGAGCAAGCCGACGCTTCCGAAAGCCGCATGCCGCAGGGCAACACCGCCGCGCATGCAGCCGGTTGTGCGGCCCAGAAAATGCGCGGTCAGCGCCAAGGCGGCGAGCAACACCAGCGTGTTGGTCAGATGGAGAGACAGCCAAAATGCCCGCATCGGCGACTGGTCCGTGCCCGTGTGGTGCAGCAGCACAAGCAGCGCGCCGAGGAGGCCTTCGTTGAAGGTCAGAAGCGTCGACAAACCCACAAACAAGCGGGCCAGGTGGCGGCGGGGCGTCCGGAGAAAGGTCCAAACGAGTAAAACAAGCAGCGCCAGGACGCCGACACCGACCGAAGCCCGGTGGGCGAACTCGATGACCGAAGCCAAGGTGCGCCAGTGCTGGACAAAGGTGCCGTTGCAAAGGGGCCAGTGGTCGCCGCAGCCGTTGCCGGAGCCGGTGGAACGAACGACCGCGCCCCACAGAATAATGAGTACGTTGTAGGCGACGACGCACCAGGCATACCAGCGCAGCGAGCGGGGCGGCTGTAAAGGGGCAGCCGGGCTCGTCGCGAAGGCCGCGGGACGGCCCGCCGGAATGAGAGTTTGGGTCGCCATGCGCGTAAAAAGGCCGAGGGGAGGCCTGATGCAATTCTATGCCCCGTGCGGCCAACCTTCCCGAAGGCCGCGCGTCCAAATGAGCGACTATGAAAACTTTTCGCGCTTTCTCTCCCATTGCTTCCCTCATGCTGGCGTCCGCTCTGCTGACGCCGGTCGCCTTGCGCGCGCAGACCGCCGGTCAGGACATGCAGAATGCTGGCACGGACACGAAAAACGCTGCCAAGGATACAGGCCACGCCACGAAGCGAACGACGAAAAAGGCCTACCGCAAGACGAAGCACGCGACCAAGCACGCGACGCATGCCGCGAAGAAAGACACGCACACCGCGACCGAAGATACAAAGAGCGGTACCGCTAAGGCTTACGATAAAACCAAGCAAGGCACCACCAAGGCCGTAGATGCCACCAAGGAAGGGACGAAGAAGGTCTATGACAAGTCCAAGGAAGGTGTCGAGGACGTGTTTGACCCAAGCGCGGCCAAGAAGAGCAAGGTAAAGGACCGGGCAAGCCAGGCCCATATGGATGCAAAGGACGACGTTATGCAGGAAAAGCAGAAGGTGAAGGACAACACGCCTCAGTAATGAGAAAGGCGATCGTCCCGCAAAAGGACGCTTTGCCAGCAAGCGTTATGTACATTCGGAACCAGCGAGTAAGTTAGTTGCACCGCACCCCTATAAAGAGGTGCGCACCGCTGATAAGCATTTCGAATGCCGTCCATACTTGAGCGCGGTTAATACTCCCTCTTAGCATTTGGGAGCTTTGCCTTGATGCACTCTATCGCGGTGTGGCTTCCCGGTGTATCCCTTTACTGGGTTCGCTGCTCGTGGGCTCCTCGTTAACGTATGCGGCGACTCGAGGTCAGTCTTTCCGTGCCTTCACGCCCCATCGGCGCAGCCCGCCCCGCGATTCCCAACAACCCCGCGCCTTCCTTTTCGGTGCTCGCTCCCGCGAGCACCCTGGCCGGAGGCCCGGCGCCTACGTTCGCGTCGAAAGATTCCGGCTTTCTTCAAAGCACGACTGTTCTTTAGAAGGGTGTTGCGCTCGCCGCGACGTTTGCGAGCACGACCTATCTTTCGGCCTTGCTTCCCGCGCGCTCTTGCGGCGGCCGGCACGGCCCAGGTCACGAAACGCTACACGCCGGTCAACCCCAACACTCTCAAGAACGTGGCCGGGGTGCCGACTGAACTGGTGCACTGAGGACGAACGGGCTCGCCTTTACGACGGGTCCTCGCCCTTTGCGATGAACTCGGTTCCCGGCCAGGTGTATCTCGTGAGCGGCTCTTTTGTGGCCGGAAGCAGCGGGGGCGGCAACCCGCAAATGGTAGCGCCTAACGGAAACGTGCGCGGATCTGGGCTGCGCCGCACCTTGAAGAAAGCAGGCGGTAAGGGCTAGCTCACGGCAGCGGACCCGCGCTCAGGAACAGACGGCTAACCTTTGGCCAGGGCGCGGGCGCGCTCGGTGGCGCGCATGACGGCCTTGATGAGGGTGACACGGAGGCCGCCTTCTTCCAGTTCAAGGATGCCGTCGATCGTGCAGCCGGCGGGGGTCGTCACAGCGTCCTTGAGCAGGGCGGGGTGGTAGCCCGTGTCGAGGACCATCTTGGCCGCGCCAAAGGTGGTCTGCGCGGCGAGCAGGGTGGCGGTTTCCCGCGGAAGCCCGACCTTGACGCCGGCCTCGGCGAGGGATTCGAGAATGATGTAAATGAACGCGGGGCCGCTAGCGGAGAGCCCAGTGACCGCATCCATGTGCTTTTCATCCACGGTGACGGTTCTGCCGACCGTTTGAAAGATCCGAGCCGCCTTCTCCATCTGTGCGTCGGCAACATGGCCTCCCCGGCACAACCCGGCGATGCCCGCGCCCAGGGTCGAGGGCGTGTTCGGCATGGCGCGCACGGCGGCGATCGCGACACCCGCGGCCTGCTCCATTGCTTCGGTGGTAATGGAAGCAGCAACCGAGATGACGAGCTTGCCGGGCGCGAGCGCGGGGCGGATCGCTTGGAGCAGCGCGGCGATCTGAAAGGGCTTCACGGCGAGGAGAACAATATCAGCCGACTGCGCGGCCTGGAGATTGTCCGTCCCGACCTCCACGCCCCACTGGGCCGAAAGCGCCTGGGCGCGTTCCGGGTGGGCGACTGTGGCGGCGATTTCGCCCGGCGCGTACAGGCCCTGCTTGAGAAAAGCCTGAAGCAGGATGCCGCCCATCTTGCCCGCGCCGAGCACGGCGATTTTGCGCTTTTCGGTCATTGCGCTCCCTTTTCTTTTGCGCTCCACTGCGTAACCCGGGTTTCAAGTACATCCATCGGCAAGGGGCCCGCACCCAGGATTTCATCATGGAAACTGCGGAAAGAGAAGCGCGGCCCGAGCGCCTGTTGGGCTTGGGCGCGGAGCTTCAAAATCTCAAGCTGGCCCACCTTGTAGCCCAACGCCTGCGCGGGCCAGGCAATGTAGCGGTCCACCTCGGCCTGCACCGTTGCCTCGTCAAGTCCGGTATGGGCGTGGAAGTAATCGACCATCTGCTGCCGGCTCCAGTGTTGGGAGTGGACGCCGGTGTCGACGACTAAACGGACAGCGCGGAAGATATCGGTTTCCAGGCGTCCGTAATCGGAGTAAGGATCCTGGTAGAAGCCCATGTCTTTGCCCAAACGCTCGGCGTATAGCCCCCAGCCTTCGGTGTACGCGGTGTAGTTCGCGTACTTGCGGAAGGGAGGGATGCCGGGAAGCTCCTGGGCGATGGAAATCTGCAGGTGGTGGCCGGGAATCCCCTCGTGGTATGCAATCGACTCGACGTTGGCAAGCGAGCGGTGGGCGTAGTCGTAGGTGTTGATGAAGATGGTTCCCGGGCGGGGCACGGCACCGGAGATTCCAGGGAGCGTACCCCGCTGGTAGTAAGCCGGCGCTTGCTCCTTTTCGGTGTAAGCCGGGACCGGCTCGACCTGCAGCTGAGCCTTTGGGAGCAGGCCGAAGTACGCGGGGAGCTTGGGGCGGATGCCGTCAAGGTCCTTGCGGTAGAAAGCAAGCAGGGCTTCGCGGCTCGCCGGGTGCTGCTTCGGGTCCTGGACGACGGCGGCACGCAGCGCGGCAATGTCCTTGTAGCCGAGGCGGTGAGCTATGGCCAGAATCGCCGCTTCATCACGCGCGACCTCGTCGAGGCCGGTCTGGTGAATCTGGGCTGGTGTCAGGTCGGTGGTGGTCGATTGCCTGACCCGGAATGCGTAGTATGCGTCGCCTTCGGGGAGAGCCCAAGCCCCGGGCTCAACGCGTCCCGCGGGGATATAGGTGCTCTGGAGAAAACGGGCGAAGCGCGCGTACGCGGGCAGGACATCCTTCTGGATCGCAGCCAACAGTTCCGCGTGGATGCGGGCTTGTTCCGCGACCGGGATGCTTGGGGGGAGCTGGGCAAGCGGGCGGGCGAAAGGGCTGTCCCCAGGCTTTTGGGCGGCGAGCGTTTCCGTTTGGGCGAGAACTTTTTCGAGAATGAACCGGGGCGGGGTCCGGTGATCGTCTACCCCGGCTTCTATCGCGTCAGTGACTTGCTGAAAGGCGGCCGGAATCGCATGCATGCGGGCGATCCAGTTGTCGAAGTCCTCCGCGGTGCGGAAAGGCGCGATCGAAACCAGCTGCGGGAGGTTGACCTGTAGGCCGTTGAACTGATTGACGGGCATCTCCCAGGGTTTGTACACAGCTTCTTCCTGCTGCTCGGCGAGCTGCCGGGCCAGCAGGTCTTTGGAAAGCCGGTCCTGTTCGGAAAGCCCCGTATCGTCGATCGCGGCGAGCCGGGCGAGGAACTGCACCCCCCGCGCGAGCTCATCGTTGTAGGCCGCCGCGCTGGAGTCGTTCAGGCGGCTGTTGTAGCGCGGGTCACCGACGGAGGTAGCGAACTCGGGATGGTGCTCGAGCCGGTCCTGCCAAACCTCGGCGAAAAGGGTTCCGAGCGCGGCCGAGCGCTCACTCGGGGAAAGGGGGGCTTGCGCCCCGGGAAAGGCGAGCAAGGGTCCTTTTTGCCCGTGGGCCCCGGCGGACACGACGAGGGCAAGCGGAAGGAGGCTGGCGGCGAAGCGGAAGCGGCGGGGCATGGCTAGGGCAGGATCCAATCGGCGCGGGACGAGCTCCGCGGTTGTTGCCGAGTGTACCTGAAGCCGCCCCCCCGCACACCGCTCAAGGAATGGGAAAGGCGGCCCCGGGCCATTATGCCGGGCGGCTGGGGTGCCCGCCCTCGGCGTCCAGCAACCGGTACAAGGTGGAACGGCTGATGCCAAGCAGCCGCGCCGCGCGCAGTTTATTCCCTCCCACGCTCAAAAGAACGAGGCGGATGTGGCGCAGGATAGCCCGGTCGAGGTTTGGATCGAGGTTTTGGTCGAGGTTGGTTTTGGGCGTGGCAAGGAAGTCCGCATCGGCGTTCTGTTCGGAGATAGCGCCAAGCTGCGCAGGCAAGATCGAGTCCAGCGTGCTCCCGGTGCCCTGTTTCGGCGCAAAGGCGTGCGCCGGTCTCGGCGCGCGCGCTGAAACAGGCTGGGGCCCTTCCTGCAAGCGCGCGCTTTCTCCGGGGCGGGCCAGCCAGAGTGAAGGAGCGGCCAGCGCGGCGTTGCCGCAGGCCGGGGCAGCGTCCCGGGCGCGTAGCCACTCGCCCTGGCTGCGGGCGGCAGCCTGGGCCAGAACGGTATGGAGTTCGCGGATATTGCCCGGCCAGCGCTGCCCTGTGAGCAGGGGCAGCAGATCGGGGGCAAGCCCGCGCAGCACGCGCCCGCCTTCCCGGTGGGCCGCCGCGTTCCAGCGCTCAAGGAACTGCTCGGTCAGCATAGGTAGATCCCCAAGCCGGTCGCGCAGCGCTGGAAGCGCCATGTGTACAGGGGCAAGCTGCTGCTGGAGGTCGCTCCGAAACTTTCCGCACAGCACCAATGGCCGCAGCGCCCGCGTGGAGGAAAGCACGATCGCGCGGGGCGCTGGATGGGCGTCCGCGTGGCCGGAAAGGGGGGAGGCGGGCAGCCCGTGCAGGCGCGCCGGGTGGATCCACGCCAACAGGTGCGTGAGCCTCGCTTGTTCTTCCAGCGTCAGCGCGTCGATGCCCGACAGGTACAAAGTCCCGCCGCGGGCTTCGGCTAAACGCGCAGTGAAGCTGGGATCGGCAAAAAAGCCGGACGCCGGGCAGTGCACAAAGGGGGCGCTCCGGAAAGGGGTGAGCCCATGGAGTGTTTCGGCGAGGAGGCGCTTGCCCGTACCCCGCTCGCCTTCCACCAGCGCCAAACGGAGATGGTTGGCCAGATAGCGCATCTGGAGGAAGATCCGTTCCATCGCGGACGAGCGGCCCACCATCCCGCCCAGCATCCAGCGGTTGCGCTCTCCGCCCGCACCTAACCCCCGCAGCACGGCAGCCGCCGTGCCCATCCCCGTGTTCAGTGCGTCCGCGTGCGGCGCTACCCGATTCAATGCCATCGCTCCATCCCTTTCCGCCGCAGCCCCTAGCGGATGCCGCGCGTCAAGGGATTTATCGGCGAAGAGAAAGCAAACATGAGCGGAAATTGCACACGGGAGTGTTGCACAGCGCCGGAAGGGCTTAGGCGACCGGCGCTGGGAAGTTCCGCATCCGAGCCGAAGGCTGGTCGGAGGCGATCACCCCGTCGCGGATAGTGACGACACGGTGAGCGTACTCCGCGATATCGGGCTCGTGGGTCACAAGCACGATGGTGTTGCCTCCGGCATGAAGCTCGTCAAACAAAGCCATGATCTCGTCGCCGGTTTTGGAGTCGAGATTGCCGGTGGGTTCGTCGGCCAGGATGATGGATGGCCGGTTGATAAGGGCCCGGGCGATGGCGACCCGCTGCCGCTGGCCGCCGGACAGCTCGTTCGGCCGGTGGTCCATGCGCTGCTCCAGGTTGACGGCGGTCAGCGCGGCGCGGGCCCGCTCCAGCCGCTCGGCCGAGGAGGTGCCGTTGTAAATGAGAGGCAGCTCGACGTTGTGGAGCGCGGTGGCGCGGGCCAGGAGGTTAAAGGTTTGAAAAACAAACCCGATTTCCTTGTTGCGGATCCGCGCCAGCTGGTCGTCGTCGAGCTCGGAAACAAGGTGGCTGTTGAGCCAGTACTGGCCGCGGCTGGGCGAATCGAGGCAGCCGATCAGGTTCATCAATGTCGATTTGCCGGAGCCGGATGGGCCCATGATGGCGACGTACTCGTTATGGCGGATCGACAGGTTCACGCCCTGGAGCGCATGGACGGCCTGCTCGCCCATTTGGTAGGTCTTCCAAAGATCCTCGACCACGATGACGTGCGTTGCCGCCAGCGCCGCCCCGTCCCCGCTTCCCTGCATTTTCCGCGCGGCATCTCCTCCCACGTTAGGACCCTTCCTCGCTTTTGGGAGCCAGCTCGGCTTCCGTGGCCGCTTTCACCTGCACGCCGTTCTTGAGCGTCCGCAGGACTTTGTAGGTCCCCGTAACGATCTCGTCGCCCGTCTGAATCGGCCCGCTGACCTCGATCGCCGTAGCGCCGCTGATGCCGGTGGTCAACGGAACAAACTGAGCCCGGAGTTTACCCCCCTCGTGCTTTATAAGGAAAACACCCTGCTGGTCGGACGAGGCCGAGGCCGCTGGAACCGCTCCCGGCGCGGCGGCGGGCGGGGTCGTCAACGCCTGAATAGGCACGGACAGTACATTCCGTTTATCCGCGGTCGTGATCTTAGCGGTGGTTGAAAGCCCGGGCCGCAGCGCGCTTACATCCTGGTTCGCATCGAGCGTGATGATGACCTTGAAATCCTTCGCCTCTTCGGTCCCGCTCGTGGTTTGGCTGGTGGCCAGGCCCGTCGAGCGCAGAAGCGCCTGGTCGCCGACCTCCGTCACTTGGCCCCTGAACACCTTGTCGGGCAGAGCATCCACGGTGATTTCGGCAGGTTGACCGTTCTTCACATTCACAATATCGGTTTCGTCAATCTTGACCTCCGCGGTCACGACCGACATATCCGCGATCGTCATCAGGGTCGAGCCTTCCGCGTTCTGGATACCCGTGACCATGGTCTCGCCTTCCCGCACCGGCAGGTTCGTTACGATGCCGTCAAAGGGGGCAACGCTGACTGTTTTGTCGAGCGAGTCGACCGCCGACCGCAGATTTGCCTGCGCGGTGCCAAGGTGCCCGCGCGCCGAGTCGGTTTGCGCATTGGCTTGGGCGAGTGCCGCCTGCGCCTGCGCGAGCGAAGCCAGATCCAGGTCGTAGGCGGCTTTGCGGGCGTCGTACTCCTGTTTGGAAACAAGCTTTTCCGTGTACAGCTGCTGGTAGCGGGCGAAGTCGAGCTTTTTCTGTTGGAGGTCCGCTTGGGCGTGCTCGATGTTGGCCTTGGCCGTTTGCTCCGCGGCTAGATACGCGTCAATGTCCGTTCTGGCCGCGGCGATCGACTCCCGGTCCGCAGCCACTCCGGACGTAGGCTGCACGTTCTCAATCGCCGCGAGCAGCTGGCCGCGGTGGACGCGTTCGCCTTCCTTGACGTACAGGTGCGTGATGCGCCCAAATGCGGTTGCGCCAATGTTGACAAAAGTTTTGGGCTTGATCTGCCCCGTGCCGCTCACTACTGCGCGCAGCGGCCCACGCACTACCTTGCCTACCAGCACTTTTGTGGAAGCGCCTTCGGCCCGCTTTACCGAAAATCCAACAATGGCCGCGAGTACAAGAACGGCACACACCACGGCTGCGATTTTTTTCCAACCCATCCCTTGCTCCGGCTCGCTTCTGCGCTTTTTTGACGTTTTGGGTGGCAAACAGTCGTTGATTCACGCCATCATACAGGGGCTGCGCAGTTTCGCCAGCCCCAAGTTGTGGAGCGCTGCAATGGGCCCAGGCCGCGCTGTTCAAAGCCGGTTGGTTCGGCAGGAAGCGCGGGGCATGCAGGCTAATGTCAGGAGGCGATGAAAGATGCGCGTGCACCGGGAGATTTGGCAACGTGCCGGCATCGCCTTGGCTTTCGCGGCAGCCGCCCTTCCACCGTCGGTATGCCGGGCACAAGACGTACGGGCGACCCCTCCCCCTCCCGTAGTCGAGCGCCCCTACCAGGCGCCGGGCCGGGGGCTGGTCTGGATCCCCGGGTATCAGCGCTGGGAAGGCAGCCGCTTTGTATGGGTGCCCGGGCGATGGGTGCGGCCGCCGAGGCCGGGGGCGGTTTGGGTGCCGGGCCAGTGGCGGCGCACACAGCTTGGCTGGCACTGGATGCACGGGCACTGGCGGCTAAGCTAACACGGCCCAGTACTGAGGCTGCATAAATTTCCGGTTCAGTTCGCCTGCACCGGCCGCTCTTGGAACGGCGGCGTGAGCGCGGATGGATGCAGAGGGAGGGTAGGGCGGCCCGACTCGGGTATCAAGGGCGCGAACTGCGACTGCTTCGTATCCGTTTCCGGTCCAGGCGCGGGCTCCGGGAGCTCCGAGGTGCGCTGCCTCAGGAAGAAAACCTTGCGGCACAAGCCGCACTCCCAGGGAAAAAGTCCCATGCGCGGAAATACGACGCGCTGGAAAAAGCCGATACGGCCTTGCCTGCGCAATTCAATGCCGTCGCACTGGGGGCAGTGCGGCCTTTCTCCGGTCAACTGATCCTCGCGGCCCGTGAACGTCATAAGGAGAGACTCCTAAGTCTATCAACACCTGCAACCTTTTCATCGGCAAACGGAAAGGGAACATGAGAAACGGGCAAAAACCGCTTCACACATGAATGCATTCAGGCGGAGCGCAGCGATTTCCCAGCGAGGAGATGCTTTGCCAGGCGGATCAGCTCCGCCGGCGGGCAAGGCTTCAGCCGGAAAAAGACTGGGGTCGCCGCATACTCCTCTTCCGCCCCCGGCAGGCCGCTCAACACCAGGACAGGGAGGTCGGGCAGGATGGCGCGCACCCGGCTCGCCAGCTCCGGGCCGCCCATGCCGGGCATAATGTGGTCTGTCACCAGCAGCGCCAGGGACGCGCGCAGCCCAGGGTTTTCAAGCATCCCCATCGCCTCCCTACCCCCAGCCGCCACGGCGACCGCCGCCCCGGCCCGGACAAGGATTTCACGCCGAATTTCACGCTGGACGGCATTGTCGTCCACAAGCAAAACTGTTTCTGTCATTCCCCGTGTGCACTCCAAGGCGAGCTTTGTCCGGGAGGATGCCCGGGTGTATAGGCTTGGTTGCACCCGCAAGGGCTCCGCCGCTACTCCAAAGTAACGAGTGGGCGAGGCATTCCGCGCCAAAAAAAGCCCGGCATCGGTTTCACCGGACCAAGCGCTGCCCCGGCCCGAACGCGCCGGGCGTCGCGCTTCTGCGAAAATGGAGGAGTTCTTGCCTTGATCGGAGTCTAATGCCCGCGTTTGGCAGTTATGCCCTTTTGCTCGCACTTGCCCTGAGCGCTTATACGCTCCTGGCCGGCGGCGTCGCGCTCCGGCAGCTGGCCACGGGCCGCGCTGGGCGCGTTGCGCCGGAAAAGCTCGCGGAAACGGCGCGGCGCTCGGGGATCGCAAGCTTTTTCGCGGTCACGGGTGCGGCGTTTGCCCTTGTGTGGGCTGCGTTTACGAACGACTTTTCCGTTTCCTACATTCTCCACCACTCCAATCGTGATCTGCCGGGGCCGTACAAGTTTGCGGCGCTTTGGAGCGGGCAGGAGGGTTCGCTGCTCCTTTGGGCATGGCTTTTGGCCGCCTACGGCTTTGTGCTGCGGCTGCGGCACCGGACTGACGTCAAGCTGTTTGCCTATGCTTCCACGATCCTGGCCGGGATTCAGCTCTTCTTCCTGCTGCTCTTGAACTTCGTAGCCCCGCCCTTTGCGCTCGTCGCGGGCACAATACCCCCGGACGGCTTCGGGCTCAACCCCCTGCTCCAATACCCGGAGATGGTGATTCACCCGCCCATTCTTTACCTGGGCTATGTCGGATTTTCCGTGCCCTTCGCCTTTGCGCTGGGGGCCCTGATGATGCGCTACCCGGGCGAAAAATGGATCGGCATCACGCGCCGCTGGACCATGGTGACCTGGGGATTCCTGACCTTTGGGATCTTCCTCGGAGCGCACTGGGCGTATGCGGTGCTGGGCTGGGGCGGCTACTGGGGATGGGATCCGGTCGAGAACGCTTCCCTGCTGCCTTGGCTCACCGGCACGGCCTTTTTGCACTCGGTCATGATGCAGGAAAAGCGCGGCATGATGAAGAAGTGGAACGTATGGCTGATCTTCGGCACGTTTCTCTTGACCCTTTTGGGTACGGACCTCACGCGCTCGGGGCTGGTCTCGTCAGTACACGCCTTTGCCGAAAGCTCGATAGGGTTGTGGTTCCACGCGTTCATGTTCATCACCCTGCTCGTGTGCGTCGCGACTTTCTCGCGGCAGCGCGACCATCTGGCCGCGGAAAACCACGTCCATTCACTTTTGTCGCGCGAGTCGAGCTTCCTGTTTAATAACATCATCCTGCTCGCGGCCTGCTTTACCGTCTTGTGGGGCACGCTCTTCCCGGTCATCAGCCAGTCGATCACCGGCAACCAGGTCACGGTGGGGGCACCGTTTTACAACCGGGTCATGGTGCCGATCGGGGTGTTCCTGATGCTGCTCACGGGCATTGGGCCGCTGCTTGCCTGGCGCACGGGGTCACTCAAATCCGTCAAGAAAAACCTGGTCCGTCCGGTCACAGCCGGCGCGGCGGCGGCGGCGATCCTCCTCGCCACCGGCGAGCGTCCGTGGAGCGGCACGGGTTCGCTTTACGCTTTTATGGTTTGGGTGCTGGCCGCCTTCGTGATCACGGCGGTGCTGTCCGAGTTCGGACGGGGCGCCGGCGTCATCGCCAAGCAGACCGGCCGGGGCCTGCTCGCCTCATCCCTGCTGCTCACCCAGCGCAACACGCGCCGATACGGCGGCTACATCATTCACCTCGGCGTCGCGATCATCTTTATCGGCTTCGCGGGGTCGGCCTTTAACCAAAGCCGGGAGCGCGAGCTCCGCTTCCACGACCGGATGCAGGTGGGCCCGTATACGCTGGTGGCGCAAAGCTTTACTGAAGACTCCAACCCTAACTACGACGCCGAGTATGCGCTCCTGGACGTGTACGAGCATGGCCGTAAGATCACGACGCTCACCCCGGCGAAGCGGTTCTACCCGGCGAGCCAGCAAACCGAAACGATTGTCGCTAATCACTCGACCTTGGCCGCGGACCTTTACACGGTGTATGCGGGCCGCGATCCGGATACACAACAGCCGGTGATTAAGGTGTTCCTGAACCCGCTGGTGGCCTGGATCTGGATCGGGGTGCTCATGGTAGTTGGGGGTACTGGGATCGCGCTCGCGCCCAACCGCACAGCCGCGCTTGCCGCCCAAGCCAAGCGCGTTGCGCCGCGCGGCGATCTGGTGGCGGCGGGAGGCGGCGATTAATGATGCTTTTTGCCTGTGCTCTGTTTACGCTCGCTCTCGGCGTGTATGTTTTTTTTCCCGAAAGCAAGGTCGCGCCCCAACGGGACAAAACGCGGATCGAGTTCCTCGACGAACGGCGGGCGGCGATTGAGGACAACCTGCGCGATCTCCAGTTCGAGCGCGCCGCCGGCAAATACCAGGCCGAAGAGTTCGAAGCCGAGCGGGCGGCCTTGGAAGCCGAAGCTTCCGCGGTCTCCGCGGAAGGGCGGCTCTTGGCCCGGCGAGGGCATCAGTAGGGACGTAGACTGGAACTTGTGAGTTTCGCCCGCTCCATTGCCGCTGCCGTTTTCTTTCTGTCGGGCGCCGTTGCGTTTGCCGCGACTATCTCCGGGACTGTTAACGACCGTACCACCGGCAAGCTCTCGCCCGGCGATACAGTCGCGCTCATCAACCTGAACGGGACCATGCAGGTTGCAGCGCAGACCACCACCGACGCGCGCGGCCGCTATACGCTCGATGCGCCGGACGCCGGCATGCACCTGATCCGGGTGAGCCACGAGAAAGCCGCCTACTTTCAGCCCGTCCCCCCCGGCGCGCACACGGTCGACGTGGATGTGTATGACGTGGCCGCGGCGGTCGAGGGCATCACGACCGAAGCCGACGTCTTGAGCATGCAGAGCGCGCCGGGCGATCTCCTGCGTGTGACCGAAGATTTTTTTGTCCGCAACAGCTCGGCACCGCCCCGGACGCAGCTGAGCGACCACGCCTACGAGTTCTTCCTGCCCCCGGGCGCGAAGGTGGAAGGCACGGCGGCGATGGGGCCGGGCGGCATGCCGGTTGAAAGCTCCCCCGTGCCCCTGCCCGGCAAGGGGCACTACGCGTTTGTGTTTCCGGTGCGGCCGGGGGAGACGCGCTTTCAGGTGGGCTATACAGTGCCGTACGACGGCAAGCGGCTCCCCTGGACGCAGCGGGAAGCGCTGACAACAGAGAACCTGGTTGTACTGCTGCCGAAAGCCATGCGGTTTACGCCGCAGGGGACGGAGTGGCAACCCGTACCGGCAAACCCGGATGCGCAAACGTTTGTCCGCAAGGGCGTCGCGCCGGGCACGCCCGTCGACTTCTCGATCGAGGGCCAAGGCGAGCTGCCGCGGGAGGCGCAAGGCAACACGGGGGGCAACACGCCGGGTGATGTTCCCAATGGCGGCGGCAATACGCCGGGAACCGGCGCGGGCGCGGCGACGGACACGCGGCCCGGCGGCGGCCTGGGCCCTCCGATCGATACCCCCGACCCGCTGCACCGCTACAAGGGCTGGCTGCTGGCGGGGCTCGGCGTACTGCTGCTGGGCGGGGCCTGGTGGCTGATGCGCGCCAAGCCCCCGGTCGCCGCGAGTGCTCGCGAGCCGGTTGAGCCCGCGCGGGAGAGGGCGCAGGCGCTACGGCCCGCTTTGGAGCGCGCGCTCCTGGCTCTTGAACGGGAGCATGCGCTTGGCGCGATGCCGGAAGGGGAGTATCTGGAAAGCCGCCTGGCGCTCCAGAAAGCGCTCCATCGGGCGCTCGCGCGCGAAGCGGCCACTGCGATTCCCGCGGGTACCAAAGGCTGAGCGTCCGGGCGAATTGCTTTGCGCTCGGGGAGGATTTGAGGTAAGCAGTAGAAAAGCACCTCGCTTCCGGGGCACCTCGTCCGAAGACCAGGAGAAAAGGCAATGGCTAGTGGACAGTTCTACATTTCAATTTTTGTGCCGTTTTTCACGCTTTTGATCATTTATATTGCTTCAACAATTTTGAATCGTGCGGCTATTAATGATTTGCGCGCAGAGATGAGGGCTGGGTTTGAGGCACTGGGAAAACGCATGGATTCGCTCGATGCGCGCATGGACCGACTCGAGACGCGCATGGATCGAATAGAGGCACGCATGGATCGTATGGAAGGCAAACTTGACCGCCTGACCGAGGAGGTGTTCAGACTGCACGAAAGTCGTCTTTCGCGTCGCGAAGAGCGCGTTTTCGGCAGAACCGCCTAACTCGGCGGGTGGGTCGCAATGCACCCTTCGCGAACAAAGGTTGCTTCTCCCTTGCCCCTCCTGAGCGTGGCCCCATAGAATAAGGGCTGCTTTCAAGGAGTGCCCGCTTCATGTTGAATCTTCCCTCCCGGCTTCGTTCTTCCCGCAAAAAGTACGCATCCCTCCTGGCCGCTGCTTCAGCCGCGCTGTGCCTCATGGTTGCCGGCTCCGCCGCCCATGCGCAGCAAGCTGCCGCGCAGCCTGTTTCCGCGAGCGCCGACGACATGTCGACCGCCAAAGCGAATGCAGCCGCCGCGCAAGCCTTGCTCGACGCGGAGCGGCCCGTGAGCGACCCCGGCGGCAAAGCCGACCCGGCGAGCCCGCTCAATCGCAAGCTCTCGGACAAAGAACAGTTCAAGCAGCAGAAAGAGCTTCGGCAGGAGTTGAAGGGCCCATACAAGAAGTGGGTCAACGAGGACGTGCGCTGGATCATCACCGACCAGGAGCTCAAGGCCTTTAAATCGCTTTCGAACGACGAAGAGCGCGACGCCTTTATCGAGCAGTTCTGGCAGCGGCGAAACCCCGATCCCGAGTCGCCGGAAAATACCTTCCGCGACGAACACTACCGGCGCATCGCCTATGCGAACGAGCATTTTGCGGCAGGCAAGCCGGGCTGGCTGACCGATCGCGGCCACATGTATATCGCCTATGGCAAACCCGATTCCATCGACTCGCACCCGTCAGGCGGCACCTATGACCGACCCATGGAAGAGGGCGGCGGCGAAACCTCAACCTTTCCGTTTGAAACCTGGCATTACCGTTACATCGAGGGCGTGGGCGACAACGTTGATATTGAGTTTGTGGACAGCTGCATGTGCGGCGACTACCACATGACCATCGACCGCTCGGAAAAAGACGCCCTGCTGCACGTGCCGGGCGCGGGCGCAACCATGTACGAGCAGATGGGCATGTCCAAGCAGGCGGACCGCTTCAAGGGCGGCCTTGAAAACCTGGGCAACGGCCCCATGAGCAGCATGCAGCAGTCCAAGCAGTTCGACCGCTTGGAGCGCTACGCCAAGCTGCAGGCACCGCCCGTGATCAAGTTTCAAGACCTGAAGCTGAGTGAGTTCCTGTCCTCGCACAAGGTATTGAATGGGCCGTTTTTCCCATTCGATGTCCGCACGGATTACGTCAAGGTAACGGACGAAACCGTCCTGATGCCGATCACCGTGCAGATCAAGAACAAGAACATTACGTTCCAAACCAAGGACGGCGTATCGACGGGCAAGGTCCACATTCTCGGCCGCATCTCCACTATCACCGGCCGCATCGTGCAGAGCTTTGAGGACACGGTCGAGGTTGAAGAGCCGAGCGAGCTCCTGCCGCAGCTGGTCAACAACTCGCAGCTGTACTGGAAATCGTTCCCGCTGCGCCCCGGGCGCTATCGCGTCGACATCGCCATCAAGGACGTGAATAACCCCGACCACATCGGCACCTGGGCGCAGGGCGTCGTAGTGCCGCGGTACGACGACGACCGGCTTTCCGCTTCGTCGCTGATCCTGGCCGCCAAGATGGAAAAGGTACCGTCCAAGGAGATCGGCGCGGGCAACTTCATCCTCGGCAATACCAAGCTGCTGCCCGCGGTCGCCCCCAACGCGGCCCAGCCGGCGATCTTCCACAAGAACCAAAACCTGAACTTCTGGATGCAGGTGTACAACCTGGGCATCAACCAGGAGAGCAAACGGAACGGCGCGACAATCCAGTACCAGATCATCGATGACGCCGACGGCAAGCCCATCTTCACAACCGACGAGCAGTCGACCGCGTTCGGCGGCGGGTCCGACCAGATCACGCTTGCCAAGAGTGTGCCGCTCGCCTCGCTGCCCGTGGGCAAGTACAGCCTCAAGGTCAGCGTCGACGATGCGGTGACCAAGCAGGAGATTGCGCAAACCGCGCCTTTTGCCGTCCAGTAGCCTGAATTTACGGTACACTTCGACACACGGAATGCCCAAGGGAAACCGGCCACGGAGAGCCGGACCCGGCAAGAGCTCGAGGAGCAGTCGCAAGGAAACGGACCTTACACACTGAGTGATCGCATCAGTTTCTAGATTCGCCGGAATGGCCTTCGCGTTCGCCACGGGGGCGCTCGCAGCTAGCCCTGGTATGCAGGGCCAAGCGCCGCGCGAGGCATCTGCCCGCATGGGTGTGCTGGATGCGACCCTCCACGCAGGCATCTCCGGTACCGTGCGGGACCGGATGGGTCGGCCGCAGATCGGCGCGGATGTCGAGCTCTTGAACGCCCACTATGCCGTGGTCGCCCGAACCTTTACCGACGATCGTGGACGCTACTCCCTGCCCCGTATTGGGCCCGGCCTGTATCAGCTCAAAGCCACTGCTTCCCTGCTCCTGCCTGCGATCCACCCCGATCTCCGTCTGCTCGCGAATTCAAAAGCAATCGTTAATCTCACTCTGGCGAATCTGTACCAGGCTCTTGATTGGCTTCCGGCCGAGCCGCGCGAGCCCAATAGCCCCGAGGACGACTGGGACTGGACTCTGCGGGTTTCCACGAACCGCCCGCTGCTCCGCGTGCTTGACCCTGCGGTAGCTCGAAGAGCCGCCCGCAACGGCACGCGCGACGTGCAGGGGCCGGTGCTGATTGAGCAAACGAACGACGCAGCGGATCGCGTGACCTGGGGTGCGGAAGCGCGCGCCGGCCTTGCCCGGTTCGGCCAAGGCGGCATGGAAGAACGGGCCCGGTGGGCGTTTACGGGCGAGGGAGGCCGGGCGGTCGCGATAGCGGGTTCGGTCGCAGCGGGACCTGAGGGTCTAGCGCGCATCTCCTCTTCGGCAGCCTACAAGCAGGAGCTGACGCCGGACCGCTCCATGACAACGGTTGTGACGCTTACCGACCGGCCCGGGATTTATTCTTCAAACGGCGAAGGCCTCACGACGATGCGGGTGCGCTCGGCAAGCACGGTGCGGATGGGCGACCTGCTCCAGGTAAGCGCGGGAACTGAGCTCGAAGCTGCGCGGATGGGCGCGGGCGCAAGCGTGGTGGGGAGCCACCCGTTCGCGAAACTGACCATGCCTGCCGCGGGCGGCACCATCGCCTACCGGCTGGCAACCTCCCGGACCACCACCGGCGCGGACGCGCTGGAACGGGAAGCCTCCGAGGACGTGCCGGCGCTGGTGGAAGCGCAGGGCCGTCTCGCCTTGGAGCAAGGCTTGCACCAGGAGCTTAGCTTTCTCCGCCGGGTCAACACTTGGACGGCGGAGTTGAGCGTTTTTGACGATGCGCTCGATCACCCGGTCGTGGAGGGTGCGGTACGCGGAGACGAAGCCGCGATCGACAGCAAGGACGTCCTCTACGATCCGGGTACAGGAACCATTGCGGTTTCAGGCGAAAGCTATCGCCATGGCGGCGTGATGGCGCTGCTCCACGACCAGCTCAGCCCGGATACCTGGCTGAGTTTGCGCTATGCCATGGGTGAGGCGATTGCCGCTCCTCCCAGCGCGCGCGGGGTGCTGTCCGGCAGAAATGCCGAAATGATCTCATTCGCGGCAGGTACCCGCCTCCCGGCGACCGGCACCGTGCTGCGGGGAAGCTACCGGTGGCAGCCGCTGGATACCGTCACAGCTGTTGCTCCGTTTGAGAGCGGCGTTCCGGGCGCGTACCTGGGCTTTTCGGTTCGGCAGCCGCTGCACCTCCAGCGCGTGGGCGCGGGCAAGCTCGAAGCCATTCTCGACGTGCGCAATCTCCTGGCCGAGGGCTATCGGCCATTCCTTTCCCGGGACGGTGCCACGGTGTATTTCGCGCAAGCGCAGCGCTGCATCGCGGGCGGGTTCAGCTTTTCGTTCTAGCTTTGCCCGCTACCATGCGCTGTAAACGCGGCCGTCCGTGCCTGTCTGCCCGGAACCGGAGTGGACATTGCTGATGCCCCCCTCCGTCTGGTCTACGCTTTGGACCGAGTCGTCGCTATCGGTCACCCAGGTGGAGTTGCTCTGGGTAACGGGATCGCGGGGAATCTCCTTCAGATAGCCGGATTGGACCAGGTCGTCGAGCGACTGCGGAGCCTTTTCCTTGTCCATGGTGTAGGAGTCGATCGCTTGGCGCATGACCTGGAGGTCCATCTTGAGCGTGGCTTCGCGGGCATTCCTGATCGAAGCCGTGTAACTGGGGATCGCAATAGCGGCGAGGACGCCGATGATGAGCATGACAATCATCAGCTCGACGAGTGTGAAGCCGTGTTCGCGCCGTTGTGTCACAGGATCCCCTACCATGTCGAGTATTTTGTGCCGTCCAGCGCCGTGCCGTTGGACTTTGAGTACACGTCGAACAGATTCTGGCCGCCGAAGGAGGTGGAGTCAGGGTCGTCCTGCATGGAGCGCTCGCCCCACTCGTCCTTGCCGGTCATTGGGTCGATGGGGATACGGCGCAGGAACTTGACCTTCTTTCCCTGCACATCCACGCCGTCCACCAAAGTTTGGAGATCGGGCGGGTAGTTGAACGAATCGACCTTGGTTTGAAAAGCATTGCGGTCGGCGGCGTCTTTGTATCGGTCGATGGCGGCGCGCATGGTCCACAGGTCGTACCGGAGTTCGCGTTCTTTTTCGCGCTTCTTTTCAAATCGCGCGATGGGCACGGCCGCCGAGGCCAGGATGGCGATGATCGCGACAGTGACGATCAGCTCGACCAGCGTAAGACCGGCCTCGCCGCCCCATGTGCGCTTGTGAAAGCCGCGGATCACTGGATATGCACGACCCCCTGCGAGCCGGTCGCGGGCAGCGCCTCCTGCTTGCTGTTCCGCACCACGGGACGCGTAATCGCAACCGACGCGTCGCCCTTCGCTTTGGCCTGGAAAGTGAGAATGCATAAGGTTCCCGAACCGCTGACGCCCGCCACGCCCGGCGGCCGCGAGGTGGAGATCACCACATTGCCCGCGCCGTCGTCACGGTGAACGAGCGCGACCGCCTGGCCATCCTTGCCGAGGAAGTCGCCCGTATCTACATTGACGAGCTGGAGCTTGGATTGGTCATAGGTGAGCTGCATGGGAACGGCATATACGTCCGTGCCGCCCATGATCATGACCTTTTCCTGGAAGGTGTTCCCGACGGACTGGGTCGGGTTGGAAGCGACCAGCGAGAGCGAAACCGGGTTTGGGGTCGAAGCCGCGCTCGCGCCGGCCACGGCTGCTTGGGTGCCTGCAGTCGCTGCACGCGCGGCTGCTCCGGCGTTCTGGGGGATCGTTCCCGGCGCGGCAAGGCTTTGCGGGCCCGCGGGGTTTACAGCCTGGCCCGGAACCGTGCCGGGCGGGAGCGTCGTCGGGTTCGTGCCCGGGGGGATCTGCGGCCGCGGGGCGGCGAGATTTGGGACGCTGGTAGGCTGCGCCTCCCCGGCCGGCGGAGCCGTCTGCTCCTCGGGCGGAGCATTCAAATGTCGCAGCGAGATGTCGTTGGTCGTGCCGGTGTCCACCTGCCGCAGGTTCAAGGGCGAGATTTCGGCGGCGCGGACAATGTGCGGAATGAGCAGGAAAACAATCTCGTCATCAGTGTTGTTGACCGTATTCGATCCGAAGATGTACTTGAGGATCGGCAGCTCCGCCAAGCCCGGGTAGCCCGTAACCGAGTTCGTCTTCTGGTGCTGCAGGATGCCGCTCAGGATCGTCGCTTCACCTTCGCGCAGACGGATGGTTTGATCGCTGGTGCGCTGGGTAATGATCGGCTCGGCGATTCCGCCCAGATCTTGCGTGCCGTTTTCCGACGAGACTTCAATTTTGAGCTTCATGGAAACGTCGCGGTCATAGTGAACGGTCGGCTTCATATCCACGTTCACGCCGATATCGAGGTATTGAAACTGCGTGTTGACGAGCGACGAGGTAATCGCGGTGGCAACACCGGCCTGGTACGACCCGGTCGCGACAGGGAGCCGTTCGCCGATCTTGACAATCGCTTCCTGGCCATCGGTGGCGCGCAAACGCGGGTTTTGAAGAATCTTCGTGGAGCTGTCACTCAGCAGGAGGTTGACCGAAGCCTGGCCGATAGTCACCGCGAAGTTGGTCGAGTTGATATGCGCGAGCTGATTGAGCTGCAGCGCGCTGCTTGTCGATGGAGTCCCGCTATTTCCGTTCGTGCCGGGAGTGGTTGTCGTCGTGCCGCCGGTCAGCGCATTACTCTGCTGAAAGTTGATGGAAGCGGTCTGGGGCAGCTGAATGCCGATGGTGCGGAGCTTCGTCCGGCTTACTTCGAGGATGGCGATATCGACCACGACCTCCGGCCGAGCCTTGTCGAGGTCGTTGATCAACTTGCCCGCGAGCAGCAATTCATCCGGTGTTCCGCGCATGATGATCGCGTTCTGGCTCGGGACCCCATAGAGCTTCGCGGTGGTGAACACATTGCGCAGCGCGGTCTGGATATCGTTCAGGTCGTTCTGCTGGGAAACATTGGTCAGGTAGAACGTCTGAACTGCTTCGGTTTCGAGCTCCGCGCGCTTGCCGCGCGTGTTCTGCGCGACAAAGATGGTGTTCGGCGTAATCGCCTGCCAGAAGGTGCCGGAAACCGTCGCGAGGATGTGCAGCGCGTCATACAGGTTGGTGTTCGACAGGTCGAGCTGCAGGCGCGTGGAGTGGTAATCGGGGTCAAACAGGACATTGATGCCGGCCAGCTTGCCGATGGTCTGGTATAGGACCTTGGCGTCGTCGGTGGCGTGCACCGTGATGGGCTCGTCCGACAGCGGCTTGAGCTGCGGAGGGCCACCCAGGTCGAGCAGCTGCTTGCGCTCGCCGGCGGCCATGGCGGTTTCGGGCGCAGGCGCGTTGGCTTCGCCGTCCACTTTCTCGCGAGTCACGCGGATGTCTTGGGTCGCGAGCTCGTTGGAGGGGTCGATCTCGAGCGCGCGCAGGAACTCGGTCAGCGCGCCGGTGTTGTCGCCCTGGTCGCGCAGGCGCTCGCCTTGTTTGACGTGGGCGGCCGCGGCGTCCAGGCGCAGGCGCTCCCAGGAGATCTTGTAACGGAGGTCGGTGGGCTTTTTCTGGTAGGCCTTCGCGTAAGCGTCGTACGCGCCCTCGACATCGTCGCGGGACTCGGCGGCGCGGCCCTGGTTGTAGAGCTTGTTCGCCGATTGGGCATAGCCTGTGTGCGTGGCGGCCAGCGCGAGGGCGGAAAGGGTGAGCGGGAAGCCCCAGTGGGTCAGGCGGTTCATGCAACTCCAAAAAAGTAGGCCGGTGCGGGCGTGGACGGGAACTGAACTTGCGAGAGCCACGCCACCTGTTCAGACGATTGCTGGCAAAGTATAGCACTGCGTTTCGCGCGAAAAGGCGAAGTTTCGCCGCCGGAAAGAGCACTCAACTACACTGAAGTCATGGCACGGCAGGCGACCTTTCAAACCCAACCGGCGGCCAAGGCGAGCGCTCCGGCGAAAGCCAAGCCGCGCGACCCCGTGGCGGCGGGCGACCGGGATGCAGCGCAAAACCGCGCCGCCGGGCACAACTACTTTCTCATGGACCGGTTCGAGGCCGGAGTGGCGCTGCGCGGGTCGGAGGTCAAGTCCATCCGCGAAGGCAAGGCCAACCTTAAGGACAGCTTCGGCCTGGTCAAGAACGGCGAGGCCTGGCTCCTGAACGCGCACATTGGCACATACTCGCACGGCAGCTTTGACGCGCCGGACGCGACACGGACCCGGAAGCTGCTCCTCCACGCGAGCGAAATCCGCAAGCTGGTGGATGAAACCCAGGCCAAGGGCTTCACGCTGATCCCCACGCGGCTGTACTTCCGGAACGGCCGGGTAAAGTGCGAGCTGGCCGTTGCCAAGGGCAAGCAGGACTGGGACAAGCGCGCGACCGAGCGCAAGCGCGAGGCGGACCGCGAAGCCCGGGCGGCGATCAGCCGGGGCAGAGGCTAAAACCGCCTGCGCGGCCGGCGGCCACTTCGTGGCGGGTCTTTGCTGGGTTTGCGGCGCTCCCGTCGGTCGCGATCCGGCGATGATTGACCCGACCAGCGGGAGGGCCACTCCCGTTCGCATTGCAACTATCAACGAGAACACGCCGCGAAGTGGCCGCCTCCCGCGTAGGGGGTCTTGCTTTTTACTCAGCCTTAAGTTGACCAGCGCCTTTACAACCTCTTGAGCGCCGGGCCGTATCCTTAGGAGTGTGAAACCAGAACTGAAATTCGCGCTCGCCTCCCAGTTCCCCGCCGAACTTCTCGTGATCTTCACGGTCGACCAGACCAGCGGCGACGCCGTCGAAACAAAGCCCGCTCCCTTCCCTCTCACCGAGTCGCAAACAGTCCACGATTCGGTCGGCGACGTGCTCACAAGCGGGGAGTTCAAGTCCGGCGCGAATGAGTGCCTGCTGATTCACAAGGCCCCCGGCTTCGCGGCCAAGCGGCTGCTGCTGGTCGGCCTCGGCAAAGCCGCCATGGCCGGGAAGGGCCCGGACACCGTCATGCTGCGCAAAGCCGCGGGCACGGCTGTGCGCTACGGCAAGGCGCGCGGGCTGCGGGAGGTCACCATCGCACTGCCGCAAACGCTGGTGGAGGCGACCGATGCCGAAGCCGCGCGCGCCATCGTAGAGGGCGCGATCGTCGCGGACTTCGACCCGGATACCTACAAGTCCGACCGCAAGGACACGAGCCTGACCGCGCTGACGCTGTTGGCTTCCGAACGGGTCGACCAGGCGGCGACGCAAACCGGGTTTGACGAGGGTGTGTTCATCGGGGAAAGCCAGAACTACGCACGCACGCTCATCAACGAGCCCGGCAATGTGCTAACCCCTACCGAGCTGGGCAAGCGGGCGCAGGCCATGGCGGACGAGCATGGGCTCCGGTGTGAGGTCCACTCGACCGAAAAGCTGCGCGAGTTGGGGATGGGGGCGTTCCTGGGCGTGACCCAAGGCTCCGATGAGCCGCCCGCGCTGATCGTGATGCGGTATGAGCCGGAGGGAACCCCTACCGAAGACGTTACGCTGGGGCTGGTGGGCAAAGGCATTACCTTTGACACGGGCGGCATCTCGATCAAGCCCGCGGACGGCATGGAAAAGATGAAGTACGACATGGCCGGGTCGGCGGCCATGCTGGGTGCCATGCGGGCCATCGCGCAGCTCAAGCCCAAGGTGCGGGTGCTGTGTGTGGTTTGCTCGGCGGAAAACATGCCGAGCGGACGCGCGTTCCGGCCCGGCGACGTGCTGACCGCGATGAGCGGCAAAACGATTGAGGTGCTGAACACGGACGCCGAAGGCCGCTTGGTGCTGGCCGATGGTCTGCACTATGCCAAGCAGCTGGGGGCGACGCACCTTATCGACGCCGCCACCCTGACCGGGGCAGTTACTGTCGCGCTGGGGGCCCACAACGTAGGCGCGTATGCAAATGACGACGCGGTTTGGGCGAGGTTTTCCAAAGGCTCTCAGCGCAGCGGCGAAGCGATGTGGCGCATGCCGCTCAGCGACGAATACCGCGAGCAGATCCGCTCGCAGATCGCGGATATCCAAAACACCGGCGGCCGCGGCGGCGGTTCGATCACCGCGGCGATGTTTCTGAAGGAGTTTGTGGGGGAAACGCCGTGGATCCACCTGGATATCGCCGGGACCGCGTGGAACGACGACGCGAAAGCCTGGATGGCAAAGGGCCCCACAGGCATTGCGGTGCGCAGCATTGTGGAGTGGGTGCGGCAGTACGCGTGAGCATTCTGTGAGTGGGCGGGGCGTTCGGCCCGCGCCCCGCATCCCAAGTGGACCATGCAGCGCATCCATCCAGGCATGTTCTTTGTTCTGATCACACTCCTGCTTTACGTTTGCAGCCTAACCGGTTCTTGGCTGCGCGAGCGTTATGCTGAACACGCGGAGCGCCACAGCAGCACCTTTAAAACGCTGGAAGGATCGGTTCTGGCGCTGCTTGCACTGCTGCTCGGCTTTACGTTCTCCATGGCCATCGCTCGCTTTAACGAGCGGAAGCAGGCGGAAGTCGCTGAAGCCAACGCAATCACCGCAACATGGCTCCGCACGGCAACCCTCCCGGAGCCCGCGCGGTCGCAGGAGCAGCAACTGCTCCGCCTGTACATGCCTGTGCGGTTGGAGTTCCTGGCTTCCGGCACATCAACCCGGCGTTTAACTTCCAGTCTTGAAAAGGCCGGGGATCTGCAGGCGCAAATGTGGGGCGTCGCGGCTGGGGTCGCGGCGACGCATCCCGACCCTGTGCTGGCCCTGTATCTCACCTCCCTGAGTGAGGCCGTCGGGGCGGTGGAGGTGCGCACCGCCGCATATGAAAACCGCATTCCCGGAACAGCTTGGGCTTTGCTGCTGTTTATCGCGGCAATCTCGAGCACCCTTGTTGGGGTGGGTATTTCTTCCCGCTCCCGGCTGCTCCGTTCGGTTCTACCCTTGGTAGTCGCCGCGGCGCTCGCGCAAACACTGGACCTGGATAGCCCAAGATCCGGCTTTATCCGCCTCCGGCAACACAGCATGGACCGGGCAGCCCAGCGGCTTATGGGCCCAGCCCCGGAGCCTGCCGGGCCGGCCCACAAGGAACAGTGCTTCTAGCTTGCCAATGCCGCGATCAATTTTTCGTTAAAAGCCGGTAGATCATCCGGCTTGCGGCTGGTAATCAGGTTTCCATCGACCACAACCTCCTCATCGACCCAGTCGGCACCCGCATTTTTCAAGTCGGTTTGGAGCGAGGGCCACGACGTCATGGTTTTCCCGTCTACAACATTCGCCTCAATCAGCGTCCATCCGGCGTGGCAAATCGCGCCGACCGGTTTACCGCTTTTGACAAAGTCCCCGGCGAATGCCACGGCTTCCGGATTTTGCCGGAGCTTATCAGGGTTCTGCACACCACCGGGCAGCACAAGCATGTCGTAGTCGGCCACCTTCACGGCATCCACTGTTCTGTCGACCTTCACCGGCTCACCCCAATCGGTAAACTTCCAGCCTTTGATCTCGCCGGGTTTAAGCGAAACGATTTCGGTGTCCGCACCCGCTGCTTCGAGCGCCTTTTTGGGCTCTGTCAGCTCCACTTGCTCGAACCCCTCAGTTGCAAGAATTGCAACCTTTCTACCTGCTAGATTCTGTGTCATTGGGTTTCTCCTGTTTTCTAGGAAGTGTTCCGGGTCAACGGCGTTGCCACCCTTGTGGGCTTGCATTTCCGGGCGCGCCACAAGACGCGCACGGACTGATTCATGAATGGGCGATGAAAAAACGCGAGAAGTGCTCCCAAGTTCACAACCGGAAGCGCGGGATGCATCTCGAAAGGCGTGAAGGAGTTTTCCGTGAAGGAGCTTTTTATGTCGTCGATGATTTCGCGCCGGAGCTTGCTGAGTCTTGGGACTGCAGTTCTCGTTTGTGGCGGTTTGGCTGCTTGCAACACGGGCAGCACGGGGAGCGGGGAGAACGTCATGTTGTCGGGTGCCGGCAGCACGTTTGTTTACCCGGTCATGACTCGCTGGATTCAGGACTACCAAGGCAAACACCCGAACACCCACATCAACTACCAGTCGATCGGCTCTGGGGGCGGCATCCAGCAGGTCAAGAACCGTACTGTGGACTTCGGCGCGTCCGATGCGGCCTTGAGCAATGCGCAGCTGCCGGAGATGGGCGGCGCAGTCATCCAAATCCCGGAGTCCGCCGGGCCGGTTTGCATCACCTACAACATTCCGAATGGCCCCACGAATCTGCAGCTCTCGGACGCATCGCTGGCCGGCATGTTCCTAGGCACGATCAAAACATGGAACGACCCGCGTATTGAGAAGGACAACCCCGGGGTAAAGCTCCCTCACATCCCTGTCGTCGTCGCCCATCGCGCGGATGGTAGCGGCACAACGGACATTTTTACGACCTACCTGTCCGCCGTGAGCCCGGAGTGGAAGTCCAAGGTGGGCGCGGGTAAGAGCGTGAGCTGGCCCGTGGGCGTGGGCGGCAAGGGGTCGGAGGGCGTGACCGGGCAGCTGCGGCAGTCACCGGGCGCGATCGGGTATGTGGAGTTGACCTATGCGCAGCAAAATCACTTGCCGGAAGTGAAGATTAAAAACGAGGCCGGAAACTATGTGGGGCCGACGGCGGATGGGACCACCGCGGCAATCACCGCATTCGCTTCGCAGCTCGAGCAGGACCCACGCACCCCAATTGTGAACCCGCCGGCGTCGGCGAAAGAAGCCTACCCGATCTCCGGGTTGACATTCCTGATCATTCCAAAAGACGGGCCGGATAAAGCGAAGCGAACCGCGCTTAAGAGCTTTGTCGAGTACGTCATCGACGACGGGCAAGGAGCGGCCAACACGCTCAACTATGCGCCGCTGCCGGACCCGATCAAGCAGTACGACAAGAAGCAGCTGGACACGCTCACCGCGGGCGGTCAGCCGATTCAATAAGCGGGCAGGGCCTGCGGGAGCGCAGGCCCTGCCCACCGAAGGCTTTCCTGCAGTCACTCCTGCTCCTGGCTGTGCCGCTCTTGCACGCATTTGTTCCGCTCGTACGCGCCCGTTTGCGCCGCTACCAGAGCAGGTCGACGATTTCGCCGCAAGGCACGATCTTGTCCCGGATGGCAATCTCCTGCACATTTTCGAGCTTGCCTCCCTGGTAGCGGAAGAAGCTGTTATCGGCCGGATCGACGACGTAAAGGGCTGGGATACCCATCCTCTCGAAGTCAGCCAAACGGACCATGAGGCGCGAAAGACGGTCTTCAGGGCTTAAGACTTCAAACGCGGCCAGGGGCGGCACGAGCGCGACCGGGTCGCGCGGGGCGTTTGCGTCGAGGAGAGCCACATCGGGGATCCGGTAGCGGCGTTCGCTCGTTTGTGTGCGCAGTTCGGCGCGGACGCGGATGCCCCACTCCCTTGCCCGAGTACGGAAGTAGAAGATAAGGGCGACCTGCCACTCAGAGTGCTGCTCTTCCCCCATGGGCCGCTCCTCGATGACGCCGTCAACGTACTCGGCATCGGGTTCGTAGCTGGTTTTGAGGTATTCCTCTACGGAGATCAAGTGCGTGGTCGCCATGGTCGCCTCTCCCCACGATCATATGCCTGAACGGCGTCGGCTTTACATGATCTCCGGCGTCCTAATCCCGAGCACCGCGAGCGAGCGGACCAGTGTTCGCTCTGTGACCGCGGCAGTGGCCAGAAGCAGCGCTTTACGCGCGGGGTCCGGCTCGGTGAGGATGTGGTGCTTGCGGTAAAACCCGGAAAACTCCTGCGCGAGCTGGAACGAGTGACGGGCCAGGTGCGCGGGCTCGGCTGTATCGCGGCACTGCTCCAACACAAGCGAAGTTTTCGCGGCGCGGAGCCAAACCTGCCAGATGCTGTCGTCTTCTAAGTTCGTGGCCAGGTCCAGAGGGGCGACCTGCGCCAGCGCGGCTTCCGGCGTCAAGCCAGCCTTGCGGAAGATTGACCGTACGCGCACGACGGCGTACTGCAGATAGGGCCCGGTTTCGCCCTCAAAAGCAAGCGCGTCTTTGAAGTCGAAAGCGATCACGGTATTGCGGGTGAACTTGAGCATAAAGTAGCGCAGGGCGCCCACGGCGATCTCCTGGGCGGTCTGCTCGCGCTCTCCTTCCGGGAGCTCGGGGTTACGAGCGGCGACTTCAGCGCGGGTGGCCTCCAACAGTCGGTCGATGAGGTCGTCGGCCTTGACGCCAAAACCCTTGCGGCCCGAAACCTCAATGTACGCGCGCCCGCGGTCTTCCTCGGAAATCTCGTAGCCGAGCTCGAGCGCGCAGCGAGGGGTCAGGGCGACCATCTCATAGGAAAAGTGTGTGTAGCGCGCGGCCTGCTCGGTATAACCCATGCCGCGCAGGGCTTCAATCACGTTCGCCTGCGGGTCGGACTGGCGCGCGTCGATGACGTTGTAAATGGCGTCCGCGCCTCCGAAGTGGGGGTGGTTGGACTCGCCGTGGACGGCGGTGATCCAGCAGGTGTGGCTGGGGTACTCGAAAAACGGCCGGTACTCGAAGTCCCGGCCCAGCAGGCCGAACTTCCACAGGTGGTAGGCAATGTCCTTGCCCACATAGGTCACGGTCCCGTTGGAGCGGACGATGACCTTGGCATCCTCATCCGGTCCATCCGCCTCGTTTTGCGGAGCAGCGGCTGCCGTGCCACCCCCACCGGAGGTGGCACGGCGCATCACCCAGCAGTTCTTGTTCTTGCCTTCGGTTTCCAGGCGGAGCACGCCTGTTTCCTTCAACTGCGCGAAAGCCGCGTCCCAAAAGTGAAGCTGCAAAATCTCGCTTTCCCGCGGGAGCAGGTCATACTCGATGCCCAACCGCTGCATGGTTTCGAGATGGCGGCGGACGATCGCGGTGGCCACGCGGTCGGCGATGGCCGCGGTCTCGTTGCCGCCGGCTTCGAGCTGGTGGAGTGTATCGAGGCGCAGCTGCTTGCGCTGGGCGTTTTCCTCGGGGCTGCCCGCCGTGTACCACTGCGAGGTGCGCGCGTACAGGTCCCAGCAGGCGTAGTCGATGGGAATTGTAAGCGCGGCGATCCAGGCATCGACCTCCGC
The DNA here is from genome assembly GCA_965218545.1 of Acidobacteriaceae bacterium. Classification (GTDB taxonomy): domain Bacteria; phylum Acidobacteriota; class Terriglobia; order Terriglobales; family Acidobacteriaceae; genus EB88. The sequence goes on along the minus strand of CBDCLB010000006.1, from coordinate 483,762 downwards.
GAGCGAAAGGCCCAGAAGATGCTGGAGGCCGACAACGATGTCCGCAACCTGGACGCCGGTGTTGTCGATGTAATTCTGGACGGAAACGCGGTCGCCGGTTGCGCGCAAGAGACGCACAAATGTGTCGCCGAGGATGGCATTGCGCAGGTGGCCGACGTGGGCGGCTTTGTTGGGATTGATGCTGGTGTGCTCGACCAGCGCGTGCTGCGGGGTGCGCACGGTCTCTTCGGGGGCATCGCTCGCGAGCAGCTGGACGGCGGCAGCGCGATCAAGCCGGGCGTTAATGTAGCCCGCGCCCGCGACCTCGAACGCGGCGAAGCCCTCGACAGCGCCTAGCGCGGCGACGATCTCCTCCGCTATCTTGCGGGGGGCCTTACGCAGGGTGCGGGCGAGCTCAAACGCGACAGGAAGGGCATACTCGCCGAAGCGCGTGTCGGGCGGCTGCTCGACGGCGAGGGCGGTGGGCTCGAGTGAATAAAGCTCGCGCAAAACGGCGCGGAAGCGCGCGAGCAGGAGTTTTTGTCCGGACAGGTACACGGGGGCGTCCCTTGGGTTTTGGCTGTGGCGAGTGTAGCAGCCGGGGCGCGGATTTACGCCCTCCGGCGGGCCTGTAGCTGACGCCGCGGCTCGGCGCGGCGCGGGCTTGCTTTAAGATGAAGCTCGGCGCTGCCCGCTCGCGGGCAGCGCCGTACGCACAAGACTATGCCCGAGCCGAGCACACCCTTTTACCTCACAACCCCGATTTACTACGTGAACGCGCGCCCGCACATCGGGCATGCGTACACAACCATTGTGGCCGACGCGATTGCGCGACGCGAGCGCATGTTGGGGCGCGATGTTTGGTTCCTGACCGGCACCGACGAGCACGGGCAAAAGATCGAGCGCTCGGCAGCCACTGCGGGGGAACCGCCGCAGGTTTTCACAGACCGTGTTTCGGCCGAATTTCGCGGGCTGTGGGACCGCATGGGCCTCACCTACGACGACTTCATCCGGACGACCGAGGAGCGCCACAAGCGCGGCGTCCGTAAGCTTTGGAACGTGCTCAAGGAGCGCGGCTTTCTGTACAAGGGCACCTACACCGGCCAGTACTGCGTGTGGGACGAGCTGTATGTGGAGGCCGGCCCCGGCGCGCCCTGCCCCGACTGCGGCCGCCCGACCGAGACGGTGAGCGAGGAGAACTACTTCTTCAAACTCTCGGCGTTTGAAAACAAGCTGCTGGCGCTGTACGCGGAGCGCCCTGAGTTCATTCAGCCCGAAACGCGCCGCAACGAGGTGCTTGCGTTTGTTCGCGGCGGTTTGCGCGACCTTTCGGTTTCGCGCACCAGTTTCAAGTGGGGCATCCCCGTGCCCGGCGACGAGTCGCATGTGATCTACGTGTGGCTCGACGCGCTGGCTAACTACATCACGGCACTGGGCTACGGGTCTGACGACGAATCGGCGTTCGAGAAGTACTGGCCCGCGCAGCTGCACATCATCGGCAAGGAGATTTCGCGCTTCCACTGTGTGTACTGGCCCGCGTTTTTACTGGCTGCCGGGTTGCCGTTGCCCAAGGCGGTCGTCGCGCATGGGTGGTTGCTGTTTGAGCAGTCGAAGATGTCCAAGTCGCGCGGCAATATCGTGCGGGCGGAGACGATTCTCTCGGTGCTGGGAGCCGATGCATTGCGGTATTTCCTGCTGCGCGAGGTGGTGTTCGGGCAGGATGGGTCGTTCTCGTTCGACGCGCTGGTGCAGCGGTACAACGCGGATTTGGCGAACGGGTATGGAAACCTGGTGAGCCGGACGCTCGCGATGATCGGGAAATATTGCGACGGAATGTTGCCGGAAGGTGCTTCTGACCTCGTCGTCAAGAACCAAGCACAAGCAACGATTGAGAGCTTCGGGCGTGAGTTCGCACAACTAAGCTTTTCAAAAGCGCTTGAATCCGTGTGGGCGTACATCGCAAGTGTCGATGGATACCTGAGCGCAAACACGCCATGGAAGCGCCCCAATTCTGTTTCGGAAAAGGATGAGGTTCCTCGGCGTGCATCCATTCTCTACACCGCAGCCGAGGCCATCCGCATCATCACCGCCCTCGTCTACCCCGTCATCCCCGACGCAGCCGCCAAGGTTTGGCGCCAACTGGGCCTGGGTGAAATCACCGAAGCCGATCTCCGGCATCTGACTTGGGGGGACCTCCAACCGGGCACGCGCCTGGGGGAGCTCGGACCAGTCTTCCCCCGCACAGATAAGGACGCCGCCGAAAGGATGCGACAGATGGAACAGGAAAGAAAACCAACGACGGTCGAAACATTCAGGGTATCGGCGGACCCGGCCCAGGCAACGACGGCAGCTGTTCTGCCGGCTTCCGCCGCGGGCGCGCTCGGTGGCGCGCCCCTCCCGGAGCAGTCCGGTGAGGGTATGCAGGATCTGCCCATCGGGGTGTGGGAGCCTGGCCTTCAATCCTTCGAAGACGCGGCGCTTGCAGGCATGATCACCGCGCCCGCGCCCATTGATGTGCGAACGATTGACGTTCCGCAACAGCGGCCCGAAACGCTGCCGCAGATCACCATCGAGGACTTCATGAAGGTGGAGCTGCGGGTTGCGCAAATCCTTGTTGCCGAGCGCGTTCCCAAGGCCGACAAGCTGCTGCGTTTGGAAGTGGACCTCGGCTACGAGCGCCGCCAAATCCTCGCCGGGATCGCGGAAACTTACACGCCCGAGTCGCTGGTCGGGCGCAAGGTGGCAATCGTCGCCAACCTCGCTCCGCGCAAGCTGCGCGGGCTTGAGTCGAACGGCATGCTGCTGGCCGCCTCCTTGGGCGAGGCGGGCAAGCCCTCGCTCGCGGGCTTCCCGGATGATGTGGAGTTGGGAGCGCGGCTGCGTTGAATCTGGTCGACTCGCACGCGCACCTGGACCATGAGCGCTTCGCCGACGATCGCGACGGCGTGATCGCGCGCGCATGGGCAGCCGGCGTGCGGACGATCCTGTCGATCGGCATCGGCGACGGGCCATCCTCCATGGATCGCGCGCTGATGCTCCTACGCGAGCAAAAGGCGCTGCCAAACACCCCAACGATGTTCGCGACCGCCGGAGTGCATCCCCAGGAAGCCGCGCAACTCGACGGTTTAGCACTTGCAAATTTAGACGCGCTGCTGGACGAGCCCGAGGTGGTGGGCTGCGGCGAGATAGGCCTTGACTTCTACCACGACGACAACCCGCCCGTGGATACACAGCGCAAGGCGTTTTTGGCACAGATGGAGCTCGCGGCCGCGCACCGGAAACCGATCGTGATCCACTGCCGTCCGGGCGCTGCATTCGGGCCCGATCAAGATGCATGGGAGCAGACGCTCGCGATGCTGGAGCAGCACTGGCGGCCTACGGGGCTCGGCGGCATCCTGCACTGCTTTTCAGGCGGCCAAGCGCAGGCGGAGCGAGCGCTCCGGCTCGGGTTTCTCGTTTCGTTCGCGGGCAATGTGACCTACCCCAGCGCCGCGCCGCTGCGGGAGATCGCCGCTGCGCTTCCGCTCGACCGGATTTTGGTGGAAACCGATTGCCCGTTTCTTGCCCCCACGCCGGACCGGGGCAAGCGGAACGAACCCGCGCTGGTGGTCCGTACCGCGGAAACGCTCGCGGCTCTTCGCGGCATCCAACCGGAAACGCTCGCCGCGCAAACCACCGCGAACTTCCGCCGGCTTTTCGGTCTCACCAATGCTTGACAGCAAGCCCGCACCGGGTTTGCACCCATAATAAGAACTGGAGACGGATGCATGGCTGCTGAAAACTCCTTCGACATCGTGTCCAAGGTTGAAGTTCAAGAAGTGAAGAACGCGATCGACCAGGCGACCAAGGAAGTGAACGCGCGCTTCGACCTCAAGGACACCAAATCGACCATCAAGCTGGAAGGTGATGAAAAATCGCTCGAGCTCCACTCGGCGGACAACTACAAGCTCCAGGCGGTCACGGAGATTTTGGAGCAGAAGCTGATCAAGCGCGGCATCTCGATCAAATCACTCGACTATGGCAAGATTGAACCGGCTTCAGGCTCGAGCGTTCGCCAAAAAGTCACGCTCAAGCAAGGCATCGCGAGCGAGAAAGCGAAGGAGATCGTGAAGCTTGTGAAGGATTCGAAGAAGAAGGTGCAAGCCACTATCCAGGGCGAAACGGTCCGGATCACGGGCAAGGACCGCGATACCCTACAGGAGACGATCGCGTTTCTGAAGGGGCACGACTTCGGAATCGATATGCAGTTCACAAACTATCGCTCGAATTAGAACGGGCGCGGGAGCGGGATTGGGGACAGCGGCGATAGCGACGGCCAAGGAAGTGTTCGACCTGCTTCACGACGATCTCCACGCGATTGAGCGGGAGTTCGGCCGCGATGCTGTCGCGCCTGTTGCTGCCATCACAGAAATCACGGAATATTTGCGGGAAAGCGGAGGCAAGCGCATCCGCCCTTCCCTTTTGCTGCTGGCTTGCCGGGCGCTCGGCTACACAGGGCCGGGTATGCACCGCCTCGGTGCCGTGGTCGAAATGGTCCACACCGCCACGCTGGTCCACGACGACATCATCGACGGTGCGGAGCTGCGGCGCGGGCGCCCTTCCCCGAACACCACTTGGGGCAATACCCGCTGCGTGCTCGCGGGCGACTGGCTTTATATGCAGGCGTTCCGCATCGCGCTGGAAGAGCAAAACTTCCGCGTGCTGGACCTGCTCATCGGGCTCACGCAGGTCATGGTTGAGGGCGAGCTGCTGCAAACTGAAAAGCTGGGCCGAGCTGTGTCCGAGCACGAATACAACGAGCTGATCTATCGCAAGACCGCTTGCCTTTTCGAGGTTTCCATGCGGCTGGGCGCGGTGCTGGCCGGGGCCGGCGCGAAGATGGAAGCGCACCTGGCCGAGTACGGGCATGAGCTGGGTTTAGCTTTCCAAGTGGTGGACGACGTGCTTGACCTGACCGCGGCTGAGTCCGTGCTGGGCAAGCCTGTGGCCAGCGATCTGCGCGAAGGCAAGGCAACGCTTGCTGTTGTGCACGCGCTCGAGCGCGCAACCCCGGAAGAGCAGGAAGCCATCCTGCAAGTGCTGGCGGACGGGGCATTTACGCAGGTGCGCTATGAGGACGTTCTGGCGATTCTCAATCGCTACGGCTCCATCCCGTTTGCCCTGGGCGTAGCCGGGAAACATGCTGAACGGGCGCGCCGGGCTCTTGATTCGCTGCCGGATTCAGAGTACAAGCGCGCTCTGCTATGGGTTCCGGATTTCGTCGTCAACCGCGACAAGTAGCCCCGCGTCTCACGCCGGGTTTTCGCGGACGAACGACTGGATGCGGCCGTATTCTTCCTCGCTCAAGCGAAAGCTCGCAGCGGGCGCTGTGCCGTCCACCTGACCGGCGTTGCGGGCACCTACAATTGCCGCGGTAACTGCCGGGTTATGCAAAGTCCAGGCGATGGCGACCACGCCCGGCTCCACGCCGTGCTTGCGGCCGATCTCGCCGAGCAGTTCAGCCAGCTTTAGATTGCGGCTTAGCTTCGGCTCATTAAAGTTGGGGCTCTTTTTACGCCAATCGTCATCCGGCATCTGCGCCACGCGTTCGGCGCTCATCTTACCGGTGAGCAGCCCGGAAGTCATGGGCGAGTAGTTGATGACCCCGATGTTGTTTTTCCGGCAATACGGCAGGATTTCATCCTGCACATCCGGGCGAATGAGTGAGTAAGGCGGCTGCAGGGAAGTGATCGGTGCAATCGCCCGTACACGCTCCATCTGCGCGACCGAAAAGTTGGACACCCCGAGATACCGCACCTTTCCTTCCGTTTGCAGCTTAGCGAGTGCCGCCCAACCTTCCTCGAGCTCGCTCTCAGGGTTAGGCCAGTGCACCTGGTATAGGTCGATGGTTTCCCGGTTCAAGCGCCGGAGCGAAGCTTCGCACTCTTCACGAACCGACTCTGCCTTCAATGAGCGGTAAATCTTCCGCTCCTTCGTGTTCCAGCGCATGGAGCACTTGGTAAACACATAAGGCTGGTGCGTGCGGCCCGCGAGCGCCCGCGCCAGCACCTCCTCGGAGTGCCCCAACCCATACACGGAGGCCGTGTCGATCCAGTTGATGCCAAGGTCGAGAGCGCGATGGATCGCGCGGATGGAATCTTCGTCGTCCTGGGGACCCCAGGAGAACTCCCAGTCGCCGCCGCCGACAGCCCAAGCGCCAAAGCCGATGGAGGTGATGCGGAGGTCGGAAGTGCCGAGCTGCCGGAGTTCTAGTCGCACGAATGGTGTGGTTGCCATACTTGTTTGAGATGCGGGTGTATCCGCCAGTGTGCGCAGGCAAAAGGATGCAAGGCGGCGGCGCATCAGGCCTGTCCCGCGAAGGTGAACTCGCCCGCCGACGTCCAAGGGCCGCCCTCATACTGCCACAACAGCAGCCCCGCGGCTTGGGCCTCCGAAGGGCGAAAGCCTGCGGCGAGACGGTCGTACAGCGCGCGGGCCTCGCCCGGATCGACTTTGTTTTGCACGACGATATGCGGACGAAACGGCTGTTGGTCCTGACGCGACAACCAGGGGAGCCATGCCGCCCGGAGCGCCGCGTGCACCTCCGCGAGCTCGGGCGCGCGCACGGCATAGGCTACCCCGCGGCCCAGGCGCATCAGGTCGTGGACCTCGACCGGAAACGGCTTTGTGCTCCTGGCCAGGCTTTCCAACTCGGCCCGAATGGAGGACTCCTCCTCGCCCGGCAACGCGTGGAAAAGCGAGATATGCGCCGGGATCCGATTGAGCCGGGCGGGGTAGAAGCGCCGCCGCTCCGCTTCAAACCGGGCCTGCGCTTCCCCATCGAGCTGGAGCGTCACGATTAAGGGCTTCACACTGCTTGGAGATGGCGAACTCATGTTTCCGGTTGGGATGCTGTGTTCTCCGCAAGCCGGACGGCAATCGCGGAAGCGCTTTGGTATAGTAGCGGACTGGAGCTTGTTTTCTTCCGCGCCGCCGCGCGCCCTGCTTCCGAACCCCAGGTTTCCGGTTCACGAAAGGATTTCCAACAGTGTTGATGATTCGCTTGGCGCGTTTCGGCGCCCGCAAAAAGCCGTTCTACCGTGTAGTTGTGATTGAAAAGGACCGCGCCCGCAATGGCCGTTCTGTTGAGCTGGTCGGCACCTACAATCCCCGAACCAATCCCGCTACCGTCGACTTCAAGCGAGACCGCATCGATTACTGGACGGGCAAAGGTGCACAGCTTTCCGATCGCGTCGCCAAGCTCCTGAAGAACGCGCCCGCAACGCCCACACCCGAGCCAGCCGAAACAGCGGCTTAGGCTTGACCCGCTGACTTTTCCGGCTTTCCGGCGCTCAGTATCCTGAGTCTGTTTGAAGCTGCTACTATGGGCGCCAGCCGAAAGCAGGCCTTGCCTGTGCGGCTGGAGCCGGGTATGGACGACCAGCGGATGAGCACCGAAAGCAAAGTGGATCCAACGCGGGAGCTGGTCGCCGAGATCGCGCGCGCGCTGGTCGATGACCCCCAAGCGGTTGAGGTGGAAGCGTTGGAACGTGAAGAAAGCACCGTGCTTCGGCTCCATGTTTCCGATGCGGATATCGGCAAGGTCATTGGCAAGCAGGGGCGCACAGCGCACTCGCTGCGGACCATTCTGAGCGCGGTCAGCATGAAATACCACCATCGATACACGCTGGATATCGTGGAAACGGACGGAGCACATGCTTCGCGGCCTCCTGAGTAAGCTTTTCACGTGTTGAACGAAGGGCAGCATGCGCCGGCATGGCTGCGTGTCGCGCACATTGTGCGTCCGCAGGGCCATCGGGGCGAGGTTCTGGCGGAGCTGCTCACGGACTTCCCTGAGCGGTTCGCCCGGGAGCCCCGAGTCTCCCTTCGCCCCGCCGGAGCGGGGGAGCCCACACGCACAGCTGTCGTGGAGCAGTTCCGTCGACACGGGGAACGCATCGTCTTCAGGCTGGCAGGGTGCGCTTCCATGGGCGATGCCGAGGCGCTTCGGAATTACGACATGTTGGTTCCCTGGGCCCAGCGCACTCCGCTCGCGGCGGATGAGGTTTACATTGCAGACCTGGCCGGGTGTACGCTTACCGACGTGCGTACCGGCGCGCGGGTGGGCGTCATCACCGATGTTGACCGCGAAACAAGCGCCACCCCTTTGCTGATCGTGGAGGCGGAACTCGGCGGCGAGCTGCTGGTGCCCTTTGTGCAAGCCTTTGAGCCACGCTGGGACTTGGGGGCGCGCACCTTGCATATGCGCCTGCCGCAGGGTCTCACCGACCCGGGCGAGGCAGTCGAAAGCTAGCCGGTGCGCTTCGATATTCTTACGATCTTTCCGAACTTCTTTGGGCAAGCCGCGGAAAAAAGCGCGGATGGCACCGGCATCTTCGGTTCCGGAATGGTGCGCCGCGCCCTCTCCGGCAAGCAGGTAGAAGCTCACGTCCACAATCTGCGCAACTTCGCCCGGGACAAGCACCATACCGTCGACGACCGCCCGTTCGGCGGGGGTGAGGGCATGGTGCTCAAGCCGGAACCATTCGCCGCAGGGCTTCTTGCTCTCGGGGTCGCTCCAAAATTGGAGCGCTGTTCCGCGCGCGAGACTGTGATCCTGCTTTCGGCGCAAGGCGTCCCGTTTACGCAGGCGGTCGCGCGGGATCTGGCTCACCTGGAGCGCGTCGTACTGCTGTGCGGGCGCTATGAAGGGGTGGACGAGCGGGTGTCCCTGCTGCTGGCAGACCGCGAAATCTCCATCGGCGACTACGTCCTGACCGGCGGGGAGCTCGGGGCGGCCGTGATCCTCGACGCGGTCACACGGCTCCTTCCCGGAGTGCTGGGCAATGCAGCCTCGCACGCGTTTGAAAGCTTCGGGGCAGACGATGCGGCGCTGGCTCACGCACCTGCGCAAGCTCCGCGCGCGACCCACGGCGCGGGCGGCCTGCTCGACTACCCGCAGTACACGCGCCCTGCGGAGTTCGACGGGGCGCTGGTCCCCAGCGCACTGATGGACGGCAACCACGAGCAGGTGCGGCGCTGGCGGCGGGAGCGAGCGCTTGAGAAAACCTGGCGCAACCGGCCGGATTTGCTTGCCGGGGTTGAATTAAGCGAGGAAGACCGCGCGTTTCTTGACTGGCTTGCGTCGGGGTAGTCGGGGTAAAAGAGACGTGGCGACCTTTGATCATCCATAGTGTTCCCCGTTGCTTGAGGAACACCACTCTGAGCATCCACCTATGCGTTTAATCTAAGCTGTACACGCTACTTTTTACGCTATACTGAGGTTTCGGTTTGCGCCCGGCAATCCTGCATCTCTCCTGCCCGCACGCTGCAACTGAGAATCCAAGTTTAGGAACGAGCTCATGTCCATCCATCCCGTAATGCAGCGCCTGGCCGATAAGCTGAAGCGCACCGACCTGCCCGCCTTTGCGCCGGGCGATACCGTCCGGGTACAGGTCAAGATCAAGGAAGGCGAGAAGGAGCGCTTGCAAGCGTTCGAGGGCTTGGTCATTGCTTACAAGCGTGGGCCACAGGGTTCCTTCACCGTCCGGAAGATGAGCTTTGGCCAGGGCGTCGAGCGTATCTTCCCTTTCAACTCCAAGGTCATCGATAAAGTCGAGAAGATCCGCTCAGCCAAAATCCGCCGGTCCAAGCTCTTCTACATTCGCGGCCTGCGCGGCAAGGCGGCGCGTCTCAAGGAAGTCGAGCGGTCCTAGTTCTTCGCTACTTCAAAGGGGCGTCTCCCGCGTGGGACGCCTTTGCTGTTTCCTCGACAAAAGCCATGGCCACCCGCGTTTCCATCGCCGACCACGAAGTTTCCAAGGCCACCCGCAAACTCCGGATGCTGCGCTCTCTTTCCTGTGACGATACCTTCGAGCGAAGCGCTCGAGAAGGCGGCGCGCAGCGAATCGCAGGCGTGGATGAGGTAGGCCGGGGCGCGCTGTTCGGCCCCGTGGTCGCGGCCGCCGTTGTTCTCCCACCCGATTGCAACGCGGAAGCGCTCCAGGCTGCCGGTTTGCGGGACTCGAAACAACTTGAAGCCGGAGACCGCGAGCGCCTGGACGGGATGGTGCGCACTTGCGCTTTAGCGGTCGCAGTGCACGAGATCGATGCCGCCACCATTGATCGCGTAAACATCTACCAAGCTACCAAGCTCGCCATGCTGGCTGCGGTGCGCGCGCTTGCACCAGAGCCGGACCACCTGCTCATCGACGCGCTGCGGCTGCCGCTTGCCTGCGCGCAAACCAGCATCATCTACGGCGACTCCCGCTCGCTCTCCATCGCCGCAGCGTCAGTGGTTGCCAAGGTGTATCGAGACGCGCGCATGCGCGAGCTGCACGGGCAATTTCCCCAGTACGGCTTCCGCGACCACAAGGGCTACGCGACCCCGGAACACGGGCGCGCCCTGCTTCGCCACGGCCCCTCACCTCTGCACCGGCGGAGTTTCCGCCCGGTGTGGGAGGCTGGCCTGCCCTGGGATCCCTGCTAGCCTCTTCCATAAAGGAGATACATTGCCCGCACGTTTGATGTGCCTGACCGCGCACCCCGATGACGAAGCCGGCGCCTTTGGCGGCGCGCTGCTGCTGGCTGCTGCCCGCGGCGCGGAAACAGCGGTGCTGTGCCTTACAGAAGGCGCGGCTGGCTCGTATCGGGAGCCGGGGCAGAGCGACGAGGCGCTTGCCACGCTACGGAGGAGCGAATTTGCCGAGAGCTGCGCGGCATTGCGGGTGCGGGCAGCGGAGCTGCTCCAATATCCGGACGGCGAGCTGTGGCGGGAGCCGTTCCTGCCGCTCGTGGGCGCGCTGGTCCGGGCGCTGCGGAACTTCCGGCCGCATGTGGTTCTTACCTTCGGCGCGGAGGGCGGCGTAAACCTCCATCGCGACCACACTGCTGTTTCGCTCGCGGGAACCGCAGCATTCCACTGGGCCGGCCGCTCGGATTTCTTTCCGGAGCAGCTTGGGACGCTCGAGCCCTGGGCGGCGCAAAAGCTGTACTATGCCGCCACCCCCTTTCTTTCGAACAAGGATAAGGAGCTGAAGAAAACAGGCACGCGGACGCCCACCTCGCTCCTGTATATGCTGGATCCCGGAGTCAAGGCCGCGAAGCTCGCGGCCTTTGGGAAGCACACCTCGCAGCGCGCGCTGCTCGAAAGGGTGCAAGAGGAGTTTGGGGATGTGTTCGCGGAGGAAGGTTTCCTGCTCGCGGCTGCCCGTGAGCCCCTACCCGGAGACGCAGATCTGTGGGACGGGATCTTCGAAGATTGAGTCAGCGCGGGACGAGAACCCCGCCGGCGAGAGGGCCGTGTGTGGATTCCGGCTCGCCCAAGCCGCCGAAACGCCGGCTCCTCGCGCCATAGGCCTCGATGGCTTCCAGCAGGTGTACGCCGCGAAAGTCCGGCCATAGCCGCTCGGTGACGAATATTTCACTGTACGCGATCTGCCAAAGCAGGTAGTTCGAAATCCGCATCTCGCCGGAGGTCCGCACCAGCAGGTCGGGGTCGGGCATTTCCCGGGTGTACAGGTGCCGCGCGATGTCCGCTTCGGTGATGTGCTCAGGCCGCAGAAGCCCTTGGTCGATTTCGCGAGCAAGGCTCCGCATGGAATCCACCAGCTCAGCGCGAGCTCCATAGTTCAGCGCAAGCGTGAGTGTTGTGCCGGTGTTCGCGGCAGTCTCCTCCTGGGCCCACTCCATACGCTCGCGCACCTCCGGCGGCAGCTCGTGCGTACGGCCGATATACTGGATGCGCACATTGTTGTCGTTCATCCGCTGGACATTGCTGCTCAAGTAGTTTGAGAGCAACCGCATAAGAAACGACACTTCGAGCCGCGGGCGGCGCAGGTTGTTTTCAAGCGAAAATGCATAAAGCGTAAGCCAGGGCAGGTTGATGCGTGATGCGGTCTCGACCACGTACTGCACAGATTCGGCACCCTGCTTATGGCCGATAAAGCGCTTCATTGAGCGCTTTCCGGCCCAGCGTCCGTTGCCGTCCATGATGATAGCTACGTGCTCGGGAAGGCGCGACGGGTCGAGCCGGCGATAGATCGCCGCTTCCTCCGCGGAAAGCTCGTGGACGCGGCTAGGCTGCTGATATGGCAACTGCAAACCTCATTTCAGACCGTAGCATAGGGCACGCCAAGCCGCAAAGGATGTCCAAATCAAACGCACAGCCTCGGCGACCTACGCCCGCGCCAGGTGTTGCCGCCCTGAAGTAGCCTCCCGTGCCATGTCGCGCGCATGCCGCAGCAATACCTGCTGCTGGAACGCATTGAGACGCGAGCCGAAGGGCAGGATTTCGCACAAAAATGGGTCGGCATAGACCGCGGCAAGGCTTTCTTCCCGTCGTGAGCGCCCGTCGTGCAGCAGGTCCGAGATTGGGGCCTCGAGCGCGGCGGCGAGCCGGGCCAGCGAAGAAAGCGTCGGAATGGCTTTGCCATTCTCGATTTTGGAGATATAGGTCCGCGGCACATCCATGCGCGCGGCAAGCTGTCGCTGGCTCAGGCTTTTAGCATGGCGAAGTCCTCGGACCGCCCGCGCGACATCCAGATCCTCGCGCACGGAGTTGTGGGCCAAGGGTAGGGGCGCGGGAGCGAAGACAGGCTCCTCGGGCTCCAGGGGTTTGTGGCAGCGCCTGCAGTTCCCACCCGAGGTGCGGAACTGGACAAGCTGGCATCGTTCGCAGCGCAAAACCTCGCGCGAGTCAATGGTAGCTAGGGTTGTTGCCATAGATTGTCTACGGAGCGCCAGAGCGTGCGTGCCGTGTGCTGAACCTTCCCTACTCTGCGCTTGGGTATTGGCAATGTCAAGGCGCATTTCTGCGCCACAGTTACTTTCGGCATTACCAAAGGCCAATCGAACGGCCGCAGGGGTATCCCATGTGTGTCCCTATGCTCAATCGACGCCTTAGGAAGGCAGAACCGACTCTCAAGATTCCGGCAGCTAAGTAGCTTCGATTTGAAGCTAAGCAAGGCATCACTATTGCCCTTCGAGGGCGGAGCTCCAAGGGCGCGGCGAGCACTAGGTTCTGAAGGGGAAAGGGTTCCCGCGAAAAGAATAGGCGAAGGAAAGATCGCGCTGGAAAGAACTGCAGAGGCAGCGTCAGAAAAACCTACCAAGCCCCCGCCGTGAAAGCAGCCACATACCGAAGTGGTATGAAAGTGGGCCCGGGCTCAGGATCAACCCGGGAAGGGAGGGACTTTCCTATTAAGCGATAAGAAGCGCCTGGCCTCCGGCTGCCTCAATCTTCTGCTGCGCCGATTTCGAGAATTTGTGAGCATGAATCGTAATCGCCGTAGTGATCTCGCCGGTACCGAGAATTTTGAGTAACTCATTACGCCGTTTGAGGAAACCCAACGCCAGCAGGCGCTCGTGGGTGAGCTCGGCCTCACCCATCTCAGCGATCCGGCTGAGATTGAGCACTGTATATTCGATTCGGAAAATGTTGGTGAAGCCACGCTTGGGCAAACGACGATGGAGCGGCATTTGGCCGCCCTCGAAGCCGCGCATCAGGCTTGAGCCGGAGCGCGAACCCTGGCCCTTATGACCGCGACCGGACGTTTTGCCAGTGCCGGAGCCCATGCCCCGCCCGACGCGTTTCTTATTCCGGTTTGCCTTGGCAGGAGCCCGGAGATTGGAAAGATTCATTGCTTCCTCGCTAACGCCGGCTTTCAATGCCGACTCGCTGAAACACAAACCCCCACGCGGGTAGCGGGCGATTCATGCCATGGTTTCTTGAGTTCGCAAAACAAAATCGGAGGATCTTACCCCTCGAGGATGCGGACCAGGTGCGGGATTTTCCGTACCATCCCCCGAATTGACGGTGAATCTTCTCGCTCGACCACCTGCTGAAGCCTGGTAAAACCCAGACCTTTAACGACGGTCTTATGTTTAACAGGTGCTTGGATCATCGACCGGTAGTACTGGATGCGCAGCTTCCCCGTGTTTTCCGTCATCGCTACAGCTCCTCAACAGCTTTGCCGCGCAGAGCGGCGACCTCTGCGCGATCACGCAGCTGAACGAGCGCGTCAAACGTGGCTTTGATCACATTGTGCGGGTTGGCAGTGCCTAAACTCTTGGTCAGCACATTCTGCACGCCGGCCGAAGTCATGACCGCACGCACCGCGCCACCCGCGATAACGCCCGTACCCTCCGGGGCGGGCTTCAGAAGCACTTGGCCCGAGCCGAACCTTCCCAATACCTGGTGCGGGATGGTGGTCTCAGTCAAATTGATATGAACAAGGTTCTTCTTGGCCGACTCGATCCCTTTGCGGATCGCCTGGGGCACTTCCTTTGCTTTGCCCGAACCATAGCCGACTACACCGGAAGCTGGGTCGCCGACAACAACCAGCGCGGCAAACGACATATTTTTGCCGCCTTTGACGACCTTGGTGACCCGGTTTATCGCAACAACCTGATCCTTGAGGTTGTAATGCCCCGCGTCGAGCTTTCTGTTTCCTGCTGCCATCGCTGCCTCGATTCCTTACTGGAGAAGCTTAAAAGTCCAGACCTGCTTCGCGCGCCGCCTCGGCCAATGCTTTGATTCGGCCGTGATATAGATAACCGCCGCGGTCGAAAACTACCTTTTTGATGCCATTCTCCTGAGCCCGCATGGCTACCTGCTTACCGACTTCCCGAGCTGATTCCAAATTGCCGCCCCTGGCCAGCTGCGCTGCGACCGTGGAGGCGGATGCCAGCGTCACGCCCCGCGCATCGTCGATGATCTGCGCATAAATATGGTTAAGCGAACGATAGACATTCAAGCGGGGTCGCTCAGGGGTACCCTGCACCTTCTCTCGAATGCGCGCATGAATTCTTTGGCGAATCTCGTTACGTTTTAGCTGCGGAACCATAATCTTCCTCCCTAAAAGCGGGGCCGCCCGGCGGCTCCGTTCGGTCATCCGTTACTTCGAACCAGTCTTGCCGGCTTTCTTTTTAAGCTTTTCGCCCGCGTAGCGCACACCCTTATTCTTATAAGGATCAGGCTTGCGTAAGGAACGCATATCGGCCGCCACCTGGCCTACCTTTTGCCGATCGATGCCGGAGACCGTGATGCGTGTCTGCTTCGGATCGATCGCAACTGCAATACCGGTGGGCAAGGGAAACTCAATTGGGTGCGAATAACCAAGGGTGAACACCACCGTGTCTTTGCCCTTCAACTCGACCCTATAGCCGATCCCGACGATATCAAGATCCTTGGACCAACCCTTCGTGACGCCTTCAACTGCATTGAAAACCAGAGCACGCGTGAGTCCATGAATCGCGGCCTGTGAATCGCTCTCGCGCAGCGCGTGTATGTGGCCATCACGGGTTTCAAGCACTATCCCTGAAGGGATCGCCTGCTGAACCCGCCCCTTGGGTCCCTCGACCAGCAGCGTATTACCCTCAACCGAATAATTCACCCCCGCCGGAAGCGGAATGGGCTGTCTTCCTATACGCGACATCTTTCAAACCCTTCACTGGCTTGCGAGTCCCGCCGAAGCGTTCCACTGCAGCCGATAGTACACATACAACCGGATCGCCGGGGCCGCGCAGGCACTTAAGCCGGCCGGCACACGAGCAGATCAACCCACGATGCCTACCAGACCTCACAAAGGAGCTCGCCACCAACACCTTCGCGCCGCGCCTGCCGACCTGTCATCACACCACGCGGGGTGGTCAGGATGGCGATGCCCAACCCGCCCTGGACACGCTTGATTTCATCGCGCCCAAGATACACACGGCATCCCGGCCGCGACACCCTCTGCAAATCCCGAATGGCAGCCTCATTATTATTGCCGTACTTTAGGTAGAGCCGAAGGACGGCATGGCCTTCCTCCTCGGTCGCCTTGAAGTTTGCAATGTAGCCCTCATCCTTGAGGATGCGCGCGATCTCGGCTTTTAACTTGGAAGCCGGCACATCCAGCTTCTGGTGACGCGCCCGAATCGCATTGCGGATGCGGGTCAAGAAATCTGCTACTGGATCAGTCAGGTTCATCAGCTCTCCTCATCTCCCGTTCGCTCCCGCCTGCGCATGAAGAACCAGCAGAGATGGCCTTGAAAAATAGATCGTTTACCAGCTCGATTTCACCACGCCAGGAATGTCACCCTGGTGCGCAAGCTGCCGAAAACACAGCCGGCAAATGCCGAACTTGCGAAGAAACGCTCTCGGACGCCCGCATAGCTTGCAACGGTTATGCTGGCGCGATTTGAACTTGGGCTTACGCTCGTCCTTGACTCGCTTTGCAGTTGTACTCATTGTCTTCTTTCTTAGGCTGCAGCCCGGAAGGGGATGCCGAACGCTCGAAGCAAGGCGCGCGCTTGGTTGTCATCCGGGGCCGTTGTAACTATGGTGACGTTCATCCCCTTCAGCTTTTCCACTTTAGAATAGTCAATTTCCGGAAAGATAAGCTGATCGCGCATACCAAGAGTGTAGTTGCCGCGCCCATCAAAACTTTTAGTGGATACGCCACGGAAATCCCTGACACGCGGCAGACCGATTTGAATCAGCCGATCAAGAAACTCGTACATCGGCTCACCGCGCAAGGTCACCATGGCTCCAATCGGCATACCTTCGCGCACTTTGAAGGCGGCGATCGACTTCTTGGCGCGTGTCGTAACAGGCTTTTGCCCCGCGATTGCCGCGAGATCAGCGACCAAGGGGTCGAGAAGCTTAGAATTCTGGGTAGCCTCGCCAAGGCCCATATTTACGACAATCTTTTCAATCTTCGGAACCGCCATAGAGTTGTCAAGTCCAAGCTCCTTTTGGAGCGCTGGTTTGAGTTCCTGGAGGTATTTCTCTTTGAGTCGTGCAGCCATCTCGTCCCTTCCCGCTCCCGGCGTTGTCCGCCGTCAATTTTTATTCTCGCGCGCAACGCGCCTTCGCTGAAAGAGCACTTCCCTACTTCTTTCGCGGTGGGAGCGTCTTATCGCACTTGCGACAAACGCGAACTTTGGCGTCCCCTTCAAAGCGAAACCCTACACGCGATGGACCGCAGTCCGGGCAGACCAACATTACGTTTGAGACGTGAATCCTTGCTTCCTGCTCGGCTACCCCGCCCTTGATATTCCGCTGCGGGTTGGGCTTCACATTCTTCTTGACTACCCGGATGCCCTGGACCAGCAGCTTGTCTTCGCCCGGAAACACCCGCAGCACACGACCCTGCCGACCGCGATCCTTTACTGAGCCGGTCATCACCTGAACAGTGTCATTTCGCTGTATCTTCAACCCTGCCATTTCACTCTCCTCGACCGAACCCTGTCTAGATAACTTCCGGAGCGAGCGATACGATCTTCAAAAACTTCTTGTCCCGCAGCTCACGTGCAACCGGGCCAAAAACGCGGGTCCCTACCGGTTCGCCGGCTTCGTTGATCAGCACGCCGGCATTAGAATCAAACCGAATATAGGTGCCGTCCTTTCGGCGCACCTCCTTGCGCGTCCGCACAATAACTGCTTTCACGACCTTGCCCTTTTTTACCTGACCGTCGGGAGAGCTTTCCTTGACCGCGGCTGTCACGACATCGCCCAGCGACGCTATCTTCCCCGTACCGCCGCCCAACGGAAGAATTACCTGGAGCTTACGGGCGCCAGAGTTGTCCGCCACCTCCAGCATCGTCCTCATCTGCACTGCCATGCCGCTTCCTCCCGATTTCCGCTAAGCCCGTTGCTGCTGTCCGACGCGCGCTGCTTCTTCAGCCTGCGCAAGCGCGGAGCGCCGAACGATCTCTTCCAACTGCCAGCGTTTCAGCTTTGACAAAGGTCGCGTTTCGCGAATACGCACCAAATCCCCAACCCGCGCTGAGTTCTGCTCGTCGTGCGCATAAAACTTTTTGCTTGTCCGCATGACGCGCTTGTACTTTGGGTGCGCCTTGGCCATTTCCACCTTGACTACGATGGTTTTTGCCATCTTCGTCGATACAACCGCACCTACTTTTTCGTTCCGCCGTGAGGGTTCCGAGCCTTCGGGTGCGCCCCCAACAGTTAATTCAGTTGCTTCCGCCATCGATTAATTCGCTCCCTGCTTACGATTCTTTACCCTTACCGCCGAGCTTGGGATCGCAGTTGCCGCGCGCAGACCGAGAGCCCGCTCGCGCGCTATAGTCTTGAGGCGTGCAATGTCCTTTTTAAGCGACCGCAGCTTCTTTACACCTTCATTTTGACCCAGCTTTACCTGAAACCGAATCCGGAACAGCTGCTCTGAAGCATTGCGCGATGCTTCCCTTAGCTCAGCATCGCCAAGCTCACGCACCGTTTTAACTTCCATGGTCTTCGCTCTTCCCGGGACGCCGGACTCCGTTTCTGCAACCGCAGCAGAAGCCCGGGTTTCCCGTTCCTGTGCCCTTTGTCTGTGGGCAGGTGCTTTCCAACCCATCTCTTTGAGTGTATCGCGAAATGGGACCAGAATGGGGGTTTACTTCGCGGGTGAGACTGCCTTTACGTCATGCCGCTGCACGAATCGCACCCTCAGAGGAAGCTTATTAGCCGCCAGACGCATGGCTTCCTCGGCCACCTCGGGCGCAACTCCCTCCATTTCGAACAACATCTTGCCGGGGCGAATCACGGCCGACCAATGGTCAGGCGCTCCCTTTCCCTTACCCATACGTGTTTCGGCGGGCTTCTTTGTGATTGGCTTATCCGGGAACAAACGTAGCCAGATCTTGCCGCCACGCTTGATGAATCGCGTCATGGCAATACGGCTGGCTTCAATCTGCCGGTCGGTGATATAACCGCACTCCATGGCTTTCAACCCGTACTCACCAAAGGAAAGCTCAGACCCGCGCCAAGCCTTTCCCTTCATGCGCCCGCGCTGCTGTTTGCGATATTTGACTCGCTTTGGCATTAACATTATTCGTGTCCCCCGCGCCTAAAATACCGGCGCTGCTGCTCCAACGGCCGGCTGTGCCGCCCGGCGCTGCTGGTAGATGTCTCCCCGGTAGACCCAGGTCTTTACGCCGATGATGCCATAGGTGGTGTGCGCCTCGGCAAAGCCGTAATCGATATCCGCGCGCAAGGTGTGGAGCGGCAAGCGACCTTGCAAATACCATTCCGACCGCGCGATCTCGTTTCCGTTCAACCGGCCCGACACCCGCACCTTGATACCCTTGCAGCCAAACCGCAGCGCCGAGTCGACGGCCTTGCGCATCGCGCGGCGGAAGCCGACGCGCTTTTCCAACTGCAAAGCGATATTCTCAGCCACCAGCTGGGCATCCAGCTCCGGCTTATTGACCTCAAGAATATCGATAAAAACTTCGCGATTTGTTCGCTTTTGAATTTCAGCCTTTAACTTGTCGATCTCGGCACCCTTGCGTCCGATGATGATGCCAGGCCGAGCTGTGCGGATGATCAGACGCAGTTTATTGCCCGGGCGCTCGATCTCCACCGACGACACGCCAGCCGCCTTTAACTTTTCCTTGAGCTCCCGCTTCAGGTGCACGTCCTCGATCAGGAGCTTATCGTAGTCGCGCTCCACAAACCAGCGCGAGCGCCAAGGCTTATTTACGCCCAGGCGAAACCCATATGGATGTACTTTTTGACCCATTGCTTCCTCTTCCCTATGCCCTGGCTGCTTTGCGCTTTGATTGAACCTTATCGGTGACGCCCACGGTGCGCGCGGAATGCTTCACAGTTGATTTACCGCCGCGTACCCGCTTTTCCTCGCCCGCTTCGCCGCCGCCCACGCCCGCGTCTTCGCCGAGTTCAGCCACCGAGATCGCGATGTGCGCCATGCGCCGCTGATACCGGAACGCCCGGCCCATCGGCGCGGGACGGATACGCTTCATGCGGGGCCCATCGTTGGCGACCGCCGACTTGACATACAGCTGGTCAACATCGATATCAAGCCCTCGCTCATCGCTCAGGTAATTCGCATTCTGGAGCGCCGAGCGCAAAACCTTCTCTACCAATGGCGCAACGCCCTTCTTGGTGAACATGACCGTCGTGAGCGCCTGCTCAACAGGCATTCCTTTGATCAGATCGAGCACCAACCGCGCTTTCTGCGGGCTTACGCGTTGAAACCGCGCTTCGGCCCGGAACTCCCTTGTATCCAGCTGCATTTTCTTGCTCCCTAGCGCGCCTTGGCCGCGGCTTCGTTGGACTTCGCGGTGTGGCCCTTAAAGGTACGGGTTGCCGAGAACTCGCCCAGCTTGTGCCCCACCATGTTCTCGGTCACGTAGACCGGGATGAACTTTTTGCCGTTGTGAACCGCGATCGTGTGCCCAACGAACTCGGGAAAGATTGTGGACCGGCGCGACCAGGTTTTGATGACCTTTCTGTCATTCGCCTGATTCATTGCTTCCACCTTGACCATCAGGTGCGCGTCAATAAATGGACCCTTCTTCGTGCTGCGTGCCATACTTTCTTCCTCATGCGCGCCTTCCGGCGTCTTCGAGCGACTCTGTTCCCGCGATGTCGGCGCGGCCCTCGCAAACCGCACTCGCGCTCTGCGCAGATCTACTTTTTGCGGCGGTTCACGATGAACACGTCGGTTCGCTTGTTGTTCCGCGTTTTATACCCCCGGGTGGGCTTGCCCCAGGGTGTGACCGGATGCCGACCGCCGGAGGTTTTCCCTTCGCCGCCGCCGTGTGGGTGATCCACCGGGTTCATCGACACACCGCGATTCGCCGGACGGATCCCTTTCCAGCGATTCCGTCCCGCCTTCCCGATGGTGACATTTTCATGATCTGTATTGCCGACCTGCCCAATAGTCGCCATGCAAGCGACCAGCACCCGGCGGGTTTCACCCGAAGGGAGCTTGAGCAGCGCATAATCGCCCTCTTTGGCTACCAACTGCGCGGAGGCACCGGCCGAGCGTACCATCTGCGCTCCCTTGCCGGGCCGCAGCTCGACATTGTGCACCGTTGTGCCGGCAGGAATATTCTTAAGCGGCAGAGCATTGCCGACCAGGATGTCAGCCTCGGGGCCGCTCATGATCGATTGGCCCACCTTTAAACCAACGGGTTGGAGGATATAACGCTTTTCGCCGTCTGCGTAGGCGATAAGTGCGATCCGGCTTGAGCGGTTTGGGTCGTATTCAATGGTGGCGACCTTGCCTGGAACACCGTATTTTTCACGCTTGAAGTCAATCAAGCGCAGCATCTTTTTGTGCCCGCCGCCCTGGTGGCGAATGGTCAGGTCGCCCGAGTTGCGACGGCCCCCGGTGCGCTGCTTCACGACCACCAGCGGCTTGTAGGGCTTATCCGTCGTGATGTCGCTGTTTACCAGTGTGGTTTTGAACCGCAGCGTCGGGGTAATAGGCCGGTATGTCTTGATGGGCATAATCTTTACTCTTTTATCGGTGCTGAGGCTGCGTTAAATGGAGTCCAGGTATTCAGGCATTTTTTCGCCCGGCTGAAGCTTTACATAAGCCTTTTTCCAGTCCGGCCGGTAACCGGAGAACTTCCCACGCCGGCGCTCCTTGCCAAGGAAGATAGCCGTGCGGACAGCGGCGACCTTCACCTTAAACAAGGTTTCCACTGCCTGCTTGACTTCGGTCTTTGTCGCTCCGGGTGCCACCTCGAAGACCAAGGTCGCTTCGGCTTCCTTCGCCTGAAGACCTTTCTCCGTAATCACGGGGCGGCGCAGCGTAGTGTAGAGGGTCGGCATGTTAAGCCACCTGTGTCCTTTCCGCCGCTGCGGCGCGGCGCTTGGAAACGGTCTTCTTCAATGATTCCTGCAACGTTTCGAGCGCGGACCGGGAAAAGACCGCGCGGTCATTGCGGAGGACGTCATAGGCGTGGACTTCGGTTGAGAGCAACAGCTCCACGCGATCAAGATTACGAGCACCCAGGATCGTATTGGGTGCGAGCTCTTGGCTGGATTCGACAAGAAGCACTGTACGCTTGGCGTCAAGAGTGTCGAGCGCCTGCCGGTAGAGTTTGGTTTTGGGCTGGTCGAGAATGAGGGAATCAACGACGACGAGCTTGCCTTCTGCGTGTTTGGCTGCAAGTGCCGATCGCAGGGCACCCAAGACTTTCTTACGCGGAAACGCGTAGTCATAAGAGCGAGGCTGCGGACCGTGGACCGTGCCACCATGACGCCATAAGGGTGAGCGTACCGATCCGACGCGGGCGCGGCCGGTACCCTTCTGCTTCCAAAGTTTCTTGCCCGAGCCCGAAACCAGCTTGCGGTTTTTGGTAGCAGCCGTCCCCTGACGCATTGCGGCACGGAAATGCTTGACGGCTTCCCATAGGAGCCCTTCATTCACCGGCGCGGCAAAGATCTCATCCGCCAGATCAAAGGAGCCGACAGCCTCACCCTTTAGGTTATGTACATTGATCGTTGCCATTCACTTTCCCGTCTTGCAGCTTCCGCTGCGTCCATCTTCCGCCCTGCAAGGTATGTGTAGCCGGCGCGCAGGAACTATTTCTTTTTAGCGGATGCCTTCTTGCTTGCCTTGAGCGGATCAACCGTGCCGGAACCGGCAAAGCCGCGGCGCTCGCGGGGCGGCGCTTTCGGCTTGGTGATCAGCACTGTCGCATCCTTGTGCCCCGGCACGGCACCCTCGACCATGATGAGGTTTTCTTCGATATCGATGCCCCGGATCCGGAGATTGCGCACCGTGGTGCGATCCGTTCCGTAATGGCCAGGCATACGCTGGCCCGGAAAAACCCGCGACGGGAACGAAGACGCACCAATCGAGCCTTGAACCTGAAACATGTGGCCGTGGGACTTTGGGCCACCGCCGAAGTTGTGACGTCGAACCACGCCGGAGAATCCTCGGCCCTTACTTGTTCCAATAACATCCACAAACTTTTCGTCGGAGAAGATATCCACTAAGACACGATCTCCTGGCTTCACCCCTTCCGGAGGGGCATCGCCATCAGTGGCGGGCTTCAAAACCTCCAGCCCGACTTCTTTGATCAACCTTACGGGCGCGACATTATTCTTAGCAAAATGTCCCTGCTGCGGCTTGGTCAGCTTGGAAGCCTTAACGAACTCCACCAGACCAATCTGCGCAGCCTCATAGCCATCCTTCGCCATGGTCTTGAGCTGGGTGACGACGCAAGGTCCGGCTTGGAGCACCGTAATAGGATGCACCTCGCCCTTCTCGTCAAACACCTGGGTCATGCCGATTTTCTTTCCCAAAATTCCTGTGACTGCCATAACTTCCCTCCTCATCATGCGCCCCTGAAGCCGAACGCACTGCCGGTGCTGCCTTCCGCGCGGAGCGCTTACGCCCAACACGAACCGTATTTACTTTTCGAATGCCTTGATTTCGACATCGACGCCTGCCGGGAGGTCGAGCTTCATCAGCGCGTCCACCGTTTGTTGAGTCGGTTCGAGAATATCGATCAGGCGCTTATGAGTACGAATCTCAAAGGCTTCGCGCGATTTCTTGTCGACGTGAGGCGAACGGAGCACGCAGTATTTGTTCTTGACCGTGGGCAAGGGAATCGGCCCGGCCACTTGAGCGCCTGTGCGCTTGGCCGTGTCGACGATCTCGCCCGTAGATGTATCAAGCACCCGGTAGTCGTATGCCTTGAGCCTGATGCGGATTCTTTGCCCTACCATGATTCCTAATCTTTCCGTGCAGGGCCAGGTTTTTATTGCACACCCGCCCCACACTCTTCCCTGCGCCGCGCCGCTAAAGCTCCTCTTACGCGAGAATCTCCGAGATCGTTCCCGCGCCCACCGTCCTGCCGCCTTCGCGGATCGCGAACCGCAGACCTTTTTCCATCGCCACCGGCGTGTGGAGCTCGATTTCAAGCGCGATATTGTCGCCCGGCATCACCATCTCCGTCCCTTCCGGCAGCTTCGCCGTCCCCGTCACGTCCGTCGTCCGGAAGTAGAACTGCGGCCGGTAGCCGTTGAAAAACGGCGTATGCCGCCCGCCCTCTTCCTTGCTCAACACGTAGATCTCACCTTTGAATTTGGTGTGCGGCTTGATCGAGCCAGGCTTGGCCAACACCATCCCGCGCTCCACGTCTTCCTTCGCCACCCCGCGCAGGAGCAGCCCCGCGTTGTCCCCGGCCATGCCCTCGTCCAGCTGCTTCTTAAACATCTCAACGCCCGTCACTACCGTCTTGCGCGTGTCCCGGAAGCCCACGATCTCGGCTTCCTCGCCCACCTTCACCTTGCCGCGCTCGATCCGGCCCGTTACCACCGTGCCCCGGCCCGAGATCGAGAAAATATCCTCGATCGGCATCAGGAACGGCAGCTCCACCGCCCGCGCCGGCAAGGGCACATTGTCATCCACCGCCTGCATCAGCTCGTCGATCTTGGCTTCCCACTGCGCTTCCCCGTTCAACCCGCCGAGCGCCGAGCCGCGGATCACCGGCACGTCGTCGCCCGGAAAGGAGTACTTCGACAGAAGCTCGCGCACTTCCATCTCCACCAGGTCGATCAGCTCCGGGTCATCCACCGCGTCGCACTTGTTCAGGAACACTACGATATACGGCACCCCCACCTGCCGCGCCAGAAGCACATGCTCCTTGGTCTGCGGCATCGGCCCGTCGGTCGCCGCGACCACCAGGATCCCGCCGTCCATCTGCGCCGCGCCCGTGATCATGTTCTTGATGTAGTCCGCGTGCCCGGGGCAGTCCACATGCGCGTAGTGCCGGTTCTTGGTCTCGTATTCCACGTGCGCGGTCGCAATCGTGATACCCCGCTCCCGCTCTTCCGGGGCGTTGTCAATCGTGTCAAACGAGCGGAACTTATTGTTCGGGTTGTGCTTCGACAACACCTTCGTGATCGCCGCCGTCAACGTCGTCTTGCCGTGGTCAATGTGCCCGATCGTCCCCACGTTCACATGCGGCTTTGAACGGTCAAACTTTTCCTTGCCCATTTCGTCGCTTCTCCTCGTGTCTCAACTGCTGAACTTGAACCTACCTGCCTTGGCCCTGGTTACGTCCGATAATCTCTTCCGAGATCATCCGGGGTGCCTCTTCATACCGCGCGAACTGCATGGAGTAACTAGCCCGGCCCTGGGTGCTCGACCGGATGTCATTCACGTAGCCGAACATTTCTTTGAGCGGCACCATCGCCTTCACTACCTGCGAGCCGCCTACATGCTCCATGCCCTCAATACGACCGCGCCGCGAGTTGATGTCTCCGATGATCGTGCCCATGTGCTCCTCGGGCACCGTCACTTCGACCGCCATCATCGGCTCCAGAAGCACAGGCGAAGCCTTCCGTGCGGCCTCCTTGTAGGCCATCGATCCGGCGATCTTGAACGCCATCTCGTTTGAATCGACATCGTGGTAGCTGCCGTCATAAAGGACTGCTTTGAAGTCCACCATCTCGTAGCCGGCCAGGATGCCGCCCGTCAGCGCTTCGCGAATTCCCTGCTCGGTAGGCTTGATGTACTCCTTCGGCACCACGCCACCCTTGATCTGGTCCAGAAACTCGAAGCCGGTACCAGGCTCGCCCGGCTCCAGGCGAATCTTAACGTGGCCATAATTGCCCGAGCCGCCGGTCTGGCGAATGTACTTACCCTCAGCCTCGGCAGTCTTGCGGATGGTCTCACGAAACGCGACCCGCGGCTCACCGACGTTGGCTTCAACTCTGTGCTCGCGCTTCATGCGGTCAACCAGAATCTCAAGGTGCAGCTCGCCCATTCCGGAGATAATGGTTTGGCCTGACTCCGTGTCGGTCCGCACCTTAAAGGTTGGATCCTCATCAGCGAGCCGTGCCAGTGCTACGCCCATCTTTTCCTGGTCAGCCTTCGTCTTCGGCTCGATCGCCACTGAGATAACGGTCTCCGGGAAGTCAATCGCTCCAAGCGCGATAGGGTCGCCCGGCGCTGAAAGCGTATCGCCGGTCTTGATATCCTTCAGGCCCACGCAGGCACAAATATCGCCCGAATAAATCTCGGTGATGTCTTCGCGCTTGTTCGCGTGCATCTTGACCAGCCGCCCCACGCGCTCAGTCTTGCCCGTGCGCGGATTCAGGATGGTATCGCCTGTTTTGAGCGACCCTGAATAGACCCGGATGAAGCCCAACTTACCGAATGGGTCGTTAATCAACTTGAACGCCAGCGCCGACAGCGGTGCCGCGTCCGTGCACTCGCGCACCAACACATGCGAGGTATCGTGCGGGTCGATCCCTTCGACCGGCGGCAGGTCGAGGGGGCTCGGCAGGTAATCGACCACCGCGTCGAGAAGCGTTTGCACGCCCTTGTTCTTGAACGACGAACCGGCCAGTACTGGAAAGACGTGCATTCCAATTGTTGCCTTGCGCAGCGAAGCTTTAAGCTCGGCCGCGGTCGGTGTTTCGCCCTCAAGAAACTTGTGTAGCATGTCGTCGTCGTACTCGGCGACTGTCTCGATCAACTGCATCCGGAAAGCTTCGGCCTTCTTCAGGAGGTCCGCCGGGATCTCCTCGACCGAATACTTCGCACCCATGGTTTCGTCGTGCCACAGGATCGCGCGCATCTCGACCAGATCGATGACACCAGCGAACTTTGCCTCCGCGCCGATCGGGATCTGAATGGCAACCGGACGCGCACCCAGCCGCTTGCGGATGGTCTCGATTACATATTCAAAATCCGCTCCAGCCTTGTCCATCTTATTTACAAAGCAGATCCGCGGAACCTTGTACTTATCGCCCTGCCGCCATACCGTTTCCGATTGCGGCTGCACGCCCGAAACCGAATCAAACAGAGCAACCGCCCCGTCGAGCACACGTAACGACCGCTCCACCTCGGCCGTGAAATCCACATGGCCTGGGGTATCGATAATGTTGATTCGGATGTTGTTCCACATGCAGGTGGTGGCGGCGGAGGTGATCGTAATGCCGCGCTCCTGCTCCTGTTCCATGTAGTCCATCGTCGCGGTGCCTTCGTGCACTTCGCCGATCCGGTGGGTGATCCCCGTGTAAAACAAAATGCGCTCGGTCGTCGTGGTTTTTCCGGCGTCGATGTGCGCCATAATTCCGATGTTCCGGCAACGATTCAGCGGTACTTGGCGTGGCATAACTGTCTCTCTTTGCGTGTGGCGCGCCCGGGGGACGCGCGGTTATAGGACGCTTACCAGCGGTAGTGTGCGAATGCCTTGTTCGCTTCCGCCATCCGGTGGACGTCTTCCTTTTTCTTCATCGCCGCTCCACGGCCGTTGGCCGCGTCGAGCAGCTCGTTCGTAAGCTTGTCGACCATGCCCTTTTCGCCGCGCGCTCGGCCATAGCCTACCAGCCAGCGAATGGCGAGTGATGTCCGGCGCTCGGGGTTGACTTCAATCGGCACCTGGTAATTCGCCCCGCCCACACGACGGCTTTTGACCTCAAGCAGCGGCTTACAGTTTTCAACCGCCTTCTTAAATAACTTCAAAGCCTCGTCGCCGCCCTTCTGCTCCAGATTCGTCATGGCGGTGTAGAAGATTCCCTGCGCGGTCGACTTCTTGCCGCCCCACATCATCGAGTTCACGAACTTGGTCACCAGCGTGGACTGGTAGACCGGGTCCGGTGAGACTTCCCGCTTGGCGATATGACCTTTTCTTGGCATCGTTTCTTCCTATTCCGTGAGGGCGCACTCGCGCGCCGTATTACTTCTTTTTACTTCTTTTTCGCTCCGCCCTTGCCCGCCGGGGCAGCCGCACCACCCTTGGCGCGCTTGGCTCCGTATTTCGACCGCGACTGCTTCCGATTCGCCACGCCGACGGAGTCGAGCGTCCCGCGCACGACGTGGTAGCGCACACCGGGCAAATCCTTGACGCGGCCCCCGCGGATGAGCACGATCGAGTGCTCCTGAAGGTTATGGCCGATACCGGGAATATAGGTCGTCACCTCAATTCCATTAGTCAGCCGTACGCGCGCAACCTTACGCAGTGCCGAGTTCGGCTTTTTGGGCGTCTGGGTATACACGCGCGTGCACACGCCGCGCCGCTGCGGCGATCCTTGTAACGCAGGGGAAGCTGTCTTATACCGCGGCGCCGTGCGCCCTTTGCGAACCAACTGACTGAATGTAGGCACCCATGCTCCTCAAATCACATCGCAAACCGGGTCGCCAAAAGCGAGCCCGTCTGCTGCTTTGCGGTGTTGCCACCGCCGCACATATTCCCGGCTACCCGGGTCCAACAAAACCTTCGGTAAAGACTCCGACGGTGGTCGAACGTTCCTGCCACAGATCAATCCAGGCAGGAAGCCTGATTCCGTTTCGCGAGTCCCGGCCCGCATAGCCCGCCAAGGTGGCGGGTGTCGCAAGCACTCTATGATATGCCGCCAAGCGGCACTGGGAAATTACAGCCCATTCCCGGGCCTCCCAGTCGATCCTTCTCCACGTGCCCAGCGATCGCTCACCGCGCAGCAGAACCTTTTTAGAGTAGCAAGGAGATGTGCCCTCGTCAATGGACAGGGTCAGACTCCGCAGCGCGGGAAGAACAGCCAGCCGCCGCCAGCTCCACTTCAATCTTTTCATAGACCAAAGCTAGCCGACGGCAAAAACGTAAAGCAGCCAGCCTGCGCCCGGAGCAAGCTTGAGGTTTGAAAGCCGCTGATACGATCAAACCCATGCGGGTTTCTCCCTTCGCCATGCTCCTCGCCCTCGCCCCCGGTGCCGCGTCCGCGCAGCAGCCCCCGTCCCCCACCGAGCACCTGCTCGAGCAGCTGCGGGCCACCAAGCACGTGGGCGATGTTGCGCTTTCCCCGGATGGCAAGCTCGTTGCCATGGACCTGGCCGGAACGCTCACGCTCGCGCCGGTAGGCAGCGCAGGCGCGGGGCACCCCGTGCATGTGTGCGCCGCGGCTAAGGCAAGCGTCTCAGGGCTTAGCTGGTCGCCGGACAGCACACAGCTGGCAGTGCTGGCCAATTGCGGCGACACTACCGAGATCGTCCTTGCGGGACCGGAGGCAGGGGCGCAGCCGCACGTGCTCGCAACCCTCCACGGCTTCGCCAAAGGCCTCCAGTATGCGCCGGATGGCCACTCGCTGGGATTTTTATATGTAGAAGGCGCGACCCGACCCTCTGGAGCTTTGGCCGCCATGAAGCCGCCTTCGGGCGTGATCGGCGTTGAAGGGCTGGAGATCCAACGCGTGGCTTCTGTTGACACGGCTTCCGGCCAACTGAGGCAGGTGACGCCGCCGGAGCTCCACGTGTATGAGTTCTCCTACTCTTCCGACGCCAAGCAGATCGCCTATGTCGCCGCCGCGCCCCCGGGCGAGAACAACTGGTGGGTTGCGAAACTGTACACCCAACCCGTCGCGGGCGGCGCGGAGCCCAAGGTGGTTCTTGACCCGAACACAGTCGCCGGCCCTCTGCACGGACTCCAGATCGCCGTACCCCGGTGGTCTCCGGAAAACTCAAAGATCGCGTTCATCGGCGGCCTGATGAGTGATCAGGGCGCGACGGGCGGCAACCTGTATCTCCTGCCCTCGGACGGCTCCGCCGCGCCGGTCGATCTCACCCCGGATGCCCACACCACTGTGGAGTGGATCCACTTCCTGCCGAACGGCAAGCTGCTGAGCACCGAAATAGCGGACGGGATGCAGCGCATTGATGCCCTGAGCCTGCTCTTCGCCCCGGACTTCAAGTCGCCTGGGGGGACGCGCGTGGGCGTAACGAACCGGCTTTCCGACACAATCCTTGAAAAGGTGCCGTACTCCATAGGCGACGGCCGCTTGGCAGGTTCGTTCAGTGTCTCCAAGGATGGCTCGACCGCAGCCTGGGCAGCTTCGAGCTATGCGAAACCCCCGGAGGTGTACGCGGGTCCGCTCAACGGGCAGCCCCCGCCGGCGGTGACGCACATCAACACTGACGAAAAGCAGTTGTGGGGCAAAGCTGAATCCATCACCTGGACCAACGACGGCTTCCATGTCCAGGGCTGGCTCCTGTACCCGCCAAATTACGACCCGGCCAAGAAATACAGCCTGATTGTGATGGTCCACGGCGGCCCATCCTCGGCCGTCACGCCCCGATGGCCGCGCGCTGGGTTCGGGGCCGCGCCTTTGGCTGCTTCCGGCTACTTTGTGCTGGAGCCGAACCCGCGCGGGTCGTTTGGCGAAGGGGAGGCTTTTACGCAGGCCAACCGCAAGGACTTCGGCTACGGGGATTTTCGCGACATCCTGGCCGGGGTGGACGCGGTTGAAAAGCAGGTTCCCGCAGTCGACGATCACCGGCTCGGGATCACAGGCTGGAGCTACGGCGGGTTTATGACCATGTTCGGCGTCACGCAAACCCACCGCTTCCGGGCCGCGGTCGCCGGGGCGGGGCTGTCTGACTGGCTTTCGTATTACGGCGAAAACTCGATCGACCAGTGGATGACGCCGTTTTTCGGCGCGAGCGTTTACAACGACCCGGCTGTCTACGCAAAGAGTTCAGCCATCAACTACATCAAGAACGTAACCACGCCTACGCTGATCGTGGTGGGCGACCGCGATGGCGAGTGCCCCGCCCCGCAAAGCTTCGAGTTTTGGCACGCGCTCAAGGCGTTCAACGTGCCGACGACTCTGGTGGTGTACCCGGACGAGGGCCATGGGTTTGTGAATCCCGAGCACCAGCGGGATGTGATCGAGCGTTCCATCCGTTGGTTCGATCAGTACCTGCGGTGAGGCAGGGGAGAAATTGGAGGGTGGAGGGTAGAGAGTGTAGAAGGTGTTCCGTCGATTGCGCTCTTACGTGAGCGGATTCGTGCTGCAAAGGGCTGTGACTTCATCCCATCCCCCCCTTTGACCCTTTGCGCGGCCCTCTACCCTTTCCCCTCTCCCCTTTCCCCTCGCCTCTTCCTGTAAAATCCAGTGGCAGTCACCCCTTCTCCGGCGCACGATCCCCACAGAAGGCGAGCAGCAACCGCCTGCGCTCCAATTCCGGCAGGCGGGGAGGTTTCATGCAGCGGTTTTTCACCCTTGTCGCTTTGCTTTTGTTTGCCCTTCCCGTAGGACTTTCCGTCACAGGCTGCACCACCAACGTGAGCGCCTACTGCAACAGTAAGGGCTATGGCGCAAAGCTCACCGATATCTACTCCGTGCGCTTTCCTGCCCCGCAGTCCTCGACAGGCGTTTCCCTGTCCTATGGGCAGTCCACGCAGGCTCCAACCGCGGCGGCGACCAATTGCCGGGGCAATTCGCTAAGCACGGGCACGGCCACCTATGGCAGCTCTAATCTCCAGCTCGCCGACATCAGCCCAACAGGCGTGGTATGCGCAGGCACCTGGAACCGTTTGAGCCCGGGCGGGATTCCCGATTACACCATCTGCACGCCGCCCGCGGCCCCAGGCACAGCGACTATTACCACCAGCCTCGGCGGCGTGACCAGCAACCCGCTCACCATCTACGTGCACCCGCAGATCTCCGCGATCAACCTCGCCGCGCCCACCCAGTGCTACTCCTCCGGGCAGCAGGCTCCACTTACCCTTCTGCAGCAAACCTCCGTTTTCGGCTCCGATGGCGCGTTGATCCCCTCGTCCGGCGCAAGCAATGAGATCGGGACCATCACTTACACCGCCAACACGCCCTCGATCGTCACGATTAACAACACGAATGTGATGGGGACGACCGTTTCCACGACGATCCCCGGTACGCAGCTCGGCACCGTGGTCGCCAACCAGCCAGGTGGGACGGTTATCACCGCGACCGTAGCCGGCACCGGCGGCAGTGCAGTCGGCACTTCTTCCGCAGCGGGCTACTTCTACACCTGCCCACCGAAAAGCGTTGCGCTTTCCCTCCCGTCGAGCACGGGCAGCCCCAACGCCGATGGCTCCGTGACCATCACCGCCGGCAATCCGCAAACGATCTCCGCGGCGCTGACGGACACAAACGGTTCTCCCATTACACCCATCGCCGGCTCGGGCCCGGACTACACCTCGACCCAGCCGCAGCAGGTAGCCGTTTCCACAGGCGGCCAGGTCAGCACCAGCCTTCCCGGCGTGGCCACCGTCACCGGCATCTGCCAGCCCGGTGCCCCAACTACGTCGACGGCGACTTCCGCCAGCAGCTCGAGCATTGCGACCGGGGCCAGCTGCAACCCAACCCCGCTCAACGTGCTGGGAACCTTCGGCACGGGCCTGCCGATTGTGAGCAACTCCATTGTGGTCCGGTCTCCGGGCTCCAACAACACCCAGCTCTGGGCCGCTTCGCCTCAATCGCAGCAGTTCACACCCTTCGACCTAAGCCTGGGGACCAGCGGCCAGCCGGTGCTGCTGCCGTACCCGCCTAACTCCATGGTGCTGGACCCGACGGGAAGCAGCCTGTACTTCGGCTCCTACCGCGAGTTGATGGTCTACACCGCGGCCACAAACTCCCTGGCCACGCAGGACACCTCCGTTCCCGGCGTCGTGCTCGCGGCTTCTCCGTCCAATACCCAGGTCGTCATCGCCGACCAGCTTCGGAAGGTGATCTACCTGTACACGCCGGCCGTGCGCTCCACCAGCACGAGCGGCACCACCTCGACGACCAACTCCTCAGTCATCAGCATCGGCGGGGTTGCAACCCACGCCGTTTACTCGCCGGATGGGAAGAACGTGTACATCATTGGTCCCGACGCGCTGTATATCCATAACGTCGTGACCGGCTGGAGCCAGTACCCCCTCACCAGCGCGAATGCAACCGCCTCCTGCGCGCTTGACAACACAAACAGCAATCCTTTCTGCTCGCCCGATGTGGCGATCACGGTTCCCTCGGTCGCGCTCTTTATGAGCGGCAACCCTGTCACCGCCCGCAGCTTCTGCCCGGACACAACGACCGCACCCGTAACGTACTACCCGCTCGCCGCCACCGTCACCGGGAACAGCGCCGACCACCTGGCGGCTACCAATGACGGTGCGCACGTCGTGGGCGCGAACACGACCGCGCTGTTCGACATCCAGCACGGCCCGGCAACCGATACCGCCACGCGCTCCGTCGCGCCCGTGGGTGCCTGCCCGGGTGTGGCGACGCCTCCGGGGGCCCTCGGTATCCAAACCACACTCAACCAGCTCGCCCTCACCGGCATCACCCCCACACAAATCGATCAGGTGCTTGCCGCGCCGGACTCGTCCAAAGCTTTTGTGACGTACACGGCCGCAACGTCATCCGGCCTGCTGCCGCTGTACACGCCTTCCGCAACGGCGGGTGCAGCGGGATCGGTAAGCTATGTGCAGTTGGCGGCCGGTGCCCAGGCACCCATCGCCGGCGTGTTCAGCCCCGACGCCACAACCTTCTTCGTCAGCACCACGGGCGACAACCTCATCCACTCTGTCAGCAGCTCGACCCTCAAGGACACGCAGGAGCTGAACCCGCAGCTCACGGGGACAAACGGTCAGCCGGTCCCGGCGCAGTTCCTGCAGACCAAGGCGCGGCCGACAACCTAAGATCTCGCCTGAACCTATGAAAGCCCGTTCTCGCAACGGGCTTTTCCTTTGCAACACCAGAAGCGGGGGCCGCATCCGAACAGGAGAACACAAGGCGAAAGTAGAAAGGTCCTTAAAGATGGATGAGTTAAAGAAAAGTGGGATGATGGCGCACCTGATCGCGGCGCTCGAAGAAGGAAAAGACATCGGCCACTACGGCCGCCTGACCTTTGCCATGGTGGCCCGGCACTTCCTGAGCGAGGAAGAGCTGCTGGCGATCCTTTCCAAGGACAAAGACTTCTCCGGGGAGCAGGCGCAGCTGCTCGTCAAGCAAGTGCAGGGACGCGATTACAACCCGCCCAAGCGCGACCGCATTTTGCAGTGGCAGAAAGAGCAGGAGTTTCCTATTTGCCCCACCCCTGAAGACCCCGACGCTTGCAATGTGTATAAGGATCTGAACTTCCCCGATCACGTTTACGAGCACATCCAGCACTATGTCGAGCAAAAGATGGAGAGCGGTTCGTAGACTTGATCCTGAAGTGACGGTGGTACCGTTGCCGTGGCTCCGCGGAGCCCATAGACTGCCGTAAAGATGCCCCTCCTCCCACACAGCTGGAGAGCCGATGCGTGGCAAGCCGGCTTGGCTTTCCTGGATCGCCTGCCGGCCCGGCGCACTCGCAAACCGAGACACCTGGAAACCGGGAACTCCGGCGAAGAACACGCCTTCTTCTTTCTTCGCCGGACCGGGTTTACCTTGATTGCATTCGGATGGAAGTCAGGCCGGGCACCAGGCGACCTCGACCTGGTGGCTTGGGAAAATGGATTTCTCTGCTTTGTGGAAGTGAAAACCCGGTCGGCACGGGACTCAACCACCGCAGAATCTGCGGTGGATCGGGATAAAAGGCGGAGTTTGCGGCGGCTGGCGGGGCACTATCTTCGCCAGTTCCCCGAGGGAACTCCATCGCGCTTCGATGTGCTTTCCGTGTATCTTCAGCCGGGGCAGCGCAAACCGGAGTTCGAACTGTTCCGCGATGCCTTTGCATGGACGGAGGAGTTTGCGGGCTGAAACTACTTACTTGCGTCTTGATACTCTTCGTACCAAGCCATTTGGATCGCCTCAAGCTTTGACTCATTCGACTTAGCCGGGTCGCCCGCAAAGCCTTCCAGCCCCGTCACATACTTATGCAGCTCAGTAAAGCGCACCTGCAGCGGGTCTAGGTCGGGATATTTCTCCTGCAACTGAATGCCGATCTCCTCAGCATCTTCCCAAGTAATTTCCTGCGGCATCGTTCTGTCTCCTACTTACTCTCGCTCAAGGTCAGCGGCTTGCCTTCCGACACATAATTGCGGTTCCAGGCAGGTATCTCGACAACGTAGCTGCCGGGCCGCTCGATAACGGCCTGGCAGCCCAGCCGCGAGTTCAATTGCAGCCCAGGGGCCTTTTCCATGCGGTCCATCTCTTCCTCGCTCGCCTCGTTCAAGCCCCGCTCACCATCCCTGATGTGCAGGTGGCAGGTGGTGCAGGCACACACCCCGCCGCAAGCATGGTCCAGGAAAATGCCGTAGTTTTCCGCCACATCGAGAAACGACATCGGCAGCCCGTGATGGTCATAGGGCATGGAACCAAAGGGAAACTCGACCGTGCGCCCTTCGGGCTTAAAGGTCACGCGGACCATGTTTTCAGCCGCGGGTCTGCTCAGGTCGAACTGCAACTGCTCTTGCTCCTGCTCCGTAAGTGCGTGGCTTTCGTTGGAGCTCACTGTGTTTTCTCCCGCTTGAGTTCTTCGTTCTCGCGCGTAACTTGTTTGAGCCTGCCCGTGACTTCAGACAGTTTTAACATGAGCAGAATCTTCTCTTCGGACTTCTGAATTCCACGCAAAAGCCGCACCTCCATCTCACGTTGGCCGTCAGCGCGAGACCTTAAATTCGCCGATAGCTCCCGCAACTCAGGAGCCAAAAAGTCTTGCAGCACTTTGCGAAAGTCGCCAAGGATGGATACTCTTTCGCCCACGCTCATTGCCCCATCCTACTCGATCTCCGCTTTCGCGAACGGGTGCGGCGCGGCAGGCCCCTCGCCCAGCTTTTCGCCCGCGGACTCCATAGTCTTGCCGCCCAGCGCCGCCGTGACCGTTTGGTCCATCATCAGCTCAGCCAATCGGCGCGTCGCGCGGTCCAGGGCTTCAATGCTGCCCCGGATCCCCCCGCGGTCGTCGCCCTCTTTCAAGATGTGCAACTCGTCCTCGACTGAGCCGACTTCCGTCCGCTCCTCGTAGGAAAGCTGCGCCCAGGCTGGATGGGTCTTTGCTTTTGCAACCCGCGCCAGAATATCGTCCGCCTCCACCCGCGCCTCGATGAGCTGCCGCTGCTCAAAATCCGCCTCGGCGTTGTCAAACGAGTCGAGAATCATGGTCTCGACTTGTTCATCCGTGAGCCCATAGGTCGGCTTGACCTCGATCTGCGCTTCAGTGCCCGAGCGCTGCTCGCGCGCCGAAACCTGCAAAATCCCGTTCGCATCGATCAGGAACTTGACCTCGATGCGCGGCAGCCCGGCGGCCATCGGCGGGATCCCCTTAAGGTCAAACCGAGCCAGCGAGCGGCAGTCTTTCGCCAGCTCGCGCTCGCCCTGCACCACATGGACCGCGACATTCGTCTGCCCATCAACGCCGGTGGTAAAGTGCTCGGTCTCGCTCGCCGGAATCGTCGAGTTGCGCTGGATAATCTTCGCAACCACACCGCCAAGAGCTTCGATGCCGAGCGAAAGCGGGGTCACATCGAGCAGCAGCACGTCCGCGGTCGCGTCGGAGCCGCCCGCCAGGATGTCGGCCTGCACCGCGGCGCCAAGTGCGACCACCTCATCCGGGTTTAGCTCGGTGTGCAGCTTACGCCCGCGCCGGTCGAGCTCGAATAGCTCGCCGACTAGATGTCGCACGAGCGGGATCCGGGTAGACCCGCCAACCATCACAACCTCGTCGATCCCCTCCGGCGCAGCCTGCGCGTCGGCCAGCGCTTGCCGCACAGGGGCAAGCGTCCGCTCCACGGTCGGCCGGATCAGCCCTTCGAACTGCTCGCGGGTCAGCTCGCGCGCATAAGGCTCCTGACCGGGAAGCTCAACCACCATGCGCGTGCTTTCCTCGGACGACAGCGCGATCTTCGCGTCGGTCACGGCCTTGCGCACCGCCTGCACCGCTTCGGCATTACCGCGAATGTCCAGGCCGGTCGAGCCGGCAATGTCGTCAAGCGCGACTGCAAGCAGGAGGTTGTCGATGTCGTCGCCGCCCAGGTGGGTGTCGCCGCCGGTTGCGACCACCTCGAAGATCCCATCCTGCAAACGCAGAATCGAGATGTCGAACGTTCCGCCGCCGAAGTCGTACACCGCGACCAGGCCCTCCTTCGCGCGATCAAGCCCATAGGCCAGCGCAGCCGCAGTGGGCTCGTTCACCAAACGCAGTACATCGAGCCCGGCCATGCGGCCCGCGTCCTTGGTGGCCTGGCGCTGCGCGTCGTTGAAGTACGCGGGGACAGTAATGACTGCCTTCGAAACGGCGGCGCCGAAGTACCGCTCGGCATTGCGTTTAAGCTGCCGCAGCACCTGTGCGCCGATCTCGGGTGGCGTGTACTCGTGCTCGCCCACGGCGAGGCGAATCACCTCGCCCGGTCCGGCACCCGGTGCCACACGAAAGGGGAAAAGCTTCAGCTCCTCGCCCACATCCTCGATCCCGCGCCCCATTAGCCGCTTGGCCGAATACACAACGCGGTGAGCTGACTCGCTCAGGTACCGGCGCGCGCCATTGCCAACCACCACACGCCGCTCGCCCTGCGCCGGAAACGCCACGACCGAGGGAACGAGGTTGAGTCCGTCCTCGCCGGGGATGACCACCGGCCGCGCATTTTGCATGTAGGCGACGAGTGAGTTGGTCGTGCCCAGGTCGATGCCGACCACGCGGTCCGCCCCCTGCTGCGGGGATGCTGTTTCTTCCAATGCCATAGCCCCAGTCTAAGCGCCGAGCGCTTCGCGCACATCGCGCACGAGATTGCGGATGTAGCGCCGATAATCGAGCAACGCCGCCATGCGCTCCAGGGCTGCCCTGTCGCTGCTCGCATCCCACACGGTCCACTCGCGCTCGATCTCTTGCCCGAGCACGGCGAACTGCGTCTCAAACTGAGCACGAGCTCGTTCGAGTTCCGCACGCAGCTGGGGGTCACCCTCGCCCATACGCATTTCTTCAAGCTGCATATTGAGCTCGAATACCTCTTCCAGCAGATCGGGCGGCGTTTTGGCCGGTGACTTCTCGTCGGCGAGCGTCACGCCCTCAAGCCGCAGCAGGTACTCGGTGCGCCCAATCGGGTCCTTGAGGGTCCGGTAAGCGTCATTGAGCAGTGAAGTTTGCTCAAGACTCCACTGTTGTTCTGCCGCGCTCGCGCGAGCGAAGCGGTCCGGGTGGACGGCGCGGCTTCTACGGTAAAACGCCTTTTCAAGCGCCCGCACATCGAGCGCAAGCTTGCGCGGTAGGTCGAAAACAGAAAAGTAGTCCACGCCGGCGGGTGCAGGCTGGTCCGCCGCGCCCATCAAGCCGAGAACGACGAACCGCAGCCGCAGCTCTTCGTCGAGTTCGGGTTGATGAAGTTGAACCCCTGTCGCATCAGAGTTTCCTCGTAGTCCAGGATCATGCCATGGAGGTACAGGAAAGACTTTGGGTCCACAAAAATGCGGATGTCGTCGAACTGGTAAACCCGGTCACGTTCGCGCGGCTGTGTATCGAAACGAATATTGTAGGAGAGACCCGAGCAGCCTCCGCCCTGAATCCCTAACCGCAAACCGCCTTCATTGGGTTCGATACCTTCTTTAGCCATCGCGACCCGAATCCGGGCCAAGGCGCGCGGAGTCACTTGGACTCTCTTCTGATTGGGAACAAGATTTCCGGGTTGAAGCACTTCGGGGAGTGTCGCCATGTTCTGCTTTCCTCAAGCTACCGTGGCACTTGCGGAGCTTGATTACGAGAAGCGTGCAGCTTTTCAAGCCGGCTCTTCGTGATTGCAAGCTAGAAGTGAAGCATGATTGCGCGTCCTGTAGCGTCAAGCTTGTCGAGCAAAGCCTGACGCCTCCCCGCAAGCACCCTGTCTCGTCCTGCTGCCCGACGGGCGCGGTCCGCTTCACGCTGATCGAATCCATTAAGGCGAGCCGCTATCGTGCGCAACTCCGGAGCCGTTCAATCCTGAAGGAGCCTGCGCACGTTTGCGATCCAACCTGAACCTTTGTCAACCTTCAAAGATTGAGTTTACGCAGTAGCGACCGACACGGCAGTTTCAGCTTTCTCCGCAGCTCCGTTCTTCGCCTTCCAATCCCCAATCGCCGCGCGGATCGCATCTTCCGCCAACACCGAGCAGTGAATCTTCACCGGCGGCAGCGCAAGCTCTTTTACGATGTCGGTGTTCGAGATCGTCAACGCCTCGGCGACAGTCTTGCCCTTCACCCACTCGGTCGCGAGCGAGCTGGAAGCGATGGCCGAACCGCAACCAAAGGTTTTGAACTTAGCTTCCTCAATCACCTGCGTTTCCGGGTTGACCTTGATCTGCAAACGCATCACGTCGCCGCACTCCGGCGCGCCGACAAGGCCCGTGCCTACTTCGGTCGAACTTTTGTCGAGCGTGCCCACATTGCGCGGATTGCTGTAGTGGTCCACTACCTTATCGCTGTATGCCATAGTTCCTCCAGAATTCTAAAAAGCTTAGTGCGCGGCCCACTCAATCTTGCTCAGGTCGATGCCTTCCTTGACCATCTCGTACAAAGGCGAAAGCTCCCGAAGCTTCTGCACCACGTCGATCAGCTTGTCCGCCACGTAGTCCACCTCGGCCTCAGTGTTGAACCGCCCCAACCCGAACCGGATGGAGCTGTGAGCCACGTCGTCTCCCAACCCGAGCGCCTTCAGCACATAGGATGGCTCAAGCGTGGCCGAGGTGCAGGCCGAACCGCTCGAAACCGCGATGTCGTTGATCCCCATCAGCAGCGACTCGCCTTCGACATATACGAAGCTCATGTTGAGATTGCCGGGGAGCCGGTGCTCCATGGAACCGTTGACATGGACATAGTCAAGCGCCGACTCCAGCTTCTTCTGAAGTTTGGTTCGCAGCGCCAGCTCACGCTCACCCTCGGCCTGCATCTCTTCGCGCGCGAGCTCCGCCGCCTTACCGAAACCCACAATGCCCGGCACATTCAGCGTCCCGGAACGCATCCCGCGCTCGTGGCCGCCGCCGTTAATCTGCTCGGAGATTTGCACCCGCGGATTGCGCCGCCGCACATACAAAGCACCCACGCCCTTTGGCCCGTACAGCTTATGAGCAGTCATGCTCAACACATCGATATTCATCGCCTGCACGTCGACCGGGATCTTGCCCACCGCCTGCACGCCGTCGGTGTGAAAGATTACCCCGCGCTCGCGGCACAGTTTGCCGATCTCGGCTACCGGCTGCACCACGCCGATCTCATTATTGGCGAACATGATTGTAACCAGGATAGTCTTGTCAGTCATCGCCGCCTTCAGCTCATCGAGCGAAACCAGCCCGTTTGCCTGCACCGGCAGGTATGTCACCTTACAGCCCGACTTTTCCAGCCGCTTGCAAGTGTCGAGCACCGCCTTATGCTCGGTGACCTGGGTGATGATGTGGTTGCCGCGTTCCCGGTACATTTCGGCGATTCCCTTGATGGCCAGGTTGTTCGACTCGGTCGCGCCGGAGGTGAAAATAATCTCCTTCGCGGTCGCCCCGATCAGCTTCGCGATCTGCTCGCGCGCGTACTCCACACCCTGCTCGGCTTCCCAACCGAACCCGTGATTCCGGCTCGCGGCATTACCGAACTTGCCCGTGAAGTACGGAACCATCGCCTCCAGCACCCGGGGGTCCATCGGCGTCGTGGCATGGTTGTCCATGTAGATCGGCAGCTTTACGCCATTGGGCGCGGTACCGGCGAACCCGGTTTGGGCGGGAACGATCTGGTCCCCTTCGGGCGCGTTTAGGGGCGGATTTTCCTGCATCTGCGTTGCTGTGCTCATCTCGTTCTCCACTTCCAAACTCAAAAAACTTGCAGGGCGCGGGCTTACATCCGGATCGAAATCAAACTCTGCTCTCCCCGCGCGGGGCGTGCCGCGCCCGCGTCCACCAGATCGCCGATCCGTATGCCCGTCAGGAGCTCCATAATCGATTCATTGACCCGCGCCATCGGTTCTTTGATGGTACAGCTGTCCGTCAGGTCGCACGGGCGCGGGCCGGAACTGCACGCGGTCAAAAACAGAGGCCCGTCCACAGCGCGGATGACCTCGAAAACAGTAATCTCCGCCGCATCCCGCGCCAGCGCATAGCCGCCGTTGGTTCCGGCTGTCGATCGCACCAGGCCCACTTTGGCGAGGCGCTGCAGGATCTTGGCCAGCAGCTGCGGAGGGATATGGTAGGCCTCAGCGATTTCCTTGGCGCTCAAGGCAGCTTGCCGAGGCTGCTCGGCCAGGTACTTGAGCGCCATCAGCCCGTAGTCCGCCTTTTTTGTTAGCCGCAGCATCAGGACTTAGTATAGGAGGCGCTTCCCGGCAGCCGCAATGTTTGCGAAGTCTTTTTTGGATAATTCTTATCAAAGTTGACCCACGCATATGCGCAGCCTCGGCCCCCGCTCCGTCCATGCCATCCATGGCACGGCAAAATTCTCCCCTTCAGGCCTTGGAACCCGGCGCGGCTGGCGCTACAATTTTCGC
This sequence comes from Acidobacteriaceae bacterium, assembly GCA_965218545.1. GTDB lineage: Bacteria > Acidobacteriota > Terriglobia > Terriglobales > Acidobacteriaceae > EB88. The sequence continues at coordinate 442,906 of CBDCLB010000006.1, read as the reverse complement.
TATCGGGCCTGCTTGAGCCTGCTCCAAACCATGCAAATCCCCTGCAAACACCCCCAAGTGCGCGTTGTTTCACGCCAGGACGATGCCGAATTCGTAGAGTGCCAGGACTGCGGGGAAGTTTTCGACTCCGACGAGTTCCGGGACATGGAGATCGAGGAAAAAACCGGGCCTGAAGCCATGGACGGACAATCGGGCTAGCCTTCCCCGCCCAGGCCGGGCACGTCCGTCAGCCTCCATGCCATCTTCAGCGCGTAATCGAAGCCCGACATGCAGGCCAGGATGCCGGTGCCGACCAGAGCCCAGTGCTCCGTGAAGCGCACGGCGGCCCACGGCTCGAACTGCGCCAGCATGACCGCCACGACTGCAACGATCTGCACCAGCGTATTTGCCTTGCCCAAGACGTCGGGGCGAAAGTTCCGGAGGCCTGCGGCCGCGTACAGGATCGCGCCCACCACCAGAACGCCGAAATCGCGCGCGAACACCAGCAGCGTGACCCGGCGCGACACCAGCCCCACATAGTGCAGGGTCAGGAAAAGGGACGAAAGCAGCAGCTTATCCGCGACCGGGTCCAGGTATTGGCCCAGAACCGTACGCTGCTTGAGCACACGCGCCAATAGCCCGTCGAGCGCGTCGGAGATGCCGGCCACCACAAACAGCCAAAAGGCCAGGGCAAAATGCCCGTCCAGCACAGCCAGCAGAAGAAACGGCACCAGGCACAGGCGCAGAAACGTGAGCTGGTTGGGGGCTGCATGCCACTGGCTCATGGGGGACCGTTGCATGGGGATGGCTCGCGCGAGGGCACTCCGATGCTACAGGAGCCCCGTTGCCGCGGAAACAGCCGTATTCCTACCCCTCCCTTTCTTGACACACGCACCCACCCCCGTTAGCGTGGAGAAGATATGAGCCGCCATCGCCATCGTCATCCCCGCTCTGCCGCGGCGGCGCTCTGCAGGATTTCCCGGTAAGCAAGTGCCGGTGCTCTTCTGACCAGAAGCAGGATCCAAAGCCCGCCCGCCAACATTTACATGCAGGCGGGCTTTTTGCTACGCGAAAGGACGCATGGAGAACGAAACACTTGATTTCGGCAAGATGGAGGGGCTCCTGCCCGGCGTCGTCCAGGACGCCGCCACCGGGGAGGTACTGATGCTGGGCTTCCTCAACGAGGAAAGCTACCGCCGGACCCGGGAAACCGGCTACGTCACCTTTTGGAGCCGCACCCGCTCCAAGCTTTGGGCCAAGGGCGAAACCAGCGGCAACCGTCTGCGCGTCGTTTCCGCCGCGACCGACTGCGACCAGGACACTCTCCTGTTTCGCGTGTTAGTCGAGGGCGACGGGTTGGTGTGCCACGAGGGCACGGTGAGCTGCTTTACCCGGCCGCTGCCGGTGGGGGTCGAAGCCAATGCCTAAACTCCGCCTCGGCATCCCCAAAGGCTCGCTCCAGGACGCGACCATCGACCTGTTCGCCAAGGCCGGCTGGAAGATTTACGCGAGCGGCCGGTCGTACTTCCCGCAGATCGACGACGCGGAGATCGAGTGTATGTTGATTCGCGCGCAGGAGATGGCGCGCTATGTGCACTCGGGCGTGCTCGACGCGGGGCTCACGGGCATCGATTGGGTGGTTGAAAGCGGGCTGGCGGTCGAAAGCGTGTGCTCGCTCGTATACGCGAAGCAAAGCCGCCAGCGGGTGAAGTGGGTTTTGGCCGCGCCCGAGGACTCCTCCTTTCAGCGCGCCGAAGACCTGGCCGGCAAGACGATCGCGACCGAGCTGGTCGAGGTGACGAAGCAGTACTTCGCGGGCAAAAACGTGCCGGTCAAGGTCGAGTTCTCCTGGGGCGCGACCGAGGTCAAGCCGCCTATGCTGGCCGACGCCATTGTCGAAATCACCGAAACCGGCTCGAGCCTGCGCGCGAACCGGCTCCGAATCCTCGACACGGTCATGGAGTCGGAAACCCGGCTTATCGTGAATACAGCCGCTTATGCCGATGGGTGGAAGCGCGGGAAGATTGACACCCTGGCCCTGATGCTCCGGGGAGCGATCGATGCGCAGGGGCAGGTCGGGCTGATGCTGAACGTGCACCGCGACCATCTGGCCCAGGTGCTCGCCGTGCTGCCTGCGCTCAACTCGCCCACGGTTTCGTCGCTGACCAAAGTAGGCTGGTCGGCGGTAAACACCATCCTTGAAGAGGGCGTGGTGCGGGATGTCATCCCGAAGTTGAAAGCCGCCGGCGCGACTGGGATTGTCGAGTATCCGCTGAACAAAGTGGTTCTGTAGCTTTGAAATAAAGACCCGCCACGAAGTGGCCGCCAGCCGCGCAGGCGGTTTTGTTTCTTGTTCTTGAAGGGAAAACAGATGGAGATTGTTCGCACCACAGGCCTGGGCGGCCGCCGGGGCCGGGCCCGCGTTGAAAAGCTCACTGGCCGCGGCGCAGCCCTTGATGCCAAAGTGCTGCCCGCCACCGAGCGCATCGTGAACGCCGTGCGCAAGGACGGCGACAAAGCCCTTCGCGCCTGGGCTTCCAAACTGGACGGGCTGCCCGCGAACGCCCCGCTCGCCATCGACCCTGCCGAGATGCGCATGGCTTTGGCCGCTCTCCCGTCCGACATGCGCCGGGCGCTTGAAACTGCGGCCGCCAACATTCGCGCCTTCGCCGAAAAACAACTGCCGAAGGATTGGGATTTCGAGCCCGCACCCGGCCTCTCAGTCGGCCAGCGTGTGCGCCCGCTCGACTCAGTGGGCTGCTATGTCCCGAGCGGCCGCCACCCGCTCCCGTCCACGCTGCTGATGACCGCAATCCCCGCGCAGGTCGCGGGGGTCGGGCGCATTGTAGCCGTGAGCCCCAAGCCCGCGCCGGAGGTCCTGGCCGCCGCTGCCCTGCTCGGCACCACGGAGTTCTACCGCGTGGGCGGGGCCCAAGCCGTGGCCGCTTTGGCTTACGGGACCGCTACCATTCCGCGCGTCGACAAGATCGTCGGCCCCGGCAATGCCTACGTGACCGCCGCGAAAAAGCTCGTCGCCTTTGACGCGGGCATCGACATGCTCGCGGGCCCGACCGAGATCATCGTAACCAGCGAAACCGGGGATCCGCGCGAGATCGCCGCCGACCTCGTCGCACAGTCCGAGCACGACCCGGACGCGGTCGCCATCTTCATCACAACCAAGGCCGAGCTCGCCCGCCGCGTCGTGGCACAGGCCAAGGAGCAGGCCCGCGCCAACACCACGGCCGCGCTCTCACTCAACCGCAATGGGGTCGCCATCGTCGCGGGCTCGCTGGAGGAAGCGCGGGAGATCACGAACCGGCTCGCGGGCGAGCACCTTACCGTCGACTCCGCCGAAGACCTTGCCTGGGTGCGCCACGCGGGTTCCATATTCATCGGCCGCTGGTCGCCGCAGCCCATGGGCGACTACGTTTCCGGACCCAACCACACCCTGCCCACCGGCGGCGAAGCGCGTTTGCGCGGCGGCCTAAGCGTGTACGACTACCTCAAGCTCATCACCGTGCAGCAGTACACGCAGACCGGGCTCAGCGCGCTCGGGCCCGCGGCCATCCGCATCGCCGAAGCCGAAGGCCTGGCCGGCCACGCGGAAGCCGTGCGCGCGCGGGGAGTGGTCGCGTGAGCGCGCCGGAGCCGCGCGCGGCTGTCCGTGCTATGAAGGAGTACCACCCGCCGCTCGGCAACCGTGACGGGCTGCGGCTCGACTTCAACGAGAACACCTTTGCCTGCTCTCCGCGCGTGCGCGAGGCGCTCGCGCAGATCACCGCGGGCGACCTGACCCGCTACCCCGAGCGCGGCCCTGTGGAAGCGCTCGTCGCCCAGCATCTTCAGCTCGCCCCGGAGCAAGCCTTGCTCACCAACGGGGTGGACGAGGCGATCCACGTCCTGTGCCAAACCTACCTCGAGCCGGGCGACGAAATCCTCTTGCCCGTCCCGACCTACTCCATGTACGAGGTGTACGCCTCGGCCACCGGCGCGACGGTGGTGCCCGTGCAGGCTCCGCGCGAGGATTTCGCGTTTCCGTACGAGCCGGTTCTAAAAGCCATCACACCGCGCACCCGTCTCATCGCACTTGCAAACCCCAACAGCCCCACCGGCGCGGCGCTCAGCCGCGAACAGATTCTGACCCTCGCGCGAAAAGCCCCGCAAGCGGTCGTGCTCGCTGATGAAGCGTATTTCCACTTCTTCGGCGAGAGCGTTCTCGATTGCCTCCCGCAACATCCGAATCTGGTTGTCGCGCGCACCTTTTCGAAGGCCTACGGCTTGGCCGGCCTGCGCCTGGGGTTGCTCGCCACAAATGCCGAAACCATGCACTGGCTGCGTCGGGTGATCTCGCCTTACAGCGTCAACGCGCTCGCGCTCGCCTGCCTGCCGCACGCGCTTGAGGACGGCGCGTATCTCGACTGGTATGTGGGCGAGGTCAAGATGGCGCGCGCCGAGTTCTACGCCGTGTGCAACGAGTTGGGGGTGCGCACCTGGCCCTCGGCGGCCAACTTCGTGCTGCTGGAAATCGGCCCCGCGCACCGCGAGTTCACCCGCGCGATGCACGCACGCGGCATCCTGGTGCGCGACCGCTCCTCGGACCCCGGCTGCGATGGGTGCGTCCGCGTAACCATAGGCACACGCGAGCAGATGCGCACGAGCCACGACGCGCTGCGCGAAGTTACCGGCGAGCTCCGGCGGTAAGATTAGGTATGCCAAGTAAGAGCCCGCAGGCACCCGCGAAGACGGCACCTCCCGTCAAGCCAGCGCCAAAGCGCACCGCCGCCATCGACCGCGATACCACCGAAACCAAGATCGCGCTCCGGCTCACGGTCGAAGGTACAGGGCAGTACAAGATCGCGACCGGCATTCGCTTTTTCGATCACATGCTGGAGCTGTTCACCCGCCATGGTGCCTTCGATCTCGAGCTCACCTGCAAGGGCGACCTCGATGTGGACCAGCACCACACGGTCGAGGACGTCGGCATCGCGCTCGGCGAGGCGTTCGACAAGGCCTTGGGCGACAAAGCCGGGATCAACCGCGCGGGGTACTTCTTGATGCCCATGGACGAAACCCTCGGCATCGCCGCCGTGGACCTGAGCGGGCGCGTCGCCTGCAAAGTCAGGACCAAAGTGAAAACCACGCTGGTCGGCGACCTGCAGGCCGAGCTGGTTGAGGACTTCTTCGACGGCTTCGCCCGGGGAGCACGCGCCAACGTCCACCTGAAAACCATGTACGGCCGGTCGAACCACCACAAGCTCGAAGCCTTGTTCAAGGCCTTCGCCCGCGCCTTGCGCGTGGCCTGCTCGCGCGACAAGCAGCTGGGCGAAATGCTGCCGTCCACCAAAGGCCTGCTGTGATCGCGGTGGTCGATTACAAAGCGGGCAATCTCACGAGCGTGCTTAAATCGCTCCAATCAGCTGGCGGCGAGCACTTCGAGGTCACGGACAATCCCGCAGCCATCGCCCAAGCCGATAAGATCATCCTGCCCGGCGTGGGCCACTTTGCCGCGACCGGGCGCTTGCGCGAGCGGGGTCTCGACGCGGCTATCCGCGATCGGACGGAGGCGGGCGTCCCGTTTCTCGGCATCTGCGTTGGCCTCCAGTGGTTGTTCGCGGGCAGCACGGAAGCCTCGGAAACGCCCGGCTTCGGCGCGTTCGCAGGTCAATGCGCGCGCTTCAGCGACCCGGCGCTCAAGTGCCCGCACGTGGGTTGGAACGCGCTCCGCATCCCCGCCTCAACGCGCTTGACACGCGGCCTCCGCGACGGCGAGCACGTGTACTTCACCCACTCCTACCGCGCCCCGGTGGTCGAGGAAACAACGGCCACCTGCGATTACGGCGGCGCGTTTTCCGCAATCGTCGAGCGCGGCAACATCATGGGCGCGCAGTTCCACCCGGAAAAGTCGGGCGCGGCGGGCTTGCGTTTGCTCGCGAACTTCCTGGAGCTCTAACGGGTGCTGACCAAACGCATCATCGCCTGCCTCGACGTCCGCGCCGGACGCGTCGTCAAGGGCGTCCAGTTTGAAGATATCGTCGACGCGGGCGATCCTGCAGCGCTCGCCGCGCGCCACGCCCAAGGGGGCGCGGACGAGATCGTGCTGCTCGACATTACGGCCACGCATGAAGGCCGGGGCACCCTGCTCGCAACCGTGAAACAAACCGCGAGCAAACTCTTTATCCCGTTCACGGTAGGCGGCGGCATCCGTTCGGGCGACGACGCGACCGCTGTGTTCGATGCGGGTGCCGACAAAGTCTCCATCAACTCAGCCGCGATCGCCGAGCCCGCATTGATTGACGCAATCGGCGGGCGCTTCGGTGCGCAAGCCGTGATCGTCGCGATCGACGCGCGCCGGGGCAGCGGAAGCTCCGAGCAGGCCGAGGTGTACGTGAGCGGAGGCCGCAAGCCCACCGGCCGCCGCGCGCTGGACTGGGCGCGCGAAGCCGAAAGCCGCGGCGCGGGCGAAATCCTGCTCACCAGCATGGATGCCGACGGCACTCGCGCCGGATTCGACTGCGAGCTCACGGCCGCTATCTCGGAAGCTGTGCAGATCCCCGTGATCGCCTCGGGCGGCGCGGGAACGGCGCAACATTTCGCCACGGTCCTCAAGGAGGGCAAAGCCGACGCCGCGCTGGCCGCGAGCATCTTTCACTTCGGCGTCGCGGACGCGCGCACGCTCAAGCAGCAGATCGCCCAAGAAGGTGTCCCCGTGAGGCTTCCATGCTGATCCCCGCGATCGACCTGATGGGCGGTCGCATTGTGCAGCTGGTGCGGGGCGAGGAGCTGCGCGTCGCCTCCGACGACTTCGCGTACTGGATCGATCGCTTCCGCCCTTACCCGCTCGTGCAGTTGATCGATCTGGACGCGGCCAAGCGCGAGGGCAATAATCGCGGGCTGATCGAGCGTATCGCCCGCGAGCTGCCCGTGCAGGTGGGCGGAGGCGTCCGTACGCCGGAGCAGGCCCAGGCCTTGCTCGCGCTCGGGGTGCGGCGCGTGATCTTCGGCTCGGCGCTGTTTCCCGCAACGGGCGTGGACCGCGATCTCGCAAGCGAGATCGCCGAGGTTATCGGCCCCGGGCAGTTTCTGGCCAGCGTCGATACCAAGAACGGCCGCGTCGCCGTCCGCGGCTGGCGCGAGGAGACCGTGCTTACCCCGGATGAAGCTATGCGCGCGCTCGAGCCCTTTTGCGGCGGCTTCCTGTACACGCATGTCGATACGGAGGGCACGCTCCAGGGTTTTCCGCTCGCGGTCGCCCGGCGCTTGCGCGCGCTTACGCAAAGGCAGCTCATCGTCGCGGGCGGCATCCGCGAGCAGGCGGAGATCGACGCGCTTGACGCGCTGGAGATCGACGCGGTTGCGGGCATGGCCGTCTACACCGGGCTTATCGCGACTTAACTTTCGGGGACGCGGCAGCGGCGGTGCGGCGACGCACAATCTCGCCGATCACCGCGAAAAACACGGCCATGGCAAACATGATGAAGGCGGCTCGGCCATGGCGCACCACCAGCGCGGCCCCCGCCTGCAATGCCCAGATCACCGCCAAAACCGCCCACACTATCCATAGCCGCATACTTCAACAGGCTAAAGCAATGAGCCGCACTGATACGCGCCTTGCTCCATGCACCGGCACGTGAACCTCGTGCGTTTCCACCGCGCACACAAAAATAGCGTCTTCTGCCGCGGCGTGCACGTCCAAAAGCGGGCGGATCGCGGCGACAAGGCCGAAGCGCCAAGGAGGTTTCCTGAATCCAATGTGCGGCATGACCCTTCCCTTTCTTTTTGCGCGTCGGCGCTTTCGCGCCGCGGCCGCCCTTGCCGGGTGCGCATTCATCGCAACCAGCGCCCACGGCCAGCGCGCGAGTGAGATCCCGGACGCGCCCTCTGCCGTGCTCGCGGCACAGGGAGGCAGCGGCACACACCAGCAGGGCAACGGCGCCACGCCGACCCGGGAAACGGAGAGCGGCCCCGTGAACCCGCAAAACGGCGGCCAGCCGAAGCAGACCAAGCGCATCCTGGGAATCGTACCCAATTTCCGGGCCGTTTCCGCCGATACCAAGCTGCCTCCGCAAACCGCGAAAGAAAAGTTCACAAGCACAATCCAGCAAAGCTTCGACTACTCGGATTTCATCTTTGTCGGTGCCTTGGCCGGGGTGCAAATGGCCGAAAAGAGTACGCCCGAGTTCCACCAGGGGGCCGCCGGGTATGGCCGCTATTATTGGCACTCCTTCGCCGACCAAACAGACGAGAACTTCTGGGTACAGGCGATTCTGCCTTCGGTCCTTCATGAGGATTCGCGCTATTACACCCTTGGGCACGGCAACATCCTCAAGCGCGCCGTCTACGCTTTCGACCGCACCCTGATTACCCGCAGCGACCGGGGCGGCGAGACCTTTAACTTTTCCGAGATCGTTGGGGCCGGGGCGGCTTCCGGCATTTCCACGGCCTACTACCCAAGCCAGGACAGAGACTGGACCAAGACCGGGCAGCGCTGGCTCCAGAACGTCATCATCGACGGCGGCACGTATATGTTCCAAGAGTTCTGGCCCGACATCAACAACGCAATCTTTCACCAAAAAGACTAGGAAGCCCCGCCCGCATGCATGACGGAACTTCGCTTCGGCTCGCAATTTCCTCGACAATCGACGGCCGGGTTCTCAGCCTTCTCCCAAAAGGGGTAGAGGTGGTGCGCTACCACCCGGAAGGTGATGCGACCCTCGACGTAGACATGATTGTGGCGCCAAGCTTTGGCCCCACCGCCGGTGAGGTGCTCAAGCGCACCCGCGCCCGCTACGTGCAAACCATCTCGGCAGGGATTGAAACCGTGCAATCCCTGCTGCCCCCTGGGGCTGTACTCTGCAACGCGCGCGGTGTGCACGACGCCCCTACGGCAGAGTGGACTCTCACCGCTATCCTGGCCTCGCTCAAGTGGCTGCCCTTGTACGAACACCTGCAGTCCGAAGGCCGCTGGGGCGGCCGCCGGGAAGGCGATGCCTACTGGGATCAAACCTATGGCAGCCCGCACAGCTCCGGTGCCCCGGTCCTACAGGAAGAGCTCGCGGGAAAAACGGTGCTGATCGTCGGCTACGGCTCCATTGGCAAGGCCATCGAAGCGCGTTTGCAGCCGTTTGAACCCGCGCGCGTCCTGCGCATCGCGCGCACCCCTCGCGAAGAGGTCCACCCCGTTGCGGATCTCCACAGTCTCCTGCCCGAAGCCGACATCGTCGTGCTCATCACCCCGCTCACGCCGGAAACGCACCACCTCATCGGCAAGGAGGAGTTCGCGCTCATGCGCCGCGGCTCGCTCCTAGTCAATGCCGCGCGCGGCGCGGTCGTGGACACGGACGCGCTTGTAGAAGCGCTCGGAGCCCGGCACATCCGCGCGGCGGTTGACGTGACCGACCCCGAACCCTTGCCCCCGGGCCACCCGCTTTGGAAGGCTCCCGGATTGCTGCTCACACCGCACATCGCCGGCTCCATCCCCGATTTCCAGGACCGAATTTTCCGGTTTGTCGCCAAGCAGTGCGAGCGCCTGCTCCGGGGGGAGGAGCCGGAAAACATCATTCGCGGGGCGTACTGAGGCCGCCCGGTGACTGCTTAACTCGCGTGTTTTCAACTCGGCATAGTACGCTTGGACAAGTCCAAGCCCAGTTCCCTTCCAGAGGATTCCACTTTCACCATGGCGAAGTTTGCGGTCGGCGTAGACATGGGCGGTACCAACCTGCGCATCGCGGGCTATTCCACGGACTGGCAGAGGCGGAGCTCGGTGGCCGTCCCCACGCGGGTTGCGGACGGGCCCGGCGCGGTTTTGGGCGATATGGCTACCGCAATCCAGCAGGTGATTGAGGCCTGCGGCGGCCCGGGGGAACTGGAGGGCATCGGCGTGGGCAGCCCAGGCCCGATCGAGCTGCCGGAAGGGCGTTTGCTCGAGCCGCCCAACCTTCCCGGATTCCATGGGCTTGAGCTCAAAACCGAGCTCGAAGCGCGATTGGGCCTTCCGGTCCTGATTGAAAGCGACGCGAACGCCGCCGCTCTGGCCGAAGCGCACGCGGGCGCGGGCCGGGAATACGGGGTCGATTCGCTGTGCATGCTCACTTTGGGCACAGGCGTGGGCAACGGGCTAATCTTTGGCGGCAAGATCTGGCACGGGTTCCGGGGGATGGCGGGCGAGGCAGGCCATGCTTCCGTGTGGCCCGACGGCATCCTGTGCCCGTGCGGCAATCGCGGCTGCCTGGAGCTATTTGCTTCGGCCACGGGCATTACCCGCATGGCGCGGGAAACCGCTTCCGAAGGTCGCTCCCCGCGCACCCGCGAGCTCATCGACCGCGGTGAACCGGTGACCGCGCGCGACGTGACTCGCTTCGCGGAAGAAGGCGATGAAGGCGCGCTGGTAGTCTACGACACCGTGGGCCGTGCGCTGGGGCTCAGCTTGGCGAGCCTCGTCAACATCCTCAACGTGCCGCTTTATGTCATCGGCGGGGGCGCGGCTGCCGCATGGCCTTTGTTTGCCCCCGCCCTGTTCCGCGAGCTCGAGCGCGCCAGCTACGTGTACCGCCTCACCATGCCCGGCGACCAATACTGCTTCACCCCCGGCAAGACCAACGTCCTGCCCGCCATGCTCGGCTCGGACTCCGGGCTGCTGGGCGCGGCCATGGCACCCCACTTCGCTCCGTAGCCTGTACGGAACCGGTCCACGAGGCGAACGCAGCGCGCCCTTGCTGTATGCTTGGCTCGCGCCCATGCCACGGAAACCAACCATGAACGACGTCGCGCATACAGCCGGCGTCGGCACCATGACGGTTTCCCGCGTGCTCAACAACTCCGCGCACGTGTCTGAAAGCACCGCCGCCCGGGTGCGACGGGCAGTTGCCCAGCTCGGGTACCGCCCCAACGAGATGGCCCGGGCCCTCCGCAACTCCAAGTCGCGCACCATCGGCCTTCTTGTGCCGAATCTCCATGACCCTTTCTACGCAACCTGCGCCCACGCCCTGAACATGGTTGCCAGCGCCCACGACTACACAGTGCTGCTGACCCTGACCAATGACGACACGGACCGCGAATACCGGGAAGCCCAACGCATGCTCCAGCGCCATGTCGAAGGCCTGGTGGTGATCCCGGCCGGCTCCGACCGCTGCCGACTGGGCGAGCCTGAGTTTCGCGACCTTCCCGTAGTCATGCTCGATCGCCCCTTGCCGTCGAAGGGTATAGGCGAGGCCGACTCCGTTCTTACTGAAAACGAACAAGGCGCGCGCCTGCTGACGGAGCATCTCCTTCAGGTCCACGGGCTTTCGCGCATTCTCTTTCTGGGCCATCGGTCGGGTCTTTACACAATGGAGCGCCGGTGGGAGGGCTACGCTTCCGCGATGCGGGCCGCCCGGCACCGGCCCCGCGGCAATTTCAATTGCGCTTCGGAAGAAGACACCCTGCTGGTTATGCGGCAGGCGCTCGAACAGCGCAATCGCCCGCAGGCCATTTTTTCCGGGAACAATCTCACCACCCGCCGCATCCTTTCCGCGGTTTTGCGCCTTCGCTGCCGGGTGCCGGAAGATCTTGCCCTCGTGGGCTTCGACGACCTGGAACTGGGCGACCTGCTCCATCCGGCCCTGACCGTGGTGCGCCAGCCCGCGGAGGAGCTGGGGAAAACCGCGGGGCGTGTCCTGTTCGCGAAGATGAAAGGGGAGGTACCGCTCGGCGAGTTCTCGCAAACCGTGCTGCCTGTCGAACTGCTGGTGCGCCACTCCTGCGGCTGCCCGTACCGGCCCGGCGAGGCACAGCTCAGCGCGCCGCGCCCCGTGCCAGTGGGATAAGCCGGCCCGCAGCCGTCGAAACGTGACCTCGCTCCCGATCTGTAAGGGACCGCCACAGGAGCCCCACAACCAGCAAACCACCGCCGACCCCAATCACGGCCCCGAGTGCCGTTTCCCCGAACAGGGCTGTCGCAAAAAGCGTCGCGGTCGCCCCAGAAAGGGCCGGAAGCAGACGGATCGCGGCCGGGCGCAGGGGCGCGTACAAGCGCTGCGCAATCAAGAGTCGAATGGCAAGGTCGAGCAGGCAGCGCAGCGCCCAAGCGATGGCCGCGCCCTCAATGCCCGTAGTCCGCACCAGCACTGTGAGCAGGGGCAGGTACAGCAGGAGCTCCACAAGGGAAAACTTGGCATTGACGCTGGCTTTGCCGATGCCGTCGAGCAGCCCCGCCACCACGCTGTCGACGCTTGAAAGCAGGATACCGACCCCCAGCCAACGCAGGACCGGGGCGGCGTGGCTCGCAAATGCAGCGCCCAGCCAGAGCGTAAGGATCCAGTGGCTCAGGGCGACGCACAGGAGGCACGCCGGGAAAAGCACCCCAGCCACGGTCAGCACGCTGCGGCGGAATAAGGAGCGGGTGTTCTCGGGATCTGTGCGGTAGCTGGCCGCCATGGCCGGGTAGGCTGTGCTCATGATTGCGACCGGCACAAGGGTAAACCGCATGACCAGATCAAACGGCGTGGAATAGTAGCCGGTGGCCGCGGCCGAAAGCACCGAGGCGATGATGAATCGGTCCGCATAGGTCAGAATGGGCCAGGTCACATTCGAGGCGGTCATCCAGCCGCCCATGCGCATCACGGGCCCCAGTTCGCGAAGCTCGACGCGCGCATGCCGGAGCTCCGGGAGCGCGCGGATGCAGATCTGCCAATACGCGAGCGTGGTCACGACCCGGCATGCCACCAGCACCGCGATCACCGCCACCAGGCTGTTAAAGAAGTGCAGCACAATCAGCGGCCCAATGTAGTACATGGCCATCACGGGGATGTTGACGAGATTGGCCGCGCGAAACCGCTGAAATGCCGCGATGACCCCCCAAAGCGCGGAGCACAAGAGCACCACCGGTGCCGACAGGCACAGCACATACAAGGCGTGAAGCACTTCGTCGTGGATGTCCGCGGGGATATGCAAACCCCGGTCTACCCACAGCCGGGCAACCGCGGCCATCCCCAACCCGCCCAGTGTGCCCAGGACGGTGAGCGCCGCGATGCCGCTGCGCGCGAGCGTCGCCGCCCTCCCTGCTTCGCCGTCTACCAGCAGCTCGGAGATGGTGCGGGTGAGCGAGCGCCCAATGCCGAAATCGAAAATGCTGAAAATGCCAACCAGGCTGAGTGCGATCGTAAACACGCCCCACCGGCTCGGGCCCAGGTCGCGCACGAGGTAGGGCGTGATGAAAACAGCCACCAGCAAGGGGCCGGCGCGGCCGAGAAGATTCCACATCGCACTTTTCGCGACCGTGCGGGTGCTGCTCAGGGAGCGGATCGCTGCCGCCCTGTTGTCCGTTTCAGGTTCTGTTCCGGTCGCCTGCATGCACCCCTCACGTCGAAAATAAACCTGGAACTCTCAGGGAGAACTCAGTCCCTCGCCCGGCAATGGGTCGCGGACAAGGCGAGTATACGTTTTGCCTGCCCGATTTTCGGCCAGGCTGTCAGGATTGATCCTCGTCGAAGTGCAGCAAATTGCACAAGTTACCTATGTTACCCGGCTTTTTGCAATCGCGTCCTGGCAACGGTCGCATGCTTGGGGTACGTTCAACAAGGCGGTGTTCATTCAAAAGCTTTAAAAAGTTCGGGAGGCAGTTTTGCAGGAGATTGAGTTTCAAAACCTGCCGGAGAGCAGGGCGTGGGATACAGACATTTGCATCGTTGGGAGCGGGCCCGCAGGGCTTACGATCGCAACCGAACTGGCCGGGGGAAGCGTCCGTGTGCTTGTTGTTGAAAGCGGCGGAAGGGAAAGCGAAAACTCCTTCCCCGCCGCCTTGAATGAGATTGAAAGTATCGGCGCGCCTCGGGTCGCTGAACAATCAAAGGTGCGCAACCGCGTCCTGGGCGGTTCGTCCCACACCTGGTCCGGGCGCTGCATCCCGCTTGACTCCCTGGATTACGAAGCGCGCCCTTGGGTGCCCCACTCCGGCTGGCCGATCGGGCCCGCGGATTTGGAACCCTTTTTCCCGAAGGCCGCCGAATACCTGGGCCTCGCCGAGGTCCGCTACGGCAACGGCTTGTTCCGCGAGCTCGGGTTGAAGCCCCGCTTTGACGGGCATGACCCGGAGCTGCGCGCCGTCTTTTGGCAGTTCAGCCGCATGCCCGCGGGTGCGGGCGAGTATGTCCGCTTCGGCCCGCGCTTTCGCGCGCTGGACGCACCCAACGTGCAGCTCCTGACGCATAGCACAGTCACCCATATCGATATGGACGATGACGGCACCCGCGTCGCAGGCGTCGAGGTCGCGGCCCCGGACGGCGGTCGGCGGCAAATTCGGGCACGGTGCTTTGTTTTGTGTGGGGGCGCGATCGAGAACGCCCGGATGCTGCTCGCCTCCAATCGCCGCGACCCTCGCGGCGTCGGCAATGCGAACGGTCTGGTGGGTAGGTTCCTGATGGACCACCCGCGCGCCACCATCGGCACGTTTGCCCCGTCCGCGGTTCCGGCGCTGCAAAGGGAGTTCCTGCTCCACCGCCACGCTTCGGGCGCGCGCATGCAGCGCGGGTTTAGCCTCCGCTTGGACCTCCAGCGCGGGGAAGCACTGCTCAACTGCGCGGCCTGGCTCACGCTCCACATTGCGGAAGACGATGTGTGGCAAGCGCTCGGTGCCGCTCGGCGCGCACGGGGCCGCGCGCGTTTGCGTCACGGCCGCGTCGCGCTCGGCAGCGCCGGGCAGGCTGCGTTTGGCGCTTGGGAAAAGCTCGTGCGCAAGCGCCCCCTGCCCCGCCGCTTCAAGCGCCTCGACCTGGATGTGCTGGTGGAACAGGCACCCGACCCGGAAAGCCGGATTCTCCTATCGGAACGCCGCGACGCGCTTGGCGTCCCTCTTTCCAGGATCGACTGGCGCATCGGCGAGGGGGAGCGCCGGAGTGTGATGCGGCTGGGCCAGGCCATTCAGCAAGCCTTCGAGCGGGAAAGCCTGCCTCCTGTAGCGCTTGCGGACTGGATACGCGACCGTCGTCCGGAGGACGCTGTGTTTTTCGATCCCGCGCACCCGATGGGCACGACGCGCATGGGCGGGAGCGCGTTGGAGGGCGTGGTCGACGCGAACAGCAAAGTGTTCGGGGTTGACAACCTCTTCATTGCCGGCAGCTCGGTTTTTCCGACGGGCGGCCATGCCAACCCTACTTTCACGATTACGGCGCTCGCGGTCCGGCTCGCGACGCACCTCCGGACACGGTTGAGCTGAAAACTTTCCGCGACGGAGCAGAAATCTCGATCCACAACCTTTGATGTCACTTCAAAACGGGCGCGAAGCTGCATCCTACCCTGCAATGCGCCGGCTCACACGCCGTAAATCGAGAGGCCTCGGCCAGTGCGGAAAGGAAACCCATGAGCAGCAGCATCACGGATGCAATTAAAAAGGAGTTCGGCATGAGCGAAAGGGAACAGAAGGTTCGTTACGGGGTTGGTTCAGCAGCGGCGGGCGCGGCTATCTTCGCGCCGCTCGATTACAAGTGGAAAGGGTTGCTGACGCTGATCGCGGCGGAGATGATCTTAACCGGCATCTATGAGTACTCCCCCATGCAGCAAATGTTTAAGCGCTAGGATCCGCCTACAGACGAAAACGATTTGCGGGTCCCACGTCGGCATGAAGGAGATCAGGGGCGGCGCAGTGACCAATCGCGACCTGCCCCTTTTCTATGCGCGTTCAGAAACGGTCTTCACTTATTTGTAAAGCTCAAGGAATACCGGCATGGGCACGCTTAAGGCACTTGCGACGGATGGCGTAATTGTCGCAATGCTCGCACAGTTCCTCATTGGGGTTTCGCTGGTTTGGGACAAAATCCTGCTGGGATCCAAGGAAATGGGGAGCCTGGCGACCTATGTTTTCTGGCTGGGGGCAATGAGCGTCTTCGGGCTGGTGCTCGTTTTTTTCGGCTTTAAAATGCCAAGCTGGGAGATTGCGGGGCTGGCTTTCGCCGGCGGTATCTGTGACCTGCTCGCCACCTACATCTATTACGACGCGCTCAAGGCAGGCGAAGCTTCCGAGGAACTAGCCGCGATGGGCGGGTTTTCACCGGTGGCCACGGTCCTGATCTCGATCCCGCTGCTGGGCAAGAAGCAGTCCCTCGGCGGTCAGGTTCCCGGCTTCATCCTGATGGTATTGGGCGGCTTTACAATGTTTTTCGCGGAAAAGCAGCCCCTACGCAAGATGCTGCCCCGTATCATCCTGGCTGCCGGGCTGTTTGGACTTACAAACGTCCTGCAGAAGATGGCCTTTAACGGGTCCAATTTCATCAGCGGCTACGTGTTTTTTACAATCGGCACCACGGTCGGCGCACTTGCCATGCTTATTCCTCCAGGCTGGCGCAGGGACATCATCGCGAGCATGCGCAATAAGGATACGGGCCAACAAAAGAAGGAAGACAAGCCGCGCAGCAAGGTCGGTTATTTCGTCAACCGCTTTTTGGCGGGCGTGGGTTCGTTTCTAGCTGTGTACGCTGTCAGCCGCACCAGCCCCGCTACCGTGGAGGCCATCTCCGGTGAGCGATACGTGATTATCTTTATCTGTGCATGGGCGCTTACCAAGTGGAAGCCCAACCTGCTCAAGGAAAACTTCACCAAAGGGGTGCTCGTCACTAAGAGCATTGCGACTGCCCTGGTGGTCGCCGGGCTGGTTCTAGTGGGCATACATGGCGGCAAGAGCAGCGGGGGCGGCCCCAGCTAAGGGGGTTCACTGCATCGCCAGTGCCACGCCCGCCGCAACGAACAAAACCCCCACCCACCTGCGCCAGTCGACCTTCTCCTTGAGCAAAAAGCGGGCACCGATGGTGTCGAGGACAAAGCCCAGGGCAGTGGTTGGCACCGCGACGCTCAGCTGCTCAACGCGCAGCAACGCCAGCAGTGAGAAAAAGGCCACCGCATCGCAGCAGGCACCCAAGATGACCAGCTTGCGCGTGAAGATAAAGCGAATGGCTTTGGCGATCCCGGAAGGGCCGAAATCATGAAGCTCGCCGCCGGTGGACATTCCCCGCGAGTTGAGAAGATCTCCCGACGAAGCCATGATTACGGTGAAAGCGATGATGAGGTACTTGCTCATACGGGGGCGTCCTTTCCTGATGTGTCGGCCGGCGAGGTGGCCTGCGGTGTGCGCGAAACCAGCAGGACGCCGATCGAGATGAGCACGACCCCCAACCAACGGTCCAGGTTCACCGGCTCATGAAGGATAAATTTGCTGAGCAGGGCAGTAATGATGTAGGAGGTCGCGGTGAACGGGACGACAAAGCTGAGATCAGCCCAGCTGAACAGCGAAAGCTGGGCGAATGTGTAGGTGGCAGTTAGAAATGTACCAGCCAGAAGCTGCGGGTCGGCAAAGGCATTCGCAAGATAGTGACCCAGATTCCCGAAAGAGAACTGCGGCATCCGATCCATGCCGATTGAGAGCAACAAGTTGCCGAAACTGTTTGACAATACAGCGACGGCGATGAAAATGAAGGTCTTGGAACGGGGAGCGGAACCGGTGCGGCTAGGCTGCATGGTTGCTATTGGGAGCAGTTTCCCACTGGGAAGGTTGTAGAACGGCTCAAACCTGTCCCGGCGTGTTTGGAATGCATCCTAGCGGGGTGGAGCGAGTGGAATGTCCCACGAAACGGTAGGCAGCGAACGGCAGCACGTATACGTTCTCCCGTCCCTTCCCAGTGACATGCTCCGCACCAGCCAGTTCACCGACTTTTTCACGGAATACCGAGGTCCGGCCATCGTCGTGCGCACTGGGGATGGCTGGCGTTGGTCCACCGCGCCCGGCCGCACTGCCGCCGCGCTGACTGTGACATTTACCAGCCGCAAACTGCTCGACGCCGTCATTGCCGACCCTACAGACTCCACCCTCGCGCGCGCATTTGTGAGCGGCGAGCTCAGGATGGAAGGCGACATCCTGCTGATCTTGTCAATCAGCAGCTATGTGTTTCAGCGCTGCGGGCGTTTGGTGGGGCGCATCCCGTACCAGATCGCCCGGGCGCTTACCCTTCCTCAACGCTTGCGGCCTTCCCGTCGCAAAACCGTCCACGAGGAGTTGTTTGCCCAGCCGGAGGAGCTGTCGCCTGAGTTCTTTAAAGGCTGGCTGGGACCTACGCTTGCCCCCACCTGCGCCCGCTGGACCAGCGCGCGGGAAACCTCGCAGGACCACATGCTCTTCGACCAGGCCCAGGCATCCGAGTTGAGCGCAATCTGCAATGCGCTCGCCCTCGAGTCCGGCGACCGGCTGCTCGACCTGGAGTGCGAGTGGGGCGCGCTGCTTCTCCACGCCGCTTCGGAGGGTGCGGGGGAAGCGCGCGGGCTTGCACGCAATGAAGCGCAGGCTGCCTTTGTCCGCGAGCGCATCGCCCAGGCCGGCTTCGAGCGCCGGTGTACTGCGGATCTGCGGCCCACCCGGCTTCCCTTCCGGCCCGGCTCCTTTGCCAAGGCCGCCGATGTCAGCATCTTCCAGCACACCAGCCACAGCGCGCTGCCGCGGCAGCTCGTTACCGTATCCCGGCTTCTCGAGTCCGATGGGCTGTTCCTCCTGCAGCGCATCACCGGCTCGTCCCGCGCCGAGGGCATCGGCAGCTACCTCGTGAACGGCCATACCTTCCCGGGAACCGACATCGGCACACTTCCTGAAGAACTCGCCATGGCCGAGCTGGCCGGCTTCGACATCCTGCGAGTTGAGGATATCCGGGTGGAGTACGAGCGAACGCTCCGGCTGTGGATCGGCCGCTTCGAGGGCAGCTCGGCCGCGCTGATCCGGTGCGCCTCCGGCCGCTCCTACCGCAAATGGCTGCTGTATCTTACCGAGGCCGCGGCGGCGTTTTATTCCCGCGAGCTGTCCGTCCACCGCATCCTGCTGCGGCGCGCAAGGCCGGCCACGCGCAAGGCCTTCATGCAGTAGGCGGCCCGACGCCGCGTCTTTTCCGCGCAAAAAGATCCAGCATGCAGGAGCCAACGGCAAAACGGCTGCTCGCCGGCGCGGCTCTTTTTCTTGGTACTGCTGTCTTGTGCCCGCGGACCGGCGTCCGCTGTATCGCGAAACCCTGGACGACGTGCTGTACACCCTACGCTGGTGGGTACTGGGTCAGCTCGTGCCTATGACGTTTCTCGCGGTAGC
Source organism: Acidobacteriaceae bacterium (assembly GCA_965218545.1). Taxonomy (GTDB): domain Bacteria; phylum Acidobacteriota; class Terriglobia; order Terriglobales; family Acidobacteriaceae; genus EB88. Next base: position 423,843 of record CBDCLB010000006.1, on the reverse strand, counting down.
CGGCATGGTTTCCTTGTGGCTGCTGGGCGTCAAGCTGGCCTTCACCCTCGGCCTGCTGACGGGCCTGGCGGTATTTATCCCCTATGTCGGCACCGTCGCCTCCGCCATCCCTGCCATTCTCATGGGGCTTGAAGGCGGATGGCACCTGGCGCTCTACGTTCTTCTGCTGTACAGCCTGTTTCATCTGCTGGAGGGCTATATCATCACGCCCTTGGTACAGAAAAAGGCTGTGCGCCTGCCCCCGGCGCTTACCATTCTGGTCCAGCTGTTTTTTTGGAACTTCGGTGGTGTGCTCGCGGTCGCAATCGCTGCCCCGGTAACCGCCGCGAGTATGGTCGCGATCAACAAGCTTTATGTGCAGAAACGGGAAGCGAGTCCCAGCGGCATAGGGCGCCGGCAGCGCGCATCCTAAGCAGGCATGAACGCCCGCGCAACCGCCCTCCTCGCTGCCTTCCTTGCCGCCCCATGCTTTGCGGGCGCACAGAACTCGGCCAAAGAGGCGACCGACCAGCCAGTGGGCCGCTTGGAAACTGTCGCTACCTTTGACGGTGCCATGCCCACGGGCATCACCGTGTCCCATGCGCACCGAATGTTCGTCAACTTTCCGCGCTGGGGCGATGATGTGCCGTTCACCGTCGGTGAGATTGTAAACGGCAAGGCGGTCGCCTACCCCAACGAGGAGATCAACGACTGGCCCGGGCGCAAGCTCGTCAACCCGAGCGCGTACACGGACGAGCAGTCCGACCAGACCCACTTTGTCAGCGTGCAGTCGGTGGTTGTAGACCCGGACGACCGCTTGTGGGTACTCGATACGGGCGCGCCCAAGCTCAAAAACGTCGTCCCCGGCGGGCCAAAGCTGGTCTGCATCGATCTTGCGACCAACAAAGTCATCCGCACGATTCTGCTGCCGCCGGACGTGGCCGGCGAGAACAGCTACATGAACGACGTGCGCTTTGACCTCCGCGTCGGCGACACGGGTCCACAGGATCCGCAAACGGAGATCGGCTCCCGCCCCGCGCCGAACCCAAACGCCCCGCCGCCCGATCCGGCCCACCCAAACGCCCAGCGCTCGCCCGGCAAGCCCATGCCCGGCCAGACAGACGACTTCCGCGGCACGGCCTATATCACCGACTCCTCGAGCCAGGGTCCGAACGCAATCATCGTGGTGGACCTTGCAACCGGCAAGGCCGTGCGGCGGCTCAACCAGCACATCAGCACGCAGGGCGAGCCCGGCTTCGTGATGTTTGCCGAGGGCCGGCCACTGTACAAAACAGAGCCCGGCAAGCCGCCGGAGCCGGATGTATTCGCGGTGGACGGCATCGCCATCTCCGCCGACGGCAGCGAGCTGTACTACTGCCCCATAAACTCGACCAAGCTGTACGCGGTCTCAACCGCCGTGCTGCGCGACAAGTCGAAGTCCGACGCGCAGGCCGAGGCCACGGTCCGGATTGCGACCGGCAAGATGCCTTCCGACGGACTTGAATCGGACGCAGAGGGCCGCGTGTACCTGAGCGACCCCGTTACCGACTCCATCCAACGCTTCGACCCGAAAACCGGCCTCATCACAACCCTGGTCCACGATCCTCGCATCCTGTGGCCCGACACCATGAGCCTGGCCGATGACGGCTATCTGTACTTCAACGTGAACCAACTGAATCGCCAGCCGCTCTTCCACAATGGGCACGACCTGCGGCAAAAGCCCTACCACCTGTTCCGGATCAAGGTGAATGCCGAGCCTGTGCGGCTCAAGTAGACCTCTTGTGCTCGGGCGAAAACCGTACAACCTCTTTTCCCGCGCACAACTCCCAACCAGCAGGAGATATGTGCATGAATGCATCGGATTTGCTGGCGGAGCGGCTCATTGACTGGGGCGTCGACACAATTTTCGGCCTCCCGGGCGATGGCATCAACGGGATGATAGAAGCCCTGCGCAAGGTGCAGGATAAGATCCGGTTCATTCATGTTCGACATGAAGAATCGGCAGCCTTTATGGCTTGCGCTTACGCGAAATTTACCGGGCGTTTGGGTGTGTGCCTTTCGACTTCGGGTCCCGGCGGCATTCACCTGCTGAATGGCCTCTATGACGCCAAGATGGACCAGCAGCCGGTGCTGGCGATCACGGGGATGCAGTACAACGACGTGGCCGGCACGTTCTCGCAGCAGGATGTCGAGCTCGACAAGCTGTTTATGGACGTGTGCTGCTACAACGAGCGCGTGATGAGCGCGCCGCACATGGACGCGGTGGCGGACATCGCGATCCGCTCCGCGATCGACAAGCGCGCGGTCGCGCACCTCACCATTCCCATTGATGTGCAAACGCAGAGCGTAGGCAAGCGCGACCGCTCCAAGCGCAACGTGCCCGATCATAATTCGCAGCGCCGGGCCATTACCGGAAACTATCCCGTGCGGGGCGATCTGCATGAAGCGGCCCGCCTGCTGAACAAGGGCAAGCGTGTAGCCATCTTTGCGGGTGCCGGCGCGCTCCATGCCACGGATGAGCTGCTCGAAATGGCCGAAAAGCTGGGTGCCCCGATCGTCAAGGCCCTGCTTGGCAAAGCAGCCGTGCCGGATGACTCGCCCTTCTCGATGGGCCAAATCGGCCTGCTCGGCACTGCTCCTTCGCAGGATGTATTTGAAGAATGCGACACACTGCTCATGGTGGGCACTTCGTACCCCTACATCGAGTTCATGCCCAAGGTCGGGCAGGCTAAGTGTGTGCAGATCGACTCCAACGCGCAGCGCATCGGGATCCGCTACCCGGTGGACGTGGGCCTGGTGGGCGATTCGAAGCAGTGCCTGAACGAATTGCTGCCCCTTCTCGAGCGAAACAGCAACCGCAGTTTTCTCAAGGATGCGCAGCGCAAGATGAAGTCCTGGAACGAAGGGCTCGAAAAGGAAGGCACCAACCCCGCGATGCCGATGCGTCCGCAGGTGGTGGGCTGGGAGCTGGGCAAGCGCACTAAGGAAAACGCGATCATCTGCTCCGACTCCGGCACCAACACGACGGTATGGGCGAGGTACATGCCTTCTAGGCGCGGCCAAAAAGAGTCCTGCTCCGGCAACCTGGCCACCATGGCCTGTGGCATGCCGTATGCCATCGCCGCGCAGGTAGCCTTCCCGGACCGGCAGGTGATCGCGGTTGTCGGCGACGGCGGCTTCACGATGCTGATGGGCGAGTTTATTACCGCAGTCGCCTATAAGCTCCCGATCAAGATCGTCATCATCAAAAACAACACGCTTGGGCAGATCAAATGGGAGCAGATGGCCTTCCAGGGCAATCCGGAGTACCTGTGCGAGTTGTTCCCGGTCGATTTTGTCGCGTTCGCGCGCGCGGTCGGTGCCGAGGGCGTCCGCATCGACGACCCGAAGCGCTGCGGCGAGCTGCTGGATAAGGCACTTGCGATCCCCGGGCCTGTGATCATTGAAGCGGAAGTTGACCAGTATGCGGCCCTGCTTCCCGCGAAGATCACAATAGACCAGGCAGCGAAGTTTTCTGAAGCGCTGGCAAGAGGTGAGCCGAAGCCGGTGCGGATCGGCCTTACAATCGCGCAAGATAAGGTCCGGCAGGTCGTTTAGCACCTCCTGGGGGGGGGCGCGGAGTCCGCTCCACGCCCCCCCAGGATTATGGGCAGAACAGCCTAGACATATCACCTCTTGAAACGAAAGACTCGAATGGAAATTGAGCTTAACGGGAAAACTGCAATCGTTACCGGTTCGTCTGCGGGGCTGGGTTGGAGCTCTGCCGCTGCTCTCGCTGCGGCCGGTGCTGCGGTGGTGCTTACCGGAAGGTTTGACGAAAAGCTTCAAAAGGCGAAAACCCGCCTGCTTCAAGCAGTTCCCGGCGCGTCCGTTCGCTTGCACGTCGGAGATCTCACCACAGCCGCAGGGTGTTCTTCGCTTCTGGAAGCTGAGCCGTCATGCGACATCCTTGTGAATAGCCTGGCGAAGAATTGGACACCCAAGGACTTCTTCAACACTCCGGACGAAGAGTGGGAAACATCTTTTCAGGCAAGCGTCATGCCAGGCGTCCGCTGTACGCGAGGCTACTTGCGACAGATGATGGACCGGGGTTGGGGGCGTGTTCTCTTCCTCAGCTCTGTAGAAGCGATCAGTGCAACCCCGGATTCACTTGACTACGCCTTTACACGTGCAGCAGTTTTGAGCCTTTCCCGAGGCGTGGCAAAAATTGCCGGGAGTTCCGGGGTCACAGTAAACGCCATGCTGATAGGTGTGACGATGACGGAAGGCACAGAAAACTTACTCAGAGGGATGCTGCCGAGTCCGGATACGGATCTGTATGCCTTCGGCGCTACCGCCGTGAAACAGCGATACCCAACTTCCATTGACGGAAGAGTTCACACTCCTGAGGAGGTCGCCAACCTTGCGGTCTACCTTTGTTCACCGCTTTCCTCTGCGATGACAGGCGGCACCTACCGTGCGGATGGAGGAATTGTGGAAAGCTTGGTTTAATACCTGAAGAGGTTCGCGATGCTCCTGTGATCTTTCGGGCTGGGGCGACTGAAGCTTTTCACATCGGAGTCTCAGGCTCCTGTAAGGTTTAAGGTTATTATTACTATCGATCGCCGTGGATCGCGTAGTTTCATCGCTTCATTCTGTCGTAAACTTACCGATTCCAGATTCGACACTCCGGAATTTTGTTAAAGGAAACCGGTTAACAATCACATAAGTGAGCCTGAAATTAGGCTATCGCCCCTAAACGTTTGTGCTAGCTTTTCCGCACGATGACCAGCTACGCTCAAGCCTCCACAGAGCATCAATGAACAGCAGGGTAGATTTCCGAGCTGGAAAAAGCCGAACCCAGGCGAATCTCCCAGCCCTCGTTCTTTTATCCCCATTTGGAGCCCGCGCAATCATGGCCTTACCCGACACCACACCGCCTGCCCTGGCCGAGGCTCTTCCCGCGCCCCTGCGCAAGCCGGCACAGGTCGCGCTCGATCACATTCGCCAGGGCACGTTTCAGCGGTCGATGTCTCTGCTCGTACTCGCGACCAGCGCGGTGAGCGCAATCGAGATCGGCTACGAGCACTACCGGGGCAGCTACTCAAACCCTGTGATGTACACGCCGGTGATCCTGTCGGCAACGCTCACCGTGGCGGGCGGGGCGGGATTTTTCTCTCGCCGCATAGCGCAAACCTGGCTGCGCTGGAACAGCATTGCGATGATCGCCGATGGCCTGATCGGGTTCGGTTTCCATATCCGCGGCGTCGCGCGCAAGCCGGGCGGCTGGCGGCTGCCCATCGTCAACATGGTGATGGGACCGCCCATCTTTGCCCCGCCACTGGCGGCGACCAGCGCCTACCTAGGCTTTCTGGCGTCATACTTGCAGCGCGAAGAAGACGCGGGCACGCCGGAGCAATTGGAAGCGGCCGCATCCGCGAAAGGCACAACAAGCTGGCGCAAGGACATTAAAACGGGCCAATTTCAAAAGCACTTGTGCGTGGTGACCGCGATCGGCACGCTGTGCTCGGGGGGCGAGGCCTGGTACTCGCACTACAAGGACAACTTCAAGAACAAGGTCCAGTGGTCTCCGTTGATTCTCACGCCGATTCTCGCGGGCGCGGCTCTGCTCTCGTTGCCGAGCGCGAAGGTCGCCAACACGGCTTTGCCGGTCGCTTCCGCCGCGGCCATGCTCAACGGCGCGATCGGTGCCGGTTATCACGTGCGCGGCGTTCTGCGGCGCCCGGGCGGGGCCAAAAAAATTGCCTACAACACCCTGTATGGGCCGCCGATCTTCGCGCCCATGCTGTTTTCCGCTTGCGGCATGCTGGGCATGCTCGCCTACCTGATGCGCCGGGAGAAACAAGCGTGATCCAGAACCCCAAGCCCCTCACCGATCCCCGTACCGGCGAAGCCCTGCCGCCGAAAGAGCAGCCGGGCTATTACCCCGGTTTCTCAACCCTGGGTCAAAAGGCCTTTTGGGACGCGGCTACGCGTAAAACGGTGCACGACCGCCTGGAAAAGGTGCCGCCCTACCGTTTCTTCACACCGGAAGAACAGCTGACCATGCACGCGGTCGTGGACCGGGTGCTGCCGCAGGACGACCGCATGCCGGAGCGCCGTATCCCGATCCTCCCCTGGATCGACCGGCGGCTGCATCTACGCGAGATCCCCGGCTATCGGTACGAGGACATGCCGCCCGACCACGAGGCTTACAAAATCGCCGTCGATGCGTTTGAGCAGATGGCGCAGACGCTGCATGATGAGAATTTTCACAAGCTGGGCGTGTATGAGCAGGAGGAGATCCTCCAGTCCGTGCACGACGGGGAGCCCAAGGCCGCAAAAGAGCTTTGGGGCAAGTTGAATCTTTCGCGGTTCTGGAGCCTGCTGATGAGTGATTGCGCGGGCGCGTACTATGCGCACCCTTGGAGCTGGGACGAGATCGGCTTCGGCGGCCCCGCCTACCCGCGCGCGTACATGCGCCTGGAAGAAGGCCAGCCCGAACCCTGGGAAGTACACGAGCGCCCGTATGACTGGGCACCCCCAGCCGATACGCTTTCCGGCCAACGGCAAAAACCGCAGAACGAGGGCCACCAGCCGGCACCCTCGCAAGGAGGCACCCATTGAGCTGGTGGAAAAAAGACAGCCCCATCGGGGGCGAGTTCGAAGCGCCAAAGGACGGCAAGCACTGGCTTGGGCCGATGCAGCACATCACCATTCCCCGCCGCCGTTTCCGCGACGACGATGAGGTCGATTTTGTTATCGTGGGCGTGGGCTCGGCGGGCGGTGTGCTCCTGCAGAGACTTTCCCGCGCCGGCTTCAACGTGGTCGGTTTTGAGGCAGGGCCGTTTTGGGATTCCGAGCGCGACTGGGTTTCGGACGAGTCGGGTTCGCGCGGACTGTACTGGAACGACCTGCGCATCACCGGCGGTAAGAACCCGCTCACCTTCGGCGAAAACAACAGCGGCAAAGGCGTCGGTGGCGGGTCGGTCCACTGGGCCGCCTTTACGCCGCGCTTCCATCCATCAGACTTCGAGGTCTACACCCGCGATGGCGTGGGTGCCGACTGGCCGATCGATTACGCCGACATCGAGCCCTACTATGAGCTGCTGGAGCAGGAGATTCCAGTCGCCGGGCCCGCGTACTATCCCTGGGGCAAGCCGCATGGTTACCCCTACGGCCCGCACCCGCTGGGTGGCGTGGGTGACACGCTCGTCCGCGGCTGCGAGCGGCTGGGCATCGGCGTTTCCGCCGGAGGTCCGGTGGCGATCCTGTCCGCCTCGCGCGGTAACCGCCCGCACTGCATCTATCGCGGGTTCTGTATTCAGGCGTGCAAGGTAGGGGCCAAGGCTTCCACGCTCATCACGCACGTGCCGGACGCGCTTGAAAACGGCGCGGAGATCCGCGACCTGTGCATGGTTTCGCGCATTTCGCTCGGCAAGGACGGCCGCGCCGACGGCGTCCACTACTTCGACCGGGACGGCAAGGAGCACTTCCAGCGCGCGAAAGCCGTGATCGTCTCCGGCTATGCGATCGAAACGCCGCGGCTGCTGCTCAACTCCGCCTGCCGCGGCCATGAGCAGGGGTTGGCGAACTCCTCCGGGTTGATGGGCAAATACCTCATGGCGCAGGCAGGCAACGTCATCCTGGGCCGGTTTGAGGATCCCATCCGCATGTACAAAGCACCGCCCGCGCATGCGCTCACCGAGGAGTTTTACGAGACCGACCCCAAACGCGACTTCGCCCGCGGCTTTGCCGTCCAAACTGTGGGTCCGCTCCCTATCGCGTTCGCAAAGCAAGCCGTCGCGTCAAAAAACCTGTGGGGCTGGGGTTTGCGCCGTATGATGATGGATTACAACCACTGGTCGGCGTTTGGGCTATTGGGCGAGATCCTGCCCTGGGCCGACAACCGCGTCGAGATCGCCGGAGGCCGGGACGAGAAAGACCGCTTCGGCATCCCCGTCGCGAAGATCACGTTTGCGCTGCACGACAACGATAAAAAGATGATCAAGTACGGCGGCAAAAAGGTCGAGGAGATCATGCAGGCGGCGGGCGCGACGGAGGTGGTGCAGGAGTCGCGCTATGCCCACCTGGTGGGCGGCGCGCGCATGGGCACCTCACCGGCCAACTCGGTGTGCGACAAGTTTGGGCGTACTTGGGATGTGCAGAACCTGTTTGTGATGGACGGCAGCATCATGCCGACCCAAGGCTCTGCGAATCCAGGGCTGACCATCCAGTCCATGGCCGCGCGCACGGCGGATTACCTGGTTTCACAGGCGCAATCAATTTTCGCCGGCGAGAAGCGCAACCTCGAAGCGCCGCGGATCCGGAAATCGCTTGCGGTGCCGGGCACGTTTCTACACGGCACACCGCACCTGCGCTAAACAACAAAGGCCGGCTCCCGGGAGCCGGCCTTTGTTCGCCGCGACCACCTAGGCCGCGACTGTATCCTGCTGCGCGGCTTGCTTGTTTACCTTGTTCTCGCCCAACTTTGTGAACTTCTCATCGCCGTTCTTGCTGTCTTCGAGATTCTGCTCGAGATCGCGCACGGCGTCATTTTTCCCGATCAGCTCCGCATAGTGCTTCAACGAGCCATACGCGGCCACTCGATACATCTGCTGCTGGTTGGCCGCGACAATCAAGGCGGCGTCGCGTACGGGGCCTTTGTCCGTGTTTCCGATCATATTGTCGACTTCCTGAATCATGGCCTTCGCGATGTTGTTGGTATTCGACTCGGGCTGCTTCCCAAGCTTCTGAAACGCTTGTTGCACGCGCTGCGCGTACTCCCGGCTCTTGCTTTCTGTCTTTTGGAACAGCTCCTTCAACTCCGGGTCGGAGGAGGCTTCGGCCATCTTCGGGGCCGCGCTCGCGATCTGCTGCTCAAAATCGTGGAGGTAGGTCATACCGGTGTACATCAGGTCGCCAATGCTTTGCATTTTCATGTGGGGAGGGTTACCTTTCGCGGCGAATAAGCCCGCCAGCCAGATAAGGTGAGCGTGGGGAGATTCGCGTTGCCGCACTGCCGAAACGAGCTTGCGCCTGTCGGCAAAGGAGCTCTCACACGGTGAGGCAACTTCCTAGGGCCTCCGGCACATCCTGCCAAGGGAGAACTGTAGACAGAGAAGAGGTTACAGACAGAATGCCCACGAGTGGACTGCAAGAGCTGTTCAGCAAAGAGCTGCAATTCCTATACAACGCCCACCAGCAAAGCGCCAAGCAGGCCGGCTCCATTGGGGCAAGCATTGCAAGCCCAAAGCTTAAGCGGATGTTCGACACGGGCGCAAAGGTGAATACAAAGCAGGCAAAAAGGCTGGAAAGGGTCTTCACGGTTGCAAACCGCTCGCCCTCGCAACGGCACGATCTGGTTCTTGCCGGCATCGGGCAGGCCAGCCGGGCAGCCGTGGAAGAACTGACGAACCCGGTCGAGCGCGATCTTTCCGAGATCGCAGCCGCGCAAATGGCGATCCACACATTTATCGCCCGGTATGGCACTTTGCAGGCCTACGCACTCAACCTCGGCTATAAGAAGGCGGCGGCGCTGCTTAAACAATCGCTCGACGAAAATGTAGAAGGCGACAAGCGCTTTTCTCAGATCGCACAGGGAATCGTCCGTCGCGCGCAAAAGGGCGAGGACCAGGCTAAGGGCGGTTCAGGCTTTCCCAGAGCGGCTTTCCGCTTTGTCCTTATAAGCGGTCTAGTTGCGGCCGGGCTGAATGAAGCAAAAAAGCGCAACCTGCTAGGGTAGCTTCCTCGCACTAGGAGGGCTCGAGATGAAGCCCTCCCTAGTGCCTGTCAGCGAACCCCGGAAGGCCATTCGTCCACAACGACATCCAAGTCGTTGAGCATCGCCATAACGGCTTCCACATTGCGCCGCATGGCCGGTCGCTCACGTCGGGGTGTGTCGGGGTCCTCCTCCACTGCCGCCACTCGGCCGTAGGGCCAGCTTGACTCGGGCAGCGCGGCAAGAGCCTCGGGTAGGTCGATAAGTCGGAGGGTAACCTCCTTCTTATTCTCGCCGGCCGGCTGCGTTACGGGCAGGGCGACTGTGGTCGAAAGCCGATTCGAGCCGGCGGGCAATACCACCTTCATTGAAAGATTCCGGCGGCCCACGACAATGAATGGATTGCTCCAGGCGGCTTCGGCGTGAACCTGTAAGTAGCGGCCCTTGGAAGGAGGCGGCAGCTGCGCCAACTGCCCTTCCGCAGCCTGAATGCCTTTTCGGGCAGCCAGGGCCTCATCCGCCTGCTTTTGCCTTTGCGCAGCTCCTTGCGCAGCCACGGCCTTATCAGCTTCCGAGGCGTGCCGGTTGCAGCCTGTTAATGCAAGCGCGGATATCAGCGCAGCCGTGAGAAAGCGAGAACGCCCGATCATCCACGCCGCCTTTCCGCGGGCTGCCACGGCTCGCGGCGCGAACGGGCCACGGCATCGAGCACCCCGTTCAGGAAGTTCAGCGATTCCGGCCCGGAATAGCGCTTCGCCACTTCCAGCGCCTCATTGATGACGATCGGCGCGGGCGTCCCCGAAAAACCGACCAGCTCGGCCACCGCCATTTTCAAAACGCTCCGGTCCACGGCGGGCATGCGCTCCATGCGCCAGTTCTGCGCGTGTTTGGCGATCAGCTCAGCGATCTCCTCTTCTTTTACGTTCGCGATGCGGTACAGGTCTTCGGCGAAGCCGCGCACGTCGGGTTCGACCTCGTCGCGCGCCTCCCAAAACACCTTACGCACCTGCTCGGGCGACTGTTTGCCCACATCGGCCTGAAAGATCATCTGCATGGCAAGCTCCCGGCTTTTGCGGCGCTTGCCTCCGGGCGCGCTCATCGGGCCGCCTCAATCTTGCGGTGCAGCGAGGCCATCTCGATCGCGGCGGAGGCGGCCTCAAAACCCTTGTTCCCCGCCTTGAGCCCGGCCCGGTCCAGCGCCTGCTCCAGCGTTTCGCAGGTCAGCACGCCAAACGCGTGGGGCACCCCTGTTTCCTGCTGCGACTGCCCGATGCCGCGCGAAACCTCGTTGTAAATAGCCTCGTAGTGGGCCGTTTCGCCTCGCAGGAGCACCCCCAGAGTCACGATCCCATGGAAGCGCTTCGTTTCCGCGAGTGTGCGCGCCGCGTCGGGGATCTCCCACGCGCCGGGCACGCGGACAATCTCAACATCTTCGCGCACGGCCCCGGAGCGCAGGAAGCAGTCGAGCGCCCCCTGCAGCAGCCGGTCTGTAATGACCGCATTCCACCGCGCGACCACGATGGCGAAGTGCATGCCCGTCGCGACGAGATCGCCTTCAAGCGCCGCGGGCTTGCCCCGGAGCGGGTCGGTCCACTGCCAAAACGCGATGGCGATGCCGGGCACCGGCTGCACGGTAAACAGATCAGCTTTCCAGGAAGTAGGGGCAATAGCGCTCAAGCGCTTCGCGACCTCGGCGTCGTTTGCACCCATCTTGCGCAGCCACGCTTCGGCGGCCTCGCGCACCGCGGGCAGGGCCGTGGCTTCCACCGCCAATTCCGCGTTGAGCGGCAGCATGCCGTCCACCCATTCCACCGCGCCCACCGGCGCGCGAAAACTCGCGCTCCGGCTCGTCTCGTCTTCCCAGCCCGGACCGGGTTCAAACCCCAGGGCGGAAAAAAAGCTATGGAGCCGGTCGAAGACGGCGGGGGTGCTGGTGGGGCGAATAAGCGTAAGGCCCTTGATCATACCTCCTCAAAGATAGCAGGCTAGTTACACGCGGAATCCCCGGTTCGCCGGGCTCTTCCCTTTCCTTGTAAGCTCTAGGGTGTCTATGGTTCGGGCATCGTTCGGGCACCTGCGGCGCGCGTTTTGGAAGGCCTTCGGCCACAACGCCTTTTCTATCGCCAAAGCCGCCGCATATTCTGAGCTGCTCAGCCTGTTCCCTGCTCTTCTTGTTGTCGCCACGCTGCTTGCCAAAGCCCCCACCACCGAGCTGGTGCGCAACGACATCCACACCCTGCTCGCGGACCTGCTTCCGCCGGACACCATGGCGCTGGCGCAGAGTTACTTCACGCCCGACCCGGCGCGGTCGCGGCGGGTGCTCGTTTCCGCGGCGGCCGTGGCCCTGTTCGCGGCCATGGGCGTCATGTTGTCGTTGATGGAAGGGTTCCGGCGGGCTTACCGTTTGCCGCGCGGGCAGTTCGCGTTTTGGAAGGAGCGGCTGGTCGCCCTGCTGCTTATCCCGTCGGCTCTGATCCCTCTGCTGTTTGCGACGGCGCTTGTGGTGTTCGGCCATCAGATTGAGCTGTGGATGATCGCGAACGCGGACCATGAGCTGCGCTCGTGGGTTATTTTGGGCTGGCGCGGGGCGCGCTGGATCATTGCGTTAGCCACGGGCGTCGCGGTGTGCCAGGTGATCTTCCATTTCGCCACGGCGGTGCGGCCGCCCTGGTCGCGCACGGTGCCGGGGTCGCTGCTTGCCACGGGAACGTGGTTTGGCTCTACCATGGCCTACGGCTGGTATGTGACGCGATTCGCGGACTACACACGGGTGTACGGCTCGCTCGGCGCTGGGATCGCTACCATGGTGTGGTTGTACTTTGTTTCGGTTTCAATGCTGGTCGGGGCGGAGTTTAACGCGCAGGTCTACCCCATGTGGGATGGGCAGGGCGCTTCGACCTTTGCCGAAGACGACGCGCAAGAATATCCGGACTGCGCGCCGGAACCGGTAACACGCGGGCTGGCAGCAATGGGCAGGCATCGGCACAGGATTGGCAGGGCATGGAATGGGAGCAGGTGAGATGGCAAGCAACGGCGCGGGTGCACTGGCAAGGCTGGCTGGCGGAGGAGCGTGGGTGGACGCGGACAAGCTGCGGCGCGCAAAGATCGTCGCAACACTGGGGCCCGCTTCGGGTGATGAGGCGACGTTTCGGGCGCTCGTGCGCGCGGGCATCGATGTCGCGCGTTTGAACTTTTCCCACGGCACCCAGGAAAACAAGCGCAAGCTCATCGAGATGATCCGCAAGGTTTCCGACGAGGAGCAAAAGCCGATCTGCATCCTGGCCGACCTCCAGGGGCCGAAGATCCGCACGGGCAAGCTCGAAGGGCGGACGCCCGTGCTTTTGGAAGCGGGCCAGATGCTCACCATTACCCCGCGCGACGTCGCCGGAACCAAGGTGTGCATCGCGACCACCTTTCCCACGCTCGCGGAAAATCTCGAGCCCGGGTCGCGCATTCTGCTTTCCGACGGGCTCATCGAGCTGCTGGTGGTCCGCGTCCTCGGCAAAGACGTTGAGTGCTCCGTGATCAACGGCGGACTCCTGGGCGAAAACAAGGGCATCAACCTGCCGGGCATCGCAGCCAAGGTGCCCTCCCTAACGGACAAGGATGCGGAAGATCTGGAGTTCGCGATCGGGGCCGGCGTGGACGCCATCGCGCTTTCCTTTGTGCGCAACGCGGAAGACGTGCGTCTGGTGAAGGACCGCATTACAGCCGCGGGCGCGGACACTTGGATCATCGCCAAGCTTGAAAAACCGCAGGCGATTGAGAACGTGGACGAGATTCTCGAGATCGCCGACGGCGTAATGGTGGCGCGCGGCGACCTGGGCGTGGAGGTGCCGCCCGAAAAGGTCCCGGCGATGCAAAAGCTCATCATCCGGCGCGCGGCGGAAGCCCGCAAGCCGGTGATCACGGCGACCCAGATGCTCGAATCGATGATCGACAACCCGCGGCCCACGCGCGCCGAAGCCTCCGACGTAGCCAATGCCGTATACGACGGCACGGACGCGGTGATGTTGTCGGCTGAAAGCGCGGCGGGCAAATATCCGGTCGAAGCCGTGAAGATGATGGCGAAGATCGTGCTCGAAACCGAGGAGCAGATGCGCGAGCTGCCGGGGCTCTACCCGGTCCGAGTGCGGGCGCACGCGACCTCCGTGACGGAGTGCATTTGCGAGTCGATGGCGCACGCCGCGAACGACCTGGACATCCGGGCGATCGCGGTCTTCACGGAAACGGGCAACACGGCGCGCCTCCTGTCCAAGCGCATGCCCAAGCCGCCTGTGTGCGCGCTGTCGGCCTCGCCCGCGGTGCTGCGGCGTATGAGCCTCCTGCGGGGCGTCTTCCCGCTGGCCTGCAGCAAGGCTGCGACCACCGAGCGCATGATCGATACCGTAGAGGAGGCGCTCGAACGCAACCATTTCGCGCGTCCGGGCGAGATCGTGGGCATCATCGCCGGCACCGGCACCAACTCGGGCTCCACCAACTTCATGCGCATGCACGTGCTCGGCGATCTGGTGGACGCCGCGGAACCTAAGCGGGCGTAGACTTTCCGTATGAGCGCGCAGCTGGCGGAAGCGGTGCAGGCGAAGTACGGGGCAGCGGCGGAAAGCACTTTGTCGAGCGACCACGCCGGGGTTGAAGCGGTAGCGCGGGCGTTCGGCTACTCGCCCGAGGAGCTGCGCTCCATTCCCGCGGCCGCCAACATGGGGCTTTCCTGCGGCAACCCGACCGCGACTGCCCACCTCCGGCCCGGCGAGGTCGTCGTGGATCTCGGGTCGGGCGGCGGCCTCGATGTATTTCTGGCCGCAAAACAGGTGGAGCCCGCAGGCCGCGCGATCGGCATTGATATGACTGCCTCCATGGTGGAACGCGCCCGCGCGAATGCGGCGGCAGGCGGGTACACCAACGTCGAATTCCACCTCGCCTCCATCGACCGGCTCCCGCTCGCGGACGCGTCCGTGGACTGCGTCCTCAGCAACTGCGTCCTGAACCTCGCCCCGGACAAGCCCGCCGTTTTTCGCGAGATCGTCCGCGTGCTCAAACCGGGCGGGCGGCTCGCGGTGAGCGACATCGCGCTGAAGCACGACCTGCCCGCAGAGATCGCGTCGAGCCTGGCGGCGTATGTAGGCTGCATCGCCGGGGCGATTCGGATTGAGACCTACCGCGAGGAGCTGGAGCGGGCCGGGTTCGCGGCGGTCGAGATCGTGGACACGGGCGCGGACCTGAACGCGTATGCGCAGGTCGAAAACCAGTCCGGCTGCTGCTCCCCGGCGATGGATGCGGCAAGCCCGTTCGCGATGATAGCGGAGCCCTGCTGCGCGCCTGCGCCGAGCAACGGCAGCCTGCACGGCGAGCTCGCGGCGCTGCTGGCAAGCTACGACGTAAACAAGTCCGCAGCCAGTGTGCGGGTGTACGCGCTCAAGCCTGCCGCTTAGAGCAGTTCTCCTTTAGGCGTGATCCTCCGAGCATCCGCGCTGTGCGGCTTTTCTTGACGGAAAAGCCGCGTTGCGAGTTGCGGCTTCGGTCCGTGGGTGAAGGGGAACTGCTCTAGCGCAAGTGCCGGTACAGCCGCGCGAGCTTCTCCGGGGCCACGCCGGCGCTGTACAACGTCTGCAGCAGCATCCACTGCGAAAACGTGCGGGCGAGCCGGCCCTCGAAACGCCGCGATGAGGTCACCACCTCCGCGGGCACAGTCACAAACCGCCCTTGCTTCCTGAGCCTGCGCGTGAACTCCAGGTCGTCGAACAGCGGGGCCGCGCTGAAGCCTCCCGCGCGCTCGTAGGCTTCCCTGCGCACAAAGATTGCCGAATCTCCGTAGATCAGCTTGAAGCGTCGCAGGATGGGCTGGTAGCCCGTTACAAATCGCGCGGCGAAGCTTGATCCCGTGAACCGCAAACGGAAATGCCCGCCTACGACCTCCGGGTCGCGCAGTGCTTCCTCAATCGCTTCGAGCGCGGAAGGGGCAGGGTGCGTGTCGGCATGTAGAAACCACAGTGCGCCGCCGGTCGAGGCCAGCGCACCCGCGTGCTGCTGCGGTCCCCGGCCCCGCGCCCCCCGCACCACGCGCGCGCCCAGGCCTTCCGCGAGCTCCGCAGTCCCGTCCGTGCTGCCGCCGTCGGCCACCACAATCTCCACCGGGCTGTTTTCAAGGGCGTGCAGCCGCCCGAGTGTTTCCGGCAGCGCTTCGGCCTCGTTCAGCGCCGGGATGATAATCGACACGCTCATCCGATGAGGCTCTCACAGATCGCCGCATCCCACGAATCAGGAGAGGCGATGAAAATCTTGCTCAACAAGCGGGAAGCGGCAAACCTGAGTAAAGAACTGCGCACCGGTTCGGGCGAAAGCTTGCGAAGGCGGCGCGTGATCGTGGGATTGTCCGCGGTGTCCATCGCGTCCATGACCGTGATCTCGCTTTATCAAACCGGGATCATCCCCCACCTGCCCGAGCCGCCCATCCCCGGCCTCGACGCGGACGCCGTGGACGGCTCCCCCGATGCGTACGCCATCCTGTCCACGCCCGACGCGGCGCTGGGCGCGGCCAGCTACGCGGCCACGCTGGTTTTGGCCGCGATGGATGGGCCTAACCGCGCGGAGAATGCGCCCTGGATCCCGCTTGCGCTTGCCGCGAAAGTGACGGGTGACGCAGCCGCGGCCGCCAAGCTCACGGTCGACCAGTGGACAAAGCACAAAGCGTTCTGCTCCTGGTGCCTTCTGGCCGCCGCGGCCACTTTTGCGAGCGTGCCGTTTGCGATCCCCGAGGCGCGCGCAGCATGGAAGGCGCTCCGAGCCAAAGCAGCGTGAGCGCGCCGCCCCTGAGGCCGTTTGGGCCCGCGCACCTGGCTATTCTGGGGTTGGTCGCCGCGTCAGGGGCGCTGGCCTGGTGGCTCCCTCGAAGGCGTCCCGGCCCTTGGCGGCGCACTCGTTGGACGCTTGCTGGGCTGTCCTCCGCGCTGGGCGGGGGCTGGTATGTGTTCCGGGTCGTCGCCCTGCATACGAGCCGGCGATTGGCGCTGCCGCTGGAGCTGTGCGACGCCGCCCTTTGGATCACCGTTGCTGCCCTCCTATGGCCACGGCAACGCCTGCTGGAGCTCGCCTACTACTGGGGCCTGCCCGGCGCCTCCATGGCGCTGCTCACGCCCTACCTGGTTGCGCCTCTCCTCAGCGTCCCTTCTGTCACATTTCTGGCCGGGCATGCGCTGATCATCATCGCCGTGCTGTTTCTGCTTGGCACGGGACGGCGGCCCCGGCCCGGCTCCTGGCTTTTTGCGCTCCTTGCGCTCAATGCCTTTGCCGCGTTTGACTACCTGACTGACCGCCTGCTCGGCGCAAACTATATGTACCTGGTGCACAAGCCGCCCATCCGCTCGCTGCTCAGCGTCATGGGCCCGTGGCCGTGGTACATCCTCCTGGGAGACGCGTTCACGGCGGCGCTGTTCTTCGCGCTTAATCTCCCGTTTCGCCGTCAAGCCGAAGCGCGGAACTGATCGACTGCGGGCGGGTGCGCGAAAGGGAGCGCCAGTGTGCGTCCGAGCGTGACTTGCTTCGGCTCGTCAATCCCGGCAACACCGATCGTGAGCGCCCGTTGCGGCACGTCATTGCGAAAGGTCCCGTGCAGGCGGTCCCAAATGCTTAACCCGCTCGACCAGTTTGAATCGGTCTGGTATGGGCGACTGCCGTGGTGGATGCCATGGAGCCGGGGCGTTTCAACCAGCCACTGTAAACGCCGCTCCCAGCTTTTCGGCAGATCCATATTGGAGTGGTGAAACAAGATCGACGCGAACGTAAAGGCCTGCCACGCGGAAAACGTACGCGGGCCTACCCCAAACACGAGCACCTGTAGCGCCCGGTAAGGCACCGAACAAGCCAGCTCGCCGAAGTGGAAGCGGATCGCGGTGGAAGCGTCCATGTCGAGGTCGACGTGGTGCGCGGCATGGAACCGCCATAAAAACGGCACCTTGTGCGTGAGCACATGCCAAACATAGAGCGTGTAGTCCATCAACGCGACACCTGCCGCGACTTCCACGGCAATCGGCAGGCGCGCCTGTTTGAGCAGTCCCCAGCGCTTCACTTCGACCTTGCGGGAAAGCGGCCGGACCAGAGGACCTTCCAGCAGCTGAGTCGTCGCCCCGCCAAGCGAGGCGATGGCCAGGTTGCGAACATCCCGCCGCAGCTTTCCTTCGCGTTTGCCGGGGCGCAGCGGGCGTTTGATTTCAAGCGCGACGATCGCTGCCACATACGCGAGCCCCAACAGCCCGCTCAAAAGCTTTTTCACCCAACCCCTCCTCGCATCCGTCACAATGGAGTGGATGACGGCCTGCGGCGGAAGGCTCCCTTCCGGCTTGCGTCTCATCTAAAACAAACGTTCATGTCCGCGCTCCTTCCCATCCTCGAAGTATCCCCGGACATATCTCCGGCATTTGCCGCGACGCTGGCCGCGCGGGGCTTGCTCCCCTTGCACAGGGGCGCGGTCACAACGCTGCAAGTCAACGTAGGCAGGCTGTGCAACCAGGCTTGCCTCCACTGCCACGTGGAAGCCGGGCCGAAGCGCACCGAGCAGATGACCGGAGCTGTCGCAGACCGGGTGCTTGCGCTGCTCGACCGGACTCCGTCCATCGAAACGCTCGACATCACCGGCGGCGCGCCGGAGTTGAACCCGCAGTTCCGCCGCATGGTCAGGCACGCGCGCACCCGCGGGCTCCGCATCATCGACCGCTGCAACCTGACTGTGCTTTTCGAGCCCGGGCAGGGGGATCTGGCGCCCTTTCTCGCGGCGCACGCGGTCGAGATTACCGCCAGCCTGCCCTGCTATACCGAGGGCAATGTAGACAAGCAGCGGGGCCGCGGCGTGTTTACCAAGAGCATTGAAGCACTGCGCCTGCTGAACAGCCTCGGCTACGGCAAGCCCGGCTCGGGGCGCGTGCTCAACCTGGTCTACAACCCGCTGGGTCCTTCGCTGCCGCCCCCGCAGGCCGCGCTTGAACGGGAGTACAAGCGCGAGCTCCGGGCCGCCTTCGGCATCGAGTTCAACGGGCTGTTCACCATCACGAACATGCCCATCAAGCGATTCGCCGAGGACCTGGCCCGTCAAGGCCGGACTCAGGACTATATGGATCTGCTGATCGCAAACTTCAACCCGGCAACGGTCGATGAGCTGATGTGCCGGTCGCTGGTAAGCGTGGGCTGGGATGGAAGCCTCCACGACTGCGACTTCAACCAGATGCTGGAGCTCCGGACGCCGGGCGGCGCAGACATCTGGCGGATCGATTCGTTTGCCGAGCTTGCCGAGCTCCCCATGCGCACGGGGAGCCATTGCTTCGGCTGCACCGCCGGGGCCGGTTCGAGCTGCGGCGGCAGTCTCCGTTAGAACAGGAGCTTCAGGGCGAGCTGCACTTCGCGCGGAGTTCCCGTGCCGACGGGGCTGGTATTCACGGGGTTGGTGATGACCCCGAACACGCCGGGGCCGCCCGAGAAGTCGGCCAAAGGTGCCCCGTACTGGGCGCGATTGAACAGGTTGAAGAACTCGGCGCGAAACTGGAGCTCGGCGGACTCGCGCAGGGCAATGTTTTTGTCCAGGCCCAAGTCGGTTTGCCACAGGCCCGGCGCGCGGACGAGATTGCGGCCCGCATTGCCGTAGCCTCCGCCGGACACAGGGGCAAACGCCGCGGGGTTGATCCAGTTACGGATGCCCCGGCCGCCCGCGGGCTTAAGCGGAACACCGGGCACGCGATTGGGTCGTTGATTGCTGGTGTAGCCGGTCGCAACCCCAGTGGGGTTTGCGGCCGAGAAAGTGCTTGGCCGGTCGAGGGTGACATTGACCGGCAGCCCCGTGCGGACGCTCACGATGTTCGTCGTTTGCCAGTTACCGAGGATCGCGGGAAGCACGCCGCCCCCGCTGCCCCACTGCTTGCCCCGCCCATAGGGGAGCTCATACACAAGGTTGCTGCTGAACACATGGCGCGCGTCGAAATCACCTGAGGCGCGCTCGCAGGCAAAGCAGGCCGGGTTTTCAGGGAAGTCCGAGTCGCCGCCGCCCGCCGCGTCCTGGTCGATTTCATGCGCATATTCGTAGTTGGCCTGGATCAGGAGGCCGGTCGTAAAACTCCGCCGCAGCTGCGCGACAAACGCGTTATAGGAGCTGGAGTTGTGGTTGCCGCGGGTTTCCACCTGCCCAAACAGCGGGTTGGGGCGCTTGCCCGCCGCTGGGTCGAGGAGGTTGGTGTACGAGGTCCGGAGCAGGTTGGTGCCTTGCGAGCCGACGTAGGAAAGCGTGCCGACCCAGGCATGCGGGAACGCCTGCTGCACGCTCGCGCCGTACTCGCTCACGTAGGCGTCGTGCCGGTCGCGGTCCATGTCGCGCGGCGAGGTCACGCCAAGGCCCACTAGAAACGGCGTAACGGGATAGGAAACGCCGGTCCGTCCGTTGAGCGAAAAGCGGCCCACCTCGTTGGAAATAGGCAGGTTTTGATCGTCGAGCTGCCCGTCGCCATGGTAGATACCAAAGCCCGAGCGGATCACCGTCTTGCCTTCGCGGCCCGCGGGCGACCAGGCGACGGCGATGCGCGGGTCTACGTCGAGCCGCCGGGGATCGCCGAAGCTCGCGCCCGCCCCGCAAAATCCGGCCGGCCCGCAGGTCGCGAAGTCGAACGGCACGGCGCGGCCCAGCACTTCGTGGAACACGTCATAAAAGCTGTATCGCGCGCCAAGGTTGAGGGTCAGGTTAGGCCGGAGCTTCCACTCGTCCTGGGCGAACGCGAAGACGTAGGTTTTGCGCAGGCCGTTGACCGGCAGCGCCGCCGCAAAGGTCGCGGAGCTTACGCTGTCGGCCGCAAACCCGGCCTGCGTAAACGAGACCGTGCCCGAGGCCGTATTGCCCTGGTTCAGCTGGATGCGCCGTGCTTCCACGCCGAACTTCACCGTGTGCCCGCCGTGTACCCAGGTAAGGTCATCGATCCATGAGAACGAGTTGCCGACGCCCAGCTTATGCAGGTTGCTGTTGAGCGTGGTGAGCCCGGAAACCGCGATGGCGTAGGGTGTGTCGAACTGCGGCAGGTTTGTGGTGTACACATTGCCGCGGTTGAAGCCGAACTTCGCGTTGTTGACCCACGCGGACGAAAACAGGTGGAGGTACTCGATCACGCCGTTGACCGGGCGCGAGGTCACCTCTTGCCGGTCGAGCGTGTCCGTGCCGCCGCCCGCGAGCGGCAGGATGCTCTTCGCCGCGTCGTAGGAGAAGCGCAGGTCGGCGGTGTCCTTCGTCGAAAAACGGTGGTCGAAGCGGACCGTGGCGCTGTCTTCATCGTCGAGCTGGCGGCCTTGCCCGAAGAAGTTCGCAAGGAGCCCGTTGCTGCCGGCGATCACCGCCCCGCCCTGCGGATAAGCCGCGAGCACAGGCGCGAGCGCGGGGCTTTGCGCAAGAATCCGCGCGCGAAACGCGGGCGAAGGAACGCGGCCGATCAGCGTTTGGCCCAGGCTTTGCCGCAGCCCTTCGTAGTTAAAGAAAAAGAAGGTTTTGTCGCGCGCGATGGGGCCGCCGATGGTGCCGCCGAACTGGTTGAGGTGGAAGGGCGGCTTTGCCGGATTGACGTTGTCGATGGGCTCGCGAGCATCGAGTTTGCTGTTGCGCAGGAACTCGAACACACTGCCGTGGAACTGATTGCTGCCCCCGCGCGAGACCACCGCGACCTGCCCGCCGGGTGTGCTGCCTTCTTCCGCCGTGAACAGCGCCGTGTTCACGCGGAACTCCTCGATGGAGCCGACGGGGATCGCCAAGCGGACAAAGCTCTGTTGCGCCTGGTTCACGATGTTGGTCGCGTCCACGCCGTCGAAGGTGTAGTTGTTGTCGTCGAGCCCGCGCCCCGCGAACCGGATGGATCGCTGATTGCTGCCGCCGGAGTCCACCGCGCCGGGCACCAGCGCGGTCAAGGCTGACCAGTTGCGGCCGTTCAAAGGCAGTTCCGAAACCTGCTTCGGCTCGATGCTCGCGCCCAGGGCGTCCGAGGTCTGGTTGAGTTCGGCGGCCGCGTCGGAAACCCGGACGTTTTCACTGCCGCCGGAGACGTGCATCACGGCATTGAGCGTGCGAGTGCGGCCCGCGGCTTGCAGGAGGCCCGTATAGGTGAGCTGTTGGAAGCCTTGCCGCCCAAAGCTGATCTCCCATGTGCCTACGGGCAGCTCTGGGAGGTCATAGGCACCATTCGCTCCGGAAACCGAGTCGCGGTGAAGACCGGTCGAGGGCTCGACGGCAAAAACCCGCACGCCGGGGACGGCCTTGCCTGCTTCGTCGGTCACCGCGCCTGCGATAGCAGACCGGTTTACCTGAGCGTGGGCTGCTGTGAGCGAAACCGCTGCAAGGAGCGCAGCGCTGGGGAAAAGGCGCAAATTGTGGAACACGGCCGCTCCTGTTCTGCCGGTGCAAGGAGAAAGGGGACGCCTCCCCGAAAGAAAGGCGCCCCCTTTGTTGTTAGCGCGAGCTGCGTGCGGCAACCGGCGCTGCCGCGCTCCACTCCGCCTGCTGCTGTGGCCCGTGCTGTTCCGCGTAGAAGTTCCGGAGGAACTCGGCACGATGGACGCGAAGGTCGGCCCCGTTCCGCTGGAAGGGATAGGGTTTATTGCCCATGATCCCCGTCCACAACACATGGTTGAACTTCACCGGGTCGACGCGGTCTTCCACCTGGAAGTTCATGCCCCGGGTGTGCGCCGCCCACCATTGCGCGTTATGGAGCGGCAGCAGCGCGGCTTCCGCGTTGGCCGCGTAGGCTGAGGCGGGAATCGGCAGCGTCGTCTGCTTCAGGTACGCGGAAGGCGTCGCCGTGAACTTCCACTTTGCTTCCTTTGTGTCGAACGCATTCGCCATCGGGATGGCGCTCGCGTCGTTCAGGTTGAGCGGCGCGATGCCGAGGATCTCCTCCATGGTCTTCAGCATGCTGACCGTGTTGTAGCGGGTGGAGTCGACGAAGTTTTGCTTGACGTAGGGGCCCATCACAAACGCCGTGCTGCGGTGCGCGTCTACGTGGTCGCCGCCGTCCTGCGCGTCGTCCTCGATGACGAACACGAGCGTCGAGTCCGCGTCCTTGCTGTTCGCAACCGCCTGGATCACGGAAGCGACCGCGTAGTCGTTGTCGGCGATCTGGAGCGTGGGGGTGTTCACGCCGTTGAGCGCCGTTTTGAAGTTGCCGAAATGGTCGTGCATGATGCGCAGCAGGGTGAGGTTAGGCAGGTTGCCGGCAGCCTCATACTGCTGGAACTCGCGGTTCCACTCGGTAAAGCGAAAGTAGTCAGGGATGGTGTTGTCGAAGCCGCGGAAGTACGGATCCGTCAGCGGCGCAAGCACGGCGCTGGTGGGAATGGCTACCTTTAGGCCGTCGGCATAGGCGTTCGGGTCCTCAGGAATGCCGTAGGGAGCGGCCTGGTTGTAGCGTGTCAAGTCCAGGAAGAAGCCGTAGTCGCGCACCGAAAGCCCGGCCCGGAGCGCGCCGTTCCAGATATAGCCTTCGCCCTGGCCGCCGCCGTCGGCGTCATCGGCATCGGGCGCGCCGATGTTGGCCGTGCCCGGCAGCAGATCGGGGTCCGCGCTCTGCGCCGGCTGCGCGACGACGCGGTCCTTCGTTTTGGCAATCCCCATGTTGAGATTGCGGTTTTCGCCCTCGGTGATGTAGCTGACGCCGCGCCCCGCGTAGTTGACCGTGTACTCCTTTTCCGTGGCATCAGTGGTGCGCGCCGCCGTCGACCAGGACCACCCGTCGAAGCTCACATTGGAGGTGTCGTAGAAGTTGTCGAAGTCCACGTAGTTGCGGGCGATGTTGTGGAAATTCGGCGTGACCGCGTCCGGAAACTCGGTCTGCGACGGGTCGCCGTTGCCCACCTCCAGGTCGCCGAGCACCTGATCGTAGGTCCGGTTTTCCTTGACGATGTAGATCACGTGCTTGATGTGCCGGTGGAGGAAGTCCATGGTCGCCAGCTGGGCAGGGGTGAGCGCACGATCAAAGTGATCGTTCGCGACCACGCGCTCCGTCAGGGTGCTCAGCTCGGCATCGGTGGGCACGGGGACGGTTTGGAAGCCGGCCTTGATGAGCTGCAGCGTGTACTGGTTGGAAGCGTTGCAGGCCGTCGCCGCAGCAGCGGTTAGGCCGCGGCAGTACTGCGGATTGGGCCCGGTGGCGCTTTTGCCGTTGACGATGTAGAGCAGCTTGCCGTCCGCGCTCACGCTCACCGAGTTCGGGTAAAAACCGGTGGGAATCAGGCCGACAACCCCTGCGCTGTTTGAGCCGTTCATGCGGATAACCGCGACTGCGTTCTCGCCGCCGTTGGTCACATACAGCGTCTTCTCGTCAGGCGAGAGCGCGAGCGAGTTGGGGTTCGCGCCCTTGTAGCCCTGCTTGTTGGGATACACGGAGGCGGGCGCCGTGACCGGAATCTCGTCGATCACCTGGTTGGTGTTGGTGTCGATCACGGCGACTAAGTCGGCGTTGTCCTGCGCGACGAACAACAGCGTTTGCGCCTTATTCAGGATCATGCGGTTGGGCTGGCCCGGCACCTTGATGCGCGCGAGAACCCCATACGGGCTCAGGAGGTCGACCTCGCGGTCGCGCAGGCTGGACACATACGCGAGATCGTTGCCCTTGAACGCGGCCCAAGCGGGGTACTCGCCGCCCGCGACGCCGGGCTGCGCGGCCGCGATGGGGTTGTTCACGGTTTTGCCGGGGCGCAGGTCGAGCTCAGCTCCCACGGCCCAGGCACCGCCGTTGTTGCGGGTCAGCAGGCTCACGCTGTCGTTCTCGTAGTTTGCGACGAGGATCCGGCTGCCGTCCGGAGACACCGCAAGAGCGCCCGCTTCCGGCCGCGTCCCCAGCCCAAGCCCGCCCGAGCTGTGCGTCGCAGCGTTGGCCTGAGCCAGGTGGCCGAGCGCCACGGGCGCGCCGGTTTCCGCCCACTTGCCCGCGGTCCGCGCGAAGAAGTGCACGTTGTCGTCGTCACCCCCGGACACGTAGAAGCTACGTCCGTCGGGGCTCCAGCTGATGCCGCCAAAGGTGTTCGGCACCGGGATAGCCTGCGTTTGCAAGGGCGTCGGCGTGGAAATGTCGTACACAAACACCCACTCGGTCGAGTCCGCGGGGTTGGTATCGCCGGCCTTGGCACCGCTCGGGTAGTTTTCGAGGTTGTAGCCGCTCGTGAGGATCAGCAGAGTTTTGCCGTCCGGGCTGATCGTGGTCGTCACCGCCTGGCCCGCGGTGTAGCCCGGGTCATCGGCGAGCCCGGGGTTGAGCTGCTGGAAGCGGGCGCCTTTGGGGGCAAGCGGCGTGATGCGCTGCCCGGTGCTAAGGACCTGCGGCAGGCCGGTGTTGGGGATTTGCGCAAGGGCGGGCAGGGCGGAAAGGGCAAAAACGCTGAGGGCGCTGGCGAAGGCTGCGCGGGTGTGGCTGCGGTGCATGGGGAGTCTCCTGGGTGGGGCAGTTGGTGCGGTGAGCTGAAGGTTCGCGCAAGGCCCGGCTGAAGACCGCGGACTGCGGAAAGCCGAAACAGAAAAATTCGTGCAGCAGGGAACCGCAAAGGGCGCTACCGGGCGTTTGGGGAGGCGTCGCCGTGGCGTCTCCCGTCGGCATCCTTTGTTTCACGGCGGCTCCCGGCGCTAGGTTGCAGCCGCGTAAATAGCTCGTGAATCCTCTGTTCACAGCCTGGGCGGCGGCTCACGTTCCGGAGCGCGGGTGGTCAGGGGTTTCCTCATCGGCTATGCTGGGTGCGCCGCACAGCCCAGCCCGCGAGAGACCCGATGAGAACGCGCCCCGCCCTCTTGACCGCCCTGCTTGCCTTTCCGCTCGCCGCCTGGGCGCAGATGGGGCCTGTGACCCTTTCAATCGACGCGGGCACCCCCAGGGCGAAGAGCAGCCCAACCCTGTACGGGCTCATGACGGAGGAGATCAACTACTCCTACGACGGCGGCATCTATGCCGAGCTCCTGCGGAACCGGACGGTGGAGCCGGGCTTCGGCGGCCTGGCGCACTGGACGCTGCTCGAAACAGGAAAGGCCGAAGGGGAGCTTTCCCTGGACAAAACCACCGGGCCCAGCGCGGCCCTCACAAACAGCCTGAAGCTCGAAGTGACGGCCGTGCCGGCGGGCGCGCGCGCGGGCATGGCAAACGAGGGCTACTGGGGCATCCCCCTGCGCCCGAACACGGCGTATCAGGCTTCGTTCTACGCCAAGGCGAGCCGTCCGGGGATGGATGTGATCCTCACGCTGCTCGATGACGACACGGGCAAGCCGCTCGTAGAGAAAACGGTTTCCGGCGTGGGTGCGGACTGGAAGCAGTACAAGGCCACCCTGCAAACCCCCGGCGACATGACGGCGGGCTCGCGCAATCATTTCGTCCTGTCCGTCGCGAAAACGGGTACGCTGTGGGTCGAGCTCGCGTCGCTTTTCCCGCCCACGTATCACAATCGCGCCAACGGCAACCGCATCGACATCATGGAAAAGCTCGCGGCCATGCACCCGGCGTTCCTGCGCCTGCCCGGCGGCAACTACCTGGAAGGCGACGAGATCGCCGACCGCTATCCGTGGAAGCAAACCATCGGCCCGCTGGTGGACCGGCCCACGCACCCCAGCCCTTGGGGCTACCGCTCGTCCGACGGCCTGGGGCTGCTCGAGTTTCTGGAGTGGTGCGAAGACCTGCACATGCAGCCGGTCCTGGCCGTGTATGCCGGCTACTCGCTCAAGGGCGCGCATGTGGAGCCGGGGCCCGCGCTTGAACCGTTCGTCGAAAACGCTCTCGAGGAGATCGAATATGTGACCGGCGACGCCAAAACGCAATGGGGTGCCGAGCGCGCCAAGGACGGCCACCCGGCACCCTTTCCGCTCCATTACGTCGAGATCGGCAACGAGGACTGGTTCGACAAGTCGGGCAGCTATGAGGGCCGCTACGCGCAGTTCTACGACGCGATCAAGAAAAGGTACCCGCAGCTGGAGCTGATCGCGACCACGGGCGTCCACACGCGCCCCGTGGAGATTTTGGACGAGCACTACTACCGGACCGCCGGCGAGATGTTTGGGGACGTACACCACTACGACAAAACCCCGCGCAACGGGACCAGGATTTTCGTGGGCGAGTGGGCCACCCGCGAAGGCGTGCCCACGCCGAACTTCGGCGCGGCGCTGGCCGATGCCGCATGGATGACGGGCATGGAGCGGAACTCGGACGTGGTGATCCTGTCGAGCTATGCGCCCTTGTTCACGAACGTGAACCCAGGCGGCCTGCAATGGGACACCGACCTGATCGGCTACAACGCCATGGACAGCTACGGCTCGCCAAGCTACTGGGCGCAGGCGATGTTCTCCGGGCACCACGGCGATGAGATTTTGAACGCCGGCTTGTCAGGCTCGCCGGTGCGGATGTACGAATCGGTGACCCGCGACTCAGCAAAGGGCACGATGTTTATCAAGCTGGTAAACGCGACCACGGATCCCGCCCCGGTGACCATCGAGATCAACGGCGGGCCGAAGCTGGGGGGAAGCGGGCACATCTACACCATGTCGGCACCTTCGACCGAGGCGACCGACTCGATCACCGGCCCAACGCGCATCGTGCCGGTCGAGCGTGCCCTCACGGCAAGCGGCTCGCAGCTGCAGCTCACACTCCAGCCGCTGTCGATCAACGTGCTGGAGCTCCCGACGGCCCGCTAGCACCGCCTGTACCATGGGGAGAAACGATGCGCTTTCCACTTATTCTCTTCCCCGCCCTTCTCATCCCCACGGCTCCCGTTCTGGCGCAGGCGGCTCCACCGCCCACTGCCTCCAGCCTTCTTTCGCCCGCGCTCAACGGGCTGCGCGGCAGCCTGGCCGCGGTCCGGGTGGAGAAATGGAAAGCGCCGGGCGCGGTGCGCGAAGAGGCGAACAGCAATATCGCCTCCATTCAGCACGACCTGGACGGCACGCTCCCCGGGCTGCTGGCCACGGCCGATGCCGCCCCTTCCGCGGTGTCGAAAAACCTGCCGGTTTTTCGCAATGTAGATGCGCTGTATGACGTGCTCCTCCGCGTGGTGGAAACCGCCGACCTGGCCGCGCCCGAGCCGGACACGGACGCCCTCCACGCCGCCCTGAGCTCGCTTGAAAACGCTCGGCGCACGCTGGGCGATGCGATGGAAACCGCCGCTGTCAACCGGGAGCAGCAGGTCGGTGCCCTGCAAGCGCAGGTCGCCACGTCCGCTTCCAAACCATCCGCCGCGACGGTCGTGGATGACGGAGCAAAGCCCGCGCCCGTCCATAAACACAAGCCCGCCAAGCGGCCCGCAAAACCGGCGCAAACGCCCGAATAGGTCCGCGCGGGAACCCGGCGTTAGGTCGCGGTGTCCCTAACTCAAGCAGTCTGCCGCCCTTTTTCTGGCGCGGCGAGCTTCCCGGCTGCTATGGTGGAGGGTCTGGACGGTGGGCGCGGGAGCGGTTTTGGGCAATCTGGCAAATGTCATCGGGGGCGCGCGTCCGGAAGAAGCGACGTTTCTGCTCGAGCTGAAAGCCGGGTCGGAAGAAGCATTCGCTTCGCTGATCGCTCAGTATCACGGGCCGATCTACAGCCTGCTGGCCCGCACGGTGCGCAACCCGTGCGACGCGCCCGACCTGACCCAGGAAGTGTTTTTGAAAGTGTTCCGGGGCATTCGGGGCTTCAAGGGCGACTCGAGCCTGCGGACCTGGATCTACCGCATCGCAGTCCATGAAGCCTCGAACCAGCGCCGCTGGTGGCGCAGGCACACAGAGCGCGAGGTAGCACTGGAAAGCGAAATAAGCGGCGAGGAGGAAAGCATTTCCCTACTCGAAACCCTGGCCTCGGGGGGCATCTCGCCCTTTGACGCCGCAGCCCAAGCAGAGCTGCGGACGCAGGTGGAAGCAGCCCTGCGCGAGGTGCCCGACCCATACCGCGCGGCCGTGGTGCTGCGCGACATCGAGGGCTTCGCTTACGAAGAGATTGCCGAAATCCTGGATGTGCAGCTCGGGACGGTGAAGTCACGGCTGATGCGGGGGCGCGGGCACCTGAAGCAAAGGCTGGCACCGTTGATGAAGCCCCGCGAGCAGCGTCTGACGAAAGGAGGTGCCCGGTGAAACTCTTACTTTGCCGCGAAGCCGAAGAGCAGTTTTCGGCCTACATGGACGGAACCCTTTCCGGCAAGTCGATGGCGGATGTGCAGGAACACCTCCGCCACTGCGGCGCGTGCACCCGCGGCTTTGCCGAGTGGCGCGGGACTCTGGCCGCGCTGGCCGCCCTGCCCGCGCTCAAGCCGCCGCCCGCGCTCGGGCTCGCGCTGCGCGTGGCCGTGTCGCAGGAAAAAGCGCGCACCGCCGGCTCGTTCGTGCGGCGCATGCAGGTGCGTTGGGAAAACACCGTCGCGCCGCTGCTGGTGCAAGCTTCCGCGGGTCTGGCCAGCGCGGTGCTCATGCTGGGCACGGCGCTGCTGCTGGTGGGCACCTTTGCTGCGCCCGAGCAGGCCGCCGCGCGGGACGAGCCCATCGGCATGGCGACGCCGCCCCGCCTGCTGTACACCGCGCCCCCCCGACCGCGCGAGCCTCGACGCTCCCCTGGATGGGTCGGTCGTGGTCCGCGTGTATGTGGATCGCCAAGGCCGTGTCTACGATTACCACGTCATCTCCGGCGCGGCAAATGCGCGCAACCGGGAAGCGCTGGCCAACCAGATGATGTGGAGCGTGTTTGAACCGGCCCGCGTGTTTGGCGAGCCGGTGCGCGGGTCGGTGATCCTGTCGCTGGCCGGGGTTTCGGTTCCGGGCTAGCTCGGGGGCGTTGCCGGTTGAGGCGGTGCCTCGGGCTGGGGCGGCGCGGGGATTCCCGGCGGGTTCGGCGAGGCCGCTACAAGCTCGATGTCGAAGATCAGATCGCTCCCTGGCGGGATCACCGGCGGCTGGCCCCGGTCTCCATAGGCCAGCTGATACGGGATAAACAAGCGACGCTTGCCGCCCACGCGCATACCCCTGAAGCCCTGATCCCACCCCGGAATGACCCGGTGCGCGCCTTGCGGGAACGTGAACGGCTCATTCCGGTCGAGCGAGGAGTCGAACTTGGTCCCGTTCGCCGCGAGCCAGCCTGTGTACTGCACGGTGAGGAACTCGCCCGGCGTTACGGGATCGCCCGTGCCCGCCTGCGTATCGATGTAGCGCAGCGCAAATGCGGTTTGCACGGGCCCGGTGGCGGGCGGCAGGCCCGGCGGGGTCGCGGGGGCGGGCTCGGCGGGCGGGCAGGCCGGTGCCTTTGTGGCGGTCGCGGCGGCGGGATGGTGAACGCGGTGCGTGGTGTGTGGGGTGGTTTGCGCCCCGGCGAGCAGCGGGCAGGACAACAGAAAGATGGTCGCGAGTGCTTTCAAGCAAATCTCCTGCGGTCCATGGTAGCCGCCCGGCGGTCCCCATCGAGGAGAAAATCGCGTTGGATTTAGACTTGAAACGGCGCTTGCCGCCCCTTTTCCCATGCCCTTTCGCCGTTTTCCGCTTTCCGCGCTTCTCCTTTCCCTCGCTTTCGCAAGCGCGCTCCCGGCGCAAACCCTCAAGACGCCCGCGAAATCACAAACACAGCTGCCCCCCATGCCCAAGCCACCGGCGCTGGTTGAGGCATCCGGCCCCGCGGTAACGCTTCAAACCAGCGAAGCGCTGTTCGACGTGGCCGCCGCTCTGAATGTGTGCGGCTATGACGCGGGCCTCGCCGCGTCCGACCCCGTCCGGCAAAGGGTGCGCGACGCACTCAACCAAGCCGTGCAAGCCTCGCCCAGCGCGGGGGCAGCCCGCGACGAGCTGTGCACGTTTATCGGCCAGCACCGCTTGTATGAGGGCTCCCGCGACCTTGCGCAGTACATCTCGCTCGCGCTGTACCTTACGCCGCCGCCCGCGCTTGCACCCTCGGTCGAGCAGACGGACCTGCCCCCGGACGCGACCCAGGTCGTCGAGGTGCTACCCATCCTGCGCCGGTTCGCTGAAGCCGTCGGCCTCCACCTCATCTTCGTGCGCTTCCACCCTGAGTATGAAGCGGAGGTGACGAAGCTCCATGACCCGCTGACAAAGATGATCCTGGACACGGATGTGTACCTGAAGGAGCCCACCAGCTCCTACAACGGGCGGCGCTTCCTGGTGGTGCTGGAGCCGCTGCTCGACCCCGGGCAAACCAACGCGCGTGTGTATGGGGCGGACTACGTGGTGGTGGCCTCGCCCGTGAACGGCACGGTGGACATGCACGATGTGCGCCACACGTATCTTCATTACGAGATCGAGCCGCTCCTTTACGCCCACGCCACGGCGCTCGATCGGCTGCTGCCCTTGCTCAAGACGGTGCGGGACGCGCCGCTCGAATACCAGTACCCGCGCCGACATCGTGTCGCTCGTGGTGGAGTGCATGATCCGCGCCGTGGAAGCGCGCACCATGGCGACGGGCGTCGCTCCGTTCGCGATCCCGGCGAACGCCCCGCGCGCGGACCTGCCGCGTTTGCAGCACGAGCATGACCTTTCGCTTCAGCAGGCCGAGGCGGTGCGCCTGAAAGCAGTCCACGACGCCATGGCGCAGGGGTTTGTGCTGACGCGGTACTTCTATGACGAGCTGGGCCAATTTGAGCGCAACCCGGAAAGCCTGCGCGAGGCGATCGGCCCCATGGTGTACGGCATGGACGTGGACGCACAGGTACACGCGGCCAAGCAGATCGCCTTTGCCGAGCAGGCGCCGGCGGATGTGGTGCACACGGCCGGAAGCGGGCGCGGCCTGGACAGGGCGGAAGCCATGCTGAAGACGGGCGACGCGGAGGGCGCGAGCAAGCTGGCCTCGCAAGCGCTCAAGGACCACACAGCCGACCCGGCGCGCGCCGATTACCTGCTGGCGCTGACCTGGCTGATGAAGGGCGACATGGATTCGGCCGCAAACGATTTTCACGAGACGATCCGGCTGACCAAGGACCCGCGCCTGCTGGCCTGGTCGCATATCTACCTGGGCCGGATCGCGGATGTGCACGACGAACGGCCGGACGCGCTCGAAGAATACAAAACCGCCATGGCCGTGCGCGATGGGCAGCCCGACACGCAGGCAGCGGCGCAAAAAGGGCTGGCGCAGCCTTTCACGCTGCCCCACAGCGCCCCGGCGGAGGACGGGGGGAGCAAACCGCAGTGATTGCCCGCGCGGTTTGCGGACGGAAGCACCACGAGGGCGCGCGCTATCATCCATCCTAAATAGGACAAACAGGACGCTCCCGGGCCAGGTGCTGAACGTGTTGGAAAAGCGAATCGACGGAAAGCGCGCCGCCCCCGCACTGCTTGAAGCGAAGCTGGGGTACGGCTTCGCGTCCCCGCGCCTGCTGGTGGAAGCCCTGACCCACGGCTCGCTGCGCCACGAGCAGCAAACCTCGGGCAAGCCCGCCGACTCCCCCGATAACGAGCGCTTGGAGTTCTTGGGCGACGCCATCGTCGGCCTTCTGGCGGCGGAGTCGCTGTTTCGCCGCTTTCCGGGCGCGAGTGAAGGCGAGCTGACGCGCTTGCGCGCCGCGCTGGTCAGCCGCAAGCACCTGGGCGAAGTGGGCCTGCGATTGGAGCTGGGCCGCTGGCTTCGCATGGGCCGCAGCGAGGAGAAAAACGGCGGCCGCACCCGCGCCGTTCTGCTGGCCAACTGCGTGGAGGCCGTGACCGCCGCGCTCTACCTCGACGGCGGCATCGAAGCAGCGCGCGCGTTTGTGGAGCGCGAGATCGTGGAGCCCGAGGCCGCGCGGCTGCACTCGGAACTCAAAGCCCACCACGCGATTGGGGATTACAAGTCCGCGCTCCAGGAACTCTTGCAGGCGCGCGGCAGCGTTCAGCCCGAGTACAGCGTGCAAGCGGAAACCGGTCCCGACCATCGCAAGCGCTTCCTGGTGGAGGTGCGCGCCGGTGTGTCTAGCGAGGACGGTGTGCGGGCGCTTGCGCGCGGCACCGGCAGCACAAAAAAGAAAGCCGAGCAGGAAGCCGCGAAGCGCGCCCTTCACAAGCTCGAACTGCTGCTTGCGAGCGCCGATGGATCCTCAGAAAACGGTGCGGAGGAGCTCCCGTGACCAGCCCCAGCCCCACCGTCCCGCGGCCCGCGCCTCCTTTCGCTGCCCCGGTGGGAAGGCCCGCGCTGCTGCCCACGGCGGCCGACACGGTCCGTTCCCTGTCTTCAATGGTTGTGGTCGCGCTGTTTATCCTCACCTTTGTCGCGCAGCCGTTCCGCATCCCTTCGGAGTCCATGGAGCGGACGCTGCTGGTGGGCGACTTTCTGCTCGTGAACAAAGTGCTGTACGCGCCGCCTGGCATCTTTGCAAAGCTGCTCCCCTACCGCGAGCCGCGGCGCGAGGATGTGGTGGTATTTCGCTTCCCGCTCGACCCGGACGACTACGTCGTCAAGCGCATCATCGGCATTCCCGGCGACCGCCTCCACCTGGCCGGGGGCGTCGTCTACCGCAACGGTGTTGCCCTCCGCGAGCCGTACGCCGTGTACGAGCCGGCCTACCGCGACAACTTCCGCGACAATTTTCCGGCGGGGGCCTACACCGACCCCGGCGTGGATATGCGCTGGTGGGAAAGCCTGCGCGCCCACACCCGCGGCGGCGATCTCGTAGTGCCTCCGGGCGAGTACTTCGTGATGGGCGACAACCGCAACCACAGCCGCGACTCCCGCTACTGGGGATTTGTGCCCCGGGCCGCGATTCTGGGGCGGCCGTTCTTGATTTATTTCTCCCTTCGCGAGCCTTCGGCGACGGATGTGCCCACGCTGCCGGATGATACACTCGGACACGAAAACGACCCCGTCAACGGTGTCGTCGATTTTGCGCGCTGGGACCGCATGTTCCGCATCGTGCGCTAACCCGAGGCATTCCCGCGTTATGAGCACCACGGTCGACGAAGAACAACAAACACCCCCCAAAAGCGCCGCGTCCGAAGAAACCCCGCTCGAGTTCATCGCCTCCATCTGCGGCGTCCTGGTGTTTGGGCTGTTTATTCTCACGTTTGTGTTCCAAAACTTCGTGATTCCCTCCGGCTCCATGTTGAAAACGCTGCTGGTCGGGGATCACGTGCTTGTCGACCGCATTGCGCTCGCGCCCCGGACCTCCTGGGCCCCTTTTGTGCACTACCGCAATGTCCGCCGGGGCGACATCGTCGTATTTTATAAGCCGGGCGAGCCGGACCTGTTCCTGGTCAAGCGCGTCATCGGTATCCCGGGCGATCACATCCATCTGCGCAACGGGGTCGTATTTCTCAACGGCAAGCCGCAAAGCGAACCGCAAACCGCGAAGATCAACGACCAGTCATACATGCCGTACCGCGACGATTTCCCTGCCGTGCCGCCGGCTGAAGGCTACGACGTAACCGCGACCTGGGCGGCGGAGCTGCCCACGCACATTCAGGGCGAAGACCTGGTGGTGCCCGCGGGCGACTACTTCTGCATGGGCGACAACCGGCCCAACTCGCTTGATTCGCGCTACTGGGGTTTTGTGCCGCGCGCCAACATCGTGGGACGACCCTTGTTTGTGTACTGGTCCTTTGAGACGAGCGAGGACCAGATAAACAAGACCAGCGCCGCCGACCAGGCCGGGTGGTTCGGCCATATCGTGCTCCATTTCTTCGATCAAACCCGCTGGAGACGCACCTTCCACGTGGTCCGCTAGCGTGCCGGTTTTTTCCGCCCAACGCCGGCGGCGGCTTTGGCTCGCGGTTTCCGCCGTGCTGCTCCTGCTGGCGATCCTGCCTCCACTTTTCAATCTAGGGCGCTACCAGCGGCGCATCGCGGGCGCCATCAGCCGGTCGATTCAGCGGCCGGTCAGCATGGACTCCGTTTCGCTGCGCCTGCTTCCCTGGCCCGCGTTTAAGCTCGAAAACTTCGCGGTCGGTGAGGCCCCCGGCTTCGGCGCGGAGCCGGCGCTGCGCGCGCCCGAGGTCATCGCCGAGCCCCGGCTTTCCTCCTTGTGGCGCGGCCGCTTTGAGCTGGCCCGCGTGGAGCTTACCGACGCGAGCGTAAACCTGGTGCGCGACCCGGACGGACGCTGGAACATTTCTTCCGTCCTGCTTCAAGCCTCGCATGTGAGCAACGCGCCCACCGCGCAAGCGCACCCAGGCCCCGCGCCGCGCTTCCCGTATATCGAGGCGACGGGGACGCGCATCAACCTGAAGCGCGGGGCGGAAAAGCTGCCCTACTCGCTCCTGGATGCGGATTTTTCCATGTCCCTCGCGAGTCCTGAGATGTGGCACATCAAGCTCGAAGGGCAGCCTGTCCGCACCGACCTAGACTTGTTCGCGAACGACACGGGCCTGCTGCGGGTTGAGGGCGACATCCATCGCGCTTCGGCTTTAGGTACCATGCCGCTGAAGCTCGATGCCGCGTGGACGCATGCGTCCCTGGGCCAGCTGGAGCGCATTCTCCTGGGCAGCGACGCGGGCTGGCGCGGCGACATCGACGCGACCGCGCGGCTCGCGGGCGAGATCGACCACCTCGGCATCCGCACACATTTCGTGATCGCGAATCTCCACCGGCAGGAGTTTACCCCGGAGCGGGCCTTTACCGTGGACGCAACCTGCCGGGGGCTTTACAGCCGCGCCACTCCGGCAGCCGACGCCTTCCGCTGCCGCTGGCCGCTGGGCGCAGGCGGACTGCTGCTTACCGGCTCCACAGCTGCACCACAAGGGCAGCGGGTATTGCAGCTTGCGGTCGACCGGGTGCCGGCGGACGTGCTCGCATCCGCGGTGGGGCTCCTGCGCCAGGACGCGCCCGCTCCGGGGCTGTTCTCGGGCGAGCTTTCGGGCGGTTACACCTATGTCCCCGTGGAGCACCGATGGAGCGGGGAGGCGAGAATGCCCCGGCTTAGCATCGCCGGCGCAGGGCTTGACGGCGCGCCGCTCGTGCTGGCCGGCCTGGAAGTCGCCCCCTCCTCGCAAGACGCTTTCTCGCTTACGGCCAATCCGCTCGACCTCCGCGTTCCGGCGCAGCCGCTCACGGTTTCCGCCCAGCTCTCGCCCACGGCATGGAGCCTGGAAGCGAATGGCGCGGGAGCCCTCCCGAACCTCCAAGCAGCGGCCGCAGCCTTCCAGCTTCCCGGGCTCGGGCACTTTTCCCCCATGCCCGCTCCCGCAGGAGGCCCCGCGCAGGTTTTGCTCGCCCTCACCCGCTCCGGCACATGGCTCGGGCCGGAACGCACTGTCAGCGGGACCGCACGCCTCAGCAACATCCGCTGGCAGGCTACGTGGCTGCCCTTCCCGGTCGATCTCATGCAAGCCCGCGCGGCGCTTTCGCCGGGGCTTGTGCGCTGGAATCTTGCGTCAGCAAACGCCGGCCCACCGGAGCATCCCATACACCTGGAAGGAAGCGTGGAAGCGCCTTTGGACTGCGAAGGGCAGGTCCAGTGCACGGCGCAGATCGCCTTGAGCACCCCAACGCTCAATGCAGGGGCCCTGCAGGCCGCCCTGACCGGCGGCCGCCCTGAACTGCTCCAGGAGCTGCTGAGCCGCTTTAACGCGAGCCGGATGCGCCTCCCGGCCTTTGCCGGAACCGTGCACACGGGGGAACTCATGCTGGGCAAACTCCCGGTGCAGGATGCGTCCGCGGTGCTTGTGAGCGGCGAAGGCGCGGGCTCCGCGATCGAGTTCAAGAGCCTGGATGGGCGGGCGCTGGGCGGCACGCTGCACCTCGGGGGAACGCTTTCCCTCGCGGGCGGCACGCCGGCGTACCGGCTCCGGGGCTCTTTCGAGGGCATCAGCGCGGAAGAGGCCGCAGCGCTTTGGAACGAAAACTGGAGCGCCGGAACCCTGGGCGGCGACTTTGTTCTCCGCATGCATGGCGGGACGGCGGAGGAACTGCTCGCGAGCACGAAGGGAACACTTCAAGCTTCGTGGCTGCACGGCGCGCCCGCGCCTCCGGTGTTCCGCTTCGCGAGCTGGGACGGAACCGGCACGATCGCCGGGACCGGTCTCCAGATCGATCGCAGCGCTTTTTCCGGAACACCCGCCACCGTTACGGGCACGATCGGGTGGGATCGCTCCCTGAATCTCCAGCTCCTGCCCGAGCCCGGCGCGCAACCCACCGCGATCACGGGAACCTTGGCCCACCCGCAGGTGCAGCCGCCTCCTGAATGAGCCGCCGGTGCGCGCCGGCTTCCACCTCCGGCACGCTTCCGTCGTTCAGATCGACCTCCGTGGGCTCGCCCTGCAGCAGCACGCGGCGCGCGATGCTGCCGCGCGCGGGCACGGGAAGCTGCACGGTCACGGCTGTACCCGCCGAACGAACGGTGAGCGGCACATCCGCCGCGGCATAGCCCGTGTTGCTCACCTCCACAGCCACCAACCATTGGTCGCCCGCGCCCGTCCGGCTTGGAAACACGTTGGTGATCGCGAGGTCCGGCAGGCCGGGGTCGCCGTAAACCCAGTTTTGAAAAAATCGGTGGAGGTCGCCCGTTTCAACGCGGGCCACCTTTGATTGCAGGAGCTTTTCGAAGTAATCCGGCGTGGTGTCTTGCGCCGGGTCGTACGCGCGCAGCGCAGCGCGCAGGGCGTCGTCACCCGCCAGGGTGCGCAGCATGGCGAGCACATAGGTCGCCTTAGTACGCAGGTACACCGGATCGAGCGCCTCACTTCCAGGCGGTCCGGCAAGCGGCTGCCCCGAGCCCGCGCCGGGGGTCGCGGGCTCGGCCAGGGCCAGCGCCGCTCGGCCCTCTGCGAGCTGCTCCAGCGCTTTGTCGCGGCCGTCCGTCCGCTCGGCCCACAGAAAGGCCATCAGGCCGGCGACGCCCTCGCGCAGCCATGGCCGCTCCGAATGGAAATACACATGCGTCAGCGGCTCCACAAGCGCGTTGGCCAGCTCCTGCGGCTCCCCGGCGCGGAGGCTCAGGAGCAAGACGTCGCCATCGTCGAACGGCAGGGCGTTTTCCAGGGGCAGGTCTGCCAGGGTAAGAGGCGCGGCGGGCGGGCTGCCAAACCACTCACTGAACAACGGTTCCAGCAGCCGGGCCGCATTGGTATAGCTTTGCTCCTCGCCGGCGTGGGCTGGGAGCGCCTCGATGTCCAGCAACGGTGTTTTCGCGGCTTCCGTCCGCGTCGCCAGCAGGAGCGAGGGCACCCGAAAACCCAGCTTCGTGGCCGGCAGCGCCACCCGGAACACGCCGGGAAACGCCGCCGTGGGCAGCGATGCAGGCGCAGAGGCGGGTATCGTACGCCCGTCCAGCGCGACGACGCCGGGCGCGTCGCCCGTGAACTCGACCGTGACCGCCATCGCGACGGTCGCGCCGCTGTTGCGCGCCTTTTGCCGTTCCACCTCGCGCTGGAGGCTCACGCCGTCGCCCAGCAGCACCGGGACAGAGGCGACCGGGTACCAGACCGTGTTGCCGAAGCCGCGGAGCGCCGTGAAGCTTTCGCCGATCTGGTCCCAGTCGGTTTCGCGGGCAAGCGCGGCCGAAGCTCCGGCCCGGTCCAGGCGGCCGCTCGAAGCCACGACCGTGCCCGCGTAATCGACCGTAAGCACCACAGTGCAGCCGGGCGGGAGCGGGGCCGGGAGCAGAACGGCGGCTTCGGTCAGCGTCCCGGTGTGGTCGGCGTCGCTCTCCACCGGGTGCGCGGCAAACGGGAGCGCCTTGCCCTCGCTTCGCACCTGCTCGAAGTGGAGCGAGGAGCTGAGCTGGAGCGGCAGGATTCGCAGCGGGGCCGCGCCGCCGTTGCGCACAGTGAGGCGCGCCTCGGCCTCCAACCCTGCGGTGGTGGGCTGGAGGTGCACGGTGAGGTCGTACGCGGTGAACGCAGGCGCGGCTCGCATCGCATCCGTGATTGGCGCGCGCAGCTCCGGCGAGGACGCCTGCGCGGCGGATGGAGGCGCGGGCACGTCGCCGGAGCGGGAAAATACGACCGTTCCGTGGGAGTTCCCGCCGCCCTGCTGCGCGGGCAGGACCGGCGGCAGCATAGAAGCCGCGCACACAAGGAGAAAGAAAGAAAGCTTCAGAACGAACCCAGGCCTTTTTGCTTTTTCGGTTTTGCCGGCGGGGCTGCTTCAGGCGCAGCCGCAGCACGGCGCTGCCGGGCGGCCTCAAACAGCACCACCGCGCCTGCAACCGATACATTGAGAGACGCAATGGCCCCCGCCATGGGTATCCGCAAAAGGTGATCGCAGGTGCGCTTCACCAGGTCATGGAGCCCCGCTCCTTCGCGCCCCAAAACCAGCGCGCACGGCTCCGTGTAGTCGTAGCGGTCGTAGTCGGTCGCGCCGCGCTCGTCCAGGCCCAGAACCCACACGCCCGCGGCTTTGATCTGTTCAAGCGCCCGCGTCATGTTGACCACCCGCGCCATGGGGACGTGCTCCGCCGCGCCCGCCGCCGCCTTGGCGGCCACCGCGCTCAAGGGCGCGGCGCGGCGCTCGGTCGCAAGGACGCCGTGGACCCCTGCGCCGTCGGCGGTCCTGAGCAGCGCGCCCAGGTTTTGCGGGTCTTCCACGCCGTCAAGCGCGAGCAGCAGCGCGGGCGTCGCGCGCGGGGCGAGCAGGTCTTCAAGCTCCGCGAGCGCGCGCGGCCGCACCAGCGCCACCACCCCCTGGTGCGCGGTCGTGTCCGCGAGCTCGTTCAAGTGCTCCCGGCCTTCCAGGCGCACCCGGACGCCCCGCTCCCGGCACAGGGCCGCCAACCGTTCGAGCTTCGCATCCGTGCGGTCGCGGAGCAGGCACACATGGTCAAACCGCCGCGAGCCCGCGAGCAGGGCTTCCTCCACTGGGTGTAGCCCGTACAAAATCTCCATCTCCCAAGCTTACCGGGCCGCGCCCGCGTCTTTTCGGGCGACCTCGGCGTCTAGACTCGGTACATGGGCAGCCTGGCGCACACCCTCGGGGCAACGAGCAGCAACGCGGCCATCGCCGAACGGCTCAAGGCCGGCGACCCGGCTCTGCTCGACCAGCTCATCGTCGAGTACCAGCACCGCCTTCTGCGCTATCTGCTGTATCTCACCGGCAATCGCGAGCTCGCCGAAGACCTGTTCCAGGAAACCTGGATGCGGGTGCTGCTGCGCGGCGGCCAGTACAACGGGAATGCCCGGTTCGACACGTGGCTTTTTACCATCGCGCGCAACCTCCTGATCGATGTGCGCCGCCGCCGCACCATGGCGAGCCTGGAGGAGCTGAGCGACAACGGCGAAGACGACCGCGTCTTCGAGATCGCAAGCGCGGACCCGACCCCCTTCGACAACTGCCTTTCGCGGCAAAACAGCGAGCTGGTCGCCGCGGCACTGCTTACCCTCGAACCCTTGCACCGCGAAGTCCTGGTTTTGCGCTTCCATGAGGAGCTGGCGCTCGAAGAGATCGCCGCCGTCACGGGCGCGCCCTTGTCGACCGTCAAGTCCCGGCTGTACCGTGGCTTAGCCGCCCTGCGCCCCCGCGTGGTGGAGGCCACCTCGCGGCCGGGGGAAGAAAAGCACGTATGAACGACCAAGCCTCAAAACAAACGCTTGTGCCGCCCCCTGCCGGAAACCCGGATCCGCGCGTGCTGGCAACCCTGGTCGGCACCGATGCGGCCGGGGATCGCCGTGTGGCCTTGAAAACCCGCCGCGCGGTTTTCAACGCCGTGGCCAAGCAGCGCGCGGACCGCGAACACGAGCGCCGCAATGTTTGGGTGGCTTTGCTGCTCACCGGCGCTTTGGCCCTGGCGCTGGCCCCGGCGCTTTGGGCCGGCATGGACGCCGTGCTTGGAGGCGAAAACCTCCTGGATCTGCCAGGTATGATGATCGCCCTTGGAGCGGCTTTGTCGGCGGCCGTCGCCGCGGCCCTTTTTCTGATCTCAGGTGATGTTTCAGGCGGCGGGCGCTCGCCGGAGCGCCCGCGGAACGGCAGGCGGTAGCGCATGGCTCACTCCTTCCGCAGTGAGAACCGGCTCGGCTTTGCCGGCGCGGAGCCTTCGTTCAGCTCGGAGCTGCGCCTGCTGCCGCGCTGGTCGATCGCCGCCGCCGTCGCGGCCTTTGCCGCTGTGCTGTATGTGTTCTGGATCGTGGTTCCGGCGCACCGGCACCACCCCCCGCCGCCCTTGGGTCTCCGGCTATATTTCGACCTTTCCTGGAGCGCGCTGGCCGCCCTGTACATGCTCATGGTGGGCTATATTTCCCGCGACACGGAGCGCCGCGGGATGCGGGCCCGGCTTTGGATCGTGGTCTGCCTGGTGCTGCCGAGCGGCATCGGCGCGGTGCTGTACTTTCTGCTGCGTCTTCCCTTGGTTTCGCTGTGCCCGGCCTGCGGAAGCCGGATACAGGCCGAGGATCACTTCTGCCCCCAATGCGCGTACCAGCTCACCGCCAGCTGCACGCGCTGCTACAGCGCCATGGGCCTCGCCGACCGGTTTTGCGCAAAGTGCGGGCAGGACCGTGCCGGGGAAGAAGCGTCCGAACGCTTGTACGCCTTCCGCGAGGAGCGTTAAAGCACCGAGTTGGGCGTATACTCGGCCTGCCCATGACCGCTTTGATCATCGACGACGAGCAGCTGGCCCGCGAAGAGCTCGAGTTCCTGATTGAAGGGGAGCGCGACGTCCAGGTGCTGGCGCTGGGAACAAACGGGGTCGAAGCGGTGGAGCTGATCCGCGCGCACCGGCCCGATGTGGTCTTTCTGGACGTGCAAATGCCGGGCCTCGACGGCTTTGCAGTGCTGCGCAAGCTGCTCGAAACGGAGGGCGCCGATGCGCTCCCGCAGATCGTGTTCGCGACGGCGTTCGACCAGTACGCGGTGCGCGCTTTCGACGTCAATGCGATCGACTACCTGCTGAAGCCCTTTGATCGCGCGCGTGTGGTGCAGGCCATTGAGCGCGCTCGGGGAAAACTGGAAGCGCGGGGCGGGACTTCCCCCATTAGCCGCAAAGCGCTCCCGGACGAAGCGGAAGGGCGGCTGGCCGCGCTGCTGCGGCTCATCGAACAAGCCGGCGCGCCCAAGCCCCCGGCGGCCGGCAAGATCGTGCTTCAATCCGGTTCGCGGCTTCTGCTCGTCGATCAAAAAGACATCTGCTTCGCTTCGGTCGAGGACGGCACAGTGACGGTCGTCACCTCGACGCTTGAAGGGCAGTCCAAGTGCCGGACTTTGGAAGAACTGCTTGACCTGCTGGACCCCGCGATCTTTTGGCGGGCGCACCGGTCGTATGTGGTCAACCTGAACCACATACGCGAGGTGGTGCCGTGGTTCAAGTCGAGCTACCAGCTGCGGATGGATGACAAGAAGGGGACGGAAATCCCGGTAAGCCGGATGCAAACGCGGCGGCTGCGGGAGTTGTTCAAGCTTTAAAGTGTGAAAGGAGGGTTCTATGCCGGAAACGATTGAAGATGTGCAGCCGCTTGCTGGGTTCGATCTGCACGCCGAGTCGGTGCTGCGGCAGTTGAAGGAATCTCATCGCCCGGTTGGACTTACCGTGGACGGCAAGGTGGAGTTGGTGGTCATGGACGCCGAGCAGTATGAAAGGCTCCAGAGCATGGCCGCGGCCTCCATGGAGTTCGACGATGAGGGCTTGGATGAAGCGCTTGCCGAAGCGGAGGAGGATATCCGCATGGGGCGGACCAAACCGGCGGAGGAGGTTTTTCGGGAGATCGGGTTGAAATATGGATTTTCAAGTGAAGTTTTCGATCAGGGCGGCAAATTATCTAGATAGAATTTCCAGCTACATCCGGGCCGAGTCGTCCCGGCGGGCGCGAGAGTGGTTCAAAGGCTTTAAAGCAGACATCGGGAGCCTGCGGCGGTTTCCTGAGCGGGGCAAGTCGTTGCCCGGCAGGCCCCGGTACCGGCAAATCCTGTACGGCTCATACCCGCATGTGTACCGCGTGATTTACCGGGTCGATCTAGCGAGCCGAGTCGTCACAATCGCCCACATCCGCCATGGTGCCCGGGCGGGTTCAGGCATTTAGCCGTTCTCCCACCCGGCCCGCCCCGCGCCTGCGCCCCAGAGCGACCCACCCGGCCGCGAGCAGCGTCAGCAACGCGATGATTCCCTGCGAGCACACGCAGTACAGGCACCACACCTCCAGCAGGTCGCGCTCGATGTGCGTAAGGTAGAGCGCATACCCGAGCCCTACGGCGGCGCTCACCAGCAGCAGCTTTCGCAGTCCAAACACGGCAAGCACCAACAGCAGCGCATACCCGGCGATGCCGATGGCGGCTACAGGAACCCCATGGAAGACCGCGAACCGGCTGTGGTTCACGATCCCGCAGTCCCAGTGGGCATTGATGTCGCAAGGCTGCACGTCGGTGGAATAGTGGACCCGCAGCGCGAGCGAAGATACGATGATGCCTAAGGCCGCAAGCAGGGCAAGCAGGATGCGCATAGCGTCTCCATGGCAGCTCGTGGCCGCCGCATGGTTTTGAGTTTACAGCCCCGCGCCGGGCGGTTTCCGGAAGGGGGCAGGAGCGTTCGCATGATGTTCTACCGCAGCCTTTTTTCCGGAGCCGGGGTCCTCGCCATCCTTCTGGCCTCGCCCATGGCGCACGCGCAGTTTTCTCAGGCACCCCAGGTGCCCGCTTCCATGGTCGACTCGCCGGCCCTGAAGCCGCCGCCGGGCGCGAATGTAGCCATCGTCGAGTTTTCCGATATGGAATGCCCGGCCTGCGCCGCCGCGAATCCCGCGATCGTCAGCGCCATGGAAAAGTACCACGTGCCGATCGAGCGCCATGATTTCCTGATCCCCGGCCACGTTTGGAGCCCGGAGGCGGCGGTCAACGCGCGCTGGTTCGATGAAAAATCACCCAAGCTGGGCGAGCAGTACCGTGATGCGATCTTCGCGGAACAGCAGCAAATCGCCACAAAAGACGACCTGAATCAGGCGACGCAAAAGTTTGCGCAACAGCATGGCGTGCAGATGCCCTTTGTGATCGACCCCCAAGGGAAGCTTGCGGCTGAGGTACAGGCGGACAAGGATCTGGGGCGGCGTTTGGGAGTGAACCGGACGCCTACCATCTTCGTCGTTACGGCGCATTCGCATGACCCCGGCTACCCTTTCGTGCAAATCACCGATCCGCAGATGCTGTTCTCGTACCTGGACCAGGCAGTTTCAGCGACATCCGGCGCGAAGGCGACCACGGCATCCGCTCGCCGGAGCCGCGGGACACGTTAGATCTGTTCTGAAGCCGGGCCCCGCTCGATGGCGCGCGCCGGGGCCGTTTGCGGTTGACTTCCAGCGCGCGAGGAAGTGGGAAAGCATGGCCACCAAAGTTGCCGTTCCCGCCCAGGCGGCGGAGTTCCAAACCGAGATCGCCGAGTGGCTTGAGGCGTTCGATGAAGTCATCGTTCAGGAAGGCGCCGAGCACGGCGCTGAGCTGATGAAAGCGCTCGGCAAGCGCGCGGGCGAGGCAGGGATCGCGACTCCGGGCGAGCTCGTGACGCCCTACAAAAACACCATCCCCAAGCATGAGGAAGAGCCCTACCCGGGCGACCGCGATCTGGAACGGCGCGTCGAGTCGCTCCTCCGCTGGAACGCGATGGCGATGGTGCACGGGCAAAATAAGAAGGACGCGGGCATCGGCGGGCATATCGCGACGTACTCGTCGCTGGCGACGCTGCT
Organism: Acidobacteriaceae bacterium; assembly: GCA_965218545.1. Taxonomy (GTDB): domain Bacteria; phylum Acidobacteriota; class Terriglobia; order Terriglobales; family Acidobacteriaceae; genus EB88. Next base: position 379,663 of record CBDCLB010000006.1, on the reverse strand, counting down.
GGAGGTGGGATTCAACCACTTCTTTCATGCCAAGTACGGCGACCAACCGGGCGACTTCATCTACTTTCAGGGTCACGCCTCGCCGGGGGTGTACGCGCGGGCGTACCTTGAAGGCCGGTTCGACGAGGAGCGGCTGCTCCACTTCCGCCACGAGCTGCGCGGCAAGCCGGGGTTGTCGAGCTACCCGCACCCCTGGTTGATGCCGGACTTCTGGCGCTTCCCAACAGTTTCCATGGGCATTGGACCGCTGAACGCAATCTACCAGGCGCGGTTTATGCGCTACCTGGAAAACCGGTCTTTGATTGGGAAAACACCACGCAAGGTGTGGGCGTTTGTGGGCGACGGCGAAACGGACGAGGTGGACACGCTCGGCGCGCTCACGATGGCTTCGCGCGAAAAGCTGGACAACCTGATTTTCGTCGTCAACTGCAATCTCCAGCGGCTCGACGGTCCAGTCCGCGGCAATATGCGGGTCATCGACGAGCTGGAGGGCGTGTTCCGCGGCGCGAACTGGAATGTGATCAAGGTGGTGTGGGGCTCGGACTGGGACAAGCTGTTTGAGCGCGACCACACAGGCCTGCTGCTGCAGCGCATGGAAGAGTGCGTGGACGGAGACTTCCAGGCCTACAAGGCTAAGGGAGGCGCATACCTGCGTAAGGAGTTCTTCGGCAAGTATCCCGAGCTCCTGGATTTGGTATCCGACTACACGGACGAGCAGCTCGCGGCGCTGCACCGGGGCGGGCACGACCCGGCGAAGATCTACAACGCGTATAAGCGAGCGGTGGAGCACTCGGGCGGCCCGACCGTGATCCTTGCGAAGACGGTGAAGGGCTACGGGTTTGCCGGGACGCAGGCGCGCAATGCTTCGCACCAGGAGAAAAAGCTGACCGACGACGCGCTGACCGCGTTTGTGAAGCAGTTCGACCTGCCCCTGAGTGAGGAGCAGGCCCGCGACGCGAAGCCGTGGAAGCCTGCGGACGATGCGCCGGAGATCCGATACCTGCAGGGGCGGCGCGAAGCGCTGGGCGGGTATCTGCCCGCGCGCACCGTGCCCCCGATGCAGTTCGAGGCACCGCCGCTGGAGTTCTTCGCGGAGTGGACTGCGGGCTCGAAAGGCCGCGAGGTTTCGACCACCATGGGATTTGTATCGATCCTGCGGGCGCTGATGAAGAACCCGACGATCGGCAAGCTTGTGGTGCCGATCGTCCCGGACGAGGGCCGCACATTCGGGCTTGAGTCTGCTGTGCGCCAAGTCGGCATTTACGCGAGCGAAGGGCAGAAATACAAGCCGCATGATGCGGATGTAATGCTGTACTACCGCGAGGAGCAGGACGGGCAGATTCTGGAGGAGGGCATTACCGAAGCAGGCTCCATGGCGAGCTTTACCGCGGCGGGCACCGCGTATGCCAACTACCGGCTGCCGGCGATCCCCTTCTACATGTACTACTCCATGTTCGGGTTCCAGCGCGTGGGCGACATGATTTGGGCGTTTGCCGACTCGCGCGGCAAGGGCTTCCTGATGGGCGGAACCGCGGGCCGCACCACCATGCTGGGCGAGGGTTTGCAGCACCAGGACGGGCACTCGCACCTGCTGGCCTCGACCGTGCCCACCTGCCTGAGCTACGACCCGGCATATGTGTATGAGCTTGCGGTGATCCTCCAGGATGGCATGCGGCGCATGTATGCCGAGCGGGAGGACTGCTTTTACTACATCACCATGTACAACGAGGACTACGCGATGCCTGCGATGCCGGAAGGCTCGCGTGAGGGCATCGTGCGCGGCCTGTACTGCCTCCGGACGGCTCCCGCGCCCGCCAAGAAAGCGAAACCGGCGCAGCTGCTTGCCTCGGGCCCAATCGTCAATGAGGCACTGCGCGCGCAGGAGATCCTGGCTGAGCGGTACGGAGTGGCGGCGGATGTGTGGAGCGTGACCAGTTGGAACGAGCTGCGGCGCGATGCGCTGGACTGCGAGCGCTGGAACCGGCTGCACCCGGCGGAAGCTGAGAAGCAGCCCTATGTGCTCCTGGCTCTGGGCGACGCAAAAGGCCCGCTCATCGCGGCAAGCGACTACATGAAGACCCTGCCCGACCAGCTTGCGCCGTGGCTCGGGTCGCGCCTGGTGACGCTGGGGACGGACGGCTTTGGGCGTTCGGACAATCGCGAGCATCTGCGGCGTCACTTCGAGGTCAACGCAGAGTCGATTGTGGCAGCGACCTTGTCAAAGCTCGCGCGGGATGGTGCGTTTGATAAAGCCAAGGCGCAGGCGGCATTTGCCGAGCTGGGGCTTGAAACCGAGGGGGCGAACCCGGCGCGTCTTTAATCTGCACACAAGTACGGCCCACTCACGCAAGGGTGGGCCGTTTTGCGTTCAGCGGGTATTCTGGGACGCGTGGAGCAAGTCGGCACAGTCGCGAGCCTTTGGCGCTACCCCATCAAGAGCATGGGCGGCGAACAGGTAACGTCGGTGTATGCGGGACCGCTGGGGCTGCGCGGCGACCGGCGTCTTGCCTTTCGGAGCGAAGGCGCGGCCGCGGGTAAGCCGATGGTTTCGGGCGAGGAGCGCAATGCCCTGCTGCGCTGCTCGGCGCGCTTCCTCCTGCCGCCCGAGACAGATTCGCCGGTCGAACCCTTGACGGCTGAGGTGACCACGCGGGACGGCGCGCGATTCCGGGCCGACGACCCTGCGGTGATCGCGGCGCTGCAAGCGCATGTCGAAAAGCAAAACCCCATGTGGCTCGCGCGCGACGAACGCCCTTTCATGGACTGCCGCCCCATCGCGCTGATGTCCCTCCAGACTCTGCGGCAGCTCGACAGGGACGTGGGCTTCCCTGTCGAGCCCGAGCGCTTCCGCGAGAACATCCTGCTTGACCTACCCGTGCTCCCCGGCTTTGGCGAGGACGTCTTCGTGGGCCGCACCTTGCGTATTGGCGAGCGCGCGGAGATCACGATCAAGGAGCGCGACCCGCGCTGCCGCATCATCACGATCGACCCCGCCACCGGCGAAACCTGCCCCGAGCTGATGAAGCTGGTCGCGCGCGCGCATGAGAGCCGCGCGGGCGTGTACGGGGTCGCGACCGTGGCGGGCATGATTGCCGAGGGCGATCCGGTAGTGCTGCTTGACATTTAAGGTTTCGAGCTAGACAAGAGATTGCATCAGTATCTAATGCGTTTTCTCTACTCCCGCATGGAACAACCTAGATAGCTGTAAAATTCGGTGTGGCCGTCATGAGGATAGAATTCTCCACAGTTGTGACACGGTTCTAGTTCGTTCAGTCCATAATCAGCACCGCAGGTAAAGCAATAGAAGTTGTGAGCTTCACCCCGGATCGGGGCAATCAAAGTGTCGCAACCGCACTCAGGGCAGGTGCGAACAGGCCACTGGCCACCGCCCTTTTCGACACTGAATCTACCCGGATACCCAAGCACGTTCATTACATATTCTTCTGCGGCCTTTAAAAGTTCAGGAGAGTAATAGCAGAAAAAGCAATTTACCGTTTCGCCATCAGCATTCATCGCTAATTGAAGGCATACAGGACATTGAACAATCCACTGCAAGCTTTTGAGATCAGACTCAATAAGCCGTAACCGTTGCTGCACTACTGCGGTGCATCTGCCCAGCTCCACTCGGATTTCCTTTAGCATTTCCTGCTCTTTTTTTCGAGCTCATCGGCCTGGAAATTCCAGGCTACAAAGCTCACGAGATAATTGATCATTTGTGTGATACGTGACTGCATTGCCAAAGTATTACAAGCAACATCGAAATGCTCGACCCTATTGCGATGCTTACGAAAATCCAGCAGTCTCTTTTTCTCTTCGTCAGTGAAGCGGACGCGGCATTCCTTCTCGAGTTGATCTTGTGCGTTCTTGAAGGTAATACTTTCGAAGTCGCCCGAAAGGTAGGCCTCCACTGTAGCTTTTTCCGGGTACCGAAATAGAAGTTGCCAGTCATACAAACGAATGCGTTCCTTGAATACCAGCTCCACGCCAGAACACAAATGTGTGAGCGCATACTTTAAATGCCGCTTCTGGCCTCCAATCTCTAGAGCGCCTGTTGCGGATGCGGCAGTAAGGTGCTCCAGCGACGAGCGTACAAAATCCAACCCGTTCTCCAGCAGCGTGTAGTGGAAATCCATACTGTTCATATCATTCTCTGTCCACGCTCAGAACCGCGAGTTGGCCGCCGCGCTTGTCAGCTCCACCGTGCCCTCCAGCGGGGTCGCCGCGACCGAGTCGCCGACGTGCACCGTGAACCGGCCCGGCTCGATGGTCCACTTTTTCGCGCCTTCGTCGTACCAGGCGAAGGAGCGGGCGTCGAGCGGGACAGACACGTGTTTGGTTTCGCCGGGCGCGAGCTCCACGCGATCGAAGCCCTTCAGCTGGCGCTCCGGCTCGGGATGAGTTGCGTGGTCGTCCGAGACGTATACTTGCGCGATCTCGGCCCCCTTGCGGCTGCCTGTGTTGGTTACATCGAAGGTGACGGTAACGTCAGGGTTCGCGCCGGCGGACTTAGGTGACACCTGAAGGTTTTCGAACTTAAAGGTGGTGTAGGACAGCCCGTAGCCAAACGGGAACAGCGGCTTGACGTGATCGTGCTCATAACCGCGATACCCGACGAAGATACCCTCCTTGTACTCGACTTTATTCGTGCCGGGCTTCGGATAATAGTTGTTGTAAGTCGGGTTGTCTTCGGCGCGACGCTCAAAAGTCGCAGGCAGGTGGCCGGAGGGGTTCACCTCGCCGGTCAGAATCTCAGCCAGCGCGCGGCCCCCGTCCTGCCCGGCGTACCAGGTTTCCAGCCACACCGGCACCTGGTCGAGCCACGCGGTTGAGTCCACGTTGCCGCCGGAAGTCACAGCCACGATCGTCTTCTTGTTCGCTGCGGCCATGACCTGGATGAGTTGGTCCTGCCCGTAAGGGAGCGCGAAGGTGCGGTCGCCGCCCTCGCTTTCGCTATCGCCCTGGAACCCGGCCTCGACCACAACCACGTCGGCCTTCGCGGCGAGCTCCTTCGCACGGCTGTTGACCACCTGATTCTCAGGCACAATCGCGAACCGGATTTTCCCGCCGATAGGGCTGTTCTGCTTGTCTTCGACGACCACCTTGTGCGCGCCGGCGGTGAGCTGGACCGCCACCCAGGGCTGAAATGCCCGCACCAGGTCCCAGTCTTCAATGACCTGCTTGCCATCCACGGAGACGCGATTGCCGGAGTTCTCGCCCGAGCCTTCAAGCACCAGGATGTACCGGCCTGCCTGCGGGGCGTTGTAGTAGCCCGTGAACCGCCGCGACACATGCTTCGCGCCGCCGTTGAAAATCGCTTGCATCATTTCGGGGTCGTCCCCGATCGACTCCCAACTGACACCCGCAGTGTCGATATGCGCGACCGTGGAGGTATTCGCGGGCGCGCCGGAAACCGTGTCGTTGTGGAAGGTTTCGAGCGTCAGGCCCGCCTTGCCGCCCGAGGCCTCAGTAGTGAACGGGGTGGAGCGCGCGAGCTCAGGCAGGTCCGGCACACCGCGGTCGTAATACACGGTCGCCCCGGGCATCGCGTTCGTAATGCCTTCGAGCGCGCTGACGGTGTGGAACGGCTTGACGCCGGCGCTACCCCCACCCACGGGCACGCCGGGGTAAGCGTCAGGCCCGACCACCAGGATGCTCTTGACCTGCGACTTGTTGAGCGGCAGCAGCCCGCCCTCGTTCTTGAGCAGCACGGCGGACTCGCGCGCGGAATCGAGCGCGGTTTGGCGGCTCTGCGCGTCGACATACGAGATGTTGGGGTCGGTCTGCGGGCGGTCGAACCAGCCGAAAGCCATCGCGGTCGCGAGAATGTGCTTGATCTTCTCGTCGATCGTCGCCTGCGACACCTTGCCTGACTGAATAGCCGGTTTGAGCGTCGCCGCATTCATGAACTTGCCCGTGGGCATTTCGATGTCGAGCCCGCCGTTGGCCGCCGCGACCCCATCGTAAGTCGCGCTCCAGTCCGACATAAGCGTGTACGGGAACCCCCAGTCCTTCCGCAGCACTTCGATATTGAGGAAGCTGTTTTGCGTTGCGTGCTCGCCGTTGATGAGGTTGTAGGAGTCCATAACCGCGCCCACATGCGCCTTTTTGACCGCGGCCTCAAACGATGGAAGGTAAATCTCCCGCAGCGCGCGCTGGCCGATGATCGAGTCGGAATCGTGCCGCAGATACTCAGCGTTGTTGCCGATGTAATGCTTGATGGTCGCGCTGACGCCTTGCCCCTGCATGCCCGTGATGTAGCCGACCGCGATGTTGGAGGTAAGAAACGGGTCCTCGCCGAAGTACTCGAAGTTGCGCCCGTTGCGGGGCGAGCGATAGATATTCACGCCCGGCCCCAGCTGGTAGTTGACGCCGCGCGCACGCGCATCGCGGCCGATGCCGGCGCCCACGCGCGAAGCGAGCTCGCGATCCCAGCTCGCCGCCAGGCCGATGCCGGCGGCGTAGGTGGTCGACGGGAAGCCCGCGTTTGAGCGCACGCCATAGGGACCGTCCGACATTTCAAGCGCGGGCAGGTGCAGCGAGGGCACGGCGCGCACGGCAAATCCCGTGCCGCCGATGTAGGCAAGCTTCTCGTCGAGCGTCATCTTGCCGACCAGGTCGTTGACGCGCTGCTGTGCGGCGGCCGTCAGCGGGTGCGGCGCCTGGGCATGAGCGGCAAAGGGGATAGCGAGGCAAAAAACAAAGGCAGAACGACGCATCGACGGGGCTCCTGAAAAGAGGTGCAAACAAGCCATCCGATGCTAACCGCGCTTGGGGTCGTTTGAAAAGGAAAAGGCCTGGGCGATAAGCCCAGGCCTTTCGAGCGAGGCGGTCCGATTACTTGATCGCCCAGGTTTGATTCACACCACCATTGGCGGGCCACAAAATGACGTGCTGCCCTTCGGTCTGGTTGAAGTTGCTGTCGTCCAACAGCAGACCGGTGGCTTTGTTCTTGATCACATAGCCGCCGTTTACCGCGGTGATGGACCACAGTTCGGTTCCATTGTGCGTGGGCAGGCCCTGGGTGGCCGATGTGCCCGGCGTGGTCGCGCCGTTCGCATCATCCAGGAAAAGCTTGCTCGCGTAGTTCTGGATTGTGTAATAGCCCGCGCCGTTGTAGGAGAAGAACCAGATCTGGGCATTGGTGCCGTTTGCCCCCCACTGGTTCAGGGCAATGCCCACCGTGCTGCCCGCGCCTGGGTCGTCCAGCAGCAGGTGGCTCGATCCATTGGTGAGTGAGTAATCCCCATCCGGCAGCGGCGCGGGGGTTTGCCGCGTGAGGCCGAAAATCGCCACGCTGTTTTGCGTCCCGAAGTACACCTTGCCGTTCGCGATGGTCGGCGCGATGAACTTGTTTCCTGCGCCGAGCGTGGTGCTCGCGCCTGAGCTTGAATAGAGCTCCTTGCTCAGGTCGGCCGCGTCGTAGGCATGCAGCACGGCGGGTGAGCTGTTTTCCGTCGCCCACACAATGCCGTCCGTGTTGTTGAACGCGGAAACGCTGGGCGTTGTACCGGGATAACCGAAGGTGGTCGCAGTGGTCTGGATGGGCGTTTGCACCAGCTTTGCCTGGTTTACTGAAAACGACCGCAGGTTCTGCCCCACAGAGCCGTAGTACACACGGCCGTTGAAGTATGCGGGGCTCGACCAGCTGCCGCCCGGCAGCGCGCCCGGCAGCTCCTGGTACAGGGTGCTGTTGTTGTTCGGGTTGAAGTGGCCCATGTTGTTGCGGTCGGCCACGTAGATGTTGTGGTCCTTGCCGGCCGCGACGATCAGTTGCCGGGTGGTTCCGCTCGCGTCCTTAAGATCCGGCAGAAGCATCAGGCCGCCCGAGCCCAGGTCCGAGTCCACGCCCGACTCCGAGTTGGAGTTGTACATGGTCCAGTAATCGGTGACTGCGAGCCCGTTCGAGGTCCGCCCCACCTTGACGAGCGCGTTGCCGTAGTCGCTCATGCTGGGAAAGCCCTGCGGGTTGAGGTTGGTATCAAAGGTGCCGTTGCCGAGCGAAAGGTACGCATTGCCTTGCGGGTCGGCGGCCGGTCCCGCGCCGGCATTCCAGGGAGCGGCGTCGCTGCCGTTGGGCACAAAATCGAGCACGCCGGTTTGGCCCAGGGTCGTCGGGCTATAGGTCATCACCCAACCGGCATAGGGGGCAATGTCGCAGTGGGAACCCCAGCTGGTGTAGAGCTGGCCATTGTTCAAGAGCAAGCCCGGCCGCTCCTTGTACTGCTTCGGATCAAAGGTTACGCGCTCGGCGTTGCTTCCGGCACCCGTGCCCGGCACGCTGGCCTGGACTGTTGTAGGGCCGCCGAACTCCTCGGCGCCCGTGGCCAGGTTGAGCGCGTGGATGCGCTGGTAGTAGTTGCCGCTCCCGTTCTTGGTCATCGCCACCAGATAAATCGTGCCGTTCGAGCCGATGGTGCGGTCGATGGCCGGGGTCGCGGTGATGCCGATTTCCGGCGTGACCTGGTCGCAGTTGCGCGGGTCTGAAGTGGTCTCGCCCGAGGGGATCAGGCTCTTCTGCCACAGCGTCGCGCCTGTGTCGGCGTCGAGCGCGTATACGCTGTCGTGCTCGGTCGCGACAAACAGCACGTTGTGGTTTTTGCCGTTGATGTTGAGCGCGGACACATAAAGCGGCTGCGCATCGACCTTGCCGTCCACCGCGACGTTTGCGAGCACACCGAAGGTGGAAGAGTTCACGTTGGCGGGCGTCAGGATGGATTCGGAAAGGTCTTGCCCGGTGCGGAGATTGTCGTTGTGCCAGGTCAGCACATCGGTCTGCGCGTGCGCTGCGAGGCCTGCAAAGACCGCCGCGACCGGCAAAAGAACAGCGCGCTTGCGGAAGAACGAGATAGACGAACTGCTGCGTACGAGGGCGAAAGGCATTTGGGTCTCCATTGTTTGCGAAGTGTTTGTCCGGCTCGCTCCAGCGCTCCTCTGTCGTAGACAGGAGCGCGGAAGCAGCATGGGTGGGCGGACCAAGGAAATACTTTAAGAAAATAAGAAGCCGGCGCGGGCACCGGCTCTGGAATGTGTTACCGCAGCGCCCAGTTTTGCGCGTTGGTGTTGTTGCAACTCCAAACCTGCACGGGCGTGCCGTTCGCCGTTCCAGCGCTTTGCACGTCCAGGCACAAGCTCGTGTTGGTTGCCGGATGCAAGACATACCCGCTGCCCGAGGCCACGGCCTGCCATGCCTGCCCGGCTGATCCGTTGCAGGGCTGCAGGTTTACCGTAGAGCCGCTATTTGAGCCCGAGGCTGTCGCGCAGTATGCGCCCACCGACACAGCGATGTTGTAGTACCCCGCGGGCTGCACGTTTGAGTTGTTAAAGACCCATTTCTGCGCGCCCGTTCCATTCGCGCCCCAGATCTGGATTTTATTGCCGTTGCCCGTGCCGCCCGCATTGTCATCGAGTGCAGAGCCCGTTGCATTCGCCGGGACCACCATGTGCGTCCCGTTCAGGTTGGCCGCGCTCCCGCCGCCGCTCCCCTGCTGGTACACGCGCACGTAATCGACCAGCACATTGGCCGAGCTCGGCGTCGAGCTGTCCGTTGGTCCCGGAAACCCGCCGCTGCCGACCGCGAAGTTCAGCAGAAGAAAAAACGGGTTGTTAAACACCCACTGGCTGCCGGACGGGATGGTCGAGGAGGAGAGTGTCAGGAAAATATTTGAGGTGGAGTCGCGGTAGTACTGGAGCTGGTTCGGCGACCAGATCACGCCGTAAACATGGTAGCCCGCATCGTCCACGCGTCCCCCGTTAGGGAAGGTGTACCTCGCGCCGATGCCGTTGCCGCCAGAGTAGCCGGGGCCGTGTGTCGTCGAGGAGGTTGTGTTGGGCCCGTAGGACTGCACCCACTCCATAATGTCCTGCTCGCCCGACTGAGGCCAGCCCACGGAGGTGATGTCCGAGCCAAGCATCCAGAAGGCGGGCCATAGGCCGTCGCCCACCGGCAGCTTCATCCGGGCCTCCGCGCGGCCGTACTGGAACTGGAAGATGCCCTGCGTTTTGAGCCGGGCGGAGGTCCATTGGCCGCTCGAATCCTTGGTTGCGTGGAGGATCAGGTTGCCGCTGCCGTCCTGGTACGCGTTGGGGCGGCTGGTGGAGCATGGCGCGGCGTTCGAGCCGGCGGCGCAGTAGTATTCGATTTCGCCGTTGCCCCAGCCGTTGTTGTTGCCCGTGTCGTAGGTCCATTTCGACGAGTCGGGATAGGTGCCGGAAGCGCCGTTGAACTCGTCGCTCCAGATCAGGTTCCAGGTTTGCGCGTGAGCCGCGGGCTGGGGCGCAACCGCCAAAACGAGGAGGCTGACGGCTGGGACGGCGATGGCCCGCAAGAGCTTGCGAAACGGTGAAAAAGGCTGCGGCTGCGGAACGTGGCGCACCGTAAGGGGGGTTCCGGATGGCATACGTGATCCTTTTGCGAGCGAATATCGGAGCGACGGCGCAACTTTAGCACAGGCAGATAACAATTTGCGGAAAAGCGTTTGCTCTCACGCAATGCACGTTGCTGGTCGGGGTCGCGCTCGCCGGAAAAAGGGGGGCGTTGCTATTTGCTTACCGGCGTCGAGGCACTCACCAGCGCATCGGCGAGTTGTTCGGGAGTTCTGAAAGGCGGTTGACGAACCCCGTTGATGAATACGGTCGGCGTCCCCTCAACGCCCACTTGGTTGCCGAGACGAAGGTCTGCTTCTACGTCAGCCGCCGCTTCATTCGAGGACATGCACTGCGTCAGTTTTGCGGGGTCGAGCTCGGGTACAGTCAGGGCGACCTGCCGGATTTGCACGTCGGCCGTTTCCGGACGAATCATCCGTTGCGCTGCAAACATTGCATCTTCAAACGCAGGCAGCCTAGCAGGGTTTTGACGCCGGACACAAGCGCCCGCTATCGCCGCCTCCTTGGCCCAGGGATGCATCGAGAGGGGGAAATTCTTGAACTCTATATCAGCGGCTTTCAGGCGTTCGGCGACCGCAGGGTCTTTCATCATCCCGGCGAGTCTTTGACAGTATGGGCATTCATAATCCGAAAAGATGGTGAGGGTCACCGCCCCGCCGGTTTTCGGGTCAGGAACGTTTGTGCCCATCAACAACTTTCTTGTGGCTTCCTGCTTTTCCGCTCGCTCTTTCGCAGGGTCCACTGACAAGTCGAAAAGTGCCGGGGTGGCGTACCTACCATCCGGAGAAAGAAAAAGTGTGACGGTGCGCTTGGATGGAAGTAGCAGATACTCAATTTTCCAAAAGCATTGATCGTTGGCTTGAACTGCGTCTATGCGCTCCGCTCCGGTTACATTAAAACGGGCTGCTACGTAATGATCGAATTGAGTGAGCTTATCTAGGGTGGGTGAGGTGCAAGCGGCGAGAGCGGTTGCCGGAACTAACACCAGCAACAAAGCGAATGATGATTTTATTACCACAGACAAGATGTATACTCCTAGAGCTGCGTGTAACTTACTATTCTCATACTTCTCGTCCTTTAAAATTATTAGCTAATCGGCTGAACACCGACAACATTTCGATGCTGATGCTATTGCACCCCCTCTTGGGGAGAGCAAATATGGTCATCGCAGGGGCATATGCCGCACTCGGCACAGCAGTAGGTCGGGCTTTCTATAGGGGAGCCTTCTGTCCTGTAGCAAGGCGCACAAAGGTCTGCACTGCCGCAGCGCTCCGAAGGGGCATAGTTGGGGCAGTCCGGGTTGCAAGGATCATTACAAAGGCACTGCCCAAATCCGGGTTGAATCGCCAGTGCTTCTCCCGCCATGACGTCTAGATCAACGCAATGAGAACCTTGGACACATGTAAGCGATACTTTGTTGTATTCAGGGTCCGTACCAAGGAGATATTGCCGTATTCTCTGATTCGAAAACCAAGCACCATCCGGCAGCGGCCGTGTACCGAAAACTGTTGACCCATCCCCGCTACTCGTCAACCAAACATCATCCGGCGCATCTTGAACAATCCAGTCAGCCGCATATACGGACTTCCATAAACACCCGCATCGAAGCCGGCCGCGTGCATACCGGTCACCCAGCCCTCAACGAAGGCATTATCCGCTCCGGTGAAGAGCGTGGAGTAATTCTCCAGATCGTAGTAAACAATCCCGGTCGGTAGTCCTAGTGCTTGCATCGCGACAACTGCCTTCCCGGATTCGGCTGTTCCCGCTTGTCGTGCTCCATCTAAGTCGGCTGTAAACTGGGAGCAGTTCTTACAGTTTGTTCCCGGAGATTGCGGGCCGACCCAGAGAGGGAGCATCGCGTACTGCCAACAGTTCGCATTATGAACCCAAGCTTTGCTGACAGTTGGTTTACTGTGGTTTGCACCGCCCAAGTAGAAGCCGACACCTTCAGAAACGTCGGAGTTAAAGTCAGACCATGCTTTCAGTAACGACACGGGTGGGACGTCATAACTGTCGAATCCTTGGCCAGTTTGTACTGAGGCGTACAAAGAACTGGCCCTTGAGTCTGAGCGTAACGTTGTTTCATTACTTTCTGACGGAGAGAGTTTGCGATTGGAAGGCGCAGCGCGCGGGTGCCTTACGTCGGTGAATGTTGTGCGAAACGGTATGGAGGCTTCCTGGAATGTATGACCGCCGTCGGAAGTGCGGAGGAGATAGGTACCAGCCGTGCATTCCTTGTTCTTACAGTCTGTCTTATCGACTTTCATCCAGCCTACCTGGGCATTTGGGAAGCTGAGGTCTAGGACATTCACTTCGCTCTGAGCCCAGGTACTCGGCAGCGCGGCAGCGTGCAACCCTCGTCCTTCCCCAAAAACGATTCGTCCGTTGTGCTCCGCGCGAAACGCTTGCACCGTTGTGACCCCTCTCATTGTTATCGCCGCAGAAGAAACACTGGAAGGCAGCGCCGGGGCACCTTTCGCACCGCTCCAAGTTACGCCGCCATCCAAACTGCGAAGCACTTCTATCGATTCATTTCCTTCAGTTGGTCTGATGGTGCGCAGCAGCGTGATCTGCTGCCCTTCAACACGAAGATCGGACAAGCCTTGCGGTTCGTACTCCCCCGGAGGCGAAGGAATGTTCAGCTCGGCCCATGTTTGCCCCCCATCCCAAGTCTTATAAGCCTCATGTCCGCTTGCACCGCCGATTAAATACCCGGTTCCGTCTTGCTCAAATTTGGGAACTGCATAAATAGGAGGCTCTGGCAATTCGTGCCAGGACTCCCCTCCATCCGTGGTTTGGAATAGGTGTCCTTCGCTGAAACCTACGCTCGATACCCTCCTCAAAGCCAGCCAGCCGTGCTGAGGGTCCACGAACTGCATTCCACCGAGCCCGGAGTAGCTTTGAAGGATTGCCTTTGGAATATTGGTAACCGGCAAATTCTGCCAGGTAGCCCCCTGATCGGCTGTTGAGGACAGGAGCAGGGTCCACGAATCCGCTTCCATGTCTTGCTTCTGCCGGAGAACCCAGCCTTGCGTGGGAGCGGTAAACACAACCTGGGCGATGGTGAAATCCGCGCCACCGCCGGTGGGCGTGATGTTCTTCCAGGTCGCGCCTTGATCGGTTGTGAACATGAGCTGCTTGTCGCTTCTTGCCCAACCCTCGGTCGGGGTGAGGAGTTTGGCCTCTTCCAACCCGTCCAACTGGCGCATGTGCTGCTGCTGCGGGGTGGAGGGGATCAGGGTTTGCGTGTTCCCGGCGGGCAAGCAGCAAAGGCTTGCGGCCAGGAAACAGAAGAGTGGGCGGCGGCTTCGCATGTTCGGAACCTTTCTTCGAGTACAGCGATTGAACTAGAGGAACCGCCGCGAGAAAAGCTGTATCGCCGCAGCGCGTCCTTTCTACTCACGCGGGGGGGGGGTGTCCATAGAGAAATCGCAACATTCACCTGATCAACAAACACCGGCGACTCAGCGGATCCTTGTCGTGCGCAGCCTCCTCGTCCGGCGCTCCCTGCCGCGGTGGGGTGGTACCGTTCCCACCATTTCCGGTACAGTGTCCGTTACCTGAAAGGGTTCTGCCGATGGCGAGTTTTTTTCTCCGCATGCTTGCGCTTTGTTTGTTCCTGTTTTCCTTTACGTACCCTGCGAGTGCTCTGGCCGGCAGCGCTCCCGTCCTCTACCCCGTGCCGCAGGAGGTCCGGTCGGACCATTACACCATTGCGGTGAACGGGCATAAAACGCCGGTGGTGCACGCGGCCGGCAACCTATATCTGCTCAACTTCGACACGGCGGGCCCGGTTACGGTGTCGGTAACGGCGAGCGACCCGCACTTCTGGGATCGCGGCGTGGAGGTCCAGCCCATGCGGCTGGGCATCCGGCCTGTGCGCCGGGGCGCGACCATTACGTTTCCGCTCGCGGGGCCGGAAAAACTTTCGATCAGCCGCCCCGGCGATCATTTCGCCGAGGCCGACATGCTGTTTCTGTTTGCGAACCCGCCCGATACTTCGCGCATCGACGCGCACACGCCGGGCGTTCGCTACTATGGCCCCGGCGTGCATCACGAGTCAGTCGATGCGCGCTCGGGCGACACAATCTACCTCGCTGGCGGCGCGGTCGTGTTCGGCTCGCTCAATCTTTGGCATGTGCATGATGTGCACGTGCTGGGCCGCGGCATGATCGTCTACGACGGCCCGCAAACCGGCGGGGACGACAACAGCTACTTCAGCCAGCCGAACTGGCACGTGATTGTGATGCGGGACGCGCACAATATCGAGATAGACGGCATCACCACGGTGGTGCGCAGCCGCACCTGGCAGATCCAAATGAAAGACTCGCGCGGGATCGGCTTTTACAACTTCAAAGCCGTAGCGGGCGTAAAGGCCGATGCCAACCAGGACGGCATGGACTGGCTCGGCGGGGGCGATACGACGGTTCGCGACTCGTTTTTCCGCGCCTCCGACGATGTATTCGCCGCCTACGGTAACTGGGATGGCTACACCCCCGAACTCCTCCGCAAACCCGGCCCCGCGGTGACCAACATCTCCATCGAGAACACGGAAGTCTCGACCTCGATCTCGAACATCATTCGCATTGGCTGGCCCGAGAAAAGCTTTTCGAGCGCGCACTTCCACATGCGCGACGTGGACGTCCTCGACGCCGGCTTCGGCGACTGCAAGGTACCGTTCTCTTTCTTCGAGCTATGGGCCGACCCCGGCGGCGTGGGCCGGCACATCGACTACAGCTTCGAAAACATTCGCCTGGAGGACTGGTATTCGCTCTTCCAGATCCGCTACCCCAACCCGGGAGTGCGCGATGTGCGGTTCCGAGGCGTGTGGGCGATGGATGGGCCGGGGATGGTCGCGTCCGTGCTCAAGGGCGATGTGCGCGGAGTTTCGCTCGAGGACACGGCGCAAACGGCGGGGCGGCCCATGGAGGTGCTCGCGGGGGCGGCAGCGCCGGAGGTTGTGCCCGCGCCGGTCGATGCCGGCTTTACTTACACGCCGGGCCTGCTGAAGGCACACCGGCCAGTTACGTTTACGGCGCAATCGCCGGATGCGGACGGCCGCCGGTTTCAGTGGCTGTTCGGCGATGGAACCCGCGCTTCGGGAGGCGCCGTAAAGCACACCTTTCCCGATGCGGAAGGCTCGCTGCTCGACGGCTCGGGGCGCTTCCGGGTGCTGCTGCATGTGATGGATCGCGGCGGGGCGGAGTCGTGGCACTCGGAATCCGTGGTGGTCGGCACGCGTCCGCTCGCGCCGCTGTCGCCGGGGAGCCCCCCGCCCGCAGAGGCAAACGTTCTCGAACGCGCGTTTCAGGTCCCGGCGGATGGGGGCTACACGCTGTATGTGCTGACGCGCGCGCCGGCCCGCGTCTCGCTCGACGGCCTGCCCGCGGTTGCGAGCCCCGCGCCGCGTCCTGTGGTGTGCGATTCGCCCGAAGCCGCCGCGCAGCCGGTGCGGATCAGCGCCGCGCTGCTCGCAGGGCGGCACAGGTTGCGGGTCGAAATGCAACCGGGTGCGCCCGCGCCGGTGCTGCTGTGGGAGGGTCCCGGTGTGCCGCGCCAGTTGCTTCCGGGTGCATCGGAATAGGGCACACTGTCTTGAAACAGTTGTGCTCTGATGTGTGCAGCGGAAACGATAAGCGCCCCCGATGGCGTGATCCCACCGGGGCGCTAGGAATATCGTTTTCGTTACAGCCGGGCTATTGGACCATGGCAGCAACAGCAGCCCAGAATCGCCAATCAATCACGATCTGGACTGAGCGGTGCAACCAACTGGACGTACTACCGTCCATCCGCCTTAGCGGCCGATAGGCCACCTCCAGCATTGGAACCGGCGTATCCGCCCGCTAAGCGAGTACGCCGGTCAGGCCGATCTTTCGGCCCATCCTGGGTACTGCCTCACACTCTGATGAAGGTCCTTCCAGAGTGTCGCCCCACCAAATACGCGCAATACCGCGAAAGTGCTATGGGCCGTCTCTTCAAGAGATACTCTGCGCACGCTTTTCCCGCTCGTGCTTTACCCTTTACCCTCCACCCTCTACCCTTGCTCTATATGCAATTCCGTTCTGGCGCAGAAATCCGCGAAATGTTTCAACGCTTTTTCGAGGAGCGCGGGCATCGCCGCGTCCATTCCTCCTCGCTCGTCCCGGCCAACGATCCGACCTTGCTGTTTACGAACGCCGGGATGAACCAGTTCAAAGACGTGTTCCTGGGCCTGGAGCAGCGCTCCTACAACCGCGCGACCTCGTCGCAGAAGTGCGTGCGCGCGGGCGGCAAGCACAACGACCTGGAGAACGTCGGCTTTACGCGGCGGCACCACACATTTTTCGAGATGCTCGGGAACTTTTCTTTCGGGGACTACTTCAAGGCGGACGCGATCCGGTTCGCGTGGGAGCTCGTGACCTCGCCCGAATGGTTCGGCATTCCGGCGGATCGGCTTTATATCACTATCTTTAAAGGCGAGAATGGGGTGCCTCGCGACGCGGAGGCCTACGATCTGTGGCTCGCGCAGGGTGTGCCGCCGGAGCGCATTTTCGAGATGGGGGCGAAAGATAATTTCTGGCAGATGGGCGAGACCGGGCCTTGCGGGCCTTGCTCAGAGATCTTCTACGACATGGGGCTGGAGGCTGCCGAAACGCCCGGCGTGGATAAGCCCTTCCCGGAGGACGACCAGCGGTATGTCGAGATTTGGAATTTGGTTTTTATGCAGTTCGATCGCTCGCTTGATCCGGTTACGAGCGAGGTTAAGTTGGAGCTGCTGCCTAAGCCGTCGATTGATACGGGGGCAGGTTTAGAGCGGCTTGCGGCGGTGCTGCAGAGCAAGTTATCAAATTATGAAACGGATTTATTTACGCCTTTAATCGCCCGCGCTTCAGAACTTACTGGCTGGAAATATCAAAGTGGCGAGACAAACATGGATGCGTCACTCCGAATCATAGCCGACCACTCACGTGCTGCGACATTCTTGATTTCCGATGGAGTCGTTCCCTCGAACGAAGGTCGAGGATACGTCTTGCGCAAGATACTGCGACGCGCAATAAATCACGGACGATCTCTTGGAAAATATTTGTTTCTCTTCGAGATGGCGTTTGCTGTTCGGGATCAAATGGCGGATGCATATCCTCACTTACTTGACACGTCAGATTACGTGGCAAAAGTCATAAAGGCTGAAGAAGAACAGTTCGAGAGAATGCTGGCGCGGGGAAGTTCCGCTTTCTATGAGGACCTTTACGACGCCACGTGGAACCGTATTCTTATTTCCTTCGGCAGCCAAGAGGCAGCAGAAGAGATGCTAAGCGCTAAGATGCAGAGGGAACAGCCTGCCAGCTTAGAACAATCACAGCTGAACGCACTGATCCGCAGCATCTCTACTGTCAGCAAAGTTGCGAAGAGAGAAGTAAAGTACTTTCCTGATTCTACCGCCCTGATTTGCGTAACCCGTCACTTCAGAAATGCAGGCGAAGCGATTTGTTATGGAGGTGAACTAGCCTTTAAAAGGTATGAGACTCTCGGGCTTCCGCTTGATTTTATGATCGATGCTGCGCGGGATATGGGCATCGACTTCGACCTGACCGGCTTCGAGCAAGCCCGCGCCGAGGAACAAGCCCGCGCGCGCGCTTCGTGGAAGGGCGGAGCCAAGCAGTCCGCGAGCCCCGCGTACCGCGACCTCGCCAAGACCGTTTTCGAGGGCTACACCCAGCTCACCTCCACCGGCTGCGAAGTTCTCGCCATCGTCAAAAACGGCCAGGGCATCCCAGCGGCGAGCGCGGGCGAGGAGGTCGAGATCGTGCTCGATCACACCAGCTTTTACGCCGACTCCGGCGGGCAGCAGGGCGACCATGGCGTGCTGCTTTCGGACGACCACAACGCGGTTGTCGCCGAGGTCCACGGCTGTGTGCAGCCGGTGCAGGGCGTCCGCGCCCACAAGGCCACCCTCAAGCTGCCAATAAGCGTCGGTGACCGCGTGGACACGGTGGTCGACGGAGCCCGCCGCAACGCGACGCGACGCAACCATACCGGCACCCACCTGCTCCACGCCGCGCTGCGCGAGGTTCTGGGGCCGCACGTAAAACAAGCCGGCTCGCTGGTCGAGCCCGGCCGCCTCCGCTTCGACTTTTCCCACTTCGCGCCGGTCGCGGACGAGGAGCTGGCCGACGTGGAGTCGCTGGTCAACAATGAGGTGCTTAGCAATTTGGAGGTAGCCACCCTGGTCGATGTCCCCATCGACGTCGCCGTAAACCAGTACCACGCCATGGCGCTGTTCGGCGAAAAGTACGGCGACAAGGTCCGGGTCGTAAAAATCGGCGACTTCTCGACCGAGCTGTGCGGCGGCACCCACACGGGCGCGACCGGCGAGATCGGCCTGCTCAAGCTCACGGGCGAGTCAAGCGTGAGCTCGGGGGTGCGGCGCATCGAGGCTGTTTCGGGAACCGGCGCGCTCGACGCCTTCCGGAGAAGCCAGGGCGCCGCCGCACTCGCGACAGAGCTGGGCGCCCGCGCTGAAGCGGACCCCGCAACTGCCCTTCGCGAACGCTTCCAGCAGCAGGAAGACGAGCTGAAACGCCTGCGCCGCGAGCTGGACGGGGCCCGCATGAAGCAGGCCGCGAGCGCCACTGCCGACGCGGCCTCGCAAGCGGTCGAGGTCAAGGGTGTCAAGGTGCTGGCCCAGCGGGTCGACGGGCTCGACCGCGGCCAGATGCGCACCCTAGTCGATACCCTGCGCGCGAAGCTGGGGTCGGGTGTCGTCCTGCTTGGGGCAGTGAGCGAGGACAAAGTCGTTCTTATCGCCGGCGTCACCAAGGACCTGACGGGCCGCGTCCAGGCCGGCAAAGTGGTGGGCGCGGTCGCCAAGCTGGTAGGCGGCTCAGGCGGCGGCCGGCCGGATATGGCGGAAGCGGGCGGCAAGGACCCGGCGCAGCTTGGAAACGCGCTCGCGGCCGTACCCGGAGTGGTGGGCGAGCTGCTCGCGTAGCCGCCCGCGCCAAATTTCCCGTGCGCCGAATTGGGAAAAGCGGCCCAAAGGGGAACTGGGGAACCGCTCTGGTTATGCAGAATGCGTGGCGGGGCGCACCACTTCGTGCCCGGAAATGGTTTGCTAGGGAGACGGACTGCCCCTAAACGCCCGGAGCCGTCCAACAGGAACCCGCCCCCATGCCGCCACGCCGCTCCAGCGCCGCCGTTCTCCTCGCCGCCCTGCTCTTGTTTGCAGGGGGGTCGGCGCTGGCGCAGGGGCGCAGCCCGGAGGAAAACTATGCGCGCGCCCTGCGCCTGCGGGCGGCCCTAGACGCAACCCCCCGCGCAAACCGCACCGCCGGGCAGTACACCCAAGCCCTGAACGCCTTCCGCGCCGTGTACCACGCCGACCGCGCCGACCCCCACGCCGCCGCGAGCGTTGAAGCAGCGGCCGAACTGCTGGCCGAAGAAGGCCGCGTGCTGCACAACCCGGGCCTGCTTCGCGCGGCGGTCGAGCAGCTTGCATTTCTGCGCCGCAACTTCGGCGCGAGCCCGTTTGCCATTCCAGCGCTACTCACGCAAGGCGAGATCGAAGCACGCGACCTACATGACGATACGGCGGCGGGGGCACAGTTTGCACAGTTCCTCGCGAGCTACCCGCAAAGCCCGCTTGCGCCGCAAGCACGGGCGGAGCTGCAACGGCTTGGCGTTTCCGCGCCTGAGCCGCCAAGCCGAGCCGTTGCGCAGCAGAGCGCTTTCGCTGCGGCACCCGCGCGGGAGCAGCAGGCCCAATCCGAGCCGGGAGCAGAAGCAACCGTGCCAACGCCCACATTCCGGACGTGGGCGCCGTCCTCCGCCCTGGGTACGAGCGAAACACGCAACGGCCCCACGAACGAGCGAACGCCCACAAGCGTCATCCACGGGGTCGCTGTCTTCCGGCGCGCCGGCCGCGCCAGCGCCGAAGAGAACGATCGCGCGCTGGTCACCGGCATCCGCCACTGGTCCACTGGAAGCTACACGCGCATCGCGATCGATGTCGCGAGCAAGGACGGCGAAGAGCCGCCGTTTGAGGCATCGCGCGTCGCCGACCCGGACCGCATTTTCTTTGATCTCCACGGCGCGCGGCTCGCGCCGGAGCTCGCGGGCAAGGCCGTTTCCGTGACCGACGGCGGCTTTCTCGAACGTATTCGCGCCGCGCAGTTTTCGGGCGATGTTGTAAGGGTCGTGCTCGACGTAAGCGACGTGAGCGATTATTCGGCCTTTTGGCTGCCCAACCCTTCGCGGCTGATCATTGACATCCACGGGCGCGCGAAAGGGGCGCCCCCGCCTGTTTTCGCGAACGCGCCGGGTTCACGGCAGTCCGCGGCGGCAATTGCATCCGCGAACCCCGCCCCGCACACCCCGGCGGCGCGCGACGCGGCGGCCGGGAAGCCCACGCCGCACGCGGCGCGGCTAGCTGCCCCAGGTGTTTTCGTTGCCGATTCAGCCCCGTCGAGCTCACCGGTTGCGCCGCCCGGGCAGGGATCCCAGTCAGGCGACTCAGTCGCTGCCATCGCCGCGCTCAGCCGCCAGCCGTCGCGTGTACGCGCTACGGAGGCCCCAACCACTGCCCCGGTTTCGGCGGTGACGGCGCGTCCGAAGCAAGCCTCGCCCAAGGAGGAACTCGCCGGGGAGCCGCCAACGCCGCCCGCGAGCAGGAAAAGAAAACGCCATGCCGCGGCTCCAGAGACGACCTTAGCGGAGGCCGCCCGCCCGGCCGAGCCGGATGCGACCGGCGGCCGCTCCATGGTGCGTGCTTTAGGGCTCAAGATCAACCGCATCGTCATAGACGCGGGCCATGGCGGGCATGACTCGGGCACGCTCGGGCCGGGCGGCATCGAGGAGAAAAACATCGTGCTCGACGTGGCGCTGCGGCTGGGCAAACTGCTCAAGCAGCGGCTCGGGGCCGACGTGATCTACACCCGCGACGACGACACGTTTATCCCGCTCGAAACCCGCACCGCGATCGCCAACAAGGCGCAAGCGGACCTGTTCATCTCGATCCACGCCAACTCGAGCCCCAACCCCAGCGCGCGCGGGGTGGAAACCTACTACCTGAACTTCACCACGTCCGCCGACGCGCTCGAAGTCGCGGCGCGCGAAAACGCTGTTTCGGATGAGTCGATCCACCAGCTCTCGGACTTGGTGAAGAAGATCACGCTGCAGGACAAGATCGCCGAGTCGCGTGAGTTCGCGACCGACGTGGAGGGGAGCCTGTATGGAGGCCTGGAAACCGGTAACTCCGGGCTCAAGAACCGGGGAGTCAAGAAAGCCCCGTTTGTGGTGCTCATCGGCGCGAATATGCCGTCGATCCTGGCCGAGATTTCCTTTCTCACCAACCCGGACGATGCGACCGAGCTCCGCGACCCCGCGTACCGGGAACGCATCGCGGAAAGCCTGTATGGGGGCGTCGCCCGCTACGTCCGCAGCCTGAGCGGCGCGCAGCTGGAGGAGACGGCGGGTACGCGCTGAAGCCATGCACTGGCCTCGTTGGGTGCATGCCCGGCAGAATAGAACAACAACTCGAGATCACGGACGCCTCAGATGAGGAAGCTCAGGACCAAGAAGCACCTTTCGCTGGAAGGAGTGATCCACTACCCTGCGGAGGGCACCGCCCCCCTACACCGATTGGAAATGAGTGCCCATCCTTTCGAGTCACTTCGTCTTGGCAGAAGCGATCAGTGCCTGCATCGTGAATGCAGGCACTGATCAGGATTAAGGTTGCGGCGGCGTCATCTTTGACGTGGCAATCAGCCGCCAGTCTTCAAGTGCGGCTTTGCGATGAGGGTCGGCATGTGCATAGTAGTCCCGGCTCTCAACAATAGATCGAAACGCGTCGAGACTCGGGTATTCCACAAGCGCCACCTCATCCCAGATCTCTTGGGGATCGGCGACGATCCCTGCCTGGACCGCACCGAGAAAGAGCACCTGGATCCCAGGTATAGCTGAGGCCAGCTTGCCGAAAGCGGGCACATATCTTTGATGATACACCTCCCGCCCTGAGAGTGGCTCACTTGCTTTACCAGGATATTTCGCCTGCTGACGGTAGCGCAGCAGGTTCAACATGACGACCGGTTGGCCGGCGGGGATGCTCGCCGCCGCACGATCGATTGCTTCAGAGGTCATGTGTGTCAGGTGCATTCTAAGTCCTTCCTGTACTTGCCTGTAAGCGGAACTATTCAGGTCAGCGGGTCCAGTGAGCAGCGAGCGCTTCGGCTACTTCTCTCGGTTTTTGAAGCGGAGTCCAATGACCGCAATCGAGCTTGAGAACTCGCTCGGCGTGTGAGTCTTGTGCGAGCTCCTCAGCGAAACGGATGGGGCAGGCCTCATCCTGCTCGCCCCAGAACACCAGCCCCGGGGAGGTGACTTTCGCGAGATCGGGCTGCCACTCCTGCCCGGCATGGAGCGCAGACCGATACAGGGAAAGAATGACCTGCTTCATACGGTCATCGACCCGTGACGCCATCGCTGGAGCGATCTCAGCTGGGACCCCAAGCCCTTGCAGTTGTTGGCTGAACTTCGCGGAATCGAGCTCACGCATCCACTGTTCCCCTTTCCCCGGGGTTTGCCAGATTTTGGCGAGGGGATGCCATTCGTACCGTTCGCTGACGGGTCCACTTCCGGCTGCCCATGTACGCACGAGGTCCGGCCGGAGAGATGCCACGCGTGCCGTGAAAAGACATCCCCAGTCATGGCCGACCAGGTCAACCGGTTTCCCTACCGCTTCCAACTTCCCGATGATCCAGGCGACGTACTCTTCTTTGCTGGCCAAAAAACCAGCTGGGACTGCCGTATCGAAACCGGGAAGTTCCAGGGCGAGCAAGTCGGTGCGTGCAAGCTGCGAAAAGACAGAGTCCCAAACGTGCACCGTGTCTGGAACCCCATGGATAAATACTGCCGGCATCGGTTGCTCCTTTGGGCCGCAGCCCTTAGCTGGATTTTCCAGGCAGTTCGAAGAACCCCGTCATCTGAATCAGCAGGCCTTCCGCATTGAAGCGCGCGTAACTGTTCCCGGTAGCAAGGGTCGCTCCCTCCTTGTTGCGCATGGTCCAGCTCGATAAACCCTGCCGGTGATGGGTCAGGAATTTGGTATTTTCAAAAGACGCGCCCGGTGTCTTTTGCTGAGATTGCTCGATCTTTGCAGTCAGCTCTTGCAGACCGTGGCACTCGTTGGTTGGATCGCTGTAAACGGCGTCCGCAGCAACGCTGCCGCTCAGAAAAGCCTTACGCTGTTCGGAGCTGATGTCCGACCATGCAGCCTGATAACGCTTCCACGTAGCCAGATATTCTTTATTCATAAGGACCATCTCCCAACGTGCCGTTATGACACTTTGACGTTTCGATGATTAATGTCATGGTAAAGATGCAATGACCCAGAAACTGACAGACGAGAATCTTGCGGAACGGCGGCAAGGTATTCTTTCCGCCGCAGCCGGCGTGTTCCTGCGCTACGGGTATAGCCGCACGACGATGGGCGATGTGGCAGAAGCGGCCAAAATGTCCCGCCCGGCGCTCTACGTGCTCTTTCCGAAGAAGGACGACATCTTCGCTGCTGTGGTCGAGGATATGAACGACAGAAAGCTAGCGGAACTTCGCACGGCCATGAGGGGTATGCGCAGCTTCGAACGCAAGCTCCATCATTGTTGCGAGGAGTGGGGCGCCCACGGAATGGAACTGATGGAGGTTCATCCAGACGCCCGGGATCTTTTTGACATCGCCCGGCCGGCAGTCCAGGCCATCTATGAAGACTTCATCAGACTTCTTGCGGATCTACTGTCCGAGGGCATGATCGGAACCAAGCTGAAAGCGAGCCCCTCCCAGCTGGCACGCAATCTGGCGTTCGCCATGCGAGGATTCAAAGACGCTGTGAAGAATGGCGCGGAGATGCGAAAGATGATCGCGCTGGAAGTCGATACCGCGTTGGCGGCAATCAGGCATGGAAGCTCGTTTGCAGCGTGACTTGGAAGTCCCCTTGGGGCGCATGGGCTGAAACTCGATGCCCGCGGCTTCCACCCTGCCCCGTACACCTCAGCGCAGGCGAGCGCGACCCGATGCCCGCGCCGCTTGAGCTCCCCAGAAAGCGCAAGACACGGGTGGAGGTCGCCCAACGAACCCATGGTCGCGAAGACGATCCGCTTCGCGCGTTCTCCCCTGCCTTGTGCTTCCGCGCCCATCGGAGCAGGGTCTTGCGCGCATGGGTACCAGGTCAAAAGGAGGCAGGCAGCCCTGGTGTAGGCTGAAAGTTACCGTGGATTTCCCGCACCTACGCGCGCTGCTGCTGTGCTTCCCGCTCGCAATCCTTGGCTTGGCCGCGCAGGCACAAAGCCCTTCCGCTCACCCCGCGCAGCAAAAGGGTGCGCTTGTCACGGGCAAGGGGCACTCAACAGCTCCGGCTTCCCTGAGCAAAACAACCCTCCTGCTGCCGCCGGCGTTCGCCGGGGCCCCCCGTGAGGGCGGCGTCGTCACCGAGCCCACCCCCGCCGATGCGGACCAGGCGCACGCGGCTGTGCTCAAGGAAGACGGGCTTACCGAGAGCAACGTCGCGCGCTACGGCGGCGCGGGTGCCGGATCGTCGCAGGTGGAGGTTCTCCGGTTCGGCGATGCGACGGGGGCATTTGCCGCGTTTACGTTCTACCGCGACCCGGCGATGCGCCCCGAAGCGCTTGGGGACAACGCCGCGGCAGGCCCGGGAGTGTTTCTGGTCCAAAAGCACAACGTGCTTGTGCGGGTGACGGGCGCTTCGGGCAACCAAGCTGGGCTGCGCTCCGCGGTCGCTGAGCTGGTTGCGAGCCTCCGGACGGTCAGCGGGCCGGAAGCCGTTCTGCCCATCCTTCCCAGCCTGCTGCCTCCGGGGGGCCTCCAAAAGCAAACCGTGCACTACGCGATCGGCCCCGCAGGCTACAACGGGCCTATTCCGGCTTCCGCTATTGACTTCCGCCGCGATGCCGAAGCGGTAACAGCCGCGTATCGGCTAGCTTCCGGCAAACCGGCAACGCTCACCCTTATCATGCTGCCCACGCCGCAAATCGCGAATGCGGCGCTCCAAGCGATCCATGCCCTGCCCGCGGGTGCGCTCCACGTGGCCGTGCGCCGGAGCGGCCCGCTTGCCGCCGTTGTGAGCGGCGAAGGTATCCCACAGGCAGATGCAGAGCGGCTCCTGGGCAAGATCCACTATGCCGCCGACATCACCCTGGACCAGCCGCAAGGGTACACGAGCGAGGTAGCGAAAGCGGCGAAGCTCCTGCTCGGCATCGGCTACCTGACCGTTTTCCTCGCGATTGCCGCGGTCGTAATCGCCGTGTTTCTGGGAGCGGGGCGGGTGCTGGTACGCAGGATGCGGGGCAAACCCGCTTCGTCGCTGAACGACGAAGACTTCATAAGTTTGAAGTTGTAGCCTCCACCTGGAGCGGTTTTCTCTGAGAGCATGACCAGCCTGCTGCCGTCCGGCCCGCCCATCTTCCCTTCCAGCGGCCTTGCCGGTAGAATTACCGAAGCGCCACCCGGCGTCCCAGGCCGACGTAGCTCAGTTGGTAGAGCAGCTGATTCGTAATCAGCAGGTCACCGGTTCAAGTCCGGTCGTCGGCTCCAAGCCGCTTCGGGTATTCCGTACCCGCTTATCACCCCTTCTTCGCTTTTCTCCCCACCCTTCGCAAATTTTGCCGCGCGCGCGTGCCATAATCGCCGAAGACCGGGACTTGCGTTCGTGGAGGAGCAAACAACGTGAGCCAGTACTGCCGTCAGGACGTCCTGCGCATCTTTGGCATCCGCGAGCAGCAGCTTCGTTTGTGGGAGCGCAACGGCTTGATTGCCTGCGCTGAAAGCTACTCGTTTCAGGGATTGGGCCAACTGCGCAAACTGCGGGATCTGGGAACGCTGCGGGTTTCCGCCGCCAGCATCCGCGACGCTATCCGCGCCATGCGTTTGGTGTCCGGCTTGCCTGATCCTTTCGGGGAGGCCGGGCTCGACCTCCGAAGCGCGCCCCGTCTTGCCTTCCGCCACTCCGGCGCGGTGGTCGAGCCCATCGGCGGCCAATACCTTCTGGACTTTGCCGGGCACGGGAAGCCGGTGATCGCCCCCATCGTCCTGCCGCTTGCCTCCCGCCCAGAACGCGACCAGCAAGCGTCAATGCGTTTTACGGAGGCCGTCCGGGCGGAGGAGGCGGGCCGCTTCCAAGCCGCATTTGAGGGGTACGAGGCCGTGCTTGCGCTCACGCCCGGGCACGCGGCCGCGGCGATCAACCTGGGCACGCTTTACTACAGCCGCCGCGATTACACGCGCGCGGAGCACTTCTACCGCATGGCCACGGAAAGCGACCCCGGCTATGCGCTGGCGTTCTTCGACCTGGGCAATGTGCTGGACGAGCTCAAGCGACTGGGCGAGGCGATCGAGGCCTACCGGCGCGCGCTCGATCTCCAGCCCCGCTACGCCGACGCGCACTACAATCTCGCCCTTGCGCTGGAGCGCCACGGCCAACGCCGGTCGGCCCTCCAGCACTGGACCGCCTATCTGCGGCTCGACGCCACGGGGCCTTGGGCCCAGCACGCCCGCGCGCAGCTCCGGAAAACACTTGCAATCGTAGGAATGCGCGTGGTGCAAGGCATGGGAAAGCGCCGTTTTCCAACTCCGGCCTCGCCTCTGCGTGTTGTGTCCGAATAAGAGGCAGGCATGGTAGGCGAGGCAACTACCGCATAGTCACAGTAAGTTCTCTTATTTCAGTACCAAACACGTAAGCACTCGCGTACGTGCCCCCAGAAATGCCCCCAGGGGAGTACCGCTGTCCCCTTTACGTCCGCCTCTCTCATCCGCACTCTCGCGCGCACTTTGTTGCAAAATCGGGTTTGCCTCAAGAGTCAGAACCTTCTTGAGAAGCCCGTGCATGATCGCGTCCTGAAAGAAATATCGCGTGCGCGTGAGGGGAGTCCATTCTAGCTACTCACACATGCGGACGGGTGCTTGTTCCTGCGGTGTGCTACCGTCTCCCTACCGCCAATCCGGGAGCAAGGAATGCCCACTGCACCAGCCCTCTTTGAGAACACACCCATTCGCCGGGTGTACGACGAAGCCACCGATCTATGGTGGTTTTCCGTGGTGGACATCATCAAGGTGCTCACACAACAACCGGACACCAAAAGAGCCGGTACCTACTGGAGCGTATTAAAGACGCGCCTTCGTAAAGAGGGCAGTCAAACCGCTACGGATTGTAGGGGGTTGAAACTACAGGCGGAAGATGGTAAGCAGCGCCTCACTGATTGCGCCACCCCCGAAACCATGCTCCGTCTGGTGCAATCCGTCCCCAGCCCGAAAGCGGAACCCATTAAGCTCTGGCTTGCCAAGGTGGGGTATGAACGGATGCGGGAGCTTGCCGACCCTGCCCTGTCCCTAGATCGCGCCCGCGAAACTTGGCGCAAGCAGGGCCGCAGTGAAAAGTGGATTGCCCAGCGCATGACGGGGCAGGAGACGCGGAACAAGCTCACGGACTATTGGGCGGAGCATGACGTAAAGCCGGGGCAGGAGTTTGCCATCCTCACCAATCTCATTCACCAGGAGTGGGCCGGGGTAAGCGTGAAAGAGCACAAGGAGCTCAAGAGCCTCAAAAGCCAGAACCTTCGTGACCACATGACGGAAGCCGAGCTCATCTTCACCGCGCTGGCGGAGCTCTCCACCCGGCAAGTTGCTGAAACAGAGGCGGCGCGAGGCTTGCCGGAGAATGAGAAGGCAGCGCGTACCGGCGGGGGTATCGCGAAACGCGCACGCTTGGAGCTGGAAAGCAGGACGGGCCGGAAGGTGGTCTCGGAAGAGAACTATCTTCCACCAGCCAGGGTAACGAAGCGTGTCAATGGCGGCAAAAGCGGGAAGGCGTGACAGCCGCCAGACTTGCGGGCGGGTGCTTGCCCGCCATACCAAGATGGAGCCAATCCACCAGCACCAGCCCCGCTTCTGTCCGGTCACCACGCCCGGCTCTCCGTGAGAGCAGCAGCGTCAGCGCACCAGAGTTTCGGGAGAAAGGATCATTCGTTTGCTCGCCGGGCTCACGAAGCGGATATCAAATACCGGTGGCGGGAGTGTACCGTCCGGGCTGGAGCGCTCCAGGCTCACTTTGTCCGGCCGCTCAGGGCGACCTCATACTGTTTTGCGGCGCAAGCTGGCGTTGCGGCGCTCCCGGCCCCGCTCCATCACTTCGGAGTAACGCCTTTCCAGTGTGTCGCGTGAGCACCCCACGATGGCCGCCATCTCGCTTACGGTGCAACTGATGGACGCCAGCTCTTCAAGTTGCTCTTCGTTAATTCTAGTTGCGGTTTACGTGCCATGCTTCCTATCTGCCTATGTCGGGCTGCGTTGTTTTTCGAGCATCCGGCTCTTTTGTCCAGGGAAGCCGCAAAATGCCCCGAGAGGGAGGGGACTGGGCCCCTCACCCCGGCTTCGTTTTCGCTTGTGGCGGGGGAGGGGACTGCAATGCTTCCCAGTCCTCCCCAAGGATGAGACCCGCCACCATGCCGCCCCCGAGGAGGAAACGTTCATCGGCCAGCAGCGCCTCAAAGGTGGGCAGGTTGCACCCCACGGTCTGCTCCGCGATGCACCACTCGCAGAAGTGGAGGTGCAGCGCCTTCACGCCGCTGAAGCTCCGGTCGTGAAAAAAGCAGCGAGCGAGCGCCCAATGCCCGAAGTCCTCCGCCCAGAAAGTATGGTCCTGTGCAGGTTCCACGAGTTCGCAAGCAAGTACAGGGTGCTTTTTCGGCATCGCCAGTTCCCCCGAGCCGAACGAGCGTGTTTCAGTGGGAACACTGGGAACAGCGGGAACACGACCGTAAACATTGACTGTTTCTGTTCCCACTGCGGTTTGTGGCAGTGGGAACACCGGGAACAGACTAGGAACAGCCGGGTTTTCTGTTCCCGCTGTTCCCACTTGAGAAAAGCGAGTGGGAACGGGAGCACCCGCATAAACATCGGCTGTTCCCGCCGTTCCCGCCGTTCCCACCCGCTTTCGCTCTATGCCGAGCCGGGCAAGGTTCAATCTCATGCGGCCCCCTCTGGAGTCACAAGCACGTACACCCACCTGGAACCGAGGCCGGGCAGTCGCACCTTCGATTGCAGCCTGTCCGAACCGGCCACCAGCACCCCAGCTTCCTGTAGCATCCTGACGGCCCACTTCGGGTCAACCCCCGCCGTCAGTTCCGATTTGAAAGCCCTAGGTGTCACCAAGTATTGGCGGATGCGATCCCCTTCCCGCCTGCCGTCCACTTCACGCCAGAAGCCCGCCCGGTTGATCGTGAGCGTATCTTCCGCGTCTACCTTCTGAAAGCGAGAGGAGCCGTGACGCTCGATAAAGCCGAGCACCTGTTCTACCAGCGCCCTCTTCTCATGGGTGCCCACGCCGAAGCCTTCCAGCCAAGCCGCGAAGCAGGTCGCGCAACCCCGGTCCGCCTCGCCTTCCTGCCATCCCGTCAAACCGTAACCGGTCGCCAGTTCGCCAGCCGTTGCAACCAACCCGAAGCGCCGCGCCACCCGGAGCACTTGCCCGGAAGCGCGAGGCGCGACTTCCCGCACAAACGTCTCCACGCCTTCCAAAATCGTTTCCGCAAGAGCGCGCGGATCCGCGTTCACGAGGCGGCGGATAAACTCGCGCCCAGCTTCTCCGTAGTACCGGGCGCTCGCGCCTTTGAGAGTGTTGGCAAAGACGGAGGGCGATTCATAGCCATGCAGCTCTTCAAAAATGCCCAGGTCCGCTCCGGCGTCCGCCGGGATGTTCGCCAGCCGTACCTCCTGCCCGGCGTTGGCCCGCTTACCCGCGCTTTCCATGTGTACGGAGAGCGGGACTTCTCCGCTGGATAGGAACAGCAGCCGCCACGTAGCGGCTTCCCGAGCGCCGCCTGTGCGCGAAGCGCGAGCTTTGCCCTTTCCGTTGGCGAGCATATAGGCTGCTTCTCCGGCCTGCTTCGGGTCGCACTGGGAAAGCTCATCCAGGATCAGCAAGCGGTCGTTGTGGACAGCCGCAATGCCTTCCAGCCCATTCGCCGTGGCTCGCCAGGTTCGGACCTCCCGCTCCGGGCTGCCCCAAACGGAAGCAGCGATGCAGAGTTTCGTCGTTTTTCCACTGGAGGACGGACCCACGGAATGGAAACCTCCCGACTCCACCCCCGCAAGGTGCAGCAGTGGGCCGCCGAAGGCACAAGCAATGGCAAACACCAGGCGGCTATTCCCCGCCGCTAGCGCCGCCACATGGTCCCGCCACTCCTCCGCCGTCCCGCTCCGGCCCGAATCGGCGCTTACGCCGGACGCGCCCTGAAACTCGATACGCTCGCCGTTCGCACTGCCGATGGTTCCTTCCGAGGTGCAGTAAGCCCCGCCATGCCAGCCAAGCTGTTCCACAGAACGCACACGCTCTTTTGGCTGGCACACCAGCAGGTATTCCCGCAGCTTGCTGCCCTGCCCCGGCGCGATGCGGAGGCCACCCGAGGCCAGCAGTTTTGCCGCGTCTGCGGAGTCACCGTGCAGCGTGGCTATGGGCATCTCCTCGCGGTGCCGGTTGCCGTCTCCGTCCTGCCATGTGAGTAGAAGGCCCCAGTTGCGGTCCTGCCGGTCGCGCGTTTGAGCCTCTATGCGGAGCTCGTCACAGATGCGCCTTCTAGTGTCCTCACCCTTGCACCAGTACACCCCTTTCGAAGAAACTTCAAAGCGCCCTCCGTCATGCGGAAAGCTCGCAATCTCCTTCTCGCCTGTAAGCGCGGCGGCTGGTACTCCCATGTGGCTTGCAAGTTCCGCGAGCGCAGCTTCCGCCGGCGCGTTTGCGTTATAGTTCTGTTCAGTCGACTGCATCTAGGTACACCTCCAAAGGCTCGTTCCCGCGAGCCTTTTGTGTTGGCATCTTTTCTGTTTGCGGGGCTACGCGGCCCGTCATGACAAAGCGCACCAGTTGCGCTTCGGTCGTCACCCGGTCTGCTTCCAGGCGTTCGGCGTCCGGCCCGTCAAAGGGCGACCAAGACGGCTTAGGCATGGCTGAAACCCTGCTCCGCCGTTTGCCGCCATCGCAGCGCTGTATGGAACAGCGCCGTCCATCGCTCATCCCCCTCTGGTGCGTGAGCAAGCCTTGCCCCTAGCGAGTCCGCGGCGAAGCCCAGCCGCCGGTAGATGTCGCCCAGCCTGCGCTCCATTGTTGCCCGCTCCCGCTCCGCCGCTTCGCGCTCAGAACGCGCCCTGCGGGCGTTCGCTATCGCATGAGGGTCTGCGGGTGCATCGTTGAAAAGGTCGCGCATGGTGAGGCTCAGGGATGCGAGTACGGCGCGTAGCTCGCACCCCGCCCAGCAGCGCACCAGAACGCGCCCTTCTCGCCCTTCTTTGATAACGAGCGAAGGGAAGTGGTCGGGGTGGGCAGGACATCGCGCCTGCCAGCGTCCACGCCCGAGCGGACGCGCCTGCACCAGATCGGCGAACGCGGCGGCGGTCACTGCTGCACCGCCGCATCTGCCGCGCAGCAAGCCGCGACGCGAGCCGCTATCCAGGCGTCGACTTCGGACTCGAGCCACGCGACGGCGCGTGTACCAAGTGGGACAGGGGTGGGAAACTCACCCTGCTGCATACGGAGGTAGATTGTGGAGCGAGACAGGCCCACGCGAGCACGGACCTGCGGTAGACGGAGAAACGACTCTGGCATGATGCCTCCAAAGGAGCGCCCTCGCGGAGGTACACGCGAAGGACGGTGCATCAGGCCTGAGCCATTCCCCTTGCAGGGCGGTCGTAGAATCCTGGTTCGACTGAATGCGTGCAGAGCAACATGGCCTTTGCCACTCCCAACATGGGCGGCTCTGAATCCCTGCTGATGCTGTAGCTCTTTCGCCGAGTGTCCGATGCGGTCCAGAAAAAGTAACGAACAATACGGTGCTAATAGTCATATCGAAGTTACAAGGCGGCGTCAAACATTGCCGGAATTGTTGGGCGCTTGATGGACAGTTCCGAGCGCGAACTGTCCAATGTTGGATTTTCAGCACGCGTCTGACACAAAAACGCGCCCAGCCTGCGCCTCTTCAATTTTCTCCCGTTTTTAAATATGAAGAGCGCCAAAGGCGTCGATGCGTTCCGTAGACCGGGGGTCCCCGGACAACTAAAAGCAAGCCAGCGCAATCGGGAGAAGTGCGCTTGGTTTTCTTAGGGTCACTGAAGCGCAGAAGTCGCTGTGGAAGCCGTTGCTGCATGGGACTTAACAGCCTCGAAACGTGCGTAGTGCTGCACGGGTTTTTGCAGGGCTACTCTCGCGCTGCCAGCTCATCCGCTCTTATGCCGATACCAGGCGTAGGCCGCTCTTTGCCGCAGGCGTGAACGCCGCCGGGTTCGCCCGTAGACAATCCAGGTGGTCCGCCCATACCTGCATCATCTTGCGCCGCTCCGCTAAGTGCGCCGTGCGGTTGTAAGCTCGCCCGTTCGGGTCGCGCACAGCGTGCGCTAGCTGGTGTTCAATGAAATCGGCGCGGAACCCCAACTCCTCATCAAGCATGGTCCGGGCGACGGCGCGAAAGCCGTGGCCGGTCATCTCTTCCTTGCCGATGCCCAGCCGTCGCATGGCCGCGAGTACCGCGTTATCGCTCATAGGCCGGGCAGAGGTGCGCGCGCTGGGGAAGACATAGCGCCCAAGGCCGGTAAGAGGGCGCAACTCGCTCAGGATGGCGACGGCCTGCCGGGGAAGCGGTACAAGGTGGTCGACGCCCGTCTTTGTCACGCGATAACGCCACTCCGCAGCCTGTAGATCGAAGCCGCTCCACTCCGCCCGCCGCAGCTCACCCGGACGCACAAAGAGCATGGACTGTAGCCGCATGGCTGCGCTCACAATCAACGTGCCTTCGTAGCCGTGCATGGCTTGCAATATCTCCCCCAGGCGGCCCGGTTCCAGGGTGGCGGCAAAGTGCTTGCCCTTCACAGGCGGTAACGCGCCTTTCAGGTCTGCCGAGGGGTCGCGTTCCGCACGGCCTGTGGCGATGGCGTAGCGAAACACCTGCCCGCATGTTTGCCGGGCGCGGTGCGCCGTGTCCAAAGCACCCCGGCTCTCAATACGGCGGATGGTTTGCAACAGCGTTTGCGAGAGGATGGCAGTAATCGGCTGCCCGCCAAGCCAGGGGAACAGATCGCGTTCAAACAAACGCGCCACCCGCGATAGGTGATTGGGCGCGAAGGTTGGGCCGTACTTCGCAAGCCACTCCCGCGCCAGTACCTCAAAGCTGTTCGCGGCTCGTTCGCCCCGGCTGGCTTTCTCCGCTTTGCGATGCTCTCCGGGGTCTACGCCTTGCGCCAGAAGACTCCGGGCCTCGTCCCGCTTCTCTCGGGCCGCTTTCAGGCTTACGTCCGGGTCCACGCCCAAGGCCAGGCGCTTCTCTTTACCCTCGAAACGGTACTTGAGCCGCCACCACCTTCCGCCCGAAGGCGCAAGCTCCAGGTAAAGCCCCTTCTCGTCAAACAGCTTTCGCGTTTTATCACCAACTTTTGCCATGCGTACCGCTGTGGCCGTAAGGGGCATCTGGGGGCATCTCCTAAGCGCGGGGTGCGATATGCCCCCAATGTTGCCCCCACATGCCCCCGGATGTCAATGAACCAACTTGGAACACATCGGACGCACTATGTCCTTCAAAGATAGGTAAACATTGAGTTTTCAGGTGTTTTTAGGACTTGGCAGGATGGCATCGGATTGCTACATGGTAGGCGAGGCA
Source organism: Acidobacteriaceae bacterium (assembly GCA_965218545.1). Taxonomy (GTDB): domain Bacteria; phylum Acidobacteriota; class Terriglobia; order Terriglobales; family Acidobacteriaceae; genus EB88. Next base: position 345,602 of record CBDCLB010000006.1, on the reverse strand, counting down.
GGGATCGAACCTGCAACCCCCGGCTTAGAAGGCCGGTGCTCTATCCAATTGAGCTACTCGCCCTTGGGAGCTTCGCCCGCTTTGCGGACACCCTTTCGGTAGCTGTTTACCGCCCAGCAAACCTCCAGGCCCAGGATGCAGGTTAGCAGACCGTAAGCGTTTGACCAGCGCTCCCTGGCTTGCGCTTCCGTTTCGCCAAAGCCCATAGCGTACAAAGTCCACCCGAAGGTACTTACATCGCCCAGCCGCGCATAGCGCATGCGCGCGGGCCGCAGGACGATCTCCGCCGATGAGAGCGGAAGGTCCAAGCACTGCTTGAGCGCGGCGGCGGTCTTCCTTGCCAGCCTTTCAAAATCAGCAAACTCGGAAAACACGTCGTGCCTGACCGTGAGTACGTCGAGGTAACTGGCCAGTCCGTGTGCCGTTTCCAGCTCACCCGCTTCCGCTATCTCCGGATCGGCGTCGTCGCGCGTCACGGAGAACACGTCTACCTTGGAGGTTAGGCAGTTGAGCCGGTTCATCCTCTGCATGGGAACGAGCAGTTCCGGGTATGCGCGCACCTCGGGCAGCATCTCCAGCACATCCAGGGTTTGTCCGGCCCCGGTAAGCGGATGCAGACCCGCGCGCGGGTCCACCCAGCCTTCCCACGGTACGACGATCATGGGGCTGTCCGGGCCGATGTCTACGGTCCAATCGGCGATCACGCGCCTGCCTCAAGCCCGAGCCAGCGGGCGATCATCTCCTCGGCCCAGCGGCCGTTGTCTTCGCCGGCGGGGTCGGCTAGAAAGGCGCAGTGGCCACCGTGCTCGGTTTCGAGATAGGTGACGCACGGGTTCGCACGCAGAGCCGCGCGGGTTTCCGGCAGCGTGCGGATGAACGGGTCGTCGGCGGCGTGGAGCACGAGCGTGGGAAGACGCAGCAGACTCGCGTAGCGCGAGGCGCGGGTCTGCTCGTAGTAGTCGTCAGCGTCCTTGAAAGCTCCGTAGCGAGCCACGATCTCGCCGTCGAAGTCGCGCAGGCTCCGAATGCGGCGGTATACCCCTTCGCGATCGAGTGGGGCGTAAAGCTCCGGGAACAGCTTTGCTTTTGCGCGCAAACGGCGCTTCATCGCGCGGAGGAACCGCCGCTCGTAGAACCGGTTGGAAGGGAGATGGAGCGCGGCGGACGAGGGCGCGAGGTCGAGCAAGGGCGACACGCCCACGACCGCGCGCAGCGCCGGGTTACGCGCCCCGGGCGGGAGCACGGATTGCTCGCCCGCGTACCGCAGCACCAGGTTGCCGCCCATGGAGTAGCCCACCAGCGCCACGCGCCCGAGCCCGCGCACCCGGAGCGCCTCGACCACCGCGGCCACATCGCCCGAGCGGCCGGAGTGGTAGATCGCCGGCGCAAGCGCGTCCGAGCCGCCGCAGGAGCGCATGTTCATCCGCACCACATTCGAGCCCGCCCCCCACAAACGCGCGGCGTTGCCCAGGATGTACCCCGAGCTCGCCGAGCCCTCAAGCCCATGGAGCAGCACGACGGTGAGCCGCGCTTCCCGCTCCGGCTGCCAGTGGCACAGGCACAAAACCGAGCTTTCGGCTACGGGCACCTGGTCGCCGTTCGGCTGCTGAAACGTGTGCGCTGGCTCGACAGGTACAACCCAGGGTTCAGGGTCGGGCGGAGCGGGGCCTTTACGGCGCAGGTAGTTGCCGAAAATGGTTTGCAGGTGCGGGTTGCGGAGCCAGCGGCGGGGCTTGAAAGGGCGCGGGAAACCTGCTTCCGCTGGATCGAGGCCGCTCAACCGCGCAGCTCCGGCGCGATCCGCTCAAGCACGGCGGCGGCGCGCAGCGGTCCATCGGGCGCTTCCTCGTGCATAAAGAAGGCGTACACGTCCGCGCCTTCCCCGGCGAGTGCGCTGAAATGGCCGGCCAGGTCGGCCAGTTCATCCTCCGTGTATTGCGACCGCCGCAGCCGGAAAACGCGCAGGTCCGGCCGCAGCGCAAGGTCGGGCGAGCGCAACCCGTCACTTTCCGCGGCGCACAACACGGCACCGTGCCGGGCCAGCACGGCATAGGTCGCCTCCGTAAACCAGGACGCATCGCGGAACTCCCAAGCGATCCGAACGGGGAACCGGGCCGCTTCCGCTAGAAACTCATCCAGGAGCGCGCTATCGGCCCGGAACTGGGGCGGCAGCTGAAACAGCACGGGCCCCAGGCACCCCGCCGCGGCCATCGGCTCCAGCGCGTGCGCGAACGCGCCGAGAAGGTCGCCGCAGCCGCGCAGCTTACGCTGATGCGTGATGCGTTGGGGCGCTTTGAATGCAAACCGGAAGTGCGGCGGGGTTTGCTCGAGCCATTTCGCGCAGATCGCCTGGGTAGGCAGGGCGCGAAAGGTGTAGTTCACCTCAACCGCGTTCAGCCGCGCGGCATAGGCTGCCAGCAGCTTTTTGAGAGGGGTCTTCGCGGGATAAAAACCGGGACGCCAGCTCGTGTAAGCCCAGCCGGAGCAGCCGAGCCACACTTTACCGGGCATGCGAGGTATGCATTGGGGCGGCTAGTGGGGATTGAACCCACGACATCCGGATCCACAGACCGGCGTTCTGCCACTGAACTATAGCCGCCATGCCAGAGAAAATTGTAGCATCCAGCCTGGGGCCGCTGCAGTGCAGGGCTGCGAAAGGAGTCCGATGCCAACCAGCCGCGATCCTGTGCAAACCGAGGCGCCACAAGCCGCAGGCCTTCGCGCGCGCATCGGCACGGGCGTATTTTCAGACAGCAACCTGCGCCAGGTCGCCCATGTGCTTGACGATCTGTTTGCCGTCCCCGGCACGCGTTTCCGCTTCGGGCTCGACGGCCTGGTGGGGCTGGTTCCCATCGCGGGCGACGTACTGGGCGGCGTGCTTTCGGGGTTTCTGCTCATCGGGGCCTGGGCGCGCGGCGCGCCGCCGGTTCTGCTTTTACGGATGCTCGTAAACATCGGGATCGATGTCATTGTGGGCACGATTCCCCTGCTGGGCGATGCCTTCGATATCGCGTGGAAGGCGAACCGGCGCAACTACGCCCTGCTCGAACGGCACCTCCTCGATCCCGGTCGCCATGGGTGGCGCGACTGGGCTTTCCTGGGCTTGCTGCTGGGCGCGCTGCTGCTGCTCCTGGCGCTTCCTCTTGTGTTGCTGGGATTCCTGCTGGCGCTCCTGGTCCATCGCTGACGGGGAAAAGCCGGAGGTATACTCAAGGGCAGTCGGGGCGTAGCGCAGCCTGGTAGCGCATCTGCTTTGGGAGCAGAGGGCCGGGGGTTCAAATCCCTCCGCCCCGACCATTTCCTTCAAGGTTTTTGCGCCGCGGCTCCGGCCTTTTGCCGCTCGACTGAAGCTTCCGCGTGCCGCCCCTCGCGGTCCAGCGCCTGGGCGAGCAGCAGGTGCGCTTCCGGGAGGGTTGGCTCCGCGCTGACAGCTGTGGACAGCTGCGCTTCCGCTTCGCTGGTCTTGCCCTGCTCTAATAGAGCCTTGCCGCTGCGCAGGGCGAACCGGGCTTTTTGGGCGTTCACTGCCGCGCGGCTCAGCTCGGCGGCTGTTTTCCGCTCCCGCGCCGCGCCTGCGGTATCGCCGCTTTCCGCCAGTACGGAACCCAGCGTGATGTACGGCCCGGGCTGGTCCGGCTCAAGCGCGATGGCGCGGCGCAATGCTTCGGCGGCCTTCGCCTGCTCGCCGGCCTGGTGGTACACCGTTCCCAGCACGGCCCAGGCGTCGCCGTTGCCGGGCCGCAAAGCGGTCGCGCGCTCCAGCTGCTTGCTTGCCCCGGCAAAGTCGCCCTGCTGCATATACAGGACACCCAGCGTGTACGGCGGGTCGGGCAGCGCCGGATCGAGCCGCTCCGCTTCCGCAAACTCGGGGATCGAAGCGGCGAGGTCGTCCTTGAGCTTAAACGCGAGCCCCAGGTCGTAGTGGAGGTGCGCGTTGTCCGGCTCGAGCGCGAGCCCCGCGCGGAACTGCTCGATCGCGTGGACAAGGTCGCTGCTTTGCAGGTATGCCACGCCGAAGTCCTCATGCAGCGTCGCGTTGGGCACCCCCGCTGCCAGCGCCTGCTCATAGACGGCGATGGCGTGCTTCGCGTCGCCCGTCTGCACCAGAGCCAGGCCGTAATTCGTCAGCACGCCCGAGTCCCTGGGGCGCGCCGCCGCGATCTCCGCGAATAACGGGAGAGCTCCCGCGACGTCGCCCTTGTTTTGCAGCGCAAGCGCAAGGGCATAGGTCACGTCCCCATGGAGCGGCACACCCGCCGGCGCAAGCGTCCGGGCCCGCTGGAGCACGTCGATCGCGTCCGCATCCTCACCTGTTGCCGAAAGCGCCCGCCCCAGTTCCAGGGCGTACTCGGCATTTTCGGGCGCAAGCCGGCAGGCTTCCCGCAAGGGGTCAAGCGCTTGCGGGGCATTGCCGAGGGCAAACAAGAGCGCGCCCAGGTGGAACTGGGTCGAGGGGAGGCCGGGATCGAGCGCGAGCGCACGGCGAAACTCGGCTTCCGCCCCGCTCATGTCCTTGGATTGCGCCAGCAGGGCCCCCGCAGCGTCGTGGAGCGCCGCATTGCCGGGCGCTGCGGCGACAGCCTTGGCCAAAACCGCGGAAGCCTCGGCCCGGCGGTCCAGCCCGCTCAACACCCGCGCGTCCGCAAGCGCGTCGTCTGGAGCGAGCGCCACGGCTCCACCGCTGCTTGCCGCGTCAAAGGCCGCCGCGGCATCGCCCGGATGCCCGAGCTGCTCCTCGGCGTGGCCCAGCGCGGCGGCGGCGATCGTGTCTTTGGGGTTCAGAGCGCGCGCCCGCTCCAGCTCAACCGACGCCGCGCGGGCATCCCCTTGCGCCAGCAACACCTCGCCGTACGCCGTGTGCGCCAGGGCCACACGGGGGGCGAGCCGCACCAGCCGGGCGAACTCGGCGTGCGCTTTTGCAAAATCGCCCGCCTGGAAAGCGGCATAGCCTTCCATGTACAGCGCGGTCGCCTCCGCAGGGACGCTTTGCGCCCAGCCGCCGCCACCGGCTGCGAGCAAGGAGAGCACCCCAAGGCACCGGAAGGGGAACAGCATGCCTTTACTGTTCCGCGCCGCCTCCGAAAGGCGCGAATGCAATATAGTTTCGTCCGAAATACAGCCGAAACGCGCCCCCCTCGCCGGGACGCACCTGCAAGGGGGTGGGCCGCGTCATCGCCGCGTCATGCGTCGCGGGCACGGTCCACAGTTCACGGGCGCTCAGATCCATGACGAGAAACCTGCCCCCAACCACGCCGCAGCCATACGCGCCCGGCTGCAGGGTTTTGCCCGCAAACATAGCAGGGGTGTCGAGCAGAAGATACGCCTGGTAGCGCTCTTGGATGCCGCTGCTGTAGCCCGAGCTGTCGACGAGCCCGGCGAGCACGAGGCCGCCCGGCAGCTTGGCACCGGCGGTATTGCGCGCTTGCACCGAGGCCACTTTGCCCGCGAAAAACACGGTCGCGGGCACCAGCGCCGCGGCGGCATCATGCGTGAGAGCGCCCGGCTTGAGGACCGCGGGGGCACCCGCCACCGGTGCCGCGGGCATCTGCACGGCATTGCTCATCCCCGTGGGCACAAGCGCAAACGCGAGCCCCCAGCCCAGGGGAACGTGCCTACTCAACGCTGGCCACCCACGACCCAAACGGGGCCAGCGCAATGCCGTCGAGCGAGCTGTGGCCCTCAAGCCCGGGCACATCCGTCAGCACTGTTTTTACGTGCCCGCTGCCGGCGGCTTTGAGCGAAACAGTCTGCGGCTGCGCGGTGCAGTTCATCGCAACCACAATGGATTTGCCGTCCGCGCCCTTGCGCACCCAGGACAGCACCGAAACATTGCCGGCATCGAGCATCGTCATCTGCCCCGAGTGCACAGCCGGGTTCATCGCGCGCATTTGGATCAGCTGCTTGTACCAGTTCAGCAGCGAGTCTTTTTCACCCGACTCCGTTTGCACATTCACGGTTTTGTAGTCGCTCGCGATCGGCAGCCAGGTGTGCGGGTCGGTCGAGAAACCGGCCTGCGGCCCGGGGGTCCACTGCATGGGGGTGCGCTCGCCGTCGCGGCCCTTTTCCTTGGGCCAGCCGGTACGACCGATGGGGTCTTTCACGTCCTCCTTCCGCGTGGGCGTGCTCGTCACCATCCCGAGCTCCTCGCCGTAGTACATCAGCGCGGTAGCCTTGCTGGTGAGCAGCACGGTCGCGATCACGCGCGCGATCTCGGCGTTGTGCACGCCGTCGCCGTAGCGGTCCCAGCTGCGGCCGTTGTCGTGGTTGTCGAACACAAACAAGGGCTGGTTGCCGCTAATCTGCGTTTCGGCCTCCGTAATGTGCTGGCGCAGACGGTTCGCGTCGAGATTCTTTTCAAAGCCCACCTGCATGTCCATGGGCAGCTGTAGTTCGTCGTGCTTCGCGCCGCCGTACCACAGGTCCAGGTCCTTGGGGCTTTTCAGGTAGGTTTCGCCGATAAGCACGCGGTTGCCGGGGTAGGAGTCGACGAGCGCGCGCAGGCGGCGCATCACGTCGTGTACCTCTGGCAGGTCGTTGTACTCCGCGGTGGACTGGTTTTGGTCGCCGTAGGCGTTTTTGCCCGGCAGCTCCTTCGCGTTGGTTAGCTTGGGATCCTCAAACAAAGTCGGCACCGCATCCAGACGGAAGCCCGCGACGCCCTTGTCGAGCCAAAACTTCACCACTCCGAACATAGCTTTCTCTACTTCCGGGTTGCGCCAGTTCAGGTCAGGCTGCGCCGCGTAGAACTGGTGGTAGTAGAACTGCTTCGTGTGCGGGTCCCACTGCCAGGCCGAGCCGCCGAACAAGCTGTTCCAATTATTGGGCGGGATGGGCTTGCCGTCGGCGGTATAGCCCTTGGGGTCGCGCCAGATATACCAGTTGCGCTTTGGGTTGTTGCGCGAGCTTGCCGACTCAAGAAACCACTTGTGCTTGTCGGAGGTGTGGTTCACCACGAAGTCGAGGCAGATGCGCACGCCGTTCTGCTTGGCGGTCGACAACATCCGGTCAAAGTCGGCCATGGTGCCGTACTGCGGGTCGATCGCCTCGTAGTCTGAAATGTCGTAGCCGAAGTCCACCTGCGGCGAAGGGTACATGGGCGAAAGCCAGATCGCATTGACGCCCAGCCCTTTCACATAGCCCATGCGCTCCGTAATGCCGTTCAGGTCGCCGATGCCGTCACCGTTCGAGTCCTGGAAGGAGCGGGGGTAGATCTCGTAGATCAGCGCGTGCTTCCACCAGGGGTCGTTCGCGCTTGTCTGCGTGCTGGCCGGCGTGGGGGGCGCGGCGAAAACAGGAAGCGGCACCCCACCCGCGACCGCTGCCAATAAGAAACCCGCCGCCCAGACGCGCGCCCGTGTTGCTTTTCTCCAGTCCCTACAACCCATCCCTTATTCCTCCTCAAATTGCCCGCCTGCCGCGGCGCAACAGAAACCAAAGGAGCATATCACTCCGGCCTCAGCGTTGGCATCCAGTGCACCCCGCGCGTCGCGCTGCACTTAGCTCTTGACATTTATTGAACCGCCCCGATAGGTTTCTCGCGATCCTCGCATGGCCCGCTTGCCCACACCCTTCGCCCCCACGAGCAGGGAAAGCAAGCAGCGCAGCGCCGGGTGTGGGAGCGTTTCGCGCGCCAAGCAAGGAAGCGAAAGCGCCCTGTGGCAAGCAGCAGGTTTTTCAGGAGGCGGTACGAATGGGTTTATCTCGCAATCTTGGAAGGTTGGGGGTGGCTGCCGCGCTTTGCGTGCCCGGGCTTTATGCGCACGGGCAAGCGGTGTACGGCAACATCTACGGCGTAGTGCAGGACGCGTCGGGCGCGGTGGTTCCGAACGCGACGGTCACGATCACAGACACGGCAAAAGGCATTTCCGTCACCGCGCAAAGCAACGCAAGCGGGGAATACACGGTCGGCCATCTTATTCCCGATCCCTACAACGTCAAGGTCGATGCCGCTGGCTTCCAAACCTTTGAGACTACGGGCGTCGTGGTCCGGGCGGACCAAGGCTTCAAAATCGACGCGACCATGCAAATCGGCTCGGCGTCGCAGGTCGTTGAGGTGCGGTCGGACACAGTGCCGCAGCTGAAAACTGACCGCGCGGATGTGTCGACAACTTTCAGCTCCAAACAGATCGTCGACCTCCCCATCCCGAACCGCAACTTCACGGGACTGCAACTGCTTTTGCCGGGCGCGCAACAGCTGGGCTGGTCGCACGCCGCGAGCGAAAACCCGCAAGGATCGCAGCAGATCCAAGTCGACGGGCAGGCATTTGGCGGCGTCGCATTCGAGCTGGACGGCACCGACAATCAGGACCCGATCCTTGGCATCATCGTCATCAATCCAAATCCTGATTCCCTGTCTGAAACCAAAATCACAACACAAAACTTCGACGCGGAGTTCGGCAAAGCTGTGTCTTCGGTCGTGACCGCGCAAACCAAGTCCGGCTCGAACAGTTTCCACGGCTCCGCGTTCGATTACCGTGAAAGCAATGCCAATCTCGCGCGCGAGCCTTTCACGCAAGGACCCGCGCAGCTCACGCCCATCAATCCCTTTCCCCAGGGTTTGAAGAACCAGTTCGGCGGTTCGCTCGGCGGCCCTGTTTGGAAAGACCACGCTTTCTTCTTTGTCGATTACCAGGGCGTGCGGCAGAAGACGGGCCTTTCCAACCTCCAAACCGTGCCATCGGCGAACCTGGTGAGCACCTGTCTCGGCCAGAAAGTAGGCGCTAGCGGGATCCCCGGGTGCGACTTTTCCGAGTACAATAACCCGGCGTTCGGAGCTTCCAACCAACTGGCGATCTACGACCCGAACAACCGGGATGCCGCTGGGAACCCGATCGCGTTCCCGGGCAACGTCATCCCACTCAACCGTGTTTCGCCGCAAGCGCAAAACCTCTTCCGCACCCTGCAGCCTTATGCTCCCAACACCAACACGGACACGCAATACCGTGGGCTGCGCAATAACTATGCGGCCAGCGGTATCGGCGGCTTCAACAGCGACCAGTGGGATGTGCGGGTCGACTATCAGGTTCGCGAAAACCTGCACGCGTTCGGCCGCTTCAGCCGGTTCACCGACCTCCTAACCGGCAGTACGGTCTTTGGGGCCGCCGGGGGCGCCGGGTTTGGATTGGGCGGCTACGGCGGAACCTCGCAAGGAGCAAACGACAGCCTTGCGGGCGGCTTCGACCTTGCGATCAATCCTAAACTTGTTACCGACTTTCGCATCGGCTACTACCGCTACAACATCGCGACCCGCAAGTACGACCAGAACACGAACTTCGCCAACGACCTCGGCATTCCCGGGCTAAACACGGGCAGCTTTTTCACGAGCGGCGCGCCTGCTATCTCCTTGGTGGAGGTGGGCCAGACAGGCAACGCGGGCGGACTTCCGCCGGCTGCAGCAGGGCCGCAGTATGGATCCGGGCTGAATGTGAACCGCTGCAACTGCCCGCTGACGGAACGCGAAGATCAGTTCCAAATCGTAAACAACTGGACCAAGAACGCGGGTAATCACGAGCTGAAGTTCGGTGCCGATCTGCGATACGCGCGCAATCTTCGCGTCCCGAGCGATCAAAACCGGTCAGGCGTTTTGGTCTTTGCGCCCGGCCCCACATCCAACCCCGGCGTCACCGATAAAAACTCAAACCAGGGCGGTATCGGTTTCGCTACGCTCGCTCTCGGCTATGTCACCAACTTCAACCGCTATGTAAGCACTTCAACCAATGCGAAGGAGTTCCAGAAGCGGCTGTTTTTCTACGGTCAGGACACCTGGCACCCAACGCCCAAGTGGACCGTCAATTATGGTCTGCGCCTGGAAGAGTACTTTCCGGAGTCCGTCAATAATGCCGGCCAGGGCGGTTTGCTCGACCTTTCTACCGGTTATATCCAGGTGGCGGGGATCGGCCGGGTCGCAAGCGACCTGAATGTCAGCAGGCCGTCGTTTCCTTTGAATCCACGGGTCGGCGTAGCCTACCAGGCTACAGACAAGACTGTGATCCGGGCGGGCTACGGCCGATCATTCGACTTGGGCGTGTTCGGTTCGATCTTCGGCCATGTCGCGACGCAAAACCTGCCCATCCTTGCCAACCAGCAGATTACCTCGACGGGCGACCAGACCACGCACGCATTCGATCTGGCGACCGGGCCCGCGCCGAATCAGTTTCCAACGATCCCGGCCAACGGCCTCCTGCCGAACCCCGGCTATGCGGTTTCGACCAAGGCGCGCCCGACCACGGAACGTCTCCCCACCCTGGATGCCTGGAATCTAAGCATTCAGCAGTCGCTCACGCCGACCCTTTCGGTCACGATGGCATACGTGGGCAATAAAGGAACCCACACCCTAAGCGCCGGCGACGGCAACAACACTAACCCGAACGAACCCGGCATTTTTCTGCCCGCGCAGTTCAGCATCAACGGCAATACCCTGCACTATGACCCAAGCGTGGATGGCGCGACGCGTTCCCCGCTGCAGGGCAACGTCGCCGGCATTGCCCCGAATGGCGGCACAAAAAACTCGTTCTATCTCCAGCGCTATTATGGAGGCGGTCTGGCGGCCTGCGCCGACCCGGCTTACGCGACGCCCGCGGGTTTCGCACGGGGCCAGTGCGGCTGGTCCAATGGCATCGGCTACTATGGCGACGACCAGGATACGCACTTCAATGCGCTCCAGGTGTCAGTGGCCAAACAGTTCACGCAGGGCTACTCGCTCAACGTGAACTATGCTTGGCAGCGTGGTTTCAACTACAACTCCAGCTATGCCACCTGGGATAAGTCAATCGTAAAAGGGCGCGACGACTCCATCCGCGAACAGCAGGTGATTGTTTACGGAATCGCCCAGCTGCCTTTCGGACGTAACAAGTTTTTCTTCGGAAACAGCAATGGTCTGGTTAATGAGCTGATCGGCGGATGGCAGTTCGCTCCCGTCATCACGTATGCCAGTGGCCTTCCCTTCACTCTCAGCTACAACACCTGCTCCAGCAGCATCCCAAGCGACGCTCCCTGCTATGTCAACGGACCCCCGCGCTCCCTCGCGACGGGCACCAAAGGCTATCCAGGCGGGCCGAACGGGGTAACCTTCTACCAAGCGCAGGCGCTCGGCGGACAGTTCACGGCGGCAGGGCTGGACCAGGTCGGTAACTCAGGCCGGAACAGTGTTTTCGGGCCGCACTACTTCACCGGGGATCTTTCTCTCCAGAAAAATTTCCCCATTAAGGAAAGCCTGACGGCGCAGTTCCGGCTCGATGCATTCAACGGCTTCAATCACATCAACTTTGCCAACCCGGGCGGCAACATCCAGCAGTCAGGCACGATCACGCAGGGGCCGGGGGTGAACGGTTCCACCAACCCGCGGCAGCTCCAACTTTCGGCGCGCTTCCAGTTCTAAGCGCTTTCACACGAACCCACGCGGGGAGAGGCCTTTCAGGGTCTCTCCCCGCACACTTTGAGCGGTACGGATTTTTTCTCTTGCGCTTTCTTTCCTTCACGTTCTTCGCCCTGCTTCCGGCGCTCGCGCAGCAGTCGGATGCGCCGCCGGCACCCAATCCCTTGCCTGCCCTGCGGCATGCGATCGAGACCGGCCGCGCCGCCGCGGCACTCCCTGAGCTGGACAAGCTGGCGGCCGGATCACAGACAAACAAGCCAGAGCTGGCGAAAGTAGAGACTCTGCGCGGCGATGCCTTTTACGCCCAGGGAGATATGCAAGCGGCCGAGCAGGCGTTTGCACTTGCGCTCGCAGCGGACCCCAACGACGGTGAGGCGGCCCAAATGCGCGGCGTGGCGCTGTTCCGTTTAGGCCGGCCTGCGGATGCTATTCCCTTGCTGGAAGCGAGCGCCGGGGCGGCACAGCAAACCAAGGCTGACCCCAGTTATGTGCTCGCCCTGTGCTATGTGGACACGCGCCGCTACGACGACGCGCGCCACGCCTTTGCGCGGCAGTACGGCTTCCCGCCCGATGGGGCGCAGGCGTATCTGCTGGCTGCGCGGATGTTGCTGCGGCGCGAATACCTGCCGGTGGCGCAGGGATTCGCGGCCAAGGCGATCCAGCTCGACCCGCAGCTGCCGCTCGCGCACGAGCTGCTGGGCGAGATCGCGCTCGCGGGCAATCACCTGGACGAGGCGACAAAAGAGTTTGAAGCGGAGCGGGCGCGCAACCCCCTGGAGCCGAGCGTGTACGACCGGCTGGGCGACACGTACACCCGCGCGGGCGATTACGGGCGCGCCCAGCAGGCGCTGCAGCAGGCCGTACTGCTGGAGCCGAACGCGACCGGGCCCTACATCCTGCTGGGCAAGGTGCTGCTGAAGCAGGGCGACGCGGTGGGGGCTGTGCAGTATCTCCAGCATGCGAAGGAGATGAACCCCGGCAACTACATGACCCGGAGCCTGCTGGGCCAGGCTTACCGCGCCGAGGGCAGGCAAAGCGAGGCTTCGGCGGAAACCGAGACGGCCGAGCAGATCCAGGCCGCGAATGAGCCCAAGCTTGCTGCGCCGAAGTAGACCCGCGATCGGCGGGGCGGGCGGCTTGCTGGTTGCGCTTCTGCTCGCGGTACCGCTGCTGGGTGCGGTGGCGCCCGCGCGGCAACAGCAAGGGCCCGCTGCGCGGGAAGGGATGTCGAGCGCGGCCCGGCAGTCCAACCCAGACCTCGCCTGCGCACAGTGCCACGCCGCGATCGTCGCGAGCTACGAGCAAACCCCCATGGCCGGGGGCAGCGGCCCGGCGCTGGACGGCCTCGTGACCGGCAGCTACACGCACGCGCCGAGCGGAATCCGCTATACGGTGAGCCGGGAGGGCGACCAGGCGGTACTGCGTTACACGCGGAAAAGCGGCGGGCTCGACGGCTCCATGCGGCTCGCGTACTTTATCGGGTCGGGCAAGCACGGGCGCACCTATCTGTACCGGCAGGACGGCTTTTGGTACGAGTCGCCCATCAACCGGTACACTCGGCGGGCCGCGTGGGGGATGCTGCCGGGCTTTGACGCCGCGCGCAACATGCCCCTAAACCCAACTGACGCGAACTGCCTCCACTGCCACGCGACCGGGCTTGCGCAAGCGCTGCCGCAGGCTGCAAACCACTTCGCGGGGGTGCCGTTCGCGCAGGGCGGCGTGGGCTGCGCGGCCTGCCACGGCGACCCGGCGGCGCACCTTGCAAGCGCCGGGCGGGTGGCGACGGTAAACCCGGCGAAGCTCACGTCTTCCAAGCGGGACAGCGTGTGCCTGCAATGCCATCTGGAGGGCGACGCGCTCGCGTACCTGCCAGGGCGGTCGCTCGCGACGTTTAAGCCGGGCGAAGACCTGGCGGAGACGGCAGTGTACTTTGTGCGCGCGAGCCGGGCCGGGGGCGGCGGGCGCGCGGCCAGCCAGTATGAGGCGCTCCTTCGGTCCGCCTGCCGCCGTGCCGTGGGGGACAGGTTCTCCTGCACCACCTGCCACAACCCCCATGCGACGCCCGCAACCCGGGGGGAGGCGGTCGCATGGTTTCGGGGGCGTTGCCTGAGCTGCCACACGGGGCCGGCCATGGCGGCGCACCACCCGGAACAACCCGACTGCGCCGGCTGCCACATGCCCTCGCGCGCGACCACCGATGTGTCGCACGAGCAGGTGACGGACCATGACATCGAGGTCTACGGAAAGGCCGGCAAACCCGCGCTGCCCCTTGGAGACGACACGCTGGTCGCGGTGGGCGGCATAAAAGCGGGCGCGCGGGAGCAGGGCCTGGCCTACGCGCAGCTCGCCATGGCAGGGGACGCGAACGCCGCCCCGCGCGCGACGGCATTGCTGGTGGAGGCCGAGAGCGAGGGCGCGAACGACCCCGCGCTTCACGCCCGGTTAGGCTATCTCGAGCAGCGCGCGGGGGATGCCAAGCGGGCACGCGCGGAGTATGTGGCCGCGCTGAACGGAGACTTGTGGGAGCCGAGCGCGCTCGCGAACCTTGCCGTGCTGGACGCGGTCGAGGGCCGGGTGGGCGACGCGGTGCGCCTGCTGGAGCGGCTCCTGACAGCCAACCCAGGGCAGACTGGGCCGGGTTTGAACCTGGCGCTGCTGCTGTGCTCCTCGGGCCACGGAGCGGAAGCAAGCGCGGTGCTCGGGCGGCTGGCTGTGTTCAACCCGGACGACCCGGCGCTGCGGCGCTTCCGCGCGAGCGGCAACTACGCGGGGCGGCACTGCTCGCTGCCGCCCGCGGCTCCGGAGCTCGGCAATGCGCGGTAGGAGTGTATGGCTGGCGGGTTTACTCGTGCTTGCTTCGCTCTCCGCGGCAGGAGGCCTCCCCGCGCCGCGTCAGACTAATCTCGGAAGCTCGCGCCCCATGCAAACGCCGTAGATCGGGCAGGTATCCGCCCCGGGTCGGGCTGACACGCGGCCGCCCTACCAGGCACCGAGCACCCGCGCGATGGGCGCGCGCCTGGCCGCGATATATCGTGCAACGGACTGGCGCGTGGACCCTTCAAAGCCCGCGCTGCGCATGTGGTATTACCGGCAACTGCTCGCCAAACCGCTGACCCTGGAGAACGAAACAACAGTGCGCCTCCAGCTCGCGCGGGAGCAGCTCGGCGCGGGCGACAACCAGGGCGCGGTGGCAACGCTTGAAGCGCTGCGGGCACACTGGCAGACGAGTGGACGGGCGATGCCCACGGCGCAAAAAACCGAGCTGGGTTCGTGGCTGGGCCTAAGCTCCATGAGCCTGGGCGAGGGAGAAAACTGCGCAAACATGCACGGGCAAAGGACGTGTATCTTTCCGCTGAGCAAAAGCGCCGCGCACACCCTGCCGCGCGGCGCGGCCGGCGCTGTGCGCGAGTTTACGGCGCTGCTCGAAGCCGACCCGCACGACCGGCTGTCGCAATGGCTCCTGAACGTCGCGTACATGCAGCTGGGGCACTACCCGGAGGATGTGCCCGCACGCCGGCTCCTGACGCCGAAGCTGTTCGCGAGCGATGAAAGCATTCGGGAGTTCAATGAGGAGGCCGCGAGCGCGGGGCTGGATGTGTGGGGCCACGCGGGCGGGGCGGTGGTGGAGGACTTCGCCGGCGACGGCTGGCTCGACGTGATGGTCACGTCCTCGGGCCCGCTCGACCAGATGCGCTTGTTCCACAACAACGGCGATGGGACGTTTACCGACGTGACCGCGGCGGCTGGGCTGCTGGGCGAAACCGGCGGGCTCAACCTGGTCGAAACCGACTACAACAACGACGGCCACCCGGATGTGCTGCTGCTTCGCGGCGGCTGGTGGGGCGCGCAGGGGCGCTACCCTGTGTCGCTGCTGCGCAACAACGGCGACGGCACCTTTGACGATGTGACCGAAGCCGCGGGCTTGCTCGGCGCCGTGGGCCCGACACAAACCGCGGCTTGGGCCGATTACGACAACGATGGTTGGCTGGACTTCTTTCTTGGCCGCGAGGACGGCCCCTCGCTGCTCTACCGCAACAACCGCGATGGGACGTTTACGGAGGTGGGTGGGCTAGGCGATCTGGGCTTTGTGAAGGGTGCGGCCTGGGGCGATTTCAACAATGACGGACTGCCGGACCTGTACGTTTCAAACCTGCGCGGCGCGAGCCATCTGTTCCGCAACGACGGCGGCCACGGCTTTATCGACGTGACCGCGCAGGCCGGGGTCGCGGGCTCGGGCTTCGCTACGTGGTTTTTCGACTACAACAACGACGGCTGGCCCGACCTGTTCGTGGCCGGCTACTGGACGGCATCCGAGCAGGACGTGGGTGCGTTTGAGGCCGGCGAGCCGTTCCATGCCGCACTCCCGAAGCTCTACCGCAACAACCGGGACGGCACATTTACCGACGTGACCCACGCGATGCGGCTCGACCGCGCGATCCTGCCCATGGGCGCGAACTTCGGAGACCTGGACAACGACGGCTGGCTCGACGTGTACCTCGGCACGGGCTCGTCGGAGTTCCAGGCCGTGCTGCCCAATCGCATGTTCCGCAACGACGGCGGGCGGCGCTTTGCCGATGTAACCACGGCGGGCGGCTTCGGGCACCTGCAGAAAGGCCACGGGGTCGCGTTCGGCGATCTGGGCGACCGCGGCGTGGAGGATGTGCTTGAAGAGATGGGCGGGGCGCAGGTGGGCGATGCGTTTGGGAGCGCGCTGTACCGCAACCCCGGCACCCCAAACCACTCGCTCACGCTGGAGCTTGAAGGCGTTCGGACCAACCGGGCCGCGTTTGGGGCGCGCATCGATGTGGCCCTACGCACCGGCAAAAGCACACGGCACGTGTACCGCACGGTCGGGTATGGGTCGAGCTTCGGCGGCAACCCCCTGCGCCAGCTCATTGGGCTCGGAACCGCGACGGAGGCGCAGAGCATCACGGTCACCTGGCCCGGCTCGCACACAGTGCAGCACTTCCGGGCGGTCGCGGCCGGGCACACGTACCGTCTGCGCGAAGGGGGCGAGCTGACGGTCGTTGCGCCGGGTCCGGCGGTGCTGCCGCCGCCGACCGCGCGAAGCAGCCGGTGATTGCTCGCCCGTTTTGGGACAAGAAGCTTAAGCTGTTGACTTCTCGCCCCGGTCCGCTTCCAATGGTCTTACGAAACCGTTTAGGCCTCCGGCCTTGCTAGGGACCGGAGGGTTGTGGCTACCGCTTTCGCCGCAGCCGGACCAAGGCAGCAACCGCGATCAGGAAACGCCAATCTATAGCCGTTCTTGTATCGATGTAGACGGAAGGTGAGGCGGTACTGCGGCTTTTCTTGACGGAAAAGCCGCGTGGAAAGTTGCCGGTCGCTCTACATGTGTACAAGAACGGCTACAGCGTCCACTTGATCGCAAGATGCACCCGGGACGTTGAAACGTCCATCAGGCCACCTCCTACGGAGGAACCGGCGACTAACCGTTCCCGCGGCAGTCGCCGGTGGACCGATCTTCCGGCCCATCTCGTCGCCGCCTAGCAATCCGCAGTAGGCTTCTTCAAAGTACATGCGCCGCGTCCGGGAGGGGGGTACGCCAGTACCCTTCTTCTTCAATTCCCGCTCTTCAGCATCTGTCTGCCTCCGGGAAGCATTGCCCCGCGTCTCCGCGTTTCCTTATACTCAGGCGCGAAGGAGCGCTTTGCCTTGATGCATTCCCGGCGCGGTTTTCTCCGCTCCTTGTCCCGATCTGCGCTGGTGCTCGGGCTGGAGGACGTGCTTTCGCTCGCATGGCCCGCGCGGGCGCAGCAAACAGTCGGCGCGCAGCCCGCGTTCAACGCCCCGGCCCGGCCCGCGCCCAAGACGCTTCCCTCCCCCGTGCTCGGCACGCCGCTCGGCTTCCAGTTTCTGGATGTCGCAAAGCAGTCCGGACTGAACGCAAAAACCATCTACGGCGGCGAGCATAAGAACCGCTACCTGCTCGAAACGACCGGCTGCGGCGTGGCGTTCTACGACTTCGACCACGACGACTGGATCGACATTTTCCTAGTCAACGGCACGCGGCTCGAGGGCTTCCCCAAGGGCGAAGAACCGATCAGCCGCCTGTTCAAGAACAACCGCGACGGCACCTTCACCGACATCACCGCGAAGACCGGCATGACGCGCTCCGGATGGGGCCAGGGCTGCTGCGTGGGCGACTACGACAACGACGGCCTGGACGACCTGTTTGTGAGCTACTACGGCCAGCCCATCCTGTACCGCAACCATGGCGACGGGACGTTTACCGACGTGACCGCAAAGGCCGGGCTTCGCCAGGCACGCACGCGCTGGAACTCCGGCTGCGCGTTTCTGGATTACGACCGTGACGGCCACCTGGACCTGTTTGTCGCGAACTATATCGACTTCGACCTGAAGACCGCGCCCCTGCCCGAGGCCGCGGGCTGCGCGTACAAGGGCATCCCCGTGGCGTGCGGGCCGCCGGGGCTCGACGGCGGCAAAAACATCCTGTACCGCAACAACGGCGACGGGACATTCACGGATGTGTCGAAGAAAGCAGGCATCGAGGACACGATCGGAACATATGGGCTCTCGGTCACGGTCGCGGACTTTGATAACGATGGCTGGCCCGATATCTATGTTGCCAACGACTCGACCGCCGCGACGTTTTACGTGAACCAGAAGGACGGGACGTTTAAGGACCAGGCGATCGAGTCGGGCGTGGCTTACTCGCCCGACGGCAAGCCGCAGGCGGGCATGGGTGTGGCGGCGGGCGACTTCAACCGCGACGGGCTGCTCGACATCGTCAAGACCAACTTCGCGGGCGATACCGACTCGCTGTATCAGAACCTGGGCGACGGCACCTTCGAGGATCACACCTACCTGTCGGGCCTAGGCGTCAACACGCGATACCTGGGCTGGGGTGTGGGCTTTCTGGATGTGGACAACGACGGCTGGCCGGATATCTTCATCTCGAACGGCCACGTGTACCCGGAGGTGGACGCTTCGCACCTGGACGCGCCGTACGCGGAGCACAAATACCTGTACCGCAACCTGCGCAACGGGCAGTTCGAGGAGATCACGAGCCTCGCCGGGCCGGGCATTACAACCCCGGCAGCCGCGCGCGGGTGCGCCTTTGGCGACTACGACAACGACGGCGACATGGATGTGGTGGTCAACTGCGTGAACTCGATCCCACAGCTGCTGCGTTGCGATAGCACTATCGCGCGCAATTTCTTGAAGATTCGGCTGGTGGGCAAGAAGAGCAATCGCACCGGCGTGGGCGCGCGCATTACGGTGACGGCGATGACCGGCTCGGAAAGAACGCCGGGGAAGGCGCTGCGGCAGATTGACGAGGTGCGTAGCGGTGGGAGTTACTACTCGCAAAACGATCTGCGGGTGCATTTTGGGCTCGACACGGCGGCGAAGGCCGACCTGGTCGAGATCGCCTGGCCCAGCGGGGCGAAGGACGCGCTGAAGGATTTAAAGGCGAACTGCCTGTATGTGATCGAGGAAGGCGGCCGGGTTGTGCGCACGGTTCCCATGGAGCGCGCGGCGAAGTGAAGTGGGCGTGGCTTCTGCTGTTTTGGCCGCTGCTGGCGGGGGCGCAAGCTGTGTACCCGGCTACCGGCGGGCACCCCGGCCCCGCGTGGTTTGCGGACGTGGCCGCGAAGGCCGGGCTGACCGCGCGCAATGTAAACGGCGACCCCACGGACAAGCGCTACATCGTCGAGGCCACCGGCTCCGGCGTCGCCATTCTGGACTACGACCGCGACGGCTGGCCCGATATCTTTCTGGTAAACGGGAGCACGCTGCCGGGGCAAAAACAGGCCGCGCCTACAAGCCATCTTTACCGCAATCATCACGACGGTACGTTTACCGATGTGACCGCACGGGCGGGTTTGACCGCGACCGGATGGGGCCAGGGCGCGTGTGTGGGCGACTACGACAACGACGGCTTCGACGACCTGTACGTGACCGCGTACGGCGCGAACCGGCTCTACCACAACGACGGCAACGGACACTTTACGGACGTGTCCGCGCGGGCGGGGGTGGCCGGGACCGGGCAGGAATGGGGCACGGGCTGTGCGTTTGTCGATTACGACCGCGACGGCAAGCTCGACCTGCTGGTGGCCAACTATGTCCACTTCGACCTCGCGAAAGTGCCGGAGCCGGGCAAGGGCGCAGGCTGCACCTGGAAGGGAACGCCGGTGATGTGCGGACCGCGCGGGCTGCCGAGCGCGCCTAACATCCTGTATCACAACGAGGGCGGCGGGCACTTCAAGGATGTTTCAGCCGCGAGCGGCATCACGAAAACGCCCGGCCATTACTGCTTTTCCGTCACCACGCTGGACTATGACGAGGACGGCTGGCCCGACCTGTATGTGGCCTGCGACTCGACGCCGGCGATCCTGTATCACAACAACCATGACGGCACGTTTACCGACACAGCGGCGGACGTGGGCGTGGCCTTCAACGAAGACGGACGCGAGCAGGCAGGCATGGGCTCGACCGCGGCGGACTACAACGGCGACGGTCACATTGACCTGTTCAAGACCAATTTCTCGGACGATACTGCCACGCTCTACCGAAATCATGGCGACGGAACCTACTCGGACGAGACCTTTGCCGCGGGGCTCGGCGTGCACTCGGACGCGCTGGGCTGGGGGGCGATGTTCGCGGACGTGGACAACGATGGTTGGCCGGACCTGATGGTGGTAAACGGCCACGTATACCCGGAGGTGGATGCGGCCAAGCTGGGCGCGACTTTTCGCGAGCCGCGCTTCCTGTACTGGAACACGGGCGCGGGCAAGTTTAAGGATGTGTCCGCGACGAGCGGGCCGGGGCTCACCGAAGCGCTCTCCGGGCGCGGGCTGGCCATGGCGGATCTTTGGAACGATGGGCGCGTGTCGGCGGTGGTCAACAACCTGAGCGACCGGCCCATGCTGCTCGTGAATGAGGCGAAAAACGCGAACCACTGGCTGGGGCTGCGACTGGTGGGGACGTGGTCGAACCGCGATGCGATCGGCGCGCGCGTGACGCTGCGCGGCGCGACGCGGAGCTGGGTGGCGGAGGTGCGGAGCGGGTCGAGCTACAACTCGTCGAGCGACCTGCGGCTGCACTTCGGCCTGGGTGCCGCGCCGGGGCTTGCGTCAGTTGAGGTGCGCTGGCCCAACGGCGAGCGCGAGCGATTCGCAGCGCCCGCGCTCGACCGCATCACGGAACTGACAGAAGGCAAAGGCTCACTGCCGGCCGGCACCGCCGGGCGTTGAGCTCGCGGGCTTGGGTTCGGGTACGCGCGCGCGCTCCGTCCTGAGATACGCGACCAACTGCTCGATCTGCTCATTGGTAAACACATCGCCAAACGCCGGCATAGCTTTGCCGCCGTTATGGATTTGCGCGTAGATTTCGGCGGGCTTGAGCTGCCGCCCCACGCCGCGCAGGTCCGGGCCGATGTCGTTGCCCTGGAGGTTGTCGCCATGGCAGTGGGCGCAGCCGGAGCTTGCAAAGAGCTTTGCGCCGGCCGCGGCTTGCTCCCTGGGGGAGCCGCCCGCGAACACAGGCGTGGACACAAGAACAATCGCCAAAAAAGAAAGAACAAGCCGCATCACTGCATAGTAGCGCTGAAGCTGGTGGGTTGGGCAGCGGGGTCGGCCTGGGCCGAGCCGCCGTGGTCAAGGTCATGCACATGCCACACTACGCTTTCGTTCGCGTCTTCGCGGTGCCCGCGCAGATACTCGAGCGCGTACACGCCGGCTGTGGGGTCGTCCTTCTCGTCGGCAAAGTAAGCGGCCTCTACCTGCGCCTTCGCCTTGTCGCCCATGCGCCGGTACAGAATGGCTAGGTTATAGTGGGCGGCCAGGTCGTCGGGGTCGATCGACTGCACGGCGAGGTACTCGGCGCGCGCCTCGGGATATTTATGCTGCTGGTAGAAAGAAAAACCAAGCTCGCGGTGCGCGTCGCGCGACTGCGGATACAGCCCGGCTACTTTCTGTAGGTCGGCAATGGCTGTGTCTACCTCGCCCTCATTGCGCTCCACCAGCGCGCGATAGTACAAGGCGCGGGCCTTGGGTGTAGAACCTTCCGGTGCCATCGCGACGGCTTTTTCGAGGTTCGGCAGCGCGTCCTGGTACTTTTCCCACTGGAAATCGACCAGTGCAATGTTGGTGTAGGCGTCCGGGTAGTCGGGCCGCAGCTGGGCAACATGCTGGAACGCCGCGACGCTCGCCGCGTACTGCTGCGCGTCGAGCAGCGCGATGCCGTAATTGTTCCAGCGCATCCACTCCTTGTTTTCCGCGGGGCCCGGCGTGACCGGTTTATTCTCGCCCGCATAGAATGTCCTCGACGCGCTCACCATGTCCACGATCGGCTCCACATAGTGCTTGCCGTCGGGTTCAGCCATGCCGAAATCCATAAAGTGCTGGTTGAAGCGCCGGTACTTGACGGTCGCGGTCACCGTGACGCCGCCCTGCATTTGCTTGGGCAAGGTGAAGCCGTAGCGCACCAGTTGTGAGCGGCCCGACTGGATAGTGTTGTTATAGGCGACCACGCGGTTGTCCCATACCTCGTGGCGGGCGTTCAGGGTTCCCTGCTTGTTGATCAGCCGGTTCGTGAAGCTGTGGGCCGCCGGGTCGAGTTTCTCGTCCGGCTCGATTGCACCGCTCTCGTGCAGGGTCTTGCCTGCCGCATCTCGCACCGTAAAGTCGACCCAGCTCTGGTACATATCGCGCTGCTCGGGCACATGGCTGTGGGCGATGCCCTTATTTTGGATCACGACGGAAACCGTCACGTACTGGCCAGGCGTGAGCGAATAGCTTTGTATCCCAAGAGGGGCCATGAGGGCAGCATCCTTGCCTGCTTCCAGCCCAAAGATATCCACGTTGAACACCGCGGCCTGGAGAAACTTCACCACCGCCCGGGCCTGGTCAGGGTAGTTGTAGTACTGCGGCACGATGGTATTCGCGCCCAGCCAGCGGTGGGAAGCGAGCGTGCCGTGCTTCGCTCCGGGGTCGTAGCCCTGGAGCAGCTCGCGCTGCATGTGGCAGGTGTTGCAACTCGAGGTCGTGTCCTTGACGTAAAACGGCAGCGGCGATTGCCGGGCAAAGGAGGAGTTTTGCCACTCGTCATAGAGCGAGATGGCGCGCTGCCACTTATAACCATTGAGCGACTGCGGCAGCGCGGCCTTGTGGCAGGTCGCACAAAACTCCGACGTACGATAGAAGGGCTTCATCACCGCAGCCGAGTGGCGGTCGAGGTGGGCCAGGATTTCGCCGTCGGAAACCGGGCGGAGAATCGGCGCACCGTTCTCGTCCAGGAGCACGGCGGGCTGCGCCATCACGTAGCTGCCGGTGCCGCGCGTGTCGATCTTTTGAATGGAGTGGCACGCCATGCAGGTCACCCCATCCGCGTCGTAGGGGCGCTTTGTGGACGCGCCATCGGTCAATGCGCCGGCAACGGTTGCGATCGGGTTGTGGCAGCCCTCGCAGTGACGGGTAAACGCCACGCCTTTTTCCGCAGTGAGCAGGTTGACATTCCGGAGGTACCAGGGCGCGCGGTTCGCATTGGAGTGCGCCGACTCGCGCCACTCCTTGTGCGACTCCTGGTGGCAGTGCCCGCAGTAGGCGGCGCTGGGCACGGTAGAGGGGTCGATGAACTGCCCCGTATCCGTCTCGATGTTCGACGGAAGGAATGGGTGATCTTTATCCTGCAGGTAGTGGTAAGTAGCTGCCACGCGCGCGTTGTAGGCGGCGCGCTTTCGCGCGGCTGCATCGGTCTCGCCTGCCGCCCGCACCACTGTGCCCCTGCCGCCAAAGCACATAGCCGCGACCAACACCGCCGGCAGGAGGGCGAGGAGCGCGAAGCGGGATGCGAGGGGGACGGGTTTGGTTGGGCGGAAGGGCATTCTTCAATCAGCGACGGCTGATGATAGTCCACCCCGAAGTGGACTGTCATCACCACTGGGCCGCAGACCCGCCCCTGCTTCGACCTCCACCTCGGAGCTGCCTTTGCCGGCGCCCGCCCGGCAGAGTGCGGGCGCGCTGATCGCGCTCTCCTCCCCCGCTCTGGTCTACTATGGCTGCCATGCGAAAACAGCCTGCTTTATCGCGCTTCTTTCTTTGGCTCGGTGGTCTCCTCTTGCCCCTTGGCCTGCCCGCAGCCGCCCCCGCGCAAGCGCCGCTCAAGGTGGCCATCGTGGGCCTTGTCCACGGGCATGTGGGGGGCTGGTTCGACCAGCTCTCCACGCACCCGGACGTGCAGCTGGTGGGCGTCGCCGAGCCGGATGCCGCGCTCCGCACCCGCTACAGCACCAAATACCATCTCCCGGCGAATATGTTCTACGCGACCGAGGCCGAGATGCTCGCGCATACGCAGCCCCAGGCTGTGCTCGTGTATACGTCGATCCTGGGCCACCGGCCCGCGATCGAGCAAGCCGCGAAGCACCACATCGCCGCCATGGTCGAAAAGCCCCTGAGCACGACGCTCGCGGACGCGCTCGCGATCCAGCAGCTGTCGCGGCAGTACCACGTGCCCGTGCTGGTGAACTACGAGACCACCTGGTACCCCTCGAACACCGCCGCCGCAAAGCTGTTATGGAGCGGCAAGATCGGCGATGTGCGCAAGGTGGTGGTCGAGGACGGCCATGAAGGGCCCAAGGAGATCGGCGTGCAGCCGGAGTTTCTGAACTGGCTTACCGACCCGAAGGAGAACGGGGCGGGCGCGCTGTTCGACTTCGGCTGCTACGGCGTGGACCTGATGACCTGGCTGATGCATGGCGAAGCGCCCCTGACCGTAACGGCCATCACCCAGCAAGTCAAGCCGCAGGTGTATCCCAAAGTCGACGATGAGGGGACCATTATCCTGACCTACCCGCACGCGCAGGCCATCATCCAGGGCTCGTGGAATTGGCCTTTCGCGCGCAAGGATATGCAGGTGTACGGGGCGAAGGGGTATGTGGACACGATCGGGGCAGACCAGCTCGAGGTCCGCCTGCCCGGGGATAAAGCCGAACACGCACAAACCCCGCCCCCGCTCACGCCGCCCAACGACTCGTCCTTGCACTACCTGGCCGCCGTGCTGCGCGGGCAGCTCGAGCCCAAAGGGGACCTGAACTCGCTCGACACCAACGTGACTGTCATGCGGGTCTTGGACGCGGCTCGCACCTCGGCGCAGACCGGGCGAACGATTCACCTGGACAACAAATGAAACAGGGCAGCCTGCAAGCTGCCCTGTTCTTCACAGCGGGAAGTTAGAACGAGAATCGCGCTTGCACTTCGATGGTGCGCGAGCCCAAGGCCCCGAGCGCCTGGCCGAATTTGGGGTTGGCGACATCCGTGCCGTCCGGCCCTACTTGCGAGATGGCGTTATCGATGCTGGCTGCGTTGAGGTTCAGACGGTTGTAGATGTTATAAGCATCCGCCCGAACCTCAATCTGCCCGTTCTCGCCCAACACCTTGTTGTTCGGCAGCCCGAATGCTTTCGCCAGGGTCATGTCGGCAACGATATAGTTCGGTCCGTTCAGGAAATTACGCTCGACGCCCGGCCGTTGCGGCAGCGTGCCGGTGGCGGGGAAGACAGGCCCCGGCGTGACAGTCGGCACTGTGAAGTAGCTGAGCGAACCGCGGCTGTAATTCTTGTTCACAGGCGCAGTTGGATTGTCCTGCCCAGTTAAGAATGCGCTATTGCTGGTGTCGTGCCCAGCCCCGCCCAGATAGGCAGCAGGCCGCAGCGCCGCATAGCCCGAGCCCTGGTAGTACACGCCGCCGCCGGTGTTGGTGTACACGGGCGTCCATGGGAAACCGGTGTGGAGGTTCAGGATGCCCGAGACCGTCCAGCCGCCGACGATCTTATTCAACGCGCGATGCCCGCCGCTGAAGAACACCGGCTCATACATCCCGAAGAACTTAAACGCGTTTTGCACGTTGAAGTCCGAGCGCCCATAGGCCAGGCTCGGGTCGTAGGGGTATGGATCCTCATAGTAAGGCTGCGAGCCCTCGTCCATGCTCTTGGACCAGGTGTACTGCGCTTCTGCCTGGAACTGGCTCGAGAAGTTATGACGCAGGGTGGTGAGCAGGGCGTTGTAGTTCGAATTGTTGTCGTTGGCAAAGAACCCTACCTGCTGTATCTGCGGGTTGAGAGGGATGCCCGCGGCGAGCGCCGTCACATTCTCGTTGTACTGCCGGATAAGATGGCGCGCGATGCTGCCCTGGTAACCCACGGTCGCGACCCAGTTCTTCGCGAACTCCGATTGCGTGTCGAGCGAGTAGTGATAGCTGTAGTTGGTGGGCAGGTTCTTCGGGTAGGCCACGACGTTCACGGTGCCGCCCGACGCGGGCAGGTTGTTGGGGCCGTACGGGAAAGTTGCGCTGGGGTTATTCGGGAAGCCGTAAAAGGCTGTCGGCGAACTGGACGTCGCGTACAGGATGCTCGGCAGGGTGGCCGCCGCCGTGGAGCAGCAAAAGCTCGCGCTCGCGATCAAGGGCGTCGGGTTGTTCACATTGTTGCCCTGGATCGCGATCTCTTCCTGGTTGAAGTTCAGCCCAAAGCCGCCGCGCAGGACAAGATGCCCTTCCTGTGCCGCCGGGCTCCAGGCAAAACCCAGCTGCGGGCCGAAGTTCAGCTTCTGTGGGTTGTACAGGTTGCCGCCCACCCGGATGGACGCCCCCGTGAGCGCCGCCGCGCCCGCGCCTTGCTGGAAGATCGCCAGGTTGTTCTGCTTCGCCGAGATAGGCCCGAAGTAGCTGTAGCGGATGCCGAGGTTGAGGGTCAGGTTCGGCTTCACCTTCCAGTCGTCCTGCACAAAGGCGTCCCAAAGATCCGAGCGGATATCCTGGCGGTTCGCCGTCACCGCCCCTGTCTGCGGGTTAAAGCTGCCGCCCTCCGTATAAGGAGCGTCGTTTAGAAAATCCCACGGGTTGCGGAATCCGTAGCTGGGCCGCGCGACATAAGTCGGGTTGTTGAGGTAGTACAGCCGCGTCACCTTGCCGCCGAACTTCAACTGCTGGCTTGCGAGCACCTTGGTCAGCACGTCGTCGTAGCTATAGGTCCACTGGTTGAAGTTCGAAGGCCCCGGCGGTCCGAAGTAGTCACCGTTGATCTTGGTTCCAGTGCTTTCCGTTCCCAGCACGTCGATCGCCGCCGTGGGCAGGCCGAAGGGTGCCTGTCCATTGGTTGCAACTTCGTTCCAGCGCCAGCCCGCGGCGTTGGCGCGGGCTTCATTCAGCAGCGTGGGCGAGAAAGCATGGTCCCAGATGCCGGTAAACGCGTCGTTGATGGGCTGGTGGTTCCAAAGGTTGGCCGCGCGCACGGGGCCGTTATAGAAGGTTTGTGTCGTCGGCACCCAGTAAATGGTGAAGGTGGCCAGATCGCTCTTGGTGACCTGGTAATCGAGGCGGCCGTTGTATTGGTCCTCGACGATATTGGTGGGGTTCACCGTGTTGTAGAAGGCGATGGTCGGGGTATTCGTCAGACCGCCGCCCACGCCGGGGTTTTGTGAGCTGACCCAGGTGGGGTCGAGCGTGCCCCGCGCGGCACCCGTACGCGGCGAGCCCAGGTTGAGCCCGCCCGGCAGCGTGCGGCAGTTGACGCCTTCCGTCAGGCTGACCGTCGCGCAGGTGGTTGGGATCAGGGTGGATGACGCAGGCGCTTCTCCGGCAAAGGTCAGGTACTGCGCCGCGATGGTGCCCTGTGTCGCGAGTGAAGTAAAGTCGGGCGTTTCGTACCAGCCCTGCCCGGTCTGCGAGGTCGCGTTGCGCAGCCCCTCATAAGCAAAGAACGCGAAGATATGGTCCTTCCAAATAGGACCGCCCAGGGTGCCGCCGAACTGGTTGAAGCGGGCCTGGTCGCGGTTGATGCCGCGCTTGGCCGGCGTACCGCCCAGGAAGGATCCGGGGCCGTTGAATCGCTGGTATGCGTTCAGCCCCGGCCGGTCGAGCTTAATAAAGGCGCTGCCGTGGACCTGATTCGTTCCGTTTTTAGTGATGACCTGGATCTGCGACGAGGAAAAACGCCCATTGGAGGCGTCGTAGCCATTCGAGATAATGTGGACGTCCTTGACCGAGTCCTCACTCGGCGTGATGACCGACGCGCCGCCCCACACCGCGCTCACCGTGCTGATGCCGTTGATGGAAATGCCGTTGGTCTCGTTTTGCCCGCCGTTGCCGATGACCTGGGGCGCGTTTTCTGTTTTGAAGATGCCGTCGGTGCTGCTGGATCCGCCGATGTTGGATCCCGGCAGGCTGTTGGAGCCGCCGCCCGAGCCTTGCGAGGCGTCCCCGAACGTGCCCGGCGCGAGCTGCGCCAGCTGAAACACATCGCGGCCAAACGAGGGTAGGTGCTGGATCTGGTTCGAGGTGATCGTCCCGCTGATGGTCGCGGTTTCCGTATCGAGCGTGTTGGCGGCTGCGCCATTGACTGTTACGGTCTGCGTTTCCGCGCCGGGCGCGAGCTGCACGTTGACGGCGTTGGCCTGCTCGGGGGTAATCCCGACGTTGTCCAACTCCTTGCGCTGGAACCCAGGCGCCGTGACTACAACCGTGTAGCGGCTTGGCGGCAGCTGGTTAAAGCTGTACACCCCGGCGCTTGAGCTCCTGCGGGTGACTACCTGGTTGGTTTCCGTATTGGTTAACGTCACTGTGGCATTGGGAACCACCGCGCCCTGTGGGTCGGTAACCGTGCCTTGAATAGAAGCGTTGTACTGCGCGTGCGCCGCGGACGCGCACAGCATTGCCGCCCCGGCTGCCGTACCCACCCACACCGCCCTGCGTTTCACACCCAGATTGTTTTGCATTCCGGCTCCTCCCAAATACCTTGCGCCGCCTCATAACTCCATGGGAACGGGACGGAGTGATCATACCTCCGGCAGCCCGTTGATGCGCAAGCAGGGCGCAGGGCCGGCGCCTCAGCTTGCGGCCGCTCGCATCCTTCAAGCACAAGCAAACGGGGGTGCAAGCTCCGCAGCGGTTCACGGTAAGTCGCCGGGCGAGCTTTGCACGGCGCCGCGCATTC
Source organism: Acidobacteriaceae bacterium (assembly GCA_965218545.1). Taxonomy (GTDB): domain Bacteria; phylum Acidobacteriota; class Terriglobia; order Terriglobales; family Acidobacteriaceae; genus EB88. Next base: position 317,260 of record CBDCLB010000006.1, on the reverse strand, counting down.
GCGGAAGCAGTACCTCGCGAGTTACCGTTGCAGAGTAATTGGAGGAGCGAGGGAGGAGCGATACATCGCAGCTTACTCACCCCTCTCTCCATAGAGAATGAAAGATAGTGTACCCGCCGATAACTCTTTTTTATTTTTTGGCGTCATAGCAACTGGAGTTTGGGGTACTCTAGAGGCCATGGCAAATAAAGAAGTACTTGCAGCAATTGACTACGAGATCGCCCGCCTGCAACAAGCGCGGGATATTCTAGCCGGCGAAAGCGAAGATGGCGCCGGACGGAACCGCGGCGCGGCGAAGCAGGTTCCCGCTAAGAAACGTGTAGGCCGCCCGGCGGGCACTAAGCGCGTGCTAAGCCCGGAAGCCCGGAAGCGCATCGCGGAAGCACAAAAGAAGCGTTGGGCCGCGCAGAAGGCCGAGAAATAAGCGCGTCTCTGAACACCGATCGCAAATCAGCATAGGTTCATGGGATAGATAAAGGGCAGGCGGTCCGGCAATCCAGTAGTCCAGTAGTTCAAAGGACAAGTCACACCGCCCAACCCGCCCCTCTGGTGTACCTGAGCAATGGCCGCCCGAAACTTAAGCAAGGCGGCCCTGCAAACAACCGAGCAGGAGCCGCACAAATCTACCTGCCTGTGGACTGAAGCCATCGGCGCGAAAGCATCTCCGGGGTAAGTGCTTCCTGGAGTTTAGCCTCTGCGCCCTCAGCTTTGGAGAGCTGAGAAGACTTCATCCTTTCAGCGGACACATACACCGGCGCAGGCGGCACAGCTCCGTTCAGCGCGGAGGAAGACGCCTCGGCCGTTTTTCTTCGTACCGGAACACGGCGCTCGCGGCGCTGCTTCGCCGCAATGCGGCGCGGTTCCGGCGCAACTTTCGGATTCATTTCCAAGAGGCCGGGGGCAATCTCCTCCACAATCCGGAGAGGGTCGATGACCTGCTTCTTGGGACCGCGCTTCCGGGGCGGCTCGGAGGTCAGTAGGTCGCGCACAATACGGAGACGATTGAGATCGGCATCCAGAAGAGCAATTACTTGGGGATACGACATTGCGGTTTTATTCTACCCTTTGCTGAGAAGCTTCTTGTTCTGTTTTGAGGTAAGTGCTTGTGTGGCGCGCAACCGCACTCACCCGCCGCCGAGGTTGCCCAAGGCAATTCCGACGGCATAGGTGACAGCCCCTTCGACCGCGCCTACCAGCGTCATCTCGATCCCGCTGCTCCACCAGGAACGAATTGTGATCAGCGACTTAGCAGCGCCGACGGCGAAGTGTGCGGCGAGTGACACCACCCCAGCGACAACCACGGCGCTGATCCCGGACATAAAAAAGAACGGCACAACCGGCACAAAAGCGCCGACCGCGGTGGACAGCGCGCCGGAGGTCGCGGAAACCCATGGCCGGCTTAGGCCTTCCTCCGTCGTGTCGAGCCGCTCGCGAGCCAGAGCCCGCACCAACCGCTCCTTATCTTTGGCGATATGCTCCACGAACCGATCCGCGTCCTCCGCCGTAAGCCCGCGCACCTGATAAGTGAGCGACAGGAGCTCGCGCGCTTCGCTTTCATTCATTGCGACGGCTTCCCGCTCGCGCGCATACTCGGCCTCGTAAATCTCACGCTCGCTTTTCGCGGCCAAATAAGCGCCGGAGCCCATGGAAAGGGCGCTCGCGATCATGCCGGCGAGCCCGGCAATCAGGACGAACTTGCTGTTACCCGCGGTCGCGCCGGAAACGCCGGACACGATGCCGAAGATAGAGCCCAGCCCATCGTTGACCCCGTAGATCGCATCGCCGATCCAGCTTGCCGCCCGCGGCCTGCCTTTTTCCCTCGCCGCGATGAGCTCGTCCAAAGCAGTTTGGGGGTCGTAAGGTCGGTCGGGGGCGCGCGGCGGCCGGTTGCGGATGAGGCTCCCGAGCGTGCGGTAGTGCTCTTGTTCGTCCTCGATCACCTGTTCAAGAATCGCGAGGCTTTGCGGGTCGCCCAGCTCGCGCAGCTGCTTGCCGTAACGTGCCACGTCGCGGCTTTCGTCCAGCTCCAAACGGCGCAGAGCCAGCGTATCGCCGCCCACGCGGGCGCTCAATGCGTTCGCCTCGCCGGTCGCCGAGCCCTTGTACACGGGAAGGGTGCCGCTGAGGGCTTCAATCCGCGCGGCCCAAAGTGCGGCATGCTGCTTTTCCGCTTCCGCGAGGCTCAACAACGCGCCGCGCCGCGCGGGATCGCTTTCGCGTTCAGCCAGCACGGTGTAGGTGTGGAACCCAGTCATCTCAGTCTGCCAATTCCCGTTTAGCGCGGTAAGCAAACGGCCGCGTTTTCCATTCGCAGGCATGCAACTTTCCTAGGGCATTCACTCATGCAGGGCGTAAGCTCACGCGCTTTTCCCACGCTTATTGTTTCGCGGCAGAAGAACCGCAGCTCGCAAATCAAAGGTGGAAACGGAGGCGCGTGGCGGAGAGTGGGGGATTCGAACCCCCGATAGAGCTTTTGACCCTATAACGGTTTAGCAAACCGCCGCCTTCAGCCACTCGGCCAACTCTCCAGCGTGTGCGTATACGGAGTATAGCCTGAACGGTCCGGTTCCGCGCCACGGCCGCTTACCCCATGGTCACATGGGCGCATCACACTTTGATGGAGCGGCCTTTTTCGGGTCCCTACGCGGTTTTGACGCACAAAGGAGAATCAATGGCGACGACACAAGCAGGCGGTACTGCGGTTGTGGGTTACTTTCCCAATGGAGACCAGGCGCACCGCGCCATCAATGCACTTATCGACGAAGGGTTCCGCCCGTCGGAGATCGGCGCGGCATTTCATACCGGAACAGGTGCTATGTCCACGGGCGCGACCGGCCAAAGCCTGAGCGACGCGAATACTTCCGACGCGGGCGCACCCGCGAGTACGGGTTTCGCGGGGGAAGCAGCCTGGCACCCCAGCAAAGGTACGAGCGCAGGGGAGGATCTAGGCACGACCTCGCCCCAGACGACCACGTCCGAGCGCACCCGCACGGGTACCAGCAGCGCGGCGTCCGACACGCTCGCCGTGCAATATGCCTCGCTCGGCGGCGGCGCGGGCACGCCCTATGACATGCCCCCACGCCCCGGCGCGATTACCGCCAGCGACGTCACGCACTCCGGGCTGCCTTCCGAACTGAAAAGCACGCTGCCCCACGACAGCGATCTCCAAGCGGGCGGGGCCGTCAGCTCAGGGACTGGGCGGGGCGGCTGGGTGGACCGGCTCGGGCCGATCTTTGGGACGGAGCAGCGCAGCGCCGGCGTGGATCGCGAAGTCATAGTGCAAGACGACGATCGCGACGCGGGGGACGTAGACCAAGACGACGAGCGTACGGAAGCCCAAGACAAGAACTCCGGCAAAACGATGGAAGACGTGATCCGCAAGGACGAGAACAACTTCGGCACCGGCGAGGGTTCACTGAACCTGAGCACCCCGCCGACGCAGCGCTATTCGCAGCCCGCGTTTCAGCGGTCGTTCTCCGGCTATGGCGTGCAACCCGAGCATGCGCAGCAGCTTTCGCACCGGATCGGCAGGGGCGGGGCTGTGGTTACGGTCCACGCGGCCTCGCGGGCGGAAGCAGCCGAGCGCATCCTTCAGGCGAACGGCGGCGAGGTCCGGATGGACGTGCGGCCATTGGACGACGCCATCCAGGGAGCGGCCCAGGACGGCGAGGTCGAGGTTTTCGGAACCATGGGCCGCGACTACCCCGGCAACCTTCAGTAGTTCTGCTATACCTGCTGCAGGCGCGGCTCCCGCCCGGAGACCGCGCCTGCAGGGAGGTCTTCCGTCCACAAACAGCCGCGCACCGGGCGCTTACGATTTTTTCCCCTTCTTGCGGCAACGTTTTTTATGGTGTCGGGCGGCCCCTATGGTATCGAGGACATCCTGGGCGGTGCCGGCTACCGGGGCGCGCTGCTCATCCTCCTGCTGTTGCCGCTGGTATGGACCCTCCCGACGACGCTGATGATCGGCGAGCTCGCGAGTGCGCTCCCATATGAGGGCGGCTTTTATGTATGGGTGCGGCGCGCACTGGGTCCGTTCTGGGGCTTTCTCGAGGCATGGCTTTCTCTCGCCGCCAGCGTCTTCGATATGGCGATCTACCCCACTCTGTTCGCGCTCTATCTCGGCCGCCTTGCGCCGGGGCTCACGCGCGGCGGGCGGGCGCTAGGGTGGGAGCTGGCGGTCGTCGCAGGCTGCTGCGCCTGGAACCTGCTCGGCGCGCCTTCCGTGGGTCGCAGCTCCGTCCTCTTCTCCGCCCTGCTGCTCGCGCCCTTTGCGGTACTCGTGGGTTTTGCTTTCGTTCACGGGCTGCGCTTTCCCGCCCCCGCCGGCACCTGGACCGCGCACCCCTCCGGCGGGGCCGACCTCAGCACGGCCGTGCTGGTTGCTATGTGGAACTACATGGGCTGGGATAATGCCTCGACCATTGCGCAGGAGGTGGACAACCCAGCCCGCGCTTACCCGATCGCTATGCTGCTTTCGGGCGGGTTTGTAGCGCTCACCTATGTCGTGCCGCTGGCGGCCATCGCGTTCGCCGGAGTTCCGCTCGCGCAATTCACAACCGGCGCATGGGTAGACGCGGCGCGCTCTCTCGCTGGGCCCTGGCTGGCCGTGGCCGTCGTGGCCGGGGGCATGCTCAACGGCGTGGGCATGTTCAACGCGCTCACGCTTTCTTACACGCGGCTGCCCATGGTTCTGGCGGAAGAAGGGCTGCTGCCGCGCTTTCTGGCCGGTCGCAACCGCCGGGGGGTCCCCATTGCCGCAACGCTCGCCTGCGGCGCGGCGTGGGCCTGCGCGCTTGGGTTCCGCTATGAGCGGCTCATCTCCATCGACCTTGTGCTTTACGGGTCGAGCCTCGTGCTGGAGTTCGCCGCGCTGCTGGTGCTGCGGGTGCGCGAGCCGGAGCTGCCGCGCCCCTTTCGCATGGGACCACTACCGGTTGCGGCTCTGCTGTCGGCACCGCCCGTATTCCTGGTGGCATACGCGCTTTGGGCCGCCCGGGGCGAGCGGCTGGCCCACCTGCCCGCCCTCGGGTTCGGTGCCGCCGTTGCGGTCGCCGGGTGCGGGGTGTACGCGCTTATGCGGAAACGCTCCTAGCGGGCCTTCTTGTTGGCGAGAAAGCTTTCGGCCGCCTTGGTCACGCGCTCCTTGGCATACTCGGCATCGTGCCAGCCGTGCACCTCCACGCGCTTGCCTTCCAGGTCCTTATAGATCGAGAAGAAATGCGTGATCTCACGCAGGAGGTGCGGGTAGATCTGGGTATAGTCGTTCACTTCGTTGTAGCGCGGGTTGTTCTTGCCCACGGCCAGGATTTTCTCATCGAGCACGCCTTGGTCCAGCATCTCGAGCACGCCGATGGGCCGCACCTGCGACAAACAGCCGCAAAACGTCGGCTGGTCCACCATAACCAGCACATCCAGCGGGTCGCCGTCCTCGCTCAGGGTCGAGGGGATAAAGCCGTAGTCGCCCGGATAGTGCACCGGCGAATACAGGTTGCGGTCCAGCTTGAACACGTGCAGATCTTTGTCGTACTCGTATTTGTTCACCCCATCCGCGGGGATTTCAATGACCGCATTCACAACACTGGGGCTATTTTCACCGACGGGCAGTTCCAGGTAGTTGACCATTTCGTTCCTTGTCTCTTTTTTATTGTCCGGGTCGCCCGGCTGGCGGCCAGGATAGAAGAGAGCCCCGCCGCGCTCCGTTTATAATCGGGCACGATGAAGGCCCATGTCTACGTTGTCTCAAAACGAACCGTGCTCGACCCTCAGGGGCAGGCGATCCAGAAGGCGCTCGGGAAGCTGGGACACGCGGCGGTGGCAGACGTGCGGCAAGGCAAGTACTTCATCCTCACGCTCGACGATAAGCTCGACAACGCCCAAGCCCACGCCGAAGTGGAGCGCATCGCCTCCGATGTGCTGACCAATCCGGTAGTGGAAGAGTTTTCGTTCCGGATTGAGTGAGCATGCAAATCAAAGCGCCCGCGAACGCACAAGCAGTTCCTCAAAGCTTTGCGGCGGATCCCCTGCTGCGAGCATGGCCTCAAAAACCGTGTATGGGTTTGTTTTGGATCCGCTTTTCCGCAGCGTCTCTTCGTCATTGACCCAGACATACACGATCGCCCTTTCCTGTGTGGAGAAGCGGAAGAAGAGCCGGAAGAGCCGGTGAAGCCTAGCCCGAACCACTGCCGGTTTGCTTTGCCGAGCGTGTTGCCCTGGCATAACTGAGGTGCGCTCGGGTCGGTCGGAATGGCCTTGCGGATCAGGTTCTCGACCGTGCTCAATGGCTTCACCGTGAAGCCGGCATCCGAAGCGCACTTCTCGCTCTCGCGGCATGGCCCAGCTCATGACTCCTTAGCTGGTTACCGGGTCGACGCAGTGAGCGCAAGCCCGCCAAGGAAAGCGCAAGCCTTGCTCCCTTTATCCTGTACCTATGTGCGGCATTGTCGGCTATGTGGGCTCGGAACCGGTTGTCCCTGTCATCCTTGAAGGCTTGCGCCGTTTGGAATACCGCGGCTACGACTCCGCCGGTATCGCCGTGGGCTCGCCGGATCGAGGCTTGCAGCTGCGGCGCGCGCCCGGCAAGCTCCGCAACCTTGAGGACGCCCTGCGCGCGCAACCGATCGAGAACGGCAGCTACGGCATTGGCCACACCCGCTGGGCCACCCACGGCCGCCCCACGGAGGAAAACGCGCACCCGCACCGCGACTGCTCCGGGCGCATCGTGGTGGTGCATAACGGCATCGTGGAGAACTACCTGAGACTCAAGGCCCGCCTGCAGGAGCAGGGCCACATATTCCTGACCGAAACTGATACGGAGGTCATTGCGCACCTGATCGAGCAGGAGCTTAAGGATGGGGCAACCACCCTGCCCGAAGCCGTGCGCCACGCGGCCAAACAGCTATCCGGCGCGTTTGCAATCTCCGTCATCTCCGCAGACGCGCCGGACAGGATCGTGGTCGCGCGCATGGGACCGCCCGCGGTGGTCGGGGTCGGCAAGGACGGCCATTTTGTCGCCTCCGACGTTCCCGGCATCCTGCACCATACCCGCGATTTTTACTTTCTGGCCGACGGCGACCTGGCCGTGCTCACGCCCACGGATGTCGTGATCACCGATTTCGACGGAATCCCAGTCAAGCGCCCCATCACCCGTGTGGTTTGGGACCCCATTCAGGCGGAAAAGGGCGGCTACAAGCACTTCATGCTCAAGGAAATTTTCGAGCAGCCACGCGCGGTACGCGACACCACTCTGGGCCGCGTTTCGCTCGAAACCGGGCAGGTCTTCCTCGACCAGATGGAGATCACGCCGGATGAATTTCGCGCCGCGACCCGGCTCCACATCGCCGCCTGCGGCACCAGCTGGCACGCGGCACTGGTAGGCAAGTTTATGATCGAGCGGCTAGCGCGGCTGCCGGTTGAGGTCGACTACGCAAGCGAGTACCGCTACCGCGATCCCATCCCCGCCCCCCACGCCCTGGGGCTGCTGATTACCCAGTCCGGCGAAACCGCCGACACGCTCGCCGCGCAGCGCGAAATGCTCGCCAAGGGCGCAAAAACCATCGCGATCTGCAATGTGGTCGGCGCGGCGGTGGCGCGCGAGGCGCAAGGGATCATCTATACCCATGCGGGCCCGGAAATCGGTGTTGCTTCTACCAAGGCCTTTACCGCGCAGCTTACGGCTTTGTTCGTGCTGGCGCTGCACCTGGCGCAGGTGCGCGGGGCAGTTTCCGGCGCTGAAAGCCTTCGGCTTGTCAGCGAACTTACCCTATTGCCGGGCAAGGTTGAGGCGATTCTCCGCACCGTAGACGGGGAATGCGAACGGCTTGCCAAGCTTTACAGCAACGCGAGTGATTTTCTGTTCCTGGGCCGCGGCATTCATTACCCCATCGCGCTCGAAGGAGCGCTCAAGCTCAAGGAAATCTCCTACATCCACGCCGAAGGCTATCCGGCCGGCGAAATGAAGCACGGGCCCAATGCCCTCATCGACGAAACCCTCCCCGTGGTTTCGATTGCCACCCGCGACACCAACGACCCCGGCTCCATGATCCGCTACGAAAAGTCGCTTTCAAACATCCAGGAGGTCACCGCCCGCTCCGGCAAGGTCATCGCAGTGACCACCGAAGCCGACGACCGCGAGTTCGACCAAGCCGCGGCGGACCTTGAAAAGCTGGTCGACCACGTGATCACCATCCCACCCGCGCCCGAGCTGCTGTTGCCCGTGCTGGAGGTTGTGCCCCTGCAGCTGCTGGCTTACCACATCGCCGTGCGCCGCGGCTGCGACGTGGACCAGCCACGCAACCTGGCCAAGTCGGTCACGGTCGAGTAGGCAGTCCCCTGCGCGGGAGGCGGCCACTTCGTGGCAGGTGTTCGGCGTCGCGTGCCCTCCCGCTGGTCGGTATCAAGTTTGCCGGTCGCGACCTACGGGAGCGCCCCAGCTCTAACAGAGACACGCCACAGGTAGGGCTATGCCCCAGAGGTGGCCGCCTCCCGCGCAGGGGGTCTTGTCTTTCCCTTCCGCCTTTCTTTCCGGGAATCGCTTTCCGGCTTTCCGCTTCTAATTGCTATGCACTTGGAGGAACCCCGGATGCGCCCCAGCATCGCTGCCGCTTCGCTCGCCCTTGCCGCTCTCACCATCGCGCCCTGCTTCGCGCAGACCACCCCGCAGCCAACCCCAGCGGGCCAGGTCACGTCATTCAGCGGCTATCATTCGGAGAAAGCCGGAGACGAGCACCACATCACGGTTAAAGACCTGCCTGCCCCCTACGCCACACCGGGCGTCGACAACGGTGCGGACCTGATCCCCCGGCCGGCGGACGCGTGGCCGCAGGCTCCGGCGGGCTTCAAGGTGACCCAGTATTACACGGGCCTCAACCAGCCCCGGCTCATCCGCACCGCGCCCAACGGTGATCTGTTTGTCGCGATTTCTTACAGCAACAAAGTGATGGTCTTCCGGGGAGTCGGCCCCGACGGCAAACCCAAGCAGGTTTCAACCTTTGCGGAGAACCTGTCGCAGCCCTTCGGCATACGCTTCTACCCCGCAGGGCCGAACCCGAAATGGGTTTACATCGGCAACACCGACTCGGTCGTCCGCTTCCCTTACAAAAACGGCGACATGACCGCGAGCGGCGCTCCCCAGCACATTGCCGACCTGCCCGGCGGCGGCAAGCTGCGCGGCGGCGGCCACTGGACCCGCGATATCGCCTTCACGCCCGATGGCAAGCGCATGCTGGTCTCCGTCGGCTCCCACTCCAACATTGACGACCCGGACACGCATCCGGCAGAGTTCCACCGCGCCGACGTGCTTGAGTTCACCCCCGAAGGCAAGTTCATCAAGATCTACGCCTCCGGTATCCGCAACTGCGTGGGCGAGGCCATCCAGCCCGGCACCGGCGAGCTATGGTGCTCGACCAACGAACGCGACATGCTGGGCGACAACCTGGTTCCCGACTACATTACCCATATCCAGGAAGGCGGTTTCTACGGCTGGCCGTATTACTACATGGGCGGCTCCGGAGGCGGAAGGCCCGACCCGCGCCTCGAGGGCAAACACCCCGAGCTCCAGTCCAAGGTCATCACCCCGGACGTCCTGCTTCAGCCGCACTTCGCATCGCTCGAAATGCTGTTCTACGAGGGAGCGGAGTTCCCCGAGCGGTACAAGGGCGATATCTTTGCCGCCGAGCATGGCTCGTGGAACCGTTCAACCCGCGCCGGTTACGAGGTCATTGTCGCGCCCGTGGAGGGCGGCAAGGCCAAGGGCTCGTTTGAGGACTTCCTGACCGGATTTGTCACCCCCGACGGAAAAGTCTGGGGTCGCCCCGTGGGCGTGACAGTAGCCAAAGACGGCTCGCTCTTTGTCACCGACGATGGCTCGGGGTCCATCTGGCAGGTGCGCTACGCGGGCGGCGCGGGCGGAGCAAACCAGCCCGGCAGCGGCAATTAACTCGCGTCCGGCACCAACGCACGAAGGCCGCCTGGCAGGCGGCCTTTCGCTTGAGAGCAAGCGGGGTATAAAAGAACGGCTTGCCCTTGCCTCCTCGATTTAGCGGCGCAGGGCCTCTCCGACTGAATCTCGCATGCTTCCTGTGGGCCTTCCGATCAGCTCACGTAAGCTATGCGAAGTTGTCGTCAGCTCTCCCCGGGCCGCACCCGCATCTCCATCTGCAACTCCAGCGGCCACAGGGTACGGCAGCCCAAACCCTTCAAGCGCCTTGGCGTATTCCACCTCGGGAAGGTTTTGGTAGCGCACGGGCTTGCCGGATTGCTTCGCGGCTTCGTCCGCGAGTTCGCCCAGAGTGAAGGGCTCGTCGCCGCCCAGTTCGTAAATCATGTTCTCGTGCCCAGCGCTCGTCAGCACGGCGGCAGCCGCTTGGGCGTAGTCCCTTCGCGGCGCGGCGGCAAATCTCCCATCTCCTGCAGCACCCAGAAGCGCGCCGTGCTCAACCGCGAGCGGAAGGCTGGCTGTGTGATTTTCCGTGTACCAGCCGTTGCGCAAGAACACAAAAGATATCCCGGAGGCCCGCATCTTCGCCTCGGTCTCCTTGTGCTCGCGCGCGAGAAGCAGGGTGGAAGTATCGGCGTTGAGAATGCTTGTGTACGCGAGCACTTTAACCTCGGCGGCACGAGCTGCGTCGACAACAGCTGCATGCTGGGCCACACGCTGCCCAAGCTCGCTCGAAGAGATCAGCAGGACCTTTTCAGCCCCGGCGAAGGCCGTGGCCAGCGTTTCCGGGCGGCTGTAATCCGCCTCCCGCACCTGCACCCCGCGCTTTGCCCACTCACTCGCTCTCGCGGGGTTGCGGACCGCCGCCACAATTTCACTCGCCGGCAGCTTGTCTAAAAGTTCCTCTATTACGAGCCGGCCCAACTGCCCTGTAGCTCCTGTAACGACGACCATGGTGCGCTCCTATGCTGTATATCAATCGCAGCTAGAAAAACGATAGCGCTTCGGCTTACAAAATGTAAGGACGTACCTTGAGGTAAGCTGGTTGATATGGAAACTCCAACACAAGATCATTCGAAACGCGCACGCGAGCGATGGGGAGATCTTTACGCAGCGGAGTGCCCCACACGCGAGATTCTCGACCACCTCACCTCACGCTGGGCTACCCTGATCCTTGTCTTGCTGCGGGACGGAACCCACCGCTTCAGCCACTTGGCAAAACGTATCGGCGGCGTGAGCGAAAAGATGCTGGCGCACACCCTGCGCTCACTCGAAAGTGACGGATTCGTGATTCGGGAGGTGTATCCAACGAAGCCGCCCAGTGTCGAGTACAGTCTCACCCCGATGGGGGAAGAAGTGGCTGCCCGAGTGCAAGCACTCACCGACTGGGTGGAGGATAACGTGCCGCGAGTCATGTTGCATCGCGACAAAGGCCGGGTCGCCGATAAAAACGGCCAAGGCGAAACGCTGGAAACCTTGACGCGGCCATAGTGAAATAGGCGTTACCTTTTTCGTAGTGCGAGGCGAGTTAAGAGGCCCTTACGCCAAAGAGGTCCCCGCCCGACGCGGCCGGCGTCAGATGTGCATGATTTCAGCTTCTTTTTTCTTGCTCAACTCATCGAGCCGCTTGATCTCGTCATCGGTCATCTTTTGCACCTCGTCGAGCGCCCGCTTTTCCTCGTCGGCCGAGATTTTCTTGTCCTTTGACGCCGCCTTGATCTGCTCGTTGCCCTCGCGCCGAACGTTGCGTGCGGAGGTTTTATGCTCTTCCAGCACCTTGCTGAGTTGCTTCACGACGTCGCGCCGCCGCTCCTCCGTCATGGGAGGCACGGGAATGCGGACGATCTTGCCGTCGTTTTGCGGGTTAAAACCGTGCTCGGAAGCGCGCAGCGACTTCTCAATCTCCCCGATCATCTTCGTGTCCCAGGGCTGGACCACCAGCGTGTTCGCATCCGGCGCGAGCAGCTGCGCCACCCCGCTCAAAGGTGTCGGCGTGCCGTAGTAGTCCACCCGGACGTTATCGAGCATCTGCACATTCGCGCGTCCGGTACGAATGGATTGGAGATTGTGCTGAAAATCGGAAACTGACTTCTCCAAAAGCCGTTTGACGTGCTGGTGGGTTTCTTTGAGAGCCGGTGTGGTCGCCAAGGTAGAAGGAGGCATGCGCGGGTCCTGTGTCGAAAGGTCGAAATGCGAACAAGCTCCATTGTACTTCGCTCTGAAACGGCAGGACCGCCGGGCGAGGCCGCCCTGCGGTGCTCGATGCGGCTACGGAACCGTGATGACGACCTTGCCGACCTGCTCGTTTGAAGCCATGTACCGGTAAGCCTCCTTCGCCTCGGCGAGGGGAAATGTCTTGGCGATCTTTGGGTGAAAGCGCCCGTCTTCCAGGCGCTCAAAAATGTAGCGCTTCGCCTTTTCAAACTCACCCGCGTCGGCGGTCACCTCGTGCAGCGAATACGCCTGCATCGCCAATCCCTTGCCAATTGCCTGCGCAAAGGGAAACGGAGTCGGCTCCATCGAGAGCGAGCCATATTCGTAGATCGTGCCGCCCTGGGCCGCCGCTTCGGCCAGCTTTTGCACGAACTTACCCCCAACCGGGTCGAAGATGACGCGGGCCATCTTGCCGCCCGTGATCTCCTTCACCTGCGCCGCGAGATCCTCCTCCTCGGTCGCGATGACGTGGTCCGCTCCGGCTGCCAGCAGTTCGTCACGTTTCTTGCTGTGGCGCGTGGCTGCAACCGGCGTTGCACCCTCAGCTTTCGCGATCTGGATGGCCGCGAGCCCCACGCTGCTCGATGCTGCCGTGATCAGCACGAAGTCGCCCGGGCCGACCTTTCCATGCATGACCAGCGCGCCATAGGCGGTCGTGTACTGCATCCAGACTGCGGCACCTTCGATCGGGGAAAGCTTTTCAGGGAACGCGGCCAGCATCGCCGCGGGAACAACCGCCTCCTCGCCCAACACCCCGTTCTTGTTCATGGAGTAGCCCGGCACGGTGCCCAGGCGCTTCCGTTTGAGGCTCGGGTCCACGCCCGGCCCAACCTCCTCCACAACTCCGACGGCTTCGTAGCCGATGCGCGAAGGAAGTTGAGGCTGCTCCATGTAGTGGCCTCCCATGTACATCAGTTCCGCCCGGTTCAGCCCCACGGCCTCCACGCGCAGCTTCGCCTCACCCTCGCCCGGAGCGCGCGTCGCCATCTCCCGAGCCTCGAGGTTCTCAGGGCCACCCAGTTTGTTCAGAACCACCGTCTTCGCCATAATTCTCTCCTTTCAATGAGATGTCCAAGCCGAGCCCACCGGCTTTTGAGATCGCAGCCGGAGCGCTCTGTTACTTTCGTGCGAAAACCGAAGTGACACGCCTGATGCGCTTTGTGAAGTGTGCCGATATCAGGCATGGTCCCACGATGCTTTCCCGTTTGCAGGCCTCCAATCCGGTGCCGTCCCTCCTGGCGGTGAGCGCGCTCGGGCTTTGCCACGTTGCCGTGCTTGCGTTCATTCCGAACCCGCAAGTGCTGTCCAACGTGGTGCAGATCTGCGCCGCTTTGCTGGCACTCGGCTTTTCCCTTTCATACGCTTGGCGCACCAAGGACCGCTTTCTGCGCTATGCTTGGCTGCAGCTCGGAGCGGCTTTTGCACTCTGGTCCAGCGCTCAGTGCCTTTACTTCATCACCCTAATCACGAAGCAAAAAGCGCCTCCCTTCCCTTCGACGGCGAGCATTCTCTACTTTCTCGTGGCCTTTCCGATCCTGCTGGTCACCGCGGTCCGCAGAACGGAAACCAAGTGGGATTGGGTTAACTGGCTTGACTCCGCACAGGCCTGCATTTTCTTCTTTGTGCTCGATGGGCTCTTGTTTTCGCGCCCATCCCTTGTACCCGTCACGGTCGCTTACGACGTGCAATCCCTCGCACTCGTGCTTACCGGAGCGCTCCGCTATTCCAGCTCTACATCGGAGCCGGAACGCATCTTTTTTCGCAATCTTTTCGCATTCCTTTCGGCATATGGGCTGCTGCTTTGCGTTGGGATCCATTTGGAAGTCGACAGTCATATCGCCACCCACTGGCTTGACCTTTGCTGGAGCGCTCCGTTCCTGTTCTTCTGCGGTTTGTTTACCTTGAGCCGGCAGAAAGCTGAACCCGCGCGCGCTGCAGCAAAAGCGGCATCGCCAAGCCACCTTCATGGCCTCGGCGCTCTTGGCCTGGCAGTTCTCGCCATCGCAGCGGCCGGTGTGCTTGAGCTGCACCGGCTCGTCGCCGGCGCGGCAGCGCTCGGCTGCGCGTTTCTGTTGTTTGCCGTCCGCACCAGCACCCGCGAGTTCCAGCTGCACAAGGCTCATGGAACCCTGCAGCATACCGTGCTGCACGACGCGCTCACCGGCCTGGCGAATCGCACCCACCTGCACCGGGAGCTCATAACCAGGCTTCAGGATGACCCCGATGCAGCGAGCCTATCTCTGCTTTTCATCGATCTGGACCGCTTCAAGACCATCAATGACGGACTCGGCCACGCTTTCGGCGATAAGCTGCTCATCGCCATCGCCCGCATCCTCCGCTCCGCAGTGCAGCCAGGCGATCTTGTGGCGCGGCTAGGAGGCGATGAGTTTGTGGTCTTGGCACAATGCGGGAGCCAAGCGGAAGCGCAAACCCTGGCAAACGCGATTGTGAACCGGCTGCACCAACCGCTTGAGCTTGAAGACCGCGTTCTTCATATAACGGCCAGCGTCGGTATCATCGTCGGTGAACCCGGGAGCGATCCAGACGAACTGCTGCGCAACGCGGACTGCGCTATGTACGTGGCAAAGCATCGGGGCAAGGATCAGGCAGCGGTCTTTGAAGCGTCCATGGGAGAAAAAGCGAACAAGACGCTGCGGCTGGAAACCGATCTCCGGGAAGCCGTGGCGTGCGGCGGCATTTCTGTTTTCTATCAACCTATTTACTCGCTCGCCGATAAGGCCGTCATCGGGTTTGAAGCGCTGGCGCGATGGCAGCATCACACCAGCGGTTTCGTTTCACCGGCTGAGTTCATTCCGATCGCCGAGGATTGCGGCCTGATTTCAGAACTCGGCCGGCAGATGCTTCGCGAGGCCTGCCGTCAGGTACGCGAATGGAACAGCGCGTTCCAGCGTGACTTTTACATCAGCGTCAACGTGTCTGCTCGCCAGTTCGCGGATGAGCACCTGCTCGAAAACATCACTTCCGCCCTTACAGACGCGGCCCTGCCGGCAAACCGGCTGAAGATCGAGGTGACCGAATCCGTTCTTCTGAACGGAACCCAGCCCGTAGAGCGCATCCTGAATGCAGTGCGAGCCATGGGCATTGAGGTAGCATTGGACGATTTCGGAACAGGCTATTCCTCGCTTTCGTATCTCCTGCGCTTTCCTTTCGATGTAATCAAGATCGACCGCAGCTTCGTCCAGGCGCTGGATCAAAATGTACAACGCGCGGACCTTGCATCAGCTATCGTCCAGATCGCGGCCAATCTCGGGAAGCAGGTCATCGCCGAAGGGGTCGAAACCGAAAATGAACTTCGGTGCCTGCAGCGCATGCAATGCGACCTTTTGCAAGGCTATCTTTTCTCGAAGCCGATTACGGCTGACGCAGTTTCTCGTCTCCTCGCGGAAGGTCAGGACATTCTCCAACCCTTCCAAGAGCACCGTAAGCCAATCTGGGCAGCTCCGCCTGCAACGGGCCCACTCTACACAAGCATGGTTCGCGACGCGCGAACGGCGCTGCTCCGGCCCTCTCTTGTGGACGCCGCTTCTATGCCCCTCACTTGAACCGTGCCCGGGAGCGAAGCGCGCCGGCTCTGCACGGCGGCAGTTGCGCATTCTAGGCTCAACTCGCCAAACCTTAGAGGTTACTTGCGATGGCCTGCACATTGAAAAGCTGCCGGCAACTCAGAACATCTGCGCCCTTGCTTGCCGCCTACCTGAGTCAATGTCCCGCTGCCGCCCCGGCCTGCTCGTGAGCGTGATAACTGGATCGAACTAAAGGACCGCTTTCCACATGACGGAACCCCAAAGCCAACGCTTCGGCCCGCAAATACGCGAACTCTTCCGGCGTGTAGTAGCGGGTCATCGGCAGGTGGTCCCGCGACGGACGGAGGTACTGGCCGATCGTCAGCACGTCTGTCCGTACCTCGGCAAGGTCACGGAACACGGCAAGCAATTCGTGCGTTTCCTCTCCAAGCCCGACCATGACGCCCGACTTGGTCACCATTCCCGGCGCAAGCTTCTTGGCAAGTGCCAGCAGCCGCAATGTCCGCTCATAGCGCGCGCCCGAACGAACCGCCCGGTACAGGCGCGGAACCGACTCAGTGTTGTGGTTCAGTATCTCGGGCCGGGCATCGACCACCGTACGGATCGCCTTTTCGTTACCCTGGAAGTCCGGAATCAGCACCTCCACTTGGCATCCCGGCGCATCGCGACGAATCAGTCGGATCACCTCGGCGAACATTTGCGCGCCGCCCTGCACATCATCATCGCGATTCACACTCGTGATCACGGCGAATCTGAGCCCCAACTGTGCGACCGCTTGGGCAACACGCCGCGGCTCATCCAGGTCGATCGGCTCCGGCCGCCCTTTCGGTACTGCGCAAAAACCGCAGCGCCTGGTACAAAGATTGCCGAGCATCATGAAGGTAGCGGTGCGGTGGTTCCAGCACTCGCCGATGTTGGGGCAGTGCGCCGACTCGCACACTGTGTGAAGGTTCAGCGAGCGAGCCAGCTTTTTCAGGTCGTGGTAGTTTTCCCCAACCGGAGCGCGGGCCTTGAGCCACTCCGGCTTCGGCGCGGGGCGGCGCGGGGAAAGGTCAATCTGGATAAGCGTGGCAGGAGCTGGAACGGAGGCCATCCGCTCCAGTGTACTGCGCCGTTCTTGCAATCCCATCGGAGCTTACGGCGCAATCGTCCGGTACACGACTCCGTGGCGCATCACGACTACGGGAACCGGCGGAGGGAGGTTTACCGGAGGCAGAGCATACACGATCCGCCCGGGCGGTGGAGCCACATAGTTCGGCGGCGGCGCGTATGCGGTGGGCTCGCGATGGTACAGGCCCGAGCCATCGCGCTCCGGCTCCGCCGTCGATGGGACGCCCAAGTCGTCCATGATCTTCAGCGTCAACCGGGTTTCGCCCTTCAATGTAGGACGAGGGCCGCGCCGGGGCAGGTTGAGAAGGTCGATTGGCCAAAGCACCGGGAGCGCCCATTCAACCGTGTCGCGCACTGCATGGCCTTTGCCCTGAATTCTTCCGACCTTGTCCACCGAATAGCCCGGCACATCCACCACCTTGGCCGCGACCGGAAGTATCGTATCCGGCTGAATGACCATGCGGTCGAACCGGAGCTCCATCCACCCCTTCCCCACAAAGTGGCCGGGATCCTTGTACGCTTCAAACCGGCCCACAAGATAGCTGCCGTAAGGGACCGTCGCGCGCCCATACCGCTCCGCGTGGCTGAGCTGGCAGAGCACGGGATCGCCCAGCTCCGCCGTTTTCGAAGACAACTTGGGCTCAGCAATGGTGCACTGCACCAGCGAGCCTGCCGGAATAAGGTGCTCCGCCGCTTTTGCGGCCAAACTGGATGCGGCAAGCAAGAGGAGAACTGTCAATTTTGCTTTCACGGGAACCTCCAAACAGGACTGAGTGAGTTTTCCGGTCGTTCAATGAAGCCTCTTGCTCCGGGACACCATCATGGCCACGTTCTGCTTCGCGAGTCAATCATCAAGCGAACGCTTTCACATAGCCAAAGCAGGACCTCTTTCGTCGAGGGCGGCCACGCGCCCCTTGCTCCCACATCCTGCTGCGCTGAAAACGCAAAGAATCGCTAGTCTGGAAAGCATGGATTGCCTTTTCTGCAAAATCGCTTCCGGCGCGACCCCGGTCGACACGCTTTACGAAGACGAGCAAGCTGTTGCGTTTCGGGACATCGCTCCCCAGGCACCCGTACACTTCCTGGTGATTCCTCGCGTCCACCTGCAATCTTTGGCGCACACAGCACGCGAGCACACGCCTTTACTGGGACACATGTTGGCGGTTGCGGCCGAACTAGCCGGGCGGCAAGGACTTAAGAATGGGTTTCGAACTGTGATCAACGCGGGCGAGGATGGCGGCCAAACCGTCGACCACCTCCATATCCATGTCCTGGGCGGCCGCGCTATGGGTTGGCCCCCAGGCTGAAAATGAGGAAGCCCGGCGTGCCGGGCTTCCTCATTGCTTTGCTTTCAAGGCTAGGCCTCTGATAGCTCTTCTTGCTCAGCCAGTCCATGGCGCCGGAGCAGGTTCGGCACGTTTTGCGAAAATGCCGCTTTGGGCATAACCGAATCGCAACCGGCCTCGATCGCTTTCATCTTCAGATCGCCTTGGATCTGCTGGAGGAAGCCGATGATGGAGGTCCCGCGCTTCAGTTTCGCTTTCAGCTTAGGAATGACGGTGAGTGGTTTGGCTGCATTGTTGTTCAGATCGAAAACGATCAAGGAAGGCCGGTCTGCTTCCGGCGCGTCGCTCAAGGCCGCAATTGTTTCCTTGTCGGCCTTGGCGAACTGCACCTTTACGCCCAGCTTGCGGGCCGCTTCCTGCATTTTCGCAACCACAAACAGCTCCTCAATGAAGCAAACAATACGGATAGGCGCGTCGTCGCGCACAGAGGTTGCCGGCTCAGGATCCCGGTATTCATTGCGTCCCAGAATATTTCCGTTTGCACTGCGGTAGTCCATCGTGGACGGAGGCCCATCCGCGATGTTGCCGTTGATCGCGCGATATGAGTGGTCCATAGGACCCACGAAACCCGCGCGGCGTCCGAACTTGCCCCGGCGCTGGCCGCCGTTTCCGTTTCCAAAGTTGTCGCCGAAGTGTTCGCCGCTGCCGAAACCGCCTCGGGCACCTTCGCGGTTCCCGTCGGGTCCGTCAGCGTTGCGCGCTTTCCAGGGCGCATTTGGCCTGTTCTGGCGATGGCGGTTTTGGCCGTTGCCGTTTCCGGGCTGCGGAGCGTTTTCACCCCCGCCACCACTCCGGTTCCGCTTCTTTTTCCGCTTGCCCCCGCTGTTTGGAGCGGGCTGCGATATCGACTGAGGCGCTTGCGCTGGAGCAGCAACGGGGGTCGGCACCGCAAGCTCGCTTTCCGAAGCACCCTCCTGGCTCACTCCGGCAGTTGCCGCCGCGGGAGGGCCTCCCTTGCTTTTTCTTCTTCGGCGGCGCCGCCGTCCACTGTTGCTGACGCCCGTTCCGGGCTCCCGGCCAGCGTTCTCGGTGGCCTCAGTTGGCGCGGCATGGCTGCCTGCGCCGTGCCCATCATCCCCATACTGAGGAGTGGACTCGTTTTGCTCTGTGTTCATGCGTGCACGTCCCTCGTGCGTACCCACCGACCCATAGCGGGCAGCGGAGATTTTTCGCGAGAATCAAGTAGGGCTCGAACCCGTAATACATAGTCACCCGTCAGGGCGAACTGACTTGCGTAGGATGCTACCAGGCTGTAAAACCGGGTACGCGCGAGTCTCGCGATTTCGAAGCTGTGGTTAAGGATTTCATACCGCCTGGCGTTTCACTCGGAGAGCGCCCTGCGCGTCAAATCGAACCGATCCGCTTTCCATCGCCGGCAGTCTGTATCAAACCCAAAGCTGCGGCAGGTTTTTTAAGCACGGTTCGCAGCGAGCAGCCCGCATCAGCCGCGACCCTCAAACTTGAACAGATACTACCGCGAGCGCAGGCTGCGCGCAAGCCCTAGAAAGGCGCCGGTGCCTTTTGTACCTAAAGCCATGGTCCAGGTTGTCTCGCCGTCCGGCTCGCTCGTAAGGGCCGAACACTGGCCTCCGAAAATGTGTCCACAGTTCTCGCCCTGTGAACTGTGCTTCTAGCCGGGGCAGCCTCTTTGCCGGGCACCTCCAGCCAAAAGCGAATGTTTGCTGCGGGCCTCCGATACCTGCCGGAGCCTTCCGCGTCGCTGGCTGCATACCCTATAAGCAATTCTTATGCCGCTTATCATGGCAATAGAATGAAAGACTTAGGAAGCGATTCCTACAAAAAGTCATAGACGCCCCCCCTCCCTTGCGCGCAATTTCTGTAGTTCACGCCTGGCACCGGGAGCAGCTATGCGTGCTCCGTCCGCCGATAATCGTCCTGCGGATCGGTCTGCCGCAGCTCAGGCATGGCAGGCCCGCTCGTCCGTACACGCGATGCTCCAGCTGAAAAAAGCCGCGCACCCCATCCGCGTCCACGTAGTCCGAAACAGAAGAGCCGCCCAGGGCGATTGCCTCGCGCAACACCGTTTGCAGCTCGCCATGGAGAAGCAGCAAGCGACGCCGCGAAAGCTTCCCCGCGGCGAGCGACGGCCGGATGCCCGCGCGATGGAGGCTTTCATCCGCATAGATATTGCCCACACCATGCAGCAGGGACTGGTTCAGGAGCGCGGCCTTGATGGGAAGTTTCCGTCCGCGGAACAGGGCGGCAAACCCCTCCGGTGCAATTGCGAGCGGCTCCGCCCCAGGCCCGGTGAACTTTTCCGTGTTCTCCAGCAAGCGCACGTCGAGCCGCCCAAACCGGCGGGCATCCACGAAGCGCAACTCGCGGCCCGAGCTCAACCCGAGTTGGGCATGCGTATGCGGCGGAAGCGGAACATTAGCCTCGGACACCAAGAGACGGCCAGTCATACCCAGGTGGACGATCCACTCGGCCGTGACGCGGCCCGGGGCATCCGCCAGGTCGATAACGATGTGCTTGCCCACGCGACGGACACGCTGGACGGCTTTTCCCGTGAGCGCCGCCGCCATCCGGTCGGGCGGGATCTTGAAGGGCTCCGGCTTGCCGCTGAACCATGTCGCGACGATGGTTTCGCCCGCGATCCGGGCATGGACGCCATTGGCGACGGTCTCCACTTCTGGCAGTTCAGGCATAAGGGTTAGATTCGCGAGCCGCTGCTTCGGACGGCAACTTTTCCAACCATGAGCGACAAGCAGAGGGGAGTCTTCAGATCGTCAAAAGAGCCCCCTCTGTTCTTAGTGACTCATATCAGCGATGTTTATACCCGTTAGGAGCATTGCGACTGCCACCGCTGCAAATGCAGCCAAAAGGAGTGCGGGTCTGACATGGCGCGGGTTTCCCTCGCGTCGCTGACGTTCAGTGTCCTTCACAATACGCCTCGTAATCAGACCTATAGCGATTGTGCAAAAACATAAGGGGCGAACAGGATGTGTAATGATCCAATGCATAGCGCCTCCCTAGGGACAAATAATGGCTGTTACTCCTGCGATTCCGGAAGTAGTGTCGCCTGCGAACTTTGCGATACTTCCCCATGCCGCAGCTTCAAAAACAGTTGCTGTACCCCACGAGCCCGCTGCAATGCTGAGTGTGAGAAATGCGATTCCCAAGAAAATGATTCCAGTAGTTACTTCTCCGCAAGCATCACTGCTCCTGCCAAATGGCGTGACGCCATTTTGCCCTATAGGCGGGTTGGGATTTCCGGACCCGGCTCCGTAGTAGGCAGCCAAATGTCCCCAGTTGTCTCCCCAGTCCTGCTCAACCGAAACCAGCTGCTGAATCTGGCTCGCCATCCCATTCTCGCAAACACTGATGGCGTAGTCCTGTATCTCACCGGGATCAATACCGTACAACATCGACTGAATCTGCCCTGAGAGCTGGCCCGCAGTATAGAGAGAGTCGTACACTTGCACGTTTTGAGCCGTTTGGTTGTAATTGATTTTGTAATACGGGAAACCATTTGCCTTAATCAGCGCAGCTAAGCTAGCGTAGGCAGGCTGCATGCCGCCGTCTATGTTCTGCTGAACCCAGGCAGTGCAGGTTGCCGACATACTTGCTGAGGCGTTGTACCAATCAGCCGCGCTGCCACTGTTTTTCGCGAGATTGGCTGTGTTCGCGCAGTGAAGAGTTGCGCAGCTGGTGATTGCAGACATATCAGGACTGGAGGATTGAGGATAGGCCTTACGCCCGCGAAGTGCCGCGACTCCGAGAGCGCCGGCCCTTAATGCCGCCCCCCCCCCAGAAATGAGCGTCGATCCATATTCTGCACCGTCGTGCTCCTTTGAACGAGAATGGAAGCGAAGCTACGCCTATTTCTATTGCGGTGTCAATGACTTTGTGTTCGGTCGACAGTCGCTGGTTTAGTAACGATCTCAATTGAGTGAACCCGCGGTTCACCCTGCCAGGATCTGCTCCAGCCGGTCTACCTCGGCCCGGCTGCCTACGATCAGTGAAGTCCGTTCGTGAATGCTTTCCGGCTGCGTTTCAAGCACTCGTCCACGGCTTGAAATCGCGCGACCGCCCGCCTGCTCCGCGATCCAGGCCAGGGGGTTTGCCTCATACAGGAGCCGCAGCTTGCCCTTGGGCTGCTTTTCCGTTGGCGGGTAAAGGAAGACACCGCCCTTGAGCAGCGTGCGATGAAAGTCCGCGACGAGCGAGCCAATGTATCGCGAGGAGTACTGCCTGCCGTTCAAGTGGCCTCCGCGCAGCTCCGTCAGGTACTGCTGGTATTCCGCCGGAAACGTGCTGTAGTTCGCCTCGTTGACCGAGTAGTACTGGCCTTGCCCGGGCATGCGCATGTTGTCGAACGACAGCACATAGGCCCCGATCGCCGGGTCGAGCGTGAAGCCGTACACGCCGGCGCCGGTTGTATACACAAACACCGTCGATGGCCCATACACGACGTACCCCGCGGCCACCTGTTTGAGGCCCGGCTGGAGCAGCGCATCTTCCAATCGCGTGTTTTCCGGCCGGCGGAAAATCGAGAAAATAGTCCCGACATTGACGTTGACATCGATATTTGAAGACCCGTCAAGCGGGTCGAAGACGATGATGTACTTGCCCTTGTGCCCGGACTTGTCGAACAACACCGGCTCGTCATTTTCTTCGGAGATCAAGGCGGCAACCGAGTCGCGGATCCCCAGGCAGTGCAGCATCGCTTCGTTCGCGAACACGTCGAGCTTTTGCTGCGCTTCGCCCTGCACGTTGGTCGCTCCCGCCGCGCCATACACATCGTTCAGCCCGGCCTTGCGGATCTCCGCCGCGATCATCTTGGTTGCAAGCGTAATGCCGGAGAGCATCCAGGAAAATGTGCCGGACGCGTCCTCAGAGTGGTGCCGCTGCTGGTCGAGGATGTGGGACTGAATGGTCGTGATGACGGGACTGGGCATGCTTTGTACGATACAGGCGCTCGGCCCAGTTGCGCGCTGCGGGGCGGCCGTTTTCCGTCCGACGCTCCCGAAACGGGACGCATCCAATTTGGGCATGAGCAAAGAGCAAAATATTCAGGCGCAAACACAGTGGGCCGAGGCGGTCAATTCGGGCAATCTTGAGGCGCTCCGTAGCCTTACCGTCGATAGTGTGAAGGAGCATGATCCCAGCCCGATTCAGGGCCCCGGCGCGCAGGGCTACATCGACATGTTCACCGAAATGCGCACGGCCTTCCCCGACCTCAAGGCTACGCCTGAGCACGTCACCGCCGACGAGGATTCCGTTGCGCTCGCCTACACCTTCGAGGGCACGCACCAGGGTACGTTTATGGGGATTGCCCCCACGGGCAAACGCGTCAAAGTCCGCGGCATGCAGATCGCCCGCTTCCAGGACGGCAAGATTGTCGAGCGCTGGGGCTCAACAGATGAGCTCGGGATTTTGAAGCAGCTCGGGGCGGAGCCGACGAAGAGTGGGGTGCTGGAAAAGCTGGGGGTGGGTTAAGGTCCAGCGAGCGCTCCTCCATTCCGGATGTGCCGCGCCCCTGAGATACACTGCGGCTAAGCGAGGGATGAAGTGAAAGCTGGCAACTCAGTGCAGTGGAATGTGGAGATTTCGCGAGAAACAGATAATTCCCTTCGATCTTTTCTCGAGGCACACGGTTCAGCAAGCGACGACTTGTCCAGCTTCGTCGAAAAAGCTGTGCTTATCCAGCTCTTCCGCCGCACCATAGATGAAGTTCACGCTCGGAACCGCAATGTGGATCCCGGTCAGATTCAAGCCGAAGCGGATGAGGCTGTGCGCGAAGTACGCCGGGAGATGAGCGGCGAATGCGGCGAGTACGTTTGATTCAGCCGTGCGCGTCGTGCTCGATACGAATGTTCTTGTCTCCGCGCTCCTGACGCCTTCCGGCGCTCCCGGAGCAATCTACCGTGCATGGCTTAATGGTGCCTTCACATTGCTCATGTGTGACGCTCAACTCGACGAGCTTCGGCGCACCTTGCGCAAACCTTCCATCGTGAGTCGATACAAACCTCACGATGCAGGCCGGATGGTCAATGGGCTGCGGGCCCTGGCTGAGGATGTTGGTCCGCTGCCGCACGTTCTTCGGTCTTCCGATCCGGACGATGATTTCCTGCTAGCGATGGCTGAGACCGGGCATGCAGATTACTTGGTCACGGGAGACAAGAACGGGCTCTTGGCGCTGATTCGGCATGCTGGAAGTCACATTGTGTCGGCGGCCGAGTTCGCGAAGCTCCTTTTTTGACCGGCGACGAGCATTGCACGCGAGTTTCTCTTTACTGCCTTCTAGAGAGCGCTCTCCGGGGTACACAGATTCGGCTATCTCTCCGCAACCTTTAAGGCGAGTACTCCAAACCATCACCCTCGTCAGGGTCTCCAATGTAGCTCCAGAGACGCCTCGGCCCACTACGGCCTAGTATGGCGTAGGTTAGCCATGTAGCCCGGTTACACGCATCGCCTCCCACACTTTGTGCGGTCGGCAAAACTCGAATCGTGAGTTGAATGTCGCTCGCGCCGGTGATCGCCCATAATCCATGACCGGTGACTCGGCACAGGAGCGACCCGGCATTGGGCGTGAACGGCTCCACATAAGCGTAAACGCCGTCAAGGTTCGCTGCATGGTCCGCGCTTAGGGTCAGGTGTGAAGGCATGACGCGAACCGACGAAAGCTTTGTTATGGAACGAATGCTGTTCGCGTTCAGGGTGTAATCGCCAACAATCTCCTTATCAGGAGGCGGAACGGACGGACAATTCCAGATATTTACCGGGCCGAAGAGAGCTCCCGCGAGATCATTCGCAAGAAACAAACAAATCAACAGCAGAGGAAGTGAACCGATCACCATGCCCGCGCCAAGCAGCACTACAGCAGTTCTGCCCAAAAGGCTTTTAGGCCAAAGTCGGCGTAAACCTGTGCCACAGGCCCTCAGGATTTGACGACCTCTCGTCATCGTGAGCTCGTTATATCATCGCTCTGGAGCAGGCGGCCCCGGCTATGCGCACCCGTCGCACTCCGCAGAAAACGAGCGAGAACGCGAAAGAAGCATGCACCCAAACACAGCAATCATCCTTGGCGCCCAATGGGGCGATGAAGGCAAGGGCAAAATCGTCGATGTCCTTTCCGGCTCCTTTGACGTCGTTGCGCGCTACGCGGGCGGCCACAACGCCGGGCATACGGTCATCATTGGCGGGAAGAAGTTCATTCTCCAGCTGGTTCCCTGCGGCGTGCTCCGGCCCGACTGCCAAGCGGTCATCGGCAACGGCGTGGTGCTCGATCCCATGGCGTTTCTGAAAGAAACCAACAAGCTGCGCGAGCTTGGAGTCGATGTCGACCGGCAGCTCAAGGTCTCCAACCGCGCCCAGGTCATCCTCGAGTACCACCGCATGATCGAGCTCGCGGCTGAGTCCGCGCCCGGCCGTCAGAAAATCGGGACCACCTCGCGCGGCATCGGGCCTGCTTACGAGGACAAAATGGCCCGCAACGGTCTACGCGTGGTCGACCTGCTGAACCGCGACCTGCTCCGCACCCATATCGAGAACGCCTGCCGCGAGAAGAACACCATCGCGCAAGCCTTGTTCGGCACGCACCCGCTCGACCCCGCGCGGATGTATGACGACTATGCGCAGGCCGCCGAGCAGATTCGGCCGTTCGTGACGGATACGGCCAAGCTGCTCAACGATGCGATCGCCGCGGGCAAGCGGGTGATGTTCGAGGGCGCGCAAGGGACGATGCTCGACATCGACCATGGGACCTATCCCTTTGTCACTTCGTCGTCGGCGACGGCGGGCGGGGCCACCACCGGCACCGGTGTGGGGCCAACCAAGATCGGGACGGTGATCGGCGTCACCAAGGCGTACGTCACGCGCGTGGGCGAAGGGCCTTTCCCGACGGAGATCCACGACGAAGCGGGCGAAGAGTTGCGGCGTCGCGGGCAGGAGTTCGGAGCCGTGACCGGGCGCCCGCGCCGTTGCGGCTGGCTCGACCTGCCGCTTTTGCGCTACTCCAACATGATCAACGGGACCGGGTGGCTGGTGGTTACCAAAATGGACGTGCTTGATACGCTCGCCGAGATTCCGGTGTGCACCGGTTACGAAATCGACGGCAAACGCGTGGACACCATGCCGGCCGACGTGCGCGGCATTGAAGCGATCAAGCCCGTCTATACACACCTGAAGGGCTGGCAGGCCCCCACGGAAACCGCGAAATCCTATGACGAGCTGCCGCCGCTCGCCCGGGAATACCTCCGCTTCCTCGAAAGCGAGTCCGGCGCGCGCATCGGCATGGTTTCCACCGGCCCCGACCGCGAGCAAACAATTGAGCTACCCGAGTTCCGCGCGGCTCTCGAAAGCAGGCAGGCTTGAAGGGGACCGTCTGCTTTCTGGTCCGTATGCGCTTCGCCCCCGAGGATCGCGACGAGGTCACCGAAGCGCTGCGCCTGCTCGCCGGCGAATCGCGCAAGGAGCCGGGCTGCCTCACCTACATACCGCACTGGAGCGAAGAAGCGCCCGACACCGTGCTCATCTACGAGCAATATGCCGGGCGCGTCGCGCTGGAAGCGCACCGGGGGTCGCCCCACTTCCAAAAGCACGCCGTGGGCTGCTTGTACCAGCGCATGCGCGAGCGCGCCGTCGAAGACCTGCACGCGGTCGTCTAACGGTTCGCCGGAAGTGGCGGGAAATGGTGCGCGGGAGCGAGCAAGCCTGGTGCATCCCCTTCCCTTCTTCAGACATCCCGGTACGTAGATGCGGCGCAAGCAACTCCATTCCGCCCTCCTTCTCCTGGCTGCCGGGGTTGGCGTGGGCGCGGCAGCCCGCGCCAACATCATTCCCCTTAAGCGGGGCGGCCGCGGGAGCGCAATCCACAAACATATCGAGGAGCTCGAGCGGCGCTGGCGCTCCGCTGTGCTTGCGAACGACGCCGATGCCGAAGCAGCCCTGCTGGCTGAGAGCTATGTGGGCATCGGCCCGGCGGGCACCATTTCGTCCAAGAACGAGGAGCTTCAGGCGCGCGCCGCTGGGCAGGAGCGGTTGCAAAAATACGTTGTGGAAGAGCGCAAAATCCGCATCTACGGCACCACGGCCGTCGTCACCTCTAAAGTGCGTATCCAGGGCGTATACGCGGGCCAACCGCTGCTTGGCGACTACCGCTACACCCGCGTTTGGAGCCTCGCGCATGGGCAGTGGCGCATCGTGAGCTTTGAGGCCAACCGCGTTCACGACTCTTCCGCGCGCCGCGAGGATTGAAGCACGGCATCCGCGATCGCCGCCGCCTCCGCCGCCGGGCCGACGTCGTGCACCCGCACCAGACTCGCGCCTCCCAGGATCGCCGCGACGGTCGCGGCCAGGGTGGCAGGGCCGCGCTCCTCGGGCGGGGCGTCCGGCCCACCTCGCAGCCGGCCCAAGGTCCTGCCTAGGAACGCTTTGCGCGACACCCCCGCCAGCAAAGGCCTACCCAAAGCGAGCAGCTGGTGCTGTGCGGCAAGCAAGCTGTAGTTGGCGTCAAAGGCCTTGCCAAACCCGTAGCCGGGGTCAAGCACGATCCGGTCTGCCTCAACCCCCGCCGCCTCCGCCGCCACCAACCGCTCCCGCAAACCGGCCAGCACCAGCGGCGCGACCGCCTCCGGTGCGAGCGCGGGCAGGCTTCGCCACTCCTCCGGACGCCCGCGGGTGTGCATCATGACCACCCCGCAGCGGGCAGCAGCGCACACATGGGCCATGGCGGGATCCCACAAAAACCCGCTTACATCGTTCACGATCTCCGCCCCGGCACGGAGCGCCGCCGCTGCGGTGCTCGCGCGATAGGTGTCCACCGAGACGATCGCGTCTGGGCGCGCCAGCAGCAGCGCTTCGAGCACTGGCAGCAGCCGGTCCTGCTCTTCTCCCTCCGAAATCGCCCGCTCGCTCCCGGCGCCTGAGCCCGGCCGCGTCGACTCGGCGCCCAAATCCAGAACCGCCGCGCCTCCCTCCAGCAGCGCCAGCCCGCGTGCCACCCCTCCGTCCACGGAGCGCAGCCCGTCCCCGGAGAACGAATCGGGCGTCAGGTTTAGTATCCCCATCACCCGGGTCTGCTCGCCCAGCGGGAGCGTGCGCGTGCGTAGCTGCCAAGGCCGGCGGAGCCGCGAAACGAAGGGCATACGCGGATGGTACAGGCGACGGTGCTACACTCCGGGGCAGCATGCGCCTTTTCGCACTCGCTGCGACCCTCTTCCTTTCCGTCTTCCAGGCCCTCCCGCAAACCCCGGCGGCTGCCCTTGAGGCTTTGCTGTCCGCGCCCAATGCCGCCCGCGCGCACTGGGGCATTTCCGTCGTGGATGCCGCCACGGGCGCGACCCTCTACGCCCACAACGAAGGGGAGCTGTTCGAGCCCGCCTCGAATGCCAAGCTCTTCACCACCTCCGCCGCCCTCGCCCTGCTCGGCCCCACCTATTCCATGGGCACGCGCGTGGTCGCCGAGGGCACGGTGGACGCGAGCGGAACACTCCACGGCGACCTGCGTTTGATCGGCGGCGCGGATCCAACTTTATCCGGGCGCGTGTATCCCTATGCGGGCCACACAGACCGCTCTAACCCACCTCTGGGCGGCCTCGACGCGCTCGCCTACCAGGTGCTCGCAAGCGGCATCCATGCCGTGGACGGGCCCGTGATCGCTGACGATACCCTGTTCCCTAACCAACCGTACGGGCCTGGTTGGGGCTGGGACGACCTCCAGTGGGAGTACGGGGCCGCCGTTTCCGCGCTGCCGGTCAATGACGGTGTTCGCTATCTCACTGTGACCCCAGGCATGGCGATAGCTCTTCCCGTCAACACCTCATGGGTGCCGGATTTGCCCAGCCCCGGAAGCACGGAGCTGGTTTCGGCGTCCACCAGTGCTCGCGGCACGGCCCCAGCCTTGGGCGTCGCCCGGGAAACCGCCGGAATAGAAACAAACCCGCAGGGAACGCTCCGCATTTACGGGTCGCTCCCCCTTGGGGGCGCGACCGTGCACCTCGCACTCGCGCTCAGCGACCCCGCCCAGTTCGCGGGCGCTGCGTTTCGCGCCTCGCTTCTAACTGCGGGCGTAGGGGTCAGCGGTGCAGCCGTTGCGGCGCATCGCCCTTCGGTGGATACGCAATCCTTTACCGCCGAAACCCACCAGCCGATCGTGCTGCACGCCTTGACGGCAAACGCGAGCTCGCTCGTCGCAAGCGCTCCGACGGGGGGTGCGGTTCCCACGCGAGAGGTCGCCAAACGCCGGTCCGTGCCCTTGGCGGAGATCATCACCGTGGTGAACAAGGTCTCGCAAAACCTCCATGCCGAGCTGCTGCTGCGCCTGCTGGGCCGGGCGGAGGGCGACGACGGCTCCTTTGGCCAGGGCGCTCGGGTGGTGCGCGCGTGGGCAACAACCCAAGCAGGCATCGCACCCGACGATTTCCTCCTTTATGACGGCTCCGGGCTTTCCAGCAAGGATCTCGTAGCTCCGCGCGCCTTCACCACGCTTTTGCGCTATAGCGCAACCCAGCCCTGGGGGCCGCTCCTGCGCAGCTCGCTGCCGATCGCCGGCATGGACGGCTCGTTGAGCGGCCGGCTCATCGGGCTGCGCGGGCGTGTGGAGGCCAAAACCGGCACGCTTGGCGAAGTTGACGCGCTTTCCGGGTTCCTCACCGCGAACAGCGGCCGGGTGCTGGTGTTTTCCATCCTGTGTAACGACCACGCGGGACCCAGCTCGCGGGCGACCCTGGACGCGCTGGTGCAGGCACTGGCGAGCAGCTACTAAGACCCCCTACGCGGGAGGCGGCCACTTCGTGGCGTGTTCTCGTTAATGTTGAGCTACGTAAAGCCGTGGGCCTCCCGATGGTCGGCATCAGGAAAGCAGTTCCCGACCATCGGGAGGATCACGCGAAGCTCAATAACCCGCCACGAAGTGGCCGCCGGCCGCGCAGGCGGTTTTATCTCTTAATCTTCGCCGCCGCCGCATCCACATCGAACGCGTCCGGCGGCGCGGGGACGTTGTAGGCCACCCGCGTCAGGTACCGCTGCGAGGTCATATCCCCATTGTGGTAGAAGCTCTCGTTTAAGGGCGTCGGCAGCCCGTCCACCGGGTGGTAATCCGCATACTCCTCCGCGTCCTCGTTTTTGTCCTTGTACACGGGGTCGCGCCAGGTAAACGACACCCGGAAAGGCAGGTGCGTATCCGCATCGAGCTCCAGCGTGATGTTGTCATTGTTCTTGTCCAGCAGAGTGATTGCATCGACCAGATGCCGCTCCGACATCTTTTGCCCGCCGTAAAACAGCACCGTGCCGGGCTCGTGCCACCACACCCGCACCGCCTCGTCCAGCGAGTGGTCGCGCCGCCTGAAGGTATACAGGTACTCGTCCGGCGGGATCTGCCGCTTGCCCCGGTACGTGACCTCCCACTCCGAGTCCTTGAGCAAAATCGTCACTGCGTCGTGCTTCTTGCCGAACTCGGTCCGCTGCAAGCCCGGGTCCGTGGGCGAGGTGGGCACCGTCCGCAGCGAGCGGAAATCGCCGATCGCCCCCGTCGGCTTGCCCTGGTAGAAGCCCGAGGTGCGGCCTTCCTCGACGATGTTGTATACCCCGAGCCACTTCGCGCCGCCGAGGGCCGCGACCATCTTGTCCATCAGCGCGACCGCCTGCGGGTCGCTCGCATTGCCATCCGCGGGCGCGGTCTGCGCGCAAACCATGGGCACGGAAAGGATCGCCGTCCAGAAAAGAAGTGTGAGTCGCACAAGAATAGGGTAAAGGGTCGGGGCCCAGATTGGTGCACAAGCGGAGGGGGCCGCTTCTGGACATTACTTCCTACAATGCGACTTCAGGGTAGGAATCCTGTAAGTGTTTTTTGGAGGTAGACGGGGCTGCTACCGCGCTTCCTACGCCCTTTATCAGAAGGGCAAAGCCTTCAAAGCTAGATTGACCATCATCTGGAGCTCTGTCTTTGATGCTCCATTTGCGCTCTGAAGTCCTAGGCCGGCCAGGAGCATCTGTGTGTATCGGGCGAGATCTGCAGGTGTTTGGTTTCTGAGATCCTCTCCTTCGTCTTGAGCGCGTTGGAATCTTTTCGTCAGGACATCTTCGCCCGTTTTCCGAAACCCAATCATTGCCTGTTTCACAGATTCGGCTTCCGTCCCGACGGCGAGAGCACCTTGTACGGAAAGACATCCCCGAGGGTGCTTCGGGTCAGCGTAAAAATCTCCAGCCCTTTGCAGTAACACCTCCACCGTCTTACGCGCGGTGGGTTCTTGCATGGCATCACCGACAAAGGAGATTGGCCCATCTCTATAGTGCTGGACTGCGCGATAAAAGAGCGCCTCTTTGTCTCCAAAGATGGTGTACATGCTGGAGCGGTTAATCCCCATGGCTGTCGTCAGGTCGCTTATGTTCGCGCCCTCATACCCCTTTTCCCAAAACACACGCATAGCCGCTTCAAGGGCCTTCTCTTCCGAGAAGAGGCGCGGCCTGCCCATTCCACGTTGCGTCGATGGCTTCGCTTCCATATTCCATTGGATGAGCTTCTGAACCGAACATTGCAAATTGTTTGCATCCCGACTGCCGGCTCCACATCTGAAACGTAAGGTACATAAATAGATCGGGAGTAAACATCATGGCAGGCAAACTGGAAGGCAAGATCGCTCTCGTCACAGGCGGGAGTTCGGGCATTGGGCTCGCAACAGCAAAGCAGTTTGTGCAGGAAGGTGCCTTCGTCTACATCACCGGACGCCGGCAAGCAGAACTGGATGCAGCGGTAAAAACCATCGGGAGTCAGGCCAGAGGTGTTCGCGCAGATGCGACGAAGCTTTCAGACCTCGATGCACTCTACGCACAGATTCAGCAGGAAAAAAGCCGTCTCGATGTGCTGTTCGTAAATGCTGGGAGCGGCACGATGGTTCCACTTGGAGCGATCACCGAGCAACACTTCGACGATACTTTCAATGTCAACGTAAAGGCTGTCCTGTTCACCGTGCAGAAGGCGCTTCCGCTCATTCCCGATGGTGGGGCGATCGTTCTGAACGCATCGGCTAATTCGGTCAAGGGCAATCCCGCGTTCAGCGTTTACTCCGCAACCAAGGCCGCAGTGCGCTCCTTTGCCCGCGGCTGGACTACCGACCTCAAGGACCGCAAGATTCGCGTGAACGTTGTGAGTCCGGGACCGATCGACACGCCAGGTCTCAGCGGGCTTGCAGAAACTGAAGAGCAGAAAAGGGGCATGTACGGCTATCTCGCATCTGTGGTGCCGCTTGGCCGTGTAGGAAAGCCGGAAGAAGTTGCAAAAGCAGCCGTCTTTCTCGCCTCAGACGATGCCGGCTACATCGCCGGCGTTGAGTTATTTGTTGACGGCGGTGCCACACAGGTGTAGTTCTCTCGCATGCAGTTTTGGCCTGCTTGCGTAGCGTCCTTTGCGTGGCCTGCAAGCCTTTGCGGTGGATCGGACGACATGATGGAAGAAGCCCTGGCTGCGATCGGGCTTCTTGCTTACTGGGGAGTCGAAGTTTCGGAGTAACGTACTTTGCGGTGACAGCAGTATAAGTAGCGACAAACGCCCTTCTCGTAAGTTACTCCGCCGCACTTCCGCTAAGCCGTCGAGGTGCGTGCAAGGGTAACAACGCTTCGAAGCAAGTAAGCCTTGTCACCCACGCCTCACCCCACCAGCACCGCCCCGCCGTTTACATTCACAATCTCCCCCGAGATAAACCCCGCCCACGGCGTGCACAGGAAGAGAATCGGCCCGGCGATCTCCGCAGGCATCCCCACCCTGCCCATCGGGATCGTGCCGTGGATGCGCGCACGGCCTTCGTCCGACGCCAGTGCGGGCGCGGACATATCCGTAGCCACCCAGCCCGGCGCGACGCAGTTCACCCGGATGCCCTCCCCGGCAAGCTCGCTCGACAGGCTCTTGGTCAGCGACACCAAAGCCCCTTTCGACGCCGCATAGTCCGCGTGGAAGGCCTCGCCTCGCTGCGCCGCCGTGGAGGCAACGAACACGATATACCCACCCCGGCCCTGCTCTTTGAACCGCGCCACCGCCGCCTGTGCCAGGCCAAACACACTGTCTAGATTAATCCCCATTGTCCCGCGCCATTGCGCCTCGGGCATGGTGTCGATCGGCGCATCGTGCGGCGGCCACACGCCGTGGTTCACCACCAGCGCGTCCAGCCTGCCCCAGGCTTGCGCGGCTTCCCGCACCAGCGCGCGGCCCTCTTCCGCGGTACTCAACTCCCGCTGGATTGCGCGGCAGCGCTCCTCGCCGCCGCACTCGTTTACCAGCGCATCGGCGTGTTTTTGCGCCGACCGGTAGCTAAACACCACACGCGCTCCGGCTTCGGCAAAGGTCCGCACCGTTTCCGCCCCGATGCCGCGCGAGCCGCCCGTGATCAGCGCGACTTTGTTCGAAAAAGAAAGCTCAATCGCCATACCCCCGAGCCTACAGGAGCTTGAGCCGGATCGGCCCCTTGGCATGCGACGGGTCTACCGGGTGACCGCCTTGCATGATGGCAATCCGCCCCGCCGCATGGAGCCGCCGTGCCGCTGCCCGCGCGGGCTCCATTAGCGGCTTCCAGTCGTTCTCCGCCACCCGCCGCGCGGCCTCCGACGGGCAGATCGTCTTGCCCGCGCCGCGCTCCCGCAGCAGCGCCACGATGGCCTCCTCCAGCGCCCGGTCCTGCCCGCTCACCGCGGGCGACCGACCGCGCGCGCGGCACGCGTCGGAGCAGTAGCGGACGTGCTCCCAGTCCCGCTCCCACTTCTTGCGCCACTGGATCTCCCGCCCGCACACTGCACAGCTTTTCGGTGCAGGCACGCTTCTGCTTTCCGGTTTCGGCATAGCGCTTCGATGCGGGCAAGGCGCGATGGGACCAGGAAGCCGCGCCGGGGCAATCCCAAGGCGTTACCAAAGGTACGGGGTGAGTGTGAAAGAAGCTCGGGCTGGGTCTGCTTTCCATCTATGCTTTTCCTCGCAGGAGGGACCCCTTTGCTCACAGCGCAACAACCCATTCCCGGGATTCCTCCGGCAGCAGATTGCTTGTTGGCTAGGGGATCCGCTCTGGCCGCACTCGACCGCCATGAAGAGGCGCTGGCCGTTTTTCTTGAAGCGGCGGAGCTGGCACCGGGCAGCGCACAAGCTTTTTATCAGATGGGCAAGGAGGCTGCCGCCCTCGGGCACCGGAGCGCGGCGGTCTCCCTGCTGGAAAAATCGTTGAACCTCGATCCCGCGGGCGCAGAAGCCTACCGCTTGCTCGCGATGGTAGAACGAGCGCAGGGCCGCCACGCCGAAGCGGAGCGCTCGGAGGCTTTGGCGCTCCTCGCGGATGTAGCCGCGGGCGAGCATACGGGCCATGAAGCAGGGCAGGCCTGCTTCGAGTTGGGCCTGGAAGCGTGCAAACGCAAGAATCCGGATGCGGCGCTTCCCCTGCTGCGAAAAGCTGTTCGACTCCACCCGAGCTGCGGCGAAGCTCACCACGTTTTAGGCTCCCTTCTTGACCGCAGAGGGGATCTCCCCGAGGCGCTCCAGTCCTACCAAACGTCCGTTGCCCTCCTGGGGCCGCAAGCCCCCGCGCGGCGAGCGGTTGCGGCAACCCTGGCAAAACTCGGCGACCCGAACGGGCTCGACTTGCTGGAGCGGCTCGTGGGGGAAGCCCCGAAAAACCCGGACGCGCACTTTCGTTGGAGCGAAGCGCTGCTGCTGCACGGCCGCTACGGGCTAGGCTGGCGGGAGTACGAGTGGCGCACGGGAGCGATGGGGTGCAAGCAGCCGCCCCGCAGCTTCGACGTGCCGCGATGGGAAGGGCAGGACCTCCGCGGGCAGCCGATCCTGCTCTACGCC
Source organism: Acidobacteriaceae bacterium (assembly GCA_965218545.1). Lineage (GTDB taxonomy): Bacteria > Acidobacteriota > Terriglobia > Terriglobales > Acidobacteriaceae > EB88. The sequence goes on along the minus strand of CBDCLB010000006.1, from coordinate 282,316 downwards.
GAGCAGGGGTTCGGAGACACGCTCCAGTTCGCACGCTATGTGCCGCTGGTCGCGGCGCGGGGCGGGGCGGTTCTGCTGGAAGTGCAGCCGCAGCTCCAGCGCTTGCTGGCCGGGCTGCCGGGAGTTGCGGGCTGCTTTACCCCCGACGAGCCGAAACCCGCGTTCTGCTGCCATGCGTCGCTCATGAGCCTTCCTTGGCTCTTCGGCACGGAGTTGGACACAATCCCGCCGCCGCAAGCACCGACCCTCTCGTGGACAAGCAAACCCGGTCTCCGGCGGCCCAAGCTGCAGGCCGGCCTGGTCTGGTCCGGAAACCCAAAACATTCGGCAGACCACACCCGCTCTGCACGGCTTTCCGATCTGCTCCCGCTGGCGGCCGTGCCGGGCATCGAGTGGACCGCCCTGCAAGTCGGACCGGGCGCTGCTGAAATTGAAACCCACGGCGAGCCTTTCAAGTTCAGGGGCAGCTGTGCGGGGGCTCAGGACTTTTTTGACACTGCGGCGCTGGTTTCGGATCTTGATCTGGTGATTGCGGTGGACACGTCCGTGGCCCACTTGGCCGGAACCCTCGGCAAGCCGGTCTGGATCCTTCTCCCGCAGTCCGGGGATTGGCGCTGGGGCTTGCGCGGCGACTCCACGGCCTGGTATCCCAGCGCAAGGCTGTTCCGGCAAACAGAGCCGCGGGGCCGGCTCGGCGTGGTGGAGCGCGCGGCGCAATCACTCAAAATCATGGCTGCCGACGCGTCAGGGTAGGCGAAGCCGCTACCATACGGCTCATGCGCCTTGCCTTGCCGCTCGCCCTGCTCTTCTGTGCTTCCGCTGCCCATGCCCAGCCCTGGGCCATTGCCGTCCACGGCGGCGCGGGCGAGGCCGAGTGGGAGCATATGGACCCGGCAACGGCCGCGGCCTACCGGGCTTCTCTGGCGAAAGCTTTGCAAGCAGGCCAGGCGGTGCTTGCCAAGCACGGCAAGGCTTTGGACGCGGTCGAAGCTTCGGTGGAGATGCTGGAAGACGATCCGCTGTTCAACGCGGGCCGGGGCGCGGCGTTTGCCGCCGACGGCACCAACGAGATGGACGCCTCGCTGATGGACGGCGCGACCCTGGCGGCGGGCGCGGTCGCGAGTGTGCACTTTACGCGCCACCCGATCGCCCTGGCCCGCGCCGTCATGGAGCACACACCCTACGTGATGATGGTCGGCCCCGGAGCGGACGCTTTCTCGCGCGCGCAGGGTTTGCAGCAGGCCCCGCCCTCGTACTTCTTCACGGAAATGCGCTGGCGCGAGTTTGAAGGGGTGATGCGCGCAAGCGGGCGCACCCCGCCGCCGCGCCCTCCCGGCGTCCCGCCCGCTTCGGGAGGGCTCGCCCTCGGCGTGCAGCCGCGCATCTTCGCGCACCGCTTCGGCACCGTGGGTGCGGTCGCGCGCGATGCTGAGGGCCACCTCGCCGCCGCAACGTCGACCGGCGGCATGCAAGGGAAGCTCCCCGGCCGCGTGGGCGACTCGCCCATCATCGGCGCGGGCACCTATGCGAGCGACCGCTCCTGCGCCGTTTCCGGCACGGGCGTGGGCGAGTACTTCATCCGGCTCACCCTGGCGCGGGAGGTTTGCACCCTCGTCCAGGGGGGCCGCACACCCCAGCAAGCCGCCGACCAGATGATTCACACGGAGCTGCCCGCGCTGAAGGGCGGCGAGGGCGGCGTTATCGTGCTCGGCAAAACCGGGCCACCGGTGTGGAGCAACAACACGCTCGGCATCTTCCACGCGCAGCAGGTGGAGGGCGGCCCGGCGCGGGTGTGGGTGAAGTAAGCATGGCCCCCACACACGCGCAGGAACCGCCTTCCCTATGGAGCCAAGCTATAGGTGACGGTTATGGTCGTCTCCACCTCGACCGGGTTTCCATTCAGGAGAAAGGGTTGGTACACCCACTGCCGCACCGCTTCGAGCGCCGAAGCCCGGAGCTCCTGGGGGCCTGAAGCGGCCCGCAACTGCTGCACCGTGCCATCTGTCCCTATAAGCGCGTCCAGCACGACAGGCCCTTGCACCTTGGCTTTCTTAGCGGCTTCCGGGTATTTGGGATTCACCCGACTCACGATGTGGCCCGCCATCACGCCCGAGGGTACGCTGAGTGGGTGGGAGGCGGCCTTCTTTGCCGTAGCACTTGCGGCTTCATCCACGTGGACCGCAAAGGCCGGCGCCGAGCCGCATGCGCCTGCCCCCAGCGCCGCGCACGCGGCGAGAACCGCCATCCGCCGCACACCCGAAATTTTCGTTTGCTCTCGCGTCAGTCGCATAACTCTCCTTTCAAACGTTTTGGCATCGAAAATTCCGATGGCGTGATATGTCCTTGCCGGTGCGCCCTGAACAAGCGCCGACGCCGGCTGTAGCAGCGATCCCGCATACCGTAGCCGCCCACCAAGCCCGGCGGCCATCGCATTGCAAATCATCTCGCGGCTTTCGGCGATCGCTTTCTTTGTAAGCCACAACGGCGGGTGGTAGCTGCGCAACAACCCAGCCGGCCGCGAACAGGAGCGGCACCTGCCATAGCGAGTTAAGGAAGCAGCCCAGGAGAAAACGCTCGAAACCGCTCATGGCTTGCCGTCCTCCTTATCGAATCCGCTCGGTCAACTCCATCAGCTTTGCCGCGTCGATCTCCGGGTTTTTAAGCAGGCCCATACCCACCTCCTCGCTCGACCCGCCAAACATGCGATCGAGCAGATCCCGTACACCCTGGTTTAGCGCATTGGCTTCGCTTACCGCTGCGCTGTAAAGATAGGCGCGGCCCCGCAGCTCGCTGCTTGAGCTTTCCCTTGCGCTCCGGGATGTTCAGCATCGTTTGCACGGTGGTGTAGGCCAGGGGCGGGTTTAGCCGCTCCCGGACAGCGCTTACGGGGCTTTCGCCCAGCCTCCAAACCGCCTGCATGATCCTCAGTTACTTTCGTATTGATAGCCCCAAATGGAAGCTTTTAGATTCTTGGCCAACTCCTTGCTCGCGCATACATCGGAGTGTGTGGCTGTACCCATTTGGAAGGAGAACAACATACGATGTCGACCACCCGTTTTGACACTACGATTCACGCCCTCCAGCAAGGCCCCAAAGAGCTTGGCGCGGAAAAAGGCATCAAGAACATCGAAAGCTGGGAAGAGTACCTTGGCAAGCACGACCACGAAGGCGTCAAGGCCGTCGTCACCGACCTTGGCAAGCTGAAGAAGCTGCTCCACGCCGGCGAGCCGGATGACGCAGCGATCCAGAAGCTGCTGCAAAAGCTTGGCAAGGACACGGTCAAGGTCGCGGGCGACGATACGACCGGCAACGCGAAAAAAATCAAGGAGCTCGGCGAGACGATCGCCAAGGGCGAGTAACCCCGCGTGGGGCTGTTTCGTTTCAGGCCACTATACTGGGCCGGTGACCGAACAGCCCCGCACGCATTTCCCCCCAGTTGATGAACAGCTGGACCTGCTCCAAAAAGGCGCAGCTGAAATTATCCGCGTCGCCGACCTGCGCGAGCGGCTTGAAAAATCCCGCATGTTCGGCCGTCCTCTCCGGGTCAAAGCAGGCTTTGACCCCACTGCACCCGACCTGCACCTAGGCCACACCGTGCTGATGCGCAAGCTCAAGCACTTCCAGGATCTCGGGCATCAGGTCATCTTTCTGGTCGGCGACTTTACCTCGCTCATTGGCGACCCGTCGGGCCGCTCCGCCACGCGCAAGCCGCTTACCCGCGAGCAGATCGACGAAAACGCCCGCTCCTACACCGACCAGGTTTTTCGCATTCTCGACCGCGAGCGGACCGAGGTGCGCTTCAACTCGGAGTGGCTCGACACGCTCGGGTTCGAGGGCATCATCCGGCTCGCCGCGCAGTTCACGGTCTCGCAAATGCTGGAGCGCGACGACTTCCATAAGCGTTGGGAGGAAGAAAAGCCCATTGCCCTGCACGAACTCCTGTATCCGCTCGCGCAGGGCTACGATTCGGTTGCGCTCCAAGCGGATGTGGAGCTCGGCGGCACCGACCAGAAATTCAACCTGCTCATCGGCCGCGAGCTGCAGCGGCATTACGGCCAACCCTCGCAAATCGTGTTGATGACCCCCATCATCGAAGGTTTGGACGGGGTGCAGAAGATGTCCAAGTCGCTCGGCAATGCGATCGGTATTCACGAACCTGCGCCCGAGATGTACGGCAAGGTCATGTCGATCTCTGACGAGCTGATGTGGCGGTTCTGGACCCTGCTTACGGATCTGCGCCAGTCCGAGGTGGAGGCTCTCCAAGCCGAAGTCGCGGGCAGCGCGCTGCATCCGATGGAAGCTAAAAAACGGCTCGCGCGGACCATCGTCGGTGGATACTACTCCCCTGAAACGGTGCGAGATGCCGACGAGGGCTGGGCGCGGCAGTTCCAGCGGGACGAACAGCCGGAGCATGTGGAGGAAGTGCAGGTGAGCGCCGCCGAGGTGGGCTGGAGCGAGAACAGCCGTGAAGTGCGGCTCGACAAGCTTCTGGTCCGGCTCGGGCTGGCGGACTCCACCACGGACGCGACCCGCAAGCTGAAGCAGGGTGCCGTGCGCGCCGGGGGCGAGCCCGTGAGCGCACCGCGCCTTCCAGTTCTCGGATTGCCGGCCACACTGGTGCTGCGTGCCGGCAAGCGCATCCGCGCGGCTATCTTGCACGCGTAACAAAAGAAGCGGAAGATAACTTCAGAAGCGGAAGATAACTTCAGAAGCGGAAGATAACTTTCGAGTCATTGGAATAACTGCTTTCCTGCTGCACGGTACCTGTTCGCCCTGGACCGGTCTGTGAATGGCCGGAGGATCGATTGCATACCATGCGGATCGTCACGCTGGAAGAGCACGTACTCACCCCCCGTTTCGCGGCGGCCACCCGCGGCCTGCGTTCCGCGCCGCCCCCTGCGTTGCGGGCCCATATGGAGCCGGCCCTGCTCGACATGGGCGAGGGACGTCTGCGCGCCATGGACGAAGCGGGCATCTCGCTCCAGGTGCTTTCGCTCGCCGCCAACGGTCTCGATGAACTCGACCCCGCGGAAGCAGCGGACCTTGCGGCGGATGCAAATGATCGCATCGCGGCCGCTGTCGCCGCGCATCCGGACCGTTTCGCCGGATTCGCGACGGTCGCGCTCACCGATGTGAACGGGGCCATCCAGGAGATGTGCCGTGCGCGGGAAGTGCTGGGCCTGCCGGGCCTGATGCTCCACGGCACCACCCGCGGCACTTTCCTGGACGACGACCAGTTCGCGCCGGTGTGGGTCGAGGCCGAAAGGCTGAACGTGCCCGTGTACCTCCATCCCGCGCCTCCGCCTGCACCCGTCGAGCAGGCCTACTATAGCGGGCTGCCTGAAAACATGGGCCACCTGCTTTCTATAGCCGCCTGGGGTTGGCACGCCGAAACCGGCCTCCATGTGCTCCGGCTCATCGTTTCAGGCTTGTTCGACCGGCATCCGGGGCTGCGGATCATCGTCGGGCACATGGGCGAGAACCTGCCTTTTTCAATCGCCCGCGCGTCTTCGGCGCTGGACCTCATGGCCGTGCATCTCCAGCGTCCGGTGGAAGAATATTTCCACAAACACTTTTGGATTACGACCAGCGGCTACTTCACCGCGCCTCCTTTCCAGTGCGCGTTGGACGTGGTGGGGGAAGAACGCATGCTGTTTTCGATTGACTATCCATTCAGCTCGACAACCCGGGGGCGCTCCTTTCTCGACAGCCTTGATCTTCGGGGCGAGACACTGGAGCGGATTGCCCACCGCAACGCGGAGGAGCTGCTGGGGCTTCCAAAATAGCGATTCAGGGTGCAGCGTCAGAGCCGCGCGGCAGCCGCTCAGTTTCCGGACGCTGGATCGCGGGAAGAAGGAGAGTCCTCCCCCGTAGAAAGACGTCGCGGGCGTCGGCCGGCCGCACGAGCTGCGGGTGCCGGTATTGAAAGCGTGTTCACCACGCTGGGGTCATCCCGCAGCTTCGCAAAGAGCTGTCCCGCCGCCGTTCGCGGCACTTCCAGCGTATTTGCTGCAAACCCATCGGGCACCGTCACCGCTTTCGTGAACTGCGGATCGGTCGCGATGGAAGCGAGCAGAAAGAGGTTGTTCCCGGCGAGCGTGCACTCCCCGGCGCCTTCGGGTGGGCAGGTGTAGCTCACAAAACCGGGTAAGCGGACCAGGGTTGCCAAGGGTACCCAGTCGCCGGCGGTTCCGTCGACCATAACCGGGCGCAGCCGTAAAGGCCCAAAGGCCGAAGGACCAAAGCTCTTCGCAGGATCCAAAGTGCCGATGGCGGTTTTCGCGTCCTGGAGTATAAGTTGGCCCGAACGGAGGCTCAAGGTCGTCGAGAAAAGCCCGTCCACAGTGGCGATCTCAACAGACTCGTTCCGCGCAAAGGCTGCTGGGGTCTGCGTTTTCACCGCAAAGGTGAGCTTGCCGTCCAGCGGCAATTCGTCGGGGCCACCCAGTTTGAGAGTCACTCCCGGCGTTGTCGAGGGAGGCGGTGGGAGCTCGACCTCCTTGTTGATGAGCGCAATGGACGGACGCGACGCCTCTACCGTGACCGGCACGGCTACGGTACGCCCGTCCTTGAGAGTGATCTGCGCAAGCGCCCTTGTGCCCTCCGTCAGCCCTGCGACTTTCGACGAAACCGCAACGGGCAAAGCGGCGACCTGCCCTTTGGCCCCGCCGGAACCGGCCGCGGTTGCATTGCTTTTCGCGCCGGCGGCCATTTGCAGAGAGTCCTTATCGCCCTTCCTCGTGAGTGTGCCGGGGACGAGGGTTTCCCCCTGAAGGTCGAGACGCGCGACTTCGTCGAGCCTGGACCCCGTCAACACGCCTCCGCCGTCCCCTGCATGGATGGTGAACGCCTCGTACTTGCCCGCTTCTGCAAAGGCCGGAACGCTCAAGGTCTTCGGCTCCGCGAGCCCGTACTGCTTAATTAAAAGCAAAAGGGGCCCGGGCTGGGCGTTTTTGAGCGGCAGCGTCGCGAGGATGCCATCCGCGCCGTCGAGCTTCCAAGCCGCCGCCCGCTCTTCGCCGCCTGCATCGCGAAAGCTCACGCTTTCCACACAAGCCGCGGCTTCAGAATGGAGGTGTAGCTCGTCATCCCGACCCACAACAAGCGCGTTCTTATCCGCGCCGGCAACTGTCCATGCCGCCCCCGCAGTCGAACGCAGCTGAAAAGAAGGACCCGTGTAGGCGTCAAAACCCCAGGAGCCCTGTACCGTGGCATTCATCTCATTCCCTAAGTGCGCGCTTTCCAGCTGAGTGGCAGGTACCGCGAACCCGCCCGCTGCCGGATCGGCCTGCGTCGGCACGTCCAGGGTTTTGCCGTTCGCGCCGCTAAGGTGGAGCGTGAGCCCATGGGCGTAGCCCGTTGCGAAGATCGCGGGCGAGCCGTCCACCGGCAGCGTTAGTGGGGACTGCTGCATACAGTACACCCGTTTGGGATCGACCGGGCGCAGCTCCGGCAGGCGCGCCTTTTCGACCGGCGGCAGCGCCACCACCAGAACCGATTTGGGATTGTGGAACGAGGGCGGCGCGTTGAGCCACAGATTCATGTCCACACCGGAGGAATCGGAGAGGGCGGGGATGTATTGGTACTGGGCGGTGTGGAAGGTGGCAAGAATTTTTGCAATGTCAAAAGCCGCCGAGATGTACGGGTCATACAGGCTGGCCGCGGATGCGCGCGAAGTTGCGCCCGCTTGGAACGCAAGATCGCTGGTGGGCCCTGAAAGTAGGCCTTGGGTCGGATTGATGCTGCCGTTATCCAGGATCAGGGCGCTTTGGCTTTGCTGCAGGCACGAAGCCTGCTGGTCGGCCGGGCGTTGGAAGCAGTCCTGATTGAGCTTGAGCGAAAGCGAGCGGGCCAGGGTATTCGACTCCGGCTTGATCTTGTCCGGGTCCTGGATCGCCCGGAGCGCCTGGAGGTAAGTGTTGATCCGCTCCCGGTCCAAGCTCGCCAGGCGCAAATCCTGCGACGCGCGCACAAACGCACCGGGGCGGCCGCGCACCGCGCTTTTCAGCGCGGAAAAATCGCCCCCGGTTTGCGGCGCGAACAGGACGACAACCTGCTCCGCGCCCGGTGGAACGGGGAGGTATACACCCTCTTCCATCACCTGCTTGTTCCAGGCTTCCACCTTGTGGAACCAGTTATCGGGCGGAGGGTTGGTTGACCCGCGGAGGAATGCGGCCACCATCAGGTAGTGCACGGATTCGTGATTGCCCAGCACGGGGTGGAGCCACAAGCGATCGCCTTCCTGGAGGTTCGGAACCTCAGCGATGGGCAGGGTTTTGCCGGCGCGCTGGACTTTGACTTCCAGGGTGGGACCCTGAAGATCGAACTGAGCCGCCTGCGCCCGGGCAGGGGCGGCGTACGCGAGACATAAAAGTCCAAGGGCAAAGCAAAGTGCAAATGAGCAGATAAAGCGTACAAATCGCGAGAGCACGGCGCTCCTCATAGGCCCATTCTCAGGGCCGGGGGCTTGCTGGGCAAGTCAATAGCTGGGAACCCGCCTTTGTTTTCATTCCTTATTCCTCAAATGGCAGGAACCCACGCCGGCGTCCCGAATCGGGAAAGCGACCTTAACGGCTCGCTCGATTTTTGTTTTCCCTCAGCCGAGCCTTGCCATACTGGTTGGCGAGAAAGAGCAAAATCAGACCCGAAGGGAGAACAACTGCCCATAGAACAGTATTTCGCTTCCCGTGGTTGGGGGCCGCTTCCAGAACTTCCTGGAAGCGCGCCGCTGCACCGGCCGGGCCCACGACCGCCAAAATCAAGCGGTACTGCCCCGGCTCCGTGAGTTTGACGTTTGCGACGAGCAACCGCGAGCTGCCAACCCCGCCTGCAAAGGAAAGGGCGATCGGCTGATGTCCCGGAAGGGCGAGCTGCCCTTGCACTTGCGGATCGACGATCGGCGGCCCATCGGGAGCCGCTTGCACCAGCAGTGAAAGCTCGACAGGTCCAGCCACCAACGGGTCGGGCGCGGAAAATACGGTCACCGTGTAAGGCCCGTCGGTCCCGTGAAATGCGATGTGGGGACCATCGGCCCACCCGGGCACGCAGCTCGCAGCCGTACATAGCGCGAGCAGAAAGGAAAAGCGGAGCCTCACATCCCAACCATGCCGCGCATCTGCATCGGCTCGAGCAGGATCCACACCCCTGCCGCGTACAGGCCCACGGCTATGGACGCCCAAGGCAGCAGCGCTGCTACCCGCCTGCCCATGCGCGGCAGTGTGCCCGTCAAGCGCCAGCCCACGTACAGCGCGGCCAGAAAACCGGCATCGAGCAACGCCATTTGAAGGATAAGCACCGCGCCCGGAGAAAGCAGCGGCCGCTCGGCCGTCCAGTCCGGGCGCGGCAGGCCGTGCAGCACGATGCCCGCTTTCGCAAGCTCGTGCATGGCCTGCAGCACCCCAGGGATGACTGTGTCCCACGCGGTCAGGAGGTGAAAAGAAAGATGCGCGGCCCACATTCCGAATCCCAAGGGCAGGAGGGCGAGCACCCATTTCGGGAATTGCTCCCGCATGCCGGCCCTTGAACCCGCTTGCAGACGGGGCGTGGCGACGAGGAGAAGCAGGAGGAGCGCCGTGGGGAGGGCAAAAGCAAGCAGAAGCCCTACCGTCCAACCGGCAACCGGCACCAGGGCTGCCCCTATGCGGTCAAGCACTGCGGCCACGGGCGCCACCATCACAGCGGCGCTCGCGAATGCGGCGGCAATCACAGCGGCTGCCACCACGGCGAGGTCAAGGCGATCGCGGTACCGGCCTACCCCCGAGCGCTGCGGGTCGCGTACCGACAGCTGGACCAGTTCAAGCGCGGGCGGCTGCACAAAAAGGCCCACGTTGTCGTGCGGGCAGGCCTTGACGCAATCCATGCACAAGGTGCAGTCCACGTTACCTTTTTTCTCCGGGAGAAATAGGTGCAGCTCACAGCCGCGCTGTGGGCGGGGCGCCGTGTGGCCGGCGATACAATCGCGGGTTTTGCAGCCGGCGCATGTCGCGAGCGAGCGGGGCGCGACCCCCGCAGGGGAAAGCAGGGAGCCCACGAAGTTGAACTGCCCGAGCGGGCACACGTATTTGCAGAACGAAGCGTCCCGGAAGACCGAGTCCACCGCAAACGTAACGGCAAAATAGCCGAGCAGCAGCGCGGCCGTGCGCCAAGGCGAATCCCACAGGTCAAGCGCCTCATAGGCCCAGAAAAACAGCACAACCAGCGCCGCCGGTGCCCATTTATTGCGCAAGGCCCGCGGCCAGGGCAGCTGCCGGATTCCGAACCGGCGCGCAATCCACTTTGAAGCCTCACGCGGCAATGTGAACGGGCAGCTCATGCAAAAAAGATTTCCCACCAGCAGAAGTCCCAGGACGAACAGCCCGCGCCCATAGGTCCAGGGCACGATGCCCGCCAGGTTCATCGACCCCATCTGGTGCCCAAACAAGCCGTCAGCGATGACTACCGCCGCCAGCAACAGCGAGGCGGCCTGCAGGCTTTGCCGTCCGTAGCGGGAGCGCAGAAACGCACCGATCGGGCGCACCCGTAGGAGGTCAAATGGACCCCTTGCAGCTTTCGCAGCGCTCGCGCTTTGGACGCGGGGCTTAGACGGTTCGGCCCGACGCAGTGCTTCCGCGCGGGCGCGGGCGGCCTCAAGTCCCAGCTTGCGCCGCTCGCCCCGGCGCGAGAGGAGGCTAACCGTGATCAACATCGCCGCGCCCAGGAATGACATCGAGCCCACAACCCACATGAGCGAACCTGCGGCCACCTGATCGTCCAGGACGGAAATCCCAAAAAAGCGCGGAGCGAGCCCGTAGGAGGGATAGAACACGCGCCCCGAGAAGCTAAGAGCGGCCGAAAGCCCGGTATTCACCAGATCGGCCGAAAGCAGGAACGGCAGCAGCAGCCAGCGGCTTGCGGCGTATGTCGTAGGCCAGGGCGCGACGATGTGCCACCAGAACAGGACACTCGTGAACAAGAAACATGCGTGCTCCACCTCGTGCCACCCCGGCGAGCGCAGGGCCAGTTCGTAGGCGGCAGGCACATGCCAGGCTAAAAATGTCACGTTCATCAGGATCCAGGCAAACGCGCGGGACGCAAACAGCCGTTGCAGCCGATGCACGGGGCGCAAGACAAAAAAGGGTCCCAGCCCGTCGCGTACCCACGACCGCGGGAGTCCGCGCAGCAAAGGCACGACCGGCGCGCCCAGCACCAGCAGGGGTGGCGCTAAAGCCATCAGCAAAAGGTGCTGGACCATATGCGCCGTAAGCAGCACGCCAGACATGGCGTCGAGCGGCGAGGCAATGGCGAGCCACACCACCGCGATCCCGCTCGCGAAGCAGGCGGCGCGCCACCCGGGAATCTGATCCGGGCGCGTTTTCGCCAGCGCTCGCCAGCCGTGAACGTAGACGAGCAGCGTGAGAACGAGCGCCAACGTCGCCCATTTTGGGATGGAGGCTAGGCCGTAAGAAAAGCCGTAAGCGGCTAGAGTGGAATCGCCCATGGTGTGTTTGGCTTTCGCCGGCCGGCGCGCGGCAGGTCGGTAGAGCGAGCGCCGCGGCTTGTTTGGCGTACAAGTCCTTAAGTTTTAGGCTACACGCCGCGCGCAGATCACCCGGCGGAAGCTGCCCGACGGAGTTTGCTCGCGGCCAACAGAAATGGGCAGCGCAATGGATTGCGCTGCCCTATACTTCTTTCCGCTTTTACCGAGCGTGGGCCAAGGCCGGAGCTGCCACCATACCAAGGGCCGCCGGAACAACCGGCTTGACATTCCGGTGCTTCTTCAGAACCGCCGGAGCCTGCGCTTCGCTCACGGTGGTTCCACCTTGCTCTCCGGTCAAGGGCGCTCCCGTATTGTCCGGCGAGTTGCCTTCCGGATTGGGCACGGGCAGGGTCGGGTTGCGCGCGGGGGGCTGTCCGTACGGGTGCATGGTTTCGAGGAAAGCAACGAGCGCGGTGGTTTCCGCGGGGGATAGGTTTTTGCCATAGGCCGGCATATTGCCGCCGCCCTGCAGCACCTGCCGCACAAGTTGGTCATACGTCAAGCGTGTCGCCACTGTGTCGAGCGCCGGACCGCGCTGCCCGCCTTCCCCCGCGACCTGGTGGCAGTTACGGCACTGCTTCCCCTGAAAGACCAGAGAACCTTGACGTTCGAGCGGCTTTTCCTCCTTGACTTTGGCCACGGGAAGCGTGTCTCCGCTCCAGGCCGTCATCTTGGGGCTCCAAGGCTCGTAGGTGCCCAGGTGGTTCAGAATGGCCAGCCCGACCGCCATGGTGATCAGGGTTAGAACGGCGACCGGCCTACGGCTCCAGTGCTTTTCGCCTTCGCTTGCCACAAAGGGCAGGGCAACCAGCACGGCGATAGCTATCAGCGGTGCGATCAGAAGGAACGGCGTTTCCATCCAGTCCGGGAGATAGGACAGAATTGAATAGATCCACAGGAAAAAGTAATCCGGCTTAGGGACGGTCTGGATGATTGTCGGGTCGGGCTGGCCTCCGGGGCCGAACGGCCCAAAGACTACCGCGCAAATGGCCACTGCGGAGTAAATGGCGGCGGTAAAGAACAGATCCTTCCAAACCGCACCCGGAACAAAAGCAATGCCTTCCTTGTGCGCGAGCTGGTTATACTCCGCTACATAGGTGGACCGGCGCACGATGCGACCCGGCATCGGCCACTCATTGACGCCCAGCTTGAGCACGAGCCATACATGGAGCCCGGCAAAGCCGAGGAGCAGCCCCGGAAGAATAAAAACGTGCAGCGCGAAGAAACGTGTGAGTGTGGCACCACCGATGATGGGGCCGCCCAAAAGCGCGTGCACAGCGAGCGGGCCGACGATCGGAACGCGGCTGGCGATCGAGGTCCCAATGCCAAGGCCCCAGTACGCATCCTGGTCATAGCGCAAAACCTGGCCGGTAAAGCCCATGCCGAGCGTTAGGAACAGAAGGCCCACACCCAGCAACCAGGTAAGTTCGCGCGGAAACTTGTAAGCGCCGAACAGGAATACCTGAGCCATGTGAATGATCACGACCGCGATCATGAAGTTGGAGCCCCAACCGTGCATGGCACGGAGGAACCAGCCGAGCGGCAGGTTGTTGTTGAGGAAGTTCAGGCTCTGCCAGGCTTCGGAGGCGGACGGCGTGTACACAAGCGCCAGCATGATGCCGGTGAGGATTTGAAGGATCAGTAGTGAAAGCGCCGCCGAGCCGAACACGTACCACCAGCTCGCGGTGGACTTCGGCACGGGGTGCAGGGCCGATTCCTTGATAAAGCCTTCGAGCTGCAGCCGGCGCTCCAGCCAGCCGTAAGTCTCAAGCGCGACTTTCTTTCCGTTGAAATTTAACCGAGGCATGTGGTCTTCCCTTTGTTTCCTGCATCACGAAGGCTGGCCGAAGTGGAAAGCGTCGGCACCTGCCCGGCGTAGATCCTGAGCTCGCCGTTCACAACTTTCCACCGATACTCAAACATCCCGCGCTCCGGCGGCCCGGCAGCCCGGGAGCCGTCCTGGTAGTACACGCCGCCATGGCAAGGGCACATAAACAGGCCCGACTGCGGAAACCAGCGCACCGGGCAACCTAGGTGCGCGCAGTTGATCGCGAATACCTGGAACTGCGTGTCTGACAAACGGCGCACCCAGCAGGCCGTGTTATCTGTTTGGCCATCGGTTGGCGCCTTGTATGGCTCGATAAATGTAGCCAGCCGGGTTTGCCCATTGGGATAGCGGTTTACCGGGCCTAAGGTCACCCAGGACCGGTAAAAGCCTTTGCTGCGCAGCGCCGGACCCAGAATATAGCCGATGACGGGTGCCGCGATCGCGACGCCAATGACCGCGTTCATCGCCAAGCCGACACTCATCAGCAGATTGCGACGGGAAACCGGGCGGACATGGAGCTCGGCGTCTTCGATGCGGTGGTGCTCGGTTTCGATCTGCTCGACCTTGACTTTGTGGTCTTCTGTCGCGCTCATCGGCTGGTTCTCCTTTGCAGCTCCGTGCCGCCTCCGGTGGGGTGCGGATTCCCGGGATCCTGGATGCGGTGGGCGCTAAGCCAAGCAACCACATCGGTAATGTCGTTGTCGCTCAATGGATGACCCGGGATATCGTTGCGGTAGTCGGGCTGGCCCAGGTCCGGCCGCCCCGCGATGGTGATGGTTCGCAAACCCTGGTCGCTGATCAGGGAAAGGTAGGTAGGGTCGGTAATTGAACCGGATTTTCCCGGATGCAGCACCAGCCCATTCGCCCCGGCCGCGCCGTGGCAGCTTGCGCAGGCTTGCGCATACACCTGCGCACCGTGCGCTACATCGCCTGGGTGCGTTGCCGCATAGGGAGGGAGGTTCATACCTATGAGCATAGCGGGCTTCGCCCATCGTTTGCGCATTCCGGTCACAATTACGTTGATCTGATCATCGGTAAGCAACCCGCCTGCGGAGGTCCCAAATGCGGGCATAAGGCCGCCTGGACCGCCATTGGTGGTCCACTTGCGAATGATCGCGTCAGAGGCAATGCCGAAGTAGATGGGGTTGTTGAAGCCGAAGGCCGGGCTGTTCTTACCCTGGATACCGTGGCATGCCGTGCAGTTTTGCCCATAAAGTGTGGAGAAATCCAGGACCTGGTCCGGGCGCGGTGCAATTTCGTGCGCATCCGGAGGGCCATTGAAAAAGCGGGAGCATCCCGCCGTAAACAACGAAAGGACGGCAAGCGCCGCTGCGGCTGCATTCATTTTCCAGCTTCGGCGCACAACGGCGTGCATCAATGGTGATCCCCTGAGTTTTGGTTTTGCGAGTCATGGCCCAGCCCCGAGCCTTCCAGGCCAAGGCGCATGCGCAAAGGCAGATTTCGCGCAGCGCGGTAGTAAGGCGAGCGCGAAACCACCCAGCCGGCCACCAGGCCAAAAGCGAACTGGGCGATGAGAAAGGAGGGCCAGTTAATGTGCGAGCTGATTTCGGGGTTGATTGTCGGGAGCGCCGCCCACAGAAGGCCGGTCCAGAGTGCGGGGGCGATAATGCCCCCGAGAACGATGGGGTGCTTGGGCATCAGCGGAAGCACCGAACCATAGATAAGCCCCACCAGGATGGAAGTTACGATCTGGATCAGCGTGGCCATACCCAGGCCGCCCCAGTGGAATTCGCGCAGATACTGCATCGTAGGGTTCGGCATACCCATGATGCCCGCGCCACCCAGAAGATTGACGGGGTACCAGATGGAGTGCTGGGCGATAAGCCCGTAGGCGAGCGCGGGAATGACCATCACGATGCCGCCGGCGATGCCGCCCTTGACGCCGGCAAGGGGCGAAAAGGTGCCTTCCCCGACGTGGTGACGATGTCCGCCGCCGGTATCAATGCGCCCGACCGACTTGCGCGAGCTTGCGATCGAGATTTCCTGTACCTTTACTTCGATCTCTTCATGCGACTCGTGCGGCAGCACGTCACGGAACCAACCCACGCAGCCGTAGACCGTAAGGAAGCCGCCCAGAATGCTGATTACGTAGTGCGTCAGGATTCCGGCAACCATAAGGGTGAAACCGAACGCGGTCACAATGGGCCAGGCGGTAGGTTTCGGCAGGTGGATGGCTTCCCCATGCGCCGGTGCCTGGGCTTTCACCGGGTCGCCGTGCGGGATTTCGACGCCGGTCTGGCCAGGGCCCCGGTCTTCCTGAGTTTGCGTTGCGTATTGCTGGGAAGCGCTCATCTGTTTCGGTCCTTGGTTCAGCCACTTACCGGCCGATGATGTACACCACTGCAAACACTACCACCCACACTGCGTCCACGAAATGCCAGTACAAAGCAAGCGTGGTGATGCGCTCTGTGTTCTTGCTCGTGACATGCCCCGTTTTCGCGCACATCCAAAGCGTGCTTAACATAATGAGCCCAATGATTACGTGGGAAGCGTGCAAGCCGACGAGCGAGTAAAACGTAGTCCCGAACAGGTTGGTTTGCAGCGTCAGCCCGTCGTGGTAGATGAGGGTATACCATTCCAGCCCCGTGCCGCCCAGGAAAATGCTGCCTAGGAGGATCGTAACGCCAAGCCAGGCAGTGAACTTCTTGATCTGATTGTGTTCGATCGCCTTTTCTGAAAGCCAGATCGTAAGCGAAGAGCTCAGGAGGCAGATCGTGTTGAGGACCGGCACCTCCAGAACCTCTTTCGGCTGGGGGCCCCACGCGCTCTTGCCGATATAGAACAGATAGGCGAGCACAAAAATAGCGAAGATGGCGGATTCGCCGATGATCAGGCAAATCATCCCGACCTTGCCCTTATTGGGTAAGGTCCAGGGCTGTTCGAGTTCTCGCGCGAGTACGGGTACAGTAACGGTTCTCATCCAGTCTCTTTCTTCCTAGGGGGATTCCAGCGCTACTCGTACATCCAATCGGGGTCGGTCGGGTGCTTTAGGTCCCAGAGCGGACGACGGCTCGAAACCACGGGATCGACCGCGAAGTTGTATTCGGGCGGCGGAGAGGAGGTCGCCCACTCAAGCGTCCAGGCGTCCCACGGGTCCGGACCCGCTTCCGACCCGTGCAGGGCGGAATGGATGACGTTATAAACGAACACCATGGTCGCGAGCCCCTGAATGAAGGCCCCCACAGACGCGATCATGTTCCAGGTTGCCCAGCCCCGGCTCGGTTCATAGGTGTACACCCACCGCGGCATGCCCAGGATTCCCGGAATATGCAGGAAGTCGAAGGTGAGGTGGAAGCCGATAAGAAACAGCCAGAAGTGCCACTTGCCCAGCCGCTCATTCATCATGCGGCCGATGACCTTGGGAAACCAGTAGTAAAACCCGCCCAGCATGGCAAACACAATCGCGCCCACAAGCACATAGTGGAAGTGCGCAACCACGAAGTAGGAATTATGGAGCTGCCAGTCCCAGGGCGAAGACGAAAGCATAATGCCGGTTAGGCCCGAGATCAAGAACTGGAAAACAAATGCCGTCATAAACAGCATGGGAGTCGCAAACCGTAGCTTGCCGCCCCACATGGTCGCGATCCAGTTAAACACCTTGATGCCCGTGGGTACCGCGATGATCATGGTGGAAAGCGTAAAGAAAGTGTTTGCGGCGGAGGTCATCCCGACCGTAAACATGTGGTGCGCCCATACGCCGAGCGAGATAAACACGATGGCCACCGATGCCGCGACCATGGCTGTATATCCAAACGCCGGCTTCCGCGAGAACACCGGAATAACTTCATTCGCGACGCCAAAGGCCGGCAGCACCAGGATGTAAACCTCCGGGTGGCCGAAGATCCAGAAAAAGTGCGCCCAGATCAGGGCAGAGCCGCCCGCTTGCGCGTCGAAAAAGTGAGCGCCCAGGTAGCGGTCGAGCTCAAGCATGATCTGCGCCGCGGTCAATGGGGTGATTGCGACCAGGGTAAGCGCTGAAACGCACAACATGAGCCAGACAAACAAGGGGATGCGCATCATGGTCATGCCCTTGCAGCGCATGGAAACCGTGGTCGCAATCAGGTTGATGGCCGCGCCCAGGGTTCCCCAGCCGGTGACAAACAGGCTTAATGCCCAAAAGTCGGTGGCGTGCCCCACCGAGTAGGTTTTGGTTGTCAACGGCGCATACTCAAACCAGCCCACATCCGGTGCCGAGCCCTGCCCGTAAAGCCCAAAGCCGCCGATAAATGAGTAGTACAGCAGGATGCCGCCGAACGCCGTAAGCCAAAACGAGAGCGCATTCAGCCGCGGGAAGGCCATATCGCGCGCCCCGATCATAAGCGGCACGAAGTAGTTGGCATAACCGAACAAAAGCGGCATGCCCATGAGGAAAACCATGGTCGTGCCGTGCATGGTGAACATCCGGTCATATGTTTCCGGCGCAAGGAAGGAGCTATTGGGGCGCATCAGCTGGACGCGGATCGCCATGGCCTCCACCCCGCCCACCAACAGGAAAAACATCGCATACAGGACATATAGAATGCCCAAGCGCTTGTGATCCACGGTGACGACCCAGCCGTGGAGCCATTCGCGGAAGGTCCCTTCCGCCACCCGGGGAGGTGTAAGGTCCAGTGCCCCGATTGGAAGTGATGCGTCTGCCATTGCGCTCTGCTCCTGTACCTATTTCAAACTTGCGAGATATACCGAAACCTGTTCGAGCTGGGTTTCGTTCAACTGCATGGGGGGCATCAACGCCCCTTCTTTCACGTCGCTGGGATTGCGAATCCAGGTTTTCAGGTTATCGACATTGTTCGCCATAATGCCCGAGCCGATAGTTTCCCGGCCGCCGACATGGGTCAGGTCAGGGCCAAACCGCCCGTTCGCGGCTGTTCCCTGGATGGCGTGGCAGTTCATGCAGGCATTGGTCATAAACACTTGCCGCCCGGCCGCGACCTCCGCTTCACCGGGGCTCAACCGGTGCTGCCCGGCCTCCGCATTCGGTGCCATGCCGGAGTTTGATCCCAGGCCGGTTTGCGGCGATCCGCCCGTGGTGTAGGCCGCATTCACCAACCCCGGTTGCGGCCCGCGCGGCGCGCCCGGCACAGCGACCGCGGGCTGCTGCTGCCGTGTGATCCAGCGCTGGAACTGGTCGGGGGTGTCCACATACACGCGGATCAGCATTTTCGCGTGCTCCACGCCGCAAAACTGTCCGCACTGCCCCACATACAAGCCCGGCACCTGCGGATCGATCCACAGATTGTTTTCGTGGTCGGGGATATTATCGACCTTGCCCGCAAGCTGCGGCACCCAATAGGAGTGCCACACATCCGCGGACAGGAGCTTCATAAACGTAGGCCGCGGATGGTTTTTCGGGCTCATCGGCACGTGGAGCTCGTTCGCCACTACCACCCCGTATTGGGGGTACCGGTATTCCCACCAAAACTGGTGACCCACCACCGTCACCTCAAGCGCGTTCTTGGGTTCGGGATGATCTTGGATCGTGAAGATCATGCGCGCGGTGGTCAAGAAAAGAACGACAACAAGCACCACCGGCACCACCGTCCAGGCCAGCTCTACCTGCGGCGAGCCATACACCTGCGGCGGTTCCACGTCGCTTGGATCAGTCGAGCGAAACTTAAAGGTCACATAGGCCCAGGCACCGCCGACTATCACCAGGATGCCCGATGTCATCCCGATCACGAAAAGGCTGAGAACATATTCTTCGTGCGCGGGCGTAGAGGTGGGCGCGAACATGTTCGGCACGGGGGAAGGCTTGTTTTCCGCCCACGCGCTCGCAGCCATAGCCCACACCGCCGCTAGCGCCAAGGCTGCCCGGAGGCCGGACCGGCCGCCCTTCCCTGCGTCCTTGCCGCGCCGGCGGCGGCACGAAAGTGCGATTCTGTTGAGAATACTCACGTACTGCTCCTGCCGGGGGCTTTCTCCCGCACGCTGCGCATGCAGGGTTTGTACCCTTGGTTGCTCTCATCCTAGCAGCACCCGCGCGGCGAAAACCGCATTTCTTTACTCGAGGAATGTTACCTTCCACCCTGCAAACGTTCCCGCGCGCGTGTGCTTTCACCCGGTCAATGTTCGTGCGGCCCGTGCCGCGCGGAGCACCCGACCGAGCGGCAGCCCAACACTGTAAGCCTTCAGCGCCAACCTGGGCAGCAAAGGCAGCCCCAGCAACGCCCACCCGCGGGCAGGCGCCGCAAAGAACCGGGCAGCCGCGTGTTCCGCGACACGGAGATCGCGAAGGAGGCTTTCAGCGGCCGCAACAAAGCCCTCGGGAGCCGGGTCGCCGGGCGCAAGCAGGATTTCACCCCGCCGAAGGTTTTTCCCGCGAAAACTCCCGCCCAACGCCGCATGAATCGCCGCGGCGGCCGCTTGCCCGCTGCGGATCGCGCCGTAAATGCCCTCGCCGGTGAGCGGGTCCACAAACCCTGCAGCGTCTCCCGCGAGCAGCACCTTGCAGCCCGGCTCAGGCCGGTACCCCGCCGCGCCCAGGCCGAGAAATTGCCCCACCGCGCGCGAATGCTCCCGCGCGGCCCCGCAGCGGGCCTCGATATAGCGATCTAAGGCCGCGCGATCGATCTTTTCCCCTGCGGCGTTCTCGATGTACAGCCCCACATTCACGTGGGTGTCGCGTGGAAACAGCCAGCCATAGCCACGGCGCACTGGCGCGAAATCGAAAGTAAGCCCAAAGCGCTCGCCCGCCCGGTACCCCACATTTGCCTCGATCGCGAAGCCCGCGCGGAACCAGCTCGCATCGGTTGCGAGCGCCCGCACCCGGCTGTGCACCCCATCGGCGCCCACAACGAAACGCGCCGCCATCGGCTCGCTGCCGCCAAACCGAAGAACAACCCCATCTTGCTCCTGCTCCAACACAAGCAACGCCCCTACCCGGCGAAACACCGCGCCGCGCTCCCGCGTCCGGTCGAGGCAGAAGCTGTCCAACTCTTCCCGCACCGTCATCGCGCACACCGGCGCGCGCCGACCCAGCCTCGCCCCATGCTCCGCGCCCGCTTCCAGCCGCAGCTCCCGCTCCCAGCGGCGCACGACCGGGTCGATGGGGTAGCGCAGTGCCCGAACGGCTTTCATCGTGAGCCCGCCCGCGCAGGCTTTCGGCCTTGGAAACTCCGCGCGGTCCAGCAGCAGCACCGATCGACCCGCGGCGGCCAGGTCGTAGGCGGCGGCGCAGCCGGCCGGGCCCGCGCCCACCACCACCGCGTCCCACACCTTATTGGCAGTACCCATGGCGGTATTAGAGCAGTTCTTTCGACCGCGTCCGGGCATCTATTTCGGTAGCTATGGGCGAAACGAGAGAGATCCTGGCAACATGGCGGCGGGCGGAGTCGCGCGGTGAGCGGGTGTGCCTTGCCACGGTGGTGCGGGTTGAAGGCTCCTCCTACCGCAAGCCGGGCGCGCGCATGCTTGTGACCACGGGCGGCGAGCGCGCGGGCACCATCAGCGGAGGCTGCCTGGAAGCCGAGGTCGGCCGCAAATGCTGGTGGCTTACCGCGAACGGGCCCGTCGTCGAGCAGTATCAAAGCTCGTTCGACGAGGACGGCGGCGGAGTTCCCTGGGGTTTGGGCTGCGGCGGCACGGTTTGGGTCCTGCTGGAGCAGGAACCCGCAGCGGTGCTCGAAGCCCTCGCGGCCTCGGCGGAACGCGGCGAGCCTTCCGTTGTCATTTCCCAGCTCGACCCTCCGGCGGCCGGCACCGTGGTGCCGCGCGATGGACTCGCCTCGCTTCCTGACGCGCTCCGTGCCTTCGCGACCACCGCCTTCCGCGAGCGCCGAAATTTCCACACGCAGCAGCCCAGCTGTTTTGTCGAGTACCTCGCCCCGCCGCCCCGGCTCACGATCTTCGGCGCAGGCGACGATGCAATCCCCATTGCGCAGTTCTCCGAGGCCCTGGGCTGGCGCGTCGCCGTGGCCGATGGCCGCTCGCACCTGCTCCGGCCCGGACGCTTTCCCAGCCCTGCGGAGTTGCGCCTGCTTCACTACGGTGAGGGCAGCTCCCCGCTTGTCTGTGGGCCTGCTGCACCTTCGGAAAGCGGCCCCGCCGCTATAGCCGCCGTGGACGCGGGCACACATCCCGGTGAGCTGGCAGTCGTGCTCACCCACTCCTATGAGCAGGACCGCGCCTTGCTGGCCGCGCTGCTGCCGCAGGATCTGCTCTACCTCGGCGTACTGGGGCCGCGCCACCGGACCGAGCGGCTGCTGGGCGACATCGCCCCAGCCCTGGGCTGGAGCGTGGAAGAGTGCTTCCACCGTCTCCATGCCCCCGTGGGCCTAGACCTGGGCGCGCGCGACCCGGCCGGCATCGCGCTCGCCATCGTCGCCGAGCTCCAAGCCACGGTCGCCGGGCGCACCTTCACCGCCGGCCGAACGGCCCCCGAAGCGGAAGCGCTCCCAGCGCATGGCTGAGGCGGCCGCCGCCATCCTGCTGGCTGCGGGCACCTCGTCTCGTCTGGGACAGCACAAGCAGCTGGTTGCATACCGGGGCGAACCTCTCCTGCGCGGAGCGGCGCGGCTTGCCCTGGAAGCAGGCTCTGCGCCGGTCATCGCCGTTATCGGCGCGGGAGCCGAAGCCTCCAAAACCGCGCTGGCCGGCTTGCCCGTTTTCCTTGCCGTGAATGAGCAAGCCGGGGAAGGCATGGGCAGCTCCCTCCGGCTCGGCATGCGCACCCTCCACGAGCTCGCGCCGGATGCAGAGCGCGTTTTGCTGCTTGTCTGCGACCAGCCCCTTCTGCGGCCCGAGCACCTCCATGCCTTGCTCGCCGCGCCCGGGAGCATCGCTGCCGCCCATTACAACGGCCGGCCCGGTGTGCCCGCGGTTTTTCGCCGTGAGCACTTCCCCGCCCTGGCGGCCGCGGAGGGCGACCAGGGCGCGCGCGCCCTCCTGCGCTCGCTCCCGGCCACGGCGGTGCCGATGCCGGAGGCCGCGATGGACATCGACACACCGGCGGACCTGGCAGAGCTGCAACGCTACTGAGGCTTGCCCACGTTTTTGGGCGCGCTCGGCTTTCCTGCCGGTTCCTGGTGTACGGGATTTTGCCCAGTGGCGCTAGGCAAACGGCCCGGCGCGGGGCGCGAGCCCTCGTCCACCCAACGCACAAGTTCGCCAAAGGCAAAGCCCACCTGTTCCGGAGTGATGTTGCAGTGCCCGTCGCGATCGACATACTGCTGCACGAAACGCTCGCCCACGCCCAAACGCCGCGTCAGCTCGTCGTAGTAGCCGGCCGTGGAAGCGGGCACCAACGGGTCGTACAGCGTGTGAAGCGCCAGCAAGGGCCGCTTCAGCTGCCCCGTGGGCGAGCCGTACCTGGCCACATAGGCGAGCGCCTCGGGGTCCGCCGTGTAGCGCCGTACCCGCGCGTTCAGGGCGCTATCATCGGTCGTTCCCGTATAGATCAGGTTGCGGTTATCGAACGGGTTGCCGCCGGCCTTTTCCCGCAAATCCTGAATCACAAACGTGTTGAACACCAGCACATCCGCCAACCCCTTGTTCGTGTGGATGTCGGCAAGCGAGCGGAGCAGCGCCGCTTCTGCCGGATGAGCGTCGAGAGCCTTCTGGACCAGCGCCGCCGTTTGCGGATCGTTCATGCGGAACCCCGGCGGGATGTGCTCGACATCCGGAAGAATGCCCGGGAAGAATGCGTCAAACGCCACTCGATTCGCAAACGCCCGCTGCATAATTAGATCCGCAGGCGTTAGAACACCGCATAAGGCGAGGCCCCCGGCGTAGTCGCGCGGATGCTGCTCCAGCGTTAGGACGGTGAGCAGCCCGCCCATGGATTGCCCTACGACAAATGTCTGCCCAGGGCGACCGTAGTGGTGCGCAAAGTAGCGGCGGAGCTCTTCCGCGTCGCCCGTCGCGGTCGCGATTGCCCAGCCGCCGGTCCGGTAGCCCGGCTGGGCCACCGCATAGCCTCGCTGGAGCAGTTGAGCCACGAGCCGTGAGGGCGGGTTGGGCTTCTTTGTAGCGGGGTTCGGCTGAAACAGCTGCGGGGTGGACTGGTAGCCGTGGTAGTACACCACCAGTTTGCGGTTCCAGCTCGCCGGGGTAGCGTTGGGCACATCAATGCGGAACGACGAGCCGTCGAGCTCGCCCTCCTCCGTCCGCACCGGCACGGCCGCAGCCGCCCGCGTGGGCGCGTCGGCCTCGGGCAGCCGCGACAACCCGGTCTGCCGGGGTGCCTGCACGGCCGGTTTCCTGGGGGTTACGCCAGTGGGCGCGCCCACGTTCTGCGCCCCCACGGGCGCGGCGGCGAGCAGCAAGGCAATCGGAGCGAGAGCGCATGGCAAACGGAGCGGCAACAACCTCATGCAAGGAAATCGTAACGGGGTATGTTCCCCGCCGACAAACAAATCACTTTCCTCTCGGGCTTCTCAACCGGGCAGGGAGAGTTTCCAAGCGCAAGGCCGGGGTCTCGTGCGTGGATGAATTCCGGGAGGCGTACCGGGCGGCGCAAGGGCGGTAGCGCCCTAAAAAGCCACACTTGGCCTGGTACATGGAAGAGATGTCATTCTGTGATATCTTAGACCCATGCGAATCCTCGTGGATCTACCCGATACTCAGATTGGCGAACTGAACGCTCTCGCGGGTGAACAAGGAGCGTCGCGCACGGAACTGGTGCGCCGGGCCGTGGCGGCGTATGTGGCGGAACAGCGCGCACCGCTGGCCGGGTATTTCGGCCTGTGGGCGGAGGCGTTCCAGGAAGACCCGGTGGAGTACCAACGGCGGATGCGCGCTGAGTGGTAGCCCGGCCGGCTCTATTTGACACAAACATCCTCATCTCTGCCCTGCTGCACCACCAAGGCAGGGCAGCCGCGGCACTGCTGGAGCGCCGCGCGAGCGAGCCGGCCATCAGCATCGTTACCTGGATGGAGGTAATGATTGGCGCGCCGCCGCCGCGGGATGAGGAAACCCGGAAGTTCCTGTCGCGCTTCGAGGTTCTCGGCCTGGAGCGCGAAGTGGTCGAACGCGCTGTCCTGGTGCGGCGTTCTCAGCGTTTCAAGCTGCCGGACGCCGTCATTTACGCGACGGCTTTGATCGCGGGCCGCGTCCTGGTTACGGCGGATCGGGGCGACTTCCCCAGCGGCACGCCTGGCGTGGAAGCGATCGACCTGAGCCATTAGGAGCCCTTCCAGCTAGCATCAGGTTTATGTCTGCTTCGCAATCGCTTCCCTTCGCGCCCACGCTTGGCGCTACTCTTTCCCGCCGCGCCGCCGACCGCCTCCATGCCGGCCATGTTTGGGTGTATCGCTCCGACCTGCTGTCGATTGCGCCTGAGGACGCCCCCGCAGGGCTCACGCCCGTGCATGACCAGGCCGGACGCCTGCTGGGGACCGCCCTTTGGAGCCCCACCTCCGAAATCGCGCTCCGGCTCGTTTCCCGCGAGGCGCTTAGCCCGGCTGAGTGGCATGCACTCCTGCGCGAGCGCCTCCGCACTGCTTTCGCGCGCCGTGAAGCGCTGCTGGCCGAGGGCACCGACAGCTGCCGCCTTTGCTTCGCCGAGGCCGACAATCTGCCCGGGATCGTGATCGACCAGTATGGGGGGCTCGCCATCTTTCAAATTCTCGCCGCCGGGCTCGATACCCCGGAGGTGCGGGCCGTGGTCGTGGAAGAGCTCGCCCAAGGAATCGCCGGGTTGGTAACGGTGCTGGAGCGGCCGGACCCACGCATCCGCGAGCTGGAATCGCTGTCCGCCCCGGCGCTAGGGCCGCTTTGGAGCTCCACGGGCTCGCTCGATGACGCGCGCACCAGCGTCGAGTTCCGGCTCAACGGGCTGCGCTTTCTGTACGACGCGCATGCGGGGCAGAAGACCGGGGCCTTCCTGGACCAGCGCTTGAACTACCGTCTGGCCGCCGAGCACGGGCACGGGGAGGCCTTGGACGTGTGTACCTACCAGGGCGGGTTTGCGCTGCACCTGGCCACCACCTGCCGCGCAGTCACGGGGCTCGACACCTCCGAGGCCGCGCTCACCGTCGCGGAACAGAACCTTGCGCTCAACCGCGAGGCTTTGGGCGGCATCGAGGTGGACTGGGTGCGCGGCGACGCCTTTGCCGTGCTGCGGGACTGGTCGGACTCCGGCAGCGAGTACGACACCATTGTCCTGGACCCGCCCGCGTTCGCCAAAACCAAACGCGCCGCCGAGAGCGCCCTGCGCGGATACAAGGAGCTGAACCTCCGCGCCCTAAAAATGCTCCGCCCGGGCGGGACGCTCGTAACCTGCTCCTGCTCGCACCACGTGCCGCTGGACGAGTTCCAGGCCGTGGTGGCAGCGGCGGCCGGGGATGCGGGGCGGCGGGTGCGCCTGCTGGAGCGCACGGGCGCAGCCCCGGATCATCCCGTCATCCTGACGATCCCGGAAACGGAATACCTGAAGTGCCTGGTGCTGGAGGTGGAACGATAGGCAGCGAAGCGAAAGCGCCGCTCCGCGGCTTACAACCGGTTCGCAGCCCGCGGACAAGAGTGCCAGCGAATTTCCCGAAATGAAACTCCGCGCTTGCGCGGGCGCTTTTCCCGTGCGATGGTGTGAAACACAACACCGGAACTGCCGATAAGAAAGCACTCGCAAACACCACGGAAAACGGAGGCACGCCCATGATCTCGCCCACGCACCCTCTGCGCCGCATCTTCCACGACCTTGTGCGCGAGTGTTTCCGCGATGTATTCCCGCGCGCCGACGCGGAGCTCACCGCCTATGTCGCGGACATGCTCACGGAGTTTTCCTCAACGGACAAGCTGTACCCGGTATTCGACGAGCAAGGGCGTCCGGTGCGGGAAATCCAAGCGCTCCTGCGGGCGGCGGACCCCGTGCATGGTACGGCGGAGTCGTTTGACGTGGAGCGGCGGCTGCGCAAGCACATCGGCGACTACCTCCTGTTCTCCTCCGGCATGGCGCCCCGCAACGCGGCGAGCGTGGACCGGGTGCGCGCGATGGTGCGCACGGGGCAGGAAAGCTACTGGGTGGTGTCGCAGTTCAACCTCTTTGAGTACGAGCGGGAAGCGCCCCTCTTTGCGCGGTTGAGCGCGGGGTTTGAGCCGTGCATGTTTGGGCTCAGGGAGGTGTACTCGCGGCTGCAGCGGACGGGGCCGCGCATGCTGATGTAAGGCTTACGCGGCTTGTTGCCCTGCTTGCCGGGCCAGCCGGACAAGAAGGAGACCCAGCAGGAGGCAAACGGCGAGGCTGATTCCGCCATCGGTGAGGAAGCTCCCAACAACGCCGCCCTGCGCATACGCCCGCCCGTCCACGAAACCCATGTACAGGATCGGCAGATTAGTGGCCGCGATAAGCAGCGAAAAAAGGTTGGCGGCTGCGGGGTTTTCCGGGCCGATGACCTCAAACGTCAGGGCGTTCGCGACCGAAAACGCGAGCGCCTGGAAGATGTTTTCGCCAGTGATTGCCACACCAAGTGCCCACGGGGTACGCGGCAGAAGCAGGAGGAAAAAGGTAAACAGCGCTCCAAGGACGCCGACGGACAGGTAAAGCGGCCTGAGCGGCAGCCGTTTTGCGAGCGGTGGCAGCAGCAGGCTTCCCGCAATGCCCGCGAACATGACGCCCGCCCCGGCAAGCAGGCTCACTGTGCGCTCGCTCGCGTGGAAGTCGCGCCCGATGCCGCCAAGAACGTTGGTGAGCGTGAAGGATGCCGACGGAAGCCCGAGCAGAAGCAGCGCGAGCAGGACTTGACGGCGCTTCAGAACCGCTCGCAGCTCCCCGAAAAGCTTGCGAAAGCTTTCACGGGCGGGCTTGCGGTCGGGGGCAGGCGCGGGCAGCACGAGGTAGGTGAGAGAAGGCAGCAATAGGATTGCGCCAAGCAAGGCTCCCGCGCCGGGCCGCGGCAGCGCTCGCATGATTGCGCCTCCAACGAGAATCATGAGCCCGCCCCCACCGATGTTGGCGATGGTGAACCAGGTACCGAGCAGGGCGTCGTCGTGTTTCTGCACGAGCGAGCCCATCCAGCCACCCACGGCGGACTGCACCAGCGAAACGGCGACGTAGCCGAGCAGCATGGCGCCTTCCACCAGCCGTACACTGGCGGGGTGCGCCACAGCCCACCCCAGGGCCGCGGCCGCCAAGGTGGAAAACACGAGCGCGTATGCCCTCCGGCTGAATCGGACATCGAGCACGGGTGCAAGCAGAAAAATCCAGAATCCGGGAGAAAGCATGGACGCGGTGATGGCTGCGATGCGTCCGCCCGGGATCCCTTGCGCGGCAAGCATTTGGGGCATGCCCACCACGGAAAACCCGGCAAACATCCCAAAAGTCGCGTTGGTTAAGCCCATAACCCAAATGGGCGGCAGTGTTCGAGCCAGGGCCTTGCCTCCGCGTAGGCGTCCTCGCTGCGATTCTCACACATGGGCGCGATGGAAGCCGAATGGGGCGGCGGTCGCCGAGCCCCGCGCCCGCACTGTTTCAAGGCCGCCGGCTAGAGAATATACCGGCTCAGGTCCTGGTCTTTCACAATGCCCGCGACCATCTGCCGCACGTACTCGGGGTCAATGACAACGACGCGCTCGTAGCCTGTGGGGACTTCGCGGTCGACGACCGGCAACGGCGTGGTGGCCGCGCCGTCGGTTGCGGCGACAGAAAGGTCAAAAACGCCGTTGGGGTCGCGCGGAGCTTTCAGCAGGTCCGGGGCGAGGAAAGAGATTTCGTCGAGAACGCGCTCCAGAATGGTGTGGAGGCGGCGCGCGCCGATGTTCTCGGTTTGCTCGTTGACGCGGAAAGCGAAATTGGCCATCTCCGCGAGCGCCTCGGGAGTGAACTCGAGCTTCAGGCCTTCGGTCTCGAGCAGCGCGATCTGCTGCTTGGTGAGCGAAGCCTTGGGCTCGGTAAGGATGCGGATGAAGTCCTCAACAGTGAGCGATTGCAGCTCGACGCGGACCGGAAAGCGGCCCTGGAGCTCGGGGATCAGGTCGCTGGGTTTGGTGACATGGAAGGCACCGGCGGCGATAAACAGGATGTAGTCGGTGCGCACCATGCCGTAGCGGGTGTTCACGGTGGTGCCTTCAACGATGGGAAGGATGTCGCGCTGCACACCCTCGCGGGAAATGTCGGGACCATGGCCGCCTTCGCGTCCGGCGATCTTATCGATCTCGTCGAGAAAAACAATGCCGGAGGTTTCAACCCGCTCGATCGCCACGCGCTGCACCTGGTCCATGTCGATCAGGCGGCTTTCTTCCTCTTGGACCAGATAGTCAAAGGCTTCGGCCACATTCATCTTGCGCTTCTTGGTGCGCGGACCGAACAGCTGCGGCAGGATGTCCTTGAGGCTGCCCTCGGAAGGGTCGTTGAACTCGGGGGCGTTGCCGCTGATGATCTCGATCTGAGGTTCGCGGCGCTCGCGCACATCAATCTCGACGGTGCGCTCGTCGAGCTTGCCTTCCCGGAACTGCTCGCGGAGTTTCTCACGGGCGCGGCTTTGCGCACTCGGCTCCGCGGTGTCGGCAGAAGCGCTGATAGCCTGCGCTCCATCCTCCCCGGTCGGCACGGCTGCGGCGGGCGCGGGGGCGGGCAGCAGCAGGTCGAGCAAGCGATCTTCCGCGTTGAGCTCGGCCTTGTCCTCCACCTCTTCCAGCTTTTCGTCGCGGACCATGTCGATCGCGTTTTCAACCAGGTCGCGGATCATGGACTCGACATCGCGGCCCACATAGCCGACCTCTGTAAATTTGGAGGCTTCAACCTTCAGAAATGGAGAGTTGGTCAGCTTCGCAAGCCGCCGCGCGATCTCGGTTTTGCCGACGCCCGTAGGCCCGATCATGATGATGTTTTTGGGCATGATCTCGTCTGCCACTTCGGGCGCGAGCTTTTGCCGCCGCATTCGGTTGCGCAGTGCGAGGGCAACGGCACGTTTCGCGGCGCGCTGGCCCACCACGTACTTATCGAGCTCGGCAACGATCTCGCGCGGGGTCAGATTTTCGAGCGCGAGCTCCTGGTCGTCGGCGGTTCCGGGCATGTAAATGGCCATGGGAGAGTCCTATTTCTTCTCGGAAGCGGTGAGCTCTTCGACCATCAGCGTGTCGTTGGTATAGATACAGATTTTGCCCGCGATGCGGAGCGACTTTTCAGCGATCTCGCGCGCGGGGAGCTCTGTATTTTCGTATAGGGCGCGCGCGGCGGCGAGCGCATACGAGCCGCCCGAACCGATCGCGACAATGCCCTCGTCCGGCTCGATCACATCGCCGGTGCCCGAGATGATAAAGCTTTGCTGGGGATCGGTGACGATCAAAAGCGCTTCGAGCGAACGCAGCATCTTGTCGGTGCGCCAGTCCTTGGCGAGCTCGACCGCGGCGCGGCCGATATTGCCGGCATACTGCTCGAGCTTGCCTTCAAACCGGCTGAAGAGCGAAAACGCGTCGGCGGTGGAACCGGCAAACCCTGCGAGCACCTTGTCGCCGTAAAGCCGGCGAATCTTGCGCGCCGAGTGCTTCAGGATGGCGTCGCCCAAGGTGACCTGCCCATCGGCGGCCATCACCACCGAGCCCGCGCGGCGCACACAAACCACGGTTGTACTGCGAATTCGGCGTTGCGATGCGAGGGAAAGCTCCTGGGAGCTGAGGGTGGAAGGCAGGGCCATGGGCAATCCCTTGAGTATAGACCAGCACGGGTGCCGGTATCGCTCGCGGTGCGGTATGCTTGCGCTATCCTGAGCCTTGGAACGGATGCGGCGATGAATGGGCTTGCTTTGCGCGATCACCAGATATTGACGACGGTAGGAGCCGCTCTTGTTTGCCTGGGCGGCGTCGCCTGGTACATGGCCACCCGCGACCGCACGACCGCGGAAGACCTGGAACGCACGCGCCGCCAGGACCTGGTGCTCGGCGGGCGCATCATGGACGGCACGGTGCTCGACGTTTCCGACCTGGACCCCTACGAGGCCGGGCGCCCCGAGGGCATGCAGCTGATCCTGTACAAGTACGAGATCGCGGGCGTCGCTTATGAGTGTTCGCAGGACATCACTTACCTCAAGGACCTGATCAAGATTGCGGATATTCGTGTGGGTTTCCCGTGCTCGGTGCGCTATGACACGCGCCAGCCGCAGAACAGCATTGTGGTGGCAGAAAACTGGATCGGGCTCAGGGATACAGCGAATTCGGTGCCGATCCGGCGGGCGAGCCCGCGGCGGCGCTGGTCCGCGCCGGTGGGGTGAGGTCCTATGGCGGGCAAATGGAATCCATGTCCCGTGGACTTCGGAGCGGCAGTACGAAAGCTGCCGAGCTGTTCCGGATCCGGACGCAGCTGCTCCGTATCGATGAACGCGGCTATGATAGTTGAATTGCGAGAGTAGAGGGGTCCATGCCCAACAGCTTACAGCCCAATCCGGGTAAGGAACTCCTGCTGAAACTCCAGGGCAGTCAATTCAAAACCATCTTGGCGGACCCTCCATGGCAGTTCCAAAACAAAACCGGGAAGGTAGCCCCCGAGCACAAGAGACTTTCGCGCTATGGAACACTCGCGCTCGATGCAATTGAGCAACTTCCTGTAAGCGCGGTCGTAGATAGCACCGCGCACCTTTACCTTTGGGTGCCGAATGCTCTGCTGCCCCAAGGGCTCTCGGTCATGAAAGCATGGGGCTTCAACTACAAGAGCAACATTATCTGGCATAAGATACGCAAAGACGGCGGCTCGGACGGTCGAGGAGTGGGCTTTTATTTCCGTAATGTCACAGAAGTTTTGCTGTTTGGGGTTCGAGGACCGAACGCTAGAACCCGCGAGGCTGGGAGAAGGCAGGTCAACTATCTCTGCAGCCGTAAACGGGAACACTCGCGCAAACCGGACGAGCAATACGCTTTGATTGAGTCCTGCAGCAGCGGACCCTTTTTAGAGCTTTTCGCGCGAGGAACTCGCGACGGCTGGACGACCTGGGGCGACCAATCGGACCAGTACAGCCCAACCTGGAAAACGTATGCGAACCATTCCGGCAGGCAACGAGAAGCAGACTTTCCGGAACAGCACCACCAAATCCCTGCTTATAATTCGACGCTTTTCCCGGATTAATCGATCGGCATGGCATTAAACCTCGTTCCCGAATCAATTCGTTCGCGATTTGAATTAGCCGAACGCCATCATGCCGTTGCAGTCCTTGCCACGGATTTCCCTTCCGAATGGCGAGATTTGCTGGACATGTTGTCTCAGTTTACTTTGAGGCGTTCTCATATCCTGAAGCCCGGTGGCCGTAAATCACCTATCTCCGAGGCGATCAACGGGTTCTTTTACGGGCGTAACTGGGTAGAAAAGGACTTTCAAATCGAAGTTCGTGTCGACGGCCGTACTACACTCGCGCCAACACACCACGTCGATTATTATCGCAACCGGGTTGCAATCGAAACCGAGTGGAACAACAAAGATCCTTTTTTCGACCGCGATCTCACAAATTTCCGGCTTCTGTTCGAGTTGAATGTTTTGAGTGTGGGTGTGATCGTGACGCGCGCGTCCGAGCTTCAGAAGATTTTTGCAGATCTGGGCAGAGGCTCGTCTTTTGGGCAGTCCACTACGCATATGGGTAAGCTGACCCCCAAGCTCGAAAACCGTGCCTCTGGCGGTTGCCCGGTGCTTGCCTTCGGCATTCGCAGCACCGCTTACGACCCCTCTCTGTAGCAAGAAGGAAGGCGAAAAGCCTTTGCCGGACATCTCGCACGCACATGGGTGATCGCCAGGCCTAGTAAGCAAGCAGAGGCTCTCCTACACTAGGGAGCATGCACACGCACGCCCACCCGGCAGGCAGTACACGAAGGACGGAAGCCGTGCTCCAGGTTTCGCTCGCGGCGACGCTGGGGTATGTGGCGGTGTGCTTTGTTGTGGGTTTGCGGGCGCACTCGCTCGCGTTGCTGTCGGAGGCGGGGCACAATGTTTCTGACGCCGCGGCGCTGCTGCTCTCCTTTGTCGCGGTGTGGCTGGGCAGCCGGCCGGCAAACGAAGGTAAGACCTTTGGCTACCAGCGCGCCGGGGTGCTCGCGGCCTTTTTCAACGCCCTCGCGCTGGTCGCGGTTTCGACCTGGATCGCCATTGAGGCAGTCGGACGGCTGCGGCATCCGGAGCCGGTGGCGGCACGGGCCATGATGATCGTCGCCGCCGCGGGCGTGGTCATGAACGGGCTCATCGCGCTCCTGCTGTGGCGTATGACGTCGCGGGACGTAAACCTGCGGTCGGTCTTCATCCATATGCTGGGTGACACGCTTTCGACCGCCGCCGTGATCGTGGGCGGGTTTGCCATCCGGCTTACGGACTACGTTTGGATCGATTCCGTGCTTTCGCTGCTCATTGCCGCGCTGATTCTCTGGTCGTCTGTTGCGATCGTCCGCGAAACGCTCAATATCCTGCTTGAGGGCACGCCCGCGGGGCTCACCTTGGGCGAGCTTCGCGCCGCCTTGACCGGCATTGACGGCGTGGAGGACATCCATGATCTCCACGTGTGGTCGATCGGCTCGCAAACCCATGCCCTGAGCACGCACATCCGAATTGCGGACATCCCGCCCTCGGAAAGCGTCGTGATTCTGGAACGCGTGAGAGTGTTGGTGCGCGAGCGCTTCCGCATCGTGCACACCACGGTGCAGTTTGAGAACTGCGCGTGCGAAACCCAGCATGGCTGCGTCATGGCACCCGGCGGAATGGATGTGCATGCGCATCATCACCACGGGCCCGGGCACCATCACGGCCACGCGCATTAAACCAGCGCCGACTCGACGACCCGCTTGACTCCGTGACCGAACGCAGGCCAGTTGAGCCGCTCGCGGAAGTGCGCGCGCCCGGCCAGAGCCATGCGGGTGTACCCGGCGCGGTCGCCTTTAAGCAGATCGAGGATGCGGCGCACATATGGATCCGGGCCGTCCTCCTTGGCTTGCAGAATGCCGGTTTCGCCGTCGAGGACGATGGACGGAACCGCGTCTACGGCGCGCGAAACGGGCGGGAGTGCAAAGGCCTGCGCTTCCGCGAAGACCAGCCCGAAACACTCGGCCAAGGTGGGGACGACCAGAAAGTGCGACTGGAGCAGCAACGCGCGCAGCTGCTCCGCCTCCGCTTCCAGGCCGCGGCGCAGCAGCCCATAACTCCGCACAAAGGCTTCGTCCTCGGAAGCGAGGCGAGGCCGCTCGCCGACAATATGGAGCCGCACCTCCCCCACTCTGCCGCTTGCCCGCAGTCCGCGCGCGATCTCAAGCGCGAGCGGGCCTCCCTTGCG
The DNA here is from genome assembly GCA_965218545.1 of Acidobacteriaceae bacterium. Taxonomy (GTDB): domain Bacteria; phylum Acidobacteriota; class Terriglobia; order Terriglobales; family Acidobacteriaceae; genus EB88. The sequence goes on along the minus strand of CBDCLB010000006.1, from coordinate 248,784 downwards.
CTCCCATTCCTTGGAAACAAACAGCAAATCGAGGCGATCGGCGGGCCGCGCGCGTACGATCGCTTCGAGTACCGGGTCATCCTCGCGCGGAACCCAGGCCGCGCCCATGGGCTGCGCGTAAACGCGCGCGGGCGGAACATCGAAGCGACGGATGGCGTCTTGCCTGGCCCATTCCGAGCCGTAGATCAAGCCTGTCGCGCGTTTGGCCGCTGCGCGCTCCTGCGCGGCGAACCGCTGAGCGCCGATCGGGACAGGATAGTAGCCCTTGTACACCTCGAGCCATGCCATCCAGGGCGCGTCGGAAAAAAGAAAGATGGGGATCGCCGGTTCCCGGTAGAACTCGTGGAGATACAGGAGGCACTGCGAAGAAATCGAAAACAGCGCCTGGGGTTTGTGCTCCTCCATGGCCTGCGCGGTGAGACGCGCGAACTCCCGCAGCGCCGGTTTGGTCATCCACAAGGGATAGCGCGCCGGCTTGCCCCCGGCCGCGACGCGCACCATGGCGTGGGCCGGGTGTTTTTTTACCGGGAGATTGTCGACTACCGTGAGCCGTTCCACCACGCCCGCGAGCGCGCGCCGCACCTCCATCGCCGAGCCGCTCCAGGCCAGCGGGTTTGCGGTGTCTTCAAGTGTGGCAAGCATCAAGTGGTGCAGGGGTACAGACAAGAATGGCTCCGGTCGGGAAAACAGGTTGGTTATACCAGATGAGCCGCTTGTGTCCGGGTCAGGTTTCGACGGGGCGGTCCGGCTGCTCGTTGTAGAGCTCTTCCACGCGGGCGAGCGTGTCAATCTCCTCCACGGGCTTGTCGGTGCGAATGCGAACGATGCGGGGGAAGCGCAGGGCGAAGCCGCTCGCATGGCGGCTCGAACGGGTGATGTTGTTAAAGGCGACCTCGAACACCGTGTCCGGCTCGACGGCGCGGAAGTGGCCGAAGTCCTCGCGGGTCGTCGCGTGGAAGTGCTCGGAAAGCGCGGCCATCTCCGCGTCGGTCACGCCGGAATAGGCTTTGCCGACGTTCAGCAGTTCACCCGAAGGCCCGCGCACGGCAAAGGTATAGTCGCTCAGAAAGCGCGCGCGCCGGCCCGTGCCGAATTCCGCGCTCGTCACTGCCACGTCGAGCGTCGCGAGCTCGCGTTTGAGCTTGAGCCAGGCCAGGCCGCGGCGCCCGGGCTGATACAGGCTCGCGCTTGCCTTCAGCATCACGCCCTCGTTGCCGCGCGCACGGGCTTCCGAGTAGGCCGCATCGAGCTGGGCCGCGCTGTTGAGCCGCTTGGCGGGCGCGAGCAGCAGGCGCGGAAAGGCGTCGTCCGCTTCGGGTGGAAAGAGCGGGCCCTGCCCAGAGCTCCGGGCGTAGCGGCCGTCGGTTTGCTCCGCGTGATCGGCAAGAAAGCGCTCCAGCCGTTCGCGCCGCGCGGTCAGCGGCTGATCAAGCCAGAGCAGTCCGTCGGCATAAAGAACGTCAAACGCCATGAACACGACGGGGATCTCGCGCCGCATCTCCGCGGAAACCTGCTTGCGCCCCAGCCGCATTTGCAGCGAGGAAAAGGGGAGCGCGCGAGCAGTGCCCGGCGACCAGGCCAGGATTTCTCCGTCGAGAATCACCGGCTCAGGCAGCGCGGCAAAAGCTTCGACCAGCTCAGGAAAAGCCGCGCGGAGGTCTTCGCGGTTGCGCGAAAACAGGCCCACGCGTCCCGGCTCGTTGGGGTCGCCCGCATGGAGCTGGGCGCGCATGCCGTCGTACTTATCTTCAAGCTGGGCCTCGCGCAGGAGCTGCTCGGGCGGGGCTTGCTCCTCGGTGGCCGTCGCTGCCTCGGCTTTCACCTCTTCTGCGAACCGGGCCACGGCCTCCTCCACGCCGTCCACGGGGCTCGCAAGCATGAAGCCGAGCGGATGAAACAAGCGCATCCGCGCTTCGCCGAGCGTTTCCGCAGCTGCCCGCTCGACGACTTCGCCCAGCGAGCCCAGCAGCATCCCGGCGTGGCGCACCGCTTCCACCTCGCGCCCGTACGCGGCGGCGATCGCATCTTCTACCAGGCTTTGCTTGACGCCGATGCGCATGTCGCCGGAGATGAGCTTGAGAATGTACTTCGCCTCGCGCGCGGAACATCGGGCAAGAAGGGGATCGAGCACGCGCAGTTTGGCCGCGGGCCCGCGCGCGTCGGCGATTGCAGCCAGGACGGCTTCGAGGTCCGCGAGCGTAGGCGGGGTACCCGCCGGAGGAGAGCTGATGAGCTCCTCGGCTGCCGCGCCGATATCGCCATGGTGGCGGAACGCAAGCGTCAAGGCTTCCGGACTTGCCCCACTGCGGGCTGCGACGGCTTTCGCGAGCAAAGCGCCGCCCACGCTCAGGTTGCGCCCGTCGGTCTCCGCGAACGGCTCGCCCGCGATGTACTGAGCCGCGCGCGCCGCGTCAGGCACAGGCAGCGACTGGAAGTAAGCCGCGAGAAGGGCTCGCTTTTCGAGCTTCTTTGTGGTCGCGCCCAAGGCCTCGCAGGTCCCGGCCCAGCGATCGAGTCCCCCCATATCTGCGCTTACTTCCGTCATCGCTGAAGGTAGATGCGTTTGGCCGCTTATTTGATAAGCTGAGCTTGCATGCGCCTCGCCCTCCACACCGGCGTCCTCCTTTAGCGGCACCGCCGCCACGCGCCTTTGCACCCTTCCGCGAATCCAAATTCCATTGCGCCCCTTTTTGAGGACCACCCATGTTTGAACGTTTAGATCAGATTGTCGCGCGCTATGAGGACCTGGGCGCGCAGCTTGCGGAACCCGAGATCATCAGCGACCAGCCGCGCTATCAAAAGACAGCCAAGCAGCATCGCGATTTAGAAGCTGTGGTGGATGCGTTCCGTCGCTACCGGACTATTGCCGGCGGCATCGACGAAGCCAAGGCCATGCTCGGCGAGGACGACCCCGAGATGCGCCTGATGGCCGAGGAAGAACTGTTGCAGCTGGAAGCGAGGCTGCCTGCCGCCGAGGAAGAGCTGAAGCTGCTGCTGCTGCCCAAGGACCCGAACGACGAAAAAAACGTTGTCGTCGAGATCCGCGCAGCCACCGGCGGCGACGAGGCTTCACTGTTCGCGGCGGAAGTCTACCGGATGTATACGCGGTTCGCCGAGGTCCATCGCTGGAAGGTAGAAATCCTGTCGAGTTCGGAAAGCTCGGTAGGCGGGCTGAAGGAAGTTTCGTTCCTGGTCGAGGGCGACAAGGTGTACTCGCAGCTGAAGTACGAGAGTGGCGTGCACCGGGTCCAGCGCGTGCCGGAAACCGAAACCCAGGGGCGCGTACACACCTCGGCGATCACGGTAGCGGTGCTGCCGGAGGCGGAGGAGGTCGACGTTAAAATTGAGCAGAAAGACCTGCGCATCGACACGTTTTGTTCTTCAGGGCCGGGCGGTCAGTCGGTGAACACAACCTACTCGGCTATCCGCATCACCCATCTGCCGACCAACACAGTCGTCAGCTGCCAAGACGAGAAATCGCAGATCAAAAACCGCGAAAAAGCCATGCGGGTGCTGCGCGCGCGGCTGTATGAGGTGGAGCAGGAGCGGTTGCACCAGCTCGAAGCCGCCCAGCGCAAAAGCCAGGTGGGCTCGGGCGACCGGAGCGAAAAGATCCGCACCTACAACTTTCCCCAGAACCGGCTCACCGACCACCGCATCGGCCTCACCCTGCACCAGCTGGATCTGATCATGCAGGGGCGCCTGCAGCCGGTGGTGGATGCGTTGATCGCGTACTTCAACGCGGAAAGGCTCAAGGCGCAGGCCGAGGCTGCTTGAGTGAGCAGCGATTACACTGGCGACACGAAGCATGGCGAGCTGCGCGGAGCTCAACGCGAATTCACACCGCGGGATGTGGAGCAGGCGATCGAAAGCGCGAGGGCAGCCGGCCAAGTCACATTTCAGATTGGGAAGTATGCGACGCCGCAGACTGTTTACAATGGCGCAAGCGGGCTGACAGTAGTCCTGGAGACGGTCGGCAGAAATGCGGGAAAGCTGATTACCGCCTGGTGGAGGCACGGATGACGGTTTCGCTATCGACGGTGGACGCGATTTTACGACTTGAAGATATGGAAGGCCTGATTGCGTTGGGCGCGCCTGAGGACGAGTATTCGGATGAAGCTGCAGAAATTCACATTGCGCTGGCCCAGTTTGGCGATCGGCCTACCCGCGAGCAAATCTCGGTGCTCGTCATGGATGTTTGGAAACTCTCGTTCGGGCCCTTCTCCGCTGCAGACATCCAGAAAAGGCAGTCCGCGCTTCAGCAACTGGTTCATCGCATTCTGGATGAGCGATTTCCCGGGAACCCTTCAGGGGAAAGCTCCGAAGCAAACAGCGGATTTGCAGCAGGCGCGGGCGGCAAGTAAGTTTCGTAGCGGGCTGTTTTCACGGCACCATTGCTAGGCAAGCTGATCAAGTGTACGGAGGGCGGTATCGCGAGGCAGTTTGGGTAGTGCCACCGAATCCAAACAGCTGTATAACCTGCGGCGGCGGCCAGTTCGGCCTTTGCCAGCGACCACCGCTTGTTGGAGCTGTCCAATTCCACTAGAATGTACCGCCGAGCACGAGATGGACGAGCCCTGGGCGGAGCTTTCTGCTTTAAGTAGAACGAAGTAGCTCGCTCAGTTCGATCTCGCAGACGCATGAGAGATTTTTGCGCCTGGCCCATCTACAGATAAACTTGGTGAGAAGAGCGGTTCCCGCTGCACGCGGCATCTCGCCATGTAATTTGAGGCAAGCATAGTCGGTAAGTTCATTCTCCAGCTTTATAAGTAGTGCTTTCTGCGCTGTGTGCATCGGTGAGTTCTCGTGACGGAAAGATTACTCTCCATCAGAACCGCATTGCAGGACGCTTGCAACCTGTTGGCCCCGGTTTCCAGTTACCCAGGTCACGATGCGGAACTGCTCTTGCGCTACGTTCTAGGGCGCGACCGCGCTTGGCTGCTCGCATACCCCGACGCTCCCGTGACAAAGGAGCAGATGGCGCGCTACGAAGCCCTCCTTGCCCGCCGCGCCCAGCACGAACCCATCCAGTACATACTCGGCGAGCAGGAATTCTACGGCCTCCCCCTCAAGGTCACCCCCGCCGTGCTCATCCCGCGCCCGGAAACCGAGCACCTGGTCGAAGCTGTGCTCACGCGGCTCCCGCAAAAGCAGCCGCTGCGGATCGTGGATGTAGGCACGGGCTCCGGAGCGATCGCGCTCGCGATCGCACACGGGCTGCCGGAAGCGGAGGTGGACGCATTCGACATCTTGCCCGCAGCGCTCGCGATCGCCGGGGAAAACGCGCGCTCGCTCGGGCTCGACGCTCGGGTGCGCTTCTTGCAGTCAGACCTGCTCGCGGCCGCCGACGGCGAGCTCTACGACTGCATCGTTTCAAACCCGCCCTACGTCGCAAGCGGGGAAGCGCTTGAACCGCAGGTCGCCGCGTGGGAGCCGCACGGCGCGCTGTTCGCCGGCCCGGATGGGCTGGATGTTTACCGGGCACTGCTGCCGGAGGCAGCAGCACACCTGCGCCCCGGCGGCCTGTTCGCCGGGGAGCTCGGCGCGGGCCAGCAAGCAGCGCTCGCCGCGCTTTTCGCACGAGACCCGCGCTGGGAAGCCCTGACGTTCCTCCCGGACCTCCAAGGCATCCCGCGCGTCGCAGTTGCGCAACGTACACTTGTAGAAACTTAAGACAGGCGAGCCGTACCGAGTCCGCGCAGGCGGCATTGCCGTTCTGTGGTTCGGAAGGAATCCGTCATTGCTTCGCTTTCCCGGTTGGCTCTCCCCCCTTATCCTCGCGTGCGCCTGCGCCGCGCCCTGCAGCGCGCAAGAAACCGTTGCAGAGCTGCCCGAAGCACCCGCAGGAGGTCTCAAGCAGCAAACGGCAAAACCGTGGACGGCCCCGCCACCCACGCGCGAAGAGCGGGCCGCTACGCGCTACCACTGGACCGGCCTGCTGGTCGAGTCGTTCGAGTTCAACATGATCGAAGACATGTTCCGTCTCGGCACCGATAACGTCCTCCGCACGTTAACGGTAGATAAGCCGTACTGGCACGATTACACCGCTTCGCTGAGACAGTTCAACATGCGGCGCTGGAACGACGGCGATAACTTCCTTACAAATTACGTCGGGCACCCCATTCAGGGCGGTGTCGGTGCTTACCTTGAGATACAAAACAGCCCAACGCAGTCGCGCATTCAGTGGGGCGGGCCCGGCTACTGGCGGTCGCGCGAGAAAGCTTTCCTGTGGACCGCTCTCTACTCGACCTACTCAGAGATCGGCCCGACGGGCGAGGCCGGCCTGGGCAACGAGGGCGGCTACACCTATGACGACCGCTGCATCCTGCACTGCAACAGCACCACCCACCTGCCCAGCGGGCGCTCTACAAACAACACGGGCTGGGTGGACTTTATCATCACGCCGACGGTCGGCATGCTTTGGGTTTTCGCCGAGGATTCACTCGATCGCGAGGTGAGCGAGCGGCTGATCGCGCACGCGGGCAGCGATAAGCTTTGGCCCAAGATCGTGCGCGGGGGCCTCAATCCCACGCGCTCCTTCGCCAATCTCCTGCGCGGGCGCAATCCCTGGTACCGCGACTGGGACCACCCCGGCGTCAACAGCTTCAACCGCGAGTGGACGACGGGCGAGCTGCACCTTTGGGAAAAGGGCAATCGCGAGCTCGAAGCCGGCGGCCCGCCGTGGAAGCGGATAGAGATCGCGCCGCACTCGACCAGCTTTGCGACCACGCTGACCACCGCGCACTGCCATTACTGTGTGGGTTTCATGCAAGGTGGTGGCGCGCAGGTTTCGGCCGAATTGTGGAAGTATCTCTACGCCGACGCGGACCTGAGCTACTCCGCCGGCGGTAGCCCGCTCGCCAGCGACCGCGCGGGCGGCTCACTCACGACAGGCTACTTCGGCATCCGCATCGGCAAGCATTGGCCTTTATACGCCGTAAATCTTTCCATCCGGCCCGGATTTGTGCAGTTCCACAACGCGTACCTGACCAGCGTTCCCTTGAGCACAACGATTGTGCCCGCGCCCCCGAATCCACCCACGCCCGCGCTCGGCACCATCACGCATTTCGCCTGGAACACCATGCTCGCGGGCGACTACAAGTTCACGCAGCACATGGCCCTCCGCGCGGGGATCGAAGAAACACTGGTGCGCTACCGCAACGCCTGCCTCGATTCCTCCGGCGTCGGTATTCCCTACGACCTGAACACGCTGCTTTACCGCGAAACGCCCTGCCAGGTGAGCGCGGGCCGGGGCTCGCCGCCGTATGTCTCGTTTTTGTCGCACCAGGACTTCGTAAACCGCGGCAGCTGGGGTGTGCAGCTGGGGCCGGTATTTTCGTTTTAGGCCGGCTGCATCCTACCCGCAGAGGATAGCCCCATGCGTTGGAAGCAGTTGGACGTGGAACCGAAAACTTTCGCTCTGATCTTTGAAACCGGCGATGAAATTGCCACGGGACTGAAGGCATTTGCGAAGGAGCAGAGCTTGGCCGGGAGCAGCTTCAAAGCTATCGGCGCGCTTTCGGCCGTCAAGCTCGGCTGGTTTGATTGGGAAACCAAAGAGTACCGGACTTCCGTTGAGCTCGAAGAGCAGGTCGAGCTGCTTTCACTCATCGGCGACGTCGCGGTGAAAGACGGCGAGCCGCAGGTCCACGCGCACGTGGTCGTGGGCAAGTCGGATGGAGCGGCGCTGGGCGGCCATCTCCAATCGGCCACCGTGCGGCCTACCTGCGAGCTGATTTTGACGGAATCACCCGAGCACCTGCAGAAACAGATAGACCCGAAATCAGGACTGGCGCTGATCCGGGTCTAAACGCTTACGCGTGTATGGCCTGCCGGTCTTCCACCTCGAACCGAAGCCGATTGTTGAGCGGGTCCGCATCGACCAGCACCTGGTCGCCGTGCAGCACTTCGCCATCGAGGATCTTGATCGCCAGCGGGTCCTGCACCAGCTTTTGGATCGCGCGCTTGAGCGGCCGCGCTCCATACGCCCGGTCGTAGCCCGTGAGGATGAGCTGGTTGCGCGCGCCCTCAGTCAGGTTGAGCGTGATTTTGCGGTCTGCCAGCAGCCGCTTCATATCCTCGAGCCGCAGATCGATGATGTGCGTCAGCTGCTCCTCGCCGAGTGGACGGAAGAGCACGATATCATCTACGCGGTTCAGGAACTCGGGCCGGAAGTGAGCCTTGAGGACATCCATCACTTCTTCCCGCGCGATCTCCCAGCTATTTTCATCTTCGAGCGCCTCCCCCTGCAGGATCTGCGCGCCGAGGTTTGAGGTCATGATGAGCACGGTGTTCTTGAAGTCCACTGTCCGGCCCTTAGAGTCGGTCAGCCGCCCATCGTCGAGCACCTGCAGCAGCACATTAAAAACATCCGGGTGCGCCTTCTCGATCTCGTCGAACAGAATCACCGCATAAGGCCTTCTGCGGACAGCCTCGGTCAGTTGGCCGCCTTCGTCGAAGCCCACATAGCCCGGAGGCGCGCCGATGAGCCGCGCGACCGCGTGCTTCTCCATGTACTCCGACATATCGATTCGCACCATGGCCCCTTCGTCGTCGAACAGGAACTCAGCCAGCGCCCGAGCAGTCTCGGTTTTGCCGACGCCCGTGGGTCCAAGGAACAGGAACGAACCGATGGGCCGCTTGGGGTCGCTCAGGCCCGCGCGCGAACGGCGAATGGCATTCGCAACCACGGACAGTGCATCGTCCTGACCGATGATCCGCTCGCGCAGGCGACCCTCCATGTTGACGAGCTTATGGACTTCGCCTTCAAGCATTTTGGAAATGGGGATCCCGGTCCACTTGGAAACAATCGCCGCGATGTCCTCCTCGTCGACCTCCTCCTTCAGCATGCGCGCGCCGTTTTCCATCGTGTCTTGCAGCTCGTTCAGCTCGCGCAGTTCAGCCTCAAGCCGCGGCAGGTCGCCGTAGCGGATTTGCGCCGCGCGTTCCAGGTTCCCCAACCGCGTTTGCTCGTCCGCCTCGAACCTTAGAGCTTCTACGCGCTGCTTGACCTCGCTCAGGCGAGTGATGGCGTCGCGCTCCTTTTGCCAGCGCGCGCGCAGGCCCGTGCTCTTTTCTTTTAATTCAGCCAGCTCGGCCTCGACGGCCTGCAGGCGCTCCTTGGAGTTCGGGTCGGTTTCACGGCGCAGCGCGGCTTTTTCGATCTCGAGCGAGGTCATGCTGCGCTCAAGGGTGTCGATCTCTTCGGGCACGCTCCCGATCTGGATCGCGAGCGATGCTGCGGCCTCGTCCACCAGATCAATCGCCTTATCGGGCAGGAAGCGGTCGGAGATGTAGCGGTGCGAGAGCGTCGCCGCGCCCACAATGGCCGAATCCTTGATCCGCACCTTATGGTGCGCCTCATAGCGCTCTTTCAGTCCGCGCAGGATCGCGACCGTATCCTCTACGTTCGGCTCGCCGACGTACACCATCTGGAACCGGCGTTCGAGCGCGGCATCCTTTTCGATGTACTTGCGGTATTCGTTCAGCGTAGTCGCACCGATCGCGCGCAGCTCGCCCCGGGCCAGCGCCGGTTTGAGCATGTTGGCCGCATCGATTGCGCCCTCGGCCGCTCCCGCGCCTACCAGCGTGTGGAGCTCGTCGATGAACAGGATGATCTGTCCGTGCGAGTCCTCGATCTCCTTCAGGATTGCCTTGAGCCTGTCTTCGAACTCGCCCCGGTATTTCGCCCCGGCGAGCATGGACCCCAGGTCGAGGGACACGACCTTTTTGTCGCGCAAAAGCTCCGGGACGTCCCCAGAGACGACCCGCCGCGCCAAACCTTCCACAATCGCGGTTTTGCCCACGCCCGGCTCGCCGATCAGCACCGGGTTGTTTTTGGTCCGGCGCGAAAGCACCTGGATCACGCGGCGAATCTCCTCATCGCGCCCGATCACCGGATCCAGCTTGCCGCGGCGGGCTAGCTCCGTCAGGTCCTTCGCGTATTTTTCGAGCGACTGGTACTTCGCCTCGGGGTTCTGGTCCGTCACCCGCTGCGACCCGCGCACCGCGGTCAGCGCCTTCAGAATCGCGTCGTGCGTCGCCCCAAAGCTCGCGAGCAGAAGGCCGGCACCGTCGTTTTTCGCTTCGGCGAGGGCCAGCAGCAGGTGCTCGGTCGAAACATAATCATCATGGAAGTTTTCCGCTTCCTTGCTCGCCTGGTCCAGCACGCGGTTCAGCGCCTGGCTCATACCCGGCTGCGCGCCGCCCTGCACTTTCGGCAGCTTGGCCAGCGCTTCTTTCGCCCTGGCCGCGAGCTGCGCGGTCGGCACGCCGATCTTTTCGAGGACGGGCAGAATCACGCCCTCGCGATCGCCCAAAAGGCCGGTGAGCAGGTGCAGCGGCAGCAGCTCGGGGTTGCCATTCTCCTGGGCAACGCCGTTCGCGGTCTGCACGGCTTCCTGCGACTTGACTGTGAACTTATCCCAACGAATTGCCATGGTTTGCAGCTTTCTTGGTGTGGTCTTGTACGTCTGATACGCGGCCAGGCTCGGGCGATGCTTCGCCGGAGCGGCCGCAATCCGGTGCCATGCCGGAACTGCACTTGATTTGGCGGCTCTTGGGTCCTGCCGCTTCTTTCGCTCAGCTCGTATGACAATTCCGGCTACACTCATTTAGACGTGAAAACTACTATTTTGGACTCATTAAATATGAGTGATTTACGCTAAGGTAACGCCCAAAGAATGTACGCGGCAAATGCCCATCGGTTGCGTGCCTTCAAGAGAGCGCGCTACTTTTTGCCCCCACTTCGACCCGGTCGGCCCTCGATTCGACCTCCTCCGCCCACTGCCGGAACGTGGCCTCTGAAGCACCCGGTACACTGGCAGGGCATGGTCTTTGTCCTCGATAACTACGACTCCTTCACCTACAACCTCGTCCAGTACATGGGCGAGCTGGGGGCGCAGATGACCGTGCGGCGCAACGACGAGCTCACGGTGGAAGAGGTGGAGGCGCTCGCGCCCGAGCGGATCCTCCTGTCGCCCGGCCCGTGCGGCCCGGAGGAGGCCGGGATCTCGATCCCGTTGATCCGGCGTTTTTCCGGCCGCATCCCGATTCTGGGCGTGTGCCTGGGCCACCAGGCCCTGGGCGCGGCGTTCGGCGGCCGGGTGGTGCGCGCGCCGGAGCTCATGCACGGCAAAACCAGCGAAGTCACGCACGACGGCCGCACAATCTTCGCCGGCATCGCTTCGCCGATGCGCTGCACACGCTACCATTCGCTTATCGTCGCCGAGGAAGGCTTGCCCCCCGAGCTCGAAGTGTCTGCCAGGACCGCGGACGGCATCATCATGGGCCTTCGCCACCGAGAGCACCCGGTTGAGGGCGTGCAGTTCCACCCGGAAAGCGTGCTGACGGAGGACGGCAAGCAGCTGATTCGGAACTTTCTCGATCTGGAGGCACGCAACTCCGGACGGGAAGCCGTGTTTGTACCGGCGTAAGGGAGAACACACCATGCGCTACTCGATCCGTACCATCGCTCTCGGCGGCGCGCTTTGCGCCGGCCTCCTGTCCGGCTCCGCGCTGCTAGCCCAGGACACCAGCCTCGGTGGCGCTCCTGAAGGCGGCATGCGGGGGATGCACCACGGCCCTATGTCGCCCGACCAGGAGCTTTCGCACCTCACCAAAGCGCTCAACCTGACCAGCGATCAGCAGTCGCAGATCAAGCCGATTCTCGAGAACCGCCAACAGCAGCTCATGCAGCTCCATGGGGATACGAGCATGTCCCGCCAGGACAAGATGGCGAAGATGAAGTCGCTGGACGGCGATTCGAACTCGAAGCTCGAGGCCGTGTTGACAAGCGAGCAAAAGCCGAAATACGAGCAGATGATCCAGCACCGGAAGGAGCGCATGGAGCAGATGCGGGCGCGCCGGAACGGCGGAGGGGCCCCGGAAAGCTCCGAGCAGCCCCAGTAAAGATCGGGCAAGGGGAAGTGTGCGGGGCAGCCAGGCGCTGCCCCATTCTCATGCCCGGAGCGTTTGTTTACCCTGAAAAGCGCAACAAGAGCAGCGCAGAATGGGACATAAACCCGGGAAGCGATAGCAAAAGCGCCACCCGTGCGCTATGATTCACCCGGACACCCGCTGACACATGATCCTAACCCTTTTCTCCTTTGGCCTTACCTGGGCTATTCTTGCCTTCACCTTCTTCGGCCTGGCCAGCGTGCTTTCGGGCTTTCACAGCTCCTACATCCAGTCCACGTTCTCGATCGGTTTTCTTATCGGGTTCGTGGACGCGCTGCTCATCAAAGCCGCGCGTGTGATGGCATTTGAAATTCCCGCGGGCTTGCTCTACGTCATTATCGCCATCGCCGACTACCTCCTCATCGAGGCGACCAGCAATTCGGAGATCGGCTACTACGTGACTGGGCACAAGAGCGCCACGATCGCAGCCGTCGTGCTCGCCGTTGTTGCATTTCTTACGGAGTTCGTAAAAGAAAAATTCCGGGCCGATGCGCGCTAGGAGCACACCTACTTGCCGCCGAGCTTTTGCGAAGCGATCTGGCCGGCGACCGTGGTTTTATCGCTATCCTTGACTTTGGCATAAAGCTCACGCGCCTGTTGTGGATCAGTGGCGTGCTCGGCATCGGCTAGAGCGAGCCGAGCCGCGTTTGCGGAAACGGTCATCGCTGGATGGGCGATGACATCCTCATACAGGGTTTTCGCCTCAGCGGGTCGGCCGGCGCTCTCGTATAAGCCGGCGAGCGCCATCTTTGCCAAGGCTGCCAACCCATTGTCGCTGGAACCGGCGGCCTTCTTCAGATCGGCTTCAGCCTCGGCATTGTTGCCCATGTCCTCGGCGGTAAGCCCGGCGAAGTACCGGGCATTTTTGCCTGCCCGAAACATGCCGTACTTTGAGGCAGCTTCGCCAAAGAGCGGATTGGCCTCACGGGCGCGGGCCGCGGCTGAAGGGTAGCTCTTCACGTTCGGGATCGCCTGCCGTCCGGCCTGCTGAATGGGCGCGTCGTAAACGTCCATGGCATTGTTGAACGCCGCTTGCGCCTGGTGGGCACGGTTGCTGGCCCAAACGGACACGGCGATAGCGACCGCGATCACGGCCACCGCGATTACGGAAAGGCTCAGAAGGAGGCGCTTGTTTTGAGCGAGCGTGCCTGCTACTGGGGCACCGATGCGGGAAAAACTGCTGGGACGTCCGGAGGGTGTGGATTGTGTATTCACGATGAGAAGACGGCGCCGATCAGAAAAATTAGCAGCGCGCAGGACGCCGCGCGTTCAAGTTTAGCAGTCCCTTTCCTAAAAAGAGCGGGCGGGCGACGCTGCATCGGCAAACCTCGCAGGCCCGGAGGCAACAGCCCCGCTCGCAAGCGCGTCCCTCCTTTCGGAAAGTCGCGCAGCGAACGATCAGCATAGCCGAGCCGGCCGAGGAATCGGCTAGGCGGCGCGGGGATCCCCTAGCTGCCCGTTTTCGATCTTTTCCTGGCACGCGATGCAGTTTGCGGTCCACGGCACGGCGTCCAGGCGCTTTTCCCCGATCACCTCGCCGCAGTGGAGGCACTCCCCGAATGTCCCTTCCTCGAGCCGGTCAAGCGCCGAGCGCACCTGCGCCAGCTGGCTGTGGCCTTGCGTGCCCTGCAGGAAAAGTAGTTCTTTTTGGTAAGACTGCACTGCCTGGTCGGCGGCGTCCTGCAGATCGTCTGTGTTGCTTTGCCGGCCTTCCTGAACGGCCGACAGCATAGTGCGCTCGAGCAATGCCTTTTGGGCGCGCAGCTTTTGCTCGAAGCGCTGAAGGGATTCCGGGGAACGGGTGGTCACTTGATAACTCCTCTGTGTGCGAATGAGTAAGGGGTAGCGGATGGTGGTTGGACGCAGCTTCTCCCAAAAAATATGTTTGCCCTTTTGTGCAATTCTTGCGCGTGACGCACTTTTGCCGGTAGGCTCATGCTATGTACGACGACTTTCATGTAACCGACCATTGGACGGGCGAAGCCCTGCACTGCCGCTGGAAAGCGTTGATGACCGCCATCTCCACCCGGCACGCCGACGCCGTGGACGTGCGCTTCGACGTGAACGGCCGCCCCTTGTGGATCGCCATGCCATGCGAAGCGTGGCTCGAACAAAAGCGCCGGACCGGGCACGTCATCACGGATCAGCTCGCCGCGCAGATCGCGGGGCGCTACCTGAAGCAGTCGATCGAAAACGGCTACGACAGCGGCCGCGAAATGTACACCATGGGTGCGGATGAGGTTCTGGATCACCTGGATGCTGTGCTGAAGGAAGCGAAAAACACAGCAAACCTGCCCGCCCTGCCACGCACGGGCGATACCGAGGCGATGGTGTACTGGGGTGCGCTGGCACCGGACGCCACGGCACCCGGTGCGGGCTAAAGCAGTTCCAGGGTCAGCCGGATCCCTTCCGCGTAGGGCGTCTTCTCGATACCGCCCAGCAGCCCTGCGAGCTTTGCGTCGTCCAGGAGCAAAGGCGCGTCCAGAAGGTATTGGAACTCTCCCAGCTCGCGGACGTAAGGATTGATGGCGCGCACATAGCCGAGCCTCCAACGGCTGGGTGCCCGATATTGCGCCGGCTTTCTCCCTGCCGCGAAGATCTGCTTGACCATCTCCTCCATGGTGGTAACGGCCGGGCCGCCCAAGTTCCAGCTTTGCCCCTCCGTTCCGGACCATGCGGCTTCCGCGGCCAGAAGGTTCGCGATGGCGGCCGCCGCGTCCGGCACAAACACGAATTCGTGCGGTCGGTCGAAGGGCGCAAGCAGCTGCGCTTCCCTCCCCAGCTTCGCGGCCTGGAACGCGCTCCAAAGATAGCTCGCCTCCACCAGCGGCCCGTACAGGTCCGCCACCCGCAAAACACCCGTCGCAAACACGCCCGGCACATGCGCCGCGAGCACCCGGTCTTCCTGCTCCCGGCGAATTCGGCCCTTGACCGTATGCGGCACCCGGGGGTGGTCTTCGCCGACCCGCTCGGTTTGCGGAAGCCCATAGCTCCAGTTGGAGCTGACGAGCAGAAAACGCTCGGCCCCGGCCTTGCGCGCCGCTTCGAGCGTCCTTGTGATCAGCGGGAGGTGGTCCTTGAACTTCCAAAGCGCCATCCCCAGGAGGTACACCACCGTCTGCGCACCGGCGCACGCTTCCGCGATGCTGCGCTTATCCTCAGGGTCCCACTGGAAATGCTCGCACAAGGGGTCGCCATGGAAGCGCACCTGCAAGCCAAGGAGCGAGCGCCCCACAACGCGGTATGGAATGCCGCGCCGGCTCAGCATGGGCGACAAAGCCCTGCCCACCGCGCCATTCGCACCTAGAATCGCCACTTTGCCGGGAACGCCCATAGCCCTTTACGCTACCCTTGGGATGGTTCGACGGCAAGCAGCGCCGGAGGAAGCGCTTATGTTCGTACGAAAGCTGCGGGTGTGGCGGATCGGCGAAGACAGCATCGCAACGGCTGTTCCGGTGGCATGGCTTGACAGCTTTGCCATGCGCAGCTTTACCAACGATGCCCGCTTTGACGACACGCTCCCCATTGCGGATGGGGAGCTGGAAGCAGGCTTGCACGTGCCTCTCCCTGCCCTCCACAGCGCGCTTGAAGCATGGTGCCGCCGCAAAGGCCGGCTTGCTGCTTCGGAGCGGCTGGAGATCCTGGAGCAGGAGCGGAACGGCCTGCATCCTACCGAGCGTTAGGCCGCGCGGAAGCGGCCGCAAGGAGGAAGAGCTATGCAGCTTCGATCGCTTCGCTTATTGCTCGTGGACGAGCTGGAAGAGGTGTACATAGCGGAGCAAATGGTGCGGGAAGAGCTGGGGCGCATGGAAAAGGGCGCAAGCAACATGGAGCTCAAGAACCTGTTTCGCCAGCACAGCCAGATCAGCAAAGACCAGGTCGACCGGTTGGAAACAGTGTTTGAAAAGCTTCAGGCGAGCCCGCGCGGTGGCCGTGCGCAGAGCATGAAGGTATTGCTGAGCGAAAGCGAAGACCGCATGGGCGACGGCGGCGATGCGCCGGTGGTGGACGCCGCGCTGATTGCCGCCGGGCGCCGCATCCAGCACTGGGGCATTGCCTCCTACGACTCAGCCCGGCTGTTTGCCGATCGCTTGGGGCTCGAGGAGGTAGCGGGGCTGCTCGCGAAGACGGTGGAGGAAAAGCGGGGCACGGATAACCGCCTTGCCGACCTCGCCACAAAGATTCCTGTCAAGGGAAACAATGAAATCTAGCGCGGCCTTGGCCGCAAACACGGAAAAAGCGGAGAAAATGGACCTCCGCAGGAGGTTTGCATGTGGCTTGTTCTAGGCATTTTATTGCTTATCACTTGGGTGCTATGCTTTTTGGTATTCCATATCACGGCTTTTCTGATCCACCTGCTCTTGATTTTCTCAATCCTCTGCTTCATCATCTACTTCGCGCGCAAGAGCACCGCGTAGCCGCAGCGGGGGCTGCCGCGCGGCAGCCCCCGGCGCTTATTCGCTGTAGTGCAGCAGGCTAAACACGTCGTACTCAGGAAAGCGCTCCCGGCCCTTTAGGAAGTCGAGTTCAACGGCAAACGCGAGCCCGGCGACCTCCCCACCGAGCTGCTTCACCAGCTGCAGGGTCGCTTCCATGGTGCCGCCGGTCGCCAACAGGTCGTCCACCAGCAGCACCCGCTCTCCCGGCGCAATCGCGTCCTTGTGGATTTCGAGCGTGTCCGAGCCGTATTCCAGGTCATAGCTCACGCGAGCCACCGCCCCGGGCAGCTTTTTCGGCTTGCGCACCGGCGCGAAGCCTGCATTTAAGCGATAAGCCAGCGCAGGGCCAAAAATAAATCCCCGCGCCTCAATACCTAGAACCAGATCCACGTCGTCCGCGGTGTAATGGGCGGCCAAGCCATCGACCAGCGCGGCAAAACCCTTGCGGTCCTTCAGGACCGTGGTGATGTCGTAGAACAGAATGCCCGGCTTGGGGAAGTCCGGGATGGTGCGGACTAGACTTTTTAGAAAATCGCTTTCCGAGGCATTCCCTTGGGACGTGTTGGGCATCTGCTACCAAGCTCCTTCAATCGTGAATGCTTCGAGCATACCGGCTTCGGCGGGCGCGAGATCCTCTTCCGTGACCTTATCAACTCGAGAGCCTCGCGGGCCCCGCTCCAAAGCCCTTCGCAATTGCGCAAGCTGGTCCGGCGTTCCGGCGGCGACAGCTTCCACCGCACCCGACTCCGTGTTGCGAACCTTGCCGCGCAAGCCTAGGGCGGAGGCCTCACGATGAACAAACCAGCGAAACCCAACGCCCTGGACGCGGCCCTCGACACAGTAGCGGCGCACGGCAATCTTTACTGAATTCATGCGATTCTGTAGTCTCCCAGATGCACAGGCGCAAGCGCAACCTGCATCGGAGTAACAGCAGCCAGGAGAAACGAGTGGACGAGGAAGAACAGCAGAAGGGCGTTTCGCGCCGGGTGTTTGTGGGCGCAGCCGCGGGCTTGGGCATGGCGGCCGCGGGGGCCATGGCACAAACGCGGACGGAAGCCAAGGCTGGGCGGACGGGCGACAACGCGAGCGACCCCGGGCAGGAAAATAAACCCCTTCTGGCAGAAAATCCCAGCTCGAACGAGCCGCCCGTGACAGATCACGGCGATGTAGGACCGATCTGGTACTCCTTCGACCTCGCTAAAAAGCGCTTGCAGGGCGGCGGCTGGACGCACCAGGTCACCGAGCGCGAGCTGCCCACCTCCACCGAGCTTGCGGGCGTGAATATGCGCCTTACCTCCGGATCCTTCCGTGAACTGCACTGGCACACCGCCGACGAGTGGGCCTACATGATTACCGGTGAGGCGCGCGTGTCGCTGTTGCAGCCCGACGGCAAGATGTTTATCGACGACGTGAAGGCTGGCGATCTATGGTATTTTCCCGCTGGGTTCCCTCATTCGATTCAGGGGCTGGGCGCAGACGGCTGTGAGTTTCTGCTGGTCTTCAACGACGGAAAGTTTTCCGAGGACGACACGTTTTTGCTTTCCGACTGGCTCGCGCACACGCCGCCGGAGGTCCTGCGTAAAAACTTGGGCTGGACAGACGCGGAGATCCAGAAACTGCCGCCGACTGAGCTGTACATCTTTAAGGCCCCGCTCCCGCGTTCGCTGGACGAAGACAAGCGGGCTATCGGGCAGTTCCTCGAAACAAAAACCAGCTACACCTACCGGCTCACCAGCCAGCCGCCGACCAAGCAAACCGCGGGCGGCGACGTGCGGGTAGTTGACTCGAACAATTTTCCCGTAGCTCGCGATGTGGCTGCGGGGCTGGTCCGCGTCAAACCCGGAGGCCTGCGTGAGCTGCACTGGCATCCCACAGGCTCGGAGTGGCAGTTCTACCTTGCGGGGCAGGGACGAATGACCGTCTTCAAACCGGGCAGCAAGGCCCGCACTATGGATTTCCACGCCAACGACGTGGGCTATGTCTCAACAATGGCGGGGCACTATATCGAAAATACAGGGACGGAGGATCTCCTGTTTTTAGAAATGTTCCGCTCGCCGGAGTTCCAGGACGTTTCCCTAAACGATTGGATCGCGCGCATGCCCCCGGAAATGGCCGAAGCGCACCTGAAGCTATCCTCGGCGGCGATCGGAAAGGTACCCTCCGAAAAAAACGAAATCCTGCCGCGCTAATCAGGTGCCGGACTCAAGCTCCGACCGCGCCAGAGTGAGCGAACGGATGGTGTTTGCGTCAGCTTGATCGCCGAAGCTCTGGACCTGAGCGAGCGCTGCCTCCAGGGCGGCGCTCAAAGCAGTGCGCCGGCTCTGGCCAAATCGCCGAACCGTGTTCAGCAGGGCGACAGAGGCGTGAAAGAAAACAAATGGCTGCTCTACTTTCATGCGCTCCACAAGCCAGGATACGGCACGCATCTCCGGCTTCATCTGCAGAATGCAGATAGCAGCAAGGCGGGTGCCGGGTGAATTTGAGGCGGACATAAACTCGTCCAGAAAGAGGTCCGCGGCCAGCGCCAGCGTTCGCATCTTGGCGACCACCCCATTCATCGCACGGGTGCGGTCTGGCCCGGCATGCATGGAGGCGCGAAGCGTTTCATATTCTTGCGCGAAGCCAAGCATGCGCGCTTTGATAACGGCCTCGGCGGATTTGCGAAGGGTAGAGTTGGGTGCGGCTTCAAGCAAAGCCCGCACGCCGGTGGCAGCGGCAACCTCCGTGTTCGGAATCGTAGCCGCGGCCGCCGTGGCGGCTACAGCCACATGGGCCGCGACAGAGTTTGCGGCTGCCGCGGGCGCGGGAGTGCTCACGGGCGCGATCAAGGCCGCGGACTCGCTACGGGCAATCTGCTGCTGCACGTCCTTGTCGAACTCGATTTGCCAGATTTTGAAACGGTTCGCGCCCGCAGCGACCCCGACGGCTCCTTGCAGAATCCCCCGTGCGGGCTCACGAAACCACCAAAGAGCGAGGCCGATCAGCACCGGCCAAACTACCGCGCTGCAAATAGCGGCAACGCCGCTCAAGATGCTCGCGATCTCGCCGGAGTGATCGACGATCACGGGATGCGCGAGCACGGGTGTGTCTGCGAATAAAATCAAAAGCACACGCGCATGGTAGCCCGGGATGGCGTGGGAAGCAAGATCCTGGCCGGTCGAGCTACCGACCGCTTTCCAGATCACTGATACGGCGCTCATGCAACCGCGCGACCTGGATCAAATCCGCCATGACACCAACCAGCTTGTCGACATTTTGTGTCTGCTGCTGGACATCCAAGCTCAATTTGTCGATGTTTTGGCTTTGCTGGCGCACATTCAGGCTCAACGACTCAACGCTTTGTGCCAGTGCTTCGTGACGTTCAGCCAATTTCTCAATGCGCTCATCGATTGTCATAGACCGATCTTACCTTCCCGGCCAAAATCTAGAGAGCCCGCTCACGCCCGGGAAAGGTACACGCCTTCCGCCGTATCGACCCGGATCTTCTCGCCCTCATTGATAAACGGAGGCACTTGAACCGTGAGCCCGGTTTCCAGCTTCGCCGGCTTGGTGACCGAGGAAGCAGTCGCGGATTTCAGCCCGGGCTCGGTTTGGACAACGGCTAGCTCGACCGTTTGCGGCAGCTCGATGCCAACCGGCTTACCATCAAAGAATGAGACCGTAATCTGGAGGTTTGAAGTCAGGAACTCGACCGCGTCGCCGAGGGTATCGCGCTTGAGATTGGTCTGCTCGTATGTAGCCGTATCCATGAAGTAGTAATCGTCACCGTCGTTGTAAAGAAATTCCATCGGGATCTCATCAACGATGACCTTTTCGATGGGGTCGGGCGAGCGGAAACGGTGCTCAAACATCGAGCCGGTGCGCAGGTTGCGCAGTTTGGCCTGGATAAACGCGCGTAGGTTGCCGGGCGTGCGGTGCTCCACGGTGAAAACGCTGTGAAGCTCGTTATTGAACTTGATAATCATGCCCGGACGCATCTGGGTGGCAGGGATCGCCATACGAGGGAACTCCTTGCGGGGTAGAGCGGAGATGGGCTGGCGAGAATGGAAACCGGCTTCGCAGCACTTTCCATTCTAGCGTAGGCCCGGGCTGCCGGCCGCTATTCGCCCGCGCCGAACACCTTTGAAAAGAAATGGCCGACGCGACCGAGGAAGCCGCGCTTCGGCGCGGGTGGTTTTGGCGGGGCGGCGGCTATGGCGGACGGTGGCGGCGTGGGAGCCGTTGCGGATGAAAGCGTCGCAGACACCTGAGCATGCGGCACGCCCGTGGGCACGACCGGAGCGCTGCCTCCCAGCTTGGGCGGCTCCTGCAGCCCCTCGCTGACCGCCGTTGGAAAAACCGTGTCTGCCGGGGTCGAAGAGGGCCCGCCGTTTTTAGCGCTGGCTAGCTCGGCCGCAAGGGCCGGGGGACAGCCGCAGGGCTCGTGTTCATTGTCAACCACCTCGTTGAGCGAGCCATGCAAAAACAGCACACGCTGGCCGGGGCGCACCCGGTACGCTCCCCCGTCCAGCAGGCTGCTCGCAACGACATAGGGTGCCTTGTCCCCGGCATTGTCCACGCAAGTGTCACCTTGCTGGCTCACGCGGACGCGCAGATTCGCCTCACCCGGCGGAGAGATGAGCAGCCGGAGATCCGGCGTGAGAACCACATCAGAGTAAGTGCCCGGCGTGTAGTTCGTCTCCAGAGCCCCGCGCTCAAGCGAAAACATCAGACCCCTATCCGCTGGGCGATCCGCCGTCCCCATGGAGCTGCCTTCCCCGATGCGCACGGCACTGCCGGGACATACCAGGAGCGCGCCACCCCGGAGCAGATCCACGTCTACTGCATGCAGAGCCGAGCTAATCTCGCCGTTGTTGGCGAGGGTAGCGCGTCCATCGGCGACGCTTATAAGTCCGCTCAAACTCACTCCCTGGGTCGCGACCTTGGCCACGGGTTGAGCCGGCGCTGGGAAAGGCTGTACCTGCTGAGCTTGCGCCCCGAGCGTGGGAAAACAGCAAAGAATGAAGGCGATACACGGCCGCATTCCCCTATTAAACGTGAATGGTGGCTATCTCCCTAGCTGAGACCATTCGGCAGTCCTCCCGATCGTTCTGAACGGGGCAATCCGGCTGCACGGGAGACACCCTTCCCCAACTCGTTTGGGCGGTCCGTTTTCCAGTACCGAGCGATAGTCAGTGGCCACGACAGGTTTAAAACGACAGGGAGATTTAACCCCTGCATTGACCGCTTCGGGCTTATGCTCGGAACCAGCAGCCTCTTTGGGGGCTCATCACATCTCAATGCAGCCTGAACATTCTTTCGGAAGCCATACCTTCGTACTCTCGGACTACACACAGCAAAGCTCTTACCTTGCACTCTGAATCCAAGCCATCGAGCCATCGAAAAACTCATGTCAGTCTGGACCACCCTCAGCACTGTGAAGCCCCCGGGTTCCACTCACATTCCGTTCCGGGCACAGCCCCTAGTGGATCGCCGCTACCACCTTACCCGCAAAGCAGCTGGAGCGGCTGTGCATGAAACCTAAGAAGTGAGAAACCCACCACTGCGCCCGTTGCGTAGCCGCGATTATGAGATATACCAATAGAAAAGGGGCCGCTTCTCAGCGGCCCCTAGATAATATTACCGGCAATCTCCTAATCTCCCACGCACCTGCGCGCGCAGTACCATCGGCCCAGCGAGGCTTAACTTCCGTGTTCGGGATGGGAACGGGTGGGACCCTCGCAGTATGGTCACCGGTAAACCTGTACGGCGTATATTTCCAGCACTCACGTCTGGAACATCCACGCTATTTCCACGCGGACCGCCAAAATATCTCACAACGAAACCGATTGGGTCTTGCAAGGCTTGTATTGAATGTCCATCGGTGCGATCTGCACAGAGTTAATTCTATGGACAAGCCGAACGGGCGATTAGTACTGGTAAGCTGCACGCATCACTGCGCTTTCACCTCCAGCCTATCAACCAGGTCGTCTTCCTGGGCCCTTCAGGGAGATCTCATCTTGGAGCGTGCTTCCCGCTTATATGCATTCAGCGGTTATCACAACCGAACTTCGCTACCCAGCCGTGCCCTTGGCAGGACAACTGGAACACAAGAGGTTCGTCCATCCCGGTCCTCTCGTACTAAGGACAGCCCTCCTCAAATCTCCTACGCCCACAGCAGATAGGGACCGAACTGTCTCGCGACGTTCTGAACCCAGCTCACGTACCGCTTTAATAGGCGAACAGCCTAACCCTTGGAACCTTCTACAGCTCCAGGATGCGATGAGCCGACATCGAGGTGCCAAACCGGAGCGTCGATATGAACTCTTGGCTCCGATCAGCCTGTTATCCCCGGCGTACCTTTTATCCGTTGAGCGATGGCCCTTCCATACAGAACCACCGGATCACTAAAGCCTGCTTTCGCATCTGCTCGACTTGTAGGTCTCACAGTTAACCACCCTTATGCTTTTGCACTCGACGACTGATTTCCAAACAGTCTGAGGGTAGCTTCGCGCGCCTCCGTTACAATTTAGGAGGCGACCGCCCCAGTCAAACTACCCGCCTAACTATGTTCCTCTCCCGGATCACGGGAGCAGGTTAGAATCACAACGCTCACAGGGTGGTATCTCACCGTTGGCTCCACCAAACCCAAAAGCCTGGTTTCAAAGCCTCCCACCTATCCTGCGCAGCAAACGTCATAATTCATAGTTAAGGTGTAGTAAAGGTGCACGGGGTCTTTCCGTCTAGCTGCGGGTAACCGGCATCTTCACCGGTACTACAAGTTCGCCGAGCAACTCGTTAAGACAGTCGTACGATCGTTACTCCATTCGTGCAGGTCGGAACTTACCCGACAAGGAATTTCGCTACCTTAGGACCGTTATAGTTACGGCCGCCGTTCACCGGGGCTTCAATTCAAAGCTTCGCCTTGCAGCTAACCTCTCCTTTTAACCTTCCGGCACCGGGCAGGAGTCAGCCCCTATACGTCGTTTTCGACTTTGCAGAGACCTGTGTTTTTGTTAAACAGTCGCCGTACGCGTTTTACTGCGGCCCCCTCGCGCTTGCACGCTACCGGGGCGACCCTTCTCCCGAAGTTACGGGTCTAATTTGCCGAGTTCCTTAACAAGCCTTCACTCGAGCGCCTTTGGATATTCTCCTCGTCTACCTGTGTCGGTTTGGGGTACGGTTCCCAACCACTCTCCTTAGAGGATTTTCTTGGCAGCGTGGAATCGGCAGCTTTCAGGCACAAGCCCTACTGTTTTGCGCCTCACTGTTATGCCCTGACGGATTTACCTATCAGAACCAGCTTGCGCGCATCAAGCCCCATAGCCATAGGGGGCCCTGCGTATCCTTCTGCGTCTCCCCATCGTCAAACGAGAGTTGGGAGGTCCGGAATATTAACCGGATGTCC
>CBDCLB010000006.1:0-220000 GCA_965218545.1 Acidobacteriaceae bacterium | reverse complement strand
TCACGCATGCCTTCGCTGCCATCCGCTTTCTCCGATCCCGGTCCACGCCCGCGGTGATAGCCAAAAACGAACCGATGGCCGCAAAGGGATCGACTAGGAAAAAGATCGAGCTCAGAGCCAAAAGGGAAAAGCCGACATACTTCGACTGATGGATTTCGCGGAATGCGTGCGCTGCTGGCCCAAACATACGAGCACCTTATCCCACCTTGGCCCAAACGCCCCAGATGACGGCAGTACCCGCTTTCGCCATTCCCGGCCCTCGCTATAATCGAGCTTCGAGCCAACCCACTGAGGAGCCCACACCGATGCCCATCCAACCCACCGCCAATATCTGGCGCAACGGCGAGTTGATCGCCTGGGACCGCGCCCAGATCCACGTTATGAGCCATGTGGTTCATTACGGGTCTTCCGTGTTTGAAGGCATTCGCTGCTACACGCAGCCCGAGGGAGCAGCCATTTTCCGGCTCGCCGAGCACATGCGACGCCTCCTCGATTCCGCCAAAATCTACCGCATGGCTGTGCCCTACTCGCTCGACCAGCTTTGCTCCGCGGTCGTGGACGTGGTTGAGGCCAACAAGGTCGCGCCTTGCTACATCCGCCCGGTTGTGTTCCGCGGCTATGGCGAGATCGGCGTCAACCCCAAACACGCTCCCATCGACGTTTACATTGGGAATTATCCATGGGGCAAGTACCTGACCGGCGAACACGGAGGCGCGGACGTTTGCATTTCGTCCTGGAACCGGCTTGCGCCGAATACCATGCCCTCGCTCGCCAAGGCCGGCGCCAACTACATGAATTCGCAGCTCATCCGCATGGAGGCCGAGGCGAACGGCTATGCCGAAGGTATCGCGCTCGATACCAGCGGCTACCTGTCCGAAGGATCGGGCGAGAACCTTTTTGTCGTCCGCGACGGCATCCTCTACACCTCGCCGCTCGCAAACTCCGTTCTTAACGGAATCACACGCGATGCGATCCTCACCCTTGCCCGGCACTTCGGCATCCCCGTTGTTGAACAAGCGCTGCCGCGCGAGCTGCTCTACATTGCCGATGAGGCATTCTTTACAGGCACGGCCGCGGAAGTCACGCCTCTGCGCTCGGTGGACCGGATTCTTATCGGCGACGGCGAACCCGGACCCATTACCCGGCAGCTTTCGCACGAGTTTTTCGGCATCGCCGGCGGCACAGTGCCGGACCGCTTTAACTGGCTCACGCCAGTCAGTGTAGCGGCGGACGAGCCTGTCACTGCTTAAAAGACTATGGCCCGATGCAGGTGCCAGCGCGCCCAGGGGAGTCTTTCTCGGAGTCTCCCTTGGGCGTTAAACGCCTGGGAGGTCGCCCGCGATCTTTCCGGCTTGGAGAGGTGCCGGCCGGCTCACCTCAGGGTCGCGCACAGACTCCGTTTCCCGCCAGCCTTCGAGCTCCGGTCTGCCCGTAATCAACCGCGCGCCGCGCGATAAAAAGAGATAAGTCCACGCCCACTGCGTCAGGACGGAAACGCGGTTGCGGAACCCGACCAGAAACACCAGATGCACCCCAAGCCAAGCTGCCCAGGCGGGGAAACCTCCCCAGTGCGCCTTAAAGGGCCACTTCAAGTCCGCCACCGCAGAGTAGCGGCCGATGGTCGCCATATCCCCCTTGTCGAAATAGCGAAACTCCCGCCGGGGCTGCTTTCGCAAATCCTGCCCAATCATCTTCGCGGCGTGCTCGCCCATCTGGAGCGCCGGCTGCGCGACACCGGGCAGCTCCTGCCCGTCCTGGACAAAGTAGGCCAGGTCTCCGCACACAAAGACGTCAGGCAGCGCTTCCGGATTGAGTGTCTTATCCACAATCACCCGCTTGCGCTTGTCCAGGGGTGAGCCCAGCATGGCACCTACGGGCGAGGAAGCCACCCCGGCACCCCAAAGAACCACGACGGCATCGAGCCGATCCTGCCCTTTTACCTGCACATAGCCGGGCCCTATATCGTCCACCATCCAGTTCGTGTGTACGGTAACTCCCAGCCGTTCGAGCTGCTGCACCGCCCTGGCCGAAAGGTCTTCCGGGTAGCTGGGCAGGATGCGGGGGCCGCCTTCCATCAGCAGTACCCGCGCTTTTTTTGGGTCGATGTGGCGGAAATCCTGCTTCATGAAATAGCGCGCGATCTCCGCGATCGCCCCGGCCAGCTCGACCCCCGTCGGGCCGCCGCCGATCACGACGAAGTTCAAGGGCCGGTGAGACCCGGTTTCAAGGGCCTGTTGCTCTGCCAGTTCAAAAGCCAGCAGCACGCGCCGCCGGATCTCAGTCGCGTCCTCAATGCTTTTCAGTCCCGGCGCATACTGCTCCCAGTCGTTGTTGCCAAAATACGATTTCACCGAGCCCGTCGCAACGATCAGGTAGTCGTATTCAAGCTGCGCACCGCTCTTGAGCTCCACCCGGTGTGCAGCCGTGTCGACGCCGGTCACGTCGTCCATCAGCACATCCACATTGCGTGCACCACGCAGAACGCCGCGGATCGGCGATGCAATGTCGGAAGGCGACAGCATCGCCAGTGCTACCTGATAGAGCAAAGGCTGAAAGGTGTAGTGGTTGCTCTTGTCCACAACCGTCACATCCACCGGCATGGATCGCAGCGCCTTTGCCGCATTCATCCCCGCAAAGCCGCTCCCCAGAATCACCACGCGCGGGCGGCGCTGCTCCTCTACCGCCCGATTTGAGATCACGTTGCCTATCGATTTGCCAGCCGCCATGGAAATCCTCCGCCCGGCTTGATCGCCTGCTTTCCCTAGCAGATGCTTGAGCCGGTCAGATAGCGGCTTTTTCGGTTTCACCAAGCTCCTCATCCGTTCGAAAAGCGGTGTTCTCCGTGCTTTGCTGTGTCGACCACCAGCTTCAAACCCGTCTTGGAGCAGTCTCCATCCGGAGCGTCGCCCGTCCTTGCGGGTTTATGCGGACGCCGCAATGCTTAAGGATGCTCGGCAATCGTGAACCCAAGTGTGCCGGACTGCCCAACAGTCGCCTGGACATTGATCTGCACAGCTTGCCCCCCATTACTCATCGGCGCTACCGTCACCAGTCCGTTCGCGTCGGACACGGCCGTGCTCGCCTCCGACCCCAGCTGCTGGGGTGCGGGGCAGCGCCCCCGGGCCGGGCACGGCGGCTGCCATGCCGTCATCTGCTGGTAGACGTTCACGGTCGCCCCTGCCATAGGGTGGCCTACTCCATCAACCACCTCGATCGTGAACGGCAGGGCGGCCCCCGTCGCGGCGAGGTTCTGCCCCATGCCGCTCACCGGCAGCAGGCCGGCCGTTTCGTTGTGTACCGCATTGATCGTGAACTTCGCGCATGCCATGCTTTGCCCCTGGCAGGCATACACATTGGCCGTCGCGCCCGCGGCGAGTGGACCAACTGACACCGTTGTGGAGGCAAGCCCGGCCGCGTTGCTATTAGTGCTGGTTGCCGCCGCAACCTGCGCTCCGGAGCCGCCGGTCCACTGCACCGCTGCCCCTTGCACCGGCTGCCCGCTGCTCAGCACTACAGCAACGGGTGTCCAGCTCACATTTGCCGCCCCGATCGCGATGTACAGCGTGTTTGTCGGCGCGATCTGCGGCGGGGTTCCTCCATCGAACGCCGCAACTACGAAGGCTCCAGTCGACAAGGAAGCGCGAATCTGCGTGGCTTGCGAGCCGGTCGCGGTGACCGTCATGGTTGCCAACCCGTTCTGGTTTGACATGGCCGTGCATGCCGCCGCCGCGCAGCCCAGCTGCGCCGACCCGCTGGTCACGGCGAAGCTAACGCTCACATTCGCGGCCGGCGTCTGCCCATCCGCCGCCACTACCTGCACCGTCATCGGCATTGGCACGCCCTGTTGCACCGTGCCGCTTGGGGAAGGCTGCATCAGCTTGACCCCGTCATCGCCGTGCGCGTCATAGCTCAACCCATCGAGAATCTCCGCCAGGCCGAGCGTCTGCGGATCTTGCACGGCAACTACCGCCGTGCCCGTGGGAGCGTTTACGGCCGGCGCGACCGCCGTGATCTCGTTTGGCGTAACACTTGTGACCGCTGCCGCCACCCCGCCTATCGATACAGTCACGCCAGGGCGGAAGCCTTGCCCCCGGATGGAAACAGTCCCGCCGTTGAGGCTTAAGCGGGCGGGAAACACAGAGTCCGCATACAGGACGCGCGCACGGTAGGTGAAGTCCGGCCGCCCATCCCCGCGCATATCCGCATAGGCTATGCGCACCTCGCCGTCCGCGGCCGTTTGCGCTGAAAGCACCGAAAGCCCCACCGTGGCACCGTTGAAGGCAACCGTGGTCGCCAGGTCCGGCGTCCCGCCAGGCGCATCGGTGCCGTCCCACAAGCCGATAACCACCGCCGACTTCGCTTCCGAACCAATCCCCGCTTCGTCCAGCGACAAGGCTTCCACGGTAAAGTACCGGTTGGCCCGCGCATGGAACTGGAACCACCCCGTATGCCCGTACCCCATCAGCTTGGCCAGCCACTCGCCGTTGCCCCCGGCCATGTTGGGCTGCGCTTCCGCCCCGCTGTCAGTCGGTGTGCCGTCGGCGGAGTCCGTCAAGGTAAAGTTTTGCGTCACCGCCGCGCCCGCGCTCAGGGTCCCGAGCGCCGCCGTCTGCAGCGCCCCCGAAGGCGCAACCTGCGAAGCCGCGTAGGGCCCCACAGCTTCGTTGCCGGTGTAGAGCGGATTAATCGGCTCGATCGACAGCTGATACCGCGCCGCACTCGCGCCCGGCGGCAGAGGCACCCCGCTCAGCACGAAATAGCCCTCCTTCGTCGCGTCATCGGTGCCGAACCGCCCGTAGCTGTTCCCTTGCGCGTCCACCGCACCCATCACCGCATTGCCTGTGTTTGCCTGGAAATACGCCCCGCTTACCGCGCTTACCGTGTAGCGCAGGTCCGGAGTATCGCCGTTTGCCGTCGCGTTCACAGGCGTAAGCACGACATTGACCCCCTGCATTCCCTGCCCGTTGCGGAACTTAACCGTGCCCTGCACGGTAAAGGTCGAGGAGGCCGTGAGTGTCTTCCCGCTCCACTGGCCGGCGTTGGCTTGGGTCACGGGGTACAGCTGGTTCAGGCCCGCGATGTCATCCAGCCGCAGGCTTGTCCCGTTCGGCATGCATGTCGTCGCCGATCCCGAGCACAGCCTCTCCAGCGGGTGCATCACCGGCCACCCAGCCAGCCCGTCCGTGGTCTGGTTCGGCCACATCTGCTCGTTTACCTGCGACCAGTCCAGCCCCAGCACCCGACCCCAGGCCCGCACCAGCTCGTACTCAAGCAGCCCGTTCAGATCGCTCGAAGTGGCGCAGCGCCCGTTCAGGATGATGAGCGCGTGCGCGATAGTTCCGCTCGTGGCAAAGTTGTCCACGGACGTGTACACGCCCGTTTGCGTGCACTGGTTCGGGTCGCTCGCGCCCGGGCCGTAAATGTCGTCGATCACGCTTCCGTCCGCGTCGAGCACGACCGCCACGGGTTTGCTCGTGGCCGAAGGCTGCACATCGCTGGGCAGCGCGGCCCCGCTTCCGGCAGGCGTGTTCGCCGTCACATTGCTCCCGCTTACGTCCTCGCTCAGCGACCCACCCTGCGTAATGCTGACCGCCGCTGTGGGCACGCCCGACCACACCGCCGCCGCCGCCGCGACCCCCGAAGCCGCCTGGCTGTTCGAAACCGAGCTTGAAAGCGCGCCCTGGTCCATGTAGTAGCTCACCTGGCCGCCCGCCCAAACCACGGGCTTACCCTTCGCGGCGGGGTCAAAATAGTTCACCCCTGCCACCCAGTGGGGGCCACTCGCGCTCGCCACGTTTCCGCCGATAAGACCCAACAGCAGCGCAACCCAGAGCCAAGCCAAGCGCATAACCAAACCTCCCGGCGCCACCCGGGAGACAAGACCCCGCGGCGGAACGCAACTCCATTCCGCCACGGTTTCCCTCACATCTGGAGTGCAATCTGCTCTGCCGGCAAGTCCCCGGTTTCAGCTTGGGAGAGCCGCAAGGTTCTGTGCCAAATCGGCACAAGCGCCCAAAAACCTTCACGCCTCAGGCGTTGCTACCACCCCAGCGCAGGTTGAGAAAACGCGCAAATGCGCACCCGCGCCACAAACTCTCAAAGCAAAGCACGTAACCTGCCACTCCCAAAAGCGGCGGCTTAAATCTCAGGAAAGAACTCGAAAAACGCCTCGATACTCTGCCGCAACTGCGCTTCAATCTCCTCCCGGGTGCCCTCCAGGATGTGCATCGTGACACGCGCTTCGTTGCCGTTTTTGAGCACCACGAGAGCATCATTCACTCCGGCGGTTTCGTCCGCCGGCAGCAGCCGCATGCCATACACAAGGGTCAGGTTTGCCATGCAGCCATGGTAAAGCCCGGGCTGCATCCCATGGGCCGCCCCCGCATCCCTTACTAACCGCCCCTACACCAGCCAAGCCGGGCGGCTAAGATAAAAACATTCCCATGCCAGACAATTCAGTACGCGACGTCGTCATCCTTGGCTCCGGCTGCGCCGGTCTCACGGCCGCCATCTACACGGGCCGCGCCAACCTGCGTCCGCTCATCATCGAGGGCCACGAACCCGGCGGCCAGCTTTCCATCACCACCCTGGTTGAAAACTTTCCCGGCTGGCCCGAGGGCATCCAGGGGCCCGAGCTGATCGAGAACATGAAAACCCAGGCCGCGCGCTTCGGCGCTGAGTTTCAAATGGGCCATTTGGTCTCCGCCGACCTATCGCAGCGCCCCTTTGTGCTCAACTTCGGCAAGGAAACCGTGCTCACCCATACGCTGATCATCGCGAGCGGTGCCTCCGCCCGCTGGCTCAACCTGCCCTCTGAGCAGGCCCTCATCGGCCACGGCGTGAGCTCCTGCGCCACCTGCGACGGCTTCTTTTTCGGCGGCAAGGAGATCGCGGTCGTCGGAGGCGGCGACTCGGCCATGGAAGAAGCTCTCTTCCTCACCCGCTTCGCCTCCAAGGTCACTCTGCTGCACCGGTCGGATACGTTCCGCGCTTCAGCCATCATGCTTGAGCGGGCGCGGACGAACGAGAAAATCGAGTTCCGCACCAATGTCGCGGTCGAGGAGGTTCTGGGCGTCGAGGAAAAAGAGGTCAAAGGCGTCCGCCTGCGCGACCGCCGCACAGACGAGCTCACCGACCTGCCCATCTCCGGCCTGTTCCTCGGCATCGGCCACGAGCCTAACGCCAAAGCCTTTGCCGGCCAGATTGAGCTCGACCACGACGGCTACATCAAGACGCACGAGCAGGTCTTCACCAAGGTGCCGGGCGTGTTCGCCTGCGGCGACGTGCAGGACCGCCGCTATCGCCAGGCCATCACCGCCGCCGGCTCCGGCTGCGCCGCGGCACTGGAAGTCGAGCGCTTCCTCGAAGAAGAGGGTCGCTAACCGCCGCGCATGAGCATCGCCGAAAACCTCGCCCGCGTCCACGACGCCATCGCCGCGGCCTGCCTCCGTGCAGGCCGCCCGCGCGAAGAGGTCCGGCTCATGGCCGTTTCGAAAACGCATCCGGTCGAGCTTTTACTCGAAGCCGCAGCAGCTGGGCAAAAGCTGTTCGGCGAAAACCGAGTACAGGAGTTTGCCGGGAAAGCGCAGGCACTTGCGTCCGCGGGGTACAACGCAGGCAGCGGGCCGGCGCTCGATGTCCACCTCATCGGCCACCTCCAATCCAACAAGTCCGCCCTCGCTGCCGAAGTTTTCTCCGCCATCGACACTGTCGATTCGCTCCGGCTCGCCGAGCGCCTCCACAGCGCAGCCCAAAAGCTGGGGAGGCCGCTGCCCATCCTGATCGAGATAAAACTCAGCCCGGAAGAAACCAAGGAAGGCCTCGCCTCCGACGCACCCGAGCTGCAAACCTTACTGGAGCGCCTGCCCAACCTCGCCGCCCACCTGCCCCTGCGCGGCCTGATGACCGTCGCCCCCATCGCGCCCGATCCCGAAGTCGCCCGCGCCTGCTTCCGCCAACTCCGCACCCTACGCGAAAAGCTCTCCCGAGAGCACCCGCGGCTCTGCTTCAACGAGCTTTCCATGGGCATGTCCGGGGATTTCGAGACAGCTATTGCGGAGGGCTCGACAACCCTCCGCATCGGCACGGCTATTTTCGGTGCACGCCCCAAACCCGGCGGCATGGATATTCCAGGGTAGAACTGCTTGATCTCACCTCTAGCAACAGGTCGACTCCCTTTTTAGAAGGGCCTGTTTTCTGTCGATTCCCCAACGATACCCGCACAAACTTTCATCGGTTCGCACGACGCGGTGGCAGGGGATCGCGACAGCAAGGGCGTTTGCTGCGCACGCCTGCGCGACAGCCCTGGCCGCGCGAGGCATTCCCAGTCCCTTGGCAATCTCGGCATAGCTCGCCCGAGCACCTGGAGGAATCTCTCGCAGGGCTTGCCACACGCGTTGCTGGAACGCCGTGCCTCGAATGTCAAGCGGAAGGTCGAGTCCGACGTGCGGCATTTCTACAAGGCCGACGATTTTCGCTATGAGATCTTCGAAAGAGCGATCTCCGCCAAGGAGATTGGCCCTGGGGAACCGGGCTTCCAGATCACGAATCAGGACATCAGGGTTGTCGCCCAGCAGAATCGCGCAAATCCCTAACTCACTCCGGCCGACGAGGATCGACCCGAGAGTTGTCTGTCCCACCGCAAAACGAATGTTCTCACCCTTGCCTCCACTCTTGAAAGAGCGAGGCTTCATGCCGAGTATTTGGTTAGAACTGCCATAAAAGCTGCTGCTTGAGTTATAGCCTGCGTCGTAGATCGCCTTTGTGACCGTTTCACTGCTTTTGAGTTTCTGGCGAACCGCCTTCGTGCGGTGAGCGGTTGCATATTGCTTGGGTGTAACGCCAGTCACCGCTCGAAACACTCGATGGAAATGGTAGGGGCTCATGTTAATGGAACCTGCGAGTTCCAAAAGTCGCGGTTCTTCTGTCGCAGCCTCAATGCGACGACAGATTTGCAGGACTCTTGCAGCATGCAGTTCGTGCAGGGCTGGTGCATCGGGAGCGCACCGCTTGCAGGCACGAAACCCTGCCGCCTCAGCCGCAGACGCAGATACGTGAAACCTAACGTTCTCTGGTCGAGCAGTACGAGAAGCGCAGGAAGGCCTACAGTAGACCCCGGTGCTTTCGACCGAATAGAAGAAAATTCCATCCGCCCTTGCATCGCGCCTGAGAACCGCCTGCCAGCGGGGATCGCTTGTGATCATGGCTCCGTACTCCGTCACCTTGTCTGCGGTCATCTTTGTAGCCGCCCCCAGTCTATCGCTGCATGTGAGGAACAGGTCGATAGGACTCTTGAGGAATCTCAGCCAGGGTAGAATATCCGACGCGCTCACCAAGTCCGTAGAACTGGCAAAAGCTCATCAGCAATGGCCGCCACTTGTCAGGATCGACATGGTTTGGTTTCCCATCGACTAAGATCGACCTGTCAATGTGTGCCCTCACGATCCTCATCTCGAAAGCCAATGCCGTTGTCGGCTTGTCTGGCCTCTTCCCAAAGGCATGTGTGGACTCCAACACAGCTTCGAGTTGCACTGGACACTCTGCAATTCTTGGGGACCTCACCAACTCTGAAGCCATCGGTGTCAGCCCAGCCACGCTGAACTTTTCCTTCTCGTGTTTGTAGCCCATTGCTTTCTTGTGTGGAGGCACTGGATCGGAGCCGGTAAGCCGCGCGAGCCGATTGACATGATCGACCAAGGAAGCTGCGGGAAGGTTCAGAACACACTCTTTCTCACGGAGTAGGTTCTGAGCCGTGTGGCCCTTCGCTCCCAAACCAAGCATGCAGTTCCAACCGAGCCACCATACCGAAGACATGGGAGCGATGTTGGCGCTTTCATCGTCGTTCAGGCTGCTCAGAAGGATGACCGGGGTTCCAAAGTACAGAATCGAGGGTTCGACATTAATGTGCATTCATCGAGAATGCGCGAGGCAGAGAACTCCAGCACTCCGTTTCTTGCTTTCAAATTGCATTTGCACCCGTATTGTACCGTTCGCAGGGAGGAAGTTATCCGGCAGTTGCGGTCTGGGTCGATGGCGGTCCCGCGCTAAGCAGCTTGCCGTGAACCTGGGTCAGAGCGAGCCTCCGGTTTACACTCAGGCTTTGCCCTTTGAGGAGCCCGCTTGAGCCCACTGTACGCCGCCGTTCTCGGCGTTATTCTCCTGGTCCTGCTCGCGGTTTCGCTCGCGCAGCTCCGCAAAACCCACACCAAGCAGGATTACCTCGTCGCGGGCCGCTCGCTCCCGGTGTTTGTCCTGGTTTTCACGCTGCTGTCCAGCTGGATCGGCTCCGGTTCCCTGCTGGGGGGCGCGGAAAACGCCTACAACCACGGCCTGGTCGCGCTGTGGCAACCCGCGGGCGGCTGGGCGGGGCTGCTGTTGATCTACTTCATCGCCCCGCGCGCCCGCCGGTTCGCGGAGTACACCATCCCTGACCTGCTTGAAGCCCGCTACTCCCAAGCAGCGCGGGTTTTGGGCGTCATCGCGATCCTGTTCGCCTACACCGCCATCACCTCCTACCAGCTCATCGGCGGCGGCGACATCCTTTCGCTCATCTTTCCGCACACCATCACCCCCGACCTGGGTAAGTACATCATCGCGGCCTTTGTGATCTCGTTTACCGCGCTCGCGGGCATGAGTTCGGTCGCCTACATGGACCTCTTTATCGGCCTGCTCGCGACCGTGACCCTGCTCATCGCCTTTCCTGTGCTGCTTCACGCCGCGGGCGGCTGGAGCGGCTTCCGGGGGAGTCTGCCCCCGTCCAACTTCACCGCGCTCGGCGACTACACGCCTATCCGCGCCTGGGAGCTGTTCCTACCCACCTGCCTGCTCATGCTCGGCAACCAGAGCATGTACCAAAAGTTCTTTTCGGCCAAGTCGGCCAGCGATGCACGCAAGGCCACCGTATGGTGGATTTTCGGCACTGTCATCCTTGAAACGGTCATCGTGCTGATCGCGATGCTGGGCCACACGCTCGCCCTGCGCGAGCACGCCGCCCCGAAAGGCCGCGAGATCATCGCCTTTACCGCGCTCCACTCCATGCCTGCTTTCCTCGGCGCGCTGCTCATGGGCGCGGTCTTCGCCAAGGTCATCTCCACCGCGAATAACTACCTGTTTTCGCCCGCCACCAACCTAGTCAACGACGTGTACTCGCGCTACCTGGCTCCCAAGGCGAGCAACAAGCAGGTCCTCATCGTGTCGCGCCTGGTCGTGGTTCTCCTGGGGGTCTGGTCGCTGTACCAGGCGCTGCACACGGGCTCCGTGCTCAAGGCCACGCTCTACGCATACACGGTCTATTCGGCCACGCTCACGCCCGTTATCCTGGCCGCGTTCTACTCCCGCCGCATCAACGCGAACGGGGCTGTGTCCGCCATTGCGGCCGGCACGCTCATCACAGTCTTCTGGGACACGCCGCTCGTCCACGCGCACCTGCCCGCCGTCCTGGCCGCCCGCGATGCCATTTTCCCGGCGCTCCTGGCCGCGCTGGCCTGTTTGTTCGGCGTCAGCTATGCCACCGCCCCGCCCACAGCGGCCCAGCTGGCACGGATTCAGCCGGCTACATCCGAGTAGGCATCGCTTTCCGGCAGGCGTACTATCCCAGAATGCTGAGGTGCGAAAACGATGCAGTCTGAACCATCCGGCAAGGGTATCGACCAGGAATGGGCAGAGGAGCAGGAGCGCTACAACCTCCGCCGTTTGCAAATCATGATGCAGTTTCTGCTGGCCAGCATCCGGCAGGATCGCTCGCTGACGGTGGAGCAGGCCGCGCAGCTGGTCGCGCATACGCGCAGCCTTGTCCTGCGGATGTTCCCGGGCAAGGAGGCCGCGTTTAATCTCCTGTGCCGCCCGCGCATCCAGCGGGCCATGCAGGAGCGGTTTCAGATTTAAAAACTACTTGTTGTCGATGCCCGTGAGCCGAAACGTCAGCGTGCCCCAGAACAGCCGCGCGCGCATCTGCACCGGGATATGACGCGTGTCATCCGAATACCAGATCCAAAGCTTGCCCCGGCTGCGAATCACCCCTGAGTCCGCGCTCGGCTCCACGCGAATCGTTTTGTAGGTGGTGGTGGGCGTGCGCACAGTTTCTCGCGCTTCGGCCCGCAGAGTTACCTGGCTTACATGGTTGCCGCTCACCACGGGCAAGTGCAGGACAGTGCCCGGCTCCAGTGTTTGCGAGGCAGCCACAAAAATCCCGGAAAGCATATCTGTCACGCACGCCGGGATCGCCACCGTCTGATGCGTGTTGATGTGCGAAATAAGATTGCGCTCGTCATAAAACGAGACCCGATGGGCCCCGTCGATACGCTGCGTGGAGTCGACCTGGCGGCGGCCCTCCATGATCTGGCGGCTGAAGCTTTCAGAGCAGCCGGTCATCGGGTTGAATGTGGACTGGAACCGGTCGCTGACGCGGAAAAGCAGGTTGATGGCGCTTTGTGAATCGCCCGTGACCGTGATGCGCTCGAGCGGCCCGTCGCTTTGGAGGTGCACAGTAGCGGTGCCGGCCGGAAATACCCGCCAGTCCACGGCATAGGTAAGTGTTTGGCGCTGCGGGTAGCTCCAGCCCACCATGGGAGGCGCGAAGGCAGCCGCCGGGGCCCGGTTTTGCGCTGCGGCGGGCGCGAGCGAGAGTAGGAAAGTGAATGCCTGGAGTGTTCGTCTTCGCATGCAACGGGAAAGGGAAAGCGGTTTCGGCATCCTGTTCGGTTGTCTCCAGAGTGTCTACCGCTTGGGCACCAACGCCCTACGCAGGAGCAGCGCTCCATACAAAGCCGCCGCGCCCATGCTGGCATTGTACTCGCGGTGTTTGCGGTAGAGCGCGGGGGCAAACCGGCCGCGCTCGGCCCCCGGTATGCGCACGGGAAGCCTCCAGGGCAGCAGGCGGGGCACCCTCTCCGCGTACGCTTCAAACTCCGCGAACTCCGATCGCAAGTACTGCTCTTCCGCACGGATGACCGGTACATAGATCGCGGCAAACAAGATCGCCAGCAATGCCGTGAACTGCTTGGAGCGCGACGCAGCTGCAAACCCAAAGGCGATCAGCATGGAGCCCAGGTAGAGAGGGTTGCGCGTCCAGGCATAGGGGCCGGTTACGGTAAGCTCCGCGTTTTTTTTCACATAGCCGGACGCATACCCGCGCAGGAGCAAACCGGGCGCTACTAAGACGAGACTTCTCGCCAGAGAGCGGCCTGTTGGACGCGCTAGCGCCACAAACACCCCGGCCACTACAAAGCCGAGCGGCACGCGAATGCGCTTGGCGAGCCTGCTCCAGGTCATACCCGCACCTCCTCCCGCGCTCGCAGCAGCGGGAGTACGGCATCCACCACGGCTTCGGGCGCGATCCGGAGCAGCCCGGCCTCAGGCTCGGCGCGGCGCGTGTGGTCGCGGCGACTCGCCGGGTCGCGCAGCACGCGAAACTCACCGTGAAAAGGCCCGTTCCGCGCGGGATCGGTCGGCCCAAAGATGCCCACCGTGGGCTTGCCGAGCGCCGCGGCCAGGTGCAGCGGCCCCGTGTCGCCGCCGATCGCGAGAGTCACGCGGCGCGTGAGCTCGATAAGCCGGCCCACGGTCGGCGACAGCAGCAGCGGCTCCACGCCCCGCGCGCGCAGCGCCCGCGCCAGCGATGCTCCCAAGGCAAACTCATCCGGGGCCGCGTTGATGGCGATGCAAGCGCCCGTTTCCCGCGCAAGCGCCGCGCCTGCCTCCGCGTAGCGCTCCACGGGCCAGCGCTTGGCACCCCAGCCCGCGCCCGGGTGCAGCAGTACGACCGGCCGCCCTTCGCCCCCGACGCCGGCCTCCGCACACCACCGCGCGGCCTCCGGGTCATGCGGGAGCAACGGAAGCGTAAGCGGCAAAGCGTCCCCGGCCAGCGCCCGCGTCACGTCGGCGGCCTGCTCGATCACATGGACGCCCCGGGTCGCGATGCGCTCGCGAAACAGCCAGCGCGCGGCGGCTTCTCGCGGCTCGGCCTCGCCCAGCAGCCGCCCGGGCCGGGCCCAGCGCGCGACAAGGGCGGACCGCACCGACCCCTGCAGGTCGAGCGCCGCGTCGTAGCCCATGCTCCGCAGCTCCGCGCGCGTTTCGCGGAGCGAGCGAAGCGTCGCGGGCCGCAGCGGTGCCCGCGACCACTGCTTGGATGGAACCAGGTGCAACACGTCGGCAAGCGGCTGGGCCGCAGTTCCGGCGACGGCCTCCATTTGTGC
This sequence comes from Acidobacteriaceae bacterium, assembly GCA_965218545.1. Classification (GTDB taxonomy): domain Bacteria; phylum Acidobacteriota; class Terriglobia; order Terriglobales; family Acidobacteriaceae; genus EB88. Next base: position 205,805 of record CBDCLB010000006.1, on the reverse strand, counting down.
TGCATCGGCGCGAAACAGCGCACGCCACCGCGGCTCAACGGCCCAACCCAGAAACCACTCAGGATGCGCCCGGCGCAGGGCCGTCACCGCAGGCAGCGCATGGAGAATATCGCCCATGGCGCCAAGCCGGACAATGAGGACGCGGAACTGTTCCGAGGGCGGCAAACCCTCATTCTCGCATAGCGGCGGGCCGGCGCTGGGCCACTGTTTCGAGCAGGGCGGCCACACACCGGGATGCTTCCAGCAGCTCCGCGCGCAACGGCACAGCACACAATGGAGCCGCCGCCGCAAGGATTTCCCGTGCATCTTCCCCGAGCCGCGCCCAATCTTTCTCCGTCGTGAGCAGGGCCGCCGCTCCCGTCGTCTCCTGGGCAATCGCCCGAAGCTCCCTCGCGCGGAAGCGGTGGTGGTCGCGGAATGCGAACGTCTTCCTAAGCTCGACGCCGCCCGCGCGCAAGGCTGCGAAGAACTCCTCCGGGTGCGCGATCCCGCAAAATGCGACGGCATCCCCCTTGATAGACGGCACGGCGAGGGAACGGCGGACCCGCCAAACCGGCGCGTCAATCCCCATCTTCCGAAGCACGGCCTCGCTCCGGAAGTCGTCCTCGCGCAAAACCACGAAGTCCGCGCGCCGCAAGGCTCCGAGCCCTTCCCGCAGCCGCCCCGCTGGGAGCAGGCCGTCGTCGAAATCGGCCGGGTGCAGAAGCACGATGTCGGCCGCGCGCGCAAGCTTGCGATGCTGGAATCCGTCGTCGAGAAGGTGAATTCCCGGGCGGCCGGCACCAGCCTCGCTCTCGGCCAGCCGTCCGGAGGCCCAGCGGCTCGCGCCGACGTACACCGGAACACCCGTTGCCCGCGCCAGCAGCAGCGGCTCGTCGCCGTAGCGGGCGGCGGTTCCGTCCACGCGGACGCGCTCAAACGGCTGCCCGCCGCGACGGCCATACCCCCGCGAAAGCACATCCACCCGCAGCCCACGCGCCCCGAGCAGCCCTGCCAGTTCCTGCACAAATGGCGTCTTCCCCGCGCCGCCCACCGAAAGATTGCCGATGCTGACCACCGGCCAGCCGAGCTCCCTCGCCCGAAACCAACCCCGGTCGTATGCCAGATTCTTCAGGAAGACCGCAGCCCTATATGGCACCGTGAAAGAGGCAAGAGCGCGTTTCACTGCGCCACCAGCGCCAGGAGCGCCTCCAAGGCACGACCCGTCGCCCCTGCATTGCGGGCGCACACGGCTTGCGCGCGTTCCCCAAGCGATCGGGCTTCGTCCCTGTTTTCGAGAAGCCGCCGCACCCGCTGCCCCAACTCCGATACTCCCGCGATCACCAGCGCATCGGCGCTCACGAGAGTCTCGACGATCTCCTTGAAGTTGGCATAGCCAGGCCCTAGGACGACGGGCTTGCCCAGCGCGGCCGGTTCCAGGGGATTGTGCCCGCCCGCGTGGAGAAAGCCGCCGCCCACGATCGCCACCGTGGCCAAGGCGTACGAGCCCGCGAGCTCCCCGACCGAGTCGAGCAGCAACACAGTCCCCGGCGCGATGGGGAGGGGCTTCACACGCCAGGCGGACAGCCGCGCAAACGGGCGGGGCTCTCCCGCGAGCAGCGCAGCTACCTCGTCGAAACGCTCCGGATGGCGAGGCGCGAGCAGCAGCACCACTCCGGGAGGAAGCGCCCGCAGAAGCGCTTCCTCCTCCCCGGCGAGCGTCGATCCGCACACCAGGACCGGCGTGCCGGGCGGGAGCGCAGCCTGGAGCGACCGCAGCAGTGAAGTCTCGCGCGGAGGTTCAACGTCGTACTTCAGGTTTCCGCCCACGGCGACCCGCTCCACGCCAAGCAGGCGCAGCCTTTCCGCGTCGGAAGCCGTTTGCGCCTGCGCCAAAGCGAGCGTCGCAAGCAGCGGACGCCAAAGCCGGCGCAGCCGCCGGTAGCGCGGCCACGAACGCGGCGAAACGCGCGCATTGACGACCGCGACCGGGATCCACGCCCGGGCACACTCATAGAGCAGGCGCGGCCAAAACTCGCTTTCCACCAGCACCAAAAGCGTGGGGCGCAGAAACCGGAGCCACGCGCGCACGGCAAACGCGAAATCCGCGGGGAAATAGAACACGGATTTTGCGCCGAAGCGGGCGCGGGCAATTGCTTGCCCGGTGCGGGTCGTCGTCGAGACGTACACAGGCGTCCCAGGCAAAGCTGCGCGCAACCGCCCGACCAGCGGCGCGGCGGCCAGCACCTCCCCAACCGAAACAGCATGGACCCACACCGGCCTTTCCTCCGGGCCCGGCGCGCGGAGCCTGCCGTGCGGGATGCGGCCAAAACGCTCGGGGAGCCCTTCCCGGTACTTGCCTCCGCGCCGCAGCCCGCCGGCCCACCACGGCGCGGCGAGCGCCACGGCAGCCGCCAAACCCGCGCTGTATAGCGACAGGGCGGCAAAGCCGAAGATTCTTGAGCGTCGAAACACAAGCCCGATGATAATGGCCGGAAGGACCAAACCTATGCGCCGCCTGCTACTCGTTGCTGCCTTGCTCTGCACTCCTTTCATTTCGTTCGCCGAAAAGAAAGTCGCCCCCGCCCTGCCCGCGGCTCAGTATCCCGCCCACGCCTCGCAAGCCGGCATCACCATTGCCGCCGACCCTTACGACCGGCTGCCCAAGGAAGACGTGTTCCGGGTGGACTACCTGAAGTACGACTTCCTCCCCATCCGCATCGTGATCACGAACGACACCGCCCAGCCGATTTCGCTCGACCAGGCGCGCATTCTGCTGATGCCGCGCGAGGATGGCCGCATCAACGCGGGCGACCCCGGGGATGTGGAGCGGCGCGTGTATGGGCGCGACAAAAGGGGGACCACCATCCCGATCGGGCCCTTGAAGATCCACAAGCAGGGCAAGGACGCCGACAGCAAGATCGAAGCCGACTTTAGCGAGCACGAGTATTCCGCGCTTGCCGTCGAGCCGCACACCACGCGCGCGGGCTTCCTGTTCTATGACGTGGAAGGACTGGGACAGCATCCGCTCGCGGGCGCGAAGCTCGTGTTTCGGCAGGTGCGCACCAGCAACGGCAAGGAGCTGTTCGCGTTTGAGATCCCGCTGGACGCGTACCTGAGCGCGCAGCCCAGGTAGCTAGACGCCCTTTTTCTGCGGCTCCCAGATGTACTTGTGAATCTGCAAGCTAAGCCGCGCGGGCACTTCATCTTCGAGCATCCACTCGACCAGCAGGCGCGGGTCGAGCGCGCAGTTCGCGGTCGAGCGCTCGGGGCTGGGCTGCTTGCGGAACGCGGGGGAAAAAAGCACATGGCCCGCGCGGGCGGCGAGCCCGTGCTCGCGGGTAAAGTCGCGGGCAAACTCGTAATCCGCGCGGTCGCTGATGACGAACTTGACCTCATCGCGCCGGGTAAGGGCTTCGAGGTTTTCCATGCGGAAGCGGCCCGCTTCGCCCGAGCCGGGGCACTTCACGTCCACGATCTTGTGAACGGCCGGGGGCACGTCCGCGAGCGGCCGCTCGCCGCTGGTTTCAATCATCAGCTCGTAACCTTGCGCGAGCAGTCGCTCCATCAGCGGAACAAGCTCGCGCGCCTGCAACAGCGGCTCGCCACCGGTGAACTCGACCAGGCGGACGGGGGCGAGCGCCTCAATACTCGCGAGGACCTCATCCGCGGACTGCTTGTAGCCGCCCGTAAAGGTGTACTCAGAGTCGCACCAGGAGCAGCGCAGGTTGCAGCCTGCCAGCCGCACGAAGATACATGGGACGCCCGCGAAGCTGGACTCGCCCTGCACCGATTTGTAAGTTTCGATCAGGTACACGGGGTTACTCGTAGTAAGTCGCGGCAGAGGTATCGGTCTCGTAGATGGTGCAGTCCTTGACCTGCACGCGGCCGCCGGTGAGCCCCGCGAGGTGCTGATTCGTCTGGTCGAAAAAATACTTGGCTAAGTTTTCGGCAGATGGATTCACGAGCGTAAAGGGTTCGAGGTCGTTGATCATCTTATGGTCGAGATACTCGACAACTGGGCGCAGCACACCCTTGAGCTCCTTGAAGTCGAGCAGGAGGCCGGAGTGGTCGAGCTCGCGGCCGCGCAGGGTTACGCGGACCTTGTAGTTATGCCCGTGGGGATTCTCACACTTGCCGTGATAGTTGCGCAGGTAGTGCCCGGAAGAAAAACCCGCGTCGACTGTGATCTCGTACATAGCCTTCTTTCCCTTGAAACCGCCCACCTTCATTGTACCTGCGCGGGTTTCCCTTCGAAGAACTCGCGTACCTCGGCCAGGTCGCGGGTGACGCGGTACGGCGGCAGGCTCTCGAGAAACGCCGCGCCGTACCCCTTGCGAATGCGCGGGTCGAGCAGCACCAGCACCCCGCGATCGGAAAGCGAGCGGATCAGCCGCCCAAAGCCCTGCTTGAGGGTAATCACGGCGGACGGGACCTGGTATTCCGGAAAAGGTTTGCCGCCCGCCGCCTCGATCGCGCGCGTCCGGGCCTGCACTATCGGGTCGCTCGGCACCGCGAACGGCAGCCGGTCGATGATGACGCAGCTCAGGGCGTCCCCTTGCACGTCGATCCCCTGCCAAAAGCTCGAAGTGCCGAGCAGGACGGCGTTAGGCGTCGCCCGGAACTCCGCGAGCAGCGCATTGCGCGGGGCTTGGCCCTGCAGCAGCAGCGGCCAGGGCACTTCCGCGAGCAGGCGTTCATAGGTGTCGCGCATCTGGGCATAGCTCGTAAACAGGCAAAACGCCCGACCCCGGCTCGCCTCCAGCACTTGCGTGATGGTGCGAACGGCCTCCGCGCTGAACCCCGGACTACGCGGATCGGGCATGTGCGGGGGCAGGTACAACAGCGCCTGGTCCGCATAGCGAAAGTGCGAAGGCACAAGCAGCTCCTTCGCGTGCTCCAGGCCCAGGCGCTTACGCAGGTGGGTGAAGCCGCCCTGCACGGCGAGCGTGGCGGAGGTGAGCACGACGGTCGGGAAGGTTTGAAAGAGAACGTCGCCAAGCAGGCCCGAAACATCGATCGGCGTGGCTTGGAGAAAGGTGTTATAGCTCGATTCCCTCCCCCGCCCGCCGCCCCGCCGCTCCAGCCAAAAGACAGTGTTGGTGTCCTCGGCCTCCATCAGGAACTTGAGCCGGTCGTGCAGCTCATGCACCCGGCGCTTGAGACCCGGCGCTTCCTCCACGTTGCGCATCCGTTCGAGCTCCCCGGCGAGCAGCTTCAGCGCGTGGAGGACGCCCAGGTAGAGCTCGCCCTGCTCCTCCAGAAACTCCCCGCGGTGCGTGAACTGGGCGCGGCCTTCCGTCCCCAGCGGAAGCGCGGCAAAAAACATCCGGGCGCGCTCGCGTACCGTTTCCGCCGCGGCTTTAGGCCCGGAGCTGATGGCGTGCTTGGCCCGCAGCAGCAGGTCGAGATCGCGGGCGAGCTCTTCAAAGCGGATATTCGAGATCTGCAGCCCGAAGTAAGCACCGGCCACGTCCTCAAGCTCGTGCGCCTCGTCGAAGATCACCGCGTCGGCCTCGGGCAAAATCCCGGCGTCGGGCGCGTTCGCAGCCTGCTGCTTGATGGCAAGATCGGCAAAAAACAGGTGGTGGTTGACGATGATCAGGTTTGATTCGGCCGCTTTCCGACGCATTTCCGTGATGAAACAGCGCTCGAAGTCCGGGCAGGTCTGGCCCAGGCAGGTTTCCGAGCGCGCGTCGAGCTTGGTCCACAGCGGGCTTTGCTCAGGAAGCGCCGCGATCTCCGCGCGGTCGCCGGTTGCCGTCGTCTTTTCCCAAGCGGCGATGGCGTGGAACTGCTTGATTTCTTCGAGACCCGACAGGATGGGTTCGTGCTGCAACGCGTACAGCTTCTTGCGGCACAGATAGTTCGCACGGCCTTTCATGTAACAAGCCCCGAGCGGCCCGAGAATCGACTCGAGAAACGGGATGTCCTTGAAAAACAGCTGTTCCTGCAGGTTTTTCGTGCCTGTCGAGACGATGACGCGCTTGCCCGACCGCAGAGCCGGCAGTAGGTACGCCAGCGTTTTGCCGGTGCCCGTGCCCGCTTCGGCAATCAGGTGCCGCTTTTCCTTAAGCGCCTGCTCGACCGCCTGCGCCAGCTCCAGCTGCCCGCGCCGGAACTCATACGGGAGCGAGGACTGCGCCAGCAGCCCGCCGGGCGAGAAAAAGGCATGGAGCGAGGGCAGCTTTGTGGGCGGGGGCGCGGGCACGGTTCTATCATAGGAGTTTGCCCGTTCTTCGCCTCCTTTGAGCGCCGGGCCGGAGGCTACTTTCGTAATGAGCAAAAGAATGCAAAACCCGCTGCCGCACACCGAGGAGTCCGCGGGTATGCCGCTGATCGCGATCTGCGGGCGGCCCAATGTGGGTAAATCCACTCTGTTCAACCGGCTCACGGGCACGCGGCGGTCGATCGTCGGCGATGAGCCGGGGATCACGCGCGACCGCATTTACGGCGAGGTGCATTGGGCCGGGCGCGTGGCGCGCGTGGTGGACACAGGGGGCATTGTGCCGGACGACGAAGCGCTGATCCCGAGCGAAATCTTCCGGCAGGCACGCACCGCGTTTGAGGAAGCCTCAGCCATTGTGATGGTGGTGGACGGGCGGACGGAGCTCGCCCGCCCCGACCTGGACCTGGTGCACTTGCTGCGGCGTCTGGGCAAGCCCATGTTTCTCGCCGTGAACAAAACCGACAGCGCCCAGCAGGACGCGGCGGCCCAAAACTTCCGGCAAATGGGGATTACCAACCTGGTCGCGATCTCAGCTGAGCACGGCCACGGTGTGGGCGATCTGCTGGATGAAGTCTTTGCGGCACTCCCGTTCGCGCCGCTCTCAGAAGAGCCGGCGGAGGAAGCCGTGGACGGCGAACCCATGCGTCATCGCACGCATGGGGAATATGACCAGCGCGAAACCCGCGTCGCGATTATTGGCCGCCCGAATGTCGGTAAATCGACGCTGCTCAACGCCCTGACCGGAACCGCCCGGGCCATCGTATCGCCCGTCGCGGGCACCACACGCGACGCAGTGGATGAGGTGCTCGAATACAACGGCAAGCAGCTGCGCATCATCGACACCGCGGGCATCCGGCGCAAGGGCAAGACGAATCTGCTGGCCGAAAAGCTGTCGGTCGTCATGGCCCGGAGGCATCTCGAAGCCGCCGACGTTTCCCTGCTGATGATCGACGCGGTCGAGGGCGTGACCGCCTCCGACGCGACCATCGGCGGCTATGCGCACGAGAGCGGGCGGTCTGTCGTCATCGTCGTGAATAAGTGGGACCTGCTCACCACCGCGCGCACCGACGGCAAGCCGCACGCCGACCGCAAGCTGTACGAGGAGCAGGTGCGAGACTCGCTCAAATACCTGGACTACGCGCCGGTCGTGTTCATCTCGGCTTCAGAAGGCAAGGGGATTCAGCGTGTTTTGGAAGCGGTCGAGCGGGTAGCCGCCGAGCGGCGTAAGCGCGTGACCACGGGGCAGATGAACCGGTTCCTCGAGCGGGTGGATTTCGAGCGCGCGACCGTGCCCATGGCGAAGCGCGTGCGCATTCTATACATGACGCAGGCTGCCGTGGCGCCGCCCACGTTTGTGTTGTTTACGGACCGCGACGTCGACCTTCACTTTTCCTATGAGCGTTTTCTCACCAATCAAATTCGCGAGGCGTTCGGGTTTGAGGGTTCGCCGATCTGGTTCAAGGTGCGCGCGCGCAACGCAGAGCAAAAGGCGGGAGCGCGATGACGGAAGAGCAAACCGCAGCAATCGCGCGGGCCATCGTGGATCCGCAGCGCTACCGCATTGTGAAACTGCTGGCGGCAAACGGGGAAAGCACGCAGTGTTCCACCCTGTTCAAAGTCATGGAGCTCGCGCCGGCCACCTTGTCGCATCACATGCGCGAGCTGCGCGAAGCCGGCCTCGTGGGAGAGCAGCGTACCGGCCGTACCGTTCAGTACACTTTGCGGGGTGAAGTGCTGAGAACATTCCTCCAAGGGCTTGAGCGCGACCTGCTGCCCGCCGGCGCTCCGGCCCGGCACAAATAAGTGCATCTTTCACCAGCCCTCAACGTCTATTCGATGAACGTCGAATGAAACGACGCAAAGGAGCAAGTGGAATGGCAAAGCTGACAGGGAAAGTGGCAATCGTCACAGGCGCTTCCAAAGGCATCGGCGCGGGCATCGCGAAAGCGCTGGGTGCTGCGGGCGCGTCCGTCGTGGTGAACTACGCCTCAGACAAGGCCGGCGCGGAGAAAACAGTGCAGGCGATTACGTCCGCCGGGGGCAAGGCTGTCGCTGTGCAGGCGAGCGTGGACACTGCCGCGCATGTGGAAACGCTATTCGCGGAAACGGAAAAGGCATTCGGACCGGCAAACATCCTGGTGAACAATGCGGGCGTCTACGGGTTTGCGCCGATCGAAGACATCAAGGAAGTCGATTTCCATCGCATGTTCAACATCAACGTGCTGGGGCCGCTGCTGGCAACGCAAGGGGCGGTCAAGCACTTCGGCGATAAGGGCGGTTCGATCATCAATATCGGTTCGGTGGTTTCGACCGGCCAGTTTCCCGCGACTGCGGTCTATTCAGGCACGAAAGGAGCCCTGGACACGATTACGGGCGTCCTGGCAAAGGAGTTGGGCCCGAAAAAGATTCGCGTCAACAGCGTGAACCCCGGCCTGACTGCGACGGAAGGCAATGTCTCCATGCGTGGCGGAGAGATGGAGGCGTCCGTGGTTCAGCAGACCCCTCTTGGGCGAGTGGGCCAGCCGGACGACATTGCGGATGCGGTGGTCTTTCTTGCTTCGGACGACGCGCGCTGGATCACCGGTGAGGCAATCCGGGTATCGGGCGGCCAGCGCTAAGGGCGGGCAGGTCTTTATACTGGGAGGGTGCCTGCCCTCCCATCCATTCGTTTTGCGACCGAAGCCGACGTGCCTGCAATCTTTGGCCTGATCGTCGAACTGGCCGTGTATGAACGCGAGCCGGACGCGGTGACGATCACGGAAGCCGATCTGCTCCGGGATGGCTGGGGACCGCAGCCCCGGTTCACCTGCCTGGTGGCTGAGGCCGATGGCGCGGTGTGCGGGTTCGCGCTGTACTACCCGATCTATAGCACCTGGGCTGGGCGTTCTCTCTATCTGGAAGACCTATACGTTCAGTCTGCCTACCGTGGGCGCGGCATTGGCACTGCCCTGATGGCGCGCGTGGCCGCGGAAGCGCGGGCGCAAGGCTGCGCCCGGATGGACTGGAGCGTATTGACCTGGAACGAGCCTGCCATCCGGGTGTATGAGCGGATTGGGGCGGTGCGGATGGAGGAGTGGCGGCGCATGCGGCTCGCGGGCGCTGCGTTGGACGGGTTGGCCGCGCGTGACGCGGGATCCACGCCTCAAATGCGAGACCTCCCCTCTTCGGAGTTCTTAAACCCGGAACAGGTGGGGGCATGAGCGCCCCGCGCATCCGCGTCATCGGCGGCGGTCTGGCCGGGCCGGAAGCGGCGCTTGTCGCCGCGCGCCTGGGCGTCGGGGTAGACCTGTACGAGATGCGGCCCGCGCGCACAACGCCCGCGCACCAGACCGCCGACTTCGGCGAGCTGGTCTGCTCGAACTCGCTCAAAAGCGAAAGCGAGGGAACAGCACCGTGGGTGCTGAAGCAGGAAATGCGCCGGGCCGGATCGCCCCTGCTCGCGTGCGCGGACCGGACGGCGGTGCCCGCCGGGCATGCGCTCGCGGTGGACCGGGTGGAGTTTTCGCGGGCGATCGCCGCGGCCATCGCGGCCGAGCCGGGGATCACGGTGCATCGCGAGGAAGTTACGCAGCTGGACCCGGAGGACGGCATCACGGTCATCGCGAGCGGCCCGCTCACCTCCTCAGCGCTATCGGGCGAGATCGCGCGGCTGACCGGCGCGGAGCACCTAGCGTTTTACGACTCGATCTCACCCATTGTGGACGCGGAAACCATCAACATGGAGCGGGTGTACTTCGCGGCGCGCTGGGATAAAGGCACGGCGGACTACATCAACTGCCCCTTCACGCGCGACGAGTACGAGCGCTTTCTGGACGCGCTGCTCGCGGCTGAACCGGCCGAGGCCAAGGAGTGGGAAAAGCTGCCGTACTTCGAAAGCTGCCTGCCGATCGAGGAACTTGCCCGGCGCGGGCGCGACACCCCGCGCTACGGACCCATGAAGCCGGTCGGCCTGCGCGACCCGCGCACCGGCAAGCAGCCCTGGGCCGTCGTGCAGCTGCGGTCTGAAAACCTGCGGGCGGACTCCTACAACCTGGTCGGCTTCCAGAACCACCTGAAATACGGCGAGCAGGCGCGGATTTTGCGCCTAATCCCAGGGCTGGAGAACGCCAAGTTTCTGCGCTGGGGCCAGATCCATCGCAATACCTACATCCACTCGCCCAGTGTGCTGACAGAGAACCTGTGCCTGCGCGCGCACCCGAATGATTTCTTCGCCGGGCAGATTTCCGGGGTTGAAGGCTATACGGAGTCGATCGCGACCGGGCTGCTCGCAGGTGTATACGCCGCGAGTGCGGCATGGGGGCAGCCGCTTCAACCGGCTCCGCGCCAAACGGCCCTGGGTTCGCTCGTGCACTACATCACCCACTACGAAGGCAAGAACTTCCAGCCCGCCAACATCACCTTCGACCTCCTCGAACCGCTGGACGAAGCGACGCGCAAGCGGGTACGGGACAAGCGCGAGCGGCACCGGATGCAGTGCGACCGGGCGCTCGCGGCATTTGACGGCTGGTGGGCCGGGGTTGGAGGCGGGGTGCTCGCATGAGCCGCGCACGCGCCATCGTTTCGCTTTCCGGCGGCATGGATTCCTGCGTATGCGCGGCCCTCGCCGCCCGCGACTTTGAGGCCTGCGCGCTCCACTTCTCCTACGGCCAACGCACGGAAGCGCGCGAGCTCCAAAGCGCCCGCGCGGTGGCGGCAGCCCTCGGGATTGAGCGATTTCTCCACCTGCGCATCGACTTGTTCCGGGAGATCGGCGGTTCGGCGCTGACCGATCCGTCAATCGCGATCCCCGACGCGCCGGAGGTGGTAGGCGCGGAGATCCCGGTGACGTATGTCCCATTTCGCAACGCGCATTTTTTGAGCGCGGCGGTGAGCTGGGCCGAAACGCTCGATGCCGCGGCAATCTTTATCGGGGCGGTCGAGCAGGACTCTTCCGGCTACCCGGACTGCCGCCCGGCCTACTACGAGGCCTTTCAGCAGCTCATCCGCACGGGCACGCGGGAGGGAAACATCCAGATCCATACGCCGCTCATCCACCTCCGGAAGGCGGAAATTGTGCGGCTGGGAGTTGAGCTTCGTGCGCCGCTCCATGTAACGTGGTCCTGCTACGGCGGCCACGACCTAGCCTGCGGTGTGTGCGACAGCTGTGTTTTGCGGCTGCGGGCCTTTCGCGAGGCCGGAGTCGAGGACCCGATCCCGTACGCAACGCGCGAGCGCGCGACGGGTTGACATCCATACGCCGGCGCGCTTCGGGCGCCCGGGAGAAAGAGGAAGAACATGAGCATCGAAAACAAACTTTCCGTCCTGGCGTTGTTTGTGAGCTTGCCGCTGGGCGTGGCGCTGGGGCAAGCGCCGCAACAAGGGGCCCAAACCGGCAGCATCCATGGGCACCTCCAAAACGAGCTGGGCGAGCCCATCGCCAATGGGACGATCCTGGTCACCACGAATGGCGACCCGAAGGGTGCCAAGTATACCTTCCAGGGTGACGCGAACGGCGACTACAAGGGCACGGGCATTGAGCCGGGCACCTATGTGCTCGACCTGCAAGCGCAGGGCAAGCCGGTGGACCAGCTACAAAACGTAAAGGTAACAGCGGGCCAGGACGAGGCAGAAAACTTTGATTTGGGGCGGCCCGAGTACCTTTCGAAAGAGTCGCCCGAGCGGCAAAAACAGATTGCGGAGTTGCGCGCCAAGAACGCCGAAGCGAATAAGGCCAACTCCGTCATCAAGAACTTGAACGCGGACCTCACCACGGCGCGGAACGACAATAAAAATAAGAACTACGCCGAAGCCGACGCGCTGATGACCAAGGATTCGCAAGCCAGGCCCGATGCGTCCGTGATCTGGCTGGAGCTGGGCAACGCGCAGCTGGGCGAGAAAAAGTACCCGGAAGCGGCGACGTCGCTGCAGAAATCGATTTCGCTCGAGGACGCGAGCCCCAAGCCGAACCCCGACATCCTGGGCGGCGCGAACAACGCCTTGGGCGAGGCCATGGCGGGGCAGAATAAAACGTCGGACGCCACAGCAGCCTATGACGCTGCAGCCAAGGCAAACCCGGCAGGCGCGGGCATGTACTACACCAACGAAAGCATTATCCTGTCCCGCACCGGGCAGAATGGGGACGCGGTCGCAGCGGCTGCCGACAAGGCGATCGCAGCGGACCCGAACAAACCGATTCCCTACTACCTGAAAGGCCAGGCGCTGATCGCGAAAGCGTCCGTGGACCCGAAAACGCAGAAGATCACCGCGCCCCCGGGCTGCGCGGAAGCCTACCAAAAATACCTGGAGCTTGCTCCCGATGGCCAGTTCGCGACCGAAGCCAGAACTATCCTGGCGAGCATGGGCCAAACGGTGAAGACGAGCTACCGCGCCGGACGGAAATAATCCGCCCCGTCCGTTCAAGAGCGCTTCGCCTGCGGGCGGAGCGCTTTTTGTTTGCTTCCCGCCTACACTGATGGGTATGGAACTGCTCACGTACACAGAAGCTTCGGCGCGCGTCCAGGACGAAGCCGCCCGGCTCGCGCCGTCGCCTTCCGAGAGCCTTCCCCTCCGGGAAGCGCAAGGGCGTGTGCTCGCGACTCCCGTGAGTGCGGACCGCGACCAGCCCCCTTTTCCACGCGCAACCCGCGACGGATTCGCCGCGCGCGCGGCCTTTTGGGCACGCGGGCCGCTTCAGGTTGCGGGGCTCCTACGTGCGGGGGAAGCCTGGTGCGGCGGGGAGCTCGCCGAGGAGGCCGCGATCGAAATCATGACCGGAGCCCCGGTTCCCCCCGGCACCGACTGTGTCGTCATGGTGGAACATACCGAGCGCGCCGGGGATGAGGTTTCGCTCCGCTCCGGCCGCGGCATCGCGCCGGGAGACAACATTGTTCCGCGCGGAGCCGAAGCGCGGGCGGGCTCGGTTTTGCTTTCGCGAGGGACCCGGCTGACGGCGCACGGCATCGCGGTCGCGGCGGCTTGCGGGTACTCTGCCGTCGAGGTGTTCCGCAAGCCCCGCGTGGCCATCCTGGCGACCGGCGACGAGCTGGTGGACGTCGCAGAAATGCCGCGCGAGCACCAGATTCGCAACTCCAACACCTACACGCTGGCCGCGCAAGCGCAGGCGCTGGGCGGCGAACCGATCCTGCTGCCGCCGGTCGCGGACATAATGGCCGCCCTTCGCGACGCGATCGCCGGAGTGGTGGACGGCTGCGACCTCCTGCTGCTTTCCGGCGGCGTTTCTATGGGCAAGTACGATCTGGTTGAGCCCGCCCTGGCCGATTTGGACGCGCAGTTCCACTTCACCGGCGTCCAAATCCAGCCCGGCAAGCCGGTGGTCTTCGGCTCGCTGAAAGGGGGGGCGCTGCCGTTTTTCGGGCTGCCGGGCAATCCCGTGTCGACCATCATCTGCTTCGCCCTGTTTGCCGCGCCCGTGCTGGCCGCGCTTGGGGGCGAAACCGGCTACACGCCGCCGTTTGTCCAAGCCACGCTCGCTGCGGCGCTCCCGAATAAACCGGGGCTCACCCGGTTTCTGCCGGCACGGCTCACCCACTCCATCGATGGTTCCAGGGTAGAGACAATCCTGTGGCAAGGCTCGGGCGACCTCGCCGGCACCGCGCGCGCGAACTGCTTTCTCGTCGTTCCGCCGGACGCGGCGAACCTCCAGGCCGGCGCGACCGTGAGCGTGCTGTTGGCCTGAGGCGCTGCGATAGGCTGGAAGCATGAGCAAGTTGTCGCACTACGACGCCGAAGGCACGGCGCGCATGGTGGATGTAAGCGAAAAGTTCCCCACCCGGCGAGAGGCCGAGGCCGAAGCTTTTGTCGCCCTCTCACCGGAGGTGCTGGAAGCCTTGCCGCGCAACCCCAAAGGCAACCCGCTTGAGGTTGCGCGGTTCGCGGGTATCCAGGCTGCCAAGCGCACGAGCGAGTTAATCCCGATGTGCCACCCGCTGCCGCTCTCGTTTGTGGACGTATCGGCTGCGATAACCGAGGGCGGCGTGGCCGTGCGCGCGACCGCGGCCACCACCGCGAACACGGGCGTGGAGATGGAAGCGCTCACGGCGGCGAGCGTCGCGGCGCTTACCGTATACGACATGTGCAAAGCGCTCGACAAGGGAATCGTGATTGAGCGCGTGCAGCTCCTGCGCAAAACCGGCGGCAAAACCGGCGGCAAAACCGGAAGCTGGAAGCGCGCATGACGGTGGCCACACCCGAGCACCACGCGCCCGCGACGCATACCACCCACACGGCGCACACGGCACCCCCGCCGCAGCAGCCGTCCAATATCTTCCAGTCGCCGCACTGGCAAGCGGTGGCGCTCGGCACCGTGGCGATTTGCGCTGCGCTGACGATAGCTGCTGCCATCCACAAGATCCTGTTCCGGGTGCTTGCGCGCGTCCGTCACCGGGACATCCAGGCCTCGCCGCTGCTCCACGCCATCGCGGCGCGTTTGCGGCGCCCCGCTCTGTCGATCACGCTTTTGACGGCGGTCGGCATCGTCCTCCCTTTTCTGCCCATCGACGACCCGCTCCACAGCACCATCGAGAAAGCCTTATGGATCGTATGGCTGCTGTGCTTCGGCTGGCTCATGATCTCGGGCGTGTACCTGTTTGAGGATGTGGTGCTGCTGCGCTACGACGCGAGCAACGCGGATAACCTGCGCGCCCGCCGGGTCCGGACGCAGCTGGTACTCATGCGGCGCATCGCGATCCTTCTTCTGGCGCTGGTGGACGCCGGGCTGATCTTGTCGTTGTTTCGCGACTCGGCGATCTGGCACTACGGCGCGGGCCTCCTGGCCTCGGCCGGGCTCGCCAGCCTGGTGCTGGCGACGGCGGCAAAGTCCTCAGCTTCCAACCTGCTGGCGGGTTTGCAGATCGCGTTTACCGAGCCGATCCGCTTGGATGACGTGGTGATCGTCGAAGGCGAGTACGGACGGATAGAGGAGATCACGACGACCTACGTGGTGGTGGCGCTGTGGGATTACCGGCGCATGATCCTCCCACTCACGTACTTCATCGAGAAGCCCTTCCAGAACTGGACCCGCGAACACTCCGATCTGATGGGCACCGCGTTCCTCTACGTGGACTACACGGTACCCATTGCCGCGCTGCGGGAGGAGTACTTCCGGTTGATCGAAGAGCAGCCCTTATGGGATCGCAAGATCAAAGCCTTCCAGGTAACAAACCTTACCGAGCACTCCATGGAGCTGCGCTGCCTGATGAGCGCGCGCAACGCGGGCGATGCTTTCGACCTGCGCTGCATCATGCGCGAGGGGATGATCGCATTCGTCCAAAAGAACTATCCCGAAGCTTTCCCGCGCACACGCTTCAGCGCCGTGGCTGGGCAGGCTGCGCCGCAGCCCACGCTCGAGCGTCAAACGGCTTCGGCAAGGTAAACGCCGAACCAGCCGCGCTCATCATGCCAGGTGCGGCGGAGCGCGAACCCGGCTTGCCCGAGCATTGATGCCGAGCGAGCATCGGTGAACTTATAGCTGTTCTCCGTGTGAATGGTTTCCCCGGCGGCGAAACGCACTGTAAGATCGAGCGCCGGAACGCTCACCTGTTGCGCGCAAAGGCTGCGGAGGTGCATTTCGATGCGCGCCTCGGCAGGGTTCCAGCGGGCCTCGTGCGCCCACGCAGCAAGCGCGAAGTTCGCATCGAGCTCGCGGTTGATGCGCCGCAGCAAATTTTCGTTGAAGGCCGCAGTTACCCCCGCTGCATCGTCATAGGCGGCGAGCAGCACGGCGGGATCTTTCGCCTGGTCCGCACCCAGCAGGAGCCGGTCACCGGGGGCCAGCTGCGCGCGCACGGACTGGAGGAGCACCATCGCGTCTGCGGGATCGAAGTTGCCGATGGAAGAGCCGATATACAGGACGAGCTTGCGCGCGTCGTTTGCCTCGATCTGCCCCAGGCCATCGGTGTAGTCAGCCACCCGCGCATGGACACGCACGCCCGCGATTTCGGCTTCGAGGTGCCGTTTCGCTTCGGCCAAGGCGCTTTCCGAAACATCAATCGCGTAGTACTCGACCGCCCCTTGCCGCTCGACGGCCGCCCGCAGCAGGAGGCCGGTTTTGGACGCGGTGCCCGCGCCCAGCTCCACCATCGCAAGCCGCTCCCCGCCGGCGGCTTCTTTGAGAATTTCGGGGGCGTGCGCGGCAAAAAGCGCGCGCTCGGTGCGGGTCAGGTAGTACTCTGGCAACTCCGTGATCTGCTCAAACAGCTCCGAGCCGCGCTTGTCGTAAAACAACCAGGGGCTCAGGGTTTTGGGGCTGCTTGTCAGCCCTTGGAGCACTTCCACGCCCAGCGGCGTATCGCGCGCGGACAGAAGAGAAGCTGCGTTCTCAAGATGCATGTGCTTGTCTCCGGTTAGCGGCGCAGGAGCCGGATGCCCGAGAACTGCCAACGGGTGCCGGGTGAAAAGAAATTGCGGTAGCTTGCGCGGATGTGCGAGGCCGGGGTCGCGACCGATCCGCCGCGCAGCACCATCTGGTTGCACATAAACTTGCCGTTGTACTCGCCCAGCGCGCCGGGAAGTGCGGCGTAACCGGGGTAGCCCAGGTAGGCGCTCCCGGTCCATTCCCACACACCTCCAAACAGCTGCGAGCTCCCCGGGTCAGCGAGTGGATGCAGTGACCCGCCCTCGAGCAGATTCTTTGCATCCGGGCAGTTCCCTTCCGCGGCAGTTTCCCACTCCCCTTCAGTAGGCAGCTTCATGCCCGCCCAGCGGGCAAAGGCGTCCGCTTCAAAGTAGGAAATGTGGCATACCGGGGCGGCCAAAAGGTTCGCGAGATGCTGCTCGCCCCGCAGGGTGAACACCGTCCAATCCTCCGCGCTTCCCTCGCGATGCCAGTAAAGCGGTGCTTGCCAGCCCTCGCGCTGCACGGTATGCCAGCCCTCGGCAAGCCACAGGTCAGCGCGCGTGTAGCCGCCGTCCTGCATGAACTGGAGGTATTCGGCGGAGGAAACCGGGCGTGAAGCGAGTTCAAACGCATCGAGCCACACGCGATGGCGCGGCTCTTCGTTGTCGAATGAAAATCCGGAGCCCCTGTGCCCAATCGCACGCAGGCCTTCTTCGAAGGGTATCCAGGTCTGGCGGGTGAGTGCGGCGTTCGCGCCCGGCAAAGGGCCTTCGCGGTAGGCGGGGCGGAGCGGGTTGGACCAAAGCGCGTGCTTGATGTCGGTAAGCAGGAGCTCGCCATGCTGCTGCTCGTGGTGCAGGCCGAGCGTAAGGCGGCGCGCGGCTTCCCCGGGCACATCGTCGCGCGCGAACAGCTCTTCAAGAGCCGCGTCGACGTGCGCGCGGTAATCCAAGATAGCTTGGAGGCCAGGGCGCGAAAACGAGGCGCGCAGCTTTTTCTCAGGCTGATCGGAAACGGAGTTGTAGTAGCTGTTGAACAACCATAGAAAGTCAGGGTGGAAGGGCCGGTAGCCGGGGACGAACTCGCGGAGGATAAAGGTTTCAAAAAACCAGGAGGTGTGCGCCAGGTGCCACTTGGCGGGGCTTGCCTCCGGGCAGCTTTGCACCATCATGTCTTCCGGGGTAAGCGGCTCGCAAAGCAGGAGGCTCTGCCGCCGCACCGTACAAAGCTGCTCGAGGAGGCTTTCAGCGGCGGGGGGAAAAGCAGGAGACGCAGTTGCCATGGCAATCCCTTCGGCAGCTCTGGTGGCTGCTGTGTGCTCCTAACTTAGCAGCACCCGGCGCTCCCCGTGTTGCCCTGAACCCGGACGATTTTCACCGCACGCGGACCGCGGGCAGCCGCGCGATAAACTCAAAGCAGACTTCCCCGACAGAGAACAGGGCTCCGAACGCGTCTTTTTTGCGCTGTTTTCGTCTGAATGGACGAGCTTCACCGCATGCACCTCCTTAAGCACGCATTGCTTTTTCTTTTCCTTGGCTGGGGCGCTTTTCTCGTACCCGAAGGCTATGCCCAGGACGACTCGAACTTTGACATCGCGGGCTTGCAGGCCATCCGTGGCACGGTGGCGCGCACCGACGGTTCGTCCGTGTTTGTCAAGGTGCATGACGGCACGGTGTACCAGGTGGAAACAGGCGCGAATACGCACTTTGTCAAAAACGGCGCCCAAGCCCAGCCGAACATCGCGCATGCGGGCGATACGGTGCTGGCCGGCGGCGAGCTGGACCAGAAAAAACACACGCTGGGCGCGGTGTTTGTGGCGGTGGTGGACGCGAAGGACCTGGCCGAGCTGGACCGGCGGCGGGCGCAGTGGGGCAAGACCTGGGTGGCGGGGACGATCACGGCGAAGCACGGAACGGATCTCGTGGTGAAGCGGCCCGATGGGGTTGTGGATACGGTGACTGTGGATGAGGATACGTCGTTTCGCAAGCAGCACCAAAGCATTACGCTGCCGGACGTGCAGGTGGGCGACGGCATGACGGCAAGCGGGGTGCAAGGCAAGGACGGGTTCGCGGCCAAGGTGCTCACGGTGGTGGACGCGGCGGAGATCCGTGAATGGTCGCGGCTGAAGGATCAGTAGCGATGCGGCGGCGGAAAAGCTCCGCGCGAGCAAAAGCAGCTTTGGTGTTGCTGGCGTCCGCTGCTTGCGTGGTTGGGCGGGCGCAGGGAAACGTGCCTGGGCAGGCTGCCACGCTTCCCGCTCCGGCGGCAGATGCACAAGCGCAGACCGCTGCGCCCGCAAGCGCCCCAGCGGCTCCCGCGGGCGCGGCAAAGGGCGGCACGGTGCACGGGCGAGTCGTGTCCGGCAGCGCGCCCTTGCCGGGCGTCGCGGTCACGGCGGAAAACACGCTGACGGGCGCGAAGTACGCGACAGCTACCGGGGTGGACGGCGGGTTTGTGCTCCATATCCCGGAGGATGGGCGGTATGTCATCCGGACCGATTTCGCGCCATTCGCCGAAAATACGAGCGAGGTGCGCCTAGGAGGAGCCAAGGGCGGCCCTCGGGACGTCACCAAGGATCTGTCGCTTGTGCTGCTTTCGCGCGTCCCCGCGCAGGCGGAGGATCGCGGAGCGCTCGGGGCCGGCCCCGGTGCACGGCGTACGTATGGGGGCGGAAGCCGCGGCGGCGCGGGCGGCGGGTCGCAGCTCTTGAGCCTGCTGGGCTCGGCGATCGGGGCGACGGACGCGGGGGGCGCGGGCGGCTCTGGGGCGGCGCTGCCGTCGCTGGGCGGCAGCACGGATTTCGCCTCCGAGTCGGTCGCGGTGCAGGGCAACGGCGGGGGAAACAGCTTCGCGGGCATCGACCTGAATGCACTCCGCGAGCGCGCGGAGAACGACCCCTCGCTGAACGGCGGCGGAGGGTTTGGCGGCCGGCGTGGAGGATTTGGCGGCGGAGGGTTTGGCGGCGGCGGCTTTGGGGGCTCGTTCCGGCACTTCAACCCGAACCAGCCGCACGGGGCTTTTTTCTGGAACGGGCTAAACTCCGCGCTGAATGCCAAAGATTTCGCCCTGCGCGGGCAGCCGATCGGCCAGCCATCGTACGCTTCCAACCGCTTCGGCCTGGTCTACGCGGGCACGCCCTACATCCCCCGGCTGCTCACCCACGACCGGAAGGATTTCCTGTTTTTCACGCTCAGCGGGCAGCGGTCTTCAAGCCCATTCGACGAGTACGGAACCGTGCCCACGGCGGCGGAACGCGCGGGCGACTTTGGCGCGCTGACCACGGCGGCCGGAGCGGTCATCCCGATCTACGATCCGGCAACCGGCAAGCCGTTCGCGAACAACACCGTGCCTGCAGGGCGAATCAGCCCCCAAGCGAGCGCGCTCCTGAACTACCTGCCGCTCCCCAACCTGCCCGGCGCTTCGCGCAACTACCAGCGGCTTACCAGCGCCGAAAACAATACGACGCTGGTGGGGTTGCGCTTTATCCACTCCTTCGGCGGCGGGGGCGCTTCGCCGCTGGCGGGGCTGATCCGGCAGTACATGGGGCTGGCGCAAGGCGTGCAGCAGAACATCCATGTGAACTTCAACTACAGCCATGCAGCGAGCGACAACCTAAACCTCGTCCCGGAGCTGGGCGGCAAAACGCAGACCAACGCGCGCTCGGTGGAGGTGGGCTACACACTCAGCAAGAACCGGCTGACCAACAATCTAACCCTGGGTTGGAACCGGTCTACCTCGAACGTCGCGAACTACTTTACAAACACGAACGATGTCGCGAGCGGGCTGGGGATCAGCATCTTCGGCGCACAGCCCGTGAACCCGTTGAACTACGGCCTACCCGACCTGACGTTGACGCAGTTCACCGGATTCGCGGAGCAGCAGCCCGCGTTCACCGTCAACCAGACGATCTCGCTGGGCGAGTCCAGCTCCTGGAGCCGTGGCAAGCACAACCTGCGCTGGGGCGGCGATGTGAAGCGCGTGCATTTGGATGAGCTGGGGAGCGGCCAGCTGCTCTCGACGGGGAGCTTTATCTTTTCCGGCCTGTTTACCGAGCAGCCGGGCGCGAGCGGCGTCACGGGCGTAGGCAACACGACCGGGCGCGGCATTCCTGCCAGCGGATCGTCGCTCGCGGACCTGCTGCTGGGCCTGCCGCAGGAAACGCGTTTGCAGGCGGCGTATGCCAGGAGCTACCTGCGCGAGAATGTGTATGACGCCTATTTCCAGGACGACTGGAAAGCGCTTTCCTCGCTGACCCTGCAGGCGGGGCTGCGGTGGGAGTACTTTTCGCCGTACTCGGAGAAGAACGACCGGCTGGCTACGCTCGACACGGGGAATGACTTCGCCTCCGTCGCGACCGTGACGCCGAACAGCATGGGGCCGTACACGGGGGCGTACCCGCGCTCGCTCATCTACCCGGAGAAGCTGGACTTTTCGCCCCGGCTCGGCTTTGCCTGGCGCGCGGCGCGGGAGACGGTCGTCCGCGGCGGCTACGGGATCAATTACGCGAATGGGCAGTACAACAAGTTCGTGCAGCAGTTCGCGTTTCAGCCGCCGTTCGCGGATGTGCAGACGAACCTGGCCGCGCCGGGCGCGACAATTACGCTGGCGAACGGCTTCCCTGCCCCGCAGACCGAGGGCAACTACGCGGTGAACAAGAATTACCGGCTGCCGTATGTGCAGGTGTGGAACCTGAATGTGCAGCGGACGCTGCCCCAAAACATCGTGCTCAACGTGGGCTATAGCGGGTCCAAGGGGACGCGGTTGAGCATCGTGGACGCGCCGGGGCGCTCGGCCACGGCCTCGTTGAGCGGTGTGCTCTACGACTACGAGAACTCGGTCGCATTTTCAAACTTCAACTCGCTGGTGGTGAGCCTGCGCAAGCGTTTGGGGAAAGGCCTCGCGCTGCAGGCGGCCTACACCTATGCGCACTCGATCGACAACGCGACCTCGGTGGGCGGGGTGGGCAACGCGGTGGCGCAGAACTGGCAGAACCTGCTGGCGGAGGAGTCGAACTCCTCATTCGATATTCGGCACAAAGTAAGCGGGAGCTTCCTGTACGAGCTGCCGTTTGGGGCGGACAAGACCTACTTCACCACGGGGCGCGCGGCACACCTGCTGGAGGGCTTTTCCGTATCGGGCACGTACTCGATCGCGACCGGCGAGCCCTTGACGCCGAGCTACGTGGCCTCGATCACGGATGTGGCGCGGGGCAGCGCGGGCTCGGAGCGTCCGGATAGAGTGCAGGGCTCGGCCTTAACTGCGGGCGCGGGAACAGCGGGCAGCTGGTTCAATACTGCCGCGTTTACCCAGCCCGTGGGCGTGTATGGCAATGCAAGCCGGTACTCGATTCCGGGGCCGGGGACGATTGGGGTGAACGGGTCGGCGTCGAAGACGATTTCTCTCGGGGAAACGCGGTCGCTGGAGGTGCGGGCGACCGCCGACAACGTGTTCAACACGGTGCAGTATTCGGGCGTAGACACGCAGCTTGGCTCGGGCTCGTATGGGCAGGTGACGAGCACGGCGGCAATGCGGCAATTCAGCTTTACGGCGCGGTTTCGGTATTAGAAGGGTTTGCAAATGAAGAGCACGGCAACGGCGCTGCTGGGGTTGGTACTTGCGATGAGCAGCGCACTCGCGCAAGAACAAACGCCGGCCTCAAGCGGGTTCACGCTCAAGGTGCAAAGCGACCTGGTGCTGACGGACGTGGTGGTGCGGGACCGCAAGACCGGCGCGCCGGTGCGCGGGCTCACGCGGGACGACTTCACAATCCTGGAGAACGGGAAACCGCAGCGAGTCGCGAGCTTTGACGCGGAAGACGTGGACCGGGCGCTGCGGCTGCCCGGAACCGAAACCGTGACCGGGCGCGCGGGCACCCTCCCCGCAGCTGCGGCATTAGGCGCAAGCGCGCTGCAGCAGGCCGGGGCGCTCCGCGATCACAGGCTGATCGTGCTGTTTTTCGATACGACCTCGCTCCAGCCGGACGACCTGGCGCGCGCGCAGCAGGCGGCGCGCGACTACATCGACGGGCGCATGCAAATGGCCGACCTCGTCAGCGTGGTCTCGCTCGGCAACACTCTCTCGCTCGACCAGGACTTTACCGCGGACAAGCAGCTGCTGCTGCGCGCGATCAATAGCTACTCGGGCGGCGGGAGCCAGGGGTACATAGCGGGGGCGAGCGGCACGACGAATCAGGTGGAGGACACGACTGCCTTTACGGCAGACGAAAGCGAGTACAACGACATCAACACGGATCGCGAGCTGTTCGCGATCGGGGCGATCGCGAAGGCGCTGGGGCCGCTCAACCAAAAAAAGTCGCTGCTGTACTTTTCAGGCGGCGTGCAGCGGGATGGGATCGAAAACCAGGCCTCGCTGCGGGCGGCGGTCAACGACGCGGTGCGGAACAACCTGTCGATCTACAGCGTGGACGCGCGCGGATTGCAGGCAGTTTCGCCGCTGGGCGACGCGAGCACGGGCTCCCTGCGCGGCAACGCGGCGTACACGGGCGGCGCGCTCCAAAACAATCTCGACGCGAACTACAACACCCAGGAGGTGCTGGCGACGCTCTCGTCGGACACGGGCGGCAAGGCATTTTTCGACAACAACGACTTCGCGCCCGCGTTCGCGCAGGTACAGAACGATACCGCGAGCTACTACATGCTGGGCTTCCGCTCGACCGATACCGCGCGCGACGGCAAGTACCGCAAGCTGGAGATTCGGGTGAACCGGCCCGATGTGCGGCTAAGTTACCGGCCGGGCTACTACGCGCCCGCCGACTACCGCCACGCGACGGGCGAGCAGCGGGAGCGCGACCTCGAAGCGGCGCTCGCGAGCGACCTGCCGGAAACGGATATGTCGGTGTACCTGCAGCCGTTTTTTTTTCGCGACACAAAGGGCCGGTACACCATGCCGGTGGCGCTGCTGGTGCCGGGGTCGCAGATTCCGTTTAAGCAGGGCGGCGACCGGGACAAAGCGACGCTCGACGTGATCGGCAACATCAAGGACGCGCAGGGGCATGTGTTGCAACAGGCGCGCGACACGGTCAAGCTCGCCATCAACCAGGCGCAGCAGGTGGCGCGCAAAAACATTCAGTACTCGACCGGCTTTACGCTGCCGCCGGGCGTGTACCACCTGAAGTTTGTGGTGCGCGAGAACGAGACGGGCAAGCTGGGCTCGTTTGAGACCGATGTGCGGGTGCCGGACCTCGCGAAAGCGCCGCTCAAGATGAGCTCGGTGGTGCTGGCCTCGCAGCGCGTGCCGCCCGCGGGCAAGGGGAAGGATAACCCGCTGGTGTACGGGGGCGAGCAATATATCCCCAACCTGCCGCACGTATTTACCCGCGACCGGCAGCTGTACTTTTTCTACGAGGTGTACGACCCGGCGAAGTATCCCACCCCGCCCTCGGGCGATACCGCGCCCGCGGCAAAGGACGCGGGCAAGATGCGAGTGACGACGAGCATCGAGCTGCTGCGGGGCAATGTCAAGGTGTTCGCCTCGCCGCTGGTGGATGCAAACGCGGTAAACCTGCCGGGACGGAATGCGATTGCGTTTGCCTTCGCGGTGCCGCTGGACTCGCTGGCAGATGGCGCGTATACGTGCCAGGTGAATGTGGTGGATGACGCGGGCGGGACGTTTGCGTTTCCAAGGACGGCGTTGCTGGTGCGGGGCGGGGCGGTTGTGCCTACCAAATCCGCAATTCTATCGAGCACATCTCAATGACAATGATCGGAACATGTGAGCTGTGTCGCAACACAACGGACATCGTAGAATCTCATACCGGCTTTCCTGCTTTTGTCTATAAGCGGCTACGAGGTGACGCGTCCTTAGCAATCCGAACCCTTTCATTGTCACTCAGAGGAGAGCGCAACAGACTTCACGGCAACATACACAGCGTTTGCTGTGTAAAGAATGCGAGAACGATCGCTTTTCCAAAAATGGAGAGCACTGGGTTGCAAACAATTGTCTACAGAGCGACGGCAGCTTCCCGTTAAAAGATGCACTTGGAACCATCCCTGCATTCAAGAACCACAAAGGGTCTTTCTATGAAACAGCTGATACATTGTCGATTAAACACGAAAAGCTTGAATACTATGCTGCTTCCATACTATGGCGCGCTCAGTTTGACCGCAGCGGTCCACAGCAGGTAAAGCTCGGACCTTACGATCAAGCATTTAGAGATTATCTTCTTGGCAACTCCGGTTTTCCGGCAAACGCTTCGTTACTTATTTGCATTCGCGATTCAGAATATGCCCGTATATCTTTCACTGTGTGCACCACAAAGACTGAGCTCGCTCATGTGTACTCCTTCTACATTCCAGGTATCGCCTTCAGCTTTATAGTGGGTCGCCATCGAGGTGACGAGTACCGCAGCTTCTGTTTTGTTCACGAACCAATGCGACGTATCTTTACAAATGTTCTGGTCGAGGCCCTGCCCATCGAACTACTACGACCAACTCTCGAATCTGAAAGGCGCAAGGTTCGCCTTACTTAATTATGACGGTATCGGCGGCACTGCTAGGTCATCCCCATACGGGCAATGGCGGCAGCCGGACCCGCAGCAGTAGCCGCGCTTGCGATGGTACTCGGCGGTAAAGACGAGGAACTCGCCGTCCATGTAGAAGTCTCTGCCCTCCACAAGCTCGTCGGGCTGCGGTTCGGTCATGCGCGGAGCTCCAGGGGGAAGCCGGTTTGCTGCACAGCAGCCGGGGTGCTTTCGAGCGTTCGCGCTGCCGGAGTGCTGAGGAGCGCGTGGGTCCAGGTGAGCGAGCGGCCGGCGACGGCGGGGACGCGCTCGCCGGGGACGACGATGCCGACGAGGTTGAGCGGGTCGGCGGCGGCGACCGTGACTTCGAGATCGAGGCGCAAACCGGCGCGGCGCGCTTCGCGCAGGCTTGCGAGCGCTTCAGGCAGCGCGAACTGCTCGCCGGGGAAGCCGGACAGGAAGCGGCCGCCGCGCACTTCGCCGCGGGCTTCCATGCGACGCAGCATGGGCACGAGCTCACGCCATTTGGGGATGTTGGCTTCGCGTTCCAGCACGTCGCGGAAGAGGACGCCATAGCGTCGCAGAAGCATGGTGCAAGCGGAAGCGAGTTCGGCCTCGCGGCGTTCGGCTTGCGCGCCGGGAGTCTCGGGCTCGCGCCAGGGTTGTTCAGGCTCGGGCGCGAGCAGGCTCCAGCGGCCGGTGGCCTGGCGGGCGGCCCGCTTCGCGCCCGAGGGCAGAACGGGTTTGCGGCGCGGGTCGATGAGCAGGCGTAGAGAGTCGAAGCCGTCCGCGGTGAGCAGGCCCGCGGCAACCAGCTCCCAAAGAGCGCGGTCGAGCTCGGGGGCGGGCACGGCGAAAGCGCGGAGGAGGTCGGCGGCAAACATGGCTCCGCGCTGCGCAAGGCAGCCGCGAACGCGCAAGGCAAGCTCGGATAGGCAGCAGGGCAGGTTGGCCTCGGGAACGCGGTCCGCAGCGAGGCAGGCATCGAGCCAGAGAGCTTCTTCGCGCAGAAAAAACGTGATCGGGGCCATGCTGGTGGGGATCACGCGGCGCGGGCCGCCGGTTTCGGCCGCGTAAAAGGCCGGGTGGGGCGACAAACGGCCCCAGCCGGCCACGCCCGCCATGCACAGGGCGTCAAGCCATCGCGGGTCGTAGCCGGCGACGCGCGCAGGCAGGATGGTGCGCTCCCACTCAATGGCCGGGGCCTCAAACCCTTCGAGCTTGCGGAGGGCTTCGAGCAGGCCTTCTTCGCCGGTCAACTGCGTTTGCGGGGCGGTGTGCTGCCAGCCGAGCAGCCATTGCATGTAGACCGCCGGGGTGGCGGGCTCGACCTGCTTGCGGAGGGCGCCGAGGGTGCGCTTGTGGATGCGCTGCAGGAGGCGGCGGTCACACCACTCTACATTCAGGTCGCTCCTTTGGAGCGACGACGCATTGTCGACCTCACGGGGCGAAGACGCGTCGCCTTCAAACACGCCGCGCATGAGCGTACCCGCGACCTCCAGCTGCAAAAGCTGTTTCCAGATCTCGGGCGCAGCAACGCCCAGCAGGGCGGCGAGGGAGTGGGCGGTCGCGGGGCCGAGCAGGCACATCCAGCCCTGGAGGGCGCGGCGCAGGACCGCATCCGCGGGCTCATCCGGCGCGGAGATAACAGGAAGCGCCTGCTCCGGCAGCAGCTCCGGCAGCAGCGTGCGCGCCTGCGCCAACCGCTCCGCCGTGACCCAATAGCGCTTGCCTTCCGCGACCGCAGCCGTCGCGCGGCGGGCAGCAGTAAGCCGCGCAAATAGCTGCCGCCAAGTCTCCGCCATCGGGCCCGCGTGCTCCAGCAGGGCGGCCTCCGGCGCGAGTGTGAGCTGCTGGAGCTGGTCATGCAGTTCGTGTTCGTCGCGAATATCGGGCCACTGCTGCGCGCGCACCTCGGCGATGGCTTCGGGCGACAGGCGGCCAGCCTCGCCCAGCACGGAATCGGGTACCGACCGGCGCAGGGAGACCGCGCGGGCACGGCGCTCTTCGAGATCGGCATCGTCGAGAAAGCTGTAGGGGGCGGCATTGAGCAGCTCGTGCGCGAACTGCGAAGGCGTGGTCGTGTCGACCGCGAGGCAGCGGATCCGGCCCGTGTCGATGGCGCGGAGGACTTCCGTCAAGCCTTCAAGGTCCATCGCTTCCTGCAGCGTGTCCCGCATCACCTCGCGCACCAGCGGGTGGTCGGGCACCTCAATGTCGCCCTCGATGTTTTCCTGGCACGCGGCGACCTGCGGGAAGACGTTCGCAAGCAGATCGTCGGAGCGCGTGCGGAGCACCTGCGGGGCGACTTTTTTGCCCTTTTGAAAGCGCAGCAGTTGCAGCGATCGACAGGCAGCCCAGCGCCAGCGCGATTTGAAGAGCGGTGAGGTAAGCGAGGCCTGCTGGAGCAGCTCGCCGACGGTGTGCTCGGTGAGGAACTGGAAGACGTCGGAAAGCGGGAAGGAGTGCTGCTCGGCGAGCGAGATATTCAGGCCGTTATCGGTAGCCGCGGCCTGGAGCTCGAAGTTGAAGCCCCGGCAGAAGCGCTTGCGCAGAGCGAGACCCCAGGCCTTGTTGATGCGGCCGCCGAAGGGGGCGTGGAGGATGAGCTGCATGCCGCCGCCCTCGTCGAAGAAGCGCTCGGCGATGACGGTGGTAAGGGTGGGCACCGCGCCCAGCACGACCCGCCCGGCCACGACGTAACCGATGAGCTGCTCGGCTCCGGCGTCGGGCAGGCAGCACTCCTCGCGCAGCCAGGCCACGGTGGCGGCGACCTGCGGGTGCGTCTGCGAGATGTACCCGGGCTGGACGTCGGGGGTGCGGCGGCTGATCTCGTCGCGCAGGGCTGAGACAAACGCGGAAAGCTCTGCGGTGCGCTGCGGGGCCTCGCCGCCCCAGAATGGGATGGAGGGCGGCTGGCCCCCGGCGTCCTCGACCAGGATGCGGCCCGCGCTCTCGACGAGGGTGATGCGCCAGCTCGTGTTGCCGAGCTGGATGACGTCGCCGGGCGAGGAGTCGATGGCGAAGTGCTCGTCGAGCGTGGCGATGGGCACGCCCTCAGGCTGCGCGATGACCTGGAAGATCGCGGTGTCGGGGATGGTCCCGCCGTTCGAGACCGCGGCCAGGCGCGCGCCGCGCCGGGGGTGAAGGACGCCGTGGACGCGGTCGCGCAGCAGCCACGCGCCCCATGTGCCGCGCGCGCTCACAATGCCCTCGCTCAGAAGCTGGAGCAGTTCGTCGAAGGTTGCGCGCGCGAGATTGCGGTAGGGGTAGGCGCGGCACACTGTTTGGTAGAGCGCGTCTTCCTGCCAGGGGTCGTCCGGCGGCTGCGCTGCGCAGGCCGCCACGATCTGCTGCATGAGCACGTCGAGCGGCTCGGGCGGAATTTCAAGCCGGTCGAGCACGCCCGCGCGCATGGCTTGAATCAACGCGGCGGTTTCCAGGAGATCGTCGCGCGTGGTCACGAAAAAGCGGCCCTTGGGCGTGGCCCCGCGCCAGTGCCCGGCGCGGCCCACTCGCTGCATGGCGGGGGCTATGGCGCGGGGCGAGTTGATTTGGGCTACCAGGTCGATGGCGCCGATGTCGATGCCGAGCTCGAGCGAGGCGGTCGCGACCAGGCAGCGGATCTCGCCCGCCTTGAGCTTGCGCTCGGCTTCGAGCCTGAGTTTGCGCGATAAAGACCCATGGTGGGCGGCGACGTTTTCCGCGCCCAAACGCTCGCCGAGCTGGAAGGCGAGCCGCTCCGCCATGGCGCGGGTGTTCACGAACACCAGCGTGGAGCGGTGCTCGCGCGCGAGCTCGGCGAGGCGGGTGTGAATGGACTCCCAAATACCGCGCGTGGCGATCGAGCTCAGCTCCTCATCCGGGATCTCGATGGCGAGATCGAGCATGCGGCGGCTGCCCACTGCGACGACCTCGGCCGCGAGGCCCGCACCCGCGAGGAACGCGGCAACAAGCGAGATAGGGTTCTGCGTCGCCGAGAGCCCGATGCGCTGCGGAGCTTTGCCGCTGGGCACGAGGGCGTCCAGGCGCTCGAGCGAGAGCGCGAGGTGCGCGCCGCGTTTGTCGTCGGCGACCGCGTGGATTTCATCCACGATGACCGTGCGCACGCCTGCGAGATTGCGCCGACTCCGCTCAGAGGTGAGCAGGATGTAGAGCGACTCAGGCGTGGTGACGAGAATATGCGGCGGCCGACGCAACATGGCGGCGCGCTCCTTCGGCAGCGTGTCGCCCGTGCGGACCGCGGTCCGAATCTCCGGGCATAAGAAGCCGCGCTCAAGCGCAAGCGCCTGGATTTCGCGCAAGGGGCCATCCAGGTTTTTCTGCACGTCGTTGGAAAGCGCCTTGAGCGGCGATACATACACGATCTCCGTCGCTTCGCCCAGCTCTCCCGCGATCGCTTTCCGCAAAAGCCCGTCGATGGCGACCAAAAAGGCGGCGAGTGTTTTCCCGGAGCCGGTGGGCGCGGAGATAAGCGTCGTGCGCCCGGCGAGGATGTGCGGCCAGCCCTCCACTTGCGGCTCAGTGGGCGAGCCGAAGCGCGTAGTGAACCACTCCCGCACAACCGGGTGCGCCCAGCGGAGCGCCGATGTATCCATGGCGGGAAGCGGAAGCATGGTCCCGATTGTACCCGGCGCTTTTCCCCGCTGTTCGCCCTTCGCCTACAATCGTTTCCATGCACGAATCCCTTCCCGCGGAGGAGCGCGCCCGGCGCATCCGGCTCATCATTTTCGACGTAGACGGGGTGCTCACGGACGGCGGCATCTGGCTGTTTCCCGCCCCGGCAAACGCCGAGCGCACGACCGGCGAACACGCGGCCGCCATGGAGGGCCGGGGCGGCTACGCGATGCATTCGGCGACGATGCTCGAAGCGAAAGGTTTTCATGCGCACGACGGCTCGGGCGTGTCACTTGCACGGCTGGCGGGGATCGAGTGCGCCATCATCACCAAGCGCATCTCGGAGGCGGTCGCGCTGCGTGCGCGGGACATGCGCCTGCGCTACGTTTACCAGGGCTGCGCCCACAAGATGGGGGCCGTGCGGGAGATGCTCGACGCCGAAGCGCTCACGCTGGAGGAGGTCGCCTACCTGGGGGACGACGTGATTGATCTGCCGGTTCTGCGCGCCTGCGGGCTAGCCATGGCGGTAGCCGACGCCCGCCCGCAGGTGCGCGCCGCCGCGCATTGGGTCACGCAGTCCAAGGGCGGCCACGGCGCGGCACGGGACGCGATCGATTTCATTCTCGGGGCTCAAGGCAAGCTCGACGCCGCGATCGAAAGCTATATCCGGGAACGGTCCGGTTGACGCAGAGGCCCGGGGAGGGCACAATAAAGCCTGCCCCTCCCCTGAGTGGGCCTGTGGCGCAGCTGGGAGCGCGCTTCCATGGCATGGAAGAGGTCATCGGTTCGATCCCGATCAGGTCCACCAATCATTTCCATGCTTCGCAGCGGTTCAGCAAGGGAAGCAGGGATGCGGTTGCGATTTAACGAAAAAGCCCTCCGTTACGGAAGGCTTTTTTTAGTGACGATCAGCAGCGTCATCTTGGACACAAAGATCCACTTTTGATTCACAGGTCGCGCGTCGCAGCAGCCCTGTATCGCATTCCCGTCCATCTTTTTCCGGCCACCCAAGCCACCCTTCCTCCGGGTACAAACACTCTTTGCGCCTGCGAAGATTCGGGGCTTGAAGCAGGGAGGAGACTTCCCGCTCGGCTCGCGTTGATTTGATCTTTTCCCCGGCTTCACCGGGTTGGGGAGGTTGAGGAACCAAGTACTCCCTGACTTGGTCTAGTCGGTGAAGACTAGGCAGCAAGCGCGAATGCTGGGGCCACCGACTTGGTCGGGAAGCTCACAACATTGGCCTTGCTGGCGACAACAGCCTTGTTGGCATGTCTCGTCTGTGTGTCCGGTAACGGAGGCCACACCACCCGGCCCGTCAGCTTTCCCTTCTCCATCCCCGTCGAAACCGTGACGGGCCCACCACAGCGCTTCCGTTCAACCGATAAAGCGCTCTGGTGGACCCGGCGGGAGTCGAACCCGCGTCCGAAGACGTGAAAGAAAGTCTGTCTTTTCACGAGCGTTACTTTCCCCTTGCGAGGAAGCTTTGCGAGACTGCTCTTACCTTGAGCCGGTCTCGCCTGAAAGGAACTTGTCCGCCATCCGCGCGGCAGAGCCTGAGCTCTCCCGCTCAACTCATTTGCGGGTGTCCTTCATTCTAGCCCTGCGCTCACATCCGATCAAGCCCACAAAGACGGCGCGGTATCTGATCCCTGACATCGCGGGTGGTATCGGATTGAGCCTGGCGCACGCTCTTGTCGAGCAGGGTCACGAGGTTCCAGGCCTCGATAACGGCCCAGGCCGGTAAGCCGCCGGTCCGTGCCCACCCGTTCTCGCGCCGCGGAGCTTCAGTTTTCTTAAGCCGAAAGGCGCCGGCGTTTGGTGGGCGACAAGCGGCCTCATAAACCCGCAAGCCCGGGTGACGCCCAGCCTGAAAGCCGCTCTTGCTACGTGGCACTTTCAATCGGGTGAGAGAGCTTTGGAAGCTAAGCATCCGTCGCTTCGCAGTACGCGTGAACCGTGCGATCGCCGCTGCACGGTGGGCGCATTTCCGCTTGCTGTCCATCGCATGAGCCCGCTGCTCTACACTCGAAGGGGAGCTGCCCGATGCTTGAAAACTTCCGGCTGCGCGTGTTCCGTTCCGCGGCCGGGCGCCTCAGCTTCAGCCGGGCGGGGGAAGAGCTTCTGCTCACGCAGCCTGCCGTCACGCAACAGATCCGGGCGCTCGAGGACGAGCTGGGCGCCGCCTTGTTTGACCGCGGCGGCGGGCGCATCCAGCTCACGGCGGCGGGCGCGGCGCTGCTCCCGTTTGCCGAACGGCTCCGGGTCCTGGGGGAAGAAGCCGCCGCAGCCGTGGCCGCCGCGGCGGGCGGGAGGGCGGGCGCGGGCGAGCTCACGCTTGCGGCTTCGCAAACGATCGGGCAATACCTGCTGCCCCGCTGGATCGCCGGCTTTCTCCGGGAACACCCCCGGATAGCGGTATCGGTGCGCGGCGGCAACACCGACGGCGTGCTCCAAGCGGTGGTCGCGCGGGAAGCGGCACTCGGGCTCATCGAGGGCCCCCCACGGCGCACCGACGTCCAGGTCGAGCCGTTTTTTCGAGACGAGATGGCGCTGCTTGTGCCCGCGGGCCACCCGTGGGCCGGGAAAGAAGTGCCGCTCCCCGCGCTCGCCGGGGAGCCCCTGCTGTTCCGCGAGTTCGGCTCGGGCTCGCGGCGAATTGTGGAACAAGCGCTCGCCGCCGCCGGGATCAAGCTCCGGGAGCTGCGGGTCCGGATGGAGTTCGACTCAACCGAAGGGCTGCTCACGGGGGTGGAAGCAGGCCTGGGGGCCGCGTTTGCCTCGCGCTGGGCGGCGGGGAACCGCTTGGCGCTGGGCACCCTTCGGCGCGCGCGGGTTCCCGGACTCGCGCTCGGCCGGGAGTTTGCGCTGGCCTACCCTGCGGGACCCCCGCCCGCGGGCAACGGGGCCTTGTTCCGGGCGTTTCTGCTTGACCCCTGCCTTCGCGAGGAGTCCGGGACGGAAGGAGGGGCACCCGGGGTGTGACCCCCGCGCAAAACTGGGCTGTTCCGATCCGGGACAAGGGGGGAGGGCGGTGTTCGGGGCGGGGGAGCGACGCGGTAAGCTGGGGAGGTATGGGACGCATCCGCATTCTGACCGATCAGGTCGCCAACCAGATTGCGGCGGGCGAGGTCGTGGACCGCCCGGCGTCCGTGGTCAAGGAGCTGGTCGAAAACGCGCTCGACGCCGGGGCCGGGCGCATCCGGGTCGAGATTGAAGGCGGCGGCCGCAAGCTCATCCGGGTTACGGACAATGGGCATGGGATGGGCCGCGACGACGCGCTGCTTGCCTTTGAGCGGCACGCGACCTCGAAGCTCCGCTCCTCCGACGACCTGCTCCGGATTGCGACGCTCGGGTTCCGCGGCGAAGCGCTCCCGTCCATCGCGTCCGTGTCGCGGCTGGAACTCCACACCCGCGCCGCGGACGAGGCGGCGGGCACCCGGATCGAGATCCACGGCGGACGGCTCGCGCGCGTTGAAGAAGCGGGCGGCCCGCCGGGCGCGTCGATCGCGGTGGGGGACCTGTTTTTCAATACCCCGGCGCGGCGCAAATTCCTGAAGTCCGAGCAGACGGAAACCGCGCATGTGGCCGCGCTCGTGACACACTACGCGCTTGCCCATCCGCAGGTGCACTTCGAGCTCCTGGGGAGCGCGGGCACGCTCGTCCACGCGCCGCCGGTGGCGGACCCGGGCGAGCGGGTGTACCAGATCTTCGGCGCGGACACGCTTGCCCTGCTGCTCCCGGTGGCGGCGGAGCGGCCTTTTGACCACGGCGGGCTTCCCGAACCCCCGCCCTGGCGCCGGGACGCGGACTGGACGCCGCCCGCGCCGGGGCACCTGCGGGTTTCCGGCTTTTCTTCAAAGCCCGAGCTCCAAAAACTCAACCGGAACTCGATCTACCTGTTTGTGAACGGGCGGCTGATCCGGGATCGGCTGCTCCTGCACGCGCTCGGGGAAGCCTACCGCAACGTCCTGCCGCCCACCTCCCACCCGGTGGCGCTCTTGTTTCTCGAGATGCCGCCGGCGGAGGTGGACGTCAACGTCCACCCTTCCAAGACTGAAGTCCGCTTCCGGCAGCCCACGCTGGTGCACGATTTTCTGCGGGACACGGTTCGGTACACGCTGATCAAGGAGCGGCCCGCGGCTTCCTTTCCCGCCGCGATCACAACCAGCCCCAACGCCCGGGAAGCCCTCGCGACCGGGGATATGCAGCTGCTCGCGGGCGACACGCCCCCGGCGGAGTACCTCCACACGGAAGGGGGCGCGGACGGCTTCACAGACAGCGATGCCGCGGCCGCCCCCTGGACCCTCGCCGCGCCCGCCGGGCGGCCCGAGCCGGGAAGGCTGCCGCTTGCGCCCGGCCAGCCCGCGCTTCCACAAGATCTTCCGCACGACCTTTCTCACGATTTTCCTGGAACCCCCCTCCACGATTCCGCAGCGTCCGGGATCCCTCCGGCAGCCGGCGCGGGGCGAGCACCGGGAAGGGAACCGGGGCCGGCCTTGGCAATGGCATTGGGAACAGCTCTGGAATCTGCGCCGGGATCCGCCCTTCCCTCCCCCGCCCCCGCCGGCGGCCTCCTGGAGCAAGGGGGAGGTGATGGGAACCTCCACGCGCTCGCCGCGCTTACCCCGCTCGGCCAGCTCCGGGCCTCCTTTATCCTCGCCACGGGCGAGGACGGGCTGTGGATCATCGACCAGCACGTCGCGCACGAGCGCATCCTGTTTGAAAAAATCCTCCGCGAGCGCGCGGTCGAAGGGGTCCAGCGCCAAAGGCTGCTCATGCCCCTGCTCGTCGACCTGCTGCCGGAGCAGATGGCCCGCTTTCCTGCCGTCGCGCGCGAGCTTGAGCGGAACGGCTTTGAGGCCGAGCCGTTTGGGCCCCGCACGATCGCGATCAAGGCCGCGCCGATGGGGCTCGAAGGCCGGGAGCTCGAGCGCATGCTCACAGAGGTGCTGGACGCGGCCGGGGACGCGCTCGAACAAGGGGACGATCTCCAAGGATTTCGCGCCCGGGTCGCGGCTTCCCTTGCCTGCCATGCCGCGATCAAGGTCAACACCCCGCTCGACGGGGAGCGGATGGGCTGGCTGCTCCGGGAGCTCGCGCGGACCGAGCACCCGACCAGCTGCCCCCACGGCCGGCCGATCGCCTTGCGGTATGCTTGGAAGGATATTGAGCGCGCGTTTCACCGCCATTAGCGCCTCCTTCTATCTTTTTCCACCCAAGCGCCCCCCCAGGCGCGCGCCGCCTGGGGGAAACCCCGGCAAACTTCGAAACACAAGGTTCCCCGTGACCCTAGAACAGCTTCAACACGCCCGCCTCGCGGCCTGGCGGCAGGACGGCCACGCGCTGCTGACGGCCGACGATGCCGCCCAATGGCTGCGCGAAACCGGCCTCGCCCTCCTGTTCCCCCGCCCCCAACAGATCCCGGCCCCCGCGCCTTCGCTGGTCGAGGCGCTCGCCGGAGCGGCAGACCCCGCGCCCGGCCCCGGCGCGCTCGAGCAAGGGATGCGCTTTGTGCGGCGGCTCGCAGGCGCGGGCGATGCCGTGCCGCTGCTGCTGCTCCCCAGCCCGTCACTCGCGGGGGAGCAGCCCGATACCCTCGCCGGCGGGGAAGCGCTCGCGTTTGTGTTTGCGCTCCGGGGCGACCGGGAATGGGGGCGCGGCCCGCGCGGCAAGGGCTCGCCCTTGGCCGCGGAGGTTTGGAAGCTGCTTGGGCGCTCCGGTCCGCGCGCCGCAAACGACATCCAGCACGAGCTCGGCCGCCAGCTGACCGGGTCCGCCATCCTCCGCGCGCTCGGGGAGCTGTGGGGCGAGCTGCGCGTCGAGCCCGTGTACCGGGAAGGGGAACCGGCCCAATGGCAGCTGCTGGAGGCCAGGCACGCGGAAGCAATGCGCGCGGGGGCTGCGATGGGCCAGGCACAGGCGGTGTCGGCGCTGGTGTCGTTGTATCTCCGTGCCGCGATCGCGGCTACGGGCGAGGAGATGGAAGCCTTTCTCGGGCCCTTGGCGTCCCGCTCGCGGGTGCGCGAAGCCGTACGCGGCCTCCTGGCCACCCGGCAGCTTGGGGTTCGCTCCTTGGGGGCCCGCGAGCACTTTTTTGTGGAAGGAAGCCTCCCTCCGTTTCTGGAAGAAGGTGAAACGCGGCGGGTCGCTGCGCCGGAGATGCTCGCTCCACCGCCCGCCGCGGCCGCGGTGCAGGATGTGGTTGTGGAGGGCGAAGGGGGGCAGCGGTTCAGGATTGAAGCGATGGAAGAAGGCGAAACCGCCGGCGGTCCGGGGGAAGGCCGCAAACGCTTTGTGGCGCGCCGGGGAGGGGCGGACCCGCGCGCGGGCTACGGGAGGGAAGCGCCAAGAAAGCCTTCCAAGCCGGAGAGCGGCGCCCCCAAGCCCTTTTTCGCCCGCGAGCCGTGGAAGGAGGACCGCCCGGCCTTCAAGAAGCGGAGCACCCCGGAACAGGGCGCAGGGGGAGCCCGGAACTTCGAGAAAAGCGCGCCGGGTGCATCCCGGACGGGAAGCGACCGCAAACCGTTCGCGGCATCCGGGGAGCGGAGGAGCTTCGGTCCGGGCTCAAGCAGGCCGGGTGGAGCTCGCCCGGGTGGGGGAGTCACGCCTCGGCCCTTCGGCAAAGCTCCTAACCGCGGCGGGGAGCGCACTCCTACGGAGGGGCGCAAGCCGTTTGCGCCGTTCGATAGAACGGCGGGTAGGCCGGCAGCCGGCGAGCAGGCTGGGGGCAAGGGCGGTTTCCGAGCCTCCGGACCGCGCACGGGCGGGGAACGAAAAGCTTTCGGCGAGCGCCGGGATGGCGGGGCGGGGCCGGAAAACAGGGGCGGGGAGCAGGCCGGGTGGAAGAAGCGGCCCTTTGAGGGCGGCCAGGGACAGGCGCGCAAGCCTTGGGAAACGCGTAAGACCTTTCCGGATCGCACTCAGGATCGCAACCCAGACCGCAATCAGGACCGCGATCCGGACCGTCCCGCGCAGGCGCGAGGCGCAAACACCGGCAGCGGTTTCCTGCGGAGCTCGCCCCGCCCGGGCGGAACAGAAGGCGAGCGCCGGCCCTTTGGAGCAGGCCGCAACGTGGAAGGCGGGCGCCCCTCCTTTCGAGGAGATGGAGGCGAGCGCGGCCCGGGCAAACCCTTCCGCGGAGGCGAGGGTGCGGGGCGACCGCCCCGTCCGGGCGGGTTCAAGGCAAGCGGTTCCCCGCGTCGCGAAGGAGTGCCGGGCGTGGGGCGCCCCCGCTCCTTTGCGCCGGAAAGCGGCGAGCCGGAAGCGCGGCGCGGCGCAGGGCCCGCGGCACGGCCCGGCGGCAAGCGCCCGCGCACGGCCCCGTTCACCTCGACCGGTAAACCCCGTCCCGGCGTTGCCAAACCCGGGCGTCCGGGCTCCAAAGCAAGCCGCGGCGGCTTTGCTCCTCCGGCCAAGCGCGGGGGGAAACCCGGCGGCAAAGGGCCGAAGCGGGACGGCAGCGCCGGATGAGCCGCATCTCCTCCGGTTCTCCCCCCAAGGGCGGCGCGGCCAATCGCATCCTGGCCATCGATGGCCCCGCCGGCGCGGGAAAAAGCACCGTGGCCGCCCGCATGGCCGAGCAATTCCGGCTTCTGAACATTGAAACGGGCGCGATGTACCGGGCGTTTGCTTTCAAGGCACTGGAGGCCGGAGTCGCTCTAGACGATCCGGACGCGCTCCGTCGTTTGACCGGGGAAACCACCATTGAGCTCGCCCCGGGGGCGGGCGGCAACCGGGTCCTGCTCGACGGGGTGGACGTGGCTTCCCGGCTGCGCACCCCGGAGGTTACCGCGGCTGCTTCCCTGGTCAGCATTCATGCCCCCGTACGGACGTGGCTGGTCGGACTGCAGCGGCAGCTCGGCATGCAGCTGCCGGAGGGGATCGAGGGCGTGGTGATGGAAGGCCGGGACATTGGCACAGTCGTGTTCCCGGACGCGAGCGTCAAGATTTTTTTGTTTGCCTCGCCGGAAGCGCGGACCGGGCGGCGGTTGGCCCAGGGCGGTGCCGGCGCTGGGCGCGACGAAGCGGAGGTGCTGGCCGCTATCCGCACACGCGACCAGCGGGACAGCACCCGGACCGAAAGCCCCCTGCGGCCCGCCGCAGACGCGCTGCTCATCGATTCAACCCAGTTGAGCCTCCCTGAGGTCGTCGAGCAGATCGCGGCCGTGGCGGCTTCCCGTTGGGGGCTGCCCGCGCCGCGGAACGGCTGAGCCGCATGGAGCGGGCGCTCCCGAGGGCGGAGCTATTGCGCTACGGGGGCGGGCGGCTCGCCCTTGCTGCGGAGCCGGCGCTCCGGCGTTTTCCCGGTGGGCGCGCCCCGGCGGAGGGTCAGGTCGCCGTGTTCAGCCTTGAGCTCAAGAAGCGGGCCGCCCTCCCCGATCTGCCCATGGATCGTCTGCACGCCGCCCGCGGTAGCCTGGGCGAGCGGGAAGTCCGTTTGGATCGCGTCGTTTTCACCTGCCGACCCCGCGATTGCGCAGTTCGCGCCTGAGGGGAGGGTGAGCGAAATGTTACCGGTATTGTCGGCGAGCGAAACGGGGCCCAGCGGTTCGGCGAGCGAAACCAACATGTCGCTGTTGCTGTCTTCAAGCGTAGCCGGGCCGCTCAGGGCGGTGACCTGGAGCTCCTTGGAGCGGGTTTTAAGCCGCAGCCCTTCGGGCGCGCCATCAATCCGCAGATTTTCCCCATCCAGCGAAAGCGAACCACCCAGCCGCGGTAAGTCGAACCCGGTGCGGTTGGAGTGGAAGCTGACCGGGCCGCCCGCCCCCTCGATCTCCGTGGCACCGAAGAACTCGCCCTGAAGCCGAGCGGCCCCATGGACGCCTGACAGGGTGACGTCGTTTGCGCGGCCATCGATGGCGAGATCGGCACCAAGACTGCGGGCGCGTACGTCGCCGTGGTCCATATGGAGCTGCACGGGGCCGCCGATGCCGTCCAGCGCGACGTCGCCATGGTCTTCTTCGACCAGAAGAGCGCGCTGGAGGCCGGAGACGGCGATGTCGCCATGGTGGGTGCGCACGGTACACGCGACTGTTGCGGGCACCTGAACGACCAGCTTCACCTCTACCCCGTTGCGGCCCGGCACGGACAAGGTAGCCGCAGTGCCGTTTCCCTGGAGCGAGGGGCGGGTGGCCGCAAAAAGGCGCTCCTTGCCGCGGTCGGGCCCATGCACTGCTTGCACTGCGGTTACGTGGATGCGCCCGTCGCTTGAAGGCGCGATTTCCACGTCACCGCGGCTGTTTGTGACGGTAAGCGTACCGTCGCGAGCGATCGGCTGAGACAGGGTCACTGTGTTCTCGTGAGTTTCCCCGTCAAAATCCCAGTTCCAGCCCAGGTTCCAGGGCGAGCCGTGGAACCCGAAAAAGCGGGTGCTGTCGCCCGCAAGCCCGAGCACCGCCAGAAACAGCACGAGCGGCACCAGGCCACCCCGCCGGGTTCGCCGGTACCCCCCGCCCACGGGAGAGCGGCGGCTTCCGTTGCGGTCAAAAAGGCGCTCGATGAGCAGAAAAACCCCAAGCAGGATGAGCAGCAAGGGCCACCAGCGGCCGTACACACGCCAAAACGAGGCAAGCGGGATTGCGCCGGTTGTCAGCAGAAGCGCAACAACGCCGACCAGGAGCTCTGCCAGCGCGCCCGTAACCGAGGCGCGGCGCACAAGGGGGGCGCCGTAGGGAGCCTGGAGCGCCGCACCCCAAGGCAGGGACGCCTCGCCCAAACGCAGAAGCCCGGCGGCGATGAGATACAGGGGCCAGCTCCGCGCAAAGGAAAACCCGTACCACTGCCACAAAATGGCGGTGAACGCGAAGCAAAGCAGAAAGACGGGGCCGCGGATTCGGCGAAGGAGCAGGGGGTTCATCGCGGGTCCTCCCGGTTGTGCGCCTTGCTTTGGGCCGGATCGGGCATTCTCGAAAAGGAGCTGTGCCGTCCTCCGGCCGTGGGCGGCTCCGGGTGGGGCGAATGGGCCCGGCGAACCAGGAGCCACACGCCGACGAGCAGGAGCGCAATGGGCCAGAAGCGGCCCACCCAGTCTCCGTTGAAAAAACCAAGCGTATTCATGAGAAAGAGCAGGCCGAGGGCGATCAACACGAGCGCCCCGACTGGCTCGCCCCGCGCCGGAGGTGGGACGGGATCGTAGGCCTGCCTGGGTGCCCCTGGTTGCGCCATCGCCGGTGGCGCAACGGTATACCCGGACGGAGGTGCGTTGGCGGCGGACTGGGGGCCGAGGCGGGCGCTGACGTTGAGGATGCCGAAGGGGTCCGGCAATGGCAGCCCATCGCGGCGGGCGGCGGCGGTTTGGGCTGCGTCGAAAACCTGGTAAAAGATCCAGGCTGCCACCAAAATTCCCGCCAGATCGAAGTGTTGAGAGATACCGACGAGCACGATAAAGATGAGGACATGCAGAAGAGCCTTGACGAACTGGCCGTTGTACATGGCACCCACGCCGGGGATGAAGCCGAGCAGCCCAGCTATCACGGGACTGGCTCCACGGGGCCGGTACTGCTGGC
Organism: Acidobacteriaceae bacterium; assembly: GCA_965218545.1. Lineage (GTDB taxonomy): Bacteria > Acidobacteriota > Terriglobia > Terriglobales > Acidobacteriaceae > EB88. Next base: position 165,663 of record CBDCLB010000006.1, on the reverse strand, counting down.
CGGCCGCGCCCGGCACAGCGGCATACGGAACAGCGGCATATGGAACGGAGGTGTACTCCGGGTTGGCACCGTAAGCATAGGAGGCGGCGGATGAGTGGGTGCCTACCGTTGAAGCGAACCCACCCGCGGCCGCCTGCGGATAGCGCGCGAGCAGGCACGGCTCACAAAGCAAAAGCCGGTCTGCGGACCGAGTGCATTCGGGGCACAGCGGTTTGCCGCAGTTCTGGCAAAACGCAGTGGCAGCGCGTTCGGGATGGACGGCGCAGGTCATAGTGCAAGCCTTTCCGGCGTGGTGGCGCGGCCTGCACTGCCCGGCACGGGTGCGTTCTCCCGGCGGGCACTGGGTTCCATGGGCGGCACCGCTGCTTTTCGGAGAAGGCCGGCTTGCGCCTCGATGTCCTGCTCAATCTCCTGCCTTATCTCTTGGACGATACGGAGGTTGTCGTAAAAGCTGACAGCCTGCTTTTTGGCTTCAAAGAACTGCCGGGTTGCGGATGCTTCCACATGAACGGGTTGGAAATCGTGAAGACGGAGACCGCTGACCGACCACGTGAGGGCGATCGAGAGCAATGCCATGGTCGCCGTCATCAGCGCACGCGCTTCACGCTGCCCACGTATGTACGCCGGATGCGGGAGCGCCAGCGCTCCTCCGTTCGCAGTGAGCCGGCTTGGGAGCTCTGGCTGCATGCTTGTGCTCGCGAGGATGCGATCGAGCAGCAGCGCCGGCGGCTCCGGCGGGGCGTCATGGAGCAAACGAGCCCAACCACGGCCACGCTCGGCTTCCTCCAGCAAGGTGCCGCAGATGCCGCAGAGCCCGGCATGTGCGCGTAGCTGCGCTTCCTCATCCGAGGCGAGCAATCCATCGTGGAGATCGGCGGCCGCAGACTCAAAGCGGCGGCAGTGGCGCTCGGGCTGCAGGTCCGCGTTTCTGCTTTTATTCTTCATCTAGCTCACCTCTCCGGCTCGGCGGGACAACAGACGCGCAAGCTCGGCCCGTCCGCGCGAGATGCGCGACTTTACAGTGCCCTGCGGAATGCCCAGCACAACAGCAATATCCTTGTAGTCCATATCCTGGAGATCGCGCAGGATGACGGCTTCGCGCAGCTCCGGCGAAATTCGGGCGAGCGCCGCTTGCACTTCGCGTTCAAGATGGCGCTGCAAAGCATGGGCGTATGGACCGGGGCGGGCATCCTCGATCTGCAGCGACGGCGCATCCTCGTCAAGCCAAAAATCCTCCATTGAGCTTGAAGCCCGCTGGAGGCGGGAACGCCGGTAATGGTCGACCAGGAGGTTGCGCGTAAGTGTAATGACCCAAACGGCAAGCGAGCCGCGTGTTTGGTCAAACGCGCGCAAATGTCCGAACACTTTTAGAAACAGGTCCTGTGTGAGGTCTTCTGCGTCCTGCGCCGAGCCGGTAAACCGATAACACAGCCCATACACCCGGGCCTGGTGTGCGCGTACGAGCTCTACCCAGGCAGGCCCGTCGCCTTGAAGACACCGGCCCACAATGGCTGCCCAATACGCGTCTGACGAAGACTCCGCGCTTTGGGGGCGCACCAATTTATTTATGGGTGCGGTCCGGACCCTAAGATCGGGAACTCTCCGAAGGCCGAGGGACATCGCCGCGCATGCTCCCGTGCTCATGGGCAATGGTACGCGCGGGGTGCGGAAAAGGTTCCCGATAGCGTCAGGGAGGTGTGGCAGGCTTTCACTGCTCGAGCTGGCAGCTGCTGCATACTCCCAAAACATCGATGGAAAAGCGCTCCATCAGGAACCCGCCATCTAGCTGGCGTGGCGCTTCAGAAATGCCAAGAGTCTCTGGGTCGATGTCCTGGATGGACTTGCAGCGCGTGCAGAGTAGATGGTGGTGCTTGGCCTGGTTTGTTTCCATGCGCATGGAGCCATGGTGGAGAGAAAGCTGCTGGAAAAGGCCTGCATTGATGAAGAGGTGAAGATTTTTATAAACAGTCGCAAGCGAGATTGACGGGATTTCCTGCTTGACCCGGGCAAAGACATCCTCCGGGGAAGGGTGGCCTTCGGTGGAGCGAAGCACGTCGAAGATAACCTGCCGCTGATGCGTCACGGCAAGACCCGCACGCTCACACATAGCTCGGAAGGTTTGTACTTCACCATGATCCATGAAACATCATCCTAGCAGGTGAAGAAAGAGTTCCCAGCCTTGGCTCTGCCCCGCGAATTTCCCCCGCTTCCATCATGGCTGAGTGCCCCAGAAGCGACGCTGACTGCAGGGCAAGGGAATCTGCTCGCCGCCGGGATGAGAATCAGTGCATACACTGCACGGCCGAAGTCTTATGTAGGAGACCCGTTTCTGAGCGGGTCTCCTGCTGCTCGATGACGCGGTTAAGAAATGAGACGGCTTTCTCGGTCGCTTCGTCATGAGCGGCCCGTTGCACCCCCAAGCTACTCGCCCACTGTCAGGATTGCTGTTGTGGCTTTTACCAGGCCTCCACTGGTCATTGTGATCGTGAGTGTGTAGCTTGTCCGCTCCTGCGCCGGTTGTTGGACCGTTCCGTTCTTGCTTGCACTGCTATGGGGAGCTCCAGCGCAACCCGTGAGGACACTGCTTCCGAGACAGGCTCCAACCAGGAGCAAGAGGGTCAGCGCGATGCTCCTTCCGGCCTGGCGGAAACGCCGCGCATTCGCCAGCGGAAAAACAAGGAGCGCGAGCATCGCTCCCCCCAATGCGGGCTCGAACTTCTGGAGCGAGCTGGTGGTGATTGTCGAACCGCTGCTGCCGTTTGAGTTAGGGACGCTGAGCGTCGCGGGGATTCCATTCGGTATCTGCACAGACAGTGCAACGGTCTGCGCACCGCTGTTCGCGGACAGCATTGCCGGTGAGAACGTCGCCGTTGCCCCAACGGGAAGTCCTGTCACTGCAAAAGTCACAATGCCCGGGTACACACCTGAGGAGCCGGGGCTCACTTGCAGCGGCAAACTTGCCGTTGTACCGCTCCCACCGGTAGCGCTGCCGGCGGCAGGCGCGGGTGCGATTGAAAATGCGCTGTCATCGAACCGCACCTGCAAAGCAGCGGACGAGCTGGAAAGGAAGTTGGTGTCGCCTTCGTAAACTGCGAGCAGCGAAGCCGACGCTTGCACTTGGGAGGGAGCCGTAGCGAAAACGGCTATGCCGTTTTGCAGACTGGCTAGACCGAGAAGTCTCGATCCGTCGAAAAAGCGTACTGAACCGCTTGGAGAACCGCTCGTTTTAGGCTTCACGACGGCTTGCAGCTGCACGGGTGCTCCGCTCGCGCCTGCAGTCGGCTGCGCAAGCGCAATCGTGGTGTCGGCCTTTGCGATGGTAAGCACACCGGGAATCGGGGTCAGATTGTAGTTTTGAATTGCATCCCCAGTTACCGCTACCGTGACTGGATATTGGCCTGGCGCGGTCGTGCTTTCGGCTTGCGTGGTGAACTGTGTCGAAAGGACATCGCCGTTCCGGACGCCTTCCAGGGTACCCGTGAAGACGGGGTTGTCGGCTCCGTAAGCTCGAGTAAAGCTTGCGGCCGTTGCGATTAGAGGAGCTGGATCGACTGTGAGTACACCGGCCGTCAGCACGGGCGTGTAGTTCCCGATGTTCGTCCCCGAAGCTGTCGGGGTGATTGCGTAGCTGCCTATCGCGGACGAAGCCGTCGCCGGGGTCGCGAACGACTCCGTAAACGTGTCCCCGTTTACCGCCCCTGTTACCGCCCCTGCGAAGCTCGGGTTCGCAGCCCCGTAGGTCCGCGATGCGTTGTTCGCCGTCACGCCCAAGGCCGCCGGAGCCACCGTCAGGGTTCCGTCGGTCGGGGTCACCGTGTAGTTCCCGATGTTCGCGCCCGAAGCTGTCGGGGTGATTGCGTAGCTGCCTATCGCGGACGAAGCCGTCGCCGGGGTCGCGAACGACTCCGTAAACGTGTCCCCGTTTACCGCCCCTGTTACCGCCCCTGCGAAGCTCGGGTTCTCCGCCCCGTAGGTCCGCGATGCGTTGTTCGCCGTCACGCCCAAGGCCGCCGGAGCCACCGTCAGGGTCCCGTCGGTCGGGGTCACCGTGTAGTTCCCGATGTTCGCGCCCGAAGCTGTCGGGGTGATTGCATAGCTCCCTATCGCGGACGAAGCCGTCGCCGGGGTCGCGAACGACTCCGTAAACGTGTCCCCGTTTACCGCCCCTGTTACCGCCCCTGCGAAGCTCGGGTTCGCAGCCCCGTAGGTCCGCGATGCGTTGCTCGCCGTCACGCCCAAGGCCGCCGGAGCCACCGTCAGGGTTCCGTCGGTCGGGGTCACCGTGTAGTTCCCGATGTTCGCGCCCGAAGCTGTCGGGGTGATCGCATAGCTCCCTACCGCGGACGAAGCCGTCGCCGGGGTCGCGAACGACTCCGTAAACGTGTCCCCGTTTACCGCCCCTGTTACCGCCCCTGCGAAGCTCGGGTTCGCCGCCCCGTAGGTCCGCGATGCGTTGTTCGCCGTTACCGCCAGCGAAGGGTTCCGTCGGGGTGATTGTTGCCGGGGTCGCGAACGACTCGTTTACCGCCCCTGTTACCGCCCCTGCGAAGCTCGGGTTCGCCGCCCCGTAGGTCCGCGATGCGTTGCTCGCCGTCACGCCCAAGGCCGCCGGAGCCACCGTCAGGGTTCCGTCGGTCGGGGTCACCGTGTAGTTCCCGATGTTCGCGCCCGAAGCCGTGGGGGTGATTGCGTAGCTGCCTATCGCGGACGAAGCCGTTGCCGGGGTCACCGTGTAGTTCCCGATGTTCGCGCCCGAAGCTGTCGGGGTGATTGCCCCGTTTACCGCCCCTAGCTGCCTCGGGTAGGTCCGCGGCGTTGCTCGCCGTCACGAAGCCGTCAGCCGGGGTCGCGAACGACTCCGTAAACGTGTCCCCGTTTACCGCCCCTGTTACCGCCCCTGCGAAGCTCGGGTTCGCCGCCCCGTAGGTCCGCGATGCGTTGCGGACGAAGCCGTTGCCGGGGTCGCGAACGACTCCGTCGCCGTGTTACCGCCCCTGCGACTCGCCCGCCCCGTAGGTCCGCGATGCGTTGCTCGCCGTCACGCCCAAGGCCGCCGGAGCCACCGTCAGGGTTCCGTCGGTCGGGGTCACCGTGTAGTTCCCGATGTTCGCGCCCGAAGCCGTGGGGGTGATTGCGTAGCTGCCTATCGCGGACGAAGCCGTTGCCGGGGTCGCGAACGACTCCGTAAACGTGTCCCCGTTTACCGCCCCCGTCACCGCCCCTGCGAAGCTCGGGTTCGCAGCCCCGTAGGTCCGCGATGCGTTGTTCGCCGTTACCGCCAGCGAGGCCGGAGCCACCGTCAGGGTTCCGTCGGTCGGGGTCACCGTGTAGTTCCCGATGTTCGTCCCCGAAGCCGTCGGGGTGATTGCATAGCTCCCTACCGCGGACGAAGCCGTTGCCGGGGTCGCGAACGACTCCGTAAACGTGTCCCCGTTTACCGCCCCTGTCACCGCCCCTGCGAAGCTCGGGTTCGCCGCCCCGTAGGTCCGCGATGCGTCGTTGGCCTTCACCGCCAGCGAGGCCGGAGCCACCGTCAGGGTTCCGTCGGTCGGGGTCACCGTGTAGTTCCCGATGTTCGTCCCCGAAAGCGAAGCCGTCGGGGTGATTGCATAGCTCCCTACCGCGGACGAAGCCGTTGCCGGGGTCGCGAACGACTCCGTAAACGTGTCCCCGTTTACCGCCCCTGTTACCGCCCCTGCGAAGCTCGGGTTCGCCGCCCCGTAGGTCCGCGATGCGTTGCTCGCCGTCACGCCCAAGGCCGCCGGAGCCACCGTCAGGGTTCCGTGGGTCGGGGTCACCGTGTAGTTCCCGATGTTCGTCCCCGAAGCCGTGGGGGTGATTGCGTAGCTGCCTATCGCGGACGAAGCCGTTGCCGGGGTCGCGAACGACTCCGTAAACGTGTCCCCGTTTACCGCCCCTGTTACCGCCCCTGCGAAGCTCGGGTTCGCCGCCCCGTAGGTCCGCGATGCGTTGCTCGCCGTCACGCCCAAGGCCGCCGGAGCCACCGTCAGGGTCCCGTCGGTCGGGGTCACCGTGTAGTTCCCGATGTTCGCGCCCGAAGCTGTCGGGGTGATTGCATAGCTCCCTATCGCGGACGAAGCCGTCGCCGGGGTCGCGACGAAGCCGTCGCCGGGGTCGCGAACGACTCCGTAAACGTGTCCCCGTTTACCGCCCCTGTCACCGCCCCTGCGAAGCTCGGGTTCGCAGCCCCGTAGGTCCGGCCGGCGTCGTTGGCCTTCACCGCCAGCGAGGCCGGAGCCACCGTCAGGGTTCCGTCGGTCGGGGTCACCGTGTAGTTCCCGATGTTCGCGCCCGAAGCCGTGGGGGTGATTGCGTAGCTGCCTATCGCAGACGAAGCCGTCGCCGGGGTCGCGAACGACTCCGTAAACGTGTCCCCGTTTACCGCCCCTGTTACCGCCCCTGCGAAGCTCGGGTTCGCAGCCCCGTAGGTCCGCGATGCGTTGTTCGCCGTTACCGCCAGCGAGGCCGGAGCCACCGTCAGGGTTCCGTCGGTCGGGGTCACCGTGTAGTTCCCGATGTTCGCGCCCGAAGCTGTCGGGGTGATTGCATAGCTCCCTATCGCGGACGAAGCCGTTGCCGGGGTCGCGAACGACTCCGTAAACGTGTCCCCGTTTACCGCCCCTGTTACCGCCCCTGCGAAGCTCGGGTTCGCCGCCCCGTAGGTCCGCGATGCGTTGCTCGCCGTCACGCCCAAGGCCGCCGGAGCCACCGTCAGGGTTCCGTCGGTCGGGGTCACCGTGTAGTTCCCGATGTTCGCGCCCGAAGCTGTCGGGGTGATTGCATAGCTCCCTATCGCGGACGAAGCCGTTGCCGGGGTCGCGAACGACTCCGTAAACGTGTCCCCGTTTACCGCCCCTGTTACCGCCCCTGCGAAGCTCGGGTTCGCAGCCCCGTAGGTCCGCGATGCGTTGCTCGCCGTCACGCCCAAGGCCGCCGGAGCCACCGTCAGGGTTCCGTCGGTCGGGGTCACCGTGTAGTTCCCGATGTTCGCGCCCGAAGCTGTCGGGGTGATCGCATAGCTCCCTACCGCGGACGAAGCCGTCGCCGGGGTCGCGAACGACTCCGTAAACGTGTCCCCGTTTACCGCCCCTGTTACCGCCCCTCCGCCCCTGCGAAGCTCGGGTTCGCCGCCCCGTAGGTCCGCGATGCGTTGTTCGCCGTCACGCCCAAGGCCGCCGGGCCCACCGTCAGGGTCCCGTCGGTCGGGGTCACCGTGTAGTTCCCGATGTTCGTCCCCGAAGCCGTCGGGGTGATTGCATAGCTCCCTACCGCGGACGAAGCCGTTGCCGGGGTCGCGAACGACTCCGTAAACGTGTCCCCGTTTACCGCCCCTGTTACCGCCCCTGCGAAGCTCGGGTTCGCCGCCCCGTAGGTCCGCGATGCGTTGTTCGCCGTCACGTTGAGCGGAGCCGCTGTAATCTGAATTGTGGTCTGGCCAGAGCTCGCGTTTAAAGTGTTGTCCGGCGGGGTAAAGGCACCCGTGAGTGTAAAAGCCCCGATCGCCGACGCGAGATACGAACGTACCGCCTTACCACTCTGCACGCTTTGCGAGCCAAAGCTTCCGTTCTGATCTGAAAAGGCGACGCTGCCTCCACTTACCGTCCCCTGCGTCGCCTGATTTGTAACCGATGCCGTGACTTGTACCGCGTTTCCATAGGTCGCACTTGCAGGCGCGGCTAGTACCAAGCCGGTAGCGGCTGCTGTTCCGCTGCCGGTTAGCGAGAACGACTGTAGCGCTCCTGAAGCGTTCAGGTTTGTGTCGCTGATCACCAGGTTCCCCGAATAGTTTGTCACAGCCGTAGGCGCAAAGCGGACCGCCAGGACGCAGCTGCTTCCCGATGCGAGCGGGGCACCTGCTGCCTGCCCAGCTGACGTTTGCGGACAGGCATTCGCGACGGATCCATCTACAGAGAAGTTCGCTGAAATCGCTGGATTGTTGCCTGACGACGGTGCAGGAAAGGTTAGAGGAGCATTTCCGATATTCTGCAGAGCTAGGGTTTGCGCGCTACTGGTGGCACCAACGGATGTTTGTGGAAATGTGATACCGGGGGGGTCGGACATGTCTTCCTTGAGAACACGGGTATTGCCGTAATCCGCGATGTAGACATTTCCGCTGCCGTCTATCCCAACCGAATAAGGATTATTGAGTGTCGAGCCGGTTGCCACTGCCCGGGCCGTGAAGCCGCCGCCCGTGAACACTTCTTCCACAACACGACTGTTGTTGCTGTCGACAATGTAAATGTTCCCAAACGCGTCCACCGCCACACCACGAGGGTTTGCAAAAGACTTGCCCTGGAATGAGGAAAACACTGCTCCTTGGGTGTACACGCCCCCCGAGACGATTTCCTGCACGATGCGGTTATTGCCCGAGTCGGCGATGTAGAGATTGCCGCTTGCGTCAACCGCGATGCGATTGGGCCCATTCAGCCCGCTTATCGCTAATACTGTTTCGTTATAACCGCTTCCGACTGGAGTCTCCAAGACTATTCTGTTATTGCCATAGTCCACGATGTACACGTTGCCGGCGCCGTCGACAGCTACTCCGACCGGGCTTATCAAAGATATTGTGTTCAGAGTTGTTTCCGTGTAGCTTCCACCAGCAAACGCTTCTTTCGCGATGCGGTTGTTTTTGAAGTCAGCAATGTATACATTGCCACTGCCGTCGACGGCGATTTGCCTAGGGCCGCTCAAGGTACCTGAGGCTATCGTTGTCGCAGTATAACTCCCGCCCGAATACGTCCATTTCTGGACGAGATTGTTGTTTGCATCCGACACGTACAAGCCACCTTGCCTGTCAGATGTGGCGGATGTAAACAATGCGGACGAGTTGCTGGCGACTGCTGTTTCGATTCCCGGCGCGAAGTTCACTTGTGGACCCGATCCCGTGCCCTGAACGTAGCCCGTCGCGATCACGCCGGTGTTAGCGCTGTTTTTCAGCACCGCCGCGCCGTACTGCAATCCTGATATTTTGGGCGCAAAGGTCACATTAACCCAGCAGACAGCCCCAGCACTGTAAGGACTGCTGGTCGAACAAGTACCGGATGAAGCCGCCGTAAACTCAAATCCTCCAATCCCCTGTGTCGAGACAGTCGGCGCACTTCCCAGGCTTCCCGCTGTGTCGAATGTGAAGAGAAGGGAGCGGGTACTTACAGTTCCGCCGACGACCACTGTCCCGAAATCACCCCCGCTCATCTGCAACTTAAAAACCAGGTTGGCCCCTTGGTCCGCAATGTAAAGTGTTCCGCTCGCATCTACAGCAACGCCGAAAGGTGTGGTCAAATTGGTTGTTGCGACTGTAGCTGCTGAATATCCACTGCCCGATGGTGTTTCTTTAATAACCGATCCTCTGCCGCCGTCGGCGATAAAGACGTTCCCGCTTGCATCTACGGTCAGGCGTTTGGGTTGGTTCACGACTGCAGAGGTTGCAACCGTACTTTCAGTGTAGCTTCCTCCTGCCAGAGTTTCCTTTAACACCCGTTGATTACCGCTATCGCTGATATAAATGTTCCCATTTGCGTCTATCGCAATCCCAGAGCACTTGTTCAAGGGGGTCGAAGTGGGGAATTGACTTGCCGTATAGGCGCTACCCGCGGGTGTTTCTTTCACAATTTGGTTGTGGCCATAATCAGCAATGTACACGTTCCCGCTCGCGTCAGCCGCAATCTGGCGCGGCCCGCTTAGGTTCGTCGAGTCGACAATGCTTTCCGTGTATGAGCCGCCGGCGGGTGTTTCTTTGAGCACGCGATTGTTATTGGTGTCCGAGATGTAGATGTTTCCGTTTGCATCGATTCCCAAGCCTGAAGGACTGCTAATGTTCAGCTTAGTCGGCAAGGTGCTCTGAACGTACACTCCGCTGGACAGCGTTTCTTTGACTACACGGTTGTTGCCTGTATCAGCAATATAGACATTTCCGCTTCCATCAACTATCAGGCCGCTTGGGAGCGAGAACCCGCTTCCCATCGTGCTTTCAGCCCCACTGAAGTGAGCTGTTTGCGCCTCTGCGGATCCGGCGAGCGCGCCCGTGGCCATGGCAACCAGAACGCAAATCCTGCTCAGGCGGCAGGCAGTCCGCATCGGCCGAATGAGGAAGCCATAGTCCCTGGAGATCTGCCGCGAACACCAAACGCGGTCTGTCCCGAAATGTTCGGAGGCAAACCAGACTGCCAACAGCAGCAATAAGCCCCCGGCAAACCCAAGCAGCAAAACAAAGCTCACAAGAACCCCCAAAGCGCCCCTCCACGCGAGGTCGGCCGGGCCGGCCTTCAAACCTCAGTGGAAAAGCTCGATATGAACTTCCAGAGCGGCCCCGTCCGGGTCAACAGCCCAGGCGGTGTACCGTTCCGAGTTCAATATCGGCAGAATGGGGGCGGAAGAGGTAGTCCAAACTCGAGTTTTCAGGGTCAGGCACAGGAGTCCATTGCCAAAATGGAACAGCTCTCCAACTTGGAAATTACCTTCGTGCAAAAAAGTGGTTCGCAACCCTGTTGGCGCCGCGCAACGGTGAAAAGCGGCACGGAATGGTACGGGAAGAGCGTTGATTCCCGGCTCTAGCCGCATAACCCCGGAAAGCCCTCGCAATCCAACGTGATACACAAGGGACAGTAAGCGGACGGCCATACCGCTGCTTGCTCGACCGCATGACGCTACTTCTGTTCCAAATTTCAGTAGTTCTGCTCATCACGCTCGCCTGCGGGTCGCTCGCAGGCAGGCTGGGTCAAGCGCGCGTTGTCGGCGAAATCATCGGCGGCATTTTGCTCGGGCCCTCGGTCCTGGGCCGCCTCGCGCCCGCAGCCAGCCGGCACCTGTTCCCCAGCGCTTCCTTCGGTGCCATGCAGGAGCTCTCGACCGTCGGACTTGTTCTTTTCCTTTTCACCGTCGGCATGGAGCTCGACGACGCCCAGATCCGCCGCCAAGGCAGGCGCGCCCTCCTTTCCAGCGCCACCAGCATCCTGATTCCTTTTATCGCCGCCGCCCTGCTCGCCCATGAGCTCCGCAGCCGCTTCGCGCCGCATGGCATCGGCAGCGTGCCGTTTGTCCTTTTCCTCGGCATCAGCATGAGCATTACGGCCTTCCCCGTGCTCGCGCGCATTCTTGAGGAGCGCAATCTCACCCACACCCCCCTCGGCGTCACCGCGATCTTGTGCGCCGCGGTCGATGACGTCGCCGCCTGGCTTCTGGTCGCTGTCGCCTTGACTCTGGTCGATGTCAAAAACACAGCCGGCGCGCTCGCCCTTCACTTCGGGCTGCTGGCCGCCTATCTATTTTTCATGCTCGGCGTCATCCGCCCGCTCGCCACGCGCATCGTCCGGCGCCGCAACAACCCCGAGCTCAACATCGAGCTGCTCGGCGTCACCGTGGCTTTTGCGTTCGCCTCGGCCGGCGCTACCGAGTGGGCAGGGGTTCACCCCTTATTCGGCGCTTTCATCGCCGGCGTGTGCTTTCCGCGCGTAGCGCCCTGGCAGCACAGCATCCGGATGCGCCTGGAAATGATCACTTCCGTGCTCTTGCTGCCGCTCTTTTTCGCCCTTACCGGCCTGCGCACACGCCTGGACCTGCTCAATGACGCATCGATGTGGCTGTGGGCCGGACTCGTTTTACTGGGCGCGGTCGGCGGCAAGGTCGGCGGGGCCGTGCTCGCGGCCCGCTGGTCCGGGCAGGGCTGGCGGGACGCATGGGCCTTGGGGGCGCTGCTAAACACCCGCGGCCTCGTCGAGCTTGTGGTACTCAATATCGCCTATAACTACGGGGTGTTCTCGCCCACGCTCTTTACCATGCTGGTCGTCATGGCGCTAGTCACCACCATGTGTACGACCCCGCTGCTCAATTTACTCAAGATGCGCGGTCCCTCGGGTGCAACCGCCTAGCCGCGCTCGCCGGAACGCCGCTTGAGCCGCTCGATGACCCAGTCCGGCACCAGCCCTTCAACGGAGCCGCCCAGCCGAAAGGCTTCCTTCACCAGCCGCGAGCTTACGTACGAGTACTGGGCGTCCGGCATCATGAAAATTGTTTCCACCTCCGGGTGGAGGCGGCGGTTCATGTGCGCCATCTGCAGCTCGTACTCATAGTCCGAGATCGCCCGGATGCCCCGCAGGACCGCGTGCGCTCCTCGCGCCCGCGCGAAATCCACCAGCAAGCCCTCAAACGTCGCGACCTCCACATTAGGGAACGCAGCAGTACCTTCCCGGAGCATATCCACGCGCTCTGCGACGGAGAAAAGCGGGTTTTTCGCCGAGTTCCGTAGAACCCCGACGATCAGCCGATCGAACAACTTCGCTCCCCGCGCCACCAGGTCCAGGTGGCCGTTGGTCACGGGATCGAACGAGCCGGGGTAGATCGCGGTCACGGTGTGCACGGCGTTGAGTTTAGCAGGCGCGGCGCTCTCCCTTGACGGGTGTAAGAAACGGTTGCTACTTGTGTGAGCCCTTGCCACTATCAGGCCCCCTCCTAAAGGAACCGGCATGAACCCCAGCGCGCTCGTCCTCCGCAGCACATTCACTCTGGCCAACGCTGCTCTGTTCGCACCGTTGCTCGCAGGGCAAACGGTCAGCGTTGTTGAAACTACACCCGACCAAACCCAACTCCTCGCGCCGCAGCCCTCGCTCACCTTCGCCTTGGGCTCGGGCGCGGAGCTGCCCATCAACGTCGACGACACGGTGAGATACCAGCAGTTCGACGGCGTCGGCGCTTCGTTTACAGACACATCCGCGTATCTGGTCTGGAAGAAACTCACCCCCGAGCAGCGCGGCGCTCTTATGCAGGATCTGTTCTCCGCTCAGGGCATTCACCTCAGCTTTTTGCGCCAGCCCATGGGGGCGACCGACCTAGCACTTTCGAGTTACACCTACGACGACCTGCCCACGGGCTCGACCGACCCCGAAATGCGGCGGTTCTCGATCGCGCACGACCTTCCATACATCATCCCGACACTCCAGTCCGCGCTTTCCGTCAATCCATTCATCAAGATCGAGGCCCTGCCCTGGTCGCCGCCGGCCTGGATGAAAACCAGCGGCAGCCTGTATGGCGGCACCCTGGATCCGGCAAACTTCCCTGCGCTCGCTCAATACTTCACGCAGTTTATTCGGGATTACGAAAGCAATGGCATTCCGATCAACTACGTAGCCGTGCAGAACGAACCACTTAACCAAAGTACCGGTTATCCCAGTACGTTTATGACGCCGGACGACGAAGGCCGCTTCATCGCCGGCTATCTCGGCCCCGCCCTGCGCTCGCCGAGGCCGGACATTGTAGGTCAAACGCTTGGAGACGCGCGTGTGATCCTGGCATCCTGGGCTACGAGCATAACTGGGATAACCCAAATATCCTGAGCTGCTGGCGGGCAACCCAGCGGTGCGACCGTATCTCGCCGGTATCTCCTTCCATTGCTATGACGGCAACGGAGCCGATGCGCAAAATGCGGTGCATGACTTGGATGGAAGTATTCCAATCTACTTCACTGAGTGCTCCGGCGGTTCCTTTGCCCCTGTGTTCGCCGACAACCTGGCATTCGACCTCGAGAACGAAGTTATCAGCGTGCTTCGCAACTGGGGCCAGTCGGTCGTCTTTTGGAATATGGCGCTCGACCAAAACGGCGGACCTACCGTCGAGCACGGCTGCACGAACTGCCGCGGCGTCGTAACCATCGACACCAGCACCTCACCCGCCACCGTATCTCGAAACGTGGAGTACTACGTGCTGGAGCACCTGTCTAAGTTCGTCCAAACGGGGGCTTACCGGATCGCCTCTAACAGCTACGGCCACAGCAGCCTTGAGGACGTTGCCTTCAAGAACCCGGACGGCTCCATCGCGGTTCTTGTTTTCAATAGCGCCGCAAACCCCAGCACCTTCAATCTGAACTGGAGCGGCGAAACCGCGAGCTATACGCTCCCGGCGGGCGCGGCCGCCACGTTGCTGTGGGCCGCTCACCCCGGCGATACCTTCGACCTTACCGCGGCCCCGCCTGCACAAACCGTCGCGCCGGGCGGGTCGACTCAGTTTCAAGTAGACGTGAACCAATACGGCCGTGACCGCGCCCCGGCCGCGCTCGGCTTTAGCGGACTACCTTCCGGCGCACTCGGCCAATTGCTGTCCGTGCCGTCTCCCAATGGGAGGGAGTGGGTGCTGCCGATTGAAACTATCGCAAGCGCGCCCAGCGGCACTTACCCCATCACCATTCGGGGCACGCAAGGTTCCGCGCAAGCAGCTTCCACCGTGCAGCTCACGATCGGCGGCAAGGAGCTGCCTTTCGGAGGGTCTCCTTGGGCTATACCGGGACTGATACAGGCCGAGAACTTCGACGAGGGCGGCAACTTCGTCGGCTACCTCAACCTGGACACGACCAACCAGGGTATGACTACCTATCGCGGGTCGGCGACCGTGGGCGTGGAACAAACCGGAGACAGGGGCGGCGGCTATGACGTCGGCTATACCAAGGAAGGCGAGTGGCTGCGTTATACGGTCGACGTCACACAAACGGGTACTTACAATTTGCAAACACGCGTTGCCTCGCTGGGGCCGGGCGGCTACTATCATGTCCTCTTCGACGGCATCGATGCTACTGGAAACTTATTCGTCCCTATGACGGGCGGCTTTCAAACTTACACCACGCAAGTCTCGCCGAGCTTCCGGCTGATCCCTGGGCAGCATGTCATGCAGGTAACCCTGGACGGCAACGGCCCTACCGGCGGCATGGGCAACTTCAACTGGTTTTCCGTCCAGGCACCTACTCCGAGCCGGCCTTTCGGTCGCGCGCCCGCAATAATTCCCGGCCAAATTGAAGCGGAGAACTTCGACGCGGGAGGCAAAGGGGTGGGGTACTGGAACGGGTCCACCACCAATGCCGGGGGTGCCGATTATCGCCCAGCAGAAACGGTCTCGCTCGAGAACTGCTCCGACGCGGGCGGCGGCTACGACGTAGGTGCGACCAACCCCGGCGATTGGCTGAATTACTCGGTCAAGATCGCCGCGGCTCGCACCTATACGTTGCACCTCCGGGTCGCCACGGATGTGGGCGGCGGGGTATTCCACCTCGCCGTGGACGGCCGGCGCGTTACCGGCCCAATCTCCGTGCCGCAGACGAATGGCTGGCAGACCTGGCAAACCCTCGATATTGCCGGCGTCGCGCTGCCGGAGGGTCAACACACCTTGCAGCTCGTCATGGATACGGGCGGCTTCTATCATACGGTCGGGAATCTTAACTGGTTTTCGCTTGAGTAAGAGATCGTTTCGTTAGCCCCGGAGATGAGCGGCATGCTCTCTCCGGGGCATGCTTTTTAAACGGGGTAGATAGGTTGACGCCTCTACTTAGTAAAAGCCATCTTCGCTGCGAGCAGCACTAAGAGCGCCGCGAAACAGCGCCTAAGTATGAGCGCCGATAGGTGCTGCGCCCACATGCCGCCAACCCAGCCGCCTGCCGCGAAACCCAGGGCGACAAGCATGGCCAGCTTGAGGTCGACATGGCCGGCTTTGTAATACGTCCAAAAAGCGAAGAAGCCGATGGGCAGCAATAACGTGGCGACGGAAGTGCCTTGCGCCTTAATCTGCGACATGCCATAGAAATAGATCAGCGCGGGAACAAGAAACGCCCCGCCTCCGATGCCGATCAGCCCGGATATGACGCCGATCGCGACGCCAAGGGCGATGCCCCCAGCGACTGCAAAGGGGGTCACCCGCGCACCTCATAGGAGCGCTCCAAAAGTCCGAACCGCAACCACGCGGGAAGCACGCCCAAATGCCCGGACACATCCCGGACTTTTTCCAATACAGAACCCATAAAAGAACTATAAGGGCGTCGGCCGGAGAAGCGCGGCGAGAAGAGCAGGTCAGCGGGAAAAGGCAGACCTAAACCTGCCCCTTTCCGGATCTGTCTAGATGCTCTACTGCCGCCGGGCTGGGCGCACTGCTTCTTGCGCCAGCACCGCGCCATCCACCGGTACCGGCGGCACCGCGGCTGCATTGGCCGCGCCTGCAATCCCCAGCTTTTGCCGCACGGCTGCGTCGATCCGGGCGAATACATCCTTATTGTCCTTCAGGAACTGCCGCACGTTCTCGCGCCCCTGACCGATGCGCTCGCCGCTATAGCTGTACCAGGCACCCGATTTGTCAACCACATTGTGGGTTACCGCCAGGTCGAGGACGTCGCCTTCGCGCGAAATGCCCTCGCCGTAGAGGATGTCGAACTCCGCCTCGCGGAACGGCGCTGCTACCTTGTTCTTGACGATCTTTACCTTGGTTCGCGATCCAACGACTTGATCGCCTTCCTTCACCGCCGCGATCCGCCGGATGTCAATCCGCACTGACGAGTAAAACTTGAGTGCTTTGCCGCCGGTCGTGGTTTCCGGGTTACCGAACATCACGCCAATCTTCTCGCGAATCTGGTTGATGAAGATCAGGCAAGTCCGCGACTTCGACACCGTCCCGGTCAGCTTTCGGAGCGCTTGCGACATGAGCCGGGCCTGCAGGCCCATGTGCGAATCGCCCATCTCGCCTTCAAGCTCGGCCTTGGGCACCAGCGCCGCGACCGAGTCCACCACCAGCACGTCGACCGCGTTCGAGCGCACCAGCGCTTCCGTGATTTCCAGCGCCTGCTCGCCGTAATCCGGCTGCGAAACCAGCAGGTTGTCGATGTCCACGCCCAGCTTCTTCGCATAAATCGGGTCGAGCGCATGCTCGGCGTCCACGAAAGCCGCGAGGCCGCCCAGCTTTTGCGCTTCTGCAATCACCTGCAACGTAATGGTTGTCTTGCCGGAAGACTCCGGCCCAAAGATCTCAATTACGCGCCCACGTGGGAATCCGCCCACGCCAAGCGCCGCGTCGAAAGAGATCGAGCCGGTCGAAATCGCCGAAATCTCCAGCTTGTCCCGGCTGCCCAACCGCATCACCGAGCCCTTACCAAACTGCTTGTCCAACTGAGAGAGTGCCGCTTCTATCGCCCGGGATCGTTCTTCCGCCACGCCGTGTTTCCCCCAAATCCTGCGCCCCTGCTTGTCCCCGCGAATGTCCTGAAACAGTGCAGGAGGCTAGCCATAGATTACCATTTGTTCCGCCACGCAGGCGAAGAAAATGCAAACACGAAAGTCACATCGCCCCGCACGATTTCCCTTCCCTTCTTGACTGGATGCATGTAGGCGGCGGCTCGCCTCAGCGCTTCAGCAGGTCCACGGGAGCGTGGATGTCCGTGATCCGGAAGTGCTTTGCCAGCCCCGGGTGCCGCGCGGCCACCGCCTGATACATCGCCCAGGCCACGCGGCGGTAGGAGAAATGCCCTTGCGGCGCGGACCGCAGCTCCGCGATGTAAAGCGCCTCCGCGAAGTCCATCCGGAACAGCGCCCGTGTGCGGGTCGCCAGCGGCAGCAGATACTGCGACGCTTCCGCGCCGGGCGGTACAGCTCTTCGGGCCGCCGCCGCGCGCTTCATCGCCCCCGAGAAAACAGGCTCCAGTTCGGGCCCCAGCCCTTCCGGCGTTTCCCACCCGTGCCGCCCGGTAAAGCCCTGCAGCAGCTGTACACACCGCCGGTGCCGGTGCATGTCGCGGAAGCCGCCCAGGTCCATCAGGATGTCAAACCGGAACCGCTGCCCAGCAGCAAACTCCCGGAGCAGCTCGTCGTGCCGACCCCGCTCCCGCATCCCCAGGTCGATAATCTCGTCCCGCCGAATCGGCGGGAGCGCCGCCACCTGATCCCGGAGCTGCCGGTAGGGGTAGTGGCAGGCCGGATACAGCAGGCTCGCCGCCAGGTCCACCTCCAGCTCGTCCGCGTCGTCGATGAGGTCCACCACGGGTGCGGGGGCAACCGGCGCATCGCCCATCAGCGAGGCAGCGGCTTCTGCCATCAGCGCCCGGGTCTCGATCGCGTACCGGTTCGGAACGGCGTATTTCACAAGCGTCGGCGCGACCCTTGGACCGGGTTCGCCGCCGGGAGTCCACGCTTCCCCGTTCGCCGCCGCGCGCAGGGCTTCTCCCAGAGCGCGCACCTCCCCCAAAGGCGAGCCCAGCAGCCGCGCAACCTGCCCTTCCAGCGTCCGCGCGTTCACGATCTGCCCGAGCGAGGTGTTCATCGCCAAAGGCAGCAGGTAGCGGGCCACATCGAAGGCCCGCGCCCGCAGCGTCCGGTCGAATGCATCGGGCTTCATCTCTCCAGGCCGCTCGACGGTATCCCGGAGCGCCGCAAATACCCCGTCCGAAACCGTCCGGTAGCTCCGGAGCAGGTCTCCGACGGCGTCCGTATACACCAGCCTGTCCCGTTCCTCGGCGAACCGCGGTGTATACCAACCGCTCGTTTGGAAATCCTGGTACCGCGTCGAGCGTTCCTGCCCATCCCACCGGGGCTCATCCACCAGCACAATCGCGGCCAGCAGCGACAGGCGCTCCACCGCAAATGCCAGGTGGGCAAGGTCCGCGATCGAGCGGTGCCCATACTGGAAGTAAAAGGTATTCAGGAACTGCTCGGCCCGCTGTGCGCTGATCTCCCGGAGCGAATCCTTGAGCGACAACGCCGACCGGGAATACTTGGCCATTGCGTAGGCGAGCACCTCAGGGTCGGCCCCGTGCACGGCATAGACTTCGGTCGGTTCCGGTTCGGGCGCGATTCCCATTCCGGACCAGCATACCGTCCCTCAGCCTCGATTGCCCGCTACCCAACCGCGCCGATGGGAGAAAATAAAAGTTGCATGAGCACGCAAGCCCAAACGGAACCCACGGAAGACACGGCCCCATTGACTGATCCGGCAGCCGTCCTCCGCACCACGGCGCACCGGCCCACACCTTTGCCACAGCGCCCCTGGGCGATGCAGCAGCGCTGGAACGACCTCCTGTTTGCCCACTGGCCCGTCCCCGCCTCTGTCATCGAGCCCACCCTGCCTTCGGGTCTCCTTGCCGACACTTTCGACGGCGACGCCTGGCTGGGCGTGGTTCCCTTCGGCATGGATCGCATCCGCATCCACGGCCTCCCGCGTGTTCCCGGCGCGCAGTCCTTTCCTGAGCTCAACCTGCGCACGTATGTCCGCGAGCGCGGCTCCAACCGCACCGGGGTGTACTTTTACGCGCTCGACGCGAGCAATCCCCTCGCCGTCGCCATCGCCCGCTCGGTGTTCCACCTCCCTTACTTTTGGGCGCACATGCAGATGCGCCACGGACGGGAGCAGGGCCGCTCCCGCACCATCCGATACGAGAGCCGGCGTTTGCTTTCACGGCACCCGGCCCGGTTCCGCGCCCGGTATCGCGGCCTCGGCGCCATGGCCCAGGGCCCGCTCGAGCACTTCCTTACCGCGCGCTACTCACTTTTCACGGCTGATCACAGAGGAACGCTTCTGCGAGGCGACATCCATCACCTGCCGTGGCCGCTCGAGCGTGCCGAAGCTGAGTTTGAGCAGAACGAGCTTCCCGCCGCCCACGGCTTCACCCTGCCCGACCGGCCGCCTGTTCTCCACTACTCCCGCGAGCTCATGGTGTACGTTTGGGCGCTCGAGCGCGCGGGCCGCCAACCTTTCGCTGCCCGCGCGGCCCAAGCGCAGCCGGTCGGCAGCCCAGTGGTCTCCGTTGAGCGGCTATAGCCCGGTTCCATCCCTCCCTTGATACTCATGCCCTCGATCACCTGCATGGGAGTGAGCGCCAACCAAAAGAGAACCCACATGTCTGAACCGACCCAAGCACTCCCTCTCACAGGTAAAACCGCCCTCGTCACCGGTGCCTCCCAAGGCATCGGCCGCGCCGTCGCCCGCGCTCTAGCCGCTGGGGGCGCGCGCGTCGCGCTTGCCGCGCGCAGTGAGGAGAAACTCGCCGCGGTTGCCGCTGAAATCGCTCAAGCCGGGGGCGAGGCCCACTCCTATGCCCTGGACGTCAGCCAGGAAGCGTCCATCAAAAACACGGCCAAGGCCGTCCTTGCCGCCCATGGCACGGTAGATATCCTGGTCAACAACGCCGGCATCACCCGCGACGGCCTCGTGATGCGCATGAAGCGCCCGGACTGGGACGACGTGCTTGGGACCAACCTTACCGGCGCTTTTCTTCTTACCCAGGCAGTCCTGCCGGCCATGGTCAAGGCGCGTTGGGGCCGCATTGTCAACATTGCGAGCGTGGTAGGTCAAACAGGTCAGGCCGGACAAGTGAACTACGCCACCAGCAAGGCGGCGCTGCTCGGATTTACCAAGTCGCTCGCCCGCGAGGTGGCTTCCCGCGCCATCACGGTCAATGCGGTCGCGCCCGGCTACATTGAGACTGCGATGACGGAGGTCCTCAACGATGCACAAAAGGCGGCCATGCTTGAGCATGTCCCGCTTGGCCGCGCCGGTTCGGACTGGGAAGTCGCCCAGGCGGTCGCGTTTCTGTGCTCGCCTGCCGCGGGCTACATCACCGGCCACACCCTTGACGTAAACGGCGGATTGAGCATGCGCTAGCTTAAACCGCACCCGGCCGCGCCCGGAGGCGCGATCGCGCGCTCCCTTCCATCTGCGGCTCGAGCGCCCCTTCCGGCTTTCCGTGTGCCCGCTTCCATAACTCCGCGTTCAACTCGGCCCCAACCAACAACACCACAAATGTGAGATACAGCCACAGCATCAGGATGATGATCGCGCCGAGCGAGCCATAGGTGGCGCTGTAATTGGAGATGCGGCTGACATACCAGCCCAGCCCGACCGAACCGAGAAACCAGAAGATGACGGAAACGGCCGCCCCGGGCAGCGCCGTCTTGAACGCCACCTTCCGGTTAGGCCCAAGCGTATACAGAATCATCACGATGGCAACAAACGTGATAAACAAGAGCGCGATGCGAACCGGCGGCCAAACCAGCGCAAAGACTTTTGGGATAGGGATCGCGTTCGAAAGAAAGCCAAGGACGTGCGGCCCGGCAATCAGAAAGATAAGCAGCACAATGCTTAACGCGCCGCAGGTAAACGTAAGCAGGAGCGCCTGGAGCCGGTCGCGCCACCACGGCCGCTCCTGCTGCACGTCATAGGCGATATTGAGCGCTTCGATCAGCGAGGAAAACGCGCCCGTAGTCGACCAAAGATAGGTAAGGATGCCAATGGAAAGGATCTTTGCCGGATGCGCGGTAAGGATGGAACCGATGACAGAACGGACCAGAACCATGGCGTCGCGCGGCACCACCAGCGCCATCAGGCTTAGCAGCTGGTCCCAAAGGTGCGGGATTGGCAGCGCGCTCAGGAGGGCGGACGCCACCATCAGCAGCGGCACGAGCGACAGGAGAAAGAAAAAGGCGACGGCACCGCCAAACGACAGCACATGCGTGCGCAGGACCTCGTTAAACACCACCGAGGTGAGGTGCGGCACACCCTTGGCCTCTTGCTTTGCCTTCTCGATAAAGCTACCTGCCACATCCCCCATGCCGCCCTCCAAAACCTGGCTCGCCGCGTTGTCAACCCATCCGATATGAGCCGCGATCTTCGACCCAAGTATAGAGGCTGCGTCGAGAAGCGGGCCCGAAGTCGCCTTCAGCCTGCTTGCACGCCGCGAAGCACGCTCCAGACGAGCCGGGGCCTCTATAATCGCAAGGATGGTTCGTGACGGGTACTTGTATGGCATTTCGCTGGTTGCGGTCGCGCTCGCGCTTGCGGCCCTGACGCACACCTGGTGGTGGAGCGTGCTGCCGCTCGGGTTCGCGGCTTTCTTTCTGTGGTTTTTCCGCGATCCCCGCCGTACGGTTCCGAGTGGAACAGGGCTCGTCGTCTCCCCTGCCGACGGCAAGGTCACCAGCGTCGAGCGCGTCAGGACGCCGTCGGGCGATCGGACCCGAATTTCTATTTTCCTCAACGTCTTCAACGTCCATGTGAACCGGGCGCCGGTGGCTGGGATCGTGCGCGAGGTGCGCTACCAAGAGGGCGCTTTTGTGAATGCCATGGACGCCGCCTCAGCCGAGCGCAACGAGCAAAACATCTGCGTGATGGAGGCCGAGGACGGCTACGAGGTGGTCTTCAAACAGATCGCCGGACTGATCGCGCGGCGCATCGTGTTTCGCCAGCGCGTGGGCGACCGGCTCCAGCGCGGGCAGCGGGTGGGGCTTATCAAATTCGGCTCGCGGACCGACCTGATTTTGCCGGCGGAGGTCGACGTGCGCGTGCGCGTCGGAGACACCGTGAAGGGCGGTAGTTCGGTGCTGGCGTACATTGCACCCCGTGCAGCCGTGGACAGGATTGCGGAAAGCATGACTTCTGAAAGCCTGGAGCCCGTTCGTTGAGCGAGCAGCCGCAGCGGCTCCAGCCGTTGCCGATGCCGGCTCGGCCCCGGCGCCGGTCGCGGGGCATTTTTATCCTGCCCTCCGTCTTCACTTCGGGCAACATCGCGGCCGGCTTTTTCGCGATCACGCAAGCCCTGCAGGGCTCCGCGCTCGAGCCGCAGCACTTTGATTACGCCGCGCTCGCCATCGGCTTTGCCATTCCGTTCGACACAATCGACGGACGGATCGCGCGCATGACGGACACGACCAGCGACTTCGGCAAGGAGCTCGACTCCCTCGCCGATGTCATCACATTTGGAGTCGCGCCGTGCCTGCTGGCCTACTGCTGGGGTTTTCAAGCGTTGCCCCACACGCTCGCCGGCCACACACGGCACCGCTTGATCGATCTGGGGGCAGTGCTGTGTTTCTCGTTTCTGCTGTGCGGGGCGGCACGGCTGGCGCGGTTCAACAGCATGGGCACGCCGAAGCCGAAGAACCCGGGGCGTCCAGGGCGCAAGTACTTCGTGGGAATGCCCATTCCGGCTGGGGCTGGGGCGCTCGCGGCAGTGGTGCATTTTTTTAACGGCATTCCGGTTTCAGTGTCCTGGGTAGCCTTGTTGTGGGGTGCTTATGTGGGGCTGATCGGCTTCCTGATGGTAAGCACTTGGCGGTTCTGGAGCGGCAAGGAGATGGACATGGGGCGCGCGCACCCATTCCGCTGGATTGTGCTTCTTGGCGCGTTCTTGTACGCGCTTGTATTTTTCTCGCAGTACCTGCTGTTGGCCATCGCGTTCGCGTACCTGTTTTCAGGGTTGCTGGCCCGGCTTTTGTACGGTTGGCAGCGCCGGTCGGCGCAGGCAGCCTAGCTTTTCTGTAAAGGACATGAGATGCCGGAAAGAGTGCGGATCGCGATTGTAGGAGCAGGGACGCTGCGCGGCAAGGAGTTGGTCGAAGCGCTTGAAGAAGGCCCGTTTGCCGCGGCGGAGCTTGTGCTGATGGACGAGGGCGAGGGCCTGGGGCAGATCGAGGCCGCGGGCGATGAGGCTGCAGTCGTCCAGGCCATCGACGAGGACTCGTTCGCGCGAATGGATTACGTCTTCTTCGCGGGCTCACCGGGGCAGACCACAACGCACTGGCAGGCGGCTGTGGATGCGCGCGCAAGCGTGATAGATCTGTCGGACGCACTGGAAGACGAGCCGGGAGTGCTGGTGGCCTCACCTTGGGTGCGCGATGCCATCGACAACCCATCCATGCCCGCGCCCGATCTCCACACCCCGGCGCTGGTGCCCGCGCACATCGCGGCGGCCGCGCTGGGGCTCCTGCTGGCCCGGGTGCAGGATGCAGGCGCGGTTCGCAGCGCGTGGGCGACCGTGCACGAGCCGGCGAGCGAGCACGGCCGCGCCGCCGTGGACGAGCTCCATCAGCAGACGGTCACGCTCCTGAACTTCCAAAGCATGCCCAAGGACGTATACGACATGCAGGTCGCGTTTAATCTCACGCCCGCGCTGGGCGACGCGGCGCAGGTCGATCTCGGGGCGGTGGAAGCGCGCATCCGGCGGCACTACGGCCTGCTCTCCGGCGGCCGCCTGCCGCAGCTTGGGGTGCAGGTGGTGCAAGCGCCGGCGTTCCACGGTTACGGCATCTCGCTCGGCATCGAGCTGGAGCGCCCCGTCGCGCTCGAACACCTGGAAGCCGCCCTCGGCGGGGACCACGTCGATGTTGTTCTGGGCGAAAGCGACCCACCCAGCAATCTCAGCTGCGCGGGGCAGGAGGACATTCTTGTCCGGGTGCGCCAAGCGGATGCAAGCGAAGCACTCTCAACGCGCTTCTGGATCTGGGCGACGCTCGACAACCTCAAGATGGGTTCACTCAACGCGATCGCCTGCGCGGGGGAGCTGGGCAGGCTGCGGCCGCAGGGAAAGGTGCAGTAGGTTTTTAGCGCTTTGTGAGCGCCGCATGCTGCGCGAGCGCAAAAGTGTCCGTCATCCCTGCGATGTAGTCCGCAACAACGCGCGCCGCGCTTTCCGCGCCGCCATGGCCGTCGATCCGAACGCTGTAACCGGCCGGGAGCCGGCCCGGATTCATAGTCCAAAGCTCGAAAAGCTCGCGAACAACCCTTTCGGCAATGGCGTGGTCGCGCTTGAGCGGCGCGGAGCCGTATAGGTGCGTGTGCAGGTAGCGTTTGGCGGCGAGGCGCTCGCGTTCCATCTCCGGGGAAAAGCCCACGAGACGGCGGCCTGCACCTCTGACGCCTTCGAGCGAATGGACGCCCGCGTTGGCCACGCTCGCGGTGGTGGCTTCGAGCAGATCGCCGACCAGGGCATTGAGCATACGTTTCAGGGCTTCGTTGAACACGAGCCTGGGGTGCGCGGTGGCGTGCTGCTGGGCCATGGGCGCGTAAAAGCGCTCAAACAGCGGGACGCCCGCGCGGAGGTGTTCGAGCGAAAGCAGGCCTGCTTCCAGCCCATCGTCGAGGTCGGCGGTGAGGTAAGCGATCTCGTCGGCCAGGTCGATGAGCTGGGCTTCGAGCGGGGGCTGCCGGTCGAGCAGGTACTCCGCAAGCTGCGGGTACTCGGCGGACGAATAATCGCGGGAGTGCTTGATGATGCCCTCGCGAACGGCAAAGGTGAGGTTGAGGCCGGGGAAGGCGGCATAGCGGAGCTCAAAGTGCTCGACGATGCGAAGGGCATGGAGATTGTGGTCGAAGCGGAGCCCGTGCTCGCGGAGGCACGCGTCGAGAGCGCGCTCGCCGGCATGGCCAAAGGGCGGGTGGCCGATGTCGTGGACCAACGCAAGCGCTTCAGTAAGGGTTTGGTTCAGACCAAGCGCCGCGGCGACGGTGCGGGCAATCTGGGCGACCTCCATGGTATGCGTCAAGCGCGAGCGGAAGTGGTCGGAAGGCTCGCCGGCCTCGCCGCCCGCGGAGAATACCTGAGTCTTACCGGCGAGCCGCCGAAACGCGCGGGCATGGATAATGCGGGCGCGGTCGCGCTCAAAGGGGGCGCGGTAGGCATGCTCGGGCTCGGGATGGGCGCGCGCGGCCAGGGGGCCGGATGCATCGCTGGGGACGGCGCAAAACGTGAGCATTTCCCTTCAGGATAGCGCCAGGGTTGCGTTCCGGTGAGGAGTCGGTTCACTCGGGTTGTTGTCAGGAACAACCCAGCGCGTCCGGCGGACAGGCATTGCCGGGCTATCCCTGTTCAGGCGCAGGCCCGGCCCAGATAACGGTTTCAGCCTTTATCGAAGGGTGAACATCTTCTGCCTCATCACACACGCACGCGGCCCTGAGGTGGTTTACTAGGAACACCTCGCGTTCCCGGCCATACTGCCGGATGCGAGCGGAGAGACTTACGCCCCATGTGGATTGTTCGCCTCGCCCTGCGACGGCCCTATACCTTTGCCGTCCTGGCGCTGCTCTTGCTGATTCTCGGGCCCATCGTGATCCTCACGACCCCGACCGACATCTTCCCGAATATCAACATCCCTGTCATCGCGATGATCTGGGGCTACCAGGGCCTCGCGCCGGAGCAGATGGCGAACCGCATCATTTTGCTTTCCGAGCGGTCGCTCACCACTACCGTCAACAACATCGAGCACATCGAGTCGCAGTCGCTGTACGGCATCGGCATCATCAAGATTTTCTTTCAGCCCAACGTCAACATCGCCGACGCCAACGCCCAGGTCACCGCCATCGCGCAAACCCAGCTGCGCCAGCTGCCGCAGGGCACCACGCCGCCGCTCATTATTCAATACTCGGCTTCCAGCGTCCCCATCATCCAGCTTGGGCTTTCCGGGCAGGGCCTGAGCGAGCAGCAGCTCAACGACTTCGGGTTGAACTTCATCCGCACGCAGCTGGTCACTGTGCCGGGAGCGGGCATTCCCTATCCGTACGGCGGCAAGCAGCGCCAGGTGCAGGTCGACCTCAACCTCCAGGCGCTCCAGTCCAAGGGCATGGCCCCGGCTGATGTGGTTTCAACCATCGCCGCGCAAAACCTGATCCTCCCTTCCGGCACCCTGAAGGTCGGCGGCTTCGAGTACCAGATCGGCACCAACTCCGCCCCGTCCACGATTGAAGGGCTCAACATGCTGCCGATCCGCTCCGTGAATGGAGCGATGGTGTACATCCGCGATGTGGCGCACGTGCGCGACGGCTTTCCGCCGCAGACCAACATTGTGCGGGTGGACGGCCAGCGCTCCTCGCTGCTTTCCATCATCAAGACCGGCCAGGCTTCCACCCTCGACATCATCTCCGGCATCCGTCGAAAACTTCCCGGCATCGCGGCGCAGCTGCCGCCGCAGCTCAAGATCACCCCGCTCGCCGACCAGTCCGTATTTGTGCGTGCTTCCATCAACGGCGTCATCCGCGAAGCCACCATCGCCGCCTGCTTGACGGCGCTCATGATCCTGTTATTTCTCGGCTCGCTGCGCTCGACCGCCATTATCGCGGTGAGCATTCCGCTGGCCATCATCTCTTCCCTGCTGCTGCTCGCGGCGCTCGGCGAAACGATCAACATCATGACGCTCGGCGGCCTGGCGCTCGCGGTCGGCATCCTGGTGGACGACGCGACGGTTGAGATCGAAAATATAAACCGCAACCTGGAGCAAGGCAAGGCGATCGAGCAGGCCATCCTCGACGGCGCGGCGCAGATCGCGGTGCCCGCCCTGGTTTCCACCATCTCCATCTGCATCGTGTTCGTGCCCATGTTTTTTCTGTCGGGCGTCGCGAAGTACCTATTTGTGCCTTTGGCTGAGGCAGTGGTGTTCGCGATGCTCGCGTCGTACCTGCTTTCGCGCACCGTGGTCCCCACCATGGCCATGTACCTGCTCCGGGAGCACGACGAAGAGCAGGCCAACGCGAAAAAGCAAAGCCGCAACCCGCTCGTGCGCTTTCAACTCGCCTTTGAGCGCGGGTTTGAGCGCTTTCGCGGGGGCTACCAGAGCGTGCTGGAGCTGTGCATCGCACGGCCGGGCTGGTTCATGACGCTGTTTTTCAGCTTTACGCTCGCCTCCGCCGGGTTCCTGTTTCCTTTTCTTGGGCAGGACTTTTTCCCCTCGGTGGACGCGGGCCGGTTCACCATGCACGTGCGCGCCCGCACCGGCACCCGCATCGAGGAAACCGCGCGCATCTGCGACGAGATCGACAAAACCATCCGGCAGGCGATCCCGGCCAAGGAACTTGAAACGGTAATCGACAACATCGGACTGCCCTACTCCGGCCTGAACACCGCATTCTCGAACTCCGCCACCGTGGGCACGGGCGACGCGGACATCCAGGTCTCGCTCAACCCGCACCACCACCCCACTGATGGGTACGTGCAAACCCTGCGCGGCGAGCTCAACCGACGCTTCCCGGGCACGATCTTTTACGAGCTGCCGGCGGACATGATCACGCAGATCTTGAACTTCGGCCTGCCCTCGCCGATCGACGTGCAGATCATCGGGCCCAATCTGGAGAAGAACCGCACCTTTGCCACGCGGCTGCTCGACCAAATGCGCTACGTGCCCGGGGTCGCCGACCTCCGCATCCAGCAGCCCTTCAATGAGCCGCGCGTGTTCGTGGATGTGGACCGCTCCAAGAGCGCGCAGCTTGGGTTGCGGCAAAATGATGTCGCGCAAAGCCTCCTGTCGGCCACCAGCGGTTCGTTTCAAACCTCACCGACGTTCTTCCTCGACCCCCGCAACAACGTTTCTTACGACATTGCCGTGCAGTCGCCGCAGTACAACCTCGACTCCTTCAACGACCTCGCCAACATTCCCATCACTCCGAGCGGTTCGGCAGCCTCCGGCAATGCGAGCTCAGGGGCAAGCACTGCGGCTTACCCGCTTGGCGGCGGCACGGCCCCGTCCTCGCTCGCTGCCATCATGCCGCAAAGCTCGATTACCGGGGCGCGCCCGCCGCAGATTCTCGGCAATCTTGCCTCGTTCATTCAAGGCTCGGAGATGGCTTCGGTCACGCACTATAACATCGCGCCGGCGCTCGACATCTACGGCAACGTCGTCAACAGCGATCTCGCTTCCGTGAACAA
Organism: Acidobacteriaceae bacterium; assembly: GCA_965218545.1. Classification (GTDB taxonomy): domain Bacteria; phylum Acidobacteriota; class Terriglobia; order Terriglobales; family Acidobacteriaceae; genus EB88. Next base: position 137,453 of record CBDCLB010000006.1, on the reverse strand, counting down.
GCGCATCGACAAGATTCTTGCCGGGGCGAAGAATGGGATTCCACACGGCTCGCATGTGGTGGTGCGCGGCCAGGTCGCGACCATGCAAAGCTCGTTCCAGGGCTTGTACCTCGGCCTGGCATTCTCCATCGTGCTCGTGTACCTGCTCATTGTGGTCAACTTCCAAAGCTGGCTCGACCCGTTCATCATCGTCGCGGGGCTGCCCGCGGCGCTCGCGGGCATTGTGTGGCTCCTGTTCCTTACCGGCACCCACATCAGCGTGCCCGCGCTCACCGGTGCCATCATGACCATGGGCGTCGCCACCGCCAACTCCATCCTGGTGGTTTCCTTCGCGCGCGAGCACCTGGAGCAGCACCCGGGCGAGGCGACAGAAGCCGCGATCGCCGCGGGGGTCACGCGCTTGCGCCCCGTCATCATGACAGCACTGGCGATGATGATCGGCATGCTGCCCATGGCGCTGAGCCTGGGCGAGGGCGGCGAGGAGAATGCCCCCCTGGGCCGCGCGGTGATCGGCGGTTTGTTGTTCGCAACAGTCTCCACGGTGCTGTTCGTCCCCACGTTCTTCAGCGTGGCGCATGGGCGCTTGGAGCGGAAACGCGCCGAGCGTGAACACAAGAAGCGCGAACGCGACGAAGCGCGGGAGCACGCCGGAAAGGAGCCCGCGACGGCATGAGCGAGCCCAAACCAAAACAAAAAGGCTCGGTCGAACGCCGGGAGCCGCTGGCCGGGCGCACGGCGCTCCTGGTCATCAGCATCTGCCTCCTGCTCGCCGTGGGGCTGGCCGTGCTCGGCATCGTGCCCCGCTTGCGCGCGCAAAAGCGGCTTTCGCAGCAAACCGACGCGAACGCCGCGCCCAATGTGCTTGTCGCCAAACCCACCTACGGCAAGCCGGAAGACAAGCTGGTGTTGCCCGGCGCGCTCCAGGCCTATATCGCTTCGCCCATCTACGCGCGCACCTCGGGCTACCTGGCGCACTGGTACGTCGACATCGGCGCCCACGTGCATACGGGCCGGCTGCTGGCCGTTATTGAAAGCCCGGAGGTCGACCAGCAGCTGCGCCAAGCGCGCGCCGACCTGGCCACCACGGAAGCCAACGCCCGCAACGCCGCCATCCAGGCCCAGCGTTACAAGGATCTCCTGGCCCAGGACGCGGTTTCCGCGCAGGACACCGACAACTTCGTGACCCAGCAGCTCGCGACCAACACGCAGGTGCAGAGCGCCCGCGCGAATGTGCAGCGGCTGCAGGCGCTGGTCGGTTTTGAGCGCGTGTACGCGCCCTTCAACGGCGTCATCACCGCCCGCGATATCGACGTGGGCCAGCTCATCAACGCCGGTGCCGGCGCGGGCGCGCAGCTATTTCAAGAAGCGCAGATCGACACCCTGCGCGTGTATGTTTCCGTCCCGCAGGTGGACTCGCGCGGGGCCACGCCGGGCGTTCCGGCGCAGATTTCCGTCGCTGAGTTCCCCGGCCGCACCTTCGCCGGCCGCATCGTTCGTACCGCCGGCGCGATCGACCCTGCGACCCGCACTCTGCTGGTGGAGGTGGACGTCCCGAACCGGCGCGGCGAGCTCAAGCCCGGCGCTTACGGAGAAGTCACGCTGCACCTCAACACGGGCGTCCCGACGCTGGTCATTCCCGTGCCCACCATGATCTTTCGTGCGGAAGGCCTTCAGGTCGCGACCGTCGTCAACGGCAAGGCCAAGCTCGTTTCTATCAAGGTCGGGCAGGATGACGGACGCGTTATTGAAGTGGTAAGCGGGCTCACCCCTGACGCCGAAGTAGTCCAAAACCCGCCGGACTCGATCCTGGAAGGGGAAGCGGTCCATGTCGTCTCGCCGAAGGGGGCCGCGGGGGCGCCCGGATCGGGCGAAGGCCAGGGCGCGACCAGCCCGCAGCAGCAAACCGGCTCGGACACCGCCGGGCAGAAAGCCAATGCCGCGCAAGTCAAAAAGAGCGCGAGTGGACCCAAGAAGTGAAGCGCTCCATACCTTTTTTGCTGCTTTTGACCGGGCTTGCCGCCGGGCTTGCAGGTTGCACGGTAGGCCCCAACTATCACCGGCCGCCGACGGCCCCGCCGACCCCAACGTACCTGGAGCTGCCGCCCCCGCCCGGAACCTGGACGCCCGCCGTCCCCGCGGACGCGCTCGCCCGCGGGGAGTGGTGGCTTCAGTTCGGCGACCCCGCGCTTACCGATCTTGAAAACCGCCTCACCTCCGGCAATCTCCAAATCCAGGCCGCTGTTGCGAACTACGAGCAGGCTCAGGCCGCCGTGCGCCAGGCCCGCGCGGACTACTACCCCACCCTCTCGCTGGGGCCTTCCATTGCGCGCGACCGGCTTTCCCTGCACCGGCCCACCCTGAGCAGCCGTCTCGCCGCCATCTCCGTGAACCAGTACAACGACTTCAACCTGAGCGGCCAAGCCAGCTGGCAGCCCGATTTTTGGGGCCGCGTACGCCGCCAGGTCGAGAGCCGGCGCGCCAACGCCCAGGCACTCGCCGCCGATCAGGCGAACATTGAACTAGCCGTCCGCACCGAGCTCGCGGTGGACTATTACCAGCTCCGCGGCCTCGACGCCCAACAAGAGCTGCTCGACACCACACTGGGCACCTTCAAGGCATACCTCGACCTCACCATCCGGCGCGCCCGCGGAGGCGTTGCCACGCAGGCCGACGTCCTGCTCGCCCAAACGGAGCTCGCCACCACGCAAACCTCCGACACCGACGTCGCGGTCGCGCGCGCGCAGTACCAGCACGCCATCGCGACCCTGCTCGGGGTCTCCGCATCCGCCTTTACCCTGCCGCCGCTTCCGCAGAACAACAACCTCCCCACCATCCCGGCCGGGGTACCTTCCACGCTGCTGGAGCGCCGCCCCGATATCGCCGCCGCCGAGCGCCGCGCCGACGCCGCCAACGCGCAGATCGGCGTTGCGGTCTCCGCCTACTACCCGAACATTTCACTCACCGGCGGCGGCGGCTTTGAAAGCGGCGAGCCCGGCAACTGGGTCCAGGGGCCGTCCGAGCTGTGGTCCATCGGCGCGACCGCGCTCGAAACCGTCTTCGACGCGGGCCGCCGGCGCGCCATCACCGACGAAGCGCGCGCCAACTACCGCTCCACCGTCGCCAACTACCGGCTCACGGTCCTGAACAGCTTCCAGGAGGTCGAGGACAATCTCGCCGCCCTCCGTGTGCTTTCCGACGAGCAGGCCTCCGCCGCCGGCGCGGTCGCGGCCGCCACGCGCTCGCTCGCCCTCAGCACCAACCGCTACAAAGGGGGCGTGACCACCTACCTTGAGGTGCTGACCGCGCAGCAGGCGCAGTTAGCCAACCGGCGCACCGCCGAGGACATCACCACGCGCCGATTTGTCGCGAGCGTGCAGCTGGTCGCCTCGCTCGGGGGCGGTTGGGATACGGCGAAGCTGCCCCGGCCCTGATGCGGCGTGCCCTACAATAGCCCAGACAAACCACTATGAAGCGATCGTCTTTCCTCGACTGGCTCCTAGCCGACATCCGCCTGCCCCAAGGCGTGCAAGGCCGCGCCGAACCCGAACACGCCTGGTGGCGCGTGATGTGCCTTACCGGCGTCGATTACTTTTCGACCCTCGGCTACCAGCCCGGTATCGCTTTTCTCGCGGCCGGCATTCTTTCGCCTATCGCCACGCTCGTGCTCGTGCTCGTCACGTTGTTCGCGGCCCTGCCCCTGTACAGTCGGGTGGCCGAGGCCAGCCCCAACGGGCAAGGCTCCATTGCGATGCTGGAGCGGCTGTTTCCCAAGTGGGGCGGCAAGGTCTTTGTTCTGGTTCTGCTTGGCTTCGCCACCACCGACTTCATGATCACGATCACGCTGTCGGCCGCCGACGCCGCGGCGCACTTCGTCGGAAACCCTTACTCGCCTTCCTGGCTCCACAGCCCCATGCTCGTCACCCTTCTGCTGCTCGCGGGGCTCGGGGCTATCTTCCTCAAGGGCTTCAAGGAAGCTATCGGCATCGCGGTTTTTCTGGTCGCGGCGTATCTCGCGCTCAATGCCGTCGTCACCGGTGTGGCCGTCCAAACCGCGTACCATCACCCCGAACTGTGGGGTAACTGGAAGCATGCCCTGTTTGCCCAGCACCCTTCCATCTGGAACATGCTCGGGGTTTCGCTCATCCTGTTTCCGCAGCTCGCGCTTGGGCTGTCCGGCTTTGAGACCGGCGTCGCGGTGATGCCGCTGGTTGCGCCCCATGAGCTCAAGCAGCGCATCCGCAACACGCGCAAGCTCCTGGCCACAGCCGCCGTCATCATGAGCCTGTTTCTGATGGCGACCAGCATCACCAGTACCCTTCTGATCCCGCCCAAGGCCTTCGCTGCCGGCGGCCCCGCCAACGGCCGTGCGATGGCCTACCTTGCCCACCAGTACCTTGGCGGCGCGTTCGGCACTGCCTACGACATCTCGACGATTCTTATCCTCGCCTTTGCCGGCGCATCCGCCATGGCCGGGCTTCTTAACCTTATTCCGCGCTACCTGCCGCGGTTCGGCATGGCACCCGAGTGGGCGCTCGCTTCCCGCCCGCTTGTGCTCGTCTTTATGAGCATCGCCGTGGTCGTCACAATCCTGTTCCACGCCAACGTCGACGCGCAGGGCGGCGCGTACGCCACGGGCGTGCTCTTTCTATTCACCTCCGCGGCCGTCGCCGTCACCATCTCCCTTTGGCCCCGGTTCAGCTCATTTCCCTTCCTGCTCATCACCGGCATCTTTGCATACACCCTGATCCAAAACATTCGCGAGCGGCCGGACGGCATCAAGATCTCCTCTTTCTTTATCGTCGCCATTATCGCGGTCTCCATGCTTTCCCGCGCGCTTCGCTCCACCGAGCTCCGCATCACCGGCGTCGAGTTTTCCCCGGAAGCGCTCGCCATGCTCAACGAAAGCGAAGACCAGGTCATCCGCATCATCGCTCGTACGCCGCGCCCCAGCTACGAGAGCGAAACCCCGGCGGAGCTCGACGCCATTGAGAAGCGCGTGCGCGTGCGCTACGGCCTGGATCCCGCCGAGTGCTTGTACTTCTTTGAAATCACGCACACCGACGCTTCCGAGTTTGAACACACACTTTGCGTGGAGGGCCGTGAACTGGGAAAGAACAAGGTTCTCTACGCAAAGAGCCCCGTCATCGCGAACGCCATCGCCGGCCTGCTTTTGGATCTCGAACGCCGCACCGGCAAGGTGCCCCACGGCTACTTCAAGTGGAAGGAAGGCAATCCGCTCGCCAATGCCATGCGTTTTATCTTTCTGGGGGAAGGCGACATCGCGCCCGTTGCGCACGAAGTGCTGCGCCGCGCCATGCCCGATCCCAATCGCCGCCCCATCGTCCACGTAAGCTAAAGCATTTTCACACTTGGTATAAGCCGAGGAGTGAATCTCGACGCGGCTTTTCCGTCAAGAAAAGCCGCATCGCGCTGGTCTCGGGCAGACCGCGATAGTTGTGAAAATGCTCTAGCGGGGTTCAAGCACCGTGTCACATAGCAGCTCCGCATAGCTCGCGCGCATGGTGCTGCGACCGCAAAACACGCGCGTCCGCCGGTAGCCATGCTGCTCAAAGTACCGCGCTACACCGAACTGGTCACCCAGCACGACGCCGGGCGCGGGAGGCGGGTTCGGCTCCCAGTCGCTCGTGACCTCAGCATCCGGCCCGCTCACAAAGGTGCCCACCACCACGAAGTCCGGCCTTTGCGCGAGGGTGTCCCACACCATTTGGTAGCCGCGCATCCTCGTGCTCCACGACCAGTACCGGTGCGGCGGCTGGTTGAAGTAGATGTTGCGGTCGAAATAGAGCAGGGGTGCCGTGCTGAAGTAATCAAAGCCCGCGACCCGCTTTGTACTACCGGCTCCCTGCGCTTTGAGAAACGCAGCCGTCATCTTCGCGGGCGAGTAGGGTCGGGTATGCCCTGCGTCCAGCGCGTGCATGGTCCAGCCAATCTGCTCCACGCAGATCGCCAGCAGCAGCGCAGCGGCTCCGCGCTCAAGCCGGTGCCGGCCGGGACGCGAGGCGAGCTCCGCAGGGCGCGGCCAGGTGAGCCAGGCTGTGACGAGCAAGCCCGTGAATACCGTGCCCATGTGGCGCGGCGCAATATACAGCGACGTGAACACCGCTGCCAGCAGCGCCCAAGGCACCAGCCCCAACCCGCGCTTACCGGCGAAGGCCTGCACCGCAATCGACGCTAGAAGCAGCAAAGCCAGCGGGCGCACCTTCGACACAGCAAAGGTGAGCACGCCCAGGATGCGCGCGGCTCGATTCCACACCCGTGCGGCTCCACGGCGCACATGCACCGGCACGGGCGCGGGCTCAAGACCTGCCATGGTCAGCTTGGAAACCGGCGGCGGCTCGCTCAGGTGAACTCCCAAGGGGGTCACGAGCTTCGCCAACGAGCGATGGAGATTGTTCCCGACCGGAAAGTCTACATCCGGCGCGGGCGCCATCGTAGCCGCCGCTGCTCCCCAAAGCGCAAACAGCAGAAGAAGCGCGGGAACGCTCCGCCGCAAGCTGGGCCCCCATTGGAACCAGGCCACGATCGCCAGCCCGAGCGAAAACACCGCCCCATGTACGCTCAGGTTTGCGAGCAGGCCCAGGAGCAGCGCCAGCAACACCGGCCGCGGTTTAGCGCCGCGCAGCAGCGCCGCCGCCGGAAACGCCAGGATCGCGAACAAGCAATACGACCGCGCGACCACCCCATCCTGAAAGAGCAGAAAAAATGTAAACGGCAGCAGGAGCCGCACCGCGCGGGGAAACGGCGCGAACCGGAGCAGCACAGCCATGGCCGCGCCTTCAACCCCGGCCGCAATCCAGCGCGCACCTGTGAACGAAACGCCCGCTGCCTCCAGCCCCTTGAGGCACGCATGCCAAAGGCCGCCCGTGCCTTCATAGTGCAGGCTGTGCAGGAATAATGTCTTCCAGCCCACGCCCCCGGCCAGCATCCAGGCTTGCGATTCATCGGCCCAGGGCACATGCTGGTGCACCGCGAAAGTCGCAGTGCCACACCACGCGACCAGGGCGAACGTTTCCGGCCAGCCCCACCGGTTCTCAGCCGGATCCAGTAAAAACCGCAGCAGCTTTCGAAGCATCGCGCTACTGCGGCCGCAGCAGCATGACCAGTATCCGGCCATCGGTTTGGAAGCTGCCGCCCGTGGCGGTTTTTGCGTCGCGCACCGGGTTTGGGGGAGTCACATAGGCAGCCGCTTCCAGCGCGCCCGCAGCCGCGAAACTTTGCTCAATGAAATCCCGCTCCACGTCGATATTGGGGTCGATGTGATGTGTGACGCCGTTGTTGCGCTCGTCGCGTTCGAGCCCATTGTCGTGCGTCGCCGAGCCCACCCACAGCGGCCGCCCGTCGACAGTTTTGCCCGAATCCCACACGCGCAGGTGATGCCGCACCAGCGCCACGGCCAGCGGCTCCGCGCGCGCGTAGCTCAGGTCCTGCGGCCGCCCGAACAGGTCCAAGGTGCTCATCGGCATCGCGAGGTATGCCTGCTTCGACAGGGTCGCGAGCAGCCCGTGAAGAATCGCGGCGTCATCGGATCGGTCCACCTGGACCCATCCCGCCGCGGTAAATGCTTTTTGCACCTCGGCCTTGGTGCCGACGATCGCGAAATTCGCCACGTCACCCGGGTTCCCTTGCGGATCGGTGTCGCGGCGCGGCATCGCGGCGATCAGCGGTTCGAGCCCGAGCTTTTCCACGTCGACCGGCGAAGCTTGCGTCTTCGCGTCAGCCGCCTTGCTTAGCTTCACGGTCGTCTTGTACTCGCCCGTACCCGCCGCATCTGTGTTGGTAGCAAAAAAGAGCTCGCCGCTCGCCGGCACATCCTCGTTGAGCGCGCCGCCCACCGCGAACGGCACGGCAGCGTTTGAGTTCCCGATGCGCCCCACCAGCGCCCCCGCGTTCGCGTTCTCCGCCGGAAAGCCGCGCAGCAGGTCCTTCCAGCCTTTCGCCACGCCCTCGGGCCCGCTTTCGCGTCCATCGGCCAGCGTGACTTTGCCCGTGGCCGACACTTCAATGTGGTCGCCCGGCTCGACGGCAAACCCAGCATCCACCCAGGCTCCCGTCCCCGGCACCGTGACCGTATAGCTTGCCTTGCGCCCGGTGAGCGCGGAAGCGGCGGGAGTTTTGAGCGGAATCGGTTGCACCGCTGCCGCACCTCCGGCAGGCGAGGTCGCCTGCGCCCACATCGGCGGCGCGAGGGAGATAACCAGGAAAAACAGAGAACAAGCCGGCACTTCCATCAATCTCCTTTTCAGCCATCGGCGGCACTGGGGGTAGATGCAACCTCACCGGCTCAAGCTTTTTGCGAGAAAAAAGGCCCGGCACAGGCCGGGCCCTTTGCGGAACGAGGGAAGCTAGGTCCCTTCCGACCAGCCCGCCAAGTACTCTTCCTGCTCGGGCGTCAGCACGTCAATGGCAACCTCCATCGACTCGAGCTTCAGCTTGGCTACTTTTTTGTCCAGGTCCTCGGGCACCGGGAACACATCCTTGGGCAGATTGGCGTGCTCTCTGGCCATGTACTCCGCCGCCATTGCCTGGTTGGCGAAGCTCATGTCCATCACGCTTGCCGGGTGGCCTTCGGCCGCGGCCAGGTTGATCAAACGGCCCTCGCCCAGCAGGCAGATCTTGCGACCGTCGGAGAGCGTGTACTGCTCCACAAAAGGCCGCGCGATCGTGTGCTCCTTCGCAAGATTTTCCAGCGCGGGGATGTCGATCTCCACGTTGAAGTGGCCGGAGTTGGCGACCAGCGCGCCGTCCTTCATCGACTCGAAGTGCTCCTTGCGGATCACGCTCTTGTTGCCGGTCAGGGTCACGAAAATGTCGCCGACCTTCGCGGCTTCTTCCATCGGCATCACCTGGTAGCCGTCCATCACCGCTTCGAGCGCCTTGGTGGAGTCGATCTCCGTCACGATGACGTGCGCGCCCATGCCCCGCGCGCGCTGCGCCAGGCCGCGCCCGCACCAGCCGTAGCCCGCCACCACAAACCGCGAGCCCGCGATCAACGCATTTGTGCAGCGGATCACACCGTCGAGCGTGGACTGGCCCGTGCCGTAGCGGTTATCGAACAGGTGCTTGGTCAAGGCGTCGTTCACCGCGACCACCGGGTAGCGCAGCACGCCTTCCTTGGCCATCGCGCGTAAGCGGATCACGCCTGTCGTCGTTTCTTCGGTCCCCGCAATCACCTCGGCGAGCGCGTCCTGTCGCTTAGTGTGCAGCAGTGTAACCAGGTCGCAGCCGTCATCCATGGTGAAGTTCGGCTTGTGGTCGAGCGTGGCGAGGATGTGCTTGTAGTAGCCTTCGTTGTCGATGCCCTTGATCGCGAACGTCTTGATCCCGTACTCGGCGACAAGGGCCGCGGCCGTTTCATCCTGCGTGGACAAGGGGTTGGAGGCGCACAGCGCAATATCCGCTCCGCCGTCGCGCAGGGCGAGCATCAGGTTTGCGGTTTCGGTCGTGACGTGGAGGCAGGCGGCAATGCGCAGGCCCTTGAGCGGCTGTGTGCGCGTGAACTCTTCACGAATGGATGCGAGCACGGGCATCGACTGCGCCGCCCACTCGATCCGTTTTTTGCCCTCCGCGGCGAGCGAAAGGTCTTTGACGTCGTGCTTGACTTGCGTTTCCGCGGGCTGGGGCGCAGTGATTGTAGCCATAGGGTATGTGGAAGGCGGGCAAAATACCCCACCTGTCCGGAAGTCTCCTTTTCAGCGTAGGATAGCACCGGCCGGTACCGGATTCCGTTCCGGATTACCGCAAGATTACGAATGGCTTCGCGCGCTGAACACGAGAAAAAAAGATGCGCGGGCCTGCCGGAATCGCCGGCCCACTGAGAAGGAGCTTCTATGCCTAAACGCACTGAGCTAAACCCCGCGGTGCGCATGGATGCCCCACGCCTCAATCTGCTGGGCGTCGATCTCGGCCTCCTCCTGCTGCGGGTGTGGTTCGGCGGCGCGCTGTTCCTCAAACATGGGCTGGAAAAGCCGACGCACTTTTCACAGATGGCCGCACACTTTCCCGACCCCATCCACATCGGTCCCGTCCCAAGCCTTGTGATCGCGCTCCTCTCCGACTCCGTCTGTTCCGTGCTGGTGGCGCTCGGTTTCGCGACTCGCTGGGCGGCGCTTTTTATCTTCGCAAACTTGCTGGTGGCCTGGATCTTTGTGCACCACCTCGAGTTCTTCGGCCGCGGCGCTGACCATGGCGAGCTCACGGTGCTCTATATCGGCGGCTTTCTGGCGCTGATGTTCACCGGTGCCGGACGTTTCTCGCTCGATGCGATTCTCTTCCCTCTTACGCCGACGCGCGGGGGCGGCGATCGACGCGGCTGAACTACGCTCCCGGCGTAGTTTCGAGCTCCAGCAGCGCCTGCTTGCGCTCAACACCCCACCGGTAGCCGGTGAGCGAGCGGCCGCTGCCAATGACGCGATGGCAGGGCACAACAAGCGCCGTCGGATTCGCGGCGCAGGCCCGTGCCACCGCGCGCACCGTCTTGGGATTTCCGGTTACCGCGGCCACCTGCGCATACGTCCGCGTTTGACCCCGCGGAATGGCTCGCAGCGCGGCCCATACGCGCGTCTGGAACGCCGTACCCCGCAGATCGAGCGGCAGGTCTTCTTGCCCGACCGACTGCCGGAGGCCCGAGAACACTTTCGGCGTGTACAGTTCATGAATCCGCGCGTCCTCTTCGATATTTGCCAGTGGAAAGCGGGCCCCGAGCTCCGCCTTGAGCTCCCCGGCGTCATCGCCCAACAGCAGTGCGCACAGTCCGCGCTCGGTAGCGGCAACCAGCGCCCAACCGAGCCCCGCGGGCGCGAAGGACACCGCATAGCCGATGCGCTCACCCCTCATGTGCGTGCTTGTCCGATCCCTGAGTAGTTGCGCCGGTTACCGTCAAATCGGCCATGAAGCGGCAGAATGGAAACTGCTCCTCGAACAAAAAGTAGAACGGGTGGTTGTGAGATGGCGTCCCCTTTCCCTTTCTCGCCGGATTGCCAGCGCTCGACTGCGCGGAACACAGTCGAACCAAAACAGCGAGATCCCTGCTCTGTAGTTGCAGCAGGGCGGCTGGATTTTTCAGGAGCACGACATACCCCGGAGTACGCCTGCTACCGCTTTCTTCAAAACAGCCCCGGTTGCAACTTTTTAGGCCCTGTGAGCCCGAAATGCTCATACGCGAGCCGCGTGGCCACGCGCCCACGCGGGGTGCGGTCCAAGAAGCCGATCTGGATCAGAAACGGCTCATACACCTCTTCCAGAGCGTCCTGCTCTTCGCTCAGGGTCGCGGCGAGCGTGTTCAAACCGACAGGGCCGCCATCGTATTTTTCGATGATGGTGAGCAGCAGCCGCCGGTCCAGCTCGTCAAAACCGTGCGCGTCCACCTCCAGCAGTTCGAGGGCACCCATGGCCGTCCGGCGGTCGATCGCGCCCGTCCCCCGCACCTGCGCGTAGTCGCGCACGCGCCGCAGCAGCCGATTGGCAATGCGCGGCGTTCCGCGCGAGCGCATAGCGATCTCCGCCGCACCGTCCGCGTCGATCGGGACGCCGAGCACCTCCGCCGAGCGCTCCACTACAAAGCGAAGCTCGTCGTCGGTGTAATACTCGAGCCGCAGCAGGATGCCGAACCGTGAACGCAAGGGCGACGACAAGAGCCCAGGCCGCGTGGTAGCCGCCACAAAGGTGAACGGCTTAATGTCCATCACATGCGTGCGCGCGCCGGGGCCCTGGCCGATGATGATGTCGAGCTTATAGTCCTCGAGCGCTGTGTACAGCTTTTCCTCGAGCACGGGCTGCAGCCGATGGATCTCGTCCAGAAAGAGCACCTGCCGCTCGCGCACATTGGTCAGGATCGCCGTGAGGTCGCCCTGAATCTGCAGCGCGGGCCCGGAGGTCTGCTGAAATCCGACATCGAGCTCGTTCGCAAGGATCGACGCGAGCGTTGTTTTGCCCAGTCCCGGCGGCCCGAACAGCAGCACGTGATCCAGCGCCTCGCCCCGCGCCTTGGCAGCTTCGAGCGCGATGGCGAGCTGCTCCTTGGCTTTGGTTTGCCCGATAAATTCGCGCAGGAGCCGCGGCCGCAGTTTCAGCTCAAACGAGCTTTCCTCGTCCGCGCGCGCCGCGGAAACCAGGCGATCCGGGTTGTCGCCGTAGGTGGGCATCGATTGAGTTTACTTGGAGATGCTGCGCAATGGTATGCTCGGGTTGCTGTACGTGCGAGGCCAAATATGCTAAACCTTTCTCAAGACACGCAAACCCTCTCAGATTTTCGCGAAGATCCCGAAATGATTGTCAAGCATGTGCAAGACACCAGGAAAGCTGTCACTCTAACTATCAACGGCAAAGCTGCTGCAGTACTGCAGAATCCGGACGAATACCAGCGCTTACTTAACCTAGCAGCGCTTGCCAATGATGAGGAAGCAATCCGTCAAGGGATGGATGATATAGAGCACGGGCGGACATACCCATTGGATGAGGCCGTCGATGCAATTCGCCGAAAACACGCCATATCGCATTGAGCTTTCTACGCGAGCGCTCCGCGATCTGGACTTGCTTTACGAAGAGAAACAAGTTGCGACAAGCTCAGCTGCAGCGAAGTGGTTCGACCGTTTACTTTCGGCATTGGTCACACTTGAAACGTTTCCGGAACGCTGTACGGTAGTGCCAGAGGTTAAGTTAGCTCATTGGCGGTTGCGCCAACTTCTATTTGGGAACAAGCCCCACGTTTATCGATTATCTTTCAGATAGACGCAGGCGATCGGGTCGTGCGTGTAGCTGCAATTCGCCATGGGGCTCAGCGGCCACTACGGAAATTCCCGATCTAAGAAGTGCTTACTGGTGGCTGTTACACCGCCCGCCGCAACCGCAGACTATTCCCCACCACGCTCACTGAGCTCATCGCCATGGCCGCGCTCGCCACAACCGGGCTCAGCAGGATGTGGAACGCCGGGTAAAACACCCCCGCCGCCAATGGCACCGCAAGCAGGTTGTAGCCGAGCGCCCAGCCCAGGTTCTGCCGCATGATCCGCCCCGAAGCCCGCGCTAAACGAAGCGCTCCTTCCACCCCGAGCAAGTCCGGCCGCAGCAGGGTTACGTCGCTCGCATGCACCGCGATCTCCGTGCCGCCGCCCATCGCCATCCCTACATCGGCGGCGGCGAGCGCGGGCGCGTCGTTGATGCCGTCGCCCACCATCAGTACCCGGCGGCCTTCGCTCTGCAAACGCCGCACCACCTCCAGCTTGCCCTCGGGCAGCACCCCGGCGATCACGTCCCCGGGCGCAATCCCCACAGTGCGAGCCAGCGCGTGCGCCGCCGCCGGAACATCGCCCGTGAGCAGCAGCACCCGCAACCCCCGGGCGCGCAGGGCCGCAATCGCCGCCCGGCTTGTTTCGCGGGCCGGATCGCTCGCGCCAAATAGTCCCGCGACCTCGCCGTCGACTGCCACCCACAAGGGCGTCGCACTTTCCCCCGCCAGCCGCTCCCCTTCCGCTTCCAGCGCGCGCGGGACAGATACCCCTTCCCGCTCCATCAGCGCGCGATTGCCCACGAGCACCTGGACGCCGTTGACCCGAGCCTCCGCCCCAAAGCCCGCATGCGCCCGGAACGCAATCGCCGACGGAGCGGGGACGCCGCGCTGCTCCGCGAAGCGCATCACAGCAGCCGCCAGCGGGTGCTCGCTCCCAGCCTCCAACCCGGCAGCCAGCCGGAGCGCGTTCGCCTCGTCGAAGCCCTCCGCGACCATAAACGCGGTCACCGCCGGACGCCCCTCGGTCACTGTCCCGGTTTTGTCCAGGACCACCGTGTCCACCGTGCGCAAACGTTCTAAAGCCTCGCCCGAGCGAAACAGGAGGCCCATCTGCGCCCCGCGCCCGGTCGCCACCATCAGCGCCGCCGGCACGGCCAGCCCCATCGCGCACGGGCAGGCGACAACCAGCACCGCGACCGCGGCCGCAAACGCATGCGGCAGCCCCGCGGCCCCGCCAAACACCAGCCAACCCGTGAAAGTCGCGAGTGCCAGGAGCACGATCACCGGCACAAACACGCCGCTCACCCGGTCGGCCAACCGCTGCATCGGGGTACGCGCCCCTTGCGCCTCCTTGAGCAGCGCCGCGATCCGCGCCAAAGCACCTTCTCCGGCCCGCGCGAGCACCCGTACCCGTAAAACTCCAGTGGTATTCACCGTCCCGCCGAACACACGCCCGCCCGCCGTCTTTTCAACCGGCATGGGCTCGCCCGTCAGCATGGACTCGTCTACAGCCGAGGCACCCTCCACCACCTCGCCATCGACCGGCACCCGTCCACCCGGCCGCAGCAGGACCGTGTCGCCTGGCACCAGCCTTTGCACGTCCACCGTTTCGAGCGCGCCATCCGGGCCCACTCGCTCAGCTTTCGGCGGTGCCAGGGCGAGCAAACCCTCCAGCGCTGAAACCGCCTGGCGCTTGGCGCGCGTTTCCAGCACATTGCCCAGCAACACAAAACCCAGAATCAGCAGCGCCGCGTCGTAGTACACACCCAGCGGCACGCCGCGCGCCGCGAAGAAGCCCGGCGCGACTGTTACGGCCGCCGAGTACGCAAAGGCCACCCCGGTACCCAGCGCGACCAGCGTACTCATATCCGCGCTGCCATGCCGGAGCCCGGCCCAGGCCTTGGCAAAGAAGCGACGCCCCGCCGTGAGCAGCAGCGCAAGGGTCAACAGGAGCAGCCCCCACCGCAGCGCTTCCGCCGGAACGCGGAACAGCCACGGAATTGCCTGCTCGCCCGCGCGGCTTACTGCGTCCATGGCTCGGGCAAATGGGCCGGACGAGGCCGCATGCCGCATCAGCGGAAGGGAAACAACGACAGCCAGCGCACCGCTCCCAAGCGCAGCCCCGGCCTGCCACCGCAAGGTCCGGTAGCGCCCGGCCTCGGCGCGCTCTTCCCCGTCGCGAGCCGCTGCTTCATCCACGGCCGGGGCTTCCGCCTCGTACCCCGCGTCGCGCACGGTCCCAAGCAGCCGCTCGATTGAGACTGCCCCCGGGTCATACGCCACGGTCGCCTCATGCAGAAGGAGGTTGACCCGCGCCTCCCGCACCCCAGGCTGCTCACTCAAACGTTTTTGGACGAAGTTTTGGCACGCGGCGCAGCTCATGCCCCGCACGGCAAACGTCGTGCTTGCCCCGCCTGCTGCCTCGCTAACTTCCGTTGCTGTTTGCCCCATGCACAGTAAACCCGGCTTTCTCGATCGCTTCGCGAATGGCACCGCTCGAAGCCGGCTCGGCCAGAACCTCAGCCTTGCCCACTTCCACGCGATGCACCCGCACCCCAGGGATGCCGCCAAGGGCTTGGGTGACGCGCCGCACACACGCGTCGCAGTGCATGCCGTCAATAGGTATGGATTGTGTTTGGTAAGCCGCCATCTTGAGTTACCTCTGCGTCAGATGCTACGCTCCGGGCGCTGCAAAAGTCCTGACTAATTGGACCGCCCCAAACCCCCAAAAGAAAGCCATCCAGATCTGCCCGCGCCGCGTTTCCGCAGCATCCGCCGCCACCCCGGCGAGGAACAAAAGAATGAGCGGAAGCGCCCATACCCGCGCCTGGGGTCCCGCCCATGGCGACGAAGCTAGCAGCAGCACGGCGGCAAGCAGCGGAGCCGAGTTACCAAAAAAGCGCGTGCGGCGTGCCGACGCCCAGAAGAGCAGAGCTGCTGCGACCGCAAGCTCCGCCGGGGCGGGAAGAAAAACCGCGGGCGCGGCGCGACCGAGCGGAAGCGGCACATGCGCTGCGGCTTCCGCGACTGCACCCCACAGCAGAAACAACGGCAGCAACACACGCCTGCGCCCTTCGGCCAGGTACAGAGCCGCGAGCGCCCCCAGCAGCAGCCCCACCCACGCAGCGAGGGCAGCAGCAGCGGCTGTAAACGCCGTCAGGGCCGCCATGAGCGCGATCCGGGGCGGGCGCTTTCGGCCCGGCCCTTGCATGGCATGTGCCACGCCTACCGCGGTGTACAGCATGGCAAACAAACCCAGCGCCGCCACGAGCGCCGGGCCGGGGTGGAGCGCTGCCGGCGAGGATACATAGAAGAGCAGGAGGAGCCCGGCACCGGCCTGCCCGATCTGGCGCTGCGCCACCCACCACAGGCACCCGCCCAGCCCCAGTGCCGCCGGCATGGAGATGGCCGGCGCAACGGCATAGCCATTCCGCGCAAGGTCGAGGCCAAACCGGGCCGCCAATTCCAGCAGCAATAGCAAGGAAAGCAGGCGCATGCGCCGGTCGGCGGCCGATTGCTGCCCACAAACGGCTCTCGATTCAATCTGTTCCGGTCCGGCAGCTTCGCCCGGCGCCGGTGAGGAGGGGCGCACCCGCTACCCGCGCAACCGGCCGCCCAGCAAGCCCACCGCGGTTTGGATCTGCCCCGCCCACGCCTGCAGCTCGTCTTCCAGCAGGGTACGCTCGTGAGACTGGAATGTCGTCCGCAGCAGCAGCGAGTACTCGCCCGTCGGCACGCGCTCGCCACGGGGATCGCGCAGCACCTCCGCCGGCTCCCACCGCCGCAGCTCCGCGATGCCCAAGCCGCCGACCGCCTCCGCGACCGCTCCGTACGCAACCCGCTCCGGCAACAAAAACGAGAAGTCCCGCCGCACCGGTTGAAACCGCGACAGTTCGCGCAGCAGCGGGTGCCGCAAACCCTGGAGGAGCAGCCGGTCCACCCGCAGCTCGCCCACAATGACGGCCTGTTTCAGCTTGCGCCGCGCGGCCTCCTCCGGATGGAGCTGGCCGAAGAAGCCGATGGTGGAGCCATCCATCACCAGCCGCGCCCCGCGCCCCGGATGCAGCCACGCCGGCATCAGCCCCAGCTCCGGCGGAAACCGGTCGAAGTAATGCAGGCGGCTCGTAAACCGCGCCGCGACGGCTTCAACGATCCCCTTCGCCGTGAAAAAGTCCACCGGGCGGCCATGGAGGCTGCCGGTCGCGCCGAAAGCGAGCGAGGGCCGCTCGTCTACCTTGTCTGTCGCGTTCGCTCCGGAGCCGGTAAACACCGTCCCCAACTCAAACAGCGCGGCATCCTCCACGCCCCGGTGTTGGTTTTGGGTAAGCATTGCGAGCATGCCCGGCACAAGCGACGGCCGCAGCATCCCGGCCTCCTCGCTCAAGGGGTTTTCCATGCGCACCGATGTCCCGGGCTGCGGGGCAAACGCCCGGGCGTCCCCTTCGGAGACAAATGTCGACGAAATCGCCTCCGACCACCCGGAGCCGAGCAAAACCCGCCGCATCGCCCGCATGGCCGGAGCCTCCGGCAGCTCGCGGACCGAGCCCGCAAAGGCCGGGAGCGTGTTTTGGAAGCGGTTGTACCCGTGGACCCGCGCGATCTCCTCAATGAGGTCGATCTCGCGCTCGAGGTCTAGCCGCCAGCTTGGCAGCGTGACTTCAAAGCTTGCATCGGGATCGGGGTGCGGGGGCGCTTCACGGTCGCGCGCCGGGTTGGGGGAGGGGATAAGAGCAGAGGGTGGAGGATGGAGGGTGGAGGGTGGAGGGGCTTCACCCGGTCCTGCCAGGCTTCGAGACAGATCGAGCCCGGACGTCTCCTGATGGTACGTTCCGGGTAGCGCCACACGCACCTCCTCCGTCACCGCGGGAGCGCCCGGCATCGGTGAAATCTCCAGCAGCTCCTTGCCATGCGCGAGATCGTGCGTCGGAAATGCGGTCGAGCCCTCAGGCAATGCTACCCCGCAGCCTAGGCCCAACAGGATCGTCGTTGCTTCGCTCCCGGAAATACCGCCCGGCACGTCCGTGGGGCCGAGAATCCGCCGTACCTCACGCATGTGGAGCGCCACGGGCGGCCGCCCCACCGTCCGCGCCACTGCCTCCGGCTGTTGTATATCGACGAACGGCCCGGCGATACTTCCGCCCGCTTCGAGCAAAATCCTGCTCACCAACGCCGAAGCCGCAGGCGCTGCGTTGAAGTCCGCCCCGCGCTCAAACCGGTGCGAGGCGTCCGTGTGAAGCCCGTGCCGCTTCGAGCTCCGCCGAATGGAGGCCGGGTCGAACCACGCTGCCTCCACCAGCACGTTGCGGGTCGCGGGCGTGATCATGGAGTCCCAGCCGCCCATCACGCCCGCGATGCTTAAGGCGCGGCGCTCATCCGCGATCACCAGGTCCTCCGGGTGGAGGGTGCGCTCGACCCCGTCGAGCGTCTTGAGCCGCTCACCCGCGAACGCGCGTCGCACCACGATGCCGCCCTCGATGGTGTCGAGATCAAACGCATGGGTCGGCTGCCCGATCGCCTGGGTTACGTAGTTGGTCGCGTCCACGGCGTTTGAAATTTGCTTCTGCTCGAGCAGCGCGAACCGTTTTTGTACTTCACCTGTGGACGGCTGGATGGCAATCCCCCGCAGGACCCGCGCCGTGAACCGCCCGCATAACTTCGTTGCGTTCTCATCGATGCGCGCGGGAAAGGCCTCGTCCGGCTCAGCTTCGGGCAGGTGGGTCTCGATCGGGAGCAGTTGCAGGCCGTAGATAACCGCCGCCTCGCGGGCGATGCCGTAGTGGTTCATGGCGTCGACGCGGTTGGTGGTGATGTCCATCTCGAACAGCGAGCCATCCGCGAGCGGAAAAATACCTTCGACGGCAATGCCGCGCAGGGTTAGGGCTTCGGCGAGCTCGGCGTCGGTCGCGTGCAGGCCGGGTAGGTAGGCGCGAAGCCAGGTTGCAAGTATTTTCATCCGCCTTTAGCCTACCTTCCTTCTGTGAGCTTTAAAATATCTGTTGCGCAGTTCTCGATCGGTATTGAGACGGTACTGCGCCGGAACGCGCACCGCCTGGCTGCGTCCAGTACGAAACAACTTTGCCTTTTCAGGCTTGAAATCAGCATTCGATCTGATGACTGCCATGGTACACAGCATTTCTCACTGTAAAGAAAACCGGGGAAAACGTAAAATCGACGAATGGCAACGGACCAGACGGTGCTTCGCATATTTATAGCTTCGCCGAGTGATACGGCATCGGAAAGACAAGTGATTTCGGATGTCGTAAGGGACTGGAACTCCGCACATTCGAACACTAGCTCATTCATTCTTCAGGATCGGCGTTGGGAACTCGACTCAGTGCCCGAGGTGGGAGCTCCGCCGCAAGAAATATTGAACCGGCAGCTAGTGGATGATGCCGATATTGTAATCGCAGTCTTTTCCAGCAGGTTAGGCACTCCGACGAATGACGCTTCGTCAGGTACCGTTGAGGAAATAAAAAGGGTCGCATCTGCGGGGAAACCGGTGCTCATTTATTTCTCCAACGCGTCGTTGCCGCGAGATCATGATCCCCGGCAGTTCCAGTTATTAATGGAATACAAGGACCGGCTTAAAAGCGAGTCGCTGTATGGGGAATACACCACAATCCATGATCTGCGCCAGATTGTCACACGCCATCTAGCCGCCACGATTGAAAGGCAAAAAAAAGTGGAAAGCAGCCCCTGGGCTCACTACAACGGGCAGAAGACTTCAGCTCACAACGGCCAGCAGCTTTACGAGCAATCAATTGCAGGAAATTTCATCTCACATTCGCTTCCGGCACCTTGGAGCTATCGCAGCGTCGTCGAAGCGATTGCGCAGCACTCTACAACCCCTATCCCAATTGACGATCTCGCGGCGCTCCCAGACCAGCCAAACGCAGTGAGAGGGAAAGTGCTTTTCGGCGATTCGGGAGAATATCTAGACGATGCACTAAGTAGCTTTTCTGAGCTGGAGTGGTGGTTCTCAGATAAAGGTCTGAATATTACAAAGGTTAGTTCAAGCTAGTCCTTTCCTTCACCCGAACTGCTCCAAAAACCGCACATCCCCCGAGTACAACAGCCCAATATCCGAAATCCCGTACTTCATCATCGCGATCCGGTCTACGCCCATGCCGAACGCAAAGCCCGACACCCGCGCGGGGTCGTAGGCGGGCTGCTTCGCTTCGACCGCGCGGAACACCTCCGGGTGCACCATCCCGCAGCCCAGCAGCTCGATCCAGCCCGAGTGCTTGCACTTCCGGCAGCCCCGGCCGCCGCAGAACGGGCAGGAGATCTGCACATCCGCGCTCGGTTCCGTAAATGGGAAGAACGACGGGAAGAAACGCGTTTTCACGGCCGGCCCAAAGAACTCGCGCATCGCATGGTCGAGCGTCCCCTTCAGGTCCGCAAACGTGATGTTCGTATCCACGCATAGCCCCTCGATCTGGTGGAAGACGGGCGAGTGGGTCGCGTCGGCTGCGTCGTTGCGATGCACCTTGCCGGGGATCACCACCCGCACCGGCGGGGGCTGCTGTTCCATAGTGCGAATCTGCACGGGCGAGGTGTGGGTGCGCATCAGGAGGCGCTCGCGGCCCGGCTTCCTGTCCTGGCCCGCGACGACCAGCGTGTCCTGGGTGTCGCGCGCCGGGTGGCCGGGCGGGAAGTTCAGCGCCTCGAAGTTGTAAAAGTCCGTCTCGACCTCCGGCCCGCTTGCCACCGAGTAGCCCATGCGCTCGAAGACCGCAACCATCTCGTGCATGGTGCGGATGAGCGGGTGCTCCGCGCCAAGCTTGGGCGCGACGCCGGGGAGCGTGATGTCGACCGACTCGGACCCGAGCGCCGCAGACCCGCCGCGGGCTTCCGCCTCCGCGAGCGCGCTCTCGACGACGGCCTTCAGCTCGTTGAAGCACCGGCCCACGGAGCGCTTCGCCTCCGGGGGCGCGGCTTTCAGCCAGGCGTCCGAAAGCAGCTTGAGCCGCCCCTGCTTACGCCCCAGCCACTCCAACCGGAACCGCTCCACGTCCTCCGGCGAGCCGAGCCGCGCGGCCGCCCGCTCTACCTCGCCGCGCAGCTCTCCAAATGCCTCCTCGAGCGCCGCCTCGTCATACCCCGGCAAATCCGTTCCCATTCTCCGAGCATAGCGCACCATTTTCGCCCTGACCGCGCCCCGAGCGATCGAGCCGCGCTACACTAAAGCCTCCGGTTGAACCCGGAGGAGCCTCCAAGGCGAAGATTCGAGGTGTATCCCATTGGCAGAGGTTCGCGTCCAAGAAGGCGAGCCGCTTGAAAATGCCCTGCGGCGCTTTAAGCGCAAGGTGCAGACCGAAGACATTATTAAAGAGGTCAAGCGCCACAGCTTCTACCTGAAACCCGGCGAAAAACGCCGCGTAAAAGAAGCCCTGGCCCGCAAGCGGAACCGCAAGAAAGCACGGAAAGAAGCAGACTAAGTAAAAGAGGCCCGGCGCAAGCCGGGCCTCTTCTTGCCTGAGGGACTTAGAAGACGATCTTGCCTCCAAGCTGAACATAGCGGGAGGCAGGGACGCTGCCGTTATTGTAATTGCCGCTGCTGTTCACGAAAGTCCCAAAGGTAGTGTCTTCGATTGACGTATCTGGGTTGCCGTAAAAAGGCCGATTGAGCGCATTAAAAGCATTAAAGTAAAGCTTGACCGCGATACCCTCTTTGATGTTTGTTGTTTTGATCAGGGAAGCGTCCAAGTTGTTGAAGCTTTGTCCCCGAACGGTATTGCGAGGAGTTCCTGGATACGGATTTCCAACCAGATTGGCATATGCTTGGTTGTTCCAGAGCCAGTGAGCTTGATTCTTCGTGATGGGCGCATTTAAGTTGCCCTTCGCATCCGTAGACTGATATGCATAGTAACCGGTTCCAGCAGTCGTGAAGGTACGGTTGGGGTCGACAACATAGATGCCGACCGTGGAGAGCGGGGCCGCTGCGTTCGCAACTATCGGTCGGCAGCTATCCGCTCCGATGAAAGCCGAGTTGAATGGAGTATCGCAATAGCTGCTCGTGTTCAAGCCGCCGTTCGCAGTGCCATTCGGGTCCGTGAAGTACGCGCTATACGATTGTTGGGGCGTCCAGGGCTCGCCGTTGTTAAAAGCCCACGCCGCTGAGACCTCGTAACCACCGAGCAGCTTACCGATGAGTCCGCTCTGGCTCTTATACATCGGCAGCAAGTAGTTAAGGCCTACGGACGCCAGATTTGGATAGGAGTAGTTGGCCACCCCTCGTTCCGGAATGTCCGTCTGCAAAGGATTCTGCGCGAATGCTGGGCTGCTGGTCGTGCCTGCCGGAGAGCTCGCGCCGAAGATCTCATCCCCGTTATCCACCGTTCTACTATAGGTATAGCTCGCGTTTACGGTAATGCCCCGATAAGAGCGCGTTTGAAGCTGCACTTCGAGGCTGTTGTAAATGCTGAAGGCGTTATTGTTCCGAGTCCTAATGTTGGCGTTATTGCAGTCTATGCGGCCATACCCGATAGCTGTTGTGTCCTGACACAAGCTGTCCGGCGACACCGTATTTGGGAAAGCTGTTGCCACGGGAAGCAAGTAGGGGTTGGCGTCTACCGACAGGAACTGCCGTGAAACGTGGTTGCCCACATAGCCTATTCCCAAAACTGCTCCCTGCAGTTGGTATTGCACGCCGAGACTATAGGTCTGAGCCCTGGGATTGACGAAGTTGGAAGGATTGTTCGTGAGGTTGCGAATATTCGGATTCACGCCTCTCGGTAGACTCGCCAGGTTGAGCGCTCGGACGCTGGCACCCGAGACACCCCCGCCCGGGATGCAGTTGCCTGTGCACGTGATGGTTCCGAGATTAATGACGGGCGCGGCAGTGGCCGAGTTCAGGAAAATGTTGTAGAAGGCTGGATCGTACTGAATGCCATATGCACCGCGGACGACGAGCTTTGGTATGCTGGCCGGATTGTAAGCAAATCCAAGCCGGGGCTGCAGGTTTTTCCAGTTTGGATTTGTATAGCCATAGGTCCGGGCGGAAAGCGGCAAAGCTGTATTCCAGAACGGGTTCGGCCCGGTCTCCCGCGCAACACTTTCATTGTGCAGAGTATTAACCGCTTGGCTGAAGAACTCGTAGCGGAAACCAAGGTTGAGCGTGAGCGAGGAAAGGACCTTCCAATTGTCCTGAACGTAAAGCCCGAAGTCAGGCTCCGTGAACGGGATTAGGGGACTCCCGTCACCTAGTGTGAGCCTCCCATTGCCTTGAATGAACTTACTGTAGCCCTGGAAGCTGTAGCCGCCATTGTAATCAGGAAGGAATGTATTGGGTGAGTTTTGGTAAGTAAAATCTCCCCCAAAAGCGACCGAGTGATTGCCGTGAGTCCAGTTCGCATTGTCCTGAGCCTGATTTACTTTAACCACTCGCCCTTGCGGCAAGTTTGTGGCATAGCCAAAGCCTGCCGATCCGGTAATGCTGACGGAAGCTACGCAGTCGGCCAGAGTTGCGCCCGCGCAGTCAGGCTGCGTTCCGCCCTGGAAGAAGACTTTGCTCTGCTGAAAGCCGTAATGGACCTGATTGACCCAGTGGGCTGAGAATGTGTGCGACCAATCGGCCCCGATGGAGTGAGTCGTACTCGGCACATTATATGTGTAGCCATTCGAGAGAAAATTTCCTACATTGTTTTGGTCCTGGTAGATGTAGCGCAGGTAGAAATGATCCTTTTCATCCGGCTGCCAATCCAGACGTCCGAGATCCTCCTGATCGTTAAAAAGCGGTGCTACCGACGTACTGACCTGCGAAAAGTCTACCGGAACTGTGACGCCGCTCGTTCCCGTAACAGAACGAACCGTTGTGGCCCCGATCGGATGCACCTGCGCGAGCACCGCATATGGACCTTGCAGACTAAGTGCTTGCACGGCTGGGTTGTTTGGGAATGCGGCATTTAATTGCGCAAGGCCGTTTTGCGTCGGCGTTGGATTCGTGACAACGAAAGGGGAAAAGCCCTCGCGCAAGCGTTCCCAGTTGGTTCCACCAAAGAACCATAGCTTGCCTTTTAAAACCGGACCGCCCAGGGTGCCCCCATACCTATGATCAACATAGTGGGGAATGGACGAACCGCTCAACTTTTCCGCCTGGGTTTGTGCCATGAAGAAGTCAGTCGTGTAGAACTCATACCCTGAACCGTGAAGACGATTTGTGCCGCTCTTAGTGATGTAGTTGATGACACCGCCCATATTGCGGCCATACTCCGCATTGAAGTTGGACGTGATCACCTGCACTTCCTGAATCGCGTCCTGGTTTGCAATGAAGATTTGTGGGCCGCCGACAGAGTTGTCATTGTTTGACTGGCCGTCGATCTCGTAATTGTTGGACCGCGAACGATTGCCGTTAATGGATAGGTTGTCACCATTTGAGTTGCTGAAGCTGGCGTCGTGGCCGATGGCGACGCCGGGCGTTAGCAGTGCGAGATTATCCAGGCTGCCGTTCAGCGGCAGGTCTTCAGTCTGCAAAGACGAAAATGTCGTAGAAACCTGGGCTTCAGTTGTTTGCAGTAGAGGAGTGGTGGCCCCGCTGACCTCCACGTTTGTAGATGAAGACCCGAGGCCCATTTTAATCGCTTCGAGATTTGTGTTTTGCCCAGCAGCCACGGCCACATTCTTTATGGTGTTCGGCGCAAAGCCGGAAGCGTCGGCAGTGACGATGTACGTGCCGGAGGGCACATTGCGGAAAGAGAATGCGCCCTTCTGATCAGACACGGTGGCAAGCTTGACTCCAGTGGCCGCCCGCGTCGCCGTGACTTGCGCGCCGGGCACAACCGCCCCGGAGGCGTCGACGGCGCTCCCGGTGATCGAGCCCGTGGTGATACCCTGAGCCAGAGCAGAAGGTGCATAGAAGGCGGGCACACAGGCCCCGAGAGACAGGCTGGCGCTTACCAAGAGCGTCTGTGCGGACGTATGCTTTATCTTCAATCGGAGGTCCTTCGCAAGGGTCTTCAACCGGTGGCCCGAAACGGCACACAGGGTGTGACAATGGAGCTAGCAAGTCTGCTGCCAATCGCGAAATGACCGTATTTGTACAATTTTGAGTGCACACCGACCGGTACACACACCTTGAGGTCGACAGCGAATACCGAATTCGGGAGCCGCCTATCCTTTTTCAGTAGAACGCCGGCCCTAGCTGGTTTCCTTCATGGCTCTCCCGATGCCGGAGACGGAGAAAGCCGCAGCCAGCCGCCAGGCGATGCTAGACGGGCAGCTGCGCTCCGCGCCGCTTCTTCGCATCATGGCTTGCAAGCAGCGCTTCCAGCTGGGTCAGCAGGTCGTGGGTGTTCATAGGCTTCACCAGCATCTTGTCAGCCCCGTCAGCTTCCCACTCAGAGCCGGGCAGGGGAAAGGCCGTGAGCATGGCCACCGCTGGGTTGTAGGGGGCCGTCTTCGCCGCCCGCACCACTTCGAGCCCCGCGCTTTCGCTTTCCATCCGCATGTCGGTGATAACCATGTCGTACTCGTGGGTTTTGATCTTTGAGCGCGCTTCGCGGGCCGATGCGGCAGTTTCCACCTCGAAGCCGGAAATCTCGAGCACCGCCTTCAGGGTCAGCAGAATCGTGAGCTCATCGTCCACCAGCAGAATTTTCCGTTTCGCCGCCATCCCGTTTCCCTCCATGCATTTAGGCGAAGTCGATTCTAGCAGGCACGGAGAGTCCGCGCGGTATCCGGCAAGCGCCAAACGTAGACTGGTAACGTGACTCGCTATTTCCTCCATTCCTTTGGGTGCCGCGCCTCGGCTGCCGATGGCGACGCCGTCGCCGCCGCACTGCAAACGCAGGGCGGGCTGGAGGCGGCATCCATGGAAGCGGCCGAGGTCGCCGTCATCAACACCTGCGCGGTCACGGAGGAAGCGGAGCGGAGCGCGCGAGCCATGATCCGCCGCATACGCCGGCTGAACCCCGCTGCGCGCATCGTGGTGACCGGCTGCTACGCCCAGCGCGCTCCGGAAGAGGTGCGAGCGCTGCCGGGCGTCGCGGCGGTCGTGGGCAACAGCCATAAGAGCTCTGTCGCAAATGCGGTTCTGGGCGGCTTGGGCGCAGGTACCGCAAGCGGCTTTATTCCTTTGAGCGCGCTTGGAGGCGCGCTTGGAAGCGAGCTGCTGCACGCGCCGTTTCCCACCCGCGCATATGCCGGTGAACACGCGGACCCGAGCGCCTTGCCGCTCGCGCCGGTGAGCGCGGCCCGCACCCGGCCCATTCTCAAGGTGCAGGACGGCTGCGGCAATCGCTGCTCATTTTGCGTCATTCCGGAAACGCGCGGCCCGAGCCGGTCCGTTTCCCTGGAGGAGGCGGTTCAGGCCGCGCGGGGCTTCACGGAGCGCGGCGGGCAAGAGCTTGTACTGTCAGGCATCAACCTTGGCCGCTGGGGCCGCGACCTCAGCCCGGCGCGCGGGCTCCCCGAGCTGGTCCGCGCACTGCTCGAGCAAACCACGCTGCCCAGGCTGCGGCTTTCCTCGGTCGAGCCGATGGATTGGACCCCGGAGCTGCTCCTGCTTTTCACGGAGTATGCGCGGGATCCCGACCACCCGCGCGTGGCCCCGCACGCGCACCTGCCCCTCCAAACGGGCGCGGATGCGATCCTGCGCCGGATGCGCCGTCGCTACCGGCCTTGGCACTACGCGGACAAGCTCACGGCGATCCGGCGCGCGCTGCCCGACGCAGCGATAGGGGCCGACGTCCTGGTGGGCTTTCCTGGCGAAACCGACGCGCTCTTTCGAGAAAGCTATGAGTTCATCGCGGCGCAACCGCTTACGTATCTCCACCTGTTTCCGTTTTCGCCGCGCCCAGGCACAGCCGCTGCCCCGTGGCATCGCGAGCTTCCGGTCGCTCCTTCGGCAGTGCGCAAAAGAATGCGCGCCCTTGAAACGCTGGCCGCTGAAAAGCGCCGGGAGTTCGCCGCGCGATTCCTCGGTCGGGAACTGCCGGCGGTAACCCTGCGGGACGGCTCGGCTCTCACAGCGAATTTTCTCCCGGTGCGGCTCGGTCCTGGCACACCCGCCAACCGAGCTGTCGTTGTGCGAATCGCATCTATACAAGGAGAGGAGCTATGGGGCACCGTCCGATCAGCTTCTTAGCCCTTGCGCCCAGTGGTATGCTGAAGGCGGCGGTTGCCCCATGCACCTAACCGGAGGAAGTCATCGATAAACGTTCGGCCAAGCAGTTCATTCGAATGAACGACAAGATTCGGGCACGCGAAGTGCGTGTGATCGACGAAAACGGCGAGCAGATGGGCATCCTGGCCCCATTTGATGCGCTCAAGATCGCCCGCGAGCGTGGGCTGGATCTTGTAGAGGTTTCGCCGAACGCGGTCCCGCCCGTGTGCCGCATCCAGGACTACGGCAAGTTCCTGTACGAGAAAGACAAGAGCGACCGCGCGGCCCGTAAAAAGCAAAAGGTGATCGTTGTAAAGGAAGTGAAGTTCTCCGTTACCGTAGACGAGCACGATTACCAAACCAAGAAGAACCAGGCCGTCCGGTTTCTCAGCGAGGGCGACAAGGTAAAGGCGAGCCTGCGCTTTCGCGGGCGCCAGATGGCACACCGGGATCTTGGGTACAACATCATCAACAGGCTGATTCAGGACATTGGCGATACAGGCGTGGTGGAGTTTATGCCCCGCATGGAAGGCACAACGCTGCACGCGATTCTCGCGCCCGGCAAAAAAGTACAGGCGGAAAAAGAGGCGGCAGCGAAGAAAGCTGCGGCAGCGGCTCAAGCTCCGCCCGCGTCGCAACAGGTTGCAGCTGTCCAATAACAAGCAGCTACTGTACGTGCAAAGCCTCTTATGCACGGCATGAGATTCGACCTTGTAATCCCGGCTCGTCTACGCCGGATTGCCGCACCCCTTGCTTTGCTTGTGAGCTAGGAAGCAGTGCCTCACCCCCCCCCCAGCCGATCACGACAGCTGAGAACCGGACCTTCACGATAGTATGCAACCAGCGAACGGTTGCCCTTTGTTCCACTTCAGGGCGCGCTCGCGTCCTTTACGACCGGCGTAAACACGCCCTTGTTCTCGGGTGCTATCGGGTTTACGCCGAAGTCCCACCCGTCCAGGTTGAACCCGCCTCCACCGAGGATCTCGACCAAGCTGTACTGGCCTAGGTTTAGGTCGGCGCGGGGCGTTACCCGCATCCAGCGCCCGCCGGGCAGGATCACCCGCTCGGTCGCAACCACCTCCGCGCTTCCGTCCGGGGTGCCGCCCGTGGCAAGCCCGCCCAGCTCTTGGCCCGAAGAAGCCCGCTGGTCCTTCCAAACCCGAAGGCGGACCAGCGCGTAGGTGCTTGCGGGCGAAGCCTTCTCATGTTTGTCGGTCATGGCCGCTGAGGTTCCGTGCGTATCCACGACCATCGCGTCCTCCCGAGCCGTATCGCCTTGCGTATCGAGCGCGATGTAGAAAACCGGCCGCGAAACGTGAAAAGAAACAGCGGCCTTGTACCCTCCGAGCCGGATGAGGTCGCGCGCGCCCCCGCTGGGGATGGCCGCAGCCTTGACCGTGTGGCCCAGGTCGGTGTTCAGGTCGCCGTCGCTTTGGCGTATCCGCACCAGCTCCGGGGTGTTGTTGTAGCTGTCCAGGCCCCACACGCCGCTTTCATCCGGCAAGCGCAGGCCGGGCGCGACCGTGGGCTGGCGCGCGGCCTCAGCGGCACGCTCCGCGGCGGCTTGGCGATCCAGCTCGGCGGCTTCCTGGGCGGCTGGGCTATCGGGATCGGGCTTGGCTTCGGGGGCGTGCTCGTGATTCCAGCGCTCGGTCGCCAGCCAGTCCACCAGGTCGGCGGGAAACTCCTCCCAGTCGTTGCGCTCGACGGAGCGGAATCGGACGGTGCCGTTCTTTACCCCGTAACTTTGGACGATCTGGTAGGTGCCGTCCTTAAGAATCAATCGCTCACGACCCGGTGCTTGCGCGAGCAGGGGCAGGGCAAGCGCCAGACCCAGGCTAAGGAGAAAACGCCGCATAGCTCAAGCCTAATGGAACCGCCGCACATACACCCGAAAGCCCATAGGCCCATTTTCCGCGCGCGGAAAACTCTGCTCGGAGCGCAAGGTGTAGTGCTCGCGCAGGTACCGTTCGAACCACGGCCACAAGGCAAGCTCCCGGTAGTCGCCCGGCCCTTGCGGGAACAGCCAGGCTGAGAGAAGGATGAGCCGGGGCGGGGTCCCCCGTTCGAGCTCCGCCTGGAAATTCGCGCGCCCGAGCGCGACGGCCCGGGGCACGGGCGCTCCCGGCACGGGCCCCGTGTACGGCAGGCCCCAGCGTGAGGGCGTTTGGGGAAACAGGAACTCGTCATAGATAGTCCCAGTCGCCTCCCGCAAGTGCAGGTGCAGCAGCGCATCCGTGCACCCGGAAACAACGTCGAGGCACTGCACCTGCCCATCCGGGTGCTTAAGGTTTCCGCCGGCCTCGGCGCGGATCGCCGCTTCCATGGCTCGCACGGGTGTGTGCCACTGCGCCCGCGCGGCACCGCGAAGAAATGACGGCGCGCAAAACAAAACACCAAACACAAACCCGGCGGCTCCCACCAGCCGGAGTGCTGGTGTTTGGCGACGCACCGCGAAGCTAAACTCCACACCCAAAAACAACAGAAGAAACGCGACATATGGGTAGCGCTGGTACGGGTAAGCCTTTCCCTGCACGAGAAAACAGAGAAGCCCCAGCAGCACGGACGCGGCGAGAAGCTTCCGCTCCAGGCTCCCAGCCCAACCGCCGGCGGTTTCCTGGTGTTTACGTCCAGTTGTCCAGCCTGGAAACCTGAGCAGCTCGATCGCGAAAAGAAAAAGCAACAGCTTGCCTAGGGAAGGCAGCGTACTGCGCCGGAGCAGCTGCGAGAGCGAGCCATCGCCAAGGCTGGCGTGGTACGGCAACAACACGCGCAGCACTTGCCAAAACACGGACACCGCTCCCCAGTGCTCGAGAAAAAGGAAGACCGCGAGCAGGGGAAAGCAAAATCCAGCCCCCGCCCAGAGCGCAAGCCGCATACGCGGCCAAGCACCGCGCGCTTTCCAAAGCGTAGGCAGGAGCAGGAGCAGAAAAGGTGCCGCGACCGGCTTGACCGTGCAAGCCGTGCCCACCAGCAACCCGAAGCAACCCACGCGCCGGCCGCGGGATCCCGTAAGGAGCGCTGCCACTGCCCACAACAGCAGCACCGTCATCCAAAGGTCGCGCTGCCCCGCCTGCCCCATCCCGTCCCGCCCGTGGTACAGCGCGAACAAGCACCCGGCCCAGATCCCCGCGAACCAGTTCCACGGCCGCGCAATCCGGACCATCGCCCAGGCCGCAAGTGCAAGGGCCAGGAAGTCCATCCCGCGCCAGACCGCTGCTTCCGGCGCATGCAACAGGTGAGCCAGCCCCATGGAGGCCCACTCGGGCACATACGCACCGGGGAAATTGATATCGCCGATTTCGCGATAAGGCGCCAGCCCCTTGCCCATGAGCAACACCACATAGCTCATCAGCGCCGGATCGTTGACCAGCGGCCAGCCCCGCGTAAACCACACATACAGGCCCACGCACCCGAGCAGAACCGCCGCACCCGCCAGCTCCCAGCCGTTGCTCCGCAGCCGCCGCACACTCCCACCCTACCGCGAGCGCCGTTTCCGCTACCCGCCCCGAACCCGGTCTGCGATACTAGACCGTACCCGCCCCGCCGGTACACACTTTCAGCGCCCGGGAGGCTCCTTTGTCAGCCAAATACATTTTTGT
Organism: Acidobacteriaceae bacterium; assembly: GCA_965218545.1. Lineage (GTDB taxonomy): Bacteria > Acidobacteriota > Terriglobia > Terriglobales > Acidobacteriaceae > EB88. Next base: position 107,002 of record CBDCLB010000006.1, on the reverse strand, counting down.
AACCGGCGGTGTTGTTTCCTCACTCGGCAAAGGCCTTGCCGCGGCCTCCATCGGCTGTTTGCTTGAAAGCCGGGGCATGCGGGTCAACCTGATGAAGTTTGACCCCTACCTCAATGTCGACCCCGGCACCATGTCCCCTTTCCAGCACGGCGAGGTTTTCGTGACCGACGACGGCGCGGAAACCGACCTGGACCTTGGCCACTACGAGCGCTTTACCCACGCCCGGCTCACCCGCGACAACAACCTGACCACCGGGCGTATTTACGAACAGATCATCACCAAGGAGCGCCGCGGCGACTACCTGGGCAAAACCGTCCAGGTCATCCCCCATGTCACCAACGAGATCAAAAATGCCATGCGCCGGGTTGCGGGGCGCGTCGAGGGCGTGGGGCCTGCCGACGTCACCATCGTCGAGATCGGCGGCACGGTCGGCGATATCGAATCGCAGCCGTTTCTCGAGGCAATCCGTCAGATGCGCCAGGAGTTGGGCCGAGAAAATACAGTATTCATCCACGTCACGCTGGTGCCCTGGATCGGCGCGGCGCAAGAGCTCAAGACCAAGCCCACCCAGCACTCCGTCAAGGAAATGCTCTCGATCGGCATCCAGCCCGACATCTTGCTGTGCCGCTCGGACCGACCGCTTTCGCACGAGATCAAAGGCAAAATCGCGCTGTTTTGCAATCTGGAAGAGCGCGCCGTGGTCGCCGCGCGGGATGTGGACTCCATCTACGAAGTCCCGCTCAATTTCGCCGAGGAAGGGGTTGACACGCTCATTCTGCGCTATCTTCATCTCGAACCGCGCGAAGCCAATCTCGACCGCTGGCGCGAGCTCGTGCGCCGGGCATACCATCCGCGCGACGAAGTTTCGATTGCGATTGTCGGCAAGTACGTCGAGTACGAGGACAGCTATAAGTCGCTCAAGGAAGCCCTGACCCATGGCGCGCTCGCGCACGAGCTCCGGCTGCGCGTGACCTGGATTGAAGCCGAGGGGCTGGAAACGCCGGACTATGCCGACCAGCTGCGCGGTTTTGACGGCATTCTGGTGCCCGGCGGCTTCGGCAAGCGCGGCATTGAGGGGATGCTCAACGCCATTCGCTATGCCCGCGAAAACCGCGTTCCTTACTTCGGGATTTGTCTGGGCATGCAAACGGCATGCATCGAGTACGCCCGCAACGTGTGTGGGCTACATCAGGCGAACTCGAGCGAATTCGACCCCGCGACCCCGCACCGGATCATCTTTAAACTTCGCGAGCTTACGGGCGTGGAAGAGATGGGCGGGACGATGCGTTTGGGCGCATGGGAGTGCGTCATGCAGCCTGACTCACTTGCGGCCCAGGCTTACGGGACAACCGACATCTCCGAGCGACACCGGCATAGGTATGAGTTCAACCGCGAGTACGAACCTTTACTTACAGGGGCGGGCCTGAGGATTACCGGTACGACGCCGGACTCAACGTATGTGGAGATTGTCGAGATACCCGGCCACCCGTTTTTCGTGGCCTGCCAGTTCCACCCGGAGTTCAAATCAAAGCCGCTGGAACCGCACCCGCTCTTTGCTGCATTTATCCAGGCTGCTTATGCCTCGCGGCAGCATCGGCATGCAACGGAGCGTGTGGAGGAGGTTCCTGTCTCGCTCCAAAGGTGAAAGGAACAGCGGATATTTATGCCTCAACTTTGAAGGGATGGTCTCAAATCTAAGAAAACTCCGCCTAAGTAGCCACTTTCTCCTTCTGATTCAGCGGAGTTGGAAGCAAGAGTGGGGCGATGAGCAGCAGAGTCTGGCGGTTCGGAGCGGCACATGTTTGCTGTAGAAAGACTATTTCGGATCCGGGTTTAGTGGTTCCATAAGCCCTGGTTGTGAGGTTGAGGTTGCCGGAGGCGCATCTGGGAAGGTTAGCGAGCGCTAGCTGTCCATAGCGATCTCAATCAGTCCCTGCCGTAAATTTGTCGAGTCTGGGCTCGTCTCCTTTCCCTTCCAGCCAAGCTACTTTCGCATCGAGAAAGGCCGGCAAGCCGCTCAACTCATTCTGTGCGGATCGGAAGACCAGATTGCACCCGTGGCTCTTACTCAAGAGATGGCGCAGAAGCTCCAGAATGCAAAAATGTTAATTCTACCTAACTCCGGACACATGGCTACCATAGAACAACCAAGCGGGACAGTTGCAGTCATCAAGCAGTGGCGGTAACGTTCTTCTTAGTTCCAACGATTGGTCTTGAAAAGAGGACCGGGCGGCCCACATCGGATTGCCCGGCCTTCCCTAACTCTTCCCTAACTCAGGAGTTAGCGGACATCGTCGTCCTGCCGCTCCTGGTTGATCCCGGACTGCACATCCGGGCGGTCGCGCACTACAGGTGCTTGGCCCGTGCTTTCCTCCATCTGCGTGCGATTGCTAATGCCCTGCCCTTCACCTTGCGGCGCGCGCGTGCTGAGATTGCCTTCCAGCACGGTCTCAATGGGGTGCGACCCGTGGTGGCTGGTCGCGGTTCCGGGCGCGTGCGCGGCACCGCGGTTGGTCCCCATCTGCGCCCCAGCCGTTCCCGCCTCGTAGGCGTCCTCTCCACGCGCGACAGTTTCCGCGGAAGCGCGGCCTTCCTGGTCGCTCGCTTCAAACCCCTGGTTCTGTCCTGATTCCGTGTGCGGCGTTGTCGGTCCTGGCATATTTTCTCCTTTTGCCTTTCCTTGTTGGAGAGGGCGGAAGGAGATCGCGTTGGCTGAGGACCGGAAAGGGAAGATTTCCCAATGCAGGAAAGTTGCGGTCGGTCAAAGTGCGAAAGTGTTTTCAATGGCATGCCGGGCGCGTATATTGCCCCTGGCGGACCTTCCTTTAAGCCTGTGGAGAGCAGGTGTCCTATACGACTTCTGAATGGCTCGTTCGGCTCACCCTTCCGCGTGCTGCTCTCCCTTTCTGCGTGGTTCGCTCGCGCGCTGCTCGCCGGGCGGCCGGTGAGCCAAAGTGCAACTCCGCCCTCGCCCTGGACGCACACGCTCCTGGAAAATGTCCGCGCGGTCACCCTGGATGTCGTGGTTATGGACAACCAAGGGCGATAGGTAAAGGGGCTCGGCAGGAATGACTTCCACATCCCCGAGGACGGCGTCGCCCAGAAGATCGAACTATTCAATGTACAAACAAAGGTCAGAGCAGTTTTCTCCTGAGCTGGGGCTACCAGCTACAAAGCATCCCCGGTGGGAACTGCTTGCTAGGCTGGACCGAAGCATAGGAGATTCGTAAGCGGCTCTGGTGTACTCGCGGCAAATTGGCATCCCACTATTCGACTGTTTTCTTCTGGAGGAGTGATGGAGAAGTTACATGTGCAGGTGACGGAGAACGACCACGCGCAGGGCGACGCGAACGCGGCGGTAACACTGGTGGAGTATGGCGACTATGAGTGCCCGGCCTGCGGGGACGCATACCCGATCGTGAAACAAGTGCAGCAGCACTTCGGCAAGCGGCTCCGGTTTGTGTTCCGGAACTTTCCCTTAACTGAAATGCATCCCAACGCGGAACCGGCTGCGGAAGCTGCAGAGGCGGCTGGGGTGCAAGGCAGGTTCTGGGAGATGCACGATGCACTCTACAAGAACCAGCAGAAGCTCGATCCCGCCATGCTGCCTGGGCTGGCCGCGAGTCTCGGGCTGGACGCCGCAAAGGTGGAAGCGGCGGTAGGGGAGCGGCAGTTCGCGGATAGGATTGAAGCGGATTTGGAAGGGGGCACCCAAAGTGGGGTCCAGGGCACACCCTCATTTTTTATCAATGGGAAACTGCATGGCGGGTCCTATGCGTTGGAGGAGCTGGTAAGGGCGATTGAGGCAGCTTGAGATGCATCAAGGGCATGCCGTTGAGGTTCTTCGGTGAGATTGCATTCGCAGGATCTAGGGCGAGACGCTGGGCGGCCCAGCAATGGCGGATCCGAAGAGCCGTACAGATCGGCAAATCATGAGTCTGCGTCGCCCCCCCTGGACTGTTCCCATAACGGCTAGGCAGTCTCTTGGGTACAGCAAATTCGGGAGCTCCGAGTGCTTGTGCGCGATCCCACCATGGGGGCGATCGAGTCCTAAGATCTGACGCTTTTTCCGGAAGCAAAAGCTGCCGCTATGCTCCAATAGTCGTTGTGATCCCTGACTTTGAAATCGGCCCCGTTGCGGTCGGCGCGGGGCGGCTCTTCCTCATCAGCGGCCCTTGCGTCATCGAATCCGAAGCGCACGCACGCCGCATGGCTGAAAGCATTGGCAGCATTGCCGCCGACCTCGGTATCCCGTACATCTTTAAAGCCTCCTACGATAAGGCAAACCGGACCTCTGTCACGAGCTTTCGAGGTCCTGGTCTCCGTGAAGGCACCCGCATTCTGCGGACGATCGCCGAAACGACCGGGCTGCCGGTGCTGACGGACGTTCACGAGCCCGGGCATTGCGAAATTGCCGCCGAAGGAGCGGACGTGCTCCAGATTCCCGCTTTCCTGTGCCGCCAAACCGACCTGCTGGTCGCCGCCGGCGAGACCGGACGCGCCGTCAACGTGAAAAAAGGCCAGTTCGTCGCCCCCGGCGATATGCGCCATGCGATTGAAAAGATCGCTTCAACCGGCAACGAGCGTATCTCACTCACCGAGCGGGGCACGACCTTCGGCTACGGCAATCTGGTGGTTGATATGCGCGGACTCGGGAGCATGCGGCGGCTCGCGCCCGTGGTCTTCGACGGCACCCACTCCGTCCAAATGCCCTCAGCCGCGAACGGCGTCTCGGGCGGCCAGCCGGAGTTTATCCCCCTGCTCGCGCGCGCTGCTGTGGCCGCCGGGGTGGACGGGATCTTTCTCGAAGTTCATAACAATCCGGCGGAAGCAAAATCCGACGGAGCGAATGCGCTTCGGCTCGACCTGCTGCGGCCGCTGCTTGAGAACTTGCTGGCCTTGTACGAACTCGCCCCAAAACGGCAAACTTAAGACCCCCTACGCGGGAGGGGGCCACTTCATGGCGGGTCTTTGGCTTCGCGTGGCGCTCCCGTTGGTCGCGATTCGAAGCTGCCAATGCCGACCAATAGGAGGTCCACAAAAGCTTGCGGTTCAGCAGCAGCGAAAACACGGCACGAGGTGCTCGTCGGCCGTGCCGGCGATTTTGTCTTTCGCAAAGTGAAAAAAACGGCCCCTCGGTTAGGAGGGGCCAATCTGCCTTGGTTCTCTCGTTGACCGAGAGCTTGGTGCGGCGCTACTGCGTAGGGCCCGTAGGGTTACTCGCAGGAGCCATTTGGTTCGCGCCGCCGACGGGTGCTGTGCCCGTACCGGTCTGCGCGCCAGTGGCCGCTAAACTGTTTTGCATCACGCTCACGCGTACAGCGTTGCCCACGGACGCACCTGAGGCGTCTTGTGTCGGGGCATTGCCCAGCGCAATCTGGTGAATCCGGTACACCGGAATCTGGTGCTGCTCCACTAGGTACCGCGCCACCGCATCCGACATCCGCTGTGAATTCTGGATGCCCGCTTGCCCCCTGGCGTGCGAGTACCCGGCGATCTCGACTACATAGCCCTTCTGGCCCTGCAGCTGGGTTGCCACCTGGTCCAGAGCCGCCTTGGCCTTGGCATTCAGCATGGTCTGCCCGGGCCGGAAGCGCAGCTCAGTGTCCGATACCTTTGAGTACTGATCCAAACCTTGCACAGTTGTGTTAATCCGTCCGGTTTGGGTATTCGCCTGCTGCGCCATCTGCTGCGCCTGGCCCGCGGTGGTGTTTGCGGTGCCTGCCATCTGATTCGCCTGGTCCGCCGTGGACTGCGCCTGCTTGATTCCTGTCCCGGTCTTTTCATCCAGCGCGCGAATGTCGTTGGAGTTCTTAGCCTGAAGCTGGTCCAGTTCGTTCAGGCGCCCTTTGACGGGCTCGAGCTGCCGCTGCACATACTTCTTGCGGGCGAATGGATTGAGGTGGCCCCAGAAGCCCTCTTTGGATTGCGTTTGCAGCGGCTTACCCGTGGCATAGGTGCTGTTGTCAGAGGGGTTCATGTTGCCGCTTGCTTGAGAGCCTTGCGTACTCGCACCCTGCGACGCCGTCGCCGAGTTCCCGCTCTGTGTTTCTGTGCTTTGCGCGACGGCCGGCAACGCCATCATCGCGACGAGCAGCAAAGCTGTGCCCGCCCCTGCCAACTCTTTTGTGTTCTTCATGGGCTTTCTCGCTTCTGAGAGAACGCGATTGTTCTGCGTACACCGTTAGACGCTGCATCTTGACTGCCAAAGTGGGCCCCACGCGAGAAATGATCGAATTTAGGTCAGATTGCACTGATTGTTAAGCAATTTGAACGCGAAAGCGCCTGAAAACATGCGAGCTACCCTCCTCCTGGCATTTCTCAAAGGTAAGGCAGTTAGGTAAATGTTACTCGCAAAGGCTAACTTTGCGCTCCTCAGCGGGTCGCGACGGAGATGACCCGGACCTCCGGGTAAGCACCGTCCCAGCTTTGCGGCACCGCGTCAAAGATGAGCCGGAAGGTGCGGGCCTGGCCGGGTTGGATGGGCTCCGCGCTGACGGGCTCGGTGTCCACGTACGGCTCCATAAACCGGATCAGGTTCAAAGGCAGCGTTTCCTTCTCCGCAAGCATGCCCGTGTAGTCCTTAAACGCGACCTGCACTGTGATGGCCCGTACAGTTTTTGAGCCCCGGTTGGTGACGACCCCATCAAGGTAGGTTTCCTTGCCGCCGGACAGGTTGGTGGAGTCGCTCATCTGCACCTGCGTGATGGGCAGCGACGCGGCATACGCAGACGGAGCCGCCAGGCCCGCGCCGCCCGGATTTGCGGCACGTCGCGAACGCTGCCCCACCAGCAGCAGCGCCAGAACCGCGGCCAGAACCACCGCCGCCGCGATGGCAAAGGGTTTCCAGTTGCGCGGCTCCGGCTCCCGAAGAGCGCTTCCGCCGGTGTAAGTTGGAGCTTCCTTGCTGCGCTGTTCCGACGAACTCATCGTGCTCCTCGCAATCCAGCTATCTCAAACATCAAAGGTGCGCCCGGTCCATGTCTCGATAGTCTTTACCGACCATTTTTACGGTGACGCACATTTGCTTTAAGCGCGACTGCATCCGTTCGCCGATCCGATCGGCAAGTGTATCGGGACGCATAACGCTTTGGTGGCCGGCGGTCGCTCCCGCAGGCTCTTCCCGAAACCCATCGGCTCGCGAGCCGATCGAATAGTTGGTGGTGATGATCGTCACACGCCTGCTGTTGTAGCGTGTGTTCAAAATGTGCGCTACGGTGTCCGAAACCCAATCCGTGGTCCGGTACGCGCCCAACTCGTCGAGAAGCAGCACTTCCGCCTCGAAAACGGGATTCAAAATCTCAAGCTCCGTCGTCTTCACAGAAGCGTTATAGGAGTGTGTGATCTGCCTTAGCAGGTCTTGGTAGTCGCAAAACAGGCCCCGGACGCCTTTTTCCAGCACCAATTTGCGCAGAACGGCGGTAGCCAGGTGGGTTTTGCCGGTTCCGACAGAGCCCGTAAAAAGCAGGCCCACCCCCTCCTTGCCTGCCGGATAAAGGTCGGTAAAGGTCTTCGCCACACCGAGACTGTGCATCAGTTGCGGTTCGGACCGGTCATAGACAAAATTTTCAAAGCTGCACGCGGCGTACCGCATCGGGATCGCGGCACGCTTGAGAAGCAGTTGCACCCGGCGTTCGTGCTGGCATTCGCAAGGCTCGGCAGCCGGCTTGGCTCCTTTGCGCGTCAGGATGCGCATCCCCATCCCATCGCACAAAGGGCATACCGCTGCTTCGCGCAAGTCGGCACCCTGGCAGGAGCAGACCTGGACACCTTCTTTCCCGTCCGCGCCGGCAGCGACTTCAAAGCTTTTCCCATTGCAAACACTGCAAACGCCTGGTTCGCTCATACCTGTTCAGTATCGCGCATGCGCGTCCCGGCTATCCGGGCAAACGCCGGCGCGGCTTCGCCGGACGCTTGACTGAACCACCCGCGGAGGGCTCCCTTTTGCCCGGACAACCGTGCGGACGCGCCTGTAGTATGGAGGGCGTCTGCCGGTGTGCAAAGGCAGCCCCACCCAATGAAAATTCACGAGTACCAGGCCAAGGACATATTGCGCGAGCACGGCGTGCCCGTGCCGCAAGGCGAAGTTGCCAACACGCTGGAGGAGGCGGTCGAGGTAGCCAAGCGCCTCCTGGCCGGCGGTGCCTCGGGCGTGGTCGTCAAGGCGCAGATCCACGCCGGCGGACGCGGCAAGGGCGGCGGCGTCAAGGTGGCGCGGACCTTGGAGGAGGCCGAGCGGTACGCCTCGCAAATCCTGGGCATGCAGCTGGTGACGCACCAGACAGGCCCCGCGGGCCAACGCGTGCAGCGCTTGCTGATTGAGGAAACTGCCGCGATCGACCGCGAGCTGTACCTCGGCATCGTGCTCGACCGCGCCCAGGCGCGTCTCGTATTCATGGCTTCGCAGGCGGGCGGCATGGAAATCGAGGAGGTCGCGGCGCGCGACCCCGAGGCGATCCGCAAGGTTGTCATCGACCCGGCCGTCGGGTTCCAGCCCTACCAGGCGCGGGAGCTTGCCTTCGCGCTCGGGCTGCCGCCGACTCTGCTGCAGCAAGCAGTCAAGTTCATGCGCGGGCTGTATGACGTATTCATCGCGACCGACGCCTCCCTGCTCGAAATCAACCCGTTCATCACGACGAAGGACGGCAAGCTGCTCGCGCTCGACTGCAAGCTGACCTTTGACGACAACGCGATGTTCCGGCACAAGGAGCTGAAAGAGCTGCGCGACCTGGCGGAGGAAGACCCGCTGGAGGTGGAAGCGTCCAAGTATGCGCTGAACTACATCAAGCTCGACGGCAACATCGCCTGCATGGTCAACGGCGCGGGCCTCGCGATGGCGACCATGGACATCATCCAGTACGCCGGAGGTTCGCCCGCGAACTTCTTGGACGTGGGCGGCGGCGCGAACCAGCAGCAGATCGAGAACGCCTTCAAGATTCTGCTCTCGGACAAAAATGTGCAGGCGGTGTTCATCAACATCTTCGGCGGCATCCTGCGCGTGGACACGCTGGCCCAGGGCGTGGTGGCGGCGGCGCGCAATCTAGACGTGAAGGTGCCGATCGTACTGCGGCTCGAAGGCACAAACGTGGAGGAAGGCCGCAAGATTTTGGCCGATTCCGGACTTGCCTTCCAGGTGGGTGAAACCATGCAGGACGCGGCGGAAAAGGTGGTCGCGGCGGCCGCTCAATGACGGAGGTCCAAGCGCTTCTGTTCGATACCTTCGGCACCACGGCTGACTGGAAAGGTTCGCTGACCCGGTACTGCGCGCGCTTGGGCGCGGAGCTGGGCCGCGAAGCGGACTGGGAAGCGCTTGTTGTCGAGTGGCGCTCCTTGTACAAGCCCGCGATTGCGCCGGTGCGGGAAGGCAAGCGCTTTTGGGCCGGCTTCGACGAGCTGCACCGCGAAACCCTGGACTCACTTCTTCCCAAGTACGGCCTCAACAGCTTGCGGGATGAGGAGCGGGACCGGCTTGTCGCGGGATGGCACCTGCTTGCGGGATGGCCGGACGCCGTGCCGGGCTTGCGGGCGCTTAAGGGGCGCTTTATCGTCGGCGCGTTTTCGAACGGGACCACGCGCCAGCTGGTGGACATGGCAAAGTACGCGGGCTTTCCTTGGGACGTGGTGATTGGGGCGGACCAGTTCCGCACTTATAAGCCCGCGCCGGCAATGTACGCGGGCGCGCTGCGGCTGCTGGGCGCGCCCGCAAGGGCGGTGATGCTGGTGGCGGCGCACAACCAGGATTTGCAGGCGGCGGCGAGCCTGGGGATGCGAACGGCTTTTGTGTACCGCGCCACGGAAGACCCGAAACCCACAGCCCGCTATACCTATACAGCCCGCGACTTCCACCACCTCGCGGCGCAGCTCGGCGCATAAGGAGACCGAACATGGCGGTACTGGTTGATAAGAACACGCGGCTGATCGTGCAGGGCATCACCGGCAAGGAAGGCACCTTCCACGCAAAGGGCTGCGCTGAGTACGGCACCAACGTAGTGGGCGGGGTGACGCCGGGCAAGGGCGGCACCACGCACGAGGGCTGGCCCGTGTTCGACACAGTCGAGGAGGCGGTGCGGGAAACCGGGGCGAACGCGACGGTGGTTTTCGTTCCGCCGCCGTTCGCGGCCGACGCGATTCTGGAGGCAAATGCCGCCGGGCTGCCGCTGATCATCTGTATTACCGAGGGCATTCCCATCAACGACATGGTCTCGGTGTGGCGCTCCTTGCGCCACTCGCCATCCGTGCTGATCGGGCCCAACTGCCCGGGGGTCATCTCGCCGGGCAAGGCAAAGATCGGCATCATGCCGGGGCGGATTCACAAGGAAGGCTCGGTGGGCCTCGTGTCCCGCTCGGGAACCCTCACCTATGAGGCCGTTTACCAGCTCACGCAGCGTGGTATCGGGCAGTCCACCGCCATCGGCATCGGGGGCGATCCGGTCATTGGGACTACCCATACCGACGCGCTGAAGATGCTGAACGAAGACCCGGAAACCGAGGCGATTGTGCTGATCGGCGAGATCGGCGGGACCGCGGAGGAAACGGCGGCTGCCTATGTAAAAGAGCATGTGCGCAAGCCCGTGGTGGGCTTTATCGCCGGGCAAACCGCGCCTCCGGGACGCAGGATGGGCCATGCCGGGGCGATCATCTCCGGTGGGCAGGGCACGGCGGCGGAAAAGATGGCGGCCTTGCGCGAGGCCGGCATTCATGTGGTTGAGTCTCCTGCGGCGATCGGGGACACCGTGGCCCGGGTTCTCGGGCGTCCCTAGTCACTTCCTATACGCAGGTGCATGCAAGGAAAAGTAAGGGGCGCGGAAGCGCCCCTTACTTTTGAGCGTTATGCCTTTTGAGCAACCAGCGCTTCTCCTCTCAAAATGCCGGGAAGAAAAGGCGTGCTCTGTACTCGCTGGGCCGTATATGACTCAAGTCACCGCGCACAAAGATGCCCTTTGTACCTATAACTGTCAAGACCGTAAAATTAGGGATTGTTACCTTTGGTAACCATAGGTAACCAAAACGCGTTTTATATCGAAATCCTGCCCTGGAGGCCAAAAGAACGGCAAATACTTGTTTTAATTGCCTTTCCTGAGGTCTACGCTTCTTTCAGGCGCAACAAGCGCATAGGAGCAACCCCCATGAAGACCCTCCAGACCCTCGCAATTGCCCTTTCAGTTGTAGCACTTTCGGCACCCGCTTTCTCGCAGAAGGTTACTTCAAATGCGGCTCAGGTTACCAAAGCGTCGGCGGTTTGCCCTGCTGGCGGGTCCAAAGCTCCTTGGGAGTGGTAGGGCTGTTTATTGCACAAACCTCAACTCTGCGCGAGCCTCGGCTCTGTATCAACGTTACGGGTTTTTCACTCGTCAAGACTCAATCTTATTGGTAATCTTCCCGATTAGGGAGTTCTTCAATTGCCAACCGGGGCGACCTACAACGCGCTCGTTCTGCTGCTTACCGCTTTCGACGTAGCTTTTTGTGCTGTCCTGATTGTGAAGCGGCGCTGGCGGGAGTATCCGGCGCTTTTTGGGCTAATCTTATTAGATTTGCTTGCAACTCCAACTCTCTATGCTGTCGCCCAGACGGCCAATTTCAAGGTTTATGCTGGCGTTTACCTTCTGGATGATCTATTAAGTTTTCTCTTCCAGCTCTGGATTTTGTTCGAGATCGCTAAACAAGTTCTTCGACCCACCGGCGTTTGGACGCGGGACGCATTCAAACCTCTCGCACTGATCGGCTCGGGAGGCGCGGTTCTAGCCCTTGTGATAACGCTTCTTATGCAGCCGGCGGGGCTGCATGGACACCACGCGTTTGAGCTGCGGGCCGACATGTTCACGGGATTGCTCACGTCCGAGCTGGTCATCGCCATGATGATCTCGGCAAGAGAGGTCGGGCTGGGTTGGCGAAATCATGTCATGGCGGTCGGCCAAGGGCTCATGTTGTGGTCTCTGGCAGTCGCTTCGGTGGAGGGGCTCTCAATCTATCTTGGGCCCCGCAATCCGTATCTTGGCGCTTTCTACTACATCCGTGTTTTCGCCTATCTGTTGGTCCTAACCTACTGGTGTGTCTCACTTTGGCACAACGAGCCCGCCCGCAAGCCGATTTCTCCGGCTTTGCGCAAATATGTACTTGCGTTACATGAAAGAGTTCAATACGATCTCGGCAAGGTTGGACACTGAGGTCACCGGCGGTCACCATGCACTCAATCGCGCCCCTGTTTCTCTTCTCACTCGTGATCGCTGCATTCGCGGCGGCCGCGTGGTACGCGCGCCGTTCCTTAATCCGCCTGGATGGGCGCGGCTTCGAGACACTCCTGGCTGAGCTCCACCCCTTGAATTTGGAAGGCGTGACATACGTCGCCCGCGACTATCTGGAGCCCCGGCGCGGCCAGGTCGCCATGGAGCCGGAGGTCATCTGGCGTCTGCTGGGCGGGGAAACGGGACTCAAGCAGATGCGCGCGAACGCAGACCTGCTTCTTCTGATCGCCGCTCACGCAGCGCAGTGGAACGAAGAAGAAGGCCCGATCGTCGCCGAGCGCATGCGCCGCGACGCGGTCCGTTTGCGCTCTGCTGTCCGTCAGATCCGCGTGGGCATGCTTTCGCAGATGGTTACCGGCCAGCACTGGGTTTCGGTTCCCTTCCAGCTCCAGGAAGCCGCGGGAGCCTACTACCTGATGCGACAACGATTGCTGGCCCTTTATGAAACCAGCCATATCGCACTTCACCCGCGGCTTGCCCAGGCTGTCTGAAGACCACTGCTAGCTCCCACCCCAGGCGCGCTGCCAGGCAGCTGCGCCTTTTCTATTTCGCACGGCCTCATCACGATGCTCGGCTACACTCTAGGAGCGGCTAACAAGCCAATCTCAGCGTCATGCCACGCCTCTACAACCCGATAGGAGACCTTTTCCGTGCCACAAAAGACATTCAGCATCATCAAACCGGACGCCGTCCGCAAGGGCGATGCGGCCGCGATCCTTGCCGCCATCGAAAGCGCCGGCTTTAAGCTTATCGCCATTAAAAAAATCTCTATCTCCAAGCAGCAGGCCGAAGGTTTTTACCACGTCCACGCGGCGCGCCCCTTTTTCGGTTCGCTGTGCGAGTTCATGTCTTCGGGCCCGATCTTCCCCATGGTGCTCGAAAAGGAGAACGCAATCGCCGATCTCCGCAAGCTGATGGGCGCAACGAATCCAGCTAACGCCGAGGAGGGCACCATTCGTAAACGCTTCGCGGCATCCATCGAGGAAAACGCGATCCACGGCTCGGACGCCGAGGACACGGCGGCATTCGAGATCGGCTACTTTTTTGCCGGGTACGAGTTGGCCTGATCTCTTAGCGGATTGCAGCCGCGTCTGCCTGCGCTTCATCCAATCTCCAGGAGGATTTCATGGAGAAAGCGACGTTTGGAGCCGGTTGTTTTTGGGGCGTGGAAGCCCGGTTCGGACAGATTCCGGGAGTAGCCGAGACGGCGGTGGGCTATGAGGGGGGAGCCCTCGCCAACCCGACCTATAAGGACGTATGCTCAGACCGTACCGGTCATGCCGAGGTGGTCGAGCTCACCTTCGACCCGACCCGTGTGAGTTATGAGCGCCTCCTTGAAGAGTTTTTCGCCCTGCACGATCCAACGCAGCTGGATCGGCAAGGCCCGGACTGGGGCCGGCAGTACCGAAGCGCCATCTTCTTCCACTCGCCGGAACAGCAAGCCACGGCGCAAAAGGTAGTAGACCGATTGACGGAGGCGAAAGCATTCCGAAAGCCGATCGTGACAGAAGTAGTCCCAGCGCAGAGCTTTTGGCGGGCGGAGGAGTACCACCAGAAGTACCTGGAAAAACGCGGCGCGGTGAGCTGCCACATCTGACCCGTATGACTTTCATTTGGACTGGCGAGGGGGAAAGTCTGTTGCGCGCACCCCATGAACTCCCGCTCCTCACCGGAGTGGGAGTCGGATTACGTGCCGGTTCTGGTTTCAAGTTCTAACCGCAAAAGGGCAAGGCGCTTTTCCAAAAAGGCGCGCCGTGACACAGCGCCGTTTGATTGGGAAAGCACAGCCTGGAGCCGGCGCAGGCGCTCTTCCAGCTGCGCGGTGGTGTAAAGTTGAATCCGGTTCAGCTCCCGGCTTCGCAGTTCTTCCCATGAGTCTTGAGGGGCCGCACTGGGACGCACCGCGGGGACTATCTGGTTCCCCTGAAGAATGCGGCTGACATTTTCAGCCACAAAATCGAGGTTGGCGTGAATTTCCTCCTCGCTCTTGCATAAGGGGCCGGGCGGCAGCAGGATCCGCAGCAGGATGGTTCCATCCGGCTGCAGTTGTGTAAACCACATCAGGATGCGCGAGTTCATCTTGCCTGCGAAGCGGAAGATGTTTGCCGAGATAAACTCGCCCTGCTCCTTGTCCACCGCAATCGTCAGACATCCGTTTTGGCGCAGGAGCGTCCGGGTATGGAGAAGTACCGCGTGATCGGTCCGGATCGCCTTCCAGTGTTCATCGCCCCAGGCAGAAACCTCGTTGTCGCCCACCGGTTCGCGGGCAATCACACGCGCCGGCCGATCGCCAAGCACGCGCCTGGCGATTGGTAAGAACAGTTTGACAAACGGGATGTGCGCCGAGCAACAAACAAAACCTCCCGGTTGGGCAGCGTACGCCCGTAGAATTTCCTCCCCTTCTACCCGGACGGGGATGGGGAAAAACGCGTTGTGCACCGAAAGCAAATCCAGAAAGCGGTGCAGGAGCCGCGGAACAAGCGAAGCCTGGTTTACATTGTTGCTCTTGGGAGCAAACCTGCCGGCGCTCCGGGCGAGAAAACGAGACAGCCAAAGAGCAGTCCGGTACCAGCGGGAAGGCGGAAGCCATCGCGCAATCACAGCGCATACGCCTAGAAAAAGAGCATTGGTGAGCCGCTGTCTCGTTTGGTTAAGCTTCCGTTTCAACACCACGCCTCTGGCAGAGGATCTCCGCTCCCCTTCACTGTATGTGAACTTCAGGCCGTGCATTGCCCCTTGTCAACGTAGGAACGAATACAAGTCCCAAAATGGATTGGATTCAGACGGCATGTGCCGAAGTGGCACAGGGAACGTGCGATGCTTGGTTCGCACTTTCATCGCGCACTGAAGCGAGGGTATCGTATCCCGATGCGGACTTCCCCGCCGGCATTCTATGAGCGGAGTTACCGTTAACCGGCAAGTAACCTGGGAATTACAAGGGAGTGGTGCGCCCGGCACGATTCGAACGTGCGACCTTTCGCTTCGGAGGCGAACGCTCTATCCAGCTGAGCTACGGGCGCTTGTGGCGCGACACCAGATTACTACAGACTGGGGCGTTTGGCGTCGAGCAGGGCCATGGTGGACTGGATGAGATCCTTGGCACCCTCGATCCCGGCGAGTACAGCCTGAAGGTCGAGGGCGGGCTTGGAAGGGTTGCGATTGGAAACGCAATAAATACCGTGCTGGCCGATGAGGATGAGCGCGTCGGTGAGAACGTCGAGCGAAACGGCGAGACGGCCGCGCTCTTCGCCCAGCATTTGCTCGTGTTTTTCGAGCTCATCGCGGCGCTCGTCCCAAACGGAGCGGGCCACTTACCACTCCTTCGCAGCGGAGTCAGGGGTGAGCGGGGTGGCGGCGGGCGATGCTTTCCAGCGGAGGACGGGCTTGCGGGCGGCTGCGGTTTCATCCAGGCGCGAGATGCGGGTGGAGTGGGGGGCCGTGGCGACGAGCTCGGGATTTTCTTCGGCTTCGCGGGCGATCTGGCGCATGGCATCGATAAACAGATCGAGCTCTTCGCGGGACTCGCTTTCGGTGGGCTCGATCATCAAGGCACCGGGAACGATGAGTGGGAACGAAGTTGTGTAGGGGTGGAAGCCGTAATCGATGAGGCGCTTGGCGATGTCACCGGTCTTGACGCCGTTCTTGGCCTGGCGGCGGTCCGAAAAGACGACCTCGTGCATAGAGGGGGTGGTATAGGGGAGGTCGTACAGATCCTGGAGCTTTGCACGAATGTAGTTCGCGTTGAGCACGGCGTCCTCGGTGGTTTGGCGGAGGCCGTCGGGACCGTTGGCCTGGATATAGGCGAGCGCGCGGACGAACATGCCGAAGTTGCCGAGAAACATGCGGACGCGGCCGATGGAGTGGGGGCGGTTGTAGTTGAGCCGATGGATGCCGTGGGCGTCAGTTTCAACGGTGGGGGTGGGAAGGAAAGGCTCCAGGTGTGCTTTACAAGCGACCGGGCCGGAGCCGGGGCCGCCGCCGCCGTGGGGGGTGGAGAAGGTTTTATGGAGGTTGAGGTGCATGACGTCCACGCCAAAATCGCCGGGGCGGGTTTTGCCGACCAGAGCGTTCATATTGGCACCGTCCATGTACAGTAGCGCGCCCTTGGCGTGAAGGATTTCCGCGATGGCCGCGATCTCGTTCTCGAAGACCCCGATAGTGGACGGGTTGGTGAGCATCATGGCGGCCGTGTTTTCGTCTACGAGGGCGCGCAAGGCTTCGAGGTCGACGCCGCCCTCCGGGTTGGACTTCAGGTTCACGACCTGATAGCCGCAGACAGCCGCAGTCGCCGGATTAGTGCCGTGGGCAGAGTCGGGAATGATGACGGTGCGGCGGTCATTGCCCTGGGCGTGGTGAAAGGCGCGGACGAGAAGGATACCGGTGAACTCCCCGTGCGCGCCGGCAGCGGGCTGGAGGGTGATGGCGTCCATGCCGGTGATCTCGAGCAGGCAGTGCTCAAGATCTTTGAGGATCCCGAGCGAACCCTGGGATAGCGATTCGGGCTGGTAGGGGTGAGCTTCAGCGATACCTTCAAGGCGCGACACATACTCGTTGACGCGCGGGTTGTACTTCATGGTGCAGGAACCAAGGGGATACATCCCGAGATCGATGGCGTAGTTCCAGGTGGACATCCGGGTGAAGTGGCGGATGATCTCGATTTCGCTGAGCTCTGGTAGGTGGGCGGGCTCGCGACGGGCGGCTTCGCCGAGCAGAGCCTGGGGGTCCACAGCGGGAACATCAAGCGGTGGAAGCTTATAGGCGCGTTTGCCTCGCGCGGACTTTTCAAAGCTCAAAGCTTCATTTTGGGTGATGTGGGGGGTGACTTTGCGAGGATTTCCAGTGAAGCCTCCCTTCACCTTTGCCTGCGATTCCAGTTCAGGTGCCAGAGTGCCCATTGTCGCCCCTCTCGTTTTTGCAGCGGTTGCGGCGCTGCGCCTATTGACTCGACCTGTCGATCTACTCTAGTCATTCTAGCGTGCAGGAGGGTGGAGGCTCCCATTCCCATTTCGGTACGCACGGGGCGAGCTGCGCAATTTTAGCGGCTTTCCGCTTGCGGCCGATGCTACGCTCGTCCACAGACATGCGCTCACCTCGTGTTTTCATCGCGATGCTCTCCTGTTTCGCGCTTGCTTCGCCGCAATTGCTTTTCGCGCAGGACCGCCCGCCGCTCGCCGCGCCGGGGCTGTCGATTCCCTCAACTGCCGCGCCCTGGGCGCTGGACAACTTTGAAGGGCACACGGAGCTCATTCCGATTCACCACGCCACGGTGACAATGAACCGGCACACGGGAAAGAACATTGCAGGCTCGCTTGCGGGTTCTTTGTTTTACCACCCGGAGATGACGACCGAGCTTGCGGGTGAGCACGCGCGGGCTCAACTGCATACCGCTATGCCGGTTTTGTATTTCCATGTGGAGGACCAGGACAGCGGGAACGACGCGGACTCGGGCGACAAGTACACCTTCGAAATCGTCCCGGCGAGAGTGGAAGGGGACCGCCGGATTGTAAGCGCGGTCAGCTTTAACCAACTCACGACGCACGCCAAACGGAAAAGCAGCGCTGCACCGACTACGACCGAGAACTTAGGGCATGGTTGGTATCGCATGACGCCGAAAGCGCCGTTGACACCTGGGGAGTATGTCCTCCTGTACCAACCGGCGCGCGCGGAGGAGTTCGCGACCACAGTGTACCCGTTTGGAGTCGACCCAAAAGCTCCCGAAGCTGTCGATGCGGTGCGCACTTCTACGAGCTCTGCGACAGCTACCCCGCCATAGCTGCCGCAGCTTCGGCAAAGACTCCCGCGGCCTGGTCTATTTCTGTGCGCGTGTTCAACTCGGTCGCGCACCACAGGGTGGCGTTGCCGAGCTCCGGGTACCAGCGGCGAAGGTCCAGGCCGCCGATGATTTTGTCTTCGAGGAGGCGAGCGTTGAGCTCGTCGGGAGTTTCCTCGGTGCGGAGGACAAACTCATGGAAACGCGGACTGTTTGGGAAGAGCAACTCGCCTTGCTCGCCAAGGGTTTTCGCGGCGTAGTCGGCCTTGGCGAGATTGTGCAGGGCGAGCTCGCGGATGCCTTCGCGGCCGTAAACCGTGAGATAAACCGTCGCCATAAGCGCGACGAGCGCTTGGTTGGTGCAGATATTGGAGGTAGCTTTTTCGCGGCGGATGTGCTGCTCGCGAGTGGAAAGCGTGAGGACGAAACCGCGGTTGCCGTCCTTGTCGCGGGCCTCGCCGACGAGGCGGCCGGGCATCTGGCGCAGGTACTTTTCCTTGGCTGCGAGCACGCCGCAATAAGGGCCGCCGTAGCTCAGGGCGACGCCGAAGCTTTGCGCTTCGAGCGAGACAATGTCGGCCTCGACGGGCGGCCGAACCGCGCCGAGCGAAACTGCTTCGGCGATGGATACGGCAAGCAGCGCGCCCTTTGCGTGGGCGATGGCGGCGATGGCGGGGATGTCCTCGACGATGCCGAAGAAATTGGGGGATTGGACGAGGACGCAGGCGGTTTGGTCGGTAACGGAGCGATCGAGGGCGTCGAGGTCAAGCCGGCCGTCCTGCGCGTAGGGAATTTCCGTTTGGCGGGTCCCCTGGTGCTGGGCGTAGGTTGAGAGGACCTCGCGGTACTCGGGGTGAACGGTGCGGGCAATGGCGAAATGGTCCCGTCCGGTGACGCGCACGGCCATCATGACGGACTCGGCGGCACCGGTCGAGCCGTCGTACATAGACGCGTTGGCGACATCCATGCCGGTGAGCTCGCAGATCATGGTTTGGAACTCGAAAATAGCCTGGAGGGTGCCCTGGGTAATCTCGGCCTGGTAGGGCGTGTAGCTGGTCAGGAACTCGCCGCGCTGGACGATGGCGTCGATGACCACGGGGCGATAGTGGCGGTACGCGCCCGCGCCCAGAAAACTCGTGTACCCGACGGCATTCCGCGCGGCGGCAGCTTTGAAGAAGTCGATGATCTCAGACTCGGCGAGCTGGCGCGGGATTCGGAGGTCGCGCGCGAGGCGGAAGGGCTCAGGGATGGTCGAGAAAAGGTCATCGATGGAAGACGCGCCGATCTCCTGGAACATGGCATGGCGCTCGGCGTCGGATTTTGGCAGGTAGCGCATCCTTCGATCATCTCTCCTTTCGCGCAGGTTGCCAACCTGCTCACCGGCTTTAGGTGCGACTCACTTTGACGGCAGCGCGTTCCCTTCGAGTGCGGTCAGGTGTATCTGCCGCCGAATTCGGTAATGGGTTTGCGGCCCGCATTGGGTCAACGCTCGGTCTTCGCAGTCCCGTTCGACCACCCGCACCGGATTGTCCATCGCCGCCGAAAGAATGCGCCCTAAGGAATCGAGCTCAATCGTTACCGCAAAAGTCTCCTGCCCGACTTCCGCCTGATACTTGCCGTTCGCGCCCTTCTGGACCTCGGCCCAATTGTTCGGCGCGTCGCCGATAGGCGTGGACATCCAAGCAGCCGGAAAGGTGAGGCGCTCGGTACTCGGCGGAACGTGGCGCACGACCAGAGTCGCTCGCTTCGCGTCCCGGGCCGCAAGGGTGATGCGGAAGTCAACCGCATCCTGCCCAAAGAGAGTGTTGGCACCGTCAGCCCAGGAGTTCGGCTTGCCGTATGGGATAAATATGTGATCTCCCGCGTGCCGGAGGCCCGTTTGCCGCATGGCGAGCTGGACGTCGGCATAAAAGGTCAGCAGATCAACAATCGGCCCGATCAGCATCGGCTGCACATGGCTCAGGTCGGGGACGGCCAGCTTAAAGCCGGGCGCGAGCGAAAGATTTTCCTGGAATTCAAGACTGGCACGGGTGAGTGGAACCAACGCGCCGTCGACGGTTAACGCCGTCCATTGGAGAGGCTCTAAGAATACCCCGGCACCATTGCGCTCGACTTCCGCCGTAGCCTCTGCCTGGTAGCGGACGGTCTTGAGGCGTCCCTGGTTTACGCCTTCCATCCTGTACGCGACGCGCTCGCCGGGCCTGTAATGGCGCTGTAAGGAAGTAGCCGGAGCGGTCTGGGCGAAAGCTGAAACAAACGCAGTAACAAAGATTACGGCGGCGGTGCTCCGCCGTTTCGCCCTAGTGCCGGCCAAATCTAATGGCCTGTTTCTTCCTTGACGAATTTTTCGTAGTCTTCCGCGGTCAGCAGTGCGTCGACCTCACCGGGATTGCTGAGGTTTAAGCGCATAATCCACGCGCCATGGGCGTCGGTGTTGACCTTTTCGGGCGACTGGCTCAGCTCTTCGTTTACGGATTCGATCTCGCCCGTTGCCGGCGAGTACAGGTCCGAAACGGCCTTCACGGACTCGACCGAGCCGAAAACCTTGCCCTTCTCGACCTTGGTGCCGATCCTGGGTGTTTCTACGAACACGATGTCGCCGAGGGTAGATTGGGCATGATCAGTGATGCCGACTGTTCCCACGCCGTCCTGGACGTGGATCCACTCGTGTTCGCGGGTGTAGCGGTACTCGTCGGGGTAGCTCATGCGTCTCCTGCTAGGGGGTCTTCTTGGGGCGTTTGTAGAACGGAATTTGGGTGGTCTGGGCTTTGGCCATCTGTCCGCGAATCTCAACCATGACTTCCCTGCCCGGCGCGCCCGCGTACTCAGGAGGAAGATAGGCAAGCGCGATGTTGCGCTTCAAAAACGGCGCGGGCGAGCCGCTGGTGACCTCGCCGAGGGGTTTGCCGTCCCCGTCCAGCACGCGGTAGCCGTCGCGCGCGATGCCGCGGTCGATCATTTCAAGGCCCACCAGTCGACGGGAGGGCCCCCCGGCGGCTTGCACCGCGCGCAAGGCTGCAGCCCCGGTAAACTCCACCCCCTTGTCGAGCTTGGCGTAGCGATCAAGGGTGGCTTCATACACGTTGATGGTGTCAGAAATCTCGTGTCCGTACAGGGCCATCGCGGCTTCGAGGCGGAGCGTGTTGCGCGCCCCCAAACCGCAGGGGAGGATGCCGAACTCCTCACCCGCCGCCATCACCTCGTTCCAAACGCGGGTGCTCGTCGCTTCGTCGGACGGGATATAAATCTCGAAGCCGTCCTCGCCCGTGTAGCCGGTGCGCGCGATGAGCGTGTTGTAAACTCCCGCGACTTTGCCCCAGCGGAACCAATAGTTCTTGATCTCAGCAAGCGGCGTGCTGGTCAGCTTTTGGAGAACATCCACGGCCCGCGGGCCCTGGATGGCCAGTTGCGTGTAATAGTCGGAGTAATCGGAAACGTGGCACTCAAAGGGGCGCGACTGTTCGCGAATCCAGCCGCAGTCCTTTTCGCGAGTGCTCGCGTTGATAACGACAAGGTAGTCGTTGTCGCTCAGCTTGTGCACCACGATATCGTCTACAAACGTACCCTGCGGATATAGCATCGCCGAATAATGGGCCTGGCCAACCTGCAATCTCGAGGCATCGTTCATCGAGAAACGCTGCACCGCATCGAGCGAGCCCGGCCCACGCAGCTGGATGCAGCCCATATGGCTTACGTCGAAGATGCCTACGCCAGTGCGAACGGCCATGTGCTCGGCCGTGACACCGGCGTACTCGACGGGCATGTCCCACCCGCCGAAGTCCACCATTTTTGCGCGCAGGCCGCGATGTACCGGGTTGAGGGCGGTCTTGCGCAGGGCGATTTCAATTGCCGGCATGGATGTTCCTGCTCCCTGGGCGGTCCCGATTCCTAACGTTACCATGCTGCGCTCCGCACTTGCAGAGGCCTCCCGGCCCCTGCAGAAGCGCGGCCAAGCATACGGCGAACGCTATTCGTGCGAAACCTGCCAGCCGTCGTTTGTATTGATCAACGTCGCCTTGTCGACCCTCCCTCCAGACATATCCGCCTGGATGGTCGGAAATGCAGTTTTGACCTCGTTCGACTTGGCCCAGTCAGGGACGCCCGAAACGGTGTAGTGGTAGTCCACATTCGCCACCTTTGCGCCATTGTTGTCGCTGGAAGTCGTGTAATTGTCGACGGAAGTCACTTCGCGGTGGCCGAAGCAGAAGTTGCCGGACCCGGGCTGTTCTGAATCGGGGCTCCACAAGGACCGCCCCTTAGAAGACAGGTCGTAGTCGTTCACCTGCTTGGAGCCGAAGATGAACTGCTTTTTCTGCTCCGCGGTGCGGGTCAGCAGGCCGGCGTCGGTCAGGGCGTCGTAGCCGGCGGACTGGTCGCCTTTGTTTGGGTCGGCTTCTACGGGAAACTTCACGGGCGTGGACCAGATGCACTCAGGGTGCGCGTTGTAGTAGTTTCCGATGGCGGCTTTGAAGTTGTCCTTGGAAGGCTTTTTGCTGCTGTTGCAGCCGGCGGCAAGGGCGAGCGAAACGCAAAGCGCGGTGGAGGCCAAAGTTCTGGATCGCATAGGGAGGTCCTTTCTCACGCGTATGGGATGCCTTGTCCTGAGCAGGTGGAGAGTAACTTCCGTGCAACCCCGCCGCGCCGGGCTGGGCTATACTAGGGCGGCTTATGGGTTTTCAAGCTCATCCATTCGAGGCTCATAGAAGAGGAGCGACGTTCAGCCGATCGCATGGTGGAAACCGAATTTACGCAAACAGCCCGCGCCCGCGTCACAGTCGTCGTTCCCTGCTATAACGAGAGCAAGCGGCTGCGAACGGATGCGTTCGCAGCTTTTCTCACAAGCCCCAAAAGTCAGGGCATCGAGCTGCTGCTCGTCAACGACGGCTCCCGCGACGCGACCCTATCCGTTCTCCAGGCGCTCCATGCGCGATTTCCGGATCGCATCCGTGTGCTCGACAAGCAGCCCAACGGCGGCAAAGCCGAGGCGGTGCGCTACGGGATGCTCTACGCGCTGGCGCTTCCCGGCTGCGAAATCACGGGCTTTTGGGATGCGGACCTTGCTACGCCGCTCGAGCAGATTCCTGACCTGGCTGCGGTGCTGCTCGCCCACCCCAAGCTGACCATGGTGTTCGGCGCGCGCGTGCGTCTGCTGGGCCGCAACATCCAGCGGCAGCCGGTACGCCACTACCTGGGCCGCTGCTTTGCGACCACTGCTTCCACCTTGTTACGCTTGCCCATTTACGACACGCAGTGCGGGGCCAAGCTGTTTCGCGCCACCCCGGAGCTCCAAGCCGTGCTGGCCGAGCCCTTCCAGTCCCGCTGGATCTTCGATGTGGAGCTGCTGGCCCGCTTTATGGCCCGGCACCGCGGCTCCGCAAGCGCCGTGCGCGACCACATCTACGAGTATCCCCTCCCCGAATGGACGGACGTGGCCGGGTCCAAGGTGGGTTCCATGGATTTCTTCAAGGCATTCGGGGAGCTCCACCGGATCTACCGGCGCTATCTGGCCCGGTAAAGCCCGCGACCAAGGCGCAGACGAGCAGGCAGCGCTGCGCGGCGGTTTTCGCCCGGAGCACTGCCCTCCTGCGCGACAGCCCAGATCATCATGCAGGCAAGCAAAAGCAGCGCCCAATTCGCGCAAGACAGGACCAGCCCTTCCCAAAACAAGCCATGGATGAAAGCGTCCGGCAGCCTATGGTTGATCTCCGCGCGGATAAAGGCTTCGCCTGAAACCAGAAAAACGCAGCACAAGAGCAGCACCCACTTGCCGGTTGCCCTCGGCAGGTCGCGAAACGCCCAAAGCGCTGCGAACAGCACAAAGCCGGCGTTGTAGTTGCGCTGATAAATCGGCATGAGGCTGAGCAGCCCAATCACGGCCGCAGACGCCCACTCCCAACCCGGCCGCCTGTGCTTTTGCCGCAGGAAAATGAAAAGCCACACGAGACCCAAACCCAGCGCCGTCCCGTAAGCCAGCAGGTTGGCCAGCCGGGCATTGCCGAGCCACACATACGCTGGAAGCTGCAGGTTCAAGAGGTCGAACCTTGAGTAAAACGGGCTTGTAAAGGAGTTTGTGCTATCCGGCGCGAACATCAGCTTCAGGTTGTACGCGTAGCTTTGCTTCCAAGCCGGATCGATGCGCGCCATCTGCAGGAGGCTCCCTGCGGCGAGCGCCGCGCCCAAACCCACCGCCCACAGCAGCGACCGCCATCGGCGCGCAAATAGGAAGAAGAAAAAAAACGCGAAGCCAACCGTCGGTTTCACGCAAAAGCAAAGGGCCAGCATCAGTCCGGCGGCCCGGTCCCGGCGGTAGCGCATGCACAGCACGGAAAACCCGCACAACACAAATGCGAGCGCGCTCAGGTTGCCCAGGTGCAAACCGCTCTGCACGGGAGCCAGCGCCAGGGCGAACGCTCCAAACCCAAGCCGCCGGAGCGAAGTCCAACCCGCGCCTATCTCCCTCATCATGAAAAACACAAGCAGCCCATAGAGCGCGGCCGTGCCCCACAAGTACACGCCTAAAGCTGCAGGCCACCGCAGCAGTGCAAGGGGAGCTACAGCGGCCAGTGTGGTTGGGGGGTAAACAAGAATGCGCTGCTCCTTGGGCAGGAGACTTCCAAGGGGCGCTCCCTCCGCGTGCCACTCCTCGAGGAGACCGGCCGGCGCATACGGGTCGGCAGTGTGGATGAACCTGCTCCCTGCCAGGTAGGGCGCGGTGAAATCCCCGTGCAGCGCCGGCCGGAGTATGCCCATCCACAGAAACTCAACTGCCGCCAGGCAAATCAGGAGAAGGAGAGCTGCCGTGCGGGCTTGCAAACCGGAACGGGAGCGGGTCTCAACGAGATTGTTCATGCGGCGGCGCTCCCTTTGAACGTTACGACAGTATCGGCTAAAAAGCGTGGCACATCGACGGCCGCTCCAGTCTCGACGGAAGAAAACCTGACCTTTTGTTGATGTTTCCAGATGAATCTTAGCGCCTCAATCGCAGCCAAGCCGGCATTGAGAAGACTTCAGAGCTCTTAAGAGCCATCCAGGGTGTAGTAGAGCCGGCCGGCCTGAAAAGCAGCCAAAGCGAAGCCGCGAAGTAAAGAAATAAGAGGAGTAGAACTTCCGGCATGGGCCGGTACAGTGCGAGGGTGCGCGCGGGTCCCGCGCCGAGGGAGCCTCGCGCAAGGTGATTGAGAAATGGGTGCGCGGTCACGACTGTTGCTGCGGCCATCAAAGCCAGTCCAAGCAAGCCCCAAACTCTGCGGCGCGCGAGCAGAAAGGCAACGGCCGGAAAAGCCAGCAGCAAAATCCGTGTGTCGTATTGCCGGTGATAGATCGGAAGCGGCATCAGGCAGGCGATGGCAGCGATGGCCAGCAGGTGCTTGCCCTGGCTATTGCGCAGCCGGATTACCGGCACGAGCCAGGCCGCGAACAGCAACACGGACGCGGCCAGCGCAGCGCCATTATAGAAAGCGGCCCGATTGCGGACGGCGGCAAAGATCGCCTGGAGGTCGGCGAGGTTGACGGCTTGCTCGCGGCCCGGGGCAGGGCTGTTGACCGAGCCGGGCGCGGCATTGCCGTGGAGGTTTGCCTGAAGCTCGGTGAGCCAGTGCGCCGTCCCCGGCGCGTGCGCGAACCAAAGCAGGCTTGCCCCGGCGAAGACGACCGAAAGCGCGGCGGAGATAAAAAACACGCGCCGCCAGCGGGGGCCCGCGAACAAGAGATACAGAAACGGCAGGGCAGCGTCGTGCGGCTTGAGCATGAGCGCGACAAAAAAGCACAACGCCGCCAGCGGCAGCAAGCGCCCGCGCAGAAGGCAAAAGAACCCCACGACCATCAGCGCGATCACGACGCCGGAAACCTGCCCCAGCATGAGCAGGATGGTGCTGCTGGCAGTCAGCATTCCAAGCAGCAAGACAGGGCCAAGCGCAACGGTGCCGTCCGCACCGGCACTCAGACAAAGCCGGGCCGCAAGCAGCGCGGCGAGCGAAAAACTCGCGGCGATCAGCGCCTCCCAAAGCGCGTGCGCCGCCGGCCAGGGCAGCGCGGCTACTGGCGCAAGCGCAGCGAGCGAAAACGGTGGATAAAGCGCCGAGTACGGATCAAACACAACCTTGTCGTCATCCGTCCCGCCCGCCGCTAGGAAAGCAGCGCGGGTCGCGGGCTCGCTGTAAGGGTCGCAGCCGGTCAGCAGGCAGCGCGCGCTCGCATACGGCTGCTTGAAATCCCGGAAGTGGAGAGCTTCGCGCTCATCATGGTAACCGCGAACCGCAAAGACGATCGCCCCAAAAACGGCAAGAATCAGCAAAGTGGAGCGCCACAACAAAGTGGATTTAGCCTGCATTCCTATCTCCGGCCGCCGCAAGCGACCCTGTCATGCAGCGCTGGACTGGGGTCGAGTCGCGGCCGTCCGCCGGGGAGAGCGCGCGAGTGCCCCGAGCCAAACCAGAAAGGAAAGCAGGCTCAAGATATTCGCTGCCGTGCGCGTCCGAGTCGCGGGCATGAACCGCAGGGTGAACTCTGTCACGCCAGGCGGTACGGAAACCGTCAGCAAGCCTTCCCTGTTCCCACGCACCGGCAGCGGCGAGTGATCGGGCAAACTCGCACGCCAAAAAGGGTAATAGAACGTTTTCAACGTAAGAACACATCCCTGCGTTTTCCCCACCCGGATCAGCCGCGCATTTGGTGAACGCCCCACGAGCGTAGCCGTACAATCCGGCGAGGCAAAGGGCCCACCCTTGGCGAGACTGCGTTCCACGTCTGGCTCCGCGCGCGTCTCTGGAACCCCGGCGGGGACGTACTCCCGCACGCCTTCCAACCCGCCCTGCCAGCTAAGCGCGCTGGCCCCAATGGATGAAAAGCGCTGAAACGGCAGCAGCCGCGTAAATGCAAACATGGGTGCCATGGCGAGCAGAACGAGGACCGCGGAGGCCGCTCGCCGCAAGGTTGCGCCGCTCGGCTTCAGGTGCAAGGCAAACACGACCGCAAGACTGAGGAAAGGCAGAAAGCGAAAGGGAAACAGCACAAACTTGAATTCAGGCAGAAACGCCCAAAACGGCGCGGCAAGGGGAAGCTGCACGAACGCAACAAAGGACGCCATGGTGAGCAGGCATAGCGGTAAGAGAGTGTTGGCATGGAGAGCACGCCGTCCAGCGCCGGCAGCGCCCGCCCATGTAAAAAAGAAAGCGCACACCGCGAAAGCGGCGCAAATGCCGGTCAACGTGTGCGGAGGTGGAAGTTTCCAGGGCCGCAGGTAGGCACGGTAGTCGTAGTGCAGCAGCGCTTCAGGGTGAATCCACGCTTGCTCCACAAAGGCGGGGAGCAGGCGGAAGGCCGCGAGCGCCAAGGAAAATGCCTGGGCCAGCAAAACGGGCAACAAAGGCCTGAGCGAGCGAGCGCGCAAGGCGAGCGCCACCGCCACGGCTGCGAAGGTATAGAACACTGCGATGGCTTCGGGAATATTTGTAAGCCAGCCGCATGCGAACAAGCCCGCGAGGAGCACTGCCGCGCGGCGGTGCCCCTCCGTGGAGGCGCGATAAAAGCAAAGAAAGCTGAGCGGCAGAATCGCTTGCACCCATGCCTCGGCGATGGCGAACCGCAGCATAATCGTGACCAGCAGGTAAGGATTGAACATGTAGAGAAGCGCCGCCCGCAGCCGGCGCTCCGGCCCAAGCAGCTGCCCCGCGGCGAGATACATCGCCCCGCCGCTCACGGTAAGAAGCAGCCATACGACGACTCCGGGCACCCACCGGAACGGAAGAAGGAAGCTGAGCGCGCCCCCGAGGAGAAACGAAAGCGGTGGGTAGAAACAGAAGCGCGGCTCGCCAAAGCCGAACTGCGCCCACTGCGCCCAGCCGAGCTCCCACTCGTGCGCACGCCAGCTATTGTGCAGTTCCAGCCAGGAAGCTGCGTGAAAGCTGAAATCCTGCCCGCCATACCCTAATGCGATGTACAGTATCAAGGGCAGCAAAGCTGCCAAAGGCAGCAGCCACAAACCGCGATCGAGTTCAGTCCGGACAGTCACTTTCCTTGAGATGTTCTCACACAAACTCTCGACTGGCAGCAAGTCCGAGCACGGCTTCTTGCAAAGAAAGCGGTTCCACCCCAGGATCCCTTGGCCGCCATGAGAGCGGCTGCGAACCGGGGAGAAACGGTTTTGCGCTTGCGCGGCGCGCTTTCCAAAAGCGCGTTGACCATATCGCAGATACGATCAGCATTGCACGGGGGCGCTAGCTCTTACTCCTTGCCTCAATCCGCGGATTGCGACAAACGGCAAAAGCGCCGCCAGCACGAGAACCGGGTTGTGTACAGGTAACGTGCTTGCGCCAGAAAGTGATGCAGGCTGCGCTGGCGTGGAAAGCAGTCATGCACAGAACCGCCAAAAAGAAAGGCAAGCGCCACAGAAGTAGAATACGGGCGAGCCGAGGCCGCGTTTCCCTCCGGCAGCCACCGTGCAAAGTATCCATGAGCCAGCTGGAGCGCGAAGTTCGCGTCTATGGCCATGTAGTTGGCCAGAGTTGTAATCCAAAACGTTAAGGGGCTTGCTACAGACGCGCTCAGCAGGAGCGCAACGATACCTGTCCAGGCGCGCTTTCTTTTCCATTCCGCAGAGGTATCGAGCATCTCGCACTTCTTTGGCGGCTTGCCTTGATCTCGTGTTCTCCACTTGGCGACCGTATCTGGAAGGCTCGCGGGATTAGTGAGTGCCCAGGACCTTGGGCCCGCACAGAAAGGGCCCGGCTTTCGCCGGGCCCTTTCTTGCGCGAAGCGCGGGGGCTTACTCCGAAGCCGCCAGCTCCTCGGCCTCGCCCTCCTGCCGCATGATCTCGAGCTCGCGCTCTTCAGCCTCATGCTGCGCTTGGACCTCGGCCTGCACACGCTCCGCCGCTTCTTCGAGCTCGGGGGAGAGCTGGATGTTGCGGTAGTACTCCATGCCCGTGCCCGCGGGGATCAGGCGCCCCACGATGACGTTTTCCTTGAGCCCGCGGAGGTTGTCGATGGCACCGTTGATGGACGCCTCCGTCAGCACGCGCGTGGTTTCCTGGAAGCTCGCGGCCGAGATGAAGCTATCGGTCGACAGCGACGCCTTGGTGATGCCGAGCAGCAACGGCTTGCCGACCGCCGGACGTCCGCTCTCGTTCAGCACCCGCTCATTTTCCTGGCGGAAGCGGAACCGGTCCACCTGCTGCTCCAGCAGGAAGTTGGTGTCGCCCACCTCGTCGATCTTCACCCAGCGCAGCATCTGCCGGACGATCGTCTCGATGTGCTTGTCCGAGATGGTGACGCCCTGCAGCCGGTAGACCTCCTGGATCTCGTTCACCAGGAAGGCTTGCAGCGCATTCTCGCCCAACACCGCGAGAATGTCGTGCGGGTTCAGCGGTCCATCCATCAGCGGGTCGCCCGCGCGCAGTTTTTCACCCTCCTGCACGTTGACGTGGACGCCCCGGGGCACCGAGTACTCCTTCTCCTCGCCCGTGTCCGCGGTGACGTAGATCTTGCGCTGGCCCTTGGCCACTTCGCCGAACCGGACCGTGCCTTCGATCTCCGAGATGATGGCCGTTTCGCGAGGCTTGCGGGCCTCGAAGAGCTCGACCACACGCGGCAGACCACCGGTGATGTCCTTGGTGCGGGTGGTTTCGCGCGGGATCTTCGCCAGGATGTCGCCCGGGAAAACCGCCTCGCCGTCCTGCACCATCAGGTGGGCGCGGCTCGGCATCAGGTAGCGCTTATCCTTCATGCCTTCGGCCTTGATCAGGATCGCGGGCTGGCGCTTTTCATCCGGGGCGTCGGCGACCACTAGCCGCGAAAGCCCCGTGACCTCGTCCACCTCGTCGTTCAGCGTGATGCCCTCCTGCAAGTCCTTGAACTGGACCGTGCCGCCGACCTCGGTCAGGATCGCGAAGGTGTACGGATCCCACTCGGCAAGCTCCTGCCCGAGCTGGACCTGCTGGCCTTCCGTGACCTTGAGCTTCGCGCCGTAGACGATCTGGTAGCGCTCCTTCTCGCGGCCGCGGTCGTCGATGATCGCGACCGAACCAGACCGGTTCATGGCCACGGTATCGCCCGACTTCGACGTGACCGAAACCACGTTGATGAACCGGACGGTGCCGTTGTTCTTCGCGTCGAGCTTCGACTGCTCGTTGACGCGCGACGCCGTGCCGCCGATGTGGAAGGTCCGCATCGTGAGCTGCGTGCCCGGCTCGCCGATGGACTGTGCCGCGATGACGCCGACAGCCTCGCCCAGCTCGACCATGCGGCCCGAGGCCAGGTTGCGGCCATAGCAGTTGATGCACACGCCGCGCTTGGACTCGCAGGTGAGCACCGAGCGAATCTTGACGCGTTCGATCCCCGAAGCCTGGATCGCGGACGCGAGGTCCTCAGAGATCTCCTGGTTCACTTCGACGATCGCGTTGCCTTCGAAGTCCTTGATGCGCTCGAGCGAAACGCGCCCGATGATGCGGTCGCGCAGCGGCTCGATGATCTCGCCGGACTCGATGATCGGCATCACGTAAATGCCGTCCGAGGTGCCGCAGTCGAGCTCCGACACGATCACGTCCTGCGCCACGTCGACCAGCCGGCGGGTCAGGTAGCCTGAGTCTGCCGTCTTGAGCGCAGTGTCGGCCAGACCCTTGCGCGCGCCGTGCGTCGAGATGAAGTACTGCAACACCGTCAAGCCTTCACGGAAGTTCGCCGTGATGGGCGTTTCAATGATCTCGCCCGAAGGCTTCGCCATCAGCCCGCGCATGCCGGACAGCTGGCGAATCTGCTGCTTCGAACCGCGGGCACCGGAGTCGGCCATGATGTAGATCGGGTTCAGGGTCCCTTCCTTGTCCGCGTTCTTCATGTTGTTGAACATTTCGTCGGCAACCTTTTCCGTCACCGACGACCACAGCTGGATCACCTTGTTGTTGCGCTCGCCGTTGGTGATCGCGCCGTCCAGATACTGCTGCGTGACCGCGACGACCTGCTGCTCGGCATCGTGCACCACCGGGTATTTCGAGTCGGGGATAACCATGTCGTCCAGGCCGACCGAAAGGCCCGAGCGGGTCGCATACTGAAACCCGAGCTCCTTGATCCGGTCCAGCATCTTGACCGTGGTTTCCAAACCCAGGTTCAGGTAGCAGTAGTTCACCAGCTGCCCGATACCCTTCTTCTTCAGCAGGCCGTTGACAAACGGCATCCCGTCGGCAAGTGCGTCGTTCAGGATCGCGCGGCCCACAGTCGTCGAAATGTACTGCCGGTCGTACTGCACCGGCTCCGTGTGGGTCAGGTCCTGGTCGTCGTAGGCGGTCGTCATGTCGAGCACAGGGCCAGTCCAGCGCAGGCGGATCGGGGTCAGCGTTTCGACCTCCTTCGCCTCCAACGCCATCAGCACCTCTTCCGTGTTCGCGAATGTCCGGCCCTCGCCGCGCGTTCCCTTGCCGGCCTTGGTCAGGTAGTACAGCCCCAGCACCATGTCCTGCGTCGGCACGGTGATCGGCTGGCCTGACGCCGGCGACAGGATGTTGTGCGACGCGAGCATCAGCACGCTCGCCTCCACCTGCGCTTCCGGCGACAGCGGAATGTGCACGGCCATCTGGTCGCCGTCGAAGTCCGCGTTGAATGCCGTGCAAACCAGCGGATGAATCTTGATCGCCTTGCCTTCGACCAACACCGGCTCAAACGCCTGGATACCGAGGCGATGCAGCGTGGGCGCGCGGTTCAAGAGCACCGGGTGGTCCTTGATGACCTCTTCCAGGATGTCCCACACCACCGGCTCCTGCAGCTCTACCATCTCCTTGGCCTGCTTGATGGTGGTGCAATGCCCGGTCTGCTCTAAACGGTGATAGATGAACGGCTTAAAAAGCTCAAGCGCCATCTTCTTCGGCAGCCCGCACTGGTGCAGCTTGAGCTCCGGGCCCACCACGATGACGGACCGTCCGGAGTAGTCGACGCGCTTGCCCAGGAGGTTCTGCCGGAACCGGCCCTGCTTGCCCTTGAGCGTGTCGGAAAGTGACTTAAGTGGGCGGTTGTTCGCGCCGCGCAGCACGCGGCCGCGCCGACCGTTGTCGAACAAGGCGTCTACCGCTTCCTGGAGCATGCGCTTTTCGTTGCGCACGATCACCTCGGGCGCATGGAGGTCCATCAGCTTCTTGAGGCGGTTGTTGCGGTTGATCACGCGCCGGTACAGGTCATTCAGATCGGAGGTCGCGAACCGTCCACCGTCGAGCGGGACGAGCGGGCGCAGCTCGGGCGGGATCACCGGAATCACGTCCAGGATCATCCACTGCGGCTTGTTGCCCGACTTGCGGAATGCCTCAACCACCTTGAGCCGCTTGGAATATTTCAGCCGCTTTTGGAGCGAGGTTTCGGTCTTCATGCGCTCGCGCAGCTCGATCGAAAGCTCATTCACCTCGACGCGCTTAAGCAGTTCCTTGATCGCCTCGGCACCCATCATGCCCCGGAAACCGGTCGGGCGGTACTGGGTGTCGAGCTCGCGGAACTTGGTCTCATCCTTGATGATCTCGCGCTCCTTTACGGGCGCGTCGCCTGGGTCGACCACGACATAGCTCTCGAAGTAGAGCACCGCTTCGAGGTCGCGCAGCGAAATGTCAAGCAGGTGGCCGATGCGCGAAGGCAGGCCCTTGAAGAACCACACATGCGAGCAAGGCGAGGCAAGCTCGATATGGCCCAGCCGCTCACGCCGAACCTTGGACAGCGTGACCTCGACGCCGCATTTGTCGCAGATCACCCCACGGTGCTTCATGCGCTTGTACTTGCCGCACAAACACTCCCAGTCGGTCACGGGGCCAAAGATGCGGGCGCAAAACAGCCCGTCGCGCTCCGGCTTAAAGGTGCGGTAGTTGATGGTTTCCGGCTTGGTCACTTCCCCATGCGACCAGGAGCGGATTTTCTCAGGCGACGCGAGCTGGATCCGGATCGCGTCGAAGTCGGTGATAGGGCCGGAAAGTTCAAACGGGCTGGAACGGTACAAGGCGGTTCCTCCTGGCGCTCAAGGCGCTTTCGGTCCCGGGGCTCTGGTTTTCGGGCCGCCGCTCGCCCCCGGGAGCGCTTGCTCACGGAACGGCGGCCTCTTTCTATTGCAAAACTCAGGCTTCGAGCCGGTCTTTTTAGACCGGCTCGAAAAGCTAGTCCGCTGCCGCCAGCAGCGGCTCGGGCGCGGGCAGCTTCGACGCGTCCAGGTCCGACTGCTTCATCAGCTCGACGTCCAGGCAAAGCGCTTGGAGCTCGCGAATCAGCACGTTGAACGACTCGGGCACGCCCGGCTCGATCGCCGCCTCGCCCTTAACAATGGCCTCGTAGATCTTGGTGCGGCCAAATACGTCATCGGACTTCGCGGTGAGCAGCTCCTGAAGGATATACGCCGCTCCATACGCTTCGAGCGCCCACACCTCCATCTCGCCGAACCGCTGCCCGCCGAACTGCGCCTTGCCGCCCAGCGGCTGCTGGGTGATGAGCGAATACGGCCCGATCGAACGCGCGTGGATCTTGTCGTCAACCAGGTGCGACAGCTTGAGCATGTAGATGTAGCCCACCGTCACCGGCTGCTCAAACTGGTCACCGGTCATGCCGTCGAACAGCGCCGTTTTGCCCGAGCTCGGCAGCCCGGCCGCGGCCAGCAGCGCCTTGATCTCGGTTTCCCGCGCGCCGTCGAATACGGCCGTGCCAAACCAGATGCCCCGCTGCATGCCCTTGCCGACGCGCATCACCTGCTCGTCGTCCAGCTCCATCAGTTGCCGCAGCGCGGCCGTTCCGGCAAACCGTTCCTTGAACGTTTCCCGAACCTCGTTCGCGTCCTGCGCTTTCTTGACGATCTCGGCCACCTGCGCGCCCAGCTCGTGCGCCGCCCACCCCAGGTGCGTTTCAAGGATCTGCCCCACGTTCATACGGGACGGAACCCCAAGCGGGTTCAGCACGATCTCGACCGGCTGCCCGTCGGGCAGGTACGGCATGTCCTCCTCGGGAAGAATGCGCGCGATCACGCCCTTATTCCCGTGGCGGCCCGCCATTTTGTCCCCGACCGACAGCTTGCGCTTCATGGCGATATACACCTTCACGAGCTTAATAACGCCCGGGGAAAGCTCGTCGCCCTTTTGCAGTTTTGCGATCTTGTCGTTGGTGATCTTGCGCAGCACATCGATCTGGCGCGAGGTCATTTCCTCGATCTCGTCGATCTGCTCGTTGACCCGCGGGTCTTTATCGTTGTAGCGGATCCGCTTCAGGTTTTTGGTCGAGATCAGCTCAATCGTTTCCCGGTCGAGGATCATGCCCTTGGATAGCAAGCGCTTATTGGTCCGCTCGTCGTGGAGGTCGGCCTGGACTTCCTTACCGCCCAGAATCCCTTCCAGCCGCTTCAGCCGCTCGTCGGTGAGAATACGGATCTCATCGGCGAGGTTCTTTTCAAGCTTCGCAACCTGCTCCGCTTCGATCTGGAGCGCCCGCTCGTCCTTTTCCTGCCCCTTGCGGGAGAAGATGCGGACGTCCACAACTGTCCCCTCGATGCCCGGAGGGCAGGTGAGCGAAGCGTCGCGCACGTCGCCGGCCTTTTCGCCGAAGATCGCGCGCAACAACTTTTCTTCCGGCGTCAGCTGGGTTTCGCCCTTGGGCGTCACCTTGCCGACCAGGATGTCGTTGTGCCGAATTTTGGCACCGATCCGAATCACGCCCGACTCGTCCAGGTCCCGCAGCGCGTGCTCCGAGACGTTGGGGATGTCGCGCGTAATCTCTTCCGGCCCCAGCTTCGTATCGCGCGCTTCAATCTCGAACTCCTCGATGTGCACGGAGGTGTAGTAATCCTCGCGCACCAGCTTTTCCGAGATCAGGATCGCGTCCTCGAAGTTATAGCCGCGCCACGGCATAAACGCCACCAGCACATTCCGCCCCAGCCCGAGCTCACCCTGCTCCGTGCAAGGCCCATCCGCGATTACCTGCCCCTTCAGCACCCGGTCGCCCTTACGCACGATCGGCTTCTGGTTGATGCAGGTGTTCTGGTTGGAGCGCTTGAACTTGGTGAGCTGGTAGATGTCGGACCCCACCTCACGCGACAGCTGCGTGGGATGGTGCTCGCCCTCGACACGCACGATAATGCGCTCGGAGTCGACCGAGTCGATGATGCCGTTGCGGCGCGACAGGATCACCGCGCCGGAGTCCCGCGCGGTCACGCCTTCCATACCGGTCCCGACAAACGGGGCTTCCGCGACCAGCAGAGGCACGGACTGCCGCTGCATGTTCGCGCCCATCAGCGCGCGGTTCGCGTCGTCGTGCTCGAGAAACGGCACCAAGGAGGCGGCTACGGATACGAGCTGTTTCGGCGAAACGTCCACATAGTCGATCTCGTCGCGGGAAACCAGTACGAAGTTTCCCTGCCGGCGCGCGTTTACGAGCTCGGCCGTGATCCGGAGATCGTCGTCGAGCTCCACATTCGCCTGCGCGATGGTGTGGCGGTCTTCCTCCCACGCCGACAGGTAGAACGAGAACGGGTCGTACTCGATGGTCCGCTTGCCCGCAGCGCGGAGCTCTTCGTTCTTGGCGATCGCCTCATTTTTCTCGAGGTGGTCGCCCACCCGCAGCCCGCTTTCGCCCGCGTTGGTCACCTGCACGTAGTCCAACAGCTGAGCCCCGCGCACGCGACGGTAGGGGCTCTCGATAAACCCGTACTCGTTGATCCGCGCAAAGCACGAAAGCGACGAGATGAGCCCGATATTTGGGCCTTCCGGCGTTTCAATCGGGCAGATGCGCCCGTAGTGCGTCGGATGGACGTCGCGAACCTCAAAACCCGCGCGCTCGCGGCTCAACCCGCCCGGCCCCAGCGCAGACAAACGCCGCTTGTGCGTGATCTCGGACAAGGGGTTGGTCTGGTCCATGAACTGCGACAGCTGCGAAGACCCAAAAAACTCGCGGATCGCCGCCATCACCGGCTTGGCATTGATCAGGTCGTGCGGCATCGCCGTCGCCATTTCCTGGTACACGCTCATCTTTTCCTTGATGGCGCGCTCCATGCGGACAAGCCCGATGCGGAACTGGTTCTCCATCAGCTCACCGACCGCGCGCACCCGGCGGTTGCCCAGGTGGTCGATGTCGTCGACCGCGCCGATGTTGCGGCGCAGCTTGAGCAGGTACTTGATCGTCGAGTAAAAGTCGTCCGGGGTTAGGGTCCGGTGGTCGAGCGACGTCGCGTCCTGGTTTTCATACAGCTTGATATTGAACTTCAACCGGCCCACGCGCGAAAAATCGTACTTGCGCGGGTCAAAGAACATCCCCTCAAACAGCGCGGTTGCCGTGTCCAGCGTCGGAGGGTCGCCGGGCCGCAGCTTGCGATAGATCTCGATCAGCGCTTCTTCCGGCTTGCGCACCGAGTCGCGCCGCAACGTATTGGTAATGATGTTGCCGACGTCGTCCTTCTCGGGGAAGAACACGTTGAGCTCCGTGATTCCGGCCTGCGCCACCTTGTGCATGTTCGCAGGCGTGAGCTCCGTGTTGGCTTCAAGGAACACCTCGCCCGTTTCCTGGTCGAGTGCATCGGCCGCCAGCATGGCGCCATCCACGTCCGCGCCTTCAACCTCCACTTCCGTCACGCCGGCGGCGCGTAGATTTTTGAGGATCGACGGCGAAATCTTCCGCCCCGCGGGCACGATCTCGCTCCCGTTCGCGGACACAGCCGCGGCCGGGCGCACACCCTGGAGATTGGTCGGCCCTTCCGCCGGGAGGGTCCAGAACACCTTGCCGTCGCGCAGGGTCAGGGTATCGACCGTATAGAACGCCCGCAGGATCTGCTCATCGGTCCGGAGCCCCAGCGCGCGCAGAAAGATGGTGCCCAAGAACTTGCGCTTGCGGTCAATCCGGACGTAAAGCGTATTCTTCTGGTCGTACTCGAACTCCACCCACGACCCGCGGTAAGGGATGATCTTACCCAGAAAATAAGTACGGTTGTTCGCGGTTTCAAAGAACACGCCGGGCGAGCGGTGGAGCTGCGACACGATCACGCGCTCCGTGCCGTTCACGATAAACGTGCCGTTCTCGGTCATCAGCGGGATATCGCCGAAAAAGACCTCCTGCTCCTTGATGTCGCGGACCGACTTCGCCCCCGTGTCGGGGTCCTTGTCATAGATGGTGAGGCGCACTGTAACCTTGAGCGGCGCCGAGTAGGTCATGCCCCGCTCTTCGCACTCCGCCTGGTCGTATTTCAGCTGCAATCCCACCGGGTCGCCGCACTTGTTGCAGAAGTCGGGGGTGTTCTTGTTATAGGTGCCGCACTTGTGGCACAGCACATCCCCCGGATGAAACGGGTCGGTGATGACCATATTGCCGCAGTTGTAGCAGGCAGTACGAAGGTGATGTAGACCCTTCAGGTGGCCGCACTTACACTCCCAGTTGCCGATGGAAAAATCCACAAAATCCAGCTGCGAGATGTTGCGAAAGTCCGTGATCGGAAATACGGACGTAAACACCGAGTGCAGGCCGTTGTCGTCGCGCTCGCTCGGCAGCTTATCCATCTGGAGGAAGCGCTCATATGAGCGGCGCTGGACCTCGATGAGGTTGGGAATCTGAATGGGAGTTGGAATCTTGGAAAAGTCGAGTCGGCTGCGAAGGGCGCGGGTCTCGTTCGGCATCGATGGCTCCTCTTGTGGCCCCGGAAACACGAGAGGAGGGCAGGCTGCCCGGGGCCGGCGCAGCCTGCGCAAAACTGCCTGGCGGAGCGAGCACTCTGTTTTCCGCTGCCTCGTTCAACGGAAAACCGCTCTGCGAAACTCGCTTGCCAAAGGAGGGGCGGCAAGCTTACAAAGGATTGCGGCGCCGAACCCCGAAGCATTCAGGACTTCCCGGTGAAAGCCGCGAGCCCTGAATACGCTCCGCAACGCCAAACAGCCTGCGCGCCCGAAGAGCAACGCAAGCGGCGAAGCAGCTAATTCACAAACCGGTCGCGATAGTCGATACTGCTTCCTGCCGCAGTGGGTACAGCGCAAACGCCTTCACCGGAGCGGGCAACGCGTAAAAGTCCCCAACCCCAATCAACTTCCCGAAAGTGGGTCCAGGGTTATGTTTTGGAGAAGGAAAACCAAGCGATAGCTCGGGGTATACGGACACAATCTCGATAGTACTGCACTTCGGAGGCCAATGCAAGAGAAAAGGCTTCGGAGCGAGGCCGCACGAAGCCCATTATCCCGCAAAGCCCTGCTTACTTGACTTCGACCGTAGCCACTCCGTCGAACTTTTTCCGAATCGCCTCAGCATCTTCTTTCGATATATTCTCTTTGAGCGGCTTGGGAGCGCCATCGACCAGGTCCTTAGCTTCTTTGAGGCCCAACGAAGTCACCTCGCGCACGGCCTTGATCGTGTTGATCTTGTTCGCGCCCGCATCCTTGAGGATCACCGTGAACTCGGTTTGCTCGGGAGCCGCTTCCGCTGCCGCCGCGCCCGCGCCGCCGCCGGCCATCATCACGGGAGCCGCTGCGGCTGCCGACACACCCAGCCGCTCTTCCAGCTTTTTCACCAGGGCTGCCGCATCCAGCAGGGTCAACCCAACAATCTGTTCTTCTAACTGCGCCAAATCCGCCATGACTTTCTCCCTTGAATCCTAACCTGATTTTTCCGGGGACGCGCGCCCCCGGCCTTCCCTTACTTCGCCAAGGGCCAAACAACCCCTGACCGGCTCGCTCCGGCAGCTCCGGTTTCCGATGTGCCCAGACCGGCACCCCGGCACTGCCTGCTTCGCCAAACCCCAAGCCCGGCGCACCGCCCGGCAAAACCTGTTTGAATCCAGCTGCCCGACTTTCCAGGCCTACGCAGCTACTACCCTTCGACCGGTGCCTCGCCCGAAGCCGATTCCGTCTGCGACTCAGGTACGGACTCCACGTCGGCCGGCTCCGCTTCCGTGGTCGACGCGGCTGCCGGCTCGGGAGCGGGGCTGGAAGCCGTGGGCGCACTTCCTCCAGCCGCAAACTTTTCTTTTTCGACCGCCTGGTTCACGACCACGGCGAGGTCGCGCCCAGTCGCAGTCACCACCGTCGCCAACCGCTGCGCCGGAGCGTTGATCAGGAACAGGAGCTTTGCGAAGATTTCATCCTTGCCCGGCATCGTCGCCAGCGCTTGGACCTCTTCGACGTTGATCACCTTGCCGTCGACAATGCCCAGCTTAAAGGTGAACTCCGCATTTTCCTTTACCCAGTCCGTCAGCGCTTTGGCGAGCATTACCGGGTCGCCGCTCGTATACGCAACCGAAGAGACGCCTTTAAGCCCCTGGAGCGCCCCGGCGATCCCCGTGCCCTCAGATGCCCGGCTTGCAAGCTTATTTTTAAGTACCCGGTATCGGCCGCCTGCTTCGCGCACCTTTTTGCGCAGCGCAAAGTCCTGTGTCACGGTGAGCTTGGTAAAGGTACCTACGATCGCGCTCGTCGAACCTTGCAGCTCGGCTGCAAGCTGCTCCACCTTTTGCGCTTTTTTTGCCTTGGTGAGTGCCATTACGAAAAACTCCAGTCCTGTGTGGCGTGGGCGGCGCAAGCCTGCCCGTCCCCGGATAGCCGCTTAAGCCTTGGCAGCCGCATCTGCTACGGATGCATCGAGAGGAATGCCCGGCCCCATGGTCGAGCTCAGCGTCATTCCCTTGACGTACTTGCCCTTCGCTGCTGAAGGCTTGGCCCGGACCACACTCGTGATCACCGTCATTGCATTCTCAATCAGCTTTTCAGGCGGGAATGAAACCTTTCCGACGGGCACATGCACAAGCGCCGTCTTGTCCGTCCGGAACTCGACCTTACCCGCTTTGATTTCCTTCACTGCCGCCGCGACATCGCTGGTTACGGTGCCGGTCTTTGGGTTCGGCATCAGCCCGCGCGGGCCTAGCACCTTGCCGAGACGCCCCACCGAGCGCATCATGTCCGGGGTCGCGATCAATGCGTCAAAGTCGGTCCAGCCTTCTCGCTGAATGCGTTCGACCATTTCCTCGCCGCCCACAAATTCCGCGCCGGCGGCTTCAGCCTCGCGCTGCCGCTCGCCGGTCGTGATCACAGCGACACGCTTTGTCTTGCCCAATCCATGCGGCAGGACCACTGTGCCGCGTACCATCTGGTCCGCATGGCGAGGATCGACGCCCAAACGCAAGGTCAGGTCGACGGTCTCATCAAACTTTGCGAACTTTACTTTTTGAAGGAGGGGTACCGCATCGGTCAGCGTATAAGGACGCGCTTCCAATTGTGCGCGCGCGGCCGCCATATTCTTCGTTTCTTTTTTTGCCATGATTCCCGTCTCCCACCGCTTCCGGCTCCGATCCGCCAGGCCGTGGTGCTATGGACTTTGTGCCTTGTAAAGGCAACGTCATCAGTATGCAACGCAGACAAGGCATCACGCAAGCGCGTTGTAGCCCAAACCGCTGCTTTAAAGTGTCCCGATCAGATCGGGAGGGAAGCCGCCCCCCCCCGGCAGCCCGGCTCGCTACAATACCACTATGCCGTGACTTCGATCCCCATCGAGCGCGCAGTACCCTTAATGCTTTTGATCGCCGTTTCCACGCTCGCAGCGTTGAGATCCGGCATTTTCTGTGTCGCGATCTCGCGAACCTGTGCCTCGGTCACCGTGCCCACCTTCGTCTTATTCGGTACCCCGGAGCCTTTTTGCAAGCCCGCGGCCTTTTTGAGCAGCACCGCCGCGGGCGGCGTTTTGGTCTCAAAGGTAAATGAGCGGTCGACGTACACCGTGATGACAACCGGGATGATCAACCCCGCCATCTCCTTATTCTGCGTCCGTGCGTTGAACTGCTTGCAGAACTCCATAATGTTGACCTGGGCCTGCCCGAGTGCGGGGCCGACAGGCGGAGCGGGGGTAGCTTTGGCCGCCTCAATCTGCAGCTTTACGTATGTTTGTACCTTCTTCGTCGGTGGCATCTTCTTCCCTTTCGCGGAATCAGCTCCGCACACTTATTCAGGCCCGGGCGTTACGCTTCGACCTTTTCAACCTTGTCGAACCCGAGCTCCACGGGCGTCGAGCGCCCGAAGATCGTCACCATCACCTTTACGGTCTGCCGGTCTTCATTGACCTCATCCACGAGCCCGTTGAAGTTTGCAAATGGGCCTTCCGCGATCCGAACCGATTCGTTCTTCTCGAACTTGATCTTAAGCTGCGGCTTATCCTTGGTCGCTTCCTGCCGGTTTAAGAGCGAAGAAACCTCTTCCTCACTCAGCGCCACGGGCTTGTCGCCTGTCCCAAGAAATCCCGTCACCTTGGGCGTGTTCTTAATGATGTGCCACAGGTCGTTGTCCAGGTCCATTTCGACCAGCACGTAGCCAGGCAAAAACACCTTTTCGCTGGTTTTCTTTTTGCCGTTCACCAGCTCGGTAACAGATTCGAGCGGGATCATCACCCGGCCGATCTTTTCCTGGAGGCCATACGCAATGATCCGGGTCTCGATGGCCTCACGCACCTTGCGCTCAAACCCGGAGTAGGCGTGGATGATGTACCATTTAAACCGTTCGTTTGCGGGGGGTTCGAGCGTCGCGGCTCCTTCGGGCGCTGCTTCAAGAGCCGCTGCCTGCCCCAATCCGTCCTGCTGTTCGTCCGCCATAAAACCTCTGTACCGCCCTCTTTACCGCCCTTATGACCCGCCCAGCGCGTGAAGCAGCGCCTGCAGCAGGTAGCCCAGCACGGTATCCACCAAGTAAAAGAACGCGGCAAACGCGAACACCGTCAGGATCACCACCGTGGTCGTCGATTGCACTTCCGCCCGTGAAGGCGAGCTGACCTTGCGCATTTCGCCCCGCACCTCGGCCAGGAAGACCCGGCAGCGCACGATCAGGTTTTCACGCTCGGGTTTGGCCTCGGGCGCCGTTGTCAGCACCGTTGTTTTCGTTACCGTTTTGTCTCGTTCTTTTACGGGCATGCGCCCACTCCGTTGCAACCGCACTTCAATAT
The DNA here is from genome assembly GCA_965218545.1 of Acidobacteriaceae bacterium. Lineage (GTDB taxonomy): Bacteria > Acidobacteriota > Terriglobia > Terriglobales > Acidobacteriaceae > EB88. The sequence goes on along the minus strand of CBDCLB010000006.1, from coordinate 65,104 downwards.
TTGGCAGGGGCGCTCGGATTCGAACCGAGGAGTTCGGTTTTGGAGACCGACAGTTTAACCACTGAGCTTACGCCCCTGTTTGGCTCCCCGGCTGCTGCCCGGGAGCGCATCTTTTCGCTATTTCGTCTCTTTGTGCGGCGTGTGCTTCCGGCAGCGATTGCAGAACTTCTGGAACTCAAGGCGGCCCGTGGTCGTCTTTTTGTTCTTCGTCGTTGAGTAATTCCGCTCCTTGCACTCCCCGCATGCCAACGTCACAATTTCTCGCATCGCTTTATCCTAACTGAAGCCTGCCTGGTTTCCCAGCGGCGCGGCACCCGCCCCACACTCTTCCCTGCGCCGCGCCGCTAAAGCTCCTCTTACGCGAGAATCTCCGAGATCGTTCCCGCGCCCACCGTCCTGCCGCCTTCGCGGATCGCGAACCGCAGACCTTTTTCCATCGCCACCGGCGTGTGGAGCTCGATTTCAAGCGCGATATTGTCGCCCGGCATCACCATCTCCGTCCCTTCCGGCAGCTTCGCCGTCCCCGTCACGTCCGTCGTCCGGAAGTAGAACTGCGGCCGGTAGCCGTTGAAAAACGGCGTATGCCGCCCGCCCTCTTCCTTGCTCAACACGTAGATCTCACCTTTGAATTTGGTGTGCGGCTTGATCGAGCCAGGCTTGGCCAACACCATCCCGCGCTCCACGTCTTCCTTCGCCACCCCGCGCAGGAGCAGCCCCGCGTTGTCCCCGGCCATGCCCTCGTCCAGCTGCTTCTTAAACATCTCAACGCCCGTCACTACCGTCTTGCGCGTGTCCCGGAAGCCCACGATCTCGGCTTCCTCGCCCACCTTCACCTTGCCGCGCTCGATCCGGCCCGTTACCACCGTGCCCCGGCCCGAGATCGAGAAAATATCCTCGATCGGCATCAGGAACGGCAGCTCCACCGCCCGCGCCGGCAAGGGCACATTGTCATCCACCGCCTGCATCAGCTCGTCGATCTTGGCTTCCCACTGCGCTTCCCCGTTCAACCCGCCGAGCGCCGAGCCGCGGATCACCGGCACGTCGTCGCCCGGAAAGGAGTACTTCGACAGAAGCTCGCGCACTTCCATCTCCACCAGGTCGATCAGCTCCGGGTCATCCACCGCGTCGCACTTGTTCAGGAACACTACGATATACGGCACCCCCACCTGCCGCGCCAGAAGCACATGCTCCTTGGTCTGCGGCATCGGCCCGTCGGTCGCCGCGACCACCAGGATCCCGCCGTCCATCTGCGCCGCGCCCGTGATCATGTTCTTGATGTAGTCCGCGTGCCCGGGGCAGTCCACATGCGCGTAGTGCCGGTTCTTGGTCTCGTATTCCACGTGCGCGGTCGCAATCGTGATACCCCGCTCCCGCTCTTCCGGGGCGTTGTCAATCGTGTCAAACGAGCGGAACTTGTTGTTCGGGTTGTGCTTCGACAACACCTTCGTGATCGCCGCTGTCAACGTCGTCTTGCCGTGGTCAATGTGCCCGATCGTCCCCACGTTCACATGCGGCTTTGAACGGTCAAACTTTTCCTTGCCCATTTCGTCGCTTCTCCTCGTGTCTCAGTAGTACGCGTAAACCTTCAAAAACTTCGCCCGCAGCTCCGGCGCGACCTTCTCAACCAGGCTGAGGTACTGCTCGCGCACGTGGCCCCGGTCCGAGTCGCCCAGTGTCGCATACGCGCTCTGCGCTTCCGGTCCCAGCAGCCCGCTCGCCAGGATCGCCTCAAACTGACGCGCCCGCAGCCGGGCTCGGGTAAGACGCTGAAGAAAACCGGCAACCCGCGCGGGGGCAAACGCATTACCTAGCGCCCCGCTCACCCGCACAAAGGTCGCCTCATCCTGAATGGGAAGTACCGCCTGCTCGAACATGGGGTTATCCTAAACGCCAAACTTGGAGCGGGAGACGGGAATCGGACCCGCGACCAACAGCTTGGAAGGCTGTGACTCTACCACTGAGTTACTCCCGCTTGAAATCTGGAGCTGATGATCGGGATTGAACCGACGACCTCTCCCTTACCAAGGGAGTGCTCTACCGACTGAGCTACATCAGCCCTTCTACAACTCACGCCGCACCAGCGCGATCCGGAGCGCAAATCCTGCCAGAACCACCAGCACGATGCTCCGCACCTTGCCCGCATCCATGGTAGCCCAAGCCAGGCCGCCCGTGCAGGCTAAAATCGCGAGTGCCACGAGGACGCGCTTTCCGCCCTCAACCCGCATGGCGAACGGGGGTGGTGCACAGGGAAGGATTCGAACCTTCGTAGCTCCTCGGAGCGGCAGATTTACAGTCTGCTGCCATTAACCACTCGGCCACCTGTGCCCGTTGTTTGTACGCGTCGCCACCCGGCGCGGAAGCATGGAGCCGGCGAAGGGACTTGAACCCCCGACCGCCTGATTACAAATCAGGTGCTCTACCAACTGAGCTACGCCGGCCCGCGCACAGGGCATTTCACGACCCTTGCATACAGATTCTGAGGCTAGCACAGGCGGCGTGGAGCCGCAATCCCGACGGGGCCATGAGGTCCAGCCCGAGTTGTTCACAGCCGCGCGGTGCGTTTGACCTGTCTTAGGACAGGTCTGCGCCGACATATCCGCTAAAATCAGCCCGTGAGGACGGAGCACGCTTTGATTAGTAGGTCGCCAAGCATAAAACCGAAAATATTGGACCTGTTTTGCTGCGCGGGCGGCGCGGGCATGGGATATAGCATGGCAGGTTTCGACGTTGTCGGCGTCGACATCAAGCCGCAGCCGAACTATCCCTTGCCGTTCATTCAGGGCGACGTACTGATGCTCGATCCAAGGTTCATCGCGACGTTTGACGCTGTTCATGCTTCTCCGCCCTGTCAGTCCTACTCCGATCTGGCAAAAAGAAACGGCAACGCGGACGCATGGCCACGACTGGTCGAGCCGGTGCGAAAAATGCTTGTTGAATCCGGACTGCCCTACGTCATCGAGAATGTCGAGGGGGCCCCCCTGCACAATCCAACCGTGCTTTGCGGCACGATGTTCAAGGGGCTCCGCGTACTGAGGCACAGACTGTTTGAGGCGAACTTCCCCATTCTCACCCCCAAACATGGGCCTCATCCTAAAGTTCACACATTCGACAAGCGCAAGTCGCACTACGGCAAAACAAATGACATGCTCGATTTCGTGCAGGTCACCGGCGGCGGAAACTGCACGATAGCCGCCGCTCGCGATGCAATGGGCATCGATTGGATGACCAAGAATGAGCTGAATGAGGCAATACCGCCGGCGTACACACGCTTTATCGGCAAACAGCTCATGGCTTACCTGCGCCACCAGGGGAAACAGCCGATCGAGCTGAGACACCATGCGTAAAAAGGGCTCGAAAGCTAAAATCCGCGAGTTTCTGCTGGCTAATGTGGGCCGCATTGTTGAATCGAGCGAGATCAGCGCGGCGGCAGGTGCCAGTGAATGGGCCCGCCGGGTGCGCGAGTTGCGAGAAGATGAACGATGGCCCATTCTGACTCACAATGACAGCGGCAATCTGAAGCCCGGCCAATACCTGCTTACGGAGGAACCGAAAACGGAGGCAGTCAAGTTTGCTCGTAGTCTTTCAACAAAACTGCGAGCCCAGGTGTTGGACCGCAACGGTTTTACTTGCCAGATGTGCGGCTTGACTCCGGGTGATACGGACCCCTTTACCGGTCGTAAGGTTCGTTTGCACCTCGGGCACATCAAGGACAAGAATCTGGGCGGACGTGATGAGCTCTCAAACCTGCGCGCGCTGTGCTCTACCTGCAATCAGGGAGCGAAAAACATCACCCCGGAAAAGCCTTCTGAGCATTGGCTGGTTTCGCAGGTGAGACGAGCCGGCCAGGACGAGCAGGTCGCTGTGCTGACCTGGCTGCGCAAGAAGTTCGGCGGGTAAGTGTGCAATGAACCGCAGCGAAAACATGCGGGCGATCCGCGACAAGAACACGGCACCGGAAATGGCTGTGCGTAGCCTCGTACACCGGCTTGGGTTCCGTTTTCGCTTGCATAGGAAAGACCTCCCCGGAAAACCGGACCTAGTGTTTCCATCACGAAAAAAAGCGATTTTCGTTCACGGTTGTTTCTGGCATTCTCACAAGTGCAAACCCGGACTTACTCCGAGTACGAATCGAGAGTTCTGGGCGAACAAACTTGAGCGAAACGCTATACGCGACCGCGAAAACATGGAAGCCCTTGCAAGGGCCGGGTGGGATGCTCTGGAAATCTGGCAATGTGAGTTGAAAGATGTGCCCGCCATCTCTGCAAAAGTTAAGGCTTTTCTGTCCGATTCCGAATACGCGAGATCAGTCGCATGACCGTGATCTCTTCAGAAGCATTGCCCGTTACCCAGCCCGCTAAGCTCGAGTACCGCGGCCACATCTTCCCGCTCGACGGCCTCCGCGGCGCGGGGATGCTTTCCGTTCTCCTTTTCCACGCCTTTTACGACTCCCAGTACGTCGCCGCCCCCGGGTCTTTCCAGGCCTTTTTCCTTCGCTTCACATCGCTGGGTGCCGCCGGCATGACGATGTTTTTCTCGCTTTCCGGCTTCCTCATCACCGGCATCCTGCTCGACTCGGTCGACCGCCCGCACTACTGGAAGAATTTCTACGTCCGCCGCGCGCTGCGTATTCTTCCCGCTTACCTGCTCATGCTCGCGATTCTCAAGCTGGGCCACTTTGTTTCCTGGCGGTTCGTCCTCGCCTGCCTCCTTTACATCGCCAACATGGCCCGGCTGGTCGGCGCGCGCTCGCAGGAGTACGGCGTTATGTGGACCCTGGCGGTCGAGGAGCAGTTCTATCTCATCTGGCCCGTGGTGGTGCGCTTCGTCAGCCGCCGCGCCCTGCTTTGGATCACCCTGGCAGGCGTCGTCCTGACGCCCTTTTTTCGGCTCGCCCTCGCCTCCGTCGGCATCGAGACCTTCCTCAACACCCCTTCCAACGTCGACTGCATCACCTCCGGCGCGCTTCTTGCCATCCTGCTCCGCAACGGTGCCATCCGCCGTGACAATGTCCGCAAGGTATACCGGCGGCTTGCTCTCATCAGCGCCCTCGCCATCACGCCGCCGCTCGTCTTTGCGCTCCACGGCTATAGCAGCCCTAAAATCGCGGTGTTCATGGCGGCGTTTCGCCAGCCTCCGGTCCTTGGCCTTTTTGCCGCCTTTGCCTTATGGGCGGTCGCACGCCACACCCGCAACGGCCCGCCCCCCAGCCCCACCCTGCGCTTTTTTGTGTTCTTCGGCGACATTAGCTACGGCCTGTATCTCGTGCACCAGCTGGTGTTCAAGCTCTACGACCGCTTCACGGCGAATACGGTTCTCGGCGGGTACAACGTCCACTTCGGCCTGCTGCTCCTCCGCTGTGTACTCACAAGCGCGATCGCCACGGGCATCGCCTACCTATCGCGCCGCTACTTTGAAGATTTATTTCTCGCGCAAAAAAACAAGCTCGCCCCCTACAAGGGCGACCCGCAAATGGTCAGCATTCCCGAGCCTGGCGTCCCTCCCGGGGCTGAAACTTCTTAAAATCGCCTACGCGGCTAGCGGCCACTTCGTGGCGGGTTCTCGTTGTTGCTGAAGTGCGACCACTGCGGGCCTCCCGCTGGTCGACAAGAAGATCTTGCTTCCGACCAACGGGAGGATCACGCGAAGCCAAATACACGCCACGAAGTGGCCGCCGGCCGCGCAGGCGATTTTCGCTTTCCATCCCGTACTCTTGCTCTATGGCTTTCCGCTGGACCCGAGGCCGCATTGCCTCGATCGTGCTCGTCCTCGCAGTCGCCCTTGCCGCGATCGCTGTCTTCTTCTGGCGCAGAAACACACCGCCGCTGGCCGCCCGCATTCTCCCCGAGTCCCAGGCCATCGTCTACTTCAACCTGAGCCCGTTGCGCGCCGCCACCCACTTCGACCGGCACCCCGTCGCGCACGACCCCGACTACCAGCGCTTCATCAATGCCACAGGCATCAACTTCGAGCGCGACCTCAACGAAGCCGCTTTTGCCCTGGATCGGCTTCCCGACGCTTCCGGACCCAATGGGGGCCTGGCGTTTTCCGAGGTCTTCGTAGGCCGCTTCGATGCGGCCCGCCTCACCCGCTACCTCGCCGGCATCGCCGCGTCCACCGGCAGCTATGACGGCCGTACGATCTTCGACATCCCGAGCCAGGGCCGCACCGTACGTGTCGCCCTTCTGCCGCACGGCATGGTCGCGGTGAGCAATACACCGACCCCGGAGCAGATCCACTCCATTCTCGACCGAGCCCGCGCGGCCTCCCTGCCCTTCAGCTCCGGGGAGCCCACGCTGCTGGCCGAGCACTACCGGGATCTGCCCGCGCTCTCGCTCGCCTGGGGCCTCGGGGAGATTGGGCTGCCCTTTGGCGACCACGGAGAGTTTCGCTTGTTCGGCTTTACCCTGCCGTTCCGTTTGGACGCGACCTTTGTCGCTTCCTTGCGCTGGACCGGCGCGCTGCGTTTGCGCATCGAGGAGATCGCCCCCACGCAAGGTGCGGCCGAGGCCTCAGCCAAAGCCCTGTCGGCGATGCTCAGCCTGGGCCGCCTGGCGGAGAACAACCTGCCCGCGGCAGCCACAAACGCGGGCGCGCGCGCCTTTTTCAACGGCGCTTCCGTGCTCCAATACAACGACCGGGCTGTGCTGAAAGCAACTCTGCCCGAAACCTTGCTTCGCTCGCTTGTTGAAACGCCGGACCGCCTCGCTCCTGGGAGGTAAAGGGTTCGCGCAAAAAAGAAGACGCCGGTTGCCCGGCGTCCTTGCTTCCCTTGCGTGCGACTTACTGCGCTCCGCCCGCCGCGCCGCCGACCTCATTCGCCATTGCTAAACGCTGGTCCTGCTGCTCCATGGTCTGCTTCAGGTACTTGTGAGGGTTCACCGGGATGTTATTGATCCTGACCTCGTAGTGGAGGTGAGGGCCGGTGCTGCGCCCTGCACTGCCAATGTAGCCAATGATCTGCCCTTGCCGCACCAGCTGGCCGGCCACTACGGCAAACCCGGACAGATGCCCATAGATGGTTGTCACTCCGCCCCCGTGATCGATGATCATCTCCCGCCCAAAGCCCCGGGCCGGCCCGGCCTTGGCAACCACCCCATCCGCCGGGGCGTGGATCGGCGTCCCATAGGCCGTAGCGATATCGATTCCCGCGTGGAAAGCACCTTCCCCGTTGAAAGGATCCAGGCGCTCGCCGAAGGAACTGCTGATGCGGCCCGTGACGGGCCACAAGGACGGCACGGCCGCCACGCCGAGAGCCGTGTCTGCATTGGTGCGGAACGGGTGGGGCTCATAGTCGAAGCGAGGCTCCATGCTGCGGTCCAAAGCAGCCGACCGCAGCTCGGCAAACTCGTCGAGCGAGTGCGCATAGGCTTGCTGGCTGAAGCTTGTCGAGCTGTCGGGCGAGCTGTTCGCCAGAACCGGAGCCGCCCCGACAGCAACCGCTTTCGACGGACGGCGATGCAGGCCGTACAAGGCGGAAACCTCAGTGGCAAGCGAGCCTAAGGACGCCGCCTGCACATCCTTTTGCTTGGACTGCGCTTCAAGCCGCGCATAGTCTTTCCGTAGCGCTTCGCGTTGGGAGCGAACCTGGTTGAAGCTCGCCGTTTTCAGCAACATGCGGCTGTAGGATCCGGCCATGCCCGCGAGGGTGAATGCGCCAACCAGAGCAGCCGCTACGAACACATATGCATAGGGCAAGGGAATGGGCACTTTGCGCAAACGTCCGTCCGCTTCGCGCGCGACAAAAATGATGTAGAAGCGCTTCTTCAATCCCGTTCCCCACTTGATCGGCTCTTGCCGGCTGCTAAGCGCCAAAACCTCTGCATTCGCCAGTAGATTCCATCCTAGCAGCCAAAGAAGAGCAGAATCTTGTAAATCGGAATGCATTGCCGCTCCCCACAACCGCGCGCAAATAGTACGGAGCGGCGGCAAGCAGCAGGCGCGCGGCACGCATCAGAGCACTTGCAGGAACCGCGGTGCCTACCGCCTCGCCGAAAGGAAGCGCAAATGACAAAAGGTCTGGAAAGCAAAGCCATGCTCGCAACGGTTGAAGAAGAGCTGGACCGGCTGCGCAAGGTGCGAAGCCTGCTTGCCGGGGGAGAGCGGGGAAGAGCGGGGCGGCCGGGCGGGGCCAAACGCAACCTGAGCGTGGAAGCGCGGCAGCGGATTATCGACGCGCAAAAGCGGCGCTGGGCGGCACACAAGGCGAATGCCTGATTTGGAGTTCGCGAAAGCCGGGCGGTAGGCTGGAGCGCATGCCCCGGCAACTCTCTTCCAACGGAACAGCCCCACACGGCGAGCGCGCTCTGATCAGAGCGCTGGCGCGTTCAGCCCGGGCTTCGGGGCAGCGCTTCCCACAGTTGCGTATGGGCATCGGCGATGATTGCGCGGTGCTGCGGGTGCCTCGCGGGCATGAACTCACGGTAACAACTGACCTGCTGCTGGAAAACCGGCATTTCCGGCGTGAATGGCACTCCCCGGAAGAGGCCGGGCATCGCTGCCTGGGGCGCGGTCTGAGCGATCTTGCGGCGATGGGAGCAAAACCTTTGGCTGCATTTTTGTCCTTCGCATTGCCGCCGGAACTGGTTGGCGAGTGGGCCGAGCGGTTCCTTGGGGGACTCCTCGCGCTGGCCCGCGCGGTGCGCGTGCCCCTTGCCGGAGGCGATACGGCTGAGGCCCCAGGGGTGGGGGCCTCAGCCTTGTTTACAGCAGATATCGTCCTGCTCGGCTCCGTGCCGGCCGGTGGCGCATTACTGCGAGGAGGCACCCAAGCGGGAGATCTGCTCTACGTGACCGGAGCCCTGGGCGGCTCGGCGGCCGAGCTGCGCTCCCTTCCCACGCGGCCGGCGGCGCGCCGACTCCGGGCCGCCGGGCCCGGCCACCCTCACCTATTCCCGCAGCCCCGGCTAGCCCAGGGGCTGCGGCTGCGCCCGCTCGCAACTGCCGCCATTGACATCAGCGATGGGCTTTCGACGGACCTGAGCCACTTGTGCGAGAGCTCCGGCCTCGCTGCGGAGGTGGAAGCCTCCCGGATTCCCATCCACGCCCTTGCCCTGCCCGCGCCGGATCGAATGGAATTAGCGCTCCACGGGGGCGAAGACTATGAGCTTTTGTTTACAGCCGCGCCGGAAACGAAGATTCCTCGATCCATCGCCGGGGTGCCGGTCACGCGTATTGGCCGCATGCTCGCACCGGAAGGCAGCCGTGGACTCATCACGCTTGCGTTTTCGGACGGGACCCGCAAGCCGTTGGACCCTGGCGGGTGGGAACATTTCCGCGAGCCGGCGGCGCGCTCTTAGCTGTGCAAGTGCCGTAGAAGGCGCCCATCCAGCTGGGCCCGCGTCGCTTCCGCGACCGCAAAACGCGCAGCGTCCTTGTGAAGCGGGTTAAACAAGAGATTGAAGGTGTTGGGCAGCAGGATGGAAGGCACCCGCGCCAGCACGCTTCCGTTTCCCGCCAGCCAGCGGCTCCCAAGCTCCCGAGTGATGGCGATCTCCGCCTTCCAGTTCTCGCCCGGCGGCAGCTCGAACTCCACAGGCGGGAGATCGTCCGGGGCCGCAACCCGCAGCAGCGTGAACGCGGGCGGCAACGCGCCGGGGCTGAGCTCCAGGTGGACAAGCGTTTCCAGCAGCGCACCCGCGGGCGACTCCGCCAGGTACACCACCGGGCGCCCGGCATGGTGCCAGCGCCCCGCGTACCGCAGCCCGCCCTCGCCGTTGAGAGTCGAGAAGTTGCTGATGCGCCAAAGATCGGGCACTTACGCGAAAAAGCCGCTCTCGATCTGCCCCAGCATCTCTTCCACCATGCGCCCGCCTACCTCCGTGCGCAGCATCTGCATCGGGGTGCGGCCGTCAAAGCGGCTTTTCGGCTCGTGCAGCCACGCGCCGGCTTGCTCCTTGCTTCCCCAAACGGCCTCTGCTTGTTGAAACACCCGCACCAAACGCGCCAGCTTGTCCCCTTCATCCCGAGACAACGGCTCCCGCCGCGCCCGGCGATGCTTCAGCGTCCGGGCCGGGATCACCGTATCGTAAATGTCTTTCAGTTCTACTCCGGAATCCGCGACAAAGCTGGTCATCATCGCCAGCGGCACGCCCGCTTCCACATGCGCGTAATCCAGGCGCCTCAGTGGGGCACTCTGTTGCGGAACCCATCTCGTCATCGATGCCATAGGGACATTATGCCACACCCTAGCAAGGCATATTGTCCCATATCAAATCATCTCGCCTAAACTACACCGGGCCCGCTGCAAAGAAACGAAGCGCCGCCTCCCCCTGCTCCAGCAAACGACCTTGACGCAGCGCGCCATAACTTTCCGGGCCGGGAAAGCCGCCGGGCTTGGCGCGCCGATATTCCGCCACAACAATCGCATTCTCCGCCAGGAGCCCCGCCCCTTCGCCGCCCAGGAACTCCAAAGTTGCCGCGTACTCCTCCCCCCGGTCATAGGGAGGGTCGAGAAATACAACCTCGAACGACGCGCCCATGCTCCGGGCAGCGGTGCCGAGCCATCGCCGCACGGCCTTCGCTTCCACGCGCGCCCGCGCCCCCACGCCCAGGGCGGCAATGTTCGCCCGGATCGCCGCGAGGGCCGGGGTCCCCTGCTCGACAAACACCGCTTCCCGCGCTCCCCGGCTCAGCGCTTCCAAACCAGCGGCTCCGGTACCCGCGTACAGGTCCAGGAAGCGCGCCCCATCCACGCGGCTGCCGAGCACGTTGAACAACGTTTCCCGCAGGCGGTCGGAGGTAGGCCGGGTATTCCAGCCGCGCGGCGCTTGGAGAACACGCGACCGGAACTCCCCCGCGATGATGCGCATGTTCCCATGGTATGCGGGCGCGCAGCTACAATCAGCGGAGTGTTCCGGGTGCGCCCCGGCAAGGAGAACGGTAAACGCGTGCGAGCCTGGACCTTTTCACTCGGCAAGCCCTTCGGCGTCGAGCTCCGAATCCACTGGCTGTTTCTCGCGCTCTTGGTCTGCGCCTATCTTTTTGCCGGCTCATCCGGGCTGGGCGGCTGGCGCGCTCTTGGGCTTTGGCTGCTCCTGCTTTTTGCCGTTCTCCTGCGCGAAGCCGCCCGGGGTCTTACCTCGGCCTGCTTCGGCATTGGGCTGCGCTCCGTGCTGCTTCTCCCCATCGGCGGCCTCCAGTCGCCGACCAACCCGGAGCCGGAAGAAGACGCGCGCAATCTCAAAGCGCAGTACACCTTGGCGATCGTCGGCCCACTCGCGAATCTTCTGGCGGCCGCTCTCATCGCGGGCCTGCTCAAAGGCGGCGCTCCCGGCGTAGCCCTTCTTTCGCACCCCCTGGTGAGCCCCGCGCACCTGCTACGATCGGCGGTTTGGCTCAACGTAGCGCTTGCGGCGCTGCACTGCATCCCAGCCTTTCCTCTGGACGCGGGACGGCTCCTCCGTGAGCTTTCAGTCAAACGCCACGGCGCGCGCGAAGCGACCCGCGCCGCCGTAAGCCTGGGCCGCATGCTGGGCTCGGCCGCCGCCGCGCTTGGGCTGGGCCTTCTGCTCTTCCCAAATGTGCCGCTCGCCATGGCCGCGAGCCCATGGCTGCTGCTGGGCGGCTTTTTCGTCGCCCTCGGCGCACAGCTTGACGACCAGGGCACGGCCTTCCAGTCTGTCATCGACACCGTGGCCATGCGCGACGTTATGCTCAGCAACTTCACCACAATCGGGCCCTCGGATACGCTCCAGGATGCCCTTGAAAAAGCCGTGCACTCGCTCCAGGACGACTTTCCCGTGGTGCGCAACGCCGAGATCGTGGGAGTGGTGTCGCGCGCGGCCGTGTTGGCCGCTCTCCGGGTGCAGGGGAATGGCTATGTGCAGGGGGTAATGGCCCGCAACTTCCTGGTGGCCGCGCCCGGAGATTCGCTTGGCACAACCATCCGCCGCATGCGCCAAGGCCGCGTCGGCATGGTTCCGGTCGCCGATGAGGAGGGCCGCGTGCTCGGGATGGTGACTCTCCAAAACCTGCGCCAAAGCATGGCACCCCTCCTGGAAAACCGGAAATTTCGGGCCGCGGACGGGGGCGGCCTCTAAAACTTGCTCGGAGAACAACAGCCCGAGCCGCTTGCCCCCGGCCTGTATCTTGTCGCGACCCCCATCGGCAATCTCGAGGACATCACCCTTCGGGCGCTGCGGGTTCTACGCTCGGCCGACCGCATCGCTTGCGAGGACACCCGGCAAACCGCCAAGCTGCTGGCGCACTATGGCATCAGCCGCCCACTCGTGAGCCTCCACGAGCACAACGAGCAGGCCCGCGCGTCCGAGCTGATCCCAGCGCTCGCGGCCGGCGAGCGCATCGCTCTGGTGTCCGACGCCGGCACCCCGGCGATCTCCGACCCGGGCACCCTTCTGGTGCGCGCGGCGGTCGGCGCTTGCGTGCCGGTCTTCCCGGTTCCAGGCGCCAACGCCGCCATCTCCGCCCTGGTTGCGTCCGGTCTCGACGCGGGCCGGTTCACCTTTCACGGCTTCCTGCCGGAAAAGTCCGGGGCGCGCCGAACCGCTCTCGAAGCGCTGGCCCGCGCGCAGCCCGAGGGCACACAGATATTCTATGAAGCCCCGCACCGCATCCTCGACACCCTCGCCGACGTAGAAGCGGTGTTCGGCGAACGGGCGCGGGTCGCGCTCGCCCGCGAGCTCACCAAGCTGCACGAGGAGTTCCTGCGCGGGACGGCCACCGAAGTGCGAGTCAGCCTCGACGCCCGCGAACGGGTCCGGGGTGAAATGGTCCTGCTCCTCGAGATCCGCCCGGCAACGGCCGGCCCACCCGCCCAAACGCTCTCAACCCGCATCGCCGAGCTGCAAACAAGCGAAGGGCTCGACGAAAAAGACGCCCTGAAACGAGCCGCCCGCGAGCGTGGTCTCGGCAAAAGCGAGGCCTACCGGGAGTGGCAGCGCGAGCGGGCCGCGCGCAAAACCTAGGAAACCTCGCCCGGCGTCCCCGGCGCGACCGGCTTTTCCCACGCGGGCGTGGGCCGCTCGGCCTCGGGCAGGTTGCGGCCCTTTACCCGGTCGTACCAGTACTCGTCGCTTACGGCACCCATGCTCTCGTTGTAGAGCGTGATGCCGCCGATAGCCTGGCGCAGCTCCTCGTTGAAGCGGTGCAGCTGCTTCAGGTCGTCCGCGGTGGCGGCCCGCTCGCCGTGCGCGCTCTTGATGAACTTCTGGTAGCCGCGGTCCAGGATGTGGGCGATTTCGCCCTTGAGCAGGAGGCCGCCCCGCACCACCGCCGTGGGCGCGCCCTTGCCCGGCGCGAGCACCGCCGCGCAGCCGTATTTCGCGATCCGCACCGAACCGGCGACGTTTGCGACCGCCCCCGGCATGGACACATCGAACTTGTAGCCGCGCAGGGTATTCAGCGACTCATCAAACGTCGGCAGCTTCGTTGTCGTCTTCTTTAACATAGAAACCATCTCTTTCGGGCAAACACTACACCTAACGACTGTCGCACACGGGGTTGCCCCGCGGCAATGGAGCCAACGCAAGCATGGCAGCTACGCTTTCGATCCGCGAAACTGATCCCACCACGGGCCTACTCGGCTCGCTTCCCCATGCCCGCGTCGGGAACACGCCTTTGGTCCGCATGGCGAAGATCGCCGCGCACCTGCCCGACGTCCAGATCTTGGGCAAAGCCGAATGGACCAACCCCGGCGGCAGCGTCAAGGACCGCGCCGCGACCGCCATCGTCAAGGCCGCCCAAGCTCAGGGCCGCATACTTCCTGGTTCCGGTGAGCACCTGCTCGACGCAACCAGCGGCAACACCGGCATCGCGTATGCCATGCTGGGCGCGGCCATGGGCTTCCCGGTCACTCTGTGCATGCCCACCAACGTTTCCCCCGAGCGCAAGCGTATCCTCCAGGCCTATGGGGCGCATGTACTTTGGACCGACCCCGCCGACGGCTCCGACGGTGCCATCCGCAAGGCGCGCGAGCTCGCCGCCGCCGAACCGGAGCGCTACTTCTACGCCGATCAGTACGGCAACGAAAACAACTGGCTCGCCCACTACGGCACCACCGCCAACGAGATCTGGGAGCAGACCGAGGGCCGCATTACACACTTCGTCGCCGGGCTCGGCACCTCCGGCACGTTTATGGGCAACACCCGCCGCCTCCGCGAGCTTTCGCCCTCCATCCAGTGCATCTCCATGCAGCCCGACTCGCCCTTCAACGGTTTGGAAGGGTTGAAGCACATGGCCACCGCCATCGTGCCCCCCATCTACGACCCCGCGCTGGCCGACCGCAACCTGGAAATGGAAACCGAGCGCGCCCACGCCATGGCCCGCCGCCTTGCCCGCGAGGAAGGCTTGCTGGTCGGCGTTTCCGCCGCCGGTAACGTCGCGGCGGCGCTCCAGATCGCCGAGGAAGAAGCCGCCGCGGGCCGCGAAGCCGTGATCGTCACCGTGCTGTGCGACAGTGCCGACAAGTACCTGAGCGAACGCTTTTGGGAGGAAGCATGAAGCTGCCCGAGCTGGTTTACAACACCCTCCGCACTCATGGCGAGGAAACCTACCCCCACGAGTGCTGCGGGGTCCTCCTCGGCCACGCGAGCCCAGAGGGCAACCGCGTGGAAGCAGCCGTGCGCGCGGGCAACACCCGCACCGACTCCGCCCACAACCGCTACCACATCGCCCCGGCCGAGCTCATTCGCATCCAGCGCGAAGCCCGCAAGGATGGCTGGGACATCGTGGGCTTTTACCACTCGCACCCCGACCACCCCGCGCAGTGGTCGCAAACGGACTTCGCGGAAGCGCACTGGCTGGGCTGCTCCTACGTCATCACGGCTGTGGAAAAAGGCCGGGCCGCGGACACAAACGCCTTTCTGCTCCAGGGCACGACCGAGGACGACAAGCAGTTTGTGAGCGAGCCGGTCGAGCTCTCCTGAGGACGCTAAACTGTAAGAGAGAACCGACTGGTGCACCCCCTTTTAGAAAAAATGAACCCCCAGCAAGCCGAGGGCGTCCAGGCCGTGGACGGCCCCGTACTGCTGCTCGCCGGCGCGGGCTCGGGCAAGACCCGCGTCATCACCCACCGCATCGCCTGGCTCATCCAGGAGCGCGGCGTTGCGCCTGACTCGATCCTGGCTGTGACCTTCACCAACAAGGCCGCAAAGGAGATGGCCGACCGGGTTGAAAAGCTAATCGGCGCGTCCACCCTGGCCAAACCGCTCCTGGCCACGTTTCACTCGTTCTGCGTGCGGATGCTGCGGCGCGACATCGAAGTCCTGCGTGCGCCCGACGGTTCGGGTCTCACGCGCACCTTCGCGATCTACGACGAAAGCGACCAGCAGCAGCTCCTCAAGGGCATCATGCGGCGCATGGGGCTCGACGACAAGCAGCTGACTCCGCGCACCGTTTTGAGCCGCATCTCCTGGGCCAAGAACCACATGCTCAACCCCCAGGAGTTCTATCTCCAGTCCGCCGACCCGACCGGCGAGCGCATCGCGCACCTGTACGAGGCCTACGGCAAGGAGCTGCGGAAAAACAACGCGCTCGACTTCGACGACCTTCTGCTCGAAGCCGTCCACCTTCTGCGTGCCTCGGGCGAAACCCGCGAGCGTTACAACCGGCGATACCGCTACCTGCTCATCGACGAGTACCAGGACACGAACCGGCCCCAGTACGAGCTGATGAAGCTGCTCGCGGGCCCGGAGCACAATGTGTGCGTCGTGGGCGACGAGGACCAGAGCATCTACTCCTGGCGCGGCGCGGACATCCGCAACATCCTCGAGTTCGAGAAAGATTTCCCCGCCGCGAAAACCATTCGCCTGGAGCAAAACTACCGGTCTACTGAGGTTATCCTCCAAGCAGCCGGGGCCGTCGTCGCGCGCAACGCCCAGCGCAAGGGCAAGGACCTGTGGACCTCGCGCGAGGGCGGCGCGAAGATCGGCTACTACGAAGCCCCGGACGGCGAAAACGAAGCGCTCTTCATCGCCGATTACATCAACAAATATCTGCGCAAAGCAGGAGAAACCGAAGAGCGCCCGCGCGTAGCCGTGCTGTACCGCACCAACTCGCAGTCGCGCCTGGTGGAAGAAGCGCTGCGCCGCTACGGGATCAGCTACACCATGGTGGGCGGCTTTTCCTTTTACGAGCGCGCGGAGATCAAGGACCTGCTCTCCTACCTCAAGCTGGTGCAGAATCCGCATGACTCGATCGCACTCCAGCGGGTCATCAACACCCCCACGCGCGGCATCGGCCGCACCACGCTCGACACGCTCGAACGGCTCGCGATCGAGACCGGCACCAGCACCTACACGGCCATTGGGCATGCGTTGAAAGAGCGCCTGCTGCCCTCGCGCGCGCTCATCGCGCTCGATGCGTTCCGGCGCATGATCGAGGACGCCCGCGCGCTGCTCGCGCCCGGCTTCGCCGACAAACTCAGCGCGGATGTCGCGACCGATGCCGATGCGACCCTCGCCCTGAGCGACGTCCACACGGCGGACACGCGCGACGACCAACCGACGGAGCTGGACCGCACGCTCCACGCCGGCGACGACACAAGCTTCGCGTTCGGCGACGCCGCACAAGGGACGCTTGCGTTGGGCGACGCTGACTTTGACCCCGCGAGCTTTGGAGACGCGAACGAAAGCGCGACCGCGTTCGATTTCAGCGGTGACGCGAGCCCGGCCCCGCAGCTCGACGCGGCGTCTTTCAACCCCTTCGCGGATGCCCCGGCACCCAAGCGCAAGCCTGGAAAACGCGTCCAGCAGCTCGGCGCACCGGCCGAGGAAGCCCGCAAGCAGCGCGACGAGGAAACCGCCGAAGCCTTCCGCAAACCCGGCGACCCCGCAACCCTCCCCGAGCTCATCCGCTTTATTAACGACCGCTCCGGCTACATTCGCGCGCTTGAAGAAGAAGGCACGCCCGAGGCCTTCTCCCGCATCGAGAACCTGAAGGAGTTGGCCAATGCCGCGCAAGACGCGCAGGAGCGCGGCGAATCGCTGGCCGACTTCCTGGACCACGCCGCGCTGGTCTCCGACACCGACAAGATCAATCCCGATGCCCGCGTCACGCTCATGACGCTCCATGCCGCCAAGGGGCTGGAGTTTCCCTTGGTGCTGCTCGCGGGTCTCGAAGAAAACCTTTTTCCCCACTCCCGCTCGCTTAACGACCCCGCGCAGATGGAGGAAGAGCGCCGCCTGTGCTACGTCGGCATGACCCGGGCCATGGACGCGCTGCTGCTGACACGCGCCCGCTACCGCCGTCGTTACGGCAATGACATGCCCGAGCCCTCCATCCCGTCGCGCTTTCTCGAGGAAGTGCCCGCGCACCTGATCGAGGATGTAAGCGGCGGCGCGGCGGCGACGCAAGGGCGCGTGAGCGGCTGGGGCAGCTACGGGAGCAAGTACGGCCGCAACGGCGAGGGCGCGGGCGAGCGCCACTACGCTTACGAGGACGAGGACCAAACCTACCGCGCGCCCGCTCCGTCCCGCACCGGCGCTGCCGCACGAAGCGCCGCGAGTCCGGACTCACTCGATAACATCGCCCAGTTCTTCGGTGCCCGGGGAGGCGCGCGCCCCAAGCTCGAGATCGAGCCCCAAACCGGCGCAACCGGCTTCAAAACAGGCCAGCGCGTGCGCCATCCCAAGTACGGCGAGGGCCAGGTCGTCCGCCGCGAAGGCGACGGCGAGGAAGCCAAGCTCACCGTCACGTTCGCGCAGCACGGGGTCAAAAAGCTGGTCGAAAAGTTCGCAAAGCTGGAGCGCGCTTGAGCTCTACTGGCTGGCCGCTGTGTGCTCCAGGTGGTCCCAGTTCAGGATCGCGTTGAAGACCAGCGCATACGTCCCGATAGTTTCACCCCGATAGATGGGATTGATCGCGAACAAGAGCGTGTTGCCCTGCCCCAGATGCGCGTCGACCACGGCGGCATGCCCGGCCAGCGGCTCGGGATTTTCAAGCAGCCCTGAGAGCAGAAGCTGCTTGGTATCCGCAAAACGCAGCAGCACCTCCGGCCGCAGCGCTGGGGGGATCACATACGGGTTGTTGCGCAGCTGCTCCTCGTTGAGCGGCGTCGCCTGCCAGGCTTTCGGGTCGGGCAGCGCGGGGATCGGTTCCGGGGTGCGGTCTTCGGGAGCGTCCTGGTCATCCGGGCCGCCGCGCCCGGTCACCCGGTGCGTGTTTTTCTCGGTCGGGATCTCGCGTCCGCCCTGCGTCAGGTTGCTGATGTTGAAGGCGAGCCCCGACTCCGAGTACACCGGAAGCCGGCCCGTGTAGCCGCTCAGGACGGGCGAGCCGGTCTCAACCGGCAGCGCGCCCAGGATGGACCCGGTGAGCTTGACCTTGCTCGTGGGCGCGACAGAAACGCCTGGAGCCAGGCCGGTCTCGATCGCAAACTCCGCCGAGTCCTCACTCGTGACGAGCAGCCCGCCCGCTCGCACAAACGCCCGCAGGTGCTCGACCCCTTGCTCGCCCAGCCCGGGGCGCATGTCCGCGGTGTGGTCGATGCGGCCCAGGTTGGGCGTCAGCGCGGTGGTTTCCCACGGCTGCGGGTTTCCGTACATGGGCAGCCCGTCAATGATCTGCCGCGCGGGCGTATGGCCCGTGACTGGCGCGACCAGGATCACGTCATACTTCGAGCGCAGGTCGGCTTCGGCGGCCACGGTTTGCGTGTTGATATAGGTGTACGGAATCCCGAGCGAGTCGAGGGCCTCGCGCCACCAGCCTTCGGTTTGGGTGGACAGCCATGTATGCATCATGGCGATGCGGGGCAGGTGGGCGAGGGTGTGGTGCTTGACGTCGGGGATGGCGTTGAGCGAAACGGTGTGGTCGTCAAGCCCGAGCCGTTGCAGGGCGGCTCCAAACTTACCGTTAAGCTCCTGGTCACCCAGAACGATTGAGCCTGCGGGGAAGGTGTCACCACTCACGGTAGCCGGTTCATCAAGAACGGTCACCTTCGCGTCCGGGGATGCGTAGGCGAGCGCAAGGAGGCTCTGCTGGCCGGTGTTCTTGAAGAGCCAAACGCCGGTAGAGTTGTGAAGCGCGTTCCCGCTAATTCTTTGACTCGCAACCGTTGCCATCTTTGCTTGCAGGATCGTCCGGTCCGTCACACGCGTCACCTTCGCGTTGAACAGCAAGCTGAACGACCAAGCCGTGTCGTCATAGGGAGTTTTCTGCGGGTCGTCCGGCGCCCAGTACTGGCGATCCAGCAGCGCGTCAGCCACGCGCGAGAAAGGCTGGTCCATGCGAACAACCCAGGAGCCCGCGGGAAATGTCTCCCGAACCGGCGGCGCGCTCTCCCCGGCGGCCGCGGGCGCGCCCACGCTGCCGGGCGCGCGCGGCGTGCTTTGCGGCGCGGGGCTGTCGGACGAGGTCGCGCTCCCGGACTTGCTCGTAGTCGCCGAGCCGCCCGTGGACGGAACCGCGCTGGTGGCCGGGGGCGGCGCTGCGACCGCAACGTTCTCGCCGAGAGCAGCCGCATGATCGCTCGCGCTCACGGAAGCCGTGACCGGCTCGGTGAGTTGGTGAATCTCCACGTGCTGCTTTTCGAGCGTCCGGATCAGCGCGAGCTGCCGGCTGCGATAGGCAGGGTCGGCCGCGAGCACATACGCCGCGGGGCCGCTCGTAGCGGGCTTGGCAACCGAGCGCTTCGCCTTCACATAAAAGTCGTCGAGAAAGTGCTCGCGGTTCTGCGCGAAATACGAGAGCGTCGTCAGCAGCGCCGACTGCTCGTAGTTGTTGTTATCGCGTTGCGACCACTCGACGCTCGCAAGCGGCGGGTTCTGCCGGTACCACGCCCGGCTGTACTGCTCGGGCGTCAGGATGCGGCGCTCGGTGTCCGCGCCGCCATTGCCGAAGGTTTCGTACAAGCGGGAAATGCCGTTGTGCATCCCCGCGAGAAACATCAGGTAGCCGGGCGACCACGTATCGAACTCCCCATGCGTGAACACCCCAGGCATCCCAAGCGACTGCATCTGGCCTACATTATTCCAGCCGAGCGCGGCCCACTCGTCCGCGAGCATGGGGTCGATCCAGGCGTTGTACGGCCCGTCGCCGACCGTGTTGTCGTACAGAAACGGGACGGACTCATGAAGGTCGTGCAGCACCAGTGCGTGATACTTCAGCATCGTGTCCAGCACGTTCTGCGTCAGCTTAAGCGTGATCGCCATGGCATCGCGGTTGTTATCGTGCGCGACGTAGTGGCCCCAGTAGAGGAGGTGCGGGTAGGTTTCGCCCGGGTGGGCGAGGTGCCAGTTGTACAAGTCCACCATGCGGTCGCGCCCGTCTACTTCGACCACCGGCGTGATGAGCACGACCATGTGCTGCCGAATGTACTGGATGTACGGTGAATCGTCGACCGCGAGCCGGTACGCAAGCTCCATCAGCGCGGTGGGCGCGCCGGTTTCAGTCGAGTGGATTGTCCCCGTAATGTAGTAAACGGGAAACGACTGCCGGGCGAGCGCGGCGGCCTCCACATCCGTGATGGCAGGCTTGCCGTTCGCGGGGCGCGGGTCGGCCAGCTGCGCCAGCCGCGCGGAGTTCGCGTCCAGCTGCTTGAGCAGCGCTTCATCACCCACGGCTGCGGCAATCATCTCGCGGCCTTCCTCGCTCCTGCCGATCGAGAACACCTTTACGCGCGGCGTGTGCGCCTCCAGCAGGCGGAAATATTTGTATACGTCTTCCGCATAGGGCAGCTCGCCCGGCGCGCCCGCGATGTCGCCCAGAACGGCAGCCGGGGTGGGTACGGTTTTGGAGGCGGGCAGGTAATCCGTCAGCGGCGAGTTGAAGTAGGGCTCGGTCGTGTCCTTCGCGATGGCCGCCGTGTAGCTCTGGTCCACAGGCTGGTGCGCATCGCGCGCGAACTGCTGCTCCATAGCGGGCGGCACGGCGGGGGCGGGCGTTTGCGCGAGGGCGCACGTGGCAAGAAAGAGGAAGGCGGGGGCGAGCAGGCGGCGTGCGATCACTTAAGCTCCTGTTGGCGTGATTGCAAGAACGGAGCCCGGTTACCGGCTGCGATCTCGAAGAAAAGCTGGAACGTCTCGCGCGCCGTGAACAACGGCGGCGATCTGAACGCGCCCGCGCTGGACGCGATATACGACGAGGTAAGCGCCTACGGGCCAAAACAAAACCGGAAGACGGGTGAAATCCGCTCGGGAGTGGCCGAGTCCAGGCATTGTGGCCAGGAGCTCAAAGCTGTCGAACAATGTGCCGATCCAGCGATCGGCGGCAGCTTCACTGTCGCGCGCGATGTATGTCCAGATTGCTTCGAAATCAGACTCGGCCTCGGCGGAAAGTGCATACCCGTTCATACTTTGCGCGGCTTGGGATGCCCGGACCTCCGCGTGAGCCGTTCTCGCAGGGCTACAGGGTCTGCAAACTCACCTCGGTCGAGCGACTCCAATCTCCTTTGGAGTTCGTGATCGAAGGCTAGTAGCTGGGCTTCTCGCGCTCGATCTCGTTCTTCCAGAAGCCGCAAGGCTTCCCGGACGACTTCGCTGGCCGAAGTGTAGCGTCCGGAGGAAACCTTGGTGGAGACAAACTGGTCAAGCTCCGGCGTTAAAGAGACATTCACGATGGGACTCCTGCTCCCATGCTGAAACGGACAACAAAGGTTGTCAATCTTTGTTATCCCAGCACAGGGAGCTTAACTCCCTGCGGGCGCAAGCCCCAGATACTTGTCATACCACCTAAACCACCGCTGATACCTGTCCCGGATAAACGAAGGCCGCGTAAACCCGTGGAACTGCCCCGGGTACACGATCAGCTCCGCCGGGGTGCCCACGTCTCGCAGCGCCTGGTACATCTGCTCGCCGCCCTCGACGGGGACGTTGAAGTCCTTGTCGCCGCCCATAAAGAGCGTGGGCGTCTTGATGCGGTCGGCGTGGAAGAATGGGTACGACAGCTTGACATACAGGTCGGGGTTTTTCCACGGTGGACCGATCTCGTTGGTGTACTGGAGGATGTACTCGTCTACCCCATACAGGCCGAGCAGGTTGCCCATGCCCGCGCCGCTGGACGCTGCCTTGAAGCGCGTGGTGGTCGCGATGGTGTAGTCGGTCAGAATGCCTCCGTAGCTCCAGCCGCCCACAGCCAGCTTGTCCGGGTCGACCTGCCCGGTCGCGACGGCCCCGTCCACCGCGGCCAGCAGGTCTGTAACCTCCTTGTTGCCCCAGTCGCCGGAGATGGTGTGCGAATACTCGAACCCACGCCCGTTCGAGCCGCGGTAGTTCACCTGGAGCACCGCATAGCCGTGGGCGGCAAAGAGTTGGCGCGCAACGTCGAAGCCGTGCTCGTCCTGCGCGGTGGGGCCGCCGTGGATGAATAGGAGCATGGGAGCCTTTGCACTCGGCTTGTGACCCACCGGCATCGTGAGCAGGCTATGGACCTCGTTGCCGTCCTTCGTCTTGGCCGAGAGGTCCTGTGTGCTCGCGAGCGAGAGCGTTGCCAGCAGCGCGTCGTTGTGATGCGTCAGCTGCCGCAGCGC
Source organism: Acidobacteriaceae bacterium (assembly GCA_965218545.1). Taxonomy (GTDB): domain Bacteria; phylum Acidobacteriota; class Terriglobia; order Terriglobales; family Acidobacteriaceae; genus EB88. The sequence continues at coordinate 42,684 of CBDCLB010000006.1, read as the reverse complement.
GCCATTCTCGAGCGCGTACAGCTCGGGGATTTGGTCGTCCGTGGACCACTCCAGCGTCGTATGGTTCGCGGTCGAAGCGAGGCTTGCCGCGACGCCTTCGCCCTGTGTCAGGCGCTCGGGCGCGCCGCCCGTGAGCGGAAACCTGGACACGTACTGGTTGCGGTCATCGGTGATGGTCGCGAGCAGGGCTCCCCCGTCCTGTGCCCACACGGGTGCGCCCACGGGCCGGTCGAGTTTACCCGCGAGTAAAACCGGCGCGCCGCCTGCGGCGGGCACCACCGCAAGCTGCGACTGGTTGTAGATGGAGTAGCCGGGGAGCCTGGCCTGCCGGTACGCGATGCGCGTCGAGTCCGGGCTCCAGGCCAGAGGGCCTTGATCCGGGCCCTTGAACGTCGTGAGCTTGCGCGGCGCACTGTTCGGCGCTGCGTCCACCACGAACACATCCGGGTTGTCAGTCCGGTCGGGGTCCGGCATGTCCTGCCGGCTCACATACGCAATGCGTTTGCCGTCCGGGGACCAGACAGCCTCGTGCTCCTCATGGGCGTTGTCGTTGGTCAGCTTCGCAAGCTTGCCCGTCGCGATGTCGAACAGAAACAGGTGGTCGCGCTTGTCGGTCAGGTAGCCTTCTACGTCCTGCTTGAAGTGGTAGCGGTCGAGCACGATGGGCTTGGGGGGCACGGGCTTGCCGTTCTTTTTCTCATCGTCCGGCTCGTCCTTGGCGCGCAGGGTCAGCAGCAGCTGTTTCGAGTCCGGCGACCAGCGGAAGTCGCTCAGGTCCTCCTTGACCTGCGTGAGCCGGCGCGCTTCGCCGCCGCGCCGGTCCAGCACCCACACCTGGTCGCCCTTGGCTTTACCCGGGCCGGGGCGGCCGGAGGTGAACGCGAGATAGCGCCCATCCGGGCTCCACTGCGGGTTGCCCGCGCCCTCTTTGTCGTAGGTCAGCTCGATATCCTGCTTGCCGTCCCAGCTCACCATCCACAGCGTGCTCACCTGCTTGTCGTCGTCCGTATCGGTGTGGCGCAGCGTATAGGCGGCCCAAGCGCCGTCGGGCGAGAGCACGGGCCGGCCCACCTGCTGGATTTTCTGCAAATCGTCAAGGGTCATGGGGTGCTTCGCGGGCGCTTGCGCCAGGAGCGCGGGGGCAAGCAGAAGGGATAAAACAAGCAGGCGCGGCATGCGAGCGAGTGTAGCATCCATTTTTGTGTCCATCGATGACGGCGAAACGCAACGCAAGCGACCGGCGGCCTTCCCGCATCTCCCTTTCCATGCCACTGCCGGATGAAGCCGCCGATCGGTTCCTAACCTTCCTTCAGAGTCTGCCGAAAAGCCACGAAACCCGCGTGCACGTGTTGTGCGATGCGGACTGCGATGGGCTGCCCGCGGGCGCTCTGCTGGTGCGGTCGCTCCGGCTCGCCGGGTACGGACAGGTCACAGTAGAGGCGCGGCGCAAGGGCGAATCGGCCTGGGATCCACAGGTGATTGAGCGGTTGCGGGCGCGTGAGCCGGAGGCGCTGTTTGTGCTCGACCTGGGCAGCCGCCCCGATGCACTCCTGACCGGCGTGCCCACACTGCTGATCGATCACCATTTGCCGGGCGGTGTACCTCCGGGCGCGGAGCTGATCACCGGCTACGGCACCGAACCCACGCCCACCACGGGTCTGCTGGTGTGGTGGTGTGCGCGGGCGATCCTGACTCCCGAGCAGCACGAGCAACTGCTGTGGCTGGCCGCGCTGAGTATCCTGAGCGATCTGGGGGATAAGACGCCCTTCGCGGAGCTCGCGGAAGCCCGGGCAAAGTGGCCCACGGGGCCGATGCGGGATGCGGTCGCGCTCTTGAACGCGCCGCGTCGGACGGCCTTGGCCGACGCAAGCGAGGCCCTGAGCGCCCTACTGGAAGCGGACGGCCCGAAGCAGATCGTAAACGGGGATCTGCCCCAGACCGCCTCGCTGCGGACAGCGAAGGAAGAGGTCGCGGGCGCGCTGGCTGTCGCGAAAAAGGCCGCGCCCAAGTTCAGCAAAAAATGGCGGGAGCGGCTCGGGGCCGACCTGGTAGCGCTGCGGATGGATACGCCCTGCCAGGTGCATCCGCTGGTCGCCCAAACCTGGCGCGGGCGGTTCCGGGATTCCATTGTAATGGGCGTGAACTTCGGGTTTCGGCCCGGCTATGTGCATTTTTCCGCGCGCGGGCCGAAAGGTGTGAACGTGATCGAGTTCCTGCGCGAGCACACGCCCGCCGGGGCGGACCAGGGATACGGGAACGGCCACGACCAGGCATCGGGCGGGGCGGTGCCGGTTGCTTCGTGGGACGCCTTCGCGGAGGATCTGGGGTTTGGGCCGGAGATGCGGCTGACGCATCTGAACAAAACGCATGAGTGATGAACAGGAACTGAGACAGCCGCGTAAAGGCGCTGCAAGAACCGCCCGCGTGAGTGCGGGCGATACGGCCGCGAAAAAAGGCCCGAAGAAAAAAGCAGTCAAGAAAGCCGCCAAGAAAAAAGCGCCGGGCAAGAAAGAGCTGGCCGAGGCGGACCTAGCCCGGCGCGAAGCCGAACCTTTGTTTCCATGCGCGGCGCTCGATGAACAGCCGGCCATGCCCTGGCCCGCCGAGGCCATGCGTTTAGGCTTTGCCGTCAAGGTAATGGGCCAGCCCGGCCTTAAAAGCAACGACACCCGCCGCTGGCAGCAGAACCCGCACCTGCGCGTCTCACTCGGGCACCTGTGCGAGATCTTCGCGTACCTCCGCAAGCACAAGATCCACATGTACCGGATGAGCTCGGACATGGCGCCATACGCGACCCACCCGGATATGCCGCAGTTCCATGCGATGGTGCGGGAGTCGGCCTCGGAGCTCGAATACGTGGGCAGGCTCGCGCGCGAGGCCGATATCCGGCTTTCGTTCCATCCGTCGCAGTTCATCGTGCTCAACTCGGAAAACGAAGAGCTCACAAAAAAGAGCATGTGGGACCTGGACTCACAGGCCGAAATCCTGGACCGGCTGGGCTGCGGGCCGGAAGCGCGGCTCATCATCCATGTGGGCGGCGCGTATGGCGACCGTGCGAGCGGCTGCGACCGCTGGTGCGCCACCTGGAAGCGGCTGAGCGAGCCGGTGCGGCGACGGCTGGTGCTCGAAAACGACGATATCCGGTACTCCGCGGCCGATGTGCTGCGCATCCACGAGGAGACCGGGGTGCCGCTGGTGTTCGACTACCAGCATTTTTGGTGCATGAACCCGGAAAAGCTGGAAATGCTCCCCACCCTTGAGCGCATGTTGGCGACCTGGCCCGAGGGTGTACGTCCGAAGCTGCACTACTCTTGCGCGCGCACGGAGCTGCGCGAGATCAAGCGCAAAAATCGCAAAACTAAAAAGATTGAAACCGTGCTGCAGCCGCCCATCTGGACCGGCCACGCCGACTACAACAATCCCTTTGAAACGGTGCCGTTCCTCCGCTCCGTCGCGCATCTGGACGCGGACGTGATGTTGGAAGCCAAGGCGAAAGACCTGGCGCTGCTGCGGCTTCGAAAAGATATCGCGAAGTATGCGCCGGAGTTGGCCTCGCGCTACAACATCGCCGTCGCGGAAGCCGAGGAAGACGCCCCGGAGCTGGTGATGGAAAGCGAAGAAGAAACGGAAGCATAAGCGATTCGCAACGCGTAACCGAGAGAAGTACTGTCCGCCCTGCGCGCGCAGGGCTTCGTCGATCTCATCAGAGCAGGAGCCGTCGTACCTGCAATCGACGGCTCTTTCAGCATGACGGGAAGCGCCTCGGTGGGTCCTCGGTTCGAACCTGCGAAACGTATCCGATGCCTCGGACGCCCGTTATGTGCGGCATCGGTGAAGGGTCGCGCTCCCTGTTTAGAGCGATGCGACCCGGTTCTCGATTCGCGCTGGTCGGAGCGAATCGTTGCCGGCGGGAGGCTGTTTGGGCTCGCCCGGCTCGTTGCTGAAACCTATATCGGCGGTGTGTTTCAAAACATGAGCGCAACGCCGCCTGACCGGCACGTTACGTTCGCGTCTCGCGCGCCGCGCTGGCATCTGGCACAATAAGCGGCAGCGCTTAAGGACTGGGAGACAACGACGGGCATGAAGCACAAGGTACGCAAAGCAGTATTTCCGGCCGCGGGTTTGGGTACGCGCTTCTTGCCGGCCACCAAGGCTATCCCCAAGGAAATGCTGTCGTTGGTGGATAAGCCGATCATCCAGTACGGCGTCGAAGAAGCGCTTGCGGCGGGCATTGAAGAGATCATCATCGTGACCGCGCGCGGCAAAGGCGCCATTGAGGACCACTTTGACACAAGCTTTGAGCTTGAGGCGAATCTGGAGAAAAAGGGCAAAACCGCGCTGCTGGAACTGGCGCGCCATGTAGCCTCCATGGCCAAGCTCGCCTATGTGCGGCAGGCGGAGGCGCGCGGGCTGGGCCACGCAGTGCTGCAGGCCAAAGATTTGGTAGGGGACGAGCCGTTTGCCGTGCTGCTGCCGGACGACGTAATTGCAGGCCAGCCGCCGTGCATCCAGCAGATGGTCGAGGCGTATGACGAGGTCGAAAGCTCGCTGATCGCGACCCAGGTGGTCGAAGGCCCGGCTATTTCGGCTTACGGCGTGCTTGACGGTAAGCCGGTGGAGGGCAAGCCGAAGCTGTTCGACGTGCGCGGGATGGTGGAGAAGCCGAAGCTCGAGGATGCGCCGTCAAGAAACGCAATTATCGGCCGATACATCCTGACTCCCGCTATTTTCGGGAAGATCGAAACTCTCCAGCCGGGCGCGGGCGGCGAGCTGCAGCTCACTGACGCGATCAAGGCACTGCTGGGCGAGCAAAAGGTGTACGGGTTCTCGTTCGAGGGCACCCGGTACGATGCGGGCGACAAGCAGGGCATGCTGCAGGCGACGGTCGAGTTTGCGCTCGGGCGGGAGGACCTGGGGCCGCAGTTCCGGGAGTACTTGAAAGGGTTGGCGCTGTAGCATGGAAGCCGCTGTGCTTAGCAGAGCCGTGGAGACGCGATGATAGAACCGGCGGAACCGCCTCACCATCACCACCACGCGACCGGCCTGCCGTGGTTCGATTTGGCGGTGCCGCTTGCCGTCATCGCAGTGTCCGTCGCTTCGCTCTTGAACGCGCTCGAGTCGGAGCGGTCGATGAAAGCGCTGGTCGAGCAGAACCGCCGTCTTGTAAGTGCCCAGTCGACGCCGCTGCTGACTTATGACACTGGCAATGAGGAAAACGGCAAGTCTGTTATCACGATGAGGATTAGCAACGCCGGAACTGGCCCGGCAGAGATTGTCTGGTTCCGGGCGACAGACGCTCAGGGTAGTGACTACACCGGCTCCGGATTAGCTGCGCGTGCGGCGCGCGTTCAAGCGCCATACGTGACCTCAGCGGGTGAATTCGACACTCCTGCGCAGCGGAGACGATCGCCTCATTTTCAGTTGGCCCAAGCCCACCGGCAATCCGGCTGCGTTGGCGGAGTGGGAAAAGCTGAATCAAGATCGCTCCCACCTGCGCCTGAGCGCGTGTTACTGCTCTATTTTCGATGAATGCAGAATTACCGACCTAGAATCGATCCAGACGAAGCGCGTGGCTTCCTGCAATCAAGGCTAGGTTAGGTGCGCGGAAACAAAGGTCCACCCAGCCCATGAAAGATGCCGCTGAACAGGAGCGCCATGACGAGCCCGACTGCCAGCAGAAGCAGCCAAAGAATAATGAGCGCCGGGATGGTCGCGATGATCCACTTGACCATGAAGCGGGCCATCGCGGCGATTGACATATCGATGTCGGTGATAACGACCGCCTGCTGGGCGGAGGTCGTCAGGGTGTAGGGGCTGGGTTGGGGCGACAGGGCGGACATGCCCGCCAGTATACGGAGCGCCCGGGCCCGCATGGAAGATATTTCGCGGGCCCCGGTTCCATTTCTTACTTCGCGAGCGACTTTAGATCAATCACAAAGCGATACTTCACGTCCGACTTTAGGATGCGGTCGTAGGCTTCGTTGATCTTATCCATCGGGATAACTTCGACGTCCGAAACGATGCCGTGCTCGGCGCAGTAGTCCAGCATCTCCTGCGTTTCCTTCGCGCCGCCAATGCTGGAGCCTGCGAGCGAACGACGGTTGCCTGTAATGCTGAAGGCCTCGATTGCGGACGGCTCCTCCGGCAGGCCGACCTGGCAGAGCGTGCCGTTGCGGGCGAGGAGTTTGAGGTATGGGTTCAGGTCGTGCGGGGCGGAAACCGTGTCCAGAATAAAGTCGAGCTTGCCCTTGAGGGCGGCCATCTGGTCGTGATCCTTTGAATTGACCACCTCATCCGCGCCCAGGCGCTTTGCGTCCTCAGCCTTACTGGGCGAGGTGGTGAACAGGACCACATGCGCGCCAAAGGAGTGGGCGAACTTGAGCCCCATGTGGCCGAGACCGCCAAGGCCGATGACGCCGACCTTTTTGCCCGGGCCCACCTGCCAGTAGCGCAGGGGGGAGTAGGTGGTGATACCCGCGCAGAGCAGCGGCGCGACGCCGGCAGGGTCGAGCTTGGGCGAAACGGTGTGGACGAAGTACTCATCCGTCACGATCACGTTCGAGTAGCCTCCCTGGGTCGGCTCGCCGGAGTATTCCTTGCCGTTGTAGGTTTCGACGAAGCCCTTTTCGCAGTACTGCTCCTCCCCCGCCTTGCAGTTGTCGCAAACGTGGCAGGAATCGACGATGACGCCGACCGCAACCTGGTCGCCGGGCTTAAAGCGCGTGACCTCGCCGCCGACGGCAGACACTTTGCCGACGATCTCGTGGCCGGGGACCATGGGGTAGGTCGAGTTTTTCCATTCATTGCGGGCCTGGTGGATATCGGAGTGGCAGACGCCGCACCATTCGATGTCGACGACGACGTCTTTGGGGCCGGGGTCGCGGCGTTCAAAGGAGAAGGGCGCAACGGGGGAGGCGGCGTCCTGGGCTGCATAGCCGTGGGCTTGGATCATGGGTAGTTCCTTCCGTCCGGGTTTGCTGGTTGGATGAGGTCAGCGCGCAAACTCGCTGCGTTTCCGGCTGTATGAGAAATAAATCAGCAGGCCGATGGCGAGCCAACCGAAAAAACGCAGCCAGGTCACGATCGGCAGCCCCGCCATGAGCAGAACGCAGAACACGATGGACAGCACGGGGAGAACCGGACCGCCGGGGCAGCGGAACGAGCGGTGGCGGCCCGGATCTTTCCGCCGAAGAACAAGCACACCCGCCGAAACCAGCACAAAGGCGAACAGCGTGCCGATATTGGAAAGATCGGCGAATGTGCCGATGTCGAGCAATCCCGCAGGCACAGCGACCACCACGCCCGCGACCCAGGTGGAAACAACCGGGGTGCGAAATCGGGGGTGAATCCGCGAGAACGCCGAGGGCAGAAGCCGGTCGCGCGACATCGCAAACCAGACCCGCGCCTGCCCGATCTGGAAAACAAGAATCGACGAGGTCATGCCCAGCAGCGCGCCGATAAGCACGGCCAGGCGGCTCCAATGCAGCACGGGGCTTCCGGTCGCGATGGACAGCTTCTTCAGTGTGTTCACAACCGGCGCGGCGTCGTCCACGAGCGTGTTCCAGCGCACCAGCCCGGTGAGCACGACTGCTACGCCGATATAAAGAATCGTGCAGATAATCAGGGTTCCGATGATGCCGACGGGGATGTCGCGCTGCGGATTCTTGCACTCCTCAGCCGCGGTGGAGATCGAATCGAAACCGATATACGTGAAGAAAATGATGGACCCGCCGGTCAACACGCCCGACCAGCCGTTCGGCACAAAGGGGTGCCAGTTGCCGGGGTGGATAAAGCTCGCGCCCGCGATGACGAAGACCAAAATCGCCGCGATCTTGAGAAGGACCATGATGTTGTTGGTTTCGGCCGACTCACGAATGCCGCGCACCAGCACAACCGTAAGCAGCATCACGATGAGAAACGCAGGCACGTTGAAGCCGAAGTGCCACCCGGGTGCGTAAAGAGTATGGCCCGCTAAATCCGTGAGTCCCGAAGGCAGGTAAGCGGGCGAAATCCACTTGAGCGACGGGTGGATGCCCAGCCAGTCGAGCAGGTCGACCATGTGTGCCGCGAAGCCGACCGAGACGGCCATATTCGAGAAAGCGTACTCGAGGATGAGGTCCCAGCCGATAATCCAGGCCACCAGCTCGCCCATGGTTGCGTAGGTGTAGGTGTAGGCCGAGCCCGCGATGGGGATCATGGAGGCGAGCTCGGCGTAGCAAAGGCCCGTGAAGCAGCAGACGATCGCCACCAAAACCAGCGACACTGCAAGCGCCGGGCCCGCGCCGGGGCGGCCAAGCAGCGCCGTGTGGTGGACCAGGTAGTCGGCGACGGGGGTGTTGAGGATGGAGGTCGAGTCGAACTTTTCGCCCGCAATGGCCGTGCCGATGACAGTAAAGATACCTGAGCCGATCACCGCGCCAATCCCAAGCGAGGTGAGCGAGACCGGCCCCAGCGTCTTCCTGAGCCGGTGCTCCGGCCGTTCGGACTCGGCGATCAGTTTATCGATGGACTTGCGGGCGAACAGTTGGCTCGGCAGCGGCGTGGGCTCCAGGCGGCGGTCGACGCGGGGGTCAAAGACGCGGGCAGGATTAGCGCTTGTTCGTGCCGCGCATCAGCTTCTTGGGCTTCTTTTTATTGGAGCCGCGCGGGGCGGTGCGCTTGGCCTTGGGGGTGGCCTTTTTGCGGGCGGCGCGTTTCAAAGCCTTACGCTCTTCGGTGGACTCGATGCTGGTGGTGTTGGCCATGGGTTCTCTTTTCTGCGTGTTCCCTAAGTTTTACTACAAAGCCGGGATGGCGGGGCTGCTCGTGCCAGCATGGGAGAACATGATTTGGCTTATCACGGCCGCGAGCATCCTGCTGATGCTTTGGCGTCCGCGCGGCATCCCGGAGGTGTTCTGGGTCGGCTCGGGCGCGCTACTGCTTATTGTGCTTGGCCTTATCCCCGTCCGGCTCGCGGGCCGCGCTGTCGCCGAGGGCACGGACGTGTACCTTTTCCTGATCGGCATGATGCTCTTGTCCGCACTGGCGCGCGAGGCAGGGGTGTTCGACTGGGTGGCCTCCGCCGCCATCCGCCACGCGCACGGCTCGTCCGCGCGTCTGTTTACCCTCGTCTACGGCATCGGCGCGGTTGTCACGGTCTTTATGTCCAACGACGCTACAGCCGTGGTCCTCACGCCCGCGATCCTGAGCGTGGTCAAGAAAGCGGAGACCGCGCCCCTGCCCCAACTGTTCACCTGCGCGCTGATCGCGAACGCCGCTTCCTTCGTGCTCCCTATCTCCAACCCCGCGAACCTGGTCGTTTTTCGCCAGGGCATGCCGCCGCTGCCCGCGTGGCTCGCCTCGTTCGGGCTGCCATCGGTCGCGTCGGTTCTCGCGACCTACGCGGCGCTCCGGCTGCTTTTTCGCAAGTCGCTGGCGTGCGGCTTTGACGGCGATCCCGTTCGGGCGGCTCTCCCCGCCGAAGGCAAGCTCGTGCTCGGCGGCCTCCTGCTGGTGGCGGCCACCCTGCTCACGGCTTCCGCGTTTGGGCTCAACCTCGGCCTGCCTACCTGCGTGGCCGCGCTCGCCGTCACCGCCGCGGTCTCCTTCAAGGAGCGTATGAACCCCCTCAAGCTTGCAAAGGAGATCTCCTGGAGCACGCTTGCGCTTGTCGCCGCCCTGTTCATCCTTCTGGACGCGGCGGAGCAAGCCGGCGCGTTGCGGTTCACCGGAAGCGCCCTCCACTGGGCGCAAATGCTTCCCATCGGGGCCGGGGTTATGCTCACGGGGTTCGCGGTGGGGGTAGCCAACAACCTGGTGAACAACCTGCCGCTCGGCCTTCTCGCCGGGTCTACACTCCACGCCGCGGACGCCCACGGGCCGCTCGCCCATGCCGTGCTCATCGGCGTAGACCTGGGTCCCAACCTGTCCATCACCGGCTCGCTCGCCACCATCCTGTGGCTCGTCGCGCTGCGCAAGGAGGACGTGCGCGTGAGCTTTCTCGATTTCCTCAAGGTAGGGGCGGTCGCCATGCCCGCAGCGCTGGCGGCTGCGCTTGGGGCGTCGCTGCTCCTGCCCTAGCCTCGGCTTTCGCGCAGCAGCACCGCGCTCGCTCCCGGCACTGGAACACCGGCGAGCGAAACCGGTCCACTGCCCGCGAGCTGCCAAACCGAGCCCGGCTCCCGCCCGCCCGCGCCAAAATCCACATCAAATGTGCTCTCGAGCGAGGGCGCCCGCAGCCGAAAGCTTTCCACCTTGCCCCCGGAAAGCCCGCGCATGGCTACTGTTATCGCCTCGTTTCCCTTATTGAAGATCGCCACCATGTGCCCGCCCGCGCCCAATGCCGCGTAGGCCGTTACATTCGCGCCCCCCGGCAGCCCGCCGAGCTCCGCCCGCAGCATCCGGCTGCCCGCGAACTGCCCCGCAAGCCACATCCCGTAGAAATCGGGACGCGCGGTCGATCTCCCATCAGATCCAGTGGCAATCGGCGTGTACACGCCCTCGCCCCCGCCGTGCAGGTTGATGCCCTTGGCCCCGCGCGCGGCCAGGTCCAGCATAAAGTCCCCGCCCACAGGGCCGAAGCGAAGGTATTGCTCACTCCGCGCTTGCCGCCGTTGTAGCAGGAGTTCCCTTCCGTCAAACGGAACGGCAGCCCCGCTTGCTTGGCCGCGGCCATGGCGTCGTACACGTCCTTCTGGAGCTTTTCGCCCGGATGCAGCAGGTACCCGATCGTCATCTTCGGGTCGGTCGGCGGCCCTTCGGCATAGTAATGCGTGGTCAGGAGCGATACCTCGCCCTTTGTATCCCGCGCGAAACGCCCCACCCACTCCGCGTTGAAGGCGCAGTCCGGCCCGGCGATGGGCACGTGCGGCACGCGCGCGTGCACCGCTTTGTACATCGCTTCCCAGGCCCCAAGAAATTCGTCGTAGCTCCAGCGCGTTCCCGGCGCTTCGCTGCCGCTTTCGTGGTTGAACAGGTCCGGCTCGTTGCCGAACTGCAGCGCGAGCAAAGCATCGCCGCAGGTCTTTGCAACATAGGCGGCCTCGTCCGCGGCTTTCTCCGGGGTCCCATGGCGCAGGTTCAAGCCGTAAATCAGCCCCCACCCGGTCGCCTGGAGAAATCCATGGAGGTTATCGATCGCGAGCGGCGTGAGCACATACATGCCCGGCGTCTGCTTTTGTACCTTCGCGCCCAGGTCCGGCCCGTAGCCTAGATTGTCTTTGAGCGCTGCCGTCGGCTGCCCTGTTCCCCATGCGGTAAAAGCGCTCGTGTTGCCGCCGATGCGCAGCACGCCCCGCCGGCCCAGCGTCCGCACCAACGCGACCAGCTCCTTGTTGCCGGGCGAGAAGAAGCCGGCATGCACCAGTTGGGCCGACTCATAGCTCAATCCCGTGTAGTTGGCCGGCACGGCCGCGATCGCTTCGCCCGGATGCACCGTGAGCTCCACGCGTGCTGCCGGAGCCGCAGCTCCCGCACATACACTCGTGCGGAAGGCGCTCGCCAACCCCGCCGCGCCCAGCGCGAGCAAAGCAGCCCGCCGCGTCCACATCTCATCCATACTGCCCACCCTTTGAGCTTCCGCTCCTGAAACCGCCCCGAGTGTACAGCGGGAAGCGCTCAACCGGCGAGTTTCCCTTCCCAGATGACCCTTCCGCTACGTCCAACCCGCAGGCTGTCTTGCTCCTGCTTGAATTAACCGGAAGAAAGCCGGCTGTTACGTTTTGCACCGAACACCCGCTGGGTTGCACGAATGAAACGATAAGTGCCGTTAGGCTTCACCCAATCCTAGGCCGCACTCTGGAGACCATCCATGTCTTTCTCCTCGCCCGGGCCGCATTTGCCGCTCCCCAAGCTGTTCCGCACCTCCATGGCCGCGAATGGTTGCGAAGGAACTATCCTTTCCGTCGGGCACGACCTAAACCTCCTGCAAAGCCGCGCGGGCATTCTTCGTATGACCCGGTGCGAGGTTGTTTCAGCCGTCCCTGCCCAGGCCGGTGCCCTGCTGCGCGAAAAGCAGTATCAGCTTGCGGTATTTGGGCACACGATCTGCGACGGAGAAATCGCCGAGCTTGCCTTGCTGATCAAGCAGCGAACGCCGGAAACGAAGCTGCTGCTTGTGTGCTTTGACCCGCGGCCGGCGGCGATCCAGCGCTTGTTCGATGCGGTGGTGGATAGTTGCACGGGTCCCATTTCCCTGTTGAGCGCGGCAGCGGGCCTGCTCTGGGGCGAAAGGTATCTCCCGATCCGTCGGCCTGCGCCGTAGGAATCCCGGCCGCGGGCCGGGCCTTTGACGGCTCCACTCAAACGTTTACGAGACGGCACTTTGCCGACGGCTCGGACTCTTTCCCGGCAGGTTTAGAGGGCAGCTAGGAGTGAAAGCTTCACGGAAATGAGGAACCCACTTAACGGCGAGCACCGCGGAGCAAAGGGCGCTCAAACCTTTCTTGTCTGATTTTCTGGAGGGGTGGAGGCGCGGGCCGGGATCGAACCGGCGCATAAAGGTTTTGCAGACCTCTCCCTTACCACTTGGGTACCGCGCCGAAACCTGTGAGGAAACACCAGCCGGTTGGGGACTGGAGCGGGAGACGGGACTTGAACCCGCGACCCTCGCCTTGGCAAGGCGATGCTCTACCACTGAGCTACTCCCGCTCGGGTATGAACCCAAGTCTAATGAAGCGAGGCAAGGACGGTCAACTGCCCCTGCTCGCTAGCGGGCCGAGGCGACCGGCAAAAAGCCGTCCGGTTCCACGCGGCAACTCTCATTGCCCGTGGGCCGCCACACCCGGCCATCGGCATAGCGCAGCTCATCCACACCCACCCAAAGCACAGTCGCCCGATTCTTCACAAACGTGCTGCCGTCCAGGGCGGACGCGCTTCGCTTGCCGGCCGTCAGCTCGAAGCTCTTCGCCACGTCGGCTTCGCCGCTCGCGGCAACCGGGAGGACGCGGGAGCGCGCCGAAAGCGCGTGAACCGTAAGCGTGGCACGGAGAATGCGCGCTCCGGAACCCTCGGGTGCCCCAACCCGCACGTACACGCCGTTCTCTCCCGAGCCCCCGGAAGCGCCGTCCGTAGACAGGAGTTCGCCGCCCGGGATCCTTTGCGCCGTAAGCGCGACCGGGCAGCTCGAGGAGGGCACGACGACCGTCAATGCAGCGTCCGCGCCTCCGATGTGCGAGGTCGCAATGCTCTGCGCCTGAGCGCCGCCCACAGCCAACAAGCTCACAAACCCAACTCGCGCAAGAACACGCATAGGCACCTCCATGAACCGCGATGCCTGCATTCTAAGCCGCGGAACCGACGGCAGGGAAGCGGCATTTTCTCCCCAAAACCTTCGCAGGAACCGAGCCCGCGCCACGTACACTGGTCGAAAGAAACCCCCGGTTCGCCGGGCTTCAAATCTGTTTCCAGTCCCATTTTGGTGCGAATGCGAGAAACTGCCTCCCGAGCCTCAAACCCCCGCGATGCGCGGGCATCCCAAGGCCCCATGCCCACCAGCGCAACCCTTACGCTTGACCCGCAACTCGACCGTGCCTGCCTTCTCGGCACCCAAACCTCACCCGGCGGCACGCACTTCCGGGTATGGGCGCCTGGGCACTCCCGGGTATCTGTCCTGGTGGAGGGCCGGGCTCCGGAACCCATGCAGCCCGAGTCGGACGGCTATTGGAGCTGCCTGGCGGAGGGAGCGAAGCCCGGCGAGCGCTACCGCATCCAGCTTGACGGCGGGGAAAGCTACCCTGACCCAGCCTCGCGCTTCCAGCCGGAAGGGCCGCACGGGCCGTCTGAAATCGTCGACCCATCGCTCTACCAATGGAGCGCGGGCGACCACGCGTGGAAAGGCGTGCGCCTCGCGGGCCAGGTGCTGTACGAGCTGCACATCGGCACGTTTACGGCTGAAGGCACGTATCGCGCGGCGGAGCGCGAGCTCGAACGCCTGGCCGCGCTCGGGATCACGGTGCTGGAGTTGATGCCGCTGGCGCAGTACGCCGGTGCCCGCGGGTGGGGCTACGACGGTGTTGACCTTTGGGCCCCGCACAACGCGTATGGGACGCCCGACGAGCTGCGGCACTTCATCGACGCGGCGCACGGAGCCGGGCTCGGCGTAATTCTCGACGTGGTTTATAACCACCTGGGCCCCGACGGAAATTGCTTAAAAGCCTTCAGCCCGGACTACTTCTCGGCCAAGGCGACCGAGTGGGGCGACTCGATCAACTTCGACGGGGAAAACTGCGAGGGTGTGCGCGCGTTTTTCCGGGAAAACGCCGCGTACTGGATCCGTGAGTTTCACTTCGACGGGCTCCGGCTCGACGCGACGCAGTCGATTCATGACAGCGGTCGGCTGGGCCGCCATATTCTCGAAGAGATCGGGGAGGCTACCCGCGCGGCTGCGCCGGGGCGCGCCATCATTCTCATCGCCGAAAACGAGCCCCAGGACACAAGGCTGATGCGCCCCATCAGCGATGGCGGCTATGGCCTCGACGGCATGTGGAACGACGACCTGCACCACTCCATGATGGTGCGGCTCACCCACAAGCGCGAAGCCTACTACTCCGACCACCTGGGGCGCGCGCAGGAGTTTGTTTCCGGTGCCAAGCGCGGCTTCCTGTACCAGGGCCAGCACTACTGCTGGCAGGGCGCGGGCCGCGGGCACTCCACGCAGGGCACTGCGCCGCAGCACTTCATTACGTTCATTGAGAACCACGACCAGGTCGCGAACACCGATACCGGCTCGCGCGTGCGCTCCCGCTCGCACCCCGGCGTGTACCGCGCGATAACAGCCTACTGGCTGCTGACGCCCGGAACCCCCATGTTCTTCCAGGGCCAGGAGTACGGCACGCGCACGCCGTTTCTGTACTTTTGCGACCACACCCCGGAGCTGAACCAAGCCGTGCGCGCGGGCCGGCGCGACTTCCTCACGCAGTTCCCCAGCCTCCACAGCGATGATGCGCAGCGCGTACTTCCCGACCCCTCCGCGGCCGCCACCTTTGAGCGCTGCAAACTCGATTCCAGCCAAGAGGATCCGCAAGCGCTCGCGCTGCACGGAGACCTGCTCCGCCTGCGCCGCGAAGACCCTGTGCTTTGCCGCCGGGAAACAGCGGTGCTCGACGGCAGCGTACTTTCGGAGGACTGCTTCGTCCTCCGCTTTTTCGCGGACGAGGGCGATCGGCTTCTCGTCGTGAACTTCGGGCGCGACCTTGATCTCCCGCACGCTCCGGAGCCGCTGCTCGCCGCCCCCGAGGGCCGCGCGTGGGCGCTCCGCTGGAGCAGCGACCACCACCGCTACGGCGGCCCAGGCGTGGTTTCGCCGGTAAGCGCGAGCGGCTGGCGCATTCCCGGCGCGGCCGCCGTCCTCCTTATCCCCGGCGACCCCGAACCTTCGCCCAAGCAAGCTCCTTTGAAAAGGAAGTAACGATTTGCCTTTGCCTGTTTTGAAACGCCTCATCCCTCTCGACTCCAAACGCGACGGCGCACGCGCCCAGGAAGCGCTCCACAACGAGTGGATCGTCACCAACGGCCTGGGCGGCTACGCCTCGGGCACCCTAGCGGGCATCGACTCGCGCCGATTCCATGGCTGGCTCATCGCGGCGCTCCCTGCCCCGCACGGCCGCACCATGATGCTCAACCAGCTCGAGGAAACCCTCGTTTTGAACGGCGTGCGCCACATGTTGGTGGCGGAAGACCTTCAGCGCGCCACCCGGCAGGACCTCGTCAGCCCCACGCTCGTCGAGTTCCGCCTGGAAGACGGGCTGCCGGTGTGGACCTATCGCTGCCCCTCGTTTGAGCTCGAAAAGCGCCTGTGTATGGTGTACCGGCAGAACACCACGTACATTCGCTACTCCCTGTTGCGCGGCGAGGCCGCGTGCCTGGAGGTGCGGCCCTCCATTGATATCCGCCCGCACGAGGGCTCGCTCGCCGGCCCGCAGGTAGGCGACTACCGCCTGACCGCCTCGGCCGAGGGCTACGAAATCTCGTTCAAGCCCGACATCCCGCCGCTGCTTCTGCGCTACGAAGGCACCGACGCGGCCTTTACCCTGTCGCGGCAGGAGGTCCACGCGCTCGAATACCGCGAAGAACAGCACCGCGGCTACGACTGGGAAGGCGGCCTGTGGTCGCCGGGGCTGTTTACGGCCACGCTTGCGGAAGGCGAAAGCGTTTCACTCGCCGCTTCCACCGAAACCTGGGAAAGGGTGGGAGCGCTGCCGGTCGAGGAAGCCTTTGCGACCGAGCGGGAACGCCGCCGGCGCTTGCTGCAGGTCGCCCCGCCGGAAGCGCGCACGGGCATGGCGGGCGAGTTGGTGCTCGCCGCCGACCAGTTCCTCATCGTCCCCGTGGGCCGCGTGGGCGACACGGTGCGGGCGCACGCAGTGGGCGACGAAGTGCGCACCGTTATTGCGGGCTACCACTGGTTTACCGACTGGGGCCGCGACACCATGATCTCGCTGGAAGGCCTTACGCTTTCCACGGGCCGCACCCGTGAAGCCGAGTTCATCCTGCGCCTTTTCGCGCAGTACATCCGCGACGGCCTGATCCCGAACATGTTCCCGGAGGGCAACACCGAGGGGCTATACCACACGGCGGATGCGTCCCTGTGGTTCTTTCACGCGGTGGACCGCTACTGGCGCGCAACCGGCGATAGCGAGCTTCTGCGGTTCATTGTGCCGCGCATGGCGGGGATCGCGGACGCGCACCTGCGCGGGACCAAGTTCGGCATCCACGTGGACCCATCCGACGGTTTGCTGTGCCAGGGCGCGCCCGGCTACCAGCTCACCTGGATGGACGCGAAAGTGGGCGACTGGGTCGTGACGCCCCGGCGCGGCAAAGCTGTCGAGATCAACGCGCTCTGGTTTAACTCCCTGTGCCTGCTGGCCGGTTGGCTCGATGAGCTCGGCCATGGGGACCTCGCCCGTCGCTACCGCGAACACGCAGGGCAAGCGCGCAGGAGCTTTGCGGAAAAGTTCTGGTACACCGCCGGCGGCTACCTATATGACGTAATCGAAGCCGAGCCGGGGACGAGCGCCGTGGTGGAAGGCAACGACAGCACCTGCCGCCCCAACCAGGTGCTGGCCATCTCACTCGACAACCCGGTCCTGGACCGGGAGCACTGGAAGCCTGTGCTCGAAAAGGTCCGTGCGGAGCTGTGGACGCCCGTGGGTCTGCGATCGCAGGCACCGGGCAGCCCCGACTACAAGCCGCGTTACTTCGGCGACCTCCGCACCCGCGATGCCGCCTACCACCAAGGTACGGTGTGGGCGTGGCTCATGGGGCCGTTTGTGGATGCGTGGCTCAAGGCTTTTCCGAATGACAAGGAAACCGCCCGCGGGTTCATCAGCGGATTCGACCGCCACCTGAGCCAGGGTGGCATTGGGACCATCAGCGAGGTATTCGACGCCGAAGCGCCGTATATCCCGCGGGGGTGCATTTCGCAGGCCTGGAGCGTGGCTGAAGTGCTGCGGCTTATGCTCCGGCTCGAGACGGGCGGGGCTTCGGAGCAGACGACTTCGCGGTAGATGCTTTCCGGTTTGCCGCGCCGGGCTGAGGCGGGGCTTCAGGCGTGGGCGCTTTTGCCTGCGCACCCGCGAGCGGCAACGGCTCCCGCCCGAAAAGTACGTCAAGCACCCAGTCCGTCAGGATGCGGCTTTTTTGCGCAAAGCCCGGCATCTTTGCCAGGTACACCGCACGCCACATGGCCCACGCGGTAAAGCCTGAGAAGTTCATCCCGTAGACACGCGCGACGCCCGTGCGGCGGCCCACCAGCGCGAGCTCACCGAGCGGGGTGAACCGGAATGGCTTCAAAGGCTCACCGCGCAGGCTCCGCACGACGTTTCCTCCGACCAGCTTGCCTTCGCGCGTGGCATTCTGGGCGGTTGGCGCATACGTGCCCTGGCTGTTGGATTTGGGGATTTCCGCGCAATCGCCTAGCGCCCACACACCCGGAAAGTCCGGCACCTGGCAGTTGGCGTCCACCGCGAGCCCATGGTGCTTGCCCTTGGCCGCCGGCAGCGGCTCAATCAGGGGGCTGGGCGTCACCCCGGCAGCCCAGATCAGCGTGCGAGCGGAGATGCGCTCACCATTCTCCACTTGCACAAAGTCCGGCCCGGCCCCGGCGATGCGGGCGTTCAACTGCACCTCCACGCCGCGCTCCTTCAGCTTTTCCATCGCGAACTGCGCCAGGTCCGGCGTGATCTCCTCGAGCAGCCGTTTGCCTGGATGGACGATCACGGTGCGCAGTTCCTCCGGGCGGATCTTCGGAAGCGTTTCAGCGCTGGAACGTACAAGATCGTTGATGGCGGCCATGGTTTCCACGCCAGTGTATCCGCCCCCGCCGACTACAAACGTCAAGAGTTCGCGCCGTTTTGCCGAGTCGTTCTCGACAGCGGCGCGCTCCAGGCAAGCCGATACATGGCTAAACGCAGTTTGCGCGTCCGGGAACCGCTTCATGGGAATCGAGTTCTCCTCCACTCCCGGCGTGCCGTGGTAGTTCGTCACCGAGCCGAGCGCGATGACCAGGTGATCGCCTGTAAAGGTGCGGTTTGCAGGCTCAAGCCCCACCGCGCCGAGCTCTACCTCAACACTCTTCTTCGCAAGGTCGATTCCGGTAACGCGGCCTTGCACGAAGCTGATGCGGTCGTGCATGTGGCGGGCCGGAGCCACAATGTGGGTGGGATTGATATCACCCCCCGCGGCTTCGGTCAGCATCGGCGTAAACAGCAGGTAATTATCCATGTCGATGAGCAAAATCTCGCCGTTGCTTGCATCCGGCAGCAGGCGCGCCAGTTCCTGCGCCACCCCTGCGCCGGCAAACCCGGTCCCTAACACCACGAAGCGCTTACCCTCGGCTATACCCCGGTTTTGCTCGCGCTCTTCCGCGCGCCGCAGCACCGTCCATGCCCCATAACTTGCCAGCAGCGCCAGACTGCCTTCAGCCGCTGCTTTTCCCAACGAACGTGCACCCATTTCGCTCCTTAACTACTGCTCGTGATAGCTGCGCATCAGGCCGCCGTCCACCACATACGTCGACCCAGTGATATAGCCCGCTTGTTCCGAAGCGAGAAACGCGGCCAGGTTCGCGACGTCTTCCGGTTTGCCCATGCGGTTGAGCGGGATGTTTTTGAGCAGCGCATCCATTTCGGCTTTGTTGCCCATCATTTTCTGATTGATCGGCGTCTCGATCGCGCCCGGAGCAATGTTATTTACGGTGATGTTCATGGGCCCGAGCTCGACCGCAAGGTCGCGCATAAACATTCGAATGCCGCCCTTGCTGATGCAATAGGTCGCAAACCCTGGGAACACCATATCCTCATGCACCGAACTGATGTTCACGACGCGTCCGGCCTTTTTGGCCGCCGTGAGCTTTTGCACAAAGTACTGGGTCAGGAAAAACGGCCCCTTCAGGTTCACCGCCAGAACCTTGTCATAGTCCTCTTCCTGCACCTCGGTAAACGGCGCTTTCTTTTCCATGCCCGCGTTGTTTACCAGGATATCGAGGCCGCCGAAGCTCGCGTAAGCCTGGTCCACCAACTTATGCAGGTCGGCCATTTTAGTCACGTCGGCTTCCACGATCACGCCATCGGAGCCGGCCTTCTTGACCAGGTCGAGCGTTTGGTCCGCGCCTTCAGGGTGGTGCGCGTAATCGATGATGAGCTTTGCGCCTTCTTCGGCGAACTTTTTCGCGATACCCTGGCCGATTCCGGAGGAAGAGCCGGTCACTAACGCGACTTTATTTTCGAGCAAACCCATTGTTCTTCCTTTGCTTTGTGATCGGGAGTGGGGAAAGCGAAGAGCTCCATGCGCCCTCGCCAAAGTGTGACTGCCTACCCTGGCTCAGATGCCGGGGAGAGCGCACGAGATTTACCGCCCCGCCGTCCCGCCGAGAAAGCGCGTAAGCGCCGCGTTGCACAGCAGGGGCGCATCCTGCTGCACCCAATGGGAAACGCCGGGGAGGAACTCGGTCCGCAAATTCCGGACAAACTCGCCGGTTTCCTCGGTGGTGTATTTCGCAAGCGCCGTATCCCGCTCGCCCCACACGAGCAGAGTGGGCGTTTCGATCACCGGGAAACCGAGCCGCAGCTGCCGCTGGAAACCGCCGCCGCGCATCCAAGCGCGGTACCAGTTGAGCATCGCCGTGAGCGCACCGGGCTCGGCGGCATTGGCGCGAGTAGCTTGGAGGAGCGCGCGCGGGAACCGCTCCGGGGCGGCGGAGGTGCGGAGCATCATCTCCGCCACAGCCTTTGCGCCGTCGCGCCCGAGCAGCCGCTCCGGCAGGCCCGGCACCTGGAACAGAAGCACATACCAGGAGCGCAGCATCTGCCCCGGATGCTGCCGTAAGGCGCGCGCGAAGCACGCGGGGTGGGGCGCATTGATGATGACCAACTGCGCGAGCGGGCGCACCCGCCGAGCGGCAAAACACCAGGCAACGACCCCGCCCCAGTCGTGCCCCAGCAGGACGACCTCCCGCGCGCCCGCAGACGCCTTTGCAGAGTCAATCAAGCCCGCGACGTCGGCCATTAAGTGCTCCATCGCATACGCATCGGTCCCGCGCGGCCGGCTCGTCCGGCCGTAACCGCGCTGGTTCGGTGCCCACACGCGGTAACCCATTCCGGCCAGAAAGAGCATCTGCTCACGCCAGCTCAGGGCCACCTCGGGGAAGCCGTGCAAACACAAGGCCAGCCGGTCGCCGTCGCCGCACATCAGCACTTCAAAGCGCAGCCCGTTTGCTTCCACAAACCCGGTCCGGATTTCGTCTGCGGCCATGCCCGGTACGATGCCTTCTATTCCGTCCCCAGAGGCAGCGCGTACAGGAGGCCGCCCTGCGTCCAGAGCCGGTTTTCCCCGCGGTCTAAACGCAAGGGCGAGCCCGCGCCCAGGTCGCGCTCCCAGATCTCGCCGTAGTTGCCTGTTGCTTCAATCACGTGCAGCCCCCATTCCGTGTCCAGCCCCAGCAGCTTGCCGGTGGCAAGCGGGCGGCCCAGCAGCAGCTGTAGGTCCGGGTCGGCGCTCGCGCGCATCCCCGCGGCATTGGCCTGGGTCACGCCCAGCTCTTCGGCCTCAATCAGCGCGTTCACCGTCCAGTTCACGATCAGGGCAAGCTGCGCGTCGCCCTGCTTGTACGCCGGCGCCAGCGGGTCTTTGCGAAGAATCTGCGGCAGGATCGTGTAGCCGTTCGCGGCCGCCTTGTTGATGGCGCGCGTGTTTGCAAGCTGCGACAGATCCATCGCCAGCCCGGCACAGTTGCCGGTGAAGAAGGCCGCTTCCATTTCGCCGACCTCGGAGAACGGGTACCAGATATAGGAGATATGCTGCCGCGCGGCGTAGGCCCGCAGCCCGGCCTCGCTCCCGCTTGTGATCACAAAGCAGATCTTCTTGCCCGCCAGGTCCACGGGCGAGTGGATGAGGGGGTTATTCGCGATCATGATCGCTTCACCGTCGTAAAACGTGGGCCGCGCAAACCCAAGCCCGCCCGCTTCGTTCCCGAGCGTGGGGCCGGCCGAAGGGACGAGGTCGACCTTGTTCTCGCGCAGGGCCTTGGTTGCGGCCGGCTCATCCGGGTACACGCTTACGGCGAAATGCGCGCCAGGGCCCAGGATCGCCACCGCGACCGCCTTGCACATGTCCAGGTCGAACGCGGCGCGGTTGCCGTGATCGGTCGCGCGCGAATAATCTTCCTCTTCCTTGATGACGCCGCAGGTGAGCGAGTGGGCGGAGCGCACCCGGTCCAGCACAGGGCCTCCATGCGCCGTGTGAGCCATCAGCAAAAGCAGAAAAGCAAAGCAGATTCGTTTCAAAAGGGCAGTCTCCAAAGAAAAAGCAGGGACCGGAGCACGCCGGTCCCTGCTTGCGATCACAGCCCGGCAGCTACGGAATCCAGTTACCGGAGGTGGGAATGCCCGGCGTGGAGCTGGGGCGCGGGTTAAAGTCGGCCGGCACGGGGTTGGGCATCCCGTTGTCGGTCGGCGTGATGTTGAGCAAACGGCAGCCGTTATTGCCGCCCTGCGGGAAGGTGTTGATCAGGGTTGGATCGATCAAGGCATAGGAAGCGGGGATAACCGGCGCTTTGCCCATCAAGCGGTTGTTGTCGAAGGCCGAGAACATGTTGCCCACGCCCGAAACCCCCGCGTCCGCCGGCCCGAGATATGCTTGCCCGAACATGGTCAGGCCATCCTTGCGCGCCTGCTTTTCGTCCGGCAAGTCGGCCAGCGGCTCCAGCCCAAACAGCTGGTTGATGAACTTGATCACGGAGCTGTGCTCGGTCGCCTCGTGCGAAACGCCGTGCACCACCCCGTAGGGCGAGATCACGATGGTGGGGATACGCGGGCCCTGGTCGAGCGGCTCGCCATAAGGGTCGTAGTTGCGGATGATCTCCGGCGCATGGTCGTACAAGCCGTCGGTCTCGTCGTAGGTGATGATGATCGCGCTCTCGGGCCAGTAGGGGCTCGATGCGATCAGGTTCACTTCGTCGGCGACCAACGCTTCGGAAATCTGCGCGTCGGAATAGCCCGGGTGGTCGTCGTTGCCGCTGAACACGGTCGCGAGCTTCGGGTTCGGGTCCACGGGCTTGAGCCCCTGGATGTTGTTGTAGCCGCCGCGCACATAGAACACGCCGCCGGCCGCGGGCAGGCGCTTGTTGTACATGTCTACCGCAAAGTCGGAAAGCCCATGGAGGTGCGAGCTCACCGCGGGGTTGTTCGAGACATAGCCGAAGTATTGCGGACCGTTGTGGTGCGTGATGTAGTCCGCGTGCGAGGCTTTGCCCGTTGTGTCGTCGAACTCCAGGTCGTAGCCCTGCTGGTACCAGCCCCAGTTCGTCGGCTTTACGCCGTCGCCCGCGATCTCCTGGATGTCCTTTTCCACGTCCGTGAGGTCCGTCTGCGGCTGCGTATCGCCCTGCACTGTGGTCTGGATCTTTGAGCCCATAAACGAGAGCGGCAGAGTGGCAAAGGTCAGGTTGAGCTGCGGGTTCTTGCTGGGCGGGTTCGCCGGCTGGTTATCGCCGGTCGAATCCAGCTGCGAGCCCCAGAACGGGTCGCCGTCGCTGACCACCGGGACGCCGTTGCCGCCGATCGAGCCAAAAGCCTTGGTGCTTTCCTGCGGGTGCTTCACCCACTGCGTTTCGCCCGACTGCCCCGCGATCATCGCGATCGCGTTCGGCGTGGAGGCCGAGAGCACCGTCTGGTGAAAGTTGTCGAACAACGTGAAGCGGTCGGCGTAGTTCCACAGGATCGGCGCGGTGTTGCAGTCCACGTGGCCCATCACCAGCTCGCCCATTTGCTTTTGGCGCAGCGTCGGCACCTTGGACGGGGCGCCGTTCGCGATCGTCACGCCTTCCTCGGTGAGGGCGTAGCCGTCGTTTTGGGTGACCCCGCCCTGCACGTCGATCTTGGTCTCATAGGCGGCGTGCGAGTGGTTGACCGAGTCGGTGTCGGCCGGGTAAATCGGCACGCTCTTGCCGTTCGCGTCGGTCACGGTCAGCGGGATACGGAACGCCGAAACCGAGCCGATGGAGCCGTCGGTGTTTACGATCGGCTGCGTCAGACCCGGCGTTTGGGAGGCGGGGTGCGAGTACAACCCGTCCGCTCCGGGGTAGGTGCCGAAGTAGAAGTCGAACGAACGATTTTCCTGGAAAAGCACAAACACATACTTGATGTGCTGCTTGAGCAGAGCCAATTTTTGCGCGTGGCTCAGCTTCGCTTCCGCGACCGTGCTGACCACATACTTTTGCACCGCATCGCTCGACCTGGGAGCGAGGGTCACCATGGGTTGGGGAGCTGCCGGGGCGCCTTGCGCCAGGGCGAAACCGGGCTGCATGCAAGCGGCCATCGCCAGCGTTGCGCACCCTTTTTGCCAAAGCCGTATCTTCATTTCAAAACCGTCCTTTGCCAGCCGCATGGCTGCTCCAGAAATTTTTGGCAGCTGAACGAATCCCCCGCCGCCGCCACTGGTTGTATAGCCGCGGGTTCATCACAGGACGGTAAATTACATCAGGAATTCACAAAACCCCGCTTACTTTTTCCACGCCGTCCGAGGCATGGCAGACAAAGACATCGGGCTTGATCCCTGTTTTCTGCCGGTATGCCGCGGCCACGGCCTCCACAAACGCCGAGCTTTGCTTGCTCTCCACCAGGTTGACCGTGCATCCGCCAAAGCCGCCGCCGGTGAGCCGCGCGCCGACCAGGCCGGGCTGCCGGTTCGCAAGCTCGACCATCAGGTCCGCTTCCGGGCAGCTCGCTTCAAAGTCGTCGCGGTAGCTTGCGTGGGCCTCGGCCATCAGCTTGCCCAGCTCGTGCAAGTCGCCGCGCTCCAGCGCCGCCGCAGCTGCTTGCGCGCGCAGGCTGTCGGTGATGATGTGGCGCGCGCGCTTGAGCACGTTGAGCGGCATCTCGTGGCCCCACTGCTCCAGGTCTCCGGGCGTGGCATCCCGCAGCAGCTGGATTTCCGGACGGTGTGAGCGCAGGATCGCGGTCGCCTGCTCCACCTCCGCGCGGCGGGTGTTGTACTCGCCTCCAAGATTGGAGTGCTTGACCATGGTGTTGCAGATAATCAGGTCGAGCGAGTGCGGGATGGGCGCGAGCTCGGACTCAAGCGAGCGGCAGTCGAGCAGCAGCGCGTGGTCGCGCTTGCCGCAGCAGGCGATGAACTGGTCCATAATGCCAGTGTTCGCGCCCACATAGATGTTTTCGGCTTTTTGCGCGAGCTTCGCCATCTCGGGCTTGGGCATGGTGGTCTGCGCCACGGCCAGCAGCGCCGCCAGAGTCGCGACCTCGATGGAGGCGGACGAGCTTAACCCCGCGCCGATGGGAACGTCGCCGTAGAGAGAAAGCGAAAACGCCGGAACCTCCGTGCCCTGCGAACGCAACACTTGCAGCACGCCGAGCGGGTAGTCGCTCCAGTGGCCGCTTCCCTTGCCGGGAATTTCCGCAAGCGCGTGCTCGACCTTTTCATCGAAGTTGGCCGAGTAGATTGAAACCACCCCGTCGGTTCGCGGCGAGATCGCGGCGACGGTCGCGAAGTTGATCGCGGCGGGCATCACGAAACCGCCCGCGTAGTCGGTGTGCTCACCAATCAGGTTCACGCGCCCCGGCGCGGAGTACATGCCCATTGGGGCTTGCGCGTAAATGCGCCGGTGCGTGCCCAACAGCTTCCCTGCTTCTGCCTGAATATCCACTTGCCTTACCTTTCTTCTGCCCTGCTGATTTCGAGACGCAAGCTCCAGCGCTTTTCCTCGCCCGGCTCCAGGGATGCGCCCCCGCCCTGCGCGAGCGAGTCGGCGAGCGAGTCCACGGGGAGATTACAGGGCTCGAGCGCGACCGTGTAGCCCTTTGCTTTTCCGCTGCCGGGCCAACCCCCGTAGCAGAGCCATACACCCAACACCGGCGCGTCTTGGGGGTTGAAGTGCAAGGTCAAGCGTGTGCGCAGTGTTTTCCGCTCCAACGCCACCCAGCCCTCGGCGGGTGCGGGCAGGGTGAGTTTATCGGCCACTCCGGCATCGCTCGCGAGCGCGAGCGACAGATCGAGCGGCTCGCCATCCAGCGCGTTTACCGTCACGGGCCACGGGTGCTTGGTTCCCGCCGATCCCAGCCGCCCGTCCGCTGAGGACTGCGCGGTCACTTCCTTCACCGACTCCGGCAGGTGAATGCGGTCATAGGTGTACACGGCAAAAAGCGGGTGCGCCGACCAGCCCCACGGCACGCGCGCATCGCTCGTGTTGCGCAGCGCGTAGTCAAGGTGCAGAACATGCCCGTCCAGCCGCAGCCCGCGCTCAAAGGTGAGCGGCAGCGAAGTCCCGTCCGCGTGCATGCGCAGTGTAGTTTCTGTCGCTTCGTCGACCGTGAACGGCACGCGCCAAAAGTCGCCATGATCCTCGATCGCAGCCGTTTGCCCTTTGCCCCAACGAACCGAGCAGGTCCCGACGGACGGTAGGCACTCATCCCAGCCGCTTGCGTCGCCCTCGTCGAACGGCATGGCAGAGGTACGCGGCGCATAGGGCTTGAGCGGGGACTGCAGAAGCTCGCCGCCTTCGCCCGCAAACGCAAGCGCGCTGAGCTTGCCGCCCAGCGCAGGCAAAACCTCCACACGCAGAACCCCGTTGTGAAGCACGCGGCGGTCCCAATCTTTGTTTTCGCTCAAACCGTGCTGCAGATCTTCCGCCATGGCCGTCCCCTTACGAGCGATTGCGCGTGGCATCAGCATAGCCCAGGCAAGGGGACGCCTGCGGGCAGAGCCGGCAGCCAAGCATTTGTTCCCCGGAAGTGAGCCGCTTGCAGGAAGGCATTGACAGCCGGGAAATAGGAAGGCTACCGTGGTGGGCCTTGGAAGGGATGCCTAGAAAGAACTGCCTTCCGCGACGACCAATGCGATCCAGCGCCCGACGTTTGCCGGTGAGAAAGCAGAGTGCCGCATGTTTCGACTGTTCCGGTATTCCCCCTTACCCTCCCTTTCTGCTGCCGCCGTCCTGCTCGCCGCGCCCGCGTGGGCGCAGGTCGACCAGGGCGGCATCAGCGGTACCATTCGCGACGGAAGCGGGGCCGCCGTGCCCAATGCGAAAGTGACCGTCACAAACGCGGGCACCGGGTTTTCGGTCACCGAAACCACGGACGGCAGCGGCAACTACACGGCGCGCCCGCTCAAGATCGGCACATACAAGGTCAAGGTCGAGGCCGCGGGCTTCGCGCCCACCACCCAGGACAACGTGCAGGTGAACGTATCGACGATCACCACGGCCGACGTTCAGGTGGGCATTGAAGGCACCCAGCAGTCCGTCACGGTGACTTCCGCGCCGCCCGAGCTGCAAACCGAGGAAGCCTCGACCGGCCAGGTTGTCGCGTCCAAAACCATCAACGACACGCCTTTGAACGGGCGCAACTTCGTGTTTATCGCGCAGCTCACGGCCGGGGTGGCGCCTTCGGAACAAGGCTCGCGCGGCGCCCAGAAGGGCGACTTTTCCGCCAACGGGCAGCGCTCCGAGCAGAACAACTTCATCCTGGACGGGGTGGATAACAACGCGAGCCTGGTCGACTTCCTTAACGGCGCGAGCTTTGTCATCAAGCCGCCGCCGGACGCGCTGCAGGAGTTCAAGGTGCAGACCGGCGATTACACGGCGGAGCTGGGCCACTCGGCCGGCGCGGTGCTCAACGTGGCCACCAAGAGCGGCACCAACGAGTTCCACGGCGACCTGTGGGAGTACTTCCGCAACGACGTTTTGAACGACCGCGACTTCTTCCAGGCCGTGAAGCCCAAATACCGGCAGAACCAGTTCGGCGCGACGCTCGGCGGTCCCATCCTCAAGAACAAGCTGTTTTTCTTCGGCGACGCGGAAGCCAACCGGATCATCTTCGGCCAAACGCAGGTTTACACCGTGCCCACGCTCGCGCAACGGACGGGCGACTTTTCCGACCTGCTGAACGCGGCGGGCAACGGCCGCGGCCAGGCAGTCACGCTTTACCAGCCGGGCGGTCCCAATCCGGGCCAGCCGAACAGCAATCTGCTGACCTACAACGGCCGGCAGAATGTTATCAATCCGGCAAACATCAACCCAGCCGCGCGCAACTTTATAAATCTTTACCCGTCCCCAAATCGCGGCGGCCCGGCAAATACCTACCAGAACTACACCTTCCAGGGCAATGCCAGCGACAACACCACGCAGTACGACGGCCGCCTGGATTACAACCGGAGCTCGAAGGACCAGATGTTCGCGCGTTACAGCTACTCGAACGAGCCTGTGACGCTGACGCCTCCTTTCGGCATTCTGGACGGCGGCGGCTTCGGCGGCTCGGGCAATACGGTGGTGGAAGGCCGCAACTTCACCTTCTCGGAAACGCACGTGTTTAGCCCGACGCTCGTCAACGAGTTTCGCGTGGGCTATAACTGGATCGCCGCAGCGTATATCCCGCCGAATTCGGGCACGGATGTGTCCGCGCAATTGGGCATCGGCGGCATCCCGTTCGGGCCTGGGAATGGAGGCCTGCCAAACTTCGGATTCGGCACCAACGGCATCTCCACGACCGGCTCTTCGCAGTATGAGCCCACGCACGAGTATGAAAACGTGATCCAGGTGCTCGATAACGTGTCCAAGCAGATCGGCAATCACTCCATCCGCTTCGGCGCGGATATCGAACGCATCCGCGTACAAACCCAGCAGCCGGTCGACCCGAAGGGCACGTTCAATTTTACGGGCAAGTTCACGCAGGACCCTCACAATGCAAGCAACACGGGCTACGGCGCGGCGGACTTCCTGGAGGGCAATATCGAGTCCACCTCTGTCGCCAATATCTTTACAGCGCATAACCAGCGGTTCTATCAGGGCTATTACTTCCAGGATAACTGGAAAGCCACGCCGAATCTTACCCTGAACCTAGGCTTGCGCTATGAGTATGTGCAGCCCATCAAGGACCTGAACGGGGCGCAGGCGAACTTTGTACCGAACTACGCTGCCGGGACGGGCGTGTATCTCGTTCCCGCCCAGTCGCGGACAAGGTTCCCGCTCACGCCGGCTTTCCTGAACGGGATCGCGCAGAATAACATCACAGTGCAGTACACCAACAATCCCTACCTGGTGAGTCCGGCGTATTTGGACTTTTCGCCGCGCTTCGGGATTTCCTATCAGCTCGGTCCCAAAACGGTTATCCGTTCCGGGTTCGGCATCTTCTTCGGCGGGCTTGAAAGCGTAGGCTACTCGCCTAGCCTGTCGCAAAACTTTCCCTTTCAGTTCGACAGCAATTTCCCGAGCGGGAACTGCACGGGACCCGGCAACTGCCCAAACAATGGACAATCGCTCCAAACCGGGTTCAGCGCCGCCCTCAACGCGGGCCTCGCGAACTTCGTCACGCTGCCCAGCCCGCACAGCTACCAGACCAACACGCAAACCCCCTACAGCGAACAGTTCAACCTGACCGTGGAGCGCTCGCTGTCGAACTCCACAACCGTGACCGTGGCGTATGTGGGGGCGCTTTCGCGCCATCTCCAGGTCAACCCGGACGTCAATATGCCCGCGACCGCGGTGCCGTCAGGCGTGAATGAGCAAACGCTGCGACCCTTCCCGCTCTCCTTCGGCGGCGGCAGCATCGTCCTCGATGAGGGTGTCTCCAACTACAACTCGGCCCAGGTAACAGCGCAACGCCGGCTGTCAAACGGCCTGTCGTTCCTGGGCGCCTACACCTGGTCGCACGCGCTTGACGACGCGCCCACTTTGCTGGGCGGCACCGGAGGCGGCGGCTACCGCAACTGGCGCGCGCTGGGCCTCGGCTATGACTACGGCGCTTCACTCATCGATGTGCGCCAGCGATTTGTGCTGAACGCGCAATATGAGCTGCCGTTCGGCCACGGCAAAAAGTATCTGAACAACAGCGGCATCGCCAACGAGGTCGTGGGCGGCTGGGCGGCGGCGCTGGTGTTCCGCGTGCAAACCGGGCAGCCGGTCAACATCTATGCCAATAACAATCCCGGGGGCACCGGAACTGCCAGCGCGTACCGGCTCTTCAACCCGTTCCGCGCGGGGGGCGCGCCAACCTCCTCCAACTTGGTCTGCGCAACCCGCACCCGAACCATCCAAAGCTGGTTCAACCCCTGCGCCTTTGCCAATCCACCGCAAGTGGTGCAGGCGCAGATCGACCCGGTGAGCGGACGCACTTTGAACGTAGCTGGGCCGGGTCAAATCTTGTCGAATGCCCCCAATGTCCTGAGCGCCTACGGACCTCCGGGCCGCACCTCGGTGCTTGGACCCGGCTACAACCGCACCGACCTGTCCGCGTTCAAGAGCTTCGCCATCTACCGCGAAACCAACCTGCAGTTCCGCGCGGATATCTTCAACCTGTGGAACACGCCCGCTTACGGCCAGCCGAACAACACCACGGGCGGCGGCTTCGGGCAAATCACGAGCGAGCGGTTCGGCTCGACCGGCGGGCAGTACTCGGCCACGGCCGGGGAAAGCCCGGATGCGCGCGTCATCCAGTTCGCTTTGAAGTACATCTTCTAAGCGACTGCATCTTCTAAGCGACTGATAGATGCATTGCTGAGAATCGCCTCTCGTTAACGAGGAGCGATTCTTTTTTGCGCCGAACATGCAAAAAGTTGTAGGGGCAGCGCGTGACAGCTCTGCTAGACTGAGGGCGCGTTGGACCGAACTCGGGCATTCCTGGTTGCATTGCACTTCGTGTGGCGTTTGCAAGAAAGGGCTTTCGTTCAAGCCAGCGCAATTTAAGAAACCAGGGACAAGCGCGATGGAACAAGGCACTGTGAAGTGGTTCAACGACGCAAAAGGATTCGGTTTCATCTCCCGCCAAAATGGGGAAGATGTGTTTGTGCACTACTCGGCCATCAGCTCGAATGGCTTTAAAAGCCTGCAAGAAGGCCAAACCGTGCAGTTCAACGTCATCAAGGGGCCCAAAGGCTGGCAGGCGGCAGACGTCCAGCCGGTTTAACGACGCACACAGATGCGAAAACAAAAGGCGGGCCCCCGGGCTCGCCTTTCGTTTTTTCTAGAACGCGCGCTCAAATACGCGGAAGCGCCGCTCCAGCTCCCACTGCTGCGCGGCCCGCTCGCTCCCGCGTACCAGCCCCGCGCAGGTCCCGGATGGGGCATCGCGGCCCAGCTGCCCCCGGCAAGCCGCGACGGGGGTCCGCAGAGTTTCCGGCGTGGCGCGCGCCCACAGGCTCGCGCCGGGCAGGAAGCTGTGCTCAAGCGAAGCGCGGGCCATTTGCTTGAGCTGCGGGTAGCTCAGGTGGTATGTTTCCGCGGCGCGCACGTATTCGTGCGTCAGGTCGATGCGCGAAACGCCTTCGTCATCGGTCGAGAGCGCAACCGGCACGCCCGCTCGCAGGTATTCCGGCAGCGGGTGGTTTGGGCCCGCGATGTTCAAAATTACGTCGTTGCTGGTGAGGTTGATCTCGACCAGGATGTGCTTCGCGGCCATCTCCCGGAGCAGCGCCTGAGGGTCGTCCTCGTCCATCACGTCCACCCCATGGCCGATGCGCTCGGCGCGGCCCACGTCGATCGCCGAGCGGATGTGAAAGGTGAGCTCACGCGGGGGCACCAAGCCCGGCGCGAGCTCGCCCGCATGGAGCGTGATGTGCACGCGGGGGTACAAGGGCGCAAGCGCGGCGAGCATGCTCATGTGCAGCGCATAGTCGCGCGTAGCGATGTAGCCGTCCTCCGGCTGGACAAAGTTGAGCCCGAGCACATGCGGGTCGGCCTTTGCCAGCTCAAACGCAAACACCACCTGCGCGAACACATCCGGCGGCGGCTGCTCGCGCAGCACCTGAAAAATGAAGCGAACCTCCACCGCGCACGCGGGGAGCGCGGCCGATGTCCCGCAGTGCTCCAGCGCGTTCCGCTGCTCCTCGGCTGCGGTCAAGGCGGCCCGCGCCGGGGCGATGCTCGTATCCAACCCAGCCGCCAGCAGCGCGTCGCGGTAGGCGCGGAAGTCCGCGTTGTAGCCGAGCTTTTCGGCCAGCGCCTCGGCCGGCTTCAGTCCGGGCGTGTCCATCACTTCGAGGTACTGCTCGTTTTGCCGTGCGGCGCGGGTCGCCACCTCGTCAAGCCATTCGCCGGTGTGCTGCTTGCCCAGCCCGCCAAAGCGCGCAAAGGTCGAGAAGAACTGGTCGTGCCCGCTCATGCCCGTCACCGGCACAAACGAGCGCATGGAAAAGCTGTCAATCAGCGCGTCGCGCAGGTGGTTGTCGCCTTCGATCGCCGCGGGGCCGCTTACCTCGCCGGGCTTGCAGGCACCTGGGCGCGCCGTGCGGTCGAATGCGAGTGCCGCCGGATCCACGCAGACACCATCCCGCGCGGCTTCGTCCAGCATGGTTTCCGCGTAAACCGCGCCGGAAAGGTGCATGTGGAGGTCGCCGCCCTTGGGCATGGTTTCGAGGAACGCGCGCAAGGGGAGGGGGCCTTCCCTGCTCGCGCGCGCAAAAGCCTGTGCGGCGCGGACCTCCGCGCTTGGTGGCGCTGCTTGCGCATGTGCTGCAAGCGCGAGCATGCCAGCAAGCCAACAAGCGCTCACCACGCGTAGCATGTGAAGGGCCGCGCCTCGCAGGGCGGCGGGAGCAGGGACCATGGTTGGAGCAAGTGTATGGCATCGGGTGCGCGCTGGAGCACACGCGGTGGGGCATGTCTTAGCGATGCTGGCGGCGCTCTTCGCCGCGGGCCTGCCCACCTCAGCCGCGGCGCAGGGCACTTGGCTCGCCCCCGTGCCTGCTTTCCCGCTCGCGAGCCCTCCAAGCGTCGGCGGGCTCGCCATCCACCAGCGCAGCTCCGCGCTCCAGCCCTTTACCGTCGCGGGCGAGTGCGGCGCGATCCTGGGCCAAGGCGACGGCAGCTTCGAGGCCTGGGGCTGGCCCGTGAAGCTGCTGAGCCATATGCGCATCGAGGCGCGGGTCAAGGACTACGACGTGCCCATCGTCGTCAACGACCAGTCCGCCGAGATCACCGTGCAGCCCGACCACACCACCATCACGTTTTCCCATGCGGCGTTCACCGTGCGCGAGATCCTGTTCGCCACCCAGTGCGCGCGCGAAGGGGAGCCGGGCGTTCTCGCGATGTTTCAGATTTCCTCGGTCCGGCCCGTCACGCTTACGTTCTCGTTTACGCCGGAGCTCAAGCGCATGTGGCCCGCGCCCAACTACAACGCCCCCTCGCCCGAGTGGGTGCCGCTTAGCGCCGCGAGCGGCTACTACCTTCTGCACACCGACTCCGACGGCCTGGCCGGGGCCGTGGCCATGCCCGGCACCCAACCCGGCATTCTCGCGCCCTACCAGGAGCGGCCCAAGTCGTTTCCCTTGCAGCTGGTGCTCCAGTATGACCCCGCCCGCGACGGCGACCGGTATTTCCCCCTGCTGATGGCTGCAGGCACGACCAAAGCCTCGGCCGGCAAGGCCGCGCTGACCGCCGAGCTCGCCAAGCTGGGGCGCAGCATACCCGCGCAGTACGGGGCTACGGCGCAGCACTACCAGCACTTTTTTGAAACCCGCCTGACAGCCGAAACACCCGACCCGCGCGTGGACCAGGCGCTGAAGTGGGCCGAGGTAGCTATCAGCCAGCTGCGTGTGCGCCACGCGAGCGCCCAGTACGGCGAGGAAGTGGGCCTGGTGGCGGGCCTGTACGGCTCCGGCGACTCGAACCGCCCCGGCTTCGGCTGGTTCTTCGGACGCGACTCGCTTTATACGCTCTACGCGGTCGACAGCTATGGCGACTTTGCCCTCACGCGCCATGAGCTCGATTTCCTGCTCGCGCGCCAGCGTGCCGACGGCAAAATCATGCACGAGTACTCCCAAACGGCCGAGCTGGTGGACTGGCCCTCGCTGCCGTACGAGTACGCGGCCGCCGATTCCACGCCCCTGCTTCTGATGCTGCTCGACGACTACGCCGCGCGCTCGGGCGACCGGGCCTATATCCGGCAGCACTGGGAGCAGATCAGCAAGGCGTGGCAGTTTGAAAGCACCCACGACTCCGACGGCGATGGGATTTACGATAACGCGCAAGGCACGGGCTGGGTAGAAAGCTGGCCGCCCGGCATGCCGCACCAGGAGGTTTACCTGGCGGCGCTCGATGTCCAGGCCTCGCAGGCGTATGCCCGTTTGGCCGCACTTGCGGGCAAGCCGGACGATGGTGCCGCCGCGCGCGCGAAGCGGGTCGCCGCGACGTTGGAGCGCGAGTACAAACCCGCCGGGCCCGATCGGGTGTATGCCTTCAGCTATAACGGGACTGTCTCGGGAAAGGCCAAACTGGATACCACGGCGACCATCTACCCGTCGGTGGCTTGGTGGCAGGGCACGTACTCGCTCCCAGGGAGCGATGCAATGTTCCGCCGCTGGGCTTCGGATGAGTTCTCGACCGACTGGGGCACGCGCGACCTGGGCGAGCACGAAGCGCTATACGACCCCATCAGCTACCACCAGGGCTCAGTGTGGCCGCTGTTCGCCGGCTGGGTTTCGCTCGCCGAGTACCGCGCGGGGCACCCGCTTTCCGGCTACGCGCACCTGATGCAAAATACCGACCTGAGCTGGGCGCAGGACCTGGGCGCGGTCACGGAGCTGCTTTCAGGAAAATATTTCGAGCCGCTGGGCCGGTCCACCACGCACCAGCTGTGGTCCTCCGCCATGGTGCTCACGCCCACGCTGCGCGGCTTGTTCGGCGTAAGCTACGACGCGGCCACGGACACGCTTTCCGTCAACCCGCAGCTCCCTGCCGCGTGGCCGGGCGCGATGCTCCGGCATGTGCCCGTGGGCGGGGGCAAGCAGGCCATGCTTACCTTCCGGCGCGAAGGAGCAGCCATGGTGGTCCAGGTGGAAGGGCCCAGTACGCCCAAGCTGGCCGGGCCCGGCGGTGCGCAGGGCAGCGGCAACACCCTGCGCCTCCCGCTACCCGGCGTGGAGCTCGGGATCCCCGCGCAGCTGCCCTTGCCGGGCTCGGAAACAAGGCAGCTAAAAGTCCTGGAGCAGCACACCGACGCCCACAGCGCGACCTGGGTGCTTGAAGCGCAAGGGGGCGGCGCATGCACGCTTTCTCTGCGCCGGAACGGCATACGCGACGTCCGGGTTGAAGGCGCGACGCTGGTGGGAGCGCCGCAGCCCGGCGGTACACCACTCGCGGGCAATGCCCTGCTCTTCGCGCCGGGGAAGACCAGCTTGGAGCAGAACAAAGAGCTCGACGGCTTGCGGGTGCTGTTTCCCGCGGGCCCCGGCTACACGCGGCAGACTGTCACCGCGCGCTGGTAATACGGAGGACGCCCGCATCCCAAGCAGGGAAGGCTCGTCATGATCTGGATCGCCATCCTCGTCGCGCTTATTGCAGGTGCGGCCAACCCCTTTCAGGCCGGCACCAATGCGGAGCTCAACAAACAGCTCGGCCAGCCCGCGCTCGCCGGGCTTTGGGTGTACCTTTCCGGCCTCCTGGCCTTGCTTCTAGCTGCCTTGGCGCTTCGCCGGCTCACCCCTGCGCACCTGGGGCACGCAAGCCACGCGCTGGGGCACGTGCACTGGTGGGCGTGGCTGGGCGGCGTCATCAGCATCCTTTCCACTCTGGCGGGGCTCCTATTCGCGCAAAAGCTCGGAGCGGGCTTATTCACGGGTCTCAGCATCACCGCCTCGCTGATCGTGTCCGTGCTCCTCGACCAGTTCGGCTGGATCGGCTTTAAGCAGCACAGCGCCTCGCCCGCACGGCTGGTAGGCTGCGCGCTGCTGGTCGCCGGGGTGTGGCTGGTGTCCCGATTTTAGTTGTGGGTGAGATGAGGAGTGGTGGCCAGAGACGGGATTGAACCGCCGACGCCGGCCTTTTCAGGGCCGCGCTCTACCACTGAGCTATCTGGCCTTTGGATTTCCTGAGACCAGCAGGAGATGCCGGCTTGCCTGGTCAAGCGCTGGAAGCGCCATGGGGCAAAATGGGCCACTTGGTTGCGGGGGTAGGATTTGAACCTACGACCTTTGGGTTATGAGCCCAACGAGCTACCGGACTGCTCCACCCCGCCCTTTGATAGTAGCAACCCACACCCGTGGGGTCAAACCTGTTTGCTTGGAAGCGCGAACTAACGTTCGGCGGCGACGGGCAGCAGGAGATACGAGGGATGCGCTGCCGACCCGAAAATTGTTTGCGTGGCCGTCCGGTACTCTCCCGGCCGCGCTGTCATGATGTTCGGCACAAAGGTTTGCGGGTTGCGGTCGTACAGCGGGAACCAGCTGCTTTGGACCTCCACCAAGACGCGGTGGCCGGGCAGGAACGCGTGGTCCACACCGTGGAGGCTCCAGGCGTACTCGAGCGGCGCGTTCGCCGGGATGGCTTCCGGATGCTCAAAGCTCCTGCGGTAGCGTCCGCGGAAGATCTCTTCGGAGACCATGAGCTGGTAGCCGGACATCGTGCCGAGCTTCGGGTCCGTCGGGTACTCGTCGATGAGCTTGACGACCCAGTCCGCGTCGGTCCCGGTGGTCGCGGCCCACAGGTCGGCCTTCACATCGCCCGTCACGGTCAGCGTTTGGCCGAGCGGCGCGGTGCGCCAGGTGAGCTGGTCGGGTCGCTGGGTGTAGGGCCGCTGATCTTGCGCGAGCCACGTGCGCCAGTGCGAGCCCTTGGGGCTGTAGGTGGCCTCGATGGGGCGCTCGCGATACGGGATAGGGTTCGCCGGGTCGGCGGTGTACCGGCTCGCTCCCTCGCCCGTGGGCTTCGTGAACGAAAGCGTCTGCCCGGTGCTCAGATACAGCGGGCGCTGCTCGACGCCTTTAGTAGGCGGCCAGGCACTGTAGTGCATCCAGCGGTTGGTTCCGGTTTGGAATGAGGTGGTGTTGGCGAGCTGCATGGGCGCGCCCTTCAGGTAATGGGCGAAGAACGGGGCCTCTACATCGCGCTGAAACTCGGCCCCCGTGGGCTCGCCCCAGTCGAGCGCGCCGAGCGAGGTAGCATCGCCCCGCCACTCGCCGTGGTTCCACGGCCCCAGCGCGAGATACACTTCGTCCTCGGAATCGGCAGCATGGAGCTTCGCGTACTCCTCCTGCGGCCCCCACATGTCTTCCTGGTCCCAGTAGCCGCCCACCTCCAGAGTGGGCACCTGCGGCGCGTGGAGGTGCGGCTCCACCGCGCGCGCCTGCCAGTAGCTGTCATAGGCCGGATGCGCGAGGAAAGCGGCCCAGGTAGGCAGCATGGGCTTGCCCGCGATCGCGCCCGAAAACGAGCCTGCCTTGAGGAAGAAGTCGTACGCGTCCTCCCCGGCCGGCATCGCGCCGAAAGCGTTCTCCTTGCCCGACTCCATGCCCAGGCCGTAGTCGTAGCCATAGGTTTCGCGGAACGCGCCGTAATGGAAGAAATCGTCGCCCATCCACACATCGGTCATGGGCGCTTGCGGAGAGATCGCCTTGACCGCCGGGTGCGGGTCGATTCCCGCTTCCATGGTCAGAAAGCCGGGGTAGGAAACGCCGAAGACGCCCACGCGGCCGTTGTTGCCGGGCATGTGCGCGAGCAGCCAGGCCACGGTGTCGTAGGCGTCCGTGCTTTCATCTACGTCCTTGGGGTACAGCTTGGGGTCGTGATGCGCGGCCATGGGGCGCATCATCACGAACCGGCCTTCCGAGCCGTAGCGGCCGCGGATGTCTTCCTCGACGAAAATATAGCCGCTCCGCGCGAGCTCCGGCACACTCTTGGGGTAGTCCGCCGCCGTCGCGTTTTCGACACCGTAGGGCGTGCGGGTCAGCAGGAACGGCAGCGGCCCGGGCGCCTGCACAGGCCGCAGAATGGCCGCGTGGAGCTCCATGCCGTCGCGCATGGGGATCATGACGTCCTGCCGCGTGTAGGCGGGCAGGGCTTGCGCGTTTGCGGCGCAAGGCGCGAGAAGGGCGAAGAGCAGGGCTGCGCGAACCATTTCCGCTACTGTAAAGCATTTACCCAATGCGCTCGTGCCGGTAGCCGGCTTCGGCGAGCGCGGCGCTCAGCTCGGCGATGTGCGCGGGGCCGCGGGTTTCAAGCGTGACGTCAATAACCGTGTTGCCCAGGTTCACGCCGTAGTAGGCGCGGTCGTAGGAGGTTTCGACGATGTTGGCGCGCGCGTCGGCCAGGATCCGGGTCATGCCGTGGAGCTCGCCGGGCCGGTCGGTGAGGTGGATACGCAGGCGGGTACGGCGGCCGTCCTTGACCAGTCCGCGCTCGATCATCATGGCCAGCAGGCTCACATCGATGTTGCCGCCGCACACCAGCACCGCAGTGCGCAGCGGTTTCTTTTCCGCGCTCAGTGACGTTTTGCGCTGCAACAGGGCGGCCAGGGCCACCGCGCCCGCGCCTTCGGCCAACGTCTTTTCGCGCTCCAGCAGCACCAGGATGGCCTGCGCGATCTCCTCCTCATCCACCGTCACGAGTTCGTCCACGTACAGCGCCACCATGGGGTAGGTGAGCGTGCCGGCGCGGCGTACGGCAATGCCGTCGGCGATAGTGGCCTGGGGCAGCACGGTGATGGGGCCGCCCATTTCCCGGGCGCGCAGCATGGAAGGCAGCCGCTCGGTTTGCACGCCGATGACGCGGGTTTGCGGGCGCAGCGCTTTGAGGACACAGGCGATGCCGCTGATGAGCCCGCCGCCGCCGATGGGGACGACCACGGCATCGAGGTCGGGGATCTGCTCCAGCAGTTCGAGCCCGATGGAGCCCTGCCCCGCGATCACGGCCGCGTCGTCGAAGGGATGGAGAAAGGTGAGCTTTTCCTCGCGAGCGATCCGCCAAGCTTCCTCGTACGCCTCGTCGTAGTTCGCGCCATGGAGCAGCACCCGCGCGCCATAGCCGGCCGTGGCCGAAACTTTTACCAGCGGGGTCATCTCCGGCATGACGATGCGCGCCTTGATGCGGTGCGCGGCGGCGTGGAAGGCGACTGCCTGGGCGTGGTTGCCGGCGCTGGCGGCGATGACGCCGCGCTGCTTTTCCGACGGGCGCAGGGTGAGGATTTTATTGAGCGCGCCCCGCTCCTTGAAAGCCCCGGTGCGCTGGAGGTTGTCGAGTTTCAGGAAGACCGTCTGCCCGGTCATCGCGGAGAGCGCCGCGGAGTGGCGGGCAGGCGTGTATTCGATGCTGCCGCGGATGCGCTCGCGCGCGGCCTCCACATCGGCAAGCGTCACGGCGGGGATGGGCGGCTCGAGGGCGTCTTCGTCCAGTTCGTACATAGGGTGAGTATCACCCAACCGGCTAATTCGTAACGGCTTGTATCTGCTCCTGCGCCTCCGCCGGAGCGATCCGATAGCCGCGCCAGCCGTAGTAGATGATGAACAGGTAGCAGAGGAACGGCAGAAAGAGGGAGTGGTGAATCCCCAGATGGTCCGCGAGCCAACCCATCATAACCGGGATGATCGCCGCGCCCACGATGGCTTGCACCAGAAGGCCCGAACCGCGCCCGGTGAGAGGGCCGAGTTCAGCCACCGCCAAAGTGAAAATGGTGGGGAACATGATGGAGTTGAAAAGGCCGACCGCCAGGATGGTAAACATGGCGAAGTGCCCCGTGCCCAGCAGGGAGCACAGCACCAGAACCGCCGCGCCGACCCCGGCCCAGGCGAGAATCTTGTGGGCGGAAATCCGCTGCATCACAGCCGACCCGACAAAGCGGCCCACCATCATGCTTCCCCAAAAGAGGGTGAGCAGCTTGGAACCTTCCTCCAACGGCAGGTTGCCGATCTGCGGGTCAGCGAAGTACTTCACGAGAAAGCTGCCGACGGACACCTCCGCGCCGCAATAGATAAAGATGGCAATCGCGCCGAGGTACAGGTGCGGGTGGTTCCATACGCTGTCCTGCTGGATGTCGAGGTTCGCCGGGCGGTAGTCGCGGGTCACCTCGAGACGGGGAAACTTGTAAAGGCCGATAGCCAGTGCGAGGACGGCCACAGCGCCCGCGATGGCAAGATAAGGCGATTTGATGCTGGCCGCCTGGTGGATGCGCAAGGCCGCGCCGTGGAGCTTTACACCACCGGCAGCCGCCCCAGTAACACCGAGGATAAACACGCCGCCGATATAGGGAGCTACGGTGTCGCCAAGCGTGTTGAAGGCCTGAGTCAGGTTCAGCCGGCTCGACGCAGTCTCCGGCGGACCCAGGATAGTGACGTAGGGGTTGGCCGCGACCTGGAGGGTGGTGACACCGGCTGCCAGTACGATCTCAGCGCAAAGAAACAGCCAGTACGCGGCAATGCTCGCGGCGGGCACAAACATCAGCGCCCCCACGCCCATGGTAAGCAGCCCAATCACCATGGTGCGCTGGTAGCCGACCCACTCGATGAGCTTGCTCGCCGGCTGCGCGAAAAAGAAGTAGGAACCGAAGAAGGCGAGCTGAATTAGCGCCGCCTGCACATAGCTGAGGCCGAAGATGCCTTGCAAGTGGGGGATGACCGAGTCGTTCATCACGGTGCAGAAGCCCCACACAAAGAACAGCGTCGAAACCATTGCCATCGCGCTGTAGTTGGTCTTGCCGGGTGTGCTGGTCAGGGATCGGGTGTTGCTTACGGTTGTGATCGCCATGGGTTCGGGACGGGCCGCCTTCCGCTCGCTCGCTCCGGGAAAGGGAGCGGGGGAGCAAATCGCTCCTGATGCTACATGATTCCGGGCGCGTTTCGCTCCCTCGTTGTGCGCCTTCGGTACAGGCGCGGGCCGGGATGGAACGCGGGCATTGAAACTTTTGCGTGCGGGCATCGTCCGTAGAGCATGGAAACGTTGCCAACCGTGGCAAGCTGGTAGCTGATCCCCCTCGGGAAACAAGGAGTGTCTGCACATGCCTTTGCGAGCCACCCTTCGCCACGCGCTCCTTTATATGGCGTTTGCGCTCCCCGCGCCCGCGCTCCTGGCCCAAATCGCGCCCGGGGCGTCCGCGAGCCAGAACCGCGTCGTAAGCCGCGTCATGGGCACAGTAGCCGCGGTATCCGCCGACTCGGTCACCGTGCGGACAGAAGGCGCAAGCGCCGGGACTGTGACGCTTCCCTTCACTCCGGCAACACGTGTGCTCCGCGCCACCCCCGGCGCGACCAGCCTCCGGGACGCCACCCCCATCCAGCCCAGCGACTTGAGCGTGGGTGACCGCGTGCTCATCCGGCCCGACGCCCAAGGGGCGGCCGGGGTCGTGGTCGCGATGAAGGGGGCGGACATCGCACAAAAGCGCGAAGGGGAAAGCGCTGCCTGGCAGAGCGGTGTTGCCGGCATCGTGCAGGGGGTCGATCCCGGCGGAGAAACTGTGACCCTGCGCGCGACGGGCGGCGCGCCACCTGAGGTCGTGCATCGGACGCCCGCCACGGTGGTGCGCCGCTACGCGCCTGCGTCCACCTCCTTTGCCGACGCAACGAAGGGCAGCTTTGCCGACATCCACCCCGGCGACCAGCTGCGCGCGCGCGGCGAACGGGCCGCAGAGGTGATCACGGCTGAGGAGATCATCGTCGGCTCCTTCCGGAACGTGGCCGGTGTGGTGCTCAATGCAGACCCAACCGCAAACACGCTGACGCTCACCAATCTCCAGACCAAAAAGCCGGAAACCCTGCACCTGACCCCGGCGACCCAGCTGCGCCGGCTGCCGCCCGAGCTGGCTTCCCGGCTCGCCCAGCGCGGAAAGGGCCAACCCCAACAACCCAGTGGTGAGCCCGCCGACAGCGAACACAGGCGGGGCGGCGGCGCAAGCAACCTGCTTGAACACGCGCCCACGACCACCCTGGCCAACCTCCACAAGGGCGAGGCCGTGATGGTCGTCGCCAGCGGCCCGGGCGCGTCCGAGCCCACAGCCATCACCGTGCTCGCCGGAGTCGAGCCCCTGCTCACCGCCTCACCCGAAGCCGCAGCCGGGGTCTTCTCCGCCTCTTGGGACCTGGGCGGCGGCGAAGGGAGCGAAGCCGCGCCGCAGCAGTAGTGCCTGGGAGCGCCCGCGCTCCCTCCGCCGTTCACCCGACACCCTTGGAGCCCCGTGAACCCAAGCCGCCCCGCCCTCGTTCTGCTGTTCGCCCTCCTCCCCGCTCCGCTCCTGCACGCGCAGGCAGGCACACCCGCAAGCCAAACCGCGGCTGCGGGCTCACTCCATGGACAGGTAAGCGATCCATCCGGTGCCGTGATCCCCAACGCGACCGTCGCGGTCACCGACGCGCAGGGCCACACGGTCGCGACTGGCGTTTCCGGGCCCGACGGCAGCTATTCCGTGACCGGCGTGCCGGCCGGGAGGTATGTGGTCCTGGTCACGGCCACGGGGTTCGGCCCGTCGAGCACGCGCGCGGTCACGGTCGCGCCGGGCGCAAATAAACTGCTGAACGCCACGCTGCTCATCCAGGTGCAGCAGCAAAATGTTCAGGTCAATGCCGGCACGCCCACGGTCTCGGTTGACCCCGACGCCAACGCAAACTCGGTCACGATCAAGGGCAAGGACCTGGACGCACTTTCGGACGATCCTGACGAGCTCTCAAACGAGCTCACGGCGCTCGCAGGCCCCGCCGCCGGGCCCACAGGCGGCCAGGTTTACATTGACGGCTTCACCGGCGGCCAGCTGCCGCCCAAGTCGGCGATCCGCGAGATTCGCGTGAACCAGAACCCCTACGGCGCGCAGTTCGATAAGATCGGCTTCGGACGCGTCGAGATCTTCACCAAGCCCGGCACCGACAAGCTCCACGGCGAGTTCTACGGGCAGGGCAACGCCCGGCAGCTGAATACCGGCAATCCCTTTACCAAAAACCTGCCCGACTACGACAGCTACCAGTACGAAGGCACAGTGAGCGGGCCCATCAACAAGAACGCGTCGTTCTTTGTCAGCGCGCAGCACCGCACTATCGGCGACGACTCCATCGTGACCGCGTACCGTCTGCTGGGCGAGATCAACGGCGACTTCGCCGCGGGCAACTATGCCAACCTCGCGGATTACACGACCGATGGCTACGCCGTGCTCTTCCACAATGCCCTGAACACCCCGGAAAGCCGCACCAATGTGAGCCCGCGCATAGACGTCGCGCTGACTAAAAACAACACCCTGAGCCTGCGCTACGAGTTCGAGCGCAACGTGCAGAATAACCAGGGAGTGGGCCAGTTTTCGCTCACCTCGCAGGCCTACAACAGCACCTCGAGCGAAAACCAGATCCAGCTGAGCGACACGCAGGTGTTTGGGCCGCGGGTGATCTCGGAGTTCCACGTCCGAGCGATCTACGGGCGCTCTTCACAAACACCCGCAATCGGAACACCGCAGGTGCAGGTGCAGGGCAACCAAACCTTTGGCGGCCAAAGTGAGCAGACCATCAACGACCACTCGGACCGGT
>CBDCLB010000005.1:0-427961 GCA_965218545.1 Acidobacteriaceae bacterium | reverse complement strand
GGGGGCGGTTGCCGCGCCGGGGGCTGGGGCCGCCGCAGCTGGGCAGCCAAGCAGGCGCGCTTCAGCCAAGTCGGCAAGGTGCGCGATGCGGCGCGCACGTTCCGCATCGGGCAGATTTTCACCTGGAAACAAAGCCAGAACCGCTTGCGCGGTGTTCAACTCGCGTTCTGCCGCGGCGCGCACACCCGCCGGCTGCTTCCCAAAGCCCGAATCGGCAGTCGCCTGCGCGAGAAGCTTTCGGGCCAGGGCAAAGCGGCCCAATCCTGAAGCGACATGCCCTTCGCCTTCCAGGCCCAGCAGGCGCGTGGGCTTGTGGCCGGCGGCTTTTTTGTAGACTTCCAGCGCATCGGCAGCACCCCCGGCCTGGTCCAGCAGCCCGCCTACTTCTAACTGCAGCGGGAAGTTTTCCGGTCCGTTGCCGGAGGTGATCAGAAGGATTTCGCGCGCTTCTGCGTCGCGCTGCTGCGCTACAAAGTAGCGCGCCAGCTCCAGACGGATATCGCGCCGCCGCGTAAACGCGTCGCCGTTCCAGGTGCCGTCGATGGCTGCCTCGTAATAGTCCACCGCTGTCTGCACATTTCCAGCTTTGACGGCCAAGCGCGCCAGCTGCAGATTGATGATGCCGCTGCCCGGCTCGGCTTCAAGCAGCGTGGTGAAGTACACCTGGGCTTCGCGCTCCCGGCCCGCGGCTGCCAGCGCGGTCGCCAGCTCCACCTGCAAGCTGCGGTCGCCGGGAGCGTAGGCAAGGGCCGAGCGGAGATCGTTGATGGCGGCCAAGGGCCGTTCCGCCGCCAGCGCCGCCTCGCCCCGCGCGCGCCAGCGCGCTTGCAGCATGTGTCGGTGCTCGGAAAAAGAGTGAAACAGCAGATAGGTCATAAACGAGAGCGCAACGGCGATGCCGAGCAGCGTGCTGAGCGCGGCGGTATCGCGCAGGTACAAGCGCTGCCGTTCCCGCCGCTCCTCCCCTGAAAGGCTTTGCTCCAAACCAGGCACTTGTTCGTTTCCTATCCTTTTCTACTGTACCTTTGTTCCCGCGCGAGGTGCTCCGAGGTAACCGGCCCGGTACGGCCGTCATCTGAACACCCGGGAAAAAGGAGCG
Source organism: Acidobacteriaceae bacterium (assembly GCA_965218545.1). GTDB lineage: Bacteria > Acidobacteriota > Terriglobia > Terriglobales > Acidobacteriaceae > EB88. The sequence goes on along the minus strand of CBDCLB010000005.1, from coordinate 426,862 downwards.
AGAAATGGCGTCGACAGTATGGAAGGGCTATATCTCCTTTGGGTTGATCTCCGTGCCGGTGCGCATGTACGTGGCCGCGCGGGAAGAGCACATCGGCTTCAACCAAATCCACAAAACCTGCGGTACCCGGCTCAAGCAGCAGCTCATCTGCCCGCTCGAAAATGTCGTCGTTCCTCGCGATGAGATCGAAAAAGGCTACCCCACCGGCGATGGGACCTTTGTCCTGATCCGCCCGGACGAGCTCAAGTCGCTTGAAGCCGAGTCAAGCGAAACCATGGCTATCCAGCAGTTCGTTTCGCTCGACGAGGTAGACCCTATCTATTACGAGACCTCCTACTACACCGTCGCCGAAGAGCCCGGGCGCAGGGCGTACTCACTGATGATGGAAGCCATGGGCAAGATGAAGCTCGGAGCCATCGCCAAGCTCACCCTGCACCAGCGCGAGCAGGTGGTCCTCATCCGCCCGTACGAGCACGGCCTCATTCTCCATACCTTGTATTACCCGGAAGAGGTTCGCGAGATTCCCGAGTATGGCGACCAGGCACCCCTCGAAATGCAGGATGCCGAGGTCAAACTCGCCGAGCAGTTCATGGGTGCGCTCCGGGCGCCCTTCCACCCCGACGCCTTTCACAACGTTTATCAGGAGCGCGTGGAAGCGCTGATCGAGCAGAAAGCGCAGGGCGACGCAGGCCCTGAACCGCCGAAGAAGCCGAAGCCCATGGCTCCGGTTATCAACCTGATGGACGCTCTCCGGGCTTCGTTAGCGCAAAAAGGGGGCAAGCCCATTCCGGCAGAACAGCCGGCGATCGCTGCCGAGCAGCCTGCGAAGAAGCGGCCCGCTGCGGGAAAAGCGGCCGCCAAGGCCCCTTCCAAGCGTCGGCGGGCCGGCTGAGGGTATTTGTTTGCTCCCATGGAACTATTTCCAGAGCGAACGCCGCCCTCCCGGACGGGAACTTTTCCAAAGCCTGTAAACCTGTATCCCAATCCCGTCCGTTTTGCACCGGACACAGCCAAAGCATTTTTTTATCGACGTGGGGGTGCTCCGGGTGTTAACTCTACAGTCACCAAAGCGCAGCTTTTCCCGCGGTTTGAGTTGATGGAAAAGAGTGAATTCTTCTAAAGGATGAAAATCGGGGAAACGATCCGTGACTTCCGCCTTCAGCGCGGGCTTTCGCAGGGTGACATCGAAAAGCGAACCGGCCTCCTGCGCTGCTACCTGTCCCGAGTGGAAAACGGTCATACCGTGCCGTCGCTCGAAACACTGACAAAAATCGCGGGGGCTCTTGATATGCCGCTTGCGCACTTTTTTTCCGACGCGGACGGGGCGCGCGACCTTCCTACCCAGAAGATTACGGACGAGGAGCTCCGGTTCCTGACCCAGATCCGCCGCTACTCTTCGGCCCTGAACGATAGCGACAAGAAGCTGCTGCTCGCGATGGTCAAGAAGTTCGCGGCCGCCCCCGCGCCGGTACCGGTTTAGACCGCTTGAATCAGAGGTTGATAAAACGCCCGGACCGCAACGCACAGTAGGAGAAGCAGCAAGGCCTCGCCAAAGACAGCCAGGGTGCGTCTCCGCCGGAACAGGGCCGGGGGCGCGCCCACGCGCGGGACCAGGGGAAGCGCCAGGAGCAGCCCGGCAAGGAACCCTCCCAGGTGCGCCATGTTGTCGATCTGCAGCGAAAAGTGCCCCGCGTCCACTCCCGCGCCCAGCACGAAGTTCAGCACCGCGAACCAGATCACGTTTTTCCTGAGCGCCTTGCGGTCGGCGGGCGGCAAGGGCAGCAGGGGAGAGTTGAGCAGGACGATGAGCACGCCGGCGAGGCCGAAGACCGCCCCGGAAGCCCCCGCCCCGATGGCGGCGTTCGCCCCGCCGTGGGCCAGACCGGGATGCACGGCGATGCTCAGCAGATTGCCCGCGAAGCCGGTCAGCAGGTAAGCCGCGACAAGCCCAGGGCCCCCCAGCAGCGGCTCGCCGAGCAGGCCCAGGTTCCATAAGCACCACATATTCGTACCGATGTGGAGCACCCCTACATGGACGAACATGGCTGTGACCAGCCGCCACCACTGCCCTAAAGCCAGCACGAATGGCCCAAAGTCCGCTCCCCAGCGCAGCAGCTGCTCCGGCCCGGGCGACAGGAATGATGCGCCCGTGAGGCACATCCCGAGAAAGACCGCGCAGTTGATCCCGAGCAGGGTGTAGGTCGCGGGCGCAGACGCCCAGCTCTTCGACATGCCGCCGCCGCGGCGAGACTCAATCTCCCGTGCGGGCTCGGTTGCCGCCGGGGCAAGCACTTCGGCAACATCTGCGCTGTACGGTGGATCGCCCGCGCCCCCCTGCCCAGTCCCGTTTGGCTCCCGCATGGTTCTACCGTAGACGCGCGTGCGCCGCCCGGCAAATTACGTTGGAGTTTTTTTCCGCCCTGCGTCCTTCGTACAATCGAAGTGAGCACGACTGGCGGAGGTGAGGGCACATATGAACGGAAGCGAGTGGAAGCCGGTACGGCGGGCTTTGCTAAGCGTTACAGACAAGAACGGCCTGCTCCCGTTCGCGCGTGCGCTTGCGGCCCACGCGGTCGAACTCATCTCTACCGGCGGCACTGCCCGCGCTCTTCGAGAGGCTGGGCTCCCGGTCCGCGACATCGACGACCTCACCGGCTTTCCCGAAATGCTGGATGGGCGTGTCAAAACGCTCCATCCCAAGGTCCACGGCGGCATACTCCACATCCGTTCCGACTCCGCGCACCGGCAGGCCGTGGAGGAGCACGGGATTGAGCCAATCGATATGGTCGTGGTCAACCTGTATGCGTTTGAAAAGACGGCTGCCCGTGAGGGGGTCCCCTTCTCCGACCTGATCGAGAATATCGACATCGGTGGCCCGTCCATGCTTCGCTCCGCCGCGAAGAACTTTGAGGATGTCGCGGTGGTGTCCAATCCCTCGGAATATGAGCGCGTGGCGAACGAGCTCGATGGGAACGGGGGCCAACTCAGCCGGGAAACCCGCTGGCGGCTTGCCCGGCAGGCCTTTTCGACCACCGCGGCTTACGACGTCGCGATCGCAAACGCGCTTGACCGCCTGCCCGACCCCCCTTCCGCAGCCGAGCCTTTTCGCAGTGAGACCACGCGGGAGCTGCCCCAAACGCTGCGCATTGTGCTGCCCCGCGCCGCCGCGCTGCGCTACGGAGAAAACCCGCACCAGCAGGCCGCGCTTTACGCGGACGGGAGCAAACGCGGGGTTGGGGGGGCGCTGCAGCTCCAGGGCAAGGAGCTTTCCTACAACAACTATGTCGACCTGGACGCCTGCTGGGAGCTGTTGCAGGAGTTTGCCGATCCGCAGGGCCCCGCCATGGTGGCCATCATCAAGCACACCAACCCATGCGGCGCGGCTACCGGTGCCACTGTGCTGGAGGCATACCAAAAAGCGCTCGCCGCCGACCCCGTTTCCGCTTTTGGTAGCGTGATCGGCGTGAACCGCGAGGTGGACGAAGCCGCGGCGGAGGAGATCGCAAAGCTGTTTGTCGAAGCCATTGCCGCCCCGGCTTACACGCCGGGCGCGCGCGAGCGTTTCGCGGCGAAAAAGAATCTCCGGCTGCTCGAGATCGAGCACGCCGCGGGAGCGCAGGTCATCAAGCACATTTCGGGCGGCTTGCTCCTGCAGGAGGCTGACCGTGCCGCCGCGACCGCCGCCGATCTCCAGGTGGTGACCGCGCGCACGCCTACGCCGGAGGAAGAGCGCGCCCTTCTGTTTGCATGGCGCGTGTGCAAGCACGTCAAGTCCAACGCGATCGTGTACGCCCGCGATGGGCAAACCGCGGGCATCGGCGCGGGCCAGATGAGCCGGGTGGATGCGGCCCGCTTCGGCGCGCAAAAAGCCGCCCTGCCGCTCGCCGGCACGGTAGCCGCTTCCGACGCATTTTTCCCGTTTCCAGACGGGCTCGAAGTGGTGGCCGAGGCTGGGGCGACCGCCATTGTCCAGCCGGGCGGCTCCGTGCGTGACGCCGATGTCATTGCCGCGGCCGACCGTCTGGGGCTCGCCATGGTCTTTACGGGGACGCGCCACTTCCGCCACTGATCCATAGCATGGAGGCGGCGGCGCTTGACGCTCCTTAACACAGTTCCGCGCCAGCCGCATCCAAAGGCCGTTTACAATCGTCTAGATCAGAAAGCTGCCCGCGACCCGGCGGCTGAAAGGCCGCGCGCCGCACGCCCATGACTCCGACCCATTCCCGCACAGCGCTCCTTGCCTTTGCCTCTTTCCTCCTCGCTTTTCCGGCGTTCGCGCAAGGCACACCCGGCGGGAACAGCACCTCGGCTGCGGCATCGGGAAAGGCGGACGCCTACTACCATTCCATGCTCGCGCACCTGTACGAAGAGCAGGCTATCCAGGGCGGCAAACCCGAGCTCGCAAATCAGGCCGTGGACGAGTATAAAGCCGCCCTCGCCGCAGACCCGGACTCGCCGGTCCTGAGCAATGAACTGGCCGAGCTGTACTTTCGGACTGGCCGCGTCAAGGAAGCTATCGGCGCGGCGCAGGCCGAGATCGCCCGCGACCCTAATTCGCTCGATGCCCACAAGCTGCTGGGACGCATTTACCTCCGCTCCTTGGGCGACGCCCAAAGCGGCTCCAACAAGGACATGCTCCAGCTCGCGATTGGGGAGTACACCCGCATCGTTCAGCTCGAGCCGAATAATATCGAGGATCATCTCCTCCTGGGCCAGCTGTACTCCTTTGCAAAGGACTCCGCCCACGCGCAGGAGCAGTTCGCCGCCGCGCAAAAGATCAATCCGCATTCGGAAGAGGTTGTGCTCAACATGGCCCGGATCGACACCGAGCAGGGCAACCTCCGCGGTGCGGTCCAGGTCCTGTGCGCGCTGCCCGACGCCGACCAAACCGCGAAAACCGAGTACGCCCTGGGAGCGAGCTACGATCAGCTGAAGGAAACCAAGCACGCCATCGCCGCGTACCAAAAATCGATTGCGCTCGAGCCCGACAACCTCGACGTGGAGCGCTCGCTTGCGGACGCGCTCCATCGCGACGGGCAGGACAAGGCCGCGCTCGCCGCCTACAACGATGTGATTGACGGCGATCCGTCAGACGCGAACGCCTACCTGCACGCGGCCGAGATCGAGCGCAAAAGCGGTCGCCTGGACGAGGCGCTGGCCAACCTGAAAAAAGCCGCCCCGCTCGCTTCCGACTCGCTCGAAATCCGCTACAACGAGGCGCTTGTCTACGAGCAGATGGGCCAGTATCCCGACGCCGAGCGGCTTCTCACCAAAATGGTTGCCGACTCGGAGCACTCGACCGGCGATTACTCGCCCGCCGAGAAGAATAACTACGCGTTATTTGTCGACCACCTAGCGAACGTGTATCAGGACGAGAGCCGCACCGACGATGCTATCGCGGCTTACAACAAACTTATCCCGCTTGGCGATGAATACACCCTGAGCGCCTACGCTTCGGAGGTAGACGCCCTCCGCGAGGCGCACCAGTACGATCGAGCCACGCAGCTCCTCCAGCAGGCCGTGTCTAAGTTCCCCAAGAACCGCGGCCTTAAGCTTGCGCTCGCGAACCAGCTCGCTTCCTCCGGTAAGTACGACGAGGGTGTCGCGATGGCAAAAGGCTTGCTGAACAACACACCCCAGGACCGGGACGTGTACATGGGCCTCGCGCAGATCGACCTCCATGCGAAAAAGTGGAAGGAAGCCGGCGAGGTCTTAGATAAAGCCGAGCAGTTAAGCACGACTAATGACCAGAAGGTCGGCGTAGATGTCGAGCGCGCCGTCGTGGAGGACCGCCAGAAACATTTCGACGCGGCCGATGCCGATTACCAGAAAGCGCTCGCGCTCGACCCCAATAACAGCACGGTCCTGAATAACTACGGCTATCTGCTCGCCGACCGCGGCGTGCGGTTGAACGACGCGCTCGCCATGATTCAGAAAGCGGTGAAGCTCGACCCGCAGAACTATGCGAACTTAGATTCGCTCGGTTGGGCTTATTTCAAACTCGGCCAATACGCCTTGGCTGAGAACAATCTGCTGAAAGCCACCCAGCGCAGCGAGCAGGACCCCACCGTCCACGAGCACCTGGGCGACCTTTACGAGAAAACAGACCGGCTCAAGCAAGCCGCCTCGCAATGGGAGGAAAGCCTCCGGCTTTATGCGAAAACCGACCCCGGCGACGCGGAGCCCGGTGAGGGTACGCGGCTGCAAAAGAAGCTGGACTCGGCGCGGGTGAAGTTAGCGCGCAATGCGGGCCATTAAGCTCTGTCGGTACTCGCTCCAGAGTTCCGGCAATTCGAAGGCAAATCTGCAATGAAAGCCCCACGCCTCAAGAACGAGACGTGGGGCGTTGTGGTGTTTGCAACGAACCCGGAGATAAGAACTATCGCGGGGGAACGCCGGGCTGCGTTACGGCGTTATGCTTGTCGCGGTACACGCGCTCCGACTGGCGGTTCTGTTCGTGGGCGAGCTGGTGACGGTCCTGCGCGGTGAGGCGGCCGCCGTTTGCGGCGCGATCCGCCCGCTCCTGGCTGTGGATCGCGTGCTGGCGGGCTTCGAGCTTTGCCGCACCGCCGCGGGTGATCTGGCCGGAAGCTTCGCCCTGCTGAATGCGTCCTTGTTCGTCGTGGCGCCGGTCATTGATGGTGTGGCGCTGGTGATTGGTGGTTTGAGCGAGGAGCATGGGTGCGGGCATGACTGTTAGGGCGGCGAAGAGGGCGACATACTTCATAGGTCCGTACATTAAGAGATCTCCTTATGCATCTGGAGGGAGCAGGTTCAGCATTGCGGGAACGATTTGGCCTAAGTGGCAACCTGCGGTTTTTTTTGGAGTTGCGGCACCCGCGTAGAAACGGGTGCTCATGCATCACTGCCAGTTATAAGTACGCGTGCAAGCACTGCCTTCGGGAATTGGTAAGACGGAGGCGCACAAGCCGAAGCGGCGGTCCTGGAAGTGTTTCTTTCGGAGCGCCGCTACCGGTTCTCACTTACCTGCAAGCTACGATGTCACGCCGCTGCCCTGCTTCTTCTCCCGGCGGTTCTGCTTCATCTGCTCGTACTGCTGTTTTTGTTGGTCGTTCAGAACGGCTTCGATCTTACCGTTGGTATCCTGGCGAATGCTCTTTACCTTTGCGTGCCGGTCCGGGGCGGACATGGAAGCGTCGGCACGCACGGCCTGCATCTGCTGGTCGCGGTCGGCGAGGATAGGTTCGAGCTTGGACTGCTGATCCGGGCTCAGGTTCAGCTTTTTCGCCATGCGCTTGGCTTGGCGCTGCGGGTTGGCAGCGTGGTGGTGGCCCATAGCTGCGTTAGGTGCCTGTGTCGTGGTCGCGCCGGTCTGGTTCTGGTCCTGAGCCAGCAGGGCGCTGGAAGAAAATCCAACGGCTAATACAGTGCTGAGGGCGAGGGCGGAAAGATTCAATCGCATGTCTTACTCCTTAAGGTAGGCGGAAGCTGCTCAACTACTCTCTGCGGATATCAACGCGACCTGCTGCCGGAAGTTGCGCCGGAAAACGGGAAAGTGAAAGGTGGGGTTTGCTTGCACTTACCTTCCTTTTTAGAGGAATGATCCTTCACCTTGGGTGAATCACCACCACAGCAAGGCCGCTGGACGGGATGTGGAGCGTGAGCTTGCCGTTTTGAATCGGAACCGGTTCGGGCTCGCCGAGGGTGCCCACCTTCTTGAGCTGGGCGATCTGCTCGAGCGATGGGTAAGCGGGGGCGCCCAGCTGCTTCCAAGCGTCAAGGGTGTCGCCGTGCTCGTGGTCGACGCGGCGGACAGTAGCGGTTGCAGACGCGGCAAGGCCGGGGAGCGTGAGGGTGATCCGGGTGTCGGCTACCTTTGTGCCCGGGGGCTCAGCCAGGTCCCAGGCGGCAACGACCAGGGTCCCATCGGCGCGGCGGGTCACGAGGAGGTCTTTCGCAGGCGTGGGGAGCCGGGTGTCGCCGAGGGTATGGAGGAGCTGGAAAGCGAGGAATGCGGGCTTGGGGATATCGCGCTCGGCGATGAGGCCATAGCCGCCGTAGAAGGGGGTCTTGATCACGCCCTGCTCTTCGAAGACGTCGGAAAAGTCCCAGTAGCTCATGCTCTGGACCAGGCCGTCGCACTGGCGAATTGTATCAGCCATCCAGGGGCCCATGTAGACCGAGTCGGTGATGAGCTGCTCGTTGGCATAGGTGGCGTTGAATTCGGACCAGATAAGCGGAAGCTGCGGCATCGCGGAGTGGACGATCTGCTCGTGGACTTTGCGCACGGCGGCGGGGACCATCTGGTGCGGGGCGACTGTCGGCTGTTGGGGGTACTGGGCTTTGGGGAAAACGTCATTCACCACGTCATTGCCGTACACGTGGGTGGAGACAAAGTCGAGCGGGACATGATCTTGCGCAGCGTGGGCGATCATGTCGCCAACCCATGCGGCCTGGGCGGTGGCGGGGCCGCCTACGCGGAGGCGCGGGTTCACGGCCTTGAGCGCGCGCGCGGTGTTGTCGTAGAGCTCAAAGTAGGTGGCCTGCTTCGGGACGCCGGTCCAAAAGTCGATATTGGGCTCGTTCCACACCTCGAAGTACCAACTCCCGACCTCGTCCAGGCCGTAGCGCGCAATCAGGTGCTGCGCAAAGGCGGTGATCAGGGCATTCCACTTCGCATAGTTGGCCGGGGGCGAGGTGATCTGCTTGTACCAAAAAGGGTGGACAGCTTCTGGATGCGCGGCAAGCTTGCGGGGCATAAAGCTGATCTCGACATAGGGGCGCACGCCCTGGGCAAGGAGGCCGTCGTAAACCTGGTCGACGTAGCTCCAGTTGTAAACGGGATTCCCTTGCTTGTCCTCGGTGTAGACGCCCATGTCGTGGTCGAGCACGGCGTGGAATCGGATGTACTTGAAACCCGTGGCGAGTTTGACCTGCGCGAGGTCTTGCCGGTAGTCGGCACGGAGGGCTAGAACCGCCCGGCCGGAGCCGAACATCTGCTCCCAAAAGTGGGGAAACGGCGTGCCGGGGGCGCGAAGGTCGAGGGTGACCTGTTCGGGGAGGACTTCTTGGGCAATGGCTGGGCTGGAAACTAATGCGGTAAGGAGAGCGAGCGATACAAGGCGGGACATGCGGGTAGTGGCTCCTCCGGGGTCGCGGCTATTGTACGGGCTTTCGTGCGCGGGCTGCCGGTTGCTTCCTCACTTCAGACTGCGTAGCAGGATCAATAGGAACCAAAAAAGGTTCACTCTAGGACAACTCCGGCGAAGGGGTTTAGTTCTCACTTGGTAAACCCGTGGCTTAGCGCTTCGGAGCGCAGGGCGGGATTCCCGATTGGAGTTCTTACGACTATGTACTACACAGATAAGAAGCTGCAGTACCCCGTGCGCGTTGAAAAGCCGAATCCTTTGTTCGCCAAGTTTCTGCAGCAGGCGATCGGCGGGATCGAAGGCGAGATCCGCGTGGCGATGCAGTACTTTTTCCAGGCCTGGGGTTCGCGCGGGCCGGTTAAATATCGCGATATGTTGTTGAACACGGCGACGGAAGAGATTTCGCACATTGAAATGCTCGCGACCGCTGTTGCGCTGAACCTGGAAAAGGCCCCGGTGTCGTTCCAGGAAGAAGGGGCCAAGGATGGCGCGGTGGCCGCCGTGATGGGCGGGATGAATCCCCGGCACATTCTTTCAACGGGCTTGGCGGCGTTGCCGGTGAACTCGGATGGCGTGCCGTTCAACATGTCTCACATTTACGCCAGCGGCAACATCGCGGCGGATATGTACTGCAATGTGGCGGCGGAGTCCACGGGCCGGGCGCTTGCGGTACGGCTGTACAACGCGACCGACGATCCAGGCATGAAGGACATGCTTTCATTTATGATCGCGCGCGACACCATGCACCAGCAGCAATGGCTGGCTGTGCTGGAAGAGCTGGGGCCGGAACACCTCCCGATCCCGAACAGCTTCCCGCAATCGCAGGAAAACCAGGACTACAACTACAACTTCTTCATCACGGCAACCGAGGGCGTTGGCAACCAGGCCGACCAGCCGTGGACGACGGGCACCGCGCCGGACGGGCATGGCAAATTCTCTACGTTTATTGCGCGTCCCTTGGGCGAGGAGCCGAACCTTGGCTATGGCCGACCCGACACATTTGGGCAAAAGGAACAGGCCAAGACAACGGTAAACGGGCTGCTTGGGAAGGCTAAGGAGCTGGTGGGTTCGCACAAGGGCTAGTGTTTACGCTTGCCGATGTGATAAAGCCGTATGGGGAGTCGTTTGCTCCCAGTACGGCTTTTACATTTTTCTAGACGAGGTGGGGATGAAGATTTTGCTTGCGGTTCTTGGGGTGCTCATGGCGATGCTGGGCGTACTGGTTTGGATTGGGGCGCGTGAAGAGCGGCGGCGGGAGCAGACGGGGCAGGCGGATCGGGTGCCTGCGGCGGAAGCTGCGGCGAAGTTGCAGCAGGCTTGGGCGGACGCGCACACCGTCGCGTAAGGAGGACCACTTCGGCTCGCGCCGGAGATCACTTTCGTGCATAAAGTGGAGATTAGCTGTGTGTTCCGGTGAAAATGCGCGTTAACCCTGAACAGTTTAGCTTTCTTTGCCGATAAGGGCACAGCCGCAATTCTGGGCGCTATGGCCTGCGGTGGTTTTATCAAGGACAGCTATGTTTCTGTCGATTTCAGGAAGCGGCATACTTGGTGAAATCCAGAGTGGACTGGGCCGGAACCAGGCTGACGCGCGAAAAACCTTAAGTGAGCTTGCAACGGGATCGCGGATCAACTCGGGAGTAGACGATGCCGCGGGCTTGTCTATCTCGGACAGTTTGGCCGCGAACGTCGCGGCTCTCGAGCAATCTACGCTCAATGCGCAGCAAGGGATCAATCTGTTGCAGACTGCGGATGGTGCGCTGGCTCAGGTAACACAGATTCTGAACCGCATTGAAACGATTGCAGTAGAAGCTTACACCTCGTCATTAACCAGCGCTCAATATCTGGCGAACGGAGCCGAATACGATAGGCTCATTGCTGAAATCGACAGCATCGGGACACATACCACTTTCAATGGCAAACAGGTTTTCGGCGCAGGTTCAGGCATAGCGGGTCAGAATGTGACTTCTATTTTGACCAGCGACGGGACGGGAAACGGCACTTCGGTTGAGACAATCCGCATCTCGGAACTTAATGAGTCAAGTATTGGTGATTTCTCCGGGGAGGGAGGAACCGGCCAGGTTCTCTATTCTTCAAACGGTACTCACGTCAGTTACAATGTCGGCGGTTTCGCGGGCATTGAAGTGAATTACACCTACATGGCGATCGCCGCCGTAGCCGCGCAGCGGGCTTATCTCGGCGCGGAGATCAACAAACTTCAGGCAGCGGCAAACGTAGCCGATACGGAGAGGATCAATCTTTCAGCTGCGCAGGACGCCATTCAAGCAGCCGACTATGGGAAGCTGTCTGCAGATCTGGTTCGGGAGAGCGTGCTCAACCAGACCGGTGTGAGTGCCTTAAACCAAGAGAGGGCTTACCAGGAAAACCTATTAAAACTACTAGGATAACTATGCACAAAGCGAAGGCGCTGTGATGAAAGTTACCCGTGCAAGGTGCGTGCTGCCCGCGTTTTGCGGGGGCCGGCATTTTGAACCTTGATTTGGCGCGCAAGTCCTAAAAACCCCAACAAGCGGATACCCCAGTAGTTCACGTCCAGCTCGTACCAGGCCATGCCATGGCGGGCGGAGACAGGGTGGGCATGGTGGTTGTTGTGCCAGCCCTCGCCGCCGGACAGCAGGGCAACCCACCAGTTGTTGCGGGAGTCGTCGCGGGTTTGGAACCGGCGCGAGCCCCACATGTGCGTCGCGGAGTTCACCGCCCAGGTGACGTGGAGACCGAGAACAATGCGCAGAAAAACGGCCCAAAGCACCCAGGAAACACCTAGGATAAGGCCGCCCACAGCCGTCCCGGCAAACAGAAGAACAAAGCCGAGAACGAGTGTGGGGATGTAGTGAAAGCGGCTCAGGCCTCGGTAGAAAGGCTGCCGGGCGAGGTCCGGGACGTAGCGGGCAAGCAGCGGGTCGTGGTTATGGAGGGGGCCGTAGAGCATCCAGCCCAGGTGGGACCACCAGGCCCCATCGCGCGGGGAGTGGGGGTCGCCCGGTTTATCGGTGAGCTGGTGATGGAGCCGGTGGACCGCTACCCAGAAGAGCGGGCCGCCTTCAAGCGCGAGGGTGGCGCAGAAAGCCATCGCGTACTCAACCCACTTGGGCGTGAGATAGCCCCGATGGGTGAGCTGGCGGTGATAGCTCATGCCGATGCCGATGTTCTGTGCAACTACCCAAAGTACGGCAGAGATTGCAAGCGCGGACCAGCTTGCAAAGAAGAGTGCAGCGATCGCGAGCGCATGAAAGGTGACGAGCGCGGAGGCGAGCTTGAGCCGCAGCGGACCCCGGAGGCTTGTCAGGGTTATCGCGTCGTGCTCGGCTTGCGGATTGTGTGGTGTTTCGTGCGGGGCTTTGAGAAGCTGGGCTTCAGGGCTCACCCGCACAGGCTAACAGGGGAGCGCGCGGTGGCTTTGTGTTTGTTCGGTAATAGCATTCACTTCAAAAATTTGATGATGGGGAGCGGTGCACACCAGGCACATTCCATGAATGCGCTCCACCTGATCACCGCAACGCGGCCATAGTAGCACAACAACCACATGGCGAGGTTTACTTTCGAGCGAAGCTTGGAGGGTGTTGAGAACCCGCTGCATTGTGGAACGCCCGAAGGGATTGAAGAGGTAAAGCACCAGCGGTTCTTGGGGAAACGCAAATTCCACTGCGTCGGCACAGATGGACTGGATGGGGCGAGTGCCTTTCTTTCCGTACCGAAAGCTTTCGATGTTGGCGCAAGCCTGCCGATGCAGCACTGCTGATAGCTCAACCCCGGTGATGCGCCGGAACGGAAACTCAGCGGCCACAAACAAGGTACGGCCTTTGCCCGATCCGAGGTCGATGTAGCTGTAGGGGGATAGGTCGCGGATGGGCACATCCTGGAGAGCTTCCCGGATATGCGCGGGCCGAGCGGGGACATAATGTTCGCTGTCGCGCTCAGCCCCGGGCGCGACGCCGGCCCGTTGTAGGGAAACATCGCCGGAGGTGCGAACCCGCCGGGTCCGGTCGAACCACTGGTCCTCAAAGAACTCCAGGACATGCCGTTTGGCGTGAAAAGCTCTGCTCCGCAGATCCACCCCGAAGTCTCCTTCCCGCGCGGCCCGCGGTCCGCAAAGCTAGTACTTCGGCACGCTCGGGTCGATTTCGTTGGCCCAGGCGATGACGCCTCCAGCCAGGTTTTCGACCTGGAAGCCTTGTTGCTTAAGGAACTCGGCAGCTTTTTGGCTCCGGGCACCGGATTTGCACTGGGTTACGATGGTCCGGTCGCGGGGGAGCTCGCCTGCGCGGTTGGGGAGCTGGTCGAGCGGGATGAGCCGGCCGTCCAGGTTAGCGATCCGGTACTCCCAAGGCTCGCGGACGTCGAGGACATAAGGGTCTTCACCCGCATCGCGGCGGCGCTTCAACTCCTGAACGGGGATCTGTTCGATTCCATTTTGGGTTGGCAACGGAGCTCCTTTGACTTGGGCCTCGGTGGTGGACTCCTGTGCGCCGGCGACGCCGCAGAACTGGTTGTAATCAATGAGCTCGGTGACTGTGGGGTTGGGGCCGCAGACGGGGCACTCTGGATTTTTGCGGAGCTTGAGTTCGCGGAACTTGGTGGAAAGCGCGTCGACAAGCAGGAGGCGGCCGACCAGCGGCTCGCCGATGCCGAGAATGAGCTTGATCACTTCCGTGGCCTGGAGCACGCCGACAAGGCCGGGAAGGATACCGAGGACGCCGCCCTCGGCGCAGGAGGGCACCAGGCCCGGCGGGGGCGGCTCGGGGTAGAGGCAGCGGTAGCAGGGGCCTTCTTGCGTCGCAAAGACAGAGCACTGGCCTTCGAAGCGGAAGATGGACCCATAGGCGTTCGGCTTGCCCGTGAGGACGCAGGCATCGTTGACCAGGTAGCGGGTTTGGAAGTTATCGGTTCCGTCGGCGATGATGTCGTAGTCGCGGAAGATGTCGAGCGCGTTGGCGCTGGTCAGCATCGTGTTGTGCTTCACGATGGTCAGAGCCGGGTTGAGTGCGTGGAGCTTGTCGGCGGCGGAGTCGACCTTGAGGCGGCCGACGTCGGGCGTGGAGTGGATGATCTGCCGCTGAAGGTTGCTCGCGTCCACGGTGTCGAAGTCGACCAGGCCAAGGGTGCCGATGCCGGCCGCTGCAAGATACAAGGCGAGCGGCGCGCCCAGGCCGCCGGTACCCACGCAGAGAACGCGGGCGGCTTTGAGCTTCTGCTGGCCTTCAAGGCCGACCTCCGGAAGGATCAAATGGCGGGCATACCGCTTGAGGTCGTCGGTGGTGAGCTCAGGGAGCGCTGCGGGTTCGAGAACTGCGGTAGCCATGGGATTCCCTTTCACTGGTGGAAGCTGACGGTTGCCAAAATCTGTTTCATTTCGTTTTCGATACCGTCCTGCTCGGCGGCGGTCATGGCGCGGACGCCGGGGGCGGCACCCGCGCCGGAGCGGAGGAGGGCCAGGTCGAAGAGATAGCAGTGGCCGTCCTGCGCAGTGGTGTAGACGCGGTCATCGCGCAGATGCCCCATACCCGAGTCTGAGGTTTCGGCGTAGGTAAATGGGATACCGTCGACCCCGGTCTGCCCCTTTTGCGCGACGGAGCCCCCGCTGCTCGCCAGCGCCGCGCATTTCGCGGGCGGAAGGGAAGCGCGAACGGCATACAAAAACTCGGCGCGCTTGAAGTCGGTGGCCTGCAGCGTGGGCTCGTCCCCTCCCCCAACGGAAACCACCGCGGAAGGAGGATGCTCCGCTGAAAAGAGCGGCCACGGCGAGGAAGATGGCGGCAGCGTGGTGAGCGCCCACGGGGGAGGGTACTGGAAGCTGACACCGTGTTTTGCATCGGCATAGGTATTCACAACCACCCGAGCCGCAGGCTTGACCCGGTGGCAGCCTGCCATGCCGAGCGCGCACAGGAGCGCGACGCAGCTGCAGGCTGCCTTCACAACAGCCCTCAAACCCCGCCCGCGATGGAAGGGATAATCGAAAGCGCGTCCCCCGGTTGGATCGCGCTCGCTTCCTTTAGAGGCAGGTAGCGGACGTCCTCGTCGTTGAGGTACAGGTTGACGAACGCGCGGAGCTTGCCGTCGTCGGAAAACAGATGCCTCTTCAGCTCTGGGTAGTCCTGTGTGAGCCGGTCGAGCGCGGTCTCGACCGTGCTGGCCTCCACGGAGACGGTGGCTTGCTGGCCGGTGTAGGCGCGCAAAGGAGTGGGGATGTGGATCTGCATGCGGGTCCTCATAAGCGTAGATGAGCGCAGAGGGCTTCCCGGTGCATCGAGCTCTTTCTATACCTTGAGCAGAAGAGGGTTGCGGCGCCCTTAGCAGCCGCTCCCGCTGCTCCCTACCGCGCTTCCGGAACCTCCGCGCGCCACTTCTTCGCGAGCTTCTCGTCTGCCAGTGCCTTGATGAAGATCCCCCCCACCACCGAGCGGGCTTGGAAGCTTTCCTGCTTGCCGGTGAGGGTGTCATACCAGTCGGTCATGGGGACGCGGCTTGGGGTGGAGTCGGCCCACTTTGCGAGTGGGGCGATGAACTGGGCAAACTGCTGCTGCGTGCCCATGGTGGCGGACCACAGCTCCCAGTCCAGCTTGGTGTAGGTTTTGCGGGAGTCGAGCGGGACGCCATAGGTGTTTTCGTGGGCGAGATAGAACCGCTCCTCCGACTCGCGGAGGGAGGGCGGAAAGAGATTGAAGCCGAGGATGGTGTCCCAGACCAGGTTGTACTTCTGGCTCCAGGTGCCGGGCTTGTCGAAGGCGAGCTTGGTGTGGTCGCCGTCGGCGGCCATGGGCAGGAACTGCTTGACCATACCCTCGGCGGCCGATCGGTACTGTTTGGCCACGTCGTTGTGGCCCAGGCGCTTGGCCAGGTCGGCATAGGCGCCGATAGCGTCAATGGCCTTGATGGACAGGTTGGCGTTATGGGCCAGGTGGCCGGCGAAATCGTCGGTGGAAAGCTGGTTGGCGGGGTCGAGACCCTCCTTCCGTAGGTAATCGGCCCACTTGGTGAGCAGCGGCCAGTGGCGCTCGGCCAGGCGGGCGTTGCCCTCGGTTTGAGCGATGGCGTCGGCGAGGATGAGCATGTCGCCGGACTCTTCGACCGGCATTTGGTTGTCCTCGGTAAGCTCGCCGCCGCCGTAGGTTTGCCCGTTGGCGAGCGGCCAGGTGCCCAGATCATGCGGGGAAAAGGGGAACTTCCATCGCGGCATATCCGCGTAGCGCAGCACCGGCTCGACCTGCGCTTCCATGAGCGCCGGGTTCAAAAAAAGCAGGATGGGCGACTGCGGGTACATGACATCGACCGTACCGATGGATCCGTTCGAAAAGTCTTCCTTGCAGAAGTAGAGCGGCTTGCCGTCAATGTCGGCGGTGACCTGGCAGGCGGCGAGCGATTCGCGGTAGGCGAGGTCGCCGAGGTAGGCGTAGTTGGGGCCGCCGATCTCGGTCAGATCGGTGTCGAGCTGCTTGTCGTACTGCCGGCCGCGGGCGTCGAGCGTGGTGTACTGCTGCTCCGCCTGGTCGAGCATGGCAGGGATGGTTTCGCCGTTGCGTTCCCAGTAGGGGCGGAGGCGCTGGTTGAGATACTCGACCGGGAAACCCTGGGTATAGGAGACGAGGACGTGCCTGGCGACGGGGGCGGCGGTGACCTCCCGCAGGTGGAGAACGGCGTCGAGGTGGGCCGCGCCTTCGTTGGGGGCGAGCGGCATGTCCATGGCATCGGTGGTGTCGAGCGCGCCCTTGGTTGCGAACTGCTCGACCGCGCCGGGCTCCCCTGGGCCGCCGCCGAGGAGGGCGAGGGAGGCCTGCTCCCCGGTGGGCACGGCAAGGTGGAAATAGCCGAAGTCGGCGCGGAGATTGTCGCCGCGCTGGTCGAGGAGGCGCTGGTCGCGGGAGCCCACGTTGAGAATCTGGAGCCCGGCGGTTTGCGAGCGGCCCCAGGTGACGGCCTCTTCCTGGGTATTGACGGCGATCACCGGGCTGACGTCGAGGAGGACGTCGACCGTGTGCGGAGCGCTGTCGAGGGAATGGGCGGTCCAGGTGATATAGGTGACGGGGCGGGACAGGAGGTCCATGTCCTGGGGGAAGGCGGGGGTGAAAAAGGCAAGCTGGAGCTCGATGCCAGCACCCTTGAAGGTGTAGGTGGTGTGGGTGGCCTGGACTTCTACAGCAGTTTGATCGAGCGCGGGGATCTCGCGGGGGCCGCCGCCCATGATGCGAAAAGGTTTACCGTCGATGCGGACGAGGCTGTCGAAAGGCTGCGGGGAGCCGGTCCAATGACGGGTCGGGCCGTCGGTGAGCTTGTCGTAGTCGGACCACACCGCGAAGTATGGATTGTGGGCGATGAGCGGCACGGCGGGCGGGCGGTGCTGGGTTTGCTGAGCGAGCGCGGCGGAGGGAAGCAGGCAAAGGAGCGGCAGGAAGCTCGGTTTCATGGCGCGTCCATTATGGCACTTCCTGCTTTGGAGAGGAGGCGATGCACCCCGAGCTCGGCAGATTTGTGGGATTGGCTTTTCGTTTCGGCCGAAGCCGCGCTTTATCCTCCGTATCACCACGGCGGCCTTCCCCCGGAGATCGCCCAGGCTTTGGCCCGCGGCGCAACGGTGCTAACCGGCAACCAGCGCGCCGCGCGCGCCCTCTCCTTAACGCGATGCTGCGCTGGCGCTATCTGGTTGAGAACGGCCGCAAGATGCGGCGCACCTTCACGCAACCGAATTCATCCTCGCGATGACAGGAATTGGCCATGGCATGGTTCTGGTCATGCGCAACACGCGCGAGTTCGCCGGCATAGCCCTTCTGCTTTTCAGCGCTTGGGACGAACAGGCTTGAGTTGCAAGGCGGAACGGCAGCAGGCTGGCATACCGGTTCAGTATTTCCGGCGCACACCGCGAAGCGCAGAGGACGAAGATCTGCTAAGCCGCGGCTGGATGGCCCAACCTCCAGTCAGGTTTTTCGAAGCTGCTTTTCCACCATCGCAGACGTCTTCTTCGGCTGGCGCTGAAGGTGCCGGTCTTCAAGCACGCCGTTTGCTTCGAAACGACCGTTTCTCGGAAAAGCGCAAAAAGGTCGTGAAAGGCGCTTTGGACGTGAAAAGCTGCTCCCTGCCAGTTTTAAAATCAATGTCCCGTTAAGGGCGCGGTCTTGGAACGTCATGGAGAGCACCCCGAAGTCTCGGCTTAAGGAGTATTCCCTTTCCTGGACTGGTGCCTTCAGCTTTCCGTAAGGCTGTTCCGGTCAGAACTTTTTTCCTCCTAGGCCTGATCGTTTTGGGGCGAAGTGCCGATAGCATCCGGACTGCTTACTTCAGGGTGACTCATGCAAGTCGAATCGAATGCTTCACCGGAGATCGCCGTACACTTGCAGCCTGCCGTATTGTCCCGCGCTACGTTTCTGCGGGAAGCGGGCAGGCACATCAAGCCCGTTTTTTCGGCGCGACTTTGCTCGCCGCCGTGGCCGCAGTGATGACGGAGGCCAACAGCGTCAGCTCGAACGCGGCTGTCATCTCGGCAAAGGTCACGACCGTGCGGGCACCCATCCGAGGCACATTCACCATGGGGCCGATCCGGCAAGCACAAGCGGTGGCCGGCGGTGCGCTGCTTGGAATCCTTGCCGATCCGCGCGTGAACACCCTGGCCGAGCAGGTATACACGGCGCAAGCCACTGCCGCGCGCCGGCAAGCGGCGGCCATTGCCGATGAACGAGCCGCACTGCTGGAGCAGCGCGCCGCGCTTGCGCAGCGGGCCCGCGCGCATTCCGAGGTGCTCGCCGAACGCTTGGAGAGCGGCATCCAGGAGGCAGAAGGCAAAGCGTCCTCCAGGAAAGCTTCACTCGAATACGCCCGGCTCTCGCTTGATCGCGGGCGGGAACTTTTCAAAGCCGGCATCCTGTCGCGCGCGGACTATGACAGGACGGTCACAAGCGCGCGTGTTGCTCAACAAGACCTTGCGGCGCAAGACGCGGAGCTGAGTGCAAAGCGTGTCGAGGTAGCAGCCGTGCGCCGGGGAATCATGGTGGAAGCAGGCGACAACAGCGACGTGGCGTACTCGCTGCAGCGCATGGGTGAGATCGATCTGCGCCTGGCAGGCTTGGCGCGCGAGCAGGCCGAAGCGGAAGCGCAAGCCGCGGCAGCCCAGATGAACTACGGCCCGACCGCGGTGCATGACAAGCTGCTGTCCGAAGCGCGAATGCTCGCGCCGGCAAGCGGCGAGCTTTGGAAATGGTACGCCGCGAACGGCGAGCAGATCGGGGCGGGCGAACGCGTGGCCGAGCTTGTGGACTGCCGTGAAAGCTTTCTGCTTGCAAGCTTTCCTCAGGACCGGGTTCCGGCGATTGCCGTGGGCGCACCGGCTCGGTGCCGCCTTGCCGGCCAGCAGACGGAGCACGAAGCCCGCGTTGCCGCCATCGATGCCGAACAGCCGGCTTCGGACGAGCCCAAGCTTGCGGCGAGGCCGATCAAGCAGAACGAAAGCCCGGCGGTGCTGGTGCTGCTCGTTCTCGACCCGGCGGACCGTTCGCGCGGCTGCACGGTCGGCCGCACGGCATCGGTCGTGATCCGGTCCACAGCCCGCAGTGCGGCGTCAACCCTTTTTGAGCGCTACTTTTAAGCGAGAACCTTTCCAGTCATACCCGGCGCTCTGCTCAACGTAGCTGGGCGCCTCTCTGAAACAAGCTGCACAGGAGCTTCCATGATGGATCTAAGTGTCTGGTTCCCCTTGGCTTTCTGCGCATTGCTGTGCACGGCTCCCTGCTGGCACCCAAGACCGGCGAGGCTGCCGTTCGAGCCTCATTGGCCGCCTTTTCCGCGTTCTGCTATGTGCGGTATTTCTGCTGGCGGGCTACCCTTGGCATGCCCACGCACCAGCATGGCTTGGCGCACGCTTGGTCTCTGCTGTTCTTCGCTTTTGAGTGCCTTTACCTGTGGAGCAACCTCCATGTGCTCTTCTTTCTTTCCCGGCACCGGGACCGATCGCGCGAGGCTGATCGCGCGCAGGATTCCGCGCTCACCTCCGCACCCACAGATGTTTTTATCGCGACCTACAACGAAAGCCGCGCCATCCTGGAGCGCACCATCGTGGGAGCCTTGGCTGTAAAGCACCCGGATTTGCGGGTTTGGGTGCTGGATGACGGCAACCGGCCATGGGTGAGGGAGCTGGCAGAGGAGCTAGGCGCCCACTATGTTTTCCGCGTCAAGGGCAAGCACGCGAAGGCCGGCAATGTAAATAACGGGCTTGCAACCGCTCTCCGAACGGGCCGAGCGCCTGAGTTCGTTCTGCTGCTTGACGCCGACTTTGTACCGAACCAGGAAATCTTGAAGCGCACCCTCGGGCTATTCGAGGATGCAAGCGTCGGTATCGTGCAAACGCCGCAACACTTCTTGAACTTGGACCCGATCCAGACCAACCTGCTTTCCGGGTCTGTTTGGCCTGACGAGCAGCGCTTTTTCTTCAATGTCCTTCTGCCGGCGAAGGACGCCTGGGGCGCCGCGTTCTGTTGCGGCACTTCGGCCGTGCTGCGCGTCCAGGCGCTTGAGCTGTGCGGCGGCATGGCGACGGAAACCGTGACCGAGGACATGCTGACCACGTTTCGCATGGCTGAATACGGCTACCGCACAATCCTGCTGAATGAACGGCTCAGCATGGGGCTGGCTCCGGAGGGCTTAAAGGAGTACATCTCGCAGCGCTCGCGATGGTGCCTGGGCGCGATTCAGCAGATCTTTACGCGCTGGTCGTTTTTGGGCGGCGCGCGCATCGGCTGGGTGCACCGTTTGTCGTTTTTCGATTCCGTGCTGCACTGGGTTGCGGGCGCAGCTTTCCGCATCATGCTCCTCACCGCGCCCATGGTCTTCTGGTGGACCGGCGTTGCCGTCATTCATGCCGACGGTGCGGACCTGCTCTTCTGGCTGCTTCCGGCCGCGTTTACCAGTACGTTCTTCATGTGCCGCTATGGGCATATGCAGCTGCTGCCAATCGTAAACGACATCACCCAGGTTTTGATTGCGGTCCCGATCATGCGCACGGTGGCCCGAGGCTTGCTCCGCCCTTTCGGCCAACCATTTAAGGTGACCGCCAAGGGGCTTTCCTCAAACGACTACGTTGTGCAGTGGTCCCTGGTGTGGTCTTGCGCGCTGTTGGCGTTCCTTTCGCTTGCGGGCATGGCGCTGCGGATCGCGCCATTCAGCCATCTCCACGGCTCATCCGGCTATACGCTCAACGTGGTTTGGACGCTGCTAGACTCGGCCGTGCTCGCGTGCGCAGCCATGATAGGAGTGGAAGCCCCAAGGCGCAGGTACGATGAGCGCTTCACGGTGAACAAAGCAGCCGCTGTGCGGGTCGGCGAATCCCGGCTGGCTTGCACGCTTCTGGACATTTCGCTCGGCGGGGCGAAGCTGTGTCGGGAAGGCGGCTGGAAGCAGCTTGCCGGTAGTTGCTGGCTGGAGCTTGAAAGCGGCAGGGCGGTTCAGTTCACGTGATCCGTCGCGGCGAACAGGACCTGGCCGTGGCGTTTCAAGATTCGGACGCCATTCGGCGGGCCATGATCGTCGAGCTGTTCACCGGTCGCTACAACAACGACGTCGCAAGGATCGTGCCGCTGAACGTATTTAGCAGGCTGCTGCGCACCCTTCTCACTGCTTAAAGCGCTGCCTGCCGGAAACCGGCTCTTTTGCATCAACCTGTCTGACCGCAATTCTCTTTGCTGCTGTTCCAGCATGCTGCAATGGCGAATAGCTTATGAAGGGAATGCCAAGGCAGGGACAACGAAGCGGCAGCTAAAGTCATGCGCGGTGTCGAGGAAGTCGAACTGGCCCGTTCGGGATTGTGCGCCGTAGGCAGTCCCAAATGTGGCAGCCTTGGCCCGTCCATTTGGAGTATGACGGTGTTTTTCAGCGAAGCGCCGGGTCTGATGCCGCTTGGCAGCGTTCGCACCCGCAGTGGCGGCGCAGGAAGTCCCAGGAGTAGATGCCGCTCGTATGGCCGTCGTTCCAGCTGAACGAGATAGCATAGCGGCCGACCTGCTGGGCCGAATCGGGGCGGATAGCGGGCTTGTACATGGGGAGCAGCGCGGGCGGCTCGGGAACGGGGTCGCCTGGGGCGCGGCCGGCCTGCTCGCGCTCGTCGTGACAGGTGGCGCAGGGGCAGGCGTCGCGGAGCCAGCGGAAGCTCCAGCGGCTCCGGTGGCCGTCGCGCCAGTCGATCTCCATGCCTGTGCCTTCGGTTTTGAGGACGCGAACCTTGACGGGCTCGGTTGCCTCGCGGGGAAGCGGGGCGTGGGCCGCATCCTCGCGCCGGGCTTGCTCCTCGGAAACGAGGCGGAATCCTTCGTGGCTCATGAGGTTAGTTTATAGCGTGCCTCGCGGAGGAAGTAGCAGGCAGTCGTGCCGAAGCAGAGAATCGTGACGGAGCGCGCATGAGCCGCGCGTTGACCCTCTGCGCGCCGCGGGCGTAGCCGCAAATTTGAGGCCGTTGATCTGACGCTGGTTAGGTGGGGAAGGAAGAAGGAGCCGCCCCGGCCACGGTACTGAGGAGGCCGGCGGAGAAAGCAGGCAGGGCGAGCTAGAGGGCACTGGGGTGGAGAGGCAGGGCGGTGGTGTGCGGCATTGCTCAGGCAACGCCGTCTGGAAACTGAATGTCTAGAGACGTACCCTTCTTAGGGTGAACCTGGTCTACCATCTTGACGAAACGTGACCAGCCATATCCGCTAGCGATTGCAAGTCGCTGAAACATGAGAAGCGAATACAAATGCTGGGCAAGCATTGGATCGCCTATTTCCGCCGTTAGCCATTGATGATGTTTCGATAAACGCCTGCCTTTGTCATTTTTTGGGTTTTTCTCGGTGAGGATTTCTCTTAAGCCCGGGGCAAGGCGCTCGTAAACAAGATCATTTGTATATTTCGCGACAACGCTGTAGCGATTTTTTGACATGCCCGCCCAAGGCCAATTCTTTAGCTTGTAGATATTCTCGTAGAACTCGTCGGGAAATTTTTTTGCCCAAGCTGCGAGCTCCCTCGAAACGATCATCTCCAAATAAGCTTGTAGCGCATTCTTGGGTCTAAATTCCTGGTACCCGGTAGCTTCATCTACGAGGGCGATGATGCCGACATGCGCCAACCCTCTCATCAGGACATCGCACGCGTGAACTATACGCTCGTAACGCGCAGGCAAAGCTTTTTGCTCTACAAGGCAATAATCTCGGTATTTGAGATACACTTCACACACCCGAGGAAGCAGGCGAGCATCGTAACCAGCAAGATCGGAGAGTCCGCCACTATAGAAAATGGGCTTGCTTGAAACTCTGAGCTCCTCCGAAATGAATGGCTTTAATACCTCGGCTTGCAAGAAGAAAGGAAGCTCGTCTCCTGTGCTTAAGACTCCTGTCCCAGCTTTTGGGGATCGCGCGCGACCGATGGCGCGAAGGAACCCAGCTTGATTAAGAACGCGAACCTCTCCTTCAATGACCGCACAAGGGATTCGCGTATGTCCAATTTTTAGTTCGCCTTGGCCGATTGCTTTGGGCAACGTCTCCCACCTAGCCGTAGCAGCTCTTTTGGCAATCTGCCTGCGCTTTTCCGGACTGAGAACTTCCGCTCTAGCAAATCCGCCCCGCGCCTTTGCTTCCGAAGCTGAGCTCATGCTTGCACCTCATGCCAAATGATGCTTGCATCTTATCATGCAAGCAAGAAAACCAGAAGTGCTTGCATGTGCGTTGGAGGTTTGCAGATTAAAAAGTAGACAGCATGGGTGTCGCCGCGACCAGCGCTCGCGTGTACGGGTGTTTTGGCGCGGCGATGACCTCCGCGGCGGGCCCTTGTTCGAGGAGTTTGCCTTTTTGAAGCACCGCGATCTCCGTGGCCAGATAGCGCACGAGCGGCATGGAGTGGGTGATGAACAGGTAGGTGAGCGAGAACTCGCGCTGGAGTTGGCGGAGTAGGTTGACGACTTGCGCGCCGACGCTGACGTCGAGGGCGGAAACGGGCTCATCGAGGACTAGGACCTCGGGGCGGAGGGCGAGGGCGCGGGCGATGTTGATGCGCTGGCGCTGGCCGCCGGAGAACTCGTGGGGGTAGCGGGCGAGGGCGGAAGCGTCGAGGCCCACGGTGCCGAGGAGCTCCGCGGTGGCGGCTTCGAGCGCCGGGCGCGAACGGGCGGTTTCGTGACGGTGGATCTGGAAGGGTTCAGACAAGATATCGCGGACCCGCATGCGGGGGTTCAGGGCGGCGTAGGGGTCCTGAAAAACGGGCTGCATGCGGCGGCGGATCTGGCGCATGGCGGCGGCGGAGGCGTGGGGGATGGACTGGCCTTCAAAGGTAATCTGCCCGCTGGACGGAGGAATGAGGCCCAGGGCCATGCGGGCCAAGGTGCTTTTGCCGGAGCCGGACTCGCCGACGAGGCCGAGGGTTTCGCCGCGATGGAGGGTGAGGGAAACGTCGTCGACCACGGTGGTTGTGCCGCTCTCGCCCGGGCCCGTCCGGGGATAGCGCTTGATGACATGGGCGAGCTCGAGAATGGAGGGCATACAAGGGTGAGGGTAGCAGGGGGGGCCGGACGGGTGACGCTCCAACGTCGCTTGGGAAACGCCGTGCGGCGGCTTGCCTGCCGTTTTGCGGGCAGCGTAGAGTAGGTCCGCTTGTCCCCCGACACACCGGAGAAAACCATGCCACAGCTTTCCCGCCGCAATCTCCTCGCCCTGGGCTCGGCTTCTGCCGCCTCGCTGGCGTTGCCACTTTCGCCGGCTCCCCGCAGCGCGAACGCCCAAAGCCTTTCGCCGCAAACGCCGGCGACGGATGCCCAGGCCCTGCTGAACTCGATCAATGCGGGCTTCGATTTCCAGAACCGGATGATGGATGCATATGCGACCGGTTCGACCGTGCGGTTGACCCAGAGCTACAGCGACGAGGCGCTGGGCGCGACGGCGTTTACCTATGACAACGCGGTCTCCATTCACGCGTATCTCGCGGCGGGCGACAAGGACGACATCGCGCGGGCGGAGATCCTGGGCATGGGTCTGTTGTACGCGCAGTCGAATAATTTCCCCGTGGCCGATGGGCGGTTCGCGCAGGCGTACTTTGTGAACACGCCGAGCGCTGACGGCGCATATATCACCCCGGCGGCCGCGCCGTTTTACTTTTACGGCAGCGCGGTGGGCGACCAGGCCTGGGCCGGGATGGCCCTGGCGCAGCTCTACGCGAAGACAGGCAACAGCCGGTACCTGACCGGGGCGATCGCGGTGGGCAACTGGATCGTCGCGAACGCTTATGACACGCAAGGGCCGGGCGGGTACCGGTTCGGCGCGGTGATCAACCAGTACAACCAGTCGCAGCCCTCGCCCAATGGGAAGTCGACCGAACACAACATTGACACCTATGCGTTTTTCACCATGCTGAGCCGGCTGACGCAGGATGGGAACGCTTCGAACGGGATGAGCTGGTCGTCTCTGGCGGCGCATGCGGCCCAGTTCGTGCTGGCCTTGTACAACGCGAACGGGCCGTATTTCTACACGGGGACCCTCGGCGACCAGGTGACGACAAACACCTCGCCGATTCCGGAAGACTGCCAAACCTGGTCGTATCTGGGAGGCTTGCAGGCAGCAACGCAGGGCACGATCGACTGGGCGCTTGCCAATCTCGAGGCGACGGATACGGCGAGCGCGCCGCACTCGTCGCTGACGGGCAGCCAAACCGTGCGCGGGCTGGTGTTCGACACGGCGAGTCTCCACCCGACGATCGCGACGGCTGACCCGCAAGCGGTGTGGTTGGAGGGCACGGGGCACGCGGCGGCGGCGCTGCTGGCGCGGGTGCTGCGGGGCGAGAGCGTTCCGGCGATTTTGCGCGACTTGAACGCGGCGCTGGGGCTCCTCCAGCAGTGCATCGTGGCGCAGACCACCCTGGGCGCGGGCAAGACTGTGGGCGGCAAGGCCATCCCGGTGGGCGAAGGGCTGGTTGCCGCGACCAGCGTGATGGACACGGGCTTTGGCTACACCTACGGGCCTTCGCTGCACATTGGGGCGACGGGCTGGTACCTGATCGCCGGGTTGGCGGCGAACCCGTTCCAGCTTGGCTACCGGGTAGTCGGGTAGTTCTGGCCCGACGGGCAGCGCGGCGCTTTGCGCCGCAAGAAAAAAGGGAGTGCGGTCTGTCCGCACTCCCTTTTGCGTCAAGCCCTCGGTTACAGGTCGAGGATGCGGCTCGGGTGGAGCTTCCGCCGCAGGAGATCGCGGAAGCCGAGGAGGTTGCCGAGGAGGCGGCCGTGGCGGTCGACGTAGGGCTCGGGGCGGAAGCTGCGGAGGCAGTTGGCGGCGAGATTGCGCCCGATGCTGCGGAATGCATTGGGCCAGCCGTAGGAGCCTTTGCGGGCAAGGTAAAGGGGATTGGCGATCTGCGAATAGCCGAAGCGCTTGCCGGAGGTTTTACCCACTTTTGCGCCGAGGTGGATCCCTTGCGCGCCGGGCAGCAGAACAAGGCGGCCCCAGGGCATGAGGCGGCGGGAAAAGTCGATGTCCTCATACCAGGCGTAGCCGGGCATCTGCTCGTCGAAACGGACGCGGTGCTCCTGAATGACGGGCAAGCGGAACATCATGTTGCAGCCATCGCAGTTAAACGCCGGTAGAGGGGGTGCGTTGGGAGGCTCGGGGAGGCCGCGCAAAGCCGAACGCGCCCACTCGACGGAGTAGCCCGGCCCGGTTGCGCCGTTGTGGAGGATGCGCCCGGTCAGGCCGACAACTTCCGGGTTACGCTCGAAAGCCTCAACGGCGCGAACAAGGTATTCGCGCTGGGCAAAGAAATCGTCGTCCTGGATGAAGATCAGGTCGAAGTCGCCGGCGGCCGCTTCGAGCAGGTGGTTGCGCTGGGGGCAGGAGCCTCCGGAGCCGGTCCCTTGGATGAACTGCACGTGTGGAAAGCGGCTCGGGGCGTCGCCGACATCCGAGGGCTGCAAGTAGACGACAAAGATGCGATCGGGCTGAAGCGTTTGCAGCTGGAGATCGGCGAGGGTTTCGGCCAGGATCGCCGGGCGGCCCCGGGTGGGGATGCCGACGGCCAGGGTGGGATGGGGGTGTTCAGGGCCTTGCTGATGGGGGAAGGCGGCCATGGCTCGTCTCTCCTGGGCGGGCAGGTTTGAGCCTGAGCAGCTGCAGCAAAGGCTGTGTGCCGGCCGGATCGGTTCGCCTTGATTCTGCCATGCGCGGAGGAGAAAGCGAACGCCATTTCACGTCGCTAATGCCTTTGAGGGCAGAACAGAGCCCGCAAGGGAACCGCAGTCGACTCAGGACTGCGGCAGCTTGGGGTGGAGCTTGCTAAAGCCGGTCGCCTGCTCGTAGGCGCGGGCCAGCAGCAGCGCATTTGCGTCGCGATAATGGCCGGCAAGAAAGGTGAGGCTCACGGGTGTGCCGGGGCCGCCGATGGAGTCGTCGTCGCCGGAATCGGTGTGGGGCGGCTGCGGCGCGTCGGGGCCGCGGAGGCCGTTGGGGACAATCACGGCGGGGTGGCCGGTGAGGTTGGTGGCCAGCAGCTGCTCGCCTCCGCTTGGAGCGACGAGGACGTCGACCTGCTCGAACAGCTTTGAAAGCTGCGCGATGGCGAGCGTGCGGGCGCGGTTGGCCTGGATGTACTCGACCGCCGGGTAAAAGCGGGCGACGCGGAAGCTGTTGGGCCAGTCGTACGGGCCTTGGGCGGTGAGGAGCTTGTCGCGGCCGGTCATCGTGAGCTCGTCAAAGGCAGCGGCGGCCTCGGCGGTGAGCAGCGGGACCATGGCGGCGTAGGGAAGTTTCGGCAGCTCGAGCGGCTGGAGGTGGACACCCATACTGCGCAGTTTGTCGAGGGCGGCCGCGTCGTAGCGGTGGTCGTAGCGTCGGCGGGCGTCGGCTCCGGCTCGTTTTCGGTCGGCTTCGGCGCGCTGGGCGGCGGCGGGTTTGCCGGAGTTGCCCGGAGCGGCTTCAGGCGGGGTGGGTTTCGGCTCGGCGAAGGCGCTTTGGAGATAGCCCACGCGCAGGGCGTGCCAGTCGGCGTTTCCATTCCAGTTGAAGGCAGCGGGCTTGACGGACAGGTCGTGTTCGTCGGGCCCATAGATCGCTTCGAGCACGGCGGCGCAGTCTTCAACGCCGCGGCAAATGGGGCCGAGCTTATCCATGGTCCAGGACAAGGCCATGGCCCCGGTGCGCGGGACAAAGCCGAACGTCGGGCGCAGGCCTACCGCGCCGCAGCGGGTGGACGGGGAGGAGATGGAGCCGAGGGTTTCCGAACCGATTGAGAATGCCACGCAGCCCGCGGCTGTCGCGGACGCGGGTCCCGCCGAAGAACCGCTTGATCCCTGCTTCGGGTTCCAGGGATTGCGGGTTCGGCCGCCGAACCAAACATCGCCCATGGCCAGCGCGCCCAGGGTGAGCTTCGCGACAAGAACGGCCCCGGCCGCGTCGAGCCGCCGGACGACGGTGGCATCCTCGTCGATCCTTTGGTGCTCGAAGCCGCCCGCGCCCCAGGTGGTCGGATAGCCCTTGACGGCCAGCAGATCTTTTGCGCCCCAAGGCAGGCCGTGCAGCGGGCCTCGGTACATCCCCTTGGCGAGGTCGGCGTCGGCGGCGCGGGCCTTGCTCATGGCGCGTTCTTCTGTAAGCGTGACCACGAAATGCAGCAGCGGATCGTAGCGCTTGAGCCGCGTGAGATACATCTCCGTCAGCGCGACGGAGGTGACCTCCTTGCGGCGCACCATGCCGCCGAGCTCCATGACGGACAAGAAGGCGAGGTCTTCAAGGTTCGCGGGCGCGTGGGCTTCGGCGGGTGCGGTGCTGGCCGTGGGCGCGGGGCTGTACACGGCGGGAAGGCGGGCAAAGTCCACGTGCGCGCCGGGCGGCAGCGGGTCGAAGACATAGGCGGGCGCAACGGAGTTCGGGATATGGAGCGCGCGAATGGGCGCGTAGGCTTCGCGTTGCTCGTTGAGCGCTTCGAGCATCATCTGCCGCTGGTCCGGGGCGATGGGCACCCCGGCGAGCGCGGCCGCGGCGTCGATCATCTCCGGGGTGATGGGCTGGAGCTTCGGCTCGGCCGGCCCCGGCTGCGGCTGGGCGGCAAGCGCGTACAGCGCGCCGGGAAACAGCGTGGCGGCGAGGCCGGAAGAGCCGGCAATGGAGAGAAAACTGCGGCGGTCGAGGGACATGAGCTTTCAGGCGCTCCCGGGGTGGACTGCGAACCCGCAGTATTGCATGCGGGTCGCCTTCAGGTGAAATGTCGCGCGCCGGGCGAGGTTTGTGAAACGCGCGGCGGAGGCGGGCATCTACTCGGCACACTCACGATGCGTTGGCGTCGTTCGAGCGCCGCGGGTGAGGTGATGACTGGAGGGAGTGCGCGATGAGGATTGCCGGCTTGATCGCCCGCATTTTGCTGGGCTTGATGTTTACGGTGTTTGGGCTGAACGGATTTTTCCACTTCATCCCGATGAAGGGCGGGCCCATGTCGCCGCTCGCCATGCAGTACATGGGCGCGATCGCGCAGTCGCACATGCTTCAGGCCGCTTTCGCAGTGCAGTTGGTGACGGGGCTCATGCTGCTGTCGGGCTTTTTCGTGCCGCTGGCGTTGGTGCTGCTCGGCCCGGTGATCGCGAATATCCTGCTGTTTCACGCGACGATGGACCCGAAAGGCATTGTGAATGGGTTGGTCGCCTTCGCGCTCTGGCTGGTTGTGTTCTTTAGTGTCTTGCCGAGTTTTGCAGGAATCTTTCGGGCGCGGGTTGTTCGGTTCGAATAACTTGCGCGCCCGTGGGGCAGCGTGAAAGCAGCGGGCACGCTGGGCAGTGCGGCTGCCAATCTATGCCCGTGCAGCGAAGCTGGCCGTGGCGCTTCAGCAGGTCGTGCGCGGCGGTCAGTCGGCCCGGCGGCCAGCGGTCTTCCGGCATCAGCCGGAGAAGCACGTCCTCGGTCTGCGCTGGGGTCGCGGTCTTGCTCGTAAAGCCAAGCCGCCGGGCGATGCGATGGTGGTGGGTATCGATCGCCAGCGCGCGTAGCCGCAGCGAGGAATGGTTGGCTACGGCAGCCGAACCCCGCGGGCCGACGCCCTCGAAGGTTTCAAGCCAGCGACGAATCCGCTCGACCGGTTGTTTCTGGAAAAAGTCGAGCGAAAGGACACCGCGATTTTGCCGGGTGATGCGCCCGAGAGCGGCTTGAAGCGCGGGGGCTTTGTTCTCGGAAAACGTGACCGGGGCAAGCAGGGCAAGCACGTCGGGAAGCGGAGCGTCGCGCAGCCCGCGCCAGTCGCCACTTTCGGCCCTGTAGCGAGCCTCCAGCGTCGCTAGCACAGCGAGCGAAGTTTCCGTGCGCGTCCGCGCCGAAATAAGGACGTAAATAAGCTCCTTTAACGGATCCCAAAAAGGGCGTGGCCTGGGCGGGCCGTCAAACGCGAGCAGCCGCTGCTCAAGAGAAACGAGCTTTGCCTCACCCGCGGCACACTCTTGTTCCTCGGCTTGCTGCTCTTGGTCAGAAAAGAGGGGGAGGGACACACAGGTTAAGACGCGCTGCACAGCCGGGGGAGATAGCTGTGCAGCGCTCCGAATCAACTGTTCAGCCTCACATGCCCCGCTGGGATCGTAAAGGTCTTGAGCGGGACCAGATCTGCCGTGGGCTCGCGGATGGTGGTGACCGCCTTGAACTCGCAGGTGAGCTGCGCCGGGGTGAGGGTGAGGACCGCGTAGCCGTGCGTGGATGAGTCCCAATACTTGATATGAGGGTTGAGGCCCTGGATAAGCGGGGCGAGTAGGTTGGGCGGAACGCCGAACTGCTTGGCGGGCACGGGCGCGCTCGGCAGGGGCACGGCGGATTCGATGTCCTCAGCCAGGTTGGCGGAGGTGAGTGAGCCGACCATGAGCTCGATGGCGACGGGCGAGGAGAAGGGGTTGTCGAACACAGGCTTTAGATACCCCGCGAGAAAGGTGTGGAGGTCGCCGGTGAGCGCGACCAGGTTCTTGACGCCGGCATGCCCAATGGCGCTCAGAATCGCTTTGCGCTCCTCCCCATATCCGTCCCACTGGTCGAAGTTTACGTACACGGCGGTGGCCATGAGTTGCATCAGCATAACCTCGTTGGCCCATAGCTTCCAGGTGGCCTGAGAGCCGGTGACCTCTTCGAGAAACCACTGCTTTTGCGCCGCCCCCAGCATGGTCCGCTTTGCGTCGAACACTTCCGGGCAGCCGATGGAAAAGTAGCGCTGGCCGATCTCGTTCGAGCCGCAGGGCGGCCCGTCGCGATACAGCCGCTCGTCGGTGACGATGATATCGGCGAGCGCGCCGAGCGAGAACTTGCGGTAGACCTGGATGGACTGATTCCAGGGCAAAGTGGGGTCGAAGGCAACGTCGGCCAGGCCGTACTCGCTCCAGGCCTGGTTGGCGGCTTGGCGCAGGGCCGGCTGTGGGGTGGCGGCTGCATCGGGGGCCGCGTTATTGTCCGGGTGAAAGTCCCCATGGCAGTCGTTGGCGAACTCATGGTCATCCCACAGCTGGATATAAGCAAAGCGCTCGTGAACAGCCTGCTGGTTGGGGTCGGACTTATAAACTTTATATAAGTGGCGGTAGTCGTCGACATCGACTGGAATCGTTGTGCTGCCGCTCGGGAAAGGGGGCACGATGCGGGCGGGATTGCTTTGAAAGCTGGAAGAAGCAATGGTCTCGTAAATGTAGTCGCCGAGGTGGAGCACGAAGTCCACCTCTTCATCGGAGAGATGGGCGAGGGCCGTGTAAAAGCCGTGGCCGTAGTCCTGGCAAACAACAAAGGCGAACTTAGCCGCAGGGAGCGAGGCACCGGGGGCGGGAAGCGTCTTGAACCGGCCGGTGCGGCTGGCCACGCCGTTGTAAAGAAAGCGGTAATAGTAGCCGGTGTAAGGCTGCAGCCCGGGCGCGCTAGTGGGCAGCTTCACCGTGTTGTCCTTTGTCGGGTCCAGGGTGGCGATCCCGGAGGCAAGGACGGAGGTGAAGTTCGCATCGGCGGCGATCTGCCAGGCGATCAGGTCGGCGTACGCTCCGCCCCGTTGGGCAGGGTCGACGCGGGTCCATAGGACAATGCCATTCGGCTGAGGATCGCCGGAAGCGACGCTCTGGGGGTAGACAACGGCCTGCATCGCGGCCGTTTGCGCGGCATCGACCGCGAACAGGGCGGCGACATCGGCTTGGGAAAGCCCGGCGTCGGCCGCAGACTGGAGAAGCGGGACCTGGTTCGGGTAAGTGGCTTGGGCGAAGAGCTCGTGGGCACCGGCAGCCCAGGCAAGAGAGCCGGTAGCGGTAAGGGTCTTCATAAAGAGGCGACGGTCCATGGGGGTGGTCTCCGGCCGCGACGAGGGAGCGCTCGCGGAACAGGGCCATTCAAGATGAGCAGGATGAACCGGGCATGAATGCGGGGTGAATGGTTGCGTTACGCGGGAAGATAGCGCTGGGCAACGCGAAAGACGCCGTGGATGGTAGCCGGATTGCGGACGCAGAGCTGGATGCGAGTTTTGCGGCGGAAGCCGAACTGCTGTGCGAAAACCGGCCAGCTCGGCAGTTCGAACTCTCAGCTTTGGGAGTGTGTAGCCAGCGAGGGCGGCGACAAGATCATCCGTGTGCAAGCCCGCGCCAGTTTGAGAATACACCTGCCGAGGCCCTGGGGAAGCTAAAGCTTTACCTGGCCTTTCGTCTCCATCAGAACCCCGAACTCCGCGCTTTTACGGTGCCCGCCGAAACGCATATTGAGGTAGCGCAGAGTGGGCCGCTCCGCATAAATATGGAGAACAACACCTGTCACCAGCGCAAGAGCGACGCCGAGCAGGCTGCCGGGTAAGTGGTCGCCCGCAAGAAACGGCGTTTGCCGAACGAACACGCGATAAAGGAAGTACTCACAGTATGGGTGAACAAGGTAGAGAACAAAGCTGGCATCGCCTATGAGAATGACGGACGCTAGGCGCGTATCCCACCCTCCCTGCAAGAACAGGCTTGCGCTCAGCACGGAAAAAGCGCTCAGGCCGATGTAGAGCGAACTTTCCAGCAGGTGGCCTATAGCGGGTCGTACAAGCCCCAAGTAGCAGAAGCTGCAGACGCTCAGCAAAAGCAGCAGCAGAGACAAAGGACGTATACGCCGCGCCTGCGCCACCCTTTTCGTGACTGCGTAGACCAGAACGCCCATTGGAAACTCGAGAATGAAATCCTCTCGCAGAAAGCCCAGGACCGCAATGTGGCCGGGGATGAGCAGGGCTCCCAGGTGCAGAGCGACGATCAGCAGCGAGGCAAACAGTATGGCGGATTTTCTTCTTACATAGAACCGAGCGCGATGCTGAGATAGAAGAGCATCTCGTAGTTCAAGCTCCAGCCCACGAAGAGCAAAGGGCGGATAAGCCCGTTTTCCTTGTAGAACGGAATGAAAAGCAGGCTTCGGAGCAGGTCGGGCGCGCTGGCGCGCGTTGCGGTCATCCATTGCGGCGCTATCGCGGCGAGAGCAAAAAGCAAGACGGTGAATGTCCAATATGAGGCACGATGCGAATGAGCCTGCGGCGTAGAAAAAAGTCCGCGTTTTTTCGCAGATGCGCGCCATGATGTAGCCGCTCAAAGCAAAAAGATATCGACTCCGAACGAGCCGACAGCGTGGCGGTGGAAAGGGATGTAGCCCGTGTGGAACCATGCAACCGAAAGCGCTGCAAAAGCCCGCAGCGCCTGCAGATTGTTGATTTTTGTTGCTGGAGCCTTCTCGGATTTCAAGGCTCAAGCCCCGCTGTAAGCCGCGAGGCTGGTTGACTGGCGAAATCGGTCACGGCAAGGAATCTCCACATGTGCAGTATCTACGCTTCCTCCTGCAGAGGAGGAGGAGCGCGCGAGCGCCAAGTCCAGGCGCGGCTGCCTCTCCGAATTAGATGTCCAGGTTCTTCACATCCAGCGCGTTGTCCTCGATAAACTTGCGGCGCGCTTCCACGTCCTCGCCCATGAGGGTGGTAAAGATCGTTTCGGTTTCGGCGATGTCTTCGAGCTTGACAGAAAGAAGGGTGCGGCGCGCCGGGTCCATGGTGGTTTCCCACAGCTGGGGCGCGGTCATCTCGCCGAGGCCCTTGTAGCGCTGGACCTGATACTCCTTGCGGCCCTGGTCGATGACATACTCGAACAGCTCGGCGGGTGTGCGTTTCGTGACGGGTTCGTGGGAGGCGCGGCCGACCCGTTTGGGCGCGGGCTTGCCGGCCTCGATCTCCCCTGTGGTTTCGCCTTCGCTTTCTTCCGGATCAGGCTCGGGCTGGGCGGCCCCTTTGGCGGCGTACTCAACCGTGAATGGGGCCTGGAGCTGCTCGCTCAACTGCGCGTACTTCGCCATCATCTGGCGGTACTCGGGGCTGGAAGCGAGGGCAAAATCGAGCTTGCGCGGGGCACCCTGGGCATCGGAGTAGCTGACGGACCAGGTCCGGTGCTCCTCGTCGAAGACAGGCGCGGAAACGGACTTAAACTGGTAGTTCGGGGCAAGCTTTTCAAGGCCCGCATGGATGGCTTGGAACTTTTCCGGCTGCTCGAAGTCGGAGCGCTTGGCGAGCTGCTGCTCGGCGAGCAGGGCGACGACCTCGCCATTACGGACGCGCCGGTTTACCTTGTCGAAGAAGCTCAAATACTCGTTCAGCTGGCCCATAAACTTGGTAAGGGCGGCGCCTTCGAGCTGGCCTTTGGCACTGCCGTCCTCGCCCACGCCATATTTCACGATCATGCCTTCAGACGCCCGCTTCACCATCACGCTGACGAACTCGCGGTCGTCCTTGATGTACTGCTCGAAGCGGCCTTTCTTAATGCGGTAGAGCGGCGGCTGCGCGATAAACACGTGGCCACGTTTGATGAGTTCCTGCATGTGGCGGAAGAAGAACGTGAGCAGCAGGGTGCGGATGTGCGAACCGTCCACATCGGCGTCGGTCATCAGGATGATTTTGCCGTAGCGCAGCTTCGCGGGGTCGAAGTCATCCTTGCCGATGCCCGTGCCGAGCGCGGTAATCATGGCGCGGATTTCCTCGTGGCCTAGCATCTTGTCGTAGCGAGCTTTCTCGACGTTCAGGATTTTGCCCTTGAGCGGGAGAATGGCCTGGAATTTGCGGTCGCGGCCCTGGCGGGAGGTGCCGCCGGCGGACTCGCCCTCGACCAGATACAGCTCGCAGCGCTCGGGCTGGCGCTCGGAGCAGTCGGAAAGCTTGCCGGGTAGGCCGCCGCCGTCGAGCGCGCCCTTGCGCCGGGTCAGGTCGCGTGCCTTGCGGGCTGCTTCGCGCGCGCGCGCGGCGTCGATCGCCTTGTTGATAATCCGCTTGGCGATGGTCGGATTCTGTTCGAGAAACATGCCCAAACGCTCGTTCACCAGCGCTTGGACGGTGCCGGCTATGTCCGAGTTGAGCTTGCCCTTGGTTTGGCCCTCGAACTGCGGCTGCGGCAGCTTGACCGAGATCACGGCGACCAGCCCCTCGCGAACGTCGTCGCCTGAAAGGTTCTCCTTCATGTCTTTAAACAGGCCAAGAGACTGCCCGGCAGCGTTGATGGTGCGCGTGAGGCCTGTGCGGAAACCGGACAGGTGAGTGCCGCCGTCCACGGTGTTGATGTTGTTGGCGAAGCAGAAAACTGTCTCGGAGTACGCGTCGTTATATTGAAGCGCGATCTCCATATCGACGCCGTCGCGGAGGGCCTCTATCAGGATCGGCTGGTCGTGGAGCACGGTCTTGCCCTTGTTGATGTGGCGGATGAACTCGGCAATGCCGCCCGCGTACTTGAACTCGGCGCGCTTGGGCTCGCCGGTCTTGGGGTCGAGGGTGCGCTCGTCTGTGAGCGTGATCGTGAGGCCCTTGTTCAGAAAGGCGAGCTCGCGGAGGCGCTGGGCCAGGGTGTCGTAGTTGTATTCGGTAACCGTGAAAATGCTCTTGTCGGGCAGGAACTGGACCTTGGTGCCGCGGCGCTTGGAGGTGCCTGTTTCCCGCAGCGCGGTGGTCGGGGCGCCCTTGGAATAGTCCTGCTCCCAGGTGTGGCCGTCGCGCCAGATCTCGACGTTGAAGGCCTCCGACAGCGCATTGACGCAGGAAACGCCGACCCCGTGGAGCCCGCCCGAAACCTTGTAGGTGGAGGCGTCGAACTTGCCCCCGGCGTGCAGCTTGGTGAGCACGACCTGGACCGCGGGCATGCGCTCGCCGTTGTCCAGGGTCTTCATGTCCACGGGGATGCCGCGGCCGTCGTCGGTGACGGTAATGGAGTTGTCGACGTGGATCGTGACTTCCACCTGCTTCGCATAGCCGGCCAGTGCCTCGTCGACGGAGTTGTCGACGACCTCGTAAACCAGGTGATGCAGCCCTTGCTCGCCGGTGGACCCGATGTACATGGCGGGCCGGAGGCGGACTGCCTCAAGGCCTTCGAGAACCTTGATATTCTCGCTCGTGTAGGTGTCGAGGGGCGGGGTAGCGGGCAGGGTACGATCGTTCAGGGACATTCGGCTCCAGTACGGGTCGGCGCGGTCCGGAATGCAGGCGCACTGCGGAAACCCGTAGCTTCATTTTACCATTCGCATTCTCGGCTCTCGATTACCCAAACTGTCGAAAGTAAGTAACCGGCGTAATGCAGAAATGGGAAAAGACTGTTCAACACGCACTTGATTCTTGCCGATATGCGTGTGGGACGCTACTTTGGGTTCGACAGGGGAACTTCCTTCGGTGCGAAGGGTGAGCCGCCTGTGTGCCCATAACGACTCACTCACTCCTGGAGATGCCAGAATGATGAAGTCTGTCCGCTTTGTTGCTATGCTTTTCGTTGCCGCCGGAATTTTCGCGGCTGGTTCGGCCAATTTTGCTGCATCTGTGGCTGCTGCAACCCCTTATCACCCATGGGGCTGGTAAAAACTATCTGAAGACGGCGCTGTGCTGTTCGCTGCGGGTCTCAGGTTCGTAAAATCACTTCTGGGACTCGCTTGTGAACTGGGCATATATCACCGATGTGTTGAGCAAACTCGAGCCTTTCTTGTGGCTTGCGGTTTTTTGCTCGACCTTCATTGGGGAGAACAAAGCGCGGGCTGCATCCCCGCGCACGGTTGAGTCGCGCCCTCGCGATGAGATCCCTCCTAGCTATAGCGCTATCAAGATTTTCGTGGTTCTCAAGTTTTTAGGCTCTCTTGTTTATCCAGTGTTTATCGGTGGCTTGCTGCCGACACACCTCAGCCAGCGCGCTCTCCATTATGTCTACCTAAGTTCATATTGGGCTGTTTACTTACTGGCTAGCATTTGCGTATTTTTCGTCATGGCGGCGCTGATCCGGAGAAGCTTGCAGCCACTTCCTGGTCTGTCCACGGCCGCTCTCACGGTTTTCAAGTGGGCCGCAGTTCTCGCCTTTATTTTGGCGGTTACTGCTCATCTGCCGGTGTTCGGACCCAGAACTCTCAATTTGCTACTGAACGAAATCAGCATCTCTTTCCTTCTTTGCATCTGCGCCTTTGAGCTTTCCCTCGTGACTCTTCTTCTCAGGCAGATGCGACGCCTCGGCATGTGCCTGAGGAGCCGTCCCATTGGTTTAGCGCTGGGGCTTGCCATGCTGAGCCTCGCAGACCTGAGCGATGCGGCCACCGCCAACATGTCGCAGCATGTGCAGGACATTGTGGCCACTTTTAACGAAATAACAAACATCTTTGTTCCGCTGTTATGGACGTTCTACATTCTTCGTCCCGAGCCCAAGCGGCTGCCGCATGCGCTGTCTCCCGCTTCGCGGTTGATGAAGTGGAATGAGATCGCGCTCAAGCTGGGCATGGGCGGACGGCAGGCGGAGACGGTGCCCTTTATTTCTGGGGTTGAATCGACAGTGGATGCGATTCTCGAGCGGTACAAGGAGCCCGGCCTTTAGCAGTTCGAGCTTGGGTTCGTTAGAGGATGGCGCTGCGGGGCGTGTGCCAGCTTCGGAGGGAGTGCTGCTGGGTTTTTCCGGCTTTCCCCGCGACTGTCAGAAGTGCATGTGGCCCGTCCTCACTCGAATGACGCGCAGACGTAAGAGGGATCCCACTTTAAATCAAAACGACGCCCTTGAGCGTCGTTTTCTGGCTTAAGCCAAAGGAGTCAATCGGCTGCGACTTCCTGCGTCGGAGCTGCGATCATGGGTTCGATCGCGACGAAGCGCCCGGTGCGTCCGCGGTCGAGGAATTGTACGCGGCCATCAATCTTGGCGAAAAGCGTGTCATCGCTCCCAATGCCGACGTTTTTGCCGGGCTTGAGGCGGGTGCCGCGCTGGCGGACGATAATGGAGCCGCCGGTAACGAGCTCGCCTCCGAACCGCTTTACACCGAGCCGTTGCGCATTTGAGTCGCGGCCGTTTTTAGAGCTTCCCAGTCCTTTTTTGTGTGCCATCGCTCTCCCCTATGCCCCGGCTTCGACAGTATTTTCAGCCTTGAAACTTTGGCCGTTGATCTGGATTTCGTTGATCTGGATCTGCGTGAAACTTTGGCGGTGGCCTTGGAGCTTCTTGTACTGTTTCTTGCGCTTGTAGTGAAAGACAAGGATCTTATCGCCGCGGCCTTCGCCGACCACGGTGCCGAACACCTTCGCGCCCTCGCTGGGCTTTGCGACAGAACCTGCATCCCCCGAAAACGCGAGAACCTCGCCGAACTCAACTGCTCCATTCTCGTCAGCGGCGAGCTTTTCAACCTTGAGAATATCGCCGGGGGCGACCCGGTACTGCTTGCCGCCGGTGCGGATCACTGCATACATGCTGATTCCCCTTGGGGCCGCTTTTCGGGACAGCGGCGCAATACGTTTACGCGGCGCGGAAGAAACTCTTGCGATCTCGAAACCACGCTTCAGTGGGTTTGGAGGGCCTTAGTCCGGAAGCCGCAGGTATAACACCCGGCAAAAGGCGAATACTCGCTCCGCGCAGAACTCTCCTAGACTAGCGGGAGTTTGCTTTCCGGTCAATCTTGAGCGCGGCGAAACCAGCGCACGGACCAGCTTTTTTCCGCGGACTGGAAAAGGTATACGGAAAGGATAGCGATCAAGGGTTCAAACGGGTGGCGAAAGCGGGCGTGGACCGTGACGAAGTAGTACAGGAGCGGCAGGAGGGCAAAGCACCATGCAAACAGGCCGGCGGCCGGAACTCTGCGCCGCAGGGCAAGAAAAAGGCCGAGCAGCCCGGCGATGGAGGTGAACTGGTAGTTGAGATTGCGGCCGTACTCGACCCAAGGGGCGTCGTCGGACGGGTGGGGAACGGAAAACCAGAAGTAGTAAAGGCGCTTGGCGCTCAACTTGAAAAACCGGCCCCAGTCGGAGCGGATGACGGTTTTAGCCCGGTCGCCGCGCATGCGGACATAGGCCACCTCGCCCATCTCGCGATATAGGCGGAGCTGGGGAGCGCTTTCACCGGGGTGGTTGTATTCCATCAGGAGGCCGACCGCACCGGGTCCGTTGCCCAGGTAGAGCTCGGCGCCGAAGTTGCCGCGCAGCGGGATAAAGGTATGAAAGACGCCCTGGTTGCGAAGGCTCCAAGGCGCAATGCAAGCGAGACAAACGGCGGCGGCAAGCGCGGCGCGGGGGAGCCGGCGGGGCCACGCCCGGCCGGAGCCGGCGAGAACCCACATTCCGGTGACGGGCAGCATGATGCACACTTCCGGGTTGGCAAGCGCGATAAGGCCCCACAACAGACCGAAGATCGCCCAGCGGCGCAGCGTTGGACCGTCGCCCGTGGGTTCGCCGATGCGGCGCATCCGGAGCGCCAGCACCAGCACCCACGAAAATAGAAACGCGGTGAGGGTCATCTCCCAAATCCACTTGACGGCGTACTGCATAGCTGCCGGATACAGGGCCCAGATCCAGGCCGACCAGCGCGCGACGCTTCCGTTAAAGCAGCGGGCGGCGATCTCATAGGTCGTCCGCACTATGAACGCGTTCAGCACGCAGTTGATCGCGAGCAAAACCCAGGCTGAAACGGCTGTATAGATGCCGAACAGCTTGAAAACGCCCGCGATCAGAAGCGGGTAAGCAGGGGTAACCCAAGCGGTGGGGCCAGTGTGGCCGTTGAAGGGGTCTGCATAGCCGTAGCCCGTGACCAGAGCGCGCGCGATCCGAGCCATCTCCCACCCGAACTGAAAGTGGTCGCCGTACGGGCGCACCCGCCAGGTGTGCGCCAGGGTCATATAGGCGATACGGACAAAGAGGGCGAGCCAGAAAAGGGCCCAAGGCGAGGAAAGGCTTGCCTGGGCAGAGCGCACGGCCGTGAATTCACGAGTGGAGGTTGCAGCCACATCGCGATTGTACGGCTGCTTTGCGTGTGTTGAAGGGCGCGGGAGCCGGCCCGAATGTCGCACTCCCCGGACCCCGCCTTCGACAAGGCCGGGTCGCGCCACCATTAATGGTGGAAGGCTCCCTCCTCACAAATGGGGTTCTGGAATAGGAGAAGCAGCGCTCGGGTCCGGAGCGAAGGCGCGCTCGCCTCAGCCTCCCGGGCTCAGCTTTTTTGCCGCAGCCCAACGCCACTCAAACCGTCGCCGACATCAGCGAGGCGAGAGCGGCCAGTCAGATGACGAGCGAACAAGCCAAGTACCTTCTGAATCTTCAGGAGCACGCCACCAAATCAGCCTGCAACCATTCACCGCATGGCCCACGGCAGTACCGCTTGCTGCTTACTGCGCGGGGCCGAGTCGTTTTTGCAGGTCGTCGATGCAGCGCTTGATCGGCGATTTGCGGAACCTCATCACCATCTCCCGCGTTGTCAAAAACGGGTCCTGCTGGCCTTTCAAAAGGTACTCGGCCGTGAACCAAGTATCTGTTACAGGAAGAGTGTAGCCGCCGCCCATGGTCGTACTCTGCTGTATCAGGACGACCGTGATGTCTGCTTTGTTTTCATCATTCACGACCTGGAACCGGCCCCAATGCTTGAGCTCTTGGTAGGCATCATCCGCCGCACCCTGATAACCGGCGCGATTTGCAATAAATATTGTTTTGGCTTCCGCGGCTTCGGCCGGCAGCGGTGCCCCTTCCTGTTTGTGTCCGAACAGCTGCAGCGCAAGCAAACAAGCGATTCCAAATGCCATGCAGTGTAAAATACCATAGGAATTCTGTGACTTTGAGCGGGCATGCTGCTGAGTCGCAGCTTCCCTGAAACACTTCAGTTCGCTATGCGTGTCTTCTTGCAGCTTAATTGGAGGGAAGCATAGTTTCAGTTGCAGGGACAAAAGTGAGCCCTGTTGCGGCTATGGCGCATAACGAAGGGCTCTCCCGCGTTAACCCGAGGTAAGTGAACGTGGAGCAGTTGTTGTATGAGCCCTTTCCATGTGCAAGCGTTCTCGTTGAGCGATTGATCCACTCTCATGGGGGCATCCAAGCGGAGCTGTGTGCCAGGCATCATCAGGCGGCGACCCAGCTCAACTTCCAGGGCCCGGTCTGCCGCTAAGTGCGTCGCAATCCAGGCAACACCGGGGTGCAAGCATTTCAGCGCAGAAGATCTTCAAGCGTGGCGCTCAGGTCGGTTTTTTCGTCGCGATACTTTACGATCACGGGCGCGTACAGGCTCAAGCCCCACTCCGCGGCCTTGCCCCGGCCAACAGCGCGGGAGCCTGGGACGACAACGGCGTTTTCGGGGATGACCAGCGGATTGCCGCCCTCGGCGCGAAGAACGGCCCCCTGGACCAGGTCGTAGACAGGGGTGCCGCGCGTCAGGATAACGCCCGCCGCAAGCACCGCGCCGCGCCGTACCAGCGTGCCCTCGTACACGCCCGAATTGCCGCCCACCAGCACATCATCTTCCAGGATGACCGGCGCGGCGTTTACCGGTTCCAGCACCCCGCCGATCTGGGCCGCGGCGCTGAGGTGGACGCGCTTGCCCACCTGGGCGCAGGAGCCGACCAGCGCGTGAGAGTCCACCATGGTGCCCGCGTCAACGTAGGCACCGACATTGACGTAGGAAGGCGGCATGCACACCACCCCGGGGGCCAGAAACGCGCCGGAGCGGACGGCGGCACCGCCCGGCACTACCCGCACCCCGTCGCGCAGCGCCCATGCGCGAGGTGGGAAGGTCCGCTTGTCAATGGCGGGGTAGAGCGGTTCGCCGTCGTCGCCGTGCGCTGCAGGCGCACCGATACCGCCAAGCTGCCCGAGACGGAAGCCGAGCAGGATGCCGCGCTTGACCCAAGGGTTGACGCGCCAGCCGGTCGGGGAGCTGGGGTCCGGCTGTGCGGCGCGCACCGTGCCCGCTTCCAAGCCCGCGCGGAGCTCAAGAAAGGCTTCGAGCGCTTCTGATGGGTTTAGGCCGTCGCCGGCGAGGGCTCGTTCTACCCGCTCGCGCAGCTGCTCGCTTATCGGTAATGCTGTTTCCTCGGCCATCAATCCCTTCGTGTACGGTCTTCAGGCGCGCGCCGCGGCCGGCACGTCTTCAAGCAGGCCCAGCCTGCCGGCAAGCGCATGGAGCCGCTCGCGGGTGGCCGCTGTCACCGGCAGCATGGGCAGGCGATACGTTTCGTGGATGCGGCCCATCATGGCCAGCAGCGCCTTGACCGGGCCGGGGTTGGGCTCGAGGAAGTTGGCAATCACCAGCGGAAAGTACGTCCGGTTGAGCCGCCGCGCGGTAGGCCAGTCGTTCGCGATCGCGGCATGGACCATCTGCGTCATCTCCGCCGGGATCACATTGGAGGCGACGGATACGAGCCCCGCCCCGCCCGCGCCGAGCACGCCGAGCGCCATGGCGTCGTCGCCCGCGTATACGGCAAACCGGCGCGGGACAAGGGTGAGCAGCTCGGTGATCTGAGCGAGGCTGCCGCTCGACTCCTTAACCGCGACGATGTTTTCAGAGCTCTCGGCCAGGCGGGCCACCGTTGCCGGCTCCAGGTTCACGCCGGTCCTGCCGGGAACGTTATAAAGCACCAGCGGAAACGGGTCCAAAGCCCGCGCGATCGCGTTGAAGTGCTGGAACTGGCCTTCCTGGCTGGGCTTGTTGTAGAAGGGGCCGGCGGAAAGCACCGCGCTGATGCCGGGGATCGCGGCCGCTTGCAAGGCGCGCTCGACCGCTTCGCGTGTGGAGTTGCTGGTGGCCCCGGCCCATACCGGTACACGGCCTCTTGCCTGCGACGCGACCGCGCGCAGCACTTCAAGCCACTCGTGATACGACAAGGTTGGGGTTTCGCCGGTGGTACCGCAGGCTACGAGCCAGTCCACCCCCCGGGTGCCCGGTTCTCCCGGTTCCCGCGTTGACATGGGGGCGATCTGCCAGTCCACAAGCGCGCGCAGCGCCGTTTCATCCACCGCGCCGTCCGCGCGGAACGGGGTAACCAGCGCAGTTCCGCAGCCTACCAGGTCCATATCCCCTGAGTTTATACCCCGTTCCCATTCTGGACCGTGTGTGTGCCCCGGCGCAGCATTCGGCCTCGCGCCAAGGGGGAAGCCGCCGATGAGAAAGGAAAGCGACCCGGCAAAGCCGGCCGGGCGAGCCTGTGAGGAGGCTGGTTTCCATGATTTCCGTAGTGATCCTGACCAAGAACGAAGAGCAAGACATCCGGGGCTGCCTCGAATCTGTTCGCTTCTGCGACGACGTCCACGTGTTCGACTCCTACAGCACCGACCGCACCACGGAAATCGCGCGCGCGATGGGCGCGCACGTGCATCAGCGCCGGTTTGACTCCTACGCGGCGCAGCGTAATGCGGCGCTTGAAACCTGCGGCTTCAAGCACCCGTGGGTGTTTATCCTGGATTGCGATGAGCGCCTCAACCCGGGGGTATGGCAGGAGGCGCTTGAGGAAACCGCGGCCGCGCCGCCGGAGGTGCATGCTTTTCGCATCCGGCGGGATGACCACTTCCTGGGCCATCACCTGCGGCACGCGCAGATGATGGCCCTGTACACGCGCCTGGTGCGACGGGGGCATGTACGTTACACGCGGGAGATCAACGAATTTCTCCTGGTGGACGGGGAAACGCGGCAGCTCAAAAACCGGTTTGATCACTGGTCGTTTTCCAAGGGACTGGACCGCTGGTTTGAAAAGCACAACCTGTACTCTTCGATGGAAGCGAAGATCGTGGCGGAGCGCAGTTTCGCGGGCGACGCGAGTTGGCGGACGGCATTGTTCCATGCGGA
Source organism: Acidobacteriaceae bacterium (assembly GCA_965218545.1). Classification (GTDB taxonomy): domain Bacteria; phylum Acidobacteriota; class Terriglobia; order Terriglobales; family Acidobacteriaceae; genus EB88. The sequence goes on along the minus strand of CBDCLB010000005.1, from coordinate 382,750 downwards.
CTTCCACACGCGGCGGCGGGCGCAAAAGGCGATCTTTTACAAGCTGCCGGCGCGGCCCTTGCTGCGGTGGGCGTACCTGCTTTTCGCGCGGGGCGGCGTGCTGGATGGGCGCGCGGGGGTGATCTATGCGACCCTGCAGGCGGTGTACGAGTGGCAGATTGTTTTGAAGACGCGGGAGCTGGCGCAGAGCCGGACAGCGGAGGTGCTGCAGGGCACCTAGGCGACGGTACACTGGGCCCATGCTTTCTGTGCTGATCATCACGAAAAACGAGGAGCAGGACCTGCCGGGGTGCCTCGAGTCGGTTGCGTGGTCGGACGATGTGCACGTGTGGGATTCGTATTCGACGGACCGGACGATGGAGATCGCGCGGGGGATGGGCGCGCATGTGCATCAGCGGGCGTTCGATTCGTATGCGGGGCAGCGGAATGCGGCGCTTTTCGGGGCACCGTACAAGTACGCTTGGCTTTTGATACTCGACGCCGACGAGCGGGCGAACCCTGGGATGGCGCGCGTGGTCGCGGAGCGGACCGCATCCGCTCCGGCCGAGGTAGACGCGTTCCGGCTGCGGCGGCGCGATCACTTTCTGGGCCGGTGGCTCCGGTACGCGCAGACGACGCCCTACTACATCCGGGTGGTGCGGCTGGGGCGCGCGCGGTTCCGGCGGGAGATCAATGAGGTGGTGGAGGTGGACGGGGCGATTGTGGATCTGCAGGATGCCTGGTTCGACCACTTCCCGTTTTCCAAGGGGCTGACGCATTGGGTGGCGAAGCACAACGCGTATTCGAGCGCGGAAGCAGTGATCGTGGCGGAAAGCGCGTTCGCGGGTGAGGTTTCGTGGCGCAAGGCCTTGTTCGCGCGGGACTTCAACGAGAAACATGCGGCGCGCAAGGCGGTGTTTTACTCCCTGCCCGGGCGGCCCGCGATGCGGTGGGCTTACCTAATGTTTTACCGGCGCGGGCTTTTGGATGGGCGCGCGGGGCTGGTGTACTCGACCTTGCAGGCGTTTTACGAGTGGCTGATTGTGCTGAAGACCGCGGAGCTGCGGGCAAGCCGGGCGGCGGCGCGCGGGGAGGAAGTGCGGCGGTGAATGAACGTGGGGTGGGCGTGGCGGCAGAGGGAAACGCGGCGGAGCCGGGCGGGGAAGACCCCACTCTCCGACCCGCGTACTCTGTTGGGAATCGGGCGGCGCGGCTGCTTTGGGGGGTAGTGTATGCACTGCTGTACCGGCCCTCGCCGCGGCCGTTTCATGCTTGGCGGGCGATGCTGCTGCGGCTGTTTGGAGCCCGCCTGGGCCCGAAATGCCACTTCTACCCCAAAGGCCGCATCTGGGCACCCTGGAACCTCCACTGTGAGGATAGGGTATCGCTGGCCGATGACGCGGAGCTGTATAACCCTTCTCCGTTCTTTTTGGGCTCGCACGCGATCGTGTCGCAGGGAGCGTATGTGTGCGGGGCAACCCACACCTACAACGACCCCGCGTTCCCGCTTGTGTCCGCGCCGATGCGGCTGGGCGCGTACTCCTGGGTGTGCGCGCGGGCGATCGTCTCGCCCGGGGTGAACCTGGGGGCAGGGGCGATCCTTGGACTGGGATCGATCGCGACGAAAGATCTAGATCCGTTCGGGGTGTATGCGGGTGTTCCGGCGAAGAAGGTGAAGGAACGGGAGCGGGGGTCGGTGCCGGAGGATTGGCGGTGAAGTTGGCTACTCGCGGTTGGCTGACTATAAGCGGGGTTAGGAAACCATCAAGTGTCTCTTAAGCTGGTAACCGGCACGGCGAGACACCTATCAACAGCGTCTAGGCTGCCTTCGCGGCTACCTGCCGCCGTGCGCGATAAGCAAGGTACCGATCCCTTACTTTGACTGATTGCCTTTCCACAAAGAAAAACGAGACTTCAGCGGAAGCGAACATCCAGATAAGCCTCAATCCGTGTCTCCATGGAAGCACATGCACGGGACCGTCAAATAATTGCTGCCATAGGTAAAGGCTATAGGAAATAAGACCTACATGCACGAGGGCACGGTGGTTTAGGATCTTGCCCCCCGGGCTGGATGGCAGGATGGTGAAATGAAGAAGAAAAAAAGCGAGGAGAGCGCCCTGAAGTGTGTAGCCGAAAAGTAATCCCGCCCACAAATTCCGAGCTATGAGTTGGAGATCAAGAAAGAGCAGAACACCTGCGACACCTGTAAGCCAGTTCCGGCTCGCAAGCCAGATCAGTGTTTCGCGCGTGCGCCGGTTCTCGTGGAGCATGGCGAGCACACACCCGAACATGATCGTATCGATCCGCGTGTGGAACATGCGGGCAATCTGCCCATCAAAAGCGTACGCGGGACGGAGAGCAAGTGTGCCTACGCGCAGTACCGGTGCGATCGCCAGGACGGCAAGGCTCACCCGGAAAGACCGTTTACTGCCGAGAAAATATAGGCAAGCTGGCCAAAGCAGATAAAACTGCTCTTCTAGGCTGAGACTCCAGGTGTGCCCCACAAGCCAGCCAAAAGACTCGGGATGACCTGATGTGTATGGGTAGTAATCGGAAGTATACGTAAGAGCTGCGAGCAGATTACCCCAGGAAAGCGGAACGGTATGCAATGCCCAAAGCCCAGCAATCACTCCGAGATACAGATAATAAGGAGGAAAAATGCGAAAGAAACGCCGGAGATAAAAGTCGGGGAGCATATTGCGCCCCGTGCCCTCTTTACCTTTCAGAATCAGTGTCGTAATCAGAAAGCCACTGATCACGAAAAAGATAGAGACGCCAAAATCTCCTAGGTCGATCTCAATTACTTCTCGTATCCAAGAGAGAAGATGCCGACTAAGCCAGCTCCGCACAATGTTAAAAACTCCCATGTGAGCGCCAATCACGAGCATAACAGCAATGCCGCGCATGCCGTCTAAACTCGGGATGGAGCGCCTTTTAAACGCTGCCTTTTCCGGTGCGTTCAGGTCGGGGGATGATTGATGTGAGGTCGGGGTAGGCAAACTCTCTTTTCGTTGCATTGAGGCAGGCAGGAGTAGAGTAGGCAATAGGCTACACCAGCAGGCCTGCGACTGTGGAAAAGTCGCGAACTTTTGGAACCTCCTGAAGGGTCAACCACTCGGCGGCGCGGACAGCACCTTCAGCGAACGGCGTCCGGGAGCGGGCTTCGTGCTGGAGGGTGAGGGTTTCGTCCGGGGAGTGCAGGGTGAGAACATGGAGGCCGGGGGCGTCGCCTTCGCGGTGCGACGTGACCGGAGCTTGCATGTGGGCGGCTTCTTCGACCACGCGCTGAAGGGTGAGGGCGGTGCCGGAGGGGGCGTCTTTTTTCGTGACGTGGTGGGTTTCTTCGATCTGGAGCTCAAAACCGGTCAGGGAGGCCGCGAGCTCGCGGGCGGCGCGAAAAAAGGCCTGAACGCCGAGGGAGAAGTTGGTTCCGTGGAGCAGGAAAGCGCCGTGCTCCTGTGCGAGCGCGGTCATTTCAGACAGCGCTGCGTGCCAGCCGGTGGTGCCGACCACGACTTTCTTGCCCGCCGTGAGCAGGGCGCGGAGATTGGGGAGCACGGCTTCCGGGTTGGTGAAATCGAGGGCGACGTCGATCGGGGCGAGTAGGGCGGGGGTGAGGGCCTGGGCGTTTCGGTTCTCGCTTGCGCCCAGAACGGTGACGGTGTGGCCGCGCTCGCGGGCGACGTGCGCCACCGTGGAACCGGTCTTGCCTCGGCCTAAAACTAGCAGGTTCAAAGGCGCTTTTCTCCGGTTGCAACATTAAAGGCAAAACCGCCTGCGCGGCTGGCGGCCACTTCGTGGCGGGTTCTCGTTAACGGCCTTCTATGTCGAAAATATCCGGGTCGGGATCCCGGAAGAACTCTTCATGCAGCGACCGGATCGCCTCCTCCAGGTCGTCCTCGTCGATCATAAAGCTCATGTTGATCTCGCTTGCGCCCTGAGAGATCATGCGGACATTGATGTGCTTGATGGCCGTGAACAGGCGCGCGGCGACGCCCGAATGGCCGCGGATGTCCTCGCCGACCAGGCACACCAGCGCTTTGCGGCCCTCGTACTTCACATCGGCGAGCTTGGAAAGGTCGGCGGCGATGGCGGGCAGGGCCTCGTTCGAGTCGACGGTGAGCGAGACGGAAACTTCGCTGGTAGAAACCATGTCGACCACGCATCGGTGCTTGTCAAAGATGTCGAAGATTGCCTTGAGGTAGCCGTGGGTCATGAGCATGCGGCTGGCGACCACGTCGACGATGGTGAGGCGCTTTTTCGCGGCGATGGACTTGACCGGGTTGCGGCAGGGCGGGGCGAGCGCCTGGATGCGGGTGCCCTCGTTCCTCGGGTTGCGGGAGTTGAGCACCAGCACGGGAATGTTTCTTTTAACAGCCGGCAGAATCGTCGCCGGGTGCAGCACTTTTGCGCCGAAATAGGCGAGTTCGGCGGCTTCCTCAAACGAGATAGACCGGACGCGCAGGGCAGAGGGAACGACGCGGGGGTCGGTGGTCATGATGCCGTCCACGTCGGTCCAGATTTCGATAGCGTCGGCCCCGATGCCGCCGCCGACGAGCGCGGCCGTGAAGTCAGACCCGCCGCGGCCGAGGGTCGTCGTCGCGCCTGCTTCTGTCGCGCCGATGAAGCCGCCCATCACGACCGTTTTTCCCTGGTCGGTCAAGGGGAGGACGAGCTTGCGGAGCTGCTCCTCAATACGCGCGTCATCAGGAATGGCGCGGGTGTGCTCGGCACCGGTGAGGATGACCTGGCGGGCATCGACATGGACGGCATCGAGCCCGTGCTGAGCAAAGGCTTCGGCGATGAGCCGGCTTGAAAGCCGTTCCCCATACGACACGATCATGTCCTGAATGCGCGGGGTGAGCTCGCCGACCGCGGCCAGGCCGCGCAGGATCTCGTCGAGGGCGGCAAACGCGTTGGGAAGCCAGTCGGCATCGACCCCGAGCTCGGCGGCGGCGGCCTGGTGGCGGTCGAGCAGGCGTTCGGTGATCGCGAGCGCCGGCTCTCGCTCGCCGCACGCAGCGGTGGAGGCAGCGAGCAAGAGCTGGTCGGTGACCTTGGCCATCGCGCTCACGACCACGATGGGCTGGAGGCCGGGAGCGCGGCGGCCACGGACGATGGATGCGGTACGGGCGATGGCCTCGGCCGACTCGACGGAGGTGCCGCCAAACTTCATCACGGTGTAGTTCATGCGCCGGCCTGCCCGGGAACAAGCTTCGCTTGCGCATGGAGCAGCTCGGCGTTGAGCAGGGCCGCGCCGGCCGCGCCCCGGATGGTGTTGTGGGAGAGCACGGTGAATTTCCAGTCAAGCAGGGTGCAGGGGCGCAGGCGGCCCACGACGGCGGCCATGCCCGCGCCGCGCATCCGGTCGAGCCTGGGCTGGGGGCGGTCCTCGGCCTCGACGTACTCGACAGGCTGGGCTGGGGCGGTGGGGAGGTGCATGCCCTGGAGAGGGGCGAAATCGCGCCAGGCTTCAAGGATCTGCTCGCGGCCGGCTTTTCGCTGGAAGCTGATCGAGACCGACTCCGTATGGCCGTCCTCGACGGGAACGCGGTTGCAGTGGGCGGTCATTTTAAGTGGCAGCGGTTCGACGGCATGGCCCGTATACAACCCGAGCAGCTTTGCAGTCTCGGCAATCATCTTTTCCTCCTCATTGCGCACGAAGGGGACGACGTTGCCGAGGATGTCGAGCGAAGGGACGCCCGGATAGCCCGCGCCGGAGACCGCCTGCATGGTCGTGACAAACAGGCTTTCGATGCCGAACGCGTCGTGGAGCGGTTTGAGGGCAAGGACTAAGCCAACCGCCGAGCAGTTCGGGTTCGTGACCAAGTACCCACTGTTGGGCCAGGTTTGCCGGGCGGTGAGGGCAAGGTGGTCGGGGTTCACTTCGGGGATGACCAGCGGCGTGTGCGGCTCCATGCGGAAGGCCGAGGAGTTGGAGATCACGGCGCACCCGGCGTTCGCGAACTTGGGCTCGAGGTCGAGCGCGATGCCGGTGTCAAGCGCGGCGAAGATGACTTTAGGCGCACCTTCCGGCACGGCCGCCGATAGCGGAAGCCGCGCGAACCGGTCGGGGAGCGGCGTCGCGAGCTTCCAGCGGACGGCTTCGCCGTAGGGCTTGCCTTCCGAGCGCTCGCTGGCGGCGAGCCAGGTGGGCCGGAACCACGGGTGATGGGCGAGGAGCTCAAGAAAGCGCTGGCCGACCATGCCGGTTGCGCCGAGGATGCCGACTTCGACCTGCTGCATGCTGGGGTGGGTCACTCCTTTCGCTTGAGTGTAAAGGCTGTTGCAAACTGGAGCATTGCGTGGAAGAGGTCGGATTGCTAGACTAAGCAGGTTGGTCAGGAAGGAAGGACGTGGTGGAGTACACGACGCTGCAAGCGAAGACGCAGTTTTCGAAGCTGCTAAAGATGGCGCAGGCGGGCGAGGAAGTCCTGATTACTTCGGGGCGGGAGAAGTATCCCGTGGCGCGGCTGATACCGGTCGAGCGGAAGGGCGGGATCAAGTTCGGGCTGATGAAGGACCTGATGGGTCCGATCACCTCCGACCTGCTGGAGCCGATAAGCGAGGAAGAATTGCGGCTGTGGGAAGACAGCGAGATTGAGCCTTGAGATATCTGGTCGACACGCACCTGCTGCTGTGGACGGCGGCGGGCGAGGCAGACAAGGTGCCAAAGCGTGTGAGGGATTGGATGGATGAGAGCCCGTGCTTTGTTTCCGCGGTGAGCGGGTATGAGATCGCTCAAAAATACCGGATCGGCAAGCTGCCGCAAGCCGCGCCCATGCTGCGGGATTTCGACGGCTGGGTGCGGCGGCTGGGGTTCGCCCTGCTGCAACTTACCAGCGCGCACGCAGTACGGGCGGGGCTGTTCGATGGAGAGCACCGGGACCCTTTCGACCGCCTGCTGGCGGCGCAGGCGGAGGGCGAAAGGCTGGCGCTGCTGAGCAGCGACGCGAAGCTGGATGGCTTTGGGGTGCGGCGGGTGTGGTGAACGCCCTGTATCCTAGCCGGCGGGAGTAGGGGTCATGGGCTATTGTCACTACTGGAAGCGCGAGCGCCGCATTGAGCCTGAAGTGTTTCAGAGGATCGTCCATGACTTCAGGCAGATCGTGCTTGCAGCCATAAGTCTTTTATGTTCTAGCGTGTTTGCGGGCAAGCCGGAAGATATACGCAGGGATTATCACAAACGAGCTTTCGGTCCTGCAACTTTGCCGTGCAAACAACGCTGCTCATCGCGAAAATTTTTTCGAGAGCGCTTTCAGGTTCGGTCAGGAGATTCCGACCTCCATTGCCGGGAAGCGCGCTAGCGATGCACTAAAGCGAGCAGAACGAGAATCGCTGCTGTTGCAGTGTGGAGAGCGACATGCAAGTTATTTGGACGGATTCCATTGCCCGCGGGTAGAAAGGCGGATGTTTGTCCGAACATCGCGTCATAGCGGGCCACTCGCTCGGGAGACGCGCGAACGAGATAAGGTATCCATCAAGCTGTAAGTTCGCCGAGGAAAAGAGGCGCATAAGTGATCCAAAGCCATTGCCACAGCCAGCCAGGGTAGGTCCGACCGAAATAAAATGTGCCGGCGGCGAATCCAAAGGCGTAGGGCGTCGTGCTGACAAGTGTATCCACGACAAGCTTGCTTCCGGGGTTGGCCGCCCTTACCTTTGTCAAGTCGTTCAGGGTTCCAAGCGGCACCCAGTCGTGGAGCGCCAAAAACAAGACATGGAATGCTTGTAGCGCCAGAATGGCTGTAACCATGACCGAAGCCTAGAGCGAAAGCAGAAGAAAGTGAATGGAAAAGCCGATTTGCTACCAAAGCAGGTCGGTAATCTCCCGCTTTGGGATGACTCTTCCGGGCAGCTCGATCGTGTCGTCAAGTCCCAGCTTGTCACCCTTGTAGCGAAGCAGTGAGCCATTCTCCGGGTCGATGACGTAGATGCCCCCGACGCCCATGCTTTCAAAATCAGCCAAGCGGACCAGCAAGCGGGCGATCCGGTCTTCGGGGCTAAGGATTTCGAAGATGACGAGGGGCGGGGCAGTCGCAACGGGTGCATACGGCAGGTTGGCGTCGATGAGGGCGACATCGGGAATGCGGTAGCGGCGCTCACCGGTTTTCGACCGCAGCTCGGGGCGCACGCGGATGTTCCACTCCTTTGCGCGCGGGACAAAATAGCCGACGATCGCCGCTTGCCATGCGGAATGCTGGTCCTCGCCCATTGGTCGCTCCTCAATGACGCCGTCAACGTACTCTGCATCCGGCTCGAAGCTGGTCCGGAGATACTCTTCCACTGACATCTGAGTCGCTGTGGTCGCCATGGCACCCTCCGCGTACAGTGTAGTCCCGGCGCTAATAGCTGAACGAGGACTGCGCGGTCCCGTTCGCGGCGACTGTAACGGTGGCCGTGCGGCTTCCGGTCTTTTCGTGCACCGCAGTCAAGGTGTACGTGCCGGGGGGCAGGCCCTTGATCGTGAAGTGCCCTTCGGCATCGGTGACCGCGAAGAACGGGTTGCCGACGATATTCAGGTACGAGTGCATCCAGGGATGGTTGTTGCAGCGGATGGCGATCATGGTTTCGGGCGACTGAAAGTAGCGCGAAATAGGGTTCGCGCCGGGGCGCTGGGTCAGGTCGAAGGCGGCGTTGCCGGGCGCGTGCGGGTCCATGTGGACGTTGTGCTGGGTGGGGTCGGAGTTGGTGAACTCAACCTCCTGCCCGGCCATGGCGGCGGCGACGTGGGGGTGGAACCGGCAGCCTTTCTGGTCGATCACGACCGGCGCGCGCGGAATGGGGTAAGCGCGGTTGCCGAGGCCGGCTGAGACATACACAAACACGTTGCCGAGGCCGCCGTTGTGGACGACATAGGTGTCCGTCATATCATCGCCGCCCATGGCGCACACCGGGTCTTGGGCCATGTCAATCATGACCTGCTTGGGCGGGGTGCCCGCGAAGTGGACGACGCCCGTAACCGTGCCGCCATGGGCATAGTCGACCTGCGAATACTGCTTGGACGGCCCAAGTGAGCCGGACTTGCAGGCCGTGTAGGTGAGTAGGCAGGCTGCGACGACGGGGAGGATGGCTCGTCTCTTTGGAAATGCGGCAAACATCGGGACCTCTGGGTCTATGGTACCGGGCTCAATTGAGTGCCGCGATTACCGCGTCGGCGAAGGCCTGCGTCCCCGCGGTGCCGCCGACGTCACGTGTGAGGGTTTTCTTCGCGGTGTAAACCCGATCGAGGGCTCGTTGGATGAGGTCGGCGGTCGCGTCTTCATCGATATGCCGCAGCATCAGCACCGCGGACTGCAGCAGCGCGGTGGGATTCGCTTTATCCTGGCCCGCGATATCGGGTGCCGAGCCATGGACGGCTTCAAAAATAGCCGCGTCCTCGCCCAGGTTCGCGCCGGGAACCAAACCGAGGCCGCCGACAAAGCCGGAGCACAGGTCGCTCAGGATGTCGCCGTACAGGTTCTCCATCACCATGACGTCGTACTGGTAGGGGTTGGTGACCAGCTGCATGCAGGTGTTATCGACGATGTGCTCGGCATAGGGGATCTCCGGGTACGCCGAGGCGATGTCGCGGGCGCAGCGCAGAAACAGCCCGTCGGTGATCTTCATGATGTTGGCTTTGTGAATCGCGTGAACGTGCTTGCGCTTGTGCTTGACCGCGTACTCAAAGGCGAACCGCGCGATGCGGGTCGAGCCCTTCTCCGTGATGACCTTGAGCGCGGTCGTCACGCCGGGCGCGACCTCCGCCTCGATGCCGACGTAAAGCCCTTCGGTGTTTTCACGGACCACCACCAGGTCCACATCCGGGTATTTGGTCGGGATGCCGGGGAGCGGCTTGATGGGGCGCACGTTCGCGTACAGGTCGAACTGCTTGCGCAGGGTGACGTTGATGGAGCGGAAACCCTCGCCGATAGGCGTGGTCACCGGGCCCTTGAGCGCGACCTTGGTGCGGCGGACCGAGTCGTAGAGCGCCTGCGGGATATATTCGCCGGTTTTGGCATAGGCGTCCGCGCCCGCGTCGTAGCGCTCCCAGGTAAACGCCGCTCCGGTTTTCGCGCCGGCTGCTTCGAGGATGCGCAGAGTGGCTCGGGTGACCTCCGGGCCAATGCCGTCGCCGGGAATCAGGGTGAGTGTGTGGCTGCTCATGCTCCTAGAGTAATCCGCCGGGCGGCTCACGCCCCGGGTATCGGCGCGCCCTCCATCGGCTGCTCGTGCGAGCTTCGCGCCGCGTGGATGCGCTCGAGCTCGTCTCGGAACTCAGTGACGTCCTTAAATTCGCGGTACACGCTCGCAAAGCGGATATAGGCCACGGTGTCGAGCTTTTTGAGCCCGTCCATAATGAGCTCGCCGAGCTCCGCGGTCGAGCGCTCACGGTCGGGCGCATCTGTCAGGAAAGTCTCGGCGGCGTCCACAAGGGATTCCAGATCGCGCATGGCAACCGGACGCTTTTCCGCGGCGTGCCGAAGGCCGGTAAGGATCTTTTGGCGATCGAACCGCTCGCGGCGCCCATCTTTCTTCACGACCATAGAAGGCACTTCGTCGATCCGCTCATACGTCGTAAAGCGGCGATTGCAGCGCTCGCACGCCCTGCGGCGGCGCACAGCCGCCGCTTCGTCGATCTCGCGTGAATCGACGACACGGTCCCGGGCAAAGCCGCAGAAAGGGCATTTCATGGCGATGCGGTGATTCTAGCCCAGGCAAAGGCTGCCGTAACGAACTTGCTTCCTTCACCCAGGGCGCTAAAGCCGCTTGCGAACACCGCGGCGCACGCTTTCCGCCACAAAGCCATACAGCACGTGAGTTAGCCATTCGCTCATCTTTTCCTGCAGCGGCTGCTTCTTAGGTGGGTCGGCAAGGCCGGTTTTCGGCATCATGCCTTGGTGCATCAGGCGTTTGACTGTGAGCCCGAAAGCCGCACCGTGCCAGGCCGTGACCTTGGGCTGGTACTCGGCGGCGATGCCGTATACACCGCCGGCGAAGGTGCCGAAGGCCCAGTGGATGCCCTGACTGGCCGCGGTTTTCGCGGCGGGCGGGAGATTTGCGCCGGTTGCAGCCGCGGCACGTTCCACCACCACCCGCGGAGGCGGCGTTGCGCCCGGGGGGCGGGGAGGGAAGACTTTCTCCCCGAGGAGCTTAGCCGCGGAACCGGCAAGGCCGCCCGCGAGACCGGCCAGAAAGGCTTTCGTGAGTGTGTCGGCTATGGACTTTGGCATACAGGAAAGTGGGATGCGTCCCGGGCAGGGCAGGAGCCGTTCACCCGAAAGCAAAAGGGGCGAAGCCGCTTGTGTGCGGCTTCGCCCTTTTGCGGCTTTGCAGCCGAGTGACCGCGAGCGTGCAGCTGTCGCTCGAACAAGCCGTCAGCCACGTGCCACGCCCGCGGACGACTTTAGTTCGGCATCAGCACTGCATTCACAACGTCGATGACGCCATTCGACTGGATGACGTCCGGAATGGTCACCGTCGCTGTGCCGCCCTTCTCGTCTGTCAGAACCAGGCTGCCGTTCTGCATGGTCGCGGTCAGGGTTTCACCCTGCACGGTCTTCAAAGTGGCCTTGCCGTCGCCTTTTTTGATCATCTTTTCGATTTGCTTCGTGGTCAGCTTGCCCGGCACAACATGGTAGGTCAGGATTTTCACCAGATCCGCCTTGTTCTCCGGCTTCAGCAGGGTGTCAACGGTGCCTGAGGGCAGCTTGTCAAATGCCTCATTGGTCGGTGCGAACACGGTAAACGGTCCCGGCCCTTCCAGCGTGTCAACCAGGCCCGCCGCTTTGACCGCCGCGACCAGCGTGGTGTGATCCTTCGAGTTCATCGCGTTCTCGACGATGTTCTTGGAGGGATACATCGCCGCTCCACCCACCATCGGGTCCTTCTTTGCCGCATGCGCCGCAAGGGTCCCCATGCTTAGGGCCAGCGCCAGTGTGAGTGCCATCTGCTTCTTCATGGTTGATACGCCTTTCTGTGGTGGTGCTTTCTGTGCGCCCCGCCTTCGTAAGCCGGAGCAATCTCGCTGTGGGAACGAGGGGGGAGGCCTTCCTGGATTCACGGCAAGCCGGTCGCCGCGACTCCGGATTCCGGCTTTCGTTGCGTACACTAGGAAAACGCCCCGCTTCCCCCCATGCAGCACGCCCCCTCGACAGCCCGCGTTGCGCCGCACACTACTCGTTGGCTGGTCCTGATCGGTGTGGGCAAGCTGTTCAAGGCTCTGCTGTTTGTCGCCCTCGGTTTTGGCGCGCTGCACCTGGTCCATCGGGATCTCGTCACCGTGGTGACGCACTGGATCGTAGACCTGCGCTTCGACCCGGAAAGCCGCGCCGTCAATTTCCTTCTCGATAAGGTGGCCTCCATCACGCCGCACCGGCTTCGCCAGCTGTCTGTCCTCATCTTCTGCGATGCCGGGCTCGATGTGCTGGAGGGCACGGGGCTGATGCTCGGAAAAGCCTGGGCCGAATACCTGACGGTGCTCGTGACCGCGTCTTTCCTCCCATGGGAGCTGTTTGAGATCGTGCGCAAGCCCAACTGGCCCAAGGTTGTCTTTGCGCTCCTGAACGCAGCGATCCTTCTCTACCTGGTGCACAACCTGCGTCGTCGCTTGCGTGCGAGGCACGAGCTGAAGCGCGGCAGGGAATACACGGCACGGAATCCACAAACGGATTGACGCTTGCAAGTGTGTATTTGAAATCAGCCATCGATTTTCACAGCCATTCCACCGCTTTCCCTCTTTAGTAACCAATTTCCGGTAATGTTTTGCGAAAAAACATTTGCAAAGCCCTAGCTCTCCACTAGTCTGTGGTCGGAAGTGGTGAAAAGTGGAGAGAAGCGGATTAAATCTCTCAAAACGGGGCGAAGCATTTACAAGTTCGCACCAGGGCAGGGAAAGGGATAGGCGACGACGGTGTTTCGCGGCAACCATCCAGCCCGGGTCGACGACAAAGGCCGGCTGAAGCTGCCCGCGGAGTTCAAAAGCCTGATCGACGAGCAGCACGGGGGGCAGTTCTACATCACGAGCCGGGATGGCAAGGTGGCCGAAATTCACCCGCTCAAGGAATGGGAAAAGTTTGAAGAAAAGCTGGCGGGGATCCCGAGCTTCAACCCGGCAAAGAAAAAGCTGCTGGACCGCCTGAACTACTACGGGCAGATGGCGAAGATGGACGACCAGGGCCGGGTGCTATTGCCGCAGATTCTGCGGGGCGAAGCAAAGCTGAACGGGGATGTGGTGGTGTTCGGGATGCAGCGATACCTCGAGGTCGCGAACCACGAGATGTTCAAGCAGAACATGGACTTGAACCCGCTGACGGAAGCCGACCAGCAGGCATTGGCGGAGTTTGGGTTGTAGGGAAAAGGCCCCGGAGGGGCCGGGCAGATGCGGGCAGAGGGCGAGCGGCATGTGCCAGTTCTTTTACAGGAAGCGATGGAATACCTAGCGGTGCGCCGGGGCGGCACGTATGTGGACTGCACCCTCGGCTTTGCGGGGCACGCAAGCGCGATCGCGCGAGCCCTGGGCAGCGAAGGCCGGTTGATCGGCCTGGATCGTGACCAGGTGGCGCTCGGGCTTGCGCGCGAACGGCTCCAAGGGCTGCGCGAGGAGCTTGGCGCGGAAATGCCGGCGCTTGAGTTGCAGCATGCGGAGTTCAGCCGGGTTGAGGAGTTTGTGAGGCCCGGAGAGTGCGACGGAATCCTGGCCGATTTCGGCATGAGTTCCATGCACCTCGATGACGCGCACCGCGGGTTTAGTTTTCAGGCGGAAGGGCCTCTTGACATGCGGATGAACCCGCACGGCGAGGCGCCCACCGCCGCACAAGTGGTAAATGAGGCGGACGAGGAAGAACTCGCCAACCTTATTTACGAACTCGGAGAGGAAAGGAGGTCGCGGAGAATCGCCAGAGCCATTGTGCGGGCTCGGCCTTTGCACACCACGGCGCAGTTGGCCGGGGTGGTAAAAGCCGCAGCCCACCCAATGAAGGGCGACATGATGCATCCGGCGACCAGGACTTTTCAAGCACTCCGAATTCATGTGAACCGCGAGCTGGAAGAGATCGAGGCGCTGCTTGCGAGCGCGCCCAACCTGTTGAAGCCGGGAGGCCGGCTGGTGGTGATCTCCTTCCACTCGCTCGAAGACCGACTGTCCAAGGACGCGCTGCGCGCGGGCAAGACGGCCGGGACGTTTGAGGTGTTGACGCGCAAGCCGGTGACGGCCGGCGAAGAAGAAACGAGAAGAAACCCGCGAAGCCGCAGTGCGAAGCTGCGGGCAGCGGAGAAGATTCAGCCCTCGCGGAAAAGCGGGGCGCACAAGTGATCGGGCCGGGTTGTCCTGCCGATGTACAAGGCGAAAGTAAATCCACGTAGGACCCCCCACGCACCACCCCCTTCCAAGAACAGCGACCCGGCCCGGTCGTTGGACAGGGCAAGCAAGACTGAAGCAATGGATCGAGGATGCGGCATGGCAACCCAGGCGTTGGCGGAAGTGTTCGGGATCGCCCATAAGGGCGCAACAGGGGCGGCAAACAAAGGCAAGTCGCGCTGGATGCGGGAGCAGCGCGCGCGCCGCGGCCCCACGCCTGAAATCCTGTTTGCCCGAAAAATGGACAACTCGCGTCTGGTCAAGACGCAGTGCCCCCAGCGGCGGCGTGAGATGCGCTCGTTTGCGGGTGCCATGGTGATGCTGTTCGCGCTGGTAATGTTCTACGGGTGGCAGCACTACCTGTCGATCCAGGCGGGTTACCATGTGGAAGCCGAAAAACAGCAGCTGCGGCAGATGCAGGAGCAGAACCGCGAGCTGCGGTTGAGCGAGGCGCAGCTGAGCGATCCGGCGCGCATCGACCGGATGGCGCGCGAGATGGGCCTGGCCGCCCCTGCGCCGGGGCAGGTGGTTCGGCCGGACGGCACGGCGCTTCCGGGTAGCGGCGGCGCTATGGCGGAGGCGCGGCCGCTCAATTTTAGTCGTTAACACTCTTACTTGATGCGGAGGGGGCGATACTAGCCACGCTTTCTTAATCGCTCGGAATAGTCGAGGTGAAATGATTTGGCTTCGTGTCGCTACTGCGGGTTGAAAGTAGGACTGTTCCGAATCACTCATGAAGCGTGCGTCGAGGATGCCGAAGCGGCTATTGAGCAACTCCGTTTTGTGATGAAAGAGGCGGTGACCCTGGGCCTGTCATCTTTATCTGTGCTTCCAGAAGTAGAAGCATTAAAGAGGCAGGGCCGTCTTCCAGTCGACGAGGCTGACGGAATCGCTCTCAGCGCCGCGGACAGTGCAGCACTGCCTCTGGCGCACGTCCGCCCTGTGAATGACGGGACGTCTGAAGCTGTCTTTAATCTCTTCGAGGCAATTCGCCCCAATTTTCTAAAGGATTACAAAAGATATCCTGGCTACATCTCGCTTCCCTTCAGCCACACGCTTTTCGAAGTACTACATGGAAGGGTGCCGTATTTTGATCCGCAAATCACGACTGGTTTCCAGCTTAAGCATGATGAGCGCCCTGTTCTGATTAGAAATGCGCAACTGGCGGAATATAAAACTGTGGCCCAGCGTGGCTTTGATCAGTCGGTCAGCTTACCAGTCGGGGCAGGCTTCTATTACCGATTGAGTGCTTCGACGCTTCGCAGCGAGCAAACAGGGCTCGTTCTGATCGATCAGGGCAAGATGCTGATTACAACGCAAACCATATACTTTGGCGGCCCAATGCAAAATCTGCGGGTTCCGTATTCATCTGTTCTGCGGGTCGAATCTCTTGTAGATGGCTTCGGCATCTACCCGGACCATGGAAGTGGGAGAGTTTTCATACCAGCTACTCTCGGCTTCGATGACGGATGGTTTTTCTGCAATCTGATTTCAGCATACGTCGCCCAAGCTAAGCTATGAAACCCTTCTCCTTCACACGCGCGCCCGGTCAGGTTTCCAACGTCCGCACCCCCATGCAGCGGGTGCGGGTTTTCGCGGTAGTAGCGATCTTTCTGGCCTGGGCCGCGCTGATCGCGGGCCGTTTGGTGTGGCTCCAGGTTTTTGAGCATCCGGAGTGGGTGGCCCGCGCAGCCACGCAGCAGCAGCGCACCTTCGCGGTCGCGCCCCGGCGCGGCATCCTGTACGACCGGGATATGCACGAGCTCGCGATGACCGTTTCGGTCGATTCGATCTATGCCGTGCCGGGCGAGATTCCCCTGGAAAAACGGGCTCAAGTCGCGCAAGCGCTTGCGGCCGTCCTGCACTCGGACCCGGCGGACAAGTTTACCGAGGCCGCTGAGATCGAGCACCGCATCGACGCTTCGCGCTACTTCACCTGGATCGCGCGCAAGCAGGACCCCAAGGTGATCGCCGCGGTCCGCGCGCTCAAGCTCAAAGGCGTGTACTTCCAAAAGGAATTCAAGCGCTTTTATCCGGAAAACAAGATTGCCGCGCAGGTGCTGGGTTACGTAGGCGTGGACGACAACGGCTTGGGGGGGGTGGAGCAGAAGTTTGACCGCGACCTCCACGGCGAGCCCGGCCGCATGCTTACAGCGCTCGACGCCCGACGGCACGTGCTTGCTTCGAGCGAGCGCGACCCCGCGCCGGGCGAGAGCCTCGAGCTCACGCTGGACGCGAATATCCAGTTCATGGCCGAGCAGGCGCTCGACCATGCCATGGAGCGCACCAAACCCCTGAACGGCACGGTGGTGGTGCAGGACCCGCACACGGGGCAGATCCTGGCGCTCGCGATGCGGCCGACATTCAACCCCAACCAGGTAAAACACGCCGCGCCCGATCTGCTGCGCGACCACGCGGTAAGTGACGTATACGAGCCGGGTTCGACCTTTAAGCTGGTCGCCTACTCGGCCGCGCTCGATCAGCATGTTGCCAAGCCGCAAGACAAAATCGATTGCGAGGGCGGCAAGATAAACGTCGCCGGCCGCATCGTGCACGACGACCACTACAACGGCGTCATGACGGTCGAGCAGGCGCTGGCTGTATCGAGCGATGTGGCCGCCATCAAACTCGCCCAGCGTGTGGGCAAGGACACGTTCTACTCCTATATCCACGCTTACGGGTTCGGGCAGCGTTCCGGGCTTGAGCTGCCGGCGGAAACCCGGGGGCTGCTGAAACCGCCGCAGCGCTGGCAGCCGACCACGATCGGGTCAATCCCGATGGGGCACGAGGTAGGCGTGACGCCGATTCAGCTGGTCACCATGGTGTCTACTATCGCGAATGGCGGGACGTACCTGCCGCCGCACATCGTGCTGCAGTCCGGCGACAAGCTGCGCGCGGAGCCGTTCCGCCCGGAAGACGCGCTGCCGGACCCGCTGCCCGCCGGGGCGCACCGCGTGATCTCGACCAAGACCGCGGCGGAAATGCGCAAGCTGATGGAAAATGTCGTGGTGAACGGCACGGCCAAGGGCAATGCCAACCTGAACGGCTATTCAGCGGGCGGCAAAACGGGAACCGCGCAAAAGATCGATGTGCGAACGCACACTTATTCGAAGACGAAGTATGTGGCGAGCTTTGTGGGGATAGCCCCGGTCAACAATCCCGCGGTCACAATCGCGGTGGTGATTGATTCACCGAGCGTGGGCTCGCACTTCGGCACCGCGGTGAGCGCTCCGGTGTTTCAGGAGCTGGCGCAGGAGATTCTCGAGTACTTGGGCGTTCCGCACGACGAGCCCCTCGAGTCCGCGCCGGAGCTGGCGAAAGAAGCCGCGGAAGCCCCGAGGGAAGGGCTGCAGGTGGAGCCTGTGGGCGCCCTTCAAACCTTGTTTGCCGAGGTAAACGACCTGCCCGCGGATGACCCCCTGCGCCACCCCGCCGCTGCGCAAGAACCTGCGGCCGCGGACGGCGAGGCGGCGGAAGCCGGGGTGCCCGCGCCATTGCCCGCGCAAACTGCCCAATTTGAGAAAGCGCCTGAGCCGTCGACTCAGGTACAGAATGACGGGCCGCCGTCAGCTACGCCTACTGTTGCGAAGAACGCCGTAGTGCTCGCTTCCGGCCACGATGTGCCGGTGCCGGACTTTGCCGGGGCGACCGTACGAGCCGCCACGGAAAAGGCCGGGGATGCGGGCCTGGGCGTGGAGGTGATCGGGAGCGGACTGGCGCGGGCGCAGGTTCCGGCGGCCGGAACCCGCGTGCCCGCCGGGACGGAGATCGTGGTGCGGTTTGCGCGGTAAGCGCAAGCGGTGCAAGCTCAAACAGTCGTATTCTGGGCAGGAAGGGTTGCAAGCCGGATGCAGTCCGGAGGGCTTGGGTGTGCCGTATAAGAAGGGTGTAGGATGCCGAAGCGGAGGAGCCGTTCTGCTTCTGCTGCTGTGCGCTGTGGGCGATGCGCAAACCCCTCCCCCGCCGCAACCGGCCGGACCGACGATCCGTTTCACGCAGCCTGAGACCGACGCGACCCTCGGCGCGGCGTATCGGTCCGCGCTCGACAACCTGCTTCGGATCAACACCGTTCCCTGGGACAGCGGCCCCAAACCGGGCGGCTATGACCAAACCGGGCTGCTGCGCAAAACGCCCGGAACCTTTATCCGCGCCGGTGGCGGCTATACCCAGCCCTGGACCCGCGACGCCTCCGTGAACAGCTGGAACGCTGCGAGCCTGCTTGAGCCCGATGTCGCGCGCAACACATTGTGGGCCGTAGTCAAGCGACGGCACGGCAAGCTCATCGTGCAGCAGGACAACCAATGGTGGGACCAGACGATCTGGGTAGTTGCGGCCTGGAACCACTTCCTGGTGACCGGCGACCGGGCGTTTCTCGCGAATGCGTATCAAACCGCGACCGACACGCTGCGGCGCGACAAGAAGAAGCACTATGACAAAAAGCGCGGGCTCTACGAGGGCCCGGCTTTCCTGAACGACGGCATCGCCGGCTATCCCGCGCCGCCGGCGGACGCGGGGGAGACCCGAGGCTCGTTTGTGCTGCGCTACCATGGCGCAAAAAAGATCATGGTCCTGAGCACCAACTGCATCTACGCCGAGGCCTACCGGAGCGCGGCGCGAATGGCCGCGGCGCTGGGCAGGCCCGGGGCGGAGAGCCAGGCTCTTGCGGGCGAGGCCGACCGGCTCACGGGCGTTATCCGGCAGGCTTTCTGGATACCGGCAAAGGGCCGGTTCGGCTACCTGCTGCACGCGGACGGGACCTTGGACGACGCGCAGGAGGGTTCCGGGATGGCCTTTGCCCTGCTTCTCGGCATCGCCACGCCGGAGCAGGCCGCGTCTCTCCTGAAAACGGCAGTGATCGAGCCCCACGGCATCGCTGATGTGGCACCCTCGTTCCCGCGCTTCAGCGAGACCCGGCCCGGCCGCCACAACGTCATCATCTGGCCGCCGATCGAGGCGTTCTGGGCCGATGCGGCGGCCCGCGCGGGCAGCGAGCCCGTGTTTGCGCGCGAGGTGGAGACCCTGGCCGCGCTCGCCGCCGGGAGCGGCGGCCATTTTTGGGAAATCTACAACGCTGCCACCGGCGTGCCGGACGGCGGCTGGCAGGTGGGCCACCAATGGGAGTCGCAGCCGGACCAGACCTGGTCGGCCACGGGCTACCTGCGCATGATCGACGGGGGGCTGTTCGGGATGCGGTTCGGTGTGGACGGGCTCACGTTCGCGCCGACACTGCCGGGGAGCTGGGGCGCGGTTTCGCTCTCCGGCCTGCGGTACCGGGGCGCGACCCTGACCGTCCGGTTGAAGGGGGCGGGGCAGGTGGTGCAAAGTGTGACGCTGGATGGGATTAGACAAAAATATGCTTTCGTGCCTGCCGCATTGACCGGCAATCATATCATTGAAGTCGAGGTCAAGTGAGTTAAGGGCAGCTAACACATGGCTATTTTTAGAACGCAATGATTATTCTGACTACTCAGGGCGATTGTAAGGTCCAAGTGATCTCAAGGAGAAAGCTGTATTCAGCGGACCGATCGAGTCGCGCTCGTAAAGTCTTTCAGCTTTAAAAAACGGCGCAAACCTCTCATGTAAACAGTTACCTTCATCGATGAAAGCTGTCCTTTCGTCTATTCTCCGCTTGAGTTCCTCGGCGACTTCCTTTCTTTCGTTATACGGTCGGTGCTTCCAGGCTTCGGAATTTGTTTCTCTAGAGAGCTGCTGAATCATAGTGTAGTTTGCGAAGCATCTCTCGCTTACGTCGCTTAGATACTCTGTTAAATGCGAATTTAGCAGGAACATGCCCACCCCCCGCTGATGATTCGCTTTGCCGAATAGTATGAACATGTCCTGTTCCGGAAGGCGGTTTATGTTTGCAACCGCAGACAGTAGTTCCAAAAATGCGCTGTAAATGGCGTACCTCCTGTCAAAGAGATCATGCCTTAGCTTTTCCGCGGCGATGTTCTTTTGAGCTTCATTGATTGCCGCCTGCTGTTTGCTGATACCAATCTGGAGCCAACTAAGACAGATAGTAGCGCCCCCAATCACGAGCGCGACCAGGGCAGGGGCGACGATTTCAATCCACGACGATTCATGCGAACAGTTCACGATCTAAGCATAACCTTTGGTTTGGGACTGAGCTTGACCTGAAGAACAGATGAACCTGCGCTCTGCTGCATCGTCGAGAGTCGGTTATGCTTCAGGGTGATGCGACTGGAACAGGTTTTACACGGAGTAGAAGTAACGCGGCGCTCGGGCCCGGCGGGCGCGGAGGTGCGCGCGGTCGAGTTTGACTTGCGCGAAGTGCGCCGGGGCGCGCTGTTTGTGGCGACGCGGGGCGGGGCGGTGGTCACGGATGCGGCCGGCTATCCAGCCCGGTACGTTGGGTGGACCGCTCACGTAATTGTCTTTGGTCACGTTTAGTAATCATGCGAGGCTCTTGTAAGAGCCGCTTCCGTTTGAGCTTACCGCTTACTGTTCGATTCTTCGACAAAGTGTAATTCTCGCGGGCGCTTTCTTCTCAACTTTCAGTCGCTTGTCTGGTATAAGACGTTTCGATGCGCAACTCACAAAGTACCGCGAACCGGATAGGTTTTACCCTGGTTTTACTGTATGCGTTCTACGCAGTTTGGTGGATCGTAACAAAACCCCTCCCACCGCTGCAGGATTTTCCCGTATGGGCTTATCAGGGATGGCTTACAGCCCACCTGCTGCACGAGCCGCCTCCGTCGGGTGCGCCGTTTATGCTGGTTCACTACCCGGTGCCGAATATGTTCTGCCAGATACTGCTGGCTGGGCTCAACTCGATCGTCGGGCCGCTGGCCGCGGCAAGGCTTACCATTGCGCTGCTGATCGGCTCGGCCATCGCGGTCTGCCTGTTGGCGGCGCGCCGGTTTGACGCTTCTCGCTCCGGCCTACTGGCTTTGTTGCTGGTCGGTATCGCGGCGACTAACACCATGTTTTGGAACGGGTATGTCAACTTCGAGTTTTCCGTTGTGATTCTGTTGGGCTATTTGGTAATTCGCGAGCGTGCGACTCCTTTGTGGGTCGCGGTTACGGGGTTGCTGCTGTTTATCTGCCACCCGTCCTCATTTGCGGCGTTTGTGCTTCTGGTCACGCTGGAGGTGCTGCTTGAGCGGAAGTCCGTTCTGCGGATAGCGGCGCTTCT
Organism: Acidobacteriaceae bacterium; assembly: GCA_965218545.1. Classification (GTDB taxonomy): domain Bacteria; phylum Acidobacteriota; class Terriglobia; order Terriglobales; family Acidobacteriaceae; genus EB88. The sequence goes on along the minus strand of CBDCLB010000005.1, from coordinate 361,280 downwards.
GCCCGGCCTTGCGTTGCTGGCTTGGTATATCGTCGGCCGCCATAGCGCGGCCATGCAGCCCGATTCGGGTTCCCACTACACCGGCATCGTGCACTTCCTTGAATACAAGGCTTATACCATCACTAAGTTCGGGCCTTTTCACAATCTGGTCGGCTACGGGGACTCCTCATTCGCACAGCGTGCTCACTGGCTTTATCTGGCCGGTGTCGGATTGAACGTATTGTTTGCCCTGGCGCTCGCATTTGCCTTGGCACCGCCCGTGGCGCGCCGCCTGCGCGAGCAGCCGCGCGACGCGCTTCTGGTGAGCGCGGCGCTTTTGTTTGCCGGCTCCATGGCGCTGCCGAGCGTCATCTTCAATGTAATCAATCTGGGCGAGCGCCTTTTCTATGCAACGATCCTGTTCGCGATCGCCGGCCTGGGCCGCGTGCGCCTGCTCCCCGCGCTGGCGGGACTGACGGTGTGCGGTTTGGCTCTCACCGCCGGGCAGATGGGGACCATGCCGGTCGCGCAGCTCGCCAGCCCTTTGGCGCCCGCCGCAACCCAAAACTGGGAAGGACAACAGGCGTTTGAACGTTTCGGCCTGTACGACAGCCGCCTGTATCAACTAGACCGCTATCGCGTTTTCCTAGAGCGACCCCGGGAAAACGCGCTGCCGCCGCTGTTTTTCGATACGAGCCTCATTCTGGAGCGGCATCCCGAGGAGCGACATTAAAGGCCGGCGAGCGATGGCTGACTCGGCTGCCAGACCTGCCGATTCCGAAGCGGCAGTCCCCGGCCGGCAACTCGCGTTAGGATTGGAGCGATGCGGCTGGACCAGCTTTTGTACGGGGTAGAAGTGACGCGGCGCGCGGGCCCGGGGAGCGCGGAGGTGCGCTCGGTTGAGTTCGACTCGCGCGAGGTGCGCCGGGGCGCGCTCTTTGTGGCGATGCGAGGCGGGTCGGCGGACGGGGCGCGGTTTGTCGCGGATGCCGCGCGGGCAGGGGCGGTCGCGGTGGTGACGGATGCGGCGGAGGCTTTGGGAAAGCTGGCCGAGGAGCACCCGCGCTTGCCGCTCGTGCTCGTCCCCCATGGGAGGCGGGCGCTCGCGACCCTGGCAGCGAACCTGTACAACCACCCTGAAGAGCAGCTTGCCCTGTCCGGCGTAACGGGGACGAACGGCAAAACCACGACCACGTTCTTGCTGGACGCCATGCTGCGCGCGGCCGGTTCCGCAACCGTGCTGGTGGGGACTATCGAGTACCGTGTCGCGAGCGATGTACGGCCCTCGCCCCACACCACGCCCGAAAGCCGCGATCTCCTGCGGCTGTTCGCCGAGGGAGTGGCACTGGGCGCGACCGAGGCGGTGATGGAGGTGAGCTCGCACGCGCTTGAACAAGGGCGGGTGCACGGGCTGCCGTTCGACGTCGCCGTGTTCACCAACCTGACCCAGGACCACCTGGACTACCACGGGACCATGGAGCGGTACTTCGCGGCCAAACGCGGGCTGTTCGACGGAAGCGCAGCGGGGGCTCCCCCACGCGTGGCGGTGATCAACGTGGAAGACGACCGGGGCCTGGAGCTGGCGTTGCGCGCGCGCGAGGCTGGGGCGGAGCTGTTCTCCTATGGGTTGGAGGTTGGCGAGTTCCGGGCGGAGGACATCGCGCTGACCCCGGCGGGGATGCGGTTCCGGCTCCAAACCCCGTGGGGCGCGGAGGAGATCCGCTCGCGCCTGACGGGCCGGGTCAACGTCCAAAACATGCTTGCGGCAGCCTCGGCGGCCATGGCGCGGGGACTCAAGCCGACGCAGGTGGCGCAGGGTGCGGCCGCGCTGCTGCATGTGCCGGGGCGGTTCCAGACCGTGGACCGGGGGCAGCCGTTTACGGTGGTCGTCGATTACGCGCACACGGATGACGCGCTGCGCAACATCCTAGGGGTAGCGCGGGAGTTTGCGGCTCCGGAGAACGGGCGGGTGCTGTGCTTGTTTGGCTGCGGCGGCGACCGGGACCGGGCCAAGCGGCCCCGCATGGGCGCGGCTGCGGGGCGGGCGAGCGATTTCGTCGTCCTCACAAGCGACAACCCGCGCTCGGAATCGCCCGAGTCGATCGCGCGCGATGTGCTGCCGGGTTTGGAGGAAAGCGGCGCGCGGTTCACGGTCGAGCTCGACCGGGCGCGGGCGATCCGGGCCGTGTTGGCCGAAGCGCGGGAGCATGACATTGTGGTGATCGCTGGCAAGGGGCACGAGAAAACGCAGGAGAGCGCGGGGGAGTTTTTGGCGTTTGACGACGCAGACGTAGCCGCCGCGGCGCTGGGTGCTTTGGGGTACGGGCGATGAAGCTGCTGCTAGGGCAGTGTGCCGAGTGGATGGGCGGCGCGCTCCACGGGGCTGACGCCGGTACGGAGGCGGGAGGCTACTCGATCGACTCGCGGACGATCGCGCCGGGCGAACTGTTCTTCGCGGTCTCGGGCGAGCGGTTTGACGCGCACCAGTTTGTGCCCGCGGCGATTGGGCGCGGGGCTGTCGCGGCGGTGGTGGCGGGCGCGAAAACCGCTCAATACGGGCTCGGAAATTCACCGCGCATCGAGGTGGACGACCCGCTGCTTGCGCTCCAGCGGCTGGGCGCGGCGGCACGGCGGCACTGGGGCGGAACGCTGATCGGCTTGACCGGCAGCGCGGGCAAGACCACGACGAAGGAGATGGTGGCGGCTGTGCTGAGCGCCAAGTACCCCACGCTGAAGTCAGCGGGCAACCTCAACAACCACTTCGGCGTGCCGCTTCAGCTGCTGCGGCTGGAGCCGGAGCACCGGTACGCGGTGATCGAAATGGGGATGTCGGCGGCGGGGGAGATTGCGCTGCTGGCCGGGCTCGCGCGCCCCGACTGGGCGGTCGTGACGAATGTGGGCATGGCGCACGCGGGCAACTTCGCGAACGGGATCGAGGGCATCGCGGCGGCCAAGCGGGAGCTGGTGGAGGCGCTTCCGCCGGATGGTTTGGCTTTTCTCAATTCAGACGACGCGCGGGTCGCGGGGTTCGCGCGCGGGTTTGCCGGGCGGAGCGTACTGGCTGGGTGCTCAGCGAGTGCGGCGGTGCGGGCGATTGCAGTGGAAGATCTCGGCGCAGCGGGAACACGCATGCGGGTGACGGCTCCCGGACAGCCCGAAACGGAGGTGCGCCTGCGCTTGCTGGGCGCGCACAACGTAAACAACGCGCTCCTGGCGCTCGCGGTCGGGTTGGAGGCTGGGGTGTCGCTCGCGGAGGGCGGAGCTGCGCTGGAGGCACTCACCCCCGGCGAGAAACGCGGCCAGGTGCTGGAGGTGCGCGGCGCCCGGATCATCAACGATTGCTACAACTCGAACCCCGCCGCGCTGCGGGCCATGATCGCCGCGCTTATGCGCTTGCCGGCCAAGCGGCATATCGTGGTCGCGGGCGAAATGCTGGAGCTCGGCCCCGAAACCGGGGCGCTCCATGCCGCGGCGGGGGAGGAAGCCGCGCGCGCCGGGGCCGATTGGGTAGTGGGAGTGCAGGGCGCGGCGCTCGCACTGGCGGAGGAAGCCGCGCGAGCGGGGACGAAGTCGCTCTTCTTCCAGACCGCCGGGGAGGCGGGTGCCTGGCTTAAACGCGAACTGCGGGATGGGGACGCGGTGCTCCTGAAAGGCTCGCGCGGGGTGCGGCTGGAGCGGGCGCTGGAGGGGCTGGCTTGATGCTCCGGTGCAGGAGCAAGGGTGAGTAGCTATTGGCACTAAATCTACTTACAGGTGAGCCGTTTAGCCGCCATGCCAACCTTTTGAGGGTTTGCGCTTGTCCTTCTTTGCTGCGGCTTCTGAATTGTCGTCAGAGAATGTAAAATTCACCTCGACATTAAGTTGGACAGGTACCGCGATTCCATTCTTGGTTGCCGGCTGAAATTTATACTGATATACAGCTCTAATTGCTTGCTGGTCGAGACCGTAACCAGCGCTTTTGATGACGTGTATATTTGAGACATCTCCGTTTGCTGTGATGATTGTTGATAAGGCGACGACACCTTGCACGCGCGCCGCACGAGCTTCCTGGCTGAACTGTGGGTCTACAGAGTGGATTAGCTTGGGTGGAATGACGAACTGACCATCCGCCTGTTTTCCCGGCGAGAGCGGGGTTGCTTGCGTACCCGCACGGCCATCGCCTACGCCTTTGCTTCCCAACGTATTAATGTCAAAAATTGAGTATTGTTCTGATTGAGCGCTGTCGGGCGCAAGGAGCTTGTAATTACCGGGAGCCACATCGAAACCTATCACTCCCCGGAGCTGGATATTAGGATTAATCAACTTAAGCGGTACAAGGCATTTCTATACAAAACTACAAGACTCGGGTGAAATGGAAACAAACTCCTGGCCTTTTTCGTTTGCAAGCCGGAACTGCGGAAGGGCGCTCGCCGTTTGCCCGGTGTTTTTAGCGGAAATTGCTATTACCAGGAATGTCGCGTCGGGTACTACTCTGGCGAAATATGGAGACCACTGTGCTCCTAGCACGTTGTAAGTCCAATTTCCGACAGCGACCTGCTCTCCTGCCTGATGCGAATGGTTCCAACTACTTTCAAGCGGTTCTTGTGAAAGGGCAAAAGCCGGACAAGCGGAGAGCAGAACAGCGGCAATGTACTGTCTTATCATGAGTCCTCGTGTCCCGCAACAATGGTGGGTATATTACGCTCATTTCCTCGGCTCTGGAAGTGATGTGAGTCGAAATCTACGTGTCTGACTACATGCACCACGTCGATAACGATACGAGGGTAATAACGAGTTGTTGATTTCAACGGAGCGCCCGCAAGCCCCTGTACGATAAAGGCGCACCCCCGCCCTCCGGAGACCCCCGTTGCTGTACTGGCTGCTCTACCAGAAGCTCTTCCCTTACTTTTCGCCCTTCCGCATCTTTCGCTACGTCACGTTCCGCACGGCATTTGCCTCGCTCACGGCGTTGCTGATCGCGCTGTTTATCGGCCCGTACGTGATCGAAAAGCTGCGCGAGTTCCAGATCGCGCAGTATATCCGCGAGGATGGGCCCAAGGGGCACCAGAAAAAAGCCGGGACGCCGACCATGGGCGGGGTGCTGATCTGCATCGCCATCCTACTGCCCACGCTTCTTTGGGGCGACCTGGGGAACCCGTTTATCTGGCTGGTCATGCTTTCGACCTTCGGCTTCGGGGCGATCGGGTTCGCGGACGACTACATCAAGGTGGTCCATAAGCGAAACCTGGGGCTGACCGCACGGGCCAAAACCGGCTACCAGATCCTGGTTTCGACCGGCGTGGCGGTTGCGCTGGTCGCGATGCAAACGCGGGGGAATTACTCGACCGATCTGGTGGTGCCGTTTCTCAAGAGGTACCACCCCGCGCTCAGCATCCCGGCGCTCATGGGCGTACCGCACCTCCATCTGCTCGCGTTTCTGCCGTTTATCGCGTTCGTGGTGCTGGTGATCGTGGGATCGAGCAACGCGGTCAATCTGACGGACGGGCTTGACGGCCTGGCGATCGGCTGCACTATCATCGCGGCCGGGGCGCTCACGGTGCTCACCTATGTGAGCGGGCATGTGGTGTTTGCCGATTACCTCGAAATCCAACGCATGCCCATGATCAGCGAGTTGACCATCTTCTGCGGGTCCATGGTGGGGGCCAGCATCGGGTTTCTTTGGTACAACGCGCACCCGGCGGAGGTGTTCATGGGCGACGTGGGCTCGCTGGCGCTGGGCGGCGCGATCGGGACGGTCGCGGTGGCGATCCGGCAGGAGCTGCTGCTGCCGTTTATCGGCGGCATTTTCGTGCTGGAGGCCATCTCGGTGATTCTGCAGGTGGGCTCGTACAAGCTTCGAAAAAAACGCATTTTCCGGATGGCGCCCTTGCATCACCACTTCGAGCTGGGAGGGTGGTCGGAATCGAAGGTAATCGCGCGGTTTTGGATCGGTTCGCTGGTGTTTGCGCTGTTCGCGCTCACGACGTTGAAGCTGCGGTGACGTTCTTTTAGACACCCGCAACAAGGTAGGGCTACGCCCCAGAAGTAGCCGCCAGCCGCGCAGGCGGTTTTAGGCTGTATGAGGGTGAGTGCCATAATGGCCGCATGGAATTAAGAGGCAAACGCGTGCTGGTGGTGGGCCTGGGCCGGTCGGGTCTGGCGGCGGCCTTGTTTCTGCGGCGGCACGGCGCGCAGGTCACCGTGTCGGACGTCCGGAGCGCGGAGGCGCTCGAAAAGGAGATCCCCATGCTGCTGGAAGAGGGGATCGCGGTGGAGGCAGGCGGCCACGGGCTGCTGACCTTTCGGCGGCAGGATTTTCTCGTCGTGAGCCCGGGAGTATCGTTGGAAACGCCGGAGATTCGGCAGGTGCGCGGGTTTGGGCAAACAATCCTGGGCGAGGTGGAGTTGGCGTCGCGCTTCCTGAAAGGCCGAACGCTCGCGATTACCGGCTCGAACGGCAAGACGACAACGACGACGCTCTGCGGCGAGATCTTGAAGGCAAGCGGCGCGCCGACGCTGGTGGGCGGCAACATCGGCACCCCGGTTACCGCGCTCGCGGACGAGTCGCGCGAGGGTGGCTGGAATGTGCTGGAAATTTCTTCGTTCCAGCTCGAAACCACGGAAACTTTCCGGCCGCGTATTGCGGTGTTGTTGAATGTCACGCCCGACCACCTGGATCGGCACGGCTCTTTTGAAAAGTATCGCGCGGCCAAGGAGCGCATCTTTGCGAACCAAACCGCGGAGGACTGCCTGGTCTTGAATGCGGATGACGAGGTGGCGCACCGCGCGGCGGCCCGGGCGCGTTCGCAGGTGTTTTGGTTTTCGCGGACCAGGGTGGTCCGGCAGGGGGCGTTTGTTTTGAACGGGGTAATCATGTTCCGCCCGAGCGAGCAGGCGGCGGCTGAGCCGGTGCTGCCGGTCGCGGAGATTCCGCTCAAGGGCGCGCACAACCTCGAGAACGTGCTGGCCGCAGTCGCCGCCACGCGGCTCGCCGGGGTGCCTGCCGGCGTCATTCGCGCTGCGGTGGAGCGGTTCCAGGCAGTGGCGCACCGGCTCGAGTTTGTGGCGCAGGTGCGCGGCGTGGACTACTACAACGATTCCAAAGCGACCAATGTAGACGCGGCCGCCAAGGCGATCGCCTCGTTTGAGCAGGGGGTACACCTGATCTTGGGCGGCAAGGACAAGGACTCCGACTATCGCGCCTTGCGGCCGCTGCTCGCGGAGCGGGTGCGCGCGGTGTACACGATCGGCGCGGCCGCTGAAAAGATCGAGGCGCACCTGCTGGGTGCCGCGCCGGTGCGCCGCGCCGGGACGCTCGCCCATGCGCTGGAGCTTGCGGAAGCTGCAGCGGAGCCGGGCGACACCGTGCTGCTGGCACCGGCCTGCTCATCATTTGACCAGTTTCGCGACTACGAGGACCGCGGCGCGCAGTTCAAACAGCTGGTGCATGCGTTGGAGCATGCGCCCCAGGGCGTGTAACCGGACATGGCGAAACGGGTCGGCGTCGACAAGTGGATCTTCTGCATCACCCTGCTGCTTGTGGTGGCCGGGTTACTCATGGTGTTTTCCGCTTCGGCGGTGATGGCGAGTGCGCGCTATGGGTCGGCCTACAGTTTCGTCGCGCGGCAGGCGGTGTGGGCGGTTGCGGGGCTGGCGGCGATGTGGACGCTGATGCACGTGAACTATCGCCGGTGGAACAACCCTTCCGTTGTTTTTCCGGCGGTCGCGGTCACGATCATCCTGCTGATCGCGGCGTTTTTCGGCCACGACTCGCATGGGGCGCATCGCTGGATCCGTGTGGGGCCCATGCAGTTTCAGCCGTCGGAGCTGGCCAAGCCCGCGCTGGTGCTCTTTCTGGCCTGGTGGCTGCAGGACCGAATGAGCCGCATTGAAGACCTGAAAGAGACGGTGCTGCCGGCGGTGGTCCCGAGCCTGCTCTTTATCGGGCTGATCGTCAAGGAGCCCGACCTGGGCACGGCGATGGTGTGCGCGGCGGTTACGGCGCTGCTGCTTTACCTCGCCGGCATGAACTTCAAGTACCTGGGCTATGCGGCGCTCGCCTCCGTTATTCCGCTGTACTTCCTGCTGTTCCGGGTTAAGTTCCGGCGGGATCGTATCTTCGCGTTCCTTAACCCCGACGCCGACCCGTTGGGCAAGGGCTTCCACATCATCCAGTCGCTCATCGCGGTAGGCACGGGCGGATTCCACGGCGTGGGCTACATGGAGGGCCGCCAAAAGCTCTTCTACCTCCCGGAGCCGCACACCGACTACATCTTCGCGAATATCGCGGAAGAGCTCGGGCTGATCGGGACCATCTGCATCCTCCTCCTGTTCGTAGGTTTCGGCTATCGCGGCATCCGGGCGGCAATCCTTTCCACCGATCCATTTGCTCGCTTTCTCGCGTTTGGGATCACGGCGACGGTGCTGATTCAGGCGTTTTTCAACATCAGCGTGGTGATCGCGCTGCTGCCCACCAAGGGGATTACGCTGCCGTTTGTGTCGTATGGCGGGACCTCTTTATTCATTACGCTTGCCTCGGTGGGGGTGCTTTTGAACATTACTCGGGAGATTGAGTGACCTTGCGGGTGCTGATCGCCGGGGGCGGCACCGGCGGACATATTATCCCAGCCCTGGCCATCGCCGATGCGCTTCCCCAATCGGAAGTCCTGTTCCTGGGCACGCCGCGGGGGCTGGAGTCGAAACTGGTTCCTGCAGCTGGATATCGTTTGGAACTCATCGAGGTAGGCCAGCTCAAGAATGTCTCGCTCCGGACGCGCGTGCGGACGCTGGGGGACCTGCCCCGGGCCGTGCTGCGGGCGCGGGCGCTGCTTCGCGAGTTCCAGCCCCAAGTGGTCGTCGGCGTGGGTGGGTATGCTTCGGGCCCGGCGATGGCAGCGGCGATCCTCGCGGGCACGCCCACCCTGGCTTTCGAGCCGAACGCCGTGCCGGGCCTGGCGAACCGGCTGGTGGGCAAGCGGGTTTCGGCGGCCGCGGTTAACTTTGCTCCGGCGGCCCGGTTCTTTCGCAATGCGCGGGTGACGGGGATCCCGGTGCGGGAAGCGTTTTTCGAGCTGCCGCCGCGTCCCGCCGGTGCGGCCCCGCGCTTGCTGGTGTTTGGCGGCAGCCAGGGGGCTCGGGTTTTGAATCGAATCGTCCCGCAAATCCTGCCTGCGCTGTTGAAAGCGGTCCCCGGCCTCACGGTGCTGCAGCAGGCGGGCGCGCGGGGGGAGGAAGAAACACGGGCGGCGTTCGCGGCCTCGGGGGCGGACCCCGGACGATGGGAGGTCCGAGCATTTCTCGAAGATATGCCGACTCGGTTTGGGGAGGCTGATCTCGTGCTGGCGCGCTCCGGGGCGAGCACGGTGGCGGAGGTTTGCGCCGCCGGCAAGGCCTCTGTGCTGGTGCCTTTTCCGCTGGCCGCGGACGACCACCAGCGGCGCAATGCCGAGGTTTTGGCCGCCGCGGGGGCTGCGGTCGTCATGCCCGAAGCGGAGCTTACGCCGGAGCGCCTGCTAGCCTCGCTTCAGCCGCTCCTCCAAGATCGTGAAGAGACACGCGCCATGGGAGAGAGGGCGCGTACGCTGGCACGCCGCGACGCCCGCGAGGTGATCGCCGGCATGGTGTGGGAGCTTGCCCGGTAAGCTGCCCGGTTGTTGGCAATGCAACAAAAAAGGGCACGCCTGGAAGCGTGGCCCTTTCTCCGTGAGTTACCGGTGCCCGCCGCCGCCGTGAAAGCCGCCTCCACCCCCATGAAAGCCGCCTCCACCGTGGAATCCGCCTCCACTCAAGCCACCGCCATGGAATCCGCCCCTGCTCAATCCACTGCTGTGGAACCCGCCTCCAAAGCCGCTCCCTCCATGGAACGCGCCGCCGCCGATCGTGTTTCTGTGAAAGCCGTTCGCAACCCCACCTTGGTAGCCGCCCACCGGACCGCCGCGATAGCCCCCGTAGCTGCCGCGACCCGCGTTATACCCATACCCGGCATGGTTGTAAGCCCCGGTATAGCCGTGGTTGTAACCGGATGCATAGCCGCCGCCGTAGCCGCGACGGTATCCGTCGTACCCGCGCCCAGAGCCATCGTAGCCGCGACGGTATCCGTCATACCCGCGCCCGTAAAAGCCGCGTCCGTACGGATATCCTCCGAACCCATAGCCGATGCGGCCAAACCCGTAGCCCCAAGGCCGCCCGTACCATCCGCGATACCACGGGCCCGCGCCGATAAACACGCTGTCAACAAACCAGTCGGGGCCGTAGTAGCCGTCGGGCGCACAGGCATACGGGTAATAGCTGTAATAGCCCCACTCACACGCCGGGGCCGCGTCGACGTACTCATAGCCGTAGGCGGGGTAATCGACGACCGGGCCAATACCGATGCCTACTACCACCTGCGCGTTCGCGGCACGGGGCGCAAAGGAAAGGGGAATGGCAAGCAGGGCAGACAAACCGGCCGCGCGCAGAATGTTCCTCATGGATACCTTTCCTGATCTGTTCTCAAGCCTGTTCCCGATTCGGGGGGAGAGCTCCGTACGCTTTACGCTCGGGATCGCTCGGGCCTTTGCCCTTGACTTCTGTGGAAACCCACGCACCCCTTGTTTAGTTGCGCGGAGGCCGGGCTGGGGTAATCTGCTGGAGGCCACCATGTTCGCAAAAGCGCAGCGCGTTCACTTTATCGGCATCGGCGGGATTGGGATGAGCGGCATCGCCGAAATCCTCCTGACGCTGGGCTACCAGGTTTCCGGTTCCGACCTGAAACGCAGCGCGGCGACGGAGCGGCTCGAAGCGCTGGGCGCAAGCGTCTTTGAAGGGCACACGGCGGCGAACGTGGTGGGGGCGGGCGTTGTTGTCGCGTCTTCGGCCATCGACGCGGCCAACCCGGAGATCGGGGAGGCGCGACGGCGCAAGATCCCTGTGATCCAGCGCGCGGAGATGCTGGCCGAGCTCATGCGTTTGAAGTACGGGATCGCGGTCGCGGGCATGCACGGCAAAACCACGACCACCTCCATGATCGCGAGCGTGCTGGGCGCGGGCGGCCTGGATCCAACCCTCGTTGTGGGCGGGCGCGTCGACACGCTGGGTTCAAACGCGCGGCTCGGGAAGTCGCAGTATTTGGTTGCGGAGGCCGATGAAAGCGACCGCTCGTTTCTGAAGCTCTCGCCCATCCTCGCCGTGGTCACCAACCTGGACCGCGAGCATATGGACTGCTACCGGGATATGGAGGACGTGGAGAACGCGTTTGTGGACTTTATGGACCGGGTTCCGTTCTACGGGGCCGTGGTGGCCTGCTGCGACAATGACCGGCTGAGCGCGCTGCTGTCCCGGGTCCGGCGCCGGGTGTTTACCTACGGCCGCAGTCCGCGGGCCGACTACATCGCCCGCATTCTGCCGTCGCCTCCAAGCGCGAGCGCGCCGGAGCAGATGCCGGTCCGCTCGCGGTTTGAGGTGGTGGCCGACGGCGCGGTGCTGGGGCCCTTTGAGCTGCTGGTGCCGGGCGTCCACAATGTGCTGAACGCCACGGCCGCGGTGGCGATCGGGCACCAGCTGGAGATCGCCCCGGAGGAGATTGTCGCGGGGCTGCGCTCGTTCCGGGGCGTGGACCGGCGCTTCCAAACCAAGGGCGCGGTGCGAGGGGTCACGGTGGTGGACGATTACGGGCACCACCCCACGGAGATTGAAGCGACGCTGCGGGCGGCGCTGGACTGCGGCTACCGCCGGGTGCATGTGATTTTTCAGCCGCACCGCTATACCCGCACCCGCGATCTGCTGCCCGAGTTCGCCCGAGCCTTCACCGGCGCGGCCACGGTCGAGGTGCTGGATATTTATCCGGCAAGCGAGCCGCCGATCCCCGGCATCGATGCTCCGGCGCTGGTGACAGCCGCCGGGCAGCCCGGCATGGCGCACGCCCGGAGCTTTGCCGAAGCCGCCGAGCGGACTTCGGCGCGGGCCCAAGCGGGAGATCTGATCCTCACTCTGGGCGCGGGAAGCGTCGCACAGATGGGGCCCATGGTGCTCGACGCCCTGCGCGGGCGTCCGCCGGCACCGCCCCGCGATGCCCACGGTCTTGCCAAGGTGGGTCGGGCAGGCAATTTGTCTCCCGCTGCGGTCTAGGTCGGGGCCACCCTTTCGGGCTACCTGGGATGGCCCCGCATTACCTCAGGTGGGTCGAGCCGGCAATTTTCTCGCGCGAGAGCCCCAGCCCGGGCTATAGTCGAGATGGCGACTCTCACGACCTGGCTCGGGCGTGGCGAAACTGAATCCAGACCCATGGAACCATCGGCAGCTCTCCCCTTCCGCCCTCGCTGACGAGGAGGACGACGCTTTTTTACGTCCTGCCGCTCCCCCCGCTTCCAGCAGCAAAGCGCCCCGGAGCGCCCGTCGCGTCGCGCCTGAGCTTGTTCCGAACTACGATCCATCCGAGAACCCGGAGCAGTTTCTGCGGGCGCGGCGAAGGGTCGCACCAAAGAAAAGTCGATGGCAAAGGCTGCTCGGCACGCGGGTGGGCAAGGTCCTGCTTTTGTTCGCCGTGCTGGCCGTGCTGGCCGCGATTGCTGCCACGGCCTGGGCAGTCGACTCGTTTCTCCGCCACGACCCGCACTTCCGGATTGAGACTTCCGCGTCCATTGAAGCTGCCGGGAATACCGAGCTCAGCCGTGCGGAAATCCTGAACGTGTTCGGCTCGGACATCGGCCGCAACGTGTTTTTTGTGCCCTTGGCCAAGCGGGAAGCCGCGCTCGAAGCCGAGCCGTGGGTGCGGCACGCGACCGTGATGCGCCTGCTACCCCACACGCTCCGCGTGACGATCGGGGAGCGCGTGCCCGTCGCGTTTGTCCGCCTGGGGCGGCAGATTGGGCTTGTGGACGGCGAAGGCGTTCTGCTCCCGATGGCACCCGCAACCCTGGCCGCGCGGCATTACTCGTTTCCCGTCGTGGTGGGCCTAGACCCAAACAGCCCCGCGCAGGCCCGCGCTGACCGGATGCATCTCTATGAGCGCTTTATTGCCGCCCTAAACGCAGGCGGCGCGCATGTTTCATCGCAACTGAGCGAGGTGGATGTAAGCGACCTGGATGACGTGCGCGCGGTTGTTCCCGCGAAAGGCTCCGATCTGCTGCTGCACTTCGGCAACACGGACTTTCTCGAGCGCTGGCGCTCCTACCGGGAGCATCTGGCGGAGTGGCGGCAGCAGTACCCCAACCTGAGCGCCGTGGATCTTCGCTATGACCGGCAGGTCGTCTTGAAGATGGCCGATGCCGAGCAGGCGGACGAGGCCCAAGAAGCAAAGGCTGCACACGCATCTGCTCCGAAAGCGCCTGTCCCGCAGGCGATTCCGCGCCGGGAAGCCGCCGCGCCTAGGCACATCGCCGCGAGCCATCCCACGAACGCGACGCCTCACGGCGGCGCGAAGCACACCTGGTATACCGAGCGGCGCGGCCCGCACCACTCGATTCGCTGGGTGCCGCACTACATCCCGAAAGCCGGAAAGGGCGCGCCATGACCCCAAAGCCCAATCCCGTGCTCGCCGTGCTGGACGTGGGGAGCGCGCGCACCCGAATGCTGGTTGCCGAGGTCCAGGAAGGCGCGGTGCGCTACCTGGCCCATGGCGAAGCCCCGAGCGCGGGCATCCGACGCGGCGTCATCGCTGACCTTGAGCCCGTGACCGACGCCATCAACCAGGTTTCCGTCATGGCGGAAGCCGCTTCACAATCCGCGATTGAGCAGTGCGTCGCCGGGCTGGGGGGGTCGCACATCCGTGGAGTGAACTCGCAGGGCGGCATCACGCTGGGTTCGCGCATGCGCGAGATCACCAGGGAAGACGTGCGGGCCGCGGCGGATCGCGCCCGGGCGATTTCGCTGCCGGGCGATCGCGAAGTCATTCACCTGCTTCCCCGGCATTTTCTGCTGGACGAGGTACCGGGCATTCACGATCCTGTGGGCATGGTGGGCCACCAGCTCGAGGTTTCGCTGCATTTGCTCACCTGCTCGGCTTCCGCGCACCAAAGTCTGGTCACCTGCGCGAACAAAGCCGGGCTCGCCGTAAGTGAAACGGTCTACGAGGGCTTGGCGGCCGCCGAAAGCACCTTGTCCGCCGACGAGCGCGAGCTGGGCTGCTGCTTGCTCGACATCGGTGCCGGTTCGACGGAGCTGATCGTGTATTTTGAAGGCGCGGTGGTGTACACGGCCGTTCTCCCCATCGGCGGCGACCACTTCACCAATGACCTTGCCGTGGGGCTCCACCTGGGGCTGCCGGAAGCGGAATACCTCAAACGCGAGTACGGGCACGCGGTCGTTACCAGCATTTCCCAGTCGAACGAGATCGAGTGGCAGGCCGAGGACGGCGGCCCGGGCCGGGGTAGCATCCGGCAAAGGGCCTTGGCGGAGATTCTGGAACCCAGGGCTCGGGAGCTGTTTTCCATGATCCGGGAAAGCCTGAGAAACGGGGCGGTGCTGGAAGCGCTTGGTTCGGGGTGCGTGCTGGTGGGGGGCGGAGCCAGATTGGACGGGCTGTTGGATACGGCCGAAAGCCTTCTGCGGGTGCCCGCGCGCATTGCCTCGCCCGTGCCCTTGTCGCGCATGCCGGGCGAGCTGCAGCAGCCGGAGTATGCGGCCCTGGTAGGCCTGATGCTCTACGCGCACCGGACCGGGGCCGTGCGGGCACGGGAAGAAGGTTCGCTGCGGGCGAAGCTGCGAAGCATGTTGGCGGGCAGTATCTAGCCGGGCTGAAAAGAGCGATGCAAGACAGGTATCGTCGCGAAGCGGTTATTTTAGGGAGAAGAGATGAACCAAGGGGACGAAATGCGGATTCAATATCACGATGAATCGCCGGCGGGCGCGAAAATCAAGGTCATCGGCGTGGGCGGCGGCGGCGGTAACGCGGTCAACCGAATGATCGCGGCGCGGGTGGAAGGCGTTGAGTTCATCGTGGCCAATACGGATGTGCAGGCCTTGCAGCTTTCGTCCGCGCCCGTGAAGCTGCAGCTGGGCGTCAAGCTGACGAGCGGCCTGGGCGCGGGTGCGAACCCTGACATGGGCCGCCGGGCAGCGCTTGAGGACTCGGAAAAGATTATCGAAGCGCTGGAAGGTGCCGATATGGTGTTTGTGACCGCGGGGATGGGCGGCGGCACGGGCACGGGCGCGGCACCGGTCATCGCCTCCCTCGCGAGCGAAATGGGGGCGCTGACGGTCGCCGTGGTCACCCGGCCGTTCGGTTTTGAAGGGAAGCGCCGCATGGCCCAAGCCGAGCGCGGCATGCAGGAGCTGCTCGACTCGGTGGACACGATGATTGTGATCCCGAACGAGAAGCTGCTGGCGGTGGCCCAGGACGCGGGCTTTTTCGAGTCATTTCGCGTGGCCGACGACGTGCTTCGGCAGGGCGTCCAAGGCATCTCGGACATCATCACGATTCCCGGCATCATCAACCGCGACTTCGCCGACGTGAAGACCACCATGGCCGGCATGGGCTACGCGGTGATGGGTACGGCGCAGCGCGCGGGCGAAAGCCGCGCCATTGCCGCAGCGCAGGCAGCCATGGCGTCGCCGCTGCTGGAAGACGGCGCGATCGACGGAGCGCGCGGCATCCTGATCAACATTTCCGGTTCTTCTTCGCTCAAGCTGAGTGAGGTGAACGCCGCCTCGACGCTGATCCAGAGCGCGGCGCATGAGGACGCAAACATCATCTTCGGCGCGGTGCTAGACGAAACGATGGGCGACGACGTGAAGATCACGGTGATCGCCACGGGCTTCCGGCAGAGCGGCCCGGAAAAGCGCAATGGCGTGGCGGCTGCTCAGGCAGCAGCCCAGGCTGCAGCGGCCAAAACCGCGCCGCAAAGCACCCCCACCGCGTCAACCGGTAAGCCGCGGTTCGCGAGCGAGCTGGAAGAGGCCCCGACTCGGCCCGCGCCCCGGCAAACCGCTCTGCTGGAAGAGCAGGAAATCTTTTTGCCGCGCGAAGGCAATGCCGACCCGTTCTTCACGGAATCGCGAGTGGAACAGGCACCGGAAGCACCTGCGCGTCCATTTGGGGCCGCCGAGCCCGAACCCCGGCAGGAAGCCGAGCTGGAAATTCCCGCATATCTTCGACGCGGAAGTAACTAGACAGGCACACTTTTCCTGCCGATAAGAAGAAGGTTTGCTAGAGTGAGGGCAACACCTGGAACAACGACGTCCTCGTTTGCCGAATTGAAATGGCTGCAGCGAATAGCCATTCTCGCGGAGCTATCGGGCCGACGGCAAACCCTGAACATTCTTCCGGCGATGAGTCCGGATTTTAGGCGGCAATGTCCGCCGCGAAGAGTTGGGAGCCAGCTTTGATGAAACGTTGTTTGCCCTTGTTCGCGCTGCTCGCCCTGCTCCTGCTGCCGCTCAGCAGTTACGCGACGGCCAGCAACCGCCGGCACCATAGCTCTGGGGCGCATGTGCATGAAAGCGCGCATGCCCGGCACCATTTGGCTTCGCTCCAGCACAGCCGCCGCGCTGTTGGCCGCGGGCACTATGCCGCCGTTTCGACGACTACACGGTTGGTCCGGGGGCGCAACGGCCGTTTCCGCCGTGTGGTGGTACGCCGCCGCCGCTTCAACGAAGTGTTCACTGCGGATTCGTTTACCAACTCCGATATCGGGCAGAGCGATCTCACCGCCGGTGAGGATCCGGTGGTGCGCCAGGCCGCCATCGACGCGCTCGGCAACATGTACGGCACCGTGGTCGCGATCAACCCCGACAATGGGCGCATTCTGGCCATGGTCAATCAGAAGCTCGCGCTGTCGAGCGGCGCGGAGCCCTGCTCGACCATCAAGATCTCGGTTGCCCTCGCCGCGTTGTCCGAAGGGATTATCACGAAGGACACGCAGGTAAACCTGGGCGGCCATTACTCGCTCGACCTGACCGACGCCTTGGCGCGTTCCGTGAACCCCTACTTTGAGACCCTGGGCCGCCGCATGGGCTTCGAGAAAGTGCGGCACTACGCGAACCAGTTCGGGCTCGGCGAGCTCGCCGGCTACGACATTCCCAATGAGCAGCTGGGCATCTATCCCTCGCAGCCGCTGCCCGACGCCAAGGGCGGGGTGGGCCGGATGTGCTCCTTCGGTGAAGGGGTCTCCATGACTCCGCTGCAATTGGGGGCGCTGGTTTCAGCGATCGCGAACGGCGGGACGCTTTACTACTTGCAGCACCCCACCACGCCCCAGCAGATTTCCGCGTTTCAACCCCGAATTAAGCGGACTCTCAACATTAAAAACCTGATCCCGGAAATTGAGCCGGGCATGGCGGGCGCGGTCGGCTGGGGCACAGCTCGCTCGCTCAAGGCGTCCTTTAATCAATTCCCCGTGCTGGGAAAGACGGGAACGTGCTCCAATAACGGAACCCGGTTCGGCTGGTTTGCGAGCTTCGCGGATACGCAGCAGTATGGGCGCATTGTGACGGTCATTTTCCTTGAAGGGGGCCGTCCCACTTTCGGCCCGAAAGCCGCGGAGCTGACCGGCTACTTTTACAAGAACCTGTGGGACCACAGCTACTTCGCTTCGCGGGAAGCAAGTGGTCTGCCCATGGCCGGCAACGCTTCGCGTTAGCGCGGAACCCGCATCTCAACCCGTGAATGAGCGGCCTCTGCAACCAGGGGCCGTGTCTTTTTCCGGGTGACTGATGAAGATTCTGACAGCCGCTGCAATGCGCGAAACCGATCGCTTGACGATCGAGAAGTACGGCGTTTCTTCGGAACGCTTGATGACCCACGCGGGAGAAGCCGTGGCCCGCTTTGTGATTCGGCAGTACCCGGAAGCCCGCACCATCCTGGTGGTCTGCGGCATGGGCAATAACGGGGGCGACGGGCTGATGGCGGCGGCAGCACTCGCGCTCGCCGGACGCGAACCGCAGGTCCTTTTGCTCGGCAGGCGGGAAGACCTCAAAGGCGATCCGGCGGCGATGCTTCGTAAGTCGCAGCCGCGTGTGCCTGTCCTGGAAATAGCCTCCGAAGCCGACCTGCAACTGCCCGCCGTGGCGAAATCATTCGCGGACGCCGACCTGATTCTAGATGCCCTCGTCGGCACAGGCTTTAAGCCGCCGCTTCGCGGTCCGGCGGCACGGCTTCGCGACCTTATCCAGCCCATGCCGACTCCCGTGGTTGCCGTCGATCTGCCGTCCGGCTGGGACGCGGACTCGATCGAGTACGAGGAGCCCGGTGCGATGCGGGCCGATGCCGTCGTGACGTTTACCGCGCCCAAGCTTGCGCACGCCTTTGGGAACCTGACCGGCTCGGCTGTCAAACCAGTCATCATCGCGGAGATCGGGTCGCCGGATGAGGCGATCGCGTCCGTCGAAAACCTGCGCTGGACGGGCTCCGCCAAGCGCGTTGCGGAGAAGCCGCGCGCTCCGGACGATAACAAGGGCAAGCACGGGCATGTGGTGCTGTTTTCCGGCAGTCACGGCAAGGCGGGCGCGCCCTCCATGGCCTCGCTCGGAGCGCTACGGGCCGGCGCGGGCCTGGTGACCGCCGCAATCCCGGCATCCATTTTGAACACAGTGGCGCTGACCGCGCCGGAGCTAATGACCGCGCCGCTCCCCGAGGATGCGCAGGGGCAGCTCGACCCCGCGTTCTTTGGCGACGCCCTGAACGCCTTACTCACCAAAAAGACTGTGATTGCCGCCGGACCCGGATTGGGCGAGAGCGACGAAGCCGCGGGCCTGGTGCATGCGCTGCTGGAGCGGGCCAGGGTTCCGATGGTGCTGGACGCGGACGCGCTCAACATCCTCGCGAAAGACATGGGCCGGCTGCGCGATCGGCCGAATAAGGACACGCGGGTGGTCCTGACGCCGCACCCCGGCGAAATGGGTCGCTTGGTGAACATGCCGATTCCCGAGGTGCAGAAGGACCGGATCGGCTTGGCGCGGCGCTTCGCGGCGGAGTACGGTGTGACCTTGGTGCTGAAAGGCTGGCGGACACTGGTCGCCCACCCGGGCGGAGCGGTCGCGGTCAATACAAGCGGCAACCCGGGCCTTGCAAAAGGCGGATCGGGCGATATGCTCACCGGCATTGTCGCCGCTTTCATCGCGCAGTATCCCCACGATATTGAGGCTGCCGTTGAAGCTGCCGTATATCTCCATGGACTGGCCGCGGATTTTGCCGTGCGGCAGCAGGACGAGCACACTTTGTTGGTGACAGACGTGCTCGCAAACCTGTGGCAGGCTTTTCGATTTCGCCCCCGAGACAAAGACGGGTATGTTTGGTGGGAGGGACTGCCGCGATGACCGAGGATCTCCCAACGGGGAAACTGGAGTTCACGACCGAAAACGCCGCGGACACGATTCGGGTGGGGGGCGAGTTGCTGGAGGTTCTACGGCCCCCGGTGCTTCTCATCCTTACGGGCACTCTGGGCGCGGGTAAGACCACGCTGGTTAAGGGCCTCGCCGAGGCGCTTGGCGCTGCAGACCGGGACGAGGTCACCAGCCCAACCTTTACCCTGGTGCACGAGTACGAGGGCGAGCGGAATGGAAAGCCCGTGTATTTGTATCACCTCGACCTGTATCGGCTTGAAACAGAGCGGCAGGTGGAAGCGCTTGGAATCGACGAGCTGCTCGAAGACGACGCGATTGTGCTGGTGGAGTGGGGCGAAAAGTTCGCCTCGATCCGGAGGCGGGCCAACGGGGAAATCCTGATGGAGCCCGCGGGCGGCAACCGGCGCAAGATTGCTGTTTCACTGCGCTGAACTCTGCCTTGCATGTGCAGAGAAAGTTAAGCCACCCCTCAAAGCGATAAAGCCCACTTCTACCCTTGGACCGCGTCGATCGGGTAGCCGGACTTTGCTGCTCTCGCTGCATTCTTGGTAGTCGTTTTCCGCTGGGCTTAAACTTGGCCGGGAAACGCGCGTTTCCCGGCCGAACAACTCAGTGACCCAGTAGCCCGCCTAGAGCTTTCTTGACCTGATTGACAGGGGCTTGGTCGCCGGGACTTGTTTTTCCGGGGACGCCGCGACCGGTTTTCTGATTGATCAGCTGCTGGGCTTCTGACGCGCCGATGCTGGTGGTAAGGCCTTTGAGGTTGGGAGCAAAAGTGGGATGCGCCGTGGTGCCGCCGATCTGAACCGGAATGCCGCGGGACAGGACACCGGAGGTGAGGCCGCCGAGAGCACTGACGTTCTTGCCCGCGCCGCTTGCGCCGAGAAGTCCGCCAACGAGACCGGCGACCCCTCCATTGTTTGCACTGGT
This sequence comes from Acidobacteriaceae bacterium, assembly GCA_965218545.1. Taxonomy (GTDB): domain Bacteria; phylum Acidobacteriota; class Terriglobia; order Terriglobales; family Acidobacteriaceae; genus EB88. Next base: position 341,135 of record CBDCLB010000005.1, on the reverse strand, counting down.
ATTCTGCGCGGCCGCAGGTGCCCCGGTAAGGCCGGTGAGCTTGAGGAGCATGGAGTAGTCGAGGGCTCCATTCGCGCTTACGGTACCGTTGCCGGTGGCCGTGCCCACTCCGGCAACGGCGAGATCGACCTTATCTGTGCGAACGTTGCTGTTCTGCTCGTGAACATCCATAGAAAGCGACTTGATGTTGGTGCCGGGGCCGGTGGCTGCTCCGATACGGCCGCCGGTGAGACGCGAGAGCTCTCCAAGTTTGGAGCCGAGGTCGAAACCGGCGAGCTCGGTGTTCTCGACGTGGACGGGGCCGGAAACGGCGGGGCTCGCGGTCGTGCCGGAAACGGTGAGGTCGGTGGAAAGGGTACCGCCGCGCAGCTGGGAACCTTGGGGGAGGTGGACGCCGACGGCGGGGAGGAAGTCCTCAATCGCGTCGATCGGCATGTTTTGCCCATTGACTTTGAGGTTCAGCGCGGTAGAAGGGCTTGCGGACTGGAAAGTCCCGGAGACCTGGAGCTGAACGCCGCCGACGGAAAGGGTGGCGTGCTGGATCTGGCCGGTGTTGCTGTCCTCGTTTTTAGTAACGGCGAAATTGACGTCGAGGGGCTTGGGGGAGGGAGTGGCGTCGCGGGCGAGCTTGATGCCGTCGATTTGGCCGGTGCCGTTGGCCTGAAGGGTTTGGCCATTAGAGTTTACCTGGGCCTGGAGATTGAGCAGGCCGGCGATGCCCGCGTCGGCCGGGAGGATGCCCGCGGAGCCGAGCTGGATGTGATCGAGCTTTACATGGGCATCGACAGGCGTGGCGGAGGTGTCTTGGGCATTGTAGGGCCCTGCCTTGCCGTTGGCTTGCACGCCACCGCCGCCGGGGAGCTTGGCGCTAAGAGTGAAGGGGGATGGGGTGGTGGGGGTTAGGTTCGTGAGCTTTGCGTCAATCTGCTGGTACACAGCGGGCGGACCGGACTTGCCGGGGGTGGTGAGGGTGAGGGAGCCATTGGAAATCTCAGCGTCGTCGATGGAGAGGTTTTGAAGAAAGCTGGACTGCTGCTGTTTCGGAGTGGCTTTGGGCTTGGGGGCGGTGGACTGGGCAAGGGTGAGATGGGGGCTGCCGACCAGGATTTTAGAAATGTGCATTTGCCGGCCGGAGTAGTTGGCGTCGAGGGTAAGCGAGTCGATGAGGCCGGATATGCCGGAGGAAGGGTCGACTAGGCCTGCGGCGAGAGGGTCGAGGTGTTTGCCGTCGAGGTGGAGGGTGAAGGGGGTATTGGCGGTGTCCTGCTGGTTGATTGGGCCTGCGGTGCCCTTGGCGTTTAGGGTGCCTTCACCGGGAAGGCTGGCAGACAGGGTAAAGGGGAAAGCGGCGGTAGAGCCGAAATTCTTCACGTCCAGGTTGACATTGTTGTAAGTGTGGGTGGACGCGGCGGCGGAGCCCCCAACGAGCTGCGCTACGGTGATTTGGCCGTTGTTGATGGCGATATGGCCGGCAGTGAGGGCGCTGTTGCCGGAGGATTGGGTGCCGGCGGTTTTGTTTCCGCCGCCCAGGGTGGAGTAGTTCCAGGTGCCGTCTGCGGCCCGGAGGAGATCGACCTTGGGGTCGTTCACGGTGAAGCCGAGGATCTCGACCTTTCGGCTGAAGATGAGGGGGATGAGCTTGACGCGGACCTTAACGCTGTCGGCCTGGAGAAAGGGCTGCGTCGAGAACCGGGGGTCGTCGGCGACCGAAACGTTGTCGGCGACGAGGCCGCCGGACCAGATGGAGACGTGGGTACTGCCGATGACGACGGGGCGTCCGAGGGACTTGGACAGATCGGCCTGAATCCGGTTGCGGATGGCTGTGCCGTTGAGGAACAAGGGGATGATGGAGATCGCGATGACGATAAGGAGAACGAAAACGCCTAGGGAAATCAGGGCGATGCGGGCGGGCTTGCTCATGGGTGTGCGATCCCTTTCTGCTGCCTCGGATGTGTGCACTGGGATGCCGACTTACTGGGGGTTGTTGCGTTGACGAGGCAGGGACGCGGGTTCCGGCGAAGTGTGAAGTCCTGAGTTCCCTTTCGCGTTTGGGCGCGCCCGGCTTTCTGAAAGGCTTCCTGTATCATTCCGCGAATCTACTTGCGACCTTTTTCGATGGCATCGAGACGGGGGGAGTTTGCTCGCTCTGTTCGCGGGAAACCTTGGGGAACTGGGCGTGGAAGCGGTCCAAGCGGGTGGTCATCTCGGCGCGGGGATTCTTGAAATCGCCGCGGAGTTCAGCGCACATGGCTTGCATTTCGGAGCGGAGACCGATGCCTAGTGAGGACATTTCGGAGCACAGTTCGGACCGTGATCCATACTCTGCTTTCCGCTGTAAAGCAGCACGATTAGGATCACGTCCAGGGTCGCGTCCAGGGTCGCGCCCAGGGTATAGAGGTCGTGCATGCGGTCTTCTTTTACCTTTAAAGCCTCTGGAATGCGCCGCTGCATTGTGGGTGAAAAGGATGCGTTTAGGGAAGCGCCTTCGGTGCTGCCGCTTGGCTCATAGGGGAGAATGGAGGCATGGCGGACGATTTTGCCCAGAGCGTAAAGGCGCAGGCCGACATTGTGAAGATTGTGGGCGAGCATGTGCGGTTGCGCAAGGCAGGGGCGCAGAACTGGACGGGGTTGTGCCCGTTTCACTCGGAGAAGTCCGGGTCGTTTTCGGTGCACGCGGCGCGGCAGTTTTTTCACTGCTTCGGGTGCGGGGCTTCAGGGGATGTGTTTGCGTTCTTGATGCGGATTGAGAGCCTGTCGTTCCCGGAGGCGGTAAAGGCGGTCGCGGGGAAGTGCGGGATCGCGCTGCCGAAGCGGGAGTTCGCGTCGCCGGAAGAGGCGGCGGAGGCGCGGGCGCGGGGGCGGCTGCTGGAGTTCCATGAGCAGGCGTGCGCGTGGTTTGAAGAGCAGCTGCGGTCGCCGGAAGGAGCGGGGGCGCGGGAATATCTCGCCGGGCGGGGATTGACGGGGGAGGGGATCGCGCGGTTCCGGATTGGGTTCGCGCCGGACTCGTCTTCGGCGCTGCGGCAGTTTTTGGAGCGCAAGGCAGACCCGGAGCAGGTGCGGAGTGGAGAGTTTGGGCGGCAGCTGCTGCGGGCGGGGCTGTTTAACGCGAAGGAGCAGGAGGACGGGAGCCAAGGGCCGCTGTACCCGCGGTTCCGGAAGCGGATTACGTTTCCGATTGCGAATGAGGGGGGGCGAGTGATTGCGTTTACGGCGCGCGCGCTGGATCCGAACGAGCGGGCGAAATACCTGAACTCGCCGGAAACGCCGTTGTACTCGAAGGGGCAGGTGCTGTTCAACCTGGACAAGGCGCGGCAGCCGGTGCGGCAGATGAATTTCGCGTTGCTGGTGGAAGGGCAGATGGATTGTATTTCAGTGTCGCTGGCGGGGATTGGGAATGTGATGGCGACGAGCGGGACAGCGTTTACGGAGGCGCAGGCGCGGCTGCTGGGGCGGTATACGAAGCGGGTGATCGTGAACTTCGACCCGGATACGGCGGGGGCTTCGGCGGCGGAAAAGTCGATTGCGCTGTTGACGGAGGAAGGGTTTGAGGTGCGGGTGGTGACCCTCGATGGGGGGCTGGATCCGGACCGGTTTGTGCGGGAGCGCGGGCTTGCGGCGTACACGGCGGCGGTGCGGGGGGCGCGGCGGCACACGGAGTATCTGCTGGACCGGGCGGCGGCGCAGTTCGGGCGGACGGCGCAGGGGAAGGTGGACGCGCTGAACTGGCTTTTGCCGCACATCCGGCGGATGCCGAACGCGATTGGGCGGGAAGAGTTTCAAGAGGAAGCGGCGCACCGGTTGGGGATTGACGGGGCGCTGGTGCGGAAGGAGCTGAAGGAGGCGGCGGCGGGGCGGCGGGTGGCGCTGGAAACCGCGGGACCGCGGTTGACGGAAGCGGAGCGGGAGCTCCTGCGGGCGCTGGCGTGCCCGGTGGGTTCGGCGGAGTTCGCGGTGGTGGCGGGGGCGATGGGGGAGTTTCCGGAGCGGTTCGCGGGGCTGGCGGGGGAGCCGGCGATGCGGCTGCTGGCGGGGCGCGCCCCTGGGGTGGACGCGGTGGAAGGGCTGCCGGAAGGGCCGGAGCGGCGGGTGGTGGCGGAGGTTCTCCTTTTGGAGAGCGGAAAAAGCTTGGAGTTTCCTGAGGTAGAAGCGGCGCTCCGGTCGCTGGAGTGCTCGGCGCTGGAGCGGGAAGCCCGGGCGGTGCGGGTGGCGCTGGCGGAAGCGGAGCGGCGCGGGGAGGATGGGCGGGTGCTGGAGTTGGTGGGGAGGAAGCAGGAGATTGAGCGGGCGCTGCGGGGGTTGTGAGGAGCGGGTTTTGCGCTTGCGCGCAAAGGGACCCACGTCTCAGAAGCGAGACGTGGGGCACCCGGCCGGTCTCAGTGTTTCGGAGATCTGCCCACGGTGAGATTGACCGTAGTCTTGGCCGTTTGCCCTCCCGCGCTCGCCGTCACCGTTACGGAGGAGGAGCCTGAAGGCGTTCCATACACGTGCACGCCGCACCCGAGACTGAGACCCGCGGCTGCGATCAACAAGCAGCTAAACAAGTGCCGCACACGCCGCCTGCGCCTTCCGAGCAAACCGGCAAAGCCCAGCATGCCCGGCAAGACTCCTGCGTAGCGAATGTCCCAATCTTCCCCCTGACGAAATGGTTCCAGTCGCGCGCTGTCGCCTCCCTTGATTGTGGTGATCTGCATGCTTACCGTGCCGTTCAGTCCTGTCCCCTGGAGTGGACCGAAGCGGCAGGCAGCCCCTGCGGGCAGTCCCGCGCAGGTAAACGAAACGGCGTCGCTTGTGAACCGCGCGAGTTGGAGGGTGGTCGAGCCGCTCGCGCCAGGCGCGGCGACCGTCACGGTCGGCGGCACGGCAGTCAAGCTGGCCGTGACAGCGGACACCGTGAGCGTCACTGCCGAGGAAGTCGCGCCCGCGTGGGCCGCGTCTCCTCCATACACCGCCGTAATCGCATACGAGCCCGGCGTTGCAAACACCTGGCTGGCTAACATAGCCACCCCGGACGCAATCCCCGCCGGCGGGCCTACCTTCGTTCCGTTCGCGAGGAACTGGACCGTGCCGGTTGGGGCCGGCGTCCCGGCAAGCTGCGCCGTCAAGGTCGTCGAACCCCCGGCGTCGATGGTAGCCGGGTTCACCGTCACAGAAATGCCCGGCACGGGAGCCGTCACCGTGAGCTGCACGCCGGCCGAAGCGCCGCCGCCGTAGTTCCCGTCACCCGAGTAATGCGCCACAATCGAGTAGGTTCCCGGCGTGGTGAACAGTGCGCCGGATAAAGCCGCCGCGCCGCCCGCCACCGTCACGGCTGGGCCTATGGTGTTGCCGTTCGCTGTGAACTGTACGGTTCCGCCGGGCGGCTGCGCCCCTTGCACCCCGGCTACGGTCGCGGTGAGCGTCACATTCTGGCCGGTGGCGATGGTCGAAGGGCTGACCTGAACCGTGACTTTGGACGCCGCGGGCTGGACCGTGATGGCGAGTTCGCCGGTGGTGGACACCGGGGTGTCCTCGCCGTCCTGCACACGAACGGCGAAGTTGAAGGTCCCCGCCCCGGTCGGCGTGCCCGCAAGCGTACCGCCCGGCGCAAGCGTCAGGCCGGGGGGAAGCGCGCCCGAGCTGACCGACCAGGTGAAGTCCCCGTCGCCTCCGGTGGCCGCGAGCTTCGCGCTGTAAGGGGTGCCGAGCATACCGGCGGGCAGGCTTGCGGTGCCGATGACGAGCGGCGGCGGGGTGCCGACGGTGAGGGTCGCGAAGCCCGATTCGATGCCGCCGCAGGTGAGTGCGTAAGTGTAGGTGCCTTCTACCGTGGGTGTGATGGTCGCGGAGCCTGAAAAAGTGCTGCCGTTGCTCGCGCCCGTCTGCTTGCCGGTCCAGGTGCCCGCGCCTGCCGGGGCACCCTGAATGGAGGCGAAGCACTGCTGCATGGTGAGCGAGGCCGCGTTTACGACCTTCCAATTCAGCGTGGCGCGCGTGTTCGGGCGGACGATTTTCTTGTGGAAGGAGAGCTGGACGGGGCCGGGCAGGGGTGAGGAGGGAGTGAATTTATAGACAGTACCGTTGCTGCCGAGAGAGCCGGTGTAAGTCGCGCCCCAAAACTCGCCGCTGTCGCTTTGAACAAGACCGCCCGGTTCCGGAGCTGTCCACGTACTCAGGTCGGATGTATAGAGAGTTGATAGATTGCCCGCCAGGGTTACGCTGAAAATTGAGCCGTTGCAAGCCGGATTGATGTTTTCGCATCCCGCTTGTGTCGTTCCATAGAGGTCCCCGTCACTTCCTTGGAACAAATCGCTGTTCGGACCGCTTCCGTGCTTGTCTTCCTCGAACTGGAAAGTCGTTCGAAGATTGCCGTTGAGGTTCACGGTGAAGATCGTGCCGCAGCCACTATGCCGACAATGGTCCAGGTCGCCTCCGCGTCCAGTGTTGCCGTACAGCATGCCGGGCGCGCCCTCCACTAATCGACTTTGGGGAGTATCGCCGTCCGAGCCGGAAAATGTATGCAGCAAGGTAAACTGCCCCTGCGGGGTGATGCGGAATACTGTGCCCTTCCCGTGCGCGCCGCCTGCCGGCGTCACACCGTAGAAATTGCCGTCGCTTGCCTGCACCAGCGCAGCTTCCGGTTGACTTCCGTCGACCGATCCGTTGAATTTGTACAGCAGCGTATATGCGCCGTCGGGCGAAATTTTGAAGATTGTACCGTCTTCGTTCGAGTCGCCGCCGAATTCAGTCATCCCGTACAGTTGGCCATCCGTGCCTATGACCAAGGAAGCAGCGGGAGCGGTGCCGTTTGCATAGCCCCGGAAAGTGTAGAGCACATGGTATGCGCCATCCGGAGTGACGCGAAACACCGCCCCGCAGAAATCAAGAGAGACACATAAACCGCTGGAGTACCCTCCCCCGGTCACGCCGTAAAAGCTGCCGTCTTCTCCCTGGATGAGCGGACCCGTCGCCGAAGTGACGGCTTTCCCGTTTGCGGAAAAGACTGCGGTCTCGCCTTCAGGCGCTATGCGGTCGATCCCACCAACATCATTCGTCCGTAGAAGCTGCCGTCCCGCGCTCCAATAATGCCGCCTACGATTCCATTCCCATCGGCATCGCTGAACCTATGCACGGTCGTGAGCGTTTGCGCCCTTCCTGCAAGTGCAGCAGCCAAAAACAAAAAGCTAAATACCAGAGACGCATGCGCTTTTCCGCTGGGATGGTAAAAATAAATGCCCGCTCCCGTGGGGCGACCCGCGCGTGATTGGAGCATAGTCGGCTGGCGCAAGGGGCATTCTCCCGGCAGCGAGCAGGCGAAGGCGAAACGAAATCCGGTTTTGCACATCTAAAGAACATCGGATTGACAAATGGGGAAAGGTGCGTGTTTAAGCTCGGGAGCGCGCCGGTGCCGTTGTGACGGCATCAAACCCTGTTAATCTGGAATTCTTCGGCGGACTGCGACGGCCTGCGCCCATTATGGGACAATCGAGGCCCTTCCTTTGGGAGAATACGCGAGCGCCACTCAAGAATATCCGGAACCGTCCGAAATAGATGCGGAGAGACCGCTTTGGCCATTGAAGACAAGTACGAAGAAGACATCCAGAACCTGATCGACGCGGGGCAGGAGAAGGGCTACCTGACCTACGGCGAGGTCAATGACCTGATCCCAGGGGACGTGCATTCGCCGGACGATCTGGACGACCTGATGACGACGATCGGGACGCAGGGGATCGACATCCTGGAGGGCGGCCCGAAGTTTGGGGACAAGTTCGAAGAAGGGGAAGAGGGCGAGGATGTCGAGCTCGACCTGACCCCGGGCACGCTTGAAAAAACCAACGATCCCGTGCGCATGTACTTGCGCGAGATGGGAACTGTGCCCTTGCTGACGCGGGAGGGCGAGGTCGAGATCGCGAAGCGCATCGAGCGGGGGCAGGTCCGGGTCATGAAGGCGATCTCGCGCTCGCCGATCGTGGTGCGCGAGATTGTGGCGTTGGGCGAGGACCTGAAGCGCGGGGTGCGCAACATCAAGGAAGTGGTGCTCTTTGAGGAGGAAGAGGTCACGGAAGAGGTGGTGCTTACCCGGGTAAAGCAGACTTCAACCCGGATTGACGCGCTGGTCAAGCACCTGCGGAAGGCGGAAGGGTTTGCGGAAAAGCTGCCAGGGACGGACGCCGCCAAGGCCAAGACCCGGGACGCGCGCAAGGCCCGGTGGGCGGTAGCGCGCGAGCAGGTCTACATTTCGCGGATTGTGCGTGAGTTGAAATACACGAACGGCGAGCGCAAACGGCTCCTTGACAAATTGAACAAGTCGGTCGATTCCATGCGCACGCTGGAGCGGCAGATACGGTCGCTGGACCAGAAGCTGGAAGCGTCGCGCTCGGAGGAGCTCAAAAAGGAGTACCGCCGCCAGCAGAAGAACTGCCGGGTCGACCTCGAAAAGATGGAAGAAGAGACCGGGGTGCCGCTTTCGGAGATCAAGCGCACGCAGCGCGAGATGATCCAGGGCGACATGGACGCCGAGCAGGCCAAGCGCGAGCTGATCGAGGCAAATCTGCGCCTGGTGGTTTCAATCGCGAAGAAGTACACAAACCGGGGCTTGCAGTTCCTGGATCTGATCCAGGAAGGCAACATCGGCTTGATGAAGGCCGTGGACAAGTTCGAGTACCGGCGCGGGTACAAGTTTTCGACCTATGCGACGTGGTGGATCCGGCAGGCAATCACGCGGGCCATTGCGGATCAGGCGCGAACAATCCGCATTCCCGTGCACATGATCGAGACGATCAATAAGCTGATTCGGACTTCGCGTCAACTGGTGCAGGAGCTGGGGCGCGAGCCTACCTCGGAAGAAATCGCCCGGAGAATGGATATCCCGGTCGCCAAGGTGCGCAAGGTGCTAAAGATCGCGCAGGAGCCGATTTCGCTCGAAACGCCGATCGGCGAAGAAGAAGACTCACACCTGGGGGATTTCATCGAGGATCGGGGGGCGGTTTCGCCTTCGGACGCGGTGATCAGCGTAAACCTGAAGGAATACACCTCGCAGGTGCTGCGGACGCTGACGCCGCGGGAAGAGCGGGTAATCAAGATGCGGTTTGGTCTGGAAGACGGCTCGGAGCACACGCTGGAAGAGGTCGGGCAGAGCTTTCAGGTAACGCGGGAGCGGATCCGGCAGATCGAGGCGAAGGCCTTGAGAAAGCTCCGGCACCCGTCACGGTCGCGCAAGCTCAAGGCGTTTGTGGATACGGCGCGGGAAATGTAAATCTGCTGCCGTGCGAAAGGCCACCCTTTGCGGGTGGCCTTTCGCGTTTACGAAACCCGGCGCTGCTGGATGGGCGGTACAAGCGTGAGCGGTGCGGACCGGGAGATGGCAGGGCGGCGCACGGGCGCGCCGGAAAGCAGGGCGGCGGCGGAGGCGTGGGCGGGGCCGTGCCAGGCCGGCACGTTGAAAGCGTCGCCCGGGTGCGCTGACGGAAGCGGGTTGCCGGTATGGTGCTCGATCAGGGTGAGGTGCACAACCTCGAGAGCTTTCTCGCACTCGGCCTTGTCAAGGCGGGAGTAGTACACCAGGTAGCTTTGGCTGCAGCAAGGGCACTGCACGTCGCCGATGCCGTCGGACGCGGCTATGCAAAGAACTTGCATCGCGTAACTCCTTATCAGGGGCATGAGTTGAGCGCACACTTTTTTCGGCTCGGCGGGGGGCAGATGCGCTGCTGCCCATCTAAGCCGCACTATAGACCCTTGGGGCGTATGTTTGGCAACGCTTTTACTTCAGAACAGTGTGGTCCTGTGTATAAATGTGCCCGCCGAGTTGGCACCCGGCGAAGATCTTCTGAAATGCAGGGCATAGCCCGTCGATCCCCAGGGCAGGAACAGGGCAGGCCTTCGTGGGTGCCGGCTCCGGAGCAAGTTGGACGCCGATTCAGTACGTTCTGTGTGAATACAGAGTGCGAGAAATCCCATTTCGGGAGCGTTCCATAGGACCAGTTTCGCTCTGAAACAAGCTCGATTTTCCCGCTCGGAATGTGGTCTTGAAGTGTCCTGGATAGAGCCATGATGCGTGTGGGGAGAACGCGCCATGTTGCGGTTTAAGACACTGATTGAGGTTGCCAAAGCTGCTTTGCTGGTTCCGTTTGTGGGTTTGCTGCTGTTGCCTGTAGGGTGCGCAGTTTCGGCGGGTGGGGCGGCTTCGTCGCCCGTGCAAAAGGAAGCCGCGGCGAAGGCGACGGGAGCGATTCCGGGGCAGTTTTTTGGGATGGTGGTGAAAGATCCGGCGGTGCGGCCGACGGTAGTCGCGGGTGCGCGTCGGTTGTGGGATTCGGGGGTGACGTGGGCGGCGCTGGAACCGGAGCGGGGCAGCTTCGCATGGGCCGCGTTGGACGCCGAAGTGGCGGCGGCAGAGCAGGCCGGGGCGGAGGTGACCCTGACACTGGGAATGACGCCCGAGTGGGCATCCTCCAATCCGGGAGCGGCTTCGAGCTACGGCGCGGGGGCGACGGCCATGCCGGCCGCTTTAGCGGATTGGGATGCATACGTGGCGGCGGTGGCTGCGCGGTACCGGGGCCGGATCGCGGCGTATGAGGTTTGGAATGCGCCGGAAGATCCGGCTTACTGGAGCGGCAACCCGGGCCGGATGGGTGCGGATATGGCCATGCTGGCGGCGCACGCGGCAGTGGCTGTGCATACGTTCGACCCGGCGGCAAAGCTGGTGTCGCCGGTGATGTCGCCTTCGGGATCGGCGGCTTTTCTGGCAGCTGGGGGCGGGGCCTCGGTAGATGCGATCGGCGCGGCTCTCGTAGTGGATGGGCAGGCACCGGAGGCGCTGGCAGGCGTAGTGCAGGCCCTGCGAAGCACGATGGCCGGGACGGAAGCGGACGGGAAGCCTTTGTGGGGAGATGGGGGCTCGTGGATGCTGCCCGAAGGCGGGCTGGATCAGACGGTGCAGGCTGCGTACGCGGCGCGGGCGCTGGTGCTGGGCGCGGGGTACGCAGTGGGGCGGATGCACTGGTATGCATGGGACGCAAGCGGCGCCGGGGCGTTGGCCCTAACGGATGGAAACAAGCAGCCGACGGCTGCGGCTAGGGCGTACGCGCAGGTGGAGAGCTGGCTTGTGGGTTCGCGGATGAACGGGTGCGCGGCGACCGCGGAAGGGGTGTGGACCTGCCAGCTGGTGCAGGGTGGGCAGACCGCATGGATTGTGTGGTCGGCTGGAGAAGCGGCGCGGGTGAGCGGCATGGGGGCGGCGACAGTAACGGATCTGGAAGGAACCACGACAGCGGTGGGGGCGAACGGGTCGGTGCAGGTGGGGGCGAGCCCGGTGCTGCTACGTTAAGCAGGCCCGGTGGGCAAGGGCCAGACTGCTGGACTTCGTGGAGCTGAGTCGAGGGTGCATTGCGGCGGTAAAGGGATAGCGCCGTCATGCAAACGCCGAAGACTTGCGCTTTGCTTCACGCGAGTGCTTTTACGAGCGCCTGCCTAGCTTGCCACGCTCATGCAGCAGAAAGGTTTGACTGTGCTGCGGTTTCTGCCTGACTGAGAGCTGGTTTATCGAAGATACCGGCGCTTTTTAAGCGCCGGTCTGAAATAAATAGGTCTTATCTAAGGAGTATGTGAAAGGTTTACCTCGCTGACATAGGCGTCCACCAGGTCATGCTGCCGATCCCGGTTCACCACGCCGTCGAGTTGAAGTAGTGCACTGAACTTGCCGTTGTTGTTGACATACCCGCCGTTTGCGCTGTTCGGCCTGAAGTCGATCTGCGTAGTTGCGCCGTCAAAGGTCAAGCTTTTATAGGTCACTGTGCCGTCGCCGTTGCGTAGAAACGACCATGCAATGTGGTGCCATCCGGTGAAGGAGGGGTTTCCTGAACCTGCCCACGGCTGAGTGAACTGGCTGCGGTTGCACGGCACCCGGGGAGGAGTTTGCCCATTTTGTGTTTGGCCGTTGAGGAAGATCCAACCTCCCGTTTCGCTGTCGAACACAGCCCAGTAGCCCGTGCCGGCGTTCATGTTGAATGCGCATTCTGTATAGAACTTAGTCCAAAGTCCGGCTGCGCTGTATTGTGCGTCCAACTCGAAGGCCTGGTGGGCGGCGGGGTCCGGGAGATACACATACTCGTCCAGCGTCCAATGCGAATCCGGGGACCACGGCGCTGCTGAAGAGGGGCTTTGCCCACGAAACAAGACGTTAGAAGGATCGCTGCCCTGCACCTCGGACAAGTGCATCGAAAGGCCGTTCAGGGTCAGGTTTCCCTGATCCTGGAGCGTGCCCCACTCGGAAACCGGGCTGACACCGGTGCTGCGCGGGTCGGCTCCGCCCCAGCCTTGGATGCCCCCGCCACAAGGATTTGCGACCCACATGTTTTCTTCGGGAGGATCACAATCGCCCTGGGTGTTATCGGCCGGCTGCTGATCGAGGTCGCACTGCGAAGATCCGGAATTGACGCAGTTTTCAGCGACGGTGTAGTTCACGCTGCTCTTGCCGAGCACCGCCCCATTGTCCGCCAGGGCCACGACTGTGAGTACGTGCCCGCCAATGGGCAAAACATACACCCCGTCCACGCTGCCGGCAGACACATCACCCAGCTTATAGCCGTTATCCCAGATCTGCAGATGGACGGGGCCGCTTCCGTTGGCCGCCGCAGTAATCCTGACCGCGCTGATGCTCGTTGATCCGGCTGCGGGACTGCTGATGCCCACCGCCCCCGGTGCTGCCGCGTTGGACACGGAATAGGTGACGCTGTTGCGGTCCAAGACTTGCCCTTTGTCGGAAACGGCAAGAACCGTCGTAGTATGCGATCCTTCGGGCAGAGAAACGGCGGTGTTCACAGCGGGCGAGAATACGTCGCCTAGCTTTGTGCCGTTGTCCCACAGCTCGAGATGAAAGGCCCCGGTTTCGCTCGCAGAGGCGGCTATGGAAACTGCGCCCGTGCTGTTGGAGCCAGGTGCCGGACTCGTGATGGAAAGCGTGCCCGCGGAAGCGAGATGGGGCAGCGAGGCAAATGCGAAAAGGCAAGCAAGCGTCGCGTGGACACGTGCGGGGATGATTAGCCGCATGGGATACGGACCTCCTCGTGAAAGTGGTGCATTGCTCGGGCCGGATCGACTGAGCGTTGCTTTAGAACAGCATAGGTTTGGTCCACCGAAGCTTTCTTTGGTAGAAAGTCGGCCCGGGCCTGCGTATAACTTCGCCCTGTGCCTGATAAGCGCGGACGCGCTAACCAACTGAACGGATGATACACAAGGAATGCCTGCCAAGCACTCGCTTTTTTTGGAGAAAAGTATCGGCGCACATTCACGGTCAGACCCGTGAAGAATCTATTCAGTCATGAGAATAAAGGTTATTGCTTTGGAAGATATTTACATTGTGAGGCGTGGTGCGAATCGTCGTCTTAGTAGGTGAAGGGCTCCGGCTGCACGGGGTTGGGATATTTTTGGCAATTACTGTGGTCCTGCTTGCTTGCGGTCGACTAACCCAACAGTTTTAAGCGCTGCACATAAGTAATCGCATCCGGTATCCAAGGTTGTATCTGAGCTCAGGCATTCGGCCGGTACTTGAGAATTTGAAATGATCCGTGCAGGGACCTATTGAGTTGCCCGTCGGCCCTTCCGAGCTGCGCCACTCGAAGTAGGCGGCGCGAAATCCATCGCCCGCGTTGCGTGGCGGCGGGAAGTTTGCAGCCTGGAGCGAGCCGCCCCCAGCTGCATGCGGTTTCCCTCAAACTTGGGGTGGGCCCAGGAGGAGACCCGCCCCAAGGCGGATCTCCAGGTGCCGGCCGACGCGCAATAGCCTTTGTTAGACCGTTTCAGTTCCCGTTCGCGGAACCATCTTGACCCGCGACCGGGGGCATCAGGTACTGCTCCCAATGGGCAAGAATGCGCTCAAACAGCTGCGTTCGGGCTTCCTTGCCGGCGATGGAGTGCGTTTTTCTCGGGTAAATCTGCAGGTCATACGGTCGATCGGCATCGATGAGCTTTTGTATGAACTGGACTGTGTTCTCGATGTGAACATTGTCATCGCCCGTGCCGTGCGCAATCAGCAGATGGCCGTGCAGGCGCGCGGCGGTGCGCTGGACGGAAGCCATATCGTAGACGGCGGCTTCCTCGGAGGGCAGCCCCAGATAGCGCTCCGTATAAATAGAGTCGTAGTTGCGGAAGTCGGTGACCGGGGCGACGGAAACGCCGGCGCGAAAGCGGTCCGAGTGGGTTAGCGCGTTGAGGGTGAACGTGCCGCCCCAGCTCCAACCCCACCAGCCCAAACGTTTCGGGTCGAGCTGCGGGTAGCGGCCCAAAACCTGATCGAGCGCGGCCAGCTGGTCGGCCAGCTGCACTTTCCCAAAGTCGCGGTAGGCGGCCTGCTCAAATACTCGGCCGCGATCCCCCATGCCGCGGTTGTCCACGTGCAGGACGGCAAAACCGTGCTCGGCCAACAACTCGTCGAAGTACAGGTTTTTCTCGCCCCAGCTATTCTTCACGGTTACCGCGCCGGGGCCGCCATAGGGATTCGTAATCAGCGGCACGCTTGCGGCGGCGGTTTTGCCCTCGGGGAGCAGCAGCGTTGCGTAAAGGGTAGTCTGCCCATCGGCGGCCTTCAGGGTCAGAACCTCCGGCGTGCGAACGGCGTGACCCCCGGCGCTTGTGTCTTTCCAGATGCTCACGCAGGAGGGCTTCGCGCTCTGGATGGAGCAAAGCGCGAGCTCGGGCGGGGTTTGGAGGTCCGAGCGGCTGTCCGTGTAATTCGTGTGGCCGTCCGCGAACAGCACCTTGTGCACCCCGGCGCTCGTTGTGATTTGGCGCTTGTCGCTGCCATCCAGCTGCACAGCCCACAGCTGGGAGCTGAGTGCGTTTTCCTCGTTGCTCACGTAGTACACGGTCGCGCCGCCCGGGCCGCCGGGCACGACCGACGCGATGGCGGATACCTCGTAAGCGCCGTCCTCGAGCGCGCGGTCCAGCTTTAATCCGCTCTTCGCGGGGTCGGCCTGCGCATAGGTGTAGTGGTCGATGTGCGTATGGCCCGTGCGCCAGGAGCGCAGCAGCATGTGGCCCGGAAGCGAAAAGTCCAGGTCATAATTTTCGTCGAAAAACTTCGCGTCTGTGAGCGCGAGCGCCCGCTTCGCTTCGCCCGTTTGCGCATTTGCGAACCAGATGTCCAGGTGTTTGTGGTCGCGGCGCAAGGTTTCAATCCAAACGGTGGACGGATCCAGCCAGCCGATGCGGGGAATGTAATCCTGGTTGGGGGGCATATCGGGCAAGCTGATCCAGCGGGTCGCGCCACCCCCGGCGGAAACAACGCCTACCTTTACGGCTGGGTTGGGATCGCCGGGCTGCGGGTATTTCTGCTCGTCCACGGTGGCATGGGTGGGGATCCAGTCCACAAGCGGGTATGCCGGCACTTTTGTCTCGTCCATCTGGGTGTAGGCAACGTGCTGCGAATCCGGCGACCAGCTGTAGTTTGAGCGCGCCGCAAGCTCCTCCAGATACACCCAATCCACACCGCCGTTCAACAGGTTGGGGTCCGTGGTAGCGGTCAAGGGAACGGGCGCGCTGCCCGGCCGCAGGGCGTATAGATTGCCGTTGTGCAGGTAGGTGATGGTTTTCCCATCCGGCGACCACTGCACATCATCGCCCGAGCCCTGCCCGGTGTCTCCGATCTGCCGCACAGCATCCGTCTTCAGTGTGTCGAGCCAAAGCGTGCCGTCCTCGTCGAACAGCACTTCAGAACCGTCAGGAGACCAGAAATAGGCTTTCTGCCCGTAGCGCGCGCGGTGGTCTTTGTCCTTTTCGCTCACCGGGCGCGCGGAAACGCCGGCCAGCTTGCCTGCGCGCGTCAGGATTTGTGTTTCCCCCGTGGCAGCGTTGTACGCGCCAAAGGTTCCGTCCGGGTCGCGATAGCTGAGGAGCTTTCCATCCGGAGACCATTCCGTTTTTGCAGGAGCCGGGGGCTTTGCGGCCGTGTAGTAGATGTCGTGGACGGTCCAGGGCGTGTTTGCCTGCCCTAAGGCAAGGGGGGAAACGGCCAGAAGTGGGGAAAAGAGAAGCAGGGCGGAACGGTAGGTGGGCAATCGGGCTCCGGTGGAACTGGTGTGGACAACAGTGTATCCATCACCTGCTCCGGGACAAACTCCGGACGCGCAAAAGAAAACGGCAGCGGGTAATCCGCTGCCGCTTGGGAACGTGTAGCCGGAGCTATAGAGTCGCAGAAGACCCATTGTTCCGCGGGGCATGCACGACCGGCTGGGAATTGCCGGCCTGTCGCAGCCCGAGCGATCCGCCGCTCCCTGCGCTCGCACTTGCGCCGGTCCGCGCGACGTTCAAGGGCCGCACTGTATTTTGTGCGTGCTGCGCTTGTTGTTGGTGCATGGTGACAATGATGACCTGGGCGACGCTTTCGCCCGAGCAGCGGTATGCGTGCGGTGTGCTGGCGTCG
Source organism: Acidobacteriaceae bacterium (assembly GCA_965218545.1). Lineage (GTDB taxonomy): Bacteria > Acidobacteriota > Terriglobia > Terriglobales > Acidobacteriaceae > EB88. The sequence continues at coordinate 324,739 of CBDCLB010000005.1, read as the reverse complement.
AAATAAACGCCGTCGCCGGCTTCCACGACGTGCGTTTTATCCGCATGCCGGATCTCGAGCGAGCCCTCCAGAACGTATAAGAACTCGGCACCGGGATGGACGTGGGGGCGGATGTCGCTCGCTTTTTGCTGTGGCAAAAATTCGGCAAGGTATGGATCAATCTGGCGATCCGGCACCATAAACCCAAGGCTCTCAAAATAGTATGTAGGATCGTCGACTCCGCTTTGCGGCAGCCGGGTGCGCTCCTTTTTGCGATGAATCCGGAACATCGGCTGCGGTTCGGCCTCAAAGAAATAGTTCAGATCCTTGCCGAAGACAATGGAAATGCGCGCCAAGTTGCGAAGCGTCGGAACAACGCGGCCGGTTTCAAGCTGGGACAGGAAGCTGGCTGAAAGGCCGGTTTGCCGCCCGAGCTCTACAAGACCCATGGAGCGTTTCAGTCGTAGGCGTTTGATGCGTTCGCCGATGCGTTTCTCCGCAATAAAGGCCTCGGCGCTGGCCTGGTCAATGGAACCTTTCTCCTCGCCGGTTTCGGGGATTGCTACGACTTCCGGCTCCTCGGGGCTAGTAATTCTGTCTGGCATTCCAAGGTCCTCCTGGGACCGACAACTTAGGTAAGGGTTATATAAAGAGAGATGCTTCCGGAGGCACTCCTGACGGAGTATTTTCTCCGCTTCTCCTTTTCTTCTCTACCGAAGAGCTCCAAGCCGTGCTCCTATGGGCAGGCCTCAAATACCGGCTTTCGCCGAAGCTGAGTTCCTCGACAGCTCCCAATGCATTCGGTTCCATGAATCACCTTTTCACGCTGCCTTCCCCGGATTTCCGGCGAAAAGCCATCGTAGAAGATGTTGGAAAAGTCTGGCATACGTCTTATTACAGCCGGGCGCTCCCGCAGAGTCTGTCCACTGCAACACATACACCCAAAGGATTCCCGATCTGATGAATGAACAGCAAAACGCCGCACAGCAGAAGAACGGCTCTCAGGAACAAAAAGCCCGGCGCATTCTGGTCACGGGGGCAACCGGCATGATCGGCCACGCCCTCCTGGCATTTGCACAGGCGCGTGGGGTTGAAGCGGTCCCGGTGCAGCGTCCGCTCCGCCATGGTGCGAAAGGGCAAGCGCCTGCCCGGCCGGGCACAATCCTTTGGGAGCCGGATGCGGCACAGCCCTTCGCCGATTTGGAGCGGTTGGAAGGTTTCGACGCGGTGGTTCACCTTGCGGGTGCCAACATCTCCGGCCATCGCTGGACTTCGGCTTACAAGCAGACCATCCTGAACAGCCGTACCCTGCCGACCGGCGCGCTGGCGCTTGCCCTGGCACGGCTCCAGCGGCCGCCCAAAGTTTTGCTTTCTGCTTCCGCAAGCGGTTTTTATGGTTCGCGCGGAGATGAAGTATTGGGGGAAAACGCGCCCGCCGGCAAAGGTTTTTTGTCTGAGGTGTGCGAGGCCTGGGAGCATGCCACCGCGCCCGCCTCTATCGCCGGCATCCGCGTGGTTCACATGCGGTTTGGCGTAGTGTTTACGCCCTTTGGAGGCGCGCTCAAGCAGATGCTGCCCTTGTTTCGCCTGGGGCTGGGGGCAAAGCTCGGCAACGGCCGCGAGTGGATGAGCTGGGTTGCGCTCTCGGACCTGCTCGCGGCGGTATTCCATATCGTGGAAGAAGAAACCCTGAAGGGCCCTGTCAATGTGGTCGCCCCCAACCCCGTGCGGAACACGGAGTTGACACGAGCGCTTGCGAGCGCCCTTAAGCGGCCGGCTATCTTGTCGGCACCCGCCTTTGCCCTTCACCTTGCCCTTGGACAGATGGCTAATGAAATGCTTCTGGTGAGCTGCCGCGCCATCCCTGAAAAGCTGACCGCAACCGGGTTTTCCTTTCGGGATCCGGAGATGGGGCCCGCCCTGGAAAGGATGCTGCACACGCCGGGCAAAGCCTAGCATCGCCCGGCGCTCTGCTAGGCTGGCCTTCTGATGACGCTTTCCGGCCGCTTCGTCTGGCCTTTTCTCCTGCTTGGGGCCGTCGGCCTAGGTGGCTGCGCCAATCCGGGACCGCCTTTGCCGCCTTCCTTGATGCTTCCGCAGCCCGTCGGCGACCTCCTTGCTCGGCGCGTGGCGAATACTGTAGCCCTTCACTGGACTATGCCCAGCCGCAGTACCGACCGGGTCGCCCTCAGGGGCGAGCAGAAGGCTCTGGTGTGCCGCGCCGCAGATGCCGGGCCTTGTGCCACGGTGGGAACCATCTCGCTCCTTCCAGGCACCCCAGGGAAGCTCGACGATGTATTGCCTGTCGACCTCCGCACCGGCCCGCTCCGACTTTTGCGCTACCAGGTCCGCGTGCAGAACCGCCGGGAAAAGGACGTGGGGGTCTCCAACCCTGCCTTCACCGCCGCGGGGTGGGCACCTCCAGAGATACGGAGCGCGAGTGCCACAGCGGTCCCCAAGGGCGTTCGGGTGCGCTGGAGCGGAGGAACGGGGAAGCCGGAAGGGGAAGCGGCGAGATTGGTAGCGCGGCTTGTGCGGAAACAAACTGGACAAGCAGCCGGGAACGGCGGGGAGAGGGCCTCGACCGAAGCCCAAACCCTTGAAACACGGGAGCGCTGGACCCCAGTCGGCGGAGGCACATGGCTGCCGGATCAGGCCCTGGACCCTTCCGCGCCCCTGAACCACAGCTACCGGTACCGCGTAACACTGGTTACAGAAACAACGCTTGACGGACACACGCTCGAAATTGAGGGCGAGCCGGCCGACACTCCCGTTATCGCCGCGCGCGATGTATTCCCGCCCGCTGTTCCGGAAGGGCTGCAAGCGGCTGCCAACCCGGAAGGGCACACCATCGACCTGTCCTGGAACCCGGATACAGAACCCGACCTCGCCGGCTATTTCGTCTACCGGCGGGTTGCAGGCAGTGCTGGGCAGCCGGAGCGGATCAGCGGAAAAATGCCGGTGCCGACTCCGGGTTGGAGCGACACGACGGCACAATCTGGCGTGGCGTATGCGTACTCGGTGTCAGCGGTTGACGCGAGCGGGAACGAGAGCGCGCACTCGCAGGAAGCGACCGCGGCACTTGATGGGGGCGGTCGGTGAGCTCGCGTCTGCCCGTCACTTATGAGGTCGTTCGCAGCGCTGCATCGTGGGAGGCGCTCGCCCCGGAGTGGATCGAGCTGTGGTGCGAAAGCCCGGGGGCCAAGCCGTTCCAGCGCCCGGAGTGGCTCCTGCCGTGGTGGCGGCAGTTTGGGCAGGCGGACCTTCGAGTGGTCGTGGCGCGGCAAGCAAACCGTCTGTTGGCGCTGCTGCCCTTTTACGTCTATCCCGAGCCGGAAACAGGCGAGCGCCAAGTTTTGCTTGCGGGGGCCGGCACCTCGGACTACCTGGACGGCATCTTCTCTCCCCGCTGCACAGCCGCGCACCTCGGTCCCACGCTCGAGCTCCTGAGAGAGGAGAGCGGATGGGACCGCGCGTTTTTCGCCCAGCTGCTTCCGGGATCGCTCCTGCTTTCGGCTTGCGAAATGCTGCCGGCCTCCTCCGCTCAGCGGTATCCGGGCGAGTCCTGCGGGCGGCGGCTTGCTGTGCCGATGCGCGCGCTGCCTCCAAAGCTGCGCGCGGAGGTTTTGTATCGGCGGAACGCCGCGAACGGCCTGGGAAAGCTCACCCTGGAAACGGCTGATAAGCGGACCTGGGAGCCCATGTTTGAGCAGCTGGTGCGCTTCCATACGGCGCGCTGGCAGGAAGCGGGTGAGTCCGGTGTGCTTGCGGATCCGCGGGTGCTTGCCCATCACCGGGACGCGCTGCCGCGCTTGCTTGCAAGCGGCATGCTGCGCCTGTGCGCCTTGCGGGCGGGCAGCCATACCCTGGCTGTTTTGTACTCGCTGGTGGACCTGCCCGGGAGCGGTGAGCGAACGCAATATTTCTACCTGATGGGGTACGCGCCCGAACACCGCGAGCTGCGGCCCGGCACCCTGCTGCTTGCGTATGCGATGGAACAGGCGGTGGAGGAAGGGGTCGTGTGGATTGACATGCTCCGCGGCGAGGAAACCTACAAAAAGTTCTGGCGTCTGGACCGGATTTCCACGGTTTCGATAGCTCTCGATCCAAAACGGGAAACTGTGCGCCCTTTTCCTATTTAGGAATGCGCGCTCTCCGGATTTCACCTTGGCTGCGCTCCAGGTGTGAGGCGGCGTGCCATACTACCCCAGTACGCGCTAAGAATCGGCTTCGTGCCCGGGTTGAAGCGGGGAAAGCGCGCATGCATCCTATAAGGTGACCCGCTCGCCCCCGGACCGGAGGGCAGCATAGGGAGGACAGGTTGATGGCTCAAACACTTCTGGAACAGCTCCGCACCATGACCACCGTGGTCGCCGACACGGGCGACATTCAGGCGATCGAAAAGGTAAAGCCGCAAGATGCGACGACAAACCCGTCGCTGATCACCACTGCGGCCGGTATGCCCGCGTACTCGCAAATCGTCGATGACGTGCTCAAAGAGGCCAAAGAAAAGCTAGGGGAGAACGCATCGGACAAAGATGTCGCGAACGAGGCTTTTAAGCACCTCGCCGTGGCTTTTGGAAAGAAAATCCTTGCGATCATCCCGGGCCGCGTTTCAACGGAGGTCGATGCGCGCCTGAGCTACGACACCGGCAAAACGATGGATCAGGCGCACGAGATCATCAAGATGTATGAAGACTCGGGCATCAGCCGCGAGCGCATCCTCATTAAGATTGCTTCCACTTGGCCCGGGATCAAGGCCGCGGAAAAGCTGGAACAGGAAGGCATTCACTGCAACCTGACGCTTCTGTTCGGCGTACACCAGGCTGTTGCCTGCGCGGAAGCCAAGGTGACGCTGGTCTCCCCGTTCGTCGGACGCATCCTGGACTGGTACAAAAAGGACACAGGCAAGGACTACCAGGGTGCCGACGATCCCGGTGTACAGTCTGTTACCAAAATCTACAACTACTATAAGAAATTTGGCTATAAGACCCAGATCATGGGGGCAAGCTTCCGCAACACGGGCGAAATTACCGAGCTTGCCGGTTGCGACCTGCTGACGACTTCTCCAAAACTGCTAGGCGAGCTGGAGCAATCGCAGGGCGAGCTCCCGCGTAAGCTCGATCCGAAGAATGCGGAAAATCAGCAAATTGAGAAGATCCCGATGGATGAGCAAACCTTCGAGAAGATGCACGCGGAAGACCGCATGGCCCACGACAAGCTTAAGGAAGGCATCGAGGGCTTCTCGGAAGCACTCGAAAACCTGGAGCAGTTACTGGCCAAACGCCTGCAGGAGATGGGGGCGAGCGAGGAAAGGCCGGTCGGAGCACGCTAGTTTTGGAGCTGCCGGGCCGGAAGCATTGACGCTATCCGGTCTCGGCATCTTAGCGAATTGCCCCTCGCGGGTGGGCTGCGTTACACTTATGTTTCGACGAAAGAGCAGCCTAGAACCCTAGGCGAGTCGATTTCAAGTTGGAGTGCAAGCATGGCGCAGGTTTGTGCAATTTGCAGCAAGGGACCACAGTTCGGAAACAATATCTCGCATGCACATAATGTGACGCGCCGTCGTTGGAATGTGAATCTGCGTCCGGTAAAGGCCAAGGTGGGTGGAGGCTCGCGCAAACTGCGGGTTTGCACTTCGTGCATCAAGAGCGGCAAGGTAGTAAAGGCTTAATCACGATTTTTTGCCGGCAATGAGACAGTTGCTTGTATGCCGGTCTGTAAGGCGTATGCGGTAGACAAGAGAAAAGCCTGGGGTGCATCCCAGGCTTTTTTGCGCGTTCTCGGAACGCCCAACTGCTACTGCCCCTCAAACTTCAGTGCGCCGGAGTTAATGCAGAAGCGTTCGCCCGTAGGTTTTGGTCCGTCCGGGAAAACATGGCCAAGATGCGCGTCGCATCGCGCGCAGGTGACCTCGACCCGGCGCATTCCATAGCTGCGGTCTTCGTGTGTGGCGACCGCCTCAGGCGAAACCGGCTGCCAAAATGAAGGCCAGCCGCTGTTCGACTCAAATTTCTCCTCCGAGCGGAACAAGGGCGCGCCGCAAGCCACGCACCCATACACGCCGTCGGCATGGTTCTTGTAAAGCGCCCCGCTGAACGCCGCTTCTGTACCTTTTTGGCGGGTGATACGGTACTGCTCCGGTGTCAGGAGCTGCCGCCATTCTTCTTCCGTTTTTTGCACTTTCTCGCGCGTATCCGTAGTCGCCATGGTCCATTCTCCCTTCTGTTAGATGGACGCGCGACCGGAAAAGTAGCGGGCATTCAGAGTAGGGCGATGGCTTCGATTTCCACCCGGGCATCGCGGGGAAGGCGCGCGACCTCGACAGTCGAGCGCGCCGGCCGCGTCACTCCTTCGGGAGCCAAGTGCTGAGCATAGATTGCATTCATGGTCGCGAAGTCGCCCATGTCCTTGAGGAACACTGTGGTTTTCACAACCCTGGCGAGCGAGGAGCCCGCGGCTTCGAGCACCGCCTGGAGATTCCGGAGAGCCTGCGCGGTTTCGGCCTCAATACCTCCCGCAACCAGTTGGCCCGTGCCGGGATCGAATCCCACTTGACCCGACGTGTAGACAAATGTGTCTACTACCACAGCCTGCGAGTAGGGGCCAATCGCGGCCGGGGCATTTTCCGCCGCGACTGCACGCTTTTGTATGCCGCTCATGCACCTATTGTGCCCGAAGCCGGCCAACGGCACCCACTCATTTTCGTCTGCAATCTTGTATTTTTCTACAGAACTTGGAAGCTACAGGGCTCCGCAGCCAATCCTTTCCGTGCGTTCGCGGCCGTAACTTCTTCATTTCACGAGGGGAAACACTTCGGCATTCGAATTGCAAAACCTGCTGCCATCAGGATTTTCTGAAGGAGTGTACATGCAGCGTTTTCTACGCCGTCGGATTTCGCGGCTGAGTGGTGGTTCCTTCCATGGCAGAACAAGCGCGGCGGCCCTCGCCGGCTCTCTTCTCTTCGGCGCGGCCGCATATACGCCCGCCCTGCATGCCCAAGCGGTCTCCGTGAATGGCGGAACGATTCAGGGCACCATCACCGACCCGTCCGGCGCTGTGATCCCACGGGCCAACATTCTCATAACAAATCCGCAAACCGGCTTCAAGAAAACTCTGACAGCGGACGGTTCGGGCCTGTACACAACGGGTCCGCTACCGCCCGGCGACTACCGCGTCACGGTGACCGCGCCCGGCTATGCCACGCTGCAGGTCGACACTGTCGTGAAAACCGGGACCGCGACCAGCGGCAACTTCAAGCTGACTGTTGGCGCGAGCACAGAGCAGATCCAGGTCAACGCAGGGGCCATTCAGGTCAACACCGACCAGGCGAGCCTTTCCAATGTCATCACGCGGCAGCAGATCGACTCGCTACCCATCAACGGACGCAACTTCCTCGATCTGGCCCAGCTGGAGCCCGGAGCGCAGCTGCAGAGCGGTCAAACTTTCGACCCCACTAAGGCGGGCTATTCCGCCATCGCTTTTAACGGCAGCTCAGGCCGGACGACACGTATCCTACTGGATGGCCAAGACGTGACAGATGAGACCGTGGGAACCACGATCTTCAACGTTTCCCAGGGCGCGGTGGATCAGTTCCAGATCACGAGGGCGAACAACGACGTTTCAGGTGACATCGGCTCTTCCGGGCAGATCCTGGTCTCTACCCGGACCGGTACGAATGCCTTCCATGGCAATCTCTTCTACAACTTCCAGGACGCCCGCGCCGGGTTCTCGACCAATCAGGGGATCAATCCGCCGTTCCAGCGGAACCAGTTTGGCGGCAGCATCGGCGGCCCCATTATCAAGAACAAGCTCTTCTTTTTCGCGAACTCGGAACGTATCAAGCAGGACGAATCGAGCGCTGTGCAGCTTGGATCGCTGTTCTCGCAGTCAATCGGCGCGAAATACCCCAATGTGCCCGCCCCCTTCCGCGACACTTACTCGACAGGTCGCGTCGACTACGACGGACCCTACGGTGTTCACTTTTTCGCGCGCGTCAATTACGAGGCAAACGCGGCCGTAACCAGCGGCAACAACTCGTACGACAACTATGCCAACCGTGACAACACTCCCGGCATTGCGGGCGGCGCGGACTTCGTCACGGGCAGGTTTACCCACTCATTCCGCGGATCGTATGAGAAGTTCCATAACTTGATTACGGACGCGACGGGCTCAGGCGTGTATCTAGCCGTGCCGAACGTGCTGATCCGCTACGCGGCGCAGGGGCTCTACACGGGAACCAACGACCTGGCCCCGCAGAGCACTTACCAGTCCGACAAGCAAGCGCGGTACGACGGCTCCTGGACCAAGGGGCAGCACAACATCAAGTACGGGTTCAGTTTGAACGATATTCTCCAGGGCGGCTTCGCGTCGTTCTTCGGTCTGGCACCCCGGATCTCACTCAATACGGCATCGCTGATCGGCGGGGCTGACCCTACCAATCTGCTGAACAGCTATACCGCCTCGTCCGGTGTACGCTTCGGGAACGGCCTCGGCTATTACACCAACATCCCAGCGTTTGGGGCACCGGCAGGCGGCTCGCAGGATTGGAGAATCGGCGCGTATGTGGGCGATTCCTGGAAGATCACGCCCCAGCTCGTGCTCAACTATGGCGTTCGCTACCAGCGGGACACCGGGCGCACGGATAACTACATCAACCCGATCCCTTGCTCGCAGATCAACACAGCCCTGTTCGATGCCGCCCCTCCGTGCAGCGGCAATCAGCTGATTCTCGACCAGTTCGGGCCCGGGCTGGGAGCACGCGTCCGGCAGCCGAATCTGGACTTCAATCCGCAGTTAGGCTTCGTGTACTCGTTCGACCAGCAAGGCAAGACAGTGGTGAGCGGAAGCATCGGCATCTTCCGCGAGAATAACGTGTTCAATGCGGTGCAGTTCGATACGCCGTTCAAGCTGCGGTCGGGCTTGTTCAACGACTATGGCAGAACGTTGTGCGGCGGCGTGTACCAGATCACCTTCCCTGGGCAGGCCGCCCCGGTTACGACCTATAACGGGCAGTCGATTCAGTCGATCTGCGCCGAACCGTTGTCAACCTCAGCGGCTAAGTTCGCCGGCATCCAATCTGAATACCAGGCGGCCACTGCCGGCGCGGGCGCGGCGCTCAACGGAAGCTTTATCGGCAACACGCTTGCTGTGCCGAATGGCGATTCCGCTTACTCGCCCAACTACAAGACCCCTTACGCGACCGAGGTCAACTTCAGCCTGCAACGGCAACTGGGCCGGGGTACGGTCGTGACCGCGAGCTACATTCATTCGGTCACCATCGATATCGCGCAAACTATCGATGTCAACCATGTCGGGGATGCTCGCTTTCTAAACAAAGCGGCTGCACAGGCAGCCATCACCGCCGCTGTTACGGCTTGCGCTTCGGGAGACCTGCAAACCGCGATTGCGAATTGCCCCGGGCTCCACCCCGGCGGCGGGGGGCTCACGATCCAGGACCTTTCGGGCTACGGATTGGACTCCGGAAATGTGGTCTTTAACGGGCAACCTGCTTCCCGTCAAGGTGCGACACCCGATACAGGCGCGGCCTTTCCCGGCGCGAATCCGGCTCTCGGCAACGGATTCTTTGCGTTTCCGGCGGGCCGCTCCGGCTACGATGCCCTCCAGTTAAATCTGCGCGAGCAGAAGGCGCATCCTCTGCCCGGCCTGGCGGACTCCAACTTTGAAGCCAGCTATGCTCTTGGCCGCATGGTGACTACAAGCGGCGGTGGCTCCGATCAGTTCTTCGGCGGCGGCGCGTGGGATTATAACAACCCGACGAAGTATGTCGGGTACGGCGCGCTGGATCACCGGAATACCATCTCCTTCGGCGGCTCGGTCACGGTCGTACATGGCCCTCAGATCGGATTGATTGGCCACATCTATTCAGCCCCGCCGCTCAACTTGCTCCTCGATAACCTGTCCGGCAGTTCCGGTCAGATCTTCACTTCAGATGTCGTCGGCGATGGCAACACGGCCCAGCACCTTGTTCCGGAAACCAATCCGGGCGCGTATATGCGCACTTACAATGGCGGCAACGTGCAAGGCATCATCAATAAGTACAACAGCAAGTATGCCAACCAGCTTTCGCCGGCCGGCCAAACGCTTGTAAACAGCGGTCTAGTCACGGCAGCGCAAATGGCCCAGCTCGGCGGCGTACTTCAGCCGATCGCCAACATTCCTCAGAACAAGGCGATTGAAAACCCGCCCTTCCGCCAGATCGATGCAAGTGTGCTGTACCCGTTCCACGTTCGCGCGATCTCTGAAGCCTTTACCCTTACCCCGGGAGTCGCCATGTACAACGTGGCCAACCTGGGCAACTACAATCCGATCAACTATCAAACCGGGGCCGGCAACGGAACGCTGCTGAACCCTACGGATGCAGCTCAGGGTGCGGATAACTACGTAAATGGCCCTAACAATTATTCCATCAAAAATACCAACCGTATCTCACGCGGCTCAGGGACTTTCGACGCGGGCGCACCGAGGACGACGGAGTTCCAGCTGAAGTTGACTTTTTAAGGCGTGAATCCTGGACACCCTTGGGAGGAGCCTCGGCTCCTCCCTTTTTCTTGTCCGGGCCGCTCTCCGGTACAATCGCAACCGGAAAGGTATCACTCATGCTTGTTTTGCTTGCTCTGCTTTTTGCCGTCCCGGACGCTTCCTCCTCCCAGCTTGCGGGCAACTGGGTCACCAAAGACAACTCGGTTGTGCAGGTGCTGCCGTGCTCCGAGAGCGCGCCAACCCTGTGTGCGCGGCTCGTGTACCTGGGCCGGGCGGATGCGCCCAAGACCGACATCGGCAATCCGGACCCAGCGTTGAAAACGCGTGCCTTGTGCGGGTTGACCATCGGGACCGGGTTTACCCCGGATGGGGCGGATAAAGCGGCGGGCGGCAGAATCTACGACCCGGAGTCGGGTAAGACCTACTCGGGCCAGATGCAGTTAGACGGGAGCGCTTTGAAGTTGCGCGGCTATGTCGGGACGCCGATGTTTGGGCGGACGGAAACCTGGCACAAGGAAGGCGGCATGACGCCGCCGTGCCGCTAGAAGCGGCTTAAAGCTTCGACGACCGCTGGACTTCGCGAACGCCCGCGATGCGGCGGAGGCCATTTTGGAGCCGCTCCAGGTGGCGCACATCCAGGGCATCCAGGGTGAGCTCGATGAGGGCACCGTCATTGGGGCCGGGGCGGGTGTCCATGGAGCGGATGTTGGTGTTTTCCTCGCTGGCGGTCGCGGTAATGTCCTTGAGCATGCCGGGGCGGTCGTCGCAGACCACCGTGAGTTTAACGGGATAGGTAGCGCGGCGACCGGCGGCTCCAGCGTCGCCGCCCGCAAGGGCTTCGCGGGCCCACTCGACCGAGATGCGACGGTCGGACTCGTAGAGCAGGTTTTGGACGTTGGAGCAGGAGCGTCCGTGGACGGCGACGCCCTTGCCGCGGGTGACATAGCCGATGATTTCTTCGCCGCGGATGGGGTTGCAGCAGCGGGCGCGGTAGACCAGGAGCTCGTTGGAGCCCTCGACCTCCAGCGTTTCCGAAGCGGCGCTTGCATGAATCTGGAGCCGCTTTGCATCCTCCGCGCCGGTGGGCAGGTCGGGCTCGCCGGGCGTAGCCTGCTGGTGAAGGATGCCGGGGGCGAGCCGGTTGAGAATCTGGCGGGCCGAGTACTTGCCGAAGCCGACCGCCGCCATGATGTCGTTGGGCGCGGACAGCGAGTAGCCGGCGGCGAGCTGGGCGAAGTCGGACTCCTCGAACTTCGACAGGGCGATCTTGTATTTGCGAGCTTCGCGCTCCAGCAGCTTGCGGCCGATCTCGATGGCGCGCTCGCGCTGGTGCTCATTGATCCAATGCTTGATTTTGTTGCGGGCGCGGGAGCTTTTGACGATCGTGAGCCAGTCGCGCGAGGGAGTGTGGCCGGTTTGGGTGACGACCTCGACGATGTCGCCGTTGCGCAGCTTGGCCCGGAGCGGCACGATGCGTCCGTTGACCTTGGCGGAAACGCAGGCGTGACCGACCTCGGTGTGGACGGCATAGGCGAAGTCGAGCGGGCTCGCGTCTTTAGGGAGGACGACCACTTTCCCTTTCGGGGTAAAGGTGTAAACCTCCTCAGGGTAAAGGTCGATTTTGAGCGTCGAGATGAACTCGTTGGGGTCGGTCATCTCACGCTGCCATTCGACGAGCTGGCGGACCCAGGCGAGGCGCTGTTCGTCGCGGGCGGAGACGGGCGATCCGCCAGCCTTGTATTTCCAGTGCGCCGCGATGCCTTCTTCAGCGATACGGTGCATTTCTTCTGTGCGGATCTGCACCTCGAACTGGTGCCCCGCGTCGCCCATCACCGTCGTGTGCAGCGACTGGTACAGGTTGGGCCGGGGCATTGCGATGAAGTCCTTGATGCGGTTGGGGACGGGGCGGTACAGCGAGTGGATCAGGCCGAGGACGGCGTAGCAGTCGCCGACGGAGGGGACGATGACGCGGAGGGCGAGCAGGTCCCATACCTGGTCCACACTCGCACCGCTTTCCTGCAACTTCTGATGGATGGAGTAGAGCCGCTTGATGCGCCACTCGACGCGGGCCTGAATGTTGTTCTCGGCCAGCTTTTCGGAGAGCAGCGCTTCGACGCCCCCGAGGAACTGCTCGCCCGCGGTGCGGCGGGCCTCGATGGCGGCGTGGAGCTGCTCGAACGCGGGCCGGTCTACATATTGAAAGGCCAAATCTTCCAGTTCGCCGCGGAGTTTGCCCATGCCGAGTCGGTGGGCGAGAGGGGCATAGATGTCGAGGGTTTCGCGCGCGATAGCGGCCTGGCGCTCGGGCTTAAGGTGCTCAAGCGTGCGCATGTTGTGGAGCCGGTCGGCAAGCTTGATGAGGACGACGCGGACATCGGTGACCATGGCGAGGAGCATCTTGCGGACGCTCTCAGCCTGGCGGTCTTCGCGGTTGGCGAACTGAATTTTGTCGAGTTTGGTGACGCCCTCGACGATGTGGGCGACCTGCTCGCCGAAGAGCGCGGTGATCTCGGGGGTGGTGACGGGGGTGTCTTCGACGGCGTCGTGAAGGAGGCCGGCGGCGATGGCTGTGGAGTCGAGCTTCATCTCCGCGAGAACGATGGCGGTCTCGAGCGGATGGAGTACGTAGGGCTCACCCGAAGCGCGCAGCTGGCCGCGATGGTGGCGAAGGCAGAACTCCCAGGCGCGGCGGATGATTTCGGTATCGTCGGCGGGGCGATTGTGGTGGACGGTTTGGATCAGGAGCTCGTAACGCGGGCCGGTGAGGGCAGCGGTTTCCGCGTCGTAAAGTGCGAGCGCTTCCGGCGTGTAAAGCGGCGCGGGTTTCGCCGAAGGGGTCCGGCGAGGCGATGCGGGTTGCGCGGGAATGGGTTGCGCGTGCGCCATAACTGATTATAGGCAGGGATGGGCGTACTTTCTACATGGCCAGGTGTGGGCCCAATGCTAAACTTGCCGCATCGCGAGGGAACCTATGGCCACACAGGTGCAAATCTCGATGGAGGAGTACCTGAACAGCTCCTACCGGCCGGATTGGGGGTACATCGACGGCGAACTTCTGGAGCGAAACGTAGGGAAGTGGGAGCACGCGAGAGTTCAATTCCGGCTGGCGATGTGGTTCGGCAACCATGAGGCGGAATGGGGCGTGATGGGCTCGACTGAGTGGCGGACCCGTGTGGCGCAGACACGCGTTCGCATTCCCGATTTAGTGCTGGTGGAGCCGGGCGGCCAAACGGATGTGCTCGAGCGCCCCCCGGTGCTGATGGTGGAGGTTCTTTCGCCCAAAGACACCTACTCAGCCATGAAAAAGCGCGTCGCCGATTACCAGAACATGGGTGTGAAGGCGATTTGGATCAGCGACCCGGAAACCCGCACCGGGCAGGTGCGCGTGGGTGCGACATGGACCGAGGCCCGGACGCTCACGGTGCCGGGAACTCCCGTCTACGTAGAGATCGACGAGATCTTTGAATACCTGGACAAGACCGTGAAACCGGCCTAGTCCCGGAGCGTTGTGTTGAAAACGGGTGGCGGCTTTTCCGCTGTTACACAGGCGGCGGCAGCTCCTTCTCCGCTTCCGCTTCAGGGTTCGCCGGCTTCATCCGGGCCCGCTCAATCTCTTCCCACATGGCCGCCCAGGTTTTGTCCCAGGAGCTGGTGGCGAGCTTGGTTTCGACAGCCTCGCGCCAGGCGGCATCGGGCGGATCCAGTGCCCGGTCCAGGGCTCCAGCGAACGACTCCGCATCCCCGGCAATCGCGACCAGGCCTGCATCGCCGTACCCGCGCACCACGTCGTGAATGGGTGTGGAGACGACCGGCTTGCCCGCCGCGAGGTATTCAGGCGTTTTGGTCGGTGAGATAAACCGGGTCGACTCATTCAGCGCAAAGGGCAGCATGGCGACATCCCAGCCTGCAAGGTAGTTGGGGAGCTCCCGATAGGTTTTCGGGCCCAGGTAGTGCAGGTTTTCGCCCGAGGGCAGCGCGGCGGGGTCGATTTTGACCACGGGGCCAATCAGCACGAAATGGATATCCGGACGAAGGCGCGCGACCTCGCCCATCAGGGCAAGGTCAAAACGCTCGTCGAGCACGCCGTAGAAGCCGGCGCGGGGGTGAGGGATTTGCGCTTGGTCTGGAGGGGTGCCGACGGCCCCGGCAGCTTGCCTGAAATGCGCGGCGTCGATGGAGCTGGGGAAGGCGTGGACATTGCGGTGTTGCGCGCGCTTGGCTTCGTACAGGCTCATGCCGCCGGTAAAAACCACATCGGCGCGCTCGAACAGCTGCGCTTCGCGCTCCCGCAGCTCGGGCGGGGCTCCCAGGAAGCCGCTCAGCTCGTCCATGCAGTCGTACACCGTGACCTCGGGGGTGAGCCCGGCGGTAAAGCCCAAAGCCATGGGGGTGTAGTACCAGCAGACGTACCGCTCGATCGCGAACTCCCCGAGAAACCCGGAAAGCAGGTCGCGCTGGAGCTTGTCCCGTTCCGGAAGCTCCGCGCTGCCCGGCGGCAGGTGGGGCCGCAACACCCATAGACGGCCTCCGTTCGGCAGCTCCTCCCGCATCACTTCAAGCGAGCCTGCGCCCGCCCCGTCGAAGTACGGCTCCTCCCAGAAGAAAACCCGGTGCTCGCGCGCGCACCGCGAAAGCAAGTGCTGGGGCCGCTGCGTCACGAAGTGCCAGCGCAGGTGACTGAAGCACAGGAGGTCGGGTGTTGACTTTTCCAAGGAGCTCTTTCCAGTGCCGGGATGGGTGTTCTTCCTATAATGCCCTAAAAGCGAGTGCGTAAGCGTTGCCGCCTCGAGCCGAAGCTGGAGGCGGCATATCATTCATTTCTAAGCCCAGCCTCTTAAGCCGACGCCGAAAAAGCGTTGGACTCCTCAGACGTAAAAGCCGAGCCGGTGGAAGCATCCTGGGAGAGAACTCTTAACAGGCTTTCGCCTATGGCGACTTCCTTTAACTGGCCGGCACCAAGAGATCTGTTCTCCTCAATATCCTGACGAATGAGATCCAGGTAATTGCGCGTGACAGACGAATTAAGCTGGAACTCAGGAGCAACCGGGCCGCCGTTGATACTGGCGACATCCACTGAAAAGCTTTGCAGGTAGCCTTCCTGCTGCGCAGTGAGCTTTCCTTCTTGAAACAATCGCGTACCGGCTGCGATCGCCTGCGACCGGGTCAGGTCTGTGAAGTCGAATTGAGTGCCGGAACCGCTTGAGATGCCGTCCAGAGCCATGCTGTTCTCCTTGTAACACTTTGGCTTGCCGTTTTAAGTAGCTTCTATCTCGGGATGATCAAGAGGAATCAACCCGGGCGACACACTTGTTCGAGGTTTAAGCGGGATGAGCGAGTGTAGCGAATCTGTACACCTGTAGAGAGTGTGTTGTAGGGGCTGTTGCTACTTGTATCTTGCGCTGCAAAGTTTTGTCCGAAACCGGCACTCAGAAACGATCCGACGTTCCATTCGTACCGCCAACCCACTACGGAGCCTCCTACTGGGCAAGGGGTGACGTATTTGTTTCCGCTTACGCACACAGGCGTTTCGCTTACCAGGTATTGGCTGCTCAGGTTTGAGCCGCCCTGAGACGCGATCTCACCAGTTCCGTACCTTATCTCCCAAACGTAGACGTAAACATGGTTTATACATAATAAGGTCTCCTATGCAGCAGAGATTGGCGGGCGCGGCATCCTCGGAGGCTCACGTACTACACGGGAAGGCAATACCAATCGCCCCTAACAATTCACCATCGACTTGCTTCCTTTACAGTACCTTGGTAATGCTCCTCATTCTGAGACTTCGGCGCGCGATACCATCAAAGCGGGTATGCCCAACCTGCATAGTCTCAACCGTTACCTCACCGCCCAGGCTCCGGTCTGGCAGCAGGCGCGTGCCGAGCTCCAGGCCGGGCAAAAGCGCACCCACTGGATGTGGTTCATCTTTCCGCAGATCCGTGGCCTGGGCCGCAGCTCCATGGCGGTGCGGTATGCCATCGGATCTCTGGAAGAAGCGCGCACCTACCTTGCGCACCCGCTCCTCGGAGCGAGGCTGCGCGAGCTTACGGAGATCGTGTCGGCGACGCGGGATAGAACAGCGGCAGAAATTGTCGGCTACCCGGATGACCTGAAGTTTCACTCTTCGATGACGCTGTTCGGCGAAGCAGCCTCCGGGGAGCAGGTCTTTGCCCGCGCGCTCGGGCGATACTTCGGCGGCGTAAAGGATCAGGCGACTCTCGACCGGCTGCGCTGATTCGAGCGGAACGCGTCGCGTTCGCGACGGAGCGCCTCCATGAGCTCGCGATACACTATCTGTTCACCCCAGATCCCACAGCGAGAGTGACAGGACGCCTTGAGACAGCTTTACACCGCCCGCCTTGCCAACAAACTTCTGCTTTCCGATGTCGCGCAGTGCTTCCACCTGGAGTTTGCCGTGGATGAGCTGCCGGAGTTCCCATTCAAGCCCGGCCAGTTTGTTTCCTGCGTGGCTGATGACCCCAAGAGCGGCAAACAGCAGACCCGCGCGTACTCGATCGCCTCGGCACCTCGCGAAAACATGTTCGATATTTGTGTGAACCGCGTGGAAGGCGGCTTCTTTTCAAACCTGCTTTGCGACCTGAACGAGGGCGACACGGTGCAGTTCCACGGTGCCCACGGCCTGTTCACGCTACGCCAGCCCATGGCCGACGGTGTGTTCATCGCCACCGGCACGGGCATCGCCCCCATGCGCGGCTTTGCGCAGTGGCTTTTCCCCGAGAACGGCCCCGACCGTTCCGGCGGCAAGGACTTCTGGCTGGTCTACGGCACGCGGTATGAGTCCGATATTTACTACCAGGACTACTTCGAGCAGCTCGCGACCGAGCACCCGAACTTCCACTATGTCTCCACCTTGAGCCGCGGTCAGGAAACTTGGAAAGGCGAGCGCGGGTATGTGCAGGAACATGTGGCGCGCCTGGTGGCCGCGCGCGCGGAGCAAAAGGTGCTGGTGGGCGCGGGCGGCGTTCCTCCCGAGTCGAACCCGAATGGACCGTTCGACATCCACGCCTATATCTGCGGGCTCAACGACATGGTTTCCGCCAGCCGCGACCGCTTAGTGGGCATGGGCTGGGAGAAAAAGCAGGTCGTCTTCGAGCGCTACGACTAGAGCCTAACGGCGGTTTCCGCGAGAAGCGGTTCCATTGCGCGCAAAGAACATACCCGCGGCAAAAAATACAACCGCAGTCGCGAGAGCTTCCAAAGTGCGGCTGCGGACTCCGAAACGCAGGGAAAGAGCGGCGACCAGGAGCCACACCGCCGCTCCGACGAACCAGATCGCATAGCGCCACGCCCGCATTCCTTATTGGATGCCGGGGCCCCACGAGGGTGCCGCGAGGCGAAATGAGTGAGGAGCATCATGGACACGCTGACAAGTGCCCCGCGGCTGGGATCCTCCACAAGCCGGATCTGGTGGCTCGGCGGCGTTTCGGTGGCCTGGATGTGCGTCGAATGCGGCGTTTCCTTATATGCGGCGCTTACGGCGAGCAGCCCTGCCTTGCTCGCCTTTGGTGCCGACAGCCTTGTGGAGCTGCTTTCGGCCTCGCTGGTTCTGATGCAATACATCCCAGGAGTACGGCTTTCGCGCGAGCGCGCGGAACGGGCTGCCGGCTCTCTACTTTTTCTACTTGCGGGCGTTGTCGCCGCCGTTGCCGTCCTTGGTTTCGTTTTCGCCCGGAAACCCGAGGTAAGCCCGGTGGGTATCGGCATCACAGCCGCGGCTCTGCTCGTCATGCCCGCGCTCGCCTACTTCAAGCGCCGGGAAGGTCGCAGGATAGGCGATGGGGCGATGATCGCCGACGCGGCGCAGTCTTCCACATGCGCTTATCTTGCGTTCACGGCGCTCGCAGGCCTTGTGCTCCACGCATGGCTCGGCGTCGCGGGCTTCGACTCTCTTGCGGCTCTCGCGGCAGTCCCCTTGATTGTTCGCGAAGCCCGGGCTGCCCGCCGCGGACAGGGCTGCCACTGCTGCGGGTGATGCCTACATTGCTGTATAGTCATAAGCAGCGGCAGCCCTGCCGCGGACACACGCAGGCGCGTAGCTCAGTTGGTTAGAGCGCTACCTTGACACGGTAGAGGTCAGCGGTTCGAATCCGCTCGTGCCTACCATTCTTTTTAGAAACCTGCCCTCGTTGATCTTTCTCCGAGGCGGCAGGCCCGATCTTACTGGTAATGGGTGCTTTCAAGTTCTCAAGTCTGCCCTGAAATACAAAGACCTCGGTTTGCTGCTATTCCCCGCGGGAGCCTGTGCCGGCCGCTCCGTAGCGAGAACCGCCGTGTTTGATGTCAGGCCAATGATGCGCATTGTGCAGCACAAATAAGTTGAGGCTGACCTTTGGCGGCAGTTCGTTTGGAACTGCCGCCGAAGTATCAGCCTATGAGGCTCGCGCCGTTTTCCCAATGTGGAAACGCGGACCTATTCGAGATCGCTGACAAACACAGCTGTGGTCAGAGCTGGGATTGTCGCCGTGCCTTGTTTGCCGTTCAAAGCTGCGCTCCGCAACGACGGATCGGAGGAGGATTGCTGCGCTGGATGGAGGTGGAAGGGAAGTCCGGCCAGCTCGGCATTCGTGAAGCTGATCTGAGCGTTGGTTGCGTTGAAGAATACGACGACGTGGTGAGCGCCGCCATAGTTGCGCCCGTGATCGTCGAGCTTCATGACGATGAGACCCGGAATCTGGCTTTGACCGGTGTTGAGGAAGGTGAGATCCGACTGCACCTCATCAAGCGTCGCCAAGCGGAAGAGACCTGTGCTGTAGCGAATTTTGAGGAAGTCCTGGAATGCCTGCGTGGTGAAAGCAATCTCCTGCGGAGTCGGCTTCAGCGCGGGGTCGGCAAGCAGCGGCTGCATAAAGGTCCACTGTGCTTGGTTTACGTTTGAGATCGGAAGCCCGATGCCCCAGTTGTCGCCCTGCATACTCCAGTCGATCTTGTTGAACCAGTCGCCGGAGTTATAGCTGCCGTTGTCCATGTCCTTGGAGCGGAGCAGGTCATCGGCGGCCTGGTAGAAGGGGATTCCTTCAGCGAGGGTGAGCAGACTCATCGCCACAACCTGGCGGCGCGCCCGCATAGCTGCCGTGTCGGACGCGGCGGACTTAACCTGTATGGCATCGAAGAGGGTTTGGTTATCGTGTACAGAGCAGTAGTTCACGTCTTCCAGAGGAGAAGCGCTGAATCCAGCCGGCTGCCCGTTCGCGCCTAGCTGCGCTCCAGTTACGGTTTGCCCCTGGGCATCCAGGAAGGTGAAGTCGCGCAAGCTGCCGGCGAGCCCTGTACGAACGAGGTCAGCGTCGTTCAGCAAAGCAGCAGTCTGATCCGACGGTGCCGTCGATGCGTTGGTGTAGGCGCTGGAATCGGTCGCGAGACCCGTCGCGAACCCTTGCACCTGCTCCTGCGAGGCGTCAAAGATATAGCCGCCGCGAATGGCATCGCGAATGTGGTCGTTGAAGCTTCCGATGCCGGTGCCATAAAGGTTGACCTGGCTGGCATTGGGGCCGATGGCGGTGTTGGCGGCTTCCGCTATCTGGAAGCCTTCGCCGTACATATAGATTTTGCTGCCGTCGACGCCGTCCTTTTCGAGAGTAAGTGCATTCAAAGCATTGCGGATGTCCTGCATGTTATAGACGAAGTGCAAGCCCATTGCATCGAAGCGGAAGCCGTCTATCTTGTATTGCTTGGCATTGAGAAGGACCGTGTCGATCATGATCTTTTCCATCATGACGTGCTCGCTTGCCGTGTCGTAGCAGCAGGAGCCTGTCTCTACGGCCCCGTTTGGATCAAGCCGGTGATAATAGTCGGGAACCAACTCATCGAGGTTGGCTGTGGGGTCCTGCCCATAGGTGTAGGTGTGGTTGAAAACTACGTCCTGAATGACGCGAAGGCCGTTGCGATGCAAGCCCAGCACCATGTCGCGGTACTGCCGCACCCGGCTGTAGGGGTCGGTTGCGTAGGCCCCTTCGGGAGCCATGTAATGAACCGGGTCGTAGCCCCAGTTATAAGCGTCTTTGCTCTGAACAGCTTCAACGGCCGCCTGCTGTTGCGTGCCATCGGGCGGGTACTGGGACAAGCTGCCGGTAGCAGCCCAGGTCGACTTGTCTTCGTTGACGCTGCCGAAGTGGAAGGTAGGCAGGAGGTGGACGGCCTTGAGTCCGGAAAGGGCGAGCTGGTGAAGATGGCGCATCCCATCGCTGCTGTTCTGGCTGAACGCCTCATACGTGCCCTGAAGGGAAGCGGGTACGGTAGGGTCGCCCACGCTGAAGTCGCGCACGTGGAGCTCGTAAATGCTCATGTCGCTCAGGCTGGCCAGGTAAGGAGAGGAGGACCCGTTCCAGCTCGGAGGCTTGGTCGCCGCGGAGTCCAGGTCGGTAATCCGGCTCATCGTGCCGTTCAGGGAAAGGTCGACGGAGTAGGGGTCGGTCGTCGTGTTTGTATCGACGGCTTCATCGGAGGGCACGAACACTTGCGCGCGCAGCTGATAGTACTTACCCAGCCAGTTCCGCTGTCCGGCCGCGGTCCACACACCGTTGGACTCCGTCATGGCGACGGTGCTTTCCGGCGCTGTATCTGTTGGGGAGTTGAAAAGGAGAAGGGTAAGAGTTTGCGCGGTTGGAGCCCAAACCTTGATCTGCACCGGCGAGGAAGGCCGGCTGCCGGTCTGCCCGATCCAATCCGGGGTGAGTCCATGATCGACAATGACGCCGAGCTGCCCTTTATAGGCGAGCAGCGCGTCGAGCGCGCCGAAAGCTTGCACTCCGGTCGTGTACTGAAGGGTGCCGTCGGTGCCGACCGCGGAAACCTCCAGCTGGCTTTTCAGGGCCTGGCGCACGACAGCGGGATCTATGTTTGCCGGCAGCTTAAAGAGCGCGTAGCTCGCAAGCTCGGGAAAACGGGTGAGCTCGGCAGCGGTAAGCGTACCCGAAAAAGGCGTGAGCGGGATCGTTGTGCCGCCGGCAATGCCGTTGTTGGTGATCTGGAGCCCGGCCGTGTAGCTCGCGTTCAGGCTGTAGGTCCAGCCGGATTGGGCGTACCGCGGCTGCAGCGCGATCGTTGTCGCATCGATCCAGTAGGCTTGCAGCTGACGGAAGGCTCCGCCTAGAAGTTGGGCGGCAGTGGGCGGCTGCGGAAACACTGTTGGGTCTCCGGAGAGAACCCAGCCTTCCAGCTGCTGCGGAATCTCGAGGGACTGGTCCGGGCCCGGATCTTTGATCCCGGTCGAGCAGTTATGGATGATGAAGCCCAGATGCCCTGCTGTGACGCCTATGTCGAAGTACGGACCGTAGGTATCGTAGCCCGAGTAGTCATCCTCGGTCGTGCAGAACCCTCCGGTCGGATCTGTTGTGGCTCCGTAGACATACACGCTCCAGTTTGCATAGTTGCCGTCCGGCCTGTGGTAGTGGATACGCGCGTGTCCGGCGGGGATGGGTGGATCGACGGGCCCGGTGGACGGCTGGGTGGTAAGCAGCTTGTCGCTTCCGGAAAGCTCCCAAAACTCCCTGCCCTGCGTGGCCGGGTCGACAAACTGGTTGATTCCCGGATCTTTGGTGTTGCCGTTATGCAGGATCAGTCCCACGTTTGCCGCATTGGCCGTGACGCCTACGTCAAAGTAGGCACCGAAATTGTCCGTCCCGGTGACCGGCACCGGGCCGCCGGCGAAGTTGTTCGGCTCCGTTGTGTCAAAGAAGGCGTAGATTGTCCAGCCCTGGTAGTTCCCGTCGGGCCGGAAGTAGTGAATCCGGATATCCCCGGTGGGAATCGGGGGCGCGGTTTGAGCAGAAGCGGCAACCCCGGCACCTAAGCCGAGCAGTGAGCTGAAAAGAAACAAGCGGCGATACTTGGAAAGATACGTCATACGTAACTCCTGGAGCTTCATTTAAAAGACGAGGCGAGCGGCCGGCTGGATTTGGCGAGGCTTCCGGCTACGGGAGGGGAGCTTCCCGAAGCTGTTTGAGTTTTAGGGATTGGTGGCGAGGGTTGAAGAGCAAGGCGGCTTTTCGATGCAGGGAGAATCCCCAATAGCTTGAGCAGCTCCCTGTGGCGAGTGCGGCTGGATGGAGAGTTTGTTCCGGATGTCCACGTCCACGATGCGGCAGCCCAGCCCATACTCCTGACCACTCCACCTTGCCAACCTCCAAGCAGAAGCTGCCCTGCTGCCTTTCCTTTTGGAACCTCGTCGATCGCATCGATCCTGACCAGGCGATGCTTACCGTCTACCCAAAGAGCAGCATTGCGCAACTTTTTCGCAGTTGTTTCCTCCTGCATTTGCGCTTGCCGGGTAAGTCTTGATTTGCGACAGAGATAGCGAAAAGAATTGTTCGGCAGGCCCGCCCGCTTCGACGTCCTGGAGTGTTGCCGGGAGCCGGCCCGCCCATTCGGCTCCGCATCCAGAGGCCTTTTCAGTGGAAAAGGTGCGGAGCTTTCAGTCAATGTTCGAGGCGTGTAAGCAGTCTCACAAACCTGCGAATTAGGCGAAATGCCTTCCGGCAGCAAGGCGACCGAGCATTTTTCTGTTGAAAAGCGAAGCGGCTTTTCCGGTGGGAAAAGCCGCTTGAGACTCCGTCCTTCTCCAGCGCTCTAGCGCAGCCCGTACACGTCAAGCTCCCCATGCGGATCCGTCGTGGTTGTCGGGTCGTGTCCGGTGGACAGGTACACTTTGCCGTTCGCTACGATGGGCGAGGTGAACTTGATGCCGAACCCCGGCGCATCTCCAACATTGATGCCGCTGTTATACAGCTCGCGGGTCAGGTCGTTCGCGTCAAAGGCGCGGAGCGTCGCTGCCGTCGGTGTCGCGCCGGTTTGCAGCGGCTGGCCATGATCGATCATCCAGAGAATCCCATTGCCTGTGCCGTCCGCGGAGAGAAAAGGCGTGGTGCCATACCCATGCTGCTCGATGCCTGGCGTGGTGTGATTGTAGGGCGTGAGCTTTCCAGAGTACGGGAACTGCCGGATCACTCCGGGTACGCCCGTACCCGTGGGGGTCACGCCCAGGTATACCGACCCGTTGAAGTAAGCCCCCGTCCCGAAGATCTCGTAGGAGTTGATTGTGGCCGTGTGCGCGCCCGAAGGGTCGGTACAGGTCGCCGGGTAAGGGTTCACCAGGTCGGACTCAAAGAACAAGGTCTGGTCCGCGCCCGCATCGTTGGGCTGTTCCTTGCCGAGGTTCCGGGTGTCAAGCAAGTAGAGCCGCCCGGTTTTGCCCCCCGCCAGGATTTTGGACGTACCCGGAAGCAGCAGGACGCCGCCCGCGGCCAGGTCCGCGTCCTGGCAGTTCATAAAGGCGTACTCGCTGGGTGTGAAGGAATCCAGCATCTTGAGCTGCGGATCGAACTTCAGCACGGAGTCGGAGAAGGCCGTGTTTCCATCCCAGGGGCCGTTGCCGGTCGACACGTAGACATTGCCGTTGCTGTCGGCCGCCGGCCCGCCGCCGCCCATCCAGATGCCGCCCGCGCTTGCATACGGTCCTTCGCCGTTCAGGTTCGGGCTCGCGTTAAAGACGCCCGTTTGTGCGAGCGTGTGCGCATCGTACGCCAGCAGCCAACCACTGTGGCAGCCGCCAAACCCGATATAGACCGTGCCGTTGGCCAACAGCAGCGCGGCTCTTTGGACGCAGGACGTGGTCAGGGAAACGGTCCCATCGACCGCATCCACATTTGTTCCCGGAACCGAGGCCTGGAGCGTTACCGGGCCGCCGAACCGTTCCGCTCCGGTCGCGATGTCGAGCGCATGGAGGCGGAAGGTCGGATGGCTGCCCGGCATTTGCTGCGCGGAAACCACGTACAGGGTCTTGGAGGCCGGATCGATAACCGGGGTGGAGGTGACGCCCTGATAGGGCTTGATGGGGCCGGTGGTCATGGGCGCTTCCCCGGGCTGCAGGAGGGATACCTGCCATAGCGGGGCGCCTGAGCCGTAGCTGTCGCCGTCAAGAGCATATACGCTGTCCTTTTCGGTGGCCGCGTACAGGACGTTGTGCGCGGTGCCCTTGACGTTCACGCCGGACATCAGCAGCGGCTCGCCGTACACATAGCCGTCCAGCTGGTAGCTGAACAGCTTCCCGAAGCTGCCTGCGCTTACATTTGCGGGCGACAAAGATGCTTCCCCGGCGTTCAAGCCGCTGCGCCCGGCGTTGCCTTGCCAGGTCGGGATGCTGACCCCGGTCCCCGGCGCGATTGCCACGGCAACCGGAGCATGGCCGCTTACCCCATTGAGCGAAGCCGTCACGGTGGTGGACCCCGCAGCTGCCGGCGTGAGGAGGCCGGACGAGCTTACGGACGCCACCGCACTGTTTGCCGCGTTCCAGCTCACGGACGAGGAAACATCCGCAGTCGAGCCATCCTTATATGTGGCCGTCGCGGTAAGCTGCTGCGTTGCGCCCAGCGCAAGGGCCGCGGGATTGGGTGTGACCGCAACCGCGCTCACGACTTTGGGGGTCACGGTCAGGGCCGCGCTCCCATGTGTGCTTTCGAGTGTGCCGGTGATAGCTGCGGAGCCCTGCGCTACGCCCGTCACGAGGCCGGCGGCGCTGACCGTGGCGATGGCCGTGTTTGAGGATGTCCAGCCGGTTTGCGGGGTCACGTCTGCGGTGGTTCCGTCGCTGTACTGGGCCGTCGCCGTGAGCTGTTGGGTTGAGCCCACGGTAAAGCTCGACGGAAGGGGCGAGACAAGGAGGGTAAGCAAGGTTTTGGGGGGCTGGGGTACGGTGATCAGGGCCGTCCCGCTCGCACCATTCAAGGTCGCGGTGACTGTAGCCGTTCCCGGCGCAACGCCCGTGGCAAGCCCAGCGACATTGACCGTGGCAATGGACGCTTTGCTGGACACCCAGCTTGCCGCGGCGGAAACGTCGGCGGTGGTTCCATCGCTGTACTGCGCTGTCGCGGTGAGCTGCTGCGCCGCGCCCACGGCGACACTGGCGGCGGAAGGGGACACGGCAATCCGAGTCAGGGTTTTGGGGGGCTGCGGCACGGTGATGAGGGTTGCGCCCGTGGCTCCGCTGAAGATGGCGGTCATGGTCACCGTGCCCGGGGCTACGCCCGTGGCGAGCCCGGCGGCATTGACCGTGGCGATAGATGCTTTGCTGGAAGCCCAGCTTGCCATGCCGGTTACGTCCGCCGTGGAACCGTCACTGTACGTGGCCGTTGCGGCGAGCTGCTGTGTTGCGCCTACAGCAAGGCCGGCACCGGACGGAGACAAGGCAATCGTAGTGACGGTGACTGGCGGGGCAGGCTTCGGAGCGGGGGCGGCGGCCGGCACTGTCACCTGCGCCGACCCGCTCGCGCCGTTCCATACGGCCGTGATGGTTGCCATGCCACCCCCCACCCCTTGCACCACGCCGGCCGGGCCGGCGGTGGCCGCTGCCGCGTTGGAGCTGGCCCAGCTGGCTTGCGAGGTCACGTCTGCCTCCGAGCCATCGCTATACGTGGCCGTCGCGGCGAGCTGCTGCGTCGCGCCCTGAGCCAGGCTGGCGGTTGCCGGCGAGAGCGCGAGCGAACGTACCGTTTTCGCTGCCGGCGGGATGTCGGCCGGCACCCGGATCTGGGCCGATCCAGCCATGCCGTTCAGCGTGGCCGTCACCGTCGCCGATCCGGCGGTGATTCCCGTCGCCGTACCCGAGGTGCTGACCGTCGCCACGCCCGCCGCTGCAGAACTCCAGCTCGCCTGGGAGGTCACGTCGGCTGTCGAGCCGTCCTTGTATTTCGCGGTCGCGGCAAGCTGCGCAGTGCTGCCCGCCGCGACATCTACTGCTGCCGGGGAAACGGCGACCGCGGCCAGAGTCTTTGCCGGATCCGCGGTGCCGGAAACGGGAGCCCTTACACCGCAGCCTACAGACGTTATGGTGAAAGCTAACAGGACAGGGGTCAGCAGAATGCGGCTACACCGGCGCAGACATGGGGGAAAGTGAATCATGGGTCGAACCTCGCACGTGTGGTTGAGCTATGCAGGGCTTGTGGAATCCAGCCCGAAGCTTATTTATGAATGCGCTGCAACGCGCAAGCACAGCGTAGAACAAGCCGGGCCGTTCGCAAGGTAAGCGTTACCAGGATAAGCGCACTCATTACCTAAATACATAGAAAATGTACGTAAACTGTTCAATCCAGAATGCCGAGCTAGCTTCGGGTTCCCCGCAAAGGCAGTCATGCATCCCGCGAAACCCGCGCCGGCGTGTAGGCGCGGTTCGACTCTGACATACTGCGGGGAGCATGCTCCAATACGCAGACCACATCCTCGCCCGCCGCACACTGGGGCCTGAAACCGAACTGCTGGTTCTCTCCGACGGTCTATGCCGTTTCGACGGGGGTGCCATCTTCGGCATCGTCCCAAAGGCGCTGTGGAGCCGGGTGATGCCCGCGGACGAGGAAAACCGGGTCACGCTCGGGCTGAACACGCTCGTTGTGCGCAGCAAAACTGCCGCCGGGGTGCACACAGCCGTCATCGAGACCGGGTTTGGGGAAAAGCTGCCGCCCAAGCTCGCCGGCATCTACGGCGTGCAAGCGCGCCTGCCCGAGGCTTTCGCCGCCGCTCAAATCCCGCTCACCTCGGTAGACCTGGTGATCAACACCCACCTGCACTGGGACCACTGCGGTTGGAACACCCGCTGGTCGCGAACGGATCCGGGCTCAGTGGAGGCCACCTTCCCAAACGCCCGCTACCTCGCCCACGAGGGCGAGATCGCGCACGGCCGCGCCCGCAACCCGCGCGACGCGATCTCCTACGTCCCCGAAAACTACGAGCCGCTGCTCGCCTCGGGGCAGATGGAGTCGCTCGCGCTTCCCGAGGGTGAAGAGCGGGAGGTCGCACCCGGCATCGTCGTCGAGCTCGTTCCCGGTCACACCCGGCAGCTCATGGCCGTCCACGTGCGCGACCGCATTTCCGGCAAGCGGGCCTGCTACATCTCCGACCTCATCCCCACCACCGCCCACCTGCCGCTCACCTGGGGACTCGGCTTCGATCTCGACCCGCTGCGTACTATCGAAGAAAAAAACGCTTCTACGCCCGTGCGATCCCGGATGATTGGCTTGTTGTTTTCACCCACGACGCGCACACGCCGTGCGGGTATCTGCAAGACGCGACGAGCGGCGCGAGCCTTCGCGAGGCCTAGACGCGGTAGGTGCCCTTGCGAGAGCGCCCTCTCCGTCGAGAGCTCGCGCCCGAGCGACGCTGTTTAAAAACCGTCGAAAAGTGACGAGCGATGACGCCGGCCGGGGAGGCTCCACCGCAAAGATCGGCAAGCAAGCCCAAGCGGGACCGACCCTCACTAGAGACGAGGTCATGGCATGCGGGAGCGCAATTTGCCGCTTACGTGCTCTTCGAACGCGCGCTCAACCCGCATCCGACCGCCGACCCCACCCGCGCGAAGCTGTAGACCATGACCCCGATCAGCGCCCGGTCCCGGAGCCCGGCCGGCCGTCGAGCGGGATCGAGTTGAGCAGCGTGCGGGCTTCCCCGGCCGTCAGCACCGGAGTTTTACCCACTTTGACCACATGCTTCGGCCCCCGCGAGCCCTTCGACATAAGCCGCGACGTGCAAGGGCCGGATCGCCGGGAGCCCGAGCCCCCGCGCCTGGGTCCACCCGAAGAACTCGCGCAGGGCGCGGGCGTAGGCCGCGCGGGTGTTCGGGTTGCGGATCGTCGCCGCGAAAAACTCCAGAAAGCGCTCGGCGGCGGCCGGGCCCGCCTGGGCGACCGAAGCCGGTACAAGCAGGGAT
Organism: Acidobacteriaceae bacterium; assembly: GCA_965218545.1. Lineage (GTDB taxonomy): Bacteria > Acidobacteriota > Terriglobia > Terriglobales > Acidobacteriaceae > EB88. The sequence continues at coordinate 296,550 of CBDCLB010000005.1, read as the reverse complement.
GTCATGGCCGGAGTAAGCAGGTTGTGGGATGCGGCCTCCGGTGGATACATCGTCATAGAACTGCACTTGCCTCCACCTCTACGAATCGCAGAAAACTTTCGCCAAACGCGGAAATCTGAAAGATGCGGTCGCGTCCGATTGCCGGGCCGCCGTCGACACCGGAGATGCGCTGCTCGTGCAGGAGACCCAGTCCTGTGAGCCGGGCCAATCTCGTCATCTGCTCGGATGTGTAGAGCACAGGATTTTTTGCCGATACTGCGGATCGCGAGTGTTCTTTTCCTAAAGCTTGTACATCGGCAGCATTTACACCTCGCAAGATGCGCACCATCAATTCTTTATCGTCGCTCTCGAAATCTACCGTGCCGCTGTGCGCGAGCGCGGCGGCCAGCATCCGCAGTTTTTGGCGGTCGTGGGCGGTGAGCAATTGCTCCCGGGCAAGCGCAAGCAGGGTTTGGAACTCTTCCGAGCCGTAGTAGCGCGCATCGGGAATCCGGTCCCGGACTCGCTCGATCTCCCGGCGCAGGTCCTCGAACAACTCAACCCAGCGCCGGGCGACGTTTTCTCGGGCGCGTCCGTCGATCAAGCTTTGGATGGCCGAGCCGACGCCCGGGATCATCGAAAGCACCCCGGCCACGGTCGCCGCGGCTAGGGCAGGTTCGATGCCGCGGTCAAGCTCCTGCTTGGCTTGGCGGAGCTGGATGGTGAGCGGGTCGTCGTCGATGGCCACTCCACCACCCTACCCCGCCTGCACGGAACATAAAAGGGGTTATGTCGCGGTCGTAGGTGGGCAAGCGGTGAAGGGAACAGGCGAAGAAGCTGGCTTCTCGTCAACCGCGGGTGAATCTTTTGTTGGCTTGTCTATACAGCTGGCGAAAATCAGCCGTGCGACAAAAGGATGCTGGTTCGAGGGAGCCCGAAATTTGAACCGGCCCGATGCGTCCTGCCATACCAAGACAACATTACCCGCAAGCCCTGCCTCTGGAGCGCCATTGCAGTAGCGTCCTGCTCCCGCTCGCTCCCACGGTCGAACGCTTGGCTCAGAAAAACAATCACCACATCGACGTTTAGATTCTGAGGTGCGCTACGTCAACTCTCAGCCACGGCTTCCTATCTTGCACAGGACATTGTTCTGAGAATAGATAGCTCCTACTCGACCGCAAACGTGTTGTATCCGAGCTTCTTCAAGCAGCGTATGTGGTGCTGGGCGCGTTCGACATTCCTGTCGTCCGGAGTGATCAGAGGTTCTTCTAGGTAGGGCATCTTCGCTGAGAGAACTGCGTGGATTGTCTTAAGCAGCGTGTGTCCGAGCGCCACGATGGCGCGTTTGTTTCCGCAGCGCGATCTCAGTGCGTGGTAACGCGACTGCAGCCGCGATCCCTTTCGGTTGGTGGCTGCCCATGCGCTCTGCGTCAGCGTTGTTTTCAGCCAGACGTTTCCCCGGTTCGTACGAACGCTCTTCTTGACGCCAGCACTTTTGTGGTTCGCCGGGCACAGTCCAGCCCAGGAACTGAGTTGCGCTGCTGTTGGGAACTGTTCCATGTCCGCGCCTATCTCGGCCAGTATGCTGGCGGCGGATTCTTTCTTGATGCCTGGAATGCTCTGCAGCAGATGGAACGCTTCGGCAAGTGCCGAGTCCGTCAGGTGCCGTCGGATCTCCGTGTTGAGCGCTTCTACCTGTTCATCAAGGAACTCAAGATGACGAAGAGCATGCCGGATGAGAAAGCGCTGATGGTCGCTCAAGCGATGATCGGCAACGGAAGCCGCAAGTTGTGGGATCTTTTCTCGGGCCTTCTTCTTGGCCAAATCAGCGATCTGCTCTGCGGTCATTCGGCCGTCGAGAAGCGCTGCCAGCATCAACTTGCCCGACACACAGAAGACGTCTGACAACACGTCACCGAGCTTGATGTTCGCGTCTTCAAGCACCTTCTGAACCCGGTTCCGTTCCCTCGAGTTCTCCCCGATTAGCTGCCTGCGACGACGCGTGAGGTCTCGCAGTTCACGAATCGCCAACGGAGGGATGAAACTTGGCCGGATCATGCCGTGGCGAAGGAGATGAGCCAGCCAGCGGCTATCGTTTGGATCGGTCTTATGTCCGCGCCTGTTCTGCACGTCCGCAGCGTTCGCCAGGATCACACGGACGTGCGCCTCAAGCAGGTTGAAGACCGGCTTCCAATAGCTGCCGGTGCTCTCCATTACGGCGTGAGTGCAACCTTCGGCGACCAGCCATTCGGCCAGCCGCTGAAGCTCGCTCACAATCGTGCCGAACTTCTTGATCTGCGTGTGGGGTTCGTCTCTTGCACCACCGGTCATGACGCAGACCACGACGAACTTCTTGCCAACGTCGATGCCGGCACATCGTTCAAGAATAGCTTCGATCATCTACCTCTCCAGTGCGGACAAGCAGCCGGCGGCGGGTTGGGCATATTGTTCTACGGGCTCAGAAGAGGCACCAGTCAGGTGTACGTGAGCCGCCGGCAGGCCAAATTATCATTCGGGGTCGAACCACCAATAAGTCCGCGACCCTTTACCTGTTCGCCCCTGAAGTCTCCACCCCACGCTTCTGGTCAACGGAAACCCTTCTCATCCTCAGGTGCGGGCCGCATTGCGGCCATGGGTGATTATCATGGGTGGTTTGGAACCAATAGGGGCAGCCCAACACTCGTGCTATTTGCGGCCGATGTCATGAGTGTTGGGTTTGCCCCTACAAGAAGCAGTCGAGCAACCAAGAGTGTTGATACGCTTCTTCGCCGAGACGGCCCGTGTCACTTCTTGAATGTTTGCAAGCCGCTTACCCCTAAACATGCTCCCATCGTACCCGCCCCTAGTTCCTGCCCACGTTAAAGCAATAGCGCCGAAACTATTCGGCATCAGTTTGTTTGCGAGTCAGCACGCCAACAACGACGAATGGAGCATGCGCGGCAATTTCAACTTCCCTCACCTTAGCAAACATCTTCGCCTGTTCCGAATCAAAAAAAAGCCCTTTCTCATTGAGAGAGCTTCCAAAATCCACCCTCATTTGGCTCCAAGAAGGATCACGATACCCACATCCTTTAAGGCCACTTATCATCCCATCTAAATCTACAACGTCGAACCCCTGCAACTCCCAATTGTTTGACAAAAGAACGCCTTCGGTTATTGGAGACCTAAAGTATCCCTCTCCAAACCTTACATTTAAAGAAGCAATGATGCTTGCTTCACATGTGATGCACACTGGATAGAGATCGCCTACAAATATTCCTTCTTGCTGGTAAGCTTTAATGAGTTCACCCAAATCGCTTGCGAGATACAAGGGATTTAAAAATCTCGGCAGAAGCCCACCCCACAGATCAGCAGCGACCCTTATAGTAGGCCAGACCGCTGGATCCGCACTTACGGGACTGGTGCGATAAGGTTCCAGTAGTTGCTCACCATTAGAACGCGATAAATGCACGCAACTGGGGTTCACCCTTAGATCAAAGCCTAAACTGACCCTATCTGTATATATCATCGCGACACCCAGGTTGGATAGGCACTACATGGCTCCATTCCTGCTGGTGGGAATTGTGTTGTGCCTCGCGTACCTGCGCCTCTATTCCAATGGCATTGATGAGTCGACGGATTTTGATTCATGGTCCAAATATGCGAGTGGGGATCCCAATTATTGTGCGTATGCCCGGACTGCTCCTCATAGCACTGGGTTCCAGCTTGGGGCATGCACCCTGGCTCATTGTCCCCCTCCATTGAGGTCGTAATACTCGCTGCTGCAACAACAGGTATCTCTCTAAGCAAAGAGGCTGCATCTTCTCCCAAAGTGCAAATGGTTGGGTGCTGAGTACAGAATGGTACCGCTACCGTCAATCCATTTGTAAAGCTCATTCCACCATCGCCGCAGGCTCCGAACTCGCATGTTTCGTCCGGCAGCCCGAGCGCCCCGGCGATATTGGGACCGTACATAATGTTGTACTCGTCCCACGGCTGCGCGTTTGGCCTAGGTTTCAGGCTTCCATGAAACTGGGTGTGGCTGAAGAGTCCTAAAAGCTTGAAGATGCCTTCTCCTGCACAAAATCCCAAAGCCGCCCATCCTGCGGGGCCGGCAACCGCCAACCCTCCGTCCTCGCCTGCCGTAACACCGCAGAATGCGAACTGCCCGCTCGGATCGCTCAAGCTGAGCGGGTTATTCAGCGCATACGTATACCGATTGAAGCTCTGCGGGTCGCTCCAGTCGTAGCTGCCCCCGTAGGGGTCGGGGCTGACCCAGCGGCCGCCGGCGTTTGCGTACTCGCGGAAGGTCGCGTGGTCGAGCGTCGATTCGTAGTCGTGGTCCATGCCGGCGAAGTGGTACGGGTCCAGGTCCGTCCCATTATCCGTGAATCCGTCGCCGAACGGGTAGGAGGTGTAGCTGCCGATCGCCGAGCCGTCCGAGCCGGTCAACAGCCGCTCGGTGCCGATCCAGTCCTGATGCTCGAAGTTCAGGCTGCTCACGAACTTCAGACCCGCATCGACGAACGCGGCCAGGGGCGCGGTGCCCAGGTGCCGTCCTCCTCGACCACCGCGCCCTGGTCCGCGTTCCAGATCACGACCTTTTGCCCCGTCAGGTTGAACAGGAGCTCACAGGTGGTCCCGAAGGCCTCGATCCGCACCCGGTGGTTCGCGGTAGCAGCGGGCAGGGAACCCGCTCCCGCTTTCCGGTCTAGAATCGATCCGTAAAAAGGGAGCGGGCCTGTGTTCTAGTCGTGGTGCCCGTGCTTGTGTTTTTTCTTGTGCGTGGGCGGGTTGGGTGGAGGGGTGCCGCCTCCTCCCGTCGGGGAGCCCGAGCCGCCGCTCACCCCGCCGCCGCCCGTGCCCGTGCCTCCCGCGGTGCCGCTTAGGGCTTGCGCTACGGCCGTGCCGTTGGGCGAGCCCAGGCCCGTGCACGCGTCCCACCCGGTTTTGGCTTGGAAGCTGCCGTTTGTTCCGCTCGTAATGTCGTGAAAGGCCGACGTCGCCGCATACAGCTGCGGGTTCGCAAAGCCGACCGGCGGCTCACCCCCTTGCACGCGCCCCTGATTGACAAGCGCCAACAGCCCGGCCCATAGCGGGGCGACCGCGCTGGTGCCGCCTACCACCTGCTGTTGCCCGTCTACGAGCACGCTGTAGCCCGTTTCCGGGGAGGCGTCTCCAGCCACATCCGGCAGGCCGCGTCCTCCCGCGCTACCGCTCGGCTTGGGAACGCCTACATTGGCCTGCCATGAGGGAAGGGCGAAGAATCTGCTCACGCCGCCGCCGGTAGCGCCGCCGCCGGCCGCGAGGTCGTTCCACACAACTTCCGATTGGATAGTCGCGCCGGAACCGGTGAGGGTCGTGCCTCCGCAAGCCAGCACGTGCGGGCTGGAAGCTGGGAAGTCGACATTGTTGCCCGTGCCGCCGTCGGTCGACCCGTTATCGCCGCACGCGACCGTGATGGTTACGCCTAGGGCCCCCGCAGACTGGCAGGCGTTGTCGAGTGCGGTGCGGGAGGCCGCGCTCCAGCTCCCCTCCGGGCCGCCCCAGGAGATCGAGAGAACGCTTGGCTTGTTGGCAGTGTCGTGCACCGCCGTCGTGATCGTATCGATAAAGCCTTGGTCTGTATTAGGCGCGAAATAAACCGCGATGCGCGCGCCCGGAGCCACGGCACCTGCCACCTGAATATCAAGTGCGACCTCGCCATCAGCCCCATTCGGGTCGCCGCCGGGCACATTTGCGCCCCCATCCACGGAGACGGCGACAACGGTAGGCGGCGTTAATCCGAGGCCCTGAAAGTAGGTATTGATGTCGCTGGTTTCATAGCCGCCGCCCAACTCGAGAATGGCAATCGTCTGCCCCGCGCCGGTCAGGTTTTTGGGAAAATCGTACAAAGCCGCAACCTGCACGGGTGAAAAGCTGCGCGCCGCGGCGCTTGCCCGGATGGTGCTGCCGCCTTCCGCAGATCTTTCGAGCCGGCGCATATGCGATGTCGCGATGGGCCGCGTGTCGAGGCCCAGCACTGCTTCTATGCGGGGGGCGATGTCCTCGGGGAGGGAAACCGCGCCTTTGTAGCCGTGAAAGTGTTTATGGCTGTGCAGGTGCTGGTAGGTTTGGAGCGAAACACCAAAGGCCTGCTGCATGCGCGAAGCGGGGCCGCGCAGCACCAGGGTTCGCCGGGAAAGGCTTGTGGCCGCTTCATCGACGGAAAGGCCGTGCTCGTGAGCGAACTGCCGCAGCGCTGCGAAATCGTCCGCGTCGCCCGCATAGTCCCGGTCGAACTCTTCGCGGGACAGAATGCGCCCGTTCAGGGCGTGCAACTCCAGCGGCTTGCGCCGGCGCGTGATGACGGAAACGGTGAGCATCTGCTCGGGAGGGAGGAAGCCCGTTTCGGAAGCCTGGGCCGGAAGGGGGTTTTCGGTAGCGGCGAGCGAAACGCGCGCCTGCTTCTTTGTGTCAGAACCACTCATGGAGGAGCACCTCTGCCCTCCACGCTAATCGAAAAGAGGCGGCGGGTGCAGGGTACGGGCGGCGGGAAAAGTTGGCGTACGAATCCAAATCTTATGAATGGCGCGCCAAAATCCCCCCATGATTAAGAGACATGCTTATGGAACAGGTCGTCTTTGTCCTTCTGGGGGCTGCAAGCGCAGGAAGCAGCGCAGCCGGCCAAAACGGCTGCGCCGCAGGTGATCAGGGCCTCGGCCCAGTGCGCGCCCATGTGGGCAAAGTGCCACAAAAGGTTGTGAAGATGAAGAAACCACATGTGTTTACCCCTCGTGGAAAGTCGACGCTGGCCTTGTAGGGTGAGCAGCCGCGGTACAACAGCATCGTGTCACTAAGTAGGATCGCTAGGCAAATCTTTTTTGTTGCTTTCGGCCTCTTTGCCGCATCGCGTTCCCGTTTTTGCCGCCCGTTCCCATTTTGACAACGCCTTCCCGTAGCTCCCGTGACGAAAATGCCGGTTCAGTTGCGGGTGAAGAGAAAGCGAAGATAATAGAGAAGCAATGCACTCCGGCAGCCCAAACCCGTTGTTGCAGCCGCGTGTGCGCTGGCTGTTTCTCGATCTGAACTCCTACTTCGCCTCCGTGGAACAGGAGCTGCGGCCCGAGCTGCGGGGCAGGTCCATTGCCGTTGTGCCCGTCGAGGCGGATACGGCAACCTGCATCGCGGCGAGCTACGAGGCAAAAGCATTTGGGGTAAAGACCGGCGTCAAGGTGAGGGATGCGAAGCGGATGTGCCCGGAACTAATTCTGGTACACGCGAGGCACCGGGAGTACGTCGAATACCACCACAGGATCATCGAGGCGGTGGAGCGGTGTGTGCCGGTTTCGGCGGTGCTGTCGATCGACGAGATGGCGTGTTCGCTGATGGGGCGCGAGCAGGAGTTGCTGCGGGCGCTGGAGCTTGCCGGGGCGGTCAAGCGGTCGATCCGCGAGCACGCGGGCGCGACGTTGCGCTGTTCGGTGGGGCTTGCGCCGAACCGGTATTTGAGCAAGATTGCGTCTGACATGGAGAAGCCGGATGGGCTTGTCGCGCTGACGCCGGACATTCTTGGACCGGCGCTGGCGGGCTTGGAACTCCGTGATTTGCCCGGGGTCGGCGCGCGGATGGAGCGGCGTTTGCACGCGGCGGGAGTGCGCTCAATGCCCGCGCTGCTGGCGCTGGGGCGCGAGGGGATGCGCGAGGTTTGGGGCGGGGCAGGTGGGGAAAAGCTGTGGTTCTGGCTGCAGGGGGAGGACTTCCTGGACCCTGCTTTGGAGCACCGGAAATCGATCTCGCAGAGCCATGTTTTAGCGCCGGAGCTGCGGACGGTGGAGGGAGGGTATGCGGTGCTGCATAAGCTGCTGCACAAGGCGGCGATGCGGCTGCGCGCGGCGCGGCTTTGGGCGACACAAGTGACTGTTTCCGTTAAGTTTACGGCGGAGCGGGGTGGTCCGGGCGGGGGCGGGCGGGCTCATTCGTCGGGGATTCCGCAGGTTGGGTGGTCGGAGGGGATGCGGGTGGTGGAGTGCCAGGACACGCAAACGCTGGTGGAAGCGCTCGCGAAGCTGTGGGCGCGGCGTCCGCAGGGGCCCGGGTATGGGCGGCCGTTTTACGTGGAGGTGTGGTTGGGAGAGCTGATTCCAGAGCACTTGCACACGCTTTCGCTGTTCGACGAGCTCCCTGGGGAGGGGAAGCGGGAGCGACTTTCGCAGGCAATGGACCGGGTGAATGGGCGGTATGGGACGAACACTTTAGGGACGGCGGCGATGCTTTTGGCGGGGGCTTCGGCACCGACGCGGATCGCGTTTACCAACATACCGGAGCTGTTTTGAGCGTGTGTTTTTTCGTGCAAAACGCGTGTTTTTCGGCGCATTTTGAGATTGTTTTGGGCATGTTTTTGTTCGGGGGCGGAATATACACGGGTTTCGGCGGGTTGAATAGGGGTTTGGGCGGGGGTTCAGGGGGCGGCGCGGTACGGATGGGGGAGCAGGCGGGACGGATTCTTACTTCGGTCATGGCGCGGAGGTGGGAGGGGGCGGGAAGTTGCGGCGGGAGCTCCGGGAAGTGGCACAATGATCTCTGATTTATGCCTACGTTGAGTTGGTTGACGCGCGAAGAAGATTTGAAGGCCTCGTCCCGGGTGCCGTACAGGCTGCTTGAGGAGGCGCCGGAGCTGGGGTACGGGGACCCGTCGGCGGGGAACATGCTGATTCAGGGGGACAACCTCGAAGCGCTCAAGGCGCTGCTGCCGTTTTACGCGGGGCAGGTGAAGTGCATCTTTATCGACCCGCCATACAACACCCGGAGCGCATTTGAGCACTACGACGACAACCTGGAGCACGCGCAATGGCTGGGAATGATGTACCCCCGGCTGGAGCTGCTGAGGGATTTGCTGCGGGAGGATGGGAGTATCTGGGTCACGATTGATGATAATGAGGGGCACTATCTCAAGGTTGTGATGGATGAGGTGTTTGGGCGGGGTAATTTTGTAGCGAACATTGTGTGGCAGAAGCGAACATCAAGAGAGAACCGAGCGGCTATTGGGTCTTCGCACGACGACATCTTGTTATACGCAAAGATGCCAGCCGTCGAATGGAAACAGTATCGCAATACGTTCCCGGCAAGAGACTCCGGATTCGCCAACCCGGATCATGACCCAAAGGGAGAGTGGCGGCCCATTCCATTCACTGCACAGGGCTTTAGGGCTGCCCAGATGTATGCGATTACTCTTCCCTCAGGAAGGGTCGTAAAGCCTCCACGTGGCCGATGCTGGGGTGCCACGCGGCCGACTTTCGATTCTTATTTAGCTCAGGGCCAAGTGTATTTCGGAAAGAGCGGCGACGCGCAACCTACGATCAAGAAGTATAGAGGCGAAGAGGCCGGCTTAGTCCCAATGACATGGTGGCCTGCTGAGGAATTTGGCGACAACACTCAAAGTAAACGAGAGATACTCGAGCTTTTCGATGAGGACAGTCCTTTTGGAACTCCCAAGCCGGAGCAATTGCTGCAAAAGATTTTGACGGTAGGTAGTCTTGCTGGCGATTTGGTTCTAGATTCGTTTGCTGGTTCCGGCACAACCGCAGCTGTAGCCCAAAAGATGAACCGCCGGTATATCGGGATTGAGTTAGGGGAGCATGCGGTGACGCATTGCGTTCCGCGGCTGCGGAAGGTGGTGGATGGGGAGCAGGGCGGGATTTCGAAGGCGGTGGGGTGGACGGGGGGCGGCGGGTTCCGGTTTTACCGGCTCGGGAAGCCGGTGTTCGACGCGGAAGGCAGGATCGACGCCGGCATCCGGTTTGAGCACCTGGCGGCGCATATCTGGTTTTCAGAAACGCGGACGGCCTTGCCGAAGCCCAAGCGCTCGCCGCTGTTGGGTGTGGACAGGGGGACCGCGTACTTCCTGCTGTACAACGGCGTGCTGGGAGATAAGCGGCCGCGGGGCGGCAATGTGCTGACGCGGGCCGTGCTCGAGGAGTTGCGGGCTTTGTTGCCGGACGGGTTCGCGGGGCCTTGGGTGGTGTATGGGGAAAGCTCGCGGCTGAGTGCGGCGAGCTTGAAGCGGGAAGGGATCGTGATGAAGCAGACCCCGTATGACGTGAGGTCGCGGTGAGGGAGCTGGAGCCGAAGAAGTTTCAGCAGGACGCGCTGGACCGGCTGCGCGGGTTTCTGGATGACGCGCGGGTGTTTGGCGACCCGGCGAGGGCGTTTGAGAAGTGGGTGGACACGTCGCGGCGCGGACTTTGGGACGACTACCGGCCGTTGAGCGGGATGCCGGAGGTGCCGTCGGTGTGTGTGCGGCTGCCGACGGGCGGGGGCAAGACGCTGTTGGCGGCGTACGCGGTGAGCGTGATGGCCGAAAGCACGCTGGAGCGGCCGTATCCACTGGTGCTGTGGCTGGTGCCGAGCGACACGATTCGCAAGCAAACCCTGAGCGCGTTGAAAGACCCGGGCCACCCGTACCGGCGGGCGCTGGGGAAGGGGTTCGGCGGGCAGGTGCGGGTGTTCGACATTGCGGAGTTTACGCAACTGCGGCCCCAGGATTTGCAGGGGAATGCGTGTGTGGTGGTGGGCACGATGCAGACGCTGCGGGTGAAGAGCACGGAAGGCCGCCGGGTGTATGCGCACAACGAAAACCTGGAAGGGCACTTCCCGGCGGAAGCGCTGCGGACGCCGGGCTTGGAGCCGATCGAGGAAGGGCGCGCGGGGGCGGGGACGCCGCGGTTCTCATTTGCGAACCTGTTGAAGGTACAGAGGCCGATTGTGATTGTGGACGAGGCGCACCAGTTTGTGACCGGGCTGAGCGCGGAGGTGCGGGAGCGGATAGGGCCGAGCGTGGTTCTGGAGATGACGGCGACGCCGAAGGAGCGGGAAAGCAATGTGCTGTACAGGGCCTCAGCGGTGGAGCTGAAGCGGGAAGAGATGATCAAGCTGCCGGTGGTGCTGACGGAGCACGCGAACGGCTGGCAGGATGCGCTGTGCGAGGCGCGCAAAGCGCGGGAAGGCTTGGCGGCGCTGGCGGGAGCTGAGCCGGAGTACGTACGTCCGCTGCTGGTGGTGCAAACGCAGAATAAGGGGCAGGAAGCGGACTGGGAAGCGGTGCGGCGGCACCTGATCGCGAACGAGGGGCTGCAGGAGGGTGAGATCGCGGTGCATACCGGAGACCGGCGGGAGCTGGACGGGGTGGATCTGATGTCGCCGGGATGCCCGATTACGACGGTGCTGACCGTGCGGGCGCTGATGGAAGGGTGGGACTGCCCGTTTGCGTATGTGCTGTGCTCGACCGCGAATCTGGGGCAGGCGCAGGATGTGGAGCAGCTGCTGGGGCGGGTGCTGCGGATGCCGTATGCGCGGCGGCGGAAAGCCCCGGAGCTGAACAAGGCGTATGCGCATGTGACGAGCGCGCGGTTTGGGGAAGCGGCGCGGATGCTGTATGACGCGCTGGTGGAGCAGGGATTCGACCCGGCAGAGGCGCGGGAGGCGGTGGAGCAGAGGGGGGAGCTGCCGCTGGTCCCGGTGGAGGAGCAGGCCCCGGTGTTCGCGGCGGAGGTGGCGGAGGCACCGGAGTTCGCGCTGCTGCCGCCCGGGGAGCGAGCGGCGGTAGAGGTACGAGCGAACGAGGCGGGCGGGTTTGCGGTCCGGGTGCGCGGGTTTGTGGTGCCGGAGGCGGCGGAGCGGATTGTGCGGGCAGCGCCGGAGGAGCGGCGGGAAGTGCTGCGGGAGGAGATTGCGCGGCACAATGCGCGCTGTTCGCCGGCGGAGCGGGGCTTGGTGTTCCGGGTGCCGCGGCTGGTGGTGGAGGTGGAGGGGCAGCGGGAGCTGTTCGACGGGGACACGCTTGCGGAGCTGCTGGAATGGCGGCTGCTGGACTACCCGGCGGACCTGAGCCGGTTTGCTTTCGACGAGGCGACGCGGGCGTACACCCTGGACCTGGAAGGGCAGAGCTTTACGTTGACGCCCTTGGGGTCCGCGCAGATGGAGCTGCCGGGGAGCGAGCTGGACGCCGTGGGGCTGGTGCGCTGGCTGGACGGGCGGCTCCATGATCCGGCGATTACGCAGGGGGAGCTGCGGGCATGGCTGCTGCGGGCGGTGGAGGACGCGCTGCGGAAACCGGGGCTGAGCCTCGCGGTGCTGGACCGTGGCCGGTATGTGCTTGCGCGCAAGCTGCGGGAGGAGATGGACAAGGCGCGGGCCGCGGCGGCCGCGAAGGGGTATCAGGAGCTCCTGTTTGGGTCGCGGACGCGGGTGGTGGCGGATGGGACGGATGAGTTTGCGTTCCGGTACCCGCCGGAGTACACGCCGAAGAGCTGGTGCCGGACGGGGTACCGGTTCGGGAAGCACTACTACCGTCCGGGGCCGGGGGAGATGAGCGGGGAGGGTGAGGAGTTTGAGTGCGCTTGCGAGCTGGACGGGATGGAGGAGGTGAAGTTTTGGGTGCGGAACCTGGCGGGGGAGCACCGGGCGGGGAGCTCGTTTTGGCTGCAAACGAGTACGGACCGGTTTTATCCGGACTTTGTGGCGGCGTTGGGGGATGGGCGGATGTTTGCGGTGGAGTACAAGGGCGAAGCGTACCTGACAAATAGCGACTCGCGGGAGAAAGAGGAGCTGGGGCGGCTGTGGGCGGACACGAGCGGGGGTAGGGCGGTGTTTGCGATGGTGTGGAAGGGGCGGGGCAGCCGGAGTGTGCGGGAGCAGCTGAAGGCGGCGCTTGGCTGAGGGCGGGTATGTGGGACGGATGGCGCCTTCGCCGACGGGGCTGCTGCACTTGGGGCATGTGCGGACGTTTTGGGTGGCGCATGGGCGGGCTCGGCGTTTTGGAGGGGAAGTGCGGTTGCGGGTAGAGGATCTGGATCGGGGGCGGTCGCGGGACTCGTTTGCTGAGGCGCTGATGGTGGATTTGCGGTGGCTGGGGTTGGGTTGGGATGGGGAGCCCTGGTTCCAGAGTGGGCGGGGCGCGGCGTATTTGACTGCTTGGGAGCGGCTGGTGGGGGGTGGGTGGGTGTACCCGTGCGGGTGTTCGCGGAGGGACCTGGCGGGGGCGGCTGGGGCTCCGCATGAGGGCGAGGAGGAGCGGGTGTACCCGGGGACGTGCCGGCCTCCGCTCCGACCGGGTGCGGCGGAGCGGGATGAGTGGCTGCGGGCGGGGCCGGCGGGGAGGAACTGGCGGTTTCGGGTGCCGGAGGGTTTCGCGGTGGAGTGGACCGACGGAGGGTTTGGGCCGCAGCGGTTTGTGGCGGGGCGGGATTTTGGGGATTTCGGGGTTTGGCGGCGGGATGGGATCCCCGCATACCAGCTGGCGTGCGTGGTGGACGACGCGGCGATGGGGATAACGGAGGTGGTGCGGGGGGCGGACCTGTTGGTGTCGACGGCGCGGCAGGTGCTGCTGGACCGGGTGCTCCTTTGGCGCGAGCCGGCCTGGCGGCATGTGCCGCTGGTGCGGGATGAGCGGGGGGAGCGGCTGGCGAAGCGGGCGGACGCGCTGAGTGTGCGGGCTCTGCGGGAAGCGGGTTGGAAGGCGGGGGCGGTGCTGGCGCGGGCGTTGGCGGGGTAGGTTTGGTGTGGTTCGGCACCGGCGTGGAACCCCGCCTGGAGCAGGTCTCCCTTTCGCTATGTATCTTCTTCAGCCCTAGACCCGAGCCGCCGGGAGCGTGGCTTTTCCGGCGGGAAAAGGCGCATAAAGAAATCTTCCGCGCTGTCTAGCATCAGGGAATCTGCCTCAATCAGCGTCAGATCGAAGATGCGCAAAGCAGGACTGGGTTCTCCAGCGCGGCCGCTCGACCCTTCGCGTCGGCTTTGGGAAGCGTGGGGACTCTTTTGCGGTTTTCTTGCGAGGGCAACGTATTTGGGTTGCGACGCGCTGCCGGGGGCTGTGTCAGGCGGGATTGCCGCTAGGGTCCGTGGACCAGACCTGCTCCTGGAAGGCGATGAACACGGCGGCCCACTGCGACGCGCCGGGCATTTCGAAGACCAGGAGGCCGTCCTGCCAGATCCCGTTGTCGCCGGAATGGTCGCTGGGCGGGTTGCCCTGGTTCATGTGGATGTCGTGGATGCCTTGGCCGGTGGTGTAGCGGGCACCAAAGGCGTAGACGGTGCCGTTGGGGTCGGCGATGGCCTGGTTGAGGAACTGGATGACGGCGTTCTGGAGATTTTGGGAGGCGGCGCGGCCGGGGAGGGGGAGGGTGGCCATCTGCGCGCGGGTGACCAAGGGCTGCGCGTTGGCGCGGCTGCGGAGGTAGTCGATGGCGGGGTTTGCGTCGCGGCCGGCGAGCGGGGTCGCGCCCGCGGGGAGGCTTTGGAGGGCGGCCGGGTCGGGCGGGGTCCAGTTGCCGTCGATTTTGTAGAGGACCTGAGCGGAGGTGCCGGAACCGGTGTCGGACTCGACGTTGACGGCGACCTGCCACTGGGCGCCCCCCGCGCTGACCTCGATGAGGTAGTGGGGGCGGGAGGCCTGGTTGATGGCGCCGGAGAGCGGGGTTCCCTTGAGGACGCTGTACTGGTTGACGGGCATGGTTATAGGCCCATGACGTTGTAGCCGGCGTCGACGTAGGTGATCTCGCCGGTGACGCCGGAGGAAAGGTCGGAAGCGAGGTAGAGGGCGGCCCCGGCGACTTCGGCTTGCTCGACATTGCGGCGGAGGGGGGAGCGCTCGGCGTGGCCCTTGAGCATGGAGGAAAGGTCGCCGATGCCGCGGGCGGCGAGGGTTTTGATAGGGCCGGCGGAGATGGCGTTGACGCGGATGCCGCGGGGGCCGAGGGAAGCGGCGAGATAGCGCACGGTGGATTCGAGCGCGGCCTTGGCGACGCCCATGACGTTGTAGTTGGGGAAGACTTTTTCGGCGCCGTAGTAGGAGAGGGTCATGACGGAGCCGCCTGCGGTCATCAGGGGGGCGGCGGCGCGGGTAAGGGCGATGAGCGAGTAGACGCTGATGTCGTGGGCGATGCGGAAGTCTTCGCGGGTGGTGGCGAGGAAGTCGTGTTTGAGCGCGTCGGCGGGGGCAAAGGCGACCGAGTGGACGAGGGTGTGGAGGGTTCCGTAGCGCCCCTTCAACTCGGCGAAGGAGCGGTCGATTTGCTCGTCGCTGGCAACGTCGCACTGGAAGGTAGTCGCGTTGGAAAGGCCTTGCACGAGGGCGTCGGCTTCGGATTTGAGGCGCTCGTTCTGGTAGCCGACAGCGAGGGTGCAGCCGGCTTCGGCGAGCTTTTGCGCGATGGTATACGCGATGGATCGCTTGTTGGCGACGCCGAAGACGACCGCGACGCGGCCTTGGAGGTTCAACATGAGCAGGAGTTCCTTCCCCATGCGCCATTGGAAGCGGTGGGCAGGAGAAAGAATAGCAGGATGCGGAGAGGGAAAGGTGCGCGCCCCGCATTTCACGAACGAGCTGCGGGGCGGCGAGCCAAGTGTTGTTACTGGGCGGGAACGACGGCTAGGCCGCGCGGACGGGCATTGGATGGGCTGGGAAACGCAATGGGTGCGAAGGTTTCCGAAAGCCTGCCGTCGCTCGCGATCGCGAGTGTGTGGAGGAGGTTGCCCTCACCGAGCGGGGTGCTGTCGCCGGTGCGAGGGGAAAGGGCGTAGAGGTTTTTGTCATCGGGGGACAAGCTGATTTGAAAGGCATTGCCGGGCCCCGCAAGGGTGAACTCCTGGATTTCGACGGGGTTTGCGGGATCGGTGAGGTCATACACCCCGATGGAGTTGGTGAGGGTGTCGCTGGTGTAAAGGCGGGTGCCGGCGGTGTTGGTTCGGAGCCAGCAGATTGCCCCGCCCTCGTTGGGGACCGCGCGGAGGAAGGTGAGTGCGCCGAGGAAGTCGTAGCGGTATACGGCCAGCTTGTTCGCCAAGGGGACGCCGACATATAGGAGCGGCTGCGTGGGATGGTTCCAGAAGCCCTGAGGAATGCGCTGGGTGGTGATGTCGGAAAACAGGGAGGCAGGGAGGGTGATGGGCGGGAACTGGTGAACGCCCTCATTGGGAAGAAAGGCAAAGCGCTGGATGAGGTTGCCGAGAAAGTCGTCCGCATAGACGAGATATGTGCCGGGGATGGCGTGGACCTGCACGGGCGAGGAGCCGGCAGCGACCGACAGCGTGGAGTTGAGGAAGCTGCTGTGGTCGTTTGTGGTGTTGCCGGTGACAAGGCTGCCGTTGGGCAGTACGCGAAAGGCTGTGTAGTTCGGCAGCTCGGTCGTGGGCCGGGCAGGGTCGCCGGATTTGTTGGCGACAAACAGGGTGGAATTGGAGATGTCGAGCGAAACAGGATCGTTGCCGCCGGAAGCGAAGGGCGAGCCGGGTATGGCGGTGAGGGCGCCGTCGCCGGCGATGCGCAGCACGGAAATGGAGTCAGACCCGGCGTTTACGGCAAACAGGAGGGAGTGGTCCGGGCTTTGAATGACTTCCTGGTCGGAGTCTTCCGGGCCGAGCGCGGTACCGCTATATCCGGAGCCTGCACCGCCGGTGGCGAAAGGGGAGCCTGGGATTTCAGTGAGCCGGCCGCTGGGCGCGCGGCGGAAAGCGCGTATGGTGTTGACCGGTTTGGTGTTGGTTTCAACGTAGACGTAGCTGTTGGACTGCGCGAAAGCAGCCGGGGCGCAGGCTGCGACGCATGCGGCGAGAACAAGGGGGGCGATGTTTCTAGTCATGGAACGCTCCTTTTTCGCGCCCGGGGCCGGCGTGGGTGAGCTCACCGAGCCGCAAGGGCGCATGTTGGAGGCGGGCGGGCACAAAAGGTTACACGCGGACGCAGAAACGATTCAGCCGCCGAGGTCGATGAGCTCGACGGCGGGGATGGGTTCGGCGAGAAAGCGGCTGCCGAGGGAGCGGAAGCGTTCGGGGCCGTCGGTGGCGAAAAAGCGGATGGGGGGGCGCGCGGGGCCGGACGGCCGGTCGCCGAGGGCGCGGGCGACGGCTTCGGCGGTGACCGCGGCGGAGTCGATGACGGCGGTGCCGGGTGGGGCGAGGGCTTCGATTTCCGCGCGGAGCAGGGGGTAGTGGGTGCAGCCGAGGACGAGGGCGTCGGGGTGGAGCGCTTGTTGGCGGGCGGCGGCGGCGGCTTCGGCGAGGTAGATGCGGAGGACATCGCGGGTGACGGGGTGGGCGGTCCAGCCTTCTTCAACGAGCGGAACGAGAAGGGGGCAGCTTTTTTCAAGCGCGCGGAGGCCGCGTTCCGCGCAGGCGCGGGCATAGGCGTGGCTTTCAACGGTAGCGGCTGTGGCGAGGACGCAGACGTCGCCGGAGCGGGAATGGGCGCGGGCGGCGTCGGCACCGGTTTCAACGACGCCGAGGACCGGGACGGGCGCGGCGGCGGCGCGGAGCTCGGGCAGGGCGAGAGCGGAGGCGGTGTTGCAGGCGATGACCAGGTATCGGGCTCCATGCCCGATGAGGAAGCGGGCGCTTTCCACGGCGTAGCGGGCGACGGTGGCTTGCGACTTGGAGCCGTAGGGGAGGCGGGCGGTGTCGCCCAGATACAGGTAGCGCGCGTAGGGGAGGCGTTCGCGGAGGGCGCGGAGGACGGTGAGGCCGCCGACGCCGGAGTCGAAGACACCGATGGCGGGGGCGCTCACGGGCGCACCGTGAAGGCCTCGCGGGGGGCGGTTTGGATGGGGCCGGCGAGGTAGGTTTGGGCGAGCGAGGCGTGGCCGGCGAGGGTGGGGCGGGGCTCGCCATCGACCAGGAAGCGGACCTCGGTGACATGGGGCAGGTTGGCGTGAAGGGTTGCGAGGATGGAGATCAGGGTAAGGGTTTCAGGCTGGATGCCGGAAGGGTGGAGGTGGACGAAGGTGCCGGTGAGGTCGACGGTGGCCAGCTCGCCGCGGCCGCCGGGCGCGGGGGAAAGGTAGACCTCATCGACGCTTTGGGCGCCGGGGGGCAAGGGGTGCAAGGGGTGCGGCGAGTCAGGCGCAGTGTATTCGGCCAGGAGTTTTTGGAGCACGACGCGGGCGCGGGTGTTGGGGTCTTGCGGCAAGGGAAAAGCAAGGGGGCGCTCCGTCAAAGCTCCGGTTGTGTCGCTGGCGAGCGCAAGGATGAGGGGTGCGGGGGAGCCCTGGGCTGACAGGAGAGGCACGGGGAGGACGCGCGCTTGGAAATGGGCGTGTGTGCGGTTGCGGAGATGCACGAGAAAGAAAGCCATGGCGGCCACAGAGGCGAGCAGGCTCCAGAGAAGGATTTTTTCGCCCCGCGAGACAAGGGCGGGGGGACCGGACGGCTTTTGCTTTCGCGGGCGGGCGGGCGCGGGTGCCGCGGGTGGGGGAGAAACGGCCGGGGGTGCTGCCGCGCTTCGCGAACCGGCGGCGGCGGGCGTGTTGGGCGGCGAACTCCGGGGCGTGGGGCGCTCGGGTTTTTCCCGGGGGGCTGCGGTTTTGCCGGGAGAGACCGGACGAGCCTGGGTGGGATTCGGTGCGCGGGTACCGGATGGGGGCTGGGCTTGCCATGCGCCGCGCCGGGGCGGGTCGTTTTCGCGCGGAGGCTTGTTTGGGGGTGTCATTTTGCGGCTTCTCCCCCTTGTGCGCGTTCGGCGCGCCAGGCGATGAGCGCCGCGGAAAGCGCGTCGAGGATGCGCTGCTCATACGCGGGATCGTCGAGCGCGGCTTCCTGCCGTTTGCCGTCCCGGAGGTCGTGGAGGGGGGCGAGCTCGACGGCTACCGCGGGGCACCGGAGCGAGTCGAGCGGCGGGAGGCGCACGCGTCCCAGCGTGACAGGGATATTGGCGGCGTTAAAGGCAGTGTTGAGCTCGGAGGCGAGCTGGAGACTCCGGGTGAGAAACGGGGCCTGAGCGGTGGTCCAGGGTTGGAGCTCTCCAGCCCCGGCGGGCGCGGGGTTGAGCGAGGAGGTATAAAGGTGCGCGCCGGAGCCGCTCCCCGTGGCGTGGAGGACGAGGCAGGCTCCGGCGCGAGCGTGGTTTGCGTCGGAGGCGCGGGCGTCGAAAGCAGGGTCTGTATCGGACTCACGGGTGGTGAGGACGCGAAAGCCGCGGGCCTGGAGGGCGGAGCGGAGGCGGACGGAAAGGCCGAGGGTCCAGGCTTTTTCGGGCAGCTGCGGGGTTAGCAGCGCGCCGGGATCGGGGCCGCCGTGGGCGGCGTCGAGGACGACGGTGAAGGTTGTTTGGCCGCGCGCTGGGTGGGCGGCGCTCAGGAGGGTCACCAGTATTGCGAACGCGAAGAGGTTTCGGAAGCAACGCCGAGCTTCCCGGTCTGGGCAGGTCCGGAGGCCGCGCCCATTCGGCGGGGCGGGCAGGCGACTCAAGCGGGCCTGCTCCCGAACCGGATCAGCGGGCGGGCTCCCGTTCATCAAGGGCATAGATTGCGAGGCCGGAAAGCAGTTTGGGGTAGAAGTCGGTGGACTTTTGCGGCATGACTTCGCCGGCAAAGGTATTTTCGCGCAGCTGGGCGAGCGTTACCGGGTTTACCAGGAAAGCGATCTGCGCATCTCCCCGGAGCACTGCGGCAACGGCTTCGCCGGCATCGCGTTGATAGCTCACATGTGCGCCTGCCTTGACCTGCTCGGGGGTGATGCCGAGGAGGCGCGCGAAAACGCCTTCGTGCAGGACAACCATGTCGAGCTCGCGCTGGCGCGCGGGCAGGTTTGGGAACTGCCGGGCGCGCGCGGCTACGTCGAGGGTGAGCGCGAAGGCGGCGTCGCGGGTTACGGCGAGCATGACGGTTGCGCCCGCGCCTGCTTCCGCGGTG
The DNA here is from genome assembly GCA_965218545.1 of Acidobacteriaceae bacterium. GTDB lineage: Bacteria > Acidobacteriota > Terriglobia > Terriglobales > Acidobacteriaceae > EB88. The sequence continues at coordinate 276,934 of CBDCLB010000005.1, read as the reverse complement.
GTGGTTGCGAGCGCCTGGAGCAATGCTTGGGAGTTGCGCGGGTTGATGGGAAGGTGCGCGATCTTGGAAAAGAGCTGGGCTGCCTGCCCGGCAAACCGGCTTGGTTCGAACGAGGGAAGGTCGCGGACGACGCGGTGCGTGGGCAGGATGACGAGGCCCGGCGAGTCCATGTTGACGAGGGTCATCAGGACGGCGGCTTCAGGGTAGGGCGGGTGTTCGCGGCTGCCGAAGGTGTGTTTGAGGAAGTTGGGGGCTTTTTCCTCGGCGTAGGCCAGGGCCGTTTCATAGCGGTGGTGGCCGTCGGCGATGATGAGTTTCTTGTCGCCAAGTGCGCCCTGGACCATGTTGATGGTCGCGGGGTCGGAAACCTTCCAAACGCGGTGGAGGGTGCCGAACTCGTCGGTGAGCTCGATCTCGGCGACGGACGGCTTGCCCGCGGGGGGAAAGACGAGGGACTCGACCGTGTGCGCGGGGTCGGAATAGAGCATGAAGATTTGCCCGAAGTGGGCGCGGGTGGCGCGCAGGAGGTTGAGCCGGTCGGAGCGGGCGCGGGTGTGGGTTTGCTCGTGGCGGAAGACCACGCCCTCGGAGTAGGGGGAGCACGCGCCGAGGGCGATGAGGCCGCGGCGTTCGATGGGTTGGCTGGTGCCGGGCGGGGTGAACCGCTGGGCGTAGGCGAACAGCGACGGCTCGTTTTCCCGGGCGAGGATGCCTGCCTGCCGCCAGTCGCGGAAGTCGCGCGCGGCGCGGGTGTACACGTCGTGGACGCCGGGCTCGTCGAACAGCTCGGGGAGGCCGAGGATAATGCGGACCAGGTTATAGGGGCTGCGGGCGTAGTACGCCTGCTGCATCGAGGGAGTGATTTTGTCGTAGGGCTGGGTGACACAGTCCTCGACCCGCACGAGGGAAGGGTTGTAGCGAAGGGCGCGGAATGGGTAGATGCGGGCCATGGGGGCGTCCCGTCGATTGTAGCGGAGGGTGGGCTGTCTTTCGAGACAGGGCAGGCGGGGAGCCCACTGTACATGACGCGGTTTGACTTTCGTACCGGAAGTGCAAGCTCAGGAAGCAGGCGGGTATCGGTCCAGCCGAGCGAACAGGGCGGCGACATCGAGATAGATGGGACTGTTCTCGACAACAAACCGCGTTGTTTCCGTCCAGCCTTCTCCCTTGCAGGCCCGCGCGGTCCGCGTATCCGGGTCGATGAGCCAGGGAAAGGAAGAGTCCCGTTTCCCCCGTGCGCGTCTAAGCAGGGGTGCGACTAGCCAAGCCGGCTTCGGTAGGGGTAGAAAGAAGTAGGAGCGCTTTGATGTGGGCGGGGGCTGGGAAGGTTTGCCGGAGAGTGTTATCGGGATTGGTTCTGCTGGCGTTGGTGCCGGGGGCATGGGCGCAAAACGCTGACCAGCTAAACCAGGTGCATGTGCAGCCGCCGCCGGTTTCGGCCGCGCCTGCCCCGGCTGCCGCGCCCGGAGCAAAGCCGCTGGAAGGGCCGGCGGCCATGAAGGCGCGGGCCGATGAGCGGATCCGGGTGGATGTGAACCTGACCCTGATTCCCCTGACCGTGACCGACCCCCTGAACCGCTTGGTGACGGGGCTCGACCGGAACAACTTTTACATTTACGAAAAGGGCTCGACTGGGCCCGAGCAGCTGCAGCAGATCAAGACGTTTTCGACCGAGGACGCGCCTGTGTCGCTCGGCATCATCCTGGACCTGAGCGGGTCGATGACCAACAAGTTCAACCGGTCGAAGCAATCGATTAAAGCCTTCCTGAAGACGGCGAACCCGCAGGATGAGTTTTTTGTGGTCGGGTTTAACGATCGTCCGGAGCTGATTGAAGACTTTACTTCGAATGTGGATGACGTGGACGCGCGGCTTGCGATGGAAAAGCCGGGCAAGCGCACAGCGCTGTTGGACGCAATCTATTTTGGCGTGAACAAGATGAAGGAAGCGAAGTACCCGCGGAAGGCGCTGCTGATTGTGTCGGACGGCGGGGACAATCGGTCGCGGTATACGGAAAACGAGTTGAGGTCGATGGTGCGGGAAAGCGATGTGCAGATGTATGCGATCGGCATTTTCGACGAGTACGCCCCCACGACCGAGGAGCGCCTGGGGCCGCTGCTCCTGAACGACATGTGCGAGGACACGGGTGGCCGGCTGTTTCGCGTAAACGACCTGGACGATATGACGGACGTGGCGGAAAAGATCAGCGATGAAATTCGAGACGAATATGTGCTGGGCTATCGCTCCAACGATGCAAGGCACGACGGCAAGTGGCGTAAGGTGAAGGTGAAGCTCGATCCGCCGTCGGGGCTGCCGCAGCTCACCGTACACGCCCGGTCTGGTTACTATGCGCCTGGTCAATAGTCTCCTTCTTCTCGCGTTGCTGGGTGCGCCCTTGTTTGCCGGAGCGCAAGCGAGCTCGCCCGTGTACCCGGCCGAGCAGCAGCGGTCGCTCGATGTGGCGCGGGATCCGGTTGTTTCGCCCGATGCCGCCGACAACGCCGCCGTGAAGCCCGGCACCCTGAACGAGGCGGCCGCCGGGAAGCAGGCGGAGGATGTGGGCAAGGCCGGCGGCCGCTACACCCTACGGCAAAACGTGCAGGAGGTGGTGCTGAACGCCACGGTCCTGGACGACCAAGGGCACCTGGTGAATGACCTGACGAAGGACGACTTTCACATCTTCGAGGACGGGGTGCCGCAAACCGTCGCCGCGTTCCAGCACTCGGATACGCCGGTTTCCATGGGCATTTTGGTGGACAACTCGGGCTCGATGCGGACCAAACGAGGCGCAGTGAACGAGGCGGCGCTGGACCTGGTACGGGCTTCAAACCCGCAGGATGAAGCATTTATCGTGAATTTTTCGGATGAAGCGTTCATCGATCAGGACTTTACCAGCAACCTGAACAAGCTGCGCGACGGGCTCGCGCACTACGACTCAAAGGGTGGGACCGCCCTATACGACGCGACGGTGGCTTCGGCGGACGAGTTGAGCAAGGGGGCGAAGCGGCCGAAGCAGGTGATCCTGATCATCACGGACGGCGAGGACAATGCTTCTGGGCTGACGCTGGAGCAGACGATCCGGCGGGTGCAGGACCTCCAAGGGCCGATCGTGTACTGCATCGGGCTTCTCTTCGGCAGCGACACGAGCGGGCATGAGGCCCGGCAAGCCAAGCGGGCGCTGCAGCTGCTTTCGCAGGAGACGGGCGGCATCGCGTACTTCCCGCACTCGTTGAACGACGTGGACGCGATCGCGGACGAGGTGGCGAAGGATATCCGGTCGCAATACACCCTTGGGTACCACTCGACCAAGCCGGAAGCGGAGAGTGGCTACCGCCAGGTGCGAGTGCTGGCGCATGCGCCGGGCAGCAAGCGCAACCTGAACGTGCGCACCCGGAGCGGGTACTACCCAAAAGCGCCCGCGGTGCCGGGCAGCCGGCAGGTGAGTCTGGAAGAGGGCGAGGGGAAGTAAGGCTTTCTGCTCTAAAAAAGCCGTCGCGAACCTGTTGTGGATATAGTTCATCTTCAGATCACTGCAATTCTACCTGGTGGAGTGGCGACCCGTTTTTCGCCCGATGCGAAAGGGATTGAGCTAAACCGGACGGGAGCAGGACGGGCTTGGCGGGAATGCCATCTCACCTTTCGTGGAAGTGGGTGTGCGCCTGGATCCTGTACCGCCGACGGGCTGCGGCTTTGGGTTTGTGCCCGGGGCGGGTAGTTGCCCGCGTTGAAATTTTTTGGGCAAACAGGGCGGGGTGAAGCTCGTGTACGGGATGGGAGCTGCGCATTTTTCTCGCTGCTTTTGATCGCGTAGGACATACCGGTTCCGGATGGGGACAAGGAGAGGGATGACGATGGCGGGATGTGAGGAGATCAGTTTTTCCGGGGTGACGCGGGAGCATGTGCAGGAATTCCTGCAAAAGGGCGAGCAGATTGGGCTGCCGGGGCTTGCCGGGCAAGGCGACCACGGCGAGGTTTCGCACAGCGGCGTGACCGTGCGGTGGGACTATCGGCCGGAAGCGCGGGTGCTTGTGGTGCAGTGCACGAAAGCGCCGATGTTGTTTCCGTGCGCCCTCATCAACACCCGGATCAAGGAGGTCCTGGCGATGGTGGTGAAGCAGGACACGGCGCGGGAGCAGGCCTGAGTGTGTCGGGGGGGATTGTGCTGGACGCGGGGCGCCGTGTGCGGGCATGACGATTTTTGAAAGAGCAAAAACCTGAAGTGCTGTGCGTGGTGAAGCGGGTGGCAACACTGGTGCCGGACTCGGCGGAGCCGTATTTGTTGAAGGGGTGATTCGGTGCTGCGGGTTAAAGATCGCCTGATTCAGTTACGAGAGAATCGAAGCATATCTATCTTGTAAGTCGCTGTAGGGCGTCGTCATGCCAGACGTTAAGTTCTTTCCGCACGCTCGCACCGAGGATGGAATGCTCGTCAAGATGTATGGAGGAGCCGCGCGGATGGTGCAAGAGGACCGTGTGCTTGCGAAACTCCATAGTGGCAAAAACACGAGAGCTTTCCCCATAAACTACTTTTGCTCGCAGGTCGGGAATTCGGGTTGCGTAGAACTCCGTTTGCGGCAGTGCCAGGCAAAGCTCCTTTAGCTGGTCTACAACGCTTCGCAGATTCTCCGGCACTTTGATTACTTCGTGTTTATGCCGTTCAGTAACAGTGGGTTCAGGCTGGTTCTGCGGCGTGAAGAGATCGTGGCCAAGCGCCTTCAGGATTACCTCGACCTGAGAAGCGAACGTGTTCATGCTTTCTAATTCTGACTGTTTTCCACGATGTTTTGGATTGGCTATGTTCTGCACGTGGTTACCAGCCGCGTGCGCTTTCTCGATCAGCAAAGCTTCCAATTGAGCAATCTGCCCGCTGTGAAGGTCGTCCTCGTCCTGCCCGCGCCGGTGAAAGGCGAACGCGGTTGACCAAAGCTCTTTGCTGTCGTGGTGGGTTCTGAGACGTTTATCCAGAACCTCACTTTTTTCGATATAGACCTTAGAAATCAATTTTGGGGTTTAAGTATCAGGGGTAATCTCGGACGGTCCGACGAGGATAGGAACGCCGGGACGTGTGAGCTCCGCTACTTTGAAAGCGGAATCGATGCGATTGCGCGAGATGACGACACAAGCCCCGGACCAATTGGCAGTCGTTAGGCGGCGTGCGCCATCTGGAAAAGGCTCTAGAAATTTGATTGAGATGGATTCCATGAGCGTCTCCTTCAGCGATCATCTTACCCGCGAAGGACTGAGGGTTGCTTCACGAGCACTGATACTACTGCGTCTGCTAGGAGGGTGGCTGAAGCTGGAGCCTGCGCTCCAGCTCGGCAACGCGTGCCTCGGCTTCTTCGCGCTTGCGCTGCTCGTAGTTGAGGCCGATCAGCAGCTTGATCTCGTTGGTGGAGTGCTGCGCTTCGCTGCGGGCGAACTCGATTCGGTTAATAAGTTTTTCTTCCAGGTCGTTTTGAGCTGCGCGTCCGCGTTCTTCGGTGGCCTTCATTTCGTCGCGGATGAGCTGGAAATTCTGTTCCGAGCGTCCTTCGGTGGCCTTGATTTCGGCGCGGATCAAGGATAGCTGCTCCCCGTGCGCTGCCTGGGTCGCTTTGATCGAGCCGAGCTCGGGCGCAATCAGGTCCTGAATCAACTTGCGCAGACCACTCACGCTTTCGTTTACGTCGCCCTTGCCCAGCTGCATGGCATAAGCGTATCACCGCAGCTGGCACGCGGACCGGTTACCCGGGGCAGGCCCGCACCTCCGCCTGTTACCTTCGAGCTATGGCTGGTCTTGCAATGCGGGCGATTCATGACGGGCAGGCGCCGGACGACTTGACGGGGGCGGTGAATGTGCCGCTTTACCTTTCTTCCACCTATGCGCAGGAGGAGATTGGGAAGCACAAGGGGTGGGAGTACTCGCGGGTGTGGAACCCGACGCGCGACGCGCTGGAGGTGAAACCTCTTTCGCTGGAGGGCGGGGTGGGGGCGAGCGGTATGGCGGCGATCTCGGCGCGGGTGGCGATGCTGAAGGCGGTCGACCATGTGGTGTGCGGCGGGAATGTATGTGGGGGGACGCCGCGGCTGTTCAACCAAGTCGTGGCCGGGTACGGGATTGAGTTTACCGATAGGGATAGGGCGGAGCCGGAAGCACTGCGGCCGGTGCATGGTGAAATGCCGACCAATCCGCTGATGACGCTTATGGGTATCCGGGTGGCGGCCGATATCTGCTACGAACGAGGTATAGAGCTTTCGGTCGACACTACCTTTATGTCGCCTTCCATGCAGCAACCGATCGCGTTAGAGCGGATAGCGTGATGCACTCGATGACTCTGTATCTCAACGGGCACTCGGACAGGCTGGGCGGGATCTTGTCGCCGTTTAAGGTTTGGTTGGTGCTGCGTGGAGGAAAACCCTGGCCGTGCGGATGCGGAAGCATGACCGGAACGGGCGGGCGACCAGTTGGAACTGAGGGCTCCTGAACCTCTAGAAAGATTGATTGCAGGTTATAGGAGCTTTGGACTGAACGGATTGCCGAAAGATGCCGATAGAAGGGAGCGAATGAAAGGAGAACCGAAACGGCGCAAGATCCTTTATGTCGGGCCACTCGCGCCGGGGAATACGTCGCTGTACCGTTTAGAGGCATTCCGGCGGCTGGGCCAGGAGGTGATTCCTTTTGCCGTGGACGCGTATGAACCGCGCTCGCGGTACTGGGCCGCGCTGCGCTACCGGTTTCCAGTGGGTCCGCTGATTGGGCGAGTGAACGAGGCTTTGGTCGAGGCGGCGCGGGAGCATCAGCCGGATGTGGTTTGGTTTGATAAGCCCGTGCATTTCCACGCGGGCACGGTGGAGGCGGTCAAGGCGCTGGGGGCGTCGACGGTTTGCTACAACCAGGACAACCCGTTTGGGCCGCGGAACGATGGCTGCTGGATGCAGTTCTACAAGGTGTACCGGCTGTTTGATCTCCACTGCCTGTTCCGGACGGCGGACGTGAAGCGGTATGCAGACTGGGGTTTGCCGGCGATCAAGATCGCGCTTTCTTACGATCCGCTCCAGCACTACCCGCCGCCCCCGGGCTGGGGAGACGCAGATCGCGACCGCGAGCTGGCCTATACGGGCTCGCCGCTGGAGCACCGGCCGGAGTTTTTGCGGGACTTGGGTTTGAAGCACGGCTTGCCGGTTTCAGTTGCGGGCCCACGCTGGGACAAGGCTTGGCCCTTGGATCTGCAAGCGCGTTTCGTTGTCGGCGGGATGATGAAGGGGGGTGCGTACCGGGAAGCGATGTGGCGCTCGAAAATCAACATGGCGTTTGTGACGCGCATGAACGAAGAGGATGTGGCGCACAAATCGTTCGAGATTACGGCATGCGCGCAGTTTTTGCTGGCAGAGCGCTCGCCCGGGCACCAGGAAGCGTTCGAGGAGGATCGGGAAGCGGTCTTCTATGGGTCGGAGGAGGAGTGTGCGGAGAAAGCGCGGTATTATCTCGCGCACGGGGAGCAACGGGAACGGATTGCAGCCGAGGGCAGGGCGCGGTCGGAGCGGTCCGGGTACAGTAATGACGCGCAGCTTAGGAAGGTGCTGCGCCGCTTAGACGGCGAGGGAGAACGCCGTGCGGGCACTTAGGTGGGGTGAGGAAAATGAGCGCACGGGGACGGATGGTGTTGGCGCTGGACTCCTGCGGGCCGGAGACTATGTTGTGTCTGGCCGAGTGTGCCGAGAGCGGTATTCGGATGGTACGTAAGGTGACGCTCCCGCCCAGAACAGCGGGTGCTCAACTCTTGGGCGGCTTGCGCGAAGTACTCGGCGGGAGGGCGGCTTCTTCGCTGGCGGCCATTGTGGCAGTACGGGGCCCGGGCAGCTTTACCGGGATGCGCGTCGGGCTCAGCGCAGCCAAGGCGCTGGCAGAGGCCTCCGGTGTGCCTATCGTGGCGGTTTCGCGGTTGGCGGTTCTGGCAAAGGAGGCGGGGGCCAAGTACGCGGCGCTCCATGCTGGGCGGGCGAGTGTGTATCTGCGCGTCGAGCCGGGCGGAGAGGAGCGGCTGTTGGCGGCGGCGGAAACGCGGGCTGTGGTTGGGCAAGAGGCTGAGCTTGCGATTTGCGACGACAGGCTGGCGACGCTGTTTCCTGAAGCCCGCCGGGTTTCTGCGCCTTCAGCGGAGAACGCCTTGCTGTATGCACTCGATCGGGTGACCGCGGAGGATTGGGACGACCCTGCGGCGCTCGATGCGCTTTACCTTTGGCGGCCGGACCAGATGTTGCGGATGCCCGTCGCGTGACGGCTGCGGTCCGGCCGATGCACGAAGGGGACGTCGGCGCGGTGGTCGCAATGGCGGCGGAAACGCCATCCGCCCCGCACTGGCCGGAGTTCGAGTTTCGGCGCATGCTGCGGGCCGGGGCGGAAAGCCCGTCGCGTCGGGGTGCCTGGGTGAGTCTCGACGGCTCCGGCGAGGTGAGTGGCTTTGCCATGGCAAGCCGAGTGGCAGAGGTCGCGGAGTTGGAGGCGGTCGTCGCGGCACCGGGCTTCCGGCGCATGGGCATCGGCTCGGCTCTTACGCGGGCTGCTATCGACTGGAGCCGGGATGCCGGTGCCGCGAGGGTTGTGCTGGAAGCGAGGGCCGCCAACGGACCCGCGCTTGCGATGTATGCGAGGCTTGGCTTTACGCAGGATGGCAAGCGGCGAGGCTACTACCGCAACCCGGACGAAGATGCCGTTTTGTTCAGCTTCAAACTGTGAGAAGGCCGAGATGCCTGCCTTGGGCAATGTGCCTATAGCCTTGCAATGCGATATGGTGAGCGGAAGACTTGAAGTAATGCGGAGTCGAATGGCAGCATGACTAAGTGGGCTGTAGGTAGACCATGAAAATCTTGAAGAGCTTCAGCTTCCTTGACGAGCAGTTGGTAAATCAAAAGGCAGGCGCGAGGCGTGATCGCTCTTCCTAGGGAGGGGCTGGAGTACAACCGCAGCTTGTACGGAGGCGCGTATGCGCGCGATCCTTGGCATGGCTTTGCTAGCGGTCTTCGCTTTTGCCGCCGCGATTAAAGGCGACGCGCAAGCCGCGCCGCCTTTTCACTTCCACTTTGGCGAGCAGCCCGGTCCCTTTTTGGTCGGCTTGCGTGTCGTCGAACAGTACGACCGCACCCGCTCTTTCGAGGACGGCTCGCGGCCCATTCAGACTTTGCTGTGGTACCCGGCAAAGCACACCGGCACCGTGCCGATGACCCTTGGCGAGTACGCGGATTTCATCAAAACCGAAACCTCCTTTGGCAAGCCGGTTGAACACGGCCCCCATCAAGATCATGTTGCGGAGTTTACGCACGGCGTCGCCGGCATGCCCACGCGAGCAGTGCGAAACGCGGCGGTGGAAGCCGGGCGCTTTCCCCTCGTGATCTATGCGCCGAGCCTCAACGGAGCCAATACTGAGAACATCGAGCTATGCGAGTACCTGGCAAGCTACGGGTTCGTTGTCATGGCCAGCCCCAGCCTCGGCGCGGACGGGCGCGCCATGACGGTCGACGCGGCGGGCGCGGACGCGCAAGCCGGGGACATCTCGTTTCTAATTGGTTTCGCGAAGAGCTTACCGGATGTGGACCTGTCGGAGGTCGCGGCGATTGGCTATAGCTGGGGCGGTACCGCGGAGCTGCTTGCCGCCGCGCGCGACCCTCGCATCGACGCGCTTGTGGTTCTGGACGGGTCCTTCCTGTATGGTTCCGTGCCCGCCGGCGACGTGCATCCGGAGAAGATGGAGATTCCATTGCTCGTTTTCACCCGGGGCGAGGAACCGCTTGCCGTTCGCGATCGCCAGGTGCTTTCCGCGCCGCCGCCCGGCATTTTGAGCGAGTGGACGCGGGGCGACCTCCTGCATCTGGAGCTGCTCGCCGCCTCGCACCTTACGTTCAGCTCCATGTATCAGGGGAGCGAGCGTTTCCGCAACGAAGCGCTTCAGTTCGCGCCGGCGGATTACACGCTTGAAGAGGGCGCGGAGAGTTACAACTGGATGGCCCGCTACACGCGCGAGTTTCTGGATGCCTACCTAAAGCACGACCGCGCCGCGATGGCATTTCTTAGAAGAACACCCGCAGAGAATGGCGTGCCGAAGCACCTGATCGCGGAGGATGTGCGCATGGCTGCTACAAAGGGCGCTGATTCGGCCCAGAAAGCAAGGAGGTGAGCAGCTGGTGGGCAGGTGCTTAGCCGAAGCCGATTGGCTCTTGTGCGAGTCTATGGAGTAACCATATCTCAACGAAAATTGTGATCTCCACGAAGACGAATACAAATGGCGCAACAGGTTGGCCCAGACAATGTAAGAACGCTTTAAGGAAGCGGTCTCCGATCTGCTCGCGGTGGAAGGTCTCTATTCAGTTTTGAATTACGGTTTGGACGACCATGACACTCCTTCCAGTAAGTTCAAAGGTTTGGCGATGTGGGTTCCGAACGCTCCTTTTTGAATGCGAGTTCGACCTATGGGACCGATCTTCCCCTACTTCTCTGCCGTCGAAAAAGGATAGGGTCTTCTATCAAGCTGAAGAGGATCTCTTAGGCACGATGGAATTGGCTGGGAACGCCATTGGTTTGGCCCTTTACTCTTTTGAGCAGAAAAAGCTAGATGAGGCTTTCGAGATAGAGAAGGTCTGGCAATTTCGAGCGAGCGCTATCGTCTGGTTGAATATCGCCTCAGATCGTTTACGGGGAAATTTCGTAATGGCGCGGTTTGGTGTGCAAGCCGAAAAAGACGATGAGAATCATGCCGAGGAATACAAGAAGAAGGAAGATTACTCTTACCCATTTGCGAGCGTCCTGCCGGTGAGACCAGCTCGGCGGCGGCCGAGGCGAGCAAGCCGGCCCCAATTGCAGAAGAGCTCGGGAAGTTGCGTCCAGTACGAAACAGAACCGTTCATAGGGTCACACCCAGACAGGGGCTACGATGCTGTCGCTTTCTTGAAGCTTAAACATGAGCAGGCCGATGTAGTTCTCCCAATTCATGAACCTTCTGTAAACTCTGTCACTAGGAAGCTAGATTGGAGGGAAGCGACCAGAAGAATTACGGATTCGGAGACTCAAGAGTTGCGGGTCGCTACTAACGTTTTAAAGGATTTGTTCAATCTGCTCGTACAAGCCTGTGCCTTGACATTTGAATTTGAGTACTGGGAGCTTCTCGGCAAATAGCCTATTCCTCAATATGTGATCCAATTGGGAAGAGCCGCTTGAAGAGTAAACATACTCGCGTGAACTGCAAAAGCACTATCTGCCAGGCTTGATCGCCCGCGTTGCCAGCACAGCAACCCCATACTTTGGAAGCGTCACTGAGTTATCAGCGAGCGTGCTCCCGGCCAGGATTTTGGCTTCGAGCGAGGCGGGCAGGGGGACCGTCGCGGGCTCGGTTGCGTGATTGATCAGGATTACCACCGAACGGCTCTCGCCCGTCCGCACGCATACTTCTACACTTTCCGGGACTCCCGCGATGAGTGGAGTTACCCCGCTCTCGTGCAGCAGCGCGTTCGTGAGCCGTTTGAGGGAAGCCGCATCCAGCCAAGCGCCCAGGTACGTGATCGAGCCTTTACCGACCTTGCGTGTGACCGCCGCCGGCTGCCCGTCGAGCCAGCCGTTGCCGGCGCCGTAGGCTGCGAGCGTGCGCGCTTCGGGCGAGGTTGTTTCGAGCGTTTCCGCCCAGATGTTCGCGGTTCCGGCGACGCCATCCACCGTGACCGGCACGGGCTGGTCGACGGCATAGAACTGGGTCACGCGCGCCCCCAGCGGCTCGGAAAGCGGGCCCGGCTGCTGGCGCGGGTCGAGCCCGTCGTCGAAGGTCTTCATGCCGGAGCGCGGGCCGAGCAGAAGGGTACCCCCGGCGCGCACGTAGGCCAGCAGCTTGTCGCCCGTGGCCTGCGGCAGAACGTTGAGCCCCGGCGCGACGATGAGCTTGTACCTGCCGAGGTCAACATCCGGGCCGCCGGCGCCGATGCCGATCACGTCCACCCCCTGCGAACCCGCGCGGAGCGGGCGGTAAAAATCCACCATTTCCGTAACCGGGGAGAACTCGGCATTGTGCTTTTGAAAGTCGATCGCCCAACGTGAATCGAAGTCGTTGATCAGGGCTACCTGGGCGACGGGCGAAGTACCCGAAAGTGCCTTGCCCGCCTGCTCAAACTCGGCACCGATCTGCTGCACCTCGGGGTATACGGGCGCGGGCAGGCCATCGGCGCCGACGAGGACGCCGTGGTACTCCTCCTGGCCGTTCAGGGCTGCCCGCCACTGCCAGTACTCGACCGCATCCGCTCCGTGCCCCACGGCCTGCCAGGCCATTGCGCGCACCTGCCCTTTTTGGAGCGGGGTGTTGATCCTGCGCCAGTTCACAAACGCGGGCTCGGTCTCCAGGACCAAGAAGTGTTTCATTTTGTAGCCGCGGGTCAGGTCGTGCGCCGCCCCATTGTTGGCCCAGTCGATGTGATCGCTATTGATGTAGTCGTCCCAGGCAGCGAGGTCGAGCGGCTCGTGCACCCGGTAGGCGTTGAAGCCGTCGTACCAGCCCATGGTGTTGGTCGTGATGAACTGGCGCGGGTCAGAGTGGGCGCGGATGGGCTCGGTCTGGTTCTTCGTGTAGCTCAGCCATGTGTCAGTGACGAACCGACGCCAGTCGAGCAGCAGCGCGGGATTTTCGTGCTCGTCGTGCACGGGGACCTGGTTGAAGTCGTTGTAAGTCTGCGACCAATAGCTGGTCCACCAGCGTTTGTTCAGTTCAGAGATAATCCCGTACTTAGCTTTGAGCCAGGCATGGAACTGCTCCTGGGCGCTCGGGTCGAAGGAGGTTTGCGAAAGCTCATTGTCGATCTGCCAGCCCACCACATTGGGGTTATGGCCGTAGCGCTCGGCCATGCGCGTGGCCACGTCGCGCGCCAGCTCGCGGTACTTAGGATCGGTGAAAGAGAACTGCTGGCGATTGCCGTGTTCGTCGCGCTTGCCGTCGTTGTCGACGCGCAGGGTTTGGGGGTACCGCTCCGTGAGCCAGGCGGGCGGCGCGGCGGTGGGCGTGCCCAGCACGACGACGATGTGGTGCTTTGCCGCATCTGCGATCGCGCGGTCCAGCCACTCCCAGTGCCAATCGCCCTCGGTTGGCTCCATGGTGCTCCAGGCGAACTCGCCCACGCGTACCAGGTGGATGTGCGCGGCCTCCATGCGGGCGAGGTCGGCTTCCCACTGCGACTCGGGCCACTGTTCCGGGTACCAGGCCGCACCCAGCAGCACGGGCGGCGCGTCAGGGTAGCGTGTGGCTTGCGCGTGCAGGGCGGGGGAAGCAAGCGCGGCGGCAAGCAGCAGGGCGGCGTGCAGTTTCATTGGGCGTCCTCGCGAAGGCTTGGAACAGCGACGCGCAAGGGTCTCACAGCGGGCGAAGAACTGGCAATCGGCGGACGCGGTTGCTAGTTTTCGGGCGGCATGGCGCGAATGTACTCGACCAGCTGCCACAGGGCCGTGTCGCCCAAGGAGCGCCAGGCGGGCATGCCGTGGCCCTTGCTCCCGTTATGCAGGATCCAGAAGAGTTCACCGTCGGTTTCGCCGCGGACGCGGGCGTTGCGGAGACTGGGGCGCGCACGTCGGCCCGCGCCGTCAGCGCCATGGCAGCCGGCGCAGTACAGCCCATACGCGTCGCGGCCCGCTTGCACGTTGGCGGCGGTCTGCGGGAGCGGGTTGTGCAGGGCGCGCGTGGCCGCGGGCACCTGCGCGCGCCAAGCGCTTGGGACATAGGTACCGTGGCCGCAGCCGGTGAGGAGCAGCGGCAGGCAACAGAAGATGAGTCGCGAAAAGGTCACAATAGGAGACAATAGCGAAGATGATCGAGCCTGCCCAAGCGATTCCTCCCGAGCCCGCGCTGCTGATTTTCGATTGCGACGGCGTGCTGGTCGACAGTGAGATTCTGGTTTGCACGGCGGTGAGCGAAGAGCTTACGCGGCTGGGCTTTGCGATCACGCCGGAAGATGTTGTGCGGCGGTTTTCGGGTCGGCCCGAGCGCGAAATCCTAGTCGAAGTGGCGCGGGACTGGGGCCGGCCTGTGCCGCCCGCGTACTACGAGGCCATGAAAGAGCGCGTGCGCCACGCGTTTGAGAATGAGCTGGAGGCCATCGCCGGCGTGGCCGAGGTGCTCGAGAGCCTACAAATGCCCAAGGTGGTCGCCTCCAGCAGCGCGCCCCAAAAGCTGGAGCAGGGCTTGCGCTTTGTGGGCCTCCACCGGTTCTTTGTGCCGGACATCCTGAGCGTTCACTCGGTTGCCGCGGGCAAGCCCTCGCCGGATGTGTTTGTGTTTGCCGCAGGGTGGATGCGGACCGCGGTGCAGCAATGCCTGGTGATTGAAGACAGCGAGCCGGGGGTGCGCGGGGCATGCGCGGCGGGGATGCGGGTGTGGGGCTTTACGGGCGGCAGCCATTGCGGGCCGGGGCACAGGGAGCGGCTGCTGGCGGCCGGTGCCGAGCGGGTGTTGACGCACATGCGCGAGCTGCCCGGGGCGTTGCCGATGGCGTTTTCGCCCCCTTCGCCGGCCAGGTAAACGCGGCTTTGCCTGGGAAGGGCCGTGGTATAGTGAAAACTGCTGCGGCACAAGTGAGGCCCAGCGCGGAGCGCCTCCCCGGCGCTTGGGTACTGGACGCGTAGCTCAACTGGCAGAGCATTCGACTCTTAATCGACAGGTTGAAGGTTCGATTCCTTCCGCGTCCACCAATAGCCCATTTATAAAGAAGAGCTTACGAAGCTCATGCTGAGCCCGGTCGACGTCGATGTTTGAGCGCCGCTGCTTTCCCGTAGAAATCATCTCGGCGTGTGTGCATTGGGTCTGCGATGACGGCATCGTGTACCGCGGGAGCCCTGTGCTCACGCTATTCTGCCGTCCCTGCTCCAAGCCAGATACTCGCGAATGACGACCAGCGCGCGGAGGGCCGGATCGCCGGGGTCACGGACGAGGGCGTAAGTTGCCAGGACGACCCGGAGGGTATGCGGGTAGCGATCTCAAGCGGCGGAGCGGAGATGGCCGAGTACCTGCACGATTCGGCAGGTGACCTCACAACCACCTTGGACTTGGACGCGAGCGGCAAGCTTGCCCGGGGAGCGTTCTACGGGGCGGGCGTGCACCTGGCTCACTACACGGCGGGCGCGGGGGCGGGGCGCACGGAATTCCAGTGGGCGGACCAGGTGGGATTGCTCTTCGTCAAGATTGACCAGGCGGTCCATCGAGGGCAGGTGAGCGAGCAAGTGTTTTCCGCACTGGATGCCAAGGAGCAGGAAATGAATGTCAAGTCGGCGCGGAACTACATAATCGCTATCTTAGTCATGGGTGTGATTCTCCTCTACGGACTTTGCGACAGCAAGGGCTATTGACTATGGGTAGCGTTTGTGGGAGCGTCAATCCATATACCTATCAGCTGTGTTATTTCGACCACGGTCAGAAACAAGATGCGAATCGTGAACCACGGTGACGTGTCTCGCCCCATATGAAGACACAAATCAGAGGCAATCGTGGTATGACTTCGGCAAGGCTGCTGACACATGCGCAAAGGGTTGGTTCGGCCCCGGCGAGCCACCCGCTCCAAACAAAATACTTGCGTCAGTTACCGTTCTTCAATTGCCCACAGTAATGTCCTTCATCATAGGAGCTAAAGGAGGAAGCGATAATGGCGTTGGACCGGCATCACCTTGACGAGGCGACCCGGCGGCACATGCTGGCCGAAGTAGACAGGGACATTGAGGAGGGCCGCCTGTACATCAGCCCTCGACTCACAAAAGAGTGCGCCCGGGAGTACGCTGTCCTGAACCTGAATTCTGATCGGGACCGAAGTTGAGGTTGAGCAGCTGCTGCGCGATCTGCGAACGCACATCGGCACTGATACGGCGCTGGGCCTCCCCCAAGGGCCAAACTCAGGCTTAAGTGTTCGGCTTCCATGAGCGAAGGGCTAGTGAGCATGCTCCAATCGGAGTTCTCCGTGTTCACCGTGCGCCCACCGCGCGCCCGGACGCGCGCAAGCAGATGCGCGCGACCTCTTCTCCTCGCACATCCACAATCCCCGCACGTGACGCGCGTATCTCAAAGCCGTCCGGCAGTTTTCCTTCTTCGCGGCCGAGCTCAGGCTCGGCGATTTGACCCAGATCCAGCCCACCCACGCCGCAGCTTTCGTCGACGGCAGCTCTAGTCCCACGCGAAGCCGACCGTCAAGCAGCGGCTTGCGGCCTTGCGGATGCTGTTCGACTGGAAGGTGGTCGGCCAAGTGATCGCCGCAAACCCGGCCCACGGCGTCCGGGGCCCGAAGCACACCCAGCGTAAGGGCAAAACTCGGGTGCTCCAAGATAAGCCGGTAGGAAATCCTTGACTGCAAGGAGGTTTGCCATCTGCAGCGCACCCCGGCCTAACTGCCTGTCCCCCCTACCGTCATTCTGTCCAGTTTAATCGTGGGCATGCCCACCCCGACCGGCACCCATTGCCCTTGCTTGCCGCAGTTACCCACGCCTTCATCAAGCGCGAGATCGTGGCCGACCATGGAAACGTACTTGAGCGCTTCGGGACCGTTGCCGATCAGCGTCGCATCGCGGACGGGCGCGGTGATCCGGCCATCCTCGATCAGATAGGCTTCCGAGGCCGAAAAGACGAACTTGCCGCTGGTGATATCGACCGAGCCGCCGCCGAAGTTGACCGCGTACAAGCCGCGGCGGACGGAGCGGATGATGTCCTCGGGCTCATCCTCGCCGGCAAGCATATAAGTGTTGGTCATGCGGGGCATGGGCATATCTTTATAACTTTCCCGGCGTCCATTTCCCGTGCCGGGCACGCCCATCAGCTTCGCGCTCAGCTTGTCATTCATATAGCCGCGCAGGATGCCGTTTTCAATCAGCACATTTTCGCGCGAGTCCGCCCCTTCGTCGTCGACGTGGATGGAGCCGCGCCGGGCGGGGATGGTTCCGTTGTCGACCACCGTGACCCTGTCGCTTGCGACGCGCTGCCCGACCAGGCCCGAAAACGCGGAGGTGCCCTTGCGATTGAAGTCCGCTTCAAGCCCGTGGCCCACGGCCTCATGGAGCAGCACGCCCGGCCAGCCCGGACCCAGGACGACTTCCATGTCGCCGGCCGGCGCGGGGACGGCGGTGAGCTGCAGAATGGCTTGCCGGGCGGCTTCGTTGGCGAAGTATTCCGGTGTTTTCGCTTCATTGAAGTAGCCGAGCTCGACCCGTCCGCCGCCGCCGGAAGAGCCGCGCGCGGTCTTGTCCCCATCCTTTGCGAGGACAAATACGTTGAGCCGGAGAAGCGGCTGGATATCGCTCGCGTAGGTACCGTCGGAGGCGGCGACGAGGATGTGCTTGATCTCGTCGCCATAGGAGGCGCGCACCTCGGTGATGCGCGGGTCGTAGCCGCGGGCGGAACGGTCGGCGCGCATCACGAGCTCCAGCTTGCTGTGGAGGTCCGGATCGAGCTCGGCGGCAGGGGCGGGGTACAGCTTGGGGCGCGCGGAACCGGGCAGGGGGGCCGCGAAGCCCGCGACGGACTGCTTTGCCGGTCCGCTCGCGATCAGAGCGGCGGTGCGGGCGGCGCGCAGGAGCCGGTCCGGGGAAAGCTCGTCGGTGTACGCATAGCCGGTGCGCTCGCCGGACAGCACGCGGATACCGCAGCCGGCGCTGACGCCTTGAGCCGCGGATTTGACCAGGGACTCGTCCACACCGAGGGAGGTGGAGGCCACGGACTCGAAGTAAAGCTCGGCGTAATCGCCCCCTGCGGAAAGCGCCTCGCCCAGGCAGCGCTCCATGAGCGCTTCGTTGACGGCAAATTTGTCGGAAAAGAAGCTTTTTTGCTGTTGATTGGGATCTGTCATAAGGAAGAGGAACCTAAGGTTTAGATGGCGAGGGGAGCCTTGCGATTCCTGTTTGAGAACGGCGCGGTGCCGTAGGTAACGGGTGCCGCATCTTTGTACGCCGGAGTTGCTCCTCCCTTGCTACTATGGGGCCATGAAGCAGCTCGCAGTTCTTTCCCTCGCACTTTTGTTTACCGCATCCGCTTTCGCCAAACCCCACCACCACCACCGCAAGCACCACGCCCGCCATGCCGCTGCTGCCAAGGGGCACGCGCATGAGGGCATGCCGAACCAGGCGGGCGCTCAGCCCCACGAAGGCCAACACTAGGACCCGGCGGGAAAGCGCGCTAGGCTACGCCTATGGCCGCTTTTCCCGCTGACACCCTTGACCGGTACCCCATGGGCCCGCCTCCCCGCGAGGCTTCTCCCGGGGCGCTTCCCAGCTATATCGCGGCAATCGCTGCATTTCCGGGGCGGTTTTCCCAGGTGTACGAGGGGCTCGACGCCGGGCAGCTGGCCATGCCTTATCGATCAGGCGGCTGGACGCTCCGGCAGCTCGCACACCATGTCGCGGACTCGCACATGAACGCGTTTGCTCGGTTAAAGCTGGCCCTCACCGAGGACTGGCCCACCATCAAGCCATATGACGAGAAGCGCTGGGCGGAAACGGCTGAGGTTCAGGGTCCGGTGGAGCCTTCGCTGGCGCTATTGCCGGCTCTTCATGCGCGCTGGGCCGCGCTTCTCCAGGCGCTCACTCCGGAAGAGTGGGCCCGGGGATATGTGCACCCGGAAAATGGACGGACCAGCCTCCCCGAGTTCGCGGCGCTGTACAGCTGGCATGGCGAGCACCACCTGGCGCACGCGGCGCGTTTGCGGGAGCGCATGCAATGGTGAGGCCCTTGTACAGCTTCGCGGGGGCGGGGCCGGAGAGCGCGAAACGTTCAGTGGAAAAAGTTCCCTGAAGGGGTACGGCGGTACCCTTGCGGGAATAGGCGCGCCGGGCGATGGTGGAGTCATCTTGGCCACATCTGCAACCACGCTCGCGCGCATCGCGGCTCCGCTTGCCCCGGAAGCGCTGGCCCGCGCGCTCCAAAGCTTTTTGACCGAAAACCCGCGGGCCTGCGTGGTCGAGGACGGGGCGGTATTGTTTGACATGAGCCGGTCCCGGTGGACGCTTGATGCCGCGGGTGGGCGCTGTGTGCTCCAACTCTGGAGCGAAGAGCGCAACCTGGTGCGCACGGTTGTCGGGCTCGGTGAGCGGCGCAGCGGGCTCAGACTGGAGGTCAAGCGCTTTGGGCAAACCAAGCCGCAGGTGCTGCGGGTGACCCCGGACGGGGACCAGCGGACGCCTACGGCGCGGGAAGCCATGCGCAAGCAGTTCGTGGCGGTGCTGCGCCGGGTGCTCGCCCGCGTCTTCCCTGACCTCCGTCAAACGGATTTGTTCGCGGCCGCGGATCTCGAGCACTCCTTCGGCCCTGCCTATGTGCGGGGGGCGCTGGAGCGCGGGCAAACAGCCTGGGCTTTGGCGGCGATCAATGGCGGGGAAACGCAAAGTTCGATTGACGGCATTGTGACTGTCGCAGTGCTTTGGATGGAGCAGTGCCGGGCGCGTGCCGGGGGGCGGCGTCTGGTGGAGGGCGTCAAAATTGTTGTCCCGGCTGGCAGGGCGGCGATCGTGCGGGAGCGCTTTGCATGGCTGCATCCCGGGATAGCGAAGTGGGAGCTGTGGGAGTTCGACGAGCTGCGTGAGGAGCTCAAAGAGGCTGAACCGGCGGACGCGGGCAATCTCCGATCGCACCTCCCTCCGGCGTTCAGTTCCGCCGCGGCCTTGGAGCGATTGCGGAAGCCGTCGGAACAGGTTTTGGCGCTGCTTATGCCGGAAGACCAGGGGCGCACGGAGCTGCTGCCGCGCTCGGCGACGGAGATCAGCTTTCGCGTGCACGGGCTTGAGTTCGCGCGGGTGCGCCACGGGGTGAGCGCGACCTCGTTCGCGCGGGAAGACCGGATCACGTTTGGCGCGGGCGCGAGCGAAACGCCGCTGAACGAGGAAACCGCTCCGGTGCTGCGCGAGTTGACCGCGCGCCTGTTTGCGTCGCGCCGCCCAGGCGGCCATGTGCGCGACCCCTTGTACCGGATGCAGCCGGAGCGGTGGTTGGAGTCCGTGCTGCGGGCCGACCTTGGGGAGCTGGAGCCGGGGCTGCGGGCCGAACCTGTGTACACGCAAGTGCCTGCGCTCGCATCGGCGGATCGCGGGATGCTGGACCTGCTGGCGGTCACGCGCGAAGGCCGCCTGGCAGTGCTGGAGCTTAAGGCGAGCGAGGATCTGCACATGCCTTTGCAGGGACTTGACTATTGGATGAGGGTGCGGGCGCTCCATGCCGCTGGGGAGATTAGCAGGGCCGGGTACTTCCCAGGCATCGAGCTGTCTCCGGAGCCGCCGCTGCTGTATTTCGTCGTCACCGCGCTGCGGGTCCACTCGACGGTGGACACGCTCCTGAAGCACCTCGCCCCGGAGGTGGAATGGCGTTTGCTTGCGCTGGACGAGAAATGGCGCCGGAAGCGGGCGATTATCTTCCGCAAGAGCGGGGGAGGCAAGCAGGCCTGGCCGCGTGTGCTGGCGGGCGGAGCGAGGGGGTAAGAACAAGACGGCGCGGGAGCGGGCAAGCCAAAGCAGGCCCGGGCATTCCCCCGGCGCGGCACCCGCGCCGGAGCCGGCTCGAACGGGTTCAGCCGGCAAGGGGGACGGACCGTTGCAGCAGGTGGGGCTGGGCATCCTTGGGCCCAGCGCTGCCCCTCCACTCCGCAAAGTCGCCGTAGAAGAAAGGCTCCGTCGGTGCTTCCTGGGCCAAAGCGCGTTTGTGGCGGGCAAAAAGCGTCCACAGCCGGCGTCTCGGGCTTCCGGAGCTCGCCGCAGCCTTCTGGAGGAGCGCGTCAACCGCCGCCTGTTCTTCCGGCTGCACATCCGGGCGGCAGCCTGGAAAGCTCGCCGTGGCCTGCGTCCACTGCTCGCCGTCCGGGTAGAACCACATGGCGGGACCGAGCTCCGGATCCGCAGCCTGGGGCGGGGCGATCCCGGCCCACTCGGACCAAAGCAGGCCGGCTAGATCGGCTTGTCCCGCCACCGCAACGTGGCCCAGCTGTGTGGAGCGCGGATTCATTTCAATCAGGAACGGCTCGCCCGTTTCGCTGTCGAGAATGAAATCCAGCCCGAAAAACCCGGACAGACCGAGCGCTTGGGCGAGCAGCTCGCCCGCGCGCGTGATGCGCGGGTCGCGTATGAGCTCGACGATGAGCGAAGGGCCTGTTTTTCCTTTGGAAGCAGCGACGCGCGCCTGCACCTCCCCGAGGATGCGGCCTTTGTGGCAGGCGTACATGGAGTTAGCCGGAGTCCCGCGTACCAGCGCTTGCGCGGTGATTTCGGGGCGCGGGAGCGAAGGGAGTCGGGCAAAAGCGGATCCGTCGCCGATGCGCAGCCATTGGGCGGCGCGCGCGCCCACCCGCACCCGGCGCTGCAGCTGCTCAAATGCCGCGTGGGCTCCCGCGCGCGAGCCGACCATGCAAACGCCGCGGCCGCCCCAGGTGCCGTCTTTTTTCAGCACAAAGCCATTTCCGTGATCGGAACACCAGCGTTGCAGCTCGCCGGCGCTGTTGATCTGTTCCGTTTCCGGGACGCTGATGCCGAGTGTGCGGGCGAGGGATAGGAGGCCGGAGCGGGATTGGACCAAGGGGTAGGCCGCGGCCGAACCGAGGGACTGCTCGAAAAGCGGCTGCAAGGATGGACGCGTGGCGGCAAGCTCGTGCAGGAGGGCAACCGACGCGTCGTCCGCGGGGACGAGGTAGTCTGCCCGGCCGGCCGCGATGGCGTGCCGGAGCGAGCGGAGCGGGGCGGTGACGTGGAAGCGGTAGCGCTCCGCCACAGCCGGAGCATGGGTGAGGAAACTGTCTTCGGGGCAGATGGCCGCAAGCCGGGCACCGTGGCCGGCGAAACGCATCGCCAAACGCGCCACCTGAAACCAAGGCTGGGTAGAGACCAGCAAAATCTTCGGGCCTGCGTGCATAGAAACGACTTTTTACCCTGGACGGGCGTAATGGTCTTGCGAACTCTGCCGATATTAGTGGAGAGAGGGCCGGTGACCCCAAAGCTTTTAAGTAAGGGTTACCGCATTGGATCGCGGTCAGCTGGAAACAGCGATTTACACTGCGTTCATTGAAGACAAGGCCGGTTTGCATATGCAGGAAACAGATGTAGCTGTGGTCGGCGCGGGGCCTTATGGATTGTCCCTGGCCGCCTATCTCCGGCATGGGGGCGTCCGCCATCGCATTTTTGGGCGCCCCATGCACAGCTGGGAGCGGCACATGCCTGCGGGCATGTGCCTGAAGTCGGACGGGTACGCCTCCACACTGTACGACCCAGCGGGCGAGTTCACGCTGGAGCGGTTTTGCCAAGAGCGGGACCTGCCGTACAAGCGTACGGGAATGCCGATTCCGCTCGAAACATTTGTCGCCTACGGCCTGGCTTTCCAGAAGCGCATGGTTCCCCAGCTTGAGGCTATAGACATCGCGCATATCCGAAAGGCGGCGGGCGGTTTTCAGCTGCGCACGGAGGAAGGCGAGGAGTTCACGGCGCGGCGCGTGGTGCTGGCTGTGGGCATTGCACACTTCGGGTCATTGCCGCCGCAGCTTCTTGGGCTTCCAAAGGAAGCGGTCACGCACAGTTTTGCGCATGGCGAAGTGAGCCGATTCGCCGGGAAGCGTGTCCTGGTGATCGGTGCCGGGGCTTCCGCCGTGGATATGGCGGCGTCGCTGGCGGACGCGGGCGCGGAGGCTCATATTCTGGGGCGGCGGACTGAGATTAATTTCCACATTCCCGAGATGGACCCCCGTCCACTGAAGCGGCGCATTTTGTATCCGCGGTCGGGGATCGGCGTGGGGTGGGAGTACGTCATCTGCGTGGACGCCCCGCTCTTGTTCCGGGCGCTTCCGCGGCGGTTCCGGCACCGGGTGGTGCGCAGGCATCTGGGCCCCACCCCGGGCTGGTTTATGAGGGACAAGGTCGAGGGCCGAATCGCGATGCACATGAACGCGCGGCTGGGAGCGGTCCGCTGGGACGGGGAACAGGTCCATGTGACCTTCTCGCAGCCGGGCAAGCCGGGGCAGGTCTTTGCCGCCGACCACGTGATTGCCGCGACGGGCTACAAGCCCAACATTTCCGCCCTGAGATTCCTCGACCTCGGCCTGGCGGCTGCTATCCGGACGGCCGAAGGCACGCCGGTGCTGAACGCGCATTTCGAGACCAGCGTCCGGGGTCTCCATGTAATCGGCGTTGCCGCGGCCAACTGCTTTGGCCCCGCGCACCGGTTTGCTGTGGGAGCCAAATGGACCGCGCCCCACTTGGCCGCGTTTCTGGCGCGGCAGTCCGCCCGGAGCTCCTCGCCGGACGGGTCGCGGCGCGGCGACCGACGGGCAGGCTTTTCGGGTTTAGATCGTGCTTTCGGAAATCTTCGCTTCCACCGTGTCGGGGATACCCACGCTGCCGAAGACGCGAAACTCCGAGACATTCCTTAGGGAAAACGCGCCGCGCGCGCCGCGCGGCGTGCGCACGCGGAAAAAGTCGGCTCCTTGGACATCCGCGAGGGAAAACGCGGGCCGCGCATCGGGCGATTCAGTTTGAATCTCCACGTTGCTGACCTGGAGGTTGCGCACATGCCGGCAGAACAGTCCCGTGGCCGGAAGATCGCCGAACATGGTGGGTTCCGGGTAGTTGTTTTCGTTTTCGGGCGGCACGCGAGCGGCCAGCTGCGGGCTGCCACCGCCCAGCTGCCGGAAGAATGCATTGTTGATCTGCACATCCTCGATCGGGAAACCGGGCACCCCGCTCAGGATGGACGGCAGCATGGAAGCGCCGGAGCAGGTGACATCGCTGATAAGGATGCGGCGCAAGGTGCCGACCGGCACACCCGCTGGGCCGCGCATGCGCTTGCCGAGCCTGAGAAACAGCGGTGCCTGCGCGATGTCGCGCATGGCGATGCCGGTAAAGGTGATGTCTTCGCAGCGCGCGCCATCGACTGTTTCGAGCGCCAGCCCGCGGGAGCTTTCAAAGACGCAGTTGCTGATCGTGATGTTCAGGAACCCGCCGTTGGATTCGGTCCCGCACTTGATGCGCCCGGTGCGGCGGTTGGCAAAGGACGCGGGCATCGGCTTCCATGTGCCGTCGAGCACGGAGCCCAGCTGGTAGCCGCCGGTGACAAAGCAGTTCGCGATCGTCATGTTTTCGGTCGCCCGCGGGTAGCCGAGCGCGAAGCTGCTCTTGGGGCAGATGCCGTCGTCCCAGGGCGAGTTCACGGTGCAGTTGGAGACCCGGACGTTGCGGCAGCAGTCCAGGTCCATGCCGTCGCGGTTGGTGTCGATCCTGAGATTGTCGATCGTGAGGTTGTCGACGCCGGTCGCGAGAATGCCGAACCAGCCGCCTTGCAGGATGGAAAAGTCGCGCAGGAGGACGTTGCGGCAGTTTTTCAGGGCAATGGCCTTATTGCCGACGCCGGGCTTGGTGCTGTCGGGCAAGCCCATGCTGGTAGAAGTATCGCGGCTCAGGCCCTTGCCCCAGATCAGGCCGGGACCGAGAATGGCAATGTCATGGATGCCTTCGCCCCAGAGCAGGGAGTTGTGCCAGTGATTGTGGCCGTAGTCCTGGTAGGCCTCGAAGGCTGGGTCCTGGGGTTCGGCCGCATCGTAGCCGCCGCTTGGGGTGCCTTCGAGCGGGGTGTCGGCTGCGAGGAGGGTCGCGCCCGCGTCGAGGTAAAGCGAAACATAGCTGGCCAGGTGCAGGGAAAAGCAGCGGTACACGCCGGCGGGAAAATACACGGTGCCGCCGCCGTTTTTCGCGGCAAGCGCGATGGCCCGGTTGATGGCGGGAGAGTCCAGGGCTTTGCCGTCGCCCGCGGCCCCGTGCTCTTGCACGTTGAGCCAGCCCTGCGCTGAGCCCGGCGCTAGCCCGGAGAGCGGGGGTCCTGGCGTGGTATGCGACTGCGCGCCGCCCGGAGCCGCGGAGGCTGCGGCGGCGATCGCCGCGAAGCGCAAAATAGCCCGGCGGTGCGGAAGGGGCGTTCCGGATGGGAGCTGGGGTTTGTCGCGCACCCCCATGTTGTATCCCAGCGACCGCTCGCTTGTCCCCTGTTTACTGGGGAAGCGCGGCTAAAACCTCCGCGGGCTCGGGGCGGACACGGAAGTCGGCGTGCGCCTGGGCAAACAAAACGGTGCCGTTCTGCGCGAGCACATAGGTCGCGGGCAGGGGGAGACGGTAGCTGCCCTCGCCGTTCATGAATGGAATGTTGACCAGGATAGAACGGTAGTAGCGCTGGAGGGAGGCGGGCACCTCGTACACCAGCCCGAACTCTGCGGCCACCGCCGCGCCCGGGTCGGCCAGAACCGGGAAGGGCACCCCGTGCTGCTCCCGGGTGAACTCGTTTTGGCGCGGTGTTTGCGGGGAGATCCCGATCAGCAGAGCGCCGCGCGACCGCACCTCGGCATACAGGGCAGACCAGGCTTCCAGCTCATTGACGCAGTAGGAACACCAGCGTCCGCGAAAAAAGTCGATGACAAGTGGGCCCAGCGCCAGGAGATCTTCCGAGCGAACTGGGCGGCCGCTCGCGTCCCCAAGCGCAAAAGACGGCGCTTGCGCGCCGACGGGCAGGATGCGCTCTTGCATGCCGGAGGCGAACAGCTCTGCCACGAACCGCTCACTTGGTTCCAAGCGCTCGGGCTGCACGAGCGAGCGGGTGCGTTCGGTGATGACGTCGAGGCGGGTTTGTAGGGACATAGCAACTCCAAAACCGCCTGCGCGGCTGGCGGCCACTTCGTGGCGTGTTCTCGGCTTCGCGTGGCGCTCCCGTTGGTCGCGGCCCGACCATGCTGACCCCGACTAACGGGAGGGCCACGTCTCCAACAAATACCCGTCACGAAGTGACCGCTAGCCGCGAAAGCGGTTTACCGGCCCCGCATGCCCCCCAGCATGCTCATGGCGCGGCGCTGCATCGCGGCACCGCCGCCCTTGCCCATGCCCTTGAACAGCTTGCGCATCTGCGCGTACTGCTTCAGGAGCGCGTTTACCTCCTGCACGGTGGTGCCCGAGCCGTCGGCGATGCGTTTGCGGCGCGAGCCGGAGATCATCTCGTGGTTGTTGCGCTCGCGCTTGGTCATGGAGTTGATGATCGCCTCCACGCGCACAAACTGCTTTTCATCCACCTGATCGGCCATCTGCTGCATGCCTTGGAAGGGGCCGACCGAGGGCAGCATTTTGATAATCGACTGCAGCGAGCCGAGCTTGCGGATCTGGCGGAGCTGGTCGCGAAAGTCTTCAAGCGAAAACCCGTCGCCCGAGAGCGCCTTTCGGGCGAAGTCCTCGGACTTTTTCCGGTCGAGTGTCGCTTCCGCCCGCTCGATGAGCGTCATCATGTCGCCCATGCCCAGCAGGCGGCTGACGATGCGGTCCGGGTGGAAGGCCTCAAAGGCGTCGGGCTTTTCGCCTGTGCCGAGGAACTTGACCGGCTGGCCGGTAATATGTCGGATGGACAAGGCCGCGCCGCCGCGCGCGTCGCCGTCCATTTTGGTGAGCACGGTGCCGGTGAGGGCGAGCCGCTTGTGGAAAGCCTCGGCCGAGCGCACGGCGTCCTGCCCGGTCATGGCGTCGGCGACAAACAGGATCTCCTGGGGGGCGAGCTGCTGCTTGAGCATCGCCATCTCGTCCATCATGCTTTCGTCGATGCCGAGGCGGCCCGCCGTATCGACGATCAGGGTGTCGCAGCCGGAGTTCACGGCCTCGCGCCGGGCTTCTTTGGCGAGGCGCTCGACCAGCGCGGGCCCGGCGGGCTCGCCGCGCGTGTCGCCCTCGTACAGGTTGGCTTTGATGGACTGCGCGACCACCTTGAGCTGCTGCCGCGCGGCCGGGCGGTACACGTCCACGGAAACGAGCAGTGGGCGGTGCCCGCCTTTTTGCAGCCAGGCCGCAAGCTTGCCGCTGGTGGTGGTCTTGCCCGAGCCTTGAAGTCCCGCCATCAGAATCACGGTCGGCGGCCGTGAGGCGAACTGGAAGCGCGCGGTGTCCTTGCCGAGCAGCGCGACCAGCTCGTCGCGCACGATCTTGATGACCTGCTCGGTGGGCGAGAGCGCGGTCATGACTTCCTGGCCCAAGGCTTTGACGCGGATGTGCTCGATCAGCTCCCGGACGACCGCGAGGTTGACGTCGGCTTCAAGCAGGGCGAGGCGAATCTCGCGCAGCGCGTCGTTGATGTTTTCTTCGCTAACGACGCCTAGGCCGCGCAGGTTCTTAAAGGCGCGCTGGAGCTTTTCCTGCAGAGTTTCAAACATAGGTGGAGGGTCCCGAAACTCCAGTTTAGCAGCGGTGCGCGAGCCGGGCGGCGAGGGCATGGTAATGCCGGGCCCGGGCTACGTCGCGCCCGATCTGTTCGCGAAGCGCTTCGGGCGAAGGGAAGCGTTGCTCGCCGCGCAGGTAGTGCAGGAAGGTGACCTCGAGCGGGGTCGACTCGGTCAGGTCCATGGGCTCAAGAGCCGGCTCGAAATCGAGCAGGTGCGACTCGATCGCGTAGGAGTCCTCGCCGAAGGTGGGGCGGTTGCCGGCATTGGTGATGGCCTGGAAGACGCGGTCGCCGACCCGGAGGCGCGTGACATACACGCCGTGGGCGGGCTTGAGCTCCGGGTACGGCGCGAGGTTCACGGTGGGCACCAGCAGCTTGCTGCCGATGCCGCGCCCGCGCGCGGGGGTGGAGCGAATCGCGAACGGCCGCCCGAGCAGGGTGCGGGCGTGCGCCACCCGGCCTTCGGCGATGAGCGAGCGAATTTGGGTTGAGGATACGGGAAAGCCCCGCCGCTGCAGCAGCCCGTGGGCGGCTACGGAAAAGTCAAGCTCCGCGCCGAGCGAGCGCAGCTGCTCCACGCCCGCGTGCGCCCGGTAGCCGAAGCGGAAGCTGTCGCCCTCGTGCACGGCGACGGCGCGCAGGGCCCGGTACAGGACGGTTTGCGCGAACTCGCGCGCGCTTTGCTGAGCGAACGTATCGGTAAATGGCAGGACCAAAGTTGCATCCACGCCTGTCGCGGCCAGCAGCTCCAGTTTTTCAGGGAGCGGCGTAATCAGCAGCGGCGCTTTTGCCGGGCGCAGCACACGCAGCGGGTGCGGCTCAAAGGTGACCACCACGGCGCGCGCCCGCTTTTCCTGGGCCTGGAGGGATACATCGCGCAGGATGGCGCGGTGGCCCCAGTGGACGCCGTCGAAGTTGCCGATGGCGGCCACGCTTGGGCCCCAGTCGGGCGGGATTTCCCCGGTGGCGCGAAAGACCTGCATCGTCAAAGCTCGAACGGGATCCGCAGCCCGTCATAGGCGAGGCGCACATGCGCGGGGAGCTTGGCTTCGGCTTCCGCGGCCTTGAGCTCGTGCGACATATGGGTGAAAAAGGCGCAGCGCGCGCCCAAGCGGGCTACCCACGCCAGAGCCTCTTCGATATTGGCGTGGCTGGGGTGGGGCTCCCAGCGCAAGGCGTCCAGGATCACCACATCGAGCCCGCGCAGAAGGGGGAGGCTTTCTTCCGGAATGTCGCTCATGTCGGTCAGATAAGCGGCCGAGCCGAAGCGGTAGCCCGCGATGGGCAGCGTGCCATGGAGCAGGGGGATGCGCCGGAACCGCTCGCCCGCGACCGTGACCGTGTCCGTGCCGCCGATGCGCTGGAGCGCGACCCGGGCTTTGTTGGGGTAAGGGGAGCCGGGCGAAAAGGTGTAGTCGAAGATGCGTTCCAGGACGCGCGCGGTCGGGTCGTCGGCGTACAAGGGAAGGTGCTCCGCCGGGTGCCGGAAGGTGAGCGGGCGCAGGTCGTCGAGGCCCAGGATGTGGTCGGCGTGCGGATGGGTGTAGAGCACAGCATCCACACTACGGATGTCCTCGCGCAAAGCCTGCATCCGGAACTCCGGGCCGGTGTCGATGAGCACCCGGTGCCCCGGCTCCCAAGTGATGGCAATGGACGGCCGGGTACGGTTGTCACGCGGATCGGCGGAGGTGCAGGTGGCGCACCCGCAGCCCAGGATGGGTACGCCCATGCTGGTGCCCGAACCCAGCACGGTGATGACGGCCGCCGGCATCGGCTAGCGGAGCCCTCCGCCGGGAACCGTGCCGGGAGCCGGCTGGTGCGCCTGGCGGCTGATCGCGTTGGTGAGCTCCATAAACATCATGCGCAGCTCAAACATAATGCCCTGCAGGAGCTGCTGCTCCTGCGGAAGGAGGTTGCCGCGCGTTTTTTCCTCAAGCACCGCGAGCATGTCGATGGCCTGCCGCGCCCCCAGGATGTCGATCCGCGGTTGTTGCCCCGGCTCCGTGCCTGCGCCCATGGCCATGATGGCCGATAAGTAAAAGCTCTGAATGACGTGGTCGAAGGAGACTGCGCCGGGCTGCTGCGCGCCGGGGTTCGCCTCCTTGAGCATGGAGTCGAGCTCGCGGCTGGTCTGCTGGTAGGCCTCGGTTTGCGCGGCGGTTTCGGCGTCGGAGCGCGGCTCGCCTATGGGCTCATCCTCGACCCCGGCTAATCCGAACTCGTCATCAAGTTCGCCGCCCGGCTCATCCGGTGCAAACGCCGCGCTGTCGGTCCCTGTAAGCGCCCCGGCCATGTCCTCGTCGAGGAGGTCGTCCGCGGCATGGGTCGCGTTTTCTGCGGCTTCGGGGGTGCGCGGGGGCATGGTCACGATTTTAGAGGAGGCTTCCGGTTCGGGAGTCGCGTCCTCCCGGCGCTCCCCTTCCGCGGTGAACTTGCGCTTGTCGACGACAACGAATGCAGGCGGCTGTTCGGGCATGATCTTAGGAATCCTTTCCAGGAGTTTGGAGCGGAGAGCGCGGCAAAGCCTGGGCTGTGCCGCCCTCGTAAATCAAAGGCGCTTCCGCGGCCTCGGCGCGCACGGTGCCCAGGGCGTACGTACCCTGTAACTCCGGCAGCTCCACTGGTGTGATGCTGGTAAGTTCTCCGGCAGGGGCATCGGGTTTGCCGGGGGCGAATAAAGACACGCCGGGCGCGGGAACCGCGCCTTCCAGCCGAAACGCCCGCAGCGCCCGGTGCACGGTTGCGCGCGAGCGGATGCGCTCCACAATCTCCTGCCCTAGATAGCAGCCCTTGTTGAAGTTGAGCGCGCGCGTTTGCCCGGTTTCCTGCGCAAGGCTTTTATCGTGGATGTCGGCCCCATAGCGCGGGATGCCGGCGAGGACTCGCAGCGCCTCCACGGCTTGGACCCCGCAGGGGGTCGCGCCGGCTTGCCCGAGCCGCTCCCACCAACTGACTACGTCCAGGTCCGCGACCCACAGGGTGTACATATCCGAGCGGGTGTGCGCGAGCAGCGCGGTTTGGCTTTCAACAAATGCGCCCGGCGGCGGGGCAGCGAATCCGGCTTCGGCCAGTGCTTGCGCCGCGCGCGGCCCGGCGAGCCCGATCGCAGACACACCCTGCTCGGGCGTGAGCTCCACGTCGTCCATGATGATGAAGCGGTCCAGATGGGCAGCGAGGCGGGGTGCCTGGGCGCGATCGGTCGCGAACAGGAGCGCCGCGGGCGTGGCGTACACGTCGCCGTCGCCCTGGATGCGCCCTTGCGCGTTGAGCAGAAATGTATAGTTCACCTGCCCCGGAGCGAGATCCCGGACCGTGTTGGTTACCATGCCGTTGAGCCACCGCACCCGGTCCTCACCGGTGATGCGGAAGCGCGTGAGCCATCCGGCGTCGTACATGCCGACGCTGCCGGTGAGCGCATGGAGCTCACTTGCGGGGCTGGTGTAGGCCGCGGCGGTTTGCGCCCCGGCAAAGGCGGCCGGCGATGAGGGCCGGAGCGCTTCGGCCAGCGCGGTCAGCGGCTCCTCGGCGATGGAAACGGCTTCGTTCATAGGGAGGCTCCCCATCGATTATAGGAGCGCGCCGCGCTACCATCGGGGAAGAACCTATGCACCTGCCCGTCCGGTTTGTATCCCTCGCCGCTTTGCTTTTTGCTTCGACCCTGGCCCCGGCGCAAGCGCAGCAGGGGCGCATCAGCGCCGCGCAGGCCGCCGAGCTGTTCCGCTCGGTCGACGCGATCCTGCGCTTCGACGCGCGGGACACCGGCCTGCCCGCGCGCCACAAGGTGAAGCGCAAGCTGCTGACGCGGGAGCAGGTGGTTGCATTCCTCAAAGAAAAGATGGACGAGGACAAGGACACGGCGCGGATTGAGCGCTCGGCCATCGTGCTCGAAAAGTTTGGCCTGCTGCCGCGCGGGTTTGCGCTGCGGCCGTTTCTGCTCAAGCTGTTGGGCGAGCAGATCGCCGGTTTTTACGACCCCAAGACGCAAACCGTGAACCTGCTGGACTGGGTGGACGCGGACACGCAAAAGCCGGTGCTGGCGCATGAGCTGTGCCACGCGCTCCAGGACCAGTACGAACGCGCGCGCGGGGTCGACCTGGAGAAATGGGAGAACACCGCGTCCGACCAGACGGCGCGCAACGTGGCGGAAGACCGCGAGCATATCCGCACGGATGAGGTGGACACCGCGCGTGAGGCCGTGCTCGAGGGCCAGGCCATGGTCGCCTACCTGGACTGGGGATTGAACGGCAAGGGCCAAACCCTGCGCACCCTGCCTGACATTGGCCCGCAGCAGCTGGGCAGCGGCAACGATGCCGACTCGCCCGTGCTGGCGAGCGCGCCCCTGGTGCTGCGGGATTCGCTGTTGTTTCCGTACCAGGAGGGCCTGGAGTTTGAGCAGAAGGTGCTCAAGGCGAAAGGCACGCAAGGGGCGTTTGCCGATATTTTGAACCGCCCGCCAAGCACCAGCTGGGAGATCCTGCATCCGGAGGGCTACGAGCGTGGGGTGAAGCCGCCGCTGCTTGCGATGCCCGACCTCCATCCGCTGCTGGACCGGGACTGGGCGCCGTATGACGTGGGCGCGATGGGTGCGTTGGACGTCAGGATGCTGGGTGAAGTGCTGGGCGACAAGGGCGCGGGCGCGGACGCCGCCCTGGCCTGGGACGGCGGCCTGTACTACGCCGCGCAGGCGCGCGCGGCAACGACCGAGGCCGCGAAGAACGACCCGGGCTCGATCGCGCTGGTGTACCTGTCGCACTGGAAGACGCCCCTTGCCGCCGCGCGGTTCGCGTTTGTGTACCGAGGCAGCCTGAGTAAGCGCTACAAGCGCCTGCGCGAGGACGAGGACGGGGTGTACTCGACCGAGGAAGGCCCCGTGCTGGTGCTCCAGCAGGACCGCTATGTCTTCATAAGCGATACGCTGCCGGTCCCCTTGGCGCGCGAGGTGATGCGGTCTATGCTGGACGCGCAAAACGGCTCGGGCGCTGCGGCAAGGAGGCCGCAAAGCGAGTTGAGCGCGCCCTTGCGCGGCTATCTCGCGGCAATGCGGCGGGTATACTAGGCCGGGACTCGAAGGAGAGCAGGTTGCAGCAAAAGGCGGAGATCGGCATTATCGGCGGCAGCGGCTTGTACTCGATGCCCGGCCTTACGGACGTGCGCGAAGAGCGCGTCGAAACCCCATGGGGCGACCCGAGCGACCCGCTCGTGCTCGGTACGCTGGACGGCCGCCGGGTGGCGTTTCTCGCGCGCCACGGCAAGGGCCATCGGCTGCTGCCGAGCGAACTCCCGTTCCGCGCCAATATTTACGCGCTTAAGGCGGTCGGCGTTAGGCAGATTCTTTCCGTTTCCGCCGTGGGCTCGCTCAAGGAAGAGCACAAGCCTACGGACTTCGTCATCCCCGACCAGTTCATCGACCGCACCTTCGACCGTAAAGCGACCTTCTTTGGCGACGGCATCGTGGGCCACGTCGCGTTCGGCGATCCGATCTGCGCGGAGGTCGCAAAGGCTTTGGAAGGGGCGTGTCAAGAAGCGGGCGTGACCGGCAAGCTGGGCGGCACGTATGTGTGCATGGAAGGCCCGCAGTTCTCCACCCGCGCTGAGTCGAACCTGTACCGCTCCTGGGGCGCGGACATCATCGGCATGACCAACCTGCAGGAAGCCAAGCTCGCGCGCGAAGCCGGGATTTGCTATGCGACCCTCGCCATGGTGACCGACTACGACTGTTGGCGCGAAGGCCACGATGACGTGACCGTTGAGCAGGTAGTCGCGGTGATCCACCAAAACACCGCGAACGCCTGCCGTGTGGTGCGCTCTGCCGTGAACCTGCTGCCGCGCGACCGCGCCTGCAAGTGCGCGCATGCCGCGGAGCACGCCATTATGACCAGCCGCGACCAGATCCCCGCGGCCACGCGCGAAAAGCTCGCACTCCTGTTCGGCCCATACCTGTAAGCAAGGTGTGCACAGTGCGGCAAGCCACAACCGAGTGTTCATCTTCGAGGCGCAATGATTAAGAGCTACGGCCTGCATTGGACGATTGACCACGTGTGCTGGGGCAAGCCAGGCGTCGGGAATCCGGGCACACTCCTCGGTGCTGCCCGTCGCAGTAAGAAGTCAATTCCTGTCGATTTTCGAATGCAACGTGGAATTTATGCCCTCTATGCTGATTATCAGCTGGTCTACGTGGGTCAGACCGGTGGTGGAGACGACCGTCTATTCAAACGTCTCAAAGCTCATAAGCGAGATCATTTGTCGGAGAGGTGGGATCGCTTTTCATGGTTCGGAACCCAGTGGGTGACCGGTAAAAACACGCTTTCTACCGATACGGCTTCAATCAATAACTTGAGCGTCGGCGCTGCTTTAAATGTCATGGAAGCTGTGTCTATCGCAATTTCAGAACCTAGGTTGAACCTTCAACGTGGTGTCTGGACCAATGCAAAGAAGTACTTTCAATATTGGGATCGTGAAGACGATGGGCAGGACGAAGAAGAGTAGTGTTCTCTTGATCACTACGATGAGTTAAGAAACGAGAGGTTCTATGAGCATCCTGGTCGTCGGCAGTGTCGCGTTTGACGGTATCGAGAGCCCTTCCGGCAAGCGCGACCGCGTGCTGGGCGGTGCGGCGACCCACTTCGCGCTGGCCGCTTCGTTTTTCACCCAGGTTCGCGTCGTCGCGGTGGTCGGCGAGGACTTCGGCCCTGCGGAGGAGCAGGTTTTTACGAGCCACGGCATCGACACGCGCGGCATCGAGCATGTCGCGGGCAAGAGCTTTTTCTGGCGCGGGGCGTATCTCGAAGATCTAAACAATGCCACGACGCTCGACACGCAGCTCAACGTCTTTCAGGACTTCAACCCGAAGCTGCCTGACGCGTATCGCGACTCGGAATACCTGTTTCTGGCCAACATCGACCCCGTGCTGCAGGCGCGGGTTCGCGCGCAGCTGCCGGATGTGCGCATGGTGTGCGGCGACACCATGAACTTCTGGATTACTGGCGCGCGCGAAAAGCTGCTCCGCGTTCTTGAGGGGCTCGATACGCTGATCATCAACGACGGCGAAGCGCGCCTGCTCGCGGGGGAAACGAATCTGCGGCGGGCCGCGGAAAAGATTCTCGCGCTCGGGCCCAAGAGCCTCATCGTGAAGCACGGCGAGTATGGCGCGACCGCTTTTTTCAGCGAGGGGTCCTTCCCCGGCCAGCCCGACCCGCAGACCGTGGCTTTTCGCGCGCCCGCCGTGCTGCTTCCCGAGGTCGTCGACCCTACCGGCGCGGGTGACTCCTTTGCCGGCGGCTTTTTCGGCTCGCTTGCCGAAACCGGCCTGGTGACGCCCACAAACTGGCGCAAGGCCATGTTTTACGGCGCGGCCCTGGGCTCGTTTGCGTGCGAGCGTTTTGGGACCGAGCGCGTGCAGGAGCTTACCCGCGAAGAGATTGAAGACCGCGTCCAAGAACTCCGTGCCCTTTCCCACCTCGAGTAGCGGCCCGCTCGCCTCCACGGTGCGGGAAGAAACGAAGCTTGTCGGCTGCGTCGCGGCCATTTTGTCGCTGCTGGCGCTGCTCTACTGCACCCGACACGGCATGCTTCTGCTGTACGGCGACGCGGTGGCGCACCTGCACATTGCGCGGCGGCTGGGCGACTCGCTGTACCCCGGCTTCCGGCAGCTCGGCTCGGTGTGGCTGCCCTTGCCGCACCTCCTCACGTATCCGTTCGCGCAAAGCATGCGCTTGTGGCAGACGGGGCTTGCGGGCGCCCCGCCGTCCATGCTCGCGTACATCCTGGGCGCGGCGGGCATGTACCGGCTTGCGCGCCTGGGCTTGCCTGCCTCGTTCGCGCTGCTTGCGGCCGTGTTTTTCGCGCTCAATCCCGGCCTCTTGTACCTGCAAACCACGGCCATGACCGAGCCCATCTTTCTGGCTGAGATGGTGTGGGCCGCCGTGTTCGTCACCGAGCACGGCCTCGCCTCGCACCTGCCGCCCACCGCAGCTCGCGAGCGCGTCCTCAGTCGCACGCTCCTTTTTGCCGCGCTGGTATTGGCCGCGGCGGTATTTACGCGCTACGACGGGTGGGTTTTCACGGCGCTGGCCTGGTGCTTTCTCGCCTGGAATACGTTTCGCTCGGGCGCGTTTCGCGAGCGCTCGGGCGGCGCGTTTGTGCTGTGCACGGCTATCCTGCTGGCCGCGCCGCTCATCTGGCTTGCCTACAATGCCAGGCAGTTCGGGGACCCGCTGGACTTTATGCGCGGGCCCTACTCCGCGCGCGCCATCGACGCCAAAACCAGCGCCCACGGCCCCGGCCACTACCCCGGCTGGCACCGCATGAATATCGCGCTGCTGTATTACGCCAAGGCCGCGGAGCTAAACGCGACCGTCCGTTGGATGACCGACGTGCTGCTCGCGCTGGCCGGTACCGGGGCTGCCCTGGCCTTGCGCGCACGGCGGGGCATGCTCGCGGCACTGGCTCTGTTCTGGATGCCCATGCCGTTCTACGCTTATTCAATCGCGTACGGGTCGGTGCCGCTGTTTATCCCTATCTGGTACCCGCACGGCTGGTACAACACCCGGTACGGGATCGAAATGCTCCCTGCCTTCGCTCTGAGCCTCGCGTGGCTGGTCTTCGCGGCGGCGGACCGGCTGCGTCCCCGGTTCCGCCGGGCGCTCCCGTATGCCGCGTTAGGGGCCGCGACCCTGTTCGTTGCGAACGACGCCGTGCTCGCCCACGAGCGCCCGCTGGTGCTGGGGGAGGCCCGCGTGAACTCCCGCACCCGCATCCCGTTTGAAACCAGCCTGGCTCACGCACTTGAGGATCTGCCGCCCGCCGGGCTCATCCTCATGTACACCTCCGACCACGTGGGTGCGGTGCAGCAGGCCGGCATCCCGCTCCGGCGCACGGTCAACGACTCCGACTGGCTCCTGTGGCAGCACGCGCTCCAGGACCCCGCGCGCTCGGCCCGGTTCGTCGTCGCGCTCGATGGGGACGCGGTGGCGCGGGCGGTGGAGGCGCACCCGCAGGGCCTCCAGGAGCTCGACGTGATCTGCTCTACGGGCCAGCCTTGCGCGCGCATCTACGAGTCCACCGAACGCCGGGTGTTTTAGAGTGGACGGGATGCTCCAGTACGCGAAAGCCCACGCTTGCGGCAACGATTTCCTAGTGGTCGAAAACGTCGTCGAGAACGTCGTTGAGAATGCCCCCGGCCTGCCGGACGAGCGCGCGCTCGCCATCGCCCTGTGCGCGCGCTCGACCGGCGTGGGCGCGGATGGGGTCGAGTTCCTGCAGTGGACCGGCGAACGTTCCGGCACGATCCGGCTTCGCAACGCGGATGGCGGGGTCGCGGAGATCAGCGGCAACGGCACGCGTTGCGTCGCCGCCTGGATGGCCTACACCAAACAGGCCGGGCCCGGGGAGCGCTTTACGCTCCTGACTGACGCGGGCGAGCGGGTGTGTGTGTTGGAGCAGCGCGAAGGCTCACGCATGACCCTCCGTTCGTCCATGGGTATCCCGCAGGTCCGGCCCGCGTCTGTCGCGCTGGATGAAGACGCGATCCTGGTCGAGGGCGCGGTGGTTTCGACCGGCAATCCGCACTTCGTCGTCCGCGTGGACGACGGGAGCTTCCGCGCCTGCGGGCAGGACTGGCAGACCCTGGGCCGCGCCCTCTGCTTCCACCCGCGGTTCCCGGCGCAAACCAACGTGGAGTTTGTGCAAGTCCTCGCGCCGGGCGAGATCGCGATCCGCATCTTCGAGCGCGGGGTGGGTCCTACCACTTCCTCCGGCACCGGCACCTGCGCTTGTGCGGCGGCGGCCATGCTGCTCCACGGCTGCGAGCGCACGCTCCGGGTTCACGCGCCGGGCGGAACGCAGACGGTCTCCTGGGCCGGCGATGGAGCTGAGATGGAGCTGACCGGCCCTGCGGAGCTCATCGCGATCGGCCGGGCATTTCTGCCGTGAGGCTCCCGCTCGCCCTCCCGGCGCGCCCGGTAGTTGCCGTAGTCGCGCCCGCTTCCAGCGCCCGGCAGGAGCGCATCGATGCGGGCGTGGCCGTGCTCGAAGCGCGGGGCTGGCAGCTCCGTTTTCAACCGCACGCGCGCGACCGGCACGCTCCGTATTTCAGCGCCCCCGCCGCTGACCGCTTGGCCGATCTTCACGCCGCCTTTGCCGATCCGGAGGTCGACGCGATCCAGTGCACGCGCGGCGGCTATGGGTGCAACTACCTGCTGCCCGGGCTGGACCTCGATCTCATTCGCGCCCACCCCAAGCCGCTGTTCGGCTATAGCGACATGACCGCGCTCCAGACCTGGCTGCTGGACCAAACCGGCCTCGTAAGCTTCCATGCCCCCCTGCTCGCGGGCGACTGGTCCCGCGCGGACGGTGTGGACGAAGCGAGCTTTCGCGCTGTTCTGAGCGGCGAAACCTACACCTATGGCGCTCCCGAGGGCCTGCGCGCGCTGCGGCCCGGCACAGCGCAGGGAATCCTGTACGGCGGTTGTTTGTCGATTCTTACCGCCTCGCTCGGAACCCCGTATGCGCCCGCGACGGAAGGCAAGCTGCTCTTTCTGGAAGACGTCGGCGCAAAGCCTTACCAGATCGACCGCATGCTTCGCCAGCTCGCGCTTGCGGGAAAGCTCCGGGGTGTCGCGGGCATCGTGTTCGGCGAAATGCTGGACTGCCACTCGCCCGGCGCGCCGTCTGGGCTGCTTGAGGCGGCGATTCTGCACGCGCTTAGCGACTTTCCGGGGCCGGTCGCCGTCGGCCTGCGCTCCGGCCATGTTTCGCGCGCCAACGTGACCCTGCCGTTTGGCGTGGAGGCAGCGCTTACCGCCACGGACAGCAAAGCGATGCTCGCGCTCCGCGCGCCCGCCGTGCGTATGCGAAGCTAAAGGCACACAGCAATGGAACCGAAACACATCCACCTCCTTGGCATCTGCGGCACGGCCATGGCTTCGCTCGCCGGGCTCCTCCAGCTCGGGGGCCACCGCGTCACCGGTTCGGACCAGGCCGCCTACCCGCCCATGTCGGACCTCCTGCGCTCGCTCGCGATCCCGGTCGCCGAGCCTTTCGGCGCGCGCAACCTCGATCCCCGGCCCGATCTCGTTGTTGTCGGCAATGCCATCTCGCGCGGCAACCCGGAGCTCGAAGCCGTGCTCGACGCGCGCATCCCGTTCACCTCCATGGCGCAGCTGGTTCAAGAAGAGTTCCTCAACGGTCGCGAATCGCTGGTTGTTGCCGGGACCCACGGCAAAACCACGACGACCAGCATGCTTGCGTGGATCTACCAGGTTGCGGGGCGCGAACCTTCTTTTCTCATCGGCGGCGTCGCCGAAAACTTCAGCTCCAGCTTTCAGCTGCGATCGAGCCGCGACTTCATCCTCGAAGGCGACGAGTACGACACGGCTTTCTTCGACAAGGGTCCCAAGTTTATGCACTACCACCCCGACGCGCTTATCCTCACGCACGTCGAGTTCGACCACGCCGACATTTACAGCGATCTCGACGCGGTCAAGACCGCCTTCAAGCGCCTAGTCAACCTCGTCCCGCGGCGCGGCCGTATCGTGGCCTTTGAGGGCGCGCCGCATGTGCGGGAGTGCGTCGCAAAAGCCTTTTGCCCGGTCGAGTTGTACGGCTTTGGCCTCGATGCGTACTGGCGTGTAAACGCCCTGGAGCAGCGCGAAGGCACGACCGCGTGGACCCTTCACCGTGCCGGCGAGCCCTGGGCGCAGCTGCGTTTGCCGATGGCCGGGGAGCACAACGCCCTGAACGCCACCGCGGCCGCCGCGCTCGCGGGGGGGCAGGGCATCCCCGCCGAGGCGATCGAGCAGGCGCTCGGGAGCTTCCAGAGCGTCAAGCGCCGGCTCGAAATCCGCGCTGTCGTCAACGGAATTACTGTAATCGACGACTTCGCGCACCACCCCACCGCGATCCGCGAAACCCTCCGCGCTCTGCGCTCCGCCTACTCAAAGGGCCGTCTGTGGGCCGTGCTTGAACCCCGCTCCAACACCCTGCGCCGCAATGTCTTCGAGCGCGAGCTGGTCGAAAGCCTCGCCCTCGCCGACCGCATCGTGCTCGCGGGCGTTTTTAAGCAGGAAAACATCCCCGAGCCCGAGCGCCTCCACCCCGAGCAGGTGGTGCTTGCGCTGGCGGACGCCGGGCACGAGGCCGCTATGTACGCGCACGCCGACGACATCGTGGACGCCATTGCCCCCGAGCTCGCGGAGGGCGACGTGGTCGCGATCCTATCCAATGGCGGCTTCGACGGCATTTACGAAAAGCTGCCCGCGCGCCTCGCTGCCTTGTGTGAGCGGTAATGCTGCGCGCCGCGGTTCTGCTTGGTGCCTGGGCTGTGCTGGCCATCCCGGTTGGGCTCATCTTCCTGCCCTGGACCGTGCTCACCGGCAATGCGGACCAGCTGTACCGCTGGGGCGTGGCGGCCGGGGCTCTGGGCTTGCGCGTGGCCGGGGTGCGTGCCCGCTCCCGCTACCGGCAGCCTCTCACGCCGGGCCAGCCATACCTGTTCCTGTCCAACCACGCTTCCAACCTCGACCCGCCGCTGCTGGCCGCCGTGCTCGTGCCGCGCCGCACCGCGATGCTCATCAAGCAGGAACTGCTGCGGATCCCGCTGCTCGGCTGGGGCATGCGGCTCGCAGGATTTGTGCCCGTAGCCCGCTCCGGCTCGGTCGAGGACGCGAAACACTCGCTCGCCGAAGCAGCCCGGGTGCTCGGCTCCGGCGTTTCGCTCACAATTTTCGCGGAAGGTACCCGCTCGCCGGACGGCCGGCTGCTGCCATTTAAGAAAGGCCCGTTTTTCCTGGCAAAACAGTGCGGCGTCCCTGTGGTCCCGGTCACGCTGGCGGGGACGGGCACGTTGCTGCCGAAGGGAGCGCTGAAGTTGCGTGGCGGCACGGTGGACGTGATCTTCCACCCGCCGCTGTCGCCAAGCGACTTTCCCACGCGCGACGCGCTCAAGGAAGCTGTCCGTGAGGCTATTGCCTCCGCGCTCCCGGCGGAAACAGTTACGGCTTGATGAATGCGTTGTAGCCACCGTCCGTGAGCCGCGCGCGCATGGCCCTGGCCGACGCCAGGGTTGGGAATGGGCCCAGCTGCACGTGAAACAAGCGATCGGTTTTAGACGTGCGCACCACTGCGGCGAAACCGTCGCGCCGCAGCGCTCTCGCTAGTGTTTCCGCGTCCGCGCCCCGAGTTACGGCGGCGATCTGGACCATCAGATTCGCGGAGGGCGGCGCTTCAGCAGCGGTTTCATCTTCGCCATGCGCGGCACTCCAGCTTGCCGACGGCGCTGCGTCGGGGGCCTCAGGCGCGCGAACAATGCCGGGCGCGGGCTTGGTTGCAGCCGGCGCGAGCGCCACGCCCCCGACCGGCGGCTTCGGCTCCGGCGGGGCGCTGTGGGCGGAAGCTTTCTGATCCAAGCCCAACCACCCGTGCCCTCGCGAAAAGCCCCAGCCAAAGCAGACCGCGCACACCAGCGCGACCGCGAAGAAGATGCCCAGGAGTGCCGGCGCGCCCAGAACTACGTCCCGCGGCTCTTTGTCCTCGCTGGACCATCGCGAATTACGCTCCAGTGTCGGTCTCATGCGTCATCGTCCTTGGGCCGCCCACGACCGGGTCGGCGACAGGCCCCGCGCCCGCCGGCCCCGCGCCGACTGAGCGGCCGAGCAGCGAAAGCATTTCAATAGGCAGAGGAAAGATGATCGTCGTGTTTTTCTCGTTGCCGATGTCCTTGAGCGTTTGCAGGTAGCGCAGCTGCAGGGTGGTGGGCTGCTCGGCCAGCAGCTTGGCCGCGTCCACCAGCCGCTGCGCCGCTTCGTATTCGCCGTCCGCGTTGATGATCTTGGAGCGCTTTTCCCGCTCCGCCTCGGCTTGCCGCGCCATGGCGCGCAGCATCGACTCCGGCAGGTCCACCTGCTTCACTTCGACGCTGACCACCTTGACGCCCCACGGCTCCGTGCGGGTGTCGATGATGGACTGGATCCGCTGGTTCAGCATGTCGCGGTGCGACAGCAGCCCGTCGAGGTCGACCTCGCCCAGCACTGAGCGCAGGGTGGTTTGCGCGAACTGCGAGGTTTGGTACACGTAGTTCGAAACCTCAATGACCGCGCGCGCCGGGTCCAGCACCCGTAAAGTGATGACCGCGTTGACCTTGATGGTCACGTTGTCGCGTGTGATCACATCCTGCGGCGGCACTTCCAGGACCTCCTGCCGCAGCGAGATGCGCACGATCTGGTCAAACGGACGGAACACCAGGATCACGCCGGGCCCCTTGGGCGGGGTCAAGGCGCGGCCCAGGCGAAAAATCACGCCGCGCTCGTACTCGCGCAGGATGATGATGGAGGAAACGAGGTAAAACAGGACGATTGCAAGCGCTACGGCACCAATAATGCTCATGGAGGGTTAGGCCCCTTGCCTGAGGGGAAGTGTACAGGAGCTAGAGCACCCGCCTTGGAGGGAGGGGCTCGACGAACAAGCAAAGCCCCCGTACGCCGGTCACCTTGACGGCAGCCCCCGCGGGCACGGGCGCGGCCGACTCGGCAAACCAAAGCTCTCCGCGCACCAGCACCTGCCCGCGCGGGGCAAGCGGTTCCTGCGAAACCGCTAACGCGCCCACCATCGCCGCCGGGCCGGTGAGCACCTTGTTGCGTCGCGCCCGGATGGCGATCCGGACGAGGTACGCCGTGATGAGCCCAAAGCCCGTGCCCACGCCCAGCGCCGTCGCAAACCGTACCCGCATCTCCGGGATGGGCCCGGCGACCAGCGTCAGGAGCCCGACAACCAGGCACACGATGCTGACCGCGGCGAGAATGCCGTGGCTCGGGACTTTAATCTCCAGAATGAACAATGCCAGCGCGGCGACGAGCAGCATGATCGCGGCATAGTGCAGGGGCAGCAGGTTGAGCGCGAACAGGGCCGTCAGCACGAACAGGGTACCCAGCGCGCCGGGGATGATCGTGCCCGGCGCGTTGAACTCGAGATAGATCAAGAGCGCACCCCCGACGAGCAGCAGGACCGCGATGTTGGGATCCATGAGCCGGCCCAGGATCCGCTCGCGCGGCGAACGGTCCGCGCTCACGAGCTTTGCTCCCGCAGTGTGCAGTACGACGGTTTTCCCACTGATGCGGGTCACGGTTTTGCCGTCGAGAGCGCGGAGCAGCGTCTGCGTATCCGGCGCGACAAGCGTGAGCAGGCCCAGCTGCATCGCTTCCGTTTCGGAGTACGACTTTGAGTCGAGCACAGCTTCCTGCGCGGCTTGGATATTGCGCTTGCGGAGGCTCACAAACGAGCGCAGAAACGCGGTCGCGTCGTTTTCAAGCTTCTGTTTCATGATCGGGTCCATTTTGCCGCCCTCGATCACGGGGTGCGCCGCCCCGGCGTTGGTGCCGGGGGCCATGGCGGCCACGTCCGCGGCTTCCAGCAGAAAAAAACCGGCCGAGCCCGCCCGGCTGCCCGCGGGCGCGACATACACGATCACGGGTACCGGCGAGACAAGAATGCTGTGGACCATGACGCGCATGGATTCGAGTAGGCCGCCGGGCGTGTTCATCAGGATCAGCGCGGCCTGGGCGTGCGCGTCGCGGGCTTCGTCCAGGCCGCGCTGGAGGTAGTCGGCGCTGATGGGATTGATGGTGGTGTCCAGGTGGATGACGGTGACGACCGGCTGGGGAGGGGATGCGGCTTGCGCTTGGAAAGCACCCAAGAGGGCAAGCAAGCAAACAAGCCAGGACGATAAACGGCAAAAGCTTAAAGCAAAACCGCCTGCGCGGCTTGCGGCCACTTCGTGGCGGGTTTTCGTTTTTGTTTGCTCCAATCCCATCATTGCGCCTGGCCCCGCGCTGCCACGGCTTGCTCCATCCCAAGCGCTTCCGTGTTTTTGCTGTCCAGCCGCAGCGCCGCCGCCACCTCGCTTTGCGCCGCGGGCAGCTGCCC
Organism: Acidobacteriaceae bacterium; assembly: GCA_965218545.1. GTDB lineage: Bacteria > Acidobacteriota > Terriglobia > Terriglobales > Acidobacteriaceae > EB88. The sequence goes on along the minus strand of CBDCLB010000005.1, from coordinate 233,854 downwards.
GGCCAGCAGCGCCAAACGGGCCAGCACCAGGTGCGCCCCCGGGTTGTCGCGCAGGGCCAGCGAGCGCTGGGCCAGCTGCCGCGCGGCGTCGCGGTCGGCGGTGCGCTCGCGAATGCGCGCGAGCCCCGCATAAGCGTCGGCCGAGTTGGGATCGACCGCCAGTGCCCGGTTGAACTCGCGTTCGCTTTCCACCAGCAAGCCCCCGTTCAGATAGTGCTGCGCGTCGGCCAGCAGGGCAGCTACGCGCTTGGAAGGCGCTTCGGTTGCCGCGCGCAAGGTTTCCATCTGCTCCAGCTCAAACGCGGCCTGGCGAAACGCGGCCTCGTCGTACGAGCGCTTCACCCGCTCCAGCGGCAGGGTGGAGCTTGCGCCCCCGGCGCCGGCCCCGGCCAGGTAGCCGGGGGTTCGCAGATTGGTCAGGAATCCCTGTATTTCCGCGTCGTCCGGCTTCAGCTTCAACGCCTGCGCCGCTTCTTTTTCCGCGTTGGCTGCGTCGTTCCGGCGCGCATAGGCAAGCGCCAGGTTGAAGAAATAATCGGCATTGTTCGGGTCGCTGGTAATGGCCTGCTGGAAAAAGGGGGTTCCATCCTTGCCGCGCCGCGCCGCGGCTACCCCTTCGTCGTTTACCACTTCCGGCAAGGGCAGGCGGGTGCTCACAAAGGCGAACGCGTCTTCCGCGGGCAGATACTTGCCGGTGTAGAAAAAGGATAAGCCGCGGTAAAAGTCCGCTTGGAGCGCGTTGGGGTCGTTGCGCTTGAGATGGCCATACGCAAGGGCGGCTTGCTCATAGTTTTGCGCCGCGAACTCGGCGTCGCCCAGGGCCAGCCAGGCAGGGCCGTAGGTCGGGTCCAATTGCACCGCATCGCGGAGTTTTTTCACTCGGTCCTCCGGCGAGTTCTGCACCAGGCCGCGGATGTAGTCCTCAAACGCATCCAGCCGGAGCTTCGCGTCGGCCGCCAAAAAAGTCTGCTCAGCGACGGGGTAGGCGGGGTCCAGCTGCCGCGTGATGCGCCATGCCAGGGCGTTGATCACATCCGGCAAGCGGCTCAGCTCGGCCGACTCCGTCAACGGCGCGCTTTCCCGCAGGTTGGTTACATCCAGCACCCGCGCGGTCGCGGTAATGCGCGTGCCGTCCACCTGGTAGGTCCCGAAGATCACCGAGTCAGCATCGAGGGTTTGGGCCAGGCGCAGGGTGCCGGCGCGGGTGGGGGCAAAGTCCGGCGGCAGCCCCAGGTGTTCGAGCGCGTACAGGCGGTCCTTGCGGCCGATGGGCAGGAAACCCGCGGACGCGAAGCGCTGGTTCAGGATTTCGGGAAATGCCGCGCCGATCCAGTCCAGGCTGCCCGCCGCGCCCGTGTTTTCAAAGGGGAGCGCGAGGAGCAGCTCGCCATGAGCCTGGGGCGCGGTCGCGGGCGTCGCCGGGGCCGCGGGCTGAGGACGCCCGGCCGAGGAAGACTCCGGAGGCGCATTGCCGGGCTGCTGCGCGTGCGCGGCGAAAGCCAGGGAAAGGGTCAAGGCCAGGAAGGGGGGGACTCGGCGCAGAGTCGGGCTCCTTTGCGAGCAGGGCGGCGTCACTTAAAGAGTATAGGAGCGCGGGCCAGCTGCGGGTGCTCGAAGCGCAGCACCGCCGCCCACTCCGCCCCGCGCCGCCCTTGCCACACCACCGTGCCGTGGAGCAGCACGGCGACCGCCCCGGCGCTCAGGTCGTGATGGAGGTCGAAGAAGCGCTCCTCCGCGTGGCCGTCCCAGGGCTGGAGATGGAAGCCCGTGGGCTCGTATTTGGTCGAGAAAACGATCGCGGTTGAGTAGCTCACGGGCGAGGCGGCGAGCTTTTCCAGGGCGGCCAGCGAAAAGTTGTCGATCGGGACCACGGCAAGGGGTGTGCGCACGTAGCCGAGCTCCGGTTTCGTGAGCCCGTCGGTCACGGGCCACGCGGACAGCACCGCGCCATGCGGGAAGCGCTCCGCCACAAACCGGATCGCCTCTTGCTCCAGCACCACCGCATCGCTGTAGGCCAGGGTGTCCTCGGGCGCGACCCTGTAGGGCGTGGGCAGCACGAGCGCCGCTATAAACGCCGCAACGCCCGCCGCCGGGAACCACCACCAGCTTCGGAAACGCGCATACACGGCCGCGACCGTGAGCAGAAGGACGAGGGCGTACTCCGGGAGCAGATACCGCGTCAGGAGCGCGCCGCCCAGCACGGAAAACAGGACCGCGTTGGCCGCGATCACAACCCAGATGCGCGCTTCGACAAAAGGCGAAAGCCGCGCCCGCACCGGCGGCAAAGCGAGCGAGCCGAGCGCGAGCACGACCGGCACAAACAGGTTGAGGTGTGCTGAAAGGTGGAGCGCACGGTGGCCGAAAGAGAGCAGCATCCGCTCCGGCGTGAGCGTGCCCAGGGCGTTGTAGCGCAGGTATCCCGGATTGCCGAACGCGAAGCCCGTGCGGGCGCGGTGATAGGCAAACCAGGCCGCCAGGGGCAGCACGGGCAGGCACAGCACAGCCGCGCGCTTTCTCCGCCGCGCGAACAGCTCAAACGCGGCGAGCGCCAAGGGCGTCCCGATCGCGATCTCCTTGGTAAGCGCCGCAAGCGCGAAACAGCCTGCGGCGGCCCAGGCGTCGCGCCGGGAATTGGACTTGGACCCGGACTTGGAAATGGGCTCGCGCAGGGCAAAGCGCAGCCCCCACACACTTGCCGCGCAGGCTGCCATATCGGCGTGCGCCAGTGTGCTTTGCGCGAAGAATACGGGATAGGTTGCGGTCAGCAGCAGGACCGCCGCTGCCGCCCACCTGTCTTTTAAGGCGTCGAGCGCCAGGCGAAACACGCCCAGCAGCGCCGCCGAGGCCAGGAGGCACATGCTCACGCGCGTAACGACGGGGTGGAACCCGAAAAGCTTCCAAGCCGCAGCCAGATACACGGACAAGCCGGGCGGGTGCGCGTTTGTCAGGGTGGAGAAAGGAATCAGGGTTCCCGTGCGGAAAAAATCGTACGCCGCCGGGATGTAGTATCCCGCTTCGTCCCAGTAGTAGGGAAGCGCAAGCAGCGGCGCATGGGCTGCCACTTCAAGCGCAAAAATCAGAAGCCAACAAGCCGCGAACCGGAGCGCCGGGCGCACGCGGGTTCGCGGCTGCACAAAGGGTGTTACTGGACCGGCCGCTACTGGACCGGCCGGGGCCCGACCGGCTCAAGCATGATCGGCCCAAAGGTCTGCTCGTATTGGGCCAGGTTCTGCCCCAGGATGTTGAACAGCGCCTTGGCCTGCTGCGGGCTTAGATAGATGCCCTGCTGGTTCTCGATGACCACGTCATCGGGCGAGGTGGGGTGCGCAAGGCCGAACAGCAGGAAGATGTCCCACACGCTGACGCGTACCTGCACGCTGTTCGCGTAGGTTTCACGGTAGTTCGCGCCCTGGGTCACGGCAAAAGTCGGTTGGTTGGGTGTACTCATAGTGGGTCTAGACTACCGGAAATTTGGTGCGAAAGGGGGGACTTGAACCCCCATGGGTTGCCCCGCCAGATCCTAAGTCTGGTGCGTCTGCCAATTTCGCCACTTTCGCACGCAGCTCCAGCCTAACGGGAGATGTGTGCCGAAAGCAACGAAAACGCAACGGAGAAGCTTGTCGGCGTTACCATGGCCACGACACCCCGTGTGGAACTGGAGACCGGCATGACCGCAAAGAACACCCTGGCTTTTCTTCTGCTTGCAGCATTGCCTTTGCCCGCGCTTGCGCAGCAGTCCGGAGATCCGGCAGCGCTGGTCAATTCTTTTATCGGCACGGCCCACGGCGGCAACGTGTTCCCCGGTGCGACGGTGCCGTTCGGCATGGTGCAGTTCAGCCCGGAAGCGACACCCGTGCGCTCCCCCTCCGGAAAAGACCGGCCGATCGCCGCGCCCGGCGGGTATGAGTACCGCGCCACCGCGCTGCGCGGCTTTTCGCTTACCAACGTGGAGGGCTGGGGCTGCGCGGGGGCTTCGGGCGATATTCCGTTTATGCCGATCGCGGAGGCCGTCACGCAGTCGCCCTCGCTCGACTTCCGCCATAACTACGCGGCGGGTTTCTCGCACGCCGACGAGAAAGCCTCGCCCGGCAACTACCGGGTCGCGCTCGCGAGCGGCGTTTCCGTCGAGCTCACGGCTTCTACCCGGACCGGGGCAGCGGTCTTTCAGTTTCCGGCGGGCAAACCCGCGGCGGTGCTGGTGCGCACGTCCGACTCCGAGGTGGGCTCCACCGCGGCCCACACGGCCATTGATTCCAAGCAAAAGATGGTCACCGGCTCAGTCACCAGCGGCAACTTTTGCGGCTACATCGACACGGAAGACCGCCGCCCGTACTACACGCTCTACTTCGCCGCGAGCTTCGACGCGCCGTTTGCCGCCACGGGTGCTTGGCACGACGGCACGGTCACACCGGGCGGCCTCGCTGCGGAGGGCGGCACTGGCTTTGGACCCAAGGGCTTCCCTGAGAGCGGGCACGGCTCCGGGGTGTGGGTCGGCTTTGCGCCGGGCACGCGCGAGGTGCGGCTCCAGGTCGGGATCTCGTATGTGAGCGAGGCAAATGCGCGCGCGAATCTCCAAGCCGAGAGCGGCCGTTTTGAGGCGCTGCGTGAGCAGGCCCGCTCGGATTGGAACAAGCGCCTCGGCCAGATCGAGATCGAGGGCGGCACGCCGGACGAGCGCACCGTGTTTACCACGGCGCTGTACCACTCGCTGATGACCCCGACCACGGCCAGCGACGTGAACGGCGAATATGCCGGGATGGACGGCAAGGCGCACCGGGTCGACGGCAGCCAGCACACGCAGTATGCGAACTTTTCCGGATGGGATGTGTACCGCTCGCAGCTGCAGCTGGTGACCTGGCTTGACCCTGCAGTCGGCAGCGACATCGCGCAAAGCCTCTTGAATCAGTCCAGGGAGAACGGCGGCGCGTGGGACCGCTGGACCCATAACAGCGGCGCGACCCACGTGATGAACGGGGATCCCGCGGCCCCGGCTGTTGCGGATATCTATGCTTTTGGCGGCAGGGGCTTTGACGCGCGTGCGTCGCTCGCATCGCTGGTCCATGCGGCGGATCTGCCGACTCCCGCTGACCTGAGCCACGCCGGCTGCCCGGTGGAGTGCGCGGGCGAGCGGCCCGGCCTGGACCAGTGGCTCAAGCTGCACTACATCCCCGTGGGCGCGCCCGCCTGGGGGCCCGCCGCGGATTCGCTCGAAGATGTCACGGACGAGTTCGCGATCTCCGCGCTGGCCGGGCGTTTGGGCGAGCATGAGCTGCAGCAGCGTTTCCTCCTCCGCGCCCAATACTGGCACAATCTTTGGAATCCCAAGGCCGCGCCCGAGGGCGGCTACTTTGAAAACCGCAACGCCGATGGGTCCTGGGCGCTGGTGAAGGACGACAACGACAAGTCGCCCCGCCCGTTTACCCCCGCCACCGAGGACGGCTTCGTCGAGGGCACGGCCGCGCAGTACGTGTGGATGCTGCCGTTCAACGTGAAGGGGCTGTTCGCGGCCATGGGAGGCACCGAGAAGGCGGCGGCCCGGCTGGACCGTTTCTTTTACAACGAGCAGGGGCAGCCCGCGGTGACCGAGGCCGGCCCGCTCCACGCCGAGCTCAACAATGAGCCATCGATCGAATCCCCCTGGCTCTACGACTGGGCCGGGCAGCCCTGGAAGACGCAGCAACTGGTCCGGCAGGTGCTCAATACGATCTGGAAAAATGCCCCCGACGGCATCCCCGGCAACGATGATCTCGGCGAGATGAGCTCCTGGGCCGTCTTCGCCTCGCTCGGGCTATACCCGGAGATTCCCGGACGGGCTGAGCTCGTTCTTGGCTCTCCCTTATTCCCGCGAGCCGTTGTGCATCGCCCCGGCGGGGATGTGCGGATCACCGCCGAGGGCGCGGCACCGGGCGCGCCGTACGTCCACAGCCTGAGCGTCGACGGCAAGCCCTGGCAGCAAACCTGGCTGACGGAGTCGTTTGCCGCAAACGGTGGCACGCTTAAGTTTCACCTCGCGCCCACCCCGAACAAAACCTGGGGAGCAGGGCCGAACTCGATGCCGCCGTCGTTCGAGTAAAGGGAGCTGACCATTTTCTAGAAATCAAAGGAGAAACTGAAAAAAATTTCAATGATAACGAGTACGTTATCATTCTCGTCGAATGATTAGGTTGTTGGAGTACCTCGACCTTGCAGGACAAAACCGCTATCGAGCGTGGTTCGACAAACTCGATGTGAGCGCGGCTGCAAAGGCCACCACGGCTTTGGAACGCCTTGCACAAGGAAATAGGTCTTCCGTCAAGTCCGTTGGGAGGGTGTGTCGGAATGCCGGATCGATTTTGGGCCAGGCTATCGGATCTATCTCGGCAGAGATGGAGATTGCCTGATCATCCTCTTGGGCGGCGGTTCGAAAAAGCGCCAGGAGCAGGACATCGCGGACGCAAAAAGCGCCTGGCGGGAATATAAGCGGCGCAAGAGGGAAGCGACAAAGGCGGCAGCAGCTGTGAAACGGAAGAGCAGATAGGAGGAACCGTGGCACTTACCCGGGATTTCCGCGATACAGTTCGCGAACGCGCTCAACGGGAGCCCGCGTTTCGGCAGGCTCTCCTGCGGGAAGGTTTGGAGCTCATCAACACAGGGGATTTCGCAACCGGTCGCGCCATTCTGCGCAACTATATCAATGCGACGATCGGTTTTCCGGCGCTGGCGAGAAAAACGAAGATTTCATCCCCCAGCCTGCAAAGGATGTTTGGCCCAAAAGGAAACCCAAGCGCGCGAAACCTGTTTGGGGTTCTCGCGGCGCTGCAAAAGGCCGAAGGAGTCAGCGTGGAGGTTCAGATGCACGCTCAGTAGAGCGGCAGGCAAGTCGCACATTCTCATCGTGGATGTGCGACTTGCTCCAATCTAATCCCCGGCCATCGCGGGTTCGAGGTTCATGCCGGAGCGCAGCTGCCGCTCGTACGCGGCCAGCTCGCCCTCGATCCGATCCGCGGCGATGCGGCGCTTGATCACGTCCTCGCGGTAGCGGCGTAGGAAGTAATCGATCGTCTCCACGCGAATCCGGATGGAGCCGGAAGGCTTGTTCTCGTCGAGGTCCTTGAACGAGAAGTAAGGCGTTCCCGAGCCCTCGATAATGCCCTCGATCACGCCATAGATCGGCGCGTCATGGCCGCATTTGAACGAGGACATTTCCAGCGCAACCAGGTTGGGGTGGCGCGCGGTAAATTTCGCCGCCCACACCTTGTGGTTGGTGCTGGTCGAGTAACGATTCTTCCACACATCCGCGATGTCGAGCGGGTGCTCGATGATGCCCGCCCGCACCTCGTCGCCGAACAGCCGGTCGAGCAGGTCCTCGTCCATGGGCAGGGTGCTTTGCGAGAAGATCGGGTAGCCGAGCTTCTGGAACTCTTCGAGAATTTCGTGATTGAGGCCGGGGTCGTGGTGATACACGCGGCCCAGCATCACGATGCCGATGCGGTCCTCGCGTTCCAGCTGGTCGAGGGTCGCGCGCGCGTCACGCCGGATTTTTTGCTCGCCCGCGAACAGTGCCTTATACCCGGCCTCGATCGCGCGCGTATTTTCCTCGCGCGACAAGCCCAAGTGCGGTGCCCAGGCCTGAAACATCTGCTCCGCGCAGATGCGCTCGTCGCGCGTGTTCAGAATGGGGTCGAGATAGGTCATGTTGTTTTCCGCGAAGATGTCCGACTCCTTGGTGAACGCAGCCTTCACGGCGTTGGGCGTCGCGGTCACGGTGGGGCACGCATTTGAGCCGGTCAGGTTTACGAGCGGCGTGTGGAGCACGTCATACATGGGAAAGAAGATCGCGTGGAGCGGCTTCTTGGCGTGGTGCAGCGCGAGCAGGTTATAGACATGCGCGATGCCGATCTTCGACGGGTAGCAGGGGTCGATCGCGCCGCGGCTCGCGCCCGCGCGGTAAAGCTCGGGCGTGGTGTAGTCGGAGTACACGATGTTCTCGGAAACGAGCCCGAGCGCGGCAAAGTAAGCGTTGAAAAACGATGCGTACTCGTAGGTATTCAAGAGGCGCGGCAGGCCGACGCGGAACTCCCTGCGCTTGGCCATGAGCGCGGCGCGGGTCTTGGTCGCTTCCTTGACGAACAGGCCCTTGGTGCTCGGAGCGGAGTCGGCCACGACCTCCACCTTGCGGTGGCGGAAGACGTCATGGGCCGCGATATCGACGTAGTTGGGGTTCTTGGCCATGATGGCGTCAAGGCCGGACTTGATGTCCTTCATGTCCGCGACATCCTCAACCGTGCCCTTTTCACAGGTGGCGATGATGAGCCGCTGCTCGCCCATCCGCAGCGGGACTTTGGTTTTCTTATCCTGGAACTCGGTCGGCTTGGGCATTTCGATCATCGTGCCGGAGTTCGCGGACTTGATCAGGATGAGCGGCTCGACCTTGGCCTTGAGGTTCGGCGCGCTTGTCGAGCAGGAAGAGCCCGCGTCGAGGTTGGCTTCGATTGCCTTCAGCGAGGGCAAAGCCGGGGCCGGGGCTTCTTTCGTGGTGGCGGCATGCTTGTGGGTGCCGTCGGCGTGGGCCGTCTGCTCCACCGTGAGCTTCTCGCCGTTCACGTCTACATCAATAAACGTGCGCAGGCAGTTGTTCTTGCAGAAATAGCAGCGGGTGTCTTCGTTGCGGGTGGTGCGGTAGCGAATGTTTGCGACCGCTTCCAGCCCGATGAACGTCGTTTCGCGGCCGTTGTTGAAGAGCCGCAGGGCTTCTTGCGCCGCGCCGATCGCGCCCGACTCGCCGCAGTGTTCGTGGATGATGACCTCAGGCTCTTTGCCGGAGGCTTTGAAGCTCGCGCGAATGAAATCCACCTCGGCCTTGACCACGGCGAGGTTGTTTTGCGTGCCGCCCTGCAGCACGAAGCGTGTGCCCAGCGCCGAAAGGTTCGGGATTGAAGCGACGTACAGGAAGACGTTCTTCGGCAGCACGGCGGCGAGTCCGGCAAGGATCTCCTCCGCGCGCCAGCCCTGGCGCTGGAAGTTCACGATGTCGGACTGCATGAACACCGCGCAGCCGTAGCCGAATACGGGCATGGACTTCGCGGAGAAAGCAAGGTCGGAGTACTGCTCGACCTTGAGCCCGAAGCCCTCGACCGTGGACTGGAGGAAGTACCCGTTGCCGGCCGAGCACTGGGTGTTGAGTTTGAAGTCCTTGACGCGGCCGTCCTTGAGGACGATGAGCTTGATGTCCTGGCCGCCCACGTCGACGATGACGTGCGGGTCGTCGTAGAACTTGAGCGCGGACTCGGTGTGGGCGACTGTTTCGACCAGCGCCACATCGGCGTTCAGCACGTCGCGCAGGATGTCCTTGGCGTAGCCGGTGGTGCCCACTCCCAGCACCTCGAGTGAAGCGCCCGCACCTTCAATCTGCGCGCGGAGCTTTTCAAACATCTCGATAGTGTCCTGGATAGGGTTGCCGTTGGAGAGCTGGTAGGCCTTGCAGACGATCTCGCCCTGCGTGTCGAGCAGCACGGCCTTGGTCGAGGTGGACCCGCCGTCGATGCCGACGAAGCCGCGGACGGTCGTGCCCGCGGTGATGGGCTGCGGGATGAACTTGGGCTTGGTGTACTGCTGTTTGAACAGATCGAGTTCGGACGGTGCCTCGACCAGACCCTTGCCGCCGGCCTCGGCTTTCTCCGCGGCGCGCCCGAAGTCGATATAGTACGAGAGCTTTTCGGTGCCGGTGTACTGGCCGACCTCCTCGTCTTCGTCGCGCCCGAACTCGACCGCGCCCAGGGCAGCGAAGTACTGCGAGTTCTCCGGAACCTTGATGAGGTCCTTCGGATCCATCCCATCGGGGATCTCGACCTTGCGCTCTTTCCACATGCGCGGGATGTTTGCCTGCCAGGCCTCGCGCATACCGCGGATGAACCCGTTGGGGCCGCCGAGCAGCAGTACATGCGGGCGCAGGGTATGGCCGCGGGTCAGAACGCTTAGGTTCTGCAGAACGATGGCTTCGAAGAGCGAGGCCATCAGCTCATCGGGCGGGGTGCCGGTCTTTTGCAGGCCGTTAATGTCGGTTTCGGCGAAGACGCCGCACTTGCCCGCGACCTTGTGAAGTTTGACGTTTTCGTAGGCGAGGCTCGAAAGCTCCTCGGCCGGGATGCGGAGCTTGGCGTTGATCTTGTCGATCACAGCGCCCGTGCCGCCCGCGCATTTGTCGTTCATGGACGGGATTTTCTTCTTGCGGCCGGTTTCCTCGTCGTCCTTGAAGACGATGATCTTGGCGTCCTGGCCGCCGAGCTCGATGACCGAGTACACCTCGGGGTGCATCTTTTCAACGGCGAGCGAAACCGCGTGGACCTCCTGCACGAACTTCGCGCCGATCAGCTCGGCAAGCGTGCCGCCGCCGGAGCCGGTGACGAATAGCCGGGCGTTGCCGGGTGCGACGCCGACCTCGTCGCGCATGCGGTTGAGGAACTCGAGCACTTTCTCGGGCTGGCGGGTGTCGTGGCGCTGGTAGTCCTGCCAAAGCGTTTGGTCGGTTTTGGCGTCAACGACGACTGCTTTGACGGTGGTGGAGCCTACGTCGAGTCCTACGAAGAATCTCTGCATGTGCCTGGGCCCTTCTCTGGTGGAGGGTTGGGGAAACGCCGCGAAGGGCTATTGGCACCTCGCGGCGGCAGGTTCTGCTTACAGGCAGGCTGCGGTGCGCATCCTTTGCTTGCGCCACGCGCCTTCTTCCTTGCGCATGCGCGCGTCCAGATGCATCGCGAACTGGGCCGCCGTGCCGGCGATGCCGGGCGCGTGCGGCACCTTGTACAGTGCGCGCTTGGTTTCCGGGTGTGCGTCCACGTAGGCGCGCAGCTCTTCAAGCGTGCGGCCGGTTTTCTGGAGCACCGAATCAAACTCCGCCCGGGCCTTGGCCTTGGCTTCCGCGAGCGACATCTGCACGCGGGAGTGGGCGTTGACCTCGCCCTCGCCCGAGGTTTCAATGGGCAGGAAGATCATGTCCTTGAACTGGTTCACCACGCGCGATTGCACACCGTCAGACTGCGACGAAGGCATGCAGCCGAAGGGCTTGAGCGCGAGCACCATGTGGCACAGATGGTTGACGGTGTAGTAAATGTTCTTGCCTACCTCCATGTGCCCCTCACCGCCGCGCGCCAGCTGGTGGTAGAAGGGGTGCGCGAGGCCCGCAAGCTCTTTTTGCGGGATCAGGTGGTGGGTCAAACCGCCAAGGTGCTTGATGGTGCGGTGATAGAAGTAAGTCCACATGGAGGACCCGACGGAAAGCCCGGCGGTTTTCTTAAACAAGCCGAACCCGTTCCGGGACCGCTTTTTCACCTCGAACCACTTCACTTCCTTGTCCGTCTTTTCCGCGTGGAACCGCGCCCGCGCGCCTTCCTTGGCGACGTACATCATGTAGTCGACCCAGGTCGCGATGGGCTCGACAACCACTTGCGCGCCTTCGCGCTCAAGGAACGCGAACATATTGAAGTTGCCGTCGCCTTCAGTCGTTTGAGCCCAGAACTCGCCGGTGATCTTGATGACGGGCTTGACCCGGAGCCGGTCTACCTCGACGGCGTCGATCGAGTCGCGACAGGCGTGGAGCGCGCCCACGTACTCTTTGCCGTACAGGTTATGCGCGATTTTGCCGAGCGTGCACAAGGTGCCCTCAAGCTTTTTGCGCTTTTCGATCTGCGGGCGCAGCCACGCGGGCGAGGCGTCGAGGATATGCCAGCGCTTGCGTTCGCGGAGAGTTTTGGTCATCAGGCTGACCGAATCCTGGATCACCCGGTCGGTTTCGCCCTTGTGCACCTCGTAGGGCCGGACTTGGTAAACCATATCGTTGATGACATCGCCAAGATTGAGCGCGTTCAGCATGCCCATGCCGAAGTCGACGGAGAACTTGAGCCCCGGCTCGCCGCTCGCGGCCTTGATGCCGTCTGTTTGCTGAAAGAGCAGCACGCGGAAGCCTTCAAAGCCCGCGTTTTTGAGCGCGAAACGGTATTCGGCCTCATACATGCCGAAGCGGCAAGGGCCGCAGGAACCGGCGGTGAAGAAGACGTTGTTCGCGATGATCTCTTTACGGGTTTGCCCGGCCTGCTCAAGCTTCTGCAGATACTGCACCAGGTTACCGACGGTAAAGTAAGTCGGGTTGCACTGCCCGTTGTTGCCGTACTCCTTGCCGGCCTGGAAGTCGGAAACAACCGGCGTGGGGATGTTCTGGCACTTATACCCCGATCCGTGGAAAACCGACTTAATCATCTCCTCGTGCTTCCAAGTGAGACCGCCGAAAAGGATCGTGGTCGTATCGCGTTCGTGCGCCGCAAAGCTATTCTCCACGGGCTTTTTAAACTCGCGCAACCGGGCCAACCCGGCTTCCGCGCGAAGGCGCGCCCGCTCTTGATCGATGCGGGCCTGGATCTCACGGTCGAACTCTGCTTGTATCGCGTCCTGTTCTGCTACCGGCATCGTGCGTCTCCTCTTGTGTGAGTTAAGAGCCGGCGGGCAGGCCGGCCCGGAACAAAGCTAGTCCATTTGGCCCTTCATGCCCTGGAAGCCGTGTGCCAACTGTTTGAAGAAGTACTTGATCACGCGCTGATCGTTATAGCACCAGCCCAGAATATGGTTCAAGGTCGAAAAGCAATGGGTTTGGCAGGTTTCTTTTTGTTTGTCCAGCTGCTTGGTTTCGAACTTATGATTGTCGACCGTGCCCCAGTCGTAATTCGCCGTGTACATGGGGAAGCAAGGGGCAAGCGAACCGTCCACGCGGATAATCATCGAGTTTTGGCCCGCGCGGCAGTTCCACGGGAAGTGGTTGCCTTTCATGAAGTCGACCATCTGCCACAAACGCGCATTGGAGTTCACCATCTTATAGCCGGAATCCTGCTTTTCCGTGAGCCATTGGATGGTTTCCTCGACCTGCGGCCAGTCCTGCTTGCGGATGTACGTATCGTTCGAGTCCGCGTCGTTGTGTTTGAAGTGGTCGTCCTGCTCGAGCAGCGGTTGCTCGTTGATGTGGTAATCGGTCGCGATCCCGTTGTCGCGCGCGATCTCCGTCAGCTCCCGGACATCTTGCAGATTATTCCGGCAGATATTGATGTTCAGAAATACCGAATAGCCATACCCGTACTGCTTGCGGACCAGATAGTCGAACTGCTTGCGGATCGGCGCGAGCGCCTTGGGCAGGCTCTTCTTCAACTCGACCGAGTCGACCGCGATGTTGAAGGTCGACATACCCGCATCCGCCAACTGATCGATCACATCCGTCCGCAGCAAGCGCGCATTGGTAGGTAGATAGATCCAGAAGTTTTTCTTGGCGGCGTAGGCGGTAATGCGATGGATGAGGTCCGGACGCAGCAGCGGCTCTCCTCCCATGAACGCCAACACGCGGCATCCCGTGCCGTGCAGCCAATCGATGGAGCGCTTGGCTACGTTCTCTGTCATTCCCTTGACTTTATTGTCAAACGCCCAGCAGTAATGGCAGTCAAGGTTGCACTTGAACTCGGTAAATAAGTAAGCGATCAGTGGGTGGAAGTCGCCGGAGGTGACGCGCGAGCGGATGTAGGGAAATAGCCAGCCCTGCATGGAATGGTAAATCTGCCCGGCGGTCCACTTACGCTTGTCAGGAGGGGACCAGGGCGCCTGGAAGTCGACGGGTCCAAGCAGTTCGGGGCGCTGGGGAAACACAGGATCGGGAAAACGCTGCGGCTCGCCGGCAGGTTGGTAGCGCGGCGCGGGACCAGGTTGTTGCGTGAGCAGCGTATGGAGGGGGACATCGAGGCGAAACTTCTGCGGTTCGCCTGCTTCCACTTCTTCAAGCATCTTTCAGACCTCCCGAGGGGAACTGCGGGAAACTGTCCTGGATCGACCGGGAGTGCAACGCCCCGGAAGGAGTCGCTCAGGCTCTGCAATCCATGCAGAAGATGACTTGCTTTGTACCCGTGATCAAGTTGTCACGTTGCGAGCATCCTAGCACCGTTTCCGGAGAAATTCGGTGCGGAAACGAGAGCTTTTTCGCCAAAGCTTTTCTGCATCGCAGCCCGAAACGAGGGCATCAGATGTGCTTTTTCCGCGCGAGCAGGCAGGCTCCGTGCGCTTCATGGTCGATCCGAGGATTTATTCCCGCGCGGCGCGCCGGTCGAATGCCGCACAATCAAGCGGGTCGACACCGAGTAAACCGAGGGCGGCGCCGTATCCTGCGGCTCCACATGCTGCCGCAGTGCCAGCACGGCGCTCCGCGCCAGGTCCCGGCTCGCCATCCGCACCGAGGTCAAAGGCGGCAGCGTGTACTGCGCGAACCTTACGTCGTCGAACCCGATCACCGAGAAGTCGTCGGGCGCGCGGAACCCCTCCCCGTATACCGCATGCAGCACACCGATTGCCGTCATGTCGTTCGAGCACATCACCGCCGTGGGCCGCCTTTTACCGCCCAGAAGGGCCCGCATGGCCGCGATGCCGCCTTCCAGCGTGTGGTCGCCCTCGGGCAGCCACTCCGGGCGAGGCGCTACCCCAGCCTCGCGCGCCGCGTGCAAAAACGCCGCTTGCCGCGCCCGCGCCGACTGGAGCCGCAAGGGGCCGCTGATAAAGGCGATCCGGCGGTGACCCAGGGTATGCAAGTGCTCCACTCCTTCGCGAATGCCGCGCTCGTATTCCACCTCGATCCTGCTGAACAACGATCCTTCCGGTGCCGCGTCCACAAACACCAGCGGAATCCGGCGCGCTGCCAGACGGTCCAGAAGCGGCGCTTCAATGCCAAATGTCATCACCGCGACCCCATCCACCTCGCGTTCCAGCATGCGCTTGACGCACCCCTCCATGCGGGCCGGGTCGTAGTTGGTCGAGCCGATCAGGATCTCGTACCCGCTCTCGACGGCAACCTCTTCGAAACCCTGAATCAGCTCCGGGAAGAAGGGGTTTGTGATGTCCGACACGATCAGTCCCAGGATGCGGCTGCGGCCCGAAACCAGCGTGCGCGCGGGCCCGTGGGGTAGAAAGCCAAGCTCCGCCACCGCGCGCCGCACCTTTTCCGCAAGCTTCGGGTCCACGGTCGAAACGCCGTTGACGGTGCGGGAAACGGTGGCAATGGAAACCCGCGCCAGCCGTGCGACATCGCGAATATCGGGCCTGCCTGCTGCTGCTGCGGTTGCGCGCTTCGCTCGGGCCATGGGGCGCGGGGGTGTTCCTTTCGGCGCGCGCCGGTCCGGGGACCGGACAGGGGTGCGATTGCTCTGAGCCTACATTGCCCGGCGATTCGTTGTCTTTCCTTATTCCTCGCGCAGTTCCGCCGCGATGGCCCGCAGCTCCGGCAGCACATCGCCCAGGGCGGCCGGCTCCGCCCCGCGGGAGCCCAGTGCGAAGTACACGCTGCGATACAAACGGAACAGCCGCTCGTAGATCGCCTGCGCGTCCGCGCGTGGTGTATAGGTGCGGAAAGGCAAGCACAGTCGCTCCTGCGCCGCTTCGACGGAAGGGAACGCGCCCGCGGCGAGAAGCGCGAAGATGCCGGAGCCGAGCGAAGTCGGCGTTCCGTCCGGAACCAGCACCGGCTTGCCCAGCACATCGGCGTAGACCTGGTTCAGTGTTGGGTTATTTTGCGGCACCCCGCCGGCGTTGATCATGCGCTCCACCGGAACTCCGTGCGCGGTCATGCGCTCCAGGATGATGCGGGTGTGCAACGCCGTGCCCTCAATGGCCGCGAACAGCTCGTCCTGCGCGGTGTGGAGGAGGTTCCAGCCCAGCGTGACGCCGCCCAGCTCGGCGTTCACCAGCACCGTGCGGTCGCCGTTGTCCCAGCTCAGGCGCAGCAGCCCGGTTCCGCCGGCGCGGTAGTTTTCCAGGCCTTGCGAGAGAGCCTGGACGCTCGTCCCGGCGCGGCGGGCGATCGCCTCGAAAATGTCGCCGGTCGCGGAAAGGCCCGCCTCCACGCCCGTAAACGCGGGATGCACGCTCCCCGGGACCACCCCGCACACCCCCGGCACCAGGGTGGGTTTGCGCTCCATGGCGATGATGCAGGTCGAGGTGCCGACCACGTTGACCACATCGCCCTCGCGGCAGCCGGCACCGATCGCGTCCCAGTGTGCGTCAAACGCGCCGACCGGAATGGGGATGCCCGCGCAGAGGCCAAGGCGCGCGGCCCACTCAGGCGCGAGACTGCCGGCAAGCACATCCGAGGCGGCGTACTCGCCCGCGAAGCGCTCGCGAACGCCTTCCAGCAGTGGGTCAAGTTTGGAGAAGAAAGCTTGCGGCGGCAGGCCGTCCCACTTCGGATTCCACAGCCACTTGTGGCCCATGGCGCACACGCTGCGCGTCACCTGCCCCGGGTCGGTGATGCCGGCAAGCGTCGCCGCGACCATGTCGCAGTGCTCGAAGGCGGTCGCCCACTCGCCGCGCCGATCGGGGTTGTGGCGTAGCCAATACAGCAGCTTGGCCCAGCCCCACTCGTGCGAGTACACGCCGCCGCACCACTCAATCGCTTCCAGTTTTTCGGCATGCGCGAGCGCGGTAATCTCCTCCGCTTCCCGCTTAGCACGGTGGTCGCACCACAGCATGTACTCGTCGAGCGGCTGCATGTCGCGGCCCACTACGACCACGCTGGAGCCCGTGGTGTCGAGCGCGATCGCGGCAATGTCCTCGCCGGGGACGTGGGTTTCTTCCAGCACCTGCCGCGTCGCGGCCACAAGCGCGTTCATCTGGTCGGCGTGTGCCTGCGTGGCGTGGTCGGGGTCTTCGCGTTTGCGATGGAGCGGGTACTCGGCCGAAGCAGTGCCGAGGCGGCCGCGCTCCGAGTCGAGCAGCGTGACGCGCACGCTCAGGGTTCCGAAATCGACGCCGGCTATGATCATCTGAAAACCTCTAAGACCGCCTACGCGGCCGCCGGCCACTTCGTGGCGTGTATTTGGCTTCGCGTGGCGCTCCGGATGGTCGTGGTCAACATCGCTGATCCCGACCAACGGGAGGGCCACAGAGTTCGCATTGCAGTATCAACAAAGACCCGCCACGAAGTGGCCGCTAGCCGCGTAGGCGGTTTTGCCTTTACTCCGCCCCGTGCCAATGCATCTGCCATCCCAGATACTTCGTCGCTGCCTCATACACCGGCGCGGCCACTGTCGAGAAATTGCCCGCCACATGGTGCTCGAACCCGCGCTCGCAGATAAACCTGAGCAGCTTCTGCATGCGAGGAATCCGCACCACGCCCGCGCCCCCGAAGGTTTCGAGCGGGTCGTTGGTGAACTCGCCCTCGCCCACGTAGCCGCGCATCTCGCCCGTCACGTCGTGGGTGGAAAACCGCAGGTACGTCATTGCCCCGGCTTTGACGCGGCCCACGCAGGTTCCAAACGTGTTCTCCTTGCCCACCGTTCCGGCGATGATCGCCTGGAAATCCATTACAACCGACTCGAAAAAGTGTTTGGGCAGGTTGGAGCAGTGAAAGCACACCGCCTTGTCCTCGTCCTCGCCGTAGTTGTTATTCCAGTCCAGCAGCGCCGACGGCGTTTCGGAGGCGAGCGCGAGCCCATACATGCTCAGCACGCCCGCCACATCGGTTTCGCAGGCGGAGGAGAACAGGTTTTCGCTCATCATGCTCATGACCGTGCAGGGGACGATGCCGAAGTACTCCTCCATCGCCGTCCAGCACTGGATCGCCGAGATCGTGCAGTACGTTTCCCGCATCCAGCCGTCGATGACCGCGCCGAGCTTCGCCATCTTCATCAGCGCTTCCGGGGGAATGCCGCTTGTGGGCACATACTGCTGGATCGCCGTGAGCTTCGCCTGCGCCGCGTCGTCCGTGTCCTTCATCCGGTCGATACGCCCCAGCACCTCCGACAGATCCAGCGTTTCGACCGAGATGCCGTGCCGCTCGAGAATCTTTTCCGAATAGCGCACGGTATTAAACGCCGCCGGGCGCGCTCCGAGGGCCCCGATGCGCAGGTTTTTAAAGCCGTTCACCACACGGCAGGTCGCGGCGAAAGCGGCCAGGTCACGCGCGAACGCGTCGGACTGCGGAGCGACGGTGTGCTTGGCCGTGAGGGAGTAGGGAATCCCGTACTGCTGCAGGTTGTTGCACGCCGACATCTTGCCGCAAAACGAATCGCGGCGGTTCTGGATTTTCATGATGTCGGTGCGGTCGGGCGTGGCCTGCACCAGGACCGGGACACGGAGGCCGGACAGCCGGATCGCGTCCACAATGGCGCGCTCCTCGCCGAAGTTGGGCAGCGTGATAATGATGCCGCCGATCGCGTCGGCATTGCGCTTAAACAGCTCGGCGCAGCGACGCGCGTCGTCGGGGGTTTGCACCGCGCCGTGCTGGGTTTCCTCCGGCGATAGCACGACCGAACCGTAGCCCAGTGTTTCGAGCACCGCGATCATGTCTTCGCGGCCTTCCTTCGCCAGGTGATGCGGGAAGAACCCGCGCGAACCCACAATCACGCCAAACGTAAGCTGCTTCCGCTCGCTCATCTCTTGCTCCTTGGAAACCGTTTTCCCCAACCGGCGCAGCTTCGACGATATCCAGTATCGCGCTAAACCGGGCTCCGGCTCGAGGCCTGCAAGGGGAATTTCATTTTTGGTTTCGCCGCAGCCATTCGATCGCTTCGTCCTGGCGGCCTGAAGGTTCCTAGGGCCCATGCAAGGCAGTCTCGATGCCCGACAAGCGGGAAAGCACTTGATCGATCTGCTTTTGCAACCCGTTTATTCGCCCGTTCACTCCACCGATCTTCGCATCGACGTATTTGATCAGCACCGTCCCTTGAAGGATTGCCACAATTGCCGGAGCGGCAAGAAGCAGGTAAGGTGCGTGTTGTTTATGCTTTCTGTCTCCTCACGGCGCATCCGTACAACTACTTTGTACCAGTCGCTGAGGTCGGAGCCTAGATATCCTGAAAAAACCCATGCCGAAGCCCGTTTCGCCCCAGTTCTGGACCGTCGTTCTCGCCATCGCTGCCCTAGCGGTGCTCCTGTATCTATTCACTCACCCCACCCAACGGCGGGCTCCACGCCACCGTGAAGCTGAACACAGGCGACCCTATAGCCATGAGCGCCGCCGCGAACCTGAACGCGAACGCCGCACAACGGCTGACTGCTCCGCGCTGGGCATTCGCTGCGAGTCCCAGTACCTTGCCGGCTGGTCCGCACCCGGTGCGGGCTCCTGCGCCATCGTTGTCCGCGGCGGCAACACCTTTCCCGACCCGCGCTGCACCCCGGGCGGTATCAATCCCTCCATCACCGCGGAAACCCTGCGCGACCCGGATTTTCGCACCCGCTGCGACCGCAACTGCGCTACCAGCGAGGCGGAAAAGCACGTCACCTACGGCTGGTATGGGGTGGCGAAGCCGCCCGAAAACTCCGGCGAAAACCAGGTTTGCGAGCTCGACCACCTTGTCCCGCTCGAGCTCGGGGGTGCCGACGGGCTCGGCAACATTTGGCCTGAGTGCGGCCCCTCGGGTGCCCCACTCCCTGGGCGCAACTTCAAGATCAAGGACCGTGTGGAGAACTACCTTGCGGACGAGGTACGCGCCGGGCGTATGCCCCTGGACGAGGCGCAGCGGGGCATTGCCGAAGACTGGGCGCGGTACCTGCCCGCAGCCAACCATTACTGCCGCGAGGGCGGCCGCTGCTAACGCAAGCCGCTCGCCGTGCATCGTAGATTCTCGGGAGAAAAACAAAACATGCCAGAATCGATTGACCTGGACAAAGTAAAAGCAACGCTCGGTAAGCTCATCGACATCCTTCGCGACGGACACCAAGGCTTCCTGGAGCTCGAAAAACACATTAAGGATCCGGCAGCCCGCAAGTTCTTCCTTGAAGAAACGCAGGTCCGCGCCAACTTCTCAGGCGAGCTTGAAAATGAGCTACACCGGCTTGGTGTGAAGGACGTACACCAGAGCGGCATGATTTCAGGCAAGGTGCACCGTGCCTGGGCGGAGTTGAAAGCGAACCTGGGAGGCGGCGACCACACGCTGCTGGCCTCGGCTGAGCAAGGCGAAGATGCGGTCAAGAAGGCCTACTCTGAAGCTCTGCAGGAGCACCTGCCCGGCGATGTGCGCGACCTGCTCACCACCCAGCAAGCCCATATCCAGATGTCGCACGACAAGGTCAAAGCCTTTCGCGACGCCAAGGCGTAAACCCTAAAGAAATGCCCCACGTCTCGCATGTGAGACGTGGGCCTTGTTCGCGGCTCAGCCCAGGTATTGAGGGTTGTGCGCCGTTCCATCGAAGTGGGTTGTGGTTTTGAACAGCTCATACTTGCCGGTCATCGCGGCTTGTTGTGTGCGCGCGAGCAGCGCCGCCTGCTGCGCCCCGGTCATGGGCGCGAAGTTCTTCACCGCCGCCATGGCTTGATCAAGGATGGGCATTGAATCAATGCCCGTGATCACCACACTCACCGGCTGCGAAAGCCCGTATTGGAGCGCTTCGACCGGCTGCACTGTATTGCTGGCGAGGATGAAGTGGTCGCCGAAGGTCTTCATCGCGAGCACCCCGATCCCTTCCTTCAGCGCGACCGGCATCACTTCTTTCGCGAAAGACCGGAAGTGCGCGTCCATCACGTTGATAGGCATCTGCACGGTGTCGAAGTGAAACTTATGCTGCCGCGCGACGTCCAGCATGCGCAGGTGCACCGCCGGGTCCTTGTGCCCGGTAAACCCGATGTAGCGGAGCTTGCCCGCCTGCCGCGCGGCTACGGCTGCTTCCAGCGCGCCGCCCGGAGCGAAGATGCGGTCGGGGTCTTCCATCCGGATCACCTCGTGGAACTGCACCAGGTCAATGTGGTCGGTCCTGAGCCGCGCCAGCGACTGCTCGAGCTGCCGGTTGTACTCTTTCGCGGTGCGTCCGTCGATCTTGGTCATCAGGAAGACTTTGTTCCGATAGCCGCCCTGCAAGGCCTCACCCATGCGCAGTTCGCTGGAGCCGTCGTTGTAGTCCCAGCAGTTGTCGAGGAACGTGATGCCGCGGTCCACACCGGCGTGGATCAGCTGGACGCTTTCGGCCGGGTTCGGCTGCTTGCCGAGGTGGTAGCCGCCCATCCCGATCGCCGAAACCTTTTCGCCGGTCGTGCCCAGCTCCCGGTACTGCATGTCAGGCGAGGTGGGGCGGGCGGTGCTCGCGGCGGCAGCCGTGCTTTGAGCCTGCGCCGTGCCGCCCGCAGCGACAGCACCCACGCCCGCTATCGCTGACGCCTTCAGAAACTCTCTGCGCTCCATATGTGCTCCCTTTCAAATGGTTGAGACCGTTGACTCGCTTACCGGGAGGCGAAAGCCGCGACCGCCGCTTGCATGACCTGCTTCAGTGCGACTCCATGTTCGGCGGCAGCCGCCCGGCAATCCTCAAACTCCGGTGCCGCATTCAGCGCGTTCCCCTCGCGCGAGCCCACCTTGACCCGCACCGTTCCGTACTCGGTCCGCACCGAAATATGCTCCCGGTCGAGGCAGGCGCGGCGCTCCCGGCGCGTCCGCACGCCCAGGGTGCTGGTTTCACGCAGTAGCAAGGTTTGCAGGGTGTTGGACTGGGCGTCGTTGCACAGAAGGGTCAGCAGCGTCCCAGGCCTGCCCTTTTTCATGATCACGGGCGTCAGCATCACGTCCAGCGCGCCCTGGGCCAGCGCCTGCTCGGCCACATAGGCCAGCACCTGCGGGCTCAGGTCGTCGAGCGCCGTTTCCAGCACCGTGACCTCTTCATTTTCCTGCGCCGCGCGGGGGTCCTCGCCGATGGAGAGCCGCAGCACGTTTGGGAACCCTTTGGGGTTCCGCGTGCCCGCGCCGTATCCGATGCGCTCGACGAGCATGGGCGGTTGCGGGCCGAATCCGGGCTCCAGCATACGCAGCAGCGCCGCGCCCGTGGGGGTCACAAGCTCTTTTTGGATGTGCGCCGAGTAGGTCGGCACCCCGCGCAGAAGGTCGGCGGTCGCCGGGGCGGGGACGGGGAAGGTGCCGTGCGCGCAGTCGACCATGCCGCCGCCTACGTTGACCGGCGAGGCGAACCACTGGTCCACCTGCAAGTGCTCAAGCCCTGCGCAAGACGCCACAATATCGACGATGGCATCGACTGCGCCGACCTCATGGAAGTGGATTTGCTCCACCGGGACGTTGTGGATCTTCGCTTCTGAGTGCCCCAGCAGCTCAAACGCGCGGATCGCGCGGCGCTGCACCGGCTCCGGGAGAATCGCGGCTTGGATCAGCTCGCGGATGACGGTAAGCGACCGGCCGTGCACATGGGGGGGGTGGTGCTCGTGTTCATGCTTGTCGCCGTGCTCATGTGGATGATCGTGGTCGTGCGCATGTTTATGGTCGTGATGCTCATGGCTGTGCCCGTGCTCATGTTCGTGAGGCTGCTCCGCCGGTTCGCCGCCATCCAGCACATGGACCTTGATCGAGGCAATCCCGCTCCGGTCCACGGTTTCTATGCGCAGCGAAGCACCGAGCCCGAGCGCGGCCACAGCGTTTTCCAGCACAGCGAGGGGCACACCCGCGCCCAAAAGCGCGCCCAGGAACATATCGCCGGACACCCCGGCAAAGCAGTCGAGATAAGCAGTTCTCATGCAATCCTCTTGTGGGGCTATTGCGCGGCAGCAATCGCCGATACCGGCAGGATTTCGTTCATCGACCCTGAGCGGTACCCTTGCGTGTCGAGCGCGATGTACTTAAACCCGAGCGGCCGCAGCGCCTCTGTAATGCGGTCCAAAACGGCGAGCGAAAGCGCCCCGGCTAAATCCTCGCGGGCAATTTCCACCCGCGCGAGCTCCCCATGATGCCGCACCCGCACCTGCGGGAAGCCCATCGCGTGCAGCGCCGCCTCCGCCTGCTCCACCTGCGATAGATTTTCTGCGGTTACCGCGCGTCCATACTCGATCCGCGAAGCCAGGCAGGCCGACGCGGGCTTATCCCACACGCGAAGCCCGGCTTCGGCGGCGAGCGTGCGAATCTCCTGTTTACCCAGCCCGGCGTCTACCAGCGGCGCTCGCGCGTGGTGCATGGCCGCAGCCCTTTGTCCAGGCCGGAACTCGCCGCGGTCGTCGAGGTTCATGCCGTAAGCCAGGTGCGCAAACCCCAGCTCGGTCCGAGCCGCGTCCATGCGCGTAAACAGCTCATCCTTGCAGTGGAAGCACCGCTGCGCATCGTTGCGCGCGTACTCCGGATTTTCAAGCTCGCCGGTTTGCAGTACATGCGTGGGAATCCCATGCTCGTGTGTAAACGCGAGCGCCGCGGCGAGCTCGGCACGGGGAAGGGAAGCGGAATCGGCGATGACCGCCAGCATGCGGTCGCCCAGCGCCCCATGCGCCGCATAGGCGAGATACGCCGAATCGGTCCCGCCCGAGTAGGCGACCAGCACGCTCCCGAGCTCGCGCAAACGGGCCTGGAGCAGGGCGGATTTTTGGGCCGGGGTCATAGAGAAATGGTAGCGCGGGAGCTAGTCAATACGATGCGCGCTACCGTACCAGAGGCGGCAGGCGGTCGGACGCGCCCAGGATAAAGATGAGCCCGACGGCAAAGCTGTATGCCGCCGTGAGCAGGGTGACCACGCCCTGCACCCGCGGGCGCCGGACGCTCCCGGCAAAGATGCCCGACGCCGACGCCGTCATGGCTGTGTTCATCAGGAGCAGGCCCCCAATAAAGCAGAGCAGGCCGAAAATGCCACGGCTTGTCCCGCCCAGGTTGGCCGCGACGAAGAACAGCACCAGCTGCGAGGGCGTTTCCGCCCCCAGCCCATGGAGCACGCCGATGGTAAATACCGAGCCCTGCTGGTACTGGAATCGGAACGGCTCGGGCCGCGGCAGAAGGGGGTTGCGCCACCGCCGCGCGCGCCAGCTAAGGTAGCGCGCGCCTGAGATCAGAAGCGCGATCCGGCTGACGGGGTGCGCATGGCTGCCCGGCTTGCGTCGGACAAAGGTCACAAGAATGTACGCCGTCAAAATCAACAGGGTGGCGCCGACGATGCGCTCGCCCACAGCATCCAGGTGCGCGGGCAGCGCCAAATGGAACACCACCACTGCCACTCCAAGCACGGCGATTGTGGAAGCGTGGCCGAGCGCGTACAGGAAACCCAAGCGCATCCCCTCGCGCCAGCCGCGTTGCACGCTGGTGATGTCGGTGATCGCGGCCAGGTGGTCGTAGTCGAAGCCGTGCCTCAGACCCAGCAGCGCGCAGGACAGCAGGGCGAGCTGGAGTTGGGCGGACATGTGTACCCACTCTATGACGCGCTTGAGAGCGCGGGCAAACGGGGGAGTGAAAAAGGTCGCCGGCGGGTGTTTTCCACTTGCAGGACGGAAAGGCGTGAAGTTTGGCTATGACGATCGACGAGAGGATCGAGAAGTTGACCGAGCGCCACGAGGCGTTGGCGCAGAGTGTGGAACTATTGACAGCCGACGTGCGCCAGTTAGTTGAGAGAGGAAAAAGGAATGACGAAAACGTTGAAAGAATGCTGCGCATCGTCGGAAATTCAGCATAAGCACATCACTCGGATCGAAGATGGCGCTTGATCTCACCTTAAAATGAAGAAGGGCGGCCGGAGCCGCCCTTCGCTGCGGAAGCCTGCTCAGGCCAGCAGCTTATCCGGCGTGATCGGTGCTTCCCGGATGCGCTTGCCCGTAGCGTGATAAATCGCGTTCACGATCGCTGCAGACGCGCCGGTAATGCCGATCTCCCCAATCCCCCGCGCTCCCAGCTCGTTGAAGTTCTTATCAGGGATGCCTAGCGCCGACACATCGATCTCGCCGATGTCGAGGTTGACCGGCACGTGGTACTCGGCAAGGTTGTTGTTCACGGGGCGTCCGGTGTTGGGGTCAATGTGGGTTTCCTCTTCAAGCGCGAGGCTTGCCGCCCACACCAGGCCGCCAATGAGCTGGCTTTTGCCCGTTTTCTCGTTCAACAGCGTGCCCACGTCGTAGACCGCGACCAGCCGCCGCACCTTGACCATCCCCAGCGCCTCGTCTACGGCAACTTCGGCGAAGGTCGCGCCCCAGGAGTGCTTCGCATACTCCTCTGCATCTTCCGAGGCTTTCGCCGAGGCCTTGGCCGCGACCGGCTGCCCGCCATTGCGCGCGACGATCTGCGCGAACGCGACTCCGCTTGACGGATTGCCGGTCCGCATCAGCTTGCCGCCCTTGAATTCGAGCGCGGCCGTGTCCAGTCCGTGAAATGGAGAGGCCGGGTTGGCGATTTCGAGCGTCATCAGCTTCGCCGTTGCTTGCTTGCACGCCGCCACTACCGCCGGGCAAGTAGAGGCCGCTGTTTGCGAGCCGCCTGAAGCCACGCCTTTCGGCATCTTGGTGTCGCCCAGTTTCGCGTCCACCCGGTCGATGGGCAGCCCCAGGTGCGCCGCCGCGACCTGCGCCATGATGGTGTAGGTGCCCGTGCCCAGATCCTGTGTACCCGACTCGACCAGCACCCGGCCGTTCGGCTGGAAGGTTACCGAGGCATCCGCGGCCGAGCGGTTCGCGGGATAGGTGGCCGTAGCCATGCCGTAGCCGATCAGCTCATGCCCTTCGCGGTGCGAGCGCGGTTCGGGGTTGCGCTTGGACCAGCCGAACTTTTCCGCCGCCTGCTGGTAGCACGGCCGCAGGTTCTTGCCTGAGAACGGCTTGTGGCTGGTCGGATCGCTTTCGGCGTAGTTCTTAAGCCTCAGCGCGATCGGATCCATCTTGAGCGCGACAGCCAGCTCATCCATCGCGATCTCGAGCGCAAACGTCCCTGTCGCTTCGCCCGGAGCGCGCTGAAAAGTCGGTGCCCCCAGGTTTAGGGGAACAAGCTTTTGCGAGGTCGTGATCACCGGCGCCTCATACAGCATCCGCGTCGGTGCCGTACAGGTCTCCATGAAGTCTTCGATCACGGCGACGTTGTTGTACACGTCATGCTGGATCGCGGTCAGCGTTCCGTCGCGCTTGGCACCCAGCTTGATGTGCTGGTGCGTTTCCGGCCGCCCGCCCACGGGGCCGAACATCTGCGGGCGCTCGAGCGCAAGCCGCACTGGACGCTTCGCTACCTTGGCCGCCATCGCCGTCAACACCACATGCGACCATGTGGAGCCCTTGCAGCCAAAGCCGCCGCCTGTGTAGGGGCACAGCACGCGCACATTGTCCTCGGGCATTCCCAGGGTTTTCGCCACTGTCTGCTTTACGCCGAAAATGTGCTGAGTCGCGTCATGGAGGGTCAGCATTTCGCCGTCCCACTCGGCGATCGTCGCATGCGGCTCCATCGGATTGTGGTTCTGGAGCGGCGTCGTATATACCTGGTCCACTGTGACCTCGGCCCCGGCGAAGCCATTCGGTATATTGCCCTCGCTTAAGTTTGCGGGGACCTTGTTTTTGCCCGGGTGCGCCTTTGCGAACCCGGCCTTGAAGTCGAGATCGGGCGGGTTCTCCTGGTAGCGCACATCAATCAGCGAAGCCGCATACCAAGCCTCGTTCAGCGACTCGGCCACGACCACCGCGATGGGCTGGTTATTGTAGTACACATTCGCGTCCTGCAGCAGCTGCAGCACCCGGCCGGCTTGCGGCTTTGCACCGGCCCGGCCATTGTCCGGGAGCTTGGGCGCGTTCGCCGGGGTCAACACCGCGATCACCCCGGGCGCGCGCTCGGCCGCGGTCGCGTCCATGCGCGTGATCTTGCCGTTGGCGATGGTGCTCGTCACCATATAGCCATAGGCCATTTTCGGGATCTTAAACTCAGCCGCGTACTTCGCCGCCCCCGTCACCTTTTCCTTGCCCACAACACGAATCAGCGGCTCCCCGACCTTCGCGGGCTGCTGCTCCATCTCCTGCGGGGTCAACGCGGCCCCTGTGTTCATGCTTGCTCTCCCTGCGCCATGGTGAAGGCGCGCACAATGGCCTGCTTGGCCATGGGCACCTTGAAGGCGTTGAACTTGTAAGTTTTCGCATCGGCCAACACCGTCTCCGCCGCCGCGCGATATGTGTCTTCGGTCGCCGGCTTGCCCACCATCGCGTGCTCCGCTTCTTCCGATCGCCACGGCTTGAGCGCGACACCCCCTAGCGCCATGCGCGCGCTCTTGATTGTGCTGCCTTCGAGCTCGAGCGCTGCCGCGACCGAAACCAGCGCGAACGCGTACGATGCGCGGTCCCGCACCTTGAGGTAGTGCGAGTGCCCTGCATACGGGCTCTTAGGCAGGTCGATCGACAGGATCAGTTCGTCGGGGCGCAGATTTGTGTCGATCTGCGGGGTCTTGCCGGGCAGCCGGTGAAAGTCCTTGAACTCGATCGTGCGCTCGCCCTTGGGTCCACGCACCCTCACCTTGGCTTCGAGCGCGGCTAGGGCCACGCACATATCCGAAGGGTTGGTCGCGATGCACTCCGAGCTCGCGCCCAGGATTGCGTGGATGCGGTTATAGCCGTCGATAGCCGCGCAGCCGGAGCCGGGGTTGCGCTTGTTGCACTTGGCGTAGGCGGGGTCGTAGAAGTAGTAGCACCGTGTGCGCTGCAGGAGGTTACCGCCGTCGGTGGCCATGTTGCGCAGCTGCACCGAAGCCCCCGCGAGGATAGCCTGCGCCAACATCGGATACTGTTCGCGCACCTTTTGGTTCGCGGCCGTATCGCTGTTGCGCGCGGTCGCGCCCAGGCGCAGGCCGCCGTCCGGCAGCTCGGTAATTTCGGCGAGCGGCAGAGGGTTGATATCGATCAGCTCCGCCGGGCGCTCCACGCCTTGCTTCATCAGATCGATCAGGTTAGTGCCACCGCCCAGGACCTTGCTGTTGCGGTTGGCCGCCAGCGCCTTGATCGCGGCCTCGGGCGCTTCCGCGCGTTGAAACTCAATCGGGTTCACGCCTGCACCCCTCCATTTTTGCCGTACACCTGCTGCACCGCAGCCACGATGCCGGGGTACGCGCCGCAGCGGCAGATGTTGCCGCTCATGCGCTCCTTGATTTCCTCGGGCGTCAGCTCGATGGGTCCGGACTGCTGCAGATTTTTCGTCACCTGACTGGGCTGGCCCTTTTGTGCTTCCTCCAGCGTGGCCACGGCGGACAAAATTTGGCCCGGCGTGCAGTAGCCGCACTGGTAGCCGTCATGCTCCAGGAAAGCCTGCTGCATCGGGTGCAACTCGTCTCCATGGGCCAGGCCTTCAATCGTCGTGATCTGGTCGCCCTGGTGTACCAGTGCAAGCGACAAGCACGCATTGATGCGCCGCCCCCCGGCGATCACCGTGCAGGCACCGCATTGCCCGTGGTCGCAGCCCTTTTTGGTCCCGGTCATCTCGAGCTGTTCGCGCAGGAGGTCAAGCAGGCTAATGCGCGGGTCTACTTCCAGCTGCTTTTGCTCGCCGTTGATCGAGAGCGAAAGGGGAACCTTCTTGATTGGTGCGGTTACGTTCCCCGCGCCTTGCGCCTTTGCGCCCGGAACACTGACCGCCAGGCCGCCGGCCACCAGTGTCGCGCCCTGGAGGAAGCCCCGGCGCGAAATCTGCTCCTTGCCAATGGCATTGCCTGCAACCGGCACCCAGTCCTGCCCCGGCTCTTCCTCAACGGCACACGGCGCAACGCCGTTGGCACCCGCGCCGCCCTGCCTTGCGACCGCAAAATCATCGCTCATCGTGCTTGCACTCCTTATGTCTTTGTAATGCTGGAAAGATCGCTTCTCTGGCCGCTGCAAGAATGGCACCGAGGGCTTTACTTAGGTAGATGCGGCAACCATCCCGCTTGTTTCGGGCGGGTCTTGCCGCAGATCAAAGGCGAATAAAAAACCGGATTTTACTCATCGAAAATCGTTCAAATGCAGTGAAAGCCGGCTGGAGCCGGCTTTCGCCGTTCGCCTGAAGCGCAGGGTTCAGGGCTTGTTTGCGCCGCCGCACTCGGCCCCATCCGTCACGGCGGTCAGCTTGAGGTCGCTCGCAATCAGCGTCCGGCTGTAGCAGTGCCCCAGCGTGTCGGTGGCTCGGTAGCTGCCCTGGCTGCCGGTGGTCCGGGTCGTCAGCGCGCCGGTCTTGTCGCGCGCGTACTGGTCAGTCGAGCCTACCTCCTCCTGCGAGCCGCTTGAGAACATCGCCGCTCCGTTCAGCAGCTGTTTTTCATACTCAAAATCCTGCTGGTAGGAGTGCGCGACAAAGCTGCTGGAACCGTCCGCGTTGGTGGTTGAGTTGTAGTTGAAGGTGAGCGGGTAATAGGTGGTGTGTTGGGTCTCATGCACCGCCCCGTTTGCCTCTTGCTTGGTGTCAGAATATGCGGAGCCGAGCTGCGCGATGTCCTGCATGTACAGCAGGTTGTTGAAGTTGAGCCGCTGGTAGTTGCCGAAGTTCACCTGCTCGTCGATGGTGGTCGTCACCTTGCCATGCGAGGTGTTCACGTAGCCGCTCAGCTGGAACTGCCTTTGCGAAGCGACATAGGTCACCCCGTGCGTGGTCCCGCTCGCGTCCACCGGTGCCTGCGCCTGGATCACGGGCGTGGGCTCGGGGCTCAGGGTGTGGGCGGTGAGCGCGCCGCTTACTTGCGCGCTGCCATGGTCGAGGTACAGGAGCAGCGTCCCGGTCACGTCAAACTCTGCATCCGCGTTAAAAACACCCATGGCGATCGTGTGCTGTCGGCCGTTGGAAAGCAGCCCGGCAAAGGGCGTCAAATCCACCAGATACGGCTTGAAGTTGAGCGTTTGCACGCCGGTGATCGGCTCCCATAAAGCCGGGTCGATGCCGCCTGTGTAAATCCAGGGGAACACGGGCGCGATCCCGGCAGGCTGGCCGTCGACATAGACCTCCGTTTCACGGAAACCCGTGTTGCCGCAATTGTTATCGAGCTGCGCCGCGACACTGTTCGGCGAGCAGGTGTACCAGAACTCGTCGTTCGCCTGGCTCTGCGAGAACAGCTCGAGGTAGGCGCGTTCGACATTTTTCGGCAGCGACGGGAAGGTCCCGGTGAGCCGGTCGCTGGTGGTTTGCAACGCGGTTGTTTCCCCGGCTGGGTCGAGCGGCAGCACGGCGTCCGGCTCGGCCGGAGCTGGGTTCTTTGCGTCCACGGGGTAGAACTCCAGCTGTGCCGAGCCGGTGATGATGCCGTTATAGTTCACCCCGCCCGAGACCCCGTAGAAGTTCCCCAGCGAGGCGGTCACGGGCTGTCTCGATCCGAGCAGCGCGCTCAGGTCCGTGATGTCGCGCTCGACGTGCCAGGAAGGGCTGAGCGCGGACCGGGGCTCGGCGGTGGTGCCGAAGTAAATATTCGCGCCGCCCAGGAAGAACTTAGCCGTGCGGTCGAACTGCCGGCCGGCCGACACGTTGAAGTCCGCTGTGAACACCACCTTGGCCCAGGGCCCCGGGCAGACAGCCGGCGGCGTGTAGAGGTAGTGCTTGTCGTTATAGTCGATGAACTGCTGCGCAATAAACAGGGACAGAATGCAAGGTTTGGTAGAGGGGCGCGGGACCGGCGGCTCGGCGCTTGCGGGATTGGACGAGCCAATGACCGGATTGGGCGGGACGGGGGTTTGGGCGAGAAGCGCGGGAGCGCCTGCAAGGAGCGCGAGGGAAATGCCAAGGCGGAAACTGGTGCGCACGGGAAAGCCTCCGGAACAGATGAAAGCCAGCATACGCAAGAAAACCATGAACCGGTTGCGCTGTTTTTAGAACAGATTTAAGCTAGCTTGAGCTAGGAGGTACTATGCTGGAAATCGGAGCTTTCGAGGCGAAAAACAAGCTGGGCAGCTTGCTGGATCGGGTGGAGCATGGGGAGGAAGTGCTGATCACGCGGCACGGCAAGCCCGTGGCGCAGCTGGTGCGGCCCGTGGTGAATCACGATCGGGCGGAAGCTGAAGCGGCGTTTGAGCGCATGCGGGCGCGATCCCGAGCCTTAAAGATGGGCCCTTTTGATTGGGAAAAGTACAAAGAGCTCCGCGATGAGGGGCGGCGTTGAGCGTTGTGATCGATGCGTCGGCTACTATCGCCCTCGTTTATGAGGAGATCTCCTCGCGTGACATTGGGCAGTTGGAAAAAGAGATTCTGCTATCAGGCGCGATCGTACCCCAACTTTGGCCACTGGAGATCGCGAATGTCCTTGTATTGAACTCTCGCCGGGGCAGGCACGGCATGAGTGAGGCGAAAGCGTATTTGCAGGATCTGGCGCGACAGCAGATCGCAGTGGATTCCGAGACGGGTAAGCGTGCCTGGGATACCACCGTGGAGCTTGCCGCTCAACACAAGCTGACCTACTACGCGGCATACCTGGAGCTTGCCGCACGGCTTCGCGCTCCTCTCGCAACCCTCGACAAGGAATTAGTCCGCGCGGCGCGAGACGAGGGAGTGCAGTTGTTCTGGAGCTGAATTGCTTTCGCCACAAGCGCGAGATTCTGCTTGCATCCATTTCCGGCTTCGTGGTATCCCAGTAGATAGTTCATGTTTGCTCCCTGGCTTTCCAGGGGCGGGCCTGGATTTCATGAAGAGTGGTTGAGGGACGGGCCCTGTGACGCCACGACAACCGGCCGGAGCAACTCCGGACATCGGTGTCAACTCTCTCCCGAAAGCCTTTTTTGGCTGGATGGGGAACATGAAATTCGGGGTGTTGAGCGCTTTTAGGCGTTCGCCATCTCGCTAATTTCCTTAGCAGTGTGTGGTTGCGGCAAAGAGATGTGTCGTCAGTAGGCCCGTACCCATCGGCTGCTCTCGTATACCAAGCGAGGGCAAAAGGATGGCTTTAGCATACGAACTCCGATGTCGCGAGTGCGCCAAGCGCTTCGATAACGCTCCCCTGTCGATCTGCGATGAGTGTTTTTCTCCCCTGGAAGTGTTTGTCGATCTCCATCTGGCTAAGGGAACCGTAACGCGCGACTCAGTTGCGCGAGGCCCCGCTTCCATGTGGCGCTACCAAGGGCTGCTGCCTGTGCCCGACTCCTATGTCCCGCGCACCCCCGCCGGTTGGACGCCTCTGGTCCAGGCGCCCAACCTGGGCGATCGCATCGGCGCGAAGAATCTCTACATCAAGAACGACGCCGTGTGCATGCCGACGCTTTCCTTTAAGGACCGCGTGGTCGCTGTCGCGCTCGCGAATGCGCAGGCGTTCGGCTTCGATACGGTGGGCTGTTCCTCGACCGGCAATCTCGCAAACGCGGTTGCCGCGCATGCCGCGCGCCTAGGACTCAAAACCTACATCCTGGTGCCCGCTGATCTCGAGGCAGCGAAGATCCTGAACACGGAGGTTTACGGCGCGAACCTGATCCGGATCGACGGCAACTACGACCATGTGAACCGCTTGTCGTCGCAGATTGCCGACCGCTTCAACTGGGGTTTTGTGAACGTCAATCTGCGGCCGTACTACGCCGAAGGCTCAAAGACCGTGGGCTACGAGATCGCCGAGCAGCTGGGCTGGCGCTTGCCGGACAACATCGTATGCCCCATGGCGGGCGGGTCGTTGATCACGAAAATACGGAAGGCGTTTCGCGAGCTGGTCGCGCTCGGCTGGGTTGAGGACAAGCCGGTGCGGTTCTTCGGCGCGCAGGCGACGGGCTGCTCGCCCATTTCGACTGCGGTCAAGACAGGCGCGGACCATATTGAGCCGCAAAAGCCTGCGACCATCGCCCGCTCCCTTGCCATCGGCAACCCGGCGGACGGCATCTACGCCGCGCGCATGATTCGCGAAACCGGCGGCTGGGCCGAGGACGTTTCCGACCTCGAAGTAGTCTCGGGCATCCGCGAGCTGGCAGAGGACGAGGGCATCTTTACGGAAACCGCGGGCGGCGTCACAACGGCCGTCACAGCGCGGTTGTACGCGCACGGGCGCATCCAGCCGGACGAGCTCACCGTAACCTGCATCACCGGCAACGGCCTGAAAACCACCGACGCCGTCGCGGACTGCTTTCCACGAAGCGAGGCTGTGCGCCCGCGTCTGCGTGACTTTGAAGAGTACATCGAACGCAACCAGTTTGCCCCCGCGCTGGCATAAAGGAGAACCACATGGCGATACGAGTTCTTCTGCCCAACGCTTTCCAAAAACACACGGCGGGCGAGCGCGAGCTCAGCTCCAACGCCCAGCATTTGCCGCAGCTGATTGAGGACATTGAGGCGACGTTTCCGGCCTTGAAAGCGCATCTGCGCGGCGAGGATGGGCAGGTGCGCCGGTTCATTAACTTCTATGTGAATGACGAGGACATCCGCTTCCTCGGCAATGATACGTATCGCTTCGAGGATGGGGATGAAGTGCTGGTCATCCCTTCGATCGCGGGCGGCTGCGCTTGGCCTTTCGAAGTCTAGTTCGGGGACGGTGAGATCGGCGAAGGCAGTTTTATGAATCGGGAAGCGATGATCGAGGCTATCGAGGAAGAGATCGCGTGCTTGACCCAAGCGCGCGATCTGCTCCGGGCGTCGGTGAGCGACCGCTTTGCCTCCCCAAGCGGAAAAGCGGCGGCGCCGGACGCGCGCATACTGAGCCCGGACGCGCGCCTCCGGATTGCACAGGCGCAGAAGCGGCGCTGGGCGCGTGAGCGTCAACTCAAGGCCAGCGGCAGCGCCCCGTCTACACTCGAGCCATGATCAAGGTAAAGCTGCTTCATCCGTTTGCGCGGGTGCCCTCTGTGAACTACTCGGGCCACGATCTTGGGTTTGATCTGTACGGGATTGAGGACGTCGTGCTTGAGCCTGGGGTGCCCGTCAAAGTCAGGACTGGGATTGCCGTGGAAGGGCCGGCAGGGATGGGGTTTGTGCTCGGCGACCGCTCCAGCATGGCGGCCCGGGGGGTGACCTACGCGGGTGGACGCATCGATGCCGGGTACCGGGGCGAAATCCTGGTCTGCTTGATCAACGTGAACCAGCCCCGCTTCTCTCTCAGGGTAGACAAGGACGGCGCAGGGCATGTATGCGAGGCGGCGCTCGAAGCGACAGATGTGTGTGTAACGCTGCAAGCCGGGGACAAAATCGCGCAGATGTCGCCGTTTCAGGCGATGACGCATTTGGAGTTGACGGTGGTGGAGGAGCTGACACCGAGTACGCGGGAAGCGCGGGGATTCGGTTCAAGCGGACGATAAAAAAGGGGCTCACGAGAGCCCCTCTTTTTTGGTGAAGCAAGGTTAGTTCGCGGCGTACATGGGAGCCGCCTGCATGGGCGAGGCCGCCACGTGCGGGCGAACCCGGAAGCGCTTGATCTTGATGTTGAGCTGGCGCTCGATCTTGCGCAGGTCGCCCTTCTCATTCGGCAGGGCAAAGGTGGACGCGACGCCCGTGGCTTCCGCGCGCCCCGTGCGGCCTACCCGGTGCACGAAGTCCTCAGCTTCCTTGGGCATGTCGTAGTTGACGACGTGCGCCACATGCGCCACATCGATGCCGCGCGCGGCTACGTCGGTGGCGACCAGCACCCGCTCCCGCCCCTGCGAAAACGACCGCAAGGCCGCGTTGCGCTGGGACTGGGTGCGATCGCCATGGATGCGCGCGGCCTGAATACCGGCCTTTTCTAGCCGCGTCGCGATACGATCGGCCCCGTGCTTGGTGCGCACAAAGACGATAAATGAGCCCGCCTCTGACTTAATGAGGTGCGTGAGCAGTTCGAGCTTCGCGTCGGCATCGACCTCAAAGGCCTGCAGCGTGACGGTCTCTGACGGCTTGAGCACTGAGCCGATCTCGATACGCACCGGCTCGCGGAGGTAGTCGCGCACGACTTCCTTGATCTGGTTGTCGAGCGTGGCGGAGTAGCAGAGGGTTTGGCGCTCCTTGGGCAGGCAGTCGGTGATGCGGCGGATCGCAGGCTTGAAGCCCATGTCGAGCATGCGGTCGACCTCGTCGAGGACGAGAATCTTGACGCCGTCGAGCCGGACGAGCTTGCGACCGATGTAGTCCTCAAGCCGGCCTGGGGTGGCGACGACCAGCCGCGCGCCCCGGCGCAGCGCTTCGATCTGCGGCCCTTCAGCCATGCCGCCCACCACCAGCGCGACGCTGATTCCGGGAGAAAGCTGCTTAAAGGCTTTTTCGACCTGCATGGCCAGCTCGCGCGTGGGCAGCAGGATCAGGGCGGCAGCACCCTTGGTGCGTTCGGCAGCGATCTTTTCGACGATCGGGATCAGAAAGGAAAGCGTCTTTCCGGTGCCGGTTTGCGCGGTGGCGAGCACGTCCCTGCCTTCAAGCGCGGGCGGAATCGCACCGGCTTGCACGGGGGTCGGCGCAGTGAACTTGCAGTTGGTCAAGCGGTGCTTGAGAGAATCGGAGATTGCGAAATCAGTAAATAATGGTGCTGAAGACATGCAGGATTCCTTTGGAACAGCGCATGCCGGGCAGGTCCGCATCCATGGGCGCGCACTTCCTGCGCTGCTCCGGGCGGTCCGGCCGGCATTGCTTGAGGAGCCTCGGGCGACCCACGCAAGCGCGAGACCGGGAGGCGAAAACGATATGCGTAAGGAAGTTTTCGAGCCAAACAGCTCGCTCTGCCGCACGCAGCCACAAGGCTACCGGCCGTGCCGGGCCTTCGACCACGCCTCAGTCTTGCTTAACATCGAGGCGGGTACGCTTGAGGGCTTGGTGGAAGTTTCTGTGCAGAGGGGTCTGGCTATGCGAGCGAGAACAAACTGGACAACCAATCACTTGAGCGCAGGCTTAGCTTAGCACAGGTTCAGCTTCTGGAGAGAGCCTTTGAGTAGATGTCGCGTCGCGCCCCTCGCCCATGCCGATATTTTCGATCTCAACCTGACCTTCGGGGAACGTAGCGATCAGGCTGAGCTGCCCACCCATGGCCTCGATATAGCTGCGGAGGGTGCGAATATACATGTCCGTGCGCCTCTCCAGCTTGGATCCAGAGCCTTGGTCCATTTCGAGCAGGTCCGCCATGCGCGCCTGGGTCAGGGAGCGGGCTCGACGCAGTTCGGAAATCGGCAGCTTTGCCAGCTCGGCGGCGACCCAGGCTTTAATTCTTGCTTCGACCTCGGGGCTCTGTTGCTTCCGTATATCCCTCCATTTGTGGGCCATTACTGGGTCTCCTTCAGGTGCTGTTCGTAAATGCGTTCGGCGATTGGGATAAAGCGTTCGTACCGGGCGGTGGAGGCGCTGCGGGCGCTGTGGGCGGTGCAGGTGAACCAAGGCCTGGAGCGGATCCGGGCCGAGGCGCGGATCGACCACCGGAGCCTGGAACGGCAGGGGCAGGTCGACCAGGCTCCGACGCAGCACATGGGGCCGGGGGCGGCAGCGGCCGCGGCAAAAGTGGAGCACCAGCAGCCGGCGGCCGAGCCGCTTGCCCCGGTCGAGCCCGTGACGCGGATCGGGCAGCACAATGCCGAGGTGCGGGAGCGCAAGCGGGTGCTCGAGGCGGCGCGCCGATTGATGGAGCCGGCCCGGGAGTGGGTGGGCGAGCTGAAGCGGGCGGCGCGGGCTGGGGTGCAGACGGTGATGGGCCTGGCGCGCGGGCTGGGGGCGTCGATCGCGGCCAAGCTGAGGAAGGGGTACGCCAGGCGCAGGAACGGCAGCGGATCGAGGGCGAGGGACAGGCGCGGGCGCTGCAGGCGGCCGAGCTAGCGGCTCAGGAGCAGGCGCGCCAAGCGATCGTCATCCAGCAGCAGCGAAACGAGGCCCGGCTCAAGGCTGCGGCGCAGAAGCAGACGCCGATGGATGTCCAGCGGAATGTCACCCACAACCAGCCCGGAAGCAGAGAGCCAAGCATGGGAAGGCAGGTTCTAAACGTGGCGACGTACGGAAGATAGTAACAAATTGATTGGACGTGGAAAACATCCTACAAGGAAAAGGCGTCTCTTTACGATATGTCTTAATGAAACTGTAAATTGTCAAAAATCGTCCTGCCTATTTAGGCATTGGGCATGACAAAGCCTTGCGCTAGAACGCAGCTATGGTTCGTAGTAGATTTGTAACGAAGCTCTTTCAGAGAAGCGTATTCTGAACTATCGTAGAATGTCATTGCTTTTTCTTCTGTATCAAATTTGATAACGACGTTCATGCTTGGTTTGGAACCTTCTAGAACTTTTGGATTGCCGCTTACTACTAGAACATCAGCCCCGTGCTTGATTAAAAGTGGACCGACCTGAGCGACATACGAGCCGTATGTCACTGCATCAGAGACGTCAAACTTGAATATGAGATATGCCGGCATCATTTAATCCTTTGAAAATCTTTAAACTTCGTGACTAGAGCAGCCAAATCCAGTTGTGTGCTCGGGAATTCGTGTGTCGTTAAAGGACACGCTTCAGGCAGCGGTTGCGCCTCCCCGTCGGTGTCCGTCACTTGCCGCACCAGGCGCAGCGCCTTGGCGTAGAGATCATCCAGGTCGATGCGCTGCCGCATGGAGGGCGTGAAGCGGTCCTCCGCGTAGCGACAGTGCCGGTCCCGACTCGCTGAGCAGTTCGATTGAACCATTTACGCTCTCGATTTCGCCCTCATCGAGGTCTGTATACCATTCAACGAACTCGTCGCTCGCCTCAATCTCCCACATCACTGGACCAGTATGTATTGATTACCATTATGGAGTCAAAGGAATCATTTATCCTTATCTTCCATCCAGGAGAATTCATATCTGATCCACCCCAGCGAACAGAAATCGCTCGCCGGGAGCTCAGGACGCGCGATGTGGGCCTCTCGTATTGTGGCGGCGATCAAAACTCCAGCTTCAACGACACCTGCCCGGTCCGATTGCCGCCGAAGTCCGAACCGCGCGCCTGTGTGATGGTCCCGAACACGGGGCTGGTCAGGTCGAGCGTTGGGTCGGCCAGGTTGGTGTGGTTTAGCACGTTGGTGAATGTGCCCTCGGCGCGCAGATGGAGTCGCTCCGTGATAGCTAGAGTTTTGTTCACGCCGGAAGACAGGTTCACCGTGCCGGGGCCGACCACGCTGCCGACCCCCTCCGTGCCGAACCGCCCGATGGGAGCCGAACCGACGCCGACCGTGCAGGTTTTAGCTTGAAGCGCATTGAAGCCGCCGCCGCCCGGGCAGGCAAACGCAGCCGTGTTGAACCACTGGTTTCGGTTTTGCCTGCCCGTATTGCCCTTCGCGACGAGGTCCGGCCGCTGCGGGCGATTGAAGAGCACGCCGGAACCGGTGCCCGAAGGGTCCGCCGTGCCGGCCGGGATGTACGGCGTTAGGAACGGCCCGGTCTGGTACACAAAAATGTTGGTGACCTGCCAGCCGCCTATCACCGCGTCCACCGCGCGGGGCATGTTGCCGCCAAAGCGCCGCCCGCGTCCGACCGGGATATCGGTGAGCCCGGTCAGCAGCAAGCGGTGGCGGCGTGTGCCCGTCACATTGCCGTAGTCCAGTTTCCGGTCGCCCGACCAAGTGGCATAGTAGCCGCCCTGCTCGTCGTTAAACGAAGAAGGATTGCTGCCGTATGCGCCATAGGTGCCCTGGGTGTCGGAAAGGTTCTTGGCGTATGTATAAGCGGCGGTAAATGAGAGCCCATGCCGGTAGCGCCGCGTGAGCTGCGCCTGGAGCGAGTTGTAGCTCGCATTGGCCTCGGTGTTGCGGCTGTTGATGGTCTGGTAATTAGGGAAGGGAAAGGCCGACTGCGGCTGGTTGAGCGCGGAGGTAGTTGTGGACAAAGGCAGGTCGTTGTAGTTGGGCTGCCACACCAGGTGCCGGGTTTGGAGTCCGATGTACGACACGCGGGCGGCAATCTCCCCGGGAAACTCGTGCTCCACCGAGAGCGCCGTTTGGATCGAGATGGGATCGTGCCAATGGATATCGACCGCGGAGTTGAATGACGCGGTGCCATACTGAGGCGGCCCGCCCGCCGCGCCCAGGCCCACGTTGGGGAAAACGATGGCGGGCGCGCCTGCCGTGGGCTGCGAGTTGTTGAAGATCTGCTCGTTGGTTTGGAGCGTGCCCGCAAGCGCATAGAAGATCGCGCCCGAGGTGGTGATGTTGTAGTAGCCCGCGCCTCCGCTCACGACGGTCTTGTCGTCGCCGAAGGGCCGGTACGCAAAGCCCAAGCGGGGCATAAACCGCAGCTTGGGCGCGA
This sequence comes from Acidobacteriaceae bacterium, assembly GCA_965218545.1. Taxonomy (GTDB): domain Bacteria; phylum Acidobacteriota; class Terriglobia; order Terriglobales; family Acidobacteriaceae; genus EB88. Next base: position 195,043 of record CBDCLB010000005.1, on the reverse strand, counting down.
ACCGCAAGCCTGAAGGCACCCCCGCCTGCCCACTCGAAAGTACGGGGGTGCAGGGCGCGCCGTTGACCGTGCCGCCCGTCGCCGCCGGGTTATTGACGCCGGACGTGGGGCAGGCGTTGAAGCTCGCGAGCTCCGGCGCGGACAGCAGGTCGGCGTGGCCCGAGGGGTATAACAGGCGGCCCGACAGCGGCACGCTGGGGTCGAAGTTGCCCAGGTTACCGTCGAGCGCGTAGAAGGGCGGGTGGTACTCGTAGCGCAAGCCAAACGTAAGGTTCAGGTTGGGGGTCGCGCGCCAGTTGTCCTGCCCGTAAAAGGCATACGCGTCGGAGCGCCCGCGGTTGTCGGCCGTGATGTTGTCCGTGTACGACTGGAACGGTACGCCGGTGAGAAAATCCGCAAACTCCTGCCCCGTATAGCGGCCGTCGAACAGAAACGATCCGTAGTTGTCGCCCGCGGTCGCATCCAGGGGGGTGTTGGCCTGCAGCGTGCGGATATCCGCGCCGAAGCGCAGGGTGTGGCCGCCCTTCTGCCAGGTCAGGTTGTCGACATACTGGAACAGCCGCGACTCCTCATTCTCGGTAAGCCGCCCGATGCCGCCCGGCGTCGTGAGGCTCGTGATCTGGTTGAAGGCGACCAACGAAATGCCATTGAACGGGTAACTCGGCCCGATGCCGTTCAACCCGGCTGCATTGGTGACGGCCGCGCCGTTAAACGGGGTGGCTATCCCGTCCTGCTCGAGCGTGAACCCGAAGCGAAACTCATTGGAAACGGTGGGCGTAAAGGTGTAGTTGAACGAGCTCGCGAAGATGCGGTACTGGGCTGTGGCGTCGGCTTCCGGCAGGCTCAGGGCGTTAGGCTGCGTTTGCGAGATGTTCTTCCAGGTAAACCGGCCGAATACAAATGCCTTGGGCCCAAAAGCCTGATCCACACGCGCGTCGAACTGGTTCGAGTCGATGCTGTTGTTTTTCAGCGCGCGGTAGTTGTAGCCGAGGCCCGCTTCCGCTGCGGCGAGCGACTGCGTGTTGCCGACGTTGGGGTCGGGGAAAAGCGCGAGGAAAGGGCGGGCGCTGGGGTTGATCGCGGGCAGGGTCGCGTTTGGGTATGCGCCTCCGGTGAAGGGGTTGGTCAGTGCCGCGGTCTCCTGTGAGAAATTGCCCTGCTTCATCGCGACGGTCGGGACCAAATACTGCACAACGGTGGACTGCGGGAAGCGCAACCCTTCGTAGGTGCCGAAGAAAAACGTGCGGTCGTGGCCGTTGTACAAGCGCGGAATCACCACCGGCCCGCCCACCGAGCCGCCAAAGTCGTTTGCGACCTTATGGGGTTTGTTCGCGCGGTCCGTGCCGTAAGGCACCGCGTCGAAGTCCTGGTTCTGGAAATACCAAAAAGCCGAGCCGTGCAGCGTGTTCGTGCCTTGCTTGGTTACGGTTGTGATCTCACCCGGTTGGCCGAACTCGGCGTTGTTATTCACGCCGTCCACGCGGATCTCCGCGATCGACTCGGCGGAAGGGAACGCGTCGGCCTGCACGTTGTTGGTGGTCAGGTTCTGGGCGGAGATGCCGTCCACCGTGGTTTCCGTTTGCGAAGGCAGACCGCCCTGGATCGAGAACTTGACTGCGGGGTTGGGCGAAGCGGAAGCGGCGGGCGGAAACGAGGCCGAATCGGGCTGCACGCCGGGCAGGGTTTGAATGACGGTGAGCGGGCTGGTAGAGCCGTTGCCGCGATAGTTGGCCGGCAGCGCGAGTACGTCGGCCGCGTTCAGCGTGGCGGCAATCGAGGAGTTCTCAGTGTTCAAGACACCGGCGTTGGTGGCCGAAACTGTGACCTCCTGCTGCACGTTGGCGGGTTGCAGGGTGACCTGTAGCCGCAGTTGCTGCCGCGCGGTAAGGGTCACGCCCTGCTCCTGCTCCGTCGCAAATCCGGTGTGCGCGGCTGTGACGGTGTAGGTGTCGGGTTCCAGATTTAAGAAAGAAAAAGCGCCCGAGCTATCGGCCTGCGCTGTGCGCGTCGTGTTTGTCAGGCTGCTGGTGGCCGTTACCTGCGAGCCGGGCACGGCGGCACCGGTGGCGTCGTGGACGACGCCGAAGATGGCTGCCTTGGTGGATTGCGCTTGGAGGGGGGAGGCGAGAGCGGGGATGAGAAGGAGGGCGGCCAGCGGCAGGCATGAGTGCTCACCGGAGATCGCAAGATGGGGAAGAAAGATGCGTAATCGTGCGTTTTTCATGGAGCTTCCACCATACGAGGCTTTCCACTCGAGTTTGGGAGGAACTGCCGGAGATTTCACGGACTGAAAGCGAAAACGGGTTTCGCGGGAAAGGTACGGACCGCCGTAGAGGCCGGGCACAGGACGGGAAGTTGTGATTTACTCCTGTTGGAACACGAACTGCCCCGCCGTTGCTGGATCGCCGTGGCAGGCCGGCTTTTAGGATTTCCATGGGACTGTCCAAGATGCTTTCGCCGTTGCGCCTTGCCGCGCTCTTCTCCTGCCTTTCCGTTTCATCGTGGGGATGGGCGCAGTCCACAATCGACCAGCAAGCGCAGCATCCGTCTGAAGGCGCGCAGCAAGCCTCGCACGGCGGCGTGCAAACCGGCGCGCCGCAAGCCGCGCAGCTCGACGCGGAGCACCGGCCTATCACGGCGGGCGGCTTCGTTAAGACCGGGCCGGTGGTGTTTGAGGACATCTCCGAAAAATCGGGCCTGGCCAGGTTTCATCAGGTTTCGGGCTCGCCCGAGAAGAGCTACATCCTGGAGGCCCCCGGCTCGGGGCTCGCGCTGCTGGACTACGACAACGACGGCTGGCTGGATATCTATCTGGTGAACGGGTCGACCTTCGAGGCGGAAGCAGGAAAGGCTCCCGCCCCGCGCGCCGCGCTGTTCCGTAACAACCATGACGGGACATTTACGGACGTCACCGCGAAGGCAGGCGTCGCGAACGAGCGCTGGGGTTTCGGCGCGGCTGTGGCGGACTACGACAACGACGGATGGCCGGATATCTACGTCTCGAACTACGGCAAGAACCGCCTCTACCACAACAACCGTGACGGCACGTTTTCCGATGTCGCAGACAAGGCCGGGGTTACGCTCGGCAACTGGTCCACCGGGGCGACCTGGGGCGACTACGACGGCGATGGGCGTTTGGATTTGTTCGTGCCGGGGTACGTGCACTTCGACGAAAAGCAGATTCAAGCCGGCAAGAGCGCCGCGGCTTCGTCGTTTTGCGAGTTTCGCGGCGCGAAGGTGATGTGCGGGCCGCGCGGGCTGCCCGGCGAGCCCGACCACCTGTTCCACAACAACGGCGACGGCACGTTTACCGACGTGAGCGCGAAGGCCGGAGTCGCGGACACCAAGGGAAGCTACTACGGGCTGGCGTCGTTGTTTGTGGACGTGAATAACGACGGCAAGGTGGATCTGCTGGTAGCCGATGACTCCACGCCCAACTACCTGTACCTGAACAAGGGAGATGGGACGTTTGAAGACGCGAGCTTCGCTTCAGGCTACGCGCTGAACGACGCGGGCCGCGAAACCGCGTCCATGGGCATCGCCGCGGGCGATATTACCCACGCAGGCAATGTGGATCTGTATAACACCACCTTCTCCGACGATTACAAGCCCTTGTACATGAACGATGGCGATGCAAACTTTACCGATGTGAGTTACGGCATGGGCATCGCCGAGACCACCGTGCCGTTCCTGGGCTGGGGCACGGGTTTTTTCGACTACGACAACGACGGCTGGCTCGACCTCCTGGAGTCGAACGGCCACGTGTACCCGCAGGTGGACCGCGAGCAGTGGGGGACGACCTTCAAGGAGCGGCCGCTCTTGTTCCACAACAACAAGGGCAAGCTCGCGATCGTGCCCGCGGTTGAGGGCACCTCGCTTGCGAAGCTAGGCGCGGGCCGCGGCATGGCCTGGGGCGACATCTTCAACGACGGCAAGATCGACGCGGTGATCAACAACATCGACGGCACGCCGTCGTTTCTGCGCAATGTGGTGAAGAACAGCAATCACTGGATGGAGCTGAAGCTCCAAGGCGGTCCTAAGAGTCCGCGCGATGCCGTGGGCGCGACGGTGTGGGTGACGGGCGAGGGTTTTCGGCAGCGGGCCGACGTGACCGCCGGCGGCAGCTACGCCTCCACCTGCGACCCGCGCGTACACTTTGGCCTGGGCGCGGCGACCGCCGCGCAGCGAATCGAGATTCGCTGGCCCGATGGGCTCCGCGAGGAGATCGCGCCGCCTCCGGTGGACGCGATCACGACGGTCGTGGAAGGCCACGGCACGCCGATGGCGGCCTCCAGCACGAAAGCGAAATAGCGCTCAACCCACCGCGGCTGCTTGAGCGCCACACTGCGCCGGCTTGCGCGCACTGATCGCGGGCCGCGCCGTTTGCGATCCGGTTTTGTGACTGGAGCGGCTTTCCATGCATCCGACCGTGAGAACGATTTCTTAGGTGGAAGGGCGGTCGGGTTGAACGTGGTTTAGCCTAAAGGCCGTATGCCGCAACGGTTCGCCGCTACGCCGGCACGGAAGCTGCTGGAAAGCCTCCTGCCTTTCCGTTGGAGGAAAAGGAGTATGTATTTTGGGTAAAGCGTTCGGTTTTATCGGGCAGGTCACCATATTTGGCGGGAAGGCCATGCGCGATACGTTTCGGCCTCCTTTCGAGCTCGAGTATCTGATGACGCAGCTGTTCGATATAGGCGTCGCTTCGCTGCCGCTGATCCTTGCTGCCGGCTTCGCACTGGGTATTGTTATATCGCTGCACACCCGGAGCACGCTCGTCCAGTTCGGGGCGGAAGCGGAAATCCCTTCCTTCCAATCCCAAGCCTTCTTTAACGAGATCGGCCCTCTGGTCGCAGCCCTGCTCTTGGCGGGGCGCGTGGGTGCAGGCATCGGCGCGGAGCTCGCCAACATGCGTGCCACTGAGCAGATCGATGCGATCGAAACCCTGTCCATCAACTCTTTCAAGCTCCTGGTCGTAACGCGCATCGTCGCGTGTACGCTGATGCTCCCCCTGCTCACCACAGTGATGGATGCTATGGGCGTTATTGGCGGGTTTTGCTCTGAGCACCTGGCTTCGCACCTTGGCTGGACCCTGTATGTCCAGCGCGCTTTTGACGGTGTCGCGGTCGCCAATTATGCGCCTCCCACCATTAAAACTGCCGTCTTCGGTTTTCTCATCGGAACCATTTCTTCCTATTTCGGCTACACGACCAATGAGGGGTCTGACGGCGTTCGGCGGGCGGCCACCAACAGTGTGGTCATCTCTTCGCTGGCAGTCATCCTGGCTGACGTGATTCTGGTAAAGGTCATTTACTTCTTCTTCCCGGACAGCGCGATATGAGCGGGGAGCAGGAAAAGAAAGGCGGCAATGGCCCTGTAATCGCGCTCCATGACGTAGTCAAAAGCTTCGGCGACCGCAAGGTGCTCGACGGGGTCAAGTTTGAGGTGAGCAAAGGGGAGGCGATCTGCATCCTGGGCCGCAGCGGCACCGGCAAGAGCGTCACCCTCAAGCTGATTATCGGGCTGCTCAAAGCGACAAGCGGCAAGGTGATGGTGGGAGACAAAAACATGAGCACGCTGGACGAGAACGGGTTGGCCGAGGTGCGCAAGCGCATGGGCTATATGTTTCAGAACGCGGCTTTGTTCGACTCCTTCAACCTAAAAACCAACCTGGCGCTGCCGCTGCACCGCCTGGACCGGAACAGGTCCCAGGAAGAAATCGAAAAGGTGATCCAGGACACGCTCAAGCAGGTGGGGCTTGAAAACGACGGCAGCAAAATGCCGGCCGCGCTTTCCGGCGGCATGCAGAAGCGGGCCGGCCTGGCGCGGGCTTTGGTGCTTAAACCGGAGATTTTGCTGGTGGATGAGCCGAGCAGCGGACTGGACGTCATTACAGCCCAGGAGATCACCAACCTGCTCAAGAAGGTGAAAACGGAGCAGCACACAACTATGTTAATCGTGACGCACGACATCCAGGGGGCGCGCGAGATCGCCGACAAACTGGCCGTGCTGGACCGGGGCAAGCTCATCGCCTTCGGCACGCCCGATGAACTGAAAAACAGCGACAACGATCTGGTGAGGCAGTTCACCTCGGGGAAGGCAGACGCATGAAGAATCGCAATGTGTGGGTGGGAATTTTTGTGGTGGCGACCATCGTCCTGTTCGGTGCCGGGCTGTTTGAGATCGGCAATAAGCACAAGGCGTTTACGCACCACGTCGACTTTTATACCGATTTCGCCAATGTGGACGAGATCATCAAGGGTGCCAAGGTGCGGGTGGACGGCATGGATGCCGGGGAGGTCAAGGAGATCGAAATCCCCGCGAGCCCGGCCAAGAAGTTCCGGCTCAAGATGGAGGTGGAGGGCAGCCTGCAAGGGCTGATCCGCAATGACTCAACGGTCACGATCGAAACCGAGGGCGTGGTCGGCAATAAGTTCCTGCTCATCCACAGCGGCAGCCCCAACGCGCCCGAAGCGAGCCCGGGCGCGACGCTGTCCAGTAAGGAGCCGTTCGAGATCGGCAAGCTGCTCGAGCGGGCAAGCGGCATCATGACTCAGGTGAGCGGAACGGTCGACGAGCTGGATGGGACCGTGAAGGATGTGCAGGGCAAACTGGACACCACGCTGAACTCAGTCACCAGAACGGTGAATGATACAAACGGCATCGTGGCGGATGTGCGGCACGGAAAAGGCGCGGTAGGGGTGCTGCTCGAGAACCAACAAACGGCGCAGCAGGTGCAGGATGCGGTCCAAAACGCCAGCGATGCGACCGTGCAGCTGAAAACGGCCACCGGGCAGGTCAATGGCATCTTGAACGATGTACAGCGGCGGCAGCTGGTCGCCAAGGTCGATGACACCTTGAACAACACAAAAGCCGCCACGCAGCAGCTGGATCAGGCGTCGCAGCAGGTGAACACGACGTTGAAAGGCGCGTTTGGCGAAGACCAGTACGGACAAAATGCCGGCTCAAACCTGCGGCAAACTCTGGCGAATGTGAACATCGCGACCGGCAACCTGGCCGACGACACCGAAGCGTTGAAGCACGAATTCTTCTTCAAGGGATTCTTTAAGCACCGCGGCTATTATTCGCTCGATACCCTGCCCGTGAAAAAATACCGGGACGGCAAGCTGTTCAAAAAGCTCGATGAAAACCGCCAGTGGATCGCCGCCGATATGCTGTTCCAGCCGGACAGCAAGGGCGGCGAAATGCTTTCCGCCGAGGGGCGTTCGCAGATCGATGCGGCCGTAAGTCAGCTGCCGGACCTTTATGACCACCCGCTAGTCGTGGAAGGCTACGCCTTGGGCGGGGACCGCGCGGAAGAGCTGGTGCGGTCGCGGACGCGGGCGAGCCTGGTGCGCAACTATCTGCAGATGAAATACCGGGTGCAGCCCAAAGACATCGGGGTCGTCGCACTGGACGCGACGCCGCCCGAAGACAGCGGAAAGGGAACTTGGGACGGGGTTTGCCTGGTCAAGCTGTCGCCCAAGAGCTGACCTCTGCGCGTGAACTCCGCCGTACACTGGCCAGGAGGGTGGCGCAATGGCAGTATTGTTTAGCAAGGGGTCTGAAACTCTAGACTTGGGCGCGGAGGAGATTTCCGCGGCGCTCGAGGAAGTTCTTGCCCGGCTGGGCGAGCGGCAGCGGGTGCTGATCGTCCCGCCGGATGGGTCGCGGTTTCACTCGCGGGCTGGGGAGATTACCTCGCAGCTTTTCTCCTTGCTGGGCGACCGGGTGCGGGCGATTCTCCCGGCGCTGGGCACGCACTCGCCAATGAGCGATGATGCGATCGCGCGCATGTTTCCCGGCGTTCCGGGCTCGCTCTTTCGCGTGCACCGCTGGCGCGAGGATGTGGTCACGCTCGGCGAAGTGCCGGCGGAGTTTCTCCACGAACAGTCTGAGGGCAAGCTCGACTACGCATGGCCCGCGCAGGTGAACCGGCTGCTGGTCGAGGGCGGTTTTGACCTGATCCTGTCCGTCGGCCAGGTTGTGCCGCACGAAGTGATCGGCATGGCGAACGGGAATAAAAACATCCTGATCGGCACGGGCGGTGCCGCGGCGATCGACCGCAGCCACTACCTGGGAGCTGTGTACGGCATGGAGCGGATGATGGGCCGCGCGGACACGCCGGTCCGCCGCGTCCTGAACTACGCTGCTGAGCGGTTTCTGCGCGAGCTGCCCATCGTATATGTGCTCACGGTGGTAGGGCCCGGCGAGGGCGGACGACTCGTGCTGCGCGGGCTCTTTATCGGTGACGGCCCACAGTGCTTTGAGCAGGCGGCAGCCTTGGCCCAGCGCGTGAACATCACCCTCCTGGACGAGCCGATCCGAAAGGCGGTTGTCTACCTGGACCCGCAAGAGTTCCACAGCACCTGGCTGGGCAACAAAGCCATTTATCGAACCCGCATGGCACTCGCGGATGGGGCGGAGCTCGTGGTGTTGGCACCGGGGGTAAGAGAGTTTGGGGAAGACCCGGCGATCGATCGGCTTATTCGCAAATACGGGTATCGTGGGACACCGGCGACTCTTGAAGCCGTGCGCGAAAATGCCGACCTGGCCGGCAATCTGAGCGCCGCGGCTCACTTAGTTCACGGCTCCTCCGAAGGGAGATTTAAGGTGACCTATTGCCCCGGCGGGTTGAGCCGTGAGGAGGTGGAGGGGGTGGGTTTCGGCTACGCAGACCTAGTGGACGCGACAGAACAGTTCCACCCGCAACAGCTCAAGAATGGCTGGAATCACATGGGCAACGATTCGGTGTTTTTTATTCGTAATCCGGGGCAAGGGCTGTGGGCCGGCGGGAGCCGGTTTGACAGCCGCTCCCTGAGCTGTTGAGCTTTCCGGCATTTGTCCGGCAGTTATGCATTATCGGTTAACATCGTCAGCTGCTCGCCTTCAAACGGCTTACCATCAGCGCTCCGTTCAGCTACTAAATCGCCCATCTTTGCGATAACGCCCTGGAAGTACGCCGATTTGAGATGCTGCTGCACTGCGTCGTTGCTAGCCCAAGCTTCATAGATGATGAACTTTGTTGAATCATCTTTTGCCTGGAACAAGTCGTAAGCGACGGGATTTTCTTCGGAGTGAGTGTACGCTACAAGGGCCTCCAAGATTTCACGAACCTCAGCCTCGCGGCCGGGCTTTGCGCGCATGCGGTTCAGCTGGTTAAAAACAGTCTTGGCCATAACTTCCATCCTTTTTTACCACTCAGGTTAAGGGCTAAAAACAACCGCTGGAAGGTCTACTTATCGTTCACCTGCAGCGAGGTGAACCGGTGCATTCGCATCCAGCGGCGATCGTTGGAGATTGCCGAACGCCGCGCCGGTTTAGATCAAGGGAGCGCCGCCGTCCACTGTCACTGTTGTGCCAGTCATGTAGCCGTTGAGCATCAGAAAGATGGCGGCGTCTGCCACATCCTCAGCCTTGCCCACTCGAGGAATAGGGGTGTTTTTGGTAAACTCCTCGACGAATTCTTTGAAGTGGGGATAGCCGGCCCATAGCGGAGTGTCAATCAAGCCCGGTACAACAGCGTTCACCCGGATCGGCTTAAGATCGATCGCGAGACCCCGGACCATGCCTTTGACCCCCTCAACCGAACCGGCCGCGAAGGTGCTGTCTTTGGCCGGACGATCCCCGTCGAGCCCCGAGGTTAAAGTTAGAGATCCGCCCGGCGCGAACTTCGACTTCGCCTCTCGAGCCACAAAAGCCGCTCCCATCAGGCGTGTGTCTAGAATTTTCCGAAGGCTTTCGATGGACGAGGTCAATGCGCTCGAACTGCCCCGGTCCAGAATTCCAGCTGTCAGAAAAACATGATCCACCTGATCCATACCGGCGAAAAACGACGAGACTTGCGATAGCTCCGTCACATCCACCGTCATTACCTTAATAGATGCATTTCCATCGAACTCAGACTTCGTTCGAGCAAGGTTAGCAGGCGAGTTATCACCAATGATTACACTTGCCCCTTCGGCTAACGCCATGCGCGCGGTTGCAAGGCCGATTCCCGAAGCTCCACCAATGATAGCCACTTTCTTCCCGGCTAGTCGCATATCTCACTTTTCCGAAACCTTAAACAGGCGGCGAAACCATTCAGTTGTACGTTGGTCTAAGCTCTGCGCCACAAACACTCCAATTTACTTGAAGCAGGCTTGAATGCAATGTAGGTTAGGAGTTCGGTGAAGTGCGGTTACCAGTCTGGCATTCACAATAACGGCAGCCTTTCATTGAGTCCGGCATCACGGTCAATGCCGAACTGTCTGCTTTTGCAAATCCTTAGGTGAATACCTACGCTACCTGTTGCTTTGTGACGGCCCTGCGGCTCAGTGGGTTGTCTCTGGCCTGAGGCTGACCGATCCTCCTGCTTAAACCCTTGGTCGTGAGCGGGCAAGATTCAGCGTCGCTTTCGATGTGGGTGGGCATCCCAGCAAGCCGCTACCGGACGGAGCGTCCCATACACGATCGGAGGACCCAGGCTACCCTATCGATCGCATGCCAAGACGCGCCGATTCTGTCATGCGTGCCATAGCTGCTGATTGACGCTGGGATCGAGACCGTAAAGCTAATCGTTAGGTTCCAGCGGGATGCGCAATTTGGAGCAAAAAAGACGGCATGAACAGAATCTGCTCATGCCGGGAGGCCAGTGACGCAACTTGTGAAGCAAATCCGAATGCTGGGTGGAGAGCTCCGCTTCTATCAACAACCAGCTTTTTGCCGCTGCCGCTCCTGAAGTGACCCCAGAATACCAGTTTTCTGGATAATTAGAAGTAAGAAGCTACACTTTTCAGAATAAAGTTTTCCACAGATCTCGCTCGTTGCGAGGCGACCGGCATCGCACGTCTGTCTTCCAACGCAGGAGATGGCTCAGATGCTCCCACAAGCAAAAGCCGCACACCGGAAGGCAAGTACCCAGCCACGCTGGCGAGGGTTCTTTGTAATCGTCAGCTCTATGTGCCTCAGCGGCCTAGCTCTGGTGTTGTGGAACCGCAAAGCCCTGAGCCGCATCCGCGGCACCCGGGCGGCTGTGCCTTGCGACGCGACCGGGAAAGACGAGTTTATTTGACCTGCGCCGCAAGCTCGTGGTTTTGGCTCCGGATCGCGTCTCGTAGCTCTTCCCAAACGCGAACAGGGACCGACAGAAATGCATCGACGACGCGGGGGTCGAACTGGGTCCCCGCGCAGCGTGCAATCTCGTTCCGGGCTGACGAAAAGGGCGACCCGCGCCGGTAAGGGCGGTCAGAGGTGATCGCATCCAGCGTATCGGCCACGGCAAACACACGCGCTCCCAAGGGGATTTCTTCTGCGCGCAGTTGGCGGGGGTAGCCGCCGCCGTCGAAGTGCTCCTGATGACTGAACACGATGTCGGCTGCTTCGCGCAGGAAAGGGATTTTGCGCACGATCTGGTAGCCCAGCAGGCAGTGCTTGCGCATGGTCGCCATCTCCTCGGGCTCCAAGCGACCGGGCTTGAGCAGGATCGCATCGGGAATCGCCATCTTGCCGATGTCGTGAAGAAATGCCCCGTGTTTGATGGTTTTCATGTCCGCCGGATCGATGCTCATGGACCGGGCCAGCGCGATGGTGTAAGCCGTTACCCGGCGGGAATGGCCTTCCGTTTCCGTGTCTTTGAGGTCGAGCGCATCCCCCAGGGCTTCAAGCGTCGTGTCGTAGGAGCGCTCCAACTCGAACATAGCTTCGCGCAGGAGGCTGGTGCGCGCTTCCACCAGGTGCTCCAGGCTGTTCCTGTACGTGGTGTTCCGACGCGCCACGGTTCCATGAGCTACGCCGCGCTCCACTGCGGCCAGCAGCGCGCTTTGCTCGTATGGCTTTAAGATCACGTCGAAGGCCCCGTTGCGCATCGCCGCAATGGCAGTGGAAACCTCCTGCATCGCGGTTATCAGGATGACGGGTGTTTGGAGTTGCCGGCTGCGAACCTGCTCCAGCAGCTTCATGCCGTCAGCGCCGTCCATGACCAGGTCGGTCAGGATGAGATCGACCGACCGGACGGCGAGGGAGCGGAGCGCATCTTCACCATTGCGCGCGCTTTCGACGGCATAGCCTTCCCTGCGAAGCACCGAAACCAGCAGGGTGCGCGCCAGCTGCTCGTCGTCGACGACCAAAATCTTTTCGCCAGCCATGCTTACCCTTCCCCGCCGCCCGCGAATCCCAGTGCTGCCCTGAACTAGAGAGTGCCACAAGCATGCCTGGTTTGCCCATGAGTTCGTCGAGCGAGCCTGCCCAGGGCTCCCAATCCGATACTAGCTTCTTTTTCCTGTCCCAAATCGGTACCACGTCGAGCTCTTGGGCAATAGCGCGGCAACCTCTCCATGCGGTAAGGTAAGGTGTTGTTGATTGATTCCGGGCGTCCCCAGCGTCCACCCAGCCATACCTGTCCAACCATGAGAACAGGAGTATCCTTGCTCTTCCCTGACCAGCGTCAACGCTTTACGCATGAAATCGCAGCGGTCGAGGCGCAACAACTCTCGGCCGAGCAGAAGCAGAGAGATGTATTCGAGGCGCACCGCCACCGGGTTTTCTCCGTCTCGTACTACATGACAGCCAACGAGGCGGAAGCAGAAGCGATCCTCACCGGTACTTTCGTCGAGGCGTTTTCGCGCGTCCCGGAGCCGGATGGGGAAAAGGTGGACCGGGCGCTTCTGCGGGAGCTCGAAACGCGCTTTTCCCTCGCTCCGAGCAGCATGGCCGTCCCCGAGGACGGCGCGACCCTGCCGCGCGGCCAAGTTCGGCGCACCGACTTGGAGGAGTCTGTTGCGATGCTGCCGCCCCGCGAACGGCTTGTGTTTCTGCTGCGCGATGTCGAAGGGTACGCGCCGGCGAAGATTGCCGGCTTGCTCGGCACGGACGAGGCCGGGATCTGCCGCACCCTGGTTTCTGCGCGCATCCGCATGCGGAATGAGCTCGGGCACCTCCGAGCGCGCAAGCTCATCGAGCCCACGCTTGAGGAGGCCGAACTGGAACCGGCTACGGCGCAGGCTTAGCTTCGCGAGCCACCGCGCGGGCCCGCTTTTTCGAAGCCCAACCTTCCTTATTCACCTGGCGCGCCCGTCCGACGGCCAGCGCACCTTCGGGCACGTCTTCCGTGACACACGAAGCAGCGGCGACAAACGCACCCGCGCCCACCGAAAGCGGGGCCACGAGCACGGAATCGCTACCCACAAAAGCTCCGGCCCCGATCGTTGTTCCGTGCTTGTGCACCCCGTCGTAATTGCACACAATTGTGCCCGCGCCAATGTTGGCACCTTCGCCGATGACCGTGTCACCCAGGTAGGCCAGGTGGTTGGCTTTTGCGCCCTCGCCCATTCTGGTCTTTTTCAGCTCCACAAAGTTGCCCACATGCGCCCGCGCGCCGACCTCGCTTTCGGGTCGAAGATGGGCGTACGGGCCTAGGCGCGCCCTGTCGGCAACGCTGGAACCAGACAGGATGCAGCCCTGGCGGATGACGACCCCATCGCCTACACGCGTGTCTTCAAGCACGGAGTGGGAGCGGATGAGGCATTCGCAACCCACGTGTGTCTTGCCCAGCAGTTGCACAAACGGCTCAAGAACCGTATCCGCGCCGATCTCAACCCCGGCGTCGATGACCACGGTTTCCGGGAGAAAGATGGTCACGCCCGCTGCCATGTGGCGCTCGGCTGTTTGCCGGCGCAGCGCCCGGTCAAGCGCCATCATCTCCGCAATCGTGTTCGCGCCCAGGATTTCCTGGGCCGAAGGAGCTTGCCGGGCCAGCACCCGCCCGCCTGCGGCGTTGAGCAGACCCGCCATGTCGGTCAGATACAGCTCGCCTTGTGCGTTGTTCACTTGGAGTTGACCGATGTGCCCCCGAAGGGCAGGGAGCGCAAAAGCATAAATGCCCGAGTTGATCTCGCGAACCCCTTCCTGCCCGGGTGCGAGCTCCTTTTGCTCGACGATGGCCGCGACCTCCGGCGAGCCGGGCGTGCGCCGCAAGACGCGGCCGTATCCGAAGGGATTCTCAACCTCGGCCGAAAGTATGGTCATCGCGGCGCTCTCGCCCGTGTGGAAATCGCGCAGGTCCCGCACGGTGCTTGGCTGAAGCAGGGGAACATCGCCCGAAAGCACGAGGAGGTCGTCGTAGGCCCCGAGCTGGAGCAATGCCTGCTGGATGGCGTGCCCCGTGCCTTTTTGCTCGCTCTGCTCCACAAACCGGACGCCCGTATGCTCCACCGCGGCGCGCACGGCTCCGGCCTGGTGACCGATGATGACGTACACGTCTTCCGGGGACGCGAGCGCGAGCGCCGCATCGATGACATGGAGCAGTAAAGGTTTGCCGCCGACGGTGTGCAGCACCTTGGGCCGTTTGGACTGAAGGCGCGTCCCCTTGCCGGCGGCCATGATTGCGATTGCGAGTGCCATGCGGGTGAGCCTTTCGCGTTTCCCCGGTTACTGCCCGCCGCTCATCTGCCGCCGCAGCGCCGGTGGAATTGGGATAGTGCTATCGATCGGCTGTGCCGGGCCGAGGCCCAGCTTCGAGAGCGGCTCGCCGAACTGCGATTGGTCGCCCACTACGAGCACTGCATACTTTGATGGATCGACGTGCGCCTTGGCGACCCGCTCGAGGTCAGCCAGCGTGACCTTCTCTACGCCCGAGCGGTAGCGCTCGAGGAAGTCGGGCGGATAGCCGTAGAACGCCAAGCGCGCGGCCGCCGCCAGAACCTTTCCGGGCGTGTCGTAGTTGAAGATGAAGCCGTTCAGCACCTGGTCCTTGGCGAGCTTCAGCTCGTCTGCAGTAAATGGGCTTGTTTTAAGTTCGCCCGTGTCCTTCAGCATCTCGGAGGCGGCCGCGACCGTACTCGCGCTCTTGGTCGAGGCAATCACGCGAAACATCGCCGGGTGGTCCCAGCCCGCGCCAAAGCCCCCGCCCACGCTGTAGGCCAGCCCCAGCTTGGTCCGTACATCCTGGAACAGCCGCGAACCGAAGCCGCCGCCGAAGATCTCGTTCAGCACGGAGAGCGCATAAAAATCCGGATCGTTGCGCTCGATGCCGAGGCCCACGATCCAGATATTGCTCTGGTCCACATCCTTCTTATCCACGAGATACAAGCCTGGCTTCGGGCCGGGGAAGCTCTCTTTGGGGGGTGCGGGCGCGGGGCCTTTCGGAAGTGAACCGAGCATGGAGCGCAGCTTCGCTTCCATTGC
The DNA here is from genome assembly GCA_965218545.1 of Acidobacteriaceae bacterium. Lineage (GTDB taxonomy): Bacteria > Acidobacteriota > Terriglobia > Terriglobales > Acidobacteriaceae > EB88. Next base: position 179,884 of record CBDCLB010000005.1, on the reverse strand, counting down.
GGACGGGTCGAAGTCGCCTTCCACGCCGATGATCATGTTGTTTGGGTGGACGATTTGTGCGTGAAATGCTTCGAAATCGGCGACTGTAATGCCGAGCACATCCGCGATGGTCGCGGAGCGCCCGTAGGGGCTCTGGGGCCCATAAGCCAGCTTAGCGGCTTCACGCCCGGCAATCTCGCCGGGATTTTCGTTCTCCCGGAGGATGCCCGCGACGGCCTCCTGCTGCGCGAGTTGGAGTTTTTGGGGCGAGAACTTGGGGTGGAGCAACAGATCGACCGCGAGGCCGAGCACCTGATCGTTGTCGGCCTTTAGGCACGACCACGAAACCGAGCTCGAGTCCACGTCCGCAGCGGTTTCGACCTTGGCAGCCTTTGCCTCAAGGAGATCGTCGAGCGCGTCGCCGCTCATGGCCGCGGTGCCGCTGGTTCGCCAAGCTTCCCCATACAGGTCGGCAAAGCCTGCTTTGGAGGCCGGGAGATCGCGCGAGCCGCCGTGCATCTCCACAAATCCGTTAATGAACGGCAGTTCGTGGTCAGGCTGGAGTAGCAGGAGCGCGCCATTTGGAAGTTCGACTCGCCTCGGCTCGACGGGCTTGAATGGCGCGAGCGGGGGCATGTCGATCTTTTCCCAAGCGCCTGGAGTTGCCGCTTCGCGGGCGTCTGGCGGGATGACCGGGTGGCCTCCCCCGTTCTGCGCCAGAGCAGCGAGGGGAAGGGAAGCGAGCAGGAGGGCGAAGGATTGGAAACACCTGTTCATCGCGCGGCTCCTTGCCTGGTCTGCACCGAAGGCTGCGCGCTCGCCGTTTGCGGCTCAATCTGCGCATAAGTGCGGTTTGCGGGGGTAAACACCTTGTTGGCGACCCTCCGGATGTCGGCCTTGCTCACCTTATCGACCCGGTCCAGCTGTCGGAACAGCTCCCGCCAGTCTCCGTAGCGCAACTGAAACACGGCGAGCTGCTCGGCGAGTCCTTGATTCTCGTCCAGACCGCGCAGCAAATCGGCCCGGGCGCGGGTTTTGAACATCGCGAGCTCTGTGTCGGAAACGTCCGTCGTGCGTAGCCGGTCAATCTCCTTGTGGATCGCCGTGCGAAGCTCCGCGTTGGTGTGGCCGGGTGCTGGCACGGCGAAAAAGCCGAACAGCCCCGGGTACTTGTCGCCAGGGAAGCCGGTGAAGCCCTCGGCGGCCGCGGCGATATGCTGGTCGCGCACCAATACCCGGTACAGCCGCGAGGTGCGGCCGTTCGAAAAGATGTCCTGGATGGCGTCGTACACGGCATCGTCCGGGTCTAGGTAGCTGGGCCGGTGGTAGCCCTCGAGATACATGGGCTGGGCTGTATCGTCAACATTTACGGAGCGCTCGCCGCGCTGGGGCGGCTCGACGGTAATGACGCCCAAGGGCTTGGGGCCGCCATTTGGGATCGCGCCGAAGTATTTTTCAAGCATGGGCAGCGCGGCATCCTTCGAAAAATCCCCAACCACGGCGATCACGATGTTGGACGGCACATAGAAGTGCGCGTGGAACGCCGCCGCTTCGGTCGCGGTAATGTGGTCGAGCTCGCTGCTCCAACCCACGCCGGGCCGTCCGTAGGGGTGCGCGACGTACGCCGCAGCCAAAAACTGCTCGACCAAGCGCCCGGTGGGGCTCGTGTCGATGCGCATCCGCCGTTCTTCCTCGACTACGCTGCGCTCGCGGTAAAACTGCCGCTCGACCGGATGCGCGATGCGGTCGCTTTCCATGTAGGCCCACAGCTCCAGGCGGTTCTCGAGCATGGACCAGAAATAGCGCGTGTCGTCGAGCGAGGTTTCCGCGTTCAAGCCATTCGCGCCGTTGGCCTCGGCGATCTCCGTGAACTCGTTGGGGATCACATACTGGTTCGCTTCATGGTCGGCGGCTTCGTAGGCGTCATGCAGCTGGTTCAGCTTGGCCGGATCCCGGCCTACCCGCTTCAGGTCCTCCTCGTTGTAGGCGGCGTACGCGGCCTCAAGCTTTTGGAGCGCGGCCTTCTCCGCCGGCCAGTTCTTGGTCCCGATGTCCTCAGTACCCTTAAAGGCCAGGTGCTCAAACATGTGCGCCAGGCCCGACTCCTGCGTCGGGTCGTTCGCGTCGCCCGCGTCCACAATGGTGAAGTAGGAGAATACGGGTGCGTCCTTGCGCTCGCACAGAACCAGTGTGAGCCCGTTCGGCAGCACTTTGACGGTGGTGCGGGCTTCAAAGCTCGCCAGCTCGCGGGCAGTATCGCCTTGCATGGATACCGTTTGCGCCCATGCGGGGCCGGAGACGGCAAGCGCGGCAAGGGTGAGGATGGGGAATACTCGGGGAAAAAAGGACGGCATGGGTCTCCGGGAACGCTCGGCCCTGTTTCGGCTTGCGAAACAAGTGCTTTCTCGAAGGGTACATGCTGCCCCCCGTGTGTCAATTGCGATTTGGGGGAGGACCGGGAATCATTTGTAGGGAGTGCCAAAAAAGAAATACCGCCCACCGCAACTTTTATCGGCATTCTCCGTCACCATGTCGGACCGCATTTGGTACTTTGGTGACTTGACTTCGGCGGTACGGCTGCCATACAAGAAGCGCAACCGACTAGAAAAGTAGAACCTCGGGGGCATCCTGATTTCGCTGCCCGCAACTTTTGCCCGCAACTGCTTCCCAGGAATCTCTGCATGCGAACCAAGTTTTCCCTAGCACTCGCCCTCAGCGCCGGACTTTTTCAGCTGCCCAGCTTGCATGCGCAAACGGAGCGGCCGCTGCTCGCGACGCCCTCGGTCCGGGTCACCGCGCCGTTGGCGAACGGTGCGCTCGTCACCCTGAAGGGCAATACGTACCCTCTGGCGCAGGCGCGCTATGACCAGGGCGCGGCCTCCCCTTCGCTCGCGACCGGCAGGCTGACGCTGTTTCTGAAGCCGAGCCCCGCGCAGGAAAGCGCGCTACAGCAGTTCATGGGGAGCCTCCAGGACCCGCACTCGCCCAACTACCACAAGTGGCTCACGCCGGCTGAGTACGGTGCTTCGTTCGGCATCGCGGAGGCCGACCTGCAAGCGGTCGAGGGCTGGCTGCAGGGTCAAGGCTTCAAGGTTGAGGCAGTTCCGGCCAGCCGTAACATTATCCAATTTTCGGGAACAGCGGGGCAGGTCGCACAGGCCTTCCACACCAGCATCCATTCCTACCTAATCGACGGTGTGCACCACCTGAGCAACGCCGTGGACCCGCAGATCCCGGCCGCGCTCGCGCCTGTGGTCGCGGGCATTTCCCCGTTGAACGACTTCCACCCCCGGCCGCAGCATGTGCTGCAGGGGCGCTTGCAGAAAAATCCGGTCACCGGCGAGGTGCGGCGCTTGACGGGCGGAGGCGCTCACGCCGAAATTACGAGTACCTCCTCGTCTGCACCCTTTTTGGCGCTCGGGCCCGCCGACGCGGCCACAATCTACGACGCGCCGAACTCGATGAACCGGAACTACACTGGATCGACGCAGTTGACGGGCGCGGGGGTCAACGTCGGCACGGTCAACGACTCGGATCTGCCGGTCAACGACTACCTGAACTATCGCCGGACGTTCCTGAATGAGGCCTCACCGGCGAACCCGAACCTGGTCATCGACGGCGTGGACCCCGGCGTGCAGAATGGCGGCGATGCCGTCGAAGCGGTCCTGGACGCGGAGCTGTTGGCGGGGATCGCACCGAGCGCAAACCTTTACTTCTATTCGAGCGCGAGCGACCTATTCCAGGATGGCGTTTACGATGCGTCCCTGCGCGCCGTTGAAGACAATAACGTCGCGCTCTTGAGCGTGAGCTTCGGCCTTTGCGAAGCGGATCTGGGCTCGTCCGGCAATGCCGCGTGGGCTTCGCTCTGGAGGCAGGCGGCCGCCCAGGGCATCACGGTCGCGGTTTCGACCGCCGACAGCGGTTCGGCTGCCTGCGACGACCCAAACTCGGAAAACGAGGCGACGCTTGGCCTCGGCGTGAGCGGGATTGCCTCGACGCCCTATGACATTGCCGTGGGCGGCACCGATTTCGACGTCCTGCCCACCAGCTTTAGCCAGTACGTCAGCACCACGCCCGGCTCTCCTTCGACGCCCTATGGGGCGGATTTCGGCACGGCTCTCGGCTACATTCCGGAAAACCCCTGGAACGACTCCATCAGCAACAACCCTCCGGGCTCGTACACCACGAATACGGCGACCCAGTACTCCGACCAGGGCACCAGCTTTACCAGCATCTCCGCCGGCAGCGGCGGCTTCAGTTCGGCCGCGATCTGTCCGGGCGGCAACGTGGATCCGTCTACCGGCAACTGCCTTTCAACGATCAATGGAGCACCGATCCCCGGCGTCGGCTATCCAATTCCGGCGTTTCAGCAGGGAACGGCATTTGCAAACACGCCGCTTGGGGCCGGCAAGGTCCGCGGGGTGCCCGATGTCGCACTTCTCGGGGCCGGCGGCGCGCAACACCAGGCAGGCTGGGCTTTTTGCTCGGATAACGTAGTGAACGGAGACACGCGCAGCACTTATCAAGACTGCGGCCCCGCTGCCCTGAATGGGCAGTTCGGCTACGGGGTGGTTGGCGGAACCTCGGCGGCCGCACCCGCCTTTACGGGAATGTTGGGGCTGGTTGTGCAATCGCTAGGCGCGGGCAAGCGGCTGGGCGTCGCCAACCAGGTGCTCTACAACCTTGCATCGACCCAGTACTCCAGCGTGTTTCACGACATCACAGCCGGCAACAACTCGGTAGTCTGCAAAGCGGGCACACCGAACTGCGGCAGCAATGGATTCCTGACCGGCTACGATGCGGGAACCGGTTTCGACCTCACGACCGGCCTGGGTTCGGTCGATGTCGCGCACCTGGTTTCCGCGTGGGACAGCGTGCGCTTTGCCCCATCGACCGTGTCCCTCCAGGTAAACAGCGGTACCGCGGCGATCTCTGTGCAGCACGGGACACCCATCACGCTCGCGGCAAGCGTTACGCCGAGTTCGGCCATGGGCGATGTTTCAGTGACCGGCACCAACACGGGCCAGGGTGGTGCCGCGGTGGTGGAAACCATTCCCCTCACCTCCGGATCGGGTTCTCTCGCCGCGGTGAAGACCTTGCCCGGCGGGAGCTATAGTCTCCAGGCCTATTACCAGGGGGACGCGACCGACGCGCCCAGCACTTCGGGCCCGCCGATCCCTGTAACGATCTCCCCGGAGGCGAGCGCCCCGTTTCTTTCGCTGGGCATTTGCGACTTGGCGAATCAAACTGCGTGTCCCCAGAACCCGGCTCCTACAACAGTTCCTTACGGCGCATACGGCTTCGCCTATCTTGAGCCTCAGAATGTGAACGCGCTTTCTACGGGCGTCGGCTCCCATGGTGCTGCGACCGGCACCGTGACTTTTTCCAACAACAGCACAGCCATCGGCACGCAGACGCTGGACAGCCAGGGCGTCGCAACGTTTCCTCTTTACACCCTTGTGCCGGGAACTTACAGCTTTTCCGCAAACTACTCCGGCGATGCTAGCTACAACGCGAGCGCGACCACGACGCCCCTGCCGCTGACCATCACGAAAGGGCCGACTACCCTCGCCGTGCACACGGGCACAGTCTCCGGGACCAGCCGGACCCTGACCGTGGAGCTCGACACGGATAGCGCCGGCGCATCGCCTACAGGGGCGGTGACGCTTTCCATCAACGGCAAAACCTACACCAGCAGTTCGACGCAAAACGGCTCTATCCCTGACGGCGCTGCAGCGGTTTTCGGCACCTTTACGGTGCCCACCTCCGCGTTCAAATCGAGCGACAACCGTCTTTCGGCCACCTACGCCGGAGACACAAACTACAACGCTTCCAACGCGGGGACGTGCACCTTCACACCAACCACCGCCTCAGCCACGCTCGACCGCACTCCGCACTCCACAAAGCGCTTCCTGCTGGCAGCGGGCAGCAGCATGACTTTGTGCTCCGTCCTGTTCTTCTCAATCCCCGCAAGACGGCGCGCTTGGCGCATGATCCTGGTTGCGCTGTTTTTCGTAAGCCTCACCGGAGCGATCGGCTGCGGCAGCTCCAGCTCCAACTCCGGTTCCACCAACGTCCCCCTGATTCCTACCTGCGCAAAGTAAGGCTCACTCCCTCCTCTCGCCGCCCCGGGGACAGCACAGCACTCGCTCTGTGCATCTATTCGGGGGACACCTGCTCATGGCGCCCGTGGCGCTCCTAATTCTTAGGGCAGCGGAGGAGGAAAGATGGCAAGCAGTTCACATGGCGGCAGCGGCTTCAGCTGGTTTCTCGCGGGTTTGGGCATCGGTTCTTTGCTGGGAGTGCTGTATGCACCCAGGGCGGGCCAGGAAACCCGTGAAGAGCTTGTTTCAACCGCGCTCGGCTCTACGGAGTATGTTCGTCAGCGTTCCCGCGACGTTCAGCAGCAGGCAGGTTCCTACGTGGGTCAGACCAAGGGTCAGGTTTCCGACTACGTTGCGCGCGGGAAAGACCAGCTAAACCAGTACACCGAAGCCGGCAAAAGTCAAATCAACGACTACGTCGCAAAGGGTAAGGACGCCGTCGAAACCGGCCGGCAAAAGGTGAACGAGGCATACAGCCAAGCCAACCATGCCGTCGTCGAGCAAAAAGAAAAGCTCAACGCAGCCGTTGAAGCGGGCAAGCAGGCGTACACCGAAACTTCGGTTCCCGAGACGAAAGAAGAGCTGACCCCGAGCAGCACGACAAAAAGCTAAGAATGCGCGGGCCCGCGGTAACCGTCGGTCCGCGCAATGTGCCACTCTAACGATCTCCGAGAGCCTACATGTCCGATACCATTCAGATCCTTTTCATCATCTTCTTCATTCTTAGTGTCGTTGTAGAGGTGGGGGTTCTCCTTGGCCTGCTCATCGCGGCTCTCGTAACTATCAAGAAGCTTCTGGCGATTGTCGAAGAGGTAAAAGGCAAAGCCCTCCCCATTGTCGGCGACGTGCGCAACATCGTGCAGGATGTAACGCCCAAGGTAAAAACGGTTACAGGCCACCTCGTGGAAATTTCCTCGACCGTGCGGGATCAGGCAAAACACGTGAATGCCACGGTTGATGATGTTGTGGACAAGTCCAGGGCGCAGGCGACCAAGGTGGATGAGATGGTCACGGCAGTGCTCGAAGGCCTGTCCCAAGCCGGCACGACGGTATCTGCAGGGGTAGCGAAACCGGTGCGCAAGGTGGGGAGTGCGCTCCACGGATTACGGGTCAGCATTGACCACTTGTTCAAAAACAGGCAGCGCAGGAATGATGCAGCTTACCCTTACGTTCAGGAGGAGGTCGTTGAAGTAGACCCGATCCAGCCGCCGCCGACCACCTCGTCATTTCGGTAGAACACGGCTGCCTGGCCAGGCGTAACGGCTCGCTGCGGCTGGTCGAAGCAGGCCTCGATTTCGGTATCCGTCACACGGCGTAGCGTGGCAGCTGCAGGCTCGTGTCTATGCCGGATCTTGGCTTCCACCCTCAGGCCGCTTTCCGGCTCTTCCACGCTGATCCAGTTAAGCTGTGAAGCCCGGAAGCCAGAGCGGTAGAGTTCGGCTTCGCCCCCGACTGTAACCCGATTCGATGCTGCATCGATATTGAGAACGTACAATGGGTTGGGGGCGGAGATACCAAGCCCTTTGCGCTGCCCCACTGTGAAATTGTGGATGCCGCCATGTTCCCCCAGAGTCTCCCCCCCAACCGTGACGAGCTCGCCCGCTGTTTCCGGCATCTCCTGGTCTTGCTCTTCAAGGTAGGTCTCAAGGAACTGCTTATAGTCGCCGCCCGGGATAAAGCAAATCTCCTGCGAATCAGGCTTTTGCGCGAGAGCCAGGCCATGCTCCCCGGCCAGCGTCCGCACCTCCGGCTTGGTGTATGCGCCCAAGGGGAACAGCGTGCGGCTTAGCTGCTCTTGCGTCAGCCCGAATAGAAAGTAGGTTTGATCCTTTGCCCGGTCCGCGCCCCGGCTCAGGATCCACCGCCCCCGCTCGGGATCCCAGTGGTTGCGCGCATAGTGGCCGGTGGCGATGCGGTCGGCCCCGATCTGGCGCGCGGTGGTTAGCAGCTGGTCAAACTTGAGGTGGTTGTTGCAAAGCGAGCAGGGAATGGGCGTGCGCCCGGCTAGGTACTCGCTCACGAACGGCCGCACCACATCGCGCTCAAAGCGTGCCTGCTCGTTGACTATGTAGTAAGGGATCCCGAGCGACTCCGCCACGCGTCGCGCATCGTACACGTCGTCGAGCGAGCAGCAGCGACCCTGTACCTGTTCCGGCATGCCTTCCTTGCCTGCCAGGCGGCGCTGGTTCCACAGCTGCAGCGTCAGGCCGACGAGCTCAAATCCCTGTGCTTTGAGCAGGGCAGCGACAGTGGACGAGTCCACCCCGCCAGACATCGCGACCGCGACCGTGTTGTTGGGTTCGACCTGCATACTTCCAGTATCGCTCTTTCCCGGCGGACGCATCGTAGACGCCATGGGCGCGCACTTCCTCGAAGTCTCCAAATCAATCATCGAGTACCTAGCGCGAGGCGTGGAGTTCGCGGCGGCCCTGGTCATCGGGTTGGCGGCGCTGGAAGCGACGGTCAAGGCGATCGCAATCTTTTTCCGCCGGAACGCCCGGCCGGAGGAGAAGAATCAAGTCCGCCTTACCCTGGCCCGCTGGCTCGCGGTTGCGCTCGAGTTTGAGCTCGCCGCCGACATTCTGAACACCGCCGTGACGCCCACCTGGAGCGACATCGAAAAACTGGCCGCCATCGCTGCCCTCCGCACCGCGCTCAACTACTTCCTGGAGAAAGAAATCGACCAGGAATCGAAGCCCTCGCAGCGCGCTGCGGAACAAGCGACGTTGGGTAGAAAGGCGAATCCTTTGGTGAGCCATGGGCGCGACTGAAGGGCAGATCATCGCCTTTGGAGGCAGCCTGGTCGAGCTGCTTGCCGCATTGGTGGTGGCATTCCATGCGATCTGGGCTTTTGGCTCCATCGCGCGGGACCGCAGCGGCGACCAGGCGCGGTTGCTCATCGCGCGCGGCGTTCTCGCGGCGCTTTCCTTCAGTGTGGCCGGGACTCTGCTGAAAACGATCGGCCTGCAAACCTGGCCGCAGATCCGGATGTTTGCGTTCGTGCTGATCCTTCGGACGGTCCTCAAGCAGGTCTTCCGCGCCGAGCAGAGTTCAATCCTGCGCCGCCGCGCGGACCTCACGCCGCAACCCTAGGGAGCTGCGGTTCGGCTGGCAGCCGGCCGCATTGCTGAAGCCGCTAAGATCGCGTCTAGGGCCGAGGTTTGTGTGGCGGCCGTCGCCTGCTTGTACGGGCCTGACCAGACTTCCCCAAAATGAAAATCAGGTCCTTGGTCGTGGTCCAGGATGCTCTTGGCATTGGTCTCGGCAAAGGCTGCATAGCGGGCGTCAGATTCTACCGGGTCAAATGCCGCCAGATTGCGCAGGAAGATGCCCTTGAACTGCACGCCATCGCCGCCGCAGTTGGGTTCGCACGTGTCGTGGAGCACACCATTCGCGTCCGTCAGGTGAGCCAGCGCCGCATCGGCGATGCCTTTTGCCACGCGCAGCTGCTTCTTGTCACGCTTGATTGTTTGTAGTTCGGCCACGCCCCCGAGCACCACGCCCTGGTTGTAGGTCCAGGTGGTCCGGCCGTTGTTTTTGCAGGTTGCGAGGTCGAGTCCGTCGTTCACGAGACCTTGCCCGTTGATCATGCCTGAGTGCCGGAACCACTTCCACTCGCGCCCCGCCCACTTCGTGTACTGCTTGCGCTCCGCCCCCGCGGAGCGGGCTGCCAAGTGGGCCGCCACGGAAAGGAACAGCTCGTTTGCGATGGCGTTTTTGTACTTGCGATCCTTGCTCCACCAAATGCCGCCGCCGCAGGTTCCGTCCCAGCTCGCGCTCATGTCGGCGAAGATAGATCGGGCCATGGCCAGGTACTCCGGCTTCCGGGTGTGGTCGTAGGCGTCTACCCAGGCCAGGGCCCACCAGCCTTCGTCGTCATAAAAGTTGTTGAGGAAGCCCTTGGATTTGTTCTGCGCCGCGGTGAAGGTGTTTGCGAACACGCCGTCGTACGCGGGCGACTTTGCCAGCGGCGCATAGTCCGCCAGGACTGTGATCGAGTTTGCCGAATTCCACCAGCCGGTCGTCCTGTACAGGCCTGTGCTTTCGTCATACCAGCCCTGCAGCGTGGTAATGCCGCGGCCGGCTTGCCCCAGAAAAGGCGTTTGCGCAGCGGCTGTGAAGGAGCAAAGGAGCACGAAAAGCAAAGAACGAAGCATGGGCCTCCTCGAAAGGCAGCGATCGAGCGTACCCGCCTAACCTAGCGCGGCCATAGGGCGCTTGTATACCGGGCTCAGCTCGCGCAGGCGCGCGACCGCCGCCGGCACCAGCTCCAGGGCGCGATCGATCTCCTCGTCCGTGGTCAGGCGGCTGAGGGAAAAACGCAGGCTGGCGCGGGCGCGGTGCGCGCCGACGCCCATTGCGGTGAGCACATGCGAGGGCTCGGTCGCGCCGGAAGCGCAGGCCGAACCGCCTGAAAGCGCCAGACCTTTCAGGTCAAGCGCGATCACCAACGCTTCGCCTTCCAGGTGGTCGAACCAAAAATTCGTCGTGTTCGGCAGGCGGGTACCCGGCGCGGTGGGTCCGTTCACGCCGCACTCGTCCACTCGCTCCAGAAGGCCGCTCTCCAAGCGGTCCCGCAGCGCCGCGACACAATCCAGTTCGCCCGCAGCCAGGGCCTGCCGGCTAAGCCGGATCGCCGCGCCCAGGCCCACGATGCCCGCGAGGTTTTCGGTCCCGGCCCGGCGCTGGCGTTCGTGCGCGCCCCCGTAGAGCAGCGGCTGCAAGCGCACACCCCGCCGCGCCCACAAGGCACCCGTGCCTTGCGGGCCGTGGAGCTTGTGGCCGGACAAGCTCCCGAGCTGCGCGCCTAGGGTTTTTACGTCGACAGGAACCTTGCCGACCGCCTGCACGGCATCCGTGTGCAGCGGCACACCGGCCTCAGTCGCGATCTGCGCGATTGCTTCGACGGGCTGCAGCGCGCCGGTCTCGTTGTTCGCGAGCATGGCGCTGATCAGGCGCGTCTCCGGCCGCAGGGCCCGGCGCACGTCGTCGGGGTCCACGATTCCCTGACTCGAGACGGGGACATAGGTGACCGCGGCTCCGCGTTTTTCGAGCGCCTCGGCTGCGTGCAACACCGCGTGGTGCTCGATGGCGGTCGTGACCAGGTGCGCGGGCTCTCCCGCGTCCAGCGCTTTTCCAACCACGCCGAACAGCGCCAGGTTGTCGCTTTCCGTCGCTCCGCTGGTAAACACGATCTCCGTGGCGCGCGCGCCCAGTGCGGCGGCTACTTCTTCCCGCGCTTCTTCCACCGCCATGCGCGCCTGCTGCCCAAAGTGGTGAATGGAAGAGGCATTGCCGAAGCTGCCCATCAGCCATGGGCGCATCGCCTCGAACACCTCCTGCAGCAGGGGGGTGGATGCGTTCGCGTCCATGTAAATACGCTGCATGACTTTTTATGAGATTCCGCCGCTGGGGGCTGCGATTCTGCTAGGCTTGCTGCGGCAACCGATCTGCATTTCCAGGAGAGTTTTATGCGTTTTCGCACCGCCGTACCGTCCGTCGCGCTCGCTGCGTCTCTCGTTTTTCCCGTTTGTGCCGTTGCGCAGGGTTCCATGCCGATGTCGGGCCAGGGCAGCATGGCTTCCGGCCAGATGGTCGCGCCGGCTCAGGTGTTCGACAAGGCCCTTTCGGGAGTTGAAAAGGAGTTTGTCAGCGCCGCAGAAGCGATGCCGGCTGACAAGTTCAATTTCGCGCCCGCGAGCAGCATGGGCAATTTCGCCGGTGTTCGGACGTTTGCTCAGGAGATCAAACATGTGACGGAGGCGAACTACGCGTTCTTCAGCGGATTCAATGTGCCGGGGGGCAAGAGCCGCGCGGACATTGAAGGGATGACGGATCGCGACCAAATCCTGGCCGCTCTCAAGCAGTCGTTCCAGTACGAGCACTCCGCAATTGCGACCATCACCGCGCAGAACGCATTTGCCTCCATGGGCGGGAACGGCGGGACCCGCGCCGGCGCTGCGCTTCATGCCATCTCGCACCCGAACGACCATTATGGGCAGATGGTAGAGTATCTGCGCATGAACGGCATCATTCCTCCCGCGAGCCGGAAGTAAGACCCCCTCCGCGGGAAGCGGCCACTTCGTGGCGTGTCTTCGGTTGGTGCTTGGACAATAACCTGAGTGAGCCTCCCGTTGGTCGGCTTCAACAATGTTGATCGCGACCAACGGAAGCGCCACTTATAACGAGTACACGCCACGAAGTGGCCGCCAGCCGCGCAGGCGGTTTACCGCTCTTCCATCGGCACGTAAGCCGCCGGATATGCGGGCCCCGTGTATTCGGCGCGGGGGCGGATCAGCCGGTTGTCATCCAGCTGCTCGATCACATGCGCCGCCCAGCCCGCGACACGGCTCACTGCGAAGATCGGCGTGAACAGGTCGATGGGAATGCCCAGCGTGGTGTAGGTCGACGCGGAGTAAAAATCGACGTTCGCGTTTAGGTTTTTCTCGCGCTTGATGTAGAGCTCGATGGCGCGGGACATGTCGAACCACTTTGGGTTCCCGTCGGCCTTGCCCAGCTCCTCCGACATGCGCCGCAGGTGCGTCGCGCGCGGGTCCTCCGTGTGGTACACGCGGTGGCCGAAGCCCGAAATCTTTTTCTTTTCCGCCAGCATGCCCGCGACGTACTCGACCGGGTCGGCGCTTTCCTTGTCGATCGCGAACAGCATCCGCATGACCGCTTCATTGGCGCCCCCGTGGAGCGGGCCTTTGAGCGCGCCGATCGCCCCGGTGATCGCCGAGTGCATGTCCGCAAGCGTCGCGGCAATGACGCGCGCGGCAAAAGTCGAGGCGTTCAGCTCGTGATCGGCGTGCAGGATGAGCGCGACATCGAAGGTTTTCGTCGCGGTCTCCGAAGGCTTTTCCCCGCGGAGCATCCACACAAAATTACCCGCGTGCGACAGCGACTTGTCCGCCGGGACGACGTCCTTGCCGCTGCGGATCCGGTCCCACGCGGCCACGATCATGGGGATCTGCGCGGTGAGCGCGAAGGCCTTGCGGAGATTGCTCGCGTGGTCGACCGCTTTCTCGTCCGGGTCGTAAAACGAGAGGGCAGAAACCGCGGTCCGCAGCACTTCCATGGGCGTCGCTTCGCGCGGAAACGACCTCATCAGCTCAATGACTTGCGCGGGCAGCTCACGCGCGTCCGCCAGCTTTTGCGAGAACCCGGTCAGCTCATCGCGAGTGGGCAGCTTGCCGTGCCACAGAAGGTAAGCAGTCTCCTCAAAGGTGGAGCGCTCGGCCAGCCGGTGGATGTCGATGCCGCGATACGCGAGCACCCCTGCTTCGCCGTCGATCCAGCACACGCCCGAGTTTGCCGCGACAACGCCTTCCAGCCCTTTTCCCGCCACTGCTGTTCCCATGTCGCTCCCGTTTTTCTATTGCAGGGCCGCTTCCGCAAGCGAGGAACGCGGTCAAATCTAGGTTATAGTCCAGCGGGGAAACGGTTGTCATGCCGCGCCTGCGATTCCTGTCCGGCTTCCCGGATCGGGCGCGCGGTCCATTTCGGGACTGCCCGCAAACCGGCGTGCGCTGAACGCCTCGAGCGAGACCGCCGGCGGCTGCCCGGCTATCAGCTGCCGCACGACCCGCCCGGTGCCCGGCGCGAGCAGAATACCGTTGCGAAAATGCCCGCTTGCGACCCAAACACCCTGGTTTGCTTGCCCCAAAACCGGCAGCGCATCGGGTGTACCGGGACGCAAGCCCGTCCAGCGTTGGACGATGCGGCCCTGGAGCACAGGCGGCCACAGCTCTGCCGCTTTTTTCCATAAAAAGTCGCCCGCCCGTTCATCCACGTCGCGACTAAACCCTGCGTCCTCCACCGTTGCCCCGATCGCGACACGGCCGTCGCCGCGGGGCACCAAATACAACTCCGGCGTGCGGAGAACGATCGGCAAAGCGGGCCCATCGAGCAGCACCTCGATCATCTGGCCCTTGCGCGGCACCACCGGCAGCGCGGCTCCCTTGGGCAGGCCCAGCAGGCCGGCCCATGCGCCGCTCGCCAGCACGCAATGCGCGGCCTGGAGCGTTTCGCCGTCGGCGAGCTCTACACGCCCCGGCTCAACTGCGCGCACGGCCTCACCTTCCCGCACGATCACTCCAGCCGCCAAAGCGGCTCGCGGCAGCGCCGCACACAGGTCGCGCGGGTCAAGGCTCGCTTCCTCGAGCACCCGAAAGCTGTATGCGTCCGTACGGAGGCCGGGCAGCAGTGCGCCCGCCCTGCTATCGTCGCCCGAGCGGCGTGGCACACCCTGAAGGGTCCGCGAGGTTCGCAGGGGAACGCCGAGGCCGCTCAACCGCTCGACGCGATCGAGAAACTCCGGATACAACGAAGCGCTCAGCCGTGCGAGCGGCAGCAGCTCCGGGGCGTTTTCCGGGTCCTCGACGGCCAGCATGCCGGCCGCCGCCCAAGAGCTTTCCCGCATGGCCCGGCCCGGCTCCACAACTGTCACGGCGAAACCGGCTCCGGCAAGCTCCAGGGCCGCCGCGAGGCCAATGATGCCCGCGCCGGCGATGACTACGTGCTCCCTCATGCGGTTATTTTAGGCGGGGCGCTACAGCTTCGGCTTGGGTTCCCGCAGGGCGAGGTCGCGCTGCCACTGGAACGAGATCGCCACCGAAAAATCCCGGTGCGTGGCCCAGGTTTGCGGCGTGATGGGGAAAGCAAAGAGCGTGAGCCCCTGCGCGGATTGCCCGGGCTTGAGGGTGAGCTCGCGTGGCAGCAGCGCTCCTTCCGGGAGCTGCAGTTTCGGGAGCGAGCGCACCTTGGCCACGTCGCTCGGGCTCGCGGCATAGGCAAACTGCTGCTCGCCGTCGGGCAGCGTCAGCGTGGCGCGCTGCTTGGTTTCGTAAAGGGGCACATCGGCGGTCAGGTTCTTCATCGTGATCGCCGCCCACACGTACATTTCATCTTCCTTCTGCACGCCGCCCCCGTAGCCTCCGTCGGCTTTTGTTCCGCCCTGGCGAAACTCAGAGTGGAACGGGACGGCCGTGATCGACTGGATGGCACCATCCGCCACGCGCGGCTTTTGCACGAAAAACACCCAAGCCCACACGGAAAAGAACGCAAAGCAGGTCAGGCCGATGAGAATGACGGTGCGCCGGGCATTGGTTTGGTCGTACGCGGGGGGACTGATCGGCATCGCGAAGGGCACCTCAAGGGCGGGGCCGCAGCCCGGCCATGAATTGGGGAAAAGGACGCGTATTCAGGATATCCGCCGCCGTGAGCCCGGCACGCCGCAGCTGCCGGACGCCGTACTCAAACCTGCCCAGGTTCGCGGCCGCGTGCGCATCCGTGTCGATCACGAGCGTACACCCCAACTCCTTTGCCAGTCGGAGATGGTTGTCCGACAGGTCCAGCCGCTCGGCCGAGCTGTTGTGTTCGACCGCGCAACCCACCTCTGCCGCGCGCTTCAAGACCGCCGTTACGTCAAAGCGCATGGGCTCGCGGCGCAGCAGCTGGCGGCCGGTCAGGTGCCCCATCACGCGCACATACGGGTTCTCGACGGCTCGCAGGAGGCGCTCGGTTTGTGCGGTTTCGTCCAGGGCAAAGTGCGAGTGGGTGCTCGCGACGACCATGTCCATCTGTGCCAGCACCTCATCCGACAGGTCGAGCGCCCCGTTTTCGAGGATGTCGACCTCGATGCCGGGCAGCACGCGGATGCGCCCTTCCATGGCGGCGTCCACCTCGCGAATGCGCGCGACATGCGCCAGGGCGCGCTCGTCGTCGAGGCCGTTGGTCATGGCCAGCTGCTTCGAGTGGTCGGTAATCGCGATGTACTCGTATCCGAGCGCGAGGGCGGCCTCGGCCATCTCGCGAACGGTATTTTTGCCGTCGGTTGCGTCGGTGTGCATATGGAGATCGCCGCGGATATCGCCGATCTCGATCAGCTTTGGGAGCGTTCCCGCCTCGGCCAGTTCGATCTCGCCCGCGTTTTCGCGAAGCTCGGGCGGGATCCAGTGGAGGCCCAGCGCCGCGTAAATCTCCTCTTCGCTTGCCCCCGCGACGAATGAGCCGTCTTCCACGCGGGCCAGGGCGTACTCGCTCAGTGTGTACCCCCGGCGCAGTGCGCGCTGCCGGATGGAAACATTGTGCGTTTTCGAGCCTGTGAAGTACTGCAGCGCTGCCCCAAACGAGCCCTCCGGCAGCAGGCGGACATCCACCTGCAGGCCCGAGCGCAGCCGGAACGAAACCTTGTTCGCACCCTTCGCCAGGATGGTGCCCGCGAGCGGATAGGCCGCCGTGTACTCGACCGCCTCCCCCACGCGATCTTCCGCGCAGGCCGGCCCGGTGGCTAGGATGTCGAGGTCGCCCACGGTTTCGCGCCCGCGCCGCAGAGAGCCCGCGGGGACGATGCGCTCGAGCCCCGGAAACTCACTGAGATAAGCGATCAGGTGCCCCGCGGCTTTTTCCGCCGTGTTGATGAGGAAGCGCCCGGAGTTGCGCTTGTACTCAGCAACGCCTTGCTTGAGCTTTTCAAGAGCCTTTTCCCCAAAACGGGGCAGGGTGGCGGCGCGGCCATCTTCGAGCGCCGCTTGGAGCTCCTCGACCGAGCCGACCTGCAGGGCCTCCCAAAACAGGGCTACTGTTTTTGGCCCCATCCCCGGCAGCCGCAGCAGCTCCAGCATGGATGGCTTGTACCGGGTCAGCAGCTCTTCGCGCAGGGGAAACGTCCCTGCCTTTTCAATCTCCTGGATGTTGGCGGCCATGCCTTTACCGATGCCGGGGATCGCGAGCAGCTTTTTCGGCTCGCCGACCAGCGTGTGCACCTGCACGGTGCTCGCTTCCACCGCTTCCGCCGCGCGCCGATAGGACCGGATGCGGAACGGGTCAGCCGCCGCGATCTCCAGGAGATCGGCGGTTTCGTCGAGCATGGCGGCGATCTGGCGGTTCTCCATGGCTCCTTCTATCTAAACAGAAGGCGACGGAGCGGCAGGTAAGTTCCTGTAGATTGGATGAGCAGTCTACGTCCAAACATGTGTGAGCGGCTCGGGATCGGTGAGGTCCGAAGGTCGTTAGGCGCGACCTTCGGGCCGACCGGTGTTTGGAGGTGGCGCTTATGCCCGGAGGGCCACATCCGTGGCTCCGCGTGGCGGTACGAATCGTGTTTGACTGGCGATTCGTGCTTGCTACGGCTGCATTAATCAGAGTGCTACTGCACAAGTAGTGCTCACTGCCCCGAGGAGGACACACTCCTTCTCGGGCCTACTTATCAGCGGAGTATACCATCTTGCTTCCCGGCGCCCGCAAAAGCGCTCCGCCGACACGCAAAACGCCCCGCGCCGGAACAGAACCGGCGCAGGGCGATGATGGCTGGGGCGGCTTACGCTGTTTCGCGATACCGGACAACTTGATCGGCTTGCGGGCCTTTTTGCCCCTGGATGACGTCGAACTCGACCTCGTCGCCCTCCTTCAGGCTTTTGTAGCCCTCGATCTGGATCGCGGAATAGTGCACAAACACATCCGGTCCATCTTCACGGCCGATGAAACCAAAACCCTTAGCGTTGTTGAACCACTTGACTTTGCCCTTGAAGTGTCCCACCGGCGATGCCTTCCTGTGTGCTGGGATTGCAGCTGCTCTGCCTGTCTGACGCAAAGGGGTGAATTTCGTTTCGCTCCACCTGCCTTTGCACAGCGCTGCCCACTTTGACGGACCCCAAACGATTTGGCTGTGTCCCTTATTTTTTCTTTTTCCGCGCTGCCCGAAGTTGGCGGTAGGCACCGATCCCGATCAGCGTTTTGCCGTCGAGGACTTTGCCCTCGGCAATGAGCTGTTCCACCTCCGAAAGTGGGAGGGGATAGATTTCAAGCGTTTCGTCCGGCTCCGGCCGTGCTTCGCCCCCGGTCAGATCCTCGGCCAGATACACCTGCATCCACTCGCCTAAGAATCCGGGGCTCGCGAAATAGCGCGCAAGCTCGGTCCACTCTTTCGCGGCGTAGCCGGTTTCCTCCTCGAGCTCGCGTTTGGCCCCGGCCAGCCGCTCCTCACCCGGCTCGATTTTGCCCGCCGGCAGCTCCCACAGGTACTGGCCCGCCGCGTGGCGGTACTGCCGCTCCATGATGATCAGCGGGTCTTTCCGGCCTCGCTTGCCGGTCGTATCCGCCGCCAGGATCACCACCGACCCGTTGTGGCGAATGATGTCGCGCTGGGTCACATGGCCGTTCGGCTCGCGCACCTTCTCCTTGACCACCTTGAATAGCGGGCCCTCGTATACCGTTTCCGACCGCAGCACCTCGCCCTTACCTTCGTTGCGTAAAACGGGCGCGAGCGGCTTCTTTTCAGATTTCTTTGCCATGCAGTCTCCTTTCGTGAACTCATGCCTTGGATGATGGAATGGGCTGGGGGCACATGAACGGAAATCCAGTGTCCCAGCGCCCATCACCCTCGCACAACCCCAATCACCGAAACAGGCCGGGGAACCGCTTCGTGAGAAACTGCTGGTGGATGGAGACCAGCCCCGCGCCCGGTGCGTGCTACCCCTTGTCTGCAGTGCCGGGGCTTTCGCGTTTATTCCTGGACTACGCCGCCGGGCTTGCGCCGGAGTTCTACCCTGTCGCACCCGCAGGCGACGGCTGGATGTTGGCCGGCCCCGTCGCCGTGATCCCGCGCGAGGGGCTCGCCGCCATTCTTGAAGCGCAAAACCATGCCGCCCATGCGGGGCCGGCGGCCATCGCCAACATAGGGAAGCTGCGCTACGGAGCGCGCGCGGTGGTGACCGGCCAGCAGGTCGGGCTGTTTGGCGGTCCCTTGTATACGCTGCACAAGGCTGCGACCGCAATCCGCCTGGCGCAGCAGGCGACCGAAAAAACAGGCGTGCCGCACGTACCCGTCTTTTGGCTCGCGAGCGAGGACCACGACTTCGCCGAGATCGACCACACAGCGTTGCCCGGGCCGGAGGGGGCGCTGCACGTTGTCCGCCTCACTCACGAAGGTGCTGGGAGGCCGGGCGGCCCGGTGGGGGGCTTGCGGTTGGGGTCCGCTGTTGAGGAGGCGCTCGCCGAAGCGTCGGCGCTGTGGGGCGAGGGGAACCCGCAAACCGAGCTGCTGCGCCGCTGCTACCGGCCGGAGGCGACCTTTGCCGGGGCATTCGCGCAGTGGCTGGCGGCGACCTTTCGTGAGCAAGGGCTGATTGTTTTTGACGCGGCAGCGCGCGCGGCCCATGAGTTGGGCGCGGAAGCGCTTCGGGCAGCGATCACCGAAGCCGCCGCGCTCGAACAGTTGCTGCTCGAGCGTGGCAGGGAACTGGAAGCCCGCGGCTACCACCAGCAGGTCCTCGTCAAGCCGGGTGGCAGTCTCTTGTTTCTGCTCGCAAGCGGGGCTGAAAACGAGCCCCACACGCGGCTGCCGCTGCGCCGCAAGCCCGATGGGAGCTGGGCCGCCGGACGCGCGACGTACTCCACTGAGGACTTGCTTGCAATCCTTGAAACCGAACCCGAGCGCCTGAGCCCCAACGCGCTGCTCCGGCCCGTGTTTCAGGATGCGATCCTGCCGACTGCCGCCTACATCGGCGGACCGGCGGAGGTCGCGTATTTCGCCCAAACAGGGGTGCTTTACGAGCACATTCTTCAGCGGCAAACCCCGGTTCTGCCTCGCCTGAGCGCAACCCTGCTCGAAAGCCGAGACGAGCGCACGATGGAGCACGACGGGATCGACCTGCCGGAGATCTTCCGGACCCCGCTTGAAGCAATGACCGAGCGCGTGGGCGCGCGCAACATGCCGATCGAGGGCAAGCGCAAGCTCCAGGCCGCGGGCGCGGCGGTCGGGGAGGAGTTGGACGCGGTGACGGCCTGGATGCGCGAGCTGGACCCGGAGCTGGGCCGCCCCGCCGAGGTCGCCGCGAGCAAGATGCGCTATCAGATGAATCGCCTGCGCCGCCTCGCCGCCCGCTACCAGCTGGAACGAAACGCGAGCATCCGCAAGCGCATCGCTGCTTTGTATGCGCACGTGTATCCCGGCGGCCATTTGCAGGAGCGCGCGGTGGGCGCGGCTGCGGCGCTCGCCCGGCATGGTGCGCCGCTGCCTGCAGCGCTGGTGGAGGCCGCCGGCGATCCTTGTCCGGGCCACAAGCCGATTCTTCTGTAAGGGGGACCCATGCCGAACAAACGAGAACAAGAGCCTTTCGAAGTCAGCTGTCCGGAGTGCGGCGGCATGCTGCGCGTCGATCCGGCGACGCGCGCCGTTATCGCGCACACCCCCGCGCCGCGCAAGCGCACGTTTGAGGATTTTGAGACCGCGGCCAAGGCCATGCGCGAGGGCGAAGACCGCAAGGAATCGTTGTTCCGCCAGGCGGTCGACGCCGAGAAAAATAAAGAAGACGTGATGAGCAAGCGTTTTGCCGAGGCGGTGCGCAAGGCCAAGGAGACCCCTGCCTCTGAGCGTCCGCTGCGCGAGATCGACCTTGACTGACGCGCCGGGCAGTGAATCGGGAGCTGCGCCGCATCCCACCCCATGCTGGAGGAGATATGGATTTAACACATTTGACATCGAAGTCCGACAACCAGGCTCTGGAAGCAGTGCGGGAAGTGCACTGGACACATCACATCGCCGCGCTCGGGATGGTGGCCGGGGCGATTCTGCTGGTTACCGGCCGCAAGCGCCAGGCACTTGCGATTGCGGCGGCGGGAGCGGCAAGCACCTTGCTGGAGCGGCCGGAAGCAGCGCAGGAGCTGTGGACCGCACTGCCGGGCCACATCCGCACCGGGCAGGATTTCTTGGTGCGCGCCGAAACGTTTATCGAAAAGTTGACCGAACAGGCAGGGAAGATTCGCGAGATGGTCGGCCGCGCGGGCTGACGTGGAAGCCGCGGCGGCTCAGGAAGCGATACCCAGCTTCTTTTGAGCCGCCGGGCTGATCCGGTCCGGCGTCCAAGCCGGTTCCCATACAAGCGCGACGTCAGACCAACTGATCTCCTGAATGCCCGCAAGTCGATTGCGAACCTGTTCGAGAATCATGGCGTGGGCGGGGCAGCCCTGAGTAGTCATGGTCATCGTGACCGCTACTTTCTGCCGGGGCAGAACTCCGGGCGCGTCCGGATCAGGCTCGACTGCAACCGCGTAGATCAAGCCAAGATCCACAATGTTGACAGGAAGCTCCGGGTCGTTCACGTCGCGCAATGCGGTAAGCACATCCTGCTCGGTCAGGGCCATGGTTCCATTCTAGTGAGTCCGTTCCACCAGGTACGAGGCGACCGCCTTCAACCCGTCTGCATTCTCACCAAAAGTTCCGAGCGCCGTGAACGCCTCGCCGATCAAGCGCCGGGCATCGCGGCGCGACTGTTCCAGCCCATATACGGCGGGCCAGGTCGCTTTTTCGCTTGTTTGGTCCTTGCCGGCAGTTTTGCCCAGCTCCTCCGAGCTTTGGGTCATGTCCAACACATCATCCACGATCTGAAACGCAAGCCCTGCCTTGCGGCCGAACTCGGTGAGCTTCGCGGTTTGGGCTTCATCCGCGCCGGCGAACAAACCGCCCGCCACCACGCTTACACGGATGAGCGCCCCCGTTTTCGCACGATGGATGCGCTCGACCAGCTCCGGGGTCGGGGCTTCTTTTTCGCCCTCCAGGTCCAAAACCTGGCCGCCGATCATGCCGTCCTCAGTGCCGGTGGCTTCGGCAATCAGGCGGATGATCTCGACCCGCGCAGTCGCGGAACAGCGCAGCCCGGCGAGCACCCGATAGGCGTGGGTTTGGAGCGCATCGCCGGCCAGGATCGCGATCGCCTCGCCGTAGACGACGTGGCAGGTGGGCTTGCCCCGGCGCAGGTCGTCATTGTCGAGCGCGGGCAGGTCGTCATGCACCAGCGAATAGGTGTGGAGCATTTCAAGCGCCGCGCCCAGCTCGGCGACACCCTCGGACGCGCGCCCGGCAACCGCGCGCGCGGCTTCCATGGCCAGCACCGGCCGCAGCCGTTTGCCGCCCGCGAAGGTGCTGTGCCGGACCGCTGCATGAATGGAGCCCGGCACGGCGGATGCGGGCGGAAGCAGGCGGTCGAGCGCCCGATCCGTGGCCTCGGCACCGCTGCGGAGAAGGGCGTGGACATCGGGAGTGGTGTGCGCGGCAGCCATCATGTGCGTCCCATCATAACGCGACGTTCGCGGAGGAAGAGCAGCCCAATGAGCAGAAATGCTCCCCCTGAGACTGCGCGCCCCCACTCTGCATCGGTGGTCGTCTGCCATGCGACTTCGATCACGCTCAGGCGCGCGGCCGGGAGCTCCACGGTGAGCAGCCCGTCCTCACGCGTGAGGCAACGCGCCCCGCAAGGCGCGCCGTTCAAGAGGACGCGCCAGGCAGGGAAGCGCTCCAAACGGAGGACCGCGTAGGCTTGCTCGTTGGGATGGACACGAATGCGTAGGTTTTCGGGATCCGCTCGCTCGACCCGCACAGCGCCGGGCACGAGCGTTTTCGGCGCGGGAGCCCAAGCCGGGTTGGGAGCCGCGCTGTCGTCGCCTTCGTCCGCATCGGGCGAGCGCAGGAGCCGCACGAGGGGGAGCCCCTGCTGGATTTCGCCGTTGTCGGTGCCCGCGGCGGCGTACTCGTCTGTGCCCTCAAAACCCGCGCTGCTGTGCAGCAATGCGATCTGCGCCGGAACGTTATCTTCTTCGTCGCAGGGCTGGTAGCGCGTTGTTCCAGCCCAGGTTGTAACGCCGGCAAGGTAGACGAGCGCTGCCCCGACGGCAACGACCCGGCCTGCTTTGCGCACGTCGCGCAGTGCAAGCCCGAGAAGCAGCGCCGCCGCCGCGCTCCCCGGCAGCAGCAGCCGCCACGGGAACTGAAGAAATTGGAGCTCGGGCAGCGCACGCCAAACCGGGCCGCTGAGGGGCAGCTGCAGGAGAAAAACCGCCGCCAGCAGCACGAGGCAGAACTCGCTCGCGCGTCTGAGCGCGCCCGCCAGCCCAGTCCGGCGGAGCGCCACCACGCCCGCAAGCAAACCCACCGCAACCGTGCATACCGCGATGAGCGAAGCGGTGTGCAGCACCTGGTCGTGGAACAGCTCGCCCGTGTGCTCGAATAGAAAGCTGTCGCGGATGCGCATACCCGGCCCGATCGCCCGCGCGATGGTGACCCAACGCTGCTCAAACCAGGCGGGCAGGAGGTAGTCGGCCGCCAGCAGGCCGCCGAGAAGGAGCGCCCCCCCGTGCTGCAGGGCAGCTTGGAACAGACCACCCCGCAGATGCCAGACAAAGGAAAGGAGGACGAGGTAGCAGCCCATGACGCCGGAGGGCGCGTTGGTGTACCAGAGCGCGGCGACGGCAATTGCAGCGGGCACGACCGGCACGCGCGGCCGCATGAGCGCGTTGAGCAGCAAGGGCATCCACGCGGCGGCCAGCAGCTCGCCATAGGCGGTGCGTTCGTATGCGGTGAACAGCAGATAAGGGCTCGCCGCGTACACCATTGCCGCCAACCCGGCCTGCGTGGGCGCGCAAAACCGGCGGGCGAGCCCGTACATCGCCGCTCCAGCCCCAAACAAGCACACGCCCGTGAACCCGGACGGGACCCAGGCCCACGGCAGAAGGAGCCCAAGCCCGGCACCCAGCAGCCAGGTGAGGGGCGGGTAGAAGACAAACCGAGGCTCGCCCGCGCCGTAGTTGGCCGCCGCGAGCCAGTGCGGGGCGAGCAGCCCCTGCCGCCAACTTTCCCGCACGGCGAGCCAGTTGTCGAGGTGAAAGTCGAAGTCGTGCCCGCAGGAGGGCCCGCGGAGCAGCAACGGCAGCGTCGCGAGCAGCGCGATCGCAAACGCAAGCGTCCACGCGCGCGCCCGCACCGCTATGGAACCAGCCGCAGGGTATGCCGGGCCGCCGCCCCTTCTGCGCCCGGACCATAGGGCAGGGCAAAGGTCGTGCCGCCGTACCAGCTCGCCCACTGGTTGCCGTAGAAGGGGCTTGCCGGGTCGCCCGACTCGCCCGTCAGGATGTTTTCCGTGGAAAGGCTCTCGTCGTCGAGGTCGGCCGTGAACCGCTGCGACGGGCCCAGATCGCCCGAAACCTGTTTGACCGTGGACTGGTCGCCGGACTGCGGGAGGGGGCCCACGCCCGAATGCGAGCCCGGCAGCAGATGCCAGAGCGGGTGCTCGATCCGGATGGTGTGGATCGAGCCGTAGCGCCAGTCGCGCAGGTTTTTGGGCGCACCCTCAATGGCCTGGTCCACCAGCGCGGCCAGGAAGTCGTTCCAGTTCCGGTACGCCGGGGGTAGCCAGGCCGCCGGTTGCTGGGTGATGAGCTGCTCGCGCGCGAAGGTGCTTTCCGACCAGTCATACAGCTTCCACCCATCGCCGATTTTCGCGCCAAGCGCTGCCGGCCAAAAACGCTGCTCCGCGCTCGTGATAATTGCCGCGGCGGGTGAGTCGACCGCGAGCACCCCGTCCCAGGAGCGCAGCAGGTCCGCCGCGGCCCGCGCCCGTGCGCTGGGGTGGGCCGCGTGGTCCACCGCATAGGCGAAGCGCTGCGCGAGCTCCTGGTCCACCTCCGAGTACACATCGGTTTGGAGCGTAATCATGTCCCGGCGCGTCAGGCCTCGCTTGCCGCCCAGCCATTTCCAGATGCGCTCGTTGCGGTAGGGCGCGGCCCAATCGAGCGTGATCTGGTAAGGGTAGCCGTCGGGGGTCACGCGGCTGTTTGCCGTGGCCAGGATGCCGCCCTCCGGATCGAACGTGGACGGCAGCGCCTCAAAGGGAATAGCGCCGGTCCACTCGCCCGCTCCCTGCGCATTATGTGGGAAAGGGACCGGTTGCAGGCCGCCCGCCCGTATGGGAATCAGGCCCACCGCCTGGTACCCGATGTGGCCCGCGTCGTCGGCATACACAACGTTCAGGGTGGGTGCCCACCAGTGCGCCATCGCGGCGCGAAAACTTGTCCAGTCCATCGCGGCATTCAGCGCATACAAGGGCAGGCCGCTTGCCGCGCCGTTGTAGATGGACCAGTCGAGCGATAGCGTACGGCGCTCGCCGGGCAGGATGGGCGTGATGACCGGCCCGTGCGCGGTGCGCGCCACGTCGAGCTCGACATCCCGCCCGAGCCGGACCTGGATGCGTTCCCGCTCGTGCTGGAGCGGCTGCCATTGCCCGTTTTGCGCGAGGAACTCGCCGCGTTCGTTGATCTGTTCCTGGTAGATGTCCTGGGTGTCGGCGCCGAGCGCGGTGAAGCCCCAGGCGATATGGTCGTTGTGCCCGGCCGCGATGAACGGCAGCCCCGGCACCGTGACGCCCGCCGCATGGAAGCTGCCCGCGTGGAGGTCGGCCTCATACCAGGTATTGGGAATGCGGTGCAGGAGATGCATGTCGTTTGCGAGCAGGGGCTTGCCGCTCGCGGTATGCGCGCCGCTTACGGCCCATTCGTTGGAACCGGGGCGGCAGCCGGTGCAGGCTTCGCCGGTCTGGTCAGTCAAGGCAAGCAGGCCCGTGACGGGCAGCACGGGCGGCTGCGCCCGCACCTGCGACGGATCGAGCGGGATCTGCGGGGCCTCCTGCGAGGTGCCGATCGCGGGCGCGCCTGGGACGGGCGGGTGGTCCCGCCAGGAACCCGTGGGGTACAGGGCGGCGATGAGGGCCCCCTCGCCATGCGCGCGTAGCCGGGCTTCCACCTGTTCGCGCTTCAGCTTGCTTTCCCAGCGCTCATCCAGCAGCTCGGCCATCGAGAGCGCGACCAGCATGGAGTCGACCGGCCGCCAAGGAGCGGGTTTGTAGGCCAGCAGCGTAAATTCGGCCGGGAGCCGCCCGCTCGCGATATAGGCGTTGACGCCGCGCGCATAGGCTTGCAGTTGCTCCAGCTGCCCCGGCGGCAGCGTGCGCGCCATGCGTTCGGCTACGTCGCGGATGCCGAGCGTGCGCTCCACGCGGTCGTGCTCCAGGAGCGCGGAGCCCAGAACCGCGGCCCCTTCACCCGCGGGGAGGCGGCGGGCCATATCCATCTGCCACAAGCGGTCGCTCGCGGCCACCCAACCCTGCGCGGCAAGGAGGTCGTCGAGGGTCGCGGCCTCAATGTGCGGGACGCCCCACACATCGCGCCATACCGTGACGGGCGCATGGAGGCCAGGCAAGCGCAGTGTGCCGTCGAGCGGCGCAACAGTGGACGCCATGCGATGGCGCAGGCCCAGCACAGCTGCCAGGCAGGCAAGGAAAAGCACCAGAACCAGCACGCCCAGGATGACCCCGAGGCGGTGGAGGAGGGAGCGGCGGGGTTTAGGGCTCGGCATGCCGTGGTGATTTTCTCATCCCCCACCACAGAAACATGCACAGCGCGGAAACGAGCAGGATGGGAAAGACCAGCAAGCTGCCCTCGGGGCCGGTCGCGCCGCCGCTCCATATGCGCGGGCCCAAGGCGTGCTCGTTCAGCAGGTGGCCGCGCACCAGCATGCCGCTGTCGGAGGTACCCCAAAAGAAGCTTTCGCCCCAGTCCCAGGCGGCGTGGAAGCCGATCGCCCACCAAAGGGAGCCCGTATACCGGATGCTGAGGCAGAACAGAAGCCCTACCGCGGCGGCCGCGAACAGGCCAACGGGCGTTTCTCCCGGATTGGTGCCGTGGATGAGCCCGAAGGCGGCGGAAAGCAGCAGAGCCGCCCACCAAAAGCCGATGCCGCGGGCGAGCGTGAACAACAGATAGCCGCGCAACAGCAGCTCCTCAAAAATGCCCGTCAGCAGAAAGCCCAGGCCCCAGGCCAGGCCATAGCGGAGCGCGGCACCCGTGGGCAGCGTGGGCCCGCTCCACGCGGCGAGGCCGAACGCCCAAAGCAAACCGACCAGCGCGGAAATCGCGGCGAAGCCTGCCCCCAGCCCGCCCAGGAAGCGCGGCAGGGAAGCTGTGCCGCCCAGGCCGAAGCTCGTGAAAGGGCGCCGCTCCGCCCGTGCCATGATCGCGGTGACGAATACCACGCCCGCGGCCTCCACGAGCTCAAACGGAATCATGAGCCCTGGCGGAAGCAGCGCCGGACGCTTTTGCCCATGGAGCAGCTGCCGGGCAGCGGTGTTCACCGCTTCTCCGTAGAGAAAAAGCAAAAGTAGGAAAAAGAAGCAGCCCCACCCGGGCCGAAGGCCGTGGGGGCCTACAAAGATGGAGCGCCCGGGAGCACTGGTCCGCGGCTCCAGTTGCTTTTCGCTATCCATCACTCTCAAATCCTCTTTGAAACTGCTTGACACGAACAGGGCAAGCTCGCCATTCTAGTAGATTCGTAGTTCGCGCGGATAAAGTTCCGGAGAAAGGAAGCGCTGGCATTGCTGGTTCGCGTCTTCTATCACGACAAATGCTTCGACGGAGCGTGTTCCGCTTCGCTGTTTACCCGCTTCCATCGCGAATGCATCGCGCCGGGCGCAACCTATGAATATCACGGCCTCGCGCATCGGGCCGGGTCCCTGTTCGACGAGGCTGCGTTCACCGGCGACGAGAACGCGATCGTCGATTTCAAGTATTCGCCATCGCCCCGCATCACCTGGTGGTTCGACCATCACCTGAGCGCGTTCTTGTCCGCCGAAGACCATGCCGCGTACGAACGCGGGCTCGCCGACCCTGCGAGCAACTTCCGCGACCGGCGCTTTTATGATCCCAAGTCCATCTCCTGCACCTCGCTGATCGCGAAAACGGCTGCCGCGCGCTTCGGCTTCGATCGCTCAGGGGTGGAGTCTTCGGTGTACTGGGCGGACATCGTCGACGGCGCTCTCTATGAGAGCGCGACCGCCGCGGTCGAGATGCGCGAGCCCGCAATGCGCCTCACGCTCGTGATCGAGTCCTCGCCCGACCCCGGCTTTGTGCCGCGGCTCATTCCTCTGCTGACCGCCATGCCGCTCGAGGACGTTTTAGAGCAGCCGTTTGTAGCTTCCCTGCTGCCTCCATTACTGGAGCGCCATCGCGCGGCTATCGAGATCATCCGCGAGCGTGCCCGGGAGGAACGCGGGACTGTATTCTTCGACATCGCCGACCGCGAGCTCGAAGGCTATAACAAGTTCATCCCGTATTATCTCCACCCAGAGGCGACGTACTCCGTGGGTTTGTCGCGCTCGAGCTTCCGCACCAAGGTGGCCGTGGGCACGAATCCCTGGACCGCGAAAAAGCCGGAGCAGCTTGTCAACCTCGCGGCTATTTGCGAGCGTTACGGCGGCGGCGGGCATGCCCGCGTGGGGGCTATTTCATTCCCGCCCGAGCGTTACGACGAGGCCAGGGAAGCGGCGCGGGTCATCACCGAAGAGCTTCGGGAAGCCGAAAGCTAGCGCGCAAGCAGAACCGCCGCGGCGACAGCAACAGCGTGCAGCAACGCAACCGCAGAAAAGCCGGCAAGGAGCCTGTCCTTCCGGGCCAACAAAGCAACCAAAAGGCCGTACACCGGAAACTGCGCCCACATCACAAAGGCCGCGAGCGTGTCGCGACCTTCCGGCGCGAGCGCTTGCACCACCACGACAAAAGGAAACAGCAGCCGAAGAGCGCCGGGCCCGCTCAGCGCAAGAACGCTGGCCGCACGCACGGCAAACGGGGTTAAAAGCAGGGCCAGCGCCAACGGCCACCAAGCAAGAACCCCGGGACCCTTACGCTTGCGTTTCTTGCGGGAGCGGGGACGGGGGCGTTCCGCAGCGGCGGGGCTCATGGGTCCCAGCATACCGGTTTGAGCTTCTCCAATCCTGCCGGGAGCCGGGGCCGCCGGTCTGCCTTGTTGAGCGCACCCTGCCTCCTGAAGCAGAAAATCGCTGCTGCGCTCCTAACAGGGTTTCCACCCGAAAGCTTTGGGCCCTCACGACCTGAAAATCGCCGGGGCGGCAGCCCAAAGCGAACCCGGTGTGTGCAGAAGCCCAAAAGGAATGCCATGGGACGCATTCCCGCAGCGCGGGCTTCACCTGCTCTGCGCGGACCATTCGCGTCTAAGGAATGGATGGCCGGCGGCGTGGCCCGAAGCGGGGCACACAGGCATCCGCGCGTAACTTGCCGGGCTTCCGAGCGGGGCCTATACTCGGGGGCGTTTGCCCGGAGTTCCTGCCGGGCTGGTTTGGGAGAAGGGGATCATGGCAACAGCAGTTTCGTTGGAACAGGAAATCAACCCGTGGGAAGCGCAGGCGGCGCGCTTTGACTTTGCCGCGCGCAAGCTCAATCTCGACGATGGCCTGTGGAAGGTGCTGCGGCAGCCTTCCCGGGAGATCATCGTGCACTTTCCGGTGCAGATGGACGACGGGCGCTTTGAGGTGTTCACCGGCTACCGCGTGCAGCACTCGCAGGCGCGAGGGCCCGGCAAGGGCGGCATCCGGTACGCGCCGGACGTCACGCTCGACGAAGTGCGGGCGCTGGCGAGCTGGATGACCTGGAAGTGCGCGGTCGTGAACATCCCGTTTGGGGGAGCGAAAGGCGGCGTGATCTGCGACCCGAAGCTGTTGTCGCAAGGCGAGCTGGAGCGGCTGACGCGCCGGTATACTGCGGAAATTATCGACTTTATCGGGCCCGAAAAGGACGTGCCCGCGCCCGACATGGGCACGAATGAGCAAACCATGGCCTGGATCATGGACACCTACTCGATGCACGTGCGGCAAACCGTGACAAGCGTGGTGACGGGCAAACCCTTGACGATTGGGGGCTCGCGCGGGCGCCGCGAAGCGACCGGCCGCGGGGTGCGCAAGGTATGCGACGAAGCGCTCAGGTTCCTTGGGCTGCAGCGGGAAGGCTGCCGGGTAATTTTGCAGGGATTTGGCAATGTGGGTGCAAACGCGGCGCGCTTGATGATGGAGTCCGGCTACCGGATTATCGGGATAGCGGAGTACGACGGAGGCTTGCTGAATCCGGAAGGCATCGACATCAACGCTTTGGAGGAGTACCGGCTTCGGAACGGGACCGTTTTGGGCTTCACGGGCGCGGAAGGTGCCGATCCGGACGAGCTGCTCACAGAAGAGTGCGACATCCTGATTCCGGCGGCAACCGAAAACGTCATCACCAGCCGCAATGCGGAGCGCATCCGCGCGCGGATTGTGGCCGAAGGCGCAAATGGGCCCACAACTGCGGTCGCCGATGAAATCCTGGCGGACAAGAGGGTTTTCGTGATCCCGGACATCCTGGCGAACGCGGGCGGGGTGACGGCGTCGTATTTTGAGTGGGTGCAGGACCGCCAGGGATACTTCTGGAAAGAAGAAGCAGTAAATGAGCAGCTGGAGCTGATCCTTGCCGATAGTTTTGAGGATGTGGTGCGCTATGCCGAAGCCCACGACGTGAACAATCGCATCGCCGCTTACATGCTAGCCATGGACCGGGTAGCTTTCGCAATCAAACAGCGCGGAATCTACGCGTAAAAGGAGCCGGCCGGAACCGCCGCGGGACGGAGTGCAGAAATGGGAAAACGGGAGCGGCGGCTGCAGGGAATGCTCTGCTGGGACGCAAAAAGCCGCCGATACTGCATGCATGTTTGAAACATTCACGCCTCCTCCCTCCAATACGCCGGCACCCAGATCTGCCGCGACGCCCATGCGTGGGTTTCCCCTGGAACTCGAGCTCGAATTTGCCGAGATGCAGAGTTCGGCTGTTTCTGGAGGCATGACCCCTGCGCTGCTGGGCGCGGCTCTTATCTTTCATACACTGCTGATCCTGGAGCGCGTATGGCTCGTGCTGCCGCCCCGGATGTTTGCGACGCGGGGCGGTCCCGCGACTCTGTTACTGCTTGCGTACTTTCTCACGCCGGCGGCTTTCCGGAAGCGGGAAAGCGGCCTTGCGCTGCTCGCGCTGTTTCCGCCCCTGCTGGTTGGCGTTCTGGTGGCTGCCGTTCCGTTTGAAGGGGCCGCGCAGCTGCTTCCGGTCCAGACCGGCATCGCGCTCATGCTGCTTGTGCTGGGGTGGCTGGCGGCGCTGCCCCGGTTTTGGACTTTCGTTGCTGCGGGAGGCGCATGTCTTGTGGATGCTGCCTCGCTTGTGCTCGGGCCGGCGGCCCACACGGCCGGTATTGCCCTGATTCTCGAATCGCTGTGGGCACCCGGGTGCGCCGCTATCCTTCTGCTCGTGTTGGCGGCGGTCCGCCACAGCGAGGCGAGGCGCGACTTCCTGCTGCTGCGCCAGGCCGCTTTTGCGGGGGTGCCCGGCACCCAACCGGAAGCGCCGGACACCCGGCACCTCGACCCGCAAACCGGGGTGGGAAGCCGGGCCGCCTTTGATATGCGTTTTCGCGCGGCATGGGACAACGCGGCGGCGCGCCGCAGCTCGGTGGCGCTGTTATTTTTCTCGATCGACACTCTTCAAGAGCACAAACGGGATCTCGGCTTCAAGACCGCCGAACTGCTCCAGTCCCAAGTGGCCGCCATCCTCAAAGACGGGCTCCGGCGCGCAGACGACATGGTCGCGCGCTTCGACCACCAGCACTTCGTGGTCATGATGCCGGGGGTCGGCACGGACGGTTCGGCGCAGATCGCGGAACGGCTCCGGGGCTGCGTTGAGGAGATGCGCTTCTTTGCCGGGCAACAGCGCCATCCGGTCACGGTAACGGTTGGGGCGGCGAGCCTACGGGCAAAACGGGGTACCCCGCGGGAAAGCCTGATTGATTGCGCGTCGCAGGCCCTGGAGCAGGCCCGGGCTACGGGCAAAAACCTGGTGTGCATTGAGGGAAGGGGTTGTATTCCACGCATGAGCTAGAACCGCTCGTTTAGCTGAAGTGGAAAGGTGCTGGTGCATAATGGACGTGCATCCCCCGCGGAAATCGCCCACAGCGTGAACCTTCCCAACTCCATCACGACCAGCCGCATCCTGTGTGTGCCGTTGCTGATCTGGCTGTTTTCGCCATACTTCCCCCTGCGCGCCATCCCCGGCGCGCAGGAGCTGTCTGTATCCTGCTTTTTTCTTATCGCTTTCGCCACGGATGGGGTGGACGGCTATCTGGCGCGCAAACGGGGACAAATTACCACCCTCGGCATGCTGCTCGACCCCCTGGCCGACAAGCTCCTGATTACCGCAGCATTTATCGCCCTCGTGCAATACAACCCGCACATCGTAAAGCCGTGGATCGCCACGGTTGTTATCGGGCGCGAGTTTTTAGTAAGTGGGCTCCGGTCCATTGCTGCCGCGGAAGGCTTCACCATCGCGGCCAGCGATCTGGGCAAGTTCAAGACGGTGGTTCAGATCGTGTCAGTAGTTACGGCGGTGCTCGACCACCGCTGGCACGTCTGGTACATCGGCTGGTTTCAAGTGCCGGTTGACTCTATTGCGATCGCGTCCATCTACTTCATGGCCGTGGTGTCCATCATCTCGGCAGCCGACTACTTCCTGGCATTTTGGCGCAAAATCGACCGTGCCGGGGCACTGCAAAGGGAAGGAGAAAACGCTCTTCTGCTTGCCCGGAAACAGCGATAGGGCGCCCACGACGACGCCCTGAGGGGATGAGCGATCAGGCTGGGATGGCCCGGGGCTGGGCGGCGGGAGCAGTCGAGCGCACAAGGCTCTGGACAAAGTGGTAGGGGGGCCAAGGCCCTGACAGCTGAAATTGGCAGTCGCGCATCTGTTCGCGCACAAGCGCGAACTTGTTTCCATAGCGCTCAACAAGCCGCGTGGGCACAAGATGGCTGACGTCCAGCTGCATCTTCCCGGAGTCCAGCCGGCGGCAGCTGATCTCCTCCGCCAAGGGAGAAAACAACCGGTTTAGATGTGTGGAGATGGACCGGGCACGGGTTTGACGTTCCCGTTGGCGGGCGGCGCTTTCGCGCAGATCGCTCAGGTGCGTGCGGCCCCCTGCAAATGTTTGGATTGCTTCGCGCGCTTGCTCACGACAGCTGTCGTCCAGCGTCAATCTCATATGCATTTCGCTCTTACCCTGCAGCATTGCCAGGTTGGCGGCGAACTGCCGCTGGTTGGCGCGGATAGAGCGGCGTAGAAGTTCATCGTTGGCGAACACGGTGCCGAAGCGGAACGGCAGCACGGCGGCGGATTGGAAGCACGCCGCAACCACGCGGGCGTGCTCCTTGGGAGCTTGGGGAGAGCGGATTTTGGAGGGGACGTACTCGGAAACAACAACGGCTAGATCACTGGCTGGGTAAAGAAAAACCTGATTTCCCTCGATGCCGGAGACCGATGGAAACGGAACCGGTTTTCGGTGGCGCAGCAACTCAGGAAAGGCTTGTTTCTCGATTACACAGTAGGCATACCACGCCATAGGGTCACTCCACGGTCTGGTGTTCCGGTCGAAAAGCGGGACAAACGCGACTCGGGGAGAGGCTCGCGCCGGAAAACCATTTCCCGGCGTGAACCCGTCCTTGATTGTGTCGCATCGTAGCGGGCCGTGGTATCGGTTGGCAATGAAATAAGTACCACTTTCGTTGTAGGCCTGATTTGCACTTGCTTCCGCAGGTTCTAGCGGTGCCATCCGATCGCCAGCAACGCGCCCTCAGTGATCACCAGAAGAAAAATGAGCACCAAAGCCGCCGTAAGCACGCGCACACTCGTCCGCAGCCCATTTGCCGTGCGGGTGAGTGCTCCCTGCTCGGCCACTGTTCTTTCCAGCGCTTCGCGCGTGCGCCGGATCTGGTCTTCCTGCGCTTCGACCCTGGTGCGAAGCGCCCCGAGCGCGCTCCCAAGCGCGGCCTGCTCCTTTTCGAAAGCAGCTCGAGGAAAGCTGGGCGCGGGAGCCGGCTGGGGCGCGGACGCTGGGGCGGGGCTGGTGCGGACGGAGCCGAGCAGCGGCAGGAGGCGAGCCACCGTTTGCACCGCGCCATGGTCGACCATGCGAAGGGCGCCGCTGACCGCAGGGAGCAGAGGGCGGAGCGCGCCCAGCAGCTGGCGTCCGCGTTCTCCCGGAGAAGCAAGGGGAAGGGGCGCGCTTGCGGGCGCGGTCCCGAGATCGCTGCCGGTTTCGGGAGGTGTGCCAGGCTCTGCGGAGTTTTTGGCTCCGCCACGCCGGCTGGAAGCTGCCTTCTCTGTTGCTAACTGCATAAGGCGATCGACTGCGTCAAACTTTGCCATGAAGAGCTTCCTTTTCTAGTGGCGCTGCCGCCCCGGGTTCGTCCGGCTGCATGCCGATCGCTTGCCGCATAGCGCCCACTGGGGCTTTCTGCCGCCCGGTCCAGAGTAACCACTGGCGGACGCCCTGGCGCAAAAACATTTCAAGGCCCGTGATCACGGCTATGCCCAGCGCGCGGGCCGCCTTCACGAGCGGTGTTTCAACCGGTCGGTACACGGTTTCAAACACAACTGACGTCCCTTCGAGATCGGACAGGTCGATGGGCAAAGTGTGAGCCGAAGCGCCCCCCGCCATTCCGGACGGGGTTGCATGGACGACCACGTTGAAGCCGCGAAGCTTCGCGGGGTCGGCGATCCGCGCGCCGCATGCCCGCGCGAGCTGCTCCGCGGCGGGACGGGTGCGGTTGTGAATGGAAACGTCCGCGCCTGCGCGCTGGAGGGCGAAAGCGGCCGCGCGCGAGGCCCCGCCTGCGCCCAAAAGCAGCACGGAAGCGTCCCGGAGCGGCAAGCGCTCGGCCAGCGGCCCGGCGATTGCGTCGGCGTCGGTGTTGGTTCCCCATAGCGAGCCGTCCGCGCGGTGAACCACTGTGTTTACAGCGCCGATCGCGGCGGCGAGCGGATCAACCTCGTCGAGATAGGCGAGGATTTCGACCTTCCACGGCATGGTGACGCTGAAGCCGGCAAGGGGGAGCTCACGCGCAAGGCTGAGCAGGCCGTCAAGTGAAGTCGTGTGGAGCGGAAGATAAACCGCGTCGATGCCGGCGGCGCGGAAAGCGGCATTGTGCATGGCGGGGGACAGCGAGTGCTCTACGGGATCGCCGGCAACCCCGTAGACCTGCGTGGCGGGGGTGAGCTCGGGTGCTCGAAATGTTTCCCGCAGCAGCCGTGCCGGGAGCTGCCCCGGCGCGGTCTCTTCCCCCGTGCTCGCGGCCGCAAAGGTCCAAAGACTCCCCGCGCGCAGGTTTAGCACGCGGCTGGGAAGCCCGGCCGGGCCCATGCACATCCCCACTATCGGGACTTGGGCGGAGTTTTGCTCCAGAAAGCGCAGCATGCTCACCGTATCGCCCAGGCTGTTTGCTGTGGAAACCACCTTATAGGCCGCAGGCGCTGCCGGAGCCGCGAGCGACCGCAGCTGAGCAAGGGTTGCAGGGAGATCCCCCGTGCCGGCGTAGTCGTGGGCGCTTACCAGCAGCCCGGCTCCGGCGCGGGCGAGCTCGCGGCCGAAACGCTGGAGTCGTTCCCCCGCCGCTGCTTGCAGCGATTCGAGCTCAAGATCGACCAGCGCGGCCCCGCTTCGGGCAAAGCTCTCCAGAAGCGCGAGCTGCTCCTCGACAGACCCGTTAAATGAGCCGCCGCCGGCGGTACGGCGGCAGGTGGCCAGCACCGTGGCTTCAGGGTGTTGGGCGCAGAACGCATGCAGTCCAGGCGACGCCGCATGTGGGCTGGGGAGGGCATCGAGGCGCAGTTCCAGGAACTTGCTCTCCAACAGCTCCGCTTCGGCGGTTTGGAACAGCTGCGTCGCTTGAGGGGCCGCAATCGCGACGCAAATGGGATAGATCCGGCTGCGCAGGGATTCGAAGCTGGGGGAAAGGGTCAACGCGGAACTGAACCTATCCGGCAGCTCCGAAAACCGGCGCCGGCTGCCTTGGGTGGATTGAGCGTCTCTGGTGAAAGGTGCCCCACAAGTCTATCGCCATGCGAGAAATTCTCCTTGATGCGGTTGCGGGCCTAAGCCGCTCTCGAGACCGCCCTTGGCAAGACACGGCCACACTGCGCAATGGGGTCTAATAGGAGCTATGGAAGCAATAGCTGGAATCTCTCCCGCAGTCGGCGATCACGCCCACCCTTGGACCGTCCTCAGCCCGGAAGATCTGGAGGGCTGGGTAGCCGATGCGCTGGGGCGGCACATCATCCTGGTGAGCACCCTAAGCGCGGAAGGCGCGCCGCGAACACTGGAAAGCGCCCTGCGCAAGTATGACGACGCGGTTGCCATCCTGAGCGCGACGGGCTCGCAGCTGTCGCTGATGAACAGCGTGCATCCGGACCGGGCGATGCGCGATACTGCGCAGGCGCAGCTGCAGGTCGTGGCACAGGCCGGGGTGGCCTTGGGATTAAACCGGGAAGTGTTTGCCGCCTTGAGCGGCGTGCCGCTGACCGATGCGGACCCGGCGACCCGGCATTACATGGAGCGAACACTCCTGAG
Source organism: Acidobacteriaceae bacterium (assembly GCA_965218545.1). Taxonomy (GTDB): domain Bacteria; phylum Acidobacteriota; class Terriglobia; order Terriglobales; family Acidobacteriaceae; genus EB88. The sequence continues at coordinate 143,719 of CBDCLB010000005.1, read as the reverse complement.
CTATCGCCTGGCCGGGGTAGACCGCGATGAACGTACGCGCGAGCGCTTGAAAGCTTTGCAGGAGCGGGCCACCGCGCTTTCGTTGCGCTTCGGGCGCAATGTGCAGGAGAGCGTGGGCCGGGTCGCTGCCCAGGTTGAAGAGCTGGACGGCCTGCCGGAGGACTTCCTCGCCCGCCATGCGCCGGAAACCGAAGGCGAGCACGCCGGAAAGGTCGTGCTGACGACCGAGTTCCCGGATTATCTGCCGGTAATGACTTTTGCACGCTCGGCGGAGTTGCGGCGGCGGATGTTTTTGGCCTACCAAACGCGGGCGTATCCGCAGAATGTGCCGGTGCTCGAGGAGCTGCTCGCGGTGCGGCGCGAGATTGCCGGGCTGCTTGGCTTCGCGACCTGGGCGGATCTGGCGACAGCGGACCAGATGATGGAATCGTCGGTGAAAATGCAGGCCTTTTTGGACGAGCTGGACGCGGCGACCCGGGAAGGGGCGCGGCGGGAGTACGCGGCCGTGCTCGCCTTTGCACGGCAAAGCTCCGGGCAGGAGATCAAGGCGATCGACGCGGCGAGCCGAGGTTTCTGGATGGAGCAGTACCGGCGGGCGGAGTTCGCGTTCGACTCGCAGGCGGTGCGGCCGTACTTCGCGTATGAACGGGTCCAGGCGGGTGTTCTTGCGCTGGTGGAAGAACTGTTCCGGGTGAGGTTTGTGCCGGCGGAAGACGCCGAAATCTGGCACGAAAGCGTGACTGCTTGGGATGTGTACGACGCCCGCGAGCCGGGCGCAAGGCTGGGGCGGTTCTACCTGGACATGCACCCGCGCGAGGGCAAGGACAAGTGGTTTTCCGCGGCACCGCTCATCCCTGGGGTGCGCGGGGTGCAAGCGCCGGAGGCGGCGCTGATCTGTAACTTCCCCGGCGGCGAACAAGGCGAACCGGGGCTGCTGCAGCACTCGGATGTGACGACCTTTCTCCATGAGTTCGGCCACTTGATGCACGCGATTCTGGGCGGTCAGCAGGCCTGGGCGGGGGTGAGCGGGATCGCCACTGAAGGCGATTTTGTAGAGGTGCCGTCGCAGATGCTGGAAGAGTTCTTCCGCGACCCGAAGCTGCTCCAACGGTTCGCGCACCACTACGAAACGGAGGAGCCGATCCCAACGGAGCTGGTCGAGCGCATGAACCGCGCCGGAGCGTTTGGACGGGCCGACGCGGTGCGGACGCAGCTGTTCTACACCAGCTATTCGCTCGATACGCACCGCTTGGACCCGGCGGGGCTTGATCTGGATGCGCTGCTTCAGGAGGATTACCGGCGTTTCCTGCCCTACCAGTGGGTGGAAGGGAACCGGCTGTATGCCAGCTTCACGCACCTGACCGGCTACTCCTCGAACTACTACACCTATTTGTATGACAAGGTGATCGCGCTGGACTTTTTCCGCGAGTTCGCAGCCGATGATCTTTTGGCCGAGGCCGTAACAGCGCGGTACCGGGAGAATGTGCTCGAGCCCGGCGGCTCCAAGCCGGGCAAGGAGTTGGTGCGGGCGTTTCTGAACCGTGACCAGAGTCCGGCGGCGTTTACGGAGTGGCTGGAAGAGGCGATTCCGTAGATTGATCCAGCACGGTGATGGCGAGTTGGCAGGAAAGTGGGGTGGGTTCAAGGACGGCCCCCTGCATCCAGACGATCTCGCCCTGCCAAGTGAGGACGGGCCAGCCCGTCCGGTCTGGAGGCGGAATGCCGAGGCGATCGAAAACCTCCTTGATCCGCTTGGGTGCACCGTTAGAGTAGCGAAGCTGGATGCGGTCGCTTGGGCGCGCGGCTCGGAGCATCGCTGCCGGCTCGGCCTGGCCGGAAGCGGTTGCGACGCGCACCCGCACGCCGAATCCAGCCGCTTCGCCGGGAACCGGCACGGCGACGTCAGGTTCCGGGGCGGCTGTGGCGGGTTCGGAAATCAAGCGCAGTTCGCGGGGGGTGCGTTCCGCGCGCAGCTGGGCCGTAAGCTGCTCACGGCGCGGGGTGCCGCTTACCGGTACTTCCAGCAGGGCAAAAACGCGTGCGGTTTCGTCGTAATCGAGTTGTGCTCCGAGCTGCGCGGCCGCGGCCCGGAGGACACGGCGGCGCAGGGCGGGGGCAAGGGCGCGGAGACGGTCGACCTCCATGGCAATGGATTGCAAACCGGGCAGGGTAGAGGCGGCTCGGCCACCTCCGCGCACCGCCCGGCCCGGTAGCAGAAGGTCGGGGAGCAGCCTTTGCACTTCGGCTTGCCAGAAAGCTTCATCTTCTCGGGCCAGAGTACTGGTTTGGGCAAGCTGCTCGGTAATCCGCGGGTTGAACTCGGCCAGGGCCGGCAGGAGGGAGTGGCGGATGCGGTTGCGTGTGAACTCCGGGTTCCAGTTAGTTTCATCCTCGCGCCAACCCTGCCCAATGGCTTCGAGCCAGGCGCGCAGTTCACTCCGGCGCGCGTCCAAAAGCGGGCGCACCACCACGCCGGGCCCCGCGCCGCTCGCCCCCGGCAGGTCCGTCGCGGCGAGGACTGGCGCAATCCCTCCCAGCCCAGCTGTCCACGCCCCCCGGAGAAGCTTTGCAAGCACGGTTTCGGCCTGGTCATCGAGGGTGTGGCCGGTGGCGATCACGTCCAGCTCACGGGCGAGCAGCAGGCGCGCAAACCATCCATAGCGAAATCTGCGCCCGGCTTCTTCCAAACCCGCCTGCGCTCCGGAAAGGCCGCCGGGGAGGACAAAACAGGGAAGCTGGAGCGCCTCGGCCAGGGCCTGAACCCAGCCCGCATCCGCCGTTGAAGCCTCCCCGCGCAGACCGTGATCGACATGGAGGACGCGAAGGGTCCAACCCTCGCGTGAGGCCAGCCCGGCGGCGATGCGGAGCATGGCCACGGAGTCGGAGCCGCCGGAAACCGCGAGTCCCAGCCGCGTGCCCGGCGGGAGCGCGGCATGGCTGAAAGGGTGGAGCGGAGGGCTACCGCGGCGTTTCACACCCTTAGCATAGACGCGATACTCGAGAAGCCGCCGACGACTGAAAGCCTATTTCTGAGGGCCCGTCCCAAACTGGTCCAACAACCGAAATGGGAACAAGGGAGGAACAATTCTCGCGAAAGGTGGGCGCGGGCCTCATCCTCCTGTACTCTTGTGAGAACTTTCTTTGAGCGCATGGATGCCTGCCGCGCATCTCTGCTTCTTTGGCGAGAAAAGTGCGTCTAACGAGTAAGTTTCGGTCCGCTTGGAAGAGAAGTGAGGGGTCTGGTGAATTCAACGGTTAAGACAGTCATCTTCTGGGTATTTATTTTCGCCTGCCTCATTCTGCTGTGGCAGGTGTTCCAGAAGGGTTCCGGCTCGGGGCACGACCAGGATGTGTCATTTTCGACATTCCTCCAGGATGCGCAGTCCGGCCAAGTGCAGGAAGCCACGGTGACGGGCAGCGAGGTGCACGGAAAACTGAAAGCGGGAACACCGTACCACGTCACGGTGCCGGCGAACTACCCGCACCTGTACGACATTCTGCAGGAGAATCACGTCGCGGTCACAGTGCGCGACAATCAGGGTTCGTCGTGGCTACCCATCCTGTTCAATCTCGGCCCCCTGATCATTATCGGCGCGCTGTGGTTTTTTATGCTGCGCCAGATGCAGTCGGGCGGCAACAAGGCGCTCTCATTCGGCAAGAGCCGGGCGCGACTGCTTTCCATGCAGCAGAAAAAGATCACCTTCAAAGATGTAGCCGGCGTGGATGAGGCAAAGGAAGAGCTCAAGGAGATCATCGAGTTCCTCCGTGAAGCGCAGAAGTTCCAAAAGCTTGGCGGGCGTATTCCGAAGGGCGTCCTGCTGGTCGGACCTCCGGGTACGGGCAAAACCCTGCTGGCGCGGGCTGTTGCGGGTGAAGCAAACGTCCCATTCTTCTCCATCTCCGGTTCGGATTTTGTAGAGATGTTTGTAGGCGTGGGTGCATCCCGTGTCCGCGACCTGTTTGAACAGGGCAAGAAAAATGCTCCGTGCATCATCTTTATTGATGAGATCGACGCTGTAGGCCGCCACCGCGGTGCTGGGCTCGGCGGCGGGCACGATGAGCGTGAACAGACACTGAATCAGCTTCTTGTTGAGATGGACGGTTTCGAATCGAACGACGGGGTGATTCTCATCGCCGCTACTAACCGGCCGGACGTGCTGGACCCAGCGCTGTTGCGCCCGGGCCGGTTTGACCGACGCGTCATCGTGGGCCGCCCGGACGTGCGGGGCCGCGAAGAGGTACTTGCCGTTCACGCGCGCAAAGTGCCGACCGCCGAGGATGTCGACCTCCGTGTTATGGCTCGCGGAACACCGGGCTTTTCCGGCGCGGACCTTGCAAACATGGTTAATGAGGCTGCCCTGAACGCCGCGCGGGCCAACCGCAAGGCCGTTCACATGACTGATTTTGAAGCGGCCAAGGATAAGGTCTTGATGGGTGCCGAGCGCAAGTCCATGCTCTTGAGCGACGAGGAAAAGCGGGTTACCGCCTACCACGAAGCCGGGCATGCACTGGTTGCCGCGGTTCGGGCGCATGCCGATCCGTTACACAAAGTCACGATTATCCCGCGCGGCATGGCTCTGGGAGTCACCATGCAGCTCCCGACCGATGACAAGCACACCGTCACCAAGGACTACCTCGAAACGCAGCTTGCCATCCTGATGGGCGGCCGTATCGCTGAGGAGATCTTCCTCAAGCAAATGACCACCGGCGCGGGCAATGACATCGAACGCGCGACTGAGCTGGCTCGCAAAATGGTCTGCGAGTACGGCATGAGTCGCCTGGGACCGCTTACCTTCGGCAAAAAGGAGGAGCAAATCTTCCTGGGCCGTGAGATTGCGCAGCACCGCGATTTCTCGGAAGAAACGGCGCGGCAAATCGATGCCGAGGTTCGCTCGATGGTTGATGAAGCATACAAGTCGGCCTACGGCATCCTTGACAGCAAGCAGGAAGCCATGCACCGCATGGCGGTTGCGCTGCTCGAGCGGGAAACGATCGACGCGAACGACATACGCCTGATTATCGAAGGTCGGGAGCTGCCGCCGATTCAGCGCCCCCCGTCGAGTGGCACGCCGGCCGGGGAAGTCATTCAGGTGATCAAGCCTGAACCGAAGCACGGGCCCGGTTTCCCGGAAGGTAGTCCTTCACCGGCATAAGCAAGTACAAATCAAGAAGGGCAGCCCGTGAGGGCTGCCCTTTCTTTCTGCAGTTTCCATGACGAGCGCTATTGGTTGACGATGGATCGATCTTCTTCCGGCAGCAACACACTTTTGCTGTGCTCAGGCCCGGCAAGGTGCACGACTCCCTTACCCATCGTGACCAGGATCATTCCTTCCCGCAGGGCGAGTCCCAACAGGTAGGCATCCGTGACCTGCTTGGTGCCGTAAAGCCGAGAAGAAAATGGCCTCGCTAACGTATGCCAGTCGGATGTGATTGGCACGTAGCAATACCCCGGCTCCTGGGTCATCCTGACTAGAATTGCGGTGGCCTCGGAGATCGTGATTTGGCCGGGCCGGGGCGCGGTTGCATTACGGAGAAAGCCAGCCTCAGTGAATGGGCAAATGGCCCACTGGAGATCCGGGTGTCGAACCAAGCTGTTACGAGCCGATGATGAGTGTGATTTTCGGACAGCAGGGCCAGCAAGACATTCACGTCAAGCAAGTATCTGTCGTTATACAAGCTCATCTTCCGAAGCTTCTTTGACCATCTCCGGGGTGAGCACATGACCGGTGCCGGCGATCACGAGATATCCGCGCGCACTTGTTTTCAATCTGGGCGAGTCGCTCGCCGGTTCCGTCATTTTCTCCGCACGGCGTACAAGTTCGCTGAGCGCGGCAGAGAGTGTAATTCCTTTTGCACCGGCGTACGTCGTCGCGAAGCTGTAGACATCTGCATCAAGATTGACAGATGATCTCATGGTAGGAGTATGCGTTACTGTCGTATCTGGTGCAATCTTCAAAAGTGATGCAACGACAATCGTCAGTTCGCATCGTAGGGCGGCGCATGTGACCGCTACTTGCGATGCCACCGCACCCCGTCCTTGCCATCCTCAATCACGATACCCTTGTGCGCGAGCTCGTCGCGGACGGCGTCGGAGCGGGCGAAATCGCGGGCGCGCCGGGCTTCCTGGCGCTCAGCGAGCAGCGCTTCAATCTGCACGTCGGTGAGCGAGCGCTGGGCCAGCAGCTCGGGAGGAGCTTCTTGGAGACGGCCCTCACACGCGGCCCAGTCCAGGGCTGCGTGTGTAATCGCCGCATCGTCGGTCGCGAGCACGGCGAAAACACGATCAAAGCGGGCCAGAAAGGCCAAGCAGGTCGCGGCGTCCGCAGGTCGAAGCCTGCCCGCGTCGGCCGCGGTGTTGGCGATGCGAACTGTTTCAAAGACAGCGGCGCGGGCCGCGGCGGTGTTCAAGTCGTTGGCTATAGCCTCGTCGAACATGCGCGTGTGCCGCTCAATCTCGCCCGCAAGTTCGGAGCTTTCTTCTGTCGCTTGGCTCGCGGTGTAGGACTGCATACGGTCGCGGAACGTGCGAAGCCGCTCCAGGGCGGCGTTTTCCGCGGCCAGCCCCTCGAAGGTGAAGTTGAGCTGTTGGCCATAAGGCACGGAAAGCAGGAGCGAGCGGATGGCCGAAGCCTTGTACCCGCGCAGAAGCAGGTCGCGCAGCGTGTGGAAGTTGCCCTCGGACTTGGACATCTTGCGGCCTTCCACCAACAGAAAGCGGACATGAAACCAGTGCCGTGCGAAGATTTTGCCGGTCGCGCCCTCCGATTGGGCGATCTCGTTCTCGTGGTGCGGAAACATCAGGTCCTCGCCACCGGCGTGGAGGTCAAACGAGTCGCCGAGGTAGCGCATCGCCATGGCGGAGCATTCTATGTGCCAGCCGGGGCGGCCAGGTCCGATCGCGGAGGCCCAGTGGTGCTCGCGCGGTTTGGGCGCCTTCCATAAAGCAAAGTCGCGGGCGGAGTCCTTGTCGTACTCGTCCACCTCCACGCGGGCACCGTCCGTGATCCCGGCAAAGTCTTTCTTGGAAAGTTTGCCGTACTCCGGGTCGCCCGCGATTCGGAAATACCAAGACCCATCTTCGGTCTGGTATGCCAGGCCCTTGGCCGCGAGCTGTTCCACCAGCGCCGCCATCTCCGGGATATGCGCGGTGGCGCGGGCGAGGATCGTTGGGCGCTCGACCTGGAGCGCGTCGAGATCCTCAAGAAACGCTTCTTCGAAGCGGCGGGTATAGTCGGCGATGGGCAGCCCGGCGGCCGCGGCGTTGCGGATGATTTTGTCATCCACGTCGGTGATGTTCATAACGTGTCGCACCGGCACGCCGCTAAGCTCAAGCGCGCGGCGGAGCACGTCCACGTGGACAAACGTGCGGAAGTTCCCGATGTGGCCGTAGTCGTAGACGGTGGGCCCGCAAGCGTACATGCGCAGCAGATGCCCGTCGGCGGCACTGACCGTTTCCAGTTTTCCGGAAAGTGTATTGAAGAGTCGGATCGTCATGCCTTGAGGGGTGGGGCGAGGCGCATCTCTAGAAGTTTACAGGGCGATGCAGCTGAGGCGCGGGTTGGTGTGCGTGTTTGAACTTCAGATGGATCGTTCGAGCTTCTTCACGGCTCCGGAAGCGGCGCAGTGGTTTTTGTTTTCAAAGCCAGCATTGGCCGCTCGACAAAGTGCCAGCTCAACCAGCCAAGTGGAATGCAGAGCAGGGCCGCTTCCACGAACGTTATCCATGGGCTGCCATGGTGAAACCAGATAAGAAGCGACTCAACAGGCCAGCCATAGACATAGACCCCATAGGACACATCGGGAAAGTTGCTTTTGGACGAAAAAAAGCCTCCGTGTGCTTGCCCAGCATAAAACAAAAGGTAAGCGCCCGCGAGAACCAAAACCTGCTCGAAGAAGCGGGGAATCAGGATGGGCGAAAGTAAGAGCGCACCCCAAGCTGCGGCTGCCATGGGCCTGGTGAAGCGAATGTGTTCACGAAAGAGATAAAAGCAAACACCGATAAAGTAGGTTGAAACGAGCCTGTAATCCTGGAAAGCATCTCCGAACAGGAGCACCAAGTGAGGGGGCCAAAGCAGAGCATTCGTCACACCCGACAGAAGAAAGCCGAGCCACAGGAGCGCGGTGGCACCAAGCCAAATAGTACGGGAACGAAGAAACCCGCAAAGTCCGCCCAAGGCTACCAGGAGATAGCATCGAAACTCATAATTGATCGTCCAGAGTGCCCCGTTGGCGGAAGGGTATGGGGCCCCGGGGAAAACAGGGGGCGTCTTGGGATAGCTCAATCCGAGAACGCTAGATACGAAGGCGCGGGTAAAATGGTGAAAAAAGTTAGGAACGCCAGGAGCGAGCATACCTACGGCAACAGTGCTGAGTACAACAGCAACAAGATAACCCGGCACGATTCGTAATAAACGGTTGCGGAGAAACGTTGAAAGGCGCGGATGCTGATCCCAGCTCCTTGAAATGAGGAAACCGCTCAACAAAAAGAAGCCGTCTACGGCCAAAATTCCAAATGTGATCGGAGTGTGGGTGAGCCGGGCAAGTAGCTCCCGGGATTTATTGCCGTCCGTCAGCTCGGCTGCATGTGCCAGAAGAACCAGCAAAGCGAATGCAATACGGAACACGTCGAAGCTCTTGTTGCGTCTTACTTTAGCTCGCTCAGGAGTGCAGGAAGGGTCTGAGGCAAGCACCAAACTGTCGGCGCGTCCGGTCATACAAAGCAACTTTACCGGAAATCGTCCCTTAGGCCTAAAGCTGCAGCCGGGGATCTGCGGAAAGCTCCTCGGGCGCGAGGAGCCCCGCCTGCAAGCGGGGCCATGCGGCCGCTGCGATCATGGCGGCGTTGTCGGTCGAAAGGGCGAGGGAAGGGAAGAGCACAGGGAGCCCGGCGCTCTGGGCAAGGAAGCGGCTGCGCAGCTCGCGGTTGGCTGCGACGCCGCCCGATACCAGCACCGTGCGGGCACCGTAGCGGCGGGCGGCCGCGAAGGTGCGCTCGACGAGGTTATCGACCACGGCGCGCTGGAACGACGCGATCAGCCCCAGCGTTTCGCAATCGCACAGGACCAGGGCGTCCTCAGGTTTCGCTCCCGAGCTGAGGGCCTCCGCGCGTTTTGCGCTAGATTCGCGCAGGCCGCGGTTTTCCACGTAGCGCAGAACAGCCGTTTTGATACCGGAAAAAGAAAAGAGCACCTCAGCCTCCGGGGCACCGGGCCGCTGCCGGCCTTCGCGCGGGCGCACCTCGGCAAAGCGGAACGGCACGGCTTTCGAGTCGCCGTACGGCGCGAGCGCGTCGATCCAGGGGCCGCCCGGATAGCCAAGCCCCAACAGCTTTGCCACCTTATCGAAGGCTTCCCCGGCGGCGTCATCGACCGTCCGGCCGACAACCTGGTACTGCCAAGCGCCCCCGCTGCGCGAAGCCAGGTACAGGTGGGTGTGGCCGCCCGAAACAACCAGCGCAAGCGCCGGGCTTTGCGCCTCGGGCTCGCGCGCGTGCTCCAGCAGCACGGCGTGGATGTGGCCTTCCAGGTGGTTTACCGCGACCAGCGGCTTGCCAAGCGCCCAGGCAAGCGTTTTGGCGTAGGTGACTCCCACCAGCAGAGCCCCCGCAAGCCCCGGGCCCTCTGTGACGGCGATCGCTTCGAGATCGGGAAGTGCGACGCCGGCTTGCGCCAGCGCCGCGCGCACCACGGGAACAATGTTGCGGAGGTGTTCACGCGAGGCCAGCTCCGGCACGACGCCCCCGTAGGGCGCATGGGTCGCGAACTGCGAGGCGACCACGCTGGACAATGTGTCCCGCCCGCGTGCGACCACGGCGGCGGCGGTTTCGTCGCAGGAGCTTTCGATCCCCAGGATGAGGCCGCGCTCGCTCACTGCACCTGCTCGGCGGCCGTGTGGAAACGCTGGTAGTTGCTATCGGTGATTTGGATCTCCGCGCGGTATCCGACAAACCCCAGCGCCTTCCCAATGACATGCACGTGGGCAGAGGTGGGAAGCCAGATCTCGTTATTTACGAGCTTTTGGTCGAAAGAAAAGCTGCTGCCCTTCGCCAGCGTTAGGAGGCCGAAACCGATGCTGTAATCCCCGTCGAAGTCAGCGACGAGCCGGCGCACCTGCTCATCCCGCTCGTCGATCCAGAGTGTGCCGGCGATTTTTTTGGACGCGTCCTCGGCACGGCCGTGGGTCTTCGCGTGCGGCTCTCCTACGAAGCTGTAGACGATCATGGCGCGGTTGTCCATGGTTTCGCGGCGCGGGGCGGAGATCTTCATGATCTGGAGCATGCGGCCGATGCTGACGGTGTTCTGGTTGGCGGCCTCGTTGGGCGGCGTGGCCTGCGCCTTTTGGATTTCCTTGAGAACGTGCTCGCTTTCCTTTTTCGCGTCGCCGGGTGAGAGCTCTTTGCCGTCCTTGCGCACCGTGCGTTCAATCTCGTGGGCATTCACATAGAAGATCTCGGAATCCCGCGATTCGGTCTTCTTTACGGTGGCGTTCTTATCGACCTGGTTGATCACGGTGTGGCGGAGATACGTGTAGTTTTCGCGCGTTTTCTCAAGCGCCGCCTGGTGCGCCTGCACCTCGCGGAAGAGCGTGGGCGCGTCGGGCAGGGGCTGCTGCGCCTCCGAAAGCGGCTGGTACGCGCAAAGCGACACGAAAAGCAGAGCGGCGGCTCGCATACGTTTCCCTTAAGTATCTTCCTGGTGGCTCGCTTCATCTTAAAGGGACGGCAATGTTGGAAACAGTGCAACGAGAACAGGCGGCGCTGGATATCGTCGAAACTCTGCGCGCGCAAGGCCACCAGGCCTTCTACGCCGGAGGCTGTGTGCGTGACCGGCTGTTGGGGCGCGAGGCCAAGGACTTCGACGTCGCGACCGACGCCACGCCTGATGTTGTGCTCGCGGCCTTCCCGCGCACCTTTGCTGTGGGCGCGCATTTTGGTGTGGTTTTGGTGTGTACCCAGCACGAGGACGGCTCGGAAACGCAGACCGAGGTTGCCACTTTCCGCAGCGACGGAGCGTACTCGGACGGGCGGCGTCCGGACGCGGTGCGCTACTCGACCGACCCGCGCGAAGACGTTGCCCGGCGCGACTTTACCGTAAACGGAATGCTCTACGACCCGATCACGGACGAGGTGCTGGACTACGTTGGAGGGCAGGATGATCTAGCCGCCGGGCTCATCCGCGCGATCGGCGACCCGGCGCGGCGTTTCGGAGAAGATAAGCTGCGAATGCTCCGTGCCGTCCGGTTCGCCGCGCGGCTCGGCTTTGCGCTGGAGCAGGAAACCGAGGCCGCGATTCGCGCGCAGGCGCATACCATCGGCCAGGTTAGCCCGGAGCGGACACGTGACGAGCTGACGCGGATGCTGACCGAGGGCCGGGCGCGGTATGCGTTCGAGCTGCTGGACCGTACCGGGCTGCTGGCGCAGGTGCTGCCGGAGATAGACCGCATGCACGGGGTGGAGCAGCCGCCGGACTGGCACCCGGAGGGCGATGTGTTTGTCCACACCATGCTGCTTTTAGAAAAGCTTGAAGCCGGCTGCGAGCCCACCCTGGCCTGGGGGGCGCTGCTGCACGACGTAGGCAAGCCTCCCTGCTGCGTTCGCACACCGGAAAGGATTCGTTTCAACGGCCATGCCGAGATGGGCACGCGCATGGCTGAGGCGATCTGCGCCCGGCTGCGCTTTTCCAACGAGGATATGGAGCAGATCGCTTCCCTGGTGGCGAATCACATGCGCTTTGGGGACGTGAAGCAAATGCGCGAATCCACCCTGAAGCGTTTTTTTCGGCTGCCCCGCTTTCCGGAGCATCTCCGGCTGCATTGGCTGGACTGCTCCTCCAGCCATCATCTGCTGGGGCTGTATGCGTTCGCGAAGGAACGCTATGAGCACACTTCGCAGGAGGAGGTCCGGCCGAAACTGCTGGTCACCGGCCGCGACCTGATCGCCGCGGGCTATCGGCCTGGGCCGGCGTTCAAGGAGCTGCTCGCGATGGCGGAGGATGCGCAGTTAGAAGGGCGGATTGCCACTACAGCCGAGGGTTTGGCGCTCATCGCGAAGCAGCAAGAGCCGGAGGCGATGGAAGACGCTGAGGCCTAACCCGAGCAGCGCTCCGCACCGCACACTCGGTCCAGGATTTCAAGCTCTTTGGCCCGCCTTGAAGGGGAGCGGGGTATGATGAGCGTCACGGCAACGATTCACATCTCCGAGACGGAGGCGGCTCGCGACTTCGCCGGCCTGCTAGCCCGTCTGCGCACGGGAACCGAGATCGTGATCGAGAACGGCGATTCGCCTTTGGCAATGCTTCGCGCGGCCCATCCGCCGCGCCGCTCGATCGAGGAATGCATAGCTCTCCTGCCGGAAAACTCTCCGGCGGTGCTGGACGAGAACTTTGTCCGCGATGTTGAAACGGCCATTGTTGCCCATAGAGAGCCGCTCGACTCGCCTGTATGGGATTGATTCTCGACTCCAGTGTCTTGATCGCAGCCGAACGCAAAGGCAGCAATGCGAAGCAGGTGCTCGGCAGCGTCGCCGGGCAGATTGCCGGCGAGGACGTTGCTATGTCGGTCGTGACAGTGATGGAGCTGAGCCATGGCGCGGCCCGGGCCGATTCGCCCCAGCGAGCTTCTGTCCGGCGGCAATTCTGGACGAGCTTTTAAGCGCCGTTCCGGTTCATCCAGTCACCGTTTCCGTCGCACTCCGGGCAGGGCAAATTGACGGCGAGAACGCGGCTAAGGGCGTCCGTAGCGCGCTCGCCGATCTTCTTATTGGGGTCACAGCCCTGGAACTTGGCTACCGAGTGGGTACCGGCAACCTGCGCCATTTCGCGAGAGTGCCGGGCCTCCAAACTCTTTTTCTCTAAAATTGGAAGTTATCTCTTGCTCTCGCTAGTTCAACCGGCGCTCGCTACTGCGGCGCGCCGAGCGCGGGCTCTTGCGCGTTTTGCGGCGAAGGTGCCTGGCCCCGGGGCGGGGCAACCGGCATGGGGTGGTTTTTCAACTCGAACCCATCCCGCACCACCCGAAGATTCTGCGTGTTGAGGTCGGCTTCCAGGAGCGTTCCTTCGAGTGTGTAAAAGAGCTCGATGACCAGCGCGTTTTCGCCCCCGAGCGCGACTACGGAGTGCTCCACGGGTATGCTCCGGCCCTCGAGCGTGCCCGTGAGCTCGGCCACGCGGGTGTACTCGGCGGGCACCAGAATGCCATTCTGCTTGGGGATCAGCATCCACGCCGTTTGCGGCTCGGCCAGCGCGAAGTGGGCCATGAGTGTATAAGCCGCGGGGTCGAGGTCGGGCGCGAGCACCAGGTTACGGTGCCGGTCGACGGTGTTTGTGGTCTGCTTGCCGTCGGCGTCGACCCGGATCTGAAAAAACCGCCCTGTGGGGTCGGACGCCGTGCTGAACTGGATGTTGTCGGCTGAGGTTTGCGCGCCGTGCACCGAGCCGGTGAGCTCGTCGCGGACCAGGTTTGCTTCGGCATCCACCGTGGTTGCGTTGCGAAACGAGTAGGAGAATTTATTTAGCTGCATGCTCCCGCTGGACTGCAGCGTTGCACCCCCCGAGATGGGCGCGACCGAAAACCGGGCCTCGCCCAGCTGCTTGCCTTCCTCGGTAATCCGGAAGTGGCCGCCCGCGCTTGGGAGAGCGGCAGCAGATGCGGCGAGCGGGAAGAGCAGCAATCCAAAGAAAAAACGGTGCATACGGGCGGAAACTCCTCACCTGCACAAACCCGATCCGGACGGAAAAGTCGTCCCCTTATGAAAAAGCCCAGGCAAGCGCCTGGGCTTTTTCTGCGTGAGCCGCCGCTTACGACTTTTGAGCGGTTTCGAATCGCTTATTCACTTCATCCCAGTTCACCGTGTTCCACCATGCGGCGAGGTACTCGGGGCGCTTGTTTTGGTATTTCAAGTAATACGCGTGCTCCCACACGTCGTTACCCAGGATGGGGTACTTCCCCTGCGAGAGCGGGTTGTCCTGGTTGGGCGTGGTCACGATTTTCAGCTTACCGCCGTCGAGTACCAGCCAGCCCCAGCCGGAGCCGAACTGCTTGGCCGTTGTCTCGTTAAACTGCTTTTTGAAGTCCTCAAAGGAGCCGAAGTCCTGCTTGATCTTGTCCGCGATCGTGCCCGTCGGTTCGCCGCCGCCGCTTGGCTTCATGATCTGCCAAAACATTGTGTGGTTTACATGGCCGCCGCCGTTGTTACGGACCACGGCCTTCACGTCATCGGGCACAGTGTCTAGCGAGCGCAGGAGGTCTTCCGGCGTGTGCTTCCCAAGCTCCGGGTGCTTTTCGACCGCGCCGTTCAGGTTGGTCACATACGCCTGGTGGTGCTTGTCATGGTGGAGCTTCATCGTGGCTTCGTCGATATGCGGTTCCAACGCAGCGTAGTCATAGGGAAGCGGGGGCAGTTCGTAGGCCAAGGTTCCTCCTTCTTGTTCGGGCCGCGCCGCAGCGGACGCAACCGGGTTCACGGCTATTGGGATGCGCCGGGCCGCTCACCCGGCTCACAAAGGGAGGGTCGAAACAAAGGGCTGCGCCGCAAAGCCCGGTTGGTGCATCCTTGAGGAAGGAACTTACAACGGAGCAGGATTGAACGATCGCCGTCTTACCCGCCGCGCCATGCTGCGGGCTGCCGCCGCTGCCGGTGCCAGCGGAGCCCTTACCCTTGGTTCGCCGTCCGCCGGTGCCCTCCCTGGCGGCGCGCTTGCCTATCAAAACGAGCAAAAGACTCCCAAGACCGCGCCTAAGGAGCAGCCCCAGCCTGAAGAAGCGGCGCAAACCAAGTACGTCCACCCGCCGGGCCAGTTCATTAACCGCCCGCTCACCCAGGTGACCAAGCAGGCCGATGCGCTGCTGGACGAAATGGAAGAGCGCGGCTGTCAGTTTTTCTACAACGAAGCCAGTCCCCGCACCGGCCTGGTTCGCGACCGCGCCCCGGCGGCGGGCCTATCCACCTCGCGCGTGGCCTCGATCGCCGCCACCGGCTTCGGCCTCAGCGCCCTGTGCATCGCGGCCCAGCGCGGCTATCTGCGGCGCTACGACTGCGAACAGCGCGTCGAAAAAACCCTCGCTTTCCTGCTGGAAGACTGCCCGCACGAGCATGGCTTTCTGTACCACTTCATTGACATCGAAAGCGGCCAGCGGTTGTTTTCCTCCGAGCTTTCGTCCATCGACACTTCGCTGCTGCTGTGCGGCGTTTTGCTGTGCCGCCAGTACTTCGCCAACAACCCCCGCATTGCCGCGCTTGCGACCACCTTTTACCGCCGCATCGATTGGCAGTGGATGCTGAACGCCGGGAAAACGCTGTCGATGGGTTGGCTGCCCGAGCAGGGCTTTCTCCAGCATCGCTGGGACATCTACGCCGAGCTGATGACCATGTACCTCATGGCGATCGGCTCGCCCACGCATCCCATTCCGGTCGAAACCTGGAACGCGCTGCAGCGGCCGCTGATCCAGTTCGGGGGCATCGAGTACATCTCCGGAATCGCGCCCTTATTTATTCACCAGTACGCGCACGCTTGGTGCGACTATCGCGATCAGCGCGACCTCCACGCCAATTACTTCACCAACTCGATCGCCGCCACGCGCGCGCACCAGCTGTGGTGCGTGCACCTGGGGCAGAAGTACAACTGGATCGATCAGGATATGTGGGGCATCACCGCGTCGGATTCCAAGGAAGGCTACCGGGTGTGGGGCGGGCCGCCGTCGATGGGACCCCTGGACGGCACGCTGGTGCCGTGCGCGGCGGCGGGCTCCTTGCCGTTTTTGCCCGCCGAGTGTACGCACGTGCTCCTCAGCATGAGGGAAAAGATGGGCGACCGGGTGTGGACGCGCTATGGCTTCGTGGACGCCTTCGATGTAAAGGGAAGCTGGTTTGCGGAGGATGTTCTCGGGATCGATCAGGGAATCAGTGTGATGATGGCCGAAAATCTGCGGACCGGCTTTGTGTGGCAGTACTTTATGCGGAACCCGGAGATCACGCACGCCATGGGCGAGGTACAGTTCCACCCCGACCCGGATGCAAACTCGCAGGTGCTGTAAGGAGAATCGCTGCCCGCGTAGCCGTCCTACGCTTTCCAAGGATCGATTACAGCCACACCGGCCGCAACAAAGGGTGCCTGATCGCGTGTAGCTACAGAGAAGCCATGCGTGTGGGCGACTGCCGCGATTTGCCCGTCGGCCACTGAGATTGTTTGGCCGCCTGTTCGGGCCCGGCTTACCAGTTCGGCGTAGGCCGAGGCTGCCCGTTCGTCGAAGGGCAGAATACGCGGCCCGAATAGTTGCTCTCGCAGAACAAGACTGCCTTCCCCGAGTGCGCGCTTGCGTTGCCCTTCAGGGAGAACTGCGATGCCCAGCAGGAGTTCAGACAGGCTTGTGGACGTAAGATACAGCAACTCGATCGGCTGCCTATCGAGCCAAGCTAGAAGCCGCGGGTCCGCATGCGGCTTGGTCGGTTCCGAAACGACATTGGTGTCGAGGACAATCATTCAAAATCGGCCGGTTCAGCCGGCGCGGAGTCGCGGACGAATTCTAATGGGCCGTACTTGCGCCCCAGCTTTGCAAGCTCGGTTCCGAGCAGCACCCGGCCGACGGGCCGCACGGCTTCCTCGAGAATCGCCCGGATCTCCGCTTCCGTGCTTTTGCCATGGAGGATCGCGCGCTGCTTGAGAGCCCGGTGGGTTTCGTCGGGCAGGTTGCGAATGGTCACTGCGTGCATGGGTGCCTCCTTGTTTTCTCGTTCCAGATGATAGCATTTCGGGCGCGAGTGATAGCACGTCGTCTCTGATCTTCTGATCTATCGCGGAACACGGCTCGCGCTACTCTGGATGTGCCGCCCGGAGGAGTTACAGAATGATTGATCGCGACGCGCAATACCTATGGCAGAACCAGCAGGGCGAAGCCCCCGGCGCGCCCGGGCTTCCGGGTCGCTGGACATCGAGCGTGAAAAACAGCGTGGGCTGCGCTTACTCGGCCTCTTCCAAGGTGTGGTTTACGACCTCGCACGGCATTCTGAACGAGATCTACCACCCGACGATCGACCGGCCTCAGACGCGGGACATGGGCTTTCTCATCTCGGATGGGGAAACATTTTTCCACGAGGAAAAGCGCGACATGGAGCGCAAGTTCTCCTATGTGGACCCGGCGGCACCGGCGGCTTGCCAGGTGAACCGCGATCCGGAAGGGCGCTACACGATCACCAAGGAGACAATCGCCAACCCGCACTCCTCCGTGGTGACCCTGCGGGTGCGCTTGGAGGCTGAACCGGAGCTGCTCAATCGGCTGCACCTGTACGCGCTCTTGTCGCCGCACCTGGGCGGAGGCGGCGCGCATAATTCGGCGCGGGTGGTGGATGTGGCGGGCCACCGGGTGTTGCTGGCCTGGCACGACCCGGACGCGCTGGCGATGGCTGCGGATTGCGGCTTCAGCAAGGCTTCCTGCGGGTTTGTGGGCGCGAGCGACGGCTGGCAGGACTTAAAGCAGAACTTGAAGATGGACTGGGAGTACGGCTCGGCGACGGACGGAAACGTCGCGATCATGGGAGAAATCGACCTCGGGTGCGCGGCGAAGAAGGGCGAAGGCGCGCGGGAGTTTGTGCTGGCGATCGGCTTTGGGGAAAGCTACCACGCGGCGCTGGCGGCAACCATGAGCTCGCTGGCGACCCCGTTCGACCAGCACCTTGAACGGTTTGTGCAGCAGTGGCAAAGGGTGGCTTTGCCCGAAGGGTTGGAGAAGAGCACGCGCGACGGCGGCCGGCTCCTGAGCACGAGCCAAAAGGTCGTGCTGATGCACGAGGACAAGAGCTACGCGGGCGCATTTATCGCGTCGCTTTCGGTCCCATGGGGGTACGCCAAGGGCGACGACGACACCGGCGGCTACCACCTGGTGTGGACCCGAGACATGGTGCAGTCCGCGAGCGCGATGCTGGCCATGGATCGCCGCGAAACCGCGCTGCGGGCGCTGGTTTACCTTGCGTGTACGCAAAAGCCGGACGGTGGATTTGCCCAGAACTTTTGGGTGGACGGGACCCCCTATTGGACAGGTATCCAGCTGGACGAGGTGGCGTTCCCGGTCATGCTGGCCTGGCGGCTGTGGAAGCTCAACGCCCTCGACAATTTCGATGTGTTCCCCTTTGTGGCGCGCGCGGCAGGGTTTCTGGTGCGGTATGCGCCGGTCACGCAGCAGGAGCGCTGGGAGGAGAACGCGGGCTATTCGCCTTCGACGCTCGCCACCGTGATCAGCGCCCTGTGCTGCGCGGGGGAGATCGCGACGGCGCACGAGGCTTCGGAGCTGGGAGAGTTCCTGAACGAGCATGCGGACTGGCTGCAGTCGCACATTGAGGACTGGACGGTCACGAACGAAGGCACCCTGCACCCGGAGATCCAGCGGCACTACATCCGCGTGCAGCCGCCCGCGCCGGGCGAGCCCTGGTACAACCCGGAGATCCCGCCCGGGCACATCCGCATTAACAATCTCCCGCCGGGCGAGGAGCACGTTTTTCCCGCAACCGCGGTCGTCGATGGTGGCTTTCTGGAGCTGGTCCGGTACGGGGTGCGGCGGGCGGATGATCCGGTGATCGTGGACACGGTCAAGGTGGTGGACCGGGTGCTGCGCGTGGAGTGCCCGCAAGGCCCGTGCTGGCACCGGTACAACCACGACGGCTATGGCGAGCAGAAGGGCGGCGGCCCGTTTCTGCACTACGGGTTGGGCCGCGCATGGCCGCTGCTGACCGGCGAACGCGGCCACTACGAGCTGGCCGCGGGGCGCGATGCGCGCCCGTTTATCGCCGCCATGGAAAGCTTCGCTTCCCCCGGCGACATGCTGCCCGAGCAGGTGTGGGACCAGCGAATTTCGCTTGAAACCACAGCAGGGCCTGTGGTGCTGGGCGACCCGGCGGGCTCGGCCATGCCCCTGGTGTGGGCGCATGCCGAGTACCTAAAGCTGGTGCGCTCGGCGCGCGACGGGCGGGTCTTCGACCGGATCGAGGCCGTGGAGGCGCGGTACGGCGACGGTCCGCGCCCGAGCCCGTTCGAGGTTTGGAAGCTGCGGCGGCCGATTGCAAGCATGCCGGGGGGCAAGACCCTGCGCATTCTCGCGCCCGACCCGTTTGAGGTGGTGTACTCGACCGACGGCTGGGCGACGCAGGCCAAGGTGAGCTCGCGCGAGCTGGGGCCGGCCGGCTCGGTGGGCGATATTGCTACCACGGCAGGGCAGGGGGGCGAGCTTGTGTTTACCCTGCGCTGGCTCAAGGAGAACCGCTGGCAGGGCCGCAACTTCTCCGTGAAAATCGAGCACGCATCCGGCAGCCCCGTGCACCCGGCCTAAGGCGGGCATAAAATAGGTCCGACGGCTGCACTCCCGCGCATCCCAATCCCGACCCCCAAGGAAAGAACCGAACCCCATGAGCACAGCGACGGCGCCCGTAAGCGCAACCTCCACCGATCTCGACCTCCTTTCGATCAATGCCCTGCGCTTTCTCGCCGTGGACGCGGTGGAGGCGGCCAACTCCGGCCACCCCGGCGCTCCGCTGGGCGACGCGCCGATGACGTATCTGCTCTTCCACAAGTACATGCGCATCAACCCGAAGCACTCCAAGTGGTCCAACCGCGACCGCTTTGTGCTGTCAAACGGCCATGCTTCGGCGATGCTGTACGGCGCGCTGCACCTGTCCGGCTACGACCTGTCGATCGACGACCTCCGCGGCTTCCGCCAGTGGGGTTCGAAGACGCCCGGCCACCCCGAATACGGCGAGACGGACGGTGTGGAAGTAACGACCGGTCCGCTGGGCCAGGGGTTTGCGATGGCGGTGGGGATGGCGATGGCCGAAAAGCACCTCGCCGCAATCTACAACAAGCCGGGCTACGCGATCGTGGACCACCACACCTATGGCATCTGCGGCGACGGCGATCTCATGGAAGGGGTGTCGCACGAGGCTGCTTCGCTCGCGGGAACGTTGGGATTGGGCAAGCTGATTTTCCTGTACGACGACAACCTGATCTCGCTTGACGGTCCGACCGACCTGAGCTTTACCGAGAATGTGCAGGAGCGCTTCGAGGCGTATCACTGGCATGTGCAGACAGTTGCGGACGGCAACGATCTCGACGCGCTGTCGAAGGCGATCGAGGCCGCGAAAGCCGAAACCGCGAAGCCTTCACTGATTGCGGTGCGCACGATCATCGGCTATGGCTCGCCGGCCGCCGGCACCAGCAAGGCGCATGGCGCGCCGCTGGGCGAGAAGAACACCAAGGAAACCAAAAAGACCCTGAACTGGCCTGAGGATAAGACCTTCTACGTTCCGGAAGAGGCCTCGAAAAACTGGCTTCAGATCGTCGACAAGGGCGCGAAGTACGAGGCGGAATGGAACGAGCTGTTCGCAAAGTACAAGGGGAAAAACCCGGAGCTGGCGGCGGAATACGAGCGCACGCAGGCAGGCAAGCTCAAGGACGGGTGGGAAAAGTCGCTGCCCAGCTATCCGGCGGACACAAAGCCGATGGCGACCCGCAATGCGGGCGGCGCGGTGATGAACGCGTTTGCCGATGCGGTACCGGAAGTGTTCGGCGGCGCGGCCGACCTCACAGAGTCCACCAAGACGATCTTCAAGAAATCCGGCAACTTTCACGTCGATCCCGCGGGGCGCAATATCTTTTTCGGCGTGCGCGAGTTCGCGATGCACGCGGCGGTCAACGGCATGGCGGCGCACGGCGGCCTCATCCCGTACGGTTCGACCTTCTTTACGTTCTCCGATTACGCGAAGCCTGCGATCCGGTTGGCGGCGCTGATGCACATCCACTCCATCTACGTGTACACCCACGACTCCATCGGACTGGGCGAGGACGGCCCGACGCACCAGCCGATCGATCAGCTGATGATGCTGCGCGCGGTGCCGCACCTCATTGACTTCCGCCCGGCGGACGCGAACGAAACCGCGGCCTGCTGGCGCTTGGCGCTTGAGCATAAGGAAGCGAGCTTTATGGCGTTGTCCCGCCAGGACCTGCCTATTCTCGACCCCGCGAAGCTTGACATCTACGCGGGCGTAAGTAAGGGCGCGTACGTGGTCGACAAGGGTGTTCTAGATGAGAACGACAAGCCCGACCTCATCATGCTTTCGACCGGTGCGGAAGTATGGCAGATCATCAAGGCCGCGGCCGAGCTCAAAAAGGAAGGCATCACGGCGCGCATCGTTTCCATGCCGAGCTGGCAGCTGTTTGAGCGGCAGCCGATGGAATACAAGGCCGAAGTGCTGCCCGACGGGACGCCTAAGTTCGCTGTGGAAGCAGGCGCTACGCTGGGCTGGTGGAAGTGGGTGGGCCGCGACGGCGATGTACTCGGCTTGGATCGGTTCGGCGCTTCGGCTCCGGGCACGCAGGCGTATGAAAAGCTCGGCTTCAGCGTGGAGAATGTGGTGAAGCGCGCGAAGGAGCTGCTCCAAAAGCACGGCAAGGAGCTGCCCGCGCTGGCTGGGGTCAAGGAAAAATAATCTCCTGCTGGGTAGCGGTACAGTCAGGCTACGGACCAAAGGAGCACTTTGCGTGACTATCGATGACAGAATTGAAAAATTGACGGAGCGCCACGAGGCTCTTGCACAAAGCGTCGAAATGTTGACCGCAGATGTGCGCGAGATGCAGTCCACGATGGCCGAAATGCAAACTACTCTGGCAGAAGGATTCAAGCGGCAGGCCGAGAACCTTGACAAGCTGACAGCGGTGGTGGATAAGGCGGTCCAACTCATCCTGAACCACGACGAGCGGGTTACCCGGCTGGAAGGTGGTCAGTAAACCGCAAGCGATTCGCTTCAAAGCTCGCTAAAAGGAAGGGCGTCCCAACGGACGCCCTTCTTTTTGCGCCCGGGGTGAGCGTGCTGCATCCAAGAAGTCGAGTCCGTGTAAGGACATACGAGGCGCATGAGTAAGTTCACGACTATTTTGTGGGATACCGGGGGTGTCCTGCTGACAAACGGCTGGGACCACAACGAACGCAAGGTCGTTTTCGACCAGTTCGAGATTCCGAACGCGGTGCGCGCCGAGTTCGAGCGGCGTCACGAAGTGGAAAACGACGCTTGGGAAAAAGGCACTATCGATTTTAACGAGTACCTCAACCGCACGCTCTTTTTCGAGCAACGCCCATACACAATCGACGAGATGAAGCGCGCTATTGAGGAGCAGTCCAAACTGATTCCCGATACGGCGATGCTCATTCTCAGAGAGCTGCACGAGCGCGGCGAGCTGAGCATGGGCCAGCTCAGTAATGAGTCGCGCGAGCTGAACGATATGCGCCTTGAGCGCTTCGGGTTGAAGCAGTATTTGCAAAGTTTCTTCTGCTCCGGGTACGTGCGCCTCCGCAAGCCTGATCCGGCGATCTATCGCCTGGCGCAGGAGGTCTTGCAAACGCCCGCAAGCGAGATTGTGTTCATCGACGACCGCGAGAAAAACGCAAACGAGGCGCGCTCCTTCGGCTTTTATGCAATTCAGTACACCGGTTCGGCCGCACTACGAGCCGAACTGAAACAGCTTGCACTGCTTTAACTCACAGACAGGAAACAATGAGCACCAGCGATCAAACCATCACTCCCGACCTTGCGAAGGTCGCCGCCGGCGGCGTCGAGAAGCGTGTGCCGGAACCCACGGTTGTCGTCATCTTCGGCGCGTCCGGCGATCTCACCAAGAAGAAGCTGCTGCCCGCGCTGTTTCATCTGGAAGAAAGCGGCTTGCTGCCGGAAGCGTTCGCGGTTGTCGGGGTGGCCCGGCGCGATCTGTCGGCGACCTTTGCGCCCGATATGCGAAAGGCGATCATTGCTTCCGGTACGGACGAAAACGATCCCAAGCTCGCCGGATTCATGGAGAAGGTTTCCTATTTCACGACCAACTTCGACGATTCCGCAGGCTATGCGAAGCTCAAGGAAACCCTCGCCGGAATCGACAAGGAGAAGGGAACGAAAGGCAATCGCCTCTTCTATCTCGCTGTCGCGCCCGAGTATTTCGAGGAGATCGTCGACAAGCTCGGCGAGCAGGGGATGGACAAGGTTGAGGGCGGCGCGCACGTGCGCGTGGTCATCGAGAAACCCTTCGGCCACGATCTCGCATCCGCGAAGGAGTTGAACGCTGCGGTCGGCAAGGTGTTTTCCGAGGAGCAGATTTTCCGCATCGACCATTATCTTGGCAAGGAGACGGTGCAGAACATCCTCGTCTTCCGTTTCGCGAACGCGATGTTTGAGCCGCTGTGGAATGCCGAGTACATCGACAATGTGCAGATCACGGCGGCCGAATCGATCGGCATCGAAGGCCGGGGGCCGTTCTATGAAAAAGCCGGCGCGTCGCGCGACATCCTGCAAAACCACATGATGGAAATGCTCTCGTTTGTCGCGATGGAGCCGCCCGCGACCTTTGAAGCGAAGGGCCTGCTCGAAGAAAAAACAAAGCTGTTCAAGGCGATCCAGCCGCTTACCCCGGAGATGGCAGCGCGCGGCCAGTACGGAACGGGCACAGTCGACGGGCAGGAGGTTAAGGCGTACCGCGAGGAGGATCGGGTTGATCCTAATTCCGTGACCGAAACCTTTGCCGCCGTGAAGCTCACGATCGACACGCCGCGGTGGAAGGGTGTGCCGTTCTATGTACGTGCCGGAAAGCGCCTGGGCAAGCGCGTAACGGAGATCGTGGTCGAGTTCAAACCGCCCGCAAAGCAGCTCTTTCCCGGCGCGCAGGACGGGCCCTGCAAAGGCATTCCCACGAACCTGATTCGCCTCCGCATCCAGCCGGACGAGGGCATCACGTTCGTCTTCGGCAACAAGCTGCCCAGCCCGGACACGACCATCTGCCCGGTCGCCGCGACCTTCAAGTACAACGACGCCTTTGGAAAGTACACCGCGAACGGGTATGAACGGCTTCTGCTCGATGCCATGCTTGGCGACGCGAGCCTGTTTTCGCACCGCGAAGCGGTCGAGGTAGCCTGGGCCTTGTACACGCCACTGCTCGAAGCGTGGGCCAAGAACCCGCCTGCCGACTTCCCCAACTACGCAAGCGGCAGCTGGGGACCGAAAAGCGCCGATGAGCTGCTGGCGAAGGAAAACCACCGCTGGCATGCTGTGTAAAGATCGATCCTAGGACTGCAGTAGAGGAGAATACCCATGTTGAACCCCAGTACTCCGGTTGAAGAGCTTACCGGCCACAATGTGATTCAACATGATCCCGGCGAGGGTCCAAACCTCTACATCGGCAAATGGCAGTTGACCTGGAAGGCCGAAGGCGAAAACACGGGCTATTCTTTCTCGATCTACGAGACCACTCTCAATCCCGGGCAGGGATTGCCGCTGCACAAGCACCCCTACCCGGAATTTTTCTATGTACTTGAGGGTAAGCTCGACTTCAGCCGCTGGAACGATGATGGCGAGGCAGAGTGGATAACATGCGGCCCGGGGGCCACTGTGCTGGCTCCTCCGAATGCCCCGCATACGGTGTTCAATAAAGGAGAAGCGCCGGCGCGTTACATGAGCGTATCCACCTATCATCACGAGCGCATGTTGAAGGATGCGGTGTATCCCGGCGGCAATATGCACTTCCTGCCTGAAGACATAACTCCGGAGCGCTTTGATCGTTTGTTTAAGTCGATGGAGAAAAACCAAACGTACGTCGCTGCGGAGAAAGCGTGATAAATCTCGAAAGCAGCTGTGTTGCAGAATTGCTTTGCTGCACCGGCAAGAACAGCATAATAGTTGACCTAAGGGGGCAATGTGGCTGAACGGGTCCATGTTACGTACCGCGTCTACCCGGACCCGCAAGCGTTGGCCCAGGTCGCGGCCGGGCATTTCGCCGAACGGGTCGCGCAGGCCGTTGAAAAGCGAGGCCGTGCACGCATCGCAATTTCCGGAGGCTCGACCCCCAAGGCGACCTTCGCGCTGCTCGCGCAGGAGCCGTACGCGAGCCGGGTGCCGTGGGACAAGCTGGAGCTGTTCTTCGTGGACGAGCGCACGGTGGGTCCCGACGATCCGGACTCCAACTATCGCATGACCCGCGAACAGCTGCTCGGGAAGGTACCCCTCGCGCCCGAGCGGGTTTATCGCATTGAGGGCGAGCTCGACCCGGAAGAGGCCGCGGCGCGCTATGAGTCGACCATCCGCCGCGAGTTTAGGCTTGAAGGCGCGGAAGCTCCGCGCTTCGACGCGGTCTGGCTCGGCATGGGCGATGACGGCCACACCGCTTCCATCTTCCCTCACACCGAGGGCGTGCACGAGATCGGCCGCATTGCATTTGCCAACCATGTGCCGCAGAAAGACACCTGGCGTATCTCGCTGTCGGCCCCGGTGATTAACGAAGCGCTGGAAGTCGTGTTTCTAATCGCGGGTGATGATAAGGCCGCACCCCTCGAGCGCGTGCTGTACGGCGAGCCCGATCCCGAGGAAACACCCGCGCAGCTCATCCAGCCTCGCAACGGTTCGCTGCTGTTCCTGCTCGACGAGAAAGCCGCTGCAAAGTTGCCCAAACCGGATGCGGACGGGGTAGGCCACCTGGAGTTGGCGCGATGATTCTGGCTGGGGACGTGGGCGGCACCAAGGTACACCTGGCGCTTTACGATTTTGTGGATGGGCGCTTGCAGTATGTCACCGACGAGCGCTTCCCGGCGCGCGAATACCCGGGCCTGGAATCCGTGGTGCGTCTCTTCCAAGAACAAAACCGCTGCCCGGAGATTACCTCCGCCTGCTTCGGCGTGCCCGGCCCCGTGCGCAATGGGCGGCTCAAGCTCACCAACCTGCCATGGCTCCTGGACGCGCGCGAGCTAGCCCGCAACCTCGACATCGACCACCTCTTCCTGATCAATGATCTCGAAGCCAACGGCTACGGCATCCCCGAACTCACCCGCGAACAGGTGTTGACCTTAAGCCCCGGCGACCCCAGCGCGCTCGGCAACCGTGGGCTTGTGTCCGCCGGTACGGGCCTGGGCGAGGCCGTGCTGATGTGGAACGGCAAACAGCATATTCCCGTCGCTTCCGAGGGCGGTCACTGTGACTTTGCTCCCCGCAACGAGCTGGAAATGGACCTGCTGCGCTATCTGCAAAAGCTGCTGGGCGGCCGCGTTTCTTATGAGCGCGTCATCTCCGGCATAGGCCTAGCCAGCGTGTATGCCTTTTTGCGTGATGAGAAAGGTTTGCCAGAATCTGCCGAGCTGAAGGGGCGCATGGAAGCCGAAGACCCCAACGCGGTGATCGGCGAGCTGGGCGAGGGCGGCAAGGACGAGCTGTGCGCCCGCACCCTCGACATCTTCGTCTCGGTGTACGGCGCGGAAGCAGGCAATCTCGCGCTCAAGGTCCTGGCAACCGGCGGGATGTTTATCGGCGGCGGCATCGCGCCCAAGATTCTCGACAAGATGCGCGAGGGTGGCTTCATGCGCGCGTTTACCGACAAGGGCCGGCTGAGCGAACTGCTCGTGCAAACGCCGGTGCACATCATCCTTGAAAGTCGCGCAGCGTTGATGGGCGCTGCCGCCTACGCCGAAGCGCGGGCCGCCGAAATCAGCGGACAGTCGCCGCGCATGGCCTCGAACCGGCTCGGCTGACCGCGAAAAGTTATTCACCCCTGCACACACACAAGAAGGGATTTACTTTGCTGAGAAAACTACGCGCCCCCGTTCTGCTCCTTGCTGCTCTCGCTGCTCCGCAGCTTGCGTTGGCGCACGCGGTGTTGGTTGCTTCCACCCCCAAGCTGCATGAAACGGTCGCGGGCTCGTCCCTGCACATCAAGCTCAGGTTCAACTCGCGTGTGGACGGGGCGCACTGTACCTTATCGCTGGCACCGGAACGCGGCCCCGCGCAGTCTTTGACGCTCGCCCCGCAAACTGCCCCGAACACCATCTCCGCCGAGGCCACGGACTTGCATCAGGGGGCATATCAACTGCGCTGGCAAGCGCTGGCAAGCGACGGCCATATTACGCGCGGCTTTATCCCTTTTCGCGTCGGGCCCCCATCCCCCAAGCAAACCGGGGGCTAAGGGTTGCTCTGGCTCCTGAAGGATTTTGACCTCCTGAGTGTTCTGCTGCGTGCGGCAACGCTTTCGCTTGAAGCATTCACGCTGGGCGGTTTGCTGTTCCTACTCCTGGTGGCTTTGCCTGGTGAGGCCACGGGCGGCCAGCTCGAGCGTACGCGCCGTATTACGGCCCGCTTTGCCTGGGCGCTCGCGGCAGCGCAAGCGGCTTCCGTGGCGCTTTCCGTGGCGATTTTGATGGGCGGCTCGGGTTTTCCTTTCCGCTCGCTGCTTTCTGCGGGCTTTCTGCGGACCGGCGTTGTGGAAACGGTAAGCTGCCTCGTCTTGGCCGCCTTGGTGAGCCGCCCCACGCTTGGGGCGGCGCGCGCCGCGCTTGCCCCGGCCGCGCTTGTGCTGGCCGCCTCCGTCGCGCAAAGCCACGGCGCATCGCGGCTGGAGCATCGGGGGCTGCTCGAGACGTTTACGGCGCTGCACCACCTGGGCACGGCGGGCTGGGTGGGGGCCATGCTCTTTCTCCTGCTGGCGTTGCGCCGCAGTTCCACGCTCGGCAACGCGCAAACGCTTGCCCGGCGCTATTCGGCGATGGCGCTGGTCAGCGTTCCAGTGCTCATTCTCGCGGGCATCGGCATGAGCGTGTTCTACGTGGGCTCGTGGGCTGGTCTGTATGGCACCACATACGGCGTCATGGTGCTCGCCAAAACCTACCTTCTGCTCGTGATGCTTCTGCTGGGTTCGGGAAATTTCCGGCTGCTGCGCGAGCCGCCGCCGGTGAGCGGCGGATCGCCGTCCGCCGTGCTTGAAGTGCCGGTAAAAAACCGCCCGCGGGGAGTCCCCTTCCTGCTCCGGTTGCGGCGCTGTTCCGAGGCTGAGATCGGGCTCGGCATTACCGCTATTCTGGCTGCGGCCTCGCTCACCTCGCAGCCCCCTGCGATCGATCTCCAGCAGGACCGGCTTACCTCCCACGAGATCGTGGAGCGCATGCGCTGGAAAACGCCGCGCCTTTCAAGCCCTCCTTTCGGCGAGCTCGCGAAACCCGGAACGATGCAGGAGGCGATCCAAGCCGCGCAGTACGGTGCGGGCGGCGTGAGTGACGCCAACGACCGCGCCTGGTCGGAGTACAACCACCACTGGGCGGGGCTGATTCTTCTGGTAGCCGCCTTGCTCGCTTTTGCGGCGCGCGCCTTGACGCCGGGGCGCTTGCGCGCATTCGCCACCAACTGGCCGCTCCTGTTTATGGGGCTGGCAGGCTTTATCCTGCTGCGCGCCGACCCGGAGAACTGGCCTCTGGGACCCCGTCCCTTTTGGGCCAGCTTTTCCTCGCCCGATGTTCTACAGCACCGATTGTATGCGCTGCTTATCACGGCATTCGCTTTTTTCGAGTGGGCCGTGGCCACCGGCCGTTGGCGGGGCAACCCGCGCGCGGCGTATGTGTTTCCTCTGTTGTGCGCCGCGGGCGGAGCGGCGCTGCTGACCCATTCGCACGGACTCAGCAATGTAAAGGATGAAATGCTGGCCGAGCTGGCGCACACGCCGATTGCCGTGCTGGGCGCAACCGCCGGGTGGGGCCGCTGGCTGCAACTGCGCCTGCCCGGCACCCGCGTCGCGCGCACGGCGGGGCTCGTGTGGCCGGTATGCCTTGCGCTTTCAGGGCTCCTGCTGCTCGACTACCGCGAATCCTGATACTTTCTAGGGAGCGGCATGCCCTTGTTGCTCATGCCGCAAGCCGCTCGACCTTAGCTCCCAGGAAAGCACCATGCCCGCCAATACGCTGAACGTGACCGAAAACGCACTGCTGCAGGCAGTCGAAGCCCTCCTGCTCTCGCGATTGGGGGATGTACGCGCCCAGCTCCATGCCATCAACGACCGCATCGCCCGCGCCAACATCCGTATGGACCAGATCGAGCAGCTCCTGGCGGAAAACTTCAAGACATTGAGCCTCGAGCTTGAAACTTTCAAGGACGTTCAAGCATTGAAGGAGCGCATGGCCCGGCTGGAAGGCGCTCTTCCACCCAAGCCTTCCGCCTAAGCTCCATTCCGTTATTCCGTACCGCATACCCTTTTGGAAGGTCGCATGCCCTATTCTCGCCGCGCTCTAACCCTTGCCTTTGTGAGCACCATGTCCTGCGCCGCCTATGCGCAGCGCTTGCCCACGAACGCCACGCCGACGCACTACGTTCTCGCGCTCACCCCGGACCTCAAGACGGCGACTTTCACCGGCGATGAAGCTATAGACGTGACCCTTGCAGCGCCCTCGATTGCGGTCACGCTCAATGCCGCGGAGATCAAGTTTGACTCCGTGACCGCCAATGGTCAAACGGCGCAGGTAAGTGAGGACCGGCAAAAGGAGCAGGCCACCTTTACTTTTCCCAAGGCGCTGCCCGCCGGGCCCATCGCGCTCCATATCCGGTACTCCGGTATTTTGAACGGTCAGCTTCGCGGCTTTTATCTATCCAAGACGCCCAAGCGAAACTATGCTGTGACGCAGTTTGAGCCGACCGATGCCCGGCGCGCCTTTCCGTCATTTGACGAGCCTGCGATGAAGGCAACGTTTGACGTGTCGCTCACGGTGGATAAGGGCGATACCGCGATCTCGAACACGAACATCATCTCTGATAAACCCGGCCCCGGCACCGACAAGCACACGCTGCATTTTGCGACGACGCCCAAAATGTCGACCTATCTTGTCGCGTTCCTGGTAGGCGATTTTGTTTGTACGAAGGGCGAGTCCGACGGAGTGCCGATTCGCGCCTGCTCCACCCCGGATAAGCTTGCGCTGACGCATTACCCGGTGCAGGCGGCCGAGTTTGTGCTGCACTATTACGACACTTACTTCGGCATCAAGTACCCCATGCCTAAGCTCGACATGATTGCTATCCCGGATTTCGAGGCGGGCGCCATGGAGAACTTCGGCGCTATCACCTACCGCGAAACCGACTTCCTGATCGATGAAAAGCACGCCTCCATCGAAGCCAAGCAGCGCGTGGCGCAGACGGTCGCCCATGAGATGGCGCACCAGTGGTTCGGGGACATGGTAACCATGCAGTGGTGGAACAACCTATGGCTCAACGAGGGGTTTGCTACCTGGATGGAGAACAAACCCGTCGCGGCCTGGCACCCTGAGTGGGACGTACCTGAGCAGGAAGCCGTCGCGCTGAACTCGACGCTCAATCTCGACGCACAAGCCGTGACCCGCACCATCCGCGCCGAGGCCAATACGCCGGACGAGATCAATGAAATGTTCGACGGGATCACCTACCAGAAGGGCGGGGCGATCCTAGGCATGGTTGAGAGCTACCTGGGTGAAGAGCAGTTCCGCAAGGGGGTGCATAACTACCTCGAAGCGCACCTGTTCGCAAACGCCACGGCCCAGGACTTTTGGAACGCGCAGACAGCCGCGAGCGGCAAGCCGGTGGACAAGATTATGGAAAGCTTCATTGGCCAGCCCGGCGTGCCGCTGATCCGGTTCGGCGACCCGTCGGGCGGGAAGGTTTCCGCCGCCCAGACCCGGTTTTTCCTGAGCCCCGCCGCCCAGCGCGCCCACGCGAGCGATTCGGCCCAAACCTGGACGGTGCCAGTGTGCTTCAAGGGGGCGGCCACGGAGGACTGCCCGCTGGTATCTGCCGCGCAAGCGGATTTGGTCGCGCCGCAGAGCGGGCTCTTTTTCGCCAATGCGCGCGCCAAGGGCTACTACCGCAGCGAGTATCCGGCTTCCGTCGAGAAGGCTCTTGTCGCGCACGTTGAAGCCGGACTGACCCCGAGCGAGCGCATTTCGCTGATCGGCGACCAGTGGGCGCAGGTACGGGCCAACAAGGCAAGTGTGGGTAGCTCGCTGGACCTGGCGGCCGCCACGCACGCGGATACAAACGCCGAGGTGACGGAAACAGTCATCGGCAACCTGCGCGCGATCGATGCGCGTCTGCTCGCGACGCCGGAAGAGCATGAGCAGTTCGCGGCGTGGGTGCGCCGGACCTACAAGCCCGAACTTGCAGGGCTGGGCATGCCCGCGGCGACCGATACTCCGGAAAAGGCCGAGCTGCGGGCCGATCTTTTCTCACTGGTCGGCGGCTTGGGCAAGGACCCGGACACGATTGCGGAGGCCAAGAAGATAGCCGCGCAGGCGCTTGCCAACCCTGACTCAGTCGATCCGAATCTGGAACTGGCTGCTGTGCCGGTTGCGGTCGAGAACGGGGATGCCGCCATGTTCGACCAGCTAAAGCATGTGTTTGAGACTGACAACAATCCGCAGCAGGCTGAGCAGGCGCTCCGGCTGCTCGCCGACTTCCACGACCCTGCCCTGACCGACCGTGCCATGGCTTTTGCGGCCTCCGGCAAGGTCAAGAATCAGGATTCGCTCTTTATCTTTGCCGGCGCGCTCGGGAATCCTTCGACGCACGATGCTGCTTGGAAGTACATCCAAGGCAACTGGCCAGCAGTATCGGCGCAGCTTACGGAGATGAACGGCGGTTACCTGGTCCGCTCCGCCGGCTCCTTTTGCACGCCGGAGAAAGCGCAGGAGGTAAAGCAGTTTTTCTCGGCGCACCCGGTGCACGCGTCGGCCCGCGGCCTTCAGATCGCCGGAGCGCAGATCAACGATTGCGCTGAGTTCCGGCAGGCGCAGGAGGCGAACGCGAAGATGTGGCTGTCAACGCACGGGCAGTAGGGAAGCGAAGGAGCCGACGGCCTGCCTGAATTCCCGTTGCGGGATACAACTTCTTCGGTCGCAGTCCAGGAGGGGACCATGGACGTGCGCGTCGTCAACTTCTCCGAAACGAGGGTGGCTGCAGTCGAACATCGCGGCCCCCCGCACTTGGAGTATGCGACTGTTCGGAGGCTTGTCGAATGGCGCATTAAGAATCACTTACCCCTTGATCGGCACCGCAGTTTCGGCGTCCACTACGACGACCCGCGGACTACGCCCCCTTCGGATTATCGGGTGGACTTTTGCCTGTCCGTCGACCACGAGGTTGCTCCCAATGCGTATGGCGTTGTGCCGAAGATAATTCCGGCTTTGCGCTGCGCCCTCGCCCGCCATTTTGGATCTCGGGAAGTTGTTTCAGCAGCCGCCTACCTCCACGATGTTTGGCTTCCTGAAAGCGGAGAAGTTTTGGGAGCCTTCCCGATCTTCTTCCATTACGTGAATGTCGGACCTCAAGTACGGGAGAACGACATGATCACAGATGTGTACCTTCCGCTTCAGCCTGCGGGAACACGCACGGCCTTTTGAGCTGCTGCGGAAAACTATTCGCTGCAGTCGGTAAGCCGGAAGAAGAATGACTGCTTTGGCGAAGGGCGCGGCCTTCTCGTTCGGCGGAGCAATGGGGGCGTACGAGAATCACAGCCTTGGAAAGTGGATTGAGATGCCGACAGGACTCCAGGGTGAAGATTTCCGATCAACACGTTTAGAAAGGCGCGGTTGGGGCGTACATGGTTCCGCTGCGCTCCGCTTGCTTCTGGAAGACCCGGGCGCACGTTCGCAGTACGTTCTTGATCGGAAGAGAGCCGTTTTCAGCAAACACCAGTTCTCCATCCCGTTTCGCTTGCGGACGGAAATACCACCGGGCCAGCATTGCTTGATGGTCGGAGAGCTCTTGCTTCGTTGGCGGACATCGCCGCGCTTCAAGCGCGCCCAGGCTCGCCCGCAAACGGTCTTCGGGCACCTGAGACCCAGGTGACGAGGAGCCCAACGGTATCGGAGCAAATGAGGCAGGGTGGGCGAACAACGAGGTAGACCCCGATTGCTCGTTTGGCAGTCGCATCCCGAGCAGCGAAAATGAGGCCGGCCCCTGAAAAGTCCCGCTATGGAGCAGGTACAGATCTACCGAGTCCGGCGCGACGCTAGGCTGCACCAACACCCCGCGCTGGCAAGCGAGGGAGCCCGCGATATCAGGAGCATTGTCTGTGACCAGCTGAGCTTTTTGTACGCGCGCGTGCTTGCTTGCCGCTAATTCGAAATCCAGCGATTCGCTGGCCCGGTCGCGCTCCCCGGTAAGCCTATCGAGAAGACTCCCACCCTGAGTGAGAAGGAAGGCATGCACCGCTTCTGCTTCCGCCGCGTAGCGCTCCTCGGAGCAGCCGCCGTAGCAGGGTGCGAGACACCTGTTCATTTCCGAATAGATACAGCCCGGGAACCGGGGATCGGGCGTGAGATCCGGATAGCATCGGCGCAGAAGGTGGAGGTCCAGAACTTCTTCCGCGTATCGCTCTGCGGCGTGCCGGGACGGAAAGGGTCCGAACAGATCATCCATAGCTGACGAGGTGAGCGCGTTCGTCACCCAAAGCCGGGGAAAACGGTTGCGCATGCCCATTCGCAAGAAAAACGGAGCGCGTAGGTGAAGTCGCAGGGCTGCCTTTTCTCCGAAAGCAGCCACGGTTGCACGGTAGAGTAGGAACTGCGCGGCAAAGCTTGATGCTGTTTCCGCCCAGCTGATTCGCCGCAAAAGCGAGGCAAGCTGAAGCCGCCTGCTTTGGGCGGCAGAAGGAGTCAGCAGCTTGCGGAGGCGCCTCCTGAGATCCGCTGTGCTGTTGAGGTATGGCTCCCCGGTTTCGCCGCGCAGGCAAAACACAGCCGGTCCGGCAGGCAGCTGAGCCAGCGTCTGCTCCGGAACAGCGGGGTCGAAGTCGATCTCATGCGGAAACAACATACCTTTCCCAAGCCTACGTGAACGCAGGCGCTGCCGTCCTGCGGAATCCCGCAGACCTAAAGCACCCGCGCGTCGGGTGTCCAGATGAAACGCCCGGAGATTCCGGCACAGCAGCCGTTCCGGATGGCGTCCTTAATCCGCGAAGCCGTGGATGCCGAGACTTGCTTGTAAACCGCGGAACCACTGATGCAGTACGGGCGCTGTCGCGTCCGAAAATCTCCCATCCGCCGCACCGTGAAAACGATGTGGCTGGTCGGCAAAGCCGCCATTTGTTCGAAGCTTCAAAACCTTTTACAAAACAATATGCCCCCGCGCGCAAGTTTTTATTCGTCGTGATCTTATTCTGGACGGCTCAGAGTTTCCGTTGCCGTCAAGCACTACTATCGGCAGTTCCAGAAAGGTGTGCACTTGCCTTTCAACTTCTTTTGCACGAAAGTAACTGAACGGAAATCTGAATTCCGCCGATGCATATGTTGGCGTCAGCACGGTTAAGAGCCAGCGATGGTAAGGCCGTCGATGCGGAGGGTAGGGCATGCCGTGCTCGATCGGAACTCGAGGTCGTTTCCAATCGCGGAGATGTTGTGGAACATCTCCTTAAGATTGCCCGCTACAGTAATTTCCTGGACGGGGTAGCTGAGCCGGCCGTCCTCGATCCAAAGACCCGAAGCGCCGCGCGAATAGTCGCCGGTGACCATGTTTATGCCGCGGCCGAGGAACTCAGTCAGGTAAAGCCCTTGCGGAACAGCGGCGATGATCTGCTCCGGAGTCTCGCTGCCGGTGGGCAGGAAAAGATTGTGCGTGCTGATACCGGGATTGCCGGCGAGCCCCCGCGAGGCGCTTGCGGTGCTCGGGAGACCGAGTTTGCGCCCCGTGTAGGTGTTGAGGAGGTAGGAGCGGAGCACCCCATTTTCAATCAACACCGTCCTGCGGGTCGGGAGGCCCTCACCGTCGAAGGGCGAGGAGCCGAACAAGCCGGGCAAGGTTCCGTCGTTGATCACCGTGATAGACGAAGCGGCAACCTGCTGATCGAGCTTGCCGGCAAAGAAGGTGGCACCACGATAGATTGCGTCGCCATTCGCGGCGTCGGCCATGGCTCCGAGAATGGAGCGGGCCATCTCGGGCGCGAAAACAACCGGGACCCTTTGGGTGGGCACGCGGCGGCCGTCCAGTCGGCGCAAGGTGCGGCGTGCCGCCTCGGCCCCGACTTGTTCGGGCGCTTCAAGCTTGGCAAGAGACCGTGCGTTCGAGGACCAGCCGTCGCGCTGCATCTCGCCGTTCTTACCCGTAGCGATCGGCACGGCCGAAAGCCCGCAATAGGAGGAACGGGAAGCGCCGACGAAGCCGCGGGAGTTGGCGAGGACACGCAAGCTGGTTGCGGCCGAAAAACTGCCCCCGTCCGAGTTCCGGATGCGCGGATCGGCAGCCAGCGCCGCGGCCTCGACCCGCCGCGCGTACTCGATGCGTTCCGGGCCCGGCAGGGAGTAGACGTCCTCGTGGTAAAGATCAAGGTCGGCGTCCAACACGCCAAAGGCTCCTGGCTCGGGCAGCCCTCGCAGCGGGTCGGGCGAGCTGATGCACGCAAGCGAGATCGCCCCAGAAACCAGGTGCTCGATCCCGGATTGCGTGAGGTCGCTCGAAGAGGTAGACCCTACCCGCTGGCCTTCAGAGCCCGCGATAAAAACGCGGAGCCCGACGCCCCGGGAGCCCGAGTCCTTCAGCGACTCAAGCTCGCCCATCCGTACGCTGGCTTCAAACTCGTCTCCCTCGCGAAGAACGACGTCGGCGTCGGTCGCCCCGGCGCGCAGGGCTTGTTTGACGATGGATTCAGCCTGCTCGGCAAGCTGGGCCGCGTAGGCGGGGAGGGCGGGTGCGTGAACCATTCCCAAAGTGTAGGCCACCGGGAGCGTCAATGCTCGCGCGGCGTGACCTGGATGACATTGTCGAAAACCTGTATCTCGTGTTGGGGGAAGCGTTCAGCGATCAGCTTCTGCATCGCAAACAGGGTCGGATAGCCATTTTGCCCGTTGAAGCACACAGCGTCGTCGATCAGGAGAACGTGATCTTTCATCCGATGGCGAGCGATCGTTTCGATCTCAGAGACAACGGGTGTCCACAGGTCCGCCATGGCTGTGATACCGCCTGAGTAGTGGCCGTCGAGCCAGAAAAGGCAATGCGTCGTGATGCTTTCAAGCAGCCCAGTCAAAGCCGTTCCACTGTCTCCGGCGATCAAGTGGATATGTGGGTACTTCCTGAAGGACTCCGACGCCTTGGCATGCAGCTTTTGACTCAGCTCGATCGAATAATCGGATAGATGTCCTTAGAGCCATCCTTCACGGCGTAAATTGTATCGCCGAGATAAGTGCCGATTTCCACGAGCGTGTCGATCTGGAAGCGCTGGGCATGGTCGAGAACCATCGCCTGCTTGACGCCGTCGGGCGGCTCGAGACGGCCCCGCTTGGACCATCTACTCCGCTCGCTTTGAGATTTCGCCCTTAGCAAGTAGTCGCCCAAAGCGTGATCCTGCAACAAATAATGCACGTTCATTCGCCAGTCGAAATTCATACGGGGAAGTATAGCGAACTGGAACGTCTTCTAGCCGGCCGGGCGTTCACCTCCTGTCACGCTGCTTCGCAAGCTGCTTCTGAGCGACCGGGTGACACGAACATGATGAGGGAACGTATGCGACATGTGGCCTTTCGCGCGCAAGAAAGGCCACAGTGAAACCGTCCAATGCACTCACGGACTTGCGAAACACTGCGGCGCAAGCCGCTTCCGTCGTTACGCCCGTTCAATCGTTACCGATTCGAGCACAATCGGAGTCTTCGGCTTGTCCTGTGCGCCGCGAGGCAGCTTGGTGATTTTGTCCACCACGTCCTGGCCTTGCACCACCTCGCCGAAGATGGTGTGATTGCCGGTCAGCCAGGGGGTTGCCGCCACCGTGATAAAGAACTGCGAGCCGTTGGTGTTGGGCCCGGCATTGGCCATGGCCAGTTTGCCCGGCTTATCGAACTTATGCGTCGAGCCTTTGGTTTCGTCCTCGAATTTGTAGCCGGGGCCGCCCATGCCGGTGCCGTCCGGGTCGCCGCCCTGGATCATGAAGTCGGGGATGACGCGGTGGAAGACCGTTCCATCGTAGAGCTTTTTGCCGGTCTGCTTTTGGCCTTTGTGGGTCCACTCGCGCGTGCCTTCTGCGAGTTCGATGAAGTTATTGACCGTTTTGGGGGCATCGGCCTCAAAAAGGCGGCAGACGATTTCGCCTTGAGAGGTTTGGAAGGTGGCATAGGTGCCGGGGGCTGTGGGCATTTCGTTTAGTTCTCCTCTCCTCTAGTCTACTGGGGGCTGGGCGCGGGCGTGCTGGGTGGGGCAGGCGTCGCGGGGATGGGCTGGCCGGTCGGCACAATCGCGACCTTGTTCAGCGTAACCGGGGTGAGCGGTTTGTCTTCGGGGTCGCGCTCGACGTGGGTAATGGCGCTCACGACCGAAACGCTCGAAGGGTCGCACTGGCCGAAGATGGTGTAGTTGCCGTCGAGCGAAGGGTAGGCCTGCTCGGTGATGAAGAACTGGCTGCCGTTGGTGTTCGGTCCGGAGTTGGCCATCGCGAGGCGGCCCGGCACGTCGAAGTGCAGCTCGGGCACAATCTCATCGGGAAACAGGTAGCCGGGATCGCCCGCGCCGGTGCCCATTGGATCGCCGCCCTGGATCATGAAGCCGGGTATGACGCGGTGGAAGGTGGTGCCGTTGTAGAGCGGGACACCGTGCTCCTTTTCGTGGGTTGCGGGATTGGTCCAGTCTTTGGTGCCTGTCGCCAAGCCGATGAAGTTCGCGACTGTTTGCGGCGCTTTCTTTTCAAAAAGCTTGCACCGCATCTGGCCCATGCTGGTGTTGAACACGGCCGTGGGGCCGGTGGGCTGGAGCATCGGCGCGATGTTTTCGCCGGGGGAGTCCGGGAGGCTTGCGTTTGCCGGCGGTGCGGGGCTTTGCGCCTGCGGGACTGCCGGTGCTACCGCCGGGGGCGGCGACTGCTGGGCCGGCGCGGCGATGGCGGGAAACAAAAAAGAAGTGAGCAGGAGGGAGTGGAATCCGTGGTTCATACCAGTCCCAAGGCTAACGAATCGCGCCGGAAAGTGCCACGCTTCCACAGGGACTAGGACCGGAAAGCGCGCCGCGGCCAGTCAGCGGCTTGCAAGTATCCGGGCGTGGATGCCATCCCAGAAAGCGAGCCGGGCTTCGAGGGCGAAGCGGGCCGAGTCAAGCGCCGCAGCCCAGTCCTCGGGGGTGCGGCATAGATTGCGGACCATCCGGAGCGCCATGGGACCGTGCTCCTCGCCATCCATTTCAATGTGGCGCTCAAGGTAGTAGCGGAACAGCGCGACGCGGCCCGGCAGCCGGGCGTCCAGTTCGCGTACCAGCGGCGCGAACATTTCGGGAATCAGGTCTTCGCGGCCAAACGTAAACGCGGCGGCGATGCGCACGGGATTGCCGGTGGCAAGAATCCCAAAGGTGGCGCGAAGGAAGTCGGCGGCTTCGGGCGGGACGGCATCGGGAGCCCCGGCTCCGGCTCCGAGCGCGGCTTCTAGAGCGCGCCCTGCGGCGAGCCTGGTCAGAAAGGCTTGCACAGGTTGGATGTGCGCGCCGCACTGGTCCATGGCGCGGAGGTAAAGCTCGAAGTGGGACAAAGATTGGCCTGCATAGATGTCACTTTCCTCGCCAAGGACGATCTCATTGATGAGCCGCCGGCTCCCGGCGTCCGTTGTCGGCATCCAGGGAACCGCCACGCAGGTAAGCCTGCGCTGGAGCTCCTTGAGCAGCGACATAAAATCCCAGACGGCGTACACGTGGCTTTCCAGAAAGAGCCGGAGGTCAGGCAGGGTCCGGACAGCGGCGTAAAGGGGGTGGCCGGCGAGACGGGTCTGGAGCGGCGTGAGCGCTTGGAGCAAAGTCTGTTCGACGGCAGGAGCGGGCGTAAGTACAAAGGCCATGCGTCTTGGATGAAAAGCGCTCCCAAGAAGCTCCGTCCTGAGGGCGGAGTTCGGAGGACCTTAAGGATGTGAGGTGAAAACGCACCTGTAAACACACCAGCATTGCTGTGAGCTGAAAACTACCCTTCGCGCGCCGGCGCAAGCGCTTTGTCCGCTTGCCTCAATCTGCCCCGCTGGATACGGCTTGCTCGGCCTGTCCTCCAGTGCGGACGAACCGCCGAAGTACTGCGCGGAGTCGAGTGTCGCAAGCCTGCGAGCTAGTCCACAAGCTCGTCATAAAACGCCTCATATTGCGGGATAATCCGGGTTGTGCAGAATCGCTGCTGGGCGGTTTGCCGGGCGGCGGCTGCCATTGCCTGGAGCGCGGATGGATCCCGGAGCAAAGCGAGAGCGGCCTCCGCCATCCCGTCCACGTCGCCCACCGGCAGCAGGCGCCCGTTCACGCCGTCCTCGATCAGCTCCCCCACGCCGCCCTGGCGCGTGGCGATGGTCGGCACCCGGCAGGCCGCGGCTTCAAGCGCAACCAACCCGAAAGCCTCCAGCGTGCTCGGCATCAGGAGGAGGTCGGCGAGCGGCAGCAGCCGGTGCACGTCTTCCTGCTTGCCCAGGAAGAGCACCCGCTCCTGCAGCCCAAGCGTGTGTACCAGATATTCAGCGTTCGAGCGCTCCGGTCCATCGCCGACCAGCAGCAGGCGGGCGGGCATCTCCCTGGATACGCGCGCGAACACCTCCACCACATCGGTCACGCGCTTGACCGGCCGAAAGTTGGAAAGGTGCAGAAGCAGCTTTTCTCCTTCCGGTGCCCAGCGCGCGCGCCCGGCCCGGTGCTCATCCATCGGCAGCGGCTGATAAAGGTCGCAGTTCACGAAATTCGGCACCACCTCGATGGGCCTTTGCACCGCGAATTCCTGAACTGTTTTCTCCCGCAGGTAGTTGGAGATCGCGGTGACCCCGTCGGAGTTTTCGATCGCAAACCGCGTAACAGGCAGGTAGGAGCGGTCAAGCCCGACCAGCGTGATATCGGTGCCGTGCAGCGTGGTCACAAAAGGCAGCCGCTTGCCGCGTGCAGCCAACATCTGGCGGGCGAGCAATGCGCTTACCGAGTGCGGGAT
This sequence comes from Acidobacteriaceae bacterium, assembly GCA_965218545.1. Lineage (GTDB taxonomy): Bacteria > Acidobacteriota > Terriglobia > Terriglobales > Acidobacteriaceae > EB88. Next base: position 104,033 of record CBDCLB010000005.1, on the reverse strand, counting down.
GGCGTAGTGGACGTGAAGGAGGTCAAGCCCGTAGTACTCGCCCACCTCGCTCATGCGCGTGGCGAGTGCGAGATCGTAAGGCGGGTACTCGAAAAGCGGATACGTGGGGACCGGCACCTCATGATAAAAAATGCCGCGCTCGCGCCCGGACAAGCGGAACGGTTGCTGGTAGGTGATGAAATGCACTTCGTGCCCGCGCGCGGCGAGCTCGATCCCGAGCTCGGTCGCGACCACGCCGGAGCCGCCATAGGTTGGATAGCAGGTAATGCCGATCTTCATTCTCGTCTCCGCGCGTCCCCAGGTTGGACGCGCCTGCGCCCGCGCGGACGCAAAAGCCGTGGAGCTTAAAGGTCGGCGAAAGAAACGAGGGTGTGCGGCCCATCCTCGCCGGTCCATTGGGGAATGGCGGCGAGCAGCGCCGCACGCTCCCGTTCGCGCTCGCTCCGCAGGCGGGTGCGCGCCGCATCGAGCGCCGCGTCGTGGAAACCGGGGTGGCAGACCAGCTCGTAGCACTCCCCAGGGTCGGCTCGCTTCTCAAGAGCCCGTAGCAGCCGCTCAAGCGTGGGCGCGTCAAGCGTGCCGGTGGCCAGAACACCCAGCGCGCCGGCGGTGGTCCGCACACCGGCGCGGTCTGCTTCGCGCAGAAACCCAGCTCGGTACCGGGCCAGGAGGCCGAGCTGCACTCGGCGGCCGAACGGGGCACCTCCGGTCGCTGCACGGGCCCACGCGGGTTCAAATGGATTGCGGATCGCGCCGATCCCGCAGGCGAGCGCCGCGCGGAGCAGGGGGCGCAGCACTCGGGCGAAAAGATGGGTGTGCTTGTGTGTATCAATATGGGTCAGCTGCACCCCTAGTGCCTGGAGGGAGCGGATCTGCGCGACGGCTTCCTGTTCGATGTCGCGGTCACGAATGCGTCCGCGTTGGAGATCAAGCAGAAAGCGTGGGAGGGAAAGGCGAAAGCCGGACCCTTCGAGCAGCGAGGCAACTTCGCCGGGCGGTGCCGCCGGGGAGCCGTCGACCAAAACCACATGGCAGCCCACGGCCATCGAACGCGGACGATTGGGCAAGCTCCGCGCCAGTGACGGGCCGCGCGCCATTGCGGTGGCCGAGGATAGGGCATTCGCTTCCCGGAGGGCAAAGATCGCCTGGTCGATGCCGCCGGTGTAACCGAGGTCATCCGCATTCACAATCAAACGGGCCACGGCCCGAGTGTAGCAACCCCTGCTAAAATCACAGAACCGGAGATCGATTGCGCCGGGCCGCGAGTCAGGGGCGGTTAGCTCAGTTGGTTAGAGCGCCTGCCTTACAAGCAGGATGTCGGGGGTTCAAGTCCCTCACCGCCCACCAGAACTTTCGCGAGCCAACCCATTCCCACCCGTGTGCCGGATTTCCTGAGATATAGAAGTCCGCTCCAGGCGGGCTCCCGGAACATCCTCGCGTTAAAGGCGAGCCTTGGGGGGGTACCTTCGGCACCTCCCCCGTTGCGTCATTGTTTGACCCTGTCAGGCAACTTGGCTACACTCAGTTGGAACTTGACGGCTTTCGGGGCGAAATCCGGAGTCGAAAGGCATGCGGCAAAGCCATGAACCGCAACTGCGCGTAAAGAATTCTGGAGGGCGCTCTAAACTCCCAAACGTGAGCTGCCGATAAGGGAGTGTGCAGTGCGGGAAAGTGTTGCCCCGGCGGCGAATACGAAAGGCGGAATCTCCTGCTCCATCCCGAAAGCTCCCCAAAGCCGGCTCCCGCGCGTCCAACGGGAACCTTTAATCGCGGAAGCGCGGAGCATCACGGTGTTAGAGTTTGCGGCAACCGGGCCGGAGCCCACCCACCCTTTTCGCCTGCAAAGGCTTGCAGCGGGGGCGGTTTGAGGCGATGCCCACCTTCGGGAGAGCCAGCTTGCTTGGCCGGGATCTCCCGGCGCGTTCACTTAAGAAAGATTCACCGGCAAGGAGCCCAGTGACATGGAAGGCCCCGCAGTCCAATCCGAGCGCCAAGCGGCGGCCGAACCGCTACTCGCTCCGGAACAGGCCATTATTACCCCGAGCGATGTCCGCAAGATCCTGATCAAGCGCAAATGGCTGATCCTTGCCGGAATCGTGGTCGGGCTGGCTTTCGCCGCTGTTTACATCCTGACCACAATTCCCCAGTATGAAGCAATTGCCCTGATCGACGTTAATTCGGGCAAGCAAAGCAATATCGGGATTTCGGATCTCGTGCAAGAGCAGCAGGGCGGTCTCGAGGCTAGTCTCGAGCGCACAGCGACCGAGATCGCCATTATGCAGAGCGATACGGTTTCGTTGGACGTAATCCAAACGCTCGACCTCTACCACAAGGAGCCTTTCGAGCAGGTCTTCGTCCGCCATCCTTATAAGGGGAGGCTCACGCCGAGCCAGCGCAAAGAGATCCTGGGCATTTTCAAAGGGTCGACAAAGATTGCGACCAAGCCCGGCACCGACCTCGTGGAGGTCCGCTTTCGCAACCAGAACCCAGCCGTGGCTGCGGAAGTGGCCAACGCCATTGTGGATCGCTACATGGATCGGAGTCTGCGCGTCCGGTATGAGGGGACAACGCGCATTTCGGATTGGCTTGCTAAGCAGCTCAACAATTTGAAGAGTCAGGTCACCGACTCCCAAGATCAGCTGGCGAACTATCAAAAGCAGAACAATCTGATCGGAGTCGATCCGAACGGTAACGGCGAAGACATCACGCTCGACAATCTGCGCCTTGCCAACCAGCAGCTATCGGAAGCCCAAGCCGATCGCGTGGTGAAGGAAGCGCGCTACCGGATGGCAATGACCGGCAACCCGGAACTGCTGCTTTCCGTCGCGCCCTCGACGAAGCTTTCGCAGCTGCAGCAGCAGGAAGCTGCGCTCACCGTGCAGCAGGCGGAGCTGCAATCGAAGTTCGGTCCCCAGTGGCCCAGGCTCAGGGAGGTGGAAGCGTCTCTCGGGCAGGTGCGGCGGGATATCGCGTCGGAGATCACGAACCTCCAAGCCCGCTTTAAAGTGGAATATGAAACCGCCCTGAATACGGAAAAGCTGATGCGGGAGCGGCTGGACTCGGCCAAGGGCGAAACCTACCAGCAGAACCGGACCTCGGCCGAGTACCAGATTCTGAAGCATGGCGCGGATTCAGCTTCGGATTTGTATGACGCCCTGCAAACCCGCCTCAAGGAAGCGGGCATTACCGCGGGCCTGAACGCAAACCAGATTGACGTTGTGGATCGGGCTACGGCGCCGCCCCTGCCCGTATTTCCTGTTAAGCGGAACGACGCGGGTATTGGGCTCGGCGCGGGGCTCGTCCTCGGCTTGATTCTCGCCTTGTTCGCGGAAACGATCGATGACACCATCCGGACCTCGGATGATGCGGAGTCAATCGCCAATCTTCCCGCCCTGGCCGTTATCCCCCACTTCGAGCCGGCGCAGAAAAAAGTTGTCTCCGCCCCCGGCACCGCGGCAGCCGAAGCCGAACGCGAGCGTATGTCCCGCGTGTCGCCCGACCTGATCTCCTACACGGAACCGCAATCCTACGTTTCCGAGGGCTTTCGGACACTGCGTTCTTCCATTCTGCTTTCCGCGGTTGACCGGGAACCGAAATTGCTGCTGCTCACCAGTTCTTTCGCGACTGAAGGCAAGAGCACCTGCGCGGCCAATCTTGCGATCTCATTCGCCCGCCGGTCAGCCCGCGTGCTCCTGGTCGATACCGACCTCCGCAAAGGCACACTGCACATGAAGTTCCGCACGTCGAACCGGTTTGGGCTGTCGACGCTGCTGGTCCGTGAGCACGAGGGCAGTGCCTATGAAAACCCCCTACCGGACCTGCCGAACCTGACTTTGGTGACACGAGGCCCCGTCACCGTAAATCCCGGCGAAGCACTCGCCTCCCGCTCCATGGAGGAGCTGCTGCAGCGCTGGCGGAGCGAGTACGACCACATCATCCTGGATACCTCGCCGGTTCTGGCCGTAGCCGATACACTTTCGATCGCGCCTCAGGTCGACGCCAGCTTCATTCTGGTCCGTTCGGGTGTGACCCGGAAAAAGGCGCTGCTGCGTGTGCGCGAGCAGATGCGCCGCGTGAATGCGCGCGTCCAGGGGATCATTGTCAACGATGTCGATCTCAGGCTTGAAAATTACTACACCTACTCCAAGCGCTACAACTATAGTTACAACTCAACCTATGGCGCAGGTTACGGCGGAGGGATGGATGCGGAACAGTAAAGCGCTTCGCTCCGCGATCCTCGGCCTGATCGCTCTTGCAGCACCCGCGCTGATGGCGGCCGCTCAAACGCCGTCGGCTGCCGTGCCGGAGGGAAGCCGGTCGCAGCAAGCGACGCCGGAACAAAGCGGCGGTGCATTGGGCGAGGCACCCGCGATTTTGATCGGCCCCGGCGATCTGCTCAACGTGGTGGTGTTCGAAACGCCTGAGCTGAGCGCCTCGGTCCGGGTGAACCAAAACGGAGAAGCCAACCTGCCGGTGCTTGGTCCCGTCCACCTCGCTGGGCTGACGCCCCAGCAGGCCGCAACAGCGCTGGAGAACTCGTTTCGCGATCGCGGACTGCTCCTGGATCCGCATGTCACTGTATCCGCAACCGAGTTTGCGTCGCAAGGCGCGACGGTGCTCGGTGAGGTGCACGCGCCCGGCGTGTACCCCACGCTCGGCTCCCGCCGGCTGCTCGATATGCTTTCGCTCGCCGGAGGCGTTTCTTCCACCGCCGGACGTCTTGTCTCGATTGTGCACCGGGGCGATGCCCAGCACCCGGAGCAGATTGCGCTCCAACCTACCCCGGCCTCTCTCCACGCACAAAAAAATCCCGTAATCCTGCCGGGTGACACCGTGGTGGTAGCGAAAGCCGGGGTAGTGTACGTGATCGGGGACGTGCTCCGGCCCGGCGGGATCCTGGTGGACAACAACGAACGGCTTTCCGTGATTGAGGCCTTGTCGCTTGCAGGAGGAATGAATAAAACGGCGGCTCTCTCTCAAACCAAGCTGGTGCGCAAGCTTCCCGCCGGCCGTGAGGAAGTCGATCTGGACCTGAAACATATTCTCTATGGAAAGCAGGCCGACGTCCTGGTTTCGGACGGCGACATTCTTTTTGTGCCTTCCAGTATCGGGAAAACCTTTCTCTACCGCGGGATAGAGGCGGCCTTTGGACTGGCGACCAACTATGCACTGTTTGTGCACTAAGGCCGAAGCAAGCCCCTCGCGGGAAGGAGGGAAAAGGCTATGACCGGAACCGCTACCCTCGTCCAGCAAGGGCATCGGACCCTGGTACGGCTCGCCCGTCCACGCCGGTTCGGCTCGTTGTTCCTTCCACTGCGCCGCGCCTACCTGCTTGTCATGCCGGCCATACTGGTCGCCGGCGCGCTTCCATGCTGGGCAACCGGCACGGACTGGTCCATGATATGGGGCGCGGTCCTGCTCGCCGGCATCTCGCTCTATCTGCTCTTCGATCTGATCGGACGTCGCCAGCCGCTAAGGGTATCGACCATCGTGGCCATCACCCTGGGCCTCGCGTATGGCCTGGGAACGGCGAATACCTGGTTCACGCTGCCTCGCGGCGACGAAACCCTCGGCGACTTCCTTCACATCAGCACACCCGACCTCGCTTACGCGATGGCTTCCGTACTTGTCTCGGTCGCATCCCTGCTGGCGCTTGGAGAGCTATACGAGACGCCGATCTTCGGAGAAGACTTCGAGCTGAAATACAACAATCGCGCGATCGTTTTTCTCACGCTCGGAACTGCCACACTTGGAGCTTCCTTTGCAAGCGGCTCGACCTCGTTCATGGGTGCCGATGTCAGCCAGGACATCGGACACGTCGGCTATCTTGCAAGCCTTGCCGAATGGCTTTCGAGCCCCCTGCTGGCGCTTTCTGTCTCGATCACCCTCAATATCAAGGGCGGTTTCACGCGCAACTACGCTCGTGCCCTCAGCGTGCTCCTCTTCCTGATGGTTTTCCCCTTGGGGCGGAGAATCATCATCTACAGCGTAGTTCTGACGCTGATCGCGCTGCGCCTGGGGCGCTACCGCATCCCCTTTTCCCCACTCAAGAAAACTGTCCTCCTCGCATTGCTGGCTTCCGTTGTTTACTTCGCCACCATAGGCTTCTTTTACCTTCGCATCGCGGGCTACGGACTTCTGCGGCCTACTCTCGCGCAGCGGATCTCGGCCGCGATCCGGCTCGCAGAGGATAAAAGCTACGCAGATATCAAGCAGGAATTTTCGCAAAACGTCGAGCGGAGAACCTTTATCCTCGGATTTCTGGCGCAGGTGGAAGGGTACGCGCAAACCATGGAAACCGCGCATGGGGAGGATGCGGCGGAACAGTTCCAGTTGGCTCTCCCGTCCCTACTGTATAGCGGAAAAGACTTGTTTTTTACCGAAGAACAGCTGGCAAACCGGCTCTTCGGCTCCAATTACATCGATGAGGCAAACTCGGTCTACACCGCGGGTGCCGTCGATTTCGGCTTTTGGGGGGTCATCCTGTACCCGCTTCTGGCTGTCGTGATGTTTCGAGTCTTTTTTGAAGCGATCTCCGAAACGATGCCGGTGTTCGCTTCCTGCTTCATCATCCTGGCATCGTTCGCTACAATTCTTGAACCTGAAAATACCGTGACGGGGTATTTCGTCGTGATCCGCAATGGTGTCCTGTTCGGGTTTGTGGTTTGGTTCGTTATGTCACTCCCGGAGTTCCGGGTTAAGAATGTGGGGTTGTGATGGGTTGCTACGCAGCAGCATTTCTCAGGTGGCCGGCAGCGCGCGCGTCGGTTCTCCTGGCGCTCGGCATCGCCTTTCCGGCCGCCGTGCTGGCGCAGGGCGGAGGCTTCACCAGCAGCTTAAGCGATCCCGTGACGGCAGCAAGCACCCCTCAAGACGGCTTCAATGCAACATTCAATGCTTCGACGGCGAGCCTCACTAACCCTTCCCTCCATACCGGCGTTTCCGACCCGACCCATTCTCAGCTGCTTGGATCCAGTCTTTCTCCCGCCGACTACGAGGCTTACCAGAGCTCCTCACCGGAAACGGCACCACGCACCGGAATTCAGACGGATGCGCAGTCTACCGCCGGCGCGAGCGATGCATTTTTCGGCGGACGGCAAAACCGGAGCTTTTCCGGTGCCGGATCTTTCGTCGGCGGGCGCCAGTCCGCGCGTGAAACGGCCGGCGTTCTTTCAACGGAGGCAGCGCTTACGGGCACTCTCAGCGCGCATGCCGCTTTTTCCGGACTGGGGCCGGCAAGCACCACCTCCCAGATCGGGTTTTCCGGCCAGAGCGTAGGCTTGCCGGCGGCGCGGACCGGCCCAGGAGCCGTGCAAACGCTTGCGACCACTGGCAGCGCAGATCAGAACAGCGGATATTATGCGAAGGATCCGGTACTTACCGGATCGAGTTCAGGCTTTGAAACCGGACCAGAGCTCAAAGGCGACATGCCTTCTCCGTCGGTTGAAACCGCCGCATTTTTTGGAGGAACGGGAAGCACGCGGGAGCAGTTTCAATTCGACGACGGGCAAACACCGCCGCTCAGCAAGCCGCTCACTCCAGGACAAATTCTAGGGGTCGCGCCGGCCTACCAAGCCGCAGCCGGAGGCTTCCCGGATTCGACCAAAGGCTTGGCAGGCTTGCCATCGGAGGTGGAGTTGGGAATCTCGCCGTTCGCGCTGTCGACAAACCCCGATGCTCCCCCGTTCGCACCGGTCAGCGAGGGAACTGTATTTGCGCCAAAAACGCAGCTCAGCCCCAACCTCCATATGCAGCCGCTTAACCCGCTGGGTTCGTTCGAGGTTTATGAACGCCGGCTTCAGGCACAAAGGTTGACCCATGGGCTTTCCATCAGCGAGGCGGCGGCCGCGAAGCAGGAAGACTTAAGAAACTTCCAGCGTAGCCGGAACCGGGCAGGACGCCGATCCACGCTGACGATGCCGAACCAGGGGGTTCCCGGATACCAGCCCGAGCTGATGGGCAGCCCGGCGATCCGCTAACCGCGTTGGACGCAAAGGCGGCCCGCACACTGTGTTTCCAATCGCACCGAAAAAAGAGAGAGGCCGGCAAAATGGAAAACGCAATCTGCATCGCCGTGGTTGGCTCGGGGTATGTAGGGCTGGTCGCGGCTGCTTGCTTCGCGGAGATCGGGCACAAGGTAATCTGCGTCGACAATGACGAGCGCAAGGTTGAAATGCTGCGCGGCGGCGGCGTTCCCATCCATGAGGAGCACTTGAAAGATCTCCTCGACCGGCACCGGGGCGCTTCCCTTACGTTCACTTCCGACCTGCGAGAGGCTACCCGCGAAGCGGATGCGATCTTCATCGCGGTCGGCACGCCCCAAAGCGGAACAGGTTCTGCCGACCTTTCCTATGTGGACGCAGTTGCGAGCGAAATCGCCCGCTCCATCGAAAGCTATAAAGTCATCGTCGAAAAAAGCACGGTTCCGGTCTATACGAACGAATGGATCCGGCGCGTGGTTGAGCGCAACGGGGTGCCGCGTGAGCTTTTCGACGTCGCTTCTAACCCCGAGTTTCTGCGCGAAGGAACGGCTGTGGTCGACTTCCTTCATACGGACCGAATTGTGGTCGGGACGGATTCGCAGCGCGCCGCGGCACTGATGTCGGCCATCTACGAGCCCCTTACCGGAGGCCACTATTACATGCATGCAACCAGCATTCCAGGCGTGTGCGGCCCCGAGGCGCTGCCGCCGCTTTTGCACGTTTCCACCAAGGCGGCAGAGCTGATCAAGCACGCTTCCAATGCTTTTCTGGCCGTAAAAATCTCCTTTATCAACGTCGTTGCGAACATCTGCGAGGCGGTGGGTGCCGACGTCAAGCAGGTGGCGCAGGGCATCGGCATGGACACCCGCATCGGCCCCAAATTTCTGCACGCCGGCATCGGTTATGGCGGCTCCTGCTTCCCGAAGGACGTCGCCGCGTTCCGCTACGTCGCTGAACAGTGCGGCATCCCGTTCGGGATGTTGAGCGAGGTGGAAAAAATCAATGGGGAACAGAAGCGCCGCTTTTTTCAGAAGGTGCGATCCGCGCTTTGGACTTTCAGGGGGAAAAAACTGGGAGTGCTCGGCCTTGCCTTCAAGGGCGGTACCGACGATATCCGCGAGTCGCCTGCGATCGAGATCGTGGAAATGCTTTTGCGCGAGGGCTGCTCCATTGATGCCTTTGATCCGGCCGCGATGGAACGCACCGCAGAGGTGCTGCCCGCCTCCGATTGCATGCACTACGTCGAAGACGCGTATGCAGCGGCGCGCGGCAAGGATGCCCTTCTCATCCTGACGGACTGGGAGGAGTTCGCCGCGCTTGATCTTGAGCGGCTGCACTCAAGCCTGCGCTACCCTATCGTCCTCGACGGACGGAACCTGTACAGCCCGGAGCACATGGCTGAGCGTGGCTTCACATATTTCAGCGTCGGGCGGCAGGAAGCGCTTGCCAGCCGCGAAACAGCGGCGCGGGCGGGGCAGTCGGGGCGGTCCGCTGCGCTGCATGCCTGAACTCTCCCCTCGACCTCTGCGGCGGCGGAGCAGCTTGGCCGCGTTACGAAAGACTCCGAATGCTTGACGCTGCGGCGCGAGCCGAGGATACTGAGGCCAACTGTCCACAAATGTTCTTGAAGACGAAGCGAAAGGTGCGCGCATGAAGCTGACAAATGAAAAGGTGGTTGTTTGCGGAGCCGGAGGATTTATCGGCGGGCACCTGGTCAAGGACTTGCTGTCCAAGGGCGTCAATGTTATCCGTGCCGTGGATGTCAAGCCTCTGCATGAGTGGTACCAGACCTCCAAGGGTGTCGAAAATCTGTCGCTCGACCTGCGCGACCGCGCCAACTGCCAAACCGCGGCGAACGGGACAGACGTGGTGTTCCAGTTGGCCGCCGACATGGGCGGCATGGGCTTTATCGAAAACAACAAGGCCTTGTGCATGTTAAGCGTGCTGACCAACACCCACATGCTCATGGCTGCTCGTGAAGCCGGGGTTGAACGCTTCTTTTTCTCCTCCTCTGCCTGCGTCTACAACGGCGAAAAGCAGACCAACCCGGATGTGGTCGCGCTCAAGGAAGAGGACGCTTACCCAGCGCTCCCCGAGGACGGCTATGGCTGGGAAAAGCTCTTTTCCGAGCGCATGTGCCGCCATTTTGAGGAGGATTTTGGTCTCACCACGCGCGTCGCCCGCTACCACAACGTGTATGGGCCGCTCGGCACCTACGAGGGGGGACGCGAGAAAGCCCCCGCCGCGATGTGCCGCAAGGTCATCGAGGCCAAGATGAGCGGCAAGCACGAGATCGAAATCTGGGGCGATGGCCACCAGACCCGCTCGTTTATGTACATCGACGATTGCACCCGTGGCACCCAGGCCATTCTTGAATCTGAGATCGACGAGCCGATCAACCTGGGCTCGAGCGAGCTGGTCACCATCAACCAGCTAGTTGACATCGTTGAAGACATCGCCGGAATCAAGCTCGAGCGCCGCTACAACCTGAACGCTCCCAAGGGCGTGAACGGCCGCAACTCCGACAATACCCTTATCCAGAAGTATCTGGGCTGGGAGCCCTCCATCAAGTTGCGTGACGGCATGGCCAGAACCTATGCCTGGATCGAAAGCCAGATGCTGGCGCCGGTAGGGAAGTAAGCGCCCTCACAATGCCCGAGCCGGAATCAGTCATGACCGCGGCGGAGCGAGCCCGCGTCCGCCGCGTCCTCATCTACCGGCTGGGCTCGCTCGGCGACACAATGGTGGTTCTGCCGTCGCTCCATTCGGTCGCCCGAGCCTTTCCAAATGCCGAGCGCCGCATGCTCTCGAACCAGCCTGTCCATGGCAAGGCTGCTCCTGCCTCGGCCATTCTCGACAACTCCGGGCTTATCACCGGGTATATGAGCTACCCCGTGGGCACACGCAACCCGCTCACGCTCGCCTCGATTGCGCTTAAGATGCGCGCCTACCGCCCTGATCTGCTGGTCTACCTGACCAAACCGCGCGGCGAAGCGGTGCTCGCCCGCGACCGCCGGTTCTTTTCAACGGCTTGTGGCGTCCGGCGGATCGTCGGCCTGCCCACAGGCGAGCTGGGCCGCAATCTGCCCCCGTCCACTCCCGGCGGCTTGTGGGAAAGCGAAGCAGCCCGCCTCGCCCGCTCCCTCGCCGCGCTCGGACCGCTCGATCTTAACGACTCTATCAATTGGGGTTTGCGCCTCACCGCCGAAGAGCAGGCCGCAGCTGCCCGTGCGCTTGCTCCCCTGGGGCATCGCCCCCTGCTCGCCTGTGGCCCAGGCACCAAGATGCAGGCCAAGGACTGGGGTGCCCCTGCCTGGCGCGCGCTGCTCGACCGCCTCGCCGCTGCCCACCCGGACCATGGCCTCGTCCTGGTCGGCGCGAAAGATGATTTCGCGGTCAGCGAGGAGGTTTCCGCCGCCTGGGCAGGCCGTGTCCTCAACCTGTGCGGAGCGCTTGCCCCGCGTGTGACCGCCGCGGCTCTTGCCCGCGCCGAGCTGTTTCTAGGGCCGGACTCCGGCCCCATGCACTTCGCCGCCGCTGCCGGGGTCCCCTGCGTCATCGCCTTTGCCTCGCGCACTGAGCCAGGCATCTGGTTTCCAAATGGGCCGGGCCACCAGGTCGTCTACCACCGGCTCCCCTGCTCCAACTGTGACCTGGAGCTCTGCATTACGAATGAAAAACGCTGCCTCACCAGCATTTCGCCCGGCGAGATGTTCGAGGCCGCCGAGCGCGCACTGCACACCCGGCAGCTCGCCGCAACTTAGGAGAAGCGATGTATATCGTTACCGGCGGGGCCGGGTTTATCGGCAGCAATCTCGTCCACGAACTCAACCGCGCTAGAATTACCGACATCCTTGTCGTCGACAACCTCTCGGACGCGCGCAAGAGCCTCAACCTCCACGGCGCGCATTTCGTCGACTACATGGACAAGCACGAGTTCCGGCGCTCGCTCGCCGCGAACTCGCTCGGCATCCCCAAGGTTGACGCTGTCTTCCACCAGGGCGCCTGCTCCAACACCCTCGTCGATGATGGCGTGTACATGATGGACAATAACTTCACCTATTCGAAGGAGGTCCTCGCCTACGCGAGCCGTGCCGACGCGCCGCTTGTCTACGCTTCCACCGCCGCCGTCTACGGCCTCAGCGGTCCGGGCAAGTTCTCTCCTACCCATGAAAACGAGCGCCCGCTCAACGTCTACGGTTTTTCGAAGCTCGTCTTCGACCACTATCTCCGCGAGCAGTTCCGCCGCGGCGCGGTCCCCATTACCGCCGTCGGCCTGCGCTATTTCAACGTCTACGGCCCCCGCGAGCAGCACAAGGGCCGCATGGCGTCGGTCATCCACCACTTTTCGAAGCAGATCCTCGAAACCGGCCGGGTCCGGCTCTTCGCAGGCTCCGGAGGCTACCCGGACGGCGAGCAGCGCCGCGACTTCGTCTATGTCCGCGACCTGTGCCGGCTCAACCTGTTCTTCGCGGGCGTCGGCGTCCCGCCCGCCGAGCGCAAAACCTACCACGCCATCGTGAACGCCGGGTCGGGCGAGTCCCGCTCCTTCAACGAAGTCGCCCGCGCCCTCATGCAAGTCCACGGCGAGGTCCCGATCGAGTACATCCCGTTCCCGCAGGATTTGGACGCGCGCTATCAGCATTTTACGGAGGCGGACTTGGCCGCGCTTCGCGAGACTGGGTGTTATCTCCCGTTCACGCCGCTTGAAGAGGGTGTGCGGGAAACATTCCGTATGCCCGGCAATCTATGATCTTTTAAATTTGTCGAAGCGTTGCGGCCGAAGGACGCCAACGGCTTGTCAGAGAATGGCTCCGTTACTTTGGTTTTACTTGATCATCAAAACGTGATGACATTTCGAGCGGATGCTGTAAAGCTCATCTCCGGGAAGTAACAACGCTAGCCGAGCTGCTTCCCTCTATTCCTATTTAGGAGGCGAGGACTCTTGAAACTCACCCATTGGGCTTGGATCGGCCTTATCGCCTCTGTTATTTGGGCGGTCTCCGCCGCCGTTTACAGCCATAAAAGCGATGTCAAACAGGCGAGTCATTCTGCCGACTTTGTTTATGAGATGTGCGTTCAGGGCAAACAGGTTGAACACCAAACCGATGTGTCAAGCTGCATAGCCGATCGTGATAAGAGCTTCAGAAACTCGATGGGCTATAGCAACCAGACAGCTGCACTTATAGCTCTCGCTCCTATCCCATTCGCTTGGTTGGCGGTAGTCGTCCTAGTGTATGTCGCTCGTGTGCAAATTACTGGATTCCGCGTCGTACTTCCGTGGCAATCTCTGCCGAACCGCAAAAGAGGGTTCGTCGCTTTGTGTGCGCTTTGTTTCGTCGCTCTCACCGTCATCGGCATCCTGTGGGTTGGCAATCTGTACGTTGATTTGCAAGTACCGGTAGCCATGAGTACCTTGGTCGAAGTGAACACTTTCGGCGATTCCGTATCTGTATCTGGAACGTGGACGCGGACAGATTTGGATGGCGATACTATTGCCAACCCGTTGCAGACATCAAAGATCGAGTGCAGCAAGGCGACGAACCGATGCACAGAGGCCTTGGCCTCAGTGTCAACATCCGATCCCCACTTGCTTACGGCGGATCTCACTGAGTATGACGTTCAGAGCTGGACACCGAACGCTATTGTGATGAGCCAAGATGGTATCTGTGCGACTGAGTTATTCACCATCGACCTCAACACTAACGTCGTGAGCGGCATAGGTCACAAAACGAATCAAAACAACCCATTTTGTACAACGAACATCAACGACAAGTCCACGTGGACCTACCAGCTCGTGAAGGGATTCGACGTTTATTGGAAAATGCGAGGCAAAGCAAGGCCGCTCCCAGTTCGACTCATTCAAACCGCCTTCGGAAACTAACATCAAAGCAGCGCAGCGGCTTATGCAGCGCTGACCGACAAGTAACTAATCCTTTTTGATCTTAACCTTTAGGAGTCGACCGGTCGCGCTGTTTAGGCTTTGGCACACCATCCCCGCCGCTTCCCGGGCCTTTTCGGCCCCCATCTTCTGCCGTTCCGCTTCGCCTTCGACAAAAATCGTCCGCATCCCAAGCCGCACACCTGCCTCGATATCCGAAAGCGAGTCCCCCACCATCACGCTTGTGTAGAAATCAATTTCCGGATGCAGCGCCCGCGCTTGCTCGAATAACCCGGAAAGCGGTTTGCGGCAGTTGCATGCGTTTTTATCGTGCGGGCAGACGAAGATCCCGTCCACATGCGCGCCATGCGAGCGCAGCTCCTCCTGCAGGCGCGCGTGGAGGCGGTCGACATCGTCCATGGTGTACAGCCCGAGCGCAACGCCGCGCTGGTTCGTGACCACGTATACACGGAGGCCCGCCTCGTTCAGCTTGCGGACGGCTTCAATCGCGCCGGGCAGGGGGTGGAACAGGTCCCAGCGCGACACGTACTCGCCTTCGGGCGCTTTGCGGTTGAGCACGCCGTCGCGGTCGAGGAAAACAGTCTGGATACCTTCGTAACTTTCGCGCTTCGTCACAAGCGGTATCATAGCGAATGACTAAGGGTGGGGGCGCATGGCAGGGACGGAGTTGACAGGGGAAGCAGTGTTCGCGCGGGCGTTTGCCGAGCACCAAAGAGTCATTGATGAGCTGCGGCAGCAGCAGCCCACGCTCGAAGCGCTTGCGCGCAAGATGACGGAAGCCGTGATGGACGGGAAAAAGGTTTTGTGGTGCGGTAACGGCGGCTCGGCGGCCGACGCGCAGCATCTGGCGGCCGAGTTTGTGGGCCGGTTCCGGCGCGAGCGTAAGCCGCTGGCATCGGTCGCGCTCACGACCGACACCTCCGTGCTGACCTCGATCGGCAACGACTACGGCTACGACCAGGTGTTCAGCCGGCAGGTGCTGGCGCTGGCTGAGGAAGGCGACATCGTCGTCGGTATCTCCACCTCCGGCAATAGCGCGAATGTGGTGGAAGCGCTCGAAGCAGCCCGGGAGCGCGGCGCGTTCACGGTCGCGATGACCGGCGAAGGCGGCGGCAAGATGGCCGGAATGGCCGACGCGACTATCTGCGTGCCCACGAAGGACACGGCGCGCGTGCAGGAAGGCCACATCCTGTGCGGCCACATGCTGTGCGACTGGGTCGAGCTGGCCTGGTGCCAGGCCGCGAAAGAGGGCGAGTCGGCGTAGATGATGCACTTAGAAGACCTGCACGGGATCGTTTCTCGCATTGAGGGCGACTGGCGTGAGACCCGCGTCCTTGTGGTTGGCGATGTCATGCTCGACCGCTACATTTGGGGCGACGTGGAACGTATCTCGCCCGAAGCGCCGGTGCCTGTGGTGCGGCTGGCGCACAGGAGCGAGCAGCCGGGCGGCGCAGCCAATGTTGCCATGAACATCGCGGGCCTCGGCGCACAGGTGACGCTTGCCGGGTTCGCGGGGCAGGACGAGGACCGCGCTGCTCTCGAGGCGTGCCTTGAAAAAGCCGGGGTCACCTCGCGGATCACTACGGTCGCGGGCCACCCTACGACTTCAAAGCTGCGCATCCTCGGCGGCCAGCAGCAGATCCTGCGGCTCGATGTAGAGCGCACCAAAGGCTATCCCCAGGAGGCTTACGACGGCCTGATCGCAGGCGTAAAGGCGGAGCTCGCGAAAGTGCGCGCCGTTGTGCTTTCGGATTATGCGAAAGGTGTTTTGTCGGAAGAAGTCTGCCGGGCGGTGATCGACGCAGCCAGCGCGCAGGGCGTGCCGGTGCTGGTCGACCCCAAGCACCGCGACTTCACGCGCTACCGGGGCGCGACCACCATCTGCCCCAACCTACAGGAGCTTTCGATCGCGACCGGCATCGCGCCGAAGGAGACAGACACGCTGCTCGCAGCCGCGGCGAAGATGCTGCCTGCGCTCGCGCTCGACTACCTGACGGTGACACTCAGCGAGAAGGGAATCGCGGTCGTTCGGCCGGACTCGACCCGCACATTTCCAGCGGTCGCCCGACAGGTCTTCGACGTTTCCGGCGCGGGCGACACGGTCATCGCCACACTCGCGCTTTCGCTCGCCAGCGGCCTTGCGATCGAGTCCGCGGTGGCGTTGGCGAATGTCGCTGCCGGTATCGTCGTCAGCAAAGTCGGCACGGTGCCGATTACGCGTGACGAGCTCATTACCAGCCTCATGCCGGAGATCGAGCTGCAGGCTTCAGAAAAAGTCCTGGAACTCGCGCAGCTGCAGACCCGCGTCCACGCCTGGCGTTCGAAGGGCGACCGGGTTGTGTTTACCAACGGCTGCTTCGACCTACTCCACGTGGGCCATATCACGCTCATGGAGGACGCGCGCCGCCAGGGCGATCGGCTGATCGTGGCCATCAACAGTGACCGGTCTGTAAGCGAACTGAAGGGGCCAACGCGGCCGGTCGTCGGCGAGCGCGATCGGGGCCGAGTTCTCGCGGCCCTCGCCGCAGTAGACGCGGTAATCGTCTTTGACGAGCCCACGCCGCTGGAGCTGATCTGCGCGCTCAAGCCGGACGTCATCGTCAAGGGCGGCGACTACGTGGAAGAGACGGTTGTGGGCGCGAAAGAAGTGCGGAGCTGGGGCGGTGTGGTCAAGATTGTGCCGACAGTCGAAGGCTTCTCGACCACGCGCATGATCGCGCGCGCCGCAACACCGGCTCTCAGCTAGAATGGCCATGCTTTAGGCTGGTGAGTAAAGAACGTGCAGTGACGCGCAGGCATCATGCTCCTAGCATGTTTCCAGTCAGAATTACTCGTCTGATGCTCCGCTTATCGTCAAAAGGAACAACAGAGTTTCCGTCGCCTTGCTGACCCTTAGAGTCCAGATCTACATCTGGTTTTTTACTCGTATTCATTAAATCAACGTAGGTTCCATAATCTAGGCAGTATATGTTATAGCGTAACCCGGGATTATCTTTATCGGCGTAGCCTCTTCTCATTAGATGTAAAATGCGCAAGTCGAACAGCTGTTGGATTACACTGTTTCCCGTCAACTCTCGCGGCAGGAGGAACGAGCGAGCTTTCCGCTTCCCGATCACCTCATCAGTAATGTTTCTGAGGACGGAGCGGAGCTCGTCACTTAGATTCTTTTCCTTGTCCTGCTCGAACCACTCACGGGCGGCTTCGAAGACAGCGTCTCGTTCTATGCGTTCTCTCCCTTTACGAAAAGCTATAAAGAAAGCCTTACTGAATATGTTAATCAGGTCTCGTGCAACACCTTCTGATGCTCGCACAAGTTCCTCGAAAACTTTACGTTCGGTAAACAATCTGCTCGCAAGCTGGGTTTCGCTCCCAATCTGCAAAGATGTTAAGTGATTCGAGGGAAGCTCATTTGTAAGATGCCTGAATAGAATGTCCGCAAATGAATCAGTAATCTGTCGCGGATTGCGATCGTAAACGTAGTAATCATCAATATCAAGTGAAGCAGAAATATCCGCGCCCATTTCAAGCCCAAAAGTCCATTCTGCATATCTTTGCAAAAGTTTGAGCGATGTTCGAGGGAGGCTATCTTAATTGATACACCTGAGAGAGGTAGAAAGGAGCGCTTAATGAGCTCTGACAGATAAGGCTGTACGTCTGTCGGAAGTGAAGACCACTCATCTATGAGTATAAAGAGGCGCGCATCACATAATGATAGAGTTATCTCAACGGGTACACTGACGGAGGGAAATAATATCTTGTCGCTGTGCTCAACCTTGTAAGACGTTGTTCTTTCTGATCCTGTTTCCTCGTCGCTTCCAATCTGGCCACCAATAGAAGGAGAACTGAAATTCAGGCTGAACTGTGCATTCGCTTTGTTGGCCGCTTTTGATGTGTGTTTCTCGGTGACACTCTTCGTTCTCGCTTGTGTAGTTGGCTCAGTAGCGGCCAGACCTAAAGCTTCGACCTGCTCAAGTGCCAGAGAGATATTATCTCCTGCTTCTCTAATCGCAAATGAGCGGAAGTCGTTATATATGACTGCTGACAAATCTTGGAACAGTGCAGTACATCTTCTCGGCAAGGGTATGCCTGAGTCGCTGAACTGACTGGTGCTTCCAAAAGTACGTGCATCCATGTAAATCACACAAGTTTTCGGCCGATGTTCAAGGGTTGACTTGAGAACTTTCAGGATGTGAGTTTTGCCGGTGCCCCGCCGCCCATACATGATCTGGCTATTGATATTTTGTAGTTGCGGGAGAATCCCCGGGTCTACAAAGGCCTCGGTAAGCTTCTGCGGGTCATTCTGCTTTTCGGATCGCTGAGGGATGGCGGCGACCGCTTTCGCCAACTCTTCATTTCTCACCATAACGCTTGTACTCCAACCCTAAACGCTAAATGAACTTAACCTATCGGGGCAATGTAAATGAGTCTTCGATTGGGCGGACGCCAGCTTTGGCGAACATTTGCCTCATGCCGCGAAGGGCTTGGCGGGTGCGCTCTTCATTCTCGATGAGCGAGAAGCGGACGTGGCCGTCGCCGTACTCGCCGAAGCCGATGCCGGGTGAAACGGCGACCTTGGCCTCACGCAGGAGCCGGGTCGAGAAATCGAGTGAGGCGAGCGGCTCGCCCGTGGCTGCGCCCGAGCGGTACTGCGCGGGAATGGGTGCCCAGACGAACATGGTGGCCCTGGGGCTTGCGACCTGCCAACCCATCCTGTTAAGGCCCGCGACCAGGCAGTCGCGGCGTTTTTGATAAGTCGCGGTGATCTCGGCGACGCACTCCTGCGGCCCTTCCAACGCGCAGATGCTGGCGACCTGGATCGGGGTAAACGTGCCGTAGTCGCAGTAGCTCTTGAGCCGCGCGAGCGCCGCGACCAGCTGCGGGTTGCCGGCCATAAAGCCCACGCGCCAGCCGGGCATGTTGTAGCTCTTGGACAGCGTAAAGAACTCAACCGCGATCTCTTTTGCGCCGGGCACTTGCAGGATGGACGGCGCGCGATAGCCGTCGAAGGTGATGTCGGCATAGGCGAGATCGTGGACGAGGTAGATCCCGTGTTCGCGGCACAGCTCGACGACGCGGGTGAGAAAGGCGAGATCGACGCACTGGGTGGTGGGGTTGGCGGGGAAGTTGAGAATCAGCATCTTCGGCTTGGGATAGATGAGCGGAATGATGCTTTCGAGCTCGGCGAGGAAGGTGTCGGTGTTGTGGATGGCGACTGAGCGGATGCTTGCGCCGGCGATCACCGGGCCGTAGATGTGGATGGGGTAGCTCGGGTTCGGGACCAGCACAACGTCGCCGCGGTCGAGCGTGGCCATGCATAGGTGGGCGATGCCCTCTTTTGAACCGATGGTGACGATGGCCTCGGACGCGGGGTCGATGTCCACCCCGTAGCGCTCGCCGTACCAGTTGGCGATGGCCTTGCGGAGGCGGGGAATGCCTTTGGAAAGCGAGTAGCGGTGGGTTTCGGGCCGCTGAGCAGCCTCGACCATCTTGTCGACGATGTGCCTGGGCGTTGCGCCGTCGGGGTTGCCCATGCCGAAGTCGATGATGTCTTCACCGCGGCGGCGGGCTTCGGCCTTGAGCTCGCCGGTGATGTTGAAGACATAGGCGGGCAGGCGGGCGAGGCGGGGGAACTGTTCCAAAGCAGGCTCCAAGGGCGGTCGCTGCCCACAGGGTACAGCAGCCTGCCCTTAGCAGCGCACGATGGTGTTACTTTCGAGTCCCTTGGTGGCATTGCGGGTGTCGATGACCAGCTGCGACTCCCGCACGATACGGGCGTAGTCGTAGTCGGAGTGATCGGTGGCGATCAGGACGCAGTCATACGAGCCGAGATCGTCCAGCGGCGCGGAGTCCATGTTGAGGTCGTAGTGGCGCCCGCGGCCCACGTGGGCGAAGTAAGGGTCGTTGTAGCTGACCTCCGCCCCGCGCGCGCGGAGCATTTCGATGATGGGCAGCGAGGGCGATTCGCGGAGGTCGTCGATGTCGCGCTTATAAGAAAGCCCGAGCACGAGCACGCGCGAGCCGTTGAGAGCTTTGCGGCGCTGGTTGAGCGCCTCGATCGTCTGGTCGATGACGTAGTAGGGCATCGCGCCGTTGACCTCGCCCGCGAGCTCGATAAAGCGGGTGTGAAAGTCGAACTGCTTGGCCTTCCACGAGAGATAAAACGGGTCGATGGGGATGCAGTGACCGCCGAGGCCCGGGCCGGGATAAAAGGCCTGGAAGCCGAAAGGCTTGGTCTTGGCCGCGTCGATCACTTCAAACAGGTCTATATTCATCCGCTGGCAGAGCTGCTTGAGCTCGTTGACGAGCGCGATGTTGACGCAGCGATAGATATTTTCGAGCAGCTTGGTCATCTCGGCCGAGGCGGGTGAGGAGACCGGGACGGTGCGATTGAAAATCGCTCCATACAGCGCCGCTGCCAGTTCGCCTGCCGCTTTCCCATATGACCCGATGACCTTGGGGATATCGCGGCGGGCGACAGTGTCGTTGCCGGGGTCTTCGCGCTCGGGGGAAAAGGCCACGTAGAAGCCGGCCTCCCCGTCCCGCGCGGCACGTAGGCCCTCCGGAGCACCGGCTTCGAGCAACGGAATCAAGACTTCTTCCGTGGTGCCGGGATAGGTGGTGCTTTCAAGCACGACGAGCTGCCCAACGCGCAGGTAAGGCGCGATGGCGCGGGCGGTTTGCTCGATATAGCTGAGGTCGGGCTCGTGGTGCTCAGAGAGCGGCGTAGGGACGCAGATAATGACCGCGTCCATGTCGCGCACAGCGCTGAAATCCGCGGTGGCGCGGAAGCCCGAGCGCTGGGCCTGGGCGATCTCCGTGCCGGGAATGCGAACAATGTAGGACCCGGCCGCGTTAAGCGTGTCGACCTTGCTCCGGTCGATGTCGAACCCGGTGACAGGAAAGCGCTCTTCGGAGAAGAGCAGGGCGAGCGGGAGGCCGACATAGCCCATGCCGACAATGCCTATCTTTGCGGATCGGGCGCGAATACGGTCGAGGGTGAGGTTGAGCAAAGAGGCGGCGGGAGACGAAGTTTGTGCCATGGCTCGGGTTCCTTCATCATACTTGGAGCGCCCTGCGGGACGGGTTTGCAGCCATGCGGAACGCGCTCTTAAGGGAGGGCGGAACGCAATGGGCTAAAGAATGGGTGGAGGGACACAATGGCGGTTGTGACACAGGCGGTAAGCGTGGACGAATATCTGCGCACGTCCTACGAGCACGATCCCGAGTACATCGATGGCGAAATCAAGGAGCGGCCGATGCCCACAAGGCTTCATGCGTTTGTGCAAATGATGGTGGGCTTCTGGTTTAGCCAGCGCATGGAAGAGTGGCATATTCTCCCGTATTCCGAGGTGCGCACTCGGGTGCGGCCTCAAAATTTCCGATTGCCGGATGTAGCGATCGCCCGCAAAGTGCCGATCAACACAAAAACGCTGGACGAAGCGCCGCTGATTGCCGTTGAGATTCTGTCCGACGACGACCGAATGGTGGATCTCCGGAACCGGGCCATGGACTTTGCCGCCATGGGTACGGAAAACGTTTGGCTGCTGGACCCGGAAACGCGCCAGGCCTACCGATGGGTGCCGAAGCAAGATGGCAGAGGAGACTGGTTCCCGGCTGAAAGCCTGGTTGTTGCCCAAACGCCCATCTACCTCGATCTGCAGTGGCTTTGGCAAAAGGTGGAGCAAGCTCAGGAAAGGTGAGGGGCGCCCGAGCCCAAAGCGAACCGGAAAGGGCAGGCAGTGGAAACGGCGCGGGAAGACTCTAAGCGGAGATGAACCTGCCCGTAGAAACGCTTCAGACGCACCCCCAAAACGCCCTCGCTTCCGCCGCTTCGGCTTATCTGCGCTCCGCCATGCACCAACCGATTCAGTGGCACGAGTGGGGACCGGAGGCGTTTGCGCTGGCGAAGCAGCGGGACAAGCCCATCCTGCTCGACATCGGCGCGGTGTGGTGCCACTGGTGCCATGTGATGGATCGGGAGTCGTACGAAAATCCGGCTCTGGCTGCGGTCATCAATCGCGAGTTCGTCGCCGTCAAGGTAGACCGGGACGAGCGTCCCGACGTGGACGCGCGCTACCAGGCCGCAGTGCAGGCGATGGCGGGGCAGGGCGGGTGGCCGCTAACGGCGGTGCTGACCCCGGACGGGCGGCCTTTCTTTGGCGGAACGTACTTTCCGCCGGACGACCGCTATGGGCGGCCGGGGTTTCGGCGTGTGCTGGAAACGCTTGCGGGTGTGTGGAAGGAGCGTCGTAAGGAGCTGGAAGGCACGGCCGAACAGGTGGTCGCGGCGATTGACCATGGGGAAAGCTTCGCCGGGCGCGGCGGCTCACTGGGGCCGGAGATTGTGGACGCGCTGGTGAGCTCGGCGTTGGGGAACTTCGACAAAGAGAACGGCGGGTTCGGGGGAGCGCCCAAGTTTCCGCATCCGGCGGCGTTGGATCTGCTGCTCGACGTGGCGGGGCGGACCGGCTCGGCCGAGGCGCGCGAGGCGGCTGTGCGGACGCTCGAAGCTATGGCGCGGGGCGGGATGTACGACCACCTCGGGGGCGGGTTCCATCGCTATTCGGTGGACGAGCACTGGGGCGTGCCGCACTTCGAGAAAATGCTTTACGACAACGCGGGCCTGCTCGCGAACTACGCGCACGCGTTCCAAACCTACGCGGAGCCCGAGTTCGCGCGGGTGGCCGCCGACGTGATGCGGTGGATGGACACGACGTTGAGCGACCGGGAGCGGGGCGGATTTTACGCCTCCCAGGACGCGGATATCTCGCTGGACGACGACGGAGATTACTTCACCTGGACGCTGGACGAGGTTTCCGCAGTGCTCGCGGGCGACGAGCTGCGGGTGGCGGTGGCCTTCTACGATGTGCGGGAGCATGGGGACATGCACCACAATCCGGCCAAGTGCGTGCTGCGTGCGCCGCGCAGCTTGGCGGCGGTGGCGCAGGGGGCCGGGCTGGAGGTTGCGGAGGCGGCGCGCCTGCTGGCGAGTGCGAACGCGAAACTGCTTGCCGCGCGGCAAAAGCGGCCCACCCCCTTCATTGACCGGACCATCTACACGGGCTGGAACGGGATGGCAATCTCCGGATACCTGGCTGCGGCTGAGGCGCTGGACCGCGCCGAGCCGCGCGAGTTTGCCCTGCGTACGCTGGACCGGGTGCTGGCCGAGGGCTGGGATGGCGCACGCTTAAAGCATGTGATCGCGTACGCCGACGGGCATCAAACCGCGAGCGCCGCGCCCGGCGTGCTGGACGATTATGCGTACCTGGTCCACGCCTGCCTGGACGCCTGGGCTGCGACGGCAGATCTGCAGTACTACGAGGCCGGCGAGGCGATCGCGCGGGCGATGGTGGAGCGGTTTGTCGACCGGACTGGGGGTGGGTTCTTCGATACGGAGCGGGCCGAAGGCGAGCAGCTGGGCGTTCTGGGGGCGCGACGCAAGCCTTTGCAGGACGCGCCCACGCCCGCGGGAAACTCAAGCGCGGCGGCTGCTCTGCTCCGTCTGTACGGGCTGAACGGCGAGGAAACTCTGCGGGAAACAGCCGAGGACACGCTCGAATGCTTCAGCGGCGTTGTAGCGCAGTTTGGGCTGTACGCGGCCAGCTATGGGCTCGCTCTCGAGCGGTTTTTACTCGCGCCCGTGCAGGTGATCGTTGTGGGCGAGGATCAGGCGGCGCACCGGCTGGCTGTTACCGCGCGGGCGCGCTACGCGGTGAACAAGACCGTGCTTCGGCTCGCGCGGGAACAGGTGCGCGCGGATGCGCTGCCGCCGGTTCTGGCGGAAACGCTGCCCCACCTGCCTCAGCTCAGCGAACCGGGGAGCTTCGCCGTGGTGTGCCGTGGGGCAAGCTGCCTGCCGCCGATGCGGGGTGTGGAGGAGCTGACGCGGGCGCTTGCGGGCGTGTAACTTGCCGGCGATTTACTTGATAAAGTAGCCCGTCACACGCCAGTTTCCATCCTGCTCTTGCACAGCGATGACCGTTTCTACCGCGCTGTGCTTGTGGGCAAAGCTGCTGCTGTATTGCGTCACGACGTAGTGGCCGTCGGGCGCGCCGGGCAGGGTTGTGGTTTCTTTGGCATTGCGGAGCTTGCGCGAGGCGAGCGGGCCCATGGGAGCCCGCGTTTGGCTGATTGCGCGGGCGAACCCGGCTTCGGTTCCGGACTGCATCGCCTCCGCTGCGTGCTGGAAAGCGTCGTTGTAGTCGGCGCGATCGATGAACTGGAGCCAGTCGAGGTCGGCCTGCTCGGCGGCGGCTTCCGGCAGGCTTTGCGCCCCGAGCACGGCGGTGGAAACGGCAAGGAGCGCAAAAACAAGTGTGCGTTGGCGCATGGAGGAAGCTCCTGCCGTGGAGTTTACAGCCCTTCGCCGGTAAACGGGTTGTTGTCCTTGGGGCCCGGCGCGGCGGTCGGGTTGGGCGCGGTCGCGCTGCTCGCATTGAGCTGGTGCGCTTGGGCCCCAAGCGCCCGAGGGCCGTCCGCGGTAAAAACGCGCAGGGGATCGCCGGGCAGCATGTTGTTGTCGGCAAGCGCGTTGCGCACCCGGCGCTGCAGCTCGCGCTTGGGCCCCCACTGCTGGTTGGCTAGGGTCTTGAGCAGGATCGGATAGGTGACCTGTGAGCCCTTAATCCCGTCCACGCCCAGCAGTGTGGGGTCGGCGAGGAACACGTCCTTGAATCGCGGGTCGTTGCGGACGCTCATGGCCGTATCGGTCAACACCTTGATCACCTCATCCGGCTTGGCGGAAAAGTCCACGTCAACGTTCACAGTCGCGACGGAATAGTCGCGCGTCTTGTTCGCGACAGTGGTGATCTGCGAGTTCGGGACGGTGTAGAGGGTGCCGTCGCCGTCGCGAAGCGTGGTTTTGCGCAGCGTCAGCGACTCAACCTGGCCCGTAAGCCCGGCCACCGTAATCCAGTCGCCGACGTTGTACTGGTCCTCGAGCAGGATCAGCATGCCGTTGATGAAATCCTTCACGATGGCTTGGCAGGCCAGGCCGACCGCCACGCCGGCGATCCCGGCGGAGGCAAGCAGCGGGCCCAGGTCGAAGCCGAGCAGCGGCAAAGCTTCCAGCACCGCGAGAAAGCTGATAAGGCCGATGCCCGTGGCCCGCAGCACGGAAGAAAGTGTGCGCGCCTGCGACAACCGGGAAGAGGCAAGCGAGTGCCGCTCGGCGATGCGCACCAGGCGCACGGTGAAGAAGCCAAGAAGCCGGACCAGCACATAGGCGATCAGCGCGATCACCAGGAGCTTCGGCAGGGTGACGACCGCAAAATGCCGGAAGGTGTCGAGCAGGCGGTCGGAGTTGAAATAGCTGCGAACGTCGAGTTGTGGCGGCGCTACCGGAGACGCCTTGAAAAGGAGTAGCATGCGGTTGTTTCTTCCCTCATCTAACCGATCTGGAGTGAGTTTCCATGCGGCAAGTTGCTGAGATGACGATTCGCAAACGGGGCGGGTCCGCACAAACACGGATTGCGCTCGCCGCGGTGCTGTTCCTGTGCTGGGGCGCGGGCGCATGGGGGCAAAACGCGCCTCCCACGGCGGCGAGCGATGCGCCGGTGACCCGCCGAAACCTGGAGGATGGGGCCGGCCTGCCCTCCGGTTTAAACCCCGCGCTGCAGGAGCGCATGGCGGAGCGGCGCAACAGCGACCGGCAAAAAGCGCTGATGGCGGATACAGACAAGCTGCTGCAACTGGCCGAGGAGCTGCGGGATGAAGTCGCCAAGAGTAACAAAGACGAGCTTTCCATCGGGGTTGTGAAGAAAAGTGAGCAGATCGAGAAGCTGGCCAAGAGCGTCAAGGAAAAGATGCGCGGCTACTGATGCGGCGTCCCGCGTCCCGCTTTGGGGCTCGCGTCCTTTGTGGACTCTGGGCGCAAGGAAGCGGGTTCCCGGTTATAAACTGGAGACTGAATCCGACGCGGAGGAGGAAGCATGGCGGCCGGTGAGTTTCTCTTGGGAAACACTGAGGCGCAAACGAGGCGGCCTCGTTTCGCCGGGCTGGGGCGGGAACAGCTGGTCGAGATGTATCGCCTGATGCTGCTTTCCCGCCGCACCGATGACCGGGAGATCCAGCTCAAGCGGCAGCAAAAAGTCTTCTTTCAGATTTCATGCGCCGGCCACGAAGCACTGCTGGTCGCCGCCGGTATGGCCTTGAAGCCGGGCTATGACTGGTTTTTCCCCTACTACCGCGATCGCGCGCTGTGCCTGTCGCTGGGCTCGACCGTCGAGGAGCTGCTGCTGCAGGCTGTCGGCGCGGCGGCAGACCCGGCCAGCGGCGGCCGCCAGATGCCCTGCCACTGGGGCAACCCGCGCCTCAACATCGTGTCCGCCTCCTCGGTCACCGCGACCCAGTGCCTCCACGCGATCGGCTGCGCGGAGGCAGGCCGCTTTTTCACCCGCCACCCGGAAGCCGCGGCCCGGCATGAGGGCGATTACCGCGCCTTCAAGGACGTGCGCTTCCATGGCGATGAGGTGGTTTACCTTTCGATCGGCGAGGGGTCCACGTCGCAGGGTGAGTTCTGGGAGTCGCTCAACACGGCCTCCAACGCCAAGCTGCCGGTCCTCTACGTCGTCGAGGACAACGGCTACGCGATCTCGACGCCGGTCGAGGTGAACACGCCGGGCGGCAACATTTCGCGGCTGGTGCGCAACTTTCCCAACTTCTTTTTCGCCGAGGTGGATGGCACCGACCCGGTTGCGAGCTACGCCGCGTTGACCGAGGCGGTCGCCTGGTGCCGGGCCGGCAAGGGGCCCGCGTTCGTACACGGCCACGTGGTGCGGCCGTATTCGCACTCGGAGTCGGACGATGAGCGGCTCTACCGGAGCACGTCGGAGATCGAAGCCGATGCGCTGCGCGACCCGCTGCCGCGCTTCCGGGAGGTGCTTCTCCGGGAAAAGCTGCTGAACGAGGAACAGCTGCGCGCCCTGGAGCGGGCCGTGGACGCGGAGGTAGCCCGTGCCACCGACCGGGCGCTCGCCGCCGCCCCGCCCAAGGCCGCAAGCATTCTCCGGCATGTGTACTCAGAGGATCTCGATCCGGCCGATGAAACTCTTGCGACGGAACCGGCACCCGCCGGCGAAGGCGCGAAAGCGCGCACCATGCTCGAGCTGATCAACACCTGCCTCCACGAAGAGATGCGGCGCGACCCCCGCATCGTGGTTTACGGTGAGGACGTCGCCGACGCGAGCCGCGATGCCGCCTTGCGGACGGGCGAACTAAAAGGCAAGGGCGGCGTATTCAAGGTCACGGCGGGGCTGCAAACCGAATTCGGCTCCGAACGCGTCTTCAACTCTCCTCTAGCCGAGGCTAATATCGTGGGCCGAGCGCTTGGATATGCGGTCCGGGGCATGAAGCCGGTAGTGGAGATTCAGTTTTTCGATTACATCTGGCCCGCGCTCCACCAGATGCGGAACGAGCTTTCAAACCTGCGCTGGCGTTCCAACGGGACCTTTTCCGCGCCCGTCGTTATTCGCTGCCCCATCGGCGGCTATCTCACCGGCGGGTCCATTTACCACTCTCAGTCGGGCGAGGTGATGTTTACCCACACCCCCGGCATTCGCGTGGTGATGCCGTCGAACGCGCGCGATGCGAACGGCTTGTTGCGGACCGCGATCCGCTGCGACGACCCTGTGCTCTTCCTGGAGCACAAGCGCTTATACCGCGAGCCTTTCGCCAAGGGGTTCGATCCCGGACCGGAGTACACCATCCCGTTCGGCAAAGCGGCCACCGTGCGCTCCGGGACCGACCTCACTCTGGTGACCTACGGTGCCGTGGTGCCCCGGGCGCTTCAGGCTGCGCAGCGCGCGGAGCGGGAGCTCGGTATTCAGGTCGAGCTGCTCGATCTCCGAACCCTGTCGCCGTACGACTGGGAGGCGATCGCCGGGTCGGTCCGCAAAACCAGCCGGGTTCTGGTCGCGTATGAGGACATGCGGAGCTGGGGCTATGGTGCGGAGATCGCCGCGCGGATTGCCGATGAACTTTTTGACGACCTCGACGCGCCCGTACGGCGGGTGGCCGGCATGGACACCTTTGTTGCTTACCAACCGCTGCTGGAAGATGAAATCCTACCCCAGCCGGAGCGGATCTTCAGGGAAATCGAGTCACTGGTCAGGTACTGAGGGTTTTGCTCGCAAACTTAAAGCAGCACTTGAAGGACTCAAAACAGTAAACAATCGCTTGAAGAAACTCTTACCGGTGCCGCAGGATCACCCAGGCGGAAAAGGCCGAAACGAGAAGAGCGAGCAAAAGAAGGCCGCCCAAGGCACCGGCTACCCAGATTGGTTTTCCCGGAGGTGCCGCAGGCGCAACCTGCGTTTTAGGCGCGCGCAGCTGCCCCCTGGACGGAAGTGGCGGGCGCGTATTGCGGGTTGGGCGTTTTCCTGGCGAGCGCAAGCGATTGCTCATGGTGTAGTCCATTATCGCTCGCGCCGCGGATGCCGGGCTGCTCCCCCTTCCGCCGCATCCAAGCCTTGTCTGAACAAGCCGAAGGAGCGCAGCGCGGTTGCGAATACTTTTTGTTGGAGATGTGTTTGGCCACGCCGGACGGCGCATCGTAGGCGAGCACCTGCCGGCCCTGTTGGAGTCGCAAGCGGTCGACCTCCTGGTTATAAATGCGGAAAACTCGGCGGGCGGCTTTGGGGTGACCCCCTCGACTGCCGAGGAGTTGTTCGACCTGGGCGCGCATGTGCTGACCACGGGCAACCATGTCTGGGACAAGCGCGAAATCATCGACTATATGCAAAGCGCCGTCGCGGATGGACACGACCGCCCCCGCCGCTTGCTGCGCCCAGCGAACTACGTGGAAGGCACCCCAGGGTTCGGCTGGTACCAGGGCGAGCTGCCCGGCGGCCAAGCGTATGCCGTCGTTAATCTGCAGGGCAGGGTCTTTATGGCGTCCAACGATGACCCATTCCGAACGGCTGACAGGCTTTTGCGCGAGATCAGCGCGCCGGTGGTTCTGGTCGACTTTCATGCCGAAGCCACAAGCGAGAAAGTCGCGCTCGGCTGGTATCTGGACGGGCGCGTAACTGCGGTGCTTGGCACCCACACCCACATCCCCACGGCGGATGATCGGGTGCTCCCGGGGGGAACCGCATTTCAAACGGATGTGGGCATGAGCGGGCCCTATGGCAGCGTGATCGGGGTTGAAAAGGAGCAAGTGTTGCATCGGTTTCTCACCGGAATGCCCGCACGGTTGGAGCAGGCTCGGGATGACCCGCGCATGAGCGCCACCTTGATCGAGTGCGACGGGAGGACCGGTCATGCGCGGGCGACACGCCGTTTCTGGCTAGGGGAATGACAAAGGGCATCTCATTCCGGGACCTAAAAGTGACTGTCTACTGAAAAGGTAACCGTTTTTGCTTGCTTTGCGCCGCGAGGCTCCCGTAGATTGCGGCTATGCGGAAGTGGGAGACTCGCGTTTCTGCCCGTTGGGCAGCTGCCTGCCGGCATCCGGCACGCGCGCGTGAGTTCCGCCGCCCAGGTTCCTCTTTTGCGAAAGGAGCTTTCCAGCAGTTGCTGGACGTGCCATTTCGTTTTCTGCTTCTTCTTTTCTTTTTCGGCTTGACACCGGTGGGCGCGGCGCACGCGCAGCACTACACGTTTGCGCAGTTCGGGCAGAGTGATGGCTTGCAGAACCAGGATGTGAGCGCCATTGTGCAGGACAAGCGCGGCGTGCTTTGGGTGGGCACCGAGAACGGCGTTTTTCTTGCCGACGGCAGCCACTTCGTCCGCGTTGAAGGGTTTCGCGACGCGGCACAAGGCGAAGTGCTCGCGATGCATGTGGATGGTTTAGGCCGTGTGTGGGTCTTGGGTTCCAAGCAGCTGGTCTTCTTCACAGAAACCCTTGCGCTGCAAGTGGTCTCAGACGTTTATCTCACGGCTTTGCTCGACGATAGGGTGGCAATCACTTCCCTACCTGGGCAGCCTGACACGATCGATTACCTCCTGAATGGCCGGCTCGAGCAGGCGCGCAGTGTCGATGGTGGCGTGAGTTGGGAAACGGCCCCGGTTTTTTCCGCGGCTGAGGAGGCCCGGTATCCGGCATTGCGCAAACTCGCCGGGCTGGTCGCCGACCCGGGACGCAACGCGTTGTGGGCCGGCTGCGATCACGGCCTATGCGAAATCCAGCTGCCTGCCGCGGAGTCGCTTCGCGAAGCGCCTTCTGTCACAGTCTGGGATAGCAGCAGGGGAATTCCTGAAAACACATGGGCGCAACTGGTGTTGGCGCGCGATGGGCGTCTCTGGGCCCGCGGCACTGGGGATCTGATCCGGCTCGATCCCCGTACATGGGCCGTAGACCGTTTTGGCGACCCTTTCGGGGTAAAAGATGGGAGTGGACACACGGGCCGGATCGTGGTAGATACGGATGGAAGTATCCTGGCCACGCTTTCAGAAGGGTTGGCGCGCTGGAAAGACGGCCGGTGGACCCGCCTCACGCCGGCGGCCGGACTACCTCCCAGCCAGATCGAGGCGATGTTTTTCGACCGGCGGGGCGGCTTTTGGCTCGCGCCCGCAGGCGGCGGTCTCTGGCGTTGGCTGGGCTACGGCAACTGGCAGAACTGGACGCGTTCAGAAGGGCTGAGCGGCAATGTTGCCTGGGGCATGCTGCGGGATAGAAACGGCCGGCTCTGGGTCGCTTCTGCCGACAATCTTTTTCGCATTGATCAAACGCAAGGCAGGGCTGTTGCTCAGGGCTCCGGCACGCCGATAGAGAACATCGCCACCCTTGGCGAGGATGCGCGCGGGCACCTATGGGCCGGCACCACGGACGGAGCCGTCTTCGATTTCGACCCCGCAACGCAGCACGTCCGTAAGCTCCGGGACGATTTTGGCTCCGTGTATCACATTGCGGGGGAGCGCGGCGCAGCGCGCGTTTGGCTTTGTACAGCGAAAGGGCTTGGCTACGCGGACGCGTCCGACGGCTGGCAAAGCATTCGCATGGTGAGCGACCCCTCCGCACCGCGCGCAAACGTGTGGGGCGTGACGCAGGACGACGCCGGCTCGTTGTGGTTTTCAGCCAAGGGCGGCTTGTACCGGCTCGCCGGCAGCCGTTGGACGCATATCCAGCTGCCCCAGGGAGCGTCTGCCGCGGACTACCCGACGCTTGGCGCCGCGCCGGACGGCTCGCTCTGGATGCAGGGTGCCATGCCAACGCCTCTGCTCCACTTTCGTGTCCAAAACTCCAAAGCGGAGCTGGTTGGAACCGTGTCGGGTTCCTTGATCGGCTCCGATGACATCTCGTTTCTCCAGTTCGATCGTCGAGGCTGGCTTTGGGTGGGCACGGACATCGGCGTTTACGTATTCGACGGCCACCGCTGGGTGCATTGCACACAAGAGGACGGGCTGATCTCGGACGACACCGATACGGCGGCGGTGCTTGCGGATGCGGACGGCTCCATGTGGTTCGGCACAGTGGGCGGGGTTTCGCACCTCCTTGAACCATCCGAGCTTTTCCATGTGCCTTTGCCGCAGATCAGTGTGCGCGATGTGCGCCTGAATGGGCAGGAGCTGCAAGCCGGCGCTTCCCCGCGCTTTGATGTACGCGATCCGGATCTATCCGTCAACCTGTACTCGACCGATTACAAACGGCCTCGGGCGGTCCTCTTTCGTTACCGTCTCCGCGGGCTGGAGGATGGCTGGCAAACCTCCTCCGGCGGCAACCTGCGCTTTTCCGGGCTGCGTCCAGGCGATTACGTCCTGAGCGTGCAAGCAATGGACACACGCATCCACGCCTTTTCAGCTCCGATCGATTACGCCTTTACCGTGCTCCCGCCCTGGTATTTGCGCGACAGGGCCAAGGTGCTTGCGGCGCTTCTGCTGGTCGCCGCCGGCACTGCCTGGTGGAGGCGCAGCCTCCGAAACCTAAAAGCGAGCGAGGCGAACCTAAAGATCAAAGTGGACCAACAAACCGCGCAGCTGCTTGCCGAAAAGGAGCAGCTGGAACGCGCGCAAAGGGATCTGGTTGAGAGCTCGAAACGCGACGCGCTGACCGGGCTTTTGAACCGCTCGGCAATCTTCGAGGTTTTGGGGAGGATGCGGCGGTTGTCGCTCGAAAGCGGTCTGCCGCTCAGCGTCATCATGGCGGACCTGGATCATTTCAAATCCATCAACGACCGTTGCGGGCACACAGTCGGCGATTCAGTGCTGCGCGAGTGCTCGGAGCGGCTGCGGGAGACTTTGCGTCCGGGCGACGCCGTGGGCCGCTACGGCGGGGAAGAAATCCTGATCGTCATTCCGGGGTTGAGCCCCTCGCACGCCATAGCGCGGCTTGAGGAGATTCGTGAGGGGATTGCTTCGCGGCCCATCGTGCATGGGACCCACACCTTGCACGTCACCTGCTCATTTGGCGTGGCCTGGCTCGACAGCAGCCACCGCGATGTGGAATCCATTGTGAACGACGCGGACGCGGCACTGTACGTTGCCAAGCAAAACGGCCGGAACCGGGTCGAGTTCGCGTGGGATACCGCGGAGGACTACGACCCGCATGGGAGCGATCGGCTCTTTTTTAAGGAGCCTCCGGGCGTAGAAGTGGAAAAAGGATAACGTCTCGAATGCTCCGGGCACCGGTCAGGATCATGGTGAGCCGGTCGATGCCGATGCCTTCCCCCGCAGTGGGCGGCAGGCCGTAGGAAAGGGCGCGAATGTAATCCTCATCCATCGCGTGCGCTTCCTCGTCGCCCCGGGCGCGCTCCGCGAGCTGCTGCTCGAACCGGCGGCGCTGTTCGGCGGGGTCGTTGAGCTCGGAAAAAGCGTTGCCCAGCTCGAAGCCGCCGATGTAAAACTCGAACCGCTCGACCCAGTCGGGGTCGCCGGGTTTTTGCTTGGAAAGCGGCGAAACGGCGAGCGGAAAGTCGTAGATGATGGTGGGCTGGATGAGATGGTCTTCGGCGACCGTTTCAAAGATGGCCGCAATCGTCTTCCCGATTGGCTCTCCGGCCTGAAACTCGATCGAGACGCCCGCATTGCGTAGCTGCTGGACTGCACTATGTGGACTGGTGAAATCGCCGGGAGCGGGGCCGGCTTCGTGCGGCCAGAATGCCACGATTGCCTCCCGCATCGTGTAACGCTGCCACTTACCTAAATCAATTTCCTGCCCATTGAACCGGGTTTTCGTCGTCCCGTTCACCTCCTGCGCGACAAACTCCACCAGCTCCTCGGTCAGGTCCATCAGGTCGTGGTAGTTCGCGTAGGCTTGGTAGAACTCGAGCATCGTGAACTCGGGGTTGTGCTGGGTCGAGATCCCCTCGTTGCGGAAGTTGCGATTGATCTCGTAGACCCGATCGAGGCCGCCGACCACCAGGCGCTTGAGGTACAGCTCGGGCGCGATGCGCAGGAACAAGTCCAGGTCGAGCGCGTTGTGGTGGGTGGTGAAGGGCTTGGCCGCCGCGCCGCCCGCAACCGGCTGCATCATGGGTGTTTCCACCTCCAGATAGCCGCGCGTGTCAAAGAACTTCCGCAGCGCCCGCAACACCTGCGCCCGCTTCACAAACACATCGCGAACCCGCACGCCATCGGGCGCGGCGTCCTGCAGCTTGGGCGAGGCCTGCACCTCCGCGGCGGCTTCGAGCTCGCCCGCGACCGTGTGCTTGTCCTCGGGCCCATGCTCCCCGGTCGGCGCTTCGAGCTCGAGCTCCGTGTTCATGAACAGGTCGACATAGCGCTGCCGGTAGCGCAGCTCGACGTCCGCGATGCCGTGGTATTTCTCCGGCAGCGGCAGCATGGCCTTGGTCAAGAATGTCAACGTCTCGACATGGACGCTCAACTCGCCCGTGCGGGTGCGAAACAGGTAGCCCGTGACCCCGATGTGGTCGCCCGCGTCCAGCAGCTTGTAAAGCGCGAACGCTTCCGGCCCGACCGCATCCTGGCGGACATAGATCTGGAGGCGCTTGCCCCCCTGCTGCAGGTGCGCGAACCCGGCCTTGCCTTGCGCGCGAATGGTCATCAAGCGGCCCGCGACCGATACCTCGACGCGCGAAGCTTCCAGCTGCTCGGCGGTGCGCTCGCCGTACTCGGCCCAAATCGCCGGGATTTCACTTTTAGCGTTGTAACTGTTGGGGTAAGTCTGCTGGCCGAGCGCGGCAATCTGCTCAAGCTTCTGCTGCCGGAGCGCCTGGAGGTTGCGCTCGAATTCAGATAAGGGCACGTGCGGTTCCTTGGGATGCGAGGGTTCCGCCCAGTATAGAGCGCGGTTCGCCCCCGTCTTGGTACAGTGGTGGCATGGCAACCCCGCCCGGCAAACCCGGCAAACAGAGCGGAGCGGCGCAGGCACTCATCAAGGTCGAGAAGCTGACGGCAATCGCCTTCGCCCTCCCCGTGGCCGCGCTGGTGGGCTGGCTCGTGGGCGCGCTGCTGGATCGGACGCTCCACCAGCACTGGATCTGGATCGCAGGTCTCGCCGTCGGGGTCATCGCCGGGTTCGTACAAATCTTCCGCATGATCTCCGCCCCCGGCACGCTCGCCGCCACCTCCTACGATTTTTCGGCGGGCAAGGGCCCCGGCTTCGACCGGAAGCGGGACGGCGAGGAGTGACTGCGGAAAGTCCAAGCGAGCCGGAGCTCAGTGACATCACAGATGCGCGGTTGCAAAGAGCCATGCGGCGCGCCATGCTCACCGTGGCTCTGCTGGCTTTGGCGGCGGCTCTCATCCTAGGGCTCGTTTGGGGTTGGCCCAACGCGGCGCTCCTGCTGGTCGGCGCGGCGATCTCCATTGCAAGCCTGTGGGAGTGGCAAAAGCTCCTGGCGGTCATCAGCGCCAAGCTCGAAAACAAGCAGGGAGCAGGTGGGGCGCGGGTGATCGTGGGCTTTCTATTGCGCCTCATCGTCGCCGGGGTGGTCCTCTATGTTAGCCTGAGGAGTCTCCACGGTTCAGTGTTTGCGCTGCTGGGTGGGCTTGCGCTTGCCATGATCGCGATGACGATCGAGGCGGTGCGGTTAGTCCGCTCGTAGCCGAAGCCGCGCCGAAACCCCGGAGCGAACTGGAGCAGGAAAAGGACGCATGCTCTTTATTCTCGTCGCGCTGAGCCGCTTTCTGAATGGGATCTTCGCCCGTCCCATCGACTTCGTGCTGCTGCACCTAGGCATCCACCCCGCGCATCCGGCAGCGCCCATTACCAATGCTTTGACGCTCGAGATTGTGGTTTTTTTTACCCTGCTGCTGTTTTTCGTTCTGGTGCGCGTGTCACTGCGGGTGGAGAAACCAGGCACCCTGCAATTGATCGCCGAAAGCGTGTACGAGTTCGTGGACGGGCAAGGCGAGTCGATTCTCGGCCATGGCCGCGAACGCTTTATGCCGTTCACGGCCAGCATCTTTCTCTTCGTTCTTTTGTGCAATCTCGCCGGACTGCTGCCCGGCATCGAAACGCCGACGGCAAGCCCCGTTGTGCCTTTGGGCATCGCGCTGCTCACGTTTGTTTACTACAACGCGGTCGGCATCTTTGCGAACGGCCCTATCGGCTATCTGAAACACTTCATGGGCCCAGTCGGTTGGATGGCACCCTTTATGCTGCCGCTTGAGCTGATCTCGCACTTCGCGCGCATCCTGTCGCTCACCGTCCGTTTGTACGCCAACATGTTTGCGAGCGACCTGCTGACGATGGTCTTTTTCTCGCTGTTCCCAATCGCGCTGCCGATCGCGTTCCTTGCGCTGCACCTTGGGGTTGCGCTGATCCAGGCGTATGTGTTCATGCTGCTGACGATGATCTACCTGTCGGAATCCGTTTCGCACCAGCAGGAGACGGCTTAAAAGCTTACAAGTTCCTGCCGGGGAGCAACGCTTCCGCCCCGGCGCAAGGGGACGGGCGCGCAGCGTGAGGGGCCGGCCTTTGAGTCCAGCTCAACCACCCACTGCGGTTCGCGTACCACCGAATCGGGAAGTGACAAGGAGAAAACGATGAAGTTGGAAACTGTGTTCCAGCAGCTCAAATATGTGTTCATGGCGATGTCCGCCCTCCTGCTGGCCTCGCCGGCGTGGGCGCAAACCGGCAACGGCGGCGGAGCTATGAGCTATGTGCCGCTCGGCGCGGGCATTGGCATGGGGCTTGCCTCGGCCGGATGCGGCATCGGCCAAGGGATGGCGGCTGCCAAGGCCGCCGAGGGTTTCGCGCGCAATCCGGGTGCCCGCGCGGGCATCTTGTTCTTTTACGTTCTGGGTCTCGCGTTTATCGAGTCCTTGGCACTGTTCACCCTCGTCATCGTCTTCGCCGTCGTCAATAAGTAACCGAGTCTTACGTTTGAAACAAAGCCCCTGCTGCGGCGGGGGCTTTTCGCGTCTAAGCTCCCATGGCGGCACGGCTGGTATTCGACAGCGTAACGAAGCGGTATGGGCGCACCGTCGTGCTCGATGCGCTTTCGCTGGCTGTTCAGGGCGGGGAGATCTTCGGGTTTTTGGGCCCCAACGGTGCCGGTAAGACAACCGCAATCCACATTGCCATGGGACTGCTCCGCCCGACAGGAGGCCGGGGCGAACTGCTGGGCAAGCGCTTTGGGCAGGCCCGGGCGGCGCGCGCCCGGGTGGGCTATGTGCCGGACGCACCGGTTTTCTTTGCCGGGTCGGCGCTCGATTCTGTTCTGCTGGCCGCGCGACTGAACGATACGGAAAGCAAGCGGAGCACGCCGGGGCTGCGCGCACGCGCGCATGAACTGCTGCGCTGGCTCGACCTGCCCGCCGAGGGTAAGGACGCCCGCAAGTTTTCACGGGGGATGCAGCAGCGACTCGCCCTGGCCCAGGCGCTGGTGCACCGTCCGGAGCTGCTTATGCTCGACGAGCCCACGTCTGCGCTCGATCCCCCGGCGGTTCTCCTGGTGCGGACCGCGTTGGAGCGGGCCCGCGGAGAAGGGGCGGCTGTATTTTTCTCCTCGCACCAGCTTCCGGAGGTCGAACAGCTCTGCGACCGCGCGGCGTTTCTGCACCAAGGGCGCTTGCTCCATGCGGGCTCCATGGCAGAGCTGCTGCGAGAAGGGGCGGAAGTCCGGGTTACCTTGCGGGGGCTTGGGCGCGCGCACGGCTTTGTGCGCCAGTCTGAACAGCTGCTCCAAGGC
Source organism: Acidobacteriaceae bacterium (assembly GCA_965218545.1). Classification (GTDB taxonomy): domain Bacteria; phylum Acidobacteriota; class Terriglobia; order Terriglobales; family Acidobacteriaceae; genus EB88. The sequence goes on along the minus strand of CBDCLB010000005.1, from coordinate 67,113 downwards.
TCAAGCCGCGCCGCGCGGGAAGACCTGGTCTTTGCGATGCCCTTGGGGCAGGAGCGCGCGTTTCTCGAGCGGGCGTGGGCTGCCGGTGGGGAGCTGGTGCGGGTGGAGCGGGAGCAGCGGACACTTGAAAATCTCTTCGCGCAGCCTGCAGCTTCAGAAGGTTCCGCGGGGGGCGGGTCCCGATGATCGGCAGCTTTGAGCGTATACGGCTGGTGACGGGTAAGCTGCTTCGGCAGAACCGGTTCCTGATCGCGCTGCTGCTGCTTTGGCCATGTGTGCTTTCAGGTATTTTGCTGGCTGTCGATCACGGCCACCCGGCGATCGAGGATGTTGCGTCCATCCTCCACCAGGAACTGCTGTACGGGCTTGTGCTGGTGAGCCTGGCCGCAAGCGTTGCGCTGGGGACCGAGCTGCGGGCGCGCCGCATCGCTCAGGTGCTGGGCCGGGCGGTGGGTCGGTGGGAGTATCTGGCGGCGCTGGGCGCAAGCGCTTTTCTGCCGTTTCTGGGCTATGTATTAGTTTGGCTGCTCAATGCGGGCTTGTTTGCCGGCTTGCTGCACCAGCACGCGCCCACGCTCATTCCGTCTGTTGTGGCGGAGCTGGCTGCGGGCTTGCTGCTTTGCGCAGTGGGGCTCTTGAGTTCCGTGCTTTTCCCGCAGATCGCGGCGGCCATTGTGACAGGCCTTGCCTTGGCAGCTTTGCTTGAAGCGGGCAGGCAGGATTGGGGGCGGATGGGCGCGCTTTTCAACGCAGTGAGCGGCAGTGCGATGCCGGCCCTGTGGGCGGGCGTTGGCGAAACCGTACTCGCTGGGTTGGTGATTGCCGGCCTCGCCGCACTGGTGTTTACCCGCAAGGACCTGCGGACGCTCTAGCGGGTTTGCTGCTCTGCGATCGCCGGTGCCGGTGTGCGGTGGAAGCCAACGTCCCGAACGCCGAGCGTAGCTGCCGCAGCCCGCGCAGAGCCGAGAAACCGGCCAGGAACAACCCCCAGCAAAAATGTCGCCGAAGCCGCGAGAAAAATCGCGAACAGCAGCGGCACCTGGGCGCGGGGCACAGACTCGAGCAGCGAACCCTCAGCGGGGCGGGAGTAAACGGCCGCGAGCAGCCGCAGGTAGTAAAACGCAGCCACGCCCGAGTTGATTAAGCCGATGATCGCGATCGAGACCATGCCCGAGTGCAGCGCCGCGGCAAAAACGTAGAACTTGCCGAAAAAGCCGCCCGTAAAGGGAATGCCCATGAGCGAGATGAGGAAAAACGCCATCGCGCCGCCGAGCAGGGGCGAGCGGTAGCCGAGTCCGCGGTAGTCCTGGACAGTGGTGAGGCGGTCGTCATAGCCGCCCGCGTGGGAGATGACGGCGAAGATGCCGACGTTCATCGCCGCATAGGTGACGGTGTAGAACGCGGCCGCGGCAACGCCATCAACTGAGAGCGCCGTGAAAGCGACCATGAGATAGCCGGCGTTCGCGATGGACGAGTAGGCGAGCATGCGCTTCACGTTGCGCTGCCGGAGCGCGCCCAGGTTGCCGATGGTCATCGAGAGAACGGCCATCCACCAGACCATCGGCTCCCAGTGCGTGTACAGCGTGGGCACGGCCTCGAACAGGATGCGGAGCAGGACGGCAAAGGCGGCGGCCTTGGGCGCGGTCGACATCATGCCGACAATGGGCGAGGGGGCACCTTCGTAGGTGTCGGGGGTCCAAACATGAAAGGGGGCGGCCGAGACCTTGAAGCCGAGCCCGATCAGGATCATGCCGACGCCGAGCGTAGCAAGCAGGGGTGTGGTGCTTCCGTGCAGCAGGCCCGCGATGAGCGCGATACGGGTGGTGCCGGTCGCGCCGTAGATCAGGGCAATGCCGTACAGAAAAAAGGCGGTCGCAAAGGAGCCCAGGAGGAAGTACTTGATCGCGGATTCGGGGCTTTTGCCGGTTTTGCGCCGGAAGCCGGCGAGGATGTACGACGAGATGGACGAGATTTCAAGCGCTACAAAGACGAGCAGAAGCTCGACCGCGGAAGTCATGAGCATGGACCCGACCGCGCCGAAGATGGTGAGCGCGAACATCTCGCCGAGGTTCTCCTGGTCGCGCTTCACTGCGTCCAGGGTGGTCAGAAGCGAGACCAGCACGATGCAGGCGATGAGGACGTGAAAAAAGCCGGAAAAAGCGTCGGTGCGAACCGTGTCGAAGTAGGCGGTGCCGGGGGCGAGGTAGCACTGTTGGATGGAGGCGATCAGGCCGCCGATGGTGCCGGCAACCGCGAGCCAACCCATGTTCTTGCGTGAGACGGTACGGGGAAGCACCGGGTCGATCAGCATGATGAGGACGCCGGTGACGGTGAGGATGATCTCGGGGAGGATGCGGAGCAGGGAGTTCATCGGGCGGCCTCCGCCTGGGGTTTCATGAGTGCCGCGGTCGGGGAGACTGTTTGCTCGACGATGACGCCATGGATCGTCCGTCCGCCTGTGCCGGCCGCGTAAGGCGCAATCGCCGGGGTGATTGCCTCCATCCAGTAGGGCGAAGCGACACCCATGACCAGCATGAGCACGATGAAAGGCCAAAGCATGACTTGCTCGCGTCCGTTGACGTCGCGAATGCCGGTGCTGTGGCTCACAAGGGTGGACTGCCGGCCATAGAAAACTTTCTGGATGAAGGTAAGGGCGTACGCGGCGCTGGTGATGACGCCGAGCGTGGCAATAGTGCCCCATGCGACGTGCGTCGCAAACGCGGACGAAAGCACCAGGAACTCACCCACGAAGCCGTTCAAAATAGGCAGCCCAATCAGCGCGAGCACGGTGATGACGAAGAAGGTCACCATCCAGGGAAGGCGCGCGGCCAACCCACCGTAGGCGGCTGTGTCGTAGGTGCCGTAGCGCTCGTAGAGGATGCCGAGCAGGGCCAGCAGGCAGCCTCCGATCAGGCCTTCGTTGAGGGTTTGGTAAACCGCGCCGTCAAGGCTGGCGATCGAGAAGCAGAAGATCCCAAGGGTGCAAAAAGAAAGTGCCGCAAGGGTGCCGAAAGCGACGATGCGCTTGAGGTCGCGCGCGACCAGGGCGTTGAGCGATCCGTACAGGATGCTGATGACCGCGAGCGCGATCATCCAGGGGGCGAAATGGCGGGATTCCCGCGGAAACAGGCCGAGGTTGAAGCGAATCAGCGAGTACAGCCCCAGTTTGCCGGCGACGACCATGGCCATGGCGGTAGGCGCTTCCGAGAAGACGTCGGCCAGCCAGCCATGGAGAGGGAAGACCGGGACTTTGACCGCGAAGGCAAATAGGAACGCGAACGCAATCCAGCCCAGCGCCACGGGGCCGATCCCGAGGCGGCCGCTTGCGAGCATTGCCTGGAGCTCGACGAAGTCAAAGGTGCCTGCCTTGGCGTAGAGGTACAGGATCGCGACCAGAAACAGCGCAGACGGGATGAACGTGTATAGGAAGAACTTGATCGCGGCCTGGGTCCCGCGAGCGCGGCCGAACATGGCGATCAGGATGGCCATGGGAATGAGCGAAAGCTCCCAAAAGCCGTAGTACAGGAAGATATCGAGCGAGACAAACACGCCCAGCATCGCGGTTTGCTGGAGCAGGAAGAAAAAGTAGAACTCCTTAGCGCGCGTTTGGATCGCGGTCCAGCTGGCGAGTACGCCGAGGGGCGCGAGGAAGCCCGTGAGCACGACCAGCCACAGCGAGATGCCGTCCACGCCGACGTGATAGTGGATGTTTGGGGAGGTGATCCAGGGATATTGCTCGACGAACTGGAAGGAGTGATTTGCGTAGTCGAAGCGCGCGGGCAGGGTGAGGGTAAACGCAAAGGTGATGAGCGAAACCGCCAGCGCAACCCACTGGATGAGCTTGCCCCGGCGCGGCAGAAGCGCGACAAGGACCGCTCCGAAGGCGGGGACAAAGGTCGTAATGGTGAGAATGTGGTCGTTCAAAGCGTGCAGGTCCTTAGCGCGTCAGGGTGGCGACCGGGGCCACGTGGGTTCCAAAGCCGAAGAGAATGAGGATCAGCAGCACGGCCGCGCCGAGCGCGAGCCAGCCCGCGTAGGAGCGGATGTTGCCCGATTGCATGCGTTGCGCGATCGCCCCCAGGCCTTTAACGCCTTCCGCCAGGCCGAACGCGCCGCCGGTGATGATGCCGCCATCGACGAAGTTCCCCAGGATATAGCGCGACACCCAAACAGTGGGGCGCACGAAAACCGCGTTGTACAGCTCGTCGATGCGGTATTTCTCAAGCAGGAGCAGGTACGCGGCGCGGTAGCGGGAGGCGAGCTCGGCCGGGAGCTCGGGGCGTTTGAAATACATCAGATAGGCGACACCGAAGCCGGTCAAGGCGGTAAGGGTCGAAACGACGGCAAGCGTGATTTCGAGACCCGTGTTCTCGGCGCGGGCAGCTTCCGTGCCGACGTGCAGAACAGGAGATAAGAAGTTCCGCAGGAAGTTACCTTCGCCCGGGATCCCGAGCAAGCCGCCGAAAACCGCTCCAAGGGCGAGGATGACCAAAGGCCCGAGCATGATCCAGGGGCTCTCGTGAGGCTCGCCGTGCGGGTCGGGCGAGTGGATCGTCGCGTGTGGAGCGGCGTGGGAAGTGGAAGCCTCAGCCATACCCTTCGAGGCCTCGGCGTGGTGCGTGGGCTCGGGGGTGTGCGGGTGGGCGAGCGTGGCGCGGCTTTTGCCGAAGAAGGTAAGGAAATACAGCCGAAACATATAGAAGGCTGTCAGCCCGGCGGTGACGAGGCCAAAAAACCAGAGAACTTTTGCGCCTGCCATGGGGGAGCTGAAGGTTTGGTAGAGGATCTCGTCTTTTGAAAAGAAGCCGGAAAGCGGCGGGATGCCGGAGATCGCCAGAACGCCCGCGGTCATGGTCCAAAAGGTAACGGGAATCTTGGTACGGAGCCCGCCCATGACCCGCATATCCTGCTCGCCGCTTAGGGCGTGAATGACGGAACCGGCGGCCAGGAACAGGAGCGCTTTGAAAAAGGCGTGGGTGACGACGTGAAAAATGCCGGAGGAGTACGCGGCAACCCCGCAGGCCAGGAACATATAACCCAGCTGCGAAACGGTCGAGTAAGCGAGGACGCGCTTGATGTCGGTCTGCACCAGGCCGATGGTCGCGGCGAAAAAGGCAGTGGCGCAGCCGATAATCGCAACGGTTCCCAGCGCGACGGGGGAGCGGTCAAAGATTGCATGGGCGCGCGCGATCATGTACACGCCGGCTGTCACCATGGTGGCTGCGTGGATCAGAGCGGACACAGGGGTGGGACCTTCCATGGCGTCCGGGAGCCAAACGTAGAGCGGAATTTGCGCGGACTTGCCCACCGCACCCACAAGCAGAAGCAGCGCGATGGCGGTCAGAAAACCGCCGTGAAGCCCGGGTGCTTGCGCAAGCTGCGCGAACACCGGACCAAAGGAAAGCGTGCCGAAGTGCGCGATGATCAGGAACATGCCCAGCAGAAAGCCGAAGTCGCCGATGCGGTTGACGACGAAAGCCTTGCGCCCGGCGTCGGCGGCCGAGTCGCGGTCGAAGTAGTAGCCGATTAAGAGGTACGAGGCGAGGCCGACGCCCTCCCACCCGACGAAGAGCAGCAGGAAGTTCTCCGCCAGCACCAGCGTCAGCATGAAGAACATGAACAGGTTGAGGTAGGCGAAAAAGCGCCAAAAACCTTCTTCATGGGCCATGTAGCCGACCGAGTATAAGTGGATCAAAAAGCCGATGCCCGTGATGACGAAGAGGAAGACCATCGTGAGTTGGTCGACGGTAAAGGCGAAGTCGGCGTGAAAGGTGCCCGCAGTGATCCAGGGGGCGACGGACTCGGTGTGGGGCAGGGCAAGGCCATGCAGCTGGAGCCCGATGTTGCAGACCAGTCCGAAGGAGGCAGCGACGGTGGCCAGCGCGACACCCGAAATCACGGGGCGCGATAAGCGGCGGCCGATGGTGCCGTTAAAAAGGAAGCCAATGAACGGCAGCAGGGGAATCCAGAGCAGGTGCAGATTCATAGCTTCATCAGGTCTACTTGATCGACGTCAAGCGTGTTGCGCGCGCGAAAGATCGCGATGATGATAGCCAGGCCCACGGCGGCCTCAGCCGCGGCGACCACCATGACAAAGAACACAAACAGCTGGCCTTGCACGTCGTGATGCATATGGGAAAACGCGACAAACGCGAGATTGACCGCGTTGAGCATGAGCTCGATGGACATAAAGATCGTAATGATGTTGCGCTTGACCAGGAATGCGCCAACGCCGAGCGAGAACAGGATGGCGCTGAGGACGAGGTACCAGGAGACGGGAATGGTCATTGGCCGGGCTCCTTGCGCGCGAGCGCGACAGCGCCGAGGATGGCGATCAGGATCAAAACGGAGGTGACCTCAAAAGGGAGCAGCAGATTGCGGAACAGGACGCGGGAAAGCATGGTGGTGGTCACCACATCGTCGCCGAGGCGCGTAAGGCCCAGCCGGCCGCCCTGGCTCAGGAAGACGTAGGAAAGGAGGCAGATGAGCGCGACCACGCCGGGAAAGCCCGCGCCGTAGGCGACCTTGCTGACGTTCTTGGAGCGATCCTCATTAATGGCATTGAGGAGCATGATCACAAAGGTGAACAGCACCATAATGGCGCCCGAATAGACGATGACCTGCACGGCGGCCAGGAACTCCGCGCCGAGCAGCAGATACAGGACGGCGAGCGAGGTCATGACGACAATCAAGGACAACGCTGAATTGATCGGCTGGCGCGCACGCAGGAGGTTGACGGCACCGCCGATGCAGAAGATCGCGAAAATGAAAAACAGGGCAAAATACATGGCTGGTCCAGACCTACGGGCGCGAAAGAAATCACAGTGTAAATCACATGGAGAAGAAAGCGGCGTGGGAAAGCCGCCGCTTCCCGGAGGAAAGCGACGTTAAAACCCGCCCGTCCAGGCGAACAGGAGGCTGGAACCCACGATGTTGAGGATGGAAAGCGGCATCAGGAACTTCCAGCCGAAGCCCATGAGCTGGTCGTAGCGGAAGCGGGGCAGGGTGCCGCGCACCCAGATGTACAGGAAAAGAAAACCGAAAATCTTGATCACGAACCAGAACACCGGCAGCACAATGCGCCCGGCGAGGCCGAAGTCTGGGAAGAGATGGCCGAAAGGGCTCGTCCAGCCGCCGAAAAACAGCAGGGTGGCGACGCAGGCGACCGTGATCATGTTGGCGTACTCGGCCATAAAGAACATCGCGAACTTCATGGAGGAATATTCGGTATGGTACCCGGCGGCGAGCTCGCTTTCCGCCTCGGGCAGGTCAAAGGGGGTGCGGTTGGTTTCAGCGTAGGCGGCCATCAGGTAGATGAAAAAGGCCACAAACTGAAGACCGCCGAAAAAGTTCCAGCTCAGGAGTCCGTGCGGAGACTGCACATTGACAATGTCGCGCAGGCGCAGCGACCCGGCGCGCATAACCACGCCGACCAGCGACAAACCGAGCGCGAGCTCATATGAGATGAGCTGGGCCGAAGCCCGAAGCGAGCCGAGCAGCGAGTACTTGTTGTTCGAGGACCAACCGGAAAGCGCGATACCGTAAACGCCGACCGAAGTCACGCCCAGGATGACCAGCAGCCCGATGTTGACGTCGGAAATCTCGAACATGTCCACACCGTGCCAGCGAATGTTGTCGCCGAACGGGATGACGGCAATGGAGGTCAGGGCGCAGATAAGTGCGATGACCGGGGCGGCTATATAGAGGGGGCGGTAAACGCCGGAGGGCAGCAGGTCTTCCTTGAGGAAAAGCTTTGCGCCGTCGGCCAACGGCTGCAGAAGGCCGAAAGGGCCCACGCGCGTCGGTCCCCAGCGGTTCTGGATGCGGCCGACGACCTTGCGCTCCAGCAGCACCGTGTAGGCCACGGCGGTCAGGTAGATGACGAGCACCACGACGATCTTCAGGAGAGTCAGCAGGAAGAAAATGAGAAATGAGGACACGCGTCAGCCTTCCGGGTTGGGGCTCAGATCTTGGGGCGGCCGGAGCCGCGAAACTAGTCCGCCGCGGCTTCGGCGGGACGGGTTTCGCGGCTTTCGAGCACCTGGTGCAGCACGGGGGAGTAACGGCCCAGTGTACCTGAAGTGAACAGGGTATCGTGCGCCGGGAGTACGAGGTCGGCGCGGTCCTGAGGCAGAGCGATCTGGACCAGGTCGGTGCGCATCGGCTTGTCGCGGCCGGAGAGAAGCTCAAACCGCGAAACAGTGTAAGCGGGGACCAGCCGCTGGATCTCGTCAAGCGTTGCAAACGGATCAAACGGGCTCACCTTGGGCTCGTAGTTGTTGGCGGCGAGCCAAACGGCGTGGCGGTCGGCCTCGCCGGACTGCGCGCCGCGGCTTTGGCCCAGGTCGGCGCGCAAGCCCTTTCCGAAGGGAACCAGCTGCTTGGCGGGGAAGCCCATCTTGTCGGCCACGCGCACGATCAGCTCGAAGTCGGCGCGGGTGCCGGCGGTGTCGGCGGCTTTCTTGACCAGCTGGATGTCGCCGTAGGTGTTGGTCACGGTGCCCGCTTTCTCGTATAGGTAGGCGGCGGGCAGCACCACATCGGCAAGCGCTGCGGTTTCGGTCAGGAACATATCCTGAACGACTACGAAGGTGTTCTTGAGCGCCGCCGGGTCGACGCCGAAGCGAGCGACCGGGTTCGCGCCGACGACATAAAGCGCCGCGAGCTCGCCCCGGCCCGCAGCGTCAAACATTTCAACCAGGTTTTTGCCCGGTGTTTGTGGCAGGGAAGCGCCGTACTCCTCGGCAAATGCGCCGGAGTCGGCGACCGGAACGTAGCCGGGCAGGAAGTCCGGCAGCACGCCCATGTCGGCCGCGCCGCGGGAGTTTACATAGTCGCCGAGCGCGGCCAGCTTGGCATTCGGCAGCGTCCCGGCCCAGCGGACAAGCGCTTCGAGGTCACGGCCGCGGAACTCGGAGCCGAACGCGATGACGATTTCAGGTTCGGCTGCGATCGCCTCGCGGAACTTCTGCGCGGTTTCGTTTTCCTGAAACTCCGACGGTTGCCCGGCCAAATAGCTTACAAATGCTCCATAGCCATCCGGCTGCACCTGCACGAAGCCCTTGGACTGGCGCCGCAGCTTGATCTCGCGGTCGTTGACGAGGTAGAGCTTGGCGCGGTTCTGGCGGACGTTCGCGCGGATATTCCAGGCCAGCAGCGGGTGCTGCTCGGTCGGATCATTGCCAAGGACAAGCATCGCAGGCGCTTTTTCAAAGTCGCGGATGCTGGCATTGCGGCCCGCGGCCCCACCGAGCGCAGCCACAAACGCCGGGTAGTCCGCCGTGCGGTGGTGGTCGATGTTGTTGGTGCCGAGCACCACGCGCGCGAACTTTTGGAGCAGGTAGTTTTCTTCATTTGTGGTGCGCTGTGAGCCGATCACGCCCATGGCCGCGCCGCCGCGCGCATCGCGGATCTCGCGCAGGCGCCGGCCCGCATGGGTGATGGCCTGCTCCCAGGTCGCGGTCTCAAGCTTGCCCGCCGCATTGCGGATCAACGGCTTGGTGATGCGATCTTCGCGGTTTGCGAAATCAAAGGAGTACCGGCCCTTGATGCATAGGAAGTCGTTATTCGGCCCGCTCTTGTCGCGGTTGTCGCCGCGCACGATCACCGCGCCTTCCTTGTCGGCGCGGGTGCCGAGCGTGGTCCGGCAGCCGTCACCGCAATGGGTGCAGATGGTGGCGGTGTGGTTCATCTCCCAAGGCCGCGTTTTATAGCGGTAGGTGCCCGAGGTGAGCGCACCCACGGGGCAGATGTCGATGCAGGCACCGCACTCCTCGCAGTCCAGGTGATCGCCCATGTTCGGAGCGATCACGGATGCCGAGCCGCGGTTTTGAACGCCCAGCGCCCACACATCCATGCCTTCGCCGCACACACGCACGCACCGGTAGCACAGGATGCAGCGCGGGCGGTCGAAGTAGACGACCGGCGACCACTGCTGCTCTTCCTTGTGGTTTTTGCTTTCAACATAGCTCGAGCCGGATGCGCCGTACTTGAACGTCATGTCCTGGAGCTCGCACTGGCCACCGGCATCGCAGACCGGGCAGTCGAGCGGATGGTTGCCGAGCAGGATCTCGAGGATGCTTTTGCGCGATTGCGCTATCTCCGGGCTTTCGGTCGTGACGACCATGCCTTCGGCCACTGGGGTGGTGCAAGCGGTCTGGAGCTTGGGCATCTTTTCGACGCGCACCACGCACATGCGGCACGCGCCCTGGAGCGACAGGCCGGGGTAGTAGCAGAAGGCGGGGATTTCAATCCCGGCTTGCTTGCAGGCATCGATAAGGAGGGTGCCGGCGGGGGTGGTGAGCTGCTTGCCGTCGACGGTGAGGGATACGGTTTTGACTTCGGGCATGTTCTTATTCCTGTGCCGCGCCTGCAAGCGCGGGTTGCTGGCCGGCAAAGATTGCCTGCTGCGGAACTTGTACTTCGAGCCACTCGACAACGGTATACGCGACTTCTATCTCCGGGGACGTGGCCGCGAAGTCGATGGAAGAGATGGCCGTCGGCGGAATGAGGTCGCTGTCTTCAGCCATGACTTCCAAGAGCCCTTCCAGGGCTTCGCGCATCATGGCTCGCATGTATTCGAGGGAGTCGCCGACTGAAACACAACCCGGTATGTCCGGGCAGAACCCGGCCCAGTCACAATACTTGCCGGTCGTGTCCGCGGTTCGCTCGTAATAAACCAAATAGCGCTTTTTCATTTCAGCCCCGCTTGCTTCAGGATGCTGTGAACGACAGACTTCGAGAGGTCCTTATTCCCGTGCATCGGAACCTGCACCTTGCCGGGCTTAACTGCATGGACGAAGTGCCGGTGGCTGCCCGTCTGATTTTAAACATCCAGCCGTCAGCCTCGATCATGCGGATAATCTCCTTTGCTTTCACCTAGTGTGCCGCGAGCTGCACCAGATTATCCGGGGACTCGTGCAGAATCAGCCCCGGCGTGGGCGGATTTTCGGCCAGAAATGCCTCGAACTCATCCCGGAACTTGGTGATGAAGCCGATAGTCGGCATCGCCGCCGCGTCGCCGAGCGGGCAAAACGTCCGGCCCATCATGTTATCGGCAAGGTACTTGATGTTGTCCAGGTCCTTGGCAACGCCCTGGCCCTGGTACACGCGTGAGATTGTCTTGCGGAGCCAGTCCGTACCCTCGCGGCAGGGGATGCACCAGCCGCAGCTTTCGTGCTGGTAGAACTTGATGGTCCGGAGCGCGAACTCGACCATGGACACCGTCTCATCGAGCACCACAATCCCGGCTGAGCCGAGCATGGTACCGGCCTTGGCGAGCTGGTCGAAGTCCATGCCGACATCTATCTCGTCGGCCTTGAGCACGGGCGTCGAGGACCCGCCGGGCACGACCGCCTTGAGCTTTTTACCGCCCGGGATGCCGCCCGCGACGTCATAAATGGCCTTGCGGAGCGAATAGCCCATGGGTAGCTCGTACACGCCGGGCCGCTCGACGTGGCCGGAGATACCGAACAAACGCGTGCCGCCGTTCTTTTCGGTGCCGATCCCCGCGTATTCCGCCGCGCCGATGCGCAGGATATGAGGCACGCTCGCGATGGTTTCGACGTTGTTGATGACCGTGGGGCCGCCGTACAACCCGACGACCGCCGGGAAAGGAGGCCGGATGCGGGGGACGCCGCGCTTGCCTTCAAGCGACTCCATGAGCGCCGACTCTTCGCCGACCTCATACGCGCCTGCGCCGGTCTGGGTGATGCAGTCGAAGTCGAGGCCTTGAACGCCGAAGATGTTCTTGCCCAGAAAGCCTTCTTCGTAGGCTTCGGCGATGCAGCGGTCCATGATATCGAGCAGGTAGCGGTACTCACCCCGCATGTAGATAAAGCCCTGCTTGGCGCCGACCGCGAGGCCCGCAATGATGGTGCCTTCGATCACCGAATGGGGGTCGTACTGGCAGATGGGGCGGTCTTTGCAGGTCGCGGGCTCCGACTCATCGCCGTTGACAAGGATGTACTTGGGCTTTTCGGACTGCTTGGGCACGAACGACCATTTGAGCCCGGTGGGAAAGCCCGCGCCGCCGCGGCCGCGCAGGTTGGAGGCCTTGACCTCGTTGATGATTGCCTCGGGGCCCATCGCGATAGCCTTGCGGGCCGATTCGTAGCCGCCGAGCTCGATGTACTTGTCGATCTTTTCAGCGCCCTGGCCGAAACGGAAGGAGATCACCTTGACTTCGTCGGGATGCGATACCAGATACATGCGCTGTCTCCTTTACTGCGGGCGGGCCTTGGCCCGGTACTCTGCTATGGTTGCGTCCATGGACGCGGCGGTGACGTCTTCGACGTAGTCGTAGTTGACCTGGACGGCCGGGGCCCAGCAGCAGGCACCGATGCACTCGACTTCCTCGACCGAAAACAGCCCGTCCTCCGAGATGCCCTTGTTCTCGTGGATCCCGAGCCGCTGCTTGCAGTGCTCCAGGATTTCGTAGCCGCCGCGCACCATGCAGGAGATATTGGTGCACACCTGGATGTTGAACTTCCCTGCAGGATGGGTGCGGAGCATGGAGTAGTAGGACAGCACGTTGCGCACGTCGAGCTCCGTGACCCCGACACGCTCTGCGCACTCGGCGACGACCGCGTCGGTAACCGCGCCGAGTTCATCCTGGGCGTAGAGCAGCATGGGCACCAGTGCCGACCGTTTGACCGGATACAGCGTCACCAGGCGGTCGAGGCGCGCGGCCAGTTCAGGCGAGAAAATCGTGTGGGCAACGCTCATCGTTCTTGTGTCCTCAGCTTAGTACCAGTGTAGCGAGCGCTTCGGCGAGGGCATCCATTTCGAGCGAGCCCGCTTTTCCGCTCCACGAAAATGTGCCGTCAAGCGCCAGCCGGAAAGCGCCTTCGTCCAGCAGGGAATCGGCGGCTTTCACATCATAGATAGCCCAGTAGCCCTCGCCCGAGCGCACCTGCAGATCGAGCTTGATCGTCTTTCGCGGCCCTTCCAGGTGCAGTTCGCTCCGCCGCGCCTCGACCAGCATCGCTTGCGGGACCTCCTGCCCGAGACAGGCGGCGGCCAGGTAGGCCCGTAGGAGATTCGCAAAGGAAACCCACATCTCCTGCCGGGCGGCGAACTCGCCGATGCTAGCGGTCAATTTCACCCAGGACGATATCAATCGACCCGATCACCGCAACCACGTCGGCCAAAAGTGCGCCCTTGCACATCACGTCCAGCGCTTGGAGGGTGGCGAAGGACGGGTTGCGCATGTGGACGCGGTACGGCTTGGCGGTGCCGTCCGCAACCACGTAATAGCCCATCTCGCCGCGCGGGCTCTCAATAGCCTGATAGACCTCGCCCGCGGGAACCGGAAAGCCCTCCGTGACGATCTTGAAGTGATAGATCATCGACTCCATCTCTGTCTTCATCTTTTCGCGGTCGGGCAGCACGATCTTGGGGGCGTCCGCCGTGATCGCGCCCTCGGGGATACCGTCGAGCGTTTGCTGGATGATCTTGACCGATTCGCGCATCTCTTCGAGCCGGATCACGTAGCGGTCCCACACATCGCCGTTTGTGCCCAGCGGCACCTTGAACTGGAATTTCTCGTAGCCGGTGTAAGGCATGTCGCGCCGTAGGTCCCAGTCGACGCCGGAAGCGCGCAAGGGCGGCCCGGTGACGCCGAGGGCAATTGCGTTTTCGGGGCTTAGATAGCCAACGCCCTTCAGCCGCTCGATCCAGATCGGGTTGCCGCTCAGGAGGTTCTGATACTCGTCGATCTTGGACGGCATGCGCTTGATGAAAGCCTGGAGCGAAGGAAAGAAATCCAGCGGCGGCTCGAGCGAAACGCCGCCTATCCGGAAGTAGGAGGTCATCATGCGTTGGCCGGCGATCGCCTCAAAAAGCCGCAAAACATCCTCGCGTTCGCGGAAACAGTAAAGAAAAACTGTCAACGCGCCGATATCCATGGCATGCGTGCCCAGCCATACCAGATGCGAGTTCAACCGGGTCAGCTCGTTGAGCATGACCCGCAGCCACTGCGCCCGTTCGGGGATTTCCAGCTGCAAAAGCTTTTCAACAGCCAGGCAGTAGCACAGGTTGTTGCTCATGGGGGACAGATAGTCGATCCGATCGGTGAGCGGGACTACCTGCTGGTAAAACTTCGCCTCGCAGGTTTTTTCAATCCCCGTGTGCAGGTAGCCGATATCGGGCACGACGCGTAGGACGGTTTCGCCGTCGATCTCGACCACCAGCCGCAGAACCCCGTGCGTGGACGGGTGCTGCGGGCCCATGTTCAGAATCATGGTTGAATCTTTGGTCGGGTCCTCGGGGCGGGGCGCGATCAGGGATGCGGTTTCGGTAAAGCTGCTCATTAGCGGTATCCCTCCACGGGGAAGTCCTTGCGCAAGGGGTGGCCCACGAACTCATCCGGCATCATGATGCGGCGCAGGTTAGGGTGGCCATGGAACCGTACGCCGAACAGGTCGAATACTTCGCGTTCATAGTAGTCGGCCGAAGGCCAAACGGGGGTGATTGAGTCGGCCCCGCCCATCACTGAATCGACGAAGATACGGAGCCGTACGCGCTCTTTCAATGCGTGCGAAAGGATGTGGTAAGTCACTTGATACCGCGGTTCGGCCGGGAGCCAATCGACCGCGGTCACGTCCTCGAGAAAGTTATACCCGGCCTGCTTCACTGCTTCGGCCGCAGCACGAATGTTCTCGGGGGCCAGGGTGATGGTCAGCTCGCCGCGGTCGAACTTCGCATCGCGGATCGCTTCGGGGCCGAGCGCCGCGACCGCCCGGTTGGAGCTCATCTCAGAAAGGACCTGGTCCCGCTCAAGCACAGCCGTCATTACAGATCCGCCTTGTCTGAGGACCAGTCCAAAATGCCCTTCTTCCAGATATAGAAAAACCCAACCAGGACGAACCCGAGATACACCGCGATCTCCCAAAAACCGAACAAACGCGAGCCGGTGATATGCGGCAGCTGGCGATAAATCACAGCCCAGGGCAGCATGAATACCGCTTCCACGTCGAACAGGATGAACAGCATCGCCACCATGTAAAAGCGGACTGAAAACCTTCCGCGCGCGTCGCCTTCAGCCGGGATGCCGCACTCGTAAGCCGCAAGTTTGGCTTTGTTGGTCTTGTGCTTGCCGACAAACCAGGATCCGGCGGCCATGGCGCAGCCCATGCCGAGCGCGATCAGGACCTGAAGTAGCAGCGGCAGATAGTTCCAAAAGTAATGCGGGGCGGAGGGCACCGTCGGTTACCTCTTCCTGTAGTCTCCTTCCAATCTAGAAGGCCAATCCCGAGGCGTCAAGAAAAGAAGGAGGTTGCTTTCACGCCCAATCAATCACAAAATGCCGACTTTGTCTCGACGGCAAAAAGAGCTGGGCAGACGGCTTTTCCCGTTGTGGCACAGCGCTCCGCGCCTCGTCCCAAAACAGTTCAGCACTGTTTTCAGGGCCGCGAAAGCTCAAGGGAGCGCGCGAAATGCCGATACAGTCGGTGACGGAAAGGACTGCAAACCATGCCGACAACTGTTTTGACCTCGCACCACTCTACTCCCAGCGCTCCCCCTGTACCCCACCTGCCGCTCGACCCATCTCCGTTTTCTCCGGGAGCCCGGCCACGCACGGTGAGTGTTGATTCGCTGCTGCGTGAGGCCCCGTCACAGCGCGCAGGCGTCGCGGAAAGCACGGACGCGATCATGGGAGAGCCTTCACCGGGCATCTTCATGGGACTGCGCATCGCACTGCTCTTCAACGCCGGGCTGGGCATCGCGGGCTTTCTTGCCTATGAAGCATGGATGATGCTCGCGCGCTAGAGCGCACTGCTGCTTGGGGATTGAAGGGTGGAGCCTCCAGGCGCTTTTCCTGGCCGCGTGTTCTCATTTCGGAATCTGGCTGTATCAAATAGGTGCTGCCGGGTGGGGGAAGCGGGGTAACAGCCCTGATCGCCGAAGACCAGCGAATCGTTCGCGGACGCCGGCCTCCTACCTCCCGAGCTGGGCCGCAAGCTGCTTTCCGGCTGGGGGCTTGGCGCGGTTTCCCTGGGCTTCTTCAACAAGTGCGCGGATGCGGGCGGCGCAGGTCCGCATGGAGAAGCGCTTGTCAAAGGAGGGCCCGGTTCTCGCGGCCATGGCGGCCTGCTCCGCGGGCTGAAGCGCAAACCAGCGCTCCAGCAGGCGGAGTGTACCGGGCCCGGTGTCTTCTTCGACGAAGCCGGTGCCGTCCTCGGTGATGTAGTGCCAAATGTTGATCTTGTCCGAGATCAACACGGGCAGCCCGCAGGCAATCGCTTCGGCGATAGCGATGCCGAAGTTTTCCTGGTGGGACGGAAGCACAAACGCTTCCGCGGCCCGAAAGGCACCCCACTTTGCATCGCCCTGGAGCATGCCCGGCCAGTGCACCCGTCCCGCCAGGCCCGCCTCCGAAGCGATCGCTTCGAGACCCGGCCGCAGCCCGTCGGGATCCGGCCCCGCCATGACCAGGTCGAGCTCCGGGTGAGCCGGCGCGACCTGGCAAAAGGCCCGGAGGAGCAGGTCACACCCCTTTTTGGGGTGAATGCGGCTGAGAAACAGCAGGAACCGACGGCCTCGCAAAGCCGGCAGCGCCCCGAAAAACGCTGCCCGTTGCGCTTCCGGGTCGCCCTCCGGCCGGTTCGTACCCAACGGCACCACGGCATCGCGCCACTGGTGAGGGGTAAAGGTTTCCGGGGCAAGATCGCGCTCGGCTTCCGTCGTAAAGATCACACGGTCGGCGTCGCGCAGCACGCGGTACTGCCCTAACCACCAGAAGGCTTGCTTTTTGAGGTGCTTCGCCGGGTAGCGGCGGCGGAACCAGGGGTCGAGCATGCCGTGGGGAAAAACAAAATAGGGCACCCTTGCGGCCAGCGCCCCCGCGCGCGCGGCAAGCCCCGGGTACTGCCACAAACCGTCGATCAGGATGCCGTCATACCGGCGCGCATGTGCTTCAAGCCACCCGCGCGCCGCCGGGCTATACCCAAATGTGCCGCGCGCGGGGCCAAGGGCATGTACGGGGAAGGGATAGCGCCCGAGATAGGAAGCCTCCGGCGCGTCGAGCGAAAGCACCTCCGGCTCGACGTCCACCTCGCGGTAGCCTCGCGCCAGCTGCAGGAGGTTTTCAGGCGGCCCCCCTCCGGCGGGAGCGAGGTCGTGAATCACATGAAGAAGGCGCATGAGCGGGAAGCGGTTTCCATCCTTAAATGTGCGGCTCGCCCTAGAATACCCAGAACGCCCGCGCCCGTGTGAAAGTGCGGCTCAACCGGCAGCCAGCGCGCGGGTATGCGCGGCGATTACCAGGTCTTCCCGTGCGGGCAGCACCCGCAGCGGCACCTTGCTTGTCGCGGCGTGGATCCAGCTGCTGCCCTGGCGGTTCGCTTCTCCATCGAGCCGGAAACCAAACGGCGCGAGCCGGTCGACGACGGCCGCGCGCAGCCCGGCGCTGTGTTCGCCGATGCCGCCGGAGAATACAAGCAGGTCCAGCCCTGCGAGTGAAATCGTGAGCGCGACGATCTGCTTCGCAATCGCTGTCGCAAATATGTCGAACGCCAGAGCGGCCCCTGTATCGCCGTTGTGCATCGCCGCTTCAAGTTGCCGCATGTCGCCTGTGCCGCCGGAAAGCCCGGCCAAGCCGCTCTCGTGATCGATCTCGTGCTCAAGCGCGTCCGGCGACAAGCGGCCCTGGCGCGCCATAAAGATAAGCGCCCCCGGGTCCAGGTCGCCCGTGCGGGTTGCCATGGGAACACCGCCGGACGGGGTCATGCCCATGGTGGTGTCCACGGACTTGCCCCGGAGAACCGCGCAAAGACTCGAACCGCTGCCAAGATGCGCGCAAACGATGCGGTCCGGCAAGCGGCTGGGCTCGGCGCGGAGCTGGCCGAGAAGAGACTCGTACGAAAGCCCGTGGAAGCCGTAGCGCGCGACGCCGGCGCGGGCCCAGGCGCGCGCCACGGGAAGTTCACGCGCCACGGGCGGCATTGTGCGGTGGAAAGCCGTATCGAAGCAGGCGACCTGCGGGAGGTTTGGATACAGGCGGGAAACCTGCTCGACGAGCTCGATCGCTCCGGGCAGGTGCAGAGGCGCGAAGTGTACCGAGTGCCGAAGTGTCCCGAGGGCAGCGGGGGTGAGCCGCGTGGGCTCAAATAGGCGGGGGCCGCCATGCACCATGCGGTGGCCGATTGCGCAAGGCTGAACTCCCGCGCCCTGCTGTTTAAGCACCTCGGCGATCGCGCTCAAAGCCTCCGCCTGCGAGCCGAACGCGTGGCTGTCGGCGGCCGATTCCTTGCCGTCTGCGCCGTGGATCGACAGCTTGCCGCCGCCCTGCCCAATGCCGCTCGCCTCCGCAGTCAGCGTGGCGCGCTCGCCGGCGAAGTTTGCCCCTGTGTCGCGTACGAACAAGCCGGCCTTCAGTGAGGACGAGCCGGAGTTAAGCACCAGAATGGGGCCGAGCACCTGGCCGCTCAATCGTTATCCCCGCCGGTCTGCTCGGTGGACTTGCTCGCCTTGCTGTTCTCCCCGCCGCTTCCAGTCCAGGCCCAGTTGCGCACCTCGGGCATGTCTTCGCCATGCTCGGAAACATAGAGCTTGTGCTCCTGGATCTTCTCCGAATGCGTTTGTTCGGCTTCCGCAATGTGCGCGGCCAGCTTAGGAGTGCGGCGCACTGCGTCCAGCACTAGCGTGAAGCGGTCGATATGGTTGAGCACGCACATGTCAAAGGGGCTGGTGGTCGTGCCTTCCTCGCGGAAGCCATGGACGTGGAAGTTACGTTCGTTTGTCCGGCCGTTGACGAGCGAGTGGATCAGCGCCGGGTAGCCGTGATGGTTGAAAATGACCGGCTTGTCCTTTGTAAACAGGCGGTCGAAATCCTCGTCGTGGATGCCGTGCGGGTGCTCGCTGGGCCGCTGCAGCGTAAACAGGTCGACCACGTTGACCACACGCACACGGAGCTCCGGGTAACGCTCCTTCAGAATGGAAACCGCGGCCAGGCACTCCAAGGTGGGCACGTCGCCCGCGCAGGCCATCACTACATCACAATCCTGGCCCGGTGTGCCTCCGCCGTCGGGGCCAGTGCTGCCGTCGTTTGAAGCCCAAGCCCACACGCCTAGTCCAGCCGTGCAGTGGCGCACCGCGTCTTCCATCCCGAGCCACACCGGTGCCGGCTGCTTGCCCGCGATGATCAGGTTGACGTAGTTTCGCGAGCGCAGGCAGTGGTTCGCGACGGAAAGCAGGCAGTTTGCATCCGGTGCCAGATATATGCGCACCACCCCGGCCCGCTTATTGGCGACGTGGTCGATGAACCCGGGGTCCTGGTGCGAAAACCCGTTGTGGTCCTGCCGCCACACGTGCGAACTCAGCAGGTAGTTGAGCGAGGCGATGGGCTTGCGCCAGGTGAGCTTGCTGCTTTCCTCCAACCACTTTGCATGCTGGTTGAACATGGAGTCGATGATGTGGATGAAGGCCTCATAGCAGGAGAAAAAGCCATGGCGGCCAGTCAAAAGATAAGCTTCAAGCCAGCCCTCGCACAGGTGCTCGCTCAGCACTTCCATCACCCGGCCGTCGACCGCGAGATTCTCATCGACGTTCTCGTAAATCTCGTCCCAGCGCTTGGGCGAGGCTTCGTAGATCGCTTCCAAGCGGTTGGAAGCCGTTTCATCCGGCCCAAACACGCGGAAGTTGCGGGTTTCAAGGTTGGCCCGCATTACGTCCCGCAGGTAACCGCCTAGAACCCGGGTCGCCTCGGCCAGCGTTTTGCCCGGCTCCTTCACTTCCACGCCGTAGCGCTCGAAAGGGGGCATCTCCAAAGGCTGGAGCAGCAGGCCGCCGTTGGCGTGCTCGTTCATGCCCATGCGGAGCTTGCCCTTGGGCGCGATGTCGAAATACTCCTTGCGGAAGTGACCCTTCTCGTCGAACAGTTCCTCGGGTTTGTACGAGCGCATCCACTCTTCCAGCTGGCGAAGGTGGTCGGGGTTGGTCTTGACGCCCTCAAGCGGAACCTGATGGGCACGCCAGGTTCCTTCCACCGGCTTGCCGTCCACGAACTTCGGCCCTGTCCAACCTTTAGGGCTGCGGAAGATGATCATCGGCCAGCGCGGGCGCTTGTCCGCGACCCCCGGATCGCTCCCCTCGCGTGCTGCCGTTTGGATCTCCCGGATGCGGCCGTACGCCCGGTCCATCGCCGAGGCCATCTTGCGGTGCATATCCATGGGCTCGTCGCCGGCAACCACGATCGGCTCATATCCGTAGCCCTGAAACAGGGCCAGCAGCTCTTCTTCAGGAATGCGCGCCAGCACCGTCGGGTTCGCGATTTTCCACCCGTTCAGGTGCAGAATGGGCAGCACGGCACCGTCGGTTTTGGGGTTCAGGAACTTGTTCGAGTGCCAGCTGGTTGCCGCCGGGCCCGTTTCCGCCTCGCCGTCGCCCACCACGCAGGCCACGATCAGGTCCGGATTGTCGAACGCCGCCCCATACGCGTGGATCAGGGAGTAGCCCAGCTCGCCCCCCTCGTGGATGGACCCGGGCGTTTCCGGTGCGGCGTGCGAGGGGATGCCGTAGGGCCAGGAAAACTGACGAAAGAGCCGCCTGATCCCGTCGCGGTCGCGCTCGATGTTTGGGTAGATCTCGGTGTACGTGCCTTCAAGATACGTTTGTGCCACAAACCCCGGACCGCCGTGCCCGGGGCCCATAATGAACAGCATGTTGGCCGAGTGCTCACAGATGATCCGGTTCAGGTGGGTGTAGATGAAATTACAGCCCGTCGTCGTGCCCCAATGGCCCAGCAGCCGAGGCTTGATGTCGTCCGGCGTGAGCGGGCGATCCAGCAACGGATTATCCTGCAGGTAGATCTGGCCCACGGTGAGATAGTTGGCGGCGCGCCAATAGGCGTGCATTTTTTCCAATAGATCCTGGCTCAACTCCGGCATGTTCGCTCCCCTGTGTGTCATGCGGCCTGCGGCCGTCGCGCCGGCAGTGCGGCTCTTGATGAAGTCCATGGAGAGGGATGCCGGAAGGGCCGGACGCGACCGCTCGTCTCGACTCGAAAGCCGCCGGGCGCGTGTGTTAAAGTTTCTCCCAGGCCGGAGAGATGGCAGAGTGGTTGAATGTACCGCCTTGGAAAGGCGGCGTACTCGAAAGGGTACCCAGGGTTCGAATCCCTGTCTCTCCGCCACAGACCCTTCCGAAGCCGTCCCAGAACATCCACAATGTCCGAGAAAAGGCCCGTAATCAGAGGGCCTTTCGTCTTTTGGCGTCCGCTACGGCACGCTGGAAGCCGGTACCAAATGCGGGTACTTCTGCGGGTACGGGGCTTGGCAGTTGCGGGTATCTTGCCAAACCGCGAGTATCCGACTTTTCGGAGGGCGTGATGGAGTTGACGCAGCTTGCCGTGAAGCAGGCCAAACCGCGCGGGGAACCCTATAAGCTGCGGGACGGCGCGGGCCTTTATCTCAGGGTTACCACCGGTGGAAGCAAGCTGTGGCGATGGAACTACCGATGGGAAGGCAAGGGCAAGACGATGCCGCTGGGGCGGTATCCCGAAATTGCGCTTATGGAAGCCAGGGAGCGACACCAAGCCGCGCGCAAGCTGCTCGCCACGGGGGTTGACCCGATGCAGCGGCGCAAGGAAACGAAGCTCGCGGCGCGGGCTGCCGATGCAGAGTCTTTCGCGAGCGTGGCGCGCCTGTGGTGGGAGCATTGGCGGGCCCACAAGAGCGAGCGCCATGCCGCGACGACGTGGGAGCGACTGAAAGGGAATGTACTCCCGAAGCTGGGAACGCGGCCCATCCGGGAGATCGAAGCGCCCGAGATCGTCGCCATCGTGAAGGAGATCGAAGAGCGCGGCGCGGTGGACATTGCCAAGCGGGCGCTGCAAACGGTGGGGCAGGTGTTCCGCCATGCTATCGCCCACGGCTACGCCCACCGCAACCCGGCAAAAGACTTCAAGCCCTCCGATGTGCTCCGGCCCACGCGCACGATTAACTTTGCTCGCGTAGATGCAAAAGAGGTTGGGCCGCTGCTGAGGGCTATTGAAGGCTACCGGGGCGGGCCTGTGACGCGGTTTGCCATGAAGCTCATGGCACTCACCTTTGTGCGGACGATAGAACTCATCGGGGCCACGTGGGAGGAGATCGACTGGGACGCGGCGCGGTGGAACATCCCAAAGAAGCGCATGAAGAACAAGAAGCCGCACATCATCCCGCTCTCCCGTCAGGCGCTTGACGTGCTCGGGAGTCTTCGGGAGCTCAGGCAAGGTGAATGGGTGTTTCCCGGAGAGAGATACGGCAAGCACATATCAAATAACACCATCCTGAAAGGGTTGGAGCGCATGGGTTACAAGGGCAAGATGACGGGGCACGGTTTTCGCGGCATCGCTTCCACCATCCTGCATGAACAGGGCTACACGCATGACCATATCGAGCTTCAGCTTGCCCACGCCCAGCGCAACGCCGTAAGCGCCGCATACAACCATGCGCTGTATCTTGAACCCCGCGCCCGGATGATGCAGGAGTGGGCGGATTACCTAGACCGCACCCGGCAGAATGTGCGGACGCTGGTACCGCGAGATCGAACGGCCTAGCGGTGCGGGCTTCCGGCATTGCGGCTTCGGCTCAGGCCACTCGCGCCAGGCTGGGGCCACCATGGCCAGGCTTGCGGGCGGGTGCTTGCCGAGGGTGCCGAGGTCGCGCCAGTCCACCAGAACCAGGCCGCGCATCTCCCCCGTAACCACGCCCGGCGGCCCGTGCGGGCAGCAGCGCAAGCGCACGGGGGTTCCGGGCGGGAACGGGCGCGGGGCGCGGGGCGGCCTTGCTTGCCGTCTCACCGGATGCGCTCTTTCACGGCTTTGGCTTCCCGCTCTTTCCGGCGGAGGAGTTTGTCCAGGGAGTCGCGGGCTTCGCGCAAGTCCTCCAGTTTTTCGCCCCGCCGCATGTACCGGCTCAGTGCGATTAAAGCGCCTTCCGCGTGGAAGTCTCCCATGTGGGACGCCACCAGCGCTTTCCAGCGGCCTCTTTTGCGGAGCGCCGGGCGAGTGTCCGCCCCGGTGGTGGGCCGCGACTCGGGCGCGGTCTGGGGTGCCCTGTTTACCGGCGATTTCCGTTCCATGTCGGCCCCTCCTTTGCCGCGCGCTCGGGCGCGGTCAAGGCCAGGTATTCCGCCTTCAGCACCAGGCCGTAGACCATGCCCGCCGTGGTCCCCGCGCCAAGGGTGAAGCCTTCGGAGCGCAGCAGTGCGCGAAAGGTGAGGAGGTTGCACGGCACTACCTGCTTTAGAAAGCACCACTCGCACCACTCCCTGTGAAGCGCCGCGACCCCGCCGCAGCAGCCGTCGCGGAAGACGCAGTGCGCCAGCGCCCACCGGGTGAAGTCCTCCGCCCACTCGCGAGGCTCATAGACAGGCTCCCGGAGCTCGGGGAACGGCATAGCCTGTTTTCGCGCCGGAACCGCCGGAACCCACGGAACACCCCCGTCATTGTTGGCTGTTTCGGTTCCGGCGGGCGTTTCGCGAGCCGGAACCGGACGGAACCGCCTCGCTGCAAGGCCGCTGCCGGTTCCGGCGGTTCCGGCGGCCATTTGCGGAGCCGGAACCGAAACACCCGCGTCACTACATGCGGTTCCGGCGGTTCCGTCCCTTTTTTCGGCTATGCCGAGGCGGGCAAGGTTGAGCTTCATGCCGTCCCGTCTTCAGGGAACGCGAGAACGTAAACACCATGCGTCCCTTCGCCGAAGGCCTTTAACTTCACCCTTTGCGCGGCCTCTTCCTTTCCCGGCAGCAGGATGCGGTGCTTCTTCAGTACCTCAATCACCGCCGCCTTGCGAAAGCCCTTGGCGACTTCCTCCGCAAATGGCTTCCTGAGCACCAAAAGCTCCTTGCGCTCGCCTTGCTGCCGGATAAACCCGGCCAGGTTGGGGGTATCTATCTCGGTCGCGTCGAAGCGGGCAAAGCGCGAAAGGTGCTGCTCCATAAAGCCGCGCGCCTGCTCTAGAATCCTCTGCTCTTCATGGCTGCCCGCGCCGAAGTCCGCAAGCCATGCCGCGAAGCAGCGCTTGCAGGCGTCCTCCGCCTCGTCCTGCTTCCACCCGGTCAGCCCCCAGGCGGTCGCGAGCTCGCCCGCTACGGCCGCAAGCCCGAAGCGCCGCGCCACGCGAATGACCTGCGCTTCGGAGCCGGGCGGGGCCGCCTCGTTTACAAAGTCGCGCACTCCTTGGGCGATGGTTTCGCGGAGCTCTTCGCCTCTGTTTTCCACCAGGAGCTCCAGCCAGCGCCGCCCCACGGCCCCGTGGTAGCGATTGGTGAGCTCGCGGAGCTTGTTCGCCAGCGCTGCCGGTTCATGCCCGTGCAGCGCTTCAAAAATGCCGTGGCCCGCTTCCGCCGGGATGTTTGCCAGCCGAACCTCCTGCCCGGCTTTCGCTTTTCTGCCCGCGCCCGCTTCTATATCGGCCAGCCCTTCCTCCCCGCTTGAAAGGAGGTTGCAGCGCCAGGCCGCCGATTCCTGCGCGGTGCCGTGCTGCGTCGCCCGGCCCTTTCCCTGCCCGTTCATCACCCGGTAGATTGCCGGTCCCGCCTGCCCGTTTTCAGCCTGCGATATCTCGTCCAAGATCAAGGTTTGGTCGTTGTGAAGCGCAGCCATGGCCTCCAGTCCATTCGCCGTAGCGCACCAGCTCTGCATAGATTTGCGCGGGTTGCCCATCACGGAAGCCCCGACCCGCAGCCCCGTGGACTTGCCCGAGGAGGACTTGCCCACGAAATGTATGCCGCCGCCCTCGTTTTCGCCCGCGATATCCAGCAAGGGGCCTGCGAGGTTGTGCGAGATGGCGAGCACCAGGCGGCTATTCCCGGCAGCAAGGGCCCCGATGGTGTCGCGCCACTCTTCCGGCGTCCCGCTTTGGCTGCAATCCACACCGGCGGCCTTCGCGCCGGGCGGAGGCGCAAAGACAACTTGCTCGCCCGGCGGGCTGCCGATAGCGCCGCTCGGGGTAACGTATGCGCCGCGATACCAGCCGGGGCGGTCTACGGTTCGCAGCACCCGCTCCGGCTTGCGGAGGTGGATATAATCCAGCAGTTTGCGGATTGAAGAAAGGTCGCGCGCCATGTGTAGGCCGCCTTCCGCGAGTATCCTTACCGCTTCCGTGCCTTCGCCGTACAGCAGCGCTGCGGGCATCCGCCATTCGTGGGCGACCCCCGTTTTTGATCGCCAGCGCAACAGCAAACCATGGTTGCCGTCCGCATCGTCCCGCGTCCTCGCTTCGACGTAAAGCGGGTCGCACAGCCGCTTTTTTGGGCTGTCACTCTTCTGCCAGTACACCCCCGCTTCCGACCATTCCCACGTTTCATCGCCTTGACTGAAGGTCTCAGGCTTGCCCTCCTTGCTCTTGCGCTTAGGCGCGGCCCCGTTGCGTTGGAGCACGGCCACCGCTTCGGCTTCGCCTTTGCGCTGGAGCTCGCGGGCGGAGGGAAAAGCCGGGGCGGGCGATTCGACCGTGGGCGCTTCGCCGGGCCGAATAGCATGGGAATCCGCTTGCAGAGGGTTCGGCGCGGCGCTCTCTGGTGTATCGTTCGGTGTAGATTCCTGACTCACTCAAGCTCCTTCTGAGGCTCGTTCCAGCGGGCCTCTTCGTTTTGCTGCTCCGGTGGGGGCTCCGCGAAGCCGGTTTGGACGTAGCAGAGCATCTGCGCTTCCGTCCGCACGCGGCCCGCTTCAAGGGCTTCCGGCTCAGGTTCGGAAAAGGGCGACCACGGCGGGCAAGGCTTCACCGGCGGTCGTTGCGCCCCGCCGTAGCAGCCCAGCGACGATTCCACCTCGCACCCCATCCGCGCGGCGCGGTGAAAGGCTCGGGTCAGCGCATCGGCTTCCGGCCCGTCCGGCGCGCAAGCGAGCTTCGCCCCAAGCGCGGACAGCACCCGCCACAACCGCCGGTAGCCGATGGCCGCGCTCCAGGCTGCATCGTCGCGGAGCTCTTCTTCCGCGTTTTGAGCCGCCGCCGCCGCGCTTGCCATTCGTCGCTCCGCCGGGGTGCGCGGCGGCCCCGCTCGCAAGTCGCGCCAGAACAGCCCGCGCGTGGCCAGTACGGCCACCGGGTCGCACCCGGCGTGGCACTGGAGAAGGGGAAGGCCGCCGCGCCCTGTCCCGATGCTCAGCGAAGGCGAGCGGTCGCGGTGCGCCGGGCAAAGCGCCACCCACCGGCCCGGTCCCACGCGCCGCGCGTGGAACAGCGCCGCGAGCTCTTCCGGGGTCACCGCCGGTCACCGGCCTACCGCCGTCTGCTCCCGCTTCCCCGACTCCTGCCGCGTCGCAATAAAGGCATCGATGTCCGAACAGCGCCACCCTACCGCGCGAAGCGAAAGCTGAATTGGGCGCGGGAAGGCCCCCTTCGCCATGAGTTCGTAGATTGTGGTGCGTGATAGTCCTACCCGGCTTTCCACCGCCTTGCGCCGCAGTACCGCCTCGTTTTGTCCTGTCATCTTCCGCTCCAATCGTCCCGCTTCGGTACGGCGCGGAACGTCATTGGTGTTACTCTTTCACGTGTTGACAACGCGTAACAGTTGACCTAAAGCGCAACCAAGTAGGAGAGAATTGTGGCAGATGACAAGATCGGTACATGGAAAGTGGCGGCGACTCGGATAGAGGCCTCCTTGCTGATTCAGCCGGGCTGGGAGGTGCGGCTTGTGGAGGGTAAGTCTGGTGAGGCCATCCATTTTGATCGAACATCGGTGGACTACATCGACAGGTGGACCGCAGCGGACGGTACTGCAACTGGCCTCATTGGCACCGCTGCTTTCAGTCCGAAGGTGGTGCGGGATGACTTCCTTGCGCTCAAGTCCGCTCAGGAGGCGCTTGCATTTTTCGGCAAGTACGGCCCGTTCACTTTTGCGAAGGTCTGGAATAACCGCTACGGGCCAAACTCGCTGGACCTTTACGAGGAGGAGATGGGCGCGCCGCCTGAGTGGGCGCTGGCAAAACTGCCGGAGACTCAGGCCTATTTCCGCGAGATGCTTCTAAATCCACCGCCAAGCTGGCTGCCCCGAGACCGCAAGAAGATGGGGATTTCCGAATATAACCGGGATTACTACTGGTTTCTGGCGCTCGGGCCTCTACCTTTAAAGCAACCTCAACCCGGCAGGCCGCCCTATGACACCATGACGGCATGTTGTGTCTGGGAAGCCTTGGTTACCGCCCAATTTCTTGACGTGTACACGCAAGAGCGCTATCGGGAGTGTGAGCATTGCAAGAAGCCTTTCCTTGTCGAGCCGGAACATAAAAGGTTCTGCGACTCAGTTTGCGGTTCCAAAGCCCGCGTAGCCAGAAGCCGCGCCAGGGCGCGGGCAGCAAAGGCCGCGAGTACCGCCGGGCGTTAACGCGTGCCGCATGGTGCGCGGCTTTCAATACTGGGAAGCGCTGCCGCGCATCACGCCAGCGGCCCCGGCAAGCTCTCCCGCCCAGCCGGGCCCCGCAAGGGGGGTAGGGGGGTGCAAATAGTTCCGCCTTCGCCACCAGCCAACCGCGTCATGGTCGTTTTTTTACGTCCTCAGTTCAGGCTTTTCCCCCGAGGGCTCGCGCGGCGGGTGAAGATGGTGCCAGGAGCGCCCGCGATGGGTGCGCCCGAGGAGCCTCCCCTATGCCCGCTCACCGCAAGCCCACGGCCCTGCTCAAAAGCTCGGGCTCGTTCGATCACAACCGGAGCCGCTATGCCACGCGGCTCGGGGAACCCAAGCCCACCGGCCCGCTTGGAGCGCCGCCAAAGCACTTCGACAAAGAGCACGCCGCGCTTTGGAAGGAGCTTGCCCAGGCCGCGCCGCCGGGTGTGCTTACCAACAGTGACCGATGGCTGGTGGAGCTCGCCTGCTCCCTCATGCACCAGCTGCGCGCGGGCACGGCTTCCGCCGCCGCGCTCGCGCAATTGACCACGCTGCTCGGGAAAATGGGCATGTCGCCCGCAGATCGGAACAAGGTGCAAGCCGGGCCGCCCAAGCCTGAAGCAGATGACCCGTGGGCGGCTTTCGGGGTGCAGTGACGCGCTCCCGCGCACCAGGGGCGAACTCAGGCCGCCGCGCCCGGCTTGTCCCGCCGCCGCTCCCATATCGCGCCCGCGAGAAACGCCAGTGCGGAGTGCTCCGCATCATGGCTGTAGATAGTTCGCATGGCTCCCGCCGCGATCATGCCATGCACCAGCACCTGCGAAAGATCGTAATGGCGGTCAAGCTTAGAGTCTCCGTCCGCCCCCGCACCGAAAGCTTCGCGCACACAGTCCACCACGGTTGCTTCATCGGCCGCGTGAAGGGGCTCCCATCGGGCCATGCGGGGATATAAGGCGGCTCCGGCTCTTCCGGCACGGTGCTCGCATAACCGCCGTCAACGGCCCGGAGCTCCAGCATGGCCAGCAGCGCGGGTAGCGGTTCCGCTTTACCCGCGAGCACAGCCGCCACGTGCCCTTTGGGAAGGCCCGCGCCGTACACGTCCTCCGGCTGCCGCTCTGCTATGCGCCGCAGTTGCCCGCGCATCTGCTCGGGGGTGAATGCGCCCGGCTCCTCTTCCGGCTCCACATCGAAAATGCTTCTCATGTTCTCCCTCCTCTCTGGTGTGATGTGCTGCTCCTGCATCCGCGCACGGGCTTGCTTCGCTGTTCGCCTGTTCCGTGGCGGGTGTTTTGGCGGTTTTGGCACCTGTCACCTTGGCGCATCGGCCCGAGGGCGCGTCCGCTCCGAGGTCGCCGCGCTCGCAAACCTTTCCCGAAGCTCCGAGAGCCGAAGCCGCTTTGAGCTCCAGCGCCTACAGTTTGCGGGTATATTTGCGGGTATTTTCACAAAGCCAAGATCGCAAGTTGTTGTTTACAAGTCGTTTATAAATACAGTTCGAATCCCTGTCTCATTTCAAATCAGTAAGTCAGCCGCCTGGCTACTATCTCTACTGCCCAATCGCAAGTCGGCACAAGCGGCGCGGTTATATGCCCCCAAGCGGAAAAGCCGATGAAGCCTCGTTTGTGCGCCTTTACCCGCGAGTCCGTCGTTCTGACGGCAGCCGTGGGATGGTGGCCTAAGGCGCGTACAAGCAGTCCCAAAAACAATCATGGGAGCGGCAGCAGCGCGTGCCTGCGGAACGCTGCGACGATGGCTTCCTGCTCGGGCGAGAAGGCGGTTGAGCAGGGCTCTTTCGGACTGCTCTTTCGGTTGGCGAACTGGTCGCGTCCCCTCTATGCTTGCACCGCCTTCTGATTGATCCCAGAGCGGGCCGCCAAGGCCCTTAAGGCTTTCTCGGCTACCCGGGATTGCCCGACGGACCGCCTGAGTCGCGGGGGCGCACCCGCGTAAAACCTGGCCCATCGTGCTTCCTGCTCCTGCCGTGAACAGTTTGCGCCACGATCTCACACCCGTTTTTTTTCAAGGCTCTCAGAACTGGATGCGGCCGGAAAGCTGAACAACGCGTGGGGCACCATTCATGGCCGTGAGCTGACCGAAGTTGCTGGGAGCAGTGATGTTGGTATAAGCGCCATAATTTCCGTAATCGAGGTCGTCGAAGTTGGGATGGTTTAGGACGTTGAAAGCATCAGCGCGGAACTGAAGCCTGATTTCTTTCGAGGGAACAAGGACAAAATTCTTGGCCAGGCCTGCGTCTATGTTGAAGAAGTTGGGGCCGCGAAGGACGTTGCGGCTGCCGATCGTAAGACCGACGGGGCCGGAGAACGCGGCGGCAGCGGCGGCGGGGTCAGCGAAGACGGTAAGCGAGCCGGTGGATGGATCCTTATGGATGCCGCGCCGCACGGCATGGGTGTCGCCGTTGAAGAGGGCCGGCGCGTCGTTGGCGAAGCCGGCAACAAAGGCATTGGAAAGCGGGGACCACGCCTGGCCGCTGTGCCAGGACGGAATGCCGCTCACATCCCAGCCGCCCACTACCTCGTCAAGAGCGATGGGGAGCTTGCCCGCGAAGCTGCGGCCCCGCCCGAAAGGCAGGGAATAAGTGAAATCGCTGGTGATGTAGTGGGTAGTGTCGAAGTCGGAGTTTCCGCGGCAGGCCCGAGGGTGTACGGCATCGCAGACAAATCCGGAGCCGCCGAAAGCGACACCGCTGGCGGGCAGCGAAACGTTGTCGATGGAATGGGAAAAGGTATAGTTCACGTCGAACTGCAGGCCGTGCTTCAGGTTTTTCTGCAGCGTGACTAGGAGCCCGTGGTAAGTCGAAAAGCCCTTGTTGGTGTATAGCGTATTCTCGCCGAACTGCGCCGCCATGCCGACATTCGGCTGCAGGTCGGGGGCAAGTGCTTGGATAAAGTCAGCAAAATCGCCGATCGATACAAGGTTCTGGTTGGCGGAGGCGGCGGCCGAAGTGTTGTTCGGGAGGGTACCCTTATATGCAGCCGGAAGCTGATGTTCAAACCACGGCTCTGCCGGGAGATCGGCGGGATTGATGCCGGCCCGCACTTCGCGCTCGATATGCGTCATGGCCTGGTTCATCGTTTGGCCGGACTGTGTATCCGGGTAGTCGATGAGCTGACTCGCATCCGCCTGCGCAAGAAGCCTGCGCCCGAAACGTCCGACATAGCTCATCTTGAGCACCAGCGAGCCCGGGAATTGATGCTGGAAACCGAAATTCGCCAGGATCGAGTAAGGCGTTTTGAGGTGCGGGTCGATCGCCTCATTAAAGTAGCCGTTGTCCAAGCCCGTCGGCACACCGTCTGAAACCCAGGGCTGATAGGGCGCCTTCGGGGTTGCCGCGGGAGTGATCGGCGGAGGGGCGGCCAATCTAGGATCGGTCGCCACCGAGCCCGTGGGATCGCCGTTCCTTCCGTTGGCTACTTTTGTGTCCTGCTGGAACAGGTATGAGAAGCGGGTTTGCTGCGACTGAATGGCGGCGATGACGGTGCGGTCGTACACGACCCCGATGCTGCCGTTAAAAACTGTGGACGGATCAAAGCCTGGATTGTAGGCGAAGCCCAGACGAGGCGCGAAGTTGAGAGGGTTGGATGCGTAAAGCGATGGCCCGTTATTCTTCGGCCCACCTAGAACATAGGTTACAAAGGGTACCGCGCTGTTGCCCGAGATACCTGCGGCGCTTTGTGTCAGCCGGGCGTTGAAGTACTGGTCGAAGCCGGTGGTCTGGACTGTTTCCAAACCGTTCATCTCATAAGGCACGGTGAAGTATTGATAGTTGAGCCCGGCATTGATGGTAAGTTGCGGCGTTACCTTCCAGGTATCGCTGATGTAGGGCTGGGTCTGGTAATACTTGAAGTCGCGCAGCGCGGCCGAGGGCTGCGCAAGAACATTGCCGGCTGCGTTGTAGTTGAACGTGCTGCCGATGCCGGAGATCCGGCCCAGCGCGGAGGTGAGCGCGTTGTCGTAGGCTTCTTCCGCCGTGGAGCTTGCCGGAAGAAGATTTCCGGGCTCAAGCCCAGGTGTCCCGAACAAATGTCCACCGAGCCCGAGATTGTAGGTGTTATATCCGCTCTGCAGGCTCACCGTGTAGTGAATCCACTTGAAGTACCCCCCGAGCTCCAGTTGGTGGCGTCCGATCGTCCAGTTAAAGTTGTCATTGACCTGATCGATAGGGGTGTGTTGATACTGCGATCCCGAAGGGCCGGCATAGGGATCACTGAAAAGATTTGGGGTGAAGCCGTTCGCGAAGCTGAGCTGATTGGTGCCCTCAGGATTGGATGGGCGCGCGTTGTTGTAGTCCTGCACCACGCTGCCATAGGTCAGTTCGTTGAATTTGGTACTGCTTATCTGCCAGTCCATGCCGATGGCGTAGCGGTAGCTGCGATCGACAAACTGGTTGGAGGCGGGATCACCCGGGAACTGCTGTGGGCCCGTGACCTGGTTCTGGCGCGCGACATTGCCGATGCCGAAAAAGCGGAGAGTCGGGCTAAACGCCCAGTCGATTCTTCCGGTGTAGTTTGTCAGGTCATTGGGGATCGCCGAGTTGAAGCGGAAGCCGCCCGAGTTGATACCGTCGCCGAAGCCGAAATCGTTGGGCGCCGGATAGCGGCTGTTGAGCAGCGCGAAAACCTGCGGGCTTTCCCCGAGGTGGGCCGGGTCGATCTGCTGCACCTGAGCAGGGCTGAGCGTAGAAAAGCAGTTCGGCGTGGTATTGACGCGCGCGGCACTGGTGCAGCCCGGCTGATTATTGATGTAGGAGATGGTGCCTGCCCGGTAGCTTGCAAGCGGCACTGTCTGCTCAACGGTTTCCTGCTGCGCGATGCGCGAATCCAGGAAATTGAAAAAGAAGAACAGCTTGTCGTGCCGTATGGGGCCGCCCAACGAGCCGCCGAACTGATTGCGTACCAGCTTCGGCTGGCCCACGCCGGCATTCGCGTCAAACCAGTCGTTCGCGGTTGTGGAGTTATCCCGGTGGTACTCGTTGATGTTGCCGTGCCACTCATTGGAACCGCCGCGCGTGACGAGCTGGAACTGCCCGCCACCGCCCGGACCATTGTTTGCTGTAAAGCCGGCGGTTGTTCCCCGGAACTCCTGGATGGAATCGACCGGTGCATTGCCGGTGATCGAGGCGAAGTTGCCGGAAGAAAAATTGTTCACGTCCAAACCGTCGATGGTGGTATCCGTCTGGTCCGTTCGCGCGCCGGTCGTCGCGCCGGTCGAAGTGATGCCGGGCTGCAGCGTGAACAAGACGGAAGGCGAAGTGCGGTTCTGGACGGGCAGATCCTGGAGCTTGGAAACTTCAAAGTTATTGCCGACCGTTGCGTCGGTTGTGTCAATGGTAGCGCCGGAGGCGCCCGATACCTGCACCTCAACCGTGGAACCCGCGGGCTTCAGACTTGCATTCTGTGTGCGCGTATTCGCCACGTCGACATACAGATTGTCAATGGTGGCAGCAGTAAACCCCTCCGCGTTGATCTGGAGCGTGTAGCCAGGACCGGGAGGTACGTTGGCGAACCTGTACGAGCCTGCAGAATCGGTTTTGACCTCAAACCGGGTGCCGGTGGACGTATTTGAGAGCACGACGGATGCATCGCGAACAATGGCCCCGGTGGCGTCTGTGATGACACCGGTGACGCCGGCAGTGGTTTGTGCGACCACCCACGCAGGGGCAAGTGTGAGGCTCGAAAGCACCAGAAAGGCTGAAAGGCGAAGTTTCAAACGGAAGCTCCTCAGCAAAATAAACCGGGCCCGGAGGGCGCGAGCGGCAATCTGGCGTGGAACCCAGGCCTGCCGCTTCGCCGGTTACGAGGCACTCTGCACGTGGAGGGCCACTTGGGGGAAAGCGACATTTAGCGCGATTCTTCCAGGGAGGCCGGCAAAAGCTACGCTTTCGCGGATTCCGAAAAGGGCAAGTTGCGTAAATCGAAAGGCCCGGTCCGCTTTCGGCTTGAGAACCGAATCCTCGCGAGCTCGGGTAGTGAATGGTCCGCCGTCTTCCATCGCACATGCCAGGGTGAAGGCTTAGTTGCGCCAAAAGCTATGCAGGCAGCACTGAAAATGACCTTCCAGCGCAAGGGTCCTGTTTGCTATCGAGGCGCCGAGATCCTCTCCATGTGGCCTTCCTGTAGAGGAAAGGGCACGATCAGTGCCCGCTGGTTTTTCCCCAGCTTTCGAGTTTGAACGGCGACCAAAGAGCAGTAAAGTGGCTGCTAGAAGCCGGCCGGAAACTTGCCGGATCCCTCGGGAGCCGGCACAGGTCGGATTTCAGTTTTAAGTGCAAGGGGGCTGCCGATGACCAACACAGAAGGCACCGCACAGGCGGGAAGGGTCGCCATCATCACGGGGGCGAGCTCCGGCCTGGGTAGGGCGACAGCACGCGTACTTGCGGAGGCCGGGATGAAGCTGGTCGTTACCGCGCGGCGAGCGGACCGGCTGGCAGAGCTGGCGAAGCAGATCAGCGCGCAGGGTGGCGCGTGCCTGCCGGTGGTGGGCGACGCCGCGGAACCCTCCGTCGCGGAGCGATGTGTTGCGCTCGCGCGGGAGCAGTTCGGCCGTGTCGACGTACTGGTCAACAACGCCGGAGCCGGAATGTATAAGCAGTTTGTCGATTCCAGCGTTGAGGAGTTCGACGCGATGATGCGGGTGAATGTCCGCAGCGGCTTCGTTTTTGCGCGCTGTGTCGCACCGCACCTCGTCGCCCAGCGTTCAGGCGACATCGTATTTGTGTCTTCCGTGGCCGGCCTGGTCGGCGCGCCGAATGAAGCCGTGTACTGTGCGAGCAAGTTTGCGCAGGTGGGCCTGGCGCAGTCCCTGGCCGAGGAGCTCCATCCTTTCGGTGTGAAGGTGTGCGTTCTCTGCCCGGGCGGCATGAAAACCGAGTTCGCTCTTGGGCGCGGACGGACCCCCGAAAGTGTTGAACAGTCCACCATGATGGATCCCGAGGAGACGGCGGCAGCCGTGCTGTTCAGTTGCACACAGCCGCCGAATCTGCGTGTCACCCAGATGATCGTCCGACACATGGGCCGGCAGCATAAGAGTTGAATGTTCTCTGTTCAAAGCACGCTCGCCTTCCAGGCAGCGATCGAGCACTGCCCTTTAGGCGAGCCGCGGTCGCGCTTCCGCCGCTTTCGATAGAAGCGATGCGGATGCTGGAGCGAGCCCGTCCGCGGTGGCCTGCAGCCGGACCTCGCCGGGCTGATCCAGCGCTTGCACATACACCATTGCCAGACCGCTAAAGAGACTGCGCCGCGCTTTCTGCGCTGTTTCCGGTTTGTCAGCCTCGCGGCAGCCCGGATCGCCGTTGCCGACACCGACGAGGCGGCCTGCTCCCTGCAGCTTGAACTGCACAAGATTCCCCGCGATCGGCACCATGCGGCCTTTGCTGTCCAGGGCCTCTACTCGTACGCTGATGAGGTCTTCGCGGTTGGCCCGCATTGCGAGGCGGTTGGGTGTCAGCTTCAGCGTGGCGGCAGGTCCGGTGGTTTCGCGGACAGAGACAAGCACGATCTTTCCGCCGCGATAGCCGCGCGCTTCGATTCTGCCGGGATGGTAGGGAACGCTCCACTGCACATGCCCGATGCGTGGCAGCGTCTGCCTGCCGACGGATCTGCCGTTCACGAGCAACTCCACCTGATCAAGGTTTGAGTAGCACCAGACGTCAATGTTTTGACCTTCCTCGCCGGCCCAGTTCCAGTGTGGAAAGAGGTGCACCACCGGCTCAGCCTGCCACGCAGAACGGTAGAAAAAATAACTGTCCTTGGGAAACCCGCACAGGTCGAGCATGCCCATCGGCGAGCTGATGCCGGTATTGTCGAAGGGGCTCGGCTCGCCGCGGTAGTCGAAGCCGGTCCAGGCGAAACCGCCGGAAAGGTACTCCCGCGCGGCATACACGGACCACCACCCTTCCGCGCTCATGGTGTAGCCGGGGTAGTCGGTGTCGTAGCCGGTGGCAAAGGCTTTTGCCGGGTCCTTTTTATAAATACCGCGGGTGGTCCACACACTTGCTGTTTCTGTGCCGACGGTCGGCAAGGCAGGGAACTTGCGATGAAACGCGTCGATGTTTTTGCCGGTGTCGGCACCGCCTCCGCCGCCCTCGCCCGCGTAGTTGAAGCCCTGCACATCGACCACGGAAGTGACGCCTCGACCCCATCCGCCATTCATCGCGGCAGTGACGGGCCGGGTCGGGTCAAGACGCTTTACGGCCCGCTTCATGGATGCGACGATGTGGGCGCCGACCTGCGAGCCCTGGTCGGGCTCCTCGTTTGCAAGTGACCAAATGATGACGCTTGGGTGGTTGCGATCGCGCTTCACAAGGCGTTCCAGCTGGCTGAGGCCCTCGGGTGTGGAGGCCATCATGCGTGTTTCGTCCATGACCATCATGCCGAGGCGGTCGCAGGCATCGAGAAACTCCGGCGTAGGTGGGTTGTGAGACGTGCGGCAAGCATTCGAGCCGCTTGCCTTGAGCAGCGCGACACGGTCCTCCTGCAACTGGTCGGGTATCGCCGAACCGACACCCGCATGATCCTGATGGTTGCAGGTGCCCTTGATTTTGATCGGCTTATCGTTCAGAAAAAAGCCTTTATCGGCGTCAAAGCGAATAGCCCGAACGCCGAAGACCGTTTCCACGCGATCCGCGACCTTACCCGCGGTTTGCACCGTGGTTGCGGCACGGTACAGCTTTGGATCGTCGCAGGACCAAAGCGCAGGTGCGTGAACCATGCCCTGGCTTTGCACTTCGGCGCTTTCCCATGGCGCAATCGTTTGGGGCTCGCTGCGCAAGGTAAGTACAGGGGCACCCGAGGGGTCAGAGATCACGGTAGACAGCGTGACCCTTTGCGGTTCGTCCGAGTGGTTGGCGAGCTCTGTCCCCACCGTAACCTGTGCCCCAGCCGGACCGGGCAACGCTCGAACCCATGTTCCCCACTGCGGTACGTGGAGCGGGTCGGCGATGGTAAGCCAGACATGCCGATAGATGCCCGTGCCCTCGTAAAACCAACCCTCTGAAAGGGTCGCGTCGGCCCGGACGGTCAGCTGGTTTGGCTTGCCGTGAAGAAGGTAATCGGTGACGTCGAACGAGAACGGAGCGTAACCGCTGAAGTTGCGGCCAAGATAGTGGTTGTTGAAAAGCACGATTGCGTCGCGAAAAACACCGTCAAACTGCAGGTGGACGCGTTTGCCTTCGGAACCGGCGGGGAGCACGATCTTTCGCCGGTACCAGCCGATGCTGGTAGCCGGGAACTCCCGTCCAATCGGCTTCCGGCCCTCACCGTAGTTCACGAGCTTCGGCTCGGAGCCTTCCATATAGGTCGCGTTGCTCGTGATGAAGGGCAGTTCGACGGCCCAATCGTGCGGCAGATCCAGCATGCGCCAGGAGCTATCGTCAAATGTCTCTTCTCCAACCTCGGCGACAAAAGCGGCTTTTGCAAAGGTTCCCTCACGTCGCGGCGCGCCGTAGCCGAAATCAAGCGCTTGATCGGCCGCATTGCCGAGGTGAAATCGCCAATCGAAGTCCAGGAGGAGCCGCTGTCGCGGAGAAGCTTCAGCGACGTCGGCGACTTGCTCAGCCGCGGCGCTTTCAGCAGACGGCTGCTGGAAATCGCCGGCGAACGCAGCGGAGTCGGTCCCGGTAAAAATCCCCGCTGACGCTGCTAAACCAGCCTTGAGTAGTCCACGGCGAGTGTATTCAGACATGCATCTTCCTACCCGCGAGCTTACAAATGGCGTCCTCGGGCGTCAAGTTGCGTTTTTTCGAAGATCTTTGGCGAGAATGTCGTCGACACCTTGCCCTACATCTATCCGCGCCGGCGCTCGACGGTGACCCTGGCCGAAATCCGCATGCAGCGAGATCCGCTCGCGATGCGCTGAGAGCAGAGCTTGGAACTGGGGCGGAGCGGATTCTCTCCTCAGCCCGGCTAGGAATGCTTCCTGTTCTCGCGGGGAAACCAGTCCGCAAATAGGGGTCCCAACAGCCGCGCTACCGGGGCGGGCCTGTGACGCGGCTTGCCATGGAGCGGATGGCGCTCACCTTTGTTTGCACGGGCGAGCTTATCGGAGCCAGGTGGGAAGAGTTCGCTATGGAGGAGGAGCGCTGGAACATTCCGGCCGAGCGCATGAAGATGCGGACTCCGCACATCGTCCCGCTTTCCCGGCAAACGATCAAGGTGCTGGATGCCTTGTACCTGGAGCCCCGCGCGGGCATGATGCAGGAATGGGCCGACCACCTGGACCGCATCCGGCAGAATGTGCGAACGATGGTGGCGCGCGACCGCGGAGCGTAACGCCTCGCTCAGGACCGCTCGCGGCACTCAGACCCAACCGCGAGAAGGCTGCCCGGAGGGTGCTTACCGAGAGTGCCGACGGTCGCACCACTCCACCACAACCTCGCCACGCGCGGTGTCGAGGACGCGGCGTTAGGCTCCCCGCGGGGGCAGCGCTCGCGGGCCTTCCAGGGCTGTCCGTGAACGGGAGGGGTGCTTTGCGGGGCATCCGCCCGCCTTCGGGTCTCACGGCTGCATCTTGCGCATTCCCGTTCCGCCCGGTTCGAGTCGCGCTAGTCCCAGAACGCAGCGGCGCGGGAAAGGACTACCAGGCCGCCTTGCCGCGTCACCAGCAATCATCCGGGTAGGCGGTGGCCTTAGACCTCGGGGAGGCGCTTGCGGGCATCGCATCTCAAAGCAGCTGCAGGAGGTTTACCCCTATGCGACGCCGCACCTTTCTTTCGACCGCAGGCAAAAGCCTCGCACTCGCCGCCGCTGCGAATCGCACACTCCCGGCGCTTGCCGAGCCGCCATCGCAAACTTTTCCGCCCGGTTTCGCGTGGGGCGCGGCCACCAGCGCCATGCAGGTGGAAGGCTACCCGTACGCAGACGGCGGCGGCCGTTCAATCTGGAGCGTGCTCGACCACGAGCCCTCCAAGGTAAAGGACGGCAGCAACAATCTGATCGCCGACGACACGTATCATCGCGGGCTCGAAGACATACCGCTTATGCGCGCCATGGGCCTCAATAGCTACCGCCTGTCGATCGGTTGGCCGCGCGTGCTCCCGGAAGGGCGTGGCAAGCCGAACAAAAATGGCCTTGACTATTACGACCGACTGCTGGACGGGCTGCTTCGGGCCGGGATCACGCCCTGGGTCACGGTGTTTCACTTCGACTACCCGCAAGCGCTCGAACAAGTGGGCGGCTGGCTTAACCCGGACAGCCCACAGTGGCTGGCCGACTATGCCCATCTGCTCGCGGGGCGCTATGGCGACCGGGTGAAGCACTGGCTCACGATCAACGAACCGAACATCTTCTGGAGCCTGGGCGCGGAAGCGGGGATGTTTCCGCCGTTCAGGAAGTTCTCCCAACCCGAGCTCGCTGCCGGCGTCCAGAACATCCTGCTCGGTCATGGGCGCTCCGTCGCGGCGATCCGGGCCGCCGCCAAGGGGCCTGTGCACATAGGGCTGCCGTTTGCCGGCATGGTGTCCTTGCCCGCGACCGAAAGCCCGGCCGACATCGCCGCGGCGCGCGAGGCCGGCTTTGCCGTCGAGCCGCGAGCGCTGATCCCTTCCGCGCCTCCGCTCACCGTCATCAACATGGCGCTGTGGCTCGATCCCATCTACCTGGGCCGCTACCCCGAAGCCGCTCTCCGCGCGCTGCCTACGCTCGAAAAGCTGCAGTCGCCCGCAGCGCTCAAGGAGATCGCGCAGCCTCTGGACTTTTGCGCCGTCAACCTATACTTCGCGCCTCGCGTCAAGGCCGGGCCCGGCGGCAAGCCCGAGCCCGTCCCCGACCCGCCCGGAACCAAGCACACCGCCTATGGATGGGCGATCACCCCGGAGCTGCTCTACTGGGGCCCGCGCTTTCTTCATGAGCGCTACGGAAAGCCCATCGTGATCACCGAGAACGGTATGTCCAACCACGACAAGCCCGGGCCTGACGGTCATATCCATGACCCCGGGCGCAGCGAGTTCATCAAGAGTTATCTCCGCCAGTATTTGCGCGCGCACCGCGAAGGCATTCCGCTGGGCGGCTACTTCCATTGGTCGCTGCTTGATAACTGGGAGTTCACCCAAGGGTTCACGCAGCAGTTCGGGCTGATCTATGTCGACCGGCCCAGCCTCAAGCGCATTCCCAAGGACTCCGCGCAAACCTATGCGGCGATCATCCGGTCGCGGGGGGCTTCGTTGGGGTGAGTGCCTTCATATCAAGCTTCTGCTTCGCCGCGGCAGAACCAGCGGCACAAAGATGCGGGTTCTAACCGGGATTGCTCACCTCTGGACCTTTGAGGAGCAACGCACTTTACCGGCTTAAAAAGTGTCGCGACCACCGGAGGTGCGGGAGGCTTCGGCGAGAAACTGTTGAAGCGTGTAGCGAGTTTTGAAATCGAAGAACAAACGGTTGTCCTGGTCGGACTCCGTCATCAATGGTTTGTGCTGTTGAAAAAAAGTGGAGTTGCGGTCCAGGTCTACTTCTGCGATGTAACTGTTTGATCCGTCTGAGTTGGCATTGCGGATAACACTTAC
Organism: Acidobacteriaceae bacterium; assembly: GCA_965218545.1. Classification (GTDB taxonomy): domain Bacteria; phylum Acidobacteriota; class Terriglobia; order Terriglobales; family Acidobacteriaceae; genus EB88. Next base: position 27,284 of record CBDCLB010000005.1, on the reverse strand, counting down.
ATCGTGAATGCCGAGGACGGCCGCGTCTGGGACAAAGAACTTAAGATAGCCGCCTTGCTCAAACTGCTCACGCGCGGATTCATCTTTGGGTTTTCCTCGGTGGAAACATAGCCGAGGCCTGTGTCGAAAACGATGAGAGTGCCCGGTATGCCGTTGATGGCTTTAAAGCTGTTCAGTAGGCGGCTGCCGGGGTTGTGCCGTTCGAGGAAGCCTGCGTTGTAGCGGGCGAGTTCGCGCTTGCTTTCTCCCGATGCGGGAAGAGCAGAAGGAGCTGCGGCAGCGGCTTCCGAGGCACCGCCGGGTGCGGCCGCGCCGCCGTTCACGATAGCCTGCTCCTGGCCGGAGCGGACGGCGTTGATATAACTCGCATAATCCTGGGCTTGTTTGAACGCGGGCGCAATGGCCTCCTGCGGCGGAAGAATAAATAGGAAATCGCCCGTTTGGTAGCCGCGTTCGTACTTTTGGTAGGCGGAAGCTATCTTGCTTCGCGGATTGGAGTGGACCATGAGAAATGTTTCACGAGCGCCCGCAGGATCGAGCTCCACGAGCTGATCGACGGGGAAGCTAATGGTCACGTCGGGGCTTACAAATTGCAACCGGTCGGGAAAAAAGGTGAGGAGACCGTCAAGCGCCCCATACGCTTCACCTACTGCGACGTGGAGAGTTTTGCCGAACGAAGGATGGGCAGCGCTGGTTGTGTCGCCGCCGGAGGCTCCGACGATCAATTGTTCCCGCTCCGCGCGGTGGCTCTTGATGAAAGCCTGGAAAGCTTCCGCGTGTGTGAGCTCGACATTGACCGGCTCGGGTGCGGGAAGGGAGAGGACGAGGAGGTGTTCCTGCTCGCCGATGCTGTTGCTGCGCTGGGTGATGAGAGGTGGATATGCGGCGAGAAACTTCGAATGGGAATCGATGACTAGGGTTAGAAAGCCTGCCCGGGCACCGTGAGGCTCCACTGCCTGGATGTCATCGGCGGGGAGGGTGAAGACGAAGTCGGGTGAGTCGAAGTTTGCGCCGGACGAAGACAGAGTCAAAGTGCCGGTGGACTTTGTTCCCGAAAGGCCATTAGCACCGACCGTCGCTTTCATGGATGTGCTGGGGAAGGCAGCCTGGGCCAGGGTGGCGGCAGGGGAAAACGTAAGGGCAGCGCTCGCGAGGAGCAGGGAAGGGAGCAGGCGAAGCTTGTTCATGGGCATGGCTCTTGTGGTTAGGGGGGGACGGTGCCGCGGTTTACATATTCGTTTGCCCGGCGCGCATGCTCTCGTTGAAGGCGGGTTTGAGCTGGTTGAGGGCTTCGGCGAGCTGGGCGCGGTACCCGGCTTCGCGGGCGAGCAGGGCTGGGGCGGCGGCGTAGAAGCCAGGCTCGGAAGGGGTGAGGAGGCCGGCCTCCGTGAGGGCTTGGGCGTCGGCCGCGAGCTCTTCCGGGGTGGTGTTGAGGTACTGGGTATCGCGTGGATCGGCCAGCCAAACGGGTGCGCCCCCGCCGTGGACCCCGGAAAGCCAGAAGGCTTTGAGCGCGAGGAAGTCGCGGCGGGACTCGGGGGTCGTGTCGGTGAACTGGAAGCGCTTGCCCCAGCGCGAATAGTAGCGCGTGGTGACGAGGACGGGCTGGCGATTGCCGCTTTTGATCAGTTCGAGCTGGCCGTAATCGAAGGTCTTGCGGATGGCGTTGTAGGTGAAGTCTTCCGCGTAGGGCTGCTCGGGAGCCTGGACGATCTCAGCGAAGGTGACGGTCATGCTTGCGGAGACTTTGGCGTGGAGCGGCGAGTCCGTGCCGTCGGCAAGATGGACCGTGCCATGGACCAGGTATGTGTCCGCGCCCGAGGTAGAGCGGTGGAAGGGCCACTGAAACCCGGAAAAGCGCAGCGGGATACCGGCAAAGGTGACGTCGAGATCAGGCTGAAGGTTGCGGAGGCGATGGGCAAGCGCGCGCAGGTGCGCATGGAAACCTTCGCGGAGCTCAGAGGTGGATGGGGTGAAGGCATCGGACAGTTCAAGCGTTAACGGAGCCGCGCTGCTCGCGGTCGCGAAAGCGAGCCGGGTTGTGGGACGCCCATGGAAGTCGGTGCCGGCGGCAACTGTAGGTGAAAGACCGGCCTGGTGGGCGGCTTCGAGAAGGGTTTGGGTCGCTGGGGTTTGGAGGTCGGCAGACATGGGCTTTTCTGTGTCCTGGAGCGGAATGAGCGCTTTGAGCGCGGGTGGAGCGGGTCTGGTCCAGTGTACCGCGCACTCACCCGTTTGCGGCGCGGCACAGCGTCTGAGCCGCCGCTCGAAGCGCCCATACTCATTGCCCATGAGCATGGGCCGCTCGCCGGCAATCCCAGGGTGCGTGACGTTCGGACCCAAGTGGTGTTCCTTCCTGCAACGGATCGCCGCGCCTCGATCGCAACGGGAGAATTGCTTTACCGGCCCACGGAGAACATCAAAGCCTCGGGATAGCGGTGACCGGCTGCGGCATCGGGTGGGGCGATTTGTTCGATCTCCCGGAGGTCCTCGGGCGTGAGGACGACCCCGGAAGCGGCGACGTTTTCCTCCAAATACTTGACGCGCTTGGTGCCGGGAATGGGGACAATATCACCGCCTTGCGCGAAAACCCAGGCAAGGGCGAGCTGAGAGGCGGTCGCGCCTTTGCGGGCGGCGAGCTGCTCGAGTCTCGCGACCAGATCGAGATTTTTCCGCAAGTTTTCTCCCTGAAAGCGGGGGTTAGTCTTGCGCCAGTCGTCAATGGCGAGGTCGGCTTCGGATTTGATCCGGCCGGTCAGGAAGCCGCGTCCGAGCGGAGAATACGCGACAAAGCCGATGCCGAGCTCGCGGGTAAGAGGGAGGATCTCCTTTTCAGGGTCGCGGGTCCAGAGGGAGTATTCGGACTGAAGCGCGGAGATGGGGTGTGTGGCATGGGCGCGACGGATGGTTGCGGGGCCTGCTTCGGAAAGGCCGAGATAGCGGACCTTGCCTTGCTCCACGAGCTCCGCCATGGCACCGACTGTTTCCTCGATGGGCACATCCGGGTCGACGCGGTGCTGGTAATAAAGGTCGATGTGGTCGGTTTGGAGGCGCTGCAGGCTGCTATCGCAGGCTTTCGCGATGTAGTCAGGGTGGCCGTTGATGCCGCGGACGCTGGGGTCGTTGGGATCGCGAAGGATGCCGAACTTGGTGGCAAGGACAATCTCGTGACGTCGACCTTTGAAGATGCGGCCGAGAAGCTCTTCATTGGTGTGCGGGCCGTAGATATCGGAGGTGTCAAGGAAGGTGATGCCGAGCTCAATGGCGCGGTGGAGGGTGCGAATCGACTCCGCCTCGTCGCGGCCGGAGTAGAAGTCGGACATGCCCATGCAGCCAAGGCCCTGCTCGGAAACCGTGAGGCCCTGCGTGCCGAGTCTGCGTTGCTGTTGTGCCATGGTGGTTTCTCCCTTTCTCCTTAGAGCGTGAATGGGGGCGAGTCGATGCGCTTCCCGGCGATGTCTTCAGCGGCGGCGTAGGCGGAGGCCCAAGCCCAATGAAAGTTATGTCCGCCGAGGTGGCCGGTGACGTCGACGACTTCGCCGAGGAAGTACAGCCCTGGGGTGGATTTGCTTTCGAGGGAGTGGGCGTGGAGATCCTGAGTGGAAACGCCGCCGGCGGTGACCTCGGCCTTGGGATAGCCCTCGGTGCCGGCGGGGGTGAGCGGCCATGCGTGGAGCCGCTGCTCAAGCTCGGCCAGAGCGGGGTTGGTCCAGCTTGGGGATGGGGCGAGCACCGCCAGGCGCTCGGCAAGGCGGCGGGGCAGGTGGGCGGCGAGGGCGTTTGCCAGGGACGACGCGTCGCGGCGGCCTCCGGGGTTTAGGAGCGGGGCGGTGAGGTGTTGCTCGGGAGCGAGATCGGCGGCAAGCGTGGCACCTTCGCGCCAGTAGGAAGAGATCTGGAGCGCTGCGGGGCCGCTGAGGCCGCGGTGGGTGAACAGCAGCTTGTCGCGGAACTGCTGCGCGGGGCGGCGCTTGTTTCCCAAGGCGAGGCTGAGCCGGGCCTCGGTGCTGATGCCGGCGAGGCTTTCGAAACGGGCGAGGTCTTCGGGCGCAAAGATAAAGGGGACCAGCGCCGGGCGGGGTGGGACAACCTGCAAGCCGAACTGCTCCGCGATGCGGTAGCCGAAGCCGGTTGCGCCGAGCTTGGGGATCGACAAGCCGCCGGTGGCGACGATGAGCTTTTCCGTGACGAGGGGCGGCCCGGTTTTGAGGTGGAGGGTAAAGCGGCCCGGCTCGTGCTGGACCTCAGCGATCTCCGTGCCGAGCCGGAGTTCGGTGCCTTGAGCTTCCGCGAGGAGCATATCCACGAGTTGGCGCGCGGAGCCGTCACAAAACAGCTGGCCGGGGGTTTTGGCGTGGTAGGCGATGCCATGGCGCTCGACCAGAGTGACGAACTGCTGCGGCGTGTAGCGGGCCAGGGCGGATTTAGCGAAGTGCGGGTTTTGGGAGAGGAAGTGCTCGGGGCCCGAGTGAAGGTGGGTGAAGTTGGCGCGGCCGCCGCCGGAGATGAGGATTTTGCGGCCCGGAGCGGGGGCGTGGTCGAGGACGCAGACGCGAAAACCGCGCTGGGCAAGCAGGCCCGCGCAAAAAAGCCCCGCGGCACCCGCGCCGAGGATGGCGGCGTGATTGTGCATGTGCTTCTAGGGTATGCTGGGCGCCTGTTGTGCCGGCGCGGGCCCGGCAAGGTGGGTGGAGAGGACCGGGATGCAAAAGGCAGCGAGTCGCAGAGAATTCTTGAAAGCGGCAGCGGCAGCCGCAGCCGTAGCCGCCGCTGTGCCGCCCGCGGCGGCTGAACAAACGAAAACGGCCGGGCGGCCCGGGGTGGATATCATGCGCCGCCCCGATCGCGTAGCGGCGCGGTTCGGCCCGCGGGAAACGGTCGCGATGCAGTACGGCGGAGGAGCGTGGACCTGCGCCGGGGTGCGCGTAACGGCCGAGCCGGCCGGGGGCGCGCTGCCGGTCGCGGTTGCGAGCGACGGCGGCAAGCTGTCGCATGTGCAGCTGCGCTGGGAAGGCAAGCTCCAGTCACCGGCGCACATGCTGGGCGACGCGTGGGAGCGCTCCTACGGGGATTTGGAATGGCGCGGGATGGTGCCCAACCGCGTCATGCCCTGGTACTTCCTCATTTTCGATGGGCAAGCGCTCCAAGGGTATGGAGTGAAGACGCAGCCGGGGGCATTTTGCTTTTGGCAGGCGGATCCCGAGGGCGTCACACTGACGGTTGATCTCCTGAGCGGCGGGGAGCCGGTCGCGCTGGGAGGGCGGGAGCTCGCGGCCTGCACCGTTGTGTCGCGGACCGGCGCGCGGGGGGAGCCGCTGGAGCAAGCCGCGCGCGCGTTTTGCCGCGCGATGTGCCCAGCGCCGCGGCTGCCGAAAGGAGCTTTGTACGGCAGCAACGACTGGAACTACGCCTACGGGCACAACACGGCGGCAGGCATCCTGAGGGATGCGGAGCTGATTGCCTCGCTTGCGCCGCGCGGCGGGGTCAGGCCGTATGTGGTTGTGGACGACGGGTATCAAGACCCGGCGCGGTTCCCGAGCATGCCTGCGCTGGCGGCCGGCATCCGGGAGCGGGGGGCGCGGCCCGGCGTGTGGATCCGGCCCATGCGCGCGCCCGCCGACGCGCCGCCCAACCTGCTTTTGCCTCCCTCCCGGTCTGGTGCCGGAAAGACCGGGATGCCGGCATATGACCCGACCGTCCCCGAGGCGCTGGAGCTGGTGCTCGAAGCAGTGCGGACACCGGTTCGCTGGGGCTATGTTTTCCTGAAGCACGACTTTTCAACCGTGGAACTGTTTGGGCGGTGGGGTTTTGAGATGCCGACCGGGCCGGCGCGCCCGGGATGGAGCTTCCGCGATCGCTCGCGGACAAACGCCGAGATCGTGCGCGATCTTTACCTGGCGATGCGGCGGGCAGCAGGCGACGAAACGGTGGTGCTCGGGTGCAATACCGTGGGGCACATCGCCGCGGGCATCTTTGAGTCGCAGCGCATCGCCGATGACACAAGCGGGCGGGAGTGGGAGCGGACGCGGCGCATGGGCGTGAACGGGCTGGCGCAGCGCATCGCGCAGCACCGGACATTCTTCCACATCGACCCGGATATCGTGGCGGTGACGAAAAGCGTGGGCTGGCGGGAGACCAGCCAGTGGATGGATGTGGTAGCGCGGAGCGGGGCGTCCCTATTCCTGGCTCCCTCGCCGGATGCGATGACGCCGGAAGCGAAGTCTGCGATGCGGGATGCGATGGCAATTGCCGCGGCCGTATCGAACGGGGCACCGGTAGATCCGCTGGAAGGTACAACCCCGAAGAAGTGGGCGTTTGAACGCCCCGAGCGGGTGTCCCGGAATTACGATTGGTGCGAAATGGGGGGAGCTTCCATATCTTTGGAGGGCTAGGGTTCAACCAGCGTGAGGGGTGATGGGACGAGCAGTGAACTCACTTTCTGCTGCCATGGAGCGCCCCATAACCATTCGTAGCTGCGGCGAATCTCGCCCGGGTGCTCCTGCTTTATCTCGATCAGCAGGCACCGGCCGGTAGCCACCCCGGCCGGCTAAAACGCCGGAGCGGGACTGCCGGGGATGGCAGGCGCGGGAAAACCGGGATCGATTCCAGGAACGCCAACGGCGGGATCGAGCGGATCGGGATCAGGATCGGGGGTTGGGTTTGGATCAAAGGGCGGCTCACTTCCCGGCACGGTTGGGTCGAGCGGGCCGGGGTCGATTCCGGGGATCGTGGTCAAGGCAAGCGGGATGGGCGCGGTTGAAAGGGCAAGCATACGGGATGGGAGCCCTAGCTTTCCGTGGAGGTTGCTTGAGAGATTGCTGGAATGGGGGCGCGCAACCAATTCATCGGCTCACTCGTACAAAGAGGTAGACCGTTCCCGGAAAGCTCCGAAGCTCCAGGTCTGTGCGTTAGGATGGGGCTTACTTTCACGGTTCGCTTTTGAGCCGCTTGCCGGGAAGCTTGCGCGACCCTGAAAGTTGCTTTCGTAACTCCGCAAAACCGGCAGTGCTGAGCAGAAGTCCACACCAGTTCCCAAAGGCAGACAAGCACCGCGCATGGAACAGCAACCGCCCGCCTCCCCGCTCCTGGCCTCCCGCGAAGACGCACCCCGCCGCGAGCACACGGGCTATGCCGGCCCCCACGATTCCCACGAACCGCACCGCAACCGGCCCAAAAAGCGCCGCCGCTGGATATGGATTGTGCTGCTGACCCTGTTCGCGCTGGCTTTCTTCCTTATCCTGCGCCACAAGCCTGGGAAGGGTGCCGCGGAGGCTCACACGCAACACCGCTCCAATGGGCCGGTGACCCTGAACGCCGCCAAAGCCCACACCGGCGAGATGGCCGTGAAGCTGCTCGCCATCGGCACCGTCACCCCCACCTATACAGCGTCCATCACCAGCCAGGTCACCGGCAAAATCATCGCCGTGCATTATGTGGAGGGCCAGACCGTGCGCAAGGGCGATCCGCTGATCGATATCGACCCCCGCCCCTACCAGGCCACGCTTGACACTGCCCAAGGCACTCTTCTGCGCGACCAGGGGGTCCTCGCCCAGGCCAAGATGGACCTTGCCCGCTACCAGGCCGCTTGGAGCCGCAATGCCATTGCCAAGCAGCAGCTCGATGACCAGGCAAAGCTCGTGGACCAGGACGAAGGCCTGGTGCGCGCCGACCAGGGCACGGTGGAAGCCGACCAGGTCAACGTCGCGTTTTGCCACATCACCTCGCCCATCAACGGCAAGGCCGGCCTCCGTCTCGTCGATCCGGGGAACGTGGTCCAGGCCAACGGGACCAACGCGCTCGTCGTCATCACCGAAGTCCAGCCCATCACAGTGGTCTTCACCATTCCCGAAGGTGACATCCCCGAAGTCACTGCGGCAATGCGGAAAAGAGCGCTCCAGGTGGAGGCTTACGACCGCATGCAGCAGCACCTGCTCGCGACCGGTCGCCTGGAGGCGACTGATAACCAGATTGACACCACCACCGGCACCCTTAAGCTCCGCGCCCGCTTTTCAAACCCCAAGCTCGCGCTTTTTCCCAACCAGTTCGTCAACACGCAGCTCCTGGTCAATGTTCTTCACAATCAGGTCCTGATTCCCAACTCCGCAATCCAGCGCAACGGCAGCCAGGCTTATGTTTATGCTTTAAAAAACGGCACCGCAGCTCTGACAAACATTAAGATCGTAGCCGCCGACCAGGCGAACTCCGCCGTTGCCGGCCTCCAGCCCGGCGAGCTGCTCGCCAACAGCTCGTTTGAAAAACTGCAAGACAAAAGCAAGGTCCGGGTCGTTACGGAGCGGCTCGCGCCAAGCGATGAGGAAAGCGGTACGCCGTGAGCATCTCGCGCCCCTTTATCCTGCGGCCCGTCGCCACCTCGCTGCTGATGGCCGCCATCCTGCTTGCCGGCATCGTTTCCTACTTCCAGCTGCCCGTTTCCGCCCTGCCGCAGGTGGACTACCCCATCATCCAGGTACTCACCTTTTACCCCGGTGCCGCGCCCGACGTCACCTCCACCACCGTTACCGCCCCGCTCGAGCGCCAGTTCGGCCAGATGCAGGGCCTGAGCCAGATGACCTCCACCTCCGCCGGAGGGGTTTCGGTCATTGTTCTCCAGTTCGCCCTGACTCTCGACATCGATGTCGCCGAGCAGGAGGTGCAGTCGGCGATCAACGCTTCGCAGTCGCTCCTGCCTTCCGACCTGCCGGTGCCTCCGGTTTACTCAAAGACCAACCCCGCCGACGCCCCCGTCCTTACCATGGCCATCACGTCGAAAACCCTGCCGCTTGCGCAGGTGGAAGACCTGATTGACACCCGAATGGCCCCGAAGATCTCGCAGCTCCAGGGCGTGGGCCTCGTGTCCATCTCCGGCGGGCAAAAGCCCGCGGTCCGCATCCAGGTCAACCCGACCCAGCTTGCCTCCTACGGCATGAACCTGGAGGACATTCGGACCGCCCTTACCCAGACCAGCGTCAACTCCGCCAAGGGCTCCTTTGACGGCCCCGCCAAAGACTGGCAGATCGACGCCAACGACCAGATCGCGACCTCCGCCCAGTACAACGACGTGGTAGTTGCCTACCGCAATGGCGCGCCTGTGTTTCTCCGCAATGTGGCGCACGTGGCCAGCGGGGTTGAAAACGAGAACCAGGCCGCCTGGATGAATCAAACCCCCGCGGTCATCCTCAACGTGCAGCGGCAGCCCGGTGCCAACACCATCACGGTCGTGAACAGCATCAAGAAGCTCCTGCCGGAGCTCCAGGCTACCCTGCCTGCAAGCCTTCGGGTCACCACGCTGACCGACCTCACAACCTCCATCCAGTCTTCGGTCCACGACGTCGAGTTCGAGCTCATGCTGACCATCGGGCTCGTCGTTCTGGTCATTTTCCTGTTTCTGCGCTCGCTCGCGGCCACCATCATCCCCTCGGTTGCCGTGCCGCTTTCCCTGGTCGGCACTTTCGGCGCCATGTACGCGCTGGGCTACTCGATCGACAACCTGTCCATGATGGCGCTCACCATCTCGACAGGCTTTGTGGTCGACGACGCCATCGTGATGATCGAAAACATTTCGCGCTACCTTGAGGAAGGCGACAAACCGCTTCAGGCCGCCCTCAAGGGTGCGGGCCAGATCGGCTTCACAATCCTTTCGCTCACCGTTTCGCTGATCGCCGTGCTTATCCCGCTCTTGTTCATGGGTGACGTCGTCGGGCGACTGTTTCGCGAGTTCGCCGTCACCCTTGCGGTCACGATCGTGATCTCCGCTGTGGTTTCGCTCACCCTTACGCCCATGATGTGCTCGCGCATCCTGCGCCACAAGCCCGCTTCGCAGCAGGGCCGGCTTTTTCACGCCTCCGAGCGCGCCTTTGAGCGCATGATCGCCTTTTACGGCCGCACCCTGCGCTTTGTCCTCCGCTTCCAGCCGCTCACCCTCTTCATCGCCGTCGCCACCCTGGGCTTAACCGTTTTTCTTTACATCATCATTCCCAAAGGCTTTTTTCCCGTGCAGGACACGGGCGTCATCCAGGGGATCTCCCAGGCGAACCAGACCATCTCCTTTCAGGCCATGGCCGAGAAGCAAAAAGAGCTCGCCCGCGTCATCCTGGCTGACCCCGCCGTTGCGAGCCTTTCCTCCTTTATCGGCGCGGACGGCACCAACACGACCCTGAACAGCGGCCGTTTTTCCATTAACCTCAAGCCGCTTTCCGACCGCAGCCTCAGTGCCGCCGATGTGATCCGCCGCCTGCAAACCAAGCTCCGCGACGTTGCGGGCATTCAGCTGTTTATGCAGCCGGTCCAGAACATCTCCGTCGACGACCGCGTAACCCGGACCCAGTACCAGTTCACCCTGGAGGACCCAAGCGCGGACGAGCTGAACGAATGGACCGCGCGCTTTGTCGAAAAGCTCAAGCAGCTGCCGGATCTCGAGGACGTCGCCACCGACCAGCAGACCGGCGGCCTGGCCGCGTCCATCAACATTGACCGCGTTACCGCCTCGCGCCTAGGCATCGCGCCCACCACGATCGACAACACCCTTTACGACGCCTTCGGCCAGCGCCAGATCTCGACTCTCTATACCGAGCTCAACCAGTACCACGTCATCCTGGAAACCCAACCCGAGTTCCAGCGCGACCCGCGCAACCTCCACGACATTTATCTGCAGGCGAACTCCTCTTCCGGCGTCGCGGGCGCGAGCGCGAGCCAGTCCTTTGCGACCTCCAGCTCCTCCTCCGCCGGCTCCGCCGCGACTACCACCTCCGTTCTTTACACCCCGTCCGCCGGCGTCCTCACCGCCCCGGCGAACGCCACCGCGAACGGCGGCACCGGCACCACCTCCACCACAACCACCAGCAACACCACCGTGCCCGCAGCCTCACAAAAGCAGATCCCGCTCGACGCCTTTGCGACCCTCAACAACCGCAGCGAGCCCTTGTCCATCGAGCACCAGGGCCAGTTCCCAGCCGTTACCGTTTCCTTCAATCTCGGCCCCGGCGCGGCGCTCGGCACCGCCATTGACCAGATCGACACTATCGTCACAAACCTTCACATGCCCGCGAGCATTCAGGCCGACTTCCAAGGAACCGCCGCCTCCTTCCGCAACTCACTCGCGAACGAGGGCTGGCTCATCATCGCCGCCGTGGTGGTCGTTTATATCGTTCTCGGTGTCCTGTACGAGAGCTTTGTCCACCCCATCACCATTCTTTCGACCCTTCCCTCCGCCGGAGTCGGCGCGCTGCTTTCCCTTATGCTCTTCGGCGACTCGCTTTCCGTCGTCGCCATCATCGGGATCATCCTGCTTATCGGGATCGTCAAGAAAAACGGCATCATGATCGTCGACTTTGCCCTTGAAGCCGAGCGCGAACACGGCAAAACCGCCACGGAAGCTATCTACGAAGCCTCCATGCTGCGCTTCCGCCCCATCATGATGACCACCATGTGCGCCCTGCTCGGCGGGCTGCCCCTCGCCCTGGGCACGGGGCTGGGCTCCGAGCTCCGGCGCCCGCTGGGCATCGTCATGGTCGGCGGCCTGCTCGTTTCGCAGCTCCTCACGCTCTACACCACGCCGGTCATTTACATCTTTTTCGATAACTTCGCGCAAAAAATAGGCCGCAAGCCCCGTCTGCGCCCCACCGGCAACGAGCCGCAGCCCAGCACAGCGGACCCGCAGGTGACGGCCGGCGTATGAGCATTTCGCGCCCTTTTATCAACCGGCCTGTCGCCACCACGCTGCTTACCATTGCCGTGGCCCTAGCAGGGATCGTGGGCTACACGGTGCTGCCGGTCGCGCCGCTGCCGCAGGTCGATTTCCCCACCATCGTTGTCCGGGCGTCGCTGCCCGGGGCCAGCGCCGAGATCATGGCGTCTTCCGTCGCCACTCCGCTCGAGCGGCAGTTTTCGCACATTGCCGCCATTTCCGAGATGACCTCATCGAGCTCGCTCGGCTCCACCCAAGTGGTCATGCAGTTCGACCTCAACCGCGACATCAACGGCGCGGCCCGCGATGTCGAAGCGGCCATCAATGCCGCCCGCACCTACCTGCCCGCGAACCTGCCGAGCAACCCGTTTTACTTCAAGGCAAACCCCGCCGATGCGCCCATCATGATCATCGGGCTCACCTCGAAGAAGTACGACCGGGCCAAGCTCTACGACATTGCATCGACCATCATGCAGCAGAGGCTTTCGCAGATTCAGGGCGTCGGACAGGTCCGTGTCGGCGGCGGCGCTCTGCCTTCGGTCCGGGTTGAAGCCAACCCCATGCAGCTGGAAGAGTACGGCCTCACCCTTTCCGATATCCGCTCGACCCTTTCGGCCCAAAACACCGATGTCGCCCGTGGCTCGCTGGAAAGCAACGGCATCAAGGCCGACATCGTCACCAACGGCCAAATCTCGCTCGCTTACCAGTACAAGCCGCTTATCGTGGGCTACCACAACGGTTCCGCCGTCCGGCTGGAGGATGTCGCCGATGTGGAGGATGGTACCCAGGATCTCCGCGCTGCCGGCTATCTCAACGGCATCCCGTCCGTCACCGTCATCATCTCCCGCCAGCCCGGCGCCAACATCATCCAGACCAACGAGGCTATTCGCGCCGCGCTGCCGTCGCTCCAGGCCTCGATCCCGCAGGGCATCGACGCGACCATTGTTCTCGACCGCACGACCACCATCCGCGCCTCGGTTTTGAATGTCGAAGAAACCCTCGGCATCGCGGTCCTTCTTGTGATCCTTGTCGTCTTTGTTTTTCTCCGCAACCCTCGCGTGACCCTTATTCCCATGGTGGCTGTGCCTGTTTCGCTGATCGGCACGTTCGGGGTTATGTACCTGTTCGGCTATTCCCTCGACAACCTGTCCCTGATGGCGCTTACCATCGCCACCGGCTTCGTCGTGGACGACGCCATTGTGGTTATGGAAAACATCTCCCGCTTCGTCGAAATGGGCTACGAGCCGCACGAAGCCGCGCTCAAGGGCGCGAACGAGATCGGCTACACCGTCCTTACCATCTCGATCTCCTTGATCGCGGTTTTTATCCCCATCCTGCTTATGGGCGGCATCGTCGGGCGGCTTTTCCGCGAATTTGCCGTTACGCTTTCGACCGCGATCCTGGTTTCCATGCTGGTCTCGCTCACCACCACGCCGACCATGTGCGCCTACATCCTCAAGCACAACCCCAAGGACGCCAAGCACAACTGGATGTACCGCGCGAGCGAGCGCGGCTTCGACTTTATTCTGCGCGTGTACCGCGTTTCGCTCACCTGGGTGCTTGAAAACCCCGGCATCACGCTCGTGGTGCTCCTGCTCACCATCGCCCTCAATGTCGTCCTGTTTATCCGCATTCCCAAAGGCTTTTTTCCCGAGCAGGATACGGGCGTGGTTTTCGGCGGCCTTCAGGGGCCCTATGACGCCTCCTTCCAGCTCATGAATCGCGACGTCGAAAAGATTGTCAAGATCATCAAGGCCGACCCAGCCGTAGCCAATGTAAACGCCTACACGGGCGGCAACGGCAGCACTAATGGCGGGTTTGTGTATATCGCGCTTAAGCCGCTGGGCTCAGGCCCGGGCGAGCGGCCGGCAAGCGCCACGGAGGTGATTGCGCGGCTCCGGCCTAAGTTTGAACATACGGCCCTGCCCGAGGTGTTTCTCCGGCCGGGCCAGGATGTGCGCGTGGGCGGGCGGGGCGGCAACGCGCTTTACCAGTACACCATTGTCGCGGACACCCTCAGCGAGCTCAACTTCTGGTCCCCGCTCCTGCTCAAGAACATGAAAAAGCTTCCGCAGCTCGCCGACGTCAACTCCGACGCGGAGCAGGGCGGGCTTTCCGCATTTGTGGATTACGACCGCACCACGGCCGCGCGCCTCGGCCTGACTCCGCAGCAGCTCGACCAGGGCTTGTACTCCGCCTTTGGGCAGTCCCAGGTTTCGCTCATCCGCACCCAGCTGAACCAGTACTACGTCGTTTTGGAGGTCGCCCCCAAGTACTGGCAATCGCCGGAAGGGCTCCACACCCTCTACTTCCATGGCAGCGGCAGCCGCGGCCCCGTGCCGCTCAACTCCTTTTCGCACACTTCCATCCGCACTCAGTCGCTCACCCTCAACCACACGGGCCTGTTTCCTTCAACGACGATCTCTTTTAATCTCGCCAAGGGCGTGTCGTTGTCGCAGGGCATGCAGGCCGTTCAAACCATGGAAGCCAATATGGGCACCCCGGCCAGCGTCCGCGGCACCGCCTCCGGCACTCTTGAGGCCTTCCAACAATCTCTCAGAACCGAGCCCTATCTCATCATCACCGCGCTCCTGGCGGTTTACATTGTCCTCGGCGTCCTGTACGAGAGCCTCGTCCATCCCATCACCATACTTACGACGCTCCCATCCGCCTCCGTCGGCGCGCTGCTCGCACTGGAACTCACCAATACCGACCTCACCGTCATCGCCATCATCGGCATCGTCCTGCTGATCGGCATCGTGAAGAAGAACGCCATTATGATGATCGATTTCGCGCTGATGGCCGAGCGCGAGCAAGGCATGAGCACAGCCGACGCCATCTTCGAGGCCTGCATGCTCCGCTTCCGCCCCATTATGATGACCACCGCCGCCGCCCTCTTCGGCGCCATTCCCCTGGCTTTCGGCACGGGAACCGGGGCTGAGCTCCGCCGTCCGCTCGGCATTACCATCGTGGGTGGGCTGCTGCTCTCACAACTGCTTACCCTGTACACCACTCCCGTCGTTTATCTTTATCTGGACCGTTGGCGTCTTCGCGTCCTGGGCCGCCGGGAGCGCAACACCTTCCACCCCGGCCATACGGAGGAGCCCGTCATTTGAGCCGCTTCACTTCTGCGCCCCGATTCCACCGCATGGTGACACGCCGCTTCGTGGCCCCGGCAGCGCTCGCCTGCCCTGCCCTCGCCCTTTCCGGCTGCATGGTCGGCCCGAAATACCAGCGCCCCCCGGCCATCGCGCCCACGGCAGTTTCCTACCCTAGTGCCGCGGCTACCAACGCCGCCGGCGTCCCTGAAGACGCGGCCACCTGGAAGCCAGCCGCTCCCAGCGATGCCATGCTTCGCGGCAAGTGGTGGCAGATCTTTCAAGACGCGCAGCTCAACGCCCTTGAAGACCAGCTCGACATCAACAACCAGAACATTAAGCAGGCCTTTCAGCAGTTCATGGCCGCCCGCGCGCTTATCCGCGAGGCTCGCGCGTCGCTGTTTCCCCAGGCCAACATCGGCCCCGCCTTCAACCGCAACAAAGCTTCCGGCAATCTCACCAACGCAACAGCGATCACCGGCACCGGCGGCACCACGGGCGGCGGCACGGGAACTGGAGGCGGCACGACCACCGGCGTCGTCACCAACCAGGGGCGCCAAAGCACCCTCTGGTCCGCCCCGCTCGATATCTCCTGGGAGCCCGACCTGTGGGGCCGCATCCGGTCGACTATCCGCTCCGACGAGTACCAGGCTCAGCTTTCCGCCGCCGACCTGGAAAATGAGCGTCTCACCGAACAGGCCGCCCTGGCCGAAGCTTACTTCGAGCTCCGCGGCGAAGACGCCCTCCAGCAAGTTCTTAATACTCTTGTTGCCGCCGACCGCGACTCCCTCAAGCTGACGCAGGCCCAGTACGAAACCGGCATCGCCGACCACCTGTCCGTTGTTCAGGCGCAAACCACGCTCCAAACCGCTGAAGCCGCTGCCATCGCGATTGCCGGGCCGCGCGCCACCTATGAGCACGCCATTGCCACCCTTATCGGCCGCCCCGCCACGGACTTCCAGCTCGCCCCAGGGAAGGCGTCCATGGCCCCTCCGCCGATCCCTCTGGGCGTCCCGTCGCAGCTGCTCGAGCGCCGCCCCGACATCGCCGCCGCCGAGCGCTCCATGGCCTCGGCCAACGCGCTGATCGGCGTTGCCACCGCTGCCTTCTACCCGACCTTGACGCTCACCGCTGACGGCGGCTTTGAAAGCTCGACCTTTAAGCACTGGTTCGACTGGCCCAGCCGCTTCTGGTCCACCGGCCCCGCTTTCTCGCAGCCCGTCTACGACGCCGGCCTCCGCCGCTCGACCGTCCACCAGTACATCGCCACCTATAACGCCGACGTCGCCGCCTACCGCGAAACCGTCCTCACCGCCTTCCAGCAGGTTGAGGATTACCTTGCCGAGGTACGCATCGACTCGGAGGAAAATGCAAAGCAGCGGGAAGCCACGGCTTCGGCCCAGGAATATCTCAACCTAGCCCTCGATCGCTACCGCACCGGCCTCGACCCTTACCTCAACGTCATCACCGCGCAAAATACCCTGCTTGCCGATCAGCAGTCCCTGTTCACCAGCCAGATCACGACCATGACCGCGGCCGTTGAGCTGGTGCAAGCCTTGGGTGGAGGCTGGAACGCAGGCGATTTGCCTACGCCCAAGCAGGTCTATCAGAAACCCACCGGCGCCGAAACCACCATCACGCGGTAGGGAGTAGGATCGAGGACACAGTGCACGATGTCTACTCGTTAGGCGCGGTTCTCGTGGTCGTTTTGGTCGGGCTGCTCTACAACGGCAAGCAAATTGGTGAGCTGCGCGGCGAAATGCACGGAATCTATAAGGATTTGCGTGCTGACATCCAACGCTTTGAAGACCGCATGGACGCCCGTTTCGCTGCCAGCGATGCGCGCCTTGATGCGCGGTTCGACGCCCTGCATCGCGATCTGACACAGTTTAGCCGCGGGCAGGGCAGCCACTATGCGCGCATTTCCGCCCTGGAAGACAAGCGTACGTAAAAGCAGGTATCGCAAAAAGCTAAGGGCACCCGAAGGTGCCCTTTTTACTGCAATCGGGAAAGCTACGGCAGGTAGTAGCGCATCGACGTTTCAAACACATTGTCGATCGCGGTCGGTGAGAACGGCACCCGCCCGTTCAGACCGGTGTAGGTGTTGCGCTCCACCCAGGAGTACTGGAAGCCCTCCCGGAACTGCCCGCCCGGCCCCTTGTAGAATTGGTACCACCAGCCCGCGGTCGCTTCCCGCACGTCCTTGTTGTTGGCGGAGCAGCCGCTCACATTGGTTGGCGCGTAGCCGCCCGTGCCCGGGGCAAGCTCTGTGCCGCAGCCCGCGACGCCCAACAGGTGCGAGCCGTACCCGCTCTGCCCCGTGCCGGTCGCGAACACACGGTGACCTACATACTCGGTGCCGTACAACACATATGGGGTAAAGCGGCTGCCGATCTTAAAGTCCGCCGAGCCCAGCACCGCGAAGTTGTGCAACAAGGCCAACTGCCCATCGGGCCGCGTGGTCGTGTCCGGCAGCTGTGCCGACGCATAGCGGCCCGTGCCGTCCCCGTACAGGCCCTTGAGGCTCAAACCGATGCCGTGTACCAGCTTCACGCGTCCGCTGCCACCGACCCCGCCGCCTACCTGCCCGTCGTTGAAGGCCCCAGCTGCGGACGGCAGGGCCGCGTTGATGACCTTGCCGGTAGCCGGATTCACGTTGCCGTACACGCGGTTGCGGAAGTTACGCTCAATGCCGAACAGCTCAAAGTGGCTCTTCTTTGTGTCGAACGCGACCTTCGCCAGCAAGGCCGGAGCGAGCGCGTAAGTATAAGTCGCCGTGCTGTTATAAAGCCCGCCGCCCGTGCCGGACTGCCCGATCAGGTAGTTGACGGCGCAGTAGCCTCCGGTCGAGGCGCTGCAGGAGGGTGTGAGCGTTTGTTCTTCCTCGGCCGAGATGCCGGCCGTGATCGCCGGGGAAAACCGGTACGTTACCCGGAAGCTCGGCTGCCGCAACCACACGAAGCCAACGTTATAGTTCGGGTCGATGGTCGGCGGCAGGACTTCCGTTTTATTGTCGATGCGCAGCGCGTTTTCCGTCGCGAGCGACCACTGCTGCCCGCCCGTGATGGTAAGCCCGTTGTGGAACGCGGCCTGCGCCCACAGTTCGCGTTCGCGCACTGTATAGCTGTTGGACTGGTTGTTGTTGGAGGTCACGCCGGCGCTCAACCAATCCAGCGCGTAGTAGCCGTGGAGGTCGACGCTGCCCAGCTTGGTGCTGGCATACAGCGCGAGGCGCGACTGCCGACCGGTCGCTTCAAACTCGCTCAAGCGGCCTGCGTCCGAGGCTGAATACGGAATGCCCGTGAACGGGGTAGGGATATCCGAGCCCGTCGCCTTGGTCCGATTGACCGTTGCAAACTCGATAAAAGAGCCGGTCGGCGAAATGGTCGCATTTCCGATGTGGATCGCATCAGGATGCTCGACCGCCTTTTTCATCGCTGCCTGGTCCTGCTGGATCGTAGTTGCGAGCGAAGCCGTGTTGCCCTTCAGATCGTTCACCGAACCTTGCAGCGCTTCCACCGCGGTTGTGTTCTGCGCGTTGGTTGCCTGCTGTGCAGCAACGGCGGCCTGCGCCTGTTCGGTCGCCTGCTGCACGGCCAGCTGCGACTGCTGCTGCACCTGCTGCAGCTGAGCGTCGCGCGCGGCCAGTTGCTGCTGGAGCGTTACGATCTGGTTTTGCTGCCCTTTCATGTCGTCGCGCAGCTGCTCAATCTGCCGCTCAATAGTGGGCCGCGTGCCCTTGTGGGCGCGCACATGATGTTTGGTAGTCGTCTTCGCGGGCGATTCGGCGGGCGCGTCCGGCGCGGCGGCATGCGCCTGGCCGGCTACGGCTGTGGCCAACAGGAGACTCGCAAGCGCTTGGAGATTCGTTTTCATTCAGCCTCTCAAAAGTGTGCAAACTTTCGGGCGCCCATCCCGCCTGGAATCGGCGGGGTTTGCGGAGCGCCCAAACGCCCTTATCGTTCCAGACTTTTGTTACAGCTTGGCCAAACGGGCAAGGAAATCGCGCTGCCCTCTGCTCCCCCTCTGGAAAACCGGTTATTGCGAAGCAGATTTTTTCCCGCTCACCAGGTTGGCCAGCAACCGGTACGCCCCGGGAACGCCTTCCGGCAGCTGCCGGTAGAGGGCAAGCGCCAGATACACATACCGTCCCCGCCCCACCCGGTCCACCACCAGCCCGCCCTTCTGCGGCGCTTGCCCGGAGTCGTGCATTTCCACCAGCGGCGTCCACCCCGGCCCCCATGAGGACGCAAAACCGTGCCCGCGCTCTTCAAGCCAGCCCTCGAAGTCCGCCGCCGAGATCCGGTTCGGCGTGGTCAGCAGGGGATTGTCCGGCGCGAGCAACGTGACCGCCGAGCGCTCATCCACAACCTTTGCCGGGGGCGCTCCGGTTTCCGTGTTCAGCTCCAGTCCGTCCGGCGCGCCGCGGTAGGTGCCGCTCTGGTACTCGACCACCACGGTTCCACCCCCTTCCGCGAACCGTCGCAGTACATCCGTCGCCGCCGCGAGCGCCGGAGCCGCCGTATACGTCCGCACCCCCAGCATCAGCGTCGTGTAGCCGTGGAGGTCGCGCGTGAGCAGATCGCCCGGCGTGAGGAGGTCCACCGGAATGCCCAGGGCGCGGAGGGCAGTGGGCACCTGGTCGCCGGTTCCCATCACATAGCCCACCCGCGCGCCGGGGGCCACCTGCACCTCCACCGGACGCACCTCGAGCGTTGCCGCCCGGTACAGGTTGTAAGGGCGCAAACCGGGGTAGCCCGCCGTGACAAAGCCGGATGCATACACGGAATTGCCCATCCGCGCCTCCGCTTTTAGGGTCGCTGCGTCGGCGCGGGCAGGGCTGGTCACCGTGAACCGCTCAACCGCGCGCTGCCCGGCCGCCAGTGTGACGGGGATGCGGGCCGGCTCGACGCGCCATCCTTCCGGTGCCGCAACCGCCACGGACGCATCCGCTTGCTCCGCCTGCTCGTTTTCGACCGAAACATCCACTGCCAGCTCTCGCTTGCCGGAAGGCAGTACCGCTACCTGCTCCGGCAGTGTCACCGATAACCCCGGCTCGACGACCAGGGGCTCGTCGAAATCTCCGGGACCGCGCTCCCGCTCCACCCCCTGCACCACCTCACTCAACCGAAGCGGGATGCCCTCATAGGTCCATTCCGCGTAACCCGCAACCGGGTACGGCGCGAAGCTCCGTCCGGCGAGCGTAGGGTCGCTGAGGTCGTAGTACGCCTGCTCGATCGAGGGCCGCGTGAAATACGGCGCGGTGGGCGCGACCCCGTGGGGCACAGCGACTTGGAAGACCACATCACCCACGGCTGTTTGCGCCGCGTTCAGCCCCGGCGCGGCGATCCGCTCCACCCCCCAACGCTCCGCGCTGGGCGTTTCCAATCCGGTCCGGACCAGCTGTAAACCCGCGCCGGCGCTCCCCGCGGTGACCCGCAAACGCACCTCGAAAGTCTCTCCCGGAGTGACATGCGAGCGCGACAGCTCCGGGTACAATCCCAGCTTTTTGTCGCCCGCAGGCGTCACAAGCGCATCGAGGTGAAGCCCCAGGGCTTCCACCAGGGCCGTGTTGCATTGCACTCGCTTGATTTCCAATTCATGCCGCAGGTCCGCCTTGCTGTCCGCAGGCAAAGCGCTTGCCGCAACCGCATCTTCCAAGGCCGAGGTGGCCCGATACGCTTCCAGAAGATCCGCCATAATGCGCCCCGGCACGCCCGGTGTGTATCCCCAAAATGCCCGTGTCACCGCGCGATCCATCCGCTCCAGCCCCGCCCGCACAAACCCCGCATCCGCGCCGCGCGCCAGCATTGCCATACCCACGAGCGATGTATCAATCCCGGCGAAAAAGCCGCCCGGCACAACCGGCACACGCGACCCATACCGGTGATAGCCCACACTATCCGGCCCCGCGAGCGGCGGGTTGCCACCCCCGTTCTGTGATTTCTGCAAGCCCCAGCCTTCCCGCGCCATTTGCAGGTAGCTCCGGCCCAGCACGGGATCCCACTGCCCCTCGGGGATGGTGACGTCCGCATCCGGCGGCGTGCTCGTATGCTCGCCCGTCACGTAGTTGGTAAACGACGGGGGCGCCCAGGTATCGGTTGCGTAGTCGTACATGCCTTTTGCCGTAATAGGCGCAAACGGCACCCGCGCAAACACCGCCAGCGGCTTCCAGGGCCGCAGCCCGGCGGCGATCTGGTCGGGAAAGATGCTTGGGTCGCCCGCGAGTTTGAACGCCTCCTGCGTCAACTCCCCGGCCACTTGGTGGTGCCCATGCCCATCCGTCACGCCGCCGATGAATACGGAGGTCAGCACCAGCGGCCGTTCTTGCCGCACCGCCCGCACCACGTCGCGCAGCACCCGCTCGCGCCCCCACTGGGCAAAGGCCTCCTCCTTGGTCTTCGAGAAGCCGTAGTCCGCCTCCGTGCCCCACAGCTGCGCAGTTCCCGAGTACCGGTCCGCCGCCAAAAGCTCATTCGTGCGCATCAGCCCCAGCGCGTCGTAGCTCTCGCCGGACATCGCATTCTGCCCGCCTTCGCCGCGCGTGAGCGTCAGAAGGGAAGTTCTGATCCCGGCCCCGCGCGACTGATACGCCATCATCCCGCCGTCTTCGTCGTCCGGGTGGGCCACGATCATAAGCAGGCTGCCCCAGGTCCGCAGCTTGTTCAGCGTTTGCGCCAGCCCGTCCGCCCCGCGATCCTCGGGCAGCGTCGTCGCATCCATGGCAGGCGCAAACGTCGTAGCCCATGGCGTCACCTGGGCTGTTGCCGCCTCCCATGAAACAAGCAGGAAGAGCCCCGCAAAGCACACGGCGGAAGAGGAGGGAGGTCGCAGTCGGAACACAGGAAGAGTCTACAGTTCGCCCGGCAGAGGAGAGGGTTTCTGTCACCGAGGATACGCCGGTGCTTCGCGGTGAGACGAAGCGATGCCTTGTTTCGAGCGAGCCTTCTTGACACCCCCGAAACGCCCATCGCTGCATGGCCTTCACCTAGGAGTTACCTTTCAGGTACGAAGGATATTCGGAGTAACCCACGTCGGCGCAGCATAGCTCTTCTCTCGCCAAAACAAGGTCTTTGCCGGCACCTAATACCGGCTCATGAAACCGGATGTAAAAATGCGACGGAAAAAGAGCACATCTGCGTCAAAGTCTGTAACTTGAGCTCCGGTGAAAGAGGAACCAAGGTATATTGTTCTCTTTCAACTCCAGATTCATTCTTTCCTAACTTCGGCTTACCGCGCCGGTGCTTATTGGCGCCGCCAATATTTCGCCTGCTCTTTACGCAAAGAAGCAGAATCAGTACCGCTTAGACGTTAGGATGGCCAGCAGTTCTTAAATCTAGGGAGTTCCCCATGCAAGTAGATTCGAAAGTCCTGATTACGGCTTTAGCGGCAACAGGACTGGCATTTGCGTCTTTCTCCTCAGCCAGTGCGCAGTTCACCTCCACGGTGGTCGCCCAGAGCAGCGGGAAGTGTTTGGACGTAAACGCGTGGCAAACGCAACCAGGGCTGCCGATGGAACAGTGGACATGCCGGAACAACGCCAACCAGAACTTCACATTTACACCGGCGAGCAACGGGAGCTACCTCATTCATCCGCAGATTGACGGTCTCTGCCTGGATGTGGACTCGAGCGGCTGGCAGGTGATTCAGAACACCTGCAACAGCTCGGCCTCGCAGCAGTGGACGCCGAAGCCGATCGGCAATGGGGCGTATAACCTCCTTGCCGCCAACGGTGCGTGCTTGAATGTGTCGGGCAACAGCAACGACGATGGCGGGAACATCATTCTGTTTGGCTGCGATGGTTCCAGCAGCAATGAGCGGTTTACGATTCCGGGTTTCACGCCTGCGGCAACGCCCGCCCCTGTAAGCACGGCACATGTACCGACCGGCATTCCCGGCAACTTCACGCCGCTTATCGACGCGACGTTTGGAACGAGCAGCGCCGATGCAACCGTGAAGAACCGGGCTGACCTGGACAAGTTGGCATACTACTGGTTCGAATACGGCCCGGCGGATACGGATCCGCCGTTTTGGGCGCAGGCCGACGCACCGAACGACTGTATGGGGCCAAGGGGAAATGGAACTGATGGCCTTTATGGGAACTTCTATAGCCGTTTTATGCATTGCGGGGTCGGCTCGACGTGGGACCGGCATGTTATAAGCACGGACCGCCTAACACTGAAGGCGAGTTGCGGATTGCAAGACAACAATCCTGCGAACTGCTCGGATGCGAACATCGGTGCGGGTATGTTGCGCTTTATCAAATCATTCCGACCCACGGAAGGGCATCCGATCATAATCGAAATGAAGGGAATTATGCCGAAAGGCAATTACTCGTGGCCGGCCTTTTGGCTGAATCCGGGCGAGCAGGCACCGCGCAACGCGGACGGTACGCCGGGTTCGATCAAATCGCGTTCGTGGCCGCCGGAGATCGATATCTTCGACGAGTATGGCTTCAACAACAATACCCCCGCTCCAGGCCATTTTTTGATCTTTGGGACGCCTGTACAAAATCACGTTGACGCTCCGTATGCTTCAGCATTATGCGCATCGCAGGGCAAAAATATCTGCGACCTCCCGCTCACCAATGGAGGTTTAAACCTGCCTACCACCAGTGTCGCGACGTTCACGAATACCGGCTGGTTTGCGGAGACTACCGACGATCTGACGGCTGGTTGGCACACCTACGGAGCGCGCATCTATACCGACCACATAGACGCCTTGCTGGATGGCGTGGTGTACCGGTCGGAAGGCTTTACCTGGCCCGCAGACGCGCCGCCAATGCAGCTGATCCTGAGTAATCAGACCGCGGCTAAGTGGCGAGACGACCTAAGCGGGATTACCGACCAGGGCGGGGTGCCGCATGGATGGGATTGGCCGATCCAGTACGTGCGGGTATGGCAGCAGAATTAACCTAGCCTAAATGCAACGGGAGAAGGCCCGTCCGTGAGGGCGGGCCTTGCTTTGTTCGGAGTCGGATTAAAAGGGTATGTCGTCGTCGGTGATTTCGGCGTGGGCGTAGTCGTCCTGAGGAGCCTGGGAGCGCTGGTCGAAGGAGGCGGTATTGCTCCGGGGCGCACTGCTGCGCGCGTAGCCGCCGGAGGAGCCTTCGCCTGCACCATCGCTTTCGCCGCGGCCGGAGAGCAGAACCAGCTCGTTGACGACGATCTCCGTCCGGTAGACCTTTTTGTTGGTCTCCTTATCGTCCCAGGAGCGGGTGGTGAGGCGGCCTTCGATGTAAAGCTTGTTGCCCTTTTTCACGTAGTCGCGGACGATCTCGGCGGTGCGGCCGTAGGCCGTAATGTTGTGCCACTCGGTGCGGTCCTGCCACTGGTCGGAGGCTTTGTCCTTGACCCGGTCGGTAGTAGCAATGCTGAAGTTGGCGACGGCCTGGCCGCTGGGGAGGAACTTGACCTCCGGGTCCTTGCCGAGATTGCCGAGCAGGGTGACCTTGTTGACGCTTTTTGGCATAGGAGATCCTCGCCCTCTAGTTTACTCGGGCCACTATAGCAGCCGGGGAGCGCGGAAAGCCGTGGCTGGTGACCCTCGTCGCGTTACCTGCGCGTTAGTAGCTGGGACCGACTGCCGCGTGGAGCATGAGGTAAACGACGACGCCCGTGACCGAAACGTACAACCAGAGCGGAAACGTCCAGCGGGCGAGCTTTTTGTGCCGGCGGAAGCGACCGGACAGGGACAGAAAGAACGTGATGAGCACGATGGGCAGCGCCACGATGGAGAGCAGGATGTGGCTTGCGAGGATGGCAAGGTAGACCGTCCGCGTCGAGTTGTGGACGGGGTAAAGGGTGTCTCCATGAATGGCATGGTTGGCAACGTAGGAAATGAGAAAAATCGACGAGAAGATAAAGGCGGTGATCATGGCGGCGCGGTGGCGGGTGACTTCGCGACGGCGGATAAAGACGAAACCGATGGTGAGCGAGATCGCACTGAGACCGTTCAGGATCGCATTGAGCTCGGGGAGGAAGCGAAGGCGTCCACGAAACGAGGCTGGGGCGTGGTGGACATAGAGCAGCCAGAGCAAAAAGGCGGTCGCCAAGGCGCTGACGAGGATGATCCCGGCGATACCGAGGGTCGCCGGGCGGTTGTTGATGGGGAGCCGGGGCTCGGTCAGAGTCTGGGCCATGCGGGCTCCTTAGGCGGCGGGTTTGTGGGTGCGGCGGTTGACGGCCGCCCAGGAAGCAGCGAAACACACAGCGCAGAAAACAGCAGTCACGGCGATGTTCACGGGGAAGGAAAAATCCGTGTGCTGGGCCGGGAACAGCAGATTGCGCAATGCGTTGACCCCGTAGGTAAGCGGGTTAAAGCGCATGAGCCAGTGCATCCAGGTGGAAGCGCCGGAAGCCGGGAAAAGCGCGCCCGAGAGCATCCAGAGCGGGATGAAAAGCAGGTTGACGATCGCGTGAAAGGCCTGCGCTGAGTCGAGCGGCCAGGCGATGGTGAAGCCGAGGGCGGTGAGCTCGAACGAAAGCAGGGCGATCACAATGATGGCGCCGATCACTGAAGCTACGGTCGCGTGGATGCCGACCAGCGGGGCGAACACGAGAAAGACGATACCCTGGATGGCCGCGAGCGTCGCGCCGCCCAACACTTTGCCGAGCACGATGGCCGAGCGGGACACGGGGGCGGCGAGCACGGACAGCAAGAAGCCCTCGTTGCGGTCCTGAATGAGGGACATCATCGAAAAGATCGCGGTGAACAGGACGATGAGCGCAATCGAGCCGGGGAAGAAGTAGCCGCTGTAGTGGCTGCCGCCCGTGGAGCGAAACGAGTTCGCAAAGCCCGAGCCCAAAACGGCCCAGAAAATCAGCGGCGACGCGATGACGCCGACAACGCGCGCTTTTTGGCGGTAAAAGCGGACCAGCTCGCGTCGCCACAGCGAGTAAGCGGCGACAGCGGTGGAAGGCCGCGCAGTTCCGGGTGCGCGATGCGGAGCGGCGATAGGAGGAGCTTGGGTAAGGGTAGTTGCCATTGCTTTTCTCTCCGGAGCCTACAGCGGCTCCTTGAAACCTTCAGTGAACTCAGCTTCGCGGGTGTGGGCGTCGGGTTCGGCTTCAGGACCGCGCTCCTGCCAGAAACGATGGCCGGTGCGCTGGATAAAGACGTCCTCAAGCGAGGGTTTCTGGACACGGGTGCCTTCGACGAGATCGGGGAAGGCCTCGATGGCGGCCGTGGCGAAGCGGTGGCCCTCCGCGTGCTCGATGCGGACATTTGCGCCCAGCGGCGCGGCCTGGACCTGAAAGCGGGCGCGGAGCAACCGGGCAAGCCGGTCAGCTTCAGCGGTGCTGCGAGTGGAAAGCGTGACGACCACGCCGCCGATCTGCTCGCGAAGCTCGGAGGGCGCGCCGAGGGCGACGAGCTTGCCCGCGCTCAGGATAGCGAGCCGGTCGCAGTGCTCGGCTTCTTCCATGAGGTGCGTCGTGACCAGGACCGAAATCCCGTCCTCGTCGCGGAGAGTGCGAAGGTACTGCCACAGGTCGCGGCGCGCGCCGGGGTCGAGGCCGGTGGAGGGTTCGTCGAGTAGGAGGATGGAGGGGGAGTGGAGCAGGCCCTTCGCGAGCTCAACCCGGCGCTGCATGCCGCCGGAAAGGGTTTCGACGAAGTCTTTGGCGCGGTCGCGGAGCAGGACGCGATCCAGAACGGCATCAATGCGGGTGCGCAGCCGCTTGCCGCTGAGACCGTACAGGTGGCCCGCGTGCATCAGGTTTTCGCGCACAGTGAGCTTTAGGTCGATGGAGCGGGCCTGGAAAACGATCCCAATGCGGGCGCGGATGGCCGCGGGGTCTCGGGCGACGCTGAAGCCGGCGATGCGGGCCTGACCTCCGGTGGGCGTCATCAGGGTCGAAAGGACGCGGAACAGGGTGGTTTTGCCGCTGCCATTAGGGCCCAAGAGACCAAAGATCTCGCGCGGCTCGACCGTAAAGCTCAGGCCGTCAAGGGCATTGCGCTTGCCGTAGGAGTGGGTGAGGCCTTCGAGCGCGATGGGCACGGCGGGCGTGATCGTTTGGGACGGAACTGGGGTTACGAGAGCGGCCATAGCGATCCTTAGCGGCTGCGGGCGTTCAACATGAGCGCGAGGAGCAGCACTGGGAGATAGATGACGCTGACCTTGAGCAGGTCGCGCGCAACCATCCGGCTTTCGGCGGGAGAATGCGGGTGTGTGATGCGGCCAAAACGGATTGAATATGCAAGGTAAATAAGCCCAAAAACGATGGCTGCGCCGCCATACCACCAGCCCGCGATCCCGAGATAGACGGGGGCGAGCGAGGCGGGGAGGAGCAGCGTCGCGTACATGACGGCTTGGGCAAAGGTCGTCGCCCCGCTGGGCTCGACGACCGGCGTCATGCGGATGCCCGCGCGGCCGTAGTCCTCGCGGTACAGCCAGGAGATAGCCATGAAGTGTGGGAACTGCCAAAGGAAAAGCAGGGCGAACAGCGCAACGGCGGGCCACTCGATGCGGCCGCGCGCGGCGACCCAGCCCAGGAGCG
>CBDCLB010000004.1:0-331363 GCA_965218545.1 Acidobacteriaceae bacterium | reverse complement strand
GCCACGGGCACCGTCGGCTCCTATGCGCTGGTGGGCATGGGCGTGCTGTTCGCGGGCTTTCTGCGCGCGCCGCTCACATCCGTTTTTATGGTGCTCGAAACCAGCGGCAATTATTCGATCATCATGCCCGTCATCCTGGCCAACACGATCGCTTACTTGCTGTCCCGTTCGCTCCAGCCCACACCCATTTTCGAGCTGTTCACCCACCAGGACGGCTTGGACCTGCCTTCCATGGAGGAGCAGCGCGAGGAGGTCGGGCTTCACCTTGAAGATGCGCTGGTCCCTTTGCGCGTTTCCCTGCTGCACGGCAGCGAAAGCCTCCATGCCGCGGCGGTCGAGCTTTCTCTGCAACCGGACGAGCGCGCGATGGTGGTTCAGATGGCCGAGGGTGCCTGTTATGTGCTCAAGGTCGACGAGCTGGCGACACTTGTGCAGACGCTGCCGGAAACAACGCCGCTCGAAAAAGCCCTCCCAAAGGACCGCACGCCGCTCCTTTTCCCCGACCTCCCGCTCGACACGGCGCTGCGGCACCTGTCGCGGTGGCCGCTGCTGCCGGTGAGCAACCGTGCGCAGAAGGGGACCCTCGAAGGCATGGTGACGCTTGAAGACGTCCTGGCGCGGTACCAGCGGGGCTGAGGGCGTTAAGATACGGCGATGCCGGTTGTGTTCGCTATGAGGCATTTCGATTCTTCTTTTACTCAAACGAGGGCACACCTCGGGAGCCGGCCCACATCCGTGTCGAGAAGGGCGAGAGCGAAGCGAAAATCCGGCTGAGGCCGAAGGTTCAGGTAGCCTACAATGACGGCTATAACGCCCGGGTGCTTCGCGAACTGGTGGAGATGGTCGAGGCTCGAAGGGCTGAGTTGGAGAGGGCTTGGGATGAGCGGTTCGGCTAGCGCGACGGGTGTGCGTTTCGACGCGGATTCTATGTGGGTAGAGCTGAAGGATGGGCGTACCCTCGGCGTCCCACTCGCCTGGTTTCCCCGGCTGCTGCACGGAACAGCGGAGCAGCGGCAGCAGGTACGAATCAGCAGCCGCGGCCTGCACTGGGAAGCGCTGGGCGAGGATATCTCCATTGCCGGCCTGCTGGCGGGGCACGGCGATCAAACCAGGGCAGGTTCAGAAATCTTTGCGGCCTGACCCCGGCCTCGGCGCACAAGTGCGTAAAGAAAGACGCGCGCAATGCTGACCATCTTTCAACGCATCTTGCTGGGGGGATTGCTGCTGCTTGCCCTGCTGGCGGGCTTGAGCCTGCTGGTGCGCTCTTCCTTTGTCTCGCTGAGCGAGCTCGACGGGGAGCAAAGGAGCATGGATCACGCGGTGGGAGCGCTCGCGGCGGCGCGCGCCTCGCTCGCGCGCGAGCAGGTGTTGGTGGAGCGCTCCCTGCTGCACCTGCCCCCATCGGCTGCGCTTCCGGACGAGGCAGCCCCGCCCGCCCGGGACCGAACCGCGGGCGCACAGCCCGCGCCCCGGGAGCTCGACATACACGAGCAAAGCGAGCGCACCGAGCAGCGGCTGCTTACGGCGCGCGATGCGCTGCTTGCCGTCGCGGGCGCGCCGCGCATTGATCCCGAGCTTGCCGCCCACTACCGCGTGCTTCAACGGCTTCGCCGCACACCGCCTGACTTTGAAGCGCGCATGAGCTCGGCGCGCGCGCTCGAGCCGATCGAGCGAAATGTATCGGGCAAGCTGGAAGGCTTGGGGGAGCGGCGCAGGCGCTTGCTCGCCGATCTTGCGCTGCGCCGGGAAGGGCTGCGGGCCCGGCTCATCGGCGCGTGCGGGGCCAGTCTGCTGACCGGCCTGGCCGTCCTGCTGGCCATGCTCGCATTCGCCACACGCCCATTGCGGCAGGCGGCGCGCGCGGCCCGGCGCATGGGCCAAGGCGACGCGGCGGCGCGCATTGATTGGCCGCGTCATGACGAGCTGGGCACGCTCGCGACCGAGTTCAACCGCATGGCTATCCGCCTGCGCGACCTCCGGGAAACGGAAAGCGGACGCCGCGAGATGGAGCTGCAAATGTCGGACGCGGTGGTGCAATCGCTGTTTGAACCGGTCATCGTCACGGACGGGCGCGGGCAGATTCTCAAGCTGAACAAGGAAGCGCGCGCGTTGCTGGGCGAGGCGGCGGACCGCGGCGCGCTGCGCTCCACCCCCGGCGGCGAGCAGATTCTTGAGGCAATCCGCACCGCGGTCGCGTTCCAGCGCACCGTCGGCGGCGAAGGCGAAGCTGCGATGGCCCCGGTGCGCGTCGGCGGCAGAAGCAGCAACTACCGTCTGCGCACCACCCCCATGCGCGACAACGAAGGCCACCTTTTGGGCGCGGTGACGGTGCTTGAAGATGTGACGGAACTGCAGGCACTCGACCGCTTCAAGACGCGCTTTCTCGCGGTAGCCTCGCAAAAGCTGCGTGACCCGCTTGAAAAGCTCCGGGTGGCCATCCATGCCCTCGCGCGCGGCTATGCGGGGGAACTGCGCTCGCTCCAGGCCGATGTGGTGGAAGGGGCGCAGGCCGAGGCGCAGCGCATGGACGACCTTATGGCGGACTTGCTTGCCGTAGCGGAGCTGGACTCAGGCCGCCGCGCGCTGCGCATGGAGCCGATGCGCCCCCTGGACCTGCTGCGCGAAGCGCAGGCGAGCGTGCGTATGGCGGCCGCGGAAAGGGCCCTTACGGTCGAGGTAGAGGCCTTCCCCGACCTCCAGCGCGTCGAAGCCGACCGGAGGGCGATGCGGTCGATCTTTGAAAATCTCCTCAGCAACTCCCTCGCGCATACGCCGGCGGGCGGCTCCGTGCGGCTGCGCGCCACTGAAAGCAAAAACATCGTGCAGTTCAGCATCGCCGATACCGGGCGCGGGATCGAACCCGAGCGGCTGGACACAATCTTTGGCCGCTTCAACTCCGGCTCTTCCGACGGCACGGGGCTGGGCCTTGCGCTCGTGCGGCGGCTGGTGGAAGCGCAGGGCGGCCAGATCTCGGTGGAAAGCCGGATGGGCGCGGGCACGACGTTCACGTTTTCGCTCCCGGCCGTGGCCTCGCCGGTCCTTTCCCGGCACCCGGTCGAGGCAGGCTGACAAATGGCCGAGCTCACCAAGCCCGCGGAAGACCAAGCAGCCCGCCTCCGGGTCTACATCGGCGCGGCGCCCGGGGTGGGCAAAAGCTACGCCATGCTCGAGCACGCCCACCAGCTCAAAACCGCGGGTGTAGATGTAGTCATCGGTTTTATTGAGCCTCACGGCAGGGCGGAAACGTCCGCTTTGGTCGCAGGCCTGGAGATGGTTCCGCGCAAGCAGATCCAGTACCGCTCCGTTTCGCTTGAAGAAATGGACCTGGAAGCGATTCTCGCGCGCAAACCGCACACGGTTCTGGTGGACGAGCTGCCGCACACCAACGTGCCGGGCTCGCGCAACCGCAAGCGCTATGAGGATGTGCTGGAGCTGCTGGACGCCGGGATCAACGTCGAAACCGCCGTCAATGTGCAGCACCTGGAAACGCTGATCGACGCGGTTGCCCGCTCCGCCAAAACGCAGGTGCGGGAAACGGTACCGGACAGCCTTCTCCGCCGGGCCGATGAAGTGATCGATGTCGATATCTCCGTCGACGAGCTCCGGGGCCGCTTACGCGCGGGCAAGATCTACCGTCCGGAAAAGGTGGAGCAGGCGTTGGCCAACTTTTTCCGCAAGGGCAACCTGACTCTTCTGCGGGAACTCGCTCTCCGGACTACGGCCGAACAGGTGAGCGCGGCGGCCTCGGACTACCGCCGCGCCCAAGGCCTGGAACAAGCGCCGGTGCCCGAAAAAGTGATGGTGTGCCTAAGCCATCGGACAGGGACCGAACGGCTCATCCGTACAGGCGCGCGCATCGCGGGCCGCCTGGCGACGAACTGGTATGCCGTTTATGTCCAAGGCGCGCGGAAGCACAAGCCCGACGATCCGCAAGCCGTCGAGCGGCTGGAAGAATACCGGCGGCTGGCCAAAAGCCTGGGTGCCCGGATCGTCACGCTTGAGGAGAAACACGTCGGCAGGGCGCTGATTGAGTTCGCCAAACGCGAATCCATCTCGCACGTGGTCTTCGGGCAAGCCGCGCGTTCGCGGCTCGACCTCCTGCTGCGCGGCTCGGTCATCAACGACTTCCTGAACGAAATGCGCGACACCACGGTCCAGGTTGTGCCCATGAACAAGGGGCGCCGGAGTTAAACCAGCATCGGCCCGCGGCGGAAATTCGCCAGGAGCTATGGTAGGTTAGTTTCTGACCCCGTGTAGATGTGAGCTCGTAGCTCAGCTGGTAGAGCAATGCACTTTTAATGCATGGGTCCTGGGTTCGATCCCCAGCGAGCTCACCATTTCTTCCGTGAGGAACTGCCCTTCCTGCCGCTCTTAAGCTGTTTGCCTTCACCGGTACCGGACTTTATCGAGACAATCGGAGAGCGAAGGGAGCCGGATGGCTGAATCCGACTGGAAGCCGAAAGCGAACCCCTGGCTCATCGCCGCGGCCGTCGCGCTTGGGGCTTTTATGGAAGTGCTCGACACCTCCATCGCCAATGTCGCGCTACCCTACATCGCCGGGGGCCTGGCCGCGAGCGAAGACCAGGCTGAGTGGGTGCTCACCACTTACCTGGTCGCGAACGCCATCGTGCTGCCGATGGGCGGCTGGGCTTCCAGCGTGATCGGCCGCAAGAACTTTTTCATGCTGTGCATCATCGGGTTCACGGCGGCTTCCTTCTTGTGCGGCCTGGCGCCTTCCCTTTCCTTTCTTCTACTGTTCCGGGTCATTCAGGGCGCATTCGGCGGCGGGCTGCAGCCGATCGCGCAGGCCATCATGGCCGACTCGTTTGAACCCTCCAAGCGCGCGCTGGCGTTTTCTCTTTACGGTTTCGTGGCGGTGCTTGCGCCGTCGATTGGACCCACCATCGGCGGCTGGATCACGTTCAACTACAACTGGAACTGGATCTTTTTCATCAACCTGCCGGTCGGCGTCCTGGCTTTGTTCCTGGTGCAGCGACTGGTAGACGACCCGCCCTGGATCAAGCCCGACCTTGCGAATTTCAAGCGCGTGGACTATTGGGGTTTCGGCTTGCTCGCCCTTTCCATGGGAACGCTCGAGGTTTCCATGGACAAGGGCGAGGAGTGGGATTGGTTCGGCTCCACCAAGATTCGCTGGTTCTTCGCGACTTTCATTGTGGGGTTCATCCTGCTGGTCTGGCGGGAGTGGACCGCGAAGAACCCACTGATCCAGGTCAAGCTGTTCAAGTTCAAGAATTTCGCCCTGTGCGCCTTTCTGATGCTGGCGGTCGGCGGCATCCTGAATGCAGCGACGGTTCTGCAGCCGCAGCTGCTCCAGAGTTTCTTCGGCTATACGCCCACGCTGGCCGGGCTCACGCTTTCGGGTGGCGGCGTGGTGCTGCTGGGCCTCCTGCCCGTTGCCGGCAAACTGCTTGGGACGTTTCCCGCGCGAAGCATGATCGCTTTCGGCTATATCTGCTTTGCCGTGGGTTTCCTTTGGTCGGCCAACTACCTGAATCTGGGACTGGACTTTTTCCACCTCACCATCATGCGCATTATCCAGATCATGGGCATTCCATTTGTGTTTATCTCCATCACCACGGCTGCGTACTTTAACGTGCCTCGGGAGTTGAACAATCAGGTTTCCGGCCTCATCAACTTCATGCGCAACCTGGGCGGCAGCATTCTGATTTCCCTAACGAACGCGTTTATCACCGAGTCGCAGCAGTTCCACCGGACGGCGATGCTCAAGCATCTGTCCCCGGCGAACATCAACTATCAGCACTCGCTCAGCCAGTACCAGAGCGCGGTTTCAGGAGCGGTCGGTCCGGCAAACGCGCTGTCGGGTGCGCAGCAGCAAATCTACAGCTCCCTTGGGAACCAGGCGGCCATCTTGTCGTACGTGGACGTGTACTGGCTGCTGGGCTACGCGTCCGTCGTCATGATCATCCTGAGCTTCATACTGGATCGCAACAACCCCAAGAGCAGCAGCGGCGGCAGCGCGGCGGCGCACTAGAAGCGAGTGATCGCGCGGTACAGGCACCAGACCCCCACAAGCAACAGCGCAGGCCCAGCTAGGTATTGCCATACACCGCTCCGGCGCGTGAGCAACAGGATACCCAAGAGAAAGCTGCCCAGAGCAACCCCGAGAAAAGCCAGATGGGCGAGAAACGGCAGGGCGGCTTCCATGGTGCTCCTTTGCTATTCGTCTGATGCGGCGCAAAAGCTCGCCGGACCCGGCAGCGGCGTGGACGTGGGCGCTGCCATCTTAAACGGCAGCTGTGAACAAAGGGGGGCTTGCCATGCGCGCAGCCGCGCTATCGAAACCCGGGCCGATCGACACGCGCCCGTTGGAGATCCAGAACCTGCCCCGGCCCTCGCTCTCCCCCGGCGAGGTGCTGCTTAGAGTGCGCGCCTGCGGCGTGTGCCGGACCGACCTCCACATCTGCGAGGGTGAGCTTGCAGAGCGCCAACCCGGGATTGTGCCCGGCCACCAGATCGTGGGCGATGTGATCGAGTCGCTTGCGCCGGAGGTAAAGACCGGCGCGCGCGTGGGCGTGTCCTGGATGGGCGGCGTGGACGGCACCTGCCCTTACTGCTTGGCGGGGAAAGAGAACCTGTGCGATAACCCGGTTTTTACCGGCTGGAGCCGGAACGGCGGGTATGCCGAGTACGCGGCGGTGCGGGGCGACTTCACCTATCCCATCCCAACCTCGCTTGATGACCTCCAGGCAGCGCCCCTCCTGTGCGCCGGCATTATCGGCTTCCGCAGCCTGCGGCGGGCAGATGTGCGGCCGGGGCAAAAGGTAGGACTGTGGGGCTTTGGAGCCTCCGCGCACCTGGCGATTCGCGTGCTGCAGGCTTGGAACTGCCGGGTATACGTTTCCACCCGCGGCGAGTCGCACCAGCGGCTGGCGCGGCAGCTGGGCGCGGACTGGGTAGGCGGCGAAACGGAACACCCGCCCGAGGCGCTCGACGCCGCCGTGACGTTCGCGCCGAGCGGCGATGTGGTGGTCGCGGCGCTCGGTTCCCTGCGCAAGGGCGGCATTGTGGCCATTAACGCAATCCACCTCGACCGCATCCCGGAGTTCGACTTCGACTCCCTCCTATGGGGCGAGCGCGAGCTGCGCAGCGTCGCGAACATGACGCGCGAGGACGCGCGGGATTTCCTCAAGGTCGCGGAAGAGATCCGGTTAGAGCCGAGCGTGACGGAGTTCTCTCTCGACGCGGTCAACGAGGCCTTGCTCGCCGTCAAGCGGGACTCGATCGACGGCGCGGCTGTCGTGCGGCCGTGAGCTAGGAAGGGGTAAAGCTGGCGAGCATGGTTTCGAAGGTAGGCTTCAGGTTTGGGAAGTCGCGCTCGGGCGCGACGAAGACGAGGTAGCGGAGAGCCCCATCAGGCCGGCTCACGGTCACGAGCCAGTCCCGCTCAGGAAGAGCCGCGCCGTTGGCGGTGACAGGCGATGAGCCTCGCAGGAGGACGCTTTCGGCGGGGCGGCCCGCAACCCGCGTGTCTCCTATTGCGCCATTCTGCTGCAGGCCGCTGTTGCCCTGGGTCAGTTGGGAGATCAGGGCAGCGGTAGCGGCGCGCAGGTTTCCTGCCCCGCTGGGGTTGACTGTATCGACCAGGACACCGTAGCTCACGCCGAAGGGGCCCGCGCCGCCGGATGGCGAGATTGTAAATGTGCCGTCCGAACCGGCCTGCCCCTGCCAGCTGGAAGGCGCGCGCATGCGGAAGTTCGGACCCCGCACCTCGTTCAAGCCGCCCTCCAGCCCGAGCTGCTGCCGGTTGAGCGTGGGAGCCGGGGCGGCGCTTGCCTGCCCGCCGGGCCCGGACGGAACGACCGCACCGTTGGAGCCCGGCCCGGAGGCAAACTGACCGCTCCCGCGCCATGCGCCCGCCTGGATCTGCTTTGCAGTCAACGCCTTGCGCTGCATAGCCAAGGCGTGGATGCGCTTGAACTCGGGCGAGGTCACGGTCCAGTCCGGACGGCGCTGGAGAGTTTCGATCTCGCGGTTGACGTATTCGGTGCGGTTGCCCGGGTTGGGATGATCGCTGAGGAACTGCGCGCCGCCCGAGCCGTACTTCGCCTGGATGGTCTCAAAAAACTGCGGAAGCCCGCGCGGATCGTAGCCCGCGTCGTACAGGATGTCGGTTCCTAACAGATCGGCCTGCTGCTCGTCGCCGCGCGACATGTGGAGGAAGTCGAGGTTTTGCCCATAGCCGATGCCCTGTTGCGCGAGCGCGCCCGCTGCGCCGTTACCCAACAAAATCGCCGACCCCAGGGCACCCAGCCCGTAAAAGACGCTGCGTGTGCGCTGTTTGGTCAGGTTGCAGGTGGAGTGGCGCATGATTACGTGCGAGGTCTCGTGCGCCATGACCCCTGCCAGCTGCGCTTCCGTGTCCGCGGCCTGAATCGTGCCGAGATTCACAAAGATTGACCCGCCCGGCAGCGCGAACGCATTGATCTCTTCACTATCGACCACATGGAAGTTGAACGGCCACTGCTGCGCGACGCCCGGGGTATGCGGCGCGAACTGGACCAAACGCGCGCCCAGGTTCTGCACATACTGCGTGATGGGGTCGTTTTCCGGCAGCACCGGCATTTGCCGGTATACCTGCGCAGCCGCCTTGCGGCCTTCGGCAATGCCCTGCTCGGGTGTAAAAGCGTTCTTGCAGGTGACCGGCTCAAAGCGGGCATGTGCCGGGGCGCTCGCCAGCGCAAGCACGCCGCAGAACACAATGCCTGCGCGCTTCAACCCTGAATGAAAGCTCATCTCTTCTGCTCCTCTTTGCGCCGTGTGAAGTGTACGGGCGAAACTGCCCGGAGGCGCTCCGCTGCCCCTTCCGCTGTGATGTCCCGCTGCGGCATGCCAAGCATCTCGAACCCCACCATGAACTTCTTCACGGTAGCCGAGCGCAGCAGCGGCGGGTAAAAGTGCCCATGCCACACAAAGCCGGGGTGCTCCTCCTCATCACAAGGTGCGCCATGGAAGCCCATGGTGTACGGGAAGCTGGTCTCGAAAAGATTGTCGTAGCGCACCGTGACCTGGTGGAGGATGTCGGCGAGGCCGCGGCGCTGCTCCGAAGAAAACTCCCGGAGGGTGGCGACGGGCTCGCGCAAAAGAATGAGCGTTTCAAACGGCCACACCGCCCACCATGGGACGACCGCCAGAAACGCGTCGTTCTCACACACAACACGCGTCCCTTCTTTCGCCTCAAGCGCGACATAATCGGCCAGCAGAGCGCTTCCATGCTCGCGGAAGTACGCTGCTTGCGCCGCAGCCTCCGCCGCAGGCTCATCGGGCACGTGGCCGGTCGCCCAAATCTGGCAGTGGGGGTGGGGATTACTCGCGCCCATCATCGCGCCCCGGTTCTCGAAGATCTGCACATAGGCGATCGCCGGGTCGGCGCTCAGCTGCTCGTCCTGTTCCACCCAGGCGTGGACCACGCGCTCGATGTCGGGCTGCTCCATGCGCGCCAGCGTGAGGGAGTGGTCCGGGTGAAAGCAAAGCACGCGGCAGCGGCCGTGCTCGGGCTCGGCGCGCAGAAGGGGAGAAGGGGTCGGCATCGACTCAGGCGCGGACGGCAGCAGGGCCGGGTAATCGTTGTCGAAGACGTAAACGTGCTTGTACTCGGGCGTGTGCTCGCCCCCGGCGCGCGGATTCCCCGGGCACAAGTAGCACTTGGGGTCGTAGTGGACGTCGCTGAACGCGCCCGCCTCGCCGACCTCGCCCTGCCAGGGCCTTTGGGTGCGCTGGGGGGAAACAAGCACCCAGTCTCCGCGCAGCGGGTTGTAGCGGCGATGCGGCGTCAGCGAAGCGGGCACGGGAGCTCCTGGCATGTTGGATAAGGCGCGCGTGATTGCTTCCATCGCGGGCCCGCCTTATTCTAAGCGCTGCGCTCCCACCCATGCCGCTCCCTTCCCTTCCCGCGATCGCCTCGCTCCACGACTACGCCACGCGCTTGTGGCACGAGGACGCACAACCGTCGGCAGCCGGCGAGCTGGAAGCGCTCATCCTCGACCAGCACAAGACCAACTATGAGCTGTGGCATCTGGAAGACGCGGCGCGCGAACCGGGCATCTCCGACGCGGAACTCGTGGAGGCCAAACGCTCCATCGACCGGGTGAACCAACAGCGCAACGACCTGGCCGAGGGCTGCGACAGACTCCTGCTGGCCCTGCTGGCCCCCTATCGGCTGCCGCACCCTGAAGCCGAGCTCCACTCGGAAAGCCCAGGCTTGATGATTGACCGGCTTTCCATCCTGGCCCTTAAGCTGCACCACACGCGCGAGGAGGTTGGCCGGCTCGACGCGCCGCCCGGCCATACCGAGCGAAACCGGGAGCGGCTCGGGCTCCTCCTTGAACAGCGGGCCGATCTCCAGCACGCCTTGGAGCGGCTGTGGCGGCGGGTGCTCGCGTCGGAGCGAAGTTTCAAAGTTTACCGGCAATTGAAGATGTACAACGACCCCAGCCTGAACCCTTCCGTCTACCGTCCGCGGCTCCTGAATCAACGATAAAGGCCAACGGTAATTTGACTGTGCGCTTCCGCCCCGGTATATAAAGAGGCAACCGGGACAAGGAAGCCTCGCCCGCTGGGCCGCATCCTCTTCTCGCCACCGCGACCCGTAACAGCATGGAGACGCAAGTCCCGCATGACCAAGCCCCTCACATCCCCCAAGACGCTGGCTGCCAGGATTCATCCGTTTACAAACAATGCGCAAAAGGAAGCGCTCCATGTGTACTCCAATGCCGTTCAGGAGATGCAGATGGGCAACTTCCAGGAGGCCCTCGACGGCTTTCGGTCGCTCGACGGCAACGCGCCGCCGGAGATACGCGAACGCGCGCGTGTGTACCGGCAGGCTTGCGAACGGCAACTGGAGCAAGGTAAATCCCAGCTCCAGTTTCAAACTCCCGCCGAACAGTTCGACTATGCGATGGTCTGCATCAATAACAACGATTACGACGAAGCCCGGGACCACCTGCAGGCCATTCTCGAGTACGATGAGCAGGCCGATTACGCGCATTACGGCATGTCCGTGCTCGACGGCATCACAGGCCAGCCGGAGGGCAGCCTCCGGCACTTGCAGCGCGCCATTGAGCTGAACCCCTTCAACCGCATTCAGGCGCGCAACGACCAGGACTTCCGGCCCATGGCCGATGACCCCCGGTTCACTGAGCTCCTGTATCCAGAAGCGATCTAACCCCAGCGCGGGCCCGGCCCCCGCCCCCGGCATGGCCTCACCCTCACAACCCGCCCCAACGGCAGAGCCCTTGCGTGTGGTCGCGATGGGCGGCGGCACAGGGCTGTCTACGCTGCTGCGCGGCTTCAAGCACTTCACCGCTTCCGCCGTGCTGCCCTCGCCGGACGCCCTCATCGGTGCGCTTGCGGCCGTGGTTACGGTCACCGACGACGGGGGTTCCTCCGGGCGTTTGCGCAAGGAGTTCAAGATGCTGCCGCCCGGCGACCTGCGCAACTGCATGGTCGCGCTCAGCGAAGACGAGCAGCTCTTGTCTCAGCTGTTCCGGCACCGCTTCCGCGCCGGAGGGGAGCTCGAAGGCCACGCGTTCGGCAATCTTTTCGTCGCGGCGCTCCAGGAAATGACCGGCGACTTTGCACAAGCCGTCAAACTGGCGGCTGAAGTCCTGGCCACGCGCGGGCGCATCTATCCCGCGACCAATGCCAATGTGACCCTGGCCGCGCGCATGAATACGGGCGAGCTGGTGCGCGGGGAAACCCACATCACCGAAAGCCGCTCACGCATCGTGGAGCTGGTGCTCGAGCTCGCCGCGGCCGCGCACCCGCCGGATTTCCTCGAACCGGCGCGCGTCCCGCCTTTGCCGGAGACGCTTGAAGCGATCGCCTCCGCCGACCTGATCACGCTCGGGCCGGGCTCGCTGTTTACAAGCGTCATTACAAACCTGCTGGTCGCCGGCATCCCTGAGGCGCTCGCGGCCGCGCCCGGCACGCGCGTGTACGTGTGCAACCTGATGACCCAAGGCAACGAAAGCCTCCATCTGAGCGCGTCCGAGCACATCGAGCGCATGTACGAGCACGCGCGCGAGCCTTTTCTCGATTACGCCCTGGTCAACACTGCTCCGGTTTCCGAGGCCATCCGCGAGCGCTATGCCGCCGAAGGCGCGGAGGTGATCGCGGCGGATGTGGAAAGGATCGAGCGCATGGGCATCCGCTGCATCACGGGCGCGTTCGCGGCGGAAGGGGACGTGCTGCGCCACGACGCGGATCTGGTCGCGCGGACGGTCCTGCGGCTGGCCCTAGCAGAGCGTGCCGTGCGAAGCCACAAAGAAATCGCGACCGCCTGAGCAGTTTTCCTATGTTGTCTTGAAGGTGCGCTCCCTTTGCAATCTGTTCACTATGGAGGGCGGTGCGCGCGACCGTAGGCTGCACACCAAGTGCCACGCTATTCAGGCATCAACGTCGGGATTCTCTGCCTGCCGTGCAAACGATACGTATGGAAGTGACGATTCAACGTGAGCACGGTTGCGTCCGGCGTCAGCTCCGCCATGCGCACCAGACAGGCATCGGCCAAGGACATCGGCAAGTCTTGGTACTTGGCAACCAGCTTTGCCAGATATTTGTGTTCCTCGAGGATCGAGAACCTGACAACCAGGAGCCCGGCGGCCAAAAACTCGAAAACGCGCCGCACACCGTCCGGTTCCGGCGCGAGCAGGAAAAGTGCTTCGGCTAATACCGGCTCACAGGTGAAAAAAGGCGTAGGCAATTCCCTGAAGATGCCGGCAGCCCAAGCATGCGCGGTTTCCCGCTTCCGGAGAAATGCGACGAGTGGGCCGGTATCGCCCAGAATATGAGCGCTAAAGGCCAAAGCCGCGCATGTGTTCGGGATTCGTGGCCAAATCCGTAAGACCCTCAGTGCCCTCGATGGACCCACACAGGTGCCCAACCAGGTCGAACGCAGTTTGGGGTTTGCTGTGCTCAACCGCATTCAGCCGCGCTTCGAGCGCCTACCGCAGGATCGCAGATTTGGGCTGCCGCTCCGCGCGCGCAAACGCATTCAGCCTTGCGGACAAAGGCTTTGGAAGCTTGCAAGTCAAGATATCCATAGCTTGAGAGTCATACGCGGACGCGCAAACGGCAATACCCAAGCCCAGCCTTCTTTTCGGACAGCTTTCGATTCTAGTTTCCCGCCCTTCTATGCAGACTCGCGTGATGCTTTCTAAGCCGGAGAACCGCGTCCTAGAAGGCATGGCGGAGCTTAACAACAACTCGCAGCCGGTTTCACGTCCCGATCTCGAATCGCTGCTGGACTCGCTCGAAGCGCAACCCGGCGATGCGCGCGAGGGCTTCTTCGGGCCCAGGTCCGCGAGCTGGCGGGTGAACCGGGAAAGCGCAGTCTTTTTGGGTGCCGGCCGCGCGGCCTTGCTCCAGATCGCGCACCCCTGGGTGGCAACAGCGCTGGCGCAGCACTCGGACCTGCTCCACGACGCGATCGGGCGGTTCCACTCGACCTTTCGCGTGGTCTACACGATGGTGTTTAGGAGCCGTGCGCAGGCGCTTGCAGCTTCGCGCCGGCTCTATTCCCGGCATACTTCGGTACGTGGCGAGCTGCCGTCGGCCCTGGGGGCGCACCCTCGCGGCGAGCGCTATGAGGCAAACGAGGTGGGCGCGCTGCTTTGGGTGCATGCCACGCTGGTGGAAAGCGCGGTGCTGGCCTACGAGCTCACTCTGGGGCCGCTGCCGCCCGATGAGCGGGAGCTGTACTACGCCGAAAGCCGGAGCATGGCGGGTCTGTTTGGCATTCCGAACGCCGCCCTGCCCCCGGACTGGCGGAGCTTCCGCGAGTACACGGCAGCGATGCTCGCCTCGCCCGTGCTGGCGGTGGATGCGAACGGGCGGGCACTGGGGGCGAGCGTGCTTTCGGGCGCCGGCACGCGGATTCATCCACCGGATTGGTACCGGGCGCTAACCGCCGGATGGCTTCCGGAGC
The DNA here is from genome assembly GCA_965218545.1 of Acidobacteriaceae bacterium. GTDB lineage: Bacteria > Acidobacteriota > Terriglobia > Terriglobales > Acidobacteriaceae > EB88. The sequence continues at coordinate 317,397 of CBDCLB010000004.1, read as the reverse complement.
AGCTGCGCGAGGGTTTCGGACTCGCGTACGGGCCAAGTGAGCAGCGGGCGGTGCGCCGAGCAGCGCGGTGGCTGCCGTGGGTCTACCACGCGCTGCCCGGAGCGGCGCGGTTTGTCGGGCCGTGGCATGAGGCCCAAGCCCGTCTGCGCGGGCGGGCACCGGGGGCCCTTACGCGGGCGAACAACCGGTTCTGGATGGGGCGGGAGCGGATGTTGTACCCGCATCCGGGTAAGTAGTTCTCGTACGCACAGAATGTGTCTGCTCAATCCTTCCTCACGGCGTGTGTACATATGCGAGACACATCCTGTACATGCTGTGATACGCTTGGCGCATGGAGATCACAGCCACTCATTTGCGGAAAGATCTGTTCCAGGTGATGGAGCAGGCGAAGCTGGGGGAAGAAGTCTTTATCACGCACAAGGGATCCACATTCCAACTCGTGCCCGAAAAGCAGATATCAAAGCTCGACCGGGTTACACCCATGGCCGGCTTTGACCCTGATGTCACCGACGGTGACTGGGAGCGGGGAAAGCTCGAGATGCAGGCCGAGTGGGAAGCGAAGTGGGAAACGAGGTCGCGGCTCTGATCGCCTACATCGACACTCAGGTTTCCCTCTGGCTGGTGCAGGGCAAGCCGCAAAAGTTGAGCGCTGCCGCCCGCAAGGCCGTGGACCGGTACCGTTTGCGCATTTCGCCCATGGTGCTGCTCGAGTTTGAGTATCTGTATGAGATCAGGCGCATTGCTTTCCGCTCGGTGCAGGTTGCGGCCAAGCTCCAAGCGGAGCTTGGCGTCGAGGTCTGCGATTACCCTTTCCCCAAGGTCGCCTACGCGGCCCTGGGGGAGAGTTGGACGCGGGATGCATTTGACCGCGTGATCGTGGCCCAAGCAAAGGCAAACGCCATGGCCCCATTGATTACCGCCGACGAGACTATGCGCGCCCACTACGCGCCGGCGGTTTGGTAGGCGCTAGCTTGTGGTGCGTTTGAGCTGGCCGCATGCGGCATAGATGTCCCGGCCGCGCGGGCGGCGAACAAAGGCGGGGACGCCCCCGGCGATCAGACGCTTTTGAAAGGCATCGACCGTGTGGGCCTCGGGTTGGGCATAGGGGGTACCGGGGCCGGGGTTCCAGACAATCAGGTTGACGTAAGCCGAGAAGCCGGCCTGCTTCGCGAGTGCGGCGACCTCGTCGGCATGCTCCGGGCGGTCGTTGACGCCGCCGAGCAGGACATACTCAAACGTGATTTTCTCGCGCGGCCCGAGCGGGATCTGCCGCACCGCTTCGAGGACAGCTTCGATGTTCCACTTGCGCGTGATGGGCATGACCTGCTCGCGCACGATGTCATTCGAGGCATTGAGCGAAAGCGCCAGGCGGGGCCGCGTCGGCTCCTGCGCGAACCGCAGGATGCCGGGAACGATCCCGGAGGTCGAAACGGTCATGCGTGAGGCGTGGAGCCCGACGGGGCCGCTTAACAAGCGGAACGCCGCGATCCAGGCGTCGTAGTTAAGAAACGGCTCGCCCATTCCCATAAAAACCAGGTTGATACGGTCGCGGCCGAGGTGGACGTTTTGCCGTTTCAAAACCGCGACGACCTGCCCGGCGATCTCGCCCGGGGTGAGATTGCGGACAATGCCAAGCTGGGCCGTGAGGCAGAACCGGCAGTTGACGGCGCAGCCGATCTGCGAGGATACGCAAATCGTAGCGCGACGCTGGGTGGCGCTGGTGCCGCGCGTGTCCCCCTCGTCCTCTTCCCTGCCCTCGTCCTCGTTGGGCATCCACACGGTTTCGACCGTCTGGCCATCAAGCCCGGCGATGAGGTAGCGCTCGGTGCCATCGACAGAACGAAAGGTTTCCCGGATCTCCGGCAACCCCACCTCATATCCGGCATCCTGCAGCCGGTCACGGAAGCTCTTCGGCAGGGTGGAGATCTCTTCAAGCGAGCCGGCCCAATCACGGTACAGCGCCTGTTCCAGCTGGCGGGCACGGAACGGCCTTTCGCCCAGCTCGGACGCAAGCCCGGCGAGCCCGGCTCTGTCCAGACCGAACAAGGGCCGGGATGCCGGCCGGGGCTGGGCATCTACAATGGAAAATACCCCGTCGATCAGCGAAGTGGCCATGAGTGGATCCCACTCAGGATACCGCAGACGGGTCTCCAGGATGGCATGACAGATACCCAAGTGAACTACCAGGCACCCGATCGCAACATTCGCCGGACCACCTTGCCCAACGGCATGATCATCTTGACCGAAGAAATGCCCCACCTGCGATCGGTGGCCATGGGGGCCTGGGTGCGCGCGGGCTCGCGGCATGAGGCAGCGGAGGTCAACGGGATCTCGCACTTCGCCGAACACATGGTGTTCAAAGGCACGGAAACGCGGTCCGCACAGCAAATCGCCCGCGAGGTGGACGCCATCGGCGGCAACCTCGACGCGTTTACGGGCAAGGAAACCGTGTGCTTCAACATGCGGGTGCTCGACGAGCACACCCCCAAAGCGCTCGATGTTCTTTCCGACCTGGTCCTCCGTCCGACGTTTGCCGAGGAAGAAATCAAGCGCGAGCGGGGCGTGATTCTCGAAGAAATCAAAATGGATGAGGATAACCCGGACTACCTGGTCCACGAAATCTGGACCCAGAACTTTTGGCAGGGCAACGCGCTGGGGCGGCCGATCCTGGGCACGGAAAAGACGGTCGGCTCGTTTGATCGCTCGACCCTCCTGGACTTCTACGGCTCGCGGTTTCGGGGTGGAAACATTGTATTTTCCGCGGCCGGGCACATCGACCACGACCGGTTCGCGGCTATGATAACGGAGAAGTTTTCAGCCCTCGCCGCGGGCGAGCCGCTCACAGTGGAAGCGCCGCCGAAGACCGCGGCAAAGATTATTTTGCGCAACAAAAAGTCGCTCGAACAGGTGCAGCTGTGCCTGGGCGTCCCGGCGCGTCCGCTGGCGGACGAGTCGCGCTATGTTTCGCTTCTGCTCAATACAATCCTGGGCGGCGGCATGAGCTCGCGGCTGTTCCAAACAGTGCGGGAAGAGCATGGCCTGGCCTACTCGATTTATTCGGACCTGAGCCCGTACCGCGATACCGGCTCGTTGTGCGTGTTTGCCGGAACTTCCGCGGACAAATCGCTGGAGCTGATTCGTCTGGTGATGGAGGAGTTTCGCCGGCTCAAGGAGGAGCCCGTGGACGCAGACGAGCTCCGCCGGGCGAAGGACCAGCTCAAGGGCAACCTCCTGCTTTCACTTGAAAGCTCCGGGGCGCGCATGTCGAATCTCGCGCGTCAGCAGATGTACTTCGACCACTTCTTCGGACCGAATGAGATTCTGGCCCGCGTGGAAGAGGTGCGGGTCGAGGACCTCCAAGCGATGGCGCAAGTGCTGTTTGACCCCGAGCGGGTCGCGCTCACGATGTTAGGGCGTCTGGATGGGGTCGAGGTGGAGCGGGAGCAGCTGGTGTGCTGAGGGGGCACTTCGCTTTTGGTTACGATTCCAGCTGCTGCAATGCTCTATGAACCGCTTGCTCCAGTTCCGGTAGGTCTTCTTGGACAGTTTTCCAAATTGAGTTATTGCTGACGCGGTCGTATTCGTGGCGCAGGAAGTTGCCCATAGCGCGGGCACTTTGCCAATCGACATCCGGGCAGAGCAGTTCCATGTCGTGTCGGCCAACGCGGATGGGCGCTTCAGTCACAATCTGAAGCTTGCGCTCGACCGCAGCCTGCCGAAGGCGGTCTTAAAGGTAAGCATTCAAGTCCATACCCACGGTGTAGGTACGAATGTCTGCGATCGCATCGAGTACATCGCGCAGGTATCTCGGCCGCCGATCAGAAGACATGAATTGCTTCCGACAAAGCCTGCTTGTCCACTCCTTCTTTCAACCATGAGGGAGAGGTGAGATCGACGGGTGCGCCGAGATACTCGCACAGGTTGAGCCGTATCCTACTTAGTTTCATCAGGGAGAGAGTTCTTGCCGGCTCGAACTCGGCCATCAAATCCACGTCCGACCCAGGTCCCTGATCCCCGCGTGCGGTCGAGCCGAACAGGCTCAGATGCACGATGCCGGCAGCTTTGAGCTCGGCCTCGTGAGCGCGGAGGATTGTGATCACCTCGTCGGCCTGCATAGGTGTATGGTGGCACAGGCCGGAGGCGCCGCTCAATCAAAAGAGCAACTCCCCGCGCTGGCACTTCCCAGGCTGCAGCGGGGGCGATCCTTGCGGCGCAACTCCACGCGGCGCAACTCCACTTCCTAATCTCCGGCTGACAGAGGGCCCCGGCTCGGGTAGGATTTGTGCGGAGACCCTGCTTCCCAGACGGGGTTCCGGGGAGTCGCATGCACATGATGTTCTTTTCTCGCCGCCGCTTTGGCTTCCGCCCGGGTTCCGAGTCCGGCTTTACGCTGATGGAGCTGCTGATCGTGATCTCCATCATGCTGATCCTGATGTTGATCGCGATCCCGAACTTTTCCGGCATGAAGATGCAGGCAAATGAAACCTCCGCGATCCAGTCTTTGCGGGCGATCTACCAGGCAGAAATCCAGTACCAGACCAACTACCCGGCGCAGGGCTTTGCCTGCTCGCTGCCTGCGCTTGGAGGCTCCACCAGCGCGGGCGCGCCCTCGCCCACGCAGGCCCAGGTGCTGCAGGGCGACCTGGCCGCCGGGCAAAAGAGCGGCTACACCTTTTCGGTCGTGAACTGCACCAAGGTGAGCGTCAACAACCAGGACCAGTACACCGGGTATGAAGCGACCGCGGTACCGCAAGCGGTGGGCAAGACCGGGCACCGCGGGTTCTGCATCGACCAGCAGGGCGAGGTCAAGGCCGACCCGGCCGGCGGCACCAATTGCACGCAAAACCTGCAGTAGTGTCCTTCGCTTCCCGTATGCATTTGCTCCGCAGGGCGGGCTGCTTTGCGGTCTTGGCTGCGGTCGCGCCCGGGCTTTTCGCGCACGCGCAAGCGCCGGTAGCCGCGGCGCTCGCACAAAGGATCGACGCCCACTACAATGCGCTGCGCTCGGTGGAAGTCGAGTTCACCCAGGGGTACGACGGCATGGGCATGCATCGGGTGGAGCGCGGGACGCTGCTGCTCGCCCGAGGCGGACGGTTCCACGAAGGCAGGATGCGTTGGACCTACTCGGATCCGCCGGGCAAGCTGTTTGTGTTTGACGGGAAAAACGGCTACTTTTACACGCCGGGGCAAAGCGAAGTCCAAAAGGTGCCCGCGAAGGAGCTCGAAGCGGGCGATGGGGATCCCCGCTCGCCTTTAGCGCTGTTTCTAGGCCATGCCGCGTTGTCCAAGCAGCTGCTTGAGGTCAAGGTTTCGCCCGCTGCCGGCGGCGACGAAACGCTTTCGGGCGTACCTCGCGGGATGGAGCGCCGGGTGGCGCGCCTCGCGGTCACGGCGAGCCCGGATGGGGAGATTCACGAGCTACGCATCGAGGAAGTGGATGGGGCCGCGAACGAATTCCATTTTTCCCATGAGCGCGCGGACGTGGCCGCCCCGGCGAGCGCGTTTGCCTTCACTCCGCCGCCGGGAGCGCATGTGGTGAGCGGGATGCCGCCGATGTGACCCTTCAGTACCCTTGCCGCTTGCGCCGGGGCGCGTATGCTGTTTCCCATGCGGTTCCTCCTTGCGCTGCTGCTCGCGTTGCCGGTCACTGCTTCCGCGCAAAACATTTCTCCTTGGCAGCTTGAACCGAGCGAAACCACGGCCGACCTGCGCGGCATCCACGCGGTCGGGGGCGGGGTGGTGTGGGCCTCGGGCACAAACGGCACGGTGCTGCGCTCGCAGGACTCGGGGTTTGAGTGGCAGAACTGCGCGACGCCGCCGGGAGCGGAAAAGCTGGACTTCCGGGCGATTTGGGCGTGGGACGACCAGACGGCGGTGGTGATGTCGAGCGGGACGGGGGGCTTGTCGCGGATTTATAAGACGACCGACGGGTGCGCGCACTGGAAAGCCGTCTTTATCAACGGCGAGCCTGGCGGGTTCTTTGACGGACTCGTGTTTGTCGATCGACAACACGGGTTCTTATTTGGCGACCCGACCATCGGCGACCCGATCAGGAGCAGCAATCCAGTAGAAAGCGGCTATCTCACCTTTCGCATTCGCGCAACCCGCGACGGCGGCGAGACCTGGGCGCCGGTGGTGGATCCGGAGCTCGGGGAAGCCGGCACAAACCTGAAACCTTTGCCCGACGAAGGCTTTTTCGCGGCCAGCGATTCCTCGGCTGTAGCAAGGTTCGGTTTCATTTGGCTAGGCACAACCCATTCCCGCATACTGCGGCTGCCGCAGTCTTCTGCCCCGTTTCAGGCCGCCCTATGCGCGGGCCAGGTTGACCCGGCATCACACTCCTGCGGAATACCCTGGCTAGGATGGACGAGCGCACCCGTACCGATGGCAAGCGGGAACGCCTCCAGCGGCATCTTCTCGCTCGCTTTTAGGAATGCGATGCTCGGCATCGCTGTCGGCGGCGACTACGCCAAGCCGAATGAGCGGCAAGGGACCGCGGCCTGGACCCGCGACGGAGGCCGGCACTGGACGGCTCCGACCACTCTACCCGGCGGGTACCGTTCCGCCGTGGCTTGGGATCCGGGCCTGAAGCTCTGGATCGCGGCCGGCCCGAATGGCTCTGACATCTCTCGCGACGACGGGCATAACTGGTCCCCGCTGGAGCATGCCCCCGCGGACGCGCCCAAGGGCGGCGAGTGGAACGCTCTTAGCCTGCCTTGGGCAGTAGGCCCGCACGGGCGCATCGGCAAGCTGAACCCGGAGGAGTTACACAAGTGATCCGAAACGGGGCGGAATCTGTGATTTGCGGTTGACGCGGGCTAAATCGAGAGAGACACTATGGAAGTAAGAAGACCGGAGCCTCTGCGGCTAGGCTTTGGCCGCGGATTGTAAGCGTGGTGCTCTGCTCTCTGCTGGAAAGATGATCGAGGAATACGAGTTCGATCACGATCCGCAGAACGGTAACCACCACTCAGGCGCAGCTGTAAACGTAAGGGCGCCACATCGCGCCAGTAGGATCTAGGCATTCTTTTAAGGGTCGTGCCCGGGTCTCCTTTCTACACAAAGCCCACGTTGCAACGTGGGCTTTGTGCTGTGTGTGGGTTGGTCCCACTTGCACGAGAGTAGCCGGATATGGCCATTCCGCCTCCGGTACCGCGGTAACGGGTAAGCCGGAATCCTGTGGCATCCGTCTATATGTCAGGCCTGATACCCTAGCGGGAAACAGCTGAAACAGGAAAAGAGCCCGGCACGCCGGGCAGCGGAGCATATGGCGGAGTTTCTGGTCAAACTGGCGGATGAGCGTGGGCGCATGCAGGAGCAGGTGCAGGCTGCTGCTTCGGCCGATGAGCTGCGCCTGCGCTACACCCAGGCGGGGTACCAGGTGCTGTCCGTCAAGTCGAAGGGCGGCGTTGGCGTCCGCAAAAAAGCCAAGCTCGAAACATTTCTGATCTTCAACCAGCAGTTCCTCACGCTGATACGCGCCGGGCTGCCGATCCTGGGCTCGCTCGATATGCTGGCGACAAGCCAAAAGAACCCTGCCTTTGCCGCGCAGCTCCAGAACGTCGCCGAGCGGGTCAAGCAAGGCGAATCGGTTTCGGCCGCGTTTGATGCCCAGGGCGGGTTTCCGCTCATCTACACGGTCACGCTGCTCGCCGGCGAACGCTCAGGCAATCTGGAAGAGGTACTGAGCCGGTATCTTTCGTTTCAGCGCATCTCGCTTACCTTTCGTAAAAAGCTCCAGGCTTCGCTCATCTACCCGGCACTGCTGATCACGCTGGTTTTCGGGCTCTTTGTTTTTCTCATCACGTTTGTAATCCCGCAGTTTGCGACTCTCTATGACCAGGTCGGCACCAAGCTCCCGGCGCTCACGCTCGGCCTGCTCGCGTTCGGCAAGGGGGCGCAGCACTACTTCTTTTATGTCCTGCCGGTAGTTCTGCTCGTGGGCTACCTTCTGTTTCGCTGGAGCCGGACAGTCAAGGGCGCGGACACAATCGATGCTATTCGCATCAAGATGCCGGTGTTTGGATCCATCTGGCTCAAATACCAGGTCGCGCTCTTCGCCCGCACGCTTTCCACCCTGCTCACCGGCGGCCTGCCATTGGTGCCCTCGCTTGAAACCGCGGCCCGCTCGATCTCGTCCTCGCGCATCTCCCGCTCGGTGTTTTCCTCGGTTACCAGCGTGCGCGAAGGCAAGGGGCTTTCGACCAGCCTGAACAAAACCGGCGTCTTCCCTGCCCTTTCGACCGAGATGATCGAGGTGGGCGAGTCGACCGGCGCCCTGCCGCAGATGCTCAACTCGGTCGCGGAGTTTTTTGAAGAGGACGTCCAAACCGCGCTCACGGCTTCGCTCGCGCTGATCGAGCCGGCCATCCTGATCGTGATGGGCGTGGTCGTGGTCGTCATTCTGATTGCTCTCTACCTCCCGATCTTCTCGCTTGGAAACGCAAGTAACTTCCAGCAGCACCAGTAGCCGCGCTCTGCGCTAAAGTATTGACCGGACCCACCCGATGGCAGAAGCCCCCGTACTCCCGATTCCCGTAGAGCTCGATGAGCAGGCGCACGCGCAGATGCTGGCGCGGCGGTATCGCTGCGAGTTTGTCGACCTGAAAAACTTTCGCATCCAGCACGATCTGTTCCGCTCCGTGCCCGTCGACATGATGTTCCGCTACAACTTTGTCCCGATCGAGCAGATGGAAGACCGGCTCGCCATCGCGGTTTCAGACCCGAGCCGCCTGATGGTGCTCGACGAGATCGCGAGCTTGCTGGGTCAGCGGCTTGTCACCAAAGTCGCGACACTCTCGCAGATCAGCGAGCTGCTGAAGAAAACCGAGCAGTCCCAGCGTGTGCTCGATGAAGCAACTGAAGGCCTGACCTTTGACGTCATCTCGGCCAACGACCAGGACGACGAGTCGATCACGATCGAGAAGCTGACCTCGGAAGAGGACATCTCGCCGATTATCCGGCTGGTAGACACAACCATTTTCACAGCGCTTGAGCGACGCGCCTCCGACATCCACCTCGAAACCTACGACGACCAGCTGCTGGTGAAGTACCGCATCGACGGCGTGCTTCACCCGGCTATGGCCCCCATCGCGCGCGAGCACCACCAGACCATCCTGTCGCGTATCAAGGTCATGAGCGAGCTTGACATCGCTGAGCGCCGGGTCCCTCAGGACGGCCGCTTCCGGGTCCGCTACAAGGGTCGCCTCATCGATTTCCGCGTCTCCATCATGCCGACCGTGCATGGCGAAAACGCGGTGCTCCGCGTGCTCGACAAAGAGTCGATGAGCGAAAAATTCCGCTCGCTCACCCTCGACGTTGTCGGCTTCGGCGAGGATGACCTCCGGCGCTTCCGCCGCTACATCCGCGAGCCCTATGGGATGGTGCTGGTCACGGGCCCGACCGGCTCCGGCAAGACCACCACGCTTTATGCCGCGCTCAATGAGATCAAGTCCGACGAGGACAAGATCATCACCATTGAGGATCCCGTCGAGTACCAGATACGCGGCATCACGCAGATCCCGGTCAACGAGAAAAAAGGCCTGACCTTCGCGCGCGGTCTGCGGTCCATTCTGCGCCACGACCCGGACAAAATCCTGGTCGGCGAAATCCGCGACCAGGAAACGGCGCAGATCGCGATCAACTCCGCGCTTACAGGCCACCTGGTGTTTACAACCGTCCACGCGAACAACGTCGTTGACGTGTTGGGCCGGTTCCTCAACATGGGCGTCGAAGCCTACAACTTCGTTTCCGCGCTCAACTGCATTTTGGCCCAGCGGCTCGTGCGCATGATCTGCGAGCACTGCAGCTATTCGACCAGCTACTCGGACGCCGAGCTCGACGTGTCGGGCCTGGACCCGGCGGAGTGGCGGAATTTCGAGTTCAAGGACGGCCGCGGCTGTATTGAGTGCGGCGGCACGGGCTATCGCGGCCGGACCGCGATTCACGAGCTGCTGGACCTGACCGACCCCATCCGCGAGATGATCCTGGACAAGAAACCGGCCTCCGAGGTGCGCAAGCTGGCGCAAGCTGAGGGGATGCAGTTCCTGCGCGAGTCGGCGCTGGATCGGGTGCGGCGCGGACTGACGACGCTGAAAGAGATCAACAAAGTGACGTTTATCGAGGCGGGGCGGTAGTGCGGCATTTTTCAAAGCAAAGCCGCCTGCGCGGCTGGCGGCCACTTCGCGGCGGGTTCTCGTCTTTGCGGAACAGGCATCCGTGGGCTTCGCGATGCTCGGCGAGTAATTTGAGGCGGGACGGTTCTTGGTCTTCCAAAGAAGGGAGCGCCTATGCTTGAAAAGCTGCCCCTGCTTTTCCCCGGCATCAATCTGCGCCCGGCGCTGGCCTGCGAAATCTCGCCCTACGGCGTTCTGGCGGCGCGGCAAGACCCAGCCTCCGGCCTCCTGACGCAGTTTGCGCCCATACCCGGCCCAGCGCTCCAGCCCGGCTGTCGGACGGCAAATGTGATGGACCGCCCCCCGATCGTGGCCGCCGTGCGCGCCGCGGTGAGCTCCGTGGCTGAGCGCGGCCGCGCCTTGCCGGGCGGACGGAGCCTCCCGGCGAATCGCGCGCTCACCCTCATCGTCCCGGACGCCGCTGTGCGCGTGCTGCTGCTGGACTTTGACGCGCTGCCTTCCAAGCAGGCCGAAGCGCTCCAGATCCTGCGCTTCCGTTTGCGCAAGCTGGTGCCGTTTGAAACGGAAAACGCCGCGATTACCTGGCAAACCATGGGCGCGGGGCCGGAAGGGGTGCGGGTTCTGGTCGTGGTGATCCCGCGCGAGGTCCTCACCGAGTATGAAGGCCTGGTCCGGGAGGCGGGGTTCCTGCCAGGCGTGGTGCTGCCGAGCACACTCGCGGCCTTGCCGCTGGCCGGCGCGGAACCGGCCCTCGTCGTGAATCGCAATGGCAACACGCTGACCACCACCATCCTGCGCGGGCAGGATATCCTCCTCCATCGCGCGCTCGACTTCGGCGGCGCGGAGGAGCCATCTATGTCCGACGGCCCCGCGCGCCTGCCCCGGAGCGCCGAAGCCCGCGAACGGGAAGAAGAGCACGACATCCGGCAGAGCGTTTCCGTCGCCGTGGCTTATTTTGAAGACACCCTGGCCGCCGCGCCCACGGAGCTGTTTTACATTGGCCCCGGCACCGCGCAGCTGTTCGGCACCCTGCTTGGCGAGCCGGGGATCGCTGTACGCGAGCTGGGCGCGCCGCCGGAGTCGCCTTCGCGCGCGGTCCCCCGCTCTCTTCTCGCGCCAGTCACGGGAGCGCTCCTGAACGCATGAATATCACCCTCAATCTCGCGACCCGGCCCTACCTAGAGCTACGCCCGGTGTATGCCCGTTTGCGCGTGGCTGCCGTCATTCTCGCCGTGCTTGCCCTGCCGATGCTCCTGGTTCTCCACACCGCGCAAACCAGGGCGGGGGTGGCTGAAGCGCGCGTCAACCAGCTCGGAAGCAACATCGCGCTCCTGCGCCGCCAGCAGGCAAGGGATCGCGCCCTGGCCACTGAGGGCCCCAACGCCCAGGTTCTGACGCAGGCGGATTTTCTCAACAATCAGTTCCGGCGCAAAAGTTTCTCCTGGACCGCCACCATGAGCGATCTCGAACAAACCCTTCCCTACGGCGTCCAAGTGCAGGCGATCGATCCTGTGGTCGCGCCCGACGGCAATGTGACCATCCGGATGCGGGTGACCGGGGCCCGTGAACGCGCTGTCGATCTGGTGCACAACCTCGAACGCTCACGCTACTTTGTCGCCCCGCGGCTTGTTTCTGAGGCGCTGGCGAACCAGACCACCGGTGGTGCCCGCAACGTGAGCCTGCCCACCAGCGGCCCAGCGGACGTCACTTTCGACATCATCTCCGGTTACCGGCCGCTCCCGAACACGCACCACGAGCGGGCCTCGCGGCCCCGCACAACCTTTCCGCACCATGAGGCCGCGCCCGCAGCCCCGGCACAGGTGATCAATCCCCAAGCACCCCCAACCGCCCAGCCTCGGCGGTTGGCCACCCCGTATGGGCCCCGCTTGCACAAGTTGCCGCCACCCTTGGGGGAACGGCAATGACGCGCCGGTCTGTCCGTTCCCAAATCCTCACCACGCTCAATCTCCACCTCGCGGCGGTGGTGCTTTTCCTGGTGTTCGACCTTGTGCTGGGTACAAAGCTAATCGTCGCTTGGCATCGGGGCCACAGCGACCAAACGGCGGAGTACACCACTGATGTGCGCTCCTACGCGCAGCTGCAGGCGCAAGCCGGACGGTTGGGAAGCCTGCCCGCGCAGCTGACCCACTCGCGAGCCGCTGCCGGCGAGTTTGTGGACGCGCGCATCCCGGCGAGCGATTCCGGCGTGGTGACGGAACTGGGCCGGCTCACCGCCCGCAACCATGTTCGTTTGAGCCGCGCCGCTTATACGCCGGCGCCGGCCATCCCGGGCCTGGTCGAGCTGCGCATTGACGCCAACGTCACAGGCGAGTACGCCCCCATCATGCACTTCATCAACGACGTGGAACGCGACAAGAATCACGCATTCTTTATCATCCGCTCCGTCACGCTTACCGGGCAGCAGGGCGGTGTCGTAAACCTACGCATGCGCATGATCACGTTTATGCGCTCCGACACCCCGGCACCGGCTTTACTCCAAACGGGTGGCGCGGCCGCCGGGGAGGTCGAGTAATGGCGCGTTTCACGGGAGCGGGCACGGGAGATAAGAAAAAGGTCGCGGTCGCGGCCGGTTTGGGCGTTGTCGTCGTGGCGCTCGCGTTCAATACCATCTTCGGCGGGCCTGCGGCTGCGCCCCCGCCGGCACCCGCGCCTGTGCGCCCGGTGGCCGCAGCAGCGCCTGCTACCGCGCGAGCGGGCAGTACACCGGCCCCGGCGAATGCATCGCTCGATCCGGCGTTGCACCCGGAGCTGATGGCCGAAAACGAAAACTACCTGTACACGGGTTCGGGCCGCAACATCTTCTCGCAGAACTCCGCGCCACCCCCACCGATCGAGCAGGTCAAAGCACCGGTGCGACCCTCCGAGCAGCAGCAGGTCGCGGTAAATACAGGACCGCCCCCACCGCCGCCCATCGATCTGCACTTCTTCGGCTATGCCTCACGGCCGAACGGCACACGCCGGGCATTCCTCACGCATGGCGATGATGTGTTTGTCGCCTCCGAGGGCGACGTCGTAAGCCACCGGTACCGGGTCATCAGCATCGAGCCAAGTTCCATTCAGGTGGAAGACCTGCCTTACCACAATACCCAAACCCTCCCGCTGGTGCAGAACTGATGAGGCGGCGACCCAAGGCGGGCGGAGAAGACGGCTATATGCTCCTGGCCGTGCTTTTCTTCGTCTTCCTCATTACGCTTTCGCTCGCGGTCGCCGCCCCCAAGGTCGCCGCGTCCATCCGGCGCGACCGGGAGATCGAGGCGGTGCACCGGGGCGAGCAGTACAAGCGGGCAATCCGCCTTTACTACAAAAAGTTCAACAGCTATCCCACCTCCATGGACCAGCTGGTTAAAACCAACGACATTCGTTTTCTCCGCAAGCGCTACCTCGATCCGCTGACCGGCAAGGACGATTGGAAGATGATTCACTTCGGGCAAGCGCACGTCCGTCCGCTGGGCTTTTTCGGCAAGCCGCTCGCCGGGTCGAGCTCGAGCTCTATCGCGGGCGCGACGCCGATCGGGTCCAACGGGGGAAGCAGCGGCTTCGGCGCGGGCGGCAGCAGCAGCCTTGGCAGCCCAGGCAGCAGTGGCTTTGGCGCGGGAGGCAGCAACAGCGGTTTCGGCGGCGGAGCCGGCTTTGGCACCGGCGGAGCAAGCGGCTTCGGCTCAAACAGCGGCGGGGCGGGGGCGCTCGGTTCCGGCAGCCCCGGTTTCGGCGCGGCCTCCGGGGGTGGCGGCTTGTATGCCGGCGACTCAACCGACGGAACCAATGGTGGGGCAACGGGAAGCGGAAGCGCCGGAGCGACCGGCAGCGCGGCATCGGGCTTTGGCGGGAGCTCGGGTTTTGGGGGCGGGTCAAGCAGAACACCGGCTTCGGGCGGGCTCTCGGGTTTTGGGAGCAGCGGCAGCAATGGAACCACGGCATTAGGCTTCAACGGCGGCTCGGGAGGCGCCATTGTCGGCGTGACCCTGCCGAGCGACAAGCCCTCCGAGGTCGCGTATCGTCTTCAGGACCACTACAACAAGTGGGAGTTTGTGTACGATCCGGTCGAGGAACAGGCGCAGGCTGTGAGCAATCTCGCGGGCGGCGGCGGGAGTACGGTAAGCGGGGTCAACGGCGGCGGCCTCGGTGGCAGCGGGTTCGGCAACCAGAATGGCTCTTCCGGCCTCGGCGGGGCGTCCGGTTCAGGCTTTGGCGGCGCTTCCGGTTTCGGGGGCAGTTCCGGCTCCGGCTTTGGCAGCGGCTCCGGTTTCGGAGGAAGCTCCGGCACCGGCACCGGCACCGGGAACTCAGGCTCGCCCTTCGCCGGAGGTTTCGGTTCCGCGGGCGCGGGCGCGGGGTCAGGCCTTGGGTCAGGGTCGGGATTTGGGTCAGGGTCGGGCTCTGGATCAGGCTCCGGCAGCAATTCATTTCCCGGCGGCTTCGGCTCGCCTCGGTAGCTTCGGCCTACAAGGAAGATCGCCAGAGCAACCGTCGCGCTGCCCAGCCTCAAGCATTTCCCTAGGGACTTCTTTCCAACGCCACCGCCCTCGCGATTTGCACAAAGCGCTCTACGACAGGCCGGGCATCCCCTTTGATATAAGCCAGTTCCACTGCGCTTTCCACCTTCGCGTCTCGCAGCGGAAGGCACACCACTTCCGGCGAAGCGATGTGCTGGACGCAGGCGGGCGCGACTGAAACTCCAAGACCGGCTCCAACCAGTCGCAGGATGGTCAGCCAGTGCGAGGCTTCCTGAACGATTTGCGGGCGAAACCCATGCTGCTCGAACAGGGTCATTGGCTTCTCGAACGCACGCGCTCCGGCGCTCCTTGGGTAATACACGAAAGGCTCATCGCGCAGCAGCGCCGGCGAAAGACTCGTATGCCCCGCGCAAGGGTGCGCCGCCGGAAGAACCGCCACGTAGCGCTCCGAAAACAACGGCGTTCGTTGCAAAGCGTGCACGTCGTCCCCGTCGCGCAAAATGCCCGCATCGAGGGTGCCGCTCTCCAGGCCTTCGATAACCCGCGAGGTAAAAGATTCGTGAAGGTGCAGCCGCACCCCCGGATGTGCCTCGCGATAGGAGGTGAAAATACGGGGCAATGTGGTCAACATGGCCGAGCCGACAAAGCCGACGTGCAGCGACCCGACCTCGCCCTGCCCGATCCTGCGGGTCTCCTCCAGGTCGCGTTCAACGCTGCGCAGTGTGCGGCGCGCCCGCTCCAGGAAGGCTGCTCCAGCGGCAGTCAAGCGCACGGACCGGGATGTGCGCACGAACAGCGCTGTGCCAAGCAGCTCTTCCAACCTGCGGATCTGCTGCGAAAGCGGCGGCTGGGAAAGGTGCAAGCGCTGCGCCGCGCGGCCAAAGTGCAGTTCCTCGGCCACAGTGACGAAGTAGCGGAGATGGCGCAGTTCGATCTCATGATCCATACCTCGGCGATTCTAATCAGATCGAACAAGATATTGGACATCAAGATAAAGTGGCGACACACTGGTCTCACGAGGTACTTTATGACCAGCCAAGCAGCAGCAAGTCCAGAAAAGGAGCCGCTGGTTCCGGCGGCGCAGGTTGAGGTTCGCCCGCTGCTTCCCGGCGAGGATGCCGCCGCATTCCGTACCTTGAACGAGGAGTGGATTGCCCGCCATTTCACACTCGAGCCGAAGGACATCGCCACGCTCAACGAGCCGGAAAGCACGATCCTGCGCAAAGGCGGCCAGGTTTTTCTCTTGTACTTGGAAGGCGCAGCTATAGGCTGCGTGGCGCTCGAGCCCCTTGGGGGAGGGGTTTATGAGCTTTCGAAGATGGCCGTAACTCCCCATCTACGCGGGCGAGGATACGGGCGGCTTCTCCTGGGCCACGCAATTGCTCACGCCAGGCTTCTCGGCGCGAGATCTCTGTTCCTGGGTAGCAGCACGAAGCTTCCCTCCGCGGTGGGTCTTTACCAGTCGATGGGCTTTCAGCACGTGCCGCCCGAAACGCTGCCGCCGATGCCATATGCGCGCGTCAACGTATGGATGGAGCTTGCATTCGAAGAACGGCTCTAGCTGTCCGGACGGTCGGCTCCAAGCAGAAAACCCGCCCTTTCAGGCGGGTTCTCACTGCGCGTCGTAGAACTACACGCTAAAGGAAGATCCGCAGCCGCACGTGCTTTTCACGGTCGGGTTTTCGAACTTGAACCCCGCTGCTTCGAGCGTTTCCACATAGTCCACCACGCAGCCGTTCAGGTACATCATGGACGTGGCGTCGACAAACACCTTGAGCCCTTCGAAGCTGAGCACCTTGTCCATCATGCCGGCCTGGTTTTCAAACGACATAGAGTATTGGAATCCCGAGCAGCCCCCGCCGACCACGCCGATCCGCAAGCCGGCGGGCAAGGGATCCTGAGTGGCCATGATTTCGCGCACTTTGACGGTTGCGGCCGGGGTAAGCGAAACCGCTGTGGGTGTTTGAAATTCGGTGCTTGCCGGTACAGCCGTTGCAGTCGCCATCGCGAGTGCCTCCCTTTTGAAACTGGCTTTAGCGCCCAGTGTAGCGCAAGGGCTCACTGGGGTGTGTGCTTCCCTATACGATGCTTTGGCGCGGAATGGGTCGCAGCTGCCTACCGCGTCGTGATGCGATCGTGGATGCGGGTGTACTCGCTTTCACTCAAAATCCCGCGTTTGACTAAATCCTTTGTGCTGCCATAAGGCTGGCCGGCGGCAATCTTCCGGGCCGACGAGGCGGACACGCCCGGCAGCCTTTCGAGATCGGCAGCCGAGGCCCGGTTGATATCCAACCGCGCATGGGCACCCGAGCCGACAAGCGCCCCATCCCGCGCGGCGCCCTCGCGCCAACCTTCCCGCGCGCCGGCAACAATATCCCGAGTTTCCCGACCGGCCTTCCCCAAGGCTTGCTTGGCGTCCTTGCCGGCTTCTTTAAGGTCGTGGTGGACCGCCCGGGCGTCCTGTGCCGCCTGCGAACGAAGCCGCTCGTCGGGCGTTTGTGCCCGATGGCTGGTGCAGCCCGCGGCAAGCAGCACGCCACCGAAGAGGCTACAGGCCAGAGCTCGCGCTCGCAGCCGTACCGTGGCTTTCAATCGTGATCCGGACCTTGCGGCCCCGCATAAAGAGTGTGCTTGCATCCTTCATACCCCAGTCGACATAGGGAACGACAAAAGTGGTGCGGAACGTGACATCATTTCCCACCTGGCTTGTGTCTAGGTCCACAATCAGGGGGTGGTCGGCCCCGTGAATGTTTATGGAACCCCCGAGCTTGATGTAGCTTTCGCCGTCTTTGGCAGGCAGCGAGCCTGACACTTTTTCCGCATGGAAAAAGATCTCGGGGTACTTGCCCACTTCCAGAACCTTTCCTTGTATGGTCTTGTCGAGCTTCGCATCGTCGCTCTTTTCGGAGCTCGCGTCAACAAGGATTTCCCCCTGGGCCACGCCGGTTTTGGGATCGATCGCGAACAGGCCTTTCTTTAGCTGGAACGTGCCGTGGACGTGGCGTACCGTGCCCGCGCTGAAGCGGATGGTCGTGCGCGCCGGGTCGAGCTGAATCGAGGATTGGGCACTCGTTTGGGAGCTTTTCTGCGCGAGGACGAGGGAAGATCCGAGTGCCAGGCTTAAGGCGATCGGGATGACCTTGGAGGTGTGCCGGATGGTTTTCTTCATAAACGATGACGCAAAAGGCAGCCGCCCACTGCGACGGTAACACGAAAGAGCGCACACACGAAGGGACGCGTGCAAGAGAAGCGCCATGCCGGAAGTAACGTGGAACCGGCCTACGGGCCGGAAAGGCTTGTAAGCTGAAGAAACTTTCTTGCCGAGCTTGTGAGCGGTAACTGGATCGGGCGGCCTCCGGGTCGTTAGAGCGACCCGGGGCCGTAACCGAGGTGAGGAGGTGAGTGACTGGTGAACAAAGACGTTGAATCGTCCCCGTTCCGGTTGTTCATCACCGTCGCGCTGGATTGGCGACTGGTGATGGCAATCGTCGTACTGGTTCTCGTACTGCTTCGTTTGAGGTAGTACTCACGCTCCGGGAGAACCAAGCCCTCTTCCGGAGCTACTTCCTCAAGCACGAATATTTTCGCTCAAGACACCGGAAGACGCAAGCACGCCCTGCTTTGGTACAGCGAGCGGGATATTTAGCGGGCAAGCTCGGCAGCAACGTCCATCTCCGCCGCGCGCTCGGCCGACTCGACCGTTTGCGCCATCAGAGTCGCGATGGTCATGGGTCCCACGCCGCCGGGCACGGGGGTGTAGGCGCCCGCCCGCGCGCGCAGCTCCGGCGACAGCTCGACGTCTCCCGCGCCTGGGGCACCGTCCACCCCGGGATGGTATCCGGCGTCCACCACAACGACGCCGTCCGCGAGCCACCCGGCGCGGATGTATTCGCGCTTGCCCAGCGCGGCGACGATAATCTCCGCATTGCGCAGGTGGCGCTCGAGGTCGGCCGTATATCGGTGCGTCAAAGTCACGGTGCAGTTCGCATGGTCCAGCATAGTGGCCATAGGGCGGCCCAGAATGGCGCTGCGTCCGATCACGGTCGCGCGTTTGCCGTGCAATGGGATGCGGTAGTGCTGGAGCAGCCGCATGATGCCGGCCGGGGTCGCCGAGCCGAACGCCGGTTCCTTCATGGACATACGCCCGAAACCCCAGCTCGTGACCCCGTCCACATCCTTATCGAGCGCGATGCGGTCGAAGCACTCCCGCTCGTTGATCTGCTCGGGCACGGGATGCTGCAGGAGAATGCCCCGGACGCGCGGGTCGCGGTTGAGTTCGTCAATGATCCCGAGCAGTTCGCGCGTGCCGGTCCCCTCCCGGAGGGAAATCGGCAGCGACTCCATGCCGACGCGTCGGCACGCGTTGCCTTTCATGCGGACATAGGTCGCCGAGGCAGGGTCGTTACCGACAAGGATGGTGGCCAACACGGGTGGAGGGGAGCCCGCCGCGCGCAATCGCGCGACACGTTGTTTCAGCTCCAGTTCCAGCTCACCCGCAAGCGCTTTCCCGTCGAGTACCGTCGCTCCCATGCCCTTAGTTTACGGCGGCGGCCACGGCAGCGGCCGGCCTGGGCGGCGGCATCAGCTGCCGGTGGCGGATATCCGCGCCGTCGACCCAGAAGATAACGTCGCTTGCTATGTTCGCGGCGTGGTCCGCGATGCGCTCCAGGTTGCGCGAGATGATGATGGTATTCAATGACTGTTCCGCCACTTCGGCCCTCGCGGAGATGAGGCCGATGAGCCGCTCGTGGGCTTCGCGGTTGAGCCGGTCGATCTCATCATCCATCTCGACGACTTGGTTGGCGAGCTTAGAATCCCCGTCCAGCAACGCTTGAAGCGCCCCCCGGATCATGGAACGGGCAATCTCCCGCATGCCGGCGATGTCGGCCGGATTGTCCACGGGCGGCATCGCGTTAAGCGCCAGTGCCCGCTCGGCGATGCTCATCGACTGATCGCCAATCCGTTCGAGATTGCCGTTGATTTTGATGACCGCGAGGATGAATCGCAGATCGATGGCCATGGGCTGCTCCTGCGCCAGCAGCTCATAACTCATCTCGTCCACCTCGCGCTGCGCGAGATTGATGGCGGTCTCGTTTTCGCGGACATACTGGCAAAGATTTCCGTCACGCGTCAGAAATGCTTCAACGGAAAGCTCGAGCGCCTGCTGCGCGAGCGCGGCCATGGCCAGCAGCTTGTCCTTAAGCTGCGCTAACTGCTGATGAAAGTGGACGCGGGGCACCGGCGGCCCTCCTTTGCGCGCGATCGATACCCATATTGTGCATTAGTTTTGCGCGCTCGCACGATTACTTCAGTGCTGTTCCACGCGATTCTCTTCCCAGGGACGCCAGCCCCGCCACATACAGGGCCACGACGAGAACCGTAATGGCCAGCACGGGCCCAAGCGAACCTATGTGTTCCGCGGCTTTCGCCTGCACAACGTTGATCCGTGATGCAAGGAGATTGCCCACCTGGTAAACAAGCCCGGGAAATGTCGCCCTGACGGGCGGGGGTGACAGCTCATTCAGGTAGGCCGGAACCACGCCCCAAGCGCCCTGGACGGCAAACAACATCAGAAAACTCCCCAGTGCGAGCAAGGGAAGCGAGTGCGCGAGTGCGTATAAGGGGATGCAAGGGATGGCAAGCAGCACGGCTGTGATGATGGCGCGCTTGCGGCCCCAGCGCTCCGAAAGCGCGCCGAATGTGATCCCGCCCGCGATCGCGCCGATGCTGAAGAGGGTTCCAAGGAGACTGACTTCGTGCGCGCCGGCGTGTCGGCTCCGGATGAGAAAGGTCGGGTACAGGTCGGTGGAGCCGTGCGAAAGAGCGTTGAAGCCAGTCATGAGCAGCACCAAATAGAGGAAAATGCCGCTGTACCGGCGCAGCCCTGTATACCAAGTGAATCCGCTCGCGGGAGCAGATCGCTGCACGCCCGCGCGCCAAGCGGGCGACTCCTCCACCCACCGCGCAATATAGATGAGCAGCAAAGCGGGCAGCAAGGAACCCGCGATGAACAAGCCGCGCCAGCCCGCAACGTGCCCGCCCACATGGAGCCGCGAAAGCGGGCCGATCAGGAGCCCAAACGCCACCGAAGCCAGAAGCGAACCGGCTGAATAGCCCTGCTGCAAAACCCCGGAGTAGAAACCTCGGCCTTCCGCGGGTAGGCTTTCAAAGGCGAGCGCCGCGCCGACGCCCCACTCGCCGCCCATGGCGACCCCAAACAGCGCCCGGAGCGCGAGAAACGCCGGGAGGCTGGGCGCAAACGCCGACAGGAGGCCGCATGTGCCGAACGAAGCGATGTTTAACAGCAGAATAGGGCGGCGGCCGTAGCGCTCAGCGAGCGCGCCGAACAGGAGCGCTCCAACAGGCCGGAAAGCAAGTGTGAGGAACAAGGCCTCGGCGATGGCGGCCGTTCCCGCGTGAAATTCGGCCGCGATCGCCGGGATGGAAAAGACCAAGAGAAAATAATCGAAGCTGTCGAGCATCCAGCCCAGAAAGGCTGCAAGAAAGGCGTGCCGCTGCGCCGGCAGAAGCGTTTGGAGGTGCCGGCTGGGACTTGAAGAAAGGGGTCGATCGGCCATGAAGGATGTCCGCGTGGGCCATTGCCGGAGACCAAAGCGGAGACGCCCTGAGTGTACACGGGTGCATTTCGCGAGCGCGGCTGCCAGTCCTCATGGTCCGGGTTTGTTCTTTTCCGGGACATCTACACCGAAGTATTCCCGAAGCGGGAATAGCACGCGGCTCGAGTGTGTTTGGGCTGGCGCTGGGCTTAGGCAGCGGGTATAGAATGTGTTGGATTGCGGAATGACCAGTTGCGTCCGCGTCACTCGCAGCCCCAGCGGGAAAAGAGCGCTGTGGCGCGAGCCAGTCGGCCCGTTCCGGCTTTTTTGACTTTTCGGTGAAGGCGAGCACAGATCAATGGTTTGGGAAGAGCTTCGCAGCGCGGTACGTTTTCCAGTGCACCTGCCCGTACTGGTGATGGTGAACGGCGAGCAGGTAGAGGCAGTCACCGT
The DNA here is from genome assembly GCA_965218545.1 of Acidobacteriaceae bacterium. Taxonomy (GTDB): domain Bacteria; phylum Acidobacteriota; class Terriglobia; order Terriglobales; family Acidobacteriaceae; genus EB88. The sequence continues at coordinate 295,776 of CBDCLB010000004.1, read as the reverse complement.
GAATATTTCCCATAATGGCGTTTTATTGCGCATGCCGTGTAGCATTCCGGGAGACGCCGGACTGGAGTTCTTGCTGCAAGTGCCGAAAGAAGTCACTATGGATAACTCCACTGCGGCAATCCATTGCGCCGGCCACGTAATTCGGACGTATCAGGAAGACGGCTCCTGCTTTGTCGCGGCGGTAATTGACGAATACCGGTTTCAGTAGCGGACAGGAAAGCGTGGAGGGCGAGTTACACCCCATGATCCCCATCAACGACAAAATACGCGCGAGCGGCCCCCTTGGGGCACCCGCCGGCCAGGCTTCAACAAGTGCCGCGCAGCCGACCCAGTCCAATGGAACACCGTCCTACCCGCAATCCTACCCGCGCCCACAGGCGGCTGTCGGTGCGCCTGCTTCGCAGCCCGGCAATACTTCCGTAGCGCACAGAGAAAATCCGGTGCGGGTGATCCTTGCCGACGGCCAGGCGATCTTCCGCGTGGGCATGAGCAAGGTCTTCGCTGCGGAGCCGGACATCCACGTCATCGCGCAGGCCGACAGCATGGCGAGCCTCCGCTCCACGCTCAAGCAGCACGCGGCCGACGTCCTGCTGCTGGACTGGAACATGCTGGGCGGCCACACCGAATTCGTTTTGGAGCTGGTCAAAGCCGGCCCCACGCCGATCAAGATGATCGTGCAAGGCGCAATCGCCGATGAAACCCGCATGATCGAGCTGTACCGCAATGGGGTGCGTGGCACCATTTCCCGCTCGATCTCGCCGGACCTGCTCCTGCGCTGCGTCCGCAAGGTCGCGGCCGGCGAAACCTGGATCGATAACCAGTCGCTCACACTCCTGATCGAGGCCTACCGGCTCCAGGCCACGCAGGGCATCACGGCCAAAGCCGCGCCCCGGCTTTCCCCCAAGGAAATTACGATCATCACCTATATCAGCCAGGGCAAGCGCAACAAGGAAATCGCGCATCACATCGGGACCAGCGAGCAGGTCATCAAGAACTACCTCCGCAAGATCTACGACAAGCTTGGCGTTTCCGACCGGCTCGAGCTCGCGCTGTACTCGCTGCACCACGATTTGCAGAAAAATGTTGTTCCGGCGATGGGGCGCGCTTCTGCGGCTGCGCCCGCGGTGCTGCCGCGCTCCACCGAAGTGTAGAGACAGGTTCTGGGCATATCGGGAATCCGAGGCCCCGGTTTCAAACCCGCCGAGCTGCGGACGAGGACCCCTACTCAGGCCAGAATGCGCCGGAGGGCTTCGTAGTAAATCTGCGGGAGGCGGCGGGGCCGCATGGCCCGATCCACGGCGACGTGCCTGGTTTCGGCTTCGGCCAACAATACCCCGTCCCGCCGCAGCACGTAGGCAAACACCACAACCGGGCCGCGGAGCGCCTTGACGGCGGTTTCCAACGTCAGCAGATCGTCATACCGCGCGGGTTGGCGGTAGCGACAGGTGGCCTCGATCACCGGGAGGCCGCATCCTTCTGCCTCAAGCGCAACATACGAGTGACCGAGCGAGCGCAGAAGCTCGACGCGCCCCACCTCGAACCACGTGAAATAGTTCCCGTGGTAAACCACTCCCATCTGGTCGGTCTCCGAGTAGCGCACCCGCAGGCTCGTCGTAAACTCCATACAGGCCAGTGTACGTGCGCCTTTCCGCCGCAAGGACAAGCCGCCCCGCCAGCCGCCTGGAACCTGAACCATGCTAGAAGAAATCTCCGATATTCCCCAGAGCGGGCTCGGGCCGCTGCCCGTTCCGGCGGTTGCGGTCTCCACGCAAGCGGCCCGGCGGGCGCAGTGGGCTGTGGCAACGCTGTTTCTGGTCAACGGGGCGGCAGTGGGCTCCTGGGTGCCGCACATCCCGGAGCGGGCGCAGGCGCTCGGGCTCAACCCAGCCCAGCTCGGCTATATCCTGCTCGCGGCCGGGATCGGTGCCTTGTGCGCCATGCCGGTTTCCGGGCCGCTCCTGCGCCGGTTCGGCTCGAAGACTGTAGCCATCACAACCGGTTTAATGTTTCCCGCGCTGCTTTCGCTCGCCGTGTTGCTGCCGTCGATCAAGCTGCTGGTCGCCGTCCTGTTTTTCACGGGTTTGAACGCAGCCGGCATGGACGTCGCTATGAATTCGCATGGCGTCATCGTGGAAGCGCTGCTCCGGCGGCGCACCATCTCCATGTTTCACGCGGTGTTCAGCGTCGGCTGTTTTGCGGGCGCGGGCATCCAGAGCGTCCTGATGGCGCGGGGGGTTCCGGACCGCATCCTGGTGCCGAGCTTCGGCGCGATGCTGGTGCTGATGGTCTTGGCGGTCGCGCCGTTCATGTTTCCAAAGCGGGTCGAGGACGCTCACCACGCGGCGGAGCACCAGCCCGCGCCCGCGGACCAGAAACGCTTTCGCATGCCCGACCCCCGTCTACTCACCCTCGGCATTCTCTGCTTTTCCACCATGGTGAGCGAAGGGGCGATGGGCGACTGGAGCGCCCTGCTGCTCCGCAACGTGCGGCACCTCGTGAGCGGAGCTTCGGGCTACGGCTACACCGCGTTCGCGGCGTTCATGGTACTGGGGCGCTTTACCGGCGATACCGTGGTGGGCCGCCTGGGCGAGCTGCGGGCGCTGCGGCTTGGCGGAGCTGTAAGCGCGGCGGGGCTGCTGCTCCTGCTGCTGGCGCATCCGCTGTGGCTCGTCCTGGTGGGGTTCGCGCTGGCCGGCGCGGGCCTCGCGAATGCCTCGCCGGTACTGTATCGCACGGCGGCTACGGTGCCGGGCTGCGCGCCGGGCGAAGGCCTTTCGACCGCGGTCGGTGTGGGCTATGCCGGGCTGCTGGTGGGGCCGCCCCTGCTGGGTTTGCTGGCTCACGCCGCCGGGCTGCCGAGCATCTTTTGGGTGTTACTGGGTCTCAGCGTGACGCTCTCGGCATCGGCCTCCATCCTCCGTCGCGTGAGGTCATAAACGAGGCCTCCTGGGCCGCGCTCAAGGCGGTACAGTAGTGGCTATGAGTTCTTCCGCTATCTCCCCGTCGCCGTCTACCACCGTAAATGCCGCCCAAAGCGCCAGGCTCGATACCTTTGCCCGTGTTGCCGTGGGAGCCGGGCTGGGCCTGCGCTCCGGGCAGGAGCTGCTGATCACCGCACCCGTGGAAGCGATGCCGCTGGTGCGCCGCATCACGGAGCACGCCTACCGCGCGGGCGCGTCGCTGGTCACCACCATGTATGTGGACGACGAAGCAACCCTGGCCCGCTTCGAGTACGCGCCCGACGCAAGTTTTGATCACGCCGCGACGTGGCTCTACGACGGGATCGCCGCGGCCTATCGCGCGGGGGCGGCGCGTTTGGGCATCACCGGCGGCAACCCTGCGCTGCTCGCCGGGCAGGATCCCGGCAAGGTTTCGCGGGCGAATATCGCGACCTCCAAGGCGAGCCGCCCCGCACTCGAACTCATCACCAAGCACGCCATCAACTGGTCCATCGTGGCTGCGGCGACCCCCGCCTGGGCGCGCACGGTTTTCCCGGGCGAGCCGGAAGAGACCGCAATCGAAATGCTGTGGGACGCGATCTTTCGCGCTTCGCGCATTGACGGAGCTGACCCGGTCGCCGCCTGGAAGCTGCACAGCGCGCACCTGCAGGAGCGCGCGGCGCGTTTGAACGCGAAGCGCTACCAGGCGCTCCGGTACGCGGGCCCGGGCACCGACCTGGAGATCGGCCTGTCGGACGGGCACCTGTGGATGGGCGGCGGGACAACAGCGCTCAACGGGGTGAACTGCCTACCGAACATCCCCACCGAAGAGGTGTTTACGACGCCGCACAAAGGCCGGGCGCAGGGAACGGTGCTCTCGACCAAGCCGCTTTCCTACCAGGGCACACTGATCGAGGAGATCGCGGTGCGCTTCGAGGGCGGCCGCGTGGTGGAAGCGCGCGCGAAGAACGGCCAAGCCGTTCTGGAACGCATGCTTTCGACCGATGAAGGAGCCTCCCGGCTCGGCGAGGTGGCGCTGGTGCCGCACTCTTCCCCGATCGCGGCCAGCAGTCTTCTGTTTTCCAACACGCTGTTCGACGAGAACGCGGCCTCGCACATCGCGATGGGCCAGGCGTACTCCACCTGCCTGAAGGGAGGCGATACAGCCTCGCCGGACGAGCTGGCCGCACGCGGGGCAAATGAAAGCCTGATCCACGTGGACTGGATGATCGGCTCGGGCAAGCTCGATATCGACGGAGTGACCGCGAGCGGGGAGCGGGAGCCGGTGATGCGCGCGGGGGAGTGGGCTTAGGCCTGGCGATACAGCTTTGGAAACCGCCTGCGCGGCCGGCGGCCCCTTCGGGGCAGGTATTCAGCTTCGCGTGGCCCTCCCGCTGGTCGGGGCTGAGCGTGGCCGCCTCCCGCGCAGGGGTCTTAGGTTTCGTTTTCCCGCGTTCTCTGCTCGGCCAGCTCCTCCAGCTGCCTGCGCCAGTCGAGCGTATCGAGAAACCCTCGCTTTTCGCGCCAGTTTTCTTCGACGATGATGTGCAGCTGGAGGAACACACGCGTGCCCAGCAGTTGCTCGATCTCCTTGCGGGCGGAAGCACCAATCGCCTTCAGTTTCGACCCGCCTTTACCGATCAGGATGGCTTTTTGCCCTTCGCGTTCGCAGTAGATGGCGGCGGCGATGCGGGTCAGCGGTAGCTTGTCGGTTGGCTTGGGCTTCCGGGCCGGCGTGGGCGGCTCTTCCCACTGCTCGATCACCACCGCGCTCGCGTAGGGCACCTCTTCGCCGGTTTCCATCAGGATGCGCTCGCGGATGAGCTCGGCGGCCAGAAAGCGCTCCGGCTGATCGGTGAACTGGTCCTTGGGAAAGGGGCGCTCGCCTTGCGGAAGGTATTCGACGAGCTTGTCCACGAGCGCATCGAGGCCATCCCGCTTACGCGCGGAGATCAGCAAAACCTCTTTGAACGCGTGCAGCGCGGTCAGCTCCGTGATCATGGGCAGCAGCTTCTCTCGCGGGACGAGGTCGACCTTATTGATGAGCAGAAACACCGGGCAGTCGAGCTTGCGGATCAGCTCAAACACAAACGCGTCCTCGCTCGCGTCCTTGTTCGGGCGATGCGTTTCGCCCGCGGGCGGCAGCTCCAGGCGGCGCGAAGCGTCCACCATCACCATCACAACATCCCGGCTTTCCAGCGCGTCGTAGACTACCTGCATCATCTGCTTGTCGAGCAGGGTGCTGGGCTTGTGGACGCCCGGCGTGTCGACAAAAACGATCTGCGCGGCAGGGTGCTTGCCTTTTTGCGCGGGCACATCGAGAATGCCATGGATGCGCGTGCGCGTGGTTTGCGGCTTGCTCGTGACGATCGCGACTTTTTCGCCTGTGAGCGCGTTCACGAGCGTCGATTTGCCCGCGTTTGGGCGGCCCAGGATGGATACAAACCCGCTTTTCACTAATCCCGCTCCTTTCAAGTCGCGGCTTCGGCGCGGGAAACCCGCATCCGTTCGATGCGGCGATCGGTGGAGGCGAGGATTTCAAAGCGCAGGCCGTTGTCCTCCACCACCTCGCCGGGCATGGGAATGCGTCCGGCGGTCTCGCTCACCAGGCCGGCGACGGTGGTCGCTTCATAGTCGCCGGGCGCTTCCCAATCGCCGCCCAGCAGTGTTTCAAGCTCGGCCACTTCCAGGTCGCCCGGCACGCTCCATACCCCGGCGGCCTCTTCGCGCACGGCTTCCTTATCCTCGCCCTCGTGCTCGTCGGCGATGGTGCCGACGATCTCCTCGACTAGATCCTCGATCGTGACCAGGCCGGCGACCCCGCCGTACTCGTCGATGACGATGTTCATATGCTGCTTTTCGCGCTGCATCTCGCGCAAGGCTTCGCTGGCGCGCTTGGTTTCAGGGATAAACGTCGCCGGGCGCGCGATGGAGCCGACCGCGCATGTGCGCGCTTCCACATCGGTGATCTGCAAGGTGTCATGGGTGTGCACGATGCCGGTAATGGCGTCGAGCGAGTCCGCGAATACGGGCACGCGCGAGTACGGGTTCGCCTCCAGCATGGCGAGCAGCTGCTCCACTGTCACGCTTTGGGGGACGGCGAAGATGCGAGGGCGCGGCGTCATGACTTCGCGCACGAGCTTGTCGCCGAACTCAACGGCGGAGCGGATCAGCGCATGGTCGCCTTCCTCGAGGATGCCTTCTTCCTGGCCCGCTTCGATGAGAGCATCCACGGCCGCGGCACCGTTTGCCTCTTCCTCCTGAGGCGTCGCGGGCTCGCTCGCTAGGGTCACAATGGAGATGAGAAAACTGATCACGAGGGTGACCGGCAGCAGCAGCGCGAACGCGATCCGCAGCGGCCACACAAACGCCCGGAGCCAGGCCCCGCGCGTCCTGGTGAAAAAGATGTAAGGCAGCACGCGATTAAACACAACGACGATCAGGATGACGGCGAGAGCCGCTTCCACAAGTTCAGCTGCTGTGGGTTGTCCGCCTCGACCCCACAGCAGCGCCGCAAGCAGCACCGTGAGCGCGGCCAGCGCAAGCTGCGCAAGCACGGCGGATGCAAGCGCAATCTGGTCGCGATTAAAGCCGAGGCGCGGCTCGATCCGCTCTTCCCAAAGGTCAATGTTTTGCTGGAAGTCGCGCGACAGGAACTTGCCCATTTCGGAGTAAAGCCGGTCGATATACGAGGCCAGCACCAGAACCGCAAGCAGCCCGCAAAACAGCAGGGACCAGAGCCAGCTCATTGGGCGGCAGCCTCGTCCGCGGAGCGTTCGATCAGCCCGAGCGGCAGCCCAAGCTGCTCCCGAAGCGCTTGCTCACGCCCGGCCATCTCCCCTTTATCTCGCTCGTGGTCGAACCCGGACAGATGGAGGAGCCCGTGCAGCAGGAGCACCTTGATCTCATCCCGCAGAGAGTGGCCGAACTCCTGAGCCTGACGCCCGGCGGTCTCGACGGAAACAGCAAGATCGCCCGCGAGGCGCTTCCCATGCGCGGGTTCGTGCTCCGCGGCTGGAAACGAAAGCACGTCCGTAGGTTTGTTCTTGCCGCGGAAACTACGGTTTAGCTCCCGGATCTGCGCATCCGTGGTGAGCAGGATGGAAACGGCACCGTCAAGCGGGATGGCCGCGCACGCCGCGCGCACAAACTGGCTCAGCTCCCGCCTGGGAAGCGCCCCGCGTGCAATGTGCAGCTCCGGTGCGATCGCGATCATGATGGCAGCCCGGCGGTGCGGCCCGTGTTTATCTCCCTGCTCCAAAACGAGAACAGGAGAGCTTGGCTCTCCCGTTCCCTCGATGGTACAGCATGGGTTTACTGCGTGGGTTTACTGCGGCTTGCTGCGCTGCGGCTCCGCCCCGGACTCACTCATGCCGAGGGGCATCTGCTCGGCACGTCCGAAGTGGTCGTAGGCGCGGATAATGCGCTGCACCAGATGATGGCGAACCACGTCGCCCTCCTCGAAGTGGATGAACCGGATCCCGTCCGTGCCGGAAAGGATCTGGATCGCCTCAACCAGCCCCGATTTGCGAGGGTTGGGCAGATCGATCTGGGTCACGTCGCCGGTGATGACCGCTTTGGAGTTGTTGCCCAGGCGGGTCAGGAACATCTTCATCTGCTCGGAAGTGGTGTTTTGCGCCTCGTCCATGATGATGAAAGCGTCGCTGAGGGTGCGCCCGCGCATAAAGGCGAGCGGGGCAACCTCGATGATGTTTTTTTCGATCATCTTGTCGACACGCTCGGGTTCGAGCAGGTCGTACAGAGCGTCGTACAAGGGGCGGAGATACGGGTCAATCTTTTCCTGGAGCGAGCCGGGCAGGAAGCCGAGTCGCTCGCCCGCTTCCACCGCCGGGCGGACCAGAATGATGCGGCTGACCTTTTTCGCGAGCAGCGCGGCAGCTGCCATGGCGACAGCAAGGTAGGTTTTGCCGGTGCCGGCGGGGCCGATGCCGAAGGTCATGTCGTTTTGCTCGATCGCCTCGACATAGCAGCGCTGGTTGATGGAGCGGGGCTGGACGATGCGTTTGACCCCGCCCGAAGAACGCTTGTTCCCTGCCTCGATCAGCGACCGCAGGGTCACGGTAGGGTCGCATACGACCAGCTTAAGCAGCGTATGGAGCTCGCCGTTGTGCGGGTGGACGCCGCGCTGACGCAGGTGTTCAAAGTCAGCAAAGATGCCTTGCACCCGCTCGATTGCCGGCTCAGGGCCGGAAACATGCACCGCATCGGAGCGGAGCTCGATGCGCACCTGGAGCTCGCGCTCCATCAACTTGACGTTTTCATCGCGGGTCCCGAACAGGGGCTCAAGGTTGGGCGTGATATCAAGCGCTTTGGTCGTCATCAATGGGCGAATGGACCTCCGTCCGTGAACCGCGCGCGGGCGGTTCAGGAATTAAATGTGGGAGCTGTGGGGGGCGGAGCAGCGAGGCACCAGGCACCTTGTGGGCGGGCTGAAAACGCGGGCCGGGGCTGCAACGAGGGTCGATGGGAGGAGACTAGCGCCCCGTTCCGGCTTCGTCAATGCCCAGGAGGTGAATTCACTGTGACAGCGGTGCATGCCGCGGGAAAGAGGTCTACCGGGTGCGCACGATCTGTGGAAAAGCGAGCCAACATCTGCGGTCTCGCCTCACTCCTACTGGATAAGGGCGGCAACTAACCGCCAAAAGAGGTTCCCCCATGGGTTTTCTTACGCCGAACGATATTCAGGATTTCCGCTCCTTGTACACACTGCAGCTTCGCTATCTCCTTTCCGCCGAGAACCAGATTGTGGACGGGCTGCAGAGCATGATCAAGGCAGCGCAGGATGAGCAGCTAAAGCAGGCTTTCCAGTCGCATCTGCAGGAAACCGAACAGCAGGCCAAGCGCTTGGAGCAGATGATCGGTGAGCTGGACGGCAAGGTGGACGACAAAAAGTGCGCGGTCACCGCGGCACTCATCGCGGCGGGCGCAAACATCATCAGCGAGTCGAAAGAAGGCCCGGTGCGGGACGCAGGCCTGATTGCGAGCGCGCAAAAGATCGAGCATTTCGAGATCGCTTCGTATGGCTCGGCGCGCGACTGGGCGAACATTCTGGATTTGCCGCAGCACGCGCAAATGCTCCAGAAAACGCTAAGCGAAGAGAAGCACGCGAATGATCTGCTTACCCAGATTTCAGAGCGCATGAATCCAGTGGCGGCGCAGGTTTAGTTTTGCCGAAATCGGAAAGGGGCGGCCACTCCTGGTCGCCCTTTCCGTTGTCCGCTATTTAGCTGCCGCTGCGTAGAACGTGTAGGTTGCCGTATACGGACCCGAACCATCATCCCCAGGTGCTCCGCGTCGCATCCCTCGGCGGATGCAATGACACCGAAAGCATTGGAACTAATGACGCCCTGCATGGCGGACAGCACACCTCCCTTGAAGCCGGCCTGCTCACCGGGTTCACACCCTTGACCCGGATCGATCCCATCGCCTAAACTCAGGGTTTGCGGTCCAAACCAGTCGGCCGCCACTCAAGAAGGAATCCAGAGAATGGCAAATCATGTTTCCGCGCTCAAGCGCGTCCGGCAAACCAAGCGCAAGACCATGGTGAATCGCGCCAACAAGAGCCGCATCCGCGGCAGCCTGCGCTTGCTGCGCGAAGCGATCCAGAAAGGCGATGCCCAGGCCGCCGCCGAGCAGTTCCGCGCGACCGTTTCCGCGCTCGACAAGAGCGTGCAAAAGGGCATCCTGCACAAGAACACGGCATCGCGCTACAAGAGCCGCCTAAATGCCCGCGTTAAGGCGTTGACAGTTCCGGCTGCCGCATAGTTGAGCGGGAAGAAAGCAGGCCGGGGCTCACGCCCTGGCCTTTTGCCTGTTGCTACTCGATTTTGAACACATCCTCGCCCTTGCCCTCAAGCTGCGCCGCGCGTTCGGCGACGGCCCGGGCTATCGCAAAGAACTCGCCCGCGAACGCCGCATGGGGTCCCTTGGTTGCCACCGGTGCCCCTTGATCGCCACCCTCTCGGATCGCCGGTGCCAGCTCGATTGACCCTAGAAACGGCACTTTGAACTGCTCGGCCGTACGCACGGCACCGCCTTTTGAAAAAATGTCGATCTCATGGTGGCAGTGCGGGCAGGTGAAGTGGCTCATGTTTTCGACGATGCCCAACACCTCCACATTGACCTGGCCGAACATCTCGATCGCCTTGCGCGCGTCCTGGAGTGCGACGTCGGAGGGCGTCGAAACCACAACCGCCCCGGTAAGCGGAACAGTCTGCACGAGCGAGATGACCACGTCGCCGGTGCCGGGGGGCAGGTCCACGAGCAGGTAATCCAGCTCGCCCCACTCCACCTGCTGCAGGAACTGCCGGATAATCTGGTGCAGCATGGGCCCGCGCATCACCATGGGCTTGTCGCCGGGCGAGATAAGCCCGACGGAGATAAGTTTGACCCCGTGAGCCGAGTTTGGCGCGATCCGGTTATCCGGCAGGACCCGCGGCTGCCCGGCGCTGCCGAACATGAGCGGGATGTTGGGGCCGTAGATGTCGGCGTCGATCAGCCCGACACGCTGCCCAAGGGCGGCGAGGGCAATCGCGAGATTGGCGGCGACGGTGGTTTTGCCGACGCCTCCTTTGCCGGAGCCGATGGCGACAATATGGTGAATGCCGGGCAGCGCGACTGGGCCTTGCTGTGGATTTGCGTGAGCCATGCGATGAGGGTGGTCCTTTCAGGGGAACGGTTTACGGCAGGGTGGCAACCTTGCCGGCAGCGCGCTTGCGGGCAAGCTCGGTTTTGCGCTGTTCGCGGCGGCGGCCCGCGTCTTCAAAGCGCCGGAGTCCTTCTCCTTCGCCCGCTTGGAGCTGCGGAATCGGCGTGGGCACCCCTTCCACGGTGACTGCCACAAACGTTAGATACGCGGAAGCGACATGGCGGCGCGAACCTTGCAGCGCATTTTCAGCCCAAACCTTCACGCCGACCTCCATGGACGTCCTATACCCACGGTTCACCCGCGATTTCAGGATTAGCAGCTCGCCCACATGGACCGGCGCGATGAAGTCGATGTGGTCCATGGACGCGGTGACCACGTGCGAACGGGCGTGCCGGTAGGCTGCCATGGCAGCAACCAGGTCTATGAAGTGCATCAGGCGTCCTCCGAGGAGGTTGCCGAGTGTGTTTGCGTCATTCGGAAGCACAAGCTCGGTCATCTCCGACTCGGAGCTTTCCGCGTTCCGATGGGAGCTTTTGTTGATCGGCTCAATGGCCATTCTTGTTTCTCGCCTCAGGGTCTGCCCGGATGAAAAGCCTCACCGGTACGCAGGTACAATCGTCATAGTAACTTTCAGCGCTTGCAAGTCTTTCCGCGGCAGAGCGCTCCTTCCCCACCAGCGGTCGAATCTAGAATGGTGCCCCACAGAAAGAGCCGAGCATGGACAAAGCAGCGATGTTAGGCCGGATTTTGGAAGGCAACCCGAAGGACTCTTTCGCCCGGTATGGCCTGGCTATGGAGTATGCCGGACGGGATGAGCTCGAGCCGGCCCTGCGGGAGTTCGCGACGCTACTTCAAGACCACCCTGGGTACACCCCTGGTTACTTTATGGCAGCGCAAACCCTGGCGCGCGCGGACCGGAAACGTGAAGCCATGGAACACCTCCAACTCGGTATCCAGAGCGCCCGGCGCGAGGGGAACAGCCACGCGGAGCGGGAAATGCAGGCAATGCTCGAAGAGCTGGAACTGGGGCTTTAGCCCGAATGGGTGCCGTTTGCAAGCCTCGGGACTGCGGCTTGTGCCATTAGGGGCTGACAAGCAAAGGGGTTTGGGGAAAACCTGGACTGAAAGGCATGACCGGCGATGAAGATCGCGTTGTTCCCTCTTGATGTGGTGCTTTTCCCCGGCGTGCCGCTGCCGCTGCACATCTTTGAGGAGCGTTATAAGGAAATGATGCTCGAGTGCCTGGGGGGCAACGCCCAGTTCGGTGTAGTGCGCGCCCAACGCGAGGGGCTCGCAACTGTGGGTTGCGCCGCGATCATCTCGCGCGTCCTGCGACGCTACCCTGACGGCCGCATGGACCTGCTTTGCGAGGGGAAGACCCGCTTTGAAATCGAGCAGCTGGATACTTCCCGGCCTTTCCTCCAGGCTGAGGTGGACTTCTTCGAGGATGAACCGCTCGACTCGACCCGCCAGGAGCGAGCCGCGTGCGTGGCGCTGCACCTCGAGGTTCTGACGCTGGCCGGGGTGGGCCGTGAAAGCTACTCCCTCAGCCTGGATCGCTCGCTCTCCTTCCAGCTGGCGTGGGAGCTGCCGGCCGACCTGGGCTTTAAGCAAGCATTGCTGGTGAGCCGTTCAGACCGGGAACGCACCTCCATGCTGCGTAGGTTTTACGAAGATATCCTGCCCAAGCTGCGCATGGGTTCCACCGCGCACAGCCGCAACGGGCATGGGCCGATCATGTAGCCCGATGCAGTCCCGCGCAGGGCTTAGGGTGCCCACTCATTTATTCTGAAAGCAGCCGTTTCCGCCTCCTGTGCCTGCCCTCCGTCACGGCTGAACAGACAGGAGCTTCCGTTCCGCTTCCCTTCCCCTCTTAGGAGCCGAGATCCAGATGTCCCCAACAAAACAAGCTGCTACACCCACAACAACCGGATACGAGGCGCTGCCGAAAACGTTGGGGGAGCTGCGCGAACATCCGTTGTATGGCGAAGCCCGCCTACGGAATCGCTCGGTCAAGGACGAACTCCGCGAGAATCTGCTGACTCGCTTACGCGAAGGCCGCGGGGCGCGCGAACCGATCTTTCCGGGTATCGTAGGCTACGAAGACACGGTGGTGCCGCAGATCGTGAACGCAGTGCTGTCTCGGCATAACTTCATCCTCCTGGGCCTCCGTGGGCAGGCGAAAAGCCGTATCCTGCGCGCGCTGACGCACCTGCTGGACGAGTGGGCACCCTATATTGCGGGCTCGGAGATACGCGACAACCCTTGGAAACCGCTGGCCAAGCACTCGCGGGATCTGATCGCCGCGCACGGCGACCATACACCGATCGCCTGGATGAGCCGCGATGACCGCTACGTGGAAAAGCTCGCGACCCCGGATGTGACCGTTGCGGACCTGGTGGGCGATTTGGATCCGATCAAGGCGGCGCGCGGCGGCCAAGATTTATCGAACGAGCTGACCATGCACTACGGGCTGCTGCCACGGGCGAACCGGGGCATCTTCGCGATCAATGAAGTTCCCGATCTGGCCGGCAAAATCCAGGTCGCGCTGTTCAACATCATGCAAGAAGGAGATGTGCAGATCAAAGGCTATCCGGTGCGGCTCAAGCTCGATGTAGCCATCGTGTTCAGCGCAAATCCGGAAGACTACACGGCACGCGGCAAGATCGTGACGCCGCTCAAGGACCGGATCGGGTCTGAGATCCGCACGCATTACCCGGAAACCCTGGCTGAGGGGATTGCGATTACCGAGCAGGAAGCCTGGGCGGAGCGCGACGCGGGCGCAATCGAGATACCGCGCTATATGCGGGAGATTGTGGAGCAGATCGCATTTACCGCCCGCGCGGACAAGCGGGTCGATAAGCGATCAGGGGTTTCGCAGCGCCTGCCCATCTCGACCATGGAGCTCGTGCTTTCAAACGCCGAGCGCCGGGCGCTGCTGCATGGGGAGGAGCTCGTGATTCCGCGCATCAGCGACCTGTACACGGCCATGCCGGGGATCACCGGCAAGATCGAGCTTGAATATGAGGGCGAGATGCGGGGCGCGGATGTGGTGGTACGTGAGCTGATCCGCGGCGCGCTCGGCTCTGTCTATGACGGATATTTTGGGGAAATCAACACGCAGCAGATCGAGCAATGGTTCAACCTGGGGGGCTCGCTCAAGGTCGACGACACAGAGTCCTCGGCAGCCATCGCGAAAGAGTTAAAGCAGATTCAGGGCTTGTTTGAAAAGCTTGCGCCCTTGGGTGTGAAGAGCAGCGACGCGCCCGAGCGTCTGGTAGGAGCCGCGGAGTTTCTCCTTGAAGGCATGGTGGCGCACCGTCGGCTGAGCCGAAATGAGGAGCGCGGGTTTGCCGCGGGGGATCGCAACCGTCGCAATGAGCGCGAACGCGGCGCGGCGGGCGACGAGCAAGCCTACGAGGCCTGGCAGACAAAACGGTCCAAACGCGGTGGGCTGAACTAGTTCTCGCGCGCACCGGAGAAAAGGCCCCGCAGTTCGCGGAGCCTTTTTTCTTCGCCTCTACACGAAGCCAAGATTGTTGGTGGAAAAGTTCTGCAATCCCGGAAACATCCCATTAAGCGCCGAGCCGGGGACGCCGAACCACGACGCCAATGTCGCCATATACTGCGAAAGCGCCGTAGTTGGAACGTAGCGGCCTGAGCCGTCAAGGTCGTCAGGCCCGTTGAGCTGCAAGTTCGGCATGTTGCCGATGATCTTGCCGCCCTTGACCGCGCCGCCGAGAACGAAGTGGTGCCCGCCCCAGGCATGGTCGGATCCGCCGGCGCTGTTCATCGCCAAGGTGCGCGAAAAGTCGGACGCGGTAAATAGCGTGACATCGTTGTAAAGCCCGATCTCCTGCATCACCTGCATGAATGTGCCGAGGAACTGGTCGATCATCGGGTAGAGCTGAGCCTGCGCGGCGCCCTGCCCGGCATGGGTGTCGAATCCGCCGGCATCGATCAGGAAAATCTGGCGGCGCGCGCCGATGGCCGCGTGCAGCTGCATCATGGTTGCGACGGTATAGAGCGACGCCGAAAGCGGGTTGCTCTGCGGAAAGCTGGTGGTGAACCCTTTCGCACCGGCGAGCACGCCATTGTAGAAAGCGTTGTATTTGTAAGCCTGCTGATACACCTGCTCGTCAGCCTGGATCAGGCTGACGTCGGTGTTGAAGTTGAGCAACTGCTGCGCCGCGGCAGCCCGGGGATAGCATGCCATTCCTTCCGGACACCAGAACGACACCTTTCCGGCCGCGGCACCCGCTGTGAATGGCACGGAGGATTTGCCCCGTCCGAAGTTTGCCGCATTGCCGAGCAATGTAACCATGGGCAGACTGGAGCTGTTATAGCCGGGCGCCAAGAGATCGGAGGTAAGCCCGGTCCAACTCTGCGTTAGGCTGGGTGCGTAACCGCCCGCTTCCCACACTTCCTGCTGGTAGTCATGGGCAAATAATAGGTTGGGAACCTGCGCGGAGGAAGACTTGTATTGTGCTGCCGTGGTCGGTTGTATCAGGGGGCCGACGTTGGCGATCATGGCAGCATTGCCGGAGGTGAAGGCATGCTGGAGGTTGAGAAAGGCTGGGTTAAGGCCGTAGCCGGTGTTGGGCAGCGAAAGCAGCTGGCCCTGGCCCACCGCGCTTGACCCACGCGCCTGCGTGTAGGCGGCGTATTGTGAGCCGGTAATGGGCACCAGCATATTGTTGCTGTCGTTGCCCCCGCGCAGGAACAGGCACACGATGGCCTTGTAATCCGAGCTGCTCGCCGACTGCGCAAAGGCCGACATGGAGCGGAGCGGCGACAAACCCGACATTTGGGCGAGCGCGCCCCAGGACGCGGTTTTCAAGAAGCTTCTGCGTTGCATAGTTTTCTCCAAAGTGTTTGGCTTCGTCCGGGCTCTAGTACATGACCCGGTATTGCGGCGAGGTGACGATGAGGTAAACAGCGCAGCGCACCATGGTCGCCGTGTCGTCGTACTTGACGGCATTTACGATCGCCTGCTGCATATCCTGTGTCATGGTGCCGTGCAGCAGCAGCGCATCGAGCACGTTGACGAAGTTGGCAGGGCCCCACTGCGCGGCGCTCCGGTACCAAAGGCTCGACGGTCCCAGATCGAATGTGAACTCTTTCGCCTCCGGGCCGACAACGTTGAAGTTGTTGGTTATGGCGTCTTGCATGTGACCGGCCGCCCAAACCAGCGTTTGGGTGTTCTCGTTCTCGAACTCCGGCGCGTATAAGCCGCTTGACAGCTGGAAATTGGGCGAGTAATAGCTGAATACGCTCGGCGCTCGGCGCGGGGTTTCGTCCAGGTCCGCCAGCCACAGGTCGAAAATGCCCTCGTAAATGCCGACGTTCGGAAGGGCCGCCGCCGAGGAGGCACCCAGGGCACGGAATACCGACGCCCACCAAAGGATGGGATCGCGCATCTTGCCCCCGTTCGGGTCCTGCGCGGTGAGCGAATCGGCGGCCCGCGCTTCCGGGTCGAGAAGAATCGCGCGCAGAACCGCTTTCATGTCTCCGCGGACGCCCGAACCGTTGTCGATAAACACGCCTGCGACCCGGCTGATGTAGGCGGGAGAAGGATTGCTCCGCACCAGGCTTTGAATCAGGCGCCGCGAAACAAACGGCGGGAGTGACGGGTCATTAAAGATGTTTTGCAGCGCCGCGTCCACGTCCTGCTGCGCGCTCTGACCGGCCGGCAGCACCGTGCCGCGCAGCAACGTTTTGGCGACTGTGCTGTGCCGGCCGGGGAACGGCACCATAGGGCAGTTCTGCCCCGGCGGCAGCGAGTACCAATAGTAGTTGGCCTGCGAAGGAACCGAGCAGTCCGGGTTTGCGAAGGTCCATCCGGTAAACGCCAAGGCAAAGGCTTGCACCTCCGCATCGTTGTAGTTCGGAATAGGATTGCCCTGGCCGTCGAGCTTTTGCGAACCGTCCTGGTTGAGCTCGACTGGGCCGATCGAAAACAGCTGCATTGCTTCCCGCGCGAAGTTTTCCTGGGCGTGCTGGCCGGCCGGAGGGGCAAAGCTATCCGCCATATTCAGATACGTGCCCATCGCCGGCGAAAGAGCGATGTCGTGCATCAGGGTGTACCAGTTGCCGAACGCGTCCTTGGATAGGAGATTTAGGTAGTTCGGCATGTACCGGGGATCGACATCCGGCGTCGAAACGACAAAAAGTTTGCTCAGCTCAAAAGCGACCCTCTGCCGGAGCTGGTCCCGGCCGAAAAGAATATCGTTCCACCAGTAATACTCAGTGGTGCACTCGAAGGAGCCGCAGTCGCCCGTGGTCACGGGTGAGGGATCGGCCAAAGGTATCTGATAGGCAGGCTGCGCTAACTGCTGGTCAATATATGCACTAACACCTATATTTTCTACATTGAAGACATCGTTGTAGGTGGGCCCAAAACTGGCCTGATTTAGAATCCGGCCGGCCGCTTGCAGGGAGGTGGAGGTAGTCGAGTTCCAACCGGTGTTGACCACGGTGCTTGCTTGTGCAAGCGCCGTGACAGGCAACAAGGCGCTCGCACCGGCAATAGCGATGCGCGCCAGCTTCCGACCGACCTCATTCAGGGGAGTGATACGAAACAACATCTGCTCTGCTCCTTCGCTTTGAGTACAGTAACCCAACTTTTGGGGATGGCAAGAATGAATTTGTTATAAGTTTTCTGTCTTCGACATCTTTACTCTTCTTCGCAGATATTACCCGGACTTCCTGCACATATGACATTCCCCATCTAGGGGATTTCTTGGGAAAGTAACAGTACCAATGAGTGATAACGAAGCCGCGGCGAGCGCGAGAACTCCCACTTTTGCGGGAGTGCCCAGCCGCTTCCACAAGAAAAGAGACCGACAAAGGGCGGTTGCACGAGGGAGGTGCGGAGGCGGACAATAGATCCATGAAGCGCGTGCGTTACACCAAGTACAACGGCGACCTAGCGGCCGAGCTCGACATGGAAGATTTGCTCGAAGCCTTGTCCGACTACCTTCTCGATTCAGGGTTTCAGAACCCCATGACGCAGTTCCAGGATCTCGACCAGACGATGGAGGATCTGAAGGAAGCTCTGCGCCGCGCGATGGAATCGGGTGAAATGTTTGACGACGCCACACGAGAGAAAATGGAAGAGCTCCAGGCGGAAGGCAAGTTCGAGCAGTTCCTCGACAACCTGATGGACCGCATGGAGCGCGAAAATTACATCCGCAGTAAGGGCGACCCCTCTGCCGACCCTGGGCAGGGCCAAACCGGCGGCGGTGAAACGGAAGCGCGCTTCGAGGTCACGGACAAAAGTCTCGATTTTTTGGGCTTCAAGACGCTTTCAAATCTCCTAGGTTCGCTCGGCAAGGCGAGCGCCGGCCGCCACGATACCCCGCACTACGCGACCGGCATCGAGAACAGCGGCGGCTCTAAACCCTATGAGTTCGGCGACACGCTCAACCTGGACACGACCGCGACGCTCGGTGCGGCTATCTCCCGGCAGGGCACGCACCTGCCCCTCGATCTCGAGTATTCCGACCTTCAGGTCCACCAGTCCGAGTACCAAAGCTCCTGCGCGACCGTGGTCATGCTGGACTGCTCGCATTCCATGATCCTGTACGGGGAAGACCGGTTCACCCCGGCCAAACGAGTCGCGATGGCTATGTCTCATTTGATTCGGACCCAGTACCCGGCGGATTCGCTCTCGCTGGTGCTCTTCCACGATTCGGCCGAGGAGCTGCCCATCTCGCAGCTGCCGCGGGTCAAGGTGGGGCCGCATTACACCAACACCCGCGAGGGACTGCGGGTGGCGCGGCGCATTCTCGAGCGCCAGCGCAAAGACATGAAGCAGATCGTCATGATCACCGACGGCAAGCCCTCGGCCCTGACGCTCCCGGACGGGCGCATCTACAAGAACGCCTTCGGGCTCGACCCGCTGGTGGTGAGCGAAACGCTCGAAGAGGTGAACCGCTGCAAGCGCTCGAACGTGATGATCAATACATTCATGCTCGCGAGCGATTACGGCCTGATGCAGTTCGTGCAAAAGGTGACGGCGATGTGCCGTGGTAAAGCCTACTTCACCACGCCCGACACCCTCGGCGAATACCTGCTGATGGACTACATGCAGCGCAAGATGAAGACCGTCCACTAACCTTAGTACATGGCCGACATTGACGGGGGAGCGTCCTCCGGCTTGCTCGCCCAGCTCTTGTTGGGGGCGGGGCCCATGGACAGGACCAGCGTTCCCCCGTTTTCGATGTCGGCGTGGCGGAACCATGGTTGGGTCCACGGCTTGCCGTTCAGGGTCGCGGACTGAATGTACATATTCTGCTCCGAGTTGTTGTTGGCCACGATCGTAAACGTTTTGCCCCGACCCAGGTGCATGGTGGCGCGGTCGAAGATGGGGCTGCCCAGGATGTAATCGGCGCTTGAAGGGTCGACCGGGTAAAAGCCCAGTGAGCTCATCACGTACCAGGACGAGGTGGAACCCTGGTCGTCCATGCCGGGGTAAGCAAGGCCCGCGCGGTCGCTGCCGTACATTTCGCGCAGAATGCGACGGGTGAGCTGCTGCGTTTTCCAGGGCTGCCCCGCCCAGTCGTAGTAGTAGGCGGCTTGCTGGTCCGGTTGGTTTCCCTGCACATACTGGCCCACAAGGCCCGTGCAGTCCCGGCAGATCCCGGCAGGGTTGTAGGGTGTCGAGAAGAACGCATCGAGCTTGGCCGCCGCCTTCTCCCGTCCGCCCAGCAGATCGAAGAGCCCCGCCACATCCTGCGGCACGAGCCAAAGCGTGGACCAGCCCGAGGCCTCCTTCATCATAAAGTTGTAGTAGGGCTCCTGCGGGTTGAAGCTGCCCTTGTCGGGCCCGGCCGCCGGAGAGGCCCAGGTACCGTCGGCTGTGCGGCCGCGCATAAAACCGACCGCTGGGTCGAAGACATGCCGGTAGTTGTGGGCCCGCTCGAGGAACATCGCGGCGTCTTTGTCCTCGCCCAGCTTCTTCGCGTATTGCGACAGCGCGTAATCGTCCCACGCGTATTCGAGCGTCGTCGCGGCACCCGCCTTGCCTCCGGCATAGGGCGGGTTGGGGTTGAACGGGGGCACGATGTCCGAGATCCAGCCCTGCTTCATGTATTCAGCCAGGTAGTGGCGCGGGCCGGCGGGGTCGGTCGCGTTTTTGCGTAGGTACTGGTACACCCCGGCATGGTCGAATGGAATGCCGCTTTTCCACGCGCCCAGGTACATGAACACGGCATTGTCGCCATGGAACGAGGTACCCATGTAGCCTGATTCGCGGGCCAGGTCGAGCTGCGACTGGAGAATGTCTTCCATGACCTCCGGTTCGATCAGGGTCATCAGGGCGATCTGGTTGCGGCCGGTGTCCCAGAACGGGACCGGGCTGTAGAAGTCATGGGCGGCGGCGTGCTGCTGATCGTCGAGACCGATGAACGTCTCGCCCTTGCGCGCGAGCAGGCGCGGGCTGGTGTAGCTGTGCAGCAGGGTCGAGTAGAAGAGGGTTCGCTGGTGAGGAGTGCCGCCTTCGACCTCGATGCGGCCCAGCTTATCGGCCCACGCGGCTTCGGCCTGCCGGTGGACGCCGTTGAAGTCCCAGCCCGGCTGCTCGGCGTGGAGCCGGGCCTCGGCCTGCTCGTAGCTGTACCCGTGGGCGATCTTGACCAAAATTTGCTCGCCCGCAGTGGTCTTCATGTCGAGGTAAGCCCCGGCATACGGGCCATCGACCATGCGTGCGCCCGGCTCTACATCGCTGTCACCGACAAGGTTGTCAGGGCCGGGCTTGCCGGGCGGAGTCTGTTTGAACGTGCCTAGGGATGCAAATGGCCGGGAGAACTCGGCCACGAAAAAGGCCGCCGAAGGCGCCTCGCTCTGCCTGCGATCCGGGCCGGGGTCCACAACGCCGCGGATGGTGTGATCGTTTACAACTTCAACGTGCCCGGCCGCGCCGTCAAGCGACAGCAGCAGGTGAGCTTTATCAGTCGCCGGAAAGGTGAACCGGTACAGCGAGGTATACAGCGTCGCGGTGAGCTCGGCGTGAATGCCGAAGGTGTCGAGGTCGACAGAGTAAAAGCCGGGTGAAGCGTGCTCGTGGGCTTTGATGTAGGTGGACTCCGGCTGCGCCGGTGGAGGCGTCCAGTCGCCTACAACGGGAACGAGTAGCGGGCCGCCCGGGCCGCCGGCGGAGAAGCCGAACAGGGTCGGATTGGGGTAGTAGTACGGCCAATGGACCCCGGCTGGGTACTCGAGCGGCAGGTTCGCATTGACGGGCGTTGTCTCAAAAGGGGCCTGCGGCAGCAGCGGACCGGGTGGGACGAAACCTGAATAAAGCTGCTCGCCCGGTGGCGGAGCGTTTCCTATGAAGGCCTGGTTGTCGAGCGGCGCGGTCCCCACAAGCGGGTTTGCGTACTGGAGCACCCCTGCGCCGGGCGCGCTCTGGGCCAGTGTACAGGGGGCTCCGTAGAACAGAGAGGCCGAGGCGAGTGCGAACGGGGTGAACCTGAAGAGCCGCATGGTCTCCAGTATGTATCGCCAGAGGCCCGCATTTGTCCAGAAAACTCGCCCTCGCGGAGCCCGGCTGCTCTTTCACTGGGGGTCGTTCACGGCAGACCGAGCATCCGCGCAATTGCAAGCGCACTGGAATGCTGGAACACGCCAGGCTTGAGCAGGTAGTCGAATGCGAGCGGGTCATCCGGGTTTGCGCTTTCCATGTGGACGAGCGTTCCGCGCGTTTTCGGCTGCTCCACTATGGAACTCAGGGACAGGTCGTGCGTGGAAACTGCCCCGATCGCGCCTCGGCCGAGCAGCGCGCCCACGACCAGTTCCGCCACAAGCCTGCGATCGCGCGAGTTTGTTCCACTCAGGATTTCGTCGATGAGAAACAGCGTTTCGCTTTCGTCCGCCGCTCTGCATGCGCTCCGCAGCTTCTCGATTTCCACCAGGAACCTCGACTTGCCCTCCTGAAGCGAATCAACTGGGGAGAATGCCGCGCACACTCTCAAGTTCGAGATAGACGCAGCGCCAGCGCGGACCGGGGCGCCCGCCTGGGCCAGCACTACGTTCAAGCCAATGGCCCGGAGCAATGTGCTCTTACCGGCCATGTTGGAACCGGTCACGAGGGAAAAAGGCTTGCTCCGACTCAGATGGACGTCGTTCGCCACACACGCGTCCGCGGGCAGGAGGGGGTGCCCGAGCTGCCGCGCTTCCATGGCTGGGCCGCTCTCCGGGAGTTCAGGATACGCGTGCATCGGGTGCTCGAAGGCGCATGTGGCGATGGCCATGAGGGCCTCGAACTCCGCCCAGCTTTCGAGCCACACCCGAAGGGCTTTGCCGTGCGCTTGCCGCCACCGTTCGACCTCGAGCGTAAGCTGTGTTCCGGCCGCAAACAATCGGAACGCGAGATAAAACTCCGGCTTTTCCCCTTGCCCAAAGGCCTTTACCAATCTTTCCAGTTTACGGACGTGCGCGGACGCCTTTTCGGCCCGCAGCCGGGTGACGATCTCCCGGAGCTTGGGAGTTTCGCACTCGAGACCTTCTATCAGCGCGAGCCCCTGCCAAAGCACCGGAAAAGAGTTCGTCAGCAGCTTGAGTTCGTCTCCATGCGGCCGAACACGAAGACGGAGGCGCCACGTGAAAGCTGCTTGCAGCAGCAGCAGCACGATCACGATCGCGGACCAGGGTTGCCACGCGAGCGCCTGTGCCCAGATGCCGATCCCCAACACCGCCGCGCCCGCGCCGGCCGCAAACAAGAGAAGGCTAGCCCAACGGAAGACTCGAAGCGGTGGCAACCGGAGCCACGCGCTCAAATCCCCGTTCGCGCAGTCTTGAAGCCCGTGGCTGCCGAGAAGGCCCATCTGCTCGCGGAGGGCGCACGCGCCCTGCAGCTCCTGGACACTCTGCTGGCGGCGCAGCCGTTCGCCGTTTTTGACCGGATCCAGCAGATACGCGGCTAGCTTCTCCGCCCATGCTCCGGACCGTGTCGTGCAGAGCAGTCCGAACAAGGAACCCTCCCCTAGCACCTGCAGATCGCGGCTGTACGGACGTCCAGGCCGGTCGAACTCGATCCCAGTGGCTGCATCGCTTTGCCAGCAATGGGTGAGGCGCGCGATGCCCATCTCTAACTGCTCCTCGCGGTTGGCAAGCCTTCGCCACTCCTTGCCGAAGCCCCGGAAAAGTCGGGCAAGGAAAAGGCCCGCAACAGCCAAACTCGCGGCTGCGGCAAGCCATTGCGGCCCGCCGGAAAACCAGGCGATGCAGCCGGTCGGCACGAGGAGGAAAATGCAGAGTGCGGCACCAACCAAGGTTTGCAGCCGTCGCGCTTGCACGACCGCAAGCTGCTGTCTTACACGCTCGCGCCCGGCCTTGTAGGCGGCAAGAATATCCTTCGGGCCGCTGTTGAGCGGTTCGCTTTTTAACGCAGGCATGCACCACCTCCGGCCCGGATCGAATGCCGGGCACCCCGACTAATCCCGGGCAAGAGCCACCGAACACGCGGCCCTACGCGAGGCCGCGACCTATGGTTAGGCTAGGCGTGGATCGGGGGGGGGGCGGGCGCTGAAAACGGAATCGCAGGCCTGGAGTTTCGCGGCGGAAAACGCGCGGATACGGCTGCCGTTCGTGCCTCGGCGTGGGCGGAAGCGTAAACAGCATGGGGCAAAGGCGGAAGAAACACGCCTGAGCGAGCCGGCATACCTCAGAGGCGCGCCGGACGGCAAAGCACAGCAGCACGGCGAAGGCGCAAAGCAACAGCACCTTGCCCCCCCCAAGCAGAGCGAGTTTGCCACAGGATCTGCTCGCGCAAGCACAGAGCAGCGAGAAGATGTATGCGAGGAGAAGCTGCCGGATTCGGTCCGGGATCACCGCGTCGACTTCTCCCTTCCCTACCACGCAATGAGGAACGGCTGACCGCGCTAGTGTACCCGAACCGGGATGGCGGGATAGCTGCTCCGCCCGCGGCAGCCGGCGCATTCCCTTGCAGTTTACACGGGCGCGGACGCGCGCTCCAGGCGCGTTCGCAGATTGCCGGCCAGCGCTGCGACGGTTTGCAGTTTGGCCGTGAGCGGGGCTGAGACGAGCGGTTCCGCAAGGGCAAGCTGGGAGTGGAGTAGGAGACCGGTGACCGTATCGCGTAGCTCATTCTCGATCGCGGTCGTGGCGGCGCGCATAGCCAGGTGCTGCTCCATCTCGCGGCGCTGTAAGGCCGCGCGCACCTCGCGAATAATGCGGTTAGTCCCGGAGATCGCAAAGTTAATTTGAAGCGGAATGGCGAGCCCGGCCTGCTTCCAAAGCAGCTCTGCACCTTCGGGGCTCGCTTCCGCAACGGGCTCGTCAATGACGACAATCGAGTATTCGCGCCGGCGTAAGGCAGCCATGCCCTCCCGCCGGCTCGGAGCCACTTCGACCGGCAGCCCAAGTTGCTTGGACAAGCTCGCCGCGCAGTGTTCCGCGCCGGAGATGCCCGTGATGATCAGTGCGCTATACATCGTTCCTCCTTCATGCATCGTTCCTTAAACGGCAATGCTCGCTTCCCATACCGCCCGTGTTTGTCAGTGCATAGCGATCATGGCATCGCCGATGCCATACTCCTTCAGCTTGCGGTAGAGCGTCGTTTTGCCGATGCCGAGCAGCTGCGCCGCCTTCAGCTTGTCGCCGTTCAACCGCCGGATCGCGTCGACGATCGCATTTCTTTCCATTTCAGCCAGTGAGGTCACGTTTTCCGTGTCGCCTGCAGCGGATTCCAGCAGTTCGCGCAGCGGCATCGTCTGCTTGCGCTTTTGCTCGTGAAACTGCAGGAGGCCGGTCGGCATATCCCCGAGCTGAACCAGGTTGCCGGATGCCATGGAGCAGGCCCGCTCCAATGCGTTCTCAAGCTCACGCACATTGCCCGGCCACTCGTACTCATCCATGATGCGCAGGGTTTCATCGCTCAGAACGTAGCTTCTGCCGTCTCGCTTGCCGATGTTGTCTAGAAAGTGCCCCGTCAGCAAAGGAATATCGTCGCGGCGCTCCCGCAAGGGGGGCAGGCGCAGGCTCACGACATTGAGCCGGTAATAAAGGTCCTTGCGGAAGCGGCCTTGTTCGACCATAGCTTTCAGGTCGCGATTGGTGGCGGCGAGAATCCGGGCGCGCATGGGCACGCGTTGGCTGCCGCCTACGGGGCGCACCTCACGCTCCTGCAGGGCTCGCAGCAGCTTGGCTTGAAGATCAAGCGGCAACTCGCCGATTTCGTCCAGGAAAACTGTTCCGTCCGCGGCCGCGATGAGCAGCCCGTCCTTGTCGCGGTTTGCGCCCGTGAACGCACCTTTAACGTAGCCGAACAACTCACTTTCCACCAGGGTGGGAACGAGCGAGCCGCAGTCGACCGGCAGAAACGGCCTGCCGGCCTTGGGTCCGTTGCCGTGGATAGCGCGCGCAACCAGTTCCTTACCCGTGCCGCTTTCACCCAGGATCATCACCGGGTGATTGCTTTGCGCGACCTTGGACAGAATCCGGTAGATCTTGTCCATTTCCGGGCTTTGCCCAACAATGGTGCCAAGCGTACCCTGCACACGGAGCCGTTCGCGTAGCCGGCGGGCTTCGGAGTCAAGCTGGCGGCGCTCCGCGGTTCGCTCGAGCATGTCGGCGAGCTCGTCCATGGCGAACGGTTTCGTCAGGTAGTCGGTTGCGCCCGTCCGCATCGCCTCGACGGCGGAGGTCACGGTGGCATACGCCGTCATGACGATCACAGATGTTTCCGGACGCACCGCCTTCACCTCGTCCAAAAGATCGATGGCGTGGCTGGCCGGCGATTTCAAGTCGAGCAGGAAGACGTCGGTGCTGTTGCCGCGCAGGTAAGCGCGGGCTGCGTCGACCGTATCGACGGTTTGCGGCTGAAAGCCCCGGGCGAGTGCGATCTCGCAAACGGCGGAGCGGACAGCCGCGTCTTCATCCAGGATCAAAACTTGCATCTTCGCCGGCGAATGCGTAGCCATAGGTTTTTTGTGCTGCTCGGGTGTCGTGGGCCGATTCTATGGCCTCACGTGCATTTGCTCTAGTTACGGAAGTGCAAGACGTTCACGAGCGTACCTTTGCGGCACACTGAAGCCGCAGTTCGAAGCTTGTTCCGCGCCCGCGTGTGCTTGCTACGCGGATCTTCCCGCCGCTCGCCTCCACCAGCTCCCGCACAATTGCCAAACCCAAGCCGCAAGCCTCGCTTGCGTTTCGCTTGGAGCTGAAGCCTGGATCGAAAATCTGGCCTAGAGCGTAGGCCGGAATGCCAGGCCCGTTATCGCTGACGTGCACCAGCACCGCCGGAGCCGTCAAACTCAGCGCCCGGCGGGCGGTGATGCGGACGATGCCGCCGTTCGGCATGGCTTCGCTCGCATTCCTTACCAGATTTGTGAGCACACGATGGAAGGCGTCTTCGCTTATTCGCAAAGGCGGCAAACGCTTTTCAGACGAAATATTTAAGGAAACCTTCGGGCCTGCGACCGTCCGCAGCAGACTCGCGCAGTCTTCGAGGGCATCCCCCGCGGAGATCGCACGAAGGGCTTGCGGCTGCGAGTTCAAGCGCGCGACCGGTGCAAAGTTTCGCCCAACGCCCAGCGCTTCGAAATCGCGGATTAAACCGTCGAGCGTCCTCGCAATCGTGTGCAGGTCTGCGGGGATGTGCGCGTGTTCGTTCGGCAGCATGCCAGGCGTCCCCAAAAAGCCCGAAAGCAGCTCGAGTGAGGTAAGCGCATTGCGAGCATCATGCGCAAGGGCCGCTGCCGCGGGAAGGACGGGCAGGCTTGGCGGGCTCGAAAGCACCAACTTGGGCCGGCTTGCTGTCGCTGCCGGCATTTGGCCTGGCGGGAACGGGACTGCTGGACGGGCAAAAGAAAGCAGTTTGCTGCCAGACGTTACGGGGTTTGTGGGCGTTTGCATCGTCTCCTCAGTTGAGCCCGGCTTTTCTCGCCGCGCCTGCGGGTTTATCTCTTGCAGCCGTCGTGCCAAAGCTTTCGTTCTCTGGTAAGTGTTCTTTCCTCAGCTATTTGCTGTCCGTGTTCGATACGGGCGGCTTTTTCTCCACGAGCAGACCTGTGCCCATTCTGGGAGAACCCGCTCATCCATTTCTTACAGAACACGTCTTTTTCCAACGACTTACTGCACGAGTTCTAGATTGGAACCGCGGTTCGCTTTCCCGTTCCGGCACTCCTGCCCTTTTACAATCAAGCTCATGACAAGCCCAGCCGCTCCCTTTTACCGCCATAACGGCCGTTTGCCGTCGGAACTTCGGCCTTTTTCTCTCATTCCTGATTACGTTGGTACCGCAGAAGGTTCCGTTCTGGTCGCGATGGGGCAGACCCGGGTGCTTTGCAATGCGTCGGTGGAATCGGGCGTGCCGGGCTGGATGCGTGGGCAAGGGCGGGGATGGGTGACAGCGGAGTACGGGATGCTGCCGCGGGCGACCCTGACCCGGAGCGCGCGGGAAGCGGAGCGGGGGAAGGTTGGAGGGCGCACACATGAGATTCAAAGGTTGATCGGGCGTTCTTTGCGGGCGGGGGTGGACATGTCCTTGCTGGGCGAGCGAACCATCATTTTGGATTGCGACGTTTTGCAAGCAGACGGGGGCACCCGGACCGCGGCCATTACCGGCGCGTGTGCGGCGCTCGCCCTTGCGCTGGGGCGCATGGTGCGGGCTGAGGCGCTTAAGGAGAACCCCATGCGGCAGCTGGTTGCCGCGGTGAGTGTGGGAATTGTGGAAGGCGTAACACTTCTGGACCTTGCTTACGAGGAAGATTCGCAAGCAGAGGTGGACGCGAACGTCGTGACGAGCGCCGCGGGAGGACTGATCGAGGTGCAGGCGACGGCTGAGCGAAAAAGTTTCGAGCGGGAGCGCCTGAACGAAATGCTTAGTCTTGCCGATAAGGGGTTGCGGGAGCTTTTCGCGGCCCAGCGTGCACTGCTTGTTTCCTGCGATGTAGAGGTTCCGGGCGGCATGGAGGCGGTTGTTTGACTCTCATTCAGAAGCGAGGGGCGTTTCGCGACGGGTACGATGGTAAGGGTTGGGACAGGCGGATAAGACTCTGGCGGCGGTAGCATGCCGCTCGGGCATTCCGTGCAGTCGTGAGCTGCATGTACGGTGAGGAGAGCGGAACGATGAAGATCGAGTTGACGCCTGGCAAGTTGGCGGGTTTGAAAGCAGTATCGAACGGGCGCAGCGTCATTGCCGCAGCGGCCATGGACCAGCGCGGCTCGCTGCAAAAGTCCCTCGCCAAGGCAAAGGGCGTGGACGATGTGCCTGGTTCGATGCTGGAAGATTTCAAGTCCATGGTGACCGACACTCTTACGCAGCACGCTTCGGCGATCCTGCTGGACCCCGAGTACGGGCTGCCTGCGAGCAAAAAGCGCCACGCAGCTGGCTTGCTTCTGGCGTATGAAAAGACAGGATATGACGCTGCCGAGGAGGGCCGTCTGCCGGACCTGCTCGACCACTGGTCGGCGCGACGGCTGAAGGAAGCAGGGGCGGATTGCGTCAAGGTTCTGCTGTACTACACCCCATTCGAGAAAAGCGAAATCAATGACCAAAAGCACGCTTTCATCGAGCGGATCGGCGATGAGTGCCGGGCGTTGGATGTGCCGTTTTTCCTGGAGTTTGTCGGCTACGACGTGCATGGCGAGGACGAAAAAGGATTGGCCTATGCAATGCGCAAACCGGAAATCGTGGCAGGCTCAATGGCGGAGTTCGGCAAAGACAAATACGGCGTAGATGTCCTGAAGGTGGAAGTCCCCGTGCAGATGAAGTTCGTCGGTGGAACGAAGGCGTTCGCGGGCGAGCAGGCCTATACGCGCGAGCAAGCGCTGGAGCACTTCCGCGATGCGGCCTCCAACACGCATAAGCCGTTCATCTACCTTTCGGCCGGCGTGACGAACGCAATCTTTATCGAAACATTGGAGCTGGCAGCCGAAAGCGGGACGAGTTTTAACGGAGTGCTGTGCGGCCGCGCCACCTGGGCTGACGGCGTTTCGGTTTTCGCAAAGCAAGGAGAAAAAGCCTTCCAGGAGTGGCTGAATACGCAAGGAGTAGAGAACATTCAAAACGTGAACAAAGCTCTTGAGGCCGCTCATTCCTGGACCGATAAGGTGAGCAGCTAGGAATCCGACTGCGAGGGGCAGCTACGTTCCCGGGCTCGCTCCTCTACAGTGATTGCGTAAGCTTCTTCCGGGAGGGTGAAGGGGCATGACCGACGGGCAAGCGCTGGCAGAGGTACTCTCAAAACTTCCGGTCCGGCACGGCCATTTTCTTCTCGAGTCCGGCCATCACGGCAGTTTGTGGATGGACTTGGAACTGCTTTTCCACGAACCGCGCCGCGTAAAACCGCTTTGCTCCCAAGTTGCCACAATCGTGACATCCTGGAAAGTCGAGGCGGTGTGTGGGCCGCTGGTTGAAGGCTCTTTCGTAGCGTTAACCGTAGCCGCAGAGCTGGGTTTCCAGTTCTACTACTCCGAGCGATATGCCCGTCCTTCGGCCGACGGACTCTTCCAAGCCGGGTATCGATTGCCCGCCGTGGTTCGCGAGCATGTACGCGGAAAGCGGGTGGCGATTGTGAACGACGTTGTCAACGCCGGCTCGGCCGTGCGTGGAACGCTTGCCGGCCTGCGGGAGTGTGGGGCTGAGGTGGTTGGGCTGGCGTCGCTGCTGATTTTGGGTGAGGCCGCGCGAGAACTGGCGGCGCGAGAAGGTTTCGAGCTGGGGTGCCTCGCGAGCCTTCCTAATGAGCTTTGGGTACCCGCGGATTGCCCGCTTTGCGCTCAGGGCACTGCACTCGAAGATGTAGCGGGCTTTCAAGCTTTGCTCAACCCTGCATGATCGCGCTTCCCACCGGAAGGCCCAATTTCCGGGCCGGTTTACAGCATCTATCCGATTCGGCGCGGGCCGCTGCTCTAGACTTAAAAGAGGGCGGAATGCTACAAAGCTTCGCCCGCTTCGAGGACCTTCTCGTGCGCACTTCTTCCCTGCTGACGGTTGCATTTTGCTTCTCGGGCCTTTTCGCCTCTGCGCAGAAAGACCATGCTCCGCACGCGACCGTGATCCGCCCCACAACTCTGTACCTAAACCCCGACACCGGCTCCGACAAGCTCACCCGGGTCACCCCGGGCCGCGAACTCACGATTCTCGAACGGTCCAATCACTGGCTTCGCGTCGAAACCAACACCGATGAGGAGATGGTCCGCCGCGAAGACCAGCCCGTCTTCTCCAACAACCCCACCGAGCACCCCTACTCCGGCTGGATCGAGGACACAACCGCCATCGCCTCTGACACCCCCCAGGGCGACGCCATCCTCTTCGGCGAGGCCATTTCCTTCGAGCAAGCCGCCGCCACGCCGCACCCGCCCGCCGATGCCGCCCAGTCCGCCCGCCGCCTGTACCGCATGGACGCCGAACTCTTCCCCCAGTCCCCACGCGCCCCCGAGGCCGCCTGGCGCTCCGCCGACATCCGCTGGCAGCTCCAAAAAGAGGACGCCGCGACGCTGCCCTCGGCCCACGAGAAAGAAGCCTACCTTCGCCAGCTTCCCGATGAGTCCGAGATGAAGCGCATCGAGAAGCAGTACCCCGGCAGCAAGTGGGCGAGTTATGCGGCCTATGAGCTTATCGATAACAAACTCTGCGGCGACTGGCAAGGTTCCGAGCAGTGCCCCGAGAAGGAAGCAACATACTATAGTAAGTTCGCCGATCAATACCCGGACTCGCCCAAGGCTCCGCTGGCTTTGTATGAAGCCGCTTGGCGCCTGGCGAATGCCGGCGATATGTGGACCTCCGACAACAACGACCACCGCGCCAACGACGACCGCAACGCGTCCGTCAATACCGCCCAGCACTTAATTTCCAAATACCCCACCACTGACTATGCTGCTCGCGCCGCAGCCCTCATCTTTAAGGTCAACCACACTATAGCCATTTACGGCAGTGACCGCGAGTGACCTCCGCACTTACCCCGAAGGGAGCTCTACCCATGGACCTCAATCGCCGCGAAGCCCTCACTGCCCTAGCCGCCTTCGCTTCCCTCGCCGGCCCGCTCGCCCAGGCCCAGCAAACCCATCCCGACACGAGCGCCCAACCCGGCAGCCCCATTCCGGCGAGAACGCCGAACCAAACCGTCCCCGCAAGCCAGCCGCTCTCCCAGTCCCGGGTCTTTCGCTTCAGCCAAATGCCTTTATCGGACCACCCCAACGGCGGCTGGTCCCGTGCCGTCCTCCACGGAACCCTCCCCACCGGCGAGTTCGTCGAGGTACACGAGTCCATGCTCCCCCCGGGCCAGCAGCCGCACCTGCCCCACCACCACCGCAACTCCGAGTTCATCCTCCTCCGCGAAGGCACGCTCGAATACCTCAACGAGGGCAGCCCCGAGCCCGTCTCCCCCGGTGACGTCATCTTCACCGCCTCGGACCGCACCCACGGTCTCCGCAACCCCGGCACGGTCCCGGCTCTCTACTACGTCGTCTCCATCAGCCACGGGCAACTCTAAAGAGCCGCGACCTCTCTGACTGCAAGTTGAACTATGTCAAATATGGTGTTCGCGCAGATTGTGGCCAGGGTGCCTGGCTGGCTATTCGGACTGCTGATAGCGGTCTTGAGATGGACAGCGGGAATTGCAGGCTTGTTAGTCGCACACTATTACACCCACTCAAGGGACTTTGGGCCCAGGGCGGAAGTCCAGCGCCAGATCGAAGAAACCGCAAGTAGACTTAGCTTGCGCAAGACGTTGTCTGACTTAGAAGAGCGAAATCTGTCAGGCAAGCAGCTTCACAAAGCTCGCAAGCAGTCGCATAAAGCTGTGAATCTCATACGGCAAGAAGGGAATGAGAACCTTGCTATTCTCGATGAGCGCCGTCGTGAACCAACACCACGCATGGATATCTCACGTGCCAGCCGCTTCTTCCTCTTTTATGAGCCGCGCTACGGCAAAAGTGAGTACGCCACCAGGGCGATGTATTGGTTTCTGCTCCTTTGCGTTTTTGGTCTGCTCTCGCTAGGAGCCTGGACAGCATGGCACTATGCGCGATTCGATCAAGCTACACAAGATGCGTTCCGGCAATGGCTATTCAGCTCTCCAGCTGGGCGTCGTGCGAAGGTGCAATACCTAGTACTGCTTTCAGTTCTTACTTCCGAGGCCTACTTGTTTTGGCGAATGGGACGTCGAGAGCGACCCGCAAGAAGAAAGCTGAAGCTAGCTTCTCAACTGTAGTTCACCGCCGGACGCTCAACCGCTCACTCTGCAGCGTGAGCGCCCGTAGACCAAGATCGTACCCAGCGTCCATTCAGGACCTGTCCAGCTCAGAACTGAATCAATAAGGTACACCCCGTTTTTCTCTCGATTTAGTCATCTCCCCCGCCCACTCTCAATGCTATAAACAACAGGACTGCCCCCGCGCAAAGGACTCTGCCCCGCTTGAACGACTACCTCATCTCCGTCCTCCTCGGCATCGTCGAAGGCCTTACCGAGTTCCTCCCCGTCTCCTCCACCGCCCACCTCCGCATCGCCGAAGCCCTCATGCACGTTTCCCTCACCGACCCTTACTGGAAGATGTACACCATCGTCATCCAGCTCGGTGCCATCCTCGCCCTTATTCTGCTCTTCGCCGGCCGCATCGCGCGCTTTCTCCGCACCTTTCCGAACGGCGAAGGCCGCACCCACACCTGGCTCACCCACCCGCTCACCCTGGTCGCCGTCGCCTTTGTCTGCACCGCCATCCCGTCGCTCATCTTCGAGAAAGCTATCGGCAAGCACCTTGAAAGCCTTTCCGTCATCGCCTGGGCCGAGCTCATCGGCGGCATCGTCATGTGGGCCGTCGACGCTTGGAGCTCCCGCCGCGACAACCCCACCAAGGACGTCGATCAGATGACTCTCGGCCAATCTATCTGGATCGGCCTTTGCCAGGTCCTCTCCGCCGTCTTCCCCGGCACCTCCCGTTCCATGAGCACCATCGCAGCCGGCCAGTCCGTCGGCATGACCCGCACCGCCGCCCTGGAATTTTCCTTCCTCGTGTCGATCCCCGTCATGGTCGCCGCTACCGGCTACGACCTGCTCAAAACCCTCCACCCCAGCCACAAACAGCTCGCCAAACTCGCCGCCGCCGGCGAATCGATCGCCCCCCTCCACATGACCGCCCACAGCTGGATCACCCTTGGGATCGGCTTCGCCATCTCCTTCGTCGTCGCACTCGCCGTCGTCGGCTGGTTCCTCGGGTTCGTCCGCCGCCACGGATTTACCCCCTTCGCCATCTACCGCATCGCGCTCGCGATCGTCCTCATGGCCTTCGGCGCCCGCATCTTCGCCGCGTAAGCGAAGATCAGCCGCACACGATGGCGCTCGGACGGAAGCTGCATGTGACTAACTCACCCAAGATACCCGTGCAGCACACTCCGCCAATTCGCCTCTACGTTCGTTCACCACCAACAAAAGCTTGTTCCGTATACTTTGAAAAGTAATATTGGATACTGCGGGAAGCGATGTCGTACATAATATCGATCATTTCGCCCTCGCTCCACTTGGCTTCCCGGAAGTAAAAGCTCCCGCGCTGAAATTCCCCGTTCGGGCCAAGCGGGTACAAGTTCGTCTTATTCAACGGACCGAACATTGCGATTGCAACAACTCGATCCAAGATGCTTGAATCCTGAGCGAAGTCACATCCGTATCCAAAACATACGAACGGAAAGATTGTTTCAGTCAACAACGCAGTCTTGAGACCAATAACATTTTTCCCAAGCCGCTCAATTGCATTCCCTTTCGCTTGCTTTTTCAGGCCTTCCTTCCTGCGCCGCTCATTCGTCCCCTGATTCTTCACCTCGCTGATTAAAATTGGATAGCGCTTGTCGTCTAACGCAATCAGAAACAGAACGCCTCCATCAGGCCGAACACTGCTTCTTTCAAAGTGGTAGAAAAACTCGACCGAAGGGAATACGGTCCGAAGCGACCCCACGATTTCGCTCAAGTACCAGTCTCTGGCGAAATCCAGCTTCACTTTGTAGCGCTGCACAAGTCGCGACTCCACCTCGATTAAAGCACGGCCTATCTCTTTTTCCTGTTGCTTTGACGTGAGATTGATAACGGTTTTCTCACGTACCCTCCTCAGATTCTCACTATTCCCCATACATCAACTCCAATTGCTTATCTTCCTTTTCTCGCGCTAACGTCTCCGGGTGAGCTTGAAGGGTGCTCGCTTCTTGATCATAAATCTCAGAAACGATTTCGTCCGTAGATCGCGTCGCACGCACACCCGCATTCGTTACAAGAATAAACTCGACGTTTAGCGGCTTTTCTGAGAATCTTTGGCTACTTACACGATATCGCTTGTACGCTTTCGAGAAGACTGTTACATTACCGAGTGCGCGGTTTGTTGCCACCAAATCGTCAAGCGAAATCGTTCCATCCGTACTATAGCTAGTCAGATACCAGCCTTGCGGTAAGCGGCTCAAAAGTGATTTGTAGGCCACTACAGCTTTGTCCTTATAGTTGTAGGCGCTTCTCCGAGTTGTTCTCCAATCAAGACGTATAGCGGATTTATCGCCATGCCCCGTAATTTTGCGAGATAGCGGAGGCTTGTCCCACAGAGTGACACTGTTCAGCACATGGTAATTAGAACCATAGGGATGCTGATTATAGGGCGGATCAAGGTAGACTACCGGCCTTCCTCTGACCATCTGATTAAGATTTGCGGCAACCTCCGCAGCATCTTGCCTCAAGACGACGTTCTCCCAGCCGTTATCGTGAAACGTTGCGGGGCGAAGATTTAGATCTCCCCTTATGCGGTATAGAGCTGTCCCCGTTTTTCCTCCCCAGCCATTATGGAACCCTTTGAAAACTCCACTTGTGTTGCTGTTGTATGAGCATTGATAAAGCAAGGGGGCAAGAAGGGAACATTTTTGCTCATTCGTTAGCAGACCGTCACCATCAAGCTCTGCGATGCGTTGACGAATTGCATCAATCCGCATGCCATTCCTTCTGGTGTAGAACAGCCTGTCACGGGACACATCAACAGCTTCATCATTATCAGGACAGAGGTGATCCGTTACCCACCCTTGTATCGGCGGCATCGCATTCAACTGAGCGAGCATGGACTCATATGACAGGCCGCCGCCAAAATTAGGAGCTCGCGGCGTCGTTATGTAGCAGCGATTGATTGTTTCGCTGTAGGGCTCCCAATCGTTTGCGAACACTCGAAATCCCAGTTTCTTAGCAAATCGGCTCACGACACCTGTGCCAGCAAACAAATCGATGAAATCGCATCCGAGAGGGTCAACTCCTGTGTGTGCGATTGCCTCGTTTATCAGGGCGAGCAGTTTGCGCTTATTGCCAAGATAAGGAATCAACTGATTGAAAACGTAGCCCGACGTGTAATTGGCCGAATCTGTTGCGGGACTCCAATTCAATTCATCGCTCCGTGTTGAGGGCGTGGTGCCCTCATCGAACAAAATGTATTCGTCTCGGTCCATGGTAACGCTTGTATCGGCGGAAATCCCTGTGGCTTGAATTGGAGCTTTGTCGCAAGGACTCGGAAGAGCGACTGAAGTCCCAGCCCTATTCTGCCGATATATCTTGCATCGCCGCCCCAGCGAGCAGGAGCGCTCATGCAGCCCAAAGCCCCACGCAAAGTCTTCACCCCCCTCTACCCCAAACCAGCCCGGGGTCCCTTCCGCAAAATGGCGAATCGGGCGTGCGGCCACGCGATCGGCGCGGTGACATACACCTTGGCATCGGCCATTGGTTTGCTCATCGACCTCCTCCCAACTCCCAAGCGCTCCAGCTTTCCCGAAATGGAATTGGAGCCGGTTACCACCGCACTTCTTCCGCAAGAATCGGTTCCCTACCAGCCTGCCTCTCTGCCATACTGGAACGGCTCTGGTGTCTGGCCTTCGCCCGTGTCGCTTGCGACCGAAGGCCGATTCGTGCCTATCCATGAAGCCACTCGCCCTCACGGCAAAGCCCACCCCCAACCGCCGACTGCATGAGCTCGCCGGCCTCCTTCTCCTCCTCGCCGCTGTTCTGCTCCTGCTCGCGCTGGTTTCTTACCGCCCGGCGGATCCGTCGCTCGACACCGCCGGGGCCCAGGCGATCCACAACTGGATAGGCCGCTTCGGCGCGGGAGCCAGTGACGTCCTGCTTCAATTGGAAGGCGCGGCCGCATTTCTTCTGCCCGCGCTGCTCGCCTTCCTGGGCTGGCGCACGCTTCGCACCCGTACTCCAAAAGTCGAGCCCCGTTGGGTCAAGCCCACCGGAACAGCCCTGCTCATACTCACCATTCCGGCCCTGCTCGCCCTCATCCCCGGCCACCTGCACTTGTTCGGTGCCATCCCCATCGCCGGGGTCGCCGGCGCGCTTCTGCTCGACTCCCTCGCCGCCTGGCTCAATCTCCCCGGCGCCGCTGTTCTCCTCCTTTTTTGCGCCGCCATCGCTCTTTACCTGCTCACCTCCTTCACCCCCGATGGTCTCCGCGCCACCCTGCTAGTCCGCCTCGCGTTTCTTGCCCGCCTCCGCGACCGCTGGCGCAACTGGCGCAAGGCCCGCGCACGCCGCAAACTCCTCAAACGCGCAGGTCGCGCCGAAGGGAAACAACTCCGCCAAGCCGCGAAGCAGCAACGCGCTCTCGAAGACGAGGAAACCGCCCCCGGACCAATCGAGCCTGACGCCACGCCCATCGCCGTCTACCAGCACGAAAACGACGCCCTCCCCCGCCGCAGCGGCTTCGCCGACGTCCACGAGCCGCGCCCCGTAGCCACAGGCTGGGACGATGAGGGGTTCAGCACTCACCTGGAAACCGGGATCCCCGAAGACGCGGTTTCGCCGATGCCCCTATCCCCGGCAGGCATCCCTGAAATGCGGGCAACCGAGCCGCGTGCTTTTCAGGTTTGGGAATCGGCCCCAACCCCCGCGGAGCCCGAGCCAACCCAAGGCCCCGTCTTCACCCCCCGCGCCGACGCCCAAATCCGCCCCGTCACCCAAACCGCCCGCGCCGTTTCCGGCTTTGAGACCAACTACAAACTCCCCCCCACGACGTTGCTGCATAGGGACGACCAAACCCACTCCGTCCGCGAGGAAGCCCTCCGCGCTGAAGCCCAGCAGCTCGTTGAAAAGTGCTCCGAGTTCGACGTCCACGGCCAGGTCACCCAGATCAACCCCGGCCCCGTCGTCACCACCTTCGAGTTCCGCCCCGACGCCGGCGTCAAATACTCCCGCATCACCGGCCTGTCCGACGACCTCGCCCTCGCCATGGCCGCCGAATCCATCCTCATCGAGCGCATGGCCGGCAAATCCACCGTCGGCATCCAGGTCCCCAACCCCGAGCGCGAAACCATCTGGCTCCGCGACGTCGTCGAAGCTGAGCCCTTCGCTGCCTCCAAATCCAAAATCCCCATGGCCATGGGCAAGGACATCAACGGCCGTATCGTCGTCGCCGACCTCGCAACAATGCCTCACGTCCTCATCGCCGGCTCCACCGGCTCCGGCAAGTCGGTCGCCATCAACGCCATGATCATGAGCGTCCTGTTCAAGGCCACGCCCGAGCAGGTGCGCCTCATCCTCGTAGATCCCAAGCGCGTCGAGCTCGGCATGTACGAGGGCATCCCCCACCTCTTCACCCCCATCATCACCGAGCCCAAACTGGCCGCCAACGCCCTCAAAAACGCCGTCCGCGAAATGGAGCGCCGCCTCAAGCTCTTGGCGTCGAGGTCTGTACGGAATTTAGACCAGTACAACCGCCTTTTCGACGACCAACCC
This sequence comes from Acidobacteriaceae bacterium, assembly GCA_965218545.1. Taxonomy (GTDB): domain Bacteria; phylum Acidobacteriota; class Terriglobia; order Terriglobales; family Acidobacteriaceae; genus EB88. The sequence goes on along the minus strand of CBDCLB010000004.1, from coordinate 258,457 downwards.
ACCCTTTGGGACGAGCAGGGCGTCGAGGAAAAGCCCCTCCCCTACATCATCGTCATCATCGACGAGCTCGCCGACCTCATGATCCTCGACCGCTCTAACGTCGAGGAAGCCATCACCCGCCTCGCGCAAATGGCCCGCGCCGTCGGCATCCACCTGGTCCTCGCGACGCAACGCCCGTCTGTAGACGTAATAACAGGCCTGATTAAAGCGAATGTGCCGACAAGAATGAGCTTCCGCCTCTCCACCAAAGTCGACTCCCGCACCATCCTCGACGCCAACGGCGCCGAATCCCTCCTGGGCCGCGGCGACATGCTCTTCCTTCCCCCCGGCACGTCGCGATTGCAGCGCGTCCACGCCCCCTTCGTCACCGAAAAAGAAATCGCCGGCGTCACCTCCTTCTGGAAAGCCCAAGGCGAAGCCCAATACGTCGAAGCCTTCCTCGAAACCCCCAAGGACGCCAACGGACGCGACCTCGACGACGCCAACGGCGACCCCGTCAACGAGAACGACCCGCTCTTCGACGACGCCGTCCGCCTCGTCTTCGAGTTCGGCAAAGCCAGCACGTCTCTTTTGCAAAGAAGAATGCGCATCGGCTACGGCCGCGCCGCCGCCCTCATCGACATGATGGAACGCGACGGCCTCGTCGGCCCCCCCGAAGGCTCCAAACCCCGCGAACTCCTCAAACCCGCCAGCTGGCTCAACGAGGCGGACGAAGCCGTTCGCTAACCCCGAAAGCGCCTGCGCGGCTGGCACCCACTCCGCGGGCCTGTTCGGGAGCTTTGGGGAACGGCCGCGATAGCTCGGCCGGCGGGCAGTGGAGATAGCCGGAGTACAGGGAACTAAGCGGGAGCCTTGTACATCGTGTACGAAGTGCCGGCAGGGCACGCCATGGTTTCTTTCCAAATGGGATGAAGCGACTTATCCAGGTACATTAGTTGACCGTGAAGCGAAACCATAATGTGTCCGTTCTCGAAGGAATTCATTCCGTCATAAGTGGGCTGGAGGATGAGTTTGCCGGAAAGATCGATCAAGCCCCACTTACCATCCCTTTTGACCGGGCAAAGGCCTTCGGCGAACTCGCCGGTCTTTTCCCACTGCGCGGGCAGCGCAACGGAGCCGTCGCGATGGATGAATCCCCATTTGCCATTCATTAGGATGGCGCAAACCCCGGCATTGAAGCTCGTGACTGTGTCGTATTGGAATGGCAGGACGGTGGCACCGGCTTTATCGATAAAGCCCCATTTGCCGTTGAGTCGAACGGGCGCGATGTCTTCACTGTAGCCATGAACAAAGTCGTATCTGGGTGCAATGACCAGTTTGCCAAGTGGATCAATGTAGCCCCATTTGCCGCCGAGCGAGACGCGCGCGCGGGCATTCTGGAAGCTGCGGGCCACGTCGACGCGGAGCGGAAAAGCGTCCGAGCCGTCGGGGCGGATGTAGTGCCACTTGTTCCCCATGCGGACTGGGCTGCAGTTCCAGCGAAAGTTGCGGGCTTCGTCGTATTGGGGGGCAAGCGTTTGCTTGCCATTGCGCCCGATGTAGCCCCACTTGCCCTTGGTGCGGACCGCGGCCCAGTCCGTGGCGAAGGGAAGCGCGGCATCGTAGCGCGAGGGGACCACGAGCGCGCCTTCGGTGTTGATGTAGCCGAAGCTGCCGCAAACGTTGACCGGGAGGAGCACGCCGGAGGGCTCGGCATCGGCAGGAAAACGCGATACAAAAACAGAGGCGGCGGCAAGCAGGGTGAAGGCGCGGCGAGTAAGCAGGGTCAAGGCGTAGCTCCTAACATTGCGATCATGCAGTAATTCAAGGTTGGGACGCGGCGCGAGACTGGACTCTTCTCCCTACCTACGCGAAAGGCCTGGACCTTTTTCCCTTTGCGGAAATCTACGCAAAGGCAGGAGCGAGAGAAAGGCCCGAGGAAGCTATCCTTACTGGCCCGCCCCCTTCGGCGGGTTGACGCGATACACAAGCAGCCCCGCAATGTCGACATCGGTTTTCGGATGAACCACATAGAACTGGCCCGCCTCGCGCACATAGGTAGAGGTTTTGCCCCCGTTGGTCGGCAGGTCCGTGAGCAGCGTGTACTTATCCGGCGAGTCCTGGTGGAAAATGCTGAGCCCTTCCGACCCCGAGATATAAAGCCGCTTCATGGCAGGGTCCCAGGTCATGTCGTCGTTCACGTTCACGCACGGCAGCTTGCTGACGACCGCACCCGAGTCGACGTTGAAAACGTAAAGCAGCCCGGGATTGCGCCCGGCAACAAACAACCGTCCGGCCGCGGGGTCAAGTGTGAGCGAAGTATTGCGGTTCATATCGGGCGCCGTCCAGGTAGTGACCACCCGCTTTGTTTGCAGGTCGATCACGGCAATATGTTTCTGGTCCCGCACATTCACATACAAGCGGCCGCGTCCGTCATCGACAACCATGCTTTCCAGGTTGTTTCCCGGCACCTTGATCTCACCGACGATCTTGCCTTCTTCCGGCGAAAAGATTGTGATGGTCGAGTCGGGCAGGTTGGCCGAGATGCCGCCGTTGCCGATGTAGTAGAGCCGCGTTTTGGGGTCGAAGTAAGCCGCGTCCGGCGAGTCGCTTTTCCCCGTCGCCGATCCATCGATCAAGGCGATGCGGTCGATGCGATGGAGATCGCCGCCGGCCAGGAGGATAAGCGCCGAGTCGCCTCCATCGGCAATCATCAGCTCATCTTTGCGGGCGTCGAAAGCCAGCGAGTGCGGCGTCTTCAAGCCCCCAATGCTCCGGAGATGCTCGCCCGTCCGCAGGTCAAACATCTCGACCGAGTGGTGCACTTCGGCGGAAACAAACAGGTGATTGCGCTTTAAATCCACCGCGAAATGATCGAAGTCGCCGACGATGTCCGGCAGGTAGGTGGTCCGCAACAGGGTGACCGGGGGCGTTCCGGAAGAAACGACCTGTTCCCGGGTTTGCGCAAAGGCGGCTGTTCCTGCCGCGGCCAAGGCCGCGAGCGCCGCAAAATGTCTCAATTGCTGCTTCATCTGTTCCTTTCGTGTTTGTGTTTCTGTTCAGCCCTTCCCGGCGTTCGCGGGAAAGCATCGAGGAGCTGTTTAGTAGGTAATGCGGAGCGCAAACTCGAGCTCGCGCGGGGTTCCCAGGCCCACCAACCCGGCCGGGTTCACGGTCGCGGTGATGTTGCCGAAGCTCGCGGGGGCCGAGATGTACTGCGCGCCCACAGCCGTTCCGGGCGGGCACGTCGCTGCCGTGGCCGCCGTGCAGGTGGCCACGTTCAGGCTGCTGCCAGGCTGCCCATACTGCGCGCGGTTGAAGATGTTGAACGCTTCCGCGCGGAAGATCACATCGTTCCGCTCCGTCACATGGAACGCCTTTTCGACCGTCGCATCGTCCTGCCAAAGCGGCGGGCCGGTGACCGTGTTCGGCGCGAGGTTGCCCCACGCTCCCGGCGCAGGCACGGAAAACGCGCCGGGGTTGAGCCACCGGTGCACGCCGCGTCCGGGCAGGTAGAGGGATACGCCGGGGACGCGGTTGGGCCGCTGGTTCACGTTGTTGCCGTCCGGCAGCGCGGTGGCGCTCCGGCTCAGCAGGATATTGACGGGCTGCCCGGCGCGCGCGGTCAGCAGCGTATTCACCGACCAACCGCCCGCGAAAACGTCCGCGACCCCGTTCCCGTTCATAAACCGGCGTCCACGTCCGAACGGAAGGTCGTAGACCAGGCTCATGTTGCCGCTGTGGCGTGTGTCGTAAGAGCTATTGCCGTAGCTCCCTGCAAAATTGCTGACGTTTTCCGCGGCAGTGGACTCGCCCGCGCCAATAGAGCCGTCGTTGAGGGCGTGCGAATACATGTAGTTGCCCGCGATGAAAAAACCATTGTGGAAGCGGCGGTTCAGGTTGATCTGCAGCCCGTGGAAGATCGAGTTCCCTTCGTTGTACTTAACATCGATCTGGCTGGGGTACTGCGGCAGCGGGCGCCGCCCCGTGACAGGGTTGATGAGATTGGTGTAGCTGCGGCGGAACAGGTGCGTACCCTTGATGCCCAGATAGGTCAAAGTAACCACGGTGTCGCCGGGCAGCGCGTGCTGGATAGAGCCGCTCCACTGCTCGGTGTACGCGTCCGGATGGTGCCGCGCCAACGCGCGGGGCGTCAGCGCGAGCCCGGTGAGCGGCGTAAGCACCGGGTTTACCGGGTAGCTGTACGGCATCTTGCCCGAGGTGAGCAGCGTCGAGGAAATCGTGTTCACGACCGGGCTGTCCTCATCCCCAAGCTGGTCTTCGCCGTGGTACACGCCGAAGCCCGCGCGAAACACGGTTTTTCCGCCAAGCGACTCAGGCGAGTACGCAACCGCGACGCGCGGATCGAAGTCCAGGTAGTTGGGGAAGTAAAACTCCGCCCCGCGCGCGCAGTAGCCTCCGCAGCTCGCAATGTCGAACGGCACTGCATCGTTGTGAATCTCGTGGAAAGGCGAGAAGTAGTTGTAGCGCAGCCCGTAGTTTAGGGTCAGCGCGCGGGTCGCCTTCCACTCATCCTGCACGTAGGCGGCTAGCTGCTCCTTGAGTAAGCCTTTGCTGGGCAGCGGCGCCGTCAGTTGGAAAGTATTGAGCTGGTTCGCCGCGAATGCCGTTTCACTCGTATAGGTTGCTGTGCTGTCGAGCGAGTTGGCCTCGATGAAGCGGGGAAAGCGCAGATCCACCCCGGCTTTGACCGTGTGCCGGCCTCGGGTCGCGGTCACCGTGTCGTTGAAGGAAAAACTCTGGCCCACCTGCGCCTTGTTGTAGTTTTCCGCCAGCCCCGTAAAGCCGCTTACCGTGATGTTGAGCGGTATGCCCGTGTTCTGGATCTGGTCAAAGGTGTTGCGGTTGAAGCCGAACTCCGCCTCGTTCAGCAGCGACGCACTGAAGATGTGCGTTTCCTCAAGCGCGAAGTTTTGCACGCGCGAGTTGATGGTGCTCGCCTGCCCCACCGCGTTCAGCGCGCTGGTCGTCGAGCCGTCGTCGATGTTGTAGCGCACGTAGCCTGAGTCCTTGTCCGTGAAACGCTGGTCCACCCGCACCGTGCCGGAGTTTTCGCTGTCCGGGCTGGGCACCACGGTCGTGAGCGTGTAGGCGTTGGGGTCCCTTGCGGCCGGTGCCTGCCCTTGCGGAAAAGCATTCACCAGCGGAGCCAGCTCCGGGTGGGCGGCAAGCACCCTGGCGCGGAATGCCGGGCTCGGCACAAACCCGGTAGCCGGCACACCGCCCAGGTTTTGACGGAAACCTTCATAATCGACGAAAAAGAACGTGCGATTCTTCCGAATCGGCCCACCGAGGTTTCCGCCGAATTGGTTCAGCTGGAAAATCGGCGTTTTTGCCGCGTTCGCCGCCTTGATCGGCGAGTGCGCGTCGAAGTAGCTGTTGCGGAGATAGTCGAACACGCTGCCGTGGAACGCATTCGTGCCGGACTTCGAAATCAGGCTGATCTGCGCCCCCGATGAGCCGCCGGTGTCCGCTGTGTACCCCGCCGTGTCCACCTTGAACTCCGACACCGCCTCGGTCGAGAACTGCAGCCGCAGCCCGGATTTTAGAGACTGGCGAATGACCCCGCTCGCGTCCACGCCATCGAACCGAAAGTTGTTGTCGTCGATCGCCTGGCCGGCAAACCGGATCGTCGACTGCGCGCCCGAACCGCTGTCCACCGCGCCCGGCGCAAGCACCTCAAGGTTGGCGATGTTGCGCCCGTTCAGGGGCAGCTGCCGCACCTGCACCGACTGAATCGTGCCGCTCAGGGTCGCGTTGCTCTTTTCCAGCTGCGCGCCTTCCTTATCCGCCTCGACGGAGACGGTTTGGCTCACCGAGCCGGGCTGCATCCGCTGGTTCAGGGTGCGCACGTCGCCTGCATGGAGGTCGATGTCGGCGACGCGCGTGTCCTGGAAGCCGAGCCGGCTGAAAACCAGGGAAAACCTGCCCACCGGCAGCGACGAAACCACGAACTGGCCGCCCCCGTTGGTCTTGACCTCCCGCGTGGCGTTTGTGCCTTCCTCCGTCACTGTTACGGCGGCTCCAGCGATCGCCGCACCGCTCGTATCCAGGACAGTTCCGTTGATTTCAGCGCGATCAATCTGAGCGTGTGCGCCGGCGCAGACGAGTGAGGTGAATACAACAAGGGAAAACGGGTGCGTCGTTCGCATCGGGTTGGGCAAGCGGAGCGCGTCCTTTCACGCGAGGCCTCTCTGCTCCGTATGGCTCCCCATTTAAGCTGCCGTATATTAAGAGCAGCTGAGGGAACGCCCGCAACCCCCTTATTTTCACCAAACACTCACAAATGCATTCCTGTGGTAAAGGACATTACCATGGGTGAAAAACTCCCGCCTACTTCTTAGGAAATTCGGACTTACCCTGGATGGGTTCCAGGCGCAGCTTCCCATGAGCACCTCAATGCCGTTCTTGAGCATCGCTGCGCGCTCGCCCTCCGGCCCGTATACGTAGCTGTACTCGCCGTTCACCGCATGGAGCCGGTTTTCCGCGTCCCAGCTGTAGGTCTTCAACCCGTCCGACAATACATTGCCCGCCGCGTCGTAGGTGAAGGCGGAGTCGGTCGAACCGGTCTGGCTCACCCGGTTCTGCGGGGTGACGGTGAGCGAGTACGTGTAGCCCGGACCCGCCGTGTTGGTATGCGAGACGAGGTTGCCCCACGCGTCATAGCCGTAGCTCGCCGCCCCGAACGGGCCCGAAAGCGACGTCAGCCGGTTCAGCTTGTCCGTGATGAAGCTCGTGTGCGCCCCAGTTAAGCGTGTCATCTAGGCGGTGCCCAGCCTCCCTCTTCAGCAACCGAATAGCTCCATGAATCTGTCCAGCGGCTCACTAAGAGGCACCTTGAAGCGAATAAGAACGAGAGATCGATCCGCAGCTAATCCGAGAACCGCCGAGTCGTCCTCCACGGAATAGGATACTTTAGTCAGCAACGGATTTTCCTGTATCGCCCGCTGCACCTTTTCGGAGGGAGCATAAGGCAGGTACACAAACCCAGCATCCGCCTCCGGGTCGTAGGTCACCCTGACTCCTTCAATGGAGACTTTACCCGCCAGATGGGAAAGAGATTTCTGGAGCGTCGGCTGATTCCTAGAACCGAGAACCTCAAGCCCTCTGACCCAGTTGCCGCTCTCATTTAGATCGGCGAGCACATCGCCGCGAACCTCGGACGCTATAGGTGCATCCGAAAGTCGCAATTCGACAATCGCAGGATTCAGCGTCGATGTGATTCTCACCCTCACCTCCTAACCTTATTTAGGCAAAAGAGGTTAGATACCGACTTGACGGTGCCGGCAACGTATGCCCCTATGAGGAAAACTATTTGTGCTCACCTTCGATCTCTACTATCTTGGTTTTTTTGTTGCGCAATGCAGATTGCGAGAAAAGAGTGAGACGCGTTTGCATCGAATCGACCTCGTTTGAACCCGGATCACCCTCCGTGCTCCCGCCCCCGCAGGTTGAGCAAATCCCGCTGGTAGATGAACGAAACCAGCAGCAGCACCACCCCCAGACCCAGGAAACTCACGATCCGGAAACCCTGGCTCAGCGCCCGGGTGTCGAACACAACCACCTTCCCGACCGCCAGGCAAACGAGCCCCAGCCCCTGCCATCGCAGCCAGGCCCACCGCACGCCGAAGCCCAAAACGAGCAGCCCCACGCCCAGCAGCGCAGCCCAGGCCGAGTCCCAAAACCGCTCCGCCGTGCCCGCCGCGCTGCGCCAGTAGTCGTGGATTTCGAAGACGCCCGCAAGGAGCACCAGCACCGTTGCAAGCAGCGACGCGCCCGCGCCCATCACTCTCCACTGCCGTAACAAGGGCGCGCTTTCCTGTTCGGCGTCCCCAACCCGCCGCGCCGCCACCCGCACCCCCAGCACCGCTGCACCAGCCAGGAGGAAAAACAAACCGCAGCGCGCGTTCCAAAGCACTCTGGGTTGCGTTTGGAGCGGCCCGAAAAGAGAGCTGCCGACCAGCCACGCCGAGCCCGCGAGGAGCAAAAGCGCCGAAGGGACGGGCGAGCGGAGGACGCTTTCCGCACCCGATCCTCCCCCGCGAAGGGCGAGCAGCAATAAGACGACTGCTTCCAACGCCCAACCCGCCGCGACGCCGCCGCCCGCCCCGGCCGACCAGATCCCCAACGCGGCAAACGCGATCACCAATGCCGCGTGCACGGGCGCAAGCCCCGCCCCACGCAGCCGCCGGGCGGCCAGCAGCCCGGCAAACCAGGCCGCTCCGCCGAAGGGCAGCGCCCGCTCCGCCCCCAAACCTGCCGGGAAAAGCCGCCACATCTCCGCTGTTCCCAGCACAGCACCCGCGAGCGTCACCCCGGCAGCAGCCCTGCGAACCAGCCCGGCCCGCGAGCCGGGAAGCAGCGCCGGAACCACCGAAAATACCGCGAAAAAGAGCGCTGCGAGGAAAAATGCCGCCGCGGTTTCGCCGCGGCGCAGCAGTTCGGGTGCCCGTACCGCCATCACGAGCAGATACGCTTCAGTCCCGGCGAGCGCCCCCGGCAGCAGCCGCGGCCACACCCTGCGCCACAGCAGCAGGAGCAAACCCGCGTTGAGCAGGACGAGGTAGCTCCCCAATGTCCAAACAGAAGTTTGCTGCCCCAGCAGCGCGGGCGTGAGAAACCCGCCCACCATGGCGACCGCCGCCAGTGCTTCCGAGCGCTGGACCGCGCACATCCACACGTTTGCAGCCGTGACCAGCACCATGCCGGCAAAGGCGGCAGGGTAGGAAACAAGGTGAAACAGCGAAAAAGAAGCCCAAAGCGCGAGGTACAGAATGCCCGTCCCTGCCGCTTTGAGCGAAAACGAAAAGACGGGGTATCCGCGCCTGCGAAACCGCTCCGACCAGCCGATGAGCCCCAGCCCCGATGCAAACCCGACGAGAACCCGCCCCGCATCGCCCAACCAGCGCTGGTCCACTGCGTACTTCAGGAACCAGGCAGCTCCTATCAGCAGCGCAACGATGCCGACCCGGTTGAACAGCTGCGACCCGATGCGCGATTCAAGCGATGGCCGCTGCGGCGGCGTAAAGGATATCTTCGGGGAGCCCTCCTCCGGCGCGATGGGAGCGGCTTCTTCTTTCATAAGCCGCGCTTCCAGCCACTCCACCCGGGTTCGGAGCGCGAGCAACTCGCGCCAAAGTTTCTGTGCTTCGCCTGAATCCATACCCTGCACTCTACCGTTTTCTCTATAGCTGCCTCGCCCTGCCGCCGGAGCGTTTGCGCGGCCCCATCCCGCGGTGGGAAAACCGGACCAATTCGGAACGAGCCGGGCCAGAGAATTACTTCACTCATTACGTCCGTAACTTGGATTCCCTTACGGATGGGGTAAGGTTCTGCTATGCAGGTGACTCCAGAGCGAAGCGGGTTTACCGGGGATGTGGCATGTACCGCCCTGGCCCTAAGGTTTGGGGACAGCCCAACCCTCGATCCGGTCGTCTTCGGGTCTTTGCGCGGCATGCTGGATTCCCAAGTCGTCGCCCAGATCTACCGCGAGTTCCTACTGCAAACCAGAGTCCGGCTTTCCGCTCTGTCCACCCTCGAGGACTCGGGAAAGCTGCGCGAGCTCGCGCACACCCTTAAAGGGACGGCCGGCATGCTCGGTGCCCGGGAGCTTTCGGCTTACGCGGCCTCCCTGGAGGATACCCACTTAGCGCAAAGCGATCTCCAGCAGATCAGCCGGCGCATGGTGGTGTGCTGTGAGGAGCTGGAAGAGGCTTTGAGGAGGGAGCGGCTCGCGCTATGACACCCCCACCCGAAAATGGGGAAGCCGTTTCCAGCGGGCGGCGGGAAGCCCCCGTGCGGCTCGTTATCGCGGATGACCATCCCGTTGTGCGTATCGGGGTGAGAAACGTCCTCGCCGCCCACGGGCATTTCCACGTCGTAGCCGAGGCGGAAAATGGGGTGCAGGCGGTCACGCAGTCCATCGACCTGAAGCCGGACATCCTGCTGCTCGATGTGCAGATGCCGAACTCAACCGGCTTCGACGCGGTTCGGGAAGTGGCGATCGCCGCGCCGAAAACGCGCGTTGTACTCTTGACCGGTTCGATCCAGGCTGAGCAGCTCGCCGATGCGTTCAATGCGGGGGCGCGCGGCATTGTTCTCAAGAGCGCACTTACCGAGCAAATTGCCTCAGCCCTGCTCGCGATCATGGAAGGTTTTTACTGGGCGCAAGGGCGGCGCATCGAGCACCTGGCCGGCGTGCTCGCGGAACTCCGCCTGCAAGTGAAGGAAGAACACGGCGAGCGCTGGAATCTGACGCGGCGCGAACTGGAGGTAGTCGGCCTGATCGTCAAGGGATTTTCCAATCGCGACATCGCCAGGCAGTTCAATCTCAGCGAGGAAACGGTGAAGCGCCACCTTTCCAACATTTTCGACAAGGTCGGCATCTCCACTCGGCTGGAGCTGGCAATCTTTGCCATCGCGAACAAGCTCGTGCCCGGAACCGATCTTCCCGCCGGCCTTCCCAAAGAAGCGCTTCCACCCGCAACGCCTCGCGCGTCCAACAGTGATCAGGCCTAGAAGGCCGGTATCTCTCGTGGTCCGCGGCGCGACACTTCCCGAGCCGGAAGGTTCGCAGTCTTCCTCTGCCGCATCTTGTTCAAGTGTTTAGAAAATAGCCGCCCGGCGCATGTGTTCGCGCCCGGGCGCGCGTGGAGAAAGCTGACTATGCAAGTGTTTTTGAAGCAAGCGCCCGCCTTGATTCTTCTGGGAGCCTCGTGGGCCCATGCACAGGTGATGAATCCCACGGCAACTGACCGCTTTCCGCAAGGCCAGGGTCCATCCTCGGTGCGCAATGGTATTCCCGTGTACCAGATCAAGGTCGTGGGACGCGACATCCCGGCCATCAACTACTTCCACCGCAGCGGCTCCACCAAGATCGGCTTTGCCGGTACTGCTCTGCTGCCCGAAGCCAAGGGTTCGGCGACGGTGGAAAGCAACAAGGGCCAGATCTCGATCAATGCTCACTTTGAGCACCTCAAGCCGGCAAACGGCTTTGGCGTCGAGTACCTGACCTATGTGCTGTGGGCCATCACGCCGGATGGAAGGCCGCAAGCGCTCGGCGAGGTGCTGCCGACCGGCGGCGACATGAAATGCGACATCAAGGTCACCACCAACCTCCAGGCATTCGCGCTGATTGTGACGGCGGAGCCTTACTTCGACGTGAGCATGCCGAGTGACGTGGTCGTGCTGCAGAATGAAGTGCTCCGCGATAAAACCGAGGGCATTATCGATACGGTAAACGCGCACGCAAATCTGCTGCCGCGCGGCACGTACTCCAGCACGGAAGGCGCGAACTCGGTGATACACCCGATCACGCGCAACGACCAGTCGCCGCTGGAGCTTTACGAGGCGATCAACGCGGTGCAGATCGCAAAAGCCGCGGGCGCGGACACCCTGGCCCAGGATGTGTACCAGCGAGCGATGCAGAACCTGCAGAACGCGCAAGCGATGGATACACACAAGAGCGAGCGCAAGCAGGAGATCACCTATGCCCGTGCCGCGGTACAGTCCGCGGAGGATTCGCGTGTGATCGCGATCCGCAAGCACCGGCAGATGGACGAAGCGGCGCAGCAGCGGGCCCGCGAAGATGCCCAGCAGCAGGCCCAGCAGTCGGCCCTCCAAGCCCAGCAAGCGCAGATGCAGGCGCAGCAGGCCCAGCTGCAGGCCGAACAGGCAGCTGCGGAGCGGGCCAAGGCTGAGGCCCAGGCAGCGCAAGCTCAGGCCCAGGCAGCGGCTGCTCGCCAAGCCCAGCAGCAGTCGGCCGACCAGACCGCGCAGATGCGCCAAAAATTGCGCGACCAGCTCAACTCCGTGCTGAACACGCAGGAAACCGCGCGCGGGCTGATCGTCAACCTGTCCGATGTGCTGTTTGACACGGGCAAGTACACGCTGAAATCCGACGCGCAGATCAAGCTCGCGAAGGTCGCCGGCATCCTCCAGGCGTACCCGAGTCTGAAAATGCAGGTGGAAGGCTACACGGACAATGTAGGCGGCGAGGCGTACAACCAGAAACTGTCGGAGCAGCGCGCGCAGGCTGTCGGGGACTTTCTGGTGGCGCAAGGTGTGCCGCTCGCGAACGTGACCGCAACCGGCTTCGGCTTGAACGATCCCGTGGCGAGCAACGACACCGCGCAGGGCCGGGCCCAGAACCGGCGCGTCAATCTCGTGGTATCGGGGAATGCAATCGGCGTGCAGCAGCAGGCCGAGCCTTCGGGCGGCACCTCGGTGCCGGCCGGAACAGCGCCGCAGGGAACCCCGCAGCCGCAATAGCTCACAGGTTGCAAGGGCAAGGGCCGCTTCCGGGCGGTCCTTCTGCTTTGCGCCCACGGTCCCAGCCCGCATCCTAGCCGTAAAAGGAGTACACACACGGCATGCGGATCGCTTTTCTAGGTCTGGGACAGATGGGCAGCGCGATGGCTAGGCTGCTGATCCGGAAAGGGTACGACGTGGCGGTTTGGAACCGCACCGCGAGCGCGGCAGCCGGCTTCACCGAGGAAGGCGCAACCGTCGCGGAAAGTCCCGCAGAGGCTGTTGCGGGCGTGCAGGCTGTCTTTACGATGGTGCACGACGACGAGGCGCTCGAAGCGGTTTTATTCGGCGGCGGCGCGCTGGACGCGATCGAGAAGGGTGCCGTCCACATCTCCACTTCCACCATCAGCGTCGAGCTCGCGACGCGGTTGGAAGCCGAGCATGCCCGGCGCGGGCAGCGATTCCTGGGCGCGCCCGTATTCGGCCGTCCAAACGTAGCCGGCGAGGGCAAGCTGTGGCTCGCGGTCGCTGGGGACGACGCCCTTGTCACGGAGATGACGCCGGTGCTCGATGTGCTTTCGCGCGGCATGTCTGTGGTCGGCAAGGAGCCGCACCAGGCGCATGCAGTCAAGCTGGGCGGCAACTTCCTGATTACCTCGATGATCGCCGGGCTTTCGGAGGCGATTACATTTGCCGAGGGTGCCGGGATCGACCCGGAGATGTTTGTCGAAGCCGTCAACAGCGCGCTGTTCCAGTCGCCCTTCTACGCAAGCTACAGCAAGGTCATGTTGCATCCGCCGGAGCAGGCGGCCGCGACAGTCGAGCTGGGAGCGAAGGACACGCAGCTTTTCAGGAAAGCGGCGGAGGACGCCGGAGTCCGAACACCACTCGCGGACACCTTCCAGCACCGGTTCAACACGGCGATTGAGCAAGGCGATGGCGGCCGGGACTGGGCGGCCGGCTATTTGCAACTGGCGCGGGACCAGGCGAAAGGAACGAGAGCATGAGCGGGCTGCATAGACAGGTGGTGTTGATTACGGGCGCGAGCGCGGGGATCGGTGAGGCCTGTGCCTACTCGTTCGCGCGCGAAAGGGCAAAGCTGCTGCTGGCCGCCCGCCGCATGGACCGGCTCCGGGAGCTGGAACCCAAGCTGCGCGAGGCAGGCGCGCTGGACGTACACCTCCTCGAGCTGGATGTGCGGGACTCCTCCGCGGTCATGCGCACCCTCAGCGGCTTACCGCCGGAGTGGGCCGCCATCGACGTCCTGGTGAACAACGCGGGGCTTTCGCGTGGAACGGACAAGGTGCAGGAAGCCAAGGTTGAAGACTGGGACGAGATGCTCGACACCAATGTCAAGGGTTTGCTCTACGTAACGCGCGCCGTGGTTCCGGGCATGGTGGAGCGCGGGCGCGGGCACGTACTTAGCCTAGGCTCGACCGCGGGCGAGATGACCTATCCAGGCGGCTCGGTTTATTGCGCCACAAAGGCCGCCGAGCGCGCCATCAGCGAAGGCCTGCGCATGGACCTGCTCGGGACTCCCATCCGCGTCACTTCGATAGATCCGGGAGCAGTGGAAACGGATTTTTCGCGGGTCCGCTTCCGGGGCGACGAAGTACGCGCGGCCAAGGTTTACGCCGGCATCACCCCGCTTACCCCGGAGGACGTCGCGGAAACAATCGCGTGGGTCGCGTCCCGGCCGCCGCACGTGAACATCGACCGGGTCCTGATGACATCGATCGACCAGGCGAACTCGCTCTTGTTCAATCGGAAAGCGGTTTAGCTGGGAATATAAGTCGACGGGGTGCCCGGAGGGAAGTCGCGGGTGTTCAGGGCGACGAGCAGGCGGCCGGTAACAAGGGCCGTGGCATAGATGATCGCGTCCGGCAGCTTGAGACGGGTTGTACGGCATACCAGGACAGTGCGCTCCGCAATCTCCGGGCTGATCTGGTGCGTGGTAAAGCGAGAAAGCTTTGCGCGTACGCTTTGCTCATGTGCCGCGCGAGCTCCGGTAAGAACTTCAAGCCACGTGACTACGCTTATATGAAGCGCATCTGGTTGAGTAAGCAAATTATCGATAAGAACATTTGCGTTCTTATTCAGGCTGTGTATGAGTACATTTGAATCGAAAAGCAACCGCAAATGCTTTTATCTACCCCGTAGATCATCGAGAACGACTGTACATCCTGGGTTTCAGGATTATCAGCCCAGATACCGGCAAATGCGGTGATGGGCACAGTTTATGCCGTTCGCCGCCGTTTTGAAGTGAAAGCAGCATCTGTTTCCGAAGAGGACGCCGCTATGAAATGCTGGACCATCCCCGCTTTCGGCATCGATAACCTTCTCCAGCGTGGAGCGGCTATCCAAGAGCCCGCGCCGGGGCAGGTGGTTGTGGAGATTCGCGCCTGCTCGCTGAACTACCGCGACCTGATGACGGTAGAAGGCACCTACAACCCGCGCATGCCCTTGCCGCGCATTCCGCTGTCGGACGGCGCGGGCGTGGTGCACACGGTGGGCGAAGGCGTGAGCGGCTGGAAGCCGGGCGACCGCGTCGCGGCAATTTTTATGCAGAACTGGCTTGACGGCGCGCCGACGGACGCAAAGTACAAGGGAGCCCTGGGCGGGGACATTGACGGCATGGCGGCTCAATACGTCGTGCTTCCCCAAACAGGCCTGGTGCGCCTCCCGGAGTACCTTTCCTTCGCCGAAGCCGCCGCCCTGCCCTGCGCCGCGGTTACGGCCTGGTCGGCGCTCACTAAGGCCGGCGGCATCACGGCCGGGAGCACGGTGCTGATCCAGGGCACGGGCGGCGTTTCGATCGCCGCGCTGCAGTTGGCCAAGGCGATGGGCGCGCGGGTGCTGGGCACATCCAGCAGCGACGAAAAGCTCGAACGCGCCAAGACGCTAGGGCTCGACGCGGGGGTGAACTACCGAAAAACCCCGGATTGGGCCGCTTGGGCGCAGGAGCGAACCGGCGGCGAGGGCGTGGACCTGGTTGTCGAGGTAGGCGGTGCCGGGACGTTCACGCAGTCGCTCAAGGCCGCGCGCATCGGCGGGGCGGTCGCGCAGATCGGGGTTCTTTCACAGAGCGACGAACCGGCCGCTATCCGGCTCATCCTGCACAAGCAGCTGCGCGTGCAAGGGATCTACGTTGGATCCCGGCAGGATTTTAGGGACCTGAACCGGGCGCTTGAAAGGACGCAAATCAAGCCGGTGATCGACCGCGAGTTCGCGTTCGACGAACTGCCTGAGGCGCTCCGGACCATGCGGTCGGCCTCGCATTTCGGCAAACTCGTTGTCCGGATCTGAAACAACCCACACCGCCAGGTATTCCTGCAGATGTGGCTCCCGGCGCTCGTGGTTACCTCCGCACGCCCGGCAACTCCTTACTTTCCGGTCACACTTCCACATTCGTGTAAGTTCTTCCATTTCGCGGCAACTTACAGTTGTTTTCGCCTCTCCCATGTCTGTCTAATTGCAATAGAGAAAAGGAGAAAGAACCTATGAGAGTTCTTCGCAATGCAGTTTCTTCGGTGTTCGGATGCCGGCACGGCCGGCTTTCCAGGCTGTTTACGATTCAGCGGCAAAGCTACATGGTTTGCCTGGATTGCGGGCACAAGGTGTTTTACTCGCCGGCTGAAATGCGGCGGCTTTCGCGGCGCGAAGTGCGGAGCCTCGGTGTCGTGGATCCGCGTTTGCTGCCTGTTAAGCCCGCGACGGAGGCCGTTCCCGCTCGACCGGGCGCGGCAGCCTGAGCTTTAAGCTGCACGCCCCAGTTGCTTCTTCGTGCGCCACAGCAAATCCAGAACGCCTGACAGTGCCCACGCGGGGGTCAGGAAACAGCGTTGACCATGGCGGTCAGCTTCGTACAACGGCGGAGGAGCGCCGGGGTGATGGCGCGCGGCCTGGAGCCGGGGAAGTGACTTTCACGGCGGGTTTCGTCATCCTAGAAGGCGAGAGCCTGCCATGCCGCCTACTGCAATCGCCCCCTCCCCCTCGCTTTTAGACCAGCTCACCGGCGAACTCCAGCAAAGAACCGGTGCGGAAGTCCGCTTCGATGAAGGCTCGCGCGCCATCTACGCCTCCGACCTATCCCACTACCGGCAGGTGCCGATCGGCGTCGTCGTCCCGCGCACTGTCGACGACGTTGTCGCAACGGTGTCTATTTGCCGCGAACACGACATCCCCATCCTAGGCCGGGGCGCGGGCACCAGCCTTGCGGGGCAAACCTGCAATGTCGCGGTGGTAATTGACTTCTCGAAGTATCTCCACAACATTCTCGAGCTCAACTGTAAAGAAAAGTACGCATGGGTCGAGCCGGGGCTTATCAACGACCACCTTCGCAATGCAGCCGAAGAGCACGGCCTAACCTTCGCGCCCGACCCCGCGACCCATGCCTACTGCACCCTCGGCGGCATGATCGGCAACAACTCCTGCGGCGCACACTCGGTGATGGGCGGCAAAACGTCGGAAAATATCGAGGAGCTCGAAATCCTGACCTATGACGGCCTCCGCATGACCGTCGGGGCGACGAGCGAGGAAGAGCTGCAACAGATCATCAGCGCGGGTGGTCGCCGGGGCGAGATTTATGGCAGGCTCCGCAACCTTCGCGATGCCTATGCCGACGAGGTGCGGGAGCGCTTTCCGCAGATCCCGCGCCGGGTTTCCGGCTACAACCTGGACTACCTGCTGCCGGAAAACGGCTTTCATGTCGCGCGCGCGCTGGTCGGGACGGAAAGCACCTGCGTTCTGGTGCTGAAGGCCAAAACCAAGCTGATGCACAGCCCGCCGCACCGCTGCATTCTGCTGCTCGCCTACCCGAGTGTGTTTGACGCCGCTGATCAGTCCCCGCGCCTGAATGAGCTTGGGCCCATTGCAATCGAGGGCTTCGAGCGCAAGGTCATCGACAATGAGCGGCTCAAGGGTAAACATTTTCGAGGCCTGGACCTGTACCCCGAGGGCGAAGCTTGGCTGCTGGTCGAGTTCGGCGGGGAAAGCCCCGAGGAGGCGATTGAGAAGGGCCGCAACGCGCGGGCCTGGGCGCAGGAGCACGACCGCGCGCAGGTGGGCATGCGGCTGCTTGAAAGCCGGGAAGACCAGGACTTGGCCATGAAGGTGCGCGAAGCCGGCCTGGGTGCCTCGCGCGTACCCGGCAAGCTGCCGAATACCTATACCGGCTGGGAGGACGCCGCGGTGCCGCCCGAAAAGCTGGGCGCGTACCTGCGCGATTTTTGGAAGCTGCTCGAAAAGTACGGCTATACCGCAGTGCTCTACGGGCACTTTGGCCAGGCCTGCATGCACACCCGCATGGACTTTGACCTAAGCACGGACGCGGGCGTGCGCCGTTACCGCGAGTTCGTGACCGAGGCCGCGCATCTGGTCGTGAGCTATGGCGGCTCGCTTTCGGGTGAGCACGGCGATGGCCAAGCCCGTGCGGAGCTGTTGCCCATCATGTTTGGCGACCGGCTGGTCAAGGCATTTCGGGAGTTCAAGGCAGTGTGGGACCCGGCGAACAAGATGAACCCGGGCAAGGTGGTGGACCCGTATCCGCTCGACTCCAACCTGCGCACCGGACCCGATTACAAGCCGAACCCGGTGCTCACCATCTTCCAGTTCCCCGACGACCACGGCAACCTGTCCGAGGCGACCGGGCGCTGCTTCGGCGTGGGCAAGTGCCGGGGGCTCGACGCGGGCACCATGTGCCCAAGCTTCCAGGTCACGCGCGAGGAAAAGCACTCGACCCGCGGCCGCGCCCGGATGCTATGGGAGATGCTGCGCGGCGACGTGCTCCATGACGGCTGGCGCGACGAGCACATCCACGACGCGCTCGACTTGTGCCTGGCGTGCAAAGGCTGCAAGGGCGATTGCCCGGTGAGCGTCGATCTCGCGACCTACAAAGCGGAGTTCCTCCACCACTACTACAAGGGCCGCCTGCGCCCGGCCGCGGCCTATAGCATGGGGCTCATCGACAAGTGGGCGGCGCTGGGTTCGCGTGTGCCGGGCCTCGCGAACCTGGTCACGCAAACACCGGGCCTGTCAGCGCTCGCGAAAAAGGTCGCGGGCGTGACCGAACACCGCGACATGCCTGCCTTCCCGGCGAAAAGCTTCAAGCAGTGGTTCGCCGGGCGTAAGGACGGGGCCCTGGGTGCGCGCGGTGAGGTGATCCTGTGGGCCGACACTTTCAACAACTATTTCTTTCCCCACACCGCGAAGGCCGCCGTCAAGGTGCTTGAGGACGCAGGCTTCCGGGTGCGCGTCCCTCAGCAGCACCTGTGCTGCGGGCGCCCGCTGTACGACTTCGGCATGCTCGATCAGGCCAAGCAGTATCTGCGCGACGTTATGGATACGCTGGCCGACGACATCGAAGCGGGCACGCCCATCGTGTGCCTGGAGCCGAGCTGCGGGGCCGTTTTTCGCGACGAGCTCACCAACCTGTTCCCGAAAAATCCACGCGCGGTCAAGCTGCAAAAGCAGGTCGTGCTTTTTGCCGAGTTCCTGGAGAACGTCGGCTACCGACCTCCGCAGGTGGGCGGCAAGGCCGTCGTGCACGGCCACTGCCACCAAAAGGCGATCTTCGGCATGACCTCGGAAAAACGCATGTTCGAGGCCATGGGCATGGAGCCGGAGCTGCCCGACGCCGGGTGTTGCGGCCTCGCGGGCTCGTTCGGGTACGAGGCCGAGCACTACGACATCTCCATGCAGGTGGGCGAGCGCAAGCTGCTGCCGCTGGTGCGCGCGCAGGAGCGAGGGACGGTCATCAACGCCGACGGCTTTAGCTGCCGCCAACAGATCGGTCATGGAACGGGTCGCACAGGTATGCACATCGCCGAGATCATGGCCATGGGGCTCGCGACGAAACCGAACGGCAAAGGGCCGTATGTTGAATCCGCCCACACGGAGCCCGCGCCGGCCTACCCTGTGCTCACGGCCCTCGCCGCGGCCGGGCTGATCGGGGCCGGGGCGCTGTATCTGGCGACACGCAATGGAAAGCACAAGGAGAGTTAATGGCCGGCAAAGCGGAGCTCACGCGCTTTCTTGATCGGCGGTCTTCGAGCCGATCCTGAAGGCCGACCCAAGCCAGTCCAGCGGCCATGAAAAGGACGAGTTAGCCGACGTGCAAAAGCGCACCCGGTCCGAACAGGAGTGATTCCACAACTATTCCTCGGCCGAGGAGATCGTCAGGATGTACAAGGACAACCTCCACTCCGAAAAGGCCAGGAAGGTCGATGCGGAGTTGAAGCGGCTCAAGCTACTGCTGCTGGCGGACGTCAAGGACGATTCTCTAAAGCTCGCGGGAGAGTAAGGATCGCCTCAGGCGTGTTCGGATTCCATTCAGGCAGATTTACGAAAGCAAAAGTAGAAACGTTTTGGTGGTCGACTCCGCCCGATTAAGGCTGTAGGCCGAACTCAAGAGGGTTCTGAGGCGACATTCTCACTGGGTCTTCCGACCGAATGAGTGCGTTTGTTCTCTCGAAATTCTTATCCCAGCGGTGGATGACTTCGCAGTTTCGGTAGAGGGCAGAGGCAACGTGGACCGAATCGCCCGCCTTCATGTTATAGGTTCTGCAGATCTCGGCAGCGCGCTGTGCAACAGATGGAACCACGTCAATCTTTCTGATCCATGGCAATTCAAACATGAGCCGAATCTTTTGTGCATCCGCCTCCGGAATAAGTCGCTGCGGAAGAGTGTGCCGGCTATAAAACTCCCAAATCTGCTGAGATTGAGCAGTTGCTTTTGGAAATCGGAGCGAACCTTCCTCATCCCTGGACTGGAGGAGTAACGACCAGTCAGGAAGAGGAAAGCTCTTAAGGATTGGAGAACGAGGTCTGATGACCTCGACAAGCGTCCATACAGAGGTCCAAATCTCCATTGCGCGCATGCTGCAGAATGTCTTCAGCTGTATCCGCGCGTGCCTTTTCCGCTGGATGCGTGTCGCTCAAGAAGCTTATAAATATGCTCGAATCCCAGTAAATTCTGCGGGCGGCAGGCATTTATTCAAAATCCTCAAAATACTGGCGCAATGATACCCCTCCAGTAAAGTCCGGCAATATTCCACACATCTCTTCTATCGTCGGCAGATTGACCGAGGCGATGAAGGAATCGAACTCTTCAACCCTCATCGATATTGGACGTCCATATCGGTCAGCTTTCACCATTCCACTTGCCACAACCTGCTTACCCAGAAGATCTTTTGCCTGAGACTCGCGAGCTTCATTGAAGTGACACCTTACAGGACGGTCGGTTTGCTGATCCCATATACGAAGCTCGTGCCCCTTATGGACGGATATAGAGCCGAGACAGCCGACGATAGTGCCGTAAGAGGTAAACTGCACCGCAGTCAGCTCTTTCACATGCTTCAGCGTTTCAACGTTCACAATCGTCACCAACGGGACATTCTTGACGCTCGTATAGATTAAGGATGGACCGATCCGAGGCGACATTTTAGCAATGCGCTCTACACGATTGAGGGCAGCATCCGAAAGCAGCTTTTCCCTATCGCCACGTTTCGTTAAAGCCGAAACATTGCTGATCAGCTCACGTTCTACCCGCTCGCTGGTGTCGTTCAGCGCCCCCTTCGTAAATGGAGTGACGCCCACAATCGGGGCGGGAGCCTTCTCTAGGGTGGTTACACGCCAGATGAGATTGCCCGCCCTTCTCTGAGCCACTGTCGAGTCAAACTCACGCAGCAGCCCTAGGAAGTCGTTCATGGCTCCGACCAGTTCCGGCAGTTCTACGACGGTTCCCTCGCCCACTCGTAGGAATATCGGTTCGACCACGATTAGCAACCTCCAAAGTAAAGTATGTCGGCTGGAGCCTCGTGGAAAGGCGACGGTTGAAACAGGAGAGCACACTATTCAGAAGGGCGCTGCAACGTCTAGTTCTGGTCCACATTACCCTTATGCGCATTGCGATGTCTACCGCATGTACATCGCTAGGTAGGCCAAGGTGTACTGCCTGCAGTAGCGCGTACCCTCGCGCCCGAGGGCTACGACGAGTAATCCTCGGGCGTAAGGGTCATAGCGTGGCGACTTCTTCGGGCTTTTCGACCACTTCCGCGAATTTCCGGGCGAGATCCGCGGCTATCTCCTTGCCGTGGAACCGGCCGTTCTCGATAAAGATCTCGTTCGTGCGATTCCCCGCCACAATCACGCCCGCCAGGTAAATGCCCGGCACATTGCTTTCCCGGCAGCTCGGGTCGCAGACGGGCTCGCGGTCCTTGCCTCGGAGGTGCACGCCGAGCGATTCGATGAACGCGAAGTCCGGGTGGTAGCCCGTCAACGCGAAGACAAACTGGTTCGGCAGCGTCCGCTCGCCTTCAGGCGTGCGAATGGTCACCGAGTCACACCCGATGCTCACGACCTCGGAGTTGAAAAACGCCGTAATCTCGCCGTTTTTCACACGGTTGTTGAAGTCCGGCAGGATCCAGTACTTCACGTGTTGGTGCATCTCCGGGCCGCGATGAACGAGTGTCACCCGCACCCCATGCCGCCACAGGTCGAGCGCCGCGATCGCCGCCGAGTTCTTACCCCCGATGACCAGCACGTCCATCCCGTAATACGGGTGCGGGTCGTCGTAGTAGTGCATGACTTTTGAAAGCTCCTCGCCCGGGATGTTGAGGTAGTTCGGCAGGTCGTAGTAGCCGGTCGAAACGATCAGCTTGCGCGCGTTGAACGTCGCTTTGCGGTCGAAGCGGTCCGTCGTGTGGACATGGAAATCGCCGTCCGCGCCCGTGACTGAATCCACATGGACGTACTGCCGGATGTCGAGCTCGAAGCGATCCGCCACCTTGCGGTAGTATTCGAGCGCCTCGGCGCGGGTGGGCTTCTGGTTGGTGCTCGGGAAGGGCACCTCGCCGATCTCGAGCAGCTCGGGCGTGGTGAAAAAAGTCATGTGCGCCGGATAGTGGTAAATCGAGTTACACAGGCAGCCCTTATCGATCTGCACCACGCTCAGGCCGAGGCGCTTGGCCTCAAGCGCGCAAGCCAGGCCAGTGGGCCCGGCACCGATTACCAGGACATCGTAGGTTTCCTGTGCGGTCGTCATAATCTCTTACCATAAGACGCGGGAGTGCCCCGCCACGGTGCGAAAGAAGACGCGGGGAGGAGAAACAGGATAACGTGCAAGTAAAAGACTCGCTCGGGTTCGTGAGGGCAGCGGCCGGCCGGCTGTACGGGGCGCAAGCTCAGCGTGCGGTCGAGAACTCCCGATCCGTGGGCTCCGGGCGCACCCCTATCTGGTTCGCGCGGAAGGGCTCGTAAACGCAGCGGCCGCCGAGGCCGACAAGGAATCGGCCTGCTCGACGGCGAGCGAGCGGAGGCCGCCATCTCGGCCGCAAACGGAGTCGCGGAGGGCAAGTGGACCCGCCCAATGTTGTCCGCTCTCAGGACTACGCGGAAAAATGGGTCTCGCTTGCCGCCGCCCTGAACCCGTATATTAGGTACGCAATAGCAGCGGAGATTGTGAAGGAGTCCCACGCGACCGGAAAGTCGAGCATTGCGCCGGCCCGGGCTCGCAAGCTGTTGAGTGAAGAGGAGATCGCCGCCATCCTAAACCCGGCGCGCATGACTGAGCCGCAGTACCCCTTGGAAGCGGACGGGAAGCGTGACAGCTAAGCGGGGCGGAAACGGCGGCGGGGTATGCCGGTATCGTCAAACATCTCGCACTGGGTTTGTGTGGTCGCGGGGCTTTACCTTGCGCTCACGGGTCTGCTCCTGCGCGATGCGCTGGGCGAGGAGCCGCCATCCATTACCGCGCCCCCCGGCAGCCGGTTCGGCCGTGAACGGATTGCCGGCTGGGGCCGCCGGACTGTGCTGATCGCGGTTGGGCTAGCCGCGGTCGCTTATGGGGCTTCGCGGATCCTGTAAAGGGAGCCGCTAAAGGTCTGTAGCCCAGTTTTCCAGGGGCAGCTGCGCAACCCGGGTAAAGGCTTTGTCGTTCGTTACCAGAGTCGCCCGGAGTGCAAGAGCGTGCGCGGCAATCAGCATATCCAGATTTCCAAGCGGCTTGCCAAGTGATTCCAGGTTTGCCCGCAGCCTTCCATAAGCAGCCGCCTCCTCGCTGCCCCAAGCCAGAAGCTGCACTCTTCCCAGCAGGTTTTCGATTGCATTGCGCGCGGGATGCGCGCCGGGCCGCTTTGCCAGCCCAAACCGAATCTCGCCCTCGCTGACCGTGGAAACGCAAGCAGTCTCGTGGCGTCCAAGCCCGGCCAGGCGCACACGGGCAGCAGGCGACCTACCCGTGGCGATGTAGCTGAGAGTGTTTGTGTCGAGCAAGTAGAGAGTCGCCATAGCAGCCAAACGCTCTAGGAGAGCAGGTCGGGACGCTCTTGAGGAGGCTCCTGATCGCGATCGGCCAGGAAGTCCTCAGGAATCCCCGCCTCGTCCAAGGCCGCAAAGATTTGCTCCCAACTCATAGGAGCGGCAGACAGTATCAGATCCCCTGTTTGGGCATCGCGACGGACAAATACTTCGTCCGTGGTGAAGCGGTAAGGCGCAGGAATCCGTACTGCCTGGCTTCTTCCGCTCATGAAGACTCTTGCCCGTTCCTGATCCATCTTGCCACCTCCTGCTATACAGCCTGATATATAGCAGTGTCGCAAGCTCAATGCAACTGCGTCCCAAAACAAAACGCCCCTACTGCCGCCCCCACCGGAACACCACGCCGGCTGTGAATCCAAGGTTTTGCTGGAACTCGGACCCGAAGCGGGTGAACAGGTAGTTTGGCGTCAGCCGCAGGGCCAGCGTAGACCCCAGGTTGTAATCGACAGGCGCGCCCGCTTCCAGGGCAAACACGGTTCCGTCCGGGTACAGGCCAACCGGCGCGCCCCGAAGCGAGCCGAGCCCGGTCGAGAAGTTGCCGTGCGCGGCCCCGGCCAGAACCTGTGCGTGGAGCGCCCAGTGCTGATTCTGGAAGTACCGGTACTGCGGGCCGAAAAGAAAGGTGTACTGGCTGACGGACGGCTTAAAAACCTGGAACTCGAAATTGTTCGTAACCGCCGTGCCGTAATACCCGCGGAAGTCGGCCGTAAGCCCGAGCTTAGGCCGAATCCACTCGGTAAGCCCGGCGTTCCACGCCCCTTCGGTGTTGTGCTGTAGCGACGAGCCGGGACGGAAACGCAGGTAACCCCCGCCCGCGTAGACCTCAAACTTATGCGAGTAGGTTTCCTGCTCGACCTGCTGCTCGCGCAGCCTGCGGCGCGCCAACACGCGGGCCTGCGCTTCCTTCAGAATTTGCGCCCGCTGCTGCTGGTTTTGCTGCCCGGGCTGGTGCGCGGCGGCAGTCGGGTCGGCAGGCGTTCCGGCTTGTGCGTTCTGAGCCCGGGCAGGATGCGAGAGCGCGAGGGCGGTTCCGACTGAAAGGGCGATGGCCGAAAAACGGCGGCGGTGCTGAAACAAGCGTGTGTGCCTCCGAGAGCTAGGCGGCGAATAGGGCAGAGCGTGATGCATCCCGTGGAAACCGGCGCGCCACCCTTATTAAACCACTGTTGCTTCAGTCAGCCGGCGGGGTAAGCTACAGCTTTGGGCAGCGGGAAAGAACAACCTGCCTTTGCTGGGGAAACAGGAGGCTCGATGCGCGGATTCATTCTTGGGCTCATACTTGGGCTCATTGCCCTGCCGCTCGCGGGCTGGCTTTGGCTTAATTACGGGCACCCGCCGGTGGCCGTCGCGGATCATCCGCTGCCGTTTGAGAAAGCAATCACGCATATCCCCCTGCACCGGCGCATCCACGCCGAAAGCCCCAAGCAGCCCGCCATGGATCCAAGCCCGGCAAACCTGCTGCTGGGTGCCAATGTGTACCGCGAGCAGTGCGCCATGTGCCACGGCGGCTACGGGCATCCATCCGAGATCGCCGCCTATGAGTACCCGCACCCGCCCCAGCTGTGGGCACCGCACGGGCACGGCGTGGTCGGCGTCAGCGACGACCCGGCCGGGGAAACTTACTGGAAGGTGAAGTACGGCATCCGGCTTTCAGGCATGCCCGCCTACGCGCACATTCTGAACGAGGCGCAGATGTGGCAAGTGTCGGTGCTGCTTGCAAACGCCGACAAACCGCTGCCCGGCGATGTTCTCGCGGTCCTGAAGCGGCCGCTGATCGAGGAGGTGCGGGCCGCGGACACGCCCGCGCCGAACGGACCCACGGTGATCCCGGTGCAGCCCCTGCCGAATCAGTAGCGCTGCCTTTGAGTTATAGCTTGAATCGCCATGCGGTTCTCTTCAAGCCGGGTGCGTACAGCATTCAGGTGCCCGTGCGCTTTTGTGAGCAGCTTGCCGGCTTGGGCGAAACGCCCGGTGCCGTGACCATCACCGGCGGCCTCGATCTGACGAACTCCTACTGCGACAACTCAAGCGGTGGCTTTTGAGCGATCTTGTGGTGACCGGCCAGGTCACCTCCTGCTCGCAGCAGTCATGGTTCACCCGCAACAGCGCGCTGGGCAGCTGGAACGGCGGCGTTGAAACATGGTGTTCGCGGGCGTGACCGGCGCGCCGACGCCGCCCTGCCCTAACGCGGCTGAAACGGTGGTCGATCAAACGCCGGTGAGCCGCGAAAAGTTTTCTCTGTATGTAGATGTGAACGGGAAATATAAGATCTTCGTGCCGGCGCGGAAAAAGGCCGCACCTCCCGATCCGCCGGTTCTTCATCGCGCAGCTTTCTACCCCGATGCAGCAGATCAACGCGGCGCTCGCCACCGGCATGGACCTAATCCTGACCCCGGGCGTGTACCAGATCAATGACCCGATCCGGTTGACCCGATGAGACGATCTTCTATCAAAGCGAGCTGCCATACGACGTTCCCAGCCAGAGCGCCTGGATGGACGGCAGGCCGACGGCTACCCGTCCTATGTGGTCACCAGGCAAGCAACCACGCACACAGCCTACTGCCCGGGCATCTCACCCTACTTCTATCAAGGAATCAACATGGTCGAAGATAACCCGATGACGGTGCCGAATCTTCCGGGGATCGACATCCACAACGTGGGCACGGAATGGCTTAACGGCAGCGGTCAACTCAGGCTATGCCGACAGACTAAGCGGCGTCGTGACCTACCCATAAGGTTTGCAGTCGCGACTAAGAAGGGGCCTGCAGGCTCCTTCTTAGTATTTAGACTTAATTGTGTATGTTACCCCGCTGGTAAACTGGAATGAGTTGCGTTTGGTGGGCGGGTCCTCCGTAAGCGGGTCATTCAGGTAAGTATCGATCGTGCCCAGGGTGAACGCCAGGTTCTTATAGAGCGGGAATTCAAGGCTGTCCGTTTCATTGGCCGAATACGCGCGCGGATTGTTAAAGGCGGGCAAATACGCAACTTCTTGGTCGAAAACGATGCCGCTCTTCAGCTTGAGCTGATAAGTGCCCGAAAGCGTCGACCCGATCAGGTTTTGGTTTGTGTTGGAAGAGCCGGCAATGAACTGCTGCTTCTCGTACTGGAGAGTCGCCTTGAGATCCAGCTGCTGCGTCGGCCGCCGCAGGACTGTGACGCCCACCCCGGCCCCGTAGATCTGCTGGAGGTCGAGCCCCTGGGAGTAGTTGTGGTCGAACGCGGTTTGCGCCAGCACAAACACCCGATTTGAGAAGTACTGGTCCCGCTCGGCATCGGCGTGAAAGATGGAGCTTTTCGTGGAGCTCGCCGGCACCAGCGTACCGCCGCTGGTGTACGCCGGCTGCCTGATCTTGCCATAGGACGATGAAAAATCGGCCTGCGTGCGATTCCGCGTGGTCAGCCAGCTCACCGTCGGCACGGTGCGGACCAGCGCGATCTCGCTTGTATAGGTGCGTTGGTCCTGCGTTGCCTGCACCAGCGTGACTCCGGCGGTCGCGCTGCCGTTCCAGCCTTCAAAGAAATTCGGCTCCCCCCGCACCTGGCGGTCAAAGGTGCGCTCGTCCAGGATGAACTGCGCATGCTTCACGGCGATGGGCGCGAGCGTCGCGTGCACAGTGGTTCCCTGCCCCGCTGCTTGGGTGTTTTCCGCCGCGGCTGGGACGCTGCCGGGGCTAATGCGCACCAGACCGTTGTACACCTCCAGGGTTCCCCGCGCCGCATCCACCGCCCTGTGGCGCACACCCGGCTTGTTTTCGAGAACAACAAAGCCCGCGCCCGTGCGTAGCGACTGTATCTTGCTCCAGGGAACGCTGATGGGGCCAAGCACATCGGAGTTGAAGTAAACCGTTCCCGCTACTTCCCGCTCCAGTTGGCCGTGGAGCGTGTCCCCGTTCTCAAAAGTCAGGGTGTCGCGCGCTTTGGACGGCTCTGGCCCCGAATCGCACCAGCCCGTGGAAACGTACCCGGAAAAAACTAGGAACAAT
The DNA here is from genome assembly GCA_965218545.1 of Acidobacteriaceae bacterium. Taxonomy (GTDB): domain Bacteria; phylum Acidobacteriota; class Terriglobia; order Terriglobales; family Acidobacteriaceae; genus EB88. The sequence continues at coordinate 230,909 of CBDCLB010000004.1, read as the reverse complement.
CCCAGAACAACGCGGCCAGTCCAGCTGAACCTTGGGAGCAAGGTGAAAAACGACATGGATCTCCAATCGCCTCCGCGCTTGATGGTACTGGTTTCGCGCAGCTGCAAAAGGAAAGGTGGATAGAGCCGCTGCGGCGATCACGCTTGATTCTGGACACGCGAAACTTACAAACAGCTCAACGCGCAGCATTGAATCGGTTTACGTGATGTCCTCGGTATCGAAGACAGGCACCACAATGCGCCTTCCCTGTTCGCTTCTGACGCTTTCCGTTACCAGGTCATCCAGCTCGCCATCAATCCCGGCTTCGGACGGAATCTCCAGCTCCGCTTCCATCGCTTCAAGGCCGGCAGGCGCGTCCACCCGTTCCAGCAGCACAACCGCGTACGCTTGAGCCACGTGGTCGAGGGCGAGCCCTTCGGGGGTTTTGGCCTTGATACTCACAACACCCGGCACCACGTCCAGCAGGATCGCTAACCGCTCCCGCATCTCCCCCGCGATGGGCGCAATCTTGGGCTGCGCGAGCACAAGCGTCGTGTCCACGTTTACGATCCGGTAGCCGGCGTGCTGGATTTCTTCAAGCGCCAGATTCAGAAAGATGGACGACTCGGCGTCTTTCCACCGCGGTTCGGAAGGGGGGAAAAACGTCCCGATATCCCCGGCCGCAACCGCTCCCAGCAGCGCGTCGGTCAAGGCGTGGAGCAGCACGTCGCCGTCCGAGTGCCCGGCCAGGCCTTCGCCATGCTCAATCTCCAGGCCGCCGATCCGCAGCTTTACCCCGGCCTGGAACACATGGGAGTCATACCCCTGCCCAATCCGCATGCTCATTGCTTGCCTCCCTTGCGTTGCGCCAGATACCACTCCGCCAGCGGCAGGTCGGCCGCTCGCGTGATCTTAAGATTCGAGGCATCGCCCGGTGCCGCCGCCACCATGATGCCCGCCCGCTCCAGGAGACTGGCTTCATCGGTACCGGCAAAGCCGTCCGCTTCGGCTTCCGCGAAAGCCCGCCGCAGCAGGCCGGCCCGCGCCGCTTGCGGCGTTTGTGCCTGCACAATGTTTTCTCGCGGAAGCGTCGCCGTAATCAATGCGCCTCCCGCTGTGCGCTCCACCTGTTTGATCGTATCCGTTGCGGCGAGGGCGAGGATAGCCGCGCCATGCTTCCGGGCCGCGGCGACGACCCGGCCCACCGCCGCCGGTTCGAGCAAGGGGCGCACCGCGTCGTGCACCAGCACCACCGCGTCCTCCGGGCACACAACGGCCGCCAGCGCGCGGGACACGCTTGCCTGGCGGTTATCGCCACCTACCACGATGTGCACGGGGACACTCGCGGGCAGCGCAGCGGCATGCGTTTGGAGCAGGTCCTGCAAGCGGGCCTGCTCTCCGGCACGCACCGCGACCCACACTCCGGCAATCTCGTCCGAGGAAGCCAGCGCGGCGAGGGTATGGAGAAGAATCGGCTTGCCGCCGAGCTCCAGGAACTGCTTGGGCACCCCTTGGGCGGCGTTCATACGCGTACCCAGTCCCGCCGCGGGAACGATTGCAAACACAGATGCCATGAACGCTCAAGTATAGCTTGCGCTCCGCCCGCTCCAGCCGGGCCGGTTTCCATTCGCTTCGGCGCGGTCGCTCTCCCGGGAAAGTCTTCCCAAAGCTCCCCCAAAAGAGGCAGCCTCCCCCAAAAGGCATCTTGCCAAACGTGGAGAAATGCGCCCGGCCCGGCGTCGCAAAGTCTTCGGGCCCCCTGGACCGGAATGGGAAAGCCGCTCGCCGGTTCCCAATCCGGTACCCGTTTTCTAAAACAGCCCTGCTAGGGCGCGCAAAATGCGCTTATACTCTGATTCAACAACCGAGGCGAACGTCCCGCAGTCTTCCCGGTATCAAACTCAAGCTCAGGCGCTTTCAGCCTGCCACCCTATCCGCACTGGCTCCTTCACATACCGTTTCGCCTCGATGGGCCCGCCCGAAAGCGGGCCCTTTTCTTTTCGCCGGGCGTGGAACTTGCCACAAAAGTGGCAGATCGCGGGCCGGCTCCGCCAAAAACCAGCCCGCGCCTAAGCCTCCCGCGCCACCATCCCCAAGGCCCGCATTTTGCGGTAAAGGTGACTGCGCTCCAACCCCAAAGCCTCCGCGGCCCGGCTCATGTTTCCGTGGCACTCGTCTATCTTTTTCAGGATAAAGTCCCGTTCATATGCCTCCCGGGCCTGCTGCAGCGAGGCAAACTCCTCGCCCGCGCCAGTTGGGCGACTCCCGGCGCGCAGCATCGGCGCGGGCAGGTGTTTGCGCTCCAAACGGTGCACCTGGGGGTTGAGGATCAGCATGCGTTCGACGATGTTCTTGAGCTCGCGCACATTGCCCGGCCATGCGTAGCTCTTCATGGCTTCAAGCGCATCCGGGACGATCTCCACATGCGGCCGGCCATATTCGCGGCCAATTTCGGCAAGAAACCCGCTTACCAACGGCGGGATGTCCTCACGGCGTTCCCGCAGCGGCGGGACAAAAAAAGGGATTACGTTGAGCCGATAGAACAGGTCTTCCCGGAAGTTCCCATGCGCGATCTCTTCTTCCAGATTTCTGTTTGTGGTCGCGATCACCCGCACATCCACCTCCAGCGGTTCGCGCCCGCCCAATGGGGTAAAGCGCTGCTCATCGAGCGCCCGGAGCACCTTGGCTTGGGTTTTCAGGCTCATGTCGCCCACCTCGTCGAGCAGCAGCGTCCCTCCATCGGCACGCTCAAAGGTGCCGCGCTTATCGGGCGGCGCGCCGGGCACGGCACCGTTTCTGTGCCCAAACAGCTCGCTTTCGATAAAGTTTTCAGGGATCGCCGCGCAGCGCAGTTCGAGGAAGATGCGGTCCGCCCGCAGGCTTTCCGCGTGCATCGCCCGCGCAATCAGCTCCTTGCCGGTACCGGACTCGCCGAATACCAGCACCCGCCCATTTGTCGGCGCCATGAGCCGGATCTGCTGCCGCAGCGCCTTGGCTGAAATGCTATTCCCGGTAATGGAGGTGCTGGCCGTAAGCTTCTGCTTCAGCTCGCGGTTGTCCGCGCGCAGCTGCCGCTTGTCCACAGCATTTTTGATCGTGATCAGCGTTCGCTCGATCGAAAGCGGTTTTTCAAGGAAATCAAAGGCTCCCAGCTTGGTCGCCCGCACTGCCGTTTCAATCGTCCCATGGCCGGAGATCATGATGACCTCCGGCTTCCCTTCGTTCGGGAAACCGCTGATCTCGCCCAAGGCCTCCAGCCCATCGCGGTCCGGCAGCCAGATATCCAACAGGAGCACGTCGTAGTGCGCGTCGCGCAGAAGCAGCAGCGCTTCGGCCGCCGTCCCGGTCGAGGCGACCGCGTAGCCCTCTTCCCGCAGGATCTCCCCAAGGGACTCGCGAATGGCTGCCTCATCGTCGGCGATCAAAACGTGGGTCATGCCGTGATCCCCTCCGCAAAAATCCCGGGTTCAGCCGTTTTGGCCAGTGGCAGCTCGACCACAAAGCATGCCCCGGAAGCCCCGCGCTGCTCCGCGCGAATCGTGCCGTGGTGGTCCTGCACAACTTTGGCCGCAATCGCGAGACCCAGCCCCGTGCCCCGCTGCTTGGTTGAGAAATAAGGCAGAAACAGGCGCTCTCGGACCTCCGGGCTTAGCCCGGGCCCCGTATCCGCAATCACGATCTCCGCCATGCCCCCGCGCTCGCTAAGCGACGTTTCAATGCGCAGGACGCGGTGCAGGCTCGCCGTCATGGCTTCAGCGGCATTGTCGATCAGGTTGGCAAGCGCGCGCTCCAAACCTTGTGGGTCAGCAAAAACGGGCGGCAAGGCGGGCGTGAATGCCCGCTCAACCCGAATGCCTTCGAGCCGCCCGTGAAACCGCAGTAGTGCGCTTTCCACGATTCCGTTCAACGAAGCCGCTTGCGGCTGGGCGGCGGGAAACTCGGCCAAAGAGCCGAACTGGTCTACCAGCAGCCGCATGTTGCCGACAGAGGAAAGAATCACCTCCGTACACTTCCGCATGGCCGCGTTCCCTTCGCTCCCTCCTCGGTCCCGGTCCAGCATTCGCTGGATACGCTCCGCGGAAAGCAGAATCGGTGTGAGCGGATTTTTGATCTCGTGCGCGACGCGCTGCGCCACCTCTTTCCACGCCACCTGTCGCTGCGCCTGCAGCACGTCGGACACATCGTCGACCACCAGCACCGATCCGCGCCGCTCCCGGCCGTCGGCTCCCGGGCCGAGCGACAGCACGGCAATGGTCACGGAAATGCTCCGGGCACCGAGCGAGGGTGCGCCCCCTTCAGATTGGCGCGGGCTCAGCTCGAACTCTGCGCCGGCCAAACCCATGCGCTGCGCCCGGCGCTCCAGGCGTAGCACCTCCTCTGCGATCTCCTCCGGCAGCAAAGTTTGGAGAAAGGTCCGTACTCCCGCGGGGGGCGCGGGCATTTTGAGAAGGGTGAGAAAAGCGCGGTTCACCTGCACCACAGTGCGGTCGGCGTCGAGGACCACGACTCCGCTCGGAATGGTTTCCAGAATGAGCTCCAGCTCGTGCTGCCGCTCCTTCAGCCGCCGGTTTGCCTGCTCAATCTGCGCGGTGGAGCTGTCGGCGATCAGCCGGCTTTCCTCGAGATCGTTCGCCATTTGGTTAAAAGAGCCGATCAGCTCGCTCAGCTCTTCCGTCGCGGGAAACGCAACTCGCTGCTTATAATCGCCTTCCGCGATTGCGTTCATGGCGTCGGCGAGCGCTTCCATGGGCTCAGTGATCTGCTTGGAAAGAAAAAGCGCGAGCCAGCTGGAGGCGAAAAACGCGAGCGTCGTCACAACCGAAAGCAGCAGCAGAAATGTGGAGCGCACGGCCCGGCGCTCACTGTAAGCGGCCCAGTACTCCCGCGCGCCGGCCGCGATGCTGTCCATCGTCTCGCCCAAGCCGCTGGGCACGGGCAGCGCGACGACGACCACGCCTCCGCCGTCGAAGGAGGCCTCACCCAGGGCGAAGTCGTTGCCCCCGCCCAAGGACAGCATAGGGCTGTCTGGGTTTTCCGCGCCCGCGAGAGCGGCCGCAGCCAGGGGGGCCTGCTCCGGCGAGAATGGCCCGGCGGGACGGAGAGCGTGACGGTGCCGGACGCTTTGGGGCGGCGCGTTTGTTGTTGGGGGCGGCAGGGCGCTCGGCTCCGGCCAGTTGCGGAGCACGGGCGCGGGCGCGGCGGGAGCCTGGTAGCTTGCGATCGGCGCCTCGTCACTGTACACAAACACAAAACCGCCCTGGAGCGTGACCCGGTGCTGCCGGATTTCGTCGGCCAGTGCTTTCCGATCCCCCGACTGGTAGGCACGAGCGAGCTCAGGCGAGCGCGCCAAAGACTCCGCTTCCACCCGGGCATTGCCGGTGACATAGCGGGAAAGCTCGAGCGCGACGCCGACCGATTGCTGCCGGAGCCGTGAAACGGGCTGAGAGAACCAACGGTCGAGCGAGCGATTCATCAGCAGAAACGAGAACAGCGCCATAAAAACGATGGGCGCGAAGGAAAGAAGCAGCGCGCCCAGGAGCATTCGCGACCGCAGACGCGCTCCAAGCACACGCGAGCGCCCATCGCCGTAAATCCGGAGGATGTTGCGCGCCAGCAGGACGAGCAGCAGGAGCAAAAGAACAAACAGGGCAACCGTGACCGCGGTGAAAAGAAAGAGCAGCATCGGGTTGCCGGACGGGGAAGAAGGCAGGTGCAGGGAGTTTAGGGCGCTAAGGCCGAACAACAACAGAAACAAACCGCCCCCGAGAACGGCAAGCGTAAGCCGCCGCTTCCAGTGCGTCTTTGGGTATGCCCCTTCCATGACGGCCGCTCCCCTTGTCTCCATTCCGCGCACCCAAACCCATCGGTGGGCGCGGCCAAACGCGCTGTGGCAAGAGTAACAGCGCCCTGGAGACCGGATTGCGGGTGCAGCATCAAGAATGCCGCACCCACAGGCAAAACCTGACGAAGATCCCGGCATCCCATTGTTGCCATGAAAACCCCATTCCTCGCTTCCGTGACCCTTCCCGTAGCGCTTTCGGCTGTTTTGCTGGCCGGCGGATGCAACAGCAACAAGCCGCAGCCGCAGCAAAGCTCCTCGCAGCCTAACCAGCAACAGCAGTTCGCGCAGCAACAACAGCAGCTTGCCCAGCAGCAGCAACAGCTCCAGCAGGAGCAGCAAAACCTGGCCCAGCAGCAAGCAGCCGCCCAAAAGGCGGCCGCGTCTGCGACGACGGCACGCCACGAGGAGCGCGCCGCAGCAACTCGGGAGCGGGAGGCGACTACGCGGGAATCGGCGGCCACGCACGCCAACTACACCATCCCTGCCGGAACCCACATCAGTGTGACCACAAGCCAAGAGCTTAGCTCCAAGACAAGCCAATCGGGTGAAAGCTTCACGGCTACCCTGGCCAGCCCAATTGTGGTTGACGGCAGGACGTTGGCCCGGGCAGGATCCGAAGCGCGCGGCACAGTCGTCGCTGCAAAATCTCAGGGGCGCATCAAGGGCGCGGGCGAACTTGATCTCCGTCTGGACACCGTTCGCGCTGAGGGCCGGACGATCGAGGTTGACAGCAGTTCGATTGAACAGGCTGTAAAGGGGAAGGGCAAGCGGACCGGCTTGTTCGCCCTCGGCGGCGGGGGTGGTGGGGCATTGATCGGGGCCCTCGCAGGAGGCGGCAAGGGTGCGCTGATCGGAGGGCTGCTGGGAGCCGGTGGCGGCACCGCCGCCGGTGCTTTCACGGGCAACAAACCCGCTGTGATCCCAGCGGAAACTACACTTACCTTCCGACTGGAGCACTCCGTTACGGTGCAGCGCTAACCGGCTGCGGGCAGTGGGATGAGTGTACACACACGTTTGCGCGGCTTCCGGAAAGCGCAAGCCGCGCAAAATTCAAGACATCCTGACGACCTTCACCAGGATTGCTTCTCACGTTTTGTGAACCGCCCATTCGCAATCGAATTGCGAATGGGCATGCGTTACGCTTGTGTCAGCATCTCCGCCACCGGCTTCCAAGGCTTGCCTTGCGAGTCCGCCACCGGTTCGCAACAAAGAGCGCCCGAAAAAGTGTTTACCCCTTCAGCTAGTCCGCTGTCCGCTAGAAGCGCTGCGCGCACCCCTTGTGCCAGCCGCTGCACATAAGGGAAAGTTGCATTTGTAAGGGCGAGCGTAGAAGTGTTGGGCACCGCCGCGGGCATGTTTGTCACGCAGTAATGGACAACCCCATCCACCTCATACGAGGGATCGCTGTGGGTTGTGGGGCGTGCAGTCTCGATGCATCCACCCTGGTCGATGGCGACATCGACGATAACCGCGCCCGGCTTCATTCCGCGCACCATCTCGGCAGTCACAATCTTTGGAGCCGCCGCTCCGGGAATAAGGACGCCGCCGACCAGGAGATCCGCCGCGCGCACCGCTTGGGTGACATTGTGGAGGTTTGAAGCGAGGGTAAAGACCCGGCCCGCGAAAATATCGTCGAGCTCCCGCAGACGGTGGAGATTTCGGTCAACAATGGTCACCTTGGCTCCCATGCCGAGAGCGATTTTCGCGGCGTTTGTTCCAACGATGCCGCCCCCGATGATGCAAACTTCCGCCGGAGGTACGCCCGGCACCCCGCCCAGCAGCAAGCCACGGCCGCCGTTGTTCTTTTGGAGGTAAGCCGCACCCACCTGGACGCTCATGCGACCCGCGACCTCGCTCATGGGCGTCAGCAAGGGGAGTGTACCCGCGGCGTCGCGGATGGTTTCGTAGGCGACGCCGGTCACTTGCCGGGCCAGCAGCCTGCCGGTCAGCTCGGGCAGGGGCGCAAGATGCAGATAGGTGAAGAGCGTGAGGCCGGGGCGAAAATAACCAAACTCCTTTTCAGTCGGCTCCTTGACCTTGCAGATCATCTCAGCATGTGCCCACACATCGGCGGCCGCGCCGACGATCTCAGCGCCTACGCCCTGGTATTCCGCGTCGGGGAAGGCCGAAAGCTCGCCCGCATGCTGCTCCACCAGGATGGTGTGCCCCGCCGCTTTCAACTCCTTCGCGCCTGCCGGGGTGAGGGCGACGCGCGTTTCGTGGTCCTTGACTTCCTTGGGTACGCCGATGATCATGGGGATCCTCGTCCCCCATCATAGCGTGGGAGGTGCCGCCGATTTCGCGATGCCGGCCGGAATCGGAGCGGTAGGAGCCGCCCTCCGCGACTGTTCCGGCAGCATGGGCGAAGCGAACCCCTCGAGCAACGGTTTGGCCAGCAGATAGCCTTGAAAAAGCTCGACTCCGAGGTCGCGCAGCGTTGAAAGCTCCCCAACCCGCTCGACCCCTTCCGCTACCAGCTCGACCCCGAGATCCCGGCACATGGAGGCCACGGCGCGCACGATCGCGCGGCTTGCGGGGCGACTGTCGATGTCGCGGACCAGCGCCATATCCAGTTTTAGAATGTCGGGCTGAAACTCCGCGAGCAGGTCAAGCCCCGCATATCCCGCGCCGAAGTCGTCGATCGCGATTTTGAGCCCAGTCTTCCGGTACTCACGAAAAATGCTCATGAGGTGGTCGCGCGAGGTCACCCGCTGAGCGGTTTCAAGCGTTTTGCGGATGCAGGTTTCCGCCCGGTAGACCGCCCCTGGGAAGAAGTTGATCGAGATGCTCGGAAGCGCTGCCGCCGGGCTGAGCGCGGCTGCAAGCTCAAGCGCGCGGACGCGGCAGGCCTGGTCGAAGGCATATAAGTTGTCCGGGGTCACCTGGGCCAGCACAGTGGGCGCGCCTTCCCCGGCCGGTCCCCGGACCAGGGCCTCGTGCGCATACACGCCCCGGCTGCCTACTATGGGTTGAAACGCCATGGTGAAGGGAAAAGGCGCTTGTCCGTCCGAACGGCACGCGCCGCACACACCCGCACCGCTATTGTTGCCGTTTATGATTTGCAAGTTCGGTCTCCAACGGTTTTATCCCGACCCAGCCGTGCTCCCCTTATCGGCAACAATGCGGCGCACGTTCAGGGTAGTCCCGGGTTTTGCACAAACTCATTTCTCAATTCCTCAGCTTTCATTACCGAGGTAACCAAAGAGAGTAGTGGATCGGAGAACTTCCCACTCAAGTGCCATGGGACGAAGGCGCTACAATGTGGGTTACTTACAGGGGATGATCCGCCTGCTCCATGCCAGCTAATGGGTTCCATTCGCGTTCTTCGCGTGCGCACGGTGTGCGCTCGCTGTTTAGCGTTTTTTCGAGCGATCTCGCGATCGATCTCGGCACCGCGAACACCCTTGTGTATGCCCGGGGCAAGGGCATCGTGGTCAATGAGCCTTCTATCGTCGCCATCAACAAGAACACAGGAGAAGTGGAAGCAGTCGGCAAGGAGGCAAAGGAGATGCTCGGGCGCACCCCGGGCAACATCGCCGCCATCCGTCCCATGAAGGACGGCGTCATAGCCGACTTCAAGATCACCGAAAAGATGCTGAACTATTTCATCCAGAAGGCGCACAACCGCAAGATGATGGTCCACCCCAGGATCGTGATCGGGGTGCCTTCGGAGATCACGCAGGTGGAAAAGCGGGCGGTTGAGGATTCGGCCTACCGCGCCAAGGCGAGCGAAGTGTTTCTGGTGGAGCAGGCGATGGTCGCGGCAATCGGCGCGGGGCTGCCTATTACCGAGCCGCAGGGCAACATGGTTGTCGATATCGGCGGCGGCACGACGGACATCGCCGTCATTTCGCTGTCCGGCATCGTGTACTCGCGCTCCGTCCGCATGGCCGGCAACCAGATGGACGAGCAGATCATGAACTATCTCAAGCGCAAGTACAACCTGCTCATCGGGGAACGCACGGCGGAGCAGATCAAGATTGAGATAGGCTCAGCGTACCCGCTGGAAAAGCCGCTCATCATGGAGATCAAGGGCCGCAACCTGATTGAAGGCGTCCCAAAGACGATCACGATTGAGGATGGAGAAATACGGGAAGCCTTGGCGGAATCGATAGCCACAATTATGAACGCGATCCGGGTGGCTTTAGAAAGGACGCCGCCGGAGCTTTCGGCCGATATTTCCGACCGTGGCATTGTGCTGACCGGCGGAGGTGCCTTGATCAAAAACCTTGACAAGCGCATCCGGGAAGAAACCGGATTGCCGGTTTCCGTGGCCGACGATCCGCTGGCTTCCGTGGTTCTGGGCACGGGGAAAATGCTTTCCGACTTCCGTCTGTTGCGTAAGATCAAGATTGACTAACCGGCGCGTCCGGGGTTCCCCTGCCGATGGAGACTTTTTTCGCCCGCTACCGGAATGCGTTGATCCTGGCCCTGGTGCTGATCGCCCAGTTCATTCTGCTGGCGGTGCAGGTGCGTCCGCATTTGCCCGGCGCGGCGATGGCCGATCAAGCGGGCGTTCGCGCGCTGCGGCTCGGGGTGAGCACAGTTGTGACGCCGCCGGAAAGCGCGCTGCACAAAGGCGGTCTCAGCTTCCGCAATTTTTGGTCCAGCTATGTCGATCTCGTCGACGTAAAGGAGCGCAACGAGCAGCTCGAAGCGGAAAAAGAGCAGCTGGAGCTGGAGCAGGCCGCGCTCGCCGAGGACGCACGGCAAGGTGAGCGTTTGCGCGCGTTGCTCGCTTTCAAAGAACACTATATTGATACAACTGTTCCCGCGCAGGTCGTGGGCGCGAGCGGCTCCGATCACGAGCGGCTCCTCAGCCTGGATAAGGGAAGCGACGATGGCATCGCCGTGGACATGCCGGTTATTACCCCCGACGGCATTGTGGGCCGCATCCGGGACGCCGCCCCGCACGCGAGCCAGGTGCTCGAAATTTCAGATCCTACCAGCGCCACCGGCGTCCTGCTTGAAGACACGCGCATCCGGGGCATTCTGCGCGGCGACACGGTGGGCCGTCCGGAGATTGTGAACATCATGCCCGACGACCGGATCAAACCGGGCCAGCTGGTGCTCACCTCGGGGGGCGACCAGATCTTCCCGCGCGGGCTGCCGGTGGGGGTTGTCGACAAGGTCGTGCCGGACGCGGATAACTTGCCTTTGGTCGACGTGGTGCTCAAACCGGCAGCTAATCTGAACCGCTTGGAAGAGGTCCTGGTCATTACTGGAACGGCCACCGCGCCCACGGAACGAGACCGCCGGGATCTGGCAAAAAGCGAAGGGGCTGCTGCCGCGATCAAAGCCGCAGCGGCGGAAAAAGCGGCCGAGGCGGCGGAAGCGGCGCTGGAAGCGCAGCGCGCCTCCGACATCCTGGCGCAGCGGCTGCCGAGCGCTTCCAACGTGGAAAACCCCGATGCGCCCGATGCCGCACCGGGCGCGTCACCCGCGACGGCAGATTCGGCAGCCGCGCCCCTCCACCCGCCCGGCTCCCTGCATGCGGACCAGTACACGCCGGGCGGGGCACCCAAGGCGGAAAGTCTGACTCCCGGAGCGAGGCGGGCCGCCTTGGCGGAAGGTGTTCCGGAAACGGAGCGGACCGGAAAAGGGGAGGCCGGAAATGCAGCGATCCTGCCCAGTCTTGCGGTTTCTCCGGCTTTTCGCGCCGCGCATGAGGCTGCGATGGATGCCCGGCAGGAAACAAATGCCAGGGCGGCTTCCCCTGGGAAGGCTCCTCACGAAGCCGGCGAGACTGCCGGGGCTGGCAGCAGCGCACACCGCGCGGCACCTGCGGGCTTGACGGGCGGGAGCCGGGCTCCGTCCGCGATTAAGCCGGTGCCTCCAATGGGTGCCGCCGGCCAAACCCAGTCCGCCATGCGCACGCCAAAAGTTTTGCCAGGCACCGCCGCCCCGGCGAATACTGCTGCTCCCCGGCCGGCTCCCTTCTCCCAAGGCCGGGTTTCTCCCTCGGCGGGAGCAGCCACGGCGGCCCCGGGGGGGCCCGTAGCCGCGCACAAGGCACAGGTTCAGAACAGCCCTTCTACGAGCACGAATACAAGGAGCACGAGTGCAAGCGCGGGTACAAGCGCGAAAAGAACGGTAACCACCCGGATTGTCGACGACGGCCCGCTGCCCTCGGCTGCCGCGCAAAAAGCGCAGGGACGCCTCCCTTCTACGCCTAACGAGAGCGGAAAGAAGCAGTCCCCCCCGCGGCGCACGGGCCCGGAGATCGTTCCGGATGACGGCAGCCGTCCGCCGGCGCAACCCCAGGAACCCCGCTAGCTCATGGCTCTGCTGGCTGCCACCCGCCGCGAAACCGAAGCGCCCTCCCTGCCTGTATGGCTGGTGGTGGTCGCTCCTATACTTGCCGTTGGCTTCGATTCCTTTGTCCCGGTCCATTTCGCCCCGGCAGCACTCCTGGACCTTCCTTTGCTGTTGGTCATTTACTTCGGCATTGCCAAACGCAGCCCGGTGGTTGGGCTTTGCTCCGGGGCGGTCATCGGCATCCTCCAAGACGCGCTCACCCGCGAGCCTTTGGGCGTTTTCGGCATTACGAAAACCGTGGTCGGCTACATCGCGGGGCTGCTCGGCAACCGGATCGACACCGAAAACCCGCTGGCCCGCTTTTTGTTTATTTTTGCGTTGTCGCTGCTGCACAGCGGCCTGTACTGGGTTATGGTTGAGCGGCTCCTGGCCCAGCCGCTCGGCTGGAGCTGGCTGCATGAGCTGCTGCGGGGCTTGGTGAATGCTGCGGTGGGGATCCTGCTTTTCACCTTGTTCGACAGGACCCTGAAAGCGCCGGAGTAGCCCGAAGGTAACCGGAGACTTACGTCCTTTTCGCTCCCCAAGAGTCAAAACCGATACTCTAGAACAGTTTCCGAACCGCTATGCTGACCCCAGAACAGGAAATCCCGCCCGCCAAGCTGACCGCTATCCAATACATCATTGTTGGGATACTCCTGGTGCTGGTTGCGGGGCTGTGGCGCTTGCAGGTTGTGGGCAAGAACAACTACCGCGCCCTGGCCGAGGCGAACCGGGTGCGTAAGGTGCCCATCCTTGCGCCGCGCGGGCGCTTGCTCGACCGGGAAGGACGGTTGATCGTCGACAACTATCCATCGGTCACGGCTTTTTTGGTGCACGAGCAGGGGCGCGACCTCCAGGCCGACCTGCCGCTCATCGCGCGCGGGATCAACATGACTCCGGACGCGATCGAGGCGGCGATCAAGAAATTTGGGATCTCGTCAAAGTATCAGCCGATCCCCCTCAAGCAGGACATCACCCCCGACGAGCAGGAGTTTATCGAGGCGCACCGGGACAAGCTGCCGGAGATCGAGCTCATCGATGAGCAGCGCCGCCTGTACCCTCGCAATGGTTTTGCCGCGCACCTGATCGGCTATGTGGGCGAGGTGAGCGAGGACATGCTGCAGCAGGCGCAGTACGCCTACTACGAGCCGGGTGATGTGGTGGGCCGCTCGGGGGTGGAAGAAACCTACGACCAGCTACTGCGCGGCACCGACGGCTCGCATGATGTGCTGGTGGATTCGCATGGGCGCGAGGTCGGCGTGCTCGGCAACGAGCCCGCGGTGCCGGGCAAGGACCTGAAGCTCACCATCGACCTCGACATCCAACGCGCGGCCGAGAACGCCCTGGGCGACCGCAACGGCGCAATTATCGCCATGGACCCGCACACGGGGGAGGTGCTGGCCATGGTATCGCGGCCGGTGTTTGATCCCAACCGGTTCGCGGTAAAGATCGGGCGCGAGGACTGGAACAAGCTCGTGACCGACCCGGACCACCCGCTCCTGAACAAAGCAATCCAGGCGCAGCTCGCGCCGGGCTCGACGTTCAAGATCATCATGTCGGTCGCCGGGCTCGAGGAGAATATCGCGCAAACGCTCAAGGTGGACTGCCAGGGCGGCGCGACCTTCTACGGGCACTTTTTCGCCTGCGACGCCCACCACGGCAACGTGGACATCCACAACGCCATCCCGCTTTCGTGCGATACCTACTATTACACGCTGGCGCAGCGTTTGGGGATCGAGAAGATCGCGTACTGGGCGCACCAGGTGGGGATCGGCAAGAAAACCGGGATCGACCTGCCGAACGAAGCTTCCGGCATCATGCCAAGCGAAGAATGGAAGATGCGCAACTACCACGAGAAGTGGTACGCGGGCGAGACCATCTCGGTCGGGATCGGGCAGGGTGCCGTGGCCTTGACGCCCATTCAGCTGGCGCGCGCCATCGGCGGCATCACCTCAGGCGGAGCCTTCGAAAGGCCGCATGTGGTATTTCCGAACGAGCTGCCCGCGCAGTATGAACAGGCTATGCTCGAAACCTTTCCCGGCTCGGGTACGAGTGAGGTCCACATCGACCCAGCGGCCTGGGAGACGATCACCGACGGCATGGCCGCCACAACCGCGACCGGAGGCACAGCGTATGCTTCGCACCTGGACGGCATCGATTTTGCCGGCAAGACCGGCACGGCGCAGGTCCTGAACCATTCGTTCGGCGCGAAAAGCGTGTCCAAGGACAAGAACGGCCGCGCCAATGCCTGGTTTGTAGGCGTGGCACCCCGGCGCAACCCGGACATCGTCGTGGTCGTGCTGTGGGAGCACGGGGGCTGGGGCGCGGGGTCCGCCCATCTGGCCGCCCAGGTCATTGAGACTTTTGTCGATAAGCAGCGGCGGCTCGAGCACAACCTTCAAACCCCCAAGCCGCCCGCGGTCGAGGTTGGGGCTGTGTGGTCGGCGCCGGGCGAGAAAGACGGCACGACGAAAGCCAAGCCGAGTGCGCAAAAGGTCAACACCCCCGTGGGTCCGGGCGAAAAGCCGGCGCCGCGTGTACCTCCGGGCGCACCGACGGCGAGCATGCGGGGCGGGCACTTTTGGCTGCCGGTCCGGCCGCGTGCCGCCGCGTACATGGCTTTGGGGGCGGGAGGGCAATGAACGGCCGGCTGTTTTCATTCCGCGACTTTGACTGGACGCTGCTTGGCTTCGTCCTGATCCTTTCCGTTATCTCCGTCCTTGAGATTTACTCAGCGACCATGCACACCAAGTTCGTCGGTTTTGAAAAATCTCAGGTGATCTGGCTCTTGGGCGGGCTCGCCGCGATGTTTATTGTTTCCCGCATCGACTATCACGCGATTCTGGAAGCGATTCCCTGGATCTACGGCATCTTCGTGGCCGCGCTCCTTATCGTGCCTGTCGTCGGTACCAAAGTTTTGGGAGCGCGGCGCTGGATCAAGTTTCCGGGCGGCATCCACTTTCAGCCCTCGGAGTGGGTCAAGATCATCCTGATCGTCGCGGTCGCGCGTTATTACTCCAAGCTCATCGGCAAGGAGATGACCTGGGGCGACATCTTCAAGGGGATCGCGCTGGTCGCCGTGCCCATGCTGCTGGTACTCAAGCAGCCCGACCTCGGAACCGCCCTCACCTACTCGCCCATCCTGCTTGTCGGGCTTTTTTTGGGCGGGATTCCTTGGAAGAAAGCCGCCATTCTGGGGCTGGCGGGCGTTCTGCTGATCGGCGGTGTGTGGACGAGCGGCAAGATTCTCAAGCCCTACCAAAAGGCTCGCCTCACCAGCTTTGTCAATCCCGACAACGACCCACGCGGCTCCGGCTACCAGATCCGGCAATCGCTCATCGCGGTCGGCGACGGCGGCATCTTTGGCCGCGGGGTCGCCAAGGGCACGCAGACCCAGGGCGATTTCCTGCCCATTCCATACACCGACTTCATCTTCGCCGCCTGGAGTGAGGAGCACGGCTTCGTGGGCGCGGTCGCCGTGCTGCTGCTATACTTCCTCGTATTGATGCGTTTGATCCAGAACGCGCAAATGGCTGCCGACCTGTCCGGAACCCTCCTGGTGATGGGCGTTGTCGCGGTCCTGATCTTTCAGATCTTCGTCAATGTCGGAATGGTGATCGGTTTTATGCCCGTCACCGGCATTCCGCTCCCGTTGATGAGCTATGGAGGGTCTTCGGTTTTGTTTACGTTCCTGGCGCTCGGCATGGTCATGAATGTGCGTATGAATCGCTTTGTGAACTAGCAAAGCGAGTTTTCGGGACTGATTCGCCGCGCGGCGGCAGTTTAGATTGACCCGCGATTCTGTTGTTTGAGAACGATCGCGTGTGCAGTTCAAGTTGAAACACGAACCGGCCAGGCGGATCCGCACAGGCCCCGGCCGGGCAGGACATCTGGGAATGAGCGAACGAGGATGGGAAACGGCCCCACCCGCACAAGTGCAGGTCATCGCGGTCACCATCGCCTCTCGCCCCCTTTGGAATCAGAGTCTTTTCGCAGCCCACGCCCCTTTCGCAATCCGCAGCTCGCGCGCCCGCAAGGCGACGCCTCGGATGCGCGCTGGGGGCAGCCCATGCTCTGCTGAACAGCCCTTTCCCTCCAGATCCGCTCACCCCTCCTGCCCCGCCCCGGCCTGCCCGGTCCGCCTGGCCTTAAAGAGGCCCTATGGCGAAAGAAATCTGCATTTCCACAACGCCGCACGAAACCCGGCTGGCGATCCTGGAGGACGACCAGCTCGCGGAAGTTTATTACGAGCGTGAAAACGAGTACACCCTTGCCGGTTCGGTTTATAAGGGGCGCGTCACCCGCGTCTTGCCCGGCATGCAAAGCTCGTTTGTCGAGATCGGTTTGGAGCGGGACGCTTTTCTGTACGTCACCGACTTTCTGGAAGACAGCGAAGATCAGGATGAGTACGAGACTTCCAGCGTAGGTGCGCGGCGCAATGCCGCCCCAGCACAGCCTGAGGAGGAAGCCGCGGGCGAGGAACGCAAAGGCCGCCGCGAGGGGCGCCGCGGAGAAGGTCGCCGGACGGAACGAGGCGGCGAACCGCAACCAGCGCGCCCGCAGGCCGCCGAAGAGCGTGCTGCCGCCACCGCCGCCTTACGCACAGCTCAGCCCACTCCCGAGCAGGCTGAGGAAAAGGGCGATGAAGAAACGCCCCAAGGAACGCGCCGGTGGCGCGGACGGCGTGGGCGCCGCCGTGGCGGTGTCCGTGCCGGCGGCTTGGGCGCGACACCTGCAGGAGCGGGCCCCGAGGAGATTGAAGACGATCTTTCGCAGCCGGCGACGGCCCCCTTCGATCTGCCCGAGCGTGGAGCACCAGGCGGGCTTGCCGCACCCCTCGAGCTACGGAGCGACCCGGAAGAAACCCCGGAGCTGTTCGATCTGAGCGCTTCCGCCGCGCGCGTCGAGAGCGCGCCCGCTCCCCGGCCAACGATCACGCTGCCCGGCGAATCGCTTTCAAAGTACGGCGGCACCCCAGCCCCCAGCAGCCCTGCCAAGCCGGCAGCGCCAAGCCGGCCTGTCAACTACACCGCCCCCAAGCCCAGCACGCTGGTCGAGGTAAACGTGGAAGGCTGGACGGGCGGCTCCGTCCTGCCGGGCGAGTCGCTGTCCCGCTACCGTGAAGCGGAGCCGACGCGCCGGCCTGAGCCCTCCATGGAGATTGCGCCGGAAGAGTCCAGCCCAAAGATGGCCGAAGCAGCGCCGCTCGATGCCGAGCAACAGGACGCGGTCGATACTGCTCTTGCGTCCGCAAGCCAAGTCGCGCCGGAAACCGTGAGCGAGGCCCTGCCTGGCGAGAAGCATGCTGAAACGCTGGTGACCACAACGGAGCCCATCGACGAAGAAGCCCAGACCACGCGGGCCGTGCTCGAATCCGAAGGGCTGGCTGCGCCTGCACCTGAGGACCCTCTCGATGAGGAGTACGAGCCCCGCGACGGCGCGGCCTCTGTCCGGATGTCGCCGCCCACAACCAGCGAACTGCGCTTGTCGCAGCTGTTCGGCATTGGCGAGCGGGAAACGGCAACCACGCGCTCCACCACTGGAGCGGGCACGGAAGAAAGCGAGGCAAGCTTCGATGCCTCTGTGGGCGCGCTTGCGGCGGAACCGGAAAGCGGCGGCGAAGAGGGTGAAACAAGCTTGGGAAGCACTCCGGTGGCAGCGGGGGATTGGACGCCCGAGTCCGCTTCAGTCGCGGAACCCGCCCCGCAGGAAGCGATCGACCAAACCCTGGAGGGTGCCGGCGTCCCCGCGGCCGGGGATCGCTTTGCCGATCTGGTCGACCAGCTGCACGGCTTTGCGCCGGGCTCGGGTTTGCTGGAAGAAGAGGTCATCGACGAGGCAGAATACGACTTCGACCCCGTGCACGCCCACCATGACGAGCACGACCTGGAAGACCTTGAAGAAGAAACGCTGGATGGCGACGCCGGGCATGCCGCCTCCATGGAGCCGGAAGAAGACCTGACCGTCCGCATGCAGGAGGCGGCGGAACAGGAGGTACGCGCGGGCGGAAACGACGCGTTCGCGCTGGAAGAGGTCGGCGAAGACGATGAGGAAGAGGAGCCCTCGGCAGCTGCTGGAGGTGAGCCGCGGACGCGCGAGCGCACGGAAGGCGACCGCGCTCGCCGGGGCGACCGCAACGGAGGGCGGCGGCGGGGTGTTGGAGGCGGCGGCGGACGGCGGCAATCAGCGCAAACCCAGGATCTGCCCATCATCTCGGACCTGCTCAAGCAGGGGCAGGAGATCCTGGTGCAGATCGCGAAGGAGCCGATCGCCAAAAAGGGCGCGCGCATTACCTCGCACATCGCGCTGCCCGGGCGGTTTCTCGTATTTATGCCCACCGTGAGCCATGTCGGCGTATCGCGCAAGATCGCCTCCGACGAGGAGCGCCAGCGGCTCAAGCGCGTCCTGATTCACGAAAAGGGCGAAAGCTCCGGCGGCTTTATCGTGCGAACTGCCGCGGAAGGGGCCAGCGAGGAGGAGCTCCGCGCCGACCTGCGTTTCCTGATCAGCTTGTGGACGGAGATCAAGCAGCGCGCCGATACGGCCAAGGCCCCGGCGTTGATTTACCACGACCTGAACCTTGTCGAGCGGATCCTGCGCGATCAGGTTTCGAGCAACTTTTCGACCATCTGGGTGGATACGGAGCAGGAATACGAGCGGATTGTGCGCTTCCTCAACCGCTTCCAGCCCGAGCTGGTGCGACGCGTGAAGCTGTACACCAAAGAAACGCCGTTGTTTGAGCATTTCGGCATCCAGGAAGAGATTTCCAAGGCGCTCAAGTCCAAGGTTTGGCTTAAGTCCGGCGGGTCCATCGTCATCAACCAAACCGAGGCGCTGGTCGCAATCGACATCAACACGGGTAAGTACGTGGGCAAAACCGCGCGGCTTGAGGACACGATCGTCAAGACCAACCTCGATGCCATCCCGGAGATCGTGCGGCAGATCCGCTTGCGCGACCTTGGCGGCATCATTGTGATCGATTTCATCGACATGGATGAGCGCAAAAACCGGCACCGCGTACTCCAAGCGCTCGAGGAGGCGATGAAGGTGGATCGCGCACCGTCGAAGGTGCTGCAATTCAACGATTTCGGGCTGGTAGCGATTACGCGCAAGCGCGTCAAGCAGTCGCTCGAACGGACCCTAAGCGTGCAGTGCGAGGTGTGCGCCGGCACGGGCATGGTGAAAAGCCCGGTGACCGTGTGCAATGAAATTTACATTGAATTGCGCAAGATGCAGCGCCACCTTGAAGGCAAGGACGTGCTGCTGCGCGTGAACCCCGAGGTCGTGAAGCAGCTCAAGGGCGGTAGCGGACGCTGGATCACGGAGTATGAGGAGATGATCGGCAAAACCATCATCATCAAGTCGGACCCGAGCCTCCACCCGGAACAGTTCGATATTCAGTAGGTCTGTTCGGTAAAAAACCGAGGGCCGGGCAACCGGCCCTTTTCCTTTTGCCGCAACCTGCTAACAATCCGCGCCGCACCGCATCTCTTTAAGAAAGCACGTGTTTCTACATCCAGCTGTGACCGGAAGACCCGATTCCGCAGGTGAGGATTTTTCACAATGATTTCTATTTTCAAGACCTATTCAGCGGCCACTGCAGTGGCACTTTCCGCGGCGGCGCTGCCGGGGGTTGTCTGCGCCCAAGCTGCCCCAGCCCTGCAGCCCGTCGCTTATTCGTCGTCGGCAAGCGCTCCCAACCCGTTCGCCGGGGAGGATATCGACGGCCGATCGCTTGCTTCGGCCCCCAACGGCACGATGCGGACCGTCGCGCCCCAGTACGGCGGCGGCTACGGAGGCGGGCGATACCACCCGTCGAGCGACAACGGCACCTGGAGCCACCTAGCATTTGAGGCAGGCGGCGGCTTTACCGCGCCGATCGGCAACGCGGCAAGCGGCGGCTTTACTTCGCTCATCGGCGATGGCAGCGTGAGGTATCCGACGATCACCTGGGGCGGCAACTTCCTTGTCGGTGCCGGCTGGAACTTTACCAAGCGATTTGCCCTGCTGGGCGAGTTTCAGTACGACACGAACAAAATCCCCGGACGCACGCTTTCCGCGCTTTACACCCAGCTTGATCCGTTGGTCGGCTTGTCCGCAAGCGGCATTCCGAATATCGGCGGAAATGTGCACACCTTGAGCGTGACCGCGGAGCCGGTTTTCTACTACTACAACAGCGACAAGCATAACTACGCGGGTTACATCATCGGCGGCGGCGGCTGGTATCACAAGAGCACCAACTTCACCGCGCCGGTCGTTTCCTATGATCCCTACTACGGCGGCGAGTATGTGACCAATCAGACCTTTGAAAGTGCAAGCGACAATGCCGGAGGTGTAAATATCGGCACCGGCATCTCTTTCAAGCCGTTCGGGGAATATTCCAAAGCGAAGCTGTTCGCAGAAGCGCGGTACGTTTTTGTTGATACGCCGCGCGAAACTCCCAATACAAATACGAATACCTTTCACACCGGGACTGAAGAGTTGATTCCGGTTACATTCGGCATTCGCTTCTAAAGAGCAAAGGGCGCTCGATAGAGCGCCCTTTGCGTTTACACTCCCACTGGAAACGGCTTCGGAGAGGACTCGTCTAAGTTGGCTCCGCCGCGCCGCCACCGCTCAAAGCGGCCTTGCATGAGCGAGGTCAGGGCTGTGTACCAATAGCCGATGACGAAGAGCAGCAAGAACGGGACGGTAAAGAAATTGGCATTTGCAATGGCGTACCACACCGTTGCCGTGAAGTAAGCGCCGATTGCGAGTTCCAGCCACGGGTAAAGGCCAAGGCGCTTGCGGTACTTCGCCGCAGCCTGCGTTTTTTCTCCACGCTTTTGCACGCGGTACTTCGGGGTTCGCTTGAAGGAGCTTTGGACACCGAAGATAGCCTCCACGACTGCCACTGTATTTGTAAGCGTGAGGCCAATGCCGAACGACACCAGAAACGGCACATAAATCGCGGTGCGGATCCAGCTTTTTGGGAATAGCTCCTTTTGCGAAACAAGATAAAAGGACGAAACCGAGAAGGTCGACATAAGCATGAGCGGCACGTCGATAAACAGCATCTGCACCCACCCCTGATAGAAGCGAATGATCATGGCCGGCATGAGCAGCACGGACAGCACGATCATCAAGGGATAACTCAGGTTCGCCGTCAGATGGTAGACGGCTTCGATTTTTGTGTGGAGCGGCTGCTTGGAACGCCACACTGCCGGAAGTATTTTCTTTGAAGTCTGGATCAGCCCCTTCGCCCAGCGTGCCTGCTGGGTTTTAAAGGCAGTCATCTCAATGGGCAGCTCTGCCGGGCACTCGACATCCTGCAGATACTTAAAGCGCCAGCCCTTCAGCTGCGCCCGGTAGCTCAGGTCGGTGTCCTCGGTCAGGGTATCGTGCTGCCACCCGCCGGCTTCCGCGATCGTGGTGCGGCGCCACATGCCGGCCGTGCCGTTGAAGTTGAAGAACACACCCGCGCGCGAGCGTCCGCCGTGCTCGAGCACAAAGTGCCCGTCGAGCTGAATGGCGGCGACCTGGGTCAGAAAGCTGTAATCACGGTTCAAGTGTGTCCAGCGCGTCTGCACCATGCCCACGTCGGGCTCGGCGAAGTGGTGGACAACCTGCATAAGCCACTCCCGCGGCGGCACGAAATCCGCATCGAACACTGCCACGAATTCGCCTTGCGCGGTTCCCAGGCCATATTCGAGTGCGCCCGCCTTGTAGCCGTGGCGGTTGGGGCGGTGGATGTACTCGATCGGATTTCCAGCAGCCCGATAGCGGGCAACGATTGCGGAGGCAACTTCCACCGTTTCATCCGTGGAATCGTCGAGCACCTGAATGTCGAGCTTTTCCCTCGGGTAATCAAGGTTGCAGCAGGCTTCGATGAGCCGATCAATGACGTACTGCTCGTTGTAAATAGGCAGCTGCACCGTGATGCGCGGCAGCTCCGCGAAAAGGCGGACCGGCTCGCGCGCGGCGTTTTTCTTGTGCCTAAAGTACAGCCACACCATTTGATAGCGGTGCACACCATACAACGCCAGCACGGTCATGACGACGAAGTAGGGGATCAGAAGCAGCGCGTCAAACCAGTTCCACTGGTACAGGTGCTGGAAGGTCGGGTCGGCGTAGTGGGAGCGCATGTAGCGGCCGAGGCCATGTGTGGTGTACAGCAGCAGTGCGGGCAGAATGGCTGGCAGGGCGCGGCCTCCGTGGGCAGTGGCTAGGAGTGATTGTAGTCAACGCGCCTAAGGAACAACACTTGCAATTCCATCTGCATAGTTATATGTATATCATTAGAGGAGAGCGAAATGGCAACCCTAAAGCTAACGGCAGTTGGGACGTCGACAGGTATGGTGATCCCAAAGGAGATGCTTACACGCATGAACGTGGAGAAAGGTGATATGCTGCACGCCACCGAAACGCCGGAAGGCTATCTTCTTACACCTTATGACCCAGCAGTGCAAAAGCAACTGGAGCACGGGCGGCGTTTTATGAAGGAGTACCGGGAGGTTTTTCAGGCGTTGGCCAAGTAAATGGAGCTTGAGATTGAGTGGCTCGAACGCCAGTCGCTCCTGCTTCTGCACGGAGAAAGCCTGGCACAACACGGTGGTCTGGAAGGTGTGCGGGATATGGGGCTACTTGACTCCGCGCTCGCGCGTCCCAGGCATATCCTGACGTACAAGGCGAAGGCTACGCTGGCTGAACTGGCGGCCGCCTACTGTTATGGAATTGCCCGCAATCATCCATTCGTGGACGGCAATAAACGCGCCGCGTTCTCTGTTTTCGGATTATTTCTGCCTCCGAATAGGTGGCACCTCGCGGCACCTCCGGACCAAGCTTTTCGAATAATGATGTCCCTCGCCGCGGGCGAGCTTACTGAAGAGCAGCTAGCCGCCTGGATCAGCGACCACCTTATCCAAACATAGCGCTAGTTCAGAAACATTGTCCGGTAGAGCGTGTCGCGCTGCGCCGGGCGGAAGCCCGCATCACGGATTACCCGCCGCAGCTCTTCTTCCGTTGTGCAGTTGGAGGTCCCAGCCGCGCGGACCACATTCTCCTCCAGCATCACCGAACCCACATCGTTGCCGCCGAAGCGCAGGCCCATCTGCAGAACCTTCAGCCCCTGAGTCACCCAGCTCGACTGCACGTTTTCAATGTTGGACAGGTATAGCCGCGAAATCGCCAGCACTTTCAGGTAATCGACTGCGGTCGCTTCTTCCCAGCCCCGTCCGCCGAGCGCGGTGTTGTTGGGTTGGAAGCTCCAGGGAATAAAGGCCGTAAACCCACCGGTTTCTTCCTGCAAGCGCCGAACGGCCTCGAAATGGTTCACTCGCTGTTCCAGGCTTTCGCCCACGCCGAACATCATGGTCGCGGTCGTCCGCATGCCCAGCTCGTGCGCGGTGCGGTGCACGGCGATCCAGTCCTCAGTGCGGCACTTAAGCCGCGCGATGCGCCGGCGTACCTCATCGTCGAGAATCTCGGCACCGCCGCCGGGGATGGAGTCGAGCCCCGCGTCGCGCAAACGCTCGATCGTTTCGCGCAAGGAGATTTCGGAGTATTCCGCGATGGCGAGGATTTCGGACGCGGAAAAGCAGTGCAGCCAAATGCTTGGAAAGCGCTGCTTGATGCCCTCAAGCAGCCGCTCAAACCAGTCGATCTTCAGGTCGGGGTGGATGCCGCCCTGCATAAGAACCCCGGTTCCCCCCATCTCCAATGTTTCAGAGATCTTTTGGTGGATCGTGTCGAAGTCGAGGATGTAGCCTTCGCTTGCCAGCTTGCCTTTCAAAGGCCGGTAAAAGGCACAGAAGGTGCAGTATTCAGTGCAAAAATTGGTGTAGTTGATATTGCGGTCGATGATGTAAGTGACCACACCTTCGGGATGCAGCTTGCGCCGCTGGGCGTCGGCCTCCATGCCGAGGCCAAGGAGGTCATCGGAGTGAAAGCGGTCGAGCGCTTGTTCGCGGGTCAGGGCCATCTGTCTAGTCTAGCGCTTAGGGCGCGGCGGGCTCAGGCGCAAGCGAAACAAGATGCGCGTACACGATAAAGCGCAAGGGTGCCGCGCCAATGTAGTGGAAAGGGTAGCAGGTCACAAGCACCAGCTCCGGAGTCGATTCCGTTTCGAGCACGCTGACATCTTCCGGATGGACGATCTCCGTCCGGTCCACGACATAGCGGTATAGGGACGGACCGCGTGAAACCTCCACCTGCATGGCGGGCGCGATGCGGGCGAGCGGGCGGAGAAATGTGTCGCGATGCCCGGCAAGCCCGACCGTGCCAAGGCCGCCCGGCATAGCCGTGCCGGGGATGTGCCCCACGCCGCGCAGCAGACTCGGCTTGCCGTCGTCCTCAACCACCGGCACGGCGAGCCCAATTGCCGGAATGCGCAGCTCGCCGAGCACCTCCCCGGCCTTTACTTTCGCGCTTTCTTCCATGGCGGCAGGAGCGAGTGCCGCAGCGGTGCGGGCGGCATAAGCCTGCTGCCAGGCAAAGCCGCCGTACAAGGCACACACCAGGGCCATGGCCCAGCAAGCCCTTTCCGCCCACCGCCGCGCGCTCCGCATGGCTACCGGCTTTCTCCCGACCGCGCCGAACGCAGGCCAAAAGCGCCGGCAAGCGAAAAAGCGCCAAGCAGCGCAAACAGCGGCAGATCGCTCGCGGTGTGGGGCAGCTTGCCCGTGGGCTTGCGCGCTGAAGCCAACTCGGTGAGCCGCTTGGCCTGGATCCCTGCCGGTGCCTTGGGGCCGACGGCGGTTGGGGTGAGCAGCCACAGCGTAACAATATGCATTTCATCGGGCGACAGGTTGGCAGCGGAAACCATATCGTCCGATTCAGGATCGATCGCCGGCACCTGGGCTCCATTCGCTTTTGCCACGGCGACTGCGTCGTTTTTGGGATAGGCGAACTCGAGCGGCGGCAGTGAGGCGAACTTCCAGCCGCGGATATACTGCGCCCCTTCGGCGGGTGTTTGCCATGCAATCTCGCCCTTGCCGCTGAGGCTCGTGCTGGGGATGCCGATAAACAGCGTATGGCCGGCACCGTTGGCGCTGTCGACGCGAAGAATATAGCGGTCTGAAAGGTGGTCGAGCACGCGGATCGAGTACTCGCCCGGGGCCAGGGTCTTGCCCGGGACAGCAGTCATCTGGGACACCTTAAAGTCCGCCGACGGGCGGTCCACACCGGACGCTAAGAGCGTTCCGGCACTCACAACCAAAGCAAAACAACAAGCGGCAATTCGTGCGAGCATGCATTTCTCCCGAGTTTGGGCCAAGGTAGCCGTAGAAGGACTACTTTGCCCGGTTAGCTGGTCTTAAGTTGTCGGATGGGAGTAGGAGGATGCTCTGTCTTACAGGTTTACCCGGCATGGAGTCAAAATAGAGCACGTTGTACAGCTTTCGTACTATCTCGGCACATACCTTTAGGGCCGTCGTTACGGAACGCATAGGTAACTAAAGAAACTACACCTAATTTCCGTGCCGGCACACAAGGCGTGCAGGCCGGGCCGGACCATGAATGCGCGGCCGGCGGGGTGGAGTAGAAGCGGCCCTACCCGGATCCGGCCGTCTGCAACCTGCGTCACCTCAAATCGCCTGCTTGGTTGGACCGTCCGACGGGAGAAGCCCTGCGCTAGTCTAGTTCCAAGGGCAGCCGATACATCTGGAAAGGCGCGGCCGCGTGTTGAGCGGAGCAGGTGAGCCGTGGCGGATGAGCAAGAGATCGAAGCGATGCAGGACCGGATTCGCGCCCTGAGGGTCGGGATGCATCGCTGCTTGTTGGGCGTCGTGGTTTCGAGCCCTTTCACTCTGATGCTCGGACCGCTCTGGCTGAATGTAACCTTGAGCCTCGTCTGCGCCGGGCTTCTTGCCTATGCGCTCAAGCTGCAGTCCGGGATGTACCGCGCGATCGCGGAGCTCGAAGCGCTGTCGGCGCGGGAAGAAGCTGCGCGGCTCGCGCGGCTTCGCGAGCTCACGGGCTGACGGGCGAGCCCCCTGGAGGCCGGCCCGAGACTTGCAGAGAGCCGCATTCGGGGAACCACCGGGGAGCGTGCCATACGATGACCGCGCCGGGCAGACGGTTTTGCTTTAGCCTTTACGGGTATGCCTGGAACAACCCCGCCCCGCGTTCGCATTGCCCCTTCGCCCACCGGCGACCCTCACGTCGGCACCGCGTATATCGCGCTGCTGAACTACCTGTTCGCCGCCCAGCGCGGGGGCAAGTTCATCCTCCGCATCGAGGACACCGACCGCACCCGCTACGTGCCCACCAGCGAGGGCATGATCTTTGAGTCGCTGCGCTCGCTCGGCCTCAACTGGGACGAGGGCCCGGACATGGGCGGCCCGGTGGGGCCCTACCGCCAGTCGGAGCGGACGGGGATCTACCGCGAGCATGTGGGCAAGCTGCTCGCGAGCGGGGCCGCATATCGCGCCTTTGAAACGCCCGAGGAGCTCGAAGGGGAGCGCCGGGCGCAGATGGCCGCGAAGCAGCCGCCCAGGTACAACGGACGCTCGCGGTATCTAACACCGGAGCAGGCTGAAGCCGAACTGGCCGCGGGCAAGCCGTTTACGGTGCGGCTCAAAGTGCCGGCCGAGGGCTCGACCACGTTTCGCGATGAGCTGCGGGGGGAGATCACCTTCGATCATGCGAACGTGGACGACCAGGTGCTGATGAAGTCCGACGGCTTTCCGACCTACCACCTGGCGAACGTAGTGGACGACCACCTGATGGGCATCACCGACGTGATTCGGGCGGAGGAATGGATCAGCTCGACGCCCAAACATGTGCTCTTGTACCGGGCGTTTGGGTGGGAGATTCCGAAGTTCTGGCACATGCCGCTGCTCAGGAACAAGGACAAATCGAAGATCTCGAAGCGCAAGAACCCGGTGAGTTTGAACTACTACCGAGACTCCGGGTTTCTGCCGCAGGCGATGTTGAACTTCCTGGGGCTAATGGGGGGCGGCATGCCGCAGCTGACCGAGGCTGAGATCGTGAGCTCGGGCGCGAATACGAAGGAGTCGGACCTGTTTTCGCTCGACGAAATGAAGCAGCGCTTCGATTTCGAGCGCATTTCGCTGGGCGGCCCGGTGTTTGATCTCGCAAAGCTGCGGTGGATGAATGGGGAATACCTCCGGAAGCTGTCGCCGGACGAGTTTTTTCAAGCCATGCGGGCTACCGTGTTTTCGGATGCTTACTTAAAGGCAATTGCTCCTCTAGTGCAGACGCGCATTGAAACACTGGGCGGGTTTGGCGACCTTTCGGACTTCTTTTTCAAGGACAACGTCCTGCCGCCCGAGGCGGTGTGGCTGCCAAAGAAGCGCGGGCCGGAGGAGACGCTCCTGTTTGCCGGGGAGCTGCTTGCGGTTCTGGAGGGCGTGGCCTGGGAAGCGCCCGCGATCGAGGCGGAGATGCGAAAGCTGGGCGAGGCGAAGGGCTGGAGCGTGAAGGAGAACTTTATGCTGCTGCGCGCGATCCTAACCGGAAGCACCCAGTCGCCGCCACTGGTGGAGAGCCTGCTGGTGTTTGGGAAGGCGCGCACGCTGGACCGGGTGCGGCGGTTTTTAGAAGCGCAAAAGAAGCCATCCGGCGCGAAAGCTTAGTGAACCACCACGTCGAGGGCCACCGGCGCGTTTTTCGGCGGAAAGCAGGTATCGGCGTCGCATGCCTGGTAGCGAAGTGCCGCCTGGAGCATGTGCTCGCCGGATCTGGTGGCGAGGAGACGGGCGTGAAGGGTGAGCTCGCCGGTGTAGACACTGAGTTTCTGGTCCGGAAAGGCCTTGGAGGCGAACTCAGCCCCGGGCGGGAAAGCGACGGCCTCCACGTCGAGGCCGGGCGGCTCGGCCACGATGAGCTCCGTGCGGATGAGGCCTTTGTCATGCGGCGCGTGGGAGTTGATGTGGAGGCCGTCGCGGATACGGAAGTGTAGGTCGACTTCCTGCGGCTTGCCACGGGTGAGCGTCACCTGCTCAGGGAACTCATAGCTGACAGGATCGCCTGCCCGCGCGTGGGTCTGCCAGGGCAGCTGCTGTGCCGCCGCGATCGGAACCGCCAGCGCGGCAAAAAGGAGCTTACGCACCGCTGCTGATCGCTTTCTTGATATCGGCTTCGGCTTGGTTTTGGGAGCCCGCGCCGGTAATGACTGCCACGACTTTGCCGGAGCGGTCGATGTAAAAGGATTGGGGAAGAAAATCAACGCCGCCGTACTCGTCGGAGATCGTGTCGCCGCCGAGCAGGACCGGGTAGTTGATGTGGAGCTTTTGGGCCGCGGCGAGGACCGCAGCCTTTTGCTCACTCGCCCGAGTGCCGGAGCCCAGATTGTCGGACGACACGCCGAGGATTTGGAAGCCTTGGGCGGCGTACTTAGTCTGGAGCGCGGCGAGCCAGGGGATCTCGTACTTGCAGGGACCGCACCAAGTGGCCCAGAAGTTCACCAGCACGGGGCGGCCTTTGAAGCTTGCAAGCGAAACTTTCTTCCCTTGCGTATCGACAAGCTGGAAATTGGGGGCGGACTTGCCGAGGAGCGCATTGGGCGGGCCATCGCCGGCTGTGCCATCGGGCGAGGGCGTCGCCGTGCCGCCGCCGGGCGTGAGCACAAGCTGCTGGCCGGGCGGCGTAACGGCGGCAATTTTCTCATTGCGGCGCACGTGATAGTTGGAGGCCCCAGCCCAGATGATGAGCGCAAAGCCTGCGAGCATAAGGGAGATCACAACAAGTCTGCGGGTCACGTCTAGCTCCTTCTCCGATGGTTTGATTCTAGTGGACCGGCTTGCGCGGGAACGGGCCCGGTGCTTTGATGAAATTCGGTATGGCGGCCCCACACACACCCGCGGAACTGGTTCGGACGGAAGCCTCGGCGCTGCTTGCGCTGGCGGACCGGCTGGAAGGCGCGATGGCCGGGCCGTTTACACGGGCGGTGGAACTGCTGCTCCAGTGTGGAGGCGCGCGGGGGCGGGTGGTGGTTACAGGGATGGGCAAAAGCGGGATCATCGCGCAAAAGATCGCAGCGACCTTAAGCTCAACCGGCTCCCCTGCCCTGTTTCTCCATCCGGCGGAGGCGGTGCACGGCGACATCGGGATGCTCGCGCCGGGGGACGTGGTGGTGGCGCTTTCAGCGAGTGGGGAGACGGAGGAACTGCTGCGTTTGCTCGCGACCATCAAGCGGGTGGGCGACGCGCTGATTACGCTTTGCTGCGATTTGGGCTCCACGCTGGCGCGGGCGAGCGATGTGGCTTTGGATTGCTCCGTTGCCCAGCCTTCGTTTGGCGGTTTGGAATCTGGCGCGTGTGGGTTGGGGCTTGCGCCTACTGCTTCGACGACGACGATGCTGGCCCTCGGGGACGCGTTGGCGATTGCGGTTTCGCTGCGCAAGGGATTCCGAGCGGAGGACTTCGCGCAGCTGCATCCGGGGGGGCGGTTGGGCAAACAGCTGGCGCCCGTGCGGGAGCTGATGCACACGGGCGAGCGGGTGCCGCTTGTCCGCGTAGACGCGCCCATGGGTGAGGTGATGGATGAGATGACGCGCAAAGGGCTGGGGCTGACGGTCGTGGTGGACGAGGCTGGGCGCCTGGCCGGGGTGGTGAGCGACGGCGACCTGCGGCGGCTGCTGGTCGCGCATGGCGGCGCGGCGCTGGGGTTCACGGCGGGCGAGGTGATGCATCGGGAGCCGCGGACGATCGGGGCCGACGAGTTGGCCGCGCGGGCCCTGGCGGAGATGGAGCGGAGTCGGATCACGGCGCTGGTGGTGCCAGGGGAGGATGGCTGGGTGGAAGGGGTACTGCACCTCCATGCGCTGTGGGGGTTGGGGTTGGTTTAGGGAAATTTGATTTCGAGGGCCCTCCAAGATGCGGAGGGTGACCGCTCGAGCATTGAGTCAGAAGATTGCCTGCGGCTCCGATATGAGCTAAGTTAGTCCAATCAGGAGGCCGAGTATGGAATGTTCCATCCACGAAGCAAAGACACACCTGTCGAAGATTTTGGCGCGGGTCGCGCAAGGCGAGGAAGTGATTATTACCTCGGGTCGCAGCAGGAAGCGCATCGCCAAAATTTCACGGGCGGATGAACCGAAACGTCCTTTGATGGGATTTGCTAAGGATTTATTACCGAACCCGCTGCCGCCGGAGTTCTTCGATCCATTGCCGGATGACGAACTTCGCTTGTGGAACGGCGAAGACGCTTGAGGTACTTGCTTGACACGCACATTTTGATCTGGATCGCGCGCGGGGAAGAAAGCCTAATCTCCTCGCGCGTTTCCTCACTCCTGGTTGAGGAACGCGGGCAGATTTGCGCGTCGGCAGTCTCCGCATGGGAGCTGGCTACGAAAAACCGAATCGGCAAGCTGCCGCGAGTTGAAGCTTTTCTGAAAGGATTTGAGCAAAGAGCTCAGGAGTACAATTTGGCTTTGCTCTCTATCGACTTTAGGCACGGCTTGCTGGCCGGCCAGTTGGAGGGTGCGCACAAGGACCCGTTCGACCGCATTCTCGCGGCGCAAGCGCTACTGGAAGGCCTTACCCTGTTGAGCAACGACCGGGAGCTGGATGCGTTTGGGGTGAAGCGGGTTTGGTAATCCCGAGCCGCTTGCCGTGGTGAAGCAAAGGGCGGTCCTGCTGGTGTACCTGCTTTGTTTCGCCCAAGGCGCTGTGGCGCATGTTTTGGATTTTATGAGGAGAGGATGGCCTCCCTACCACCATGGTCCTTTGCTCCTTCGCCTCTTTTGGACGGCGCTCGTTTTGCTGGACCCGGCGGTGCTCTTCCTGCTTCTGAAGCATCGCCGCGTCGGTCTTCTTGCCGCGGCAGCCGTCATGCTGCTGGATGTGGCGGCCAATAGCTATGGGGCTTTTGTCCTCCATGACGACGGCTTCACGCCGGCCCTGCCGCTCCAGTGTGGGTTCCTGGGCTATGTTCTTGGCTCGCTCCCTTTCTTGTGGCCCGCGCCCCGTTTAAAGTGAGGAGGTCTGGGTCTGTTTTGAAAGGTTGTGCAATGCATCGCTGGTCGAAACTTTTTATCCCTACCCTGCGCGAAGCGCCGTCCGACGCGGAGGTGGCGAGCCACAAGTTCCTGCTGCGCGCGGGGTACGTGCGGCAGGTGGGCGCTGGGATTTACTCGTACCTGTTTCTGGGCCAGCGGTCGGTCAACAAGATCGTCGCGATTGTGCGCGAAGAGATGGACCGGATCGGGCAGGAGTTCCTGCTCCCGGCGCTCTTGCCTGCGGACCTTTGGCAGCAGAGCGGGCGCTGGACGACGATGGGCGAAAACATGTTTCGACTGGAGGACCGCAAGGGCGCGGAGCTATGCCTGGGCATGACCCATGAGGAGGTCATGACGGATATCGCGCGCAAGGAGCTCAGGAGCTACAAGCAGCTGCCGCAGATCTGGTACCAGATCCAGACCAAATTCCGCGACGAACCGCGGCCCAAGTCGGGGCTCTTGCGGGTGCGGCAGTTCCTGATGAAGGACTCGTACTCGTTCGACATCGACGCTGACGGGCTGGACCGCTCGTATGCGCTCCACGACGAGGCGTACCGGCGCATTTTCACGCGCTGCGGCTTGGAGTTCGTGGCGGTGGAGGCGGACTCGGGGGCGATGGGCGGGTCGCAGTCGCAGGAGTTCATGGTGTACACGGACGCGGGCGAGGACCTCCTCGCGAGCTCGGACGTGACCGGGTACGCGGCGAATATCGAGAAGGCCCAGTCGAAGCTCGCGCCGGTCGAGGATCTCGCGCCCACGGGCGACGGGATACCGGAGCTGGTGCACACGCCAGGCAAGGCGGCGATCGCGGACGTGGCGGAGTTTTTTGGGATTCTGCCGGCGCAGGATATCAAGTGCGTGGCGTATATGGCCCGTGTTTCCGGCAGCGGAAAGGAGCGTCCGGTTGCGGCTTTCCTGCGGGGCGATCACCAGGTAAACGAGACCAAGCTGCTAGGTGTTCTCCGCGCGGCTGAGCTTCGCACCATGAATGGCGAGGAGCTCGGGCAGTGGCTCCGCGGCCCGGCGGGGTACCTGGGCCCGGTTGGGCTCGCTTACGCGAAAACGGTGGGCGAGGGCGGGCTCGCGGTTGTGGTCGACCGGGGGCTCGAAGGCCGTCGGAACCTCGTGTGCGGAGCGAATAAGCTCGATTACCACTATCGCAACGTGACCCCAGGTCGCGATTTCGGCTGGACCGTCGCCGCCGACATCCGCGACGCCAATGAAGGCGAGGACGCCCCGGACGCGGCGGAAGGCGTACGCGCGCCGCTCAAGATCGGCAAAGCAGTCGAGATTGGCCACATTTTCAAGCTGGGCTACCGGTACACCGAAGCGCTGGGGGCGCGTGTGCTCGACCGCAACGGCAAGGAGGTCACGCCCATTATGGGGTCTTACGGCATTGGGATCGAGCGCATCCTGACGGCGGCGATCGAGCAGTCGGCCCAGCAGCGGCCGGAGGAAAGCGGGTTTACCCTGCCCCGCTCGATCGCGCCGTTCCAGGTCGTCGTGACCGTGACGAATGTGCGGGAAGCGGCGCTGCTCGAAACCGGCGAGCGGCTCGCCGGCGAACTGGAAGCCGCGGGCGTGGATGTTCTGCTGGATGACCGGGACGAGCGGGCGGGAGTCAAGTTCAAGGACGCGGACCTGGTGGGGATTCCGCTTCGAGTGAATGTGGGGAAGAAGGCGGCAGAGGGCCTGGTGGAGCTGGTGGATCGCGTCCGGGGCACGATGGAGGATGTCGCCGTTGCGGACCTGACAGGCAAGCTCCGGGCGCGGTAAGCTCGAACATAGAACCGGACGCGCTTGCGTCCAACGCAGTGGCCGCGCGCCTCGGCGTGCGTGTGAAACAGGGCAGCTCCCGAGAAAGCGTGAGACCCCTAAACGGAAGAGGCTTCTTGGCGATTCGCGTTGCTGTTCCCGGTCCCGGTGATCGTCCTTCTGTGCGTCCGGGAGTGCGTCCTTCACCCTCAAATAGACCTGTGCGGAAGAAAAGCCCAGCCCGCCTCGCGCTCCTGGCATTTGTGGCGGTGCTGCTGGTATGCGCGCTCGCCGGGGCGGCGGTGTTTGGCTACTACTACCATAAGTACGGTGTGATCGTGGACCAGCGGCTGCAGAAGCCGCTGTTTGTCAACACAGCTCGGGTATACGCCGCACCCCGCCAGGTGCGCGTCGGGCAAAGGCTGACGGCCGCTATTGTGGCGCAGCAGCTGCGCGCGGCCGGGTACAGCGAGAATGGCAGCGCGCCCATGGGCACCTTTGCCGCGAACGAGGACAGCATCACGGTGCGGCCAGGCCCGCAAAGCTACCATGCGCCCGAGGACGCCACCATTACCTTCGGCAAAGGCAAGGTGCAGCAGATAAGCACGGGCAATGGGCAGCAGCTCGCGAGCTACGCCCTGGAGCCGCTCCTGATCACCGGCCTGAGCGATGCCAACCGCGCCAAACGGCAGCTGGTGACTTACAACGAGCTGCCGCCTTACCTGATCTCCGCGGTTACCTCGATTGAGGACCGCCGGTTTTTCTCGCACGGCGGCGTGGACTACATCCGTTTGCTGGGAGCGGCGCGGGCCGACGTGTTGCACCACGGATATCACGGGTCGACCGAGGGCGGCTCAACGTTGACGATGCAGCTGGCGCGCGGATTTTTTCTGACGCCGGAAAAGCGGCTCAAGCGCAAGGCGCTGGAGATCATGATTACGTGGCACCTGGAAAGCCACTTTACGAAGCAGCAGATTTTCCAGATGTATGCGAACCAGATTCCGCTGGGGCAGGCGGGCTCGTTTGCGATCAACGGATTTGGGGAAGCGGCGGAGGTGTATTTCGGCAAGGATGTGTCGAAGCTCGACCTGCCGGAATGTGCGCTGCTGGCGGGGATGATCCAAAGCCCGAGCCGGTTGAACCCGCTGCGGCACGCAGCGCGGGCGGTGGAGCGACGCAACATTGTGCTGAACGCGATGGCGGAAACCGGGGCGATCAACAAAGCACAGGCCGAGGAGGCCAAGGCGGCGCCTTTGAAGCTGGCGCCCTTGAGCGTGCAGCAGGACCGGGCACCGTATTTTATCGACCTGGTGCGCGACCAGATTACGGCGAAGCTGGGGGACACGAACTGGAACCAGGAAGGGCTGCGCGTGTACACCTCGCTCGACCCGCAGCTGCAGGCGATTGCAGGCGCCGCGGTGGACGAAGGGATGCAGAAGGTGGACGCGATGGTGGAGCACAAACATGCGCGTTTGAAGCTGCCCGGCTCCGTCGTTTACCCCCAGGTGGCGCTGGTGGCCCTGGACCCGCACACGGGGCAGATCCTGGCGCTGGTGGGCGGGCGCAACTACGGGCTGAGCCAGTTGAACCATGCGGTGGCGCATCGGCCGACCGGCTCGACGTTTAAGCCCTTTGTGTACGCGGCTGCGTTTAATTCGTCATTGGCGGGGACACAGTTGGCGGCGCCGGATGGGACGACGGGCATTTTTACGCCTGTTACGATGCTGCCCGACAACGAGGATCAGGTGTTCCAGCTTGCGGATGGAACGGTGTATACCCCACACAACATGGGCCACGAGCAGCAGGACACCATGACGGCGCTGAATGCGCTGAAGCTCAGCCAAAACATCGCGACCATTACGCTCGCGCAGATGGTCGGGTTCGGCAATGTGGCGGCGCTGGCGCGCGATGCCGGGATTGCGTCGGCACGCGCCACTCCGTCGGTGGCGATCGGGGCGTATGCTTCGACGCCGATCGAGCTGGCAGGCTCGTATACCGCATTTGCGAATGGCGGGACGGTAATTAAGCCCTGGATGCTCGCTTCCCTGCGCTCGGCGAACGGCGACCCGCTCCAGGACTACACCCCTGCAAGCCATCCGGTGCTGGATCCGCGCGTGGCTTACCTCACCACCTCCATGATGGAAGCTGTCGTCAACTCGGGAACCGGGGCGAGCATACGCGCGCAGGGTTTCGCCGCCCCCGCGGCGGGCAAAACGGGTACGGAGCACGATGCGTGGTTCGCGGGGTACACCAGCAATCTGCTGTGTGTGGTGTGGGTCGGGAACGACGACTATTCCGACCTGCATTTGGAGGGCAATCAGGCGGCAATTCCGATCTGGACGGCGTTTATGAAGGGCGCCGTCAAGCTGGCGCAGTATTCGGATACAAAGCCGTTCGACCCGCCGCAAGGGGTGAGCATGGTTACGCTCGACAAAAGCACAAACCTGCTGGCGGACGCGAGCTGCCCTACTGATTACACGGCTGCTTTCCTAGACGGCACGGCACCGGTGAGCACCTGCGACCAGCCCGTGAACGACCAGCGGAATGTGTTTCAAAAGATCTTTGGGATTGGGCAGAAACCGGCGGTTGGGCAGCAGCAGGCGAGCCCGGCCGTGCAGCAGCAACAGCCCCTTCTCCCCACGCAGCGCGGGGTGCCCTCGCCTGTGGCCCCGCCCGCCAACACTTCCGAGCAGCAAGAGCAGCCCCAAAAGCCGAAGCCGGAGGAGAAGAAACCCGGATTTTTTGGGCGGCTGTTTGGGCACAAACCAAAACAGGAATCGGCACCGCAGCCTTAGGGATTTTGGTTGAAAGTCGCGGGGCCGGGGCGCATCATAAGGGGAGTGAGGCGGAAATAGATTCGCCGGAGGCCTCAGTCACCTCCGGCGAGGCTCTGCGCTACTTCCGCAGCGCAGTCCAGAATATCAGAACCACCGCCATCACCGAACGCCAGTCAAGCACGATGGTGATGTGTAGCCGGAACCAGAAGCTTCCTCGGTTCAGGTCCACATACCAGTCCTCTTTTCCTCGGGCGGCTCCTGGGTCGTTACAGCGACCCAGGGCCGCCCGATCCGGTTTTGCCGCCATAGTCTGAAAAGGAAAGAAGGTTGGCTCAGTGTAGCTGCGCGGGTTGCGCTCCGGGCTCAGCAGCCGACGCGTTTTCGTCCGTTGGTAACGGCCCATCCTGAGACGGGCTCGGTGCTCGGCTGGCATTGGGGACACCAGTAGGTCGAGCGGGCGTCGGGGCCTTGCTTGCGCATGAGCACGGCTGTGCCGCAGCGACGGCAGGGCTGGCCTTGGCGGCCGTAGACCCACAGGCGCGAGGCTTGGTCGGCGGAGCGGGTGGTGCGGCGGGCACCGGTGTAGGTCAGGATTTTGTCGTCGGACGATTCTTGGACGTTTTCGCCGATGAGCTTGCGGGATTGAAAGAGTAGGCAGTCGAGCTCGGCGGGCGTGAGCGAGCCGACGGTGCGGAAGGGGTGGACGGCGCAGAGGAAGCAAACCTCGGTTTTATAAACATTGCCGAGGCCTGCGATGACGCGCTGGTTGAGGAGCACGTTGGCGATCTCCTCGTCGGGGCGAGCGAGCACGCGGGCGCGGGCTTCCGCTTCGTCGTAGTCGGCTCGCAGGAGGTCGGGACCGAGCTTGGGGATCATGCTGTTGCGCTCAAGGGTGCGCGCGGTAAAGAACTTGGCGACGGGGACGTTGAAGGCGACCGCTTCGAAATCTTCAACACGGAGAACGCAGCGCATGGCGCGGCGGGGCTGACGCCAGCGTTCGCCCGTCCGGTAGATATGCCACGACCCGCTCATGAGCATGTGGGTGACGAGGATGAGGTCGCCCGAAAAGTAGATGAGAAGCCATTTACCGCGGGCTTCGATGTTCTCGACTGTGCGGCCGGCGACTGGCGTGTTGTCGTCGACGCTGGCGAGGGGGGCGAGTGCGGTCTCGAAGCTCGTGACGACCTTGCCGGTAAGCGCGCGGCCTAGGGCGCGGGCGGAGCGAAAGATGGTATCGCCTTCAGGCATTCGCGGTTCTCCCGGGGAGCGAGGGCAGGATGCGGCGGACATTGAAGCCCATGGGCGCAGCCTGGAAGCCGGCGTCCTGGAGGACGCGGGCCATCCAGTGCAGGTGGGTGGGCTCACCGTTGATGGTGGCGAGCAGAAGGCCGCCGCGCTGCTGGGCTTCAGAGCCGGAGCGCATTTCCTCCTGGGTTTGCGCGGCAAGGTGAGCGGCGAGGTCGCGGGCGGCTTGCGAGCGCTCGGGCTCATCGGGCGGCAGAAAAAACTGGACGTGCGGGTTGCCGCGGCGCATATAGGCCAAGAGCTCGCCGTTGCGGAGGATGACCTGGGCGCCCGCGCTGCGGGTGAGGGTGCGGGTGGCGCTCGCGTCTTGCTCGGAGTTCTGGGCCAAGGGAGGCCAAGGCAGGATCGAGCCGTACGGGTTGGCAGGGTCGGTCACGGCGAGTGTGACGAGCTCAGACGGCTCCGGTGCCGCGCCGGAGCGGAGGGAGCGCAGGAGGTCAACGGCGGCGGGCAGAGCGAACTGGGTCGCGCCCAGGCCCGCGACGAAGTAGCCCCGGCGGATGCGCCCGGACTCCTCCATGGCCTTGAGGACGTCGTACACCGCGGAAAAGCCGCCGGGGAGGTTTTCGCTCGCGACCGACTCGCGGGTAAGGACGCCATAGCGGTTGAGTAGCTGCTGGGTGATGGCGTGGGACCACTCGGTCTGGGTCGCGAGCGCGTCGCCCGCGGGCAGAAGCGTCCAGCGGCCCTGGGCGCTGGGTGGCGTGGTTGCGCGCCGCGAGCGGAAGCCTCCCCCCTGGTTGTGAACGCGCTTGGGGTTGCGGGCAGTGCCAGCGGGCTTGTGCGTATAGGCGCGCAGGGCGTGGAAGGTGTCGTTGGTGGCGATGCCGCGCCAGACGAGAGACCAGAGGGCGTCCAGAGTTTCGCCCGGGTAGCCGCCGCCAACGGCGTCGTGGAGCTGGGGGAAGAACAGCGCGCCGCCGCGGGCGAGCTGGGCGGCAAGCTGCTGCTCGCGCTCGGAAAGCGGCTCGGCATCGGCGGCTTTGGGGCCGCGCAGGGTCGGGAGCTGGTCGGCAAGGTAAAGGGCGACGCGTCCGTCGTGCTCGCCCAGCGCGTCCAGGCCGATCCAGGTTACCTCGCCGGCGGCGATCAGGGTGTCGAGGTCGCCGGGCGTGTAGCGGGTGACGCGGGCGGGGAGGATCGTCGTTTCGAGCAGCGAAGCGATGAGGGGCGCACCCTGGAGCTGCTCGATGGTGTCGAGGAGGGCGTCGAGACCGCGGCGCTTCTGCAGAACGCCTTGCCAGTGGGTGCCCAGGCGCGCGAGCATGGCCTGCTCGACCGGCTCGACCTCCTTGCGGAGCTTGGCGAGGGACTTGCGGCGGATAAGGCGGAGGACTTCGGCGTCGCACCACTCGCGGTGAACGCCGCCGGGGCGAAAGCCGCCTTCGACGATGCGACCGTCGAGGAGGAGTTGGCGCAGGGCGGCTTCGGTGATCGCGGCGTCGAGGCCGAAGCGGGTTTGGGCCTCGTGCGTGGTGAAGGGTCCGTGGGTGCGGGCGTAGCGGCGCAGGAGCTCGAGGGCGGGCGCGGCGACCGTGGCGAGCAGCGCGGTGGGGAGGCCGGGCGGGAGCGGGATGCCGAGGGCGTCGCGGTAGCGGGCGGCGTCTTCGACGGCGATCAGGCGTTTTTCTCCCGCGATTTTGACCTCAAGCACGCGCCGGGCGCGGAGGAGGCGTTCGAGCTGCTCAAAAACCTCGGCGGTGGTTGTGCGGCGGCGAAGTGCTTCGCGGGAAAGGTCGCCGAGGCGGAGCAGGAGGTCGTGCATCCCGTCCATATTGCGGGCCTGGCCTAGCTCGCCGAGGGACTGGAGCTGCTCCTCGACCTCGGCGATGGCGTCGGGGTCGAGCAGCTCGCGGAGGTCGGCGTCTCCCATGAGCTCGCGGAGCTGCTCCTGGTCGATGGAAAGGGCTTGCGCGCGGCGCTCGGCAAGCGGGGCGTCGCCGTCGTAGATGTAGTTGGCGACGTAGGAGAACAGCAGCGACGAAGCGAAGGGGGAGGGGGTGCGGGTGTCGGCGACGTGGACGCGGATTTGGCGTTTTTCGACGGCGCGCAGGGTTTCAAGAAAGGCGGGCATGTCGAACACATCGCGCATGCACTCGCGGTACGCCTCCAGCAGCATGGGGAACCCGCTGTAGCGCGAGGCAACCGAGAGCAGGTCGTAGGCGCGCTTGCGCTGCTGCCACAGCGGTGCGCGGCCCCCGGCGCGGCGGCGTGGCAGCAGCAGGGCGCGGGCGGCGGACTCGCGGAACTTGGCGGCAAAGAGCGCAGTAGCGCCGAGTTGGCGGAGGACGTGGCCGGTCGCTTCTTCCGCGTCGAGCAGGAGCATGTCGGCGTCCGGCGGCGCGTCGGACTCGGGAAAGCGCAGCACGAAGCCGTCGTCGGCCCACATGACCTCAACATCCGGGCCGCCGCTCGCGCGGATGCGACCAGTGACCGCCATGGCCCAGGGGGCGTGGACGCGGGAGCCGAAGGGCGTCAGGACGCAGACGCGCCAGTCGCCCAGCTCGTCGCGGACGCGCTCGATCACGATGGTGCGGTCGTCGGGGACGATGGAGGTGGCGATCTCCTGGTCGGCAAGGAAGCGGAGCAGGTTTTCGCCGGCTTTGGCGTCGAGGTCGTGCTCGCGGACCAGGCGGGTGAGCGCGACGTTGTGAGGCAGGGCGCGCAGCTCGCGGGTGAGCGCGCCGATGCGGCGGCCGAACTCGAGCGGGCGGCCCGCGTTGTCGCCGTGCCAGAAAGGCATTTTGCCGGGCTCGCCGGGCGCGGGGGAAACGAGGACGCGGTCGTGGGTGATCTCGTCGATGCGCCAGGTGCTTGCGCCCAGGATGAAGGTGTCGCCGGTGCGGGACTCAAAGACCATTTCTTCATCGAGCTCGCCGACGCGGATGGGTTTCTTCTCGGAGCCGGACAGGAAAACGCCGTACAGGCCGCGGTCGGGAATGGTGCCGCCGTTAAGGATGGCGAGGCCCTTCGCGCCCTGGCGGGGCGTCACGATGTCGGTCGCGCGGTCCCAGGTGACGCGGGGCCGCAGCTCGGCGAATTCGTCCGATGGATAGCGGCCGGCGAGCAGGTCGAGGACGCCCTCGAACGCGCCGCGAGTGAGCTCGGCATAGGGGGCGGCGGAGCGCACCATGGCGTATAAGTCCTCGACAGCAATACCAGGCGAGCGGTCGGCGTCGATCTCGGCTTTGAGCTTGCGTTTGGGCTTGTCGGACTGGAGCGCGAGCGCGGGTGGCTGGGCGACGATCGCGACCATTTGCTGGGCGAGCACGTCGAGCGGGTTGCGGAGGAAACGGGTCGACTCAACCAGCCCCTCATGCATGGCGCGGGTGACGGCGGCGCAGGCCAGGAGGTCGGCGCGGTATTTGGGGAAGATGACGCCTTCGCTGGCTGCGCCGACGGAGTGCCCGGCGCGGCCGATGCGCTGCATCCCGGAGGCGACCGAGGGCGGGGCTTCGATCTGGATGACGAGGTCGACCGCGCCCATGTCGATGCCGAGCTCGAGCGAAGAGGTGGCGACGAGGGCTTTGATCCTGCCCGCTTTGAGGAGCTCTTCGATTTCAGACCGCTGCGGGGCAGCGAGCGACCCATGGTGGGCGCGGGCGAGGGTTTCGCCGGCGAGCTCGTTGAGCGCCCCGGCCAGGCGCTCGGCGATGCGGCGGCTGTTGACGAAGATGAGGGTGGAGGTGCGCTCGCGGACGATCTCCAGCAGGCGCGGATGGATGGCGGACCAGATGGAGGTGCGCTTGGGGCCTTGGGAGGCGGCGCCCGAGGGGAGCGCCTGGACCTCGCCGAGGCGGGCCATGTCTTCGACCGGGACCTCGATGCGAAGTTCGAGGCGCTTGGGTTCGGCGGCGTTGAGGATGGTGACGGGGCGGTAGCGGGGGGCGGTGTCGGGTGCTTTCTGAACACAAGCCTCTGAGTTGAGACCTGGGGCACCCGCAACTGTTGCCAAGCCGGAGTTGGGCGCTGCTTGGACAAGGTTGTCGGTGACCGGCTCGGGTTCGCTGGTCCACTCACGCTCGCTTTCCTCACGAAGCTCGCTCGCGGCTACAGAAACCGGCAGCGCTGGGAGGATTTCGGACGAGCGCGGCTGGGCCCCGGCGAGAAAGTGCGCGACCTCCTCGAGCGGGCGCTGGGTGGCGGAAAGGCCGATGCGCTGGAGCGGTTTTTCGGTGATGGCTTGGAGGCGCTCGAGCGAAAGCGCCAGGTGCGCACCGCGTTTGGTGGGGACGAGGGCATGAATCTCGTCGATGATCACCGTTTCGACCGTGCGGAGGCTTTCGGCGGAATCGGAGGTGAGCAGCAGGTAGAGCGATTCGGGGGTGGTGATGAGGATTTCGCCGGGATGGCGGCGGAAGCGCGCGCGGTCGCGCTGCGGGGTGTCGCCGGTGCGGACGGCGATCTCGGGGGTGTGAAATGGGACGCCGCGCTGGCGGGCCATGTTGGCGATGCCGGCGAGCGGGGAGCGGAGGTTGCGCTCGACGTCTACCGCGAGGGCCTTGAGAGGACTGATGTAAATGACCCGGCAGCCGCCGGTTGCGCGGGCCTTGGTTTTGGGCGCGGCGCTGTGGAGCATGATCCGGTCTAAGCACCAGAGGAAGGCGGTCAGAGTTTTGCCCGTTCCTGTGGGGGCAAGGATTAGGGTGTTGTCCCCGGCGGCGATTGCGGGCCAGCCTAGACGCTGCGGGGCGGTGGGGCGCTCGAAGACGGCGCGGAACCAGTCGGCGGTGACGGGGTGGAAGAGCCCGAGGGCGCGCTCGGCCTCGTCGGGCGGGGATGGGGGGGTTGCAACGGGTTGGAGGTTAGCCGCCATGCGCCCACATTGGATGCGAAATGCAATGCGGGGAGTGCAAGGCGGCTTAGGACAGTTTTGCTGGATTAGGAAAAGGAAACCCTTTCCCACCTGGCAGCCATTGCCCGCGTTGGCTGCACAATCTCACAAGGGCGTGGTCGGAGAGCATCTGCTTACCGCCAGCATGCTTTTACCAAGGTAGTTCTCCACCTGCTTCAAGGAATTTGCCGGTGACGGGTGTACCCATGAGCGCTACACGGACAATCTCTGCTGCGCCTTCTTCAACTGTTTGGGGACCGCTGTTCCCATTCAGATCGGTCGCTGTGTAGCCGGGATTCACGGAGTTCACGCTAATCTTCGCCTCGCGAAACTCGTAAGCCAGTTGCACGCTCAACATTGAGCGCGGCTTTGGAAGCGCAATAGGCGAGCACCTTTACCGGGGCGAACTTCCAAGCGGTGTTGGTTTGCTGACTTATGCAGCCGAGCTCGCTGGAAACGTTGATGATTTGCGCATTTTCCGCGCTTTGAAGCAGGGGCAGCATAGCCTGCGTGACGGCGAGTGTGCCTATGTAATTCGTCCGCATCAGCGCTTCCCCGACTGAAATGTCTACCTTGCTTGGCGGTCCGTCCGCCTTGCCCGCAATGCCGGCATTATTGACAAGGAGGTCCAACTTCCCGAACTCGCTGCGAATCGATTCAGCCGCAGCCTCGGCACTTTGGTGTGCATTGAGGTCAACAAGAATGAAGCGGCCGTCCAGGCCCTCGGCTTGAAGCTTCGCGGCTGCTTGCTGTCCGCGCTCCTGGTTTCGCGCGGCGGCGAAGACGGTCCACCCTGCTTTTGCTAACTGGCGAGCGACTTCAAAGCCAATGCCTTTGTTCGCTCCGGTAACAAGAGCAATCTTTTTCACGTTTTGCATGTTTTCTCCTAAGATTGAGAATATGAGACAAACTTCAGGTTTCCATTCGCTTCTGCCGAAAGAAGCCCTGACAGCGCTAGAGCCAAGAAAGACGCCGCAACAAAGCCGGTCTGTCGTGACGGTTGAGGCTATTCACGATGCAACCATTCAGGTTTTGCTGAAGAGTGGGCAGGAGCGGCTGACCACGGTGCGCGTGGCGGAGCGGGCCGGCGTCTCCGTAGGAACGCTGTACCAGTACTTCTCAAATAAGCAGGCTTTGCTGTTCGCCGTACTGGAGCGGCATATGGATCATGTATCAAAGGCCGTAGAGGACGCTTGTGCGGCCAATCACTTTCAGCCGCTTGAATCCATGGTCGATGGATTGGTTAGCCGATTTATCGATGCGAAGATGACGGACCGGGATACCGCTTTAGCGTTGTATCGTATCGCTGGGGAGCCGGGGGGCGATGTAATCGTAAAGCGCATCCGGCAACGCTATGAAGCCGCGATATCAGCTATGTTTCAGACCGCGCGTCTCCCTGCGTCGGTTGACGTTAAATACATGACACAGATGGTCTTCATGACCATGTCGGGCGTGATTCGCGGTCATCTGGAGAGCAAACCTTCTTTAAGGGCCACAAACATGCTAAAAGAGCACCTTTCCAAGCTGGTCCTGGCTTATTGCGAAGCGTTGTAAAAGATTTAGGAAGCCCTGTTTACAAATGATCAGTTGACTCGTGAGAAAGCCTCTTGCTAGGGAAGCTTGCGATCGCCTTAGTCGCATTCGCACGCTCCATTTCCCGCTTTGGAATGCTTTTGGGCCCGCGCTGCCTGTTTTGGGAAGGGAGCTGCGGTTCTCGCCGCTCTTCCCTTGCCCCGGAAGCGACGGGGCGGGTAGGCTCGGGCGAGTATGGGAGTGGACCAAGGGGTGCTCGAAGAGCTTGTGAGCGCGGCGGAGCGGGCGGCGGAGAACGCGTATGCGCCGTACTCGCGGTTTCGTGTGGGGGCGGCGCTGCTGCTTGCCGACGGGGCGGTGGTGACCGGGTGCAATGTGGAGAACGCGTCGTATGGGCTTTCGATCTGCGCGGAGCGCAACGCGGTATTTCGGGCGGTGGGCGAGCGGGGCCCTGGGGTGCTGGTGGTGGCGATCGCGGTGGCGAACCGGAATGGGGCGGCGAGCGCGCCTTGCGGGGCTTGCCGGCAGGTGCTGGGCGAGTTTGTGACGGAGGACGCGGTTGTGGTTTTTCCGGGCGAGGGCGGCGTCCCGGGCGCGCCGGTTCCCTTTCGTGAGCTGTTCCCGTATGGCTTCAAGCTGGAGCGGGCGCTGTGATGCACGCGGTCGATCTGATCCGGAAAACGCGCGACGGCGAGCCGCTGGATGAGGAGGAGATCCGGTTTCTGGTGGCGGGCGCGGCGAGCGGGGCGGTCGCGGAGGAGCAGCTGGCGGCCTGGCTCATGGCGGTGTTTCATCGCGGGTTGCGGCGGGAGGAGGTAAGCGCGCTGACGGGGGCGATGCGGTTTTCCGGGGCGACCTTCGACGCGCGGGATCTGGGGCGCACCGTGGACAAGCACTCGACCGGCGGGGTGGGGGACAAGACCTCGCTGATCGTCGCGCCGATTGCCGCCGCGGCGGCCTTGTACAACCCGATGATTAGCGGGCGCGCACTGGGCCATACCGGGGGCACGCTCGATAAGCTCGAGTCGATCCCGGGAATGCGCACGGGGCTTTCGCTCGGGGAGATGCGGGCGGTGCTTGCGAAGACCGGCGCGTGCTTCGCGGCGCAAACGGCGGAGCTGGTTCCCGCGGACCGGACGCTGTACGCGCTGCGCGACCGGACGGCGACGGTGGAAAGCCCGTACCTGCTCTGCGCTTCAATTATGAGCAAAAAGCTGGCGGCGGGGCTCGGTGGGCTAGTGCTTGACGTAAAAACCGGCTCGGGGGCGTTCTTGCGCGACCCGCTGCACGCGCGGTTCCTGGCCGAGCTAATGGTGGACACGGGTGAGCGGGCGGGAACGCGGACGGCGGCGCTGCTCACGGACATGAGCCAACCGCTCGGGGCTTTCGCAGGCAACTGGGTGGAGGTTGCGGAGTGTTGCCAGCTGCTCCGGGGCGAGCGGCCGGCGCTCAGTGAGGACGTGCGGGCGCTTTCGCTGGAGCTGGCGGCGTGGATGTTGTTTCTGGGCGGGGCCGCAGCGAGCGTGGACGCGGGCCGGGAGCGCGCGGAAGGGCTGCTC
The DNA here is from genome assembly GCA_965218545.1 of Acidobacteriaceae bacterium. Classification (GTDB taxonomy): domain Bacteria; phylum Acidobacteriota; class Terriglobia; order Terriglobales; family Acidobacteriaceae; genus EB88. Next base: position 186,088 of record CBDCLB010000004.1, on the reverse strand, counting down.
GCGAGCGGTGCGGCGTGGGAGCGCTTTGGCGCGATCGTGGAAGCGCAAGGCGGCGACCGGCGGGCGCTGGACGCGGGGTTCGAATGCCATGCGCCTGCGGCACGGGCAGTTTTCCGGGCGGCGCGCTCGGGGTTTGTTTCCGCGATCGACACGACTGCGGTGGGCTGGGCTGTGCAGCGCTTGGGGGCCGGGCGGGCGCGCGCGGGCGCGCCGGTGGACCCGCATGCGGGGCTAGAGGTGCACGCGAAGCTGGGACAGGAGGTGCGGGCGGGCGAGCCGGTGTACACGCTGTTTGCAGCGAGCGAGACGCTGCTTGCTGAGCCGCTGCGCTTGTTGGAAAAAGCGGTCGTCATCACCGAGGAACATGCGGCACCGCCGCCGCTGCTGGGCGAGGTCATCGCAGGCGGTTTTAGCCCGTATGCTTGTGAGCGATGGGACGCTTTACCGGGATCCTTGGCCTGCTCACCATGCTCGCACTGGCATGGGTATTTTCCACCAACCGCCGCCGTATCCGCTGGCGCACCGTGCTGTGGGGGCTGGGGCTTCAGTTTTGCTTCGCATTCCTGGTCCTTCGCTGGAGCTGGGGCCAGCGCGCGCTGGCGGTTGCGAGCAAAGCAGCCACCACGCTGCTCGGCTACGCGTTCGCGGGCTCGTCCACGGTGTTCGGCGATCTGGGGGCACAGCACTCCCGGGCTGGGCTCATCTTTGCGTTCCAGGTGCTGCCGATCATCATTTTCATCTCGGCATTTTTCTCACTCCTGTACGCACTCGGCATCATGCAGGTTCTCATCCGCGTATTTGCGCGGCTCATGCAGGCGACCCTGCGCGTAAGCGGGGCCGAATCGCTCGACGTCGCCGCGTCCATCTTCATGGGTCAGACGGAGGCCCCGCTCACCATCCGCCCCTTTCTCCCCGGCATGACGCGCTCCGAGCTCATGACAGTAATGACGAGCGGCATGGCGCATGTTTCGGGCGCGATCATGGGCGCATACATCCTGTACGGGATCGAGGCGAAGAGCTTGCTGGCGTCCGTGATCATGACCGCGCCGGGCACGATTCTGATCTCAAAGATGCTGGTGCCCGAAGTGCAAAAGCCCGCGACCGAGGGCGTCGTGCACATGCCCAAGGACGAGGTGCACGCGGGCGAAAACCTGCTGGCCGCGCTTGCCCGCGGCACCCTCGACGGCGGCCGTTTGGCATTCAATGTCGGCATCATGCTGATCTCGTTTCTTTCGCTCATCGCGATGGTCAACGGCATCTTCGGCTGGGCGCACGGGCACGTGGGCTGGTTTCCGCGCTCGCTCGACGCGGTCATCGGCGCTGTTTTCGCCCCGGTGGCGTGGCTCATCGGCATTCCCTGGCATGCCGCTCCGCTGGTGGGCAATCTGCTGGGCACACGCATGGTCTTGAACGAGCTGGTGGCCTACCAGCTGCTTGGTACGCAGAAAGCCATGCTCGACCCGCGCTCGTTTACCATCGCAACCTTTGCCCTGTGCGGGTTTGCGAACCTGAGCTCGATCGGCATCCAGATCGGCGGCATCGGCGCGCTCGCGCCCACGCGGCGCAACGAGCTCGCGCAGCTCGGTTTTCGGGCGATGCTGGCCGGGACCATGGCCAATCTCATGTCCGCGTCCATTGTGGGCATGCTGCTGCGCTAGACTTTCTCCCAATGATGAGTGAATGGGATCGGATCGGAGAGGCCGCGCGTTTTGCGCGGGCGCAGCTCGGCGACCGGGCAAGGATAGCCGTCGTGCTGGGCTCCGGACTGGGCGCGTTCGCTTCCACGCTTGAAGAGGCCGCCTCCCTGCCCTACGGAGACATTCCCTACTTCCCTGTTTCCGGCGTGGCGGGCCATGCGGGGCAGCTCGTCGCGGGCAGCTTGGGCGGGGTACAGCTTTTGGTGCTGCAGGGGCGCGTCCATGCGTATGAGGGTTATCCAGCGAATGCGGTAGTGTTTGCCACGCGTGTGCTGGCGGCGCTCGGCGTACGGGCGCTTATCCTGACCAACGCGGCGGGCGGCATCCGGGGCGATCTGCGGCAGGGGCAGCTGGTGCTCTTGTCCGACCACATCAACCTCACGGGCCTGAACCCGGCCGCCGGACCGCCGTTGGGCGGGTACCCGCGATTCTTTGATATGTCGGAGGCCTACTCCCCGCGTCTGCGCGCGCTGGCGCAGGAAGCAGCGAGGGCGCCTATGGCCGAGGGCGTGTATGTGGGCGTGTTGGGGCCCAGCTTTGAAACTCCAGCGGAAATTCGTGCGTTTCGCGCCCTGGGTGCCGACCTGGTCGGCATGTCCACGGTTCTTGAAACCGTCGCGGCGCGGCAGGCCGGGTTGGAGGTGCTGGGCATCTCGTGTGTGACCAATATGGCCGCGGGCGTCGCAACCCAGCCCTTAAGCCATGAAGAAGTGCTCGCAACCGGCCGGGCTGTGGAGCAGGAGCTCGCCGTGCTGCTGGCTGGGTTGGTTCCGCGCGTCCTTGCCGGGATTGAGAGCGCCGGAATCGAGAGCTCCGGGTGAGCGGGCCGGTGTTGGTGGCCATCGCGGGCGCATCCGGCTCAGGCAAAACCACCCTGGCGGCGGAGCTGGCGCGGGAGCTCGAAGGGACGCACTTTCGCCTCGATGACTACTACCGCGACCTGAGCCACCTCCGGCCGGACGAGCGGGCTCATGTGAACTTTGACCACCCGGACCAGATCGAGCACGAGCTGCTGGTGGAGCACCTGCGCGTGCTGGCACGCGGCGAGGCGGTGGAGCGACCTTGCTACGACTTTGCGACGCACACCCGCGGGACCCGCACAGAGCCTGTGCGCGAGGCGCGCATGCTGCTGCTCGACGGCATCTTCGCGCTCCACTGGCCCCCGGTGCGGGCACTTGCCGGACTTTGCGTGTATGTGGACGCGCCCGATGAGGTTTGCTTTGAGCGGCGGGCCCGGCGCGATGTGCGCGAGCGCGGCCGCGAACCCGCGCAGGTGGCCGAGCACTACGCCGCGACCGTGCGGCCCATGGCGGAGCGGTTTGTGCGCCCTTCGGCGCGCTGGGCGGATGTGGTGGTGGACGGTGCGTCGTCGCTGGATTGGTCGGTGGAGCAGGTGCTGCGAGCCCTAAGGACGCGTGGGCTGCTGCCCGGTGCCGGGCGAGGTAGGGAGCAAGGAGCCGCGCCCTTCCGGTCAAGATAAACTTTCCTGCTTTCATCACACAAAGTTCAGCGACCGCGAAAGGCGTGGGTTGCTCATCCAAGCGGGCATGCAAGGGCGCAGGTGTGCGCCGGAAGGAGCAGGGCGTGGCGAATTTTGTGATCCTGGGCGGATCGGGCGGAGTCGGGGCGGCACTGGCACGGATGCTGGTGGAGCGAGGCGATCGGGTTCTGCTTGCCGGCCGCAATGCGGAAAAGCTTGCCGCATTGGCCGCAGAGCTCGGGACGGAGCACATGGCGGCGGAAGCGACTGACGGAGCCCAGGTGGAGGCGGCGGTCGCGGAAGGGCCCAAGCGCTTTGGCGAGCTGCACGGGGTGGCAAACTGTTTCGGCTCGCTACTTTTAAAGCCGGGCCACGTGACTTCGGACGCCGAGTTCGACCAGGTGCTGGCGGTGAACCTGAAAAGTGCGTTCGCGGCGATGCGGGGGGCGGCCAAGGCGATCCCCGGATCGGGTTCGGTGGTGTTTGTTTCAAGCGCGGCGGCGCGGATCGGCCTGGTCAATCACGAGGCGATCGCCGCGGCCAAGGCCGGGGTGCAGGGCCTCACCTTGGCTGCGGCGGCGACCTACGCCAAACGAGGACTGCGATTCAACTGCGTTGCGCCGGGCCTGGTGGATACGCCGCTGACGGCGCGGATTGTGGGCTCGGAGCCGGCGGCGCAGGCCTCGCTCAAAATGCACGCTCTGGGCCGGTTCGGCAAGCCGGAGGACATCGCGGCGGCAATCGCGTTTCTGCTCGACCCCGCGCAGAGCTGGATCACGGGGCAGGTGCTGGGGGTGGATGGGGGGCTGGGATCGGTTTGGAGCCGTGGGAATGGGTAGTCGTGTTGGCGCGCGAAGCGCAAAGACACGTCACAAAGGGACCGCCAGCCGCGCAGGCGGTTTGGTCTTTAGCAGTCGTTCCAAGCCGTATCTGTAAAGAATGTAACCAAGTACCAGGCCTTTTCAAATCGACGCACATGCCAAACACTGCATGACTTTCCGTTTACTACAATTGCACTCTTACCCGGCACACGAATACAGTCCTGCGGATCATAAACGAGATACTGCACCGTATCACTTCCCGCGAAGCCCCAGCCATCCCACACGATGTGGCGGTAGTCGCCTTGCGCCGGAGCGGCTAGAGCTAACACTTGTTTCTTGTAGTGGGTCGAGTCAAAATCCATCGCGCTGAAGTGCGGATATCATGAGAAAAGATAAAAAGCGTAAAGCTGAGGCCGAGGATGCAGACCTGCGCGGCGAGAAGGGAAAGGCACGTTTTCCATGCACGCGTAAAAAGAAAGGTAAGTGCGACAAGAAATAAAACCGGAGTGGCTACGAGAGCCGCGATCCAATAAAGGATTTCGACATCGTCGGCATCAGCAAGGATGCTCGCAATGTAAACCGTACACGCGATAAGAGTCGCATAAAAAACCCACTTCCATCGGAACGCGTCATTGAATCTCCCCGGCATTTCTCTATTGCTCATCCAACTGCTGCCATAACCAGGCGAGGTCGAGATAGATAGGCGAGTTCACAGCCTCAAGCCGCGCAGCCGCGTGCCGATGCCATGAACCTTCGCGCCATACCTCCGCGGTGCGCGCGTCTTCGTCGATCAACCAGACATTACGCACGCCCATGGCTTCCAGATCGGCAGCCCTGAGCTTCAGGTCCTGGTAGGTGTCAGAAGGAGACAGCACCTCGATTGCAATGAGCGGTGGGCGATCCAGCGCTCCCCTGCGCCTATCCTCTGCGGCAATGACCACGACATCCGGCAAGCGGACGTGCTCCGCGCTGACCCAGATTCGCGTTTCCACGGCGCAGCGGATGTTCCACTCCTGATACCGCCGGCTGAACCAGCTGAAAATAAACCCCTGCACCTCACCGTGCGCAAATCCGACCACAGCTTTCTCCTTCAACTCCCCATCGATGTACTCGACATCCGGCCGGTAAGTGGTACTCAGGTACTCCTGGAGCGAAATCTTGGTAGCTGTAGCCATGGGGCTCTCCCGCGCTTAGTGTAGCGCCTATGTTACTGTTTTAATGCCGTGGCAATGGCTTTCTCGGCCAAGGGCGCCATGACGGCGTACCCCTGAGCCGTAGGGTGGACGCCCTCTTTCGACAGCCCGGGCAGCATGGCACCCTTGCTGTCGCTCATCGCGCTGTAATAATCCAGATAGGTGCAAGCGCCGGTTGCGCAGTAAGTTTTGATCCATTGATTGATCTCCCGGATCTCCGCGACGGGATCGATGGACGGCTTCCAGGGATAGCGATAAGCGGGTGTGATGGAGGCGAGCACCACCTTGATACTGTCGGCCTGCGCGATCTGCGTCATGGCGGTCAGGTTGTCCTCGATCATCTGCGGGGTGGAAGGTCCGGTATTGCCGGCGATATCATTGGTGCCCGCAAGGATGACGACCACGGCAGGGTGGAGGTGGACGACATCCGGCTCAAAGCGGACCAGCATCTGCGGCGTGGTTTGGCCGCTGATGCCGCGATTGATATAGCCCTTGCCGGGGAAAAACTCACCCGTGCCCCGCCCCCAAAAGTCGGTAATGGAGTCGCCATAGAACTCGACGCGGGGGGTGCCCGGGGTCGGCGGGGGCACGGCGGCGTTGTCGGCGCGGTAGCGGGCCAGGTCGGGCCAGTCCTGGAGCTGCTTGCTCATATGGGCGTACTGCTTGAGGTCGCACGGGGCGGCCTGCGCCGGAGGCGCGGCTTGCGAGGCCACGTTCTTCTGGGGCGGAAAGGCGAAGAGGCTAAGAGCTGCGATCCAAAGTGTGTTCATGCGGTTTTCTCCAGTACGGCAGGATAATGTGCGGGGAATTCGGAGACTTCCTACAGGTCCCGCCAATTCGTGCCGAGCTCAGCGTCGGCGACGATAGGGACGCTGAGCTCGATCACATTTTCCATCTCATGTTTGACCATGGCCCGGACTTCCTCGGCTTCGTCTTCGGCGACATCGAAGAGGAGCTCGTCGTGGACCTGAAGAGTCATGCGCGTCTTGCGGTTCTCCTCACGCAGGCGGCGGTCGATGCGGATCATCGCGATCTTGATCAGGTCGGCGGCGGTGCCCTGGAGCGGGGTGTTGACCGCGGTGCGCTCGGCGAAGCCGCGGAGGTTGGCGTTGCGGCTTTGAATGTCGGGGATGGGGCGCGAGCGGCCGAACAGAGTGTGGACGCGCTGGGTGGCGCGGGTTTCCTCGAGCGTGCGGTCAATAAAGGCGCGTACTCCGGCGTAGCGCTCGAAGTAGCGGTCGATATACAGCCGCGCTTCCTTCTGATCGATGCCGAGGTTCGCCGCGAGGCCAAACGGGGAGATGCCGTAGACGATACCGAAGTTGACGGCCTTGGCGCGGTTGCGGGTTTGCTTGTCCATCGCCTCGGCCGGTACGCCGAAGACCTCGGTTGCGGTGAGGGTATGGATGTCCTGATCGGTCCGGTAGGCGTTCACGAGAAGGGGGTCCTGCGAGAAGTGCGCCATGAGCCGGAGCTCGATCTGCGAGTAATCGGCGGATAACAGCAGGCGTCCGGAAGCGGCGATAAAAGCAGCGCGTATTTCGCGGCCCAGCTCGGTTTTGATGGGGATGTTTTGGAGGTTGGGGTTGGTGGAACTCAGCCGGCCGGTTGCGGTCCCGACCTGGTTAAAGGTGGTGTGGACGCGACCCTCCCCGTCGGCGAGCAAGGGGAGCGAGTCGACGTAGTTCGACTTGAGCTTGGCAAGGTGGCGGTATTCGAGCACCATGCGGGGCACTTCGTTGTGCTCGGCCAACTCTTCAAGGACGTCCTGGGCGGTGGAGACGACCTTGCCCTTGCCATACTTCAGCGGCTTGGGCAGCTCCATCCTGTTGAACAGGACATCGCCGAGCTGCTTGGGAGAGTTGATGTTGAAGCGGTGGCCGGAGGCGGCGTAGATTTCCTCGCCGACGCGCGTCATCTCGCTCGACAGCTTCCGGTCAAGCTCGCTGAGGGCCTGGAGGTTGACGCGGGCACCGGCCTCCTCCATGCGCAGGAGCACGGGAACGAGCGGGCGATCGATGGTTTTATAAACGTTTGTGAGATCGGCGGACTCGACGTCGCGGCGCAGGACAGGGGCAAGCGTGTGGATGGCGTGGGCGGCTTCCGGCAGGGCCTCCGGGCCCTCCTGCAGCGGGCGGTTGGAAAAGCGGGCGGCGACATCGGCGAGCCGATGGGTGGTGTGGGTGGGGTTGACCAGATAGGAATACAGCATCAGGTCGTCGTGTGCGCCGCGGAGGGTGATGGATTGCGCTTCCAAAACGCGGAGGGCGGCTTTCAGGTCGTGGACCTGCTTGGGAATCGCTTCGTCTTCAAGGAGCGGGCGCACAGCTTCGAGATCGACGAGCAGGGCGAGGCCGGGAGAAGCGGAAACGCCAAGGCGGCAGGCTCGTTCCTGAACTGCGGGCGCTGGAGTTTCAGCGGCGGGGGCGGCGAAGTCGAGAGTCAGATTTTGGAGCGCGGGCTCGCGCTCCTCGGCGGCTGCGGTTTCGGATTCGCTGACCTGTTCGGCGACCTGCTCCAGCTCGGTCGCTTCAATGGCGAAAGCAAAGCCGGTTTTGCGAGCTGCTTCCAAAAAGGAGGCGACCTGCTCTGGAGACGGGTTGAGGAGGTACTGGACGGGCGTGGCGGGAGCTTCGGGGGCGAGCTCTTTGAGCAGCGTCGTGAACTCAAGTTCGGAAAACAGCGCGCGCACGGCCCCGAGATCGGGGTCGGTGGTGCGCATCCGGTCGAGTTCGAGCTCGACCGGAACCTCCGTGTGGATGGTGACGAGCTCCTTCGAAAGCAGGACGGCGTCGCGGTTATTTTGGAGCGATTCGCGCTGGCGTTTGCCCTTGATCTCGGCGGCTCGGTCAAGCGCGGCCTCCACTGTGCCGAACTCGCGAATGAGCTCGACCGAGCCCTTGTCGCCGATACCGGGGGCACCGGGGATGTTGTCGATCGAGTCGCCGCGCAGAGCCATCACGTCGATGACGCGCTCGGGCGGGACGCCAAGGGTTTCCTCCACCTTGGCGCGGTCAAGGATAAGGTTGTCCTTCATGGGGTTCAGAATCTTTACGTGCTCGTTTACCAGTTGGTACATATCTTTGTCCGGCGAAACGATAAAAACCGGGTGCTCCCCCGTAGCGGCCTGAGCCCCGAGCGTACCGATGACGTCATCTGCCTCAAAGCCTTCGTGCTGGAGAATCGGGATGCGAAAGGCTTCCAGCGCGCGGCGGATGTAAGGGAGCTGCTGCGCGAGGTCGGGTGGCATGGCCACGCGATTGGCCTTGTAGCCGCCGTAGTCCATCTCGTCGAACTGCTGCGTTTTGATGTTCCACTTGCGGACGGTTTTCATGGTGCCGGCGCGCTCGTCGCGGAACACAGGGGAGCTCGTGTCGAAGACGGCGGCGAAGTATTCCGGCGCGAAGTCCCGGCGCAGCTTGTTGATCATGTTGACGAAAACGTACACAGCCGCCGTGGGCACGCCGGTCCGGGTGCTCATGGGCCGCTGCCGCTGCATGACATGGTAGGCGCGGAAGATAAAGCTCATGGCGTCGAGCAGAAAGATGGGCGGTTTTTCGGGCGTGCTCACGGGTCAAGTGTAGCCCCGTGACGTATTCTGTGTGCGTCTGGATGGAGGGCAAGCGGGATGCGGCAGGAGGTTACGATCGCGGGGGAGCCGGTCTGGATGGAAGCCATGACGGGCCGCGTGCTTGGCGAGAAAAAGTGGGCGGAAACGCATGTCCATGGCTCGGGCGGCGGCGGGAGCGTGTACGCCGGAACCGGGTATGTGAGCCCGATCCGCGTGACCAGCACGCACACCACCCGGCACGAGTTTTGGGTGCAGGGCGCAAACGGGCAGGAGATTTGCGTGGCGCTGGCTGACTCGCCCGTGTCCGTGCGCGAGAACCAACTGGTTTCCGTCGCATGGGCCGCGCGCCAGGGCCAAGCTCGGGGGCCGTTTTTGTTGCTGCAGAACCGGGCGAGCGGCGAGCATGGATGGCTGGAGCCGGACCGTTTTGTGCTGGGCCGTATGGGCCTGCGCGATCCCCTCAGCGATGTACGGCAGAAGGCGCTCATCTTTTTGATCTTTGTCGGAGTGCTTCTGCTCGGGTCGCCCAAAACCGGCGCAGCTCTATGCGCGATTGTAGGCGGAGCGGCGCTCTTATTTGTGCTGGGAAAGCGAAAACGGGCCGTGATCGCGGAACTCAAAGCGGCGTGCCGGCAGCTGGTAGACCGTGAAGCCGGCAGTGCGAGTGTGTCTCGTGTGAGCTAGGTTAGGTCATGTAGAAGATCGATTCTAAGAACCGGAAGATTTTGCAGCACCCATCTCGCCAGAACCCTTTGTGCGGCGATTGCTCATTTCCTCGGCTGCCGCGTGGATGCGGTTGGCAGCGATGGTCTTTTTGTTTTTCGCTGCCCACAGGTGCAGAGGTATCAGCGCTCCGCGTAAGGTTTGTCCGAGGTTCGTCAATTCATAATCAACGCGCGGCGGCACAAAGGGGAAGGGGGTGCGCGTAACAATGCCATCCATCTCCAGCCGCTTCAAAGTCAGCGTAAGCATGCGTTGGGAGATGCCGCTCACGCGCCGTTGTATCTCGTTGTATCGCAGTGAACCTTGCGAGAGCGCTCCGACAACCATGATAGTCCACTTATCTCCCACGCCGGCGAGCACATCGGCAAGCCCCTTGCAATTCGTAGCCGAAAGCGTGCTTTCAGGAACAGAAATGTTCGTTTCACTCAAGAAATTGCCTCCTTGTGCAGCACCCGTCCACATCCCATACTAGCGCTACAAACCTATTGTTCGCGCCACATTTGCCAAGCGGAATGGGCGCGGAAACGGTGAAAGGACAAAGGATGCCAAAACTTCTTGTTGTTGAAGCAAGCCCACGGGGAGAGTTCTCTATCTCCCGCGATCTTGCAAAAGTGTTTGTAGAGCAGTGGAAGACGTCGCACCCGGGCGGAGAAGTTATCGAACGCAATCTTGCGAAAGCCGATCTGCCCTATGTGAATCTGCCATGGCTCGGAGCCAGCCTGACGCCCGCGGAAAAGAACACTCCTGAGATTAAGGATGTGCTTCGGGTGTCCAATGAGCTTGTCGCCGAGCTGTTGGACGTGATTACATTTCGATCAGCACTCCGGTTTACAACTACAACATTCCCGCAAACCTGAAGTCTTACGTGGACCACATCGTACGCAAGGGGCTTACGCTCGGAATGAGCGGCGAAGGATTAGTTCATGGCAAAAGGTGTATGGTCCTGATGGCTTCGGGCGGCGTCTATGCCGAGGGCTCGCCGATCCGGGATCGGGACATCGCCACGATGTATCTGCGTCTTATTCTCAAGGTCATCGGCATTGAGGACGTGACGGTGGTTGCGGCCGGCGGGAGCAAGGTCGTGGACCTTGGAGAAAAGCCGCGAGCTGAGTTTCTTCAGGCGTTTGAACAAGCCGTTGCATCTGCCGCTCAGCTATAATTCATCTTTCCGGTGTCGAGGTTCCACTTACGGTGGCTTTCATACGCCGGGGCGCTCACGTCGAAAAACTCCGGGCGGAACTCGCGGCGGAGCTTGTTGATCCTGTTGACTGAAACGTAGGCGGCGGCGGTGGGCACGCCGGATCGCGTGCTCATCGGCCGCTGCATAACTTGGCAGGCGTGACTGGAACTCATGGGATCGAGCAGTAGGTGGAGGGCTTGGCGGAAGCAGGCACCGGGATGCGATGATCGCTTTTTGGGAAAGCCAAGAGACGACACATACACCGATGAACTACGAAACAGAACCTTCTAGGGACATGCAGAATGAACATGGGAGGCTGACCGCGGAGGTTGTACGGGAACTCCTCACGGAACTACAAACCTGCGTGACTTTTTACCCTGAAACAGTCGAGCGGACCGGGGCCACTCTGGACGAGCTTATCGACGGCACTGCCTTCTTTCCAGGCGGGGCAGGCGTTTGGAGAGGCGAGGTCTGCCACGGCCCGCTGCCTCCGCATTTTCCCGTGCGCCCGCTTATGCTTGTCGGTCATAACTTCGACAGCAAGCGGGCTTTTGAGAAATCAAAGGCGCCGGGAGGGGAAAGGCAGTATCCGTTCTGGACTACTTTGAAAGCAATTCTCAGCGCAGCAGGGGTCAATCTGTCCGATTGCTTTTTTACCAACGCGCTGATGGGCCTGCAGCCCGGGAGCGCAAGCGGGCCCATGCCCAGGTGTGCAGGGTACAAAGAGCAATGCCGCGCGTTCCTGGCGCGACAAGTCGAAATCGTACAGCCGCGGGCCTTGGCCGCCCTGGGCAACGCGAGCAAGGAAGAACTCCGCAAGGCAGCCAAGGCCTTCCCCGAGCTGGGCCGTTTGCCGACCGCGCACCTCATGCACCCATCGACTCGTCCCTGGAGCCAAAAGCCGGACCGGCAGACCTGGGTTGCAGCGCAAGCAGCCAAGCTGCGAGCTGTTGTCAGTGGATGAGTGCTGTCTTTGCACTCGCCTGCACGCCCTAGCTGAGGAACATGCAATCGCCATACGAGAAGAAACGGTAGCGCTCCCGGACGGCGTGGCGGTAGGCGGCCATGACCGGCTCAAACCCCGCGAAAGCGCAGACCAGCATGAGCAAGGTGCTTTGGGGGAGGTGAAAGTTGGTGAGGAGCGCCCCGACGATACGGAACCGGCGGCCGGGGGCGAGGAAAATATTGGTCGAGCCCGAGTGCGGGGCCAGCTGCCCCGTCGCCGCGCAGTGCTCCAAAGTGCGGATAGTCGTGGTTCCGGCGGCGACAACCCGGCGACCCTCGGCGCGGGCGCGGTTCAGGGCATCGGCGGTTTCGGGCGGCAGGGTATAGCGCTCGGTGTGGAGCTGGATTTCGTCGAGCCGCTCGACGCGGACGGGCTGAAAGGTGCCGAGGCCGACGTGGAGGGTGATATAGGCGATCTCGACGCCGCGGGCTTTCAGGTTTGCCAGGATTTCGGGGGTGAAGTGGAGCCCGGCGGTAGGGGCGGCGACGGAGCCGCGCTCCTGGGCGTAGACGGTTTGGTAGCGCTCGCGATCTTCCGAGGTCGTTTTTTGTCGGTCGCGGTGGATGTAGGGCGGCAGCGGCATCTGGCCCAGGGCTTCAAGGGCGGCGTAGAAGTCCGGGTGCGGAGCGAAGCGGAGGGTGCGCTCGCCAAACTCGCCGTGGGCCGTGACCTCAGCGTGGAGCGCGGGCGGCCCTTCCGGTGGGAACAGAAGGCGCTCGCCGATGAGGACCTTGCGTCCGGGGCGAACAAGGGCGCGCCACTCGCCGGGGGTGAGTTCCTCGGTGAGCAGGACTTCAATGCGGGCCGGCGCTTGGCCGGGCTGGGTTTTCGCGCCGGCGCGGCTGGCAAACAGCCGGGCGGGGAGCACGCGGCTGTTATTCAGAATAAGGAGGTCGCCGGGGTTCAGCAGACTGGGGAGGTCGGTGAAGCGGCGGTCGTGAACTTGGCCGGTAGCGCGATCGAGCGTAAGCATGCGTGCGCCGGAGCGCTCGGGCGGGGGCTCCTGAGCGATGAGCTCCGGGGGCAGGTTGAAGTCGTAGCCGCGGACGAGGATAGGGGCGGCAGGCATTGAGTGTGGACTAGCCGACTTATCGGTATTCAAGAAATGGACGCGCTCTTCCAATTAGCGATCGTCCGATACCACGCTGGTGTGCGCTCGATCTTGAGGTCGACAATCAGCTTTTCAAATTCGGCATAATAGGCCTTGCCCATTTGATCTTTCATGAAAAACTCTGGGCTTTCGTTCCATACTTCGTAGTTGAGAATGCTTTCTGGATCGCGCATATCCTTGACCAACGAAGCTTCCACAAAGGTTTCTTCTTTGACGATGTGTGTGAAAACGTCCCTGAGTTTGGCGAGGAATGTCTCCTGCACAGGTTCGGGGATGCGAAACCGGACAAGGAGGGTGATTCTGTCAGCCATGCTTTCTCCTTGGATTCGAACTGCTCGCTTACTTTGTAAGAAATTGTAATGCAGCACAAACCATTCCTAGAGCGTGGGGCCGATGCCGTTGTCCGCATCCGGCATCGCGGCCGGCGCGGTCCCGTCCAGGTGGGTAGGCTCGGCGTGCGGCGACTCAGACACGGTGGTGGGTTCGTCGCCGGCAGCAGGCGCAGCTGGGAGGCTTGCTGCGCGCAGCCTTTCTTTTGCTTCGATTTCAGCGCGGCGGAGCTCGACGCGTTCGTTGAAAAGCGCGTAGATGTGGCTGTGGCGGATCAGCTCGGCTTTGGTAGGCAGGCGGTTTGCCTTGAGCCGGTTGCAGGCAAGGACCGTATTGATCCAGTCCTCCGTTCCGCCGTGGCTGACCGGCAGAAGGTGGTCCTTGGTCGCGTAGTGCGCGGCCTTTAAATGCTCTTTTCCTAAGACATGGGTTTCCAGCAGTAGAAGCAGAGGCCTCCCTGCACCAGGAACATCAGCTTGCTCAGGTCCCACATGCCCTTGCTCATCGGCTTCCCCGCTCAAAATACCGGATTGCCTGCACCCGTGCGCGTTCAAGTGCGGCGTCGAGGTTACTTCGGCTTGCTTCGAGTTCCGATTCGGTAGCGTGGGCCCGGGGCGGAGCAATGCTGCGCGCCCAGGAAACGGCGACGCGGGAAAAGGGCCTGGGAATGAGAAAGCGGTCCCAGGAGCGGAGAGTCCACGCGCGTTCGGCGTGGAGATGGAAGCAGCCGATGGGCTCCCCTGTGCGTTGGGCAAGCTTTACCGGGCCCAGCTTCGATTGGAAAGCGGGGCCACGAGGGCCGTCGGCGGTAAAGATGGCGAGGCCGCCATTCTGGACCTCTTCGCGCAATGCCAGCAAACCCCCGACTGCCCCGCGGGAGCTCGACCCGCGCACACTGCGAAAGCCGAGCCGCGCGAGGGTGCGGGCAATCAGCTCGCCGTCAAACGAGCGGGAAATGAGAATGCAAGCGTTGTAGCGGCGGAAGTACCAGCCCGCGGCGAAGGTGCACTGGTGCCAAAAGCAGTAAATGCCGCGCGCGGGGAACGGCGCGGGGGCGACACCCTCTTCGGCTAAAACAACGAAACGCAAGGTGCGTCCGACCAAGGCGATGAGGAAGGCTGCAAGGCGAGAGATGACGGCGAGCAGGAAACGTTCACGGAGTGAAAACGGCCGGGTATTTGGTTTCGAAGCCGCGGTCACGCTCCCAATTGTAGGCGGCGCTCAGCTGGCGCGGAGCCATCGAAGCGCTTCGGGCAGGGTGGGGCGTTTGCCGTACATCAGGATGCCGACGCGGTAGATGCGGGCGGCAAACCAGACCACACCCGCGATGCCGGCGATCAACAGCAGGATAGACAGTGCGAGCTGCCAAGCCGGGGGCGGCTGCGCACACAGGCGCAGGTACATGAGGATGGGCGTAAAGGGCGGAACAAGGGAAAGGGCGACGGAAACGGCGGAGCTGGGGTTGGACAGGACGTAATTCATCATCAGAACCGCGACGATGAGCGGGGCGGAGATTATGAAGGACAACTGCTGAAGCTCCTGCTCCGCGCCGACAAAGGCGCCGATAGCCGCGCCTAAACCGCTATAGAAAAGGTATCCCAGGACGAAGAAGAGGAGAAAAAAGGCGACCTGCCCGGGCCGGATGCCGAGCGCGGAGAGGCCGTTGACGCCGTAACTCGCCGCAATGGAAGTTCCGGCGAGGCCACCGAGCAGCGCGAACCAGATGGCGACCTGTGTTAAACCCACCGCGCCGACGCCGAGGAGCTTGCCCCACATGAGCGAGTCGGCGCGGGCCGTGGACAGGAGCACCTCGTAGATGCGGGAAGTCTTTTCCTGGACTACGGAGCGGGCCACGTTCATGCCGTAGATGAGCACAACAACGTAAAGCAGCGTAACGAGGGAGTACGCGCCCAGGAAGCTCGTGGCACTGTCGGAAACAATGGCACGTCCCTGGCGGACCTGTTCCGTCGCGACGGGTACCTTGCGGAGCAGGCGGTCGGCTTCGATCGCCGAGATGCCGCGAGCGGTGAGGGCCGCGCGCGCCGTGACGCGGGTAAGCGCGGAGGAGATAGCTTCGGCGGAACTGATGTCGGCGGCCGAACCGGACACGTAGGTGGCCTCCGGCGTGGTCGCACCGGGCCGGGGGCGAAGCACGAGATAGCCGTTCAGGTCCTTGCCTTCAACGCGGCTATTGAGTGCGGCGAGGGCAGCCGGGGTAATGGGGCTAAGAACTTCGACGCTTGCGGGGTGGCTGCCGCCACTGCGGATTTCCCCGGCAGCGGCAGCGGCTTGAGCCGGGTCGTCCGCGATGACGGCAAGCCGCTGATGGGCGTTGCCGTGCATTGCCATGAAGTAGCTGCCGCCGAACACCGCGGCAAGGAACAAGGGAGTCAGCAGCGTGGAAAGCAAAAAGGCGCGCGTGCGGATGCGTTCGCGGTATTCGCGCGCCGCGACCAGCATGGCTTGCCCCAGCAGCAGGGCTCGATCGCTAGGCATGGATGCTTCTCCCGACGGTTTGGACGAAGATGTCCTCGAGGGTGGGCTCGGCGAGCTCCCAATGGGTGATGCGAACACCCTCCGCGAGCAGGTCGCGCAACAAGGCTTGGGCGTCCGCGCCGGGCGTGAGGCGGAGCTCCGTGCGGCCGGCAAACTGCTGAACGCCTGCGATGGCGGGGTGGTGGATGGGCGCGGACGTCCCTTCGGTTTTCAGGAGCACGCGGTCCCGCGGATAGCGGCTCTTGACCTCGCGCATCGCGCCATCCAGGACGACGCGGCCCCCGTCGACCAATGCGATCGAGTCGCAGAGCTTTTCGACCTGATCCATGCGGTGGGTGGAAAAAAGGATGGAGCGGCCTTCGCGCTTGAGCTCGACGAGAGTTTCCTCGAGCAGGAGGGCATTGACCGGGTCTAGACCTGAAAACGGCTCATCCATGATGATGAGCTCGGGCTCGTGGAGCAGGGTCGCGATGAACTGAATTTTCTGCTGCATGCCCTTGGAAAGCTCTTCGGTTTTCAAGGGAAGCGCAGTTGAGATCGCGAGCCGCTCGGCCCAGCGCTGGGAGCGGGTAAGCGCGTCGGCGCGGCTCAGGCCGTGCATGCGGCCCAGAAAGACGAGCTGGTCGCGGACAAGCATTTTGCGGTACAAGCCGCGCTCCTCCGGCAGGTAGCCGACGCGGCGTAGACTCGGGCGGGCGAACGGCTGGCCAAAGAGTGCGACCCGGCCCGAGTCGGGCAGAGTGATGCCGGTGATCATGCGGATGGTGGAAGTTTTGCCCGCGCCATTCGGGCCCAGCAAGCCGAACATCGTCCCCGGCGCGATCGCAAGCGAAACCCGGTCGACCGCGAGCTTGTGGCCGTAGCGCTTGGAGATGCCGTCGAGCTCGACCGTGTGTATCAAACCGGCGCTAGTGTAGCAAGCGCGGCGGGAAGTGCAAGGGAAATGGAGAACGGGGCTGGTTGCCGCCGGTTCCATTTCGGGCCTCGGCGCCATTTCGGGCCTTGGCCGCGTTTTTACGGCTTGGTCACCCTCGGGCGCCGGGCACCCTCCGGTAGGATCGGTGCTAGCAATGCCGCTCGATCTTTCCACCCCACTCCAGTTCGTCAAGGGCATCGGTCCGCGGATCGCGGAGTCGCTGAAATCCAAAAGCATCCTGACGGTTGAAGACCTGCTGCACCGCCTCCCTTTCCGCTATGAGGACCGTTTGCACCCCGTGCTGTTTTCCGAGTTGCGCGCCGGGGAAATGGCCTCGGTTATTGGGGAGGTGCGGGGGAGCGCGCTTCTCCAAACCTCGCGGATGCCGATCTTTGAGCTTACCGTGGGTCAGAACCTCCAAACGCTCAAGTGCATGTGGTTCCGGGGAGCGTATCTCAAAGACAAGTTCCGGCCGGGGCAGCTGGTGGTGGCCTACGGCAAGGTGGAGGCTTCGCGCTCGGGTCATGGCTTCAAAATGGTCCAGCCGCAGGTCGAGATATTGCCGGAAAAGGGCGAGGGCGACCTCGTCGAGGTGGGGCGGATCACGCCCGTGTATGAGTCCCTGGGCGGGCAGCGGCTTTCGACGCGATGGCTGCGGCGGGTGATGCACGGGCTCGTTGCCGAGCTGGGCGACCGTGTGCCGGAAACATTGCCCGCACGGATAATCGAGCGGCTCCGGCTGCCCGGGCGGGCGCAGGCGCTGCGGGAGGTCCACTTCCCTCCCCCGGGCACACCCATGAGCCTCCTGGCCGGCGCGCGGACGCCGGCCCAGCAGCGGCTCATCTTCGAGGAGCTGTTTTTTCTGGAGCTGGGGCTGGAGCTGAAGCGGAAAAAACAGCAGGCTCAGGCGGGGGTTCCATTTGCGACCGGCGAGGCGGTGCGGGTCGCGCTCAAAAATGTGCTGCCGTTCCGTCCCACGAACGCGCAAAAGCGTTCGTTGGCCGAGGTTGCCGAGGATATGCGCAAGCCCACGCCCATGCGCCGCCTTCTGCAGGGTGATGTGGGCTCGGGCAAGACGATCGTCGCGATCCAGGCGATGCTGATCGCGATCGAAAACGGCTACCAGGCAGCCCTGATGGCACCGACCGAGATCCTGGCCACCCAGCACTATCTGTCGGCGCGCAAGCTGCTGGAGCGGGCTGCCGAGGCAGGCGCGCGCACGTACCGGACGGTGCTGCTCACCGGCTCGCTCGACGCCGCGCAAAAGCGCTGGAACCAGCAGCGCATCGCAAACGGCGACGCGGACCTGGTGATCGGGACGCACGCCCTGATCGAGGATAAGGTTGAGTTCGCCAAGCTTGGCCTGGTCGTTGTGGACGAGCAGCACCGGTTTGGGGTCCTGCAGCGGTTCCGGTTGATGCGCAAGCCCGGAGACGCGGAGCCGGACCTGCTGGCCATGACGGCGACGCCGATTCCCCGGACGCTGGCCTTGACCCTGTACGGCGACCTGGAGGTGAGCGTGCTCGACGAGCTGCCCCCGGGGCGAACGCCCATTGTGACCCGGCAGGTAGCGGACGAGCGGGCTGGGGAGGTTTGGGAGTTCGTGCGCAAGGAGGTAGGGCGGGGGCGGCAGGTTTACATCGTGTACCCCGTGATAGAAGGGCCGAAAGCAGACCAGCCCGAGCTGGAGTTTTCACACAATGAGCCGGCTCCCGCGCCGAAGCCGGTGAAGCGGGCGAGCAAAAAAGCGAAGACGCCATTATTCGCCGGGCTGGCTGAGGCGGCAGACCCCGGCGAGACCGCAAGCACTCTGAAGTCCGCGACCGAGATGTATGAAGAGCTGCGCCACGGTGCCCTCCATGGGCTGCGGCTGGGGCTGCTGCATGGGCGGCTTTCCGCGGACGACAAGGACGTGACCATGCGGCGGTTCGCGCGGGGCGAGATCGACGTGCTGGTCGCGACGACCGTGATCGAGGTGGGGGTGGACGTGCCGAACGCGACCGTGATGGTGATCGAGCACGCGGAGCGCTTTGGCCTGTCACAAATGCACCAGCTGCGGGGCCGCGTGGGCCGGGGCAGCGCGCGATCGTATTGCATCCTGATGACCGGCGGGCGCGTTTCGGAGGCCTCGGCGGAGCGCCTGGCCGCGATGGTGCGGACGCAGGACGGGTTTGAACTGGCGGAGCTGGACCTCGAGCTGCGCGGGCCGGGGGAGTTTTTTGGAACGCGGCAGTCGGGCCTGCCCGATTTCCGGGTGGCCTCGCTGATCCGAGATCGGGAGCTGCTGGAGCAGGCTAAAGCGGAAGCACGGCGCTTTGCCGCCGAACCGGACGCGGAAGCTACACCCGAAGAAAAGGCCGCGGTTTGGGCCGCGCTCAAGGAGACCTGGCAGCGGCGGTACGGACTCGTAAACGCGGGCTAGAACACGCACGTGCAGCTGGGCGCCGGCCTTAAGCAGCCTCCTTGAGCCCACGCGGCGCGTCCTTGAGGAAGCCGTCCGCGCCCTCAACCGTGTACAAGGTCAGGCTCACGCGGGCTGCGGCTGCCCGCGCGCCCGCGCGGGCGTGCCGGGTGCACTGGCAAAGGGCGGTCAGCTGCTGGTGCGCTTCCAGGCTCAGGTTGACCCCCAAAGCGACCAGAACGGCATAAACCTCCATGGAATGCGCGCGCGGAAACTCAAAGTCTATGTCGGCGCAGCGGGGGCTTATCTCTCCCTGCCGCAGCACCCATCCATGGCAGGCGACCACAGCCCGATGCAACGGGTCCAGGATTTCGCTGGGCACACCGCCGCACGTCGCAACCAAAACCAGATTCCACTCTTCCGCTATTTCCGCCATCCCGCGTTTGCTCATGAATTCCTTATCGTCAAGACGGTGAAAAGCCTGAGCCCTGTTTCGCGGGTTGTTTGCGGGTTGGCCTTTTGTTTGCCGTTCCGGTGCGCGGGTTAGCATCAGGCATGATTGTCGGCTTGGGAACCGATCTGGTGGAGGTGGAGCGGCTGCGGTTGTCCATCGACCGCTTTGGCGCGCGCTTTCTCGAACGGGTTTTCACCCGCGGCGAGCAGCTTTACTGCTCGGCAAAGCGGTTTCCCGAGCAAAGCTTTGCCGCCCGGTTCGCGGCCAAGGAGGCCGGGGCCAAGGCGCTGGGCTGCGGGATCAGTCGGGGTGTGGGCTGGCATGATTTCGAGATCGGGCAAGCGCCGCGCGGAGCGCCGGAGCTGCGCTTGCACGGCCATGCGCTGGCCCTGGCGCGGGAGCTCCGGGCAGCGCGCATTTCGGTTTCCCTCACCCACACAGAGCGTTATGCGTCCGCCGTGGTCGTTTTGGAAAGCATTCCCTGAGCTTCCGAACCGCTCCTGGGCAGGGCCGACTGCGCGGCGCAGGCTAGAATCGAGCAAGGTCGGGAGAGGTAACAGGTTACCCCGTCCACGAGATCGGCATCACGGGAAGCAGCGAGGGATCGATTGCCCAGCCAGCAGGAAGTGCATTGGTCGCAGTTAAAAGTGGGAGTGCTGGTGTTTGCGGCTATTGTGGCGCTCACCGTGCTCGTGTTTCTCATCACGGGGACCTCCGGCGCGGGCGGCCCGTTCGCTCGCAAGCTCACGGTCCGCTCCTATTTTGAGAACTCAGCGGGGCTCAAGGAAGGTGCCGCCGTCAATCTCGAAGGGGTGGCGATCGGCTCGGTCAAGGCGATCCGCATCGATCCCACGCGCAGGCTCACACCGGTTGAGGTCGTGATGAAGATCGGGGGCAAATACGCGAAATACATCCATCAGGATTCGCAGGCGAGCCTAGAAACCATCGGGGTGCTCGGCGACACGGTCGTGAACATCGACAGCAAGGCCGCGCAAAAGCCGCCGATCGCGGACAACGGCGAGCTCCCCACGAACGAAACGCCCTCGCTCAGCGACGTGATTAAGTCGAGCCAGGGGACGATCGAGCAAGTCAACACCATCCTGGCGAAGATCGACAGCTTGGTGGATTCGCTCAATACAGGCCGCGGTTCCATTGGCCAGCTCATCAACAACCCGGACCTGTATAACCACGCGGTCTCCGCCGTGAACCAGCTGCAAAAGATCGCAAACCAGATCTCCAGCGGCAAGGGCTCCATCGGCAAGCTGGTGACGGACGATAGCCTGTACAACCGGGCCAACGACGCGATCGCGCACCTGGATTCAGTGACGGCGCAGATCGACTCCGGGCAAGGCTCGATCGGCAAGCTTATCAAGGATCCAACGCTCTACAACAACCTGCAGCAGTCCACCGCGAGCCTGAACCAACTGCTGACGGACGTGAACGCAGGCAAGGGCGGCCTGGGGCTGATTGCCAAGAACCCCGAGTTCGCGAACAAGCTGAACGACACCGTGACGCGGCTGGACTCCATCCTCGCGCGGGCGGACAACGGCGAGGGCACCCTCGGGCAGCTGGTGCGCAATCCTGCACTGTACAACAACGCGACCGACACGCTGGCTAATGCAAACCACCTGGTGACGGCAATCCGAGAAAATCCGAAGCAATACCTGACGATTCACCTGAAGATTTTTTAGGAGCGCAGGCGCAAGAGCGCTACACGATTTCGAGGCGCAGCTGCCGGCCGACGGCCGCTGCAGCCTTGAGAAGTGTCTGAAGGGTCACTGCGTTGTTGTGCGGATCGAGTAAACGGTCGAGCGCGGCGCGGCTGGTATGCATTCTTCTCGCCATGACTGCCTTGGAAACTTGCTGTTCGGACATTTCCGTGAGGATTTGCCGCGCCAAAACGCGCTTCACGGCGGCCGCGGTGACCTCCTCGTAAATGCCGTCCTCACGGAGAACGTCGTCGTAGCTGCTGCCGATATTTTCCTGGTTCATTGCTCCTGTCCCTTCATCCGCTTGAGCGCTAAATCAATTTCCCTGCTTGGGGTCTTCTGGGCTTTTTTGATGAAGCCATTTAGAAGAACCATCTGCCCTTCGCTTACGCAGAAGATGACCCGAGCTATGCGTCCCTGTGTAAGTGAGCTGCGCACCTCCCACAAGTCCCGGCCTAGTGAGCGAACCAGCGGCAGACCGAGCGGCCAGGCAAACTCCACATCCTTTATGTCCTCACCAACGATGCGCCTGTCCTCCGACGGGAGCTCTTTCAGCCAATCGCGAACAGGTTCCCGACCACTCATCGCTCGGTAGAAGCGGGCGGGAATACACTTTAAAGTCACAGGCGAATGTACCATTTTTTGGTACATTCAACACAAGCCAGCAAACTTTCGTGAAGGCTGCAGTGCGGACGTTCCAGCTGAAGCTTTAGGCAATCTCCTTGAGATACACACGCCCCGCCACGCATGTCACGGCCGTGGCAAGCGAGGTCCCCGTACACCAGGAGCAAAGCTTCCCGTACTGCACCACCTGCTTGGCGAAGTTAAACCCGGCCACCGCGCCGTCCAGCACCAGCTTGGGCCCGAGCAGGTTGCGGGCCGGCCGGTGCCGCCGGGCGAGCAGCGCAAGCGTGAGCGTGGCGCCGTAGCTTGCGATTCCAGGGAAGGAGTCTGGAATGCCGAGCGGGTAGGCACCTTTGGACCCGGTAATGCGCGCGGAGGCAAACACCCTTCCCGGAGGGTCGGGAAGCCGGGAAATCACGCCGGTCTGGTAAAGAGCAACAGGGACGAGCGTGGCGAGGGCGGCAGCCGCGCCCCCGACCATCGCTCCGCGCGCGGCGAGCTCTTTCTCGGTGGCCATGCGGCTATTCCCGGCCCTTGGCTAGGGCCACGCCGCCCGCGATCAAGCCGGCAGCGCCCAAAAGCACCCAGTGCCGGTTGAGCGAAGCCCATACCTCCCAGCTGGTCCGCTTGGATCGGGCTGAGAACTTGCCGCGCGCGCTCCACTTGCCCGGAACATAGTTGTATAGGTTGTTGGGGGCGTCCTTTGGCTGCGGCTCGCTCGCGATCTGCTGGCCCTTGTAGCCGGTTTTGCCCAGGTACCAGTCGAGAATGCCGGGAATGAACTTTTGCCCGACAATAGCCGCTACCGTGGGCGAGCCGACCCAGTACTCACGGCGTGGCTTGTTCGCGAATCCGGCCGCGACCACCACCTCCGCCGAGACTTCAGGCTCGAAGATCGGTGCCACGGGCTGGGTCATGTGGGGCAAGCGGTTCTTTACCCAGTCGAACTGGGTGGTATTCATCGCGGGCATCTGGATCGTCGTGATCCGGACATTGCTGCTGTCGTGGTGCAGCTCGCACCGCAGCGAGTCGGTAAATCCGTTGATGGCGTGCTTGGCCGCGCAGTAAGCCGATTGCAGCGGAATGGAGCGGTAAGCGAGCGCCGAGCCGATCTGGATGATGGTGCCGTCGTCGCGGGGCAGCATGCGCTTAAGCGCCGCCATAGTGCCGTGGACGAAGCCCAGGTACAAAACCTCCGTCACTCGCCGGTAGTCGCCGGCTTCCATCTCCTTGACGGGCGAAAAAACGCTCACCATCGCGTCATTGATCCAGATATCAATGGGTCCCAGTTCGCGCTCCGCGCGCTCGGCCGCCGCTTCCACCGCGTCATAGTCGCTTACATCAGTGGGAATCGTAATGGCCTTGCCGCCCATCTGCTCGCATTCCTGCTTCGCGGCGTCCAGCGCTTCCGGGTTGCGGGCAAGCAGGGCCAGCTTGGCCCCGCGCTTGGCATAGGCGTGCGCGATCGCGCGCCCCAACCCGGCAGATGCACCGGTGATAACAACGACTGGATTATTTCTCATTTGAATGGCTTGAAAAGCTCCCTTTTCACATGGGAAGCATGTGGGCGTGCATGGAGATGCACAGAGAACGAGCATTCCCGGGCGAGTACCTAGCGCGGCGGTTCGCCTCCATTCGCGCTCTGGGCGTGATAGTTTCGGAAGCAAAAGCTGCCCTTGAGTTCTTGGCACTGCTAAAGGAGCGTATGCGCACACCGACCCTCGCCTGTCTTTCCCCGGTTCTTCTGCTTGCAACTCTTCCGGCTTTGGCGCAGCGGATCGCTCCGGCCTCGGCAGATACAAGCGCCCCCACGCCGCCCAAGCCCATGCACAGCTTCGACCTGAGCTCGATCGACAAGGGTGCCGACCCATGCACCAACTTCTACCAGTACGCGTGCGGCAACTGGCGCAAGAACAACCCGATCCCCGCGGACCAGGCCTCATGGGGCAGCTTCGCCATCGTGGACCAGCGCAACCAGTACCTCCTATATAAGGAGCTGAAGACCGCGGCCGACGACCCCCAATCATCCCTGCAGCAGCAGTATGGAGGCTACTTTGCGGCATGCATGGACACGCGTGCCATCGACAAGCGCGGGCTTGCCCCGGCGAAGCCTTCGCTGGACGCCGTGGATGCCCTCAAGGATCGGAACGGAATTGCCCCGCTGCTCGGCGACACACGTTATGAAGTGGGCGGGTTTCTAAGCTTCGGGCCCGAGCCGGACCAGAAGGATTCCTCGCACTACATCGCCGCGGTATACCAGGGTGGGCTCACGCTGCCGGACCGGGATTATTACCTCAGCGACGACCCGCACTTCAAGGAGGTCCGGGCGAAGTACCACGACTACATTGCGCAGGTGATGAAGCTGGGCGGCGAAAGCCCGGCAGCAGCGGCGAAGACGGCGGACGACGTGCTGCGGATCGAAACCGCGCTGGCCAAGGCGAGCATGCCGCTCGAGCAGATGAGGGATCCGCACAATGTGTATCACCCCATGCCGGTTTCCGGGCTGGCGGCGCTGGCACCGGGATTTGCATGGACGGAATACTTCAAAGCGCAGGACGCGCCCGCGTTCAGCCGCCTGAATGTGGCGACGCCGGAGTTCTTCAAGGCGATGAACGGGCTCATCGAGGAAGAATCGCTGCCCGCGCTCAAGAACTATCTTCGGTTCCAAACCCTCGACGGGGTCGCCGGGCGCCTTTCCGCGCCTTTCGACGATGCACACTTCGCCTTCCACGGCCGGGTGCTGAATGGGCAGGACGAGCAGCAGGCGCGGTGGAAGCGGTGCACGGGCTCGACCGACAACGCTTTGGGGGAGGCGGTGGGGCAGGACTGGGTAAAGCAGTATTTCCCGCCGCAAGCGAAGCAGAATATGGAACAGCTGGTGGCCAATCTTAAGTCCGCGCTCGCGGCCGATATCCAGAGCCGACCGTGGATGTCGGAGGCGACCAAGGAGCAGGCCGAGCTGAAATTGAGCGAGTTCCGGCAGAAAATCGGCTACCCCGACAAGTGGCGGGACTATTCGCCCGTGGTGGTCAAGCGGGATGACTGGTACGGCGACGCGCACCGGGCCGCGACCTTCAACCTCGCGTATCAGCTGGACCACATCGGCAAACCGGTGGACGAGCGGGAGTGGGGCATGACGCCGCCGACCGTAAACGCCTACTACGAGCCGTCGATGAACGACATCAACTTCCCTGCGGGCATACTGCAGCCGCCCTTCTACCAGCTTTCGGCCGACCCGGCGGTGAACTACGGCGCGATCGGCATGGTCATCGGGCACGAGATGACGCACGGGTTCGACGACGAGGGCTCGCAGTTTGACGGCAAGGGAAACCAGCGCAACTGGTTCACGCCGGAGGACCGGGCAAAGTTCGACGCGAAAACCAGCTGCGAAGTAAAGCAGTACGACGCCTTTCAGCCGCTGCCAGGCCAGCATGTGAACGGCAAGCTGACGCTGGGCGAGAACACCGCGGATAACGGCGGCATCCGGATCGCGTACCAGGCGCTCGAAAAGGCCGAGGCCGGGGAGCCGGAAGCGGAGCGCACGAAAAAGATCGACGGCTACACGCCGGATCAGCGGTTCTTTATCGCCTTCGCGCAGCTGTGGTGCGCCAACATCAAGCCCGACCTGCAGATCAAGTACCTGAAGAGCGACCCGCACTCGCCGGACGAGTTCCGAACGAATGGAGTGGTCGAGAACTTCGACCAGTTCGGGAAAGCGTTTGGGTGCCACGTGGGGCAACCGATGATGCCGGAGTCGAGCTGCCGGGTGTGGTAGAGGGACTGAGTACAGCAAAATTCAACAACTTATGGCAAATGTCGCAAATATCCGCTATAGTTTCTGTACGGAACACACCCGTACAAGGAGCTTGTATGGCCGCCCCTGCATTACGGACACAGCGAACGGAAATGCGGCTTCTGCCCGACCAGAAACGGCGGATTGAACGCGCAGCCGGGCACAAAGGAATTTCGATGTCTGACTTCATGGTGCAGGCCGCGGATGAAGCCGCTGTGCGCACAATCGAGCAGCACGAGACCTGGGTGCTGGAGGGAGAGGACCGGGATGCTTTTATCCAGGCACTTCTGAACCCGCCAGCGCCGAACGAAGCATTGCTCTTAGCGGCTCGAGACTACAAAAAGCGTGTGCGCCGTCTGTGAATGAGAGTCCCGGAGAACAGGTCTACTCAATCGAGACCTTGACGGCGAAACATGACCGCGTTGGGTTCACATGCGGGGTTCTGGCGCTTGACCGTTATTTACAAAGACAGGCGCGCCAGGATCAGGGGCGAGACCTGGCCACGGTTTTCGTCCTCACGCCGGACGGTGCCGCAATCGCGGGGTTTTATGCGCTTTCGGCCTGCTCGATAGACGGGGTTGACCTTCCGGAAGAGTTTGGAAAGAAGCTTCCCCGATTTCCTTTGCCGGCCGCCCTGCTTGGCCGCATGGCAGTTCAGCGAGAGTTACATGGGCAGCATCTGGGAAGGTTGCTTTTGACGGATGCACTGGAACGCGCATGGCGTGTGTCGCGGCAGATCGCTTCCTTAGCGGTGATCGTGGACGCGAAGGAAGGCTCGGGCAGCTTCTATCGAAAATACGGGTTCCGGGAGCTGCCACGGAGGCCTAGCCGCCTTTTCCTGCCGATGGACACAATTGGGGAGTTCGTCGCCGCGGAGTTGCGATAGCTTCGCAGCTGTGACGCGAGGTGGTTTGATATGTAATGCGGATTTTCCGTGGTACTTTCAGGAGCAACGGCCGTGCGCGGCCTCCCTGTTCCCTGAAGGACTTTCATGCACAAGCCCAGCTTCGCCCCAGCCGCAGCGTTGTTCCTCCTATCCCCGCTCGCCCTCCCCGCGCAGCAGTTCGCCCCGGCCGACACCACCACGGCCGCACCAACCGAGCCCAAGGCGCTCCACTCCTTTGATACGAGCGCGATCGACAAGTCCGCCGACCCTTGCACCAACTTCTACCAGTACACATGCGGCAACTGGCGCAAGAACAACCCCATTCCGAGCGACCAGGCGCGGTGGGGCACGTTCAACGAATTGGGCGAGCGCAACAACTACCTGCTCTACACCGAGCTGAAGCAGGCCGCGGACGCGCCCAAAAGCGCCATGCAAAAACAGTATGGGACGTTTTTCGCGGCGTGCATGAACACGGATCAGGCGGACAAGCTGGGCGCAAAACCGATCGAGCCGAGCCTCCAGGCAATTGACGCGATCGGCGATAAGAAAGGCATTGCGGCTTTTCTGGGCGGCAAGCAATACATCGGCGACGGGTTTTTCCGTTTCGGCCCGGAGCAGGACCAGAAGGACTCCTCCAAGCAGATCGCCGCGGTGCTGCAGGGCGGGCTCACGCTGCCCGACCGCGACTACTATCTTGCCACCGACGAGCGCATGCAAAAGATCCGCTCGCAGTATCACGACTACCTCGTCACGATTTTCAAGCTGATCGGCGACGATCCAACTAAGGCCGAAGCAGAAGCCAAGAGCGTCATGGACATCGAGACCGCGCTGGCTAAGGGCTCCATGACGCGTGTGGACATGCGCGACCCGGACAAGGTGTACCATCCGATGCCGGAGGCGGATCTGCAGCAGCTTGCACCGGACTTCGACTGGAGCGCTTATTTCGCGGGCATTCAGCCGCCCGCGTTCACGACCGTCAACGTCGCGCAGCCGGAGTACGTAAAGACCATGGCGTCGGTCATCGAAGAACAGCCGCTTCCCGCGCTCAAAAGCTATCTGCGGTTCCACTCGGCTAACAGCATGGCGCCTTACCTTTCCAAGCCCTTCGATAACGCCTCGTTCTACTTCTTCAACAAAACCCTGCGCGGGCAGGCGGTAGAGCAGGCGCGTTGGAAGCGATGCACGGCGCTGACAGACCGCGAGTTCGGCGAGGCCGTGGGCCAGGAATGGGTAAAGGAGAACTTTCCGCCGCAGGACAAGGTCAGCATGGAAAAGCTGGTGGCAAACCTGAAGTCGTCCTTGGGCGACGACATCAAGCAGCTGCCGTGGATGTCCGCGCCTACCAAGGAGGAGGCGCTTAAAAAGCTGGCCGCCTTCCGCGACAAGATCGGCTACCCGGAGCACTGGCGCAACTACTCAGCCGTGCAGGTAACCCCCGCCAACTTCGTCGAGGATCTCCACAACGCTCAAACCTTCAACTACGACTGGCGGGTGAACCACATCGGCAAGCCGGTGAACGAGCGCGAATGGGGCATGACGCCGCCCACGGTGAACGCCTACTACAACCCGCCGATGAACGACATCAACTTCCCCGCCGGAATCCTGCAGCCGCCGTTTTACTCGCAGTCCATCGACCCGGCGGTAAACTACGGCGGAATCGGTGTGGTGATCGGTCACGAGATGACGCACGGGTTTGACGACGAAGGCTCCAAATACGACCCGCAGGGCAATGTGCGCGCCTGGTTCACCCCGGAGGACAAAGCGAAGTTCGACAAGCTGACCGCCTGCGAGGTACAGGAGTACGGGAACTTCGAGCCGGTCCCAGGGCAGAAGCTCAATGGCAAACTCACCCTGGGCGAAAACACGGCGGACAATGGGGGCCTCCGTATCGCGTACCAGGCGCTCCAAAAAGCGATGGCGCAGGAGCCTGAAGCCGAACGGACCAGGAAGATCAATGGCTACACACCGGACCAGCGATTCTTTATCTCCTTCGGGCAGATCTGGTGCTCCAACGTCACGGACGCGTATGAGCGGGTTGCCGCCAAGACCGACCCTCACTCACCGGGCGAGTTCCGCACCAACGGGACGGTGCAGAACTTCGCAAAGTTCGGCGAAGCGTTCGGTTGCCATGTAGGCCAGCCCATGATGCCAACGGACAGCTGCCGGGTCTGGTAAGCTTTTCCTGTTGCGACGAAAGACGCCGAGAAGGGCCGGCAGTTGCCGGCTCTTCGTTTGCAACCCCAAACCCGCCGGAAGCGTCCAGAGCGCGTCGGCGGTTACAATAAAGCGGATTCACCTATTGTTTCCTGCGCCGTGCCGAGGAGCACGCAAGGCCGGCAGGATAAAGGAAGCGCATGAAGTTTTGCAGTCTCCGCCGCACCCTCCTGGCCATTGCCGGAGTCGGCGTTTCGCTTGGTCTCACCTCCTGTGCGAACGACCATACCGTTGGCTATACATACGTGTTGGGCACCTCCGCCAACGGCCAGCCCGCAGGGCAAATCGGCGAGTTTCGCGAAGACAACAACAACGGCACACTGAGCGGGATCGCCGGTTCGCCCCTGGGCAGCGGCGGCCTTAACCCTGTGCGGGCGGTTGTTCCCGCGGGCAACCGGTTCTTCTACGTCGTCAACGCGGGCACGCCAAGTGCCGACGCGAATGGGAATGTTACCTACTCGAGCTCCAACATCGCCCTGTTTACCATTGGCGGCTATGGGCAGCTTTCGTCGCAGCTGCAGTACTCCAGCCAGGGTTTCGGTTCGGAGCGCATCCTTGCCGACTCAAGCGGCGCGCACCTGTTTGTTTTGGATAAGTATGCCAATGTGGGCATCGTGAACGGAACCGCGGCACCCACCGGCGTCATCCAAAGCGGGCCCACGGCGGCTTACCCCTGCAAAGACCCCGATACGGCTCGCTTTCCAAACACCTACCACCCCACCGGGGCCATCACGGTCTTCGCGATCGACGGTGCGACAGGCCGCCTGGGCGTCCAGCAGAACCAGCGCCAGCAGAATCTGACCTACTTTCCCGTGGGCTGCAACCCGGTAGACTTCCGGCTTGCGGGCAGCTACCTGTACACCATGGATGCGGGCGCGGCAAGCAACAACGACCTCCAAACGGTGTACGTGTACTCGGTTGCAAGCTCCGGGCAGCTGACGCCCACGCAAACCAGCGTGATCCAGATCACGAATGACAACTCGACCAATATCACGGCGATCACGGGCGACACGGCCGGCAAATATGTGTACCTGCTCGACACGCCGAACAACCGGATCTTTCTTTATACGGTCGGCACCAATGGTGTTTTGACCGCCGTTTCAGGTTCGCCTTACAACAACGGGGCCAACTCGCAAGCGGGCGGCCCGGTGCAAACCGTTACGGATTCCACGAATAAGTACGTTTACGACATCAATGCAGGCCCGGCGGGCGGCACCACAAACGCGAACTCCGACATCGGCGGTTTCTCGGTCAATGGGACAACCGGCTATTTCGATACGTTGACGGCAAACTCCCCGTATGCGGGTACAGTTTCCGGGCCGGTGTGCATTTTTGAAGACCCCACCAATCAGTTCATCTACGTGGCCGGCTCCCTCGACAACAGCATTACGGGGCGGAGAATCGATCCCAACACGGGCACGCTGACACCGCTGCGGACGCGTGCGACGGTGCCGACCGTGGGTACGCCTTCCTGGTGCCTCGGCATCACGAGCGCCTTGTAGTTTCGCAATCCACACTCGGGGGCTCGGCGAGCCCCTTTACCCAACAGCTCTGCGGATGGACGCCGGGCGGAGCGCAAGGAACACATGAAGTTGAAGCAATGGAGCCAGGGAGCCCTGGCGGTGGCGGCTGTCGGCGCTGCCGGAATGGGTCTCACTTCCTGCGGCACAAGCAATACCATCGACTATCTGTATGCGACCTCGACGAAGAACAACCCTGGGCAGATCAATGTGTACCGGGTGGACTCGCAGTCGGGCGCGCTGACGCAGATTCCGGATTCGCCCTACAGCTCGCAGGGCCGCAACCCCGTTTCACTGGTGATCGAAGCCACGGGTAAAAACCTGTACCTTGCGAATCACGACGACAACAGCATCGTCCAGTACGCCATCGGCACCGACGCCAAGCTGTACGGGCAGCACACGATCAACACGCCAGGGTCGGAACCCGTGTATCTCGCCGTTCAAACGACCACCGACTCGAGCGGCAATCTAACGGGCGGGCTCCTGTTTGTGGTCGACAACCTCCAGCCGAACTTCACCGACCTGAACCCAAGCCCCGGCGCACTTTTCGTCTACACATTCGATAAGAACGGCATTCTGAGCACGACCCCCGTGACGCAAACCGTCAACGGAGCGAGCGGCCAGTTCCAGCCGCTCGGCAATGCGCCCACCGGGGTCGCCGTAAGCGGCGACGGCAAGTACGTGTATGTCACGGATATCCTGGCGGGCGGGCAGACCGGCAGCGGCCGGGGTGCCACCGCCGCCTGCAGCGCGGGCCAGGGTGCCGTCCAGGGCTACAGCATTGCCGGCGGGGGCGCACTCACGCCGGTTGCGGGCAGCCCCTTTTGCGCGGGCACCACGCCCTCGGCGATCGCAGCCGCGCCCAATCCTTACACGTTCCTATACGTGACGGACAGCTCGCAGAACCAGGTGATCGAGTACGGCATCAACAATGCGGGCTCGCTCACCACGCTGCCGACCACGGTGGTCGCCACGGGCACCGGCCCCGACTCCGTTACGGTGGACCCGCGCGGGAGGTATGTGTACATCGCCAACCGCACCGGCGGCTCGGTGTCCGCCTACGCCATTAATCAGGCGACGGGCGCGTTGTCCGCGGTCGCCTCAGCCACCGGCGGCGGCAGCGAGGGCATCACGCAAGCGCAGCCCACCTGCGTGATCGTGGAGCCGGCGCTCGGACGGTTCGTTTATACGTCCAACTTTGTCGACGGGACCATCAGCGGCTTTCTCCTGGACCCCAACACGGGCGGCTTGTCGGCGACGCAAGGCGCGTATTACAACGGCTCCGGCCTGGCGACCTGTGTTGCGGCGACGCGGCATGGCAACCACCCGATCATCCAGAACTTCACCACCGCGCAGTAAACGGGCTGGAAGGGAACAAGCCCGCGCCTTAGCGCGGGCTTGTTCTTATAGCAGCCACTTGCGGATGCGGCGCTGGGCCGGCCGCTCGATCAGCAAAAGCGTGAGCCCCGCGCCCGCGGCAAGCAGGGCATAGCTCGCCCAAGGGTCGAAGCGCGCGAGCCCCGTGCGCGCAAGCAGCCCGGAGTCGTGGATCAGCGTCCACAGGTTGAAGTGCAGGATATACAGGCAGTAGCTGGCCTGCCCCAGCGCGAGGAACGGTGCAAATCCGAAGAAGCGGGCCAGCGGATTGTGCCCAGCCAGGCCCAGGATGGCGCAGCCGAACAGCGGCATGAGCAGCCCATCGTGCATGAGCACATAGGGGATCGGCGCGCCGAACCGCAGCACCAGGTACAAGCCCGCGACGCCGAGAAGTCCGACGAGGAAGCGCGGCCGGCCTTCGCGGCGCAGCCGCGCGTCGAGGTCGGCAAGCGTGATCCCGAAGAAGAACGAGGGCAGGTGCGGCGGCGGGCTGAACTTGAGCGCGCGGATCCACCAGCCGTCGGTGTAGCGGCCGGGGTGCGGGTCGCCGTCCGGGTGGAAGTGCATGTACAAGAACGGCAGCGTCATGCCGAGCAGCCAAAACAGCAGCAGCAGCCCAAGCGTGCCCGCGTTGGTGCGCGGCCTTCGCCACCGGACCGCGAAGGGAAAAACAAGATAAAAAAAGCCTTCGGTGGACATGGTCCAGGCCGGGGTGTTCCAAAATGTCGAGAGCGTCGGGCTCCAGCCCTGCAACAGCAGCAGCGTGAGCGCGACGCCGAGGTAAAAGTCCGCGTGCGTGTGCGCGCCCCACTCGGCGCGGAGCATGCCGAGCGAAATGAGCAGCGCAAACAGGTAGACCGGGTATAGCCGCGAAAGCCGGGCGACCCAGAACCGCCAGTGGACCAGCTCACCGCGCTGGGCGCGCGCGCTGTAGTTGTAGGACAGGATAAATCCGGACAGGAGCAGAAAAAAGGAGACGGAAGTGTAGCCGTTGTCGACGATGGGCGCGAACGGCCCAAACCATGCCGGGTTGGAAAAGTGAAAAAAGACGATATTGGCCGCCGCAAAGGCGCGCAGCCCGGTAAGCGCGGGCAGGCGGTCACGGCTTGCGGATTTTGCGGGGACGGGCGAAGACGGCGCGTCGTCGCCCGCGGCCATCAGGCGCGGTTTGACGGGGAGCGCCGGGGTCAGCAAGTCACGAGCGACCCGATCTTCTCCCCCAGAATTACGCGGCGTATATTGCCCGGCTCGTTCATGTTGAAGATGATCATCGGCATGTTGTTGTCTTTGCAAAGGCTCACCGCGGTCATATCCATCACCTCTAACCCCAGCCGCATGATTTCCATGTAGGTGATCTCGTCGAATTTTGTCGCGGACGCGTCGAGCACGGGATCCGCCGTGTAGATGCCTGAAACCTTGGTCGCCTTTAGGAGCACGTCAGCCCTGATCTCCATCGCGCGGAGGGCGGCAGCGGTGTCGGTGGAAAAATACGGGTTGCCCGTACCCGCGGCGAAGACCACCACGCGGCCCTTTTCGAGGTGGCGCACGGCGCGGCGACGGATATACGGCTCGCACACCTGGTGCATCTGTATCGCGGACATCACCCGGCAGTGCATGCCTGTTTTTTCGATCGCGTCCTGAATGGCGAGCGAGTTGATCACGGTGGCGAGCATGCCCATGTTGTCGGCGGAAACGCGATCCATGTGCTTGGCCTGCTCGGCAACGCCGCGAAAGAAGTTGCCGCCGCCGACGACCACCGCGACCTCGATGCCTTCCGCGGCGACGTCGGCGATCTCGCGGGCGACCTCATGAACCAACTTCACGTCCACGCCGAAACCCCGGCCCGCGGCAAGAGCCTCCCCTGACAGCTTGAGCACGACTCGCTTGTACATTAGCTCCGAGTATCGCACGGGCTCGCCGGGCGCCCAAGCATCTTTGGGGGCAGTGCATTACCTTGGGACTAACTGTGTCGTTTTCACGCAAATCAGAAGCGGAGTGGCTGGATGAAAACGGCGGCACTCCGGAGGAGATCGCGAGCGCGCTCCGGTCCATCACCTTTGTCAACCAGTGGTTCGGGGGCAACCGGGTGCACCGCCTGCTGCTTGCGGAAGCCGCGCGCGTGTCCGGCGCCCCGCGGCTCCACGTGCTGGAAGCAGCGGCCGGCTTCGCGATCCCGCTTTCCCGGGCAGCTCTCCACCTCCAGCGGGCAGGCGTGGAGGTCCATGCGACACTTCTGGACCTTCACCGGAACCACCTACCCTCACAATGGCCCGCGGGGCTGCCCCCTCCGAAACTGCTGGAAGGCAACGCACTCGAGATTCCGCTCGCGGAGGGGAGCGTGGATGTGGTGAGCTGCTGCCTGTTCCTCCACCACCTTTCCCCCGGGCAGGCCGCGGCTTTTCTCAAGGAAGCGTTGCGCGTCGCCCGCGTCGCTGTGCTCGTCAACGACGTCCACCGCACACGAGCGCACTACGGGCTTGCGCGGCTCTTCGCGCTCGCCGACCCCAGCCGACTTTCGCGCCACGATGGGCCGGTTTCCGTGCGCCGGGCCTACACCCGCGCGGAGCTCGCGGCCATGCTGCACGCTACCGGGCAGCGCTGGACGTTGCGCCGCTTCTTTCTGTACCGGCTCGGAGCGCTGCTTTGGGTCCGGTGAAGCGGCCTGGTACGCGCACGAAGTTCCTCCAAGGAAGACCTCCGTTGCGACCCTTTCAGCGCCATCGGAGTTGCCCCGGCATCCCAAGAGGGGTAAAAGGAGTTTCCATTGAGCACAATCGCCGCCGTTGCCACTGCCCTGCCCGCACACTACTACAGCCAGCAGCGCTTGTGTGAAGTGCTGGGAAAGCAGTGGGCCGGCAAGCTGACGAACCCGGCAGTGTTGGAACGGCTCCATCAAAATATGGGTGTCGAGGGGCGCTACTATGCCCTGCCGCTCGAAGAGTACCCGCGATTTGAGCGCTGGGGTCAGTCCAACGCGGCATGGCTCCGCCTTGCGCAGGAGCTTGGCGAACAAGCGATCTGCCGCGCGCTCGACCAGTCTGGGCTCCGCAAGGACCAGATCGATGCTTTCATCAGCGTTACCGTCACAGGCGTGGCCACGCCATCGCTCGATGCGTACCTGGCCAGCCGCATGGGGCTGCCCGAGGGGATGCGCCGGACGCCCATCTTTGGCCTGGGCTGCGTCGCGGGCGCGTCGGGCCTTGCCCAGGCGCACGACTATGTCCGCGCCTACCCGGATCGCGTGGCCCTTCTACTTTCAGTCGAGCTGTGCTCGCTGACCTGGCAGCGGAGGGATCTGTCGGTCGCGAACCTGATCGCAACCGGCCTGTTTGGCGACGGCGCGGCCGCGGTGCTTGTCGCGGGCAAGGACGTCCAGCTCCCCCGGGAAGCGGGACCGGCGATCGTGGACGCGGCTTCCAGCGTGTACCCCCATACGGAAGACGCCCTGGGCTGGGACATTGGCGAGGAGGGCTTCCGCATCGTGCTTTCCCCCGAGGTCCCCGCGATCGTCCGCAAACATCTGCCCGGTGATCTCGCACGGTTCCTTGCCGCCAATGGGCTCCGCCGCGAAGATATTACCAGCTGGGTTCTACACACCGGCGGCCCCAAAATCATTGAGGCGATCGCCCAGGCTGCGGGGCTTACGCGCGAAGACTGCGCGTTGAGTTGGGAGTCGCTGCGCAAGATCGGCAACGTTTCGTCGGCATCCGTGCTGTTTGTGCTCCAGGACACACTCCATGAAAGGCGGCCCGCGCCGGGCAGCTACGGCATTTTGGCGGCGATGGGGCCGGGGTTCACCTCGCAGCTGGTCCTGCTGCGCTGGTAGTCCGTTTAGGAGGCCGAAGCCCGCGGGGATCGGCTTTGGAGCGGGCGTGACACGCTTTCAAGCGGCTGCCCCGCGGCCTCGACCCCAATCAGCAGCTCGGTGATTGCGCCGAAGAGCATCAGGATGCCGCCGATCGCATAGCCCCAGGCCACATTTGACCGCGACCCGGTGGCGATCAGCTCACCAAACAGGATGGGCGCGCCCACGCCACCGGCCAGCACGCCGATCGCATAGAAAACAGCGATAGCAAACGCCCGGATCTCCAGGGGGAAAATCTCGCTCACGGTCAGGGTGGCCGCGCTGGCGGCGGAGGAAGCCACAAAAAAGATCGCGCTGAAGGCCAGGTCCAGCGTCGTCGTCGTAAACAGCCCGTGCGTGAATGGATAGATGACGAGCAGCAATCCCAGCCCCGCGACCCCATACGTCAACGCGATCATGGGCTTGCGCCCCCACTTGTCGTAAAGCGGCCCCAGCACCACCGGCCCGAAAAAGCACCCCACCGCGAACGGCAGCAGGTGAAGCGGCACGCGCGCGTCGGGCACCCCGTAAAAGTTCTTGACCACGAGCCCGTAGGTGAAAAAGATCGCGTTGAAAAAGAACGCCTGCGCCACCATCAGGATGAGCCCCAGGAGCGAACGCATTTTGTTCGGCCCCAGCATGTCTCCGAAGACCTCGCTCCAGGGGGTGTGGTCGCGCACCGCCAGGACCATAGGCTCGCCCTCGGGCTCCGGAAGCGCCCGCCCTTCGGCGCGAATATCGGCCTCGATGGCACCCATGATCTGTTCACCTTCGCGCTCGCGCCCGCGCAGCATTAACCAGCGCGGGCTTTCCGGCACGCGCAGCCGCAGCAGAAACACCCCGCCGCCCAGCACGGCCGCCGCGGCAAAGGCCAAACGCCAGCCCAGACCCGGCGTGATAAAGCGGCCCCGCAACAGCTCAAACGAAGCAAGCGAAGCCACGATCGACCCGAGCCAGAACGTCCCGTTGATGAGCAGGTCGATGGTGCCGCGCAGCTTGCCGGGAATCAGCTCATCCACGGCCGAGTTGATCGCCGCGAACTCCCCACCGATGCCGAAGCCGGTGAGGGCGCGAAACAGCGTAAAGCTCCAGTAGTTCCACGAGAGCGCGGTGAGCAGCGTCGCTACGGAATAGGTGGAAAGCGTGACCAGGAACAAGCGCCGCCGCCCCAGCCGGTCCGTCAGGTAGCCGAAAAATAAAGCGCCCAGCACGGCCCCAGCCAGATACGCGGTCGCGCCCGAGGTCACCTGCTGCGGCGTAAAGCTCAGCCCCTGCCGGTCTTCCAGAATGCCCGCGAGCGACCCGGCGAGCGTGACCTGCAGCCCGTCCAAAAGCCACGAAGTACCCAGCGCAAGCACAATGCGGACATGCCAGCGGCTGAACGGCAGCCGGTCAAGCCGCGCCGGTACCATGGTTTCAACGACCTGCTCCCCCTGCTCAACAAACATTGCTGCGGGCTGTTTCCTTTCGCTCTCATCCAAATACCGGGCGGGCGAGCCTATTCTATGCCGCCGGAGGGAGCTTTGTCCGGTTGGCCTACCGGCTCTGGATAGGCTTTGAAACCGATTCAAGCCCCTTGCCTGCCGCCTCCACGCCGATCATCATCTCGCAAAGCGAGCCGGCGAGCATAAGCGCCGCACCCACGGCATACCCCCAGGCCACATGGCTGCGGTGCCCTGAAGCGATGAGCTCGCCGAAAATAACCGGCGCGGCTACCCCGCCCGCGAGCGTGCCGAGCGCGTAAAAAATCGCGATGGCGAACGCGCGAATCTCGAGCGGAAAAATCTCGCTGACCGTCAGGTAAGCCGCGCTCCCGGCGGAAGAGGCGACAAAAAAGATAGCGGTAAAGCAGATGTCGAGCGTGGTGGCCGTCAGCATCCCGCTGACAAACGGGTAAATCGTCGCGAGCAGCAGGAGCCCCGCAATGCCGTAGGTCGCGGCGATCATCGGCTTGCGGCCGATCTTGTCGAAGAAGCGGCCCAGCAGGATGGGACCCAAAAAGCTGGCGATCGCAAACGGCAGCAGGTGCAGCGGCAGCCTTGTGTTGCTGACCCCGTAGAACTGCTTCACGATAAGCCCGTAGGTGAAAAAGATCGCGTTGAAAAAGAAAGCCTGCGCAATCATAAGGACGAGCCCAAGGAGCGAACGCGACCGGTTGTCGACCAGCATCGCGTGGAACACATCAGCCCAGGGGGTGTGGTCGCGCACGGCGAGCTTGAGCGGCTCACCCTCAGGCTCGGGCAGGTCTTTTTTGCCGGTTTTGCGTACGTCTTCCTCAATGGCGGAGGCGATCTCCTCGGCTTTCTCCTCATGGCCGCGCAGCATCAGCCAGCGCGGGCTTTCCGGCACCTTGAGCCGCAGGATCAGCACAGCGCCGCCCAGCACCGCAGCGGTCGAAAACGCGATGCGCCAGCCGATGTTTGTTCCGATGGCATGGGTATTGAGCAGCCAAAACGAAGCCACCGAGCCAAACACCGCGCCCAGCCAGAAGGTCGCGTTCACAACCAGGTCGATGGTTCCGCGCACCTTGCCGGGGATGAGTTCGTCGACTGCGGAGTTGATGGCCGCGTACTCACCCCCAATGCCAAAACCGGTGAGCGCGCGAAACAGGGCGAAGCTCCAAAAGTTCCACGAGATCGCGGTGAGCAGCGTCGCGGTCGAGTAGGTCGCGAGCGTGACCAGGAACAGCTTGCGGCGGCCCAGGCGGTCGGTCAGGTAGCCGAAAAACAACGCCCCGAGCACCGCGCCCAGCAGGTAGGTTGTCGCTCCGGCGGTAACCTGCGGCGCTGTGAGCCCTAGGCCTTTTTTATTTTCAAGAATGCCCGCGAGCGAGCCCGCGAGCGTGACCTGGAGGCCATCCAGCAGCCAGGAGGTCCCGAGCGCGATGACGATGCGGATGTGCCAACGGCTGAACGGCAGCCGATCCAAACGGGCCGGCACCATGGTTTCGACTGTGCGCTCTTCCCCTTCCGCGGCGGCCATGCGCTACTGCCCGTCCTTGCTGCCCTGCGATTTCTTGATGATGCTGATGGAGCCGACCCGCTCGAGCACTGCGTACCTAATCTCCTCGAGGTTGCGAACGCCCTTTGCCCGTCCCATCGCCATCACGTCCGGATCGTCGATGCGCATGCCGTGCATGGCTTCGGTTTGCCACTCGCCATCCTTGAGCAGCACCATGGGAACGCCGTCGACGACCTTGCTGAAGCGCCGCGACCGGGCACGCAGCCTGGCAACCGTGCGGTGCATCAGGCCGATCGCCAGGATGGCGCTGATGCAGTTGGTGGCCGACCTGTCATTGCCCACCGTTGCCAGAATAATAAGGCCGCCGATCAGGAAAACAATGACGAACTCAAACGGGGTAAGCTGCCCGCCGGGCCTGCGCGACATAAGACGCACGATTAAAAGTAGAAAAAAGTAGCCGCAGGTCGCGCTGATGATCGTCGTCACGGGATCCCTAGGGCATCACGAAAATGCCGGCGGTAACGGAGTCCTGCGGCTGCAAAACCGTGCCGCTGCCCAGGAGCCGGATCGTGAATCGGTGCCGGCCGACCTTAGCCGGTTCCAGCGAGAACTCAATGGAACTCGGCTTGCCGGCGGAGGGAAACGCGTAAGCGATCCCCCCATCGCCGGTCACGGAGGTGGCGGGCTGCGGGATGACGCGCTGGTTGCCGAGTGCCTTGATGACCGAATCGCTGACCCAGATCCGGATCACGCCGTCGTGCAGGGCGGAAGGGCTGAAATGGAGGGTCATGATCGTGGGCGTGCCGAAGCGTTCAACCCAGTCGTAGTCCACGCGGAGCGCGCCATCGGCGGACTGCTTCTTCGCCCCGGACAAGGGTCCCCGCCCGAAAATGCCAATCGCGCTCAGCACGACCAGCAACGCCAGAAAAGACCAGGCAATCTTCTCAAACCTCCACCAGCGGCGCTGGAACTTGAGATCTTCGCCGACCGCGATCTCATCGTTTACTTTCGCGATGGAGTCGTCAATCCGTTTGGTGGGTGTTTCGGTCGCCATGCAATCCTTATCCGTTTGAGGCAGGACAGATGCTGATGTCTCCGTTGCGCTCGAGCACCGCATACGCGATGCCATCCAGAGAAGAGATGCCTTTGTCACGGGCGGCGGTCATAACGTCCTGTTGATCAATCAGCATGTGGCGCATCACTTCTTCGTGCCACTCGCCATGCGCGAGCAGCACCAGAGGGGTTCCGTCCAGGAACTTGCCCACGAACTTCGAGCGCTGGCGCAAGATCACCAGGAAGTAATGCGCGATCCCGATAGTCATGATTTGCGTGAAAGCGTTGGTCAAGGAACGGTCGTCGGCGACGATAAAGGTCAGGGCTAATCCGCCCATAAAAAAGATCAACACGAACTCAAACGGGTTCATCTGCTTGCCGGGCCGCCGGCCGGCAATGCGCACGATAAAGACCAGCAGAAGATAACCGAACGCGGCGCGAAAAATGGCGTCCATTTTTTGGGGGCTCTTGCTGTTGGGATGCAGAAACGCAGGAGCAAAACCGCCTACGCGGCTTGCGGGCACTTCGTGCCATGTTCTCGGCTTCGCGTGGGCCTCCCGCTGGTCGGGATCAGCATCGCAATGCCGCGACCAACGGGAGCTCCGCGCAGAGCCAAAGACCCGCCACGAAGTGGCCGCCTCCCGCGTAGGGGGTCTACCAAGCGCAAAAAAGCCCGGCAGTCTTTCGCCGGGCTTTTTTGCGCTTCTGTCGAGCTACTCAGACGCCGAGGGCAGGTCTTCGGCTTTGACCTGGGCGACGGTCCAGACCGGGTCGCCGACCTTGAAGCGGGCAAACCGGCGCACGGTGATATTCTCGCCCAGTTTGCCGACTTTCTGCGCGATCATGTCCTTGATCGAAAGCGACTGCTCCTTGATGAACGGCTGCTCAAGGAGGCACACCTCCTCGTAAAATTTGCCCATCTTGCCTTCGACGATTTTTTCGATCACCGGGGCGGGCTTGCCGGTTTCAGCGGCCTGGGCGCGGTAAATATCCTTTTCGCGTGCCAAGTCGGATTCCGTCACGTCCTCGCGCCGGATATAGCGCGGGTCGGTTGCGGCGATATGCATCGAGATGTCTTTGAGCAGTTCCTGGAAGTCTTCAGTCCGGGCCACGAAGTCCGACTCGCAGTTGATTTCGAGCAGCACACCGATCTTGCCGCCGGCGTGGATATAGGTGCCGACCGCGCCCTCATTGGTGCCGCGCGAAGCCTTCTTAGCCGCGGATGCCATACCGCGCTTGCGGAGGATCACAAACGCGTCCTCCATGTTGCCCTTGGCTTCCTGCAGGCTCTTCAGGCAGTCTCCCATGGGCGCGCCCGACTTTTCCCGGAGCTCCTTTACCAGGCTCGACGGAATCTTGCTTGCTTCTTCTGCCACGTTGCTCACCTTTTCTCGCGCCCCCTGGCGCTGCTCTACCCACACATGGAAAGAGCGTGGAGCCGG
Source organism: Acidobacteriaceae bacterium (assembly GCA_965218545.1). GTDB lineage: Bacteria > Acidobacteriota > Terriglobia > Terriglobales > Acidobacteriaceae > EB88. Next base: position 145,286 of record CBDCLB010000004.1, on the reverse strand, counting down.
AAACCGGTCCACGCCCTCGCTCTTTCTCTTGCGAAGCTAGACCGTGCCTTCAACCGCTTCCGGCTCTGTAATGACGCCCGCCGAGACTGGGGCTTTGCGGATGCCGCCGCCAAGCGCCGACGCAAGATCAACCTCCTCGGCTTCCGTTGCGTCCGCTGCAGGCGACGCTGCGACCGTGTCTGCGCCGGAGTCCGCTCCGGATTCAAGGCTGCCGTCCTCAAATGTCGAAGCGGTAAACTGCGCTTCCGGCACAACGCCCGCGACATCGTAGAACTGCTTGTCAGTCGCCATCTGCACACCTTCAATGACAGAATCCGAAATCTTCGAAGTGAATAACCGGATCGCCCGAAGCGCGTCATCGTTGCCGGGGATCACGTAATCGACCACCGTCGGATCACAGTTGGTATCGACCACCGCGACAACCGGGATGCCCAGCTTGCGCGCTTCCTTGACTGCAATCGCTTCAGCATTCGAATCGACCACAAAGATCGCGTCCGGCAGCCGCTTCATGTTCTTGATGCCTGCCAGGTTCGCCTGAAGATGCTTGCGCTCGCGCTCGAGCTTGATAACTTCCTTCTTCGTCAGCAGGTCGTAGCGGCCATCCGTGGCCATCTCGTCCAGCTCCTGGAGCCGCTTCACCGACTTTTGCACCGTGATCCAGTTGGTGAGCAGCCCGCCCAGCCAGCGCTGGTTGATGTAAAACATCCCGCAGCGGTTCGCTTCTTCGGCGATGGCATCCTGCGCCTGGCGTTTGGTGCCGACAAACAGGATGACCTTGCCGGTCGCGGTCAGATCCGTCACATACTTCGACGCATCCTTGAACATCTTGAGCGTCTTTTGCAGGTCGATGATGTAGATCCCATTGCGCTCGCCGAAGATGTACTCCTTCATGCGCGGGTCCCAACGCTTGGTCTGGTGCCCGAAGTGGACGCCGGCCTCAAGCAGCTCCTTCATGGTAATGTTCGCCAAACAGCCTCCTTGGTGGATTGCATCCTCAACGCCAGTCGAGGATTGATTCCCATTTATGGGAGAATCACTTCCGATTTCCGCTCGTAAGCGGGTGCTGCTTTGTAAGACTTGATGCCTTAAGGCTGGTCCACTTTCATTGCCGCCAGCTCATTACCGCTCGGGTCGATGAAATGGAAGCGGCGACCGCCGGGAAAGCTGAACGGCTCCTTGCTGACTGTTCCGCCGGCGGCGAGAACCGCAGCGTGCGCCCGCTCCAGGTCGTCTACAGCAATGACCACCAGTGGAGAGGCCGTTGTTTCGCTGCTGTCCGCTTGCAAGCCGAGATCAACATCCCCCGTCATTGTTGAAGCATAGGACGGAGTTGAAGCATAGGACGGACCAAAGCTTACCGTGTCCCAGCCGAACACCTGGTCGTAGAAGCGCCGGGCCCTGTCCAGCTCTTCCGCGGGCAGCTCCACAAAGTTGATCCTGGCCATACAGTTAACGCTTGGAGAACTGGAACCGTTTGCGAGCGCCTTTTTGCCCGTACTTCTTACGCTCCTTGATGCGGGCGTCTCGGGTCAGTAGGCCCTCGGGCTTCAGAGTTGCGCGCAGCTCGGCGTTGAACTCCAGCAGGGCGCGGGCGATACCCATCTTCACTGCATCCGCCTGCGCGGCCACGCCGCCACCCTTGACAGTCGTGATCACGTCGAAGTTGCCGCCCAGCTCCGTGAGCGCTAAGGGCCGTTTCGCGGAGATGCGCTGCTGCTCGGTCACGAAGTACACTTCGTGCTCCTTGCCATTCACCTTAAAGCCGCCGGTGCCGGGCCGCAAGAATACACGCGCAATCGCCGACTTACGCCGCCCGGTTCCGTAGTACTGCACCAAATCTGCCATCTGTTACGCCTTCCCTAACGTCGTGTCGATCTCGAGCACCTGCGGCTGCTGCGCCTGGTGCGGATGTTTATCGCCCTTGTATACCTTCAGCTTCGTGCCCATCTGGCGGCCCAATTTGGTTTTCGGCAGCATGCCTTTGACGGCTTCCTCGATCACCTTTTCCGGACGCCGGGCGATGAGACGCAGAAACGACTCTTCCCTCAGGCCGCCTGGAAAACCCGTATACCGGCGATATACTTTCTTCTCAGACTTCAGCCCTGTGAGCCGCACTTTTTCTGCGTTCACCACAATAACGTGGTCGCCCATGTCAATGTACGGAACATACTTAGGATTGCGCTTGCCCGCCAGAATGCTGGCCGCTTCGGTCGCCAGGCGCCCCAGGGTTTTGCCGTTGGCGTCGACCACAAACCACTTACGGTCGATCTCCAGCGCGCTTGGAATAAACGTCGACATCTTTCTCGATCTCCTCTAAACCTGCCTACAAGCTCGCAATCTACCGCTCGAGACCCAGCAATTCAAGGCCGAAAAGAAAGAACATCCGGGGAGCGGACGCGGGATCGCGCAAGATTTATAGATTAGGCGATCCGCACGGGCGAGTCAATGAGCGCGGGACGCGCTACACGCCGACTGGGACCAGCAGCGGCTCAATCGCAGGCAGGGGTTTCAGCTCAGGCATGGTGACATCCAGCGCACGGCCGGCGGCCAGCTCGGACAGCACATGGTTCGCCGTGTCCTCCGTCCGAGTGGACGCAATGTGGAGCTTGCGGACGGCAAGCATCGTAACGACTGACATGAGATACCGATTTTTCATCTGGAGATTGGCTGCATAGACCAGCTGTGAGCGCATTGTTCCTCTTTCCGAGGGAGTCGCAGCTGGTTGCCAGGCCGGCCGGAATCTTTGTCCCTGAACTCATCCTACCCTGCCGCGAAGCTTCTCAGTCTTCCAGTTCCATCCCTTCCGCAAAAAAACCGCTTCCCCTTTTCCCGCGTTGGGAATTTTCCCGCGATCGCGCGACGCTTTCGCCTGCCCCACGCGATCGCAGGCATTTGCCTTGACCGCGAGAACAGCGCTGAATCGGTTCTTCTTTCACTTTGCTCCCTTGCTCTTCTTCATAGCCCGGCCTCCATGCTGGATAATGAGTCTTTAACCGCCGACAAGGAACAGAAATATGGAAGAACGAGACTTTTTCGATGAAAAACCGGAACAGCGCACCCATACGCTGACCTGCCCGCACTGCGGCAAGGCCGATGAATACCAGCTGGGCTGGCTGGTGCGGAGGAAAAAAGCGCAGCTGGGACGCGGGGCCGACGAGCGCGACCGGGCGCGCTTCGCAAAGGCGCAGTCCTATATGGTGCGAAGGGACGACTTGGCGGCGTGCAAGAACATGCGCTGCCGCAAGCGCTTCGATGTAGCCGGGGTCCAGTCGGTCGCGTTCTTGTAGTGGGTGCCCCCTCCGCGCACGCACGTGACTTTGCAGCCCCGGGCCGAAAGAAAAAAGCAGCACATCGGTAATTTTCCAGGCAACTATTTGCAGCCTTCGGCAACGCCGGGCATCCTATACCCGGTTTCGTCCCGGCCGAACTGCTCCCGCGCACCCGGCGAACCCGAAAGGTTCCATTTTCGTGACGACTTCCGCACGTTCTTTCCTTCATGCCGCGTTGGCCTTCGCAGTCCTGGCCCCGCTTGCCGCTTGCGCGCACAAGCAGGCCGCCGCAGGAGGCGGTTTTGCGCTCCCACCTGGCGGGCTGCCCGTACAAACCCTTACGGTCGCGAATAGCCCGGTGCCGCAGGGCGACACCTACGTCGCCACCATCAAGAGCAGGCGCTCGGCCAACATCAATCCCCAGGTCGACGGCAACCTGACCGGGATCCAGGTACACTCCGGCCAGCATGTCGGCAAGGGCCAGCTGCTTATGGTGATCGACCCCAACAAGCAGCAGGCCACGGTAGAGTCCACCGCGGCAACCGAGCAGCAAAAGCTGGCCGTGTACCAGTACAACCAGGGCCAGGTCGAGCGCCAGCGCAAATTGTTCGAGGCCGGCATCACCAGCCGCGATGCCTACGACCAGGCGCTCCAAGCATTCCGCAACTCCAAGGCCGACTATGATGCCGCCGCAGCCACCACCTCGTCCCAAAAGCGACAGCTCGGCTACTACCGCATCACCGCTCCCTTTGACGGCGTAGTCGGCGACATCCCTGTGCACATCGGCGACTACGTTTCCGCCGGCACTCTGTTGACCACCGTTGACGCGAACACCGATCTCGAAGCCTACCTCTATGTGCCCACCGAGCGCGCTTCGGAGCTGCGGATGGGCTTGCCCGTGAGTATCCTGGACGCGGACGGCAAGCCGGTCGAGAACACCAAGGTGGATTTTCTGTCGCCGCAAGTGGACACCGGGCTGCAGGGCATTCTGATCAAGGCACCGGTTTCTTCCTCCACCGCGGACCGCCTGCGCAATCAGCAGCTGGTCAAGGCGCGCGTCACCTGGTCCAACAAGTCCATGGCGACGGTGCCCGTGCTCGCGGTCACGCGATTGGGGAGCCAGGCCTTTGTGTATGTCGCGCAAAATCAGGGCCCCGGCAAATACATCGCCCGCGAAACTCCCGTGAAGCTGGGCGAGACGGTTGGCAATACGTACGCGGTACAAGGCGGATTAGCCCCGGGCGAGAAGGTGATTCTGTCGGGGCTGGCCATCCTCCAGGACGGCATGCCGGTACACCCGCTTGGCTAGGCCCCCGCGCGCGCGCGAACAACGGAAAGGATTCTCCCGTGGTTGACTTTTTTATCCGCCGCCCGGTGTTCGCCTCGGTGTGCGCGCTGCTCATCATCCTCGCCGGCGCTGTTTGCATCCCGACGCTGCCCATCTCGCAGTACCCCGATCTCGCGCCGCCGCAGGTCACGGTCACGAGCAACTATGTCGGCGCCAACTCGCAGGTGGTCGAGGCCGCGGTCACGCGCCCGCTCGAGGAGGCGATTAACGGCGTCCAGGGCATGCGCTACATCTCCTCCACCAGCGCGAGCGACGGCACCAGCATCATCACCACTACCTTCAACACCGGGTACGACCTCGACATCGCCGCCGTTGACGTGCAAAACCGCGTTTCCTCCGCCACGGGCCAGCTGCCCGCCGAGGTGAACCAGAGCGGCATCACCATCAACAAGGCCAACTCGAATTTCGTGTTCGCCGCCGGCGTTTTCTCGCCCGACAACCGCTACAGCGCGCTGTTCATCGCCAACTACATCGACGTGTACGTCGTCGATGCGCTTAAGCGGATCAAGGGAGTGGGCGCGGTGCAGGTGTTCGGCGACCGCAAATACGCGATGCGGATATGGGTTGACCCGCCCAAGCTGGCCGCCCGCCAGCTCACCGCCGCCGATGTCATCGCCGCCATTCAGGAGCAGAACGTCGAGGTGCCCGCGGGCCAACTAGGCCAGCCGCCGAACAACAGCAACCAGAGTTTCCAGATCACCGTAAACGCAGTGGGCCGCCTCACGACGCCCGAGCAGTTCGACAATATCGTGGTCAAGAACACGCCCAATGGCATCGTGCGCTTGTCAGACGTGGGCCACGCGGAGATCGGTGCCGAAAACTACGGGACCGACCTCAAGTTTTCGGGCATCCCTGCGATCGGGTTCGGCGTGCAGCAGCTTTCAAACGCCAATGCGCTGGACGTCGACAAGGAGGGCAAGGCCGCCCTTGCCGAGCTCGCGAAGAGCTTCCCTCCCGGCCTCAAGTACGTTGTCGCCTTTGACACGACCACCGTCATCGGCGAAGGCATCCGCGACGTCGTCCGCACCCTCATCGAAGCGATCCTGATCGTCATCGCCGTCATCTTTTTCTTTCTCCAGGACTGGCGCGCCGTCATCATCCCGGCCATCACTATCCCGGTTTCGCTCATCGGCACCTTTGCGTTTCTTAAGGCTTTCGACTTTTCCATCAACACACTCACCCTGTTCGGGATCACGCTCGCAACCGGCCTGGTGGTCGACGACGCCATCGTCGTGATCGAAAATGTCCAGCGGCACATCTCCGAGGGCATCGCCGACACGCACGAGGCCACTTCCATCGCCATGCGCGAGGTCACGAGCGCCGTCATCGCGACCTCGCTCGTGCTGATCTCTGTCTTCATTCCCGTCTCGTTTTTCCCAGGCACCACGGGCATTCTCTACAAGCAGTTCTCGCTCACCATCGCGTTTTCGATCGCGATTTCCGCCTTCAACGCGCTCACCCTGTCGCCCGCGCTGGCCGCCATCCTGCTGCGGCGCGAAGAACACAAGGGCCGCATTCTGGGCGCGATCGACCGGGGCATCCGTAAAACTTCGAGCGGCTACGCGCGCGTGATTACCGCGGTCGTGCGCTGGCGATGGGCCATGCTTGTGCTTTTCATCGCCGGGCTCACCGCGACCGTGCTGGTATACCGCGCCGTGCCTACCGCCTTTGTCCCGGAAGAGGACCAGGGCTATCTCATCATCCAGGTCCAGTCACCGCAGGGTGCCTCGCTCGCCTATACCGAAGCGGTGCAGGATCAGCTATCGCGCGTGCTTTCGAGCGATAAGGACATTTTCGGCACCTTTTCAGTTTCGGGTTTCTCCTTCAGCGGCAGCTCTCCCAACTACGGCCTTACATTTGTGCCGCTGAAACCGATTACCCAGCGCGTAGGCCCCCGGCATTCGGCCGCCGCGATCCTGGCCCGCATTCGGCCTCAGTGCCTCATGATTCCCGGCGCGCTGGTCATCCCGTTTGAGCCGCCCGCCATTGCCGGCATCGGATCCTTCGGCGGCTTCCAGTTTGAGCTGCAGGACCTGGGCCGCAATACGCTCCAGGACCTCGACCGGGTGGCGCATACGGTTGTAGCCAAGGGCAACGCAAGCGGCAAGCTGGTGGGCCTGTTTACCGCCTTCCGCTCGAACGACCCGCAAATCCTGGTCTCCATCGACCGCGAAAAAGCAAAGCAGCTCGGCGTGCCGTTTTCGCAGATCAGCAGCGCGCTAAGCATGTACATGGGCTCGGTCTACATCAACAACTTCGACTACAACAACCGCTCCTATCGCGTATACGCCCAGGCGGACCAGCAATACCGCCGCACCGCAGCCGACATCCGCCAGTTCTACGTTCGCTCCAACACGGGGCAGATGATTCCGCTCGGCAACTTCGCCACGCTTGAGCAAACTTCCGCGCCCGCGGTCATCACCCACTACGACCTGTTCCGCTCGGCGGAGATCGACGGCTCGGCCGCGCCGGGCCTGAGCTCGAGCCAGGGCCTTGAGGCGATGCAAAACATTGCCAAGCAAAACATGATGCAAGGCATGGGCTACGAGTGGACCGGGCTCGCGCTTGAAGAAATCGAGTCCGCCGGCAAAACCATCATCATCTTCGCGCTCGGCATCCTGGTCGTGTATCTCACGCTGTCGGCGCAGTATGAAAGTTTTGCGCTGCCCTTCATCATCCTGCTCGCGGTGCCCATGGCGATCCTGGGCGCCCTGCTCGCGCAGTCGGCGCGCGGGCTTCCGAACGACATTTACTGCCAGATCGGGCTCGTGATGTTGATCGGGCTTTCCGCGAAAAACTCGATTCTGATCGTCGAGTTCGCCGAACAGCTGCGGCGCGCGGGCCACTCCATTGCCGACGCGGCGATTGAAGCGGCTGAGCTGCGCCTCCGGCCAATCCTGATGACCTCGTTCGCGTTTATTCTCGGCGTCATGCCGCTCGTGTTCGCATCGGGAGCGGGGCAAAACGGGCGGCATTCGGTCGGCACCACGGTGGTCGGCGGTATGCTCCTCTCCACGGTGCTCAACCTGTTCTTTATCCCCGTGCTGTATGTCATCCTGCAAACACTTTTAGGTGTAGGCGGACGGGGCAACAAGCCGCGCGTGGAAGGCAGGTCCGTGCGCCAGCCGGTTGCGCCGGCCGAGGAGCGCCAGCTTGAGCCCACCTTCCGGCAGACGGCCCCGAATGCTTGACGCGCGCAGGACCGGGCTGGTGTTGGGCGGGGGAGGCCCGCTGGGCCTGGTGTGGATGGCGGAGCTGCTCCTGGGCTGGGCCGAATCCTGGAAAGCGGGTCCCACCCAAATCGCAGAACCGCTTGCTCCCCTGCTCGACGGCCGCATCGTCGGCACTTCAGCGGGTGCGATTGTGGGCGCTTTCCTGGCTGTCCATGGCTCGCTCGATGTGCTTTCAGCGCAGGACGCGGAGTCTTCCGGGCCCGGCACCGTGAAGAAGCTCCGGCTCGTGCACTTTGTGATCGCGTTTCTCCGCGCACGGCTCCTTACCCGCGGCATGCAAGGTTTCCGCCAGTCGATGGGCCGGAGTGCCCTCCGCGCCGCGGTTCCCGGCGAGCAGGAGTGGGTCGAGTTCATCGCGCGCTTCTACCCCGCCGGCGACTGGCCCTCCCGGGCGCACTTCTTGGCGACTGTCATCGACGCCCGTACCGGCGAGTTCGAGGCCTGGGACGCGGAAGCCGGCGTCCCCCTGCCCACCGCCGTCGCCGCCAGCTGCGCCATGCCGTGCACGCTGCCGCTGGTCCACGCCAAGGGCCGCACCTGGATGGACGGGGGCATCGGTTCGACCACCAACGCCACCTTAGCCGAGGGCTGCGAGCGTGTGCTCATCCTTGACCCGCTCGGCCTTCCCTCCAAACCCGGATCGCAGATCGGCCGGGAGCGGCAGGCGCTTGCGGCCGGGGGCAGCCGGACTTTGCTCTTCCAGCCCGACCGCGCCTCGAAGCGCGCCATTGGGCTCAACTTTTTCGAGATGCGCCGCCGTCCGCAGGTGACTGCGGCCGCCCGCGCCCAAGCCCGCGCCACAGCGGACGCGGCCTGGAAACTCGTCCACGGCGCGTAAACCCGCAGCTCCAGCTGTGAGATACTAACCGGGCTCACCTTCCTGGCCGGGATGGCGGAACTGGCAGACGCAGCGGACTCAAAATCCGCCGAGGGCAACCTCGTGGGGGTTCGACCCCCCCTCCCGGCACCATTCACAACCCGTCCTCACCCGATGTTTCGTCCGGTCCCTCGGCCGTCCGCAAGCTTTCCAGCGCTTCTTCCGGCACTTCCCAGGCGCGGAGCAGCTTGTAAGCTGTCCCGAGCGAAAAACCTGCAGCGAGAAGCCGCCGAACGACCCGCGCCGATTCTTTCTCATTTTCCGGCTTGCGCATGCGCTTGCGCTCGATAAACTGCCGGGCCAGCGTGGCCTCGTCTATCTGCCCATAGGCTTCGTCGAGGGTCGCCGCGACCAGCTCGCCATGGACCCCTTTGCGCTGAAGGTCCCCCTGCACCCGGCGGCGGCCCAGCTTTGACCCTTCCTGGCGCAGACGTGTGTAGTCAACCGCGAACGCCTGATCATCCAGGTAGCGCTGCTCCTTGAGCCGCGCGAGGACCGCGTCGGCCTTGGCAGCCCCGGTTTCTCCCTTTTCCACGCGCGGGAGCATCAGCCGCCGCAGCTCCGCGACGGTGCGCATGCGGCGGCCCAGCGCGCCGATCGCGTACTCATACAGCGCCGCTTCATCCAAAGGCTCCCGCGCACGCGGGGCTTTCCAGGCCATTGCGCTTCCCTCTCTGCCCATCATGCCAGAGTTACTAAAGTTTAGCGGGCCGCCGCTCCCCTGGTGAGAGCTCGCGACATGTGCGTGCATTTTCTACGCGGTGGTCTACAACTTTCGTGTTATTCATTCCCCGTCCCCAAATCTGCACTTCTGAAGGTTCCTGAAGATGCGAAGCACCTCGCAAGCCAAGACCAAATGCCAAATCCTCTTTCCCGCCGTTTTGCTTCCGGCACTTCTGCTCGCCGGCCACGCTGCCCCTGCCCAGACCGGGAGCCCGCGACCGGAGCTCCCGCCGGCACCGCCGGCCAGCCCCCTGAGCCGGGTGGCGGTGCTGGGCGACTCGGCCTCGGCCGGCTTTCAAAACGGCAGCCTCCTCGATGCGCAGCAGCCGAACGGCTGGGCTTCCTTGCTTGCCCAGCAAGCAGGGTTTCGGCTGCAACTGCCCTTGGTGGGCGCGCCCGGCTTCCCAGGTGTTTATTCCCTCGTCGAGCCGGGACTGCCCCCGGTTCTCAAACAAGCTCCGGGCGCAACACAAGGCCGAGAAAATCCGCGCGTGCTGCCGGACGACCTCGCAGTGCCGGGCGCGTTTGTAAAAGACCTGCTCCAAACCCGGCCGGTGGGCAACCCGGCCAATGGGCAGGAGCGCATGACGGCGCTGGTGCTCGGCAGCGGCGGAACGCAAGTGGAGCAGGCGCTTGCCCTTAAGCCCACGGCCATCCTTCTTTGGATCGGCAACAACGACGCGCTCAAGGCCGATGGCATGGGCGATCCGGCCGAAATGACGCCCCCGGCAGAGTTCGCGGCGGAGCTCGCGGAGCTGATCCAGGCGCTCCACACCGGTGCGCCTGCGGCTCACCTCGTCGTTGCCGACATCCCGGACGTGACGGAGCTCCCATACATGACGCCGGCCTCCAAGGTTCTCGGCGAGATGGCCGCGTATACCCACATCCCCAGTTTCTTTTTCAGCGCGGCTTTCGGCATTCAACCCGGAGACCTGCTGAACTGGCAGGGGCTCGGCGACCTGAAGACTGGTTGGGAAGGTCTCATCGCAGGCCGGTATCCCACGCCGCTCCCACCCAGCGAAGTGCTGACCCCGTCTGAAATCGCTGCCGCGCGCGCCACAATCGACAGCTATAACCAAACGATCGCCGCGCAGGTGGCCGCGGTGGGCGGGGTGCTCGTCGACCTCCACGGCTACGTGGATACCCTGGCCGCAAGCGGGGTGACCCTCAACGGACGCACCGCTTCGACCGCCTACCTGGGCGGCCTGTTTGGGCTCGACGGCATCCACCCCACGAACACCGGGTACGCGCTGTTCGCAAATCAGTTCATCCAGGCGCTCAACGCGCAGCTGGGCACGGAGATCCCTGCTGTGGACGTGCAAACGATCGCAGCGCGGGATCCTTACTTCATCCGGCAGCCCTAGCTTGCGCGCGGGTCGCGAATCTTTCCGAGCGCGGCTGCGTTTAATAAGAAGGAGACCCCAGCCCGTGCCCCGCTTCCCCTTGCGTCCCATCCTGCTCGGAGCCCTGTTCGCGGGCTCCCTGGCGGCCCCTGCCCTCGCGCAGGTCAGCTACACGCCCATGCCGCTCGACTCAGGCTTCGGCAAGCTTGACCTGACACCCCCGCCCATTCCGGCGCAGCAGATCATCGATAAGTTTACGGAAAAAGAGTCTGAGTTCCGCATTGCACTCGCCAACTACACCTACGAGCGCAGCGTGCGTCTAGACACGATCGACGACGATACCGGCAAGGTGGACGGCGAATATTACCAGGTGACGGACATCAGCGCCGACCCCGACGGCAAGCTGTATGAGCACGTGGTGGAAGCCCCCGAAAGCACCTTACAACGCGTGATGATGTCCCCCGCAGACTTCCAGGACATCGAGCATCGGCTGCCCTTCGTGCTGACCAAGGAAGATGTGGGCCAGTACGATGTAACCTACGTCGGCAAGCAGGCTGTGGACGAGGTGCCGACCTATGTCTTCGACGTAAAGCCCAAGGTGATCGAGAAGAATCATCGGTACTTCCAGGGCCGCATCTGGGTCGATGCGACGGATTACCAGATTGTGGTGACGGACGGCAAAAACGTGCCCGACGACACGCGCAAGGGCCACGAAGACCTGTCGCCGCCGTTCATTACCTTTCGGCAGCAGATCGACGGCAAGTATTGGTTCCCGGTCTATACCAAGGGCGACGGCGTCCTGCATTTTTCCGGCGGCAACGGCTACATGAACCAGGACGTGCACATGAAGGAAATCGTGAAGTACTCGAAATACAAGCGCTTCGGCTCGTCGGTCAAGATCACCTATGACGGGCAGGAAGTAGAAAAGGACAACAGCACCAAGCCCGCGCCGCCCCAAGGCACAAAGCCGCAGTAAGCCGGTTAGGGAAGGCCGCATCGCGCCGGGGCTTTTCCTTGGAACGGGAAGCCCCGGCAGATACAGCTCCTGCGTGATTGTTTAGTCGTCCATGTCGGGGGTAGCCGGCGCAGGCTTTCTGAACTCACTCGGCGGACGGACCCTGCTTTCCCCGGGATAGGGCCTCGTCCAGCCGGTGGACATATACCAGTTCAGGTGATTGACGGTGTCCGGATCTTCAAAGTCGGGTTTGGTGAGCTTACCCGCAAAGACCTGTTTCTTCTTCTTCATCCAGGCTGCTTTCATGACCTTCGCCGCGGGACTCAATGTCCGGTCGGCCGCAATGGTTGTGGTGACACCCTGATCCAGCGGAACCTGATTAGGCACATGGGTCCACGGCAGAAAGTTGCTCGCCGGAGGTGTGCCGGTGACGAACGCCGTCCTCATCGGCGACGCAACCAGGTCGAACTGGTTCATGGGCGGCAGGCCCAGAATCTGCTCGATCGTCCGCGTCATGTTGACCTGGGTGTAATAGGTGTGGTCGGTGGGCCCGTTCTGCACAGAGTATGGACTGACGATGTAGCCCGGGCTGCGGTGCCCGTCCACATGGTCGACACCGTTTTGTGCGTCGTCCTCCTCGATGAAAATGGCCGAGGACGGCCATACGCTGCTGTGACTGATGGAGTCGATCATGCGCCCGACGGCCAGGTCGTTGTCGGCCTGTTCAGCATCGGCGGTGGGCGGCCCGCCGGTGTGGTCGCACATGATCCACAGGATGCTCAACGCCGGTACGCTGCCGGCAGCGACATCCTTGTTGAAGTCCTGCAGCCATAGGTCGACTCGGAACTGGTCGGGGATGCCCAGGTCGAACTCCGGAAAGTTAGCGGCCAGGTGGTTGGAAACCGCCGGGATGGTGGATTGTGCCTGGACGGTGTTCTGGTAGTACAGGGTGGGCTCCGCGCCCGATTCGAAGCGTTGCGAGTCGGCGTAGAACTGGGTCCAGCTCGGCTCGTCGGTGGATCCGTTCGGCTGCCGAAAGATATTATTCTCCGAGTATTCGCCGTAAAGCTTGACCGGCAGACCCGCGGCGGAAGCCTCGGAAAAGAGGAAGCCCTTCTTTTGGTAAACGAGCGCATCGCCTGCGCTTCCGCCGGGGTAGCTGCGGTTCCAGTCGGGCGACTCGATGTCGTTGGCGTAGGGAGCCAATGCTTCGGTGATCCACTGGTGGCCGTCAGCCGATTGCCGGCTCGGGTCGTAGAAGTTGTCCAGGAGCGGAAAGCGCTTCACCAGATCATGCACGTTGGGCGTGTCTTTTCCTCCGAAAACCGCCAACGATCGGTCGCCGTTGCCGGCAGTGACATCGCCGAGAATCTGATCGTAGGTACGGTTTTCACGGATGATCAGGAAGACGTGCTTGATGGACGACGGGTCGCCGATGTTGGACGGGATGGGGACTGGGGGTTTGTCCCGGCTACCGCCCGCGGCCGACTGGATATTCTGCGTAAGATCCCAGTGGTTGTTGTAGTACACCTGCTGCGTTGCTTTGGCCAACGCCCCGGGTTGTGCCAGGGGGATCAAGGGAACGATGCTGACCGTGCCGTTGTCCTGGTGGCTGTTGTAGTCGGTGACTTTATAGTCGGTTTCAAACGAATAAAGGGTCCCGACCCCCTTATCGTTGGCGACGATCAGCTGGTTGCTGCTCTTGTCCAGCACAACCGATGCGGGCGCATAGGCGACCGGAATGGCACCCACGACAGGGTTCGCGTCGGTGGAGTTCAGATTGACGACAGCAATCGCATTGGCGTTGTAGCAGGCGACGAAAGCCGCGCCGAGCTGGGCGTCGACCGCGATCGATACCGGTGCCGCCCCATACGCCGCGCCTTGGCCGGGCACCGAAATGGGGATCGAAATGGGGATCGTCCGTACCACCTTATTGGTGCTCGTATCGATGACCGAGACGGAATCGCTGTACGCATTGGCGACCAGGAGCCGGTTGTTGTAAAACGCCATCCCGGTCGGGTGCAGGCCTGTCGCGATGTTCGCGGTGACCGTCATCGACGGGAGGTCGACCACGGAAACAGTACCGGTCGTCGCGGCACCGACCACCGGGTCGGCAACGATCTCCGTTCCGGCCGAGTTGATCTGGAAGTCCGCTGCCGTCGCGACCCGTCCGCCCTCGTTGCTGACATAGGCGGTCTTGCCGTCATTGCTGATCACGATGCTGTGCGGCGCGTTGCCTACCCGGATCTGCTGACCCTCCTTGGGATCGGCCGATGTCAGGTCGATTTTGGCGAGGGTATTGTTCTGGTTCAGCAGCGCATACGCGCTCGTGCCGTCCGGGGAGACCGCAAGGCCGCCGGGATACGAAGTGGCAGTGTTGTAAAGGGTGCCGCATGGAGAGCCGTCGGCCGGCGGACTGTTCAGGAAGCACTGGATAAAGGAATTGTCCGGCGCACGCTTACCTGGACGAGATCGCTCAACAGGCCCTCCGCGGAAACGTTGGCGATGGCGACATGGCTGCTGTCCTGGCTGAAAAGGAGGTGCTTGCCGTCCGGCGTGTAGGCGATCCCGTTGTAACTGCCGCTCGGGTCCATTCCAAAGGTGATGTAGTTCTGCAGCACCTCGCCGGTGCGTGTGTCAAACACCTCGACGGCTTCCGCCGCCCCCATGGTGAGGACGGCCGCGGTGTGGGTGCCGGCATTCGGATTCAGCGCTACGGCCTTGGCGCGGACCCTGATACCGAGGTCGACCTGTGTGCCGGCGGGGGTGATGACCTGACCGCTGCTCACGACAAACGAGCCGTCCGGCTGCGCTCCGGTAGTGTAGGTCGGAAACGGCGCGGACTGCGCCAAAGCCTGAACGCTGAGTCCCGCCACCATCAGTCCGGCGAACGGGTAGAAACGTCCGATACCGGACGTGCTTCGAGCTGCTTTCTTAAACATCGCTGGGTGCTCCGGGGGGTGATCACGCTGTTAAGAAATGCCGGTCGGCGGTACCAAACCGCTTCGGCATGGACAGGGCGGTAGAAAACGTGAATGGGGTCGAGGCTGCGGCTTGGCGGACGTTCCCTCGTTTGGAACTGACGGCAGCGGTTGCGCACCGCAAATCGCTTTCCGGTGGCCTCAATCATCCTGCGAGCAATTGTTTACTCTCACGTAAACAATTGGTGACGTTTTCATGACGCGTCATTACCCAAGCGGCGGCTTGCAGCTAGAAAGCGGCCGCTTCAACCGTCCATCCGCCGTTTCCGGAACTGTTTGGCTGCGTTTTGTTCCATCGGCTTGCCGTGCCCGAACACAGCTCACTGGAAGTCGAGTCCGGCAAGCTTTTTCAGGCACGTTGCCGCAGCTGTCCGCCGCGAACAAAACTCCCATGCCGCTGCCACAGGAATGCGAGCCGGCCCGGGGGCTCCTGTCAGTAGTAAAGGTACTTGCGCCACTTCTGGTCGGAGTTGCCGATCATGCGCATGATATGGCGCGAGGTGTGGAGCGAGAACGGCCGCGGTTCCCTCAGGAGCTTCATCGTGTCCTGCTCATGGAGCAGCTGGTTGCCCTTGCGGCGATTGCAGCTGTGGCAGCAGGCGACGAGGTTTTCCCAGGTGCTCGCGCCGCCGCGGGACCGCGGAATCACGTGATCGAGCGTAAGCTCGGCGGCGGGCAGCACCTCGGCGCAGTATTGGCAGGTGTTGCGGTCGCGCAGAAGGATGTTTTTGCGCGACAAGGCGCGGGTCTGGTGCGGGATGCGCCGGTACTCGAGCAGCCGAATGACGGAAGGCAAGGCCATACGGACGCGGGCGGCGTGGAGGGTCGCACCCTGCTCTTCTTCGGTCTTCGCAACGCCCTTCAATACGAGCACCAGAGCCCTGCGCGCGCCGCAGATATTGATGGGCTCGTAGGAGGCATTCAAAACGAGAACGGGTGTTTGCATCGGCTGTTGGAACGGCAGGGTGCGATCGTCCCCCGGCGCGCCGGCCCCGTGCTCCCGGCTTGGGTGCGCGTCACGGACCAGCTTTCCTTTGCGCGTATGGATTGTGCTTTTCCCGAGCGACATGTTTTCTCCTCGAACCGACTCCCTCGTTGCGGTGGCCTCTCAAAGCTGTTAACCCCAGAAAGCCACATCTGCCTCCATGGGCGTTTCCACGGCATGAACGGTCTCCAGGAACTCCTGCTTTTGCGCCCGGGCGGCGGTCGCAACCCAAACCTCGCGCGCACCGGCGCGGCGCAGCGCGGCGGAAGCGGCCCTTGCCGTGGCTCCCGTCGTGAAAATGTCGTCGATCAGCAGCAGGTCGCGCCCTTCAAGCGGCTTCCCTCCGCTGTCGGCTTTGGGCACGGCAAAGGCAGCCTGGAGATTGCGCCGCCGCCCGGACGGCGAGAGAGCGGCCTGCGACTCGGTGGCACGCCGGCGGGCGAGCAGGCCGGTTTCCACGCGGAAACGCAGCCCCTGTTTCCGTAGGGCATGCGCCAGCGACCGCGCCAGCAGCTCGGCCTGGTTGAACCCCCTTTGCCGCCGCTTGCCGGCGAACAGCGGCACGGGCACCACCGTCATCTCCCGCGGCAAGCCGGGCAGCGCGGCAACCTGCGCCGCCATAAGCGCCCCCAGCGGCCGGGCGATCGGCTCGATGCCGTCATATTTGAGCAGATGCAGCAATGTGCGCATGTTCCCCCGGTAGTGGCCGTGCGCCACGGCCCGCTCAAACGCGGGGGGCACAACCCGGCACGGGCGGCACAGCCAGTCGCCGGGGGCCCGGTCCTCGCTCGCGAACAGGTGCGCGCCCAGCGCTTCGCCGCAGCGCAGGCACAGGGTTCCAACTTGAGGGGGGAGATCGGCCCAGCAAGCGCCGCAGATGGGGGCGCGGCTGAGGCGCGCGAGCGGGGTATCGCAGATGGCGCAGGGGGCAGGGAAAACGGCGATACCGAGCGAATCCATCTGACTTCGCAGCACCCGCGCGATCGCACGCCACCGCGCGCCCTCCTCACCGGGGGTGCGGTGCTTCGGCGGCAACGGGAGCGGCAGCATCCGGCTCGTAAAGGTTCACCTCGCTTTGGACGGCGTCGGCCCGTTCCGGCCTGCGTCCAGTTGCCACAGAGTATACGGTCGCGTCCCAAAATGCGCCAGAGAACGCCTGCGCCGCATCACAACACTCGCCTGTTCCCCAGGCGCGTTTACCCTGCCAACGCTACTTCCACCTGGCCGGACACCTCCGCTCGTGGTCGCAGCCGTCAGACGAGTTCATAGTTTGAGGCGTACGGAACCAACACATGACCATAGGAAGCAGTCGACCCCAGCGGGACGCTCGCGCCATTCCATCCCACTCCTTCGGCTCCGAGCTGCGACTGACCACGCGGCTGGGAGCGCCGCTCGCGCTCGGCGAGCTCGGCTGGATGTCCACCTACATAGTGGACGCCATCATGGTCGGCCATATCAAAAACCACTCCGCGCTTGCGATCGCGGCTTCCTCGCTCGGCAACAGCATCTTCTACGCCATCCTGTTTGCGGGCGTCGGTCTTCTGTTCGGGCTTGACACCCTGGTTTCGCAGGCCTTTGGACGCGGCGATGCGGAGGACGGGCTGTTTTCGTTGGTACAGTCGCTGTTTGTGGTCGCGGTCTGCACGCCGGTGGTCATGATCCTGTCCACGCTCGCGCCCCACGCGCTCACGCTCATCCATGTGGACCCGCAGCTAATCGCGATCACCGAGCACTACATGGCCGCGCTGCGCTGGTCGGCCGCGCCCCTGCTCTTGTACATGGCCGTGCGCCACTACCTCCAGGCCATCGACCGCCCGGGCTGGGTCATGATCTCGCTGCTCACCGCGAACCTGGTCAACTGGCTTTTCGACTGGCTGTTTATCTATGGCCACGGCGGCTTTCACGCCTACGGCATCGCGGGCTCCGGCTGGGCAACCTGTGTCGTCAGGATGTATATGCTGGGGCTGCTCGTCATCTCGCTGGCCATCTCCTTGCGGCAAGCGCCGGTGAAGCTGCGCCCCGGCGCATGGCGGCCCGACCTGCGCCGTTTGCGCGATCTGTACCATGTCGGCTGGCCCATCGGCCTCCAATACTTCGGCGACCTTTCGCTCGCCAGCTTTTCAACCGTGCTTACCAGTACCTTAGGCGTCACGCTGCTCGCGGCCAATCAGGTGCTGATCGACCTGAATGCCTTCTGCAGCATGGTTCCCCAGGGCATCCAGGCAGCCTCGGCCGTGCGCAGCGGCCAGGGCGCGGGGCGCGACGATGGCGATCAGGTGCGCCGCGCCGGTTACGCAAGCGTGGCCCTAAGCGGTGGGGCAATGCTCATTGCTTCCCTGCTTTTCATCGCCGCGCCGCGCACCTGGGCCGGTATTTACACCAACGATCCCGCAGTGGTCGCGGCTGCCACCCCTATTTTTTTTATTTGCGCGTCTTACCGCGTGTTCGACGGCATCCAGGTCGTGTTGCAGGGGGCGCTTCGCGGGCTGGGCTTTACAAAGCTGCCCTTCTTCGCCTCCACCGGCTGTACCTGGCTTATCGGCGTTCCACTCAGTTTCGTGCTTGTGCGCCACTTCCATATGGGCCTGGTCGGCAACTGGCTTGGCGCGGTCGGTATGACGCTTCCGCTTTTCGGCATCATCGTTGCCGCCTGGTGGCGCCGGGTGCGCCGCTTCGGCAGAAGCCGCCCGGAGCCGCGGCGCACACTCGCGCCGCAGCCCGTACCGCTGTCGGTGCGGCTTGCCCGCCCCTAAGCAGCACGCAGCCTGATACACTCCGGGGTGCGCCGGCGCTTTGCAGGCCGGCGCGCCTGGAGATTTACGTTCCGCATGGCAAGCACCCCGGCAGCTCCGGACACCCGAGCATTCCGCCCTTTTGTCGCGCCCGACCAAACCCGCCCGGAGCTGACGGCGCGCGCGTTGCTGCTGGGCTCGTTCTTCGGCCTCCTGTTCGGGGCGGTGACGGTGTATGTGGGGCTGCGCGCGGGGCTCACAGTCGGCGCGTCTATTCCCATTGCCGTGCTGAGCATTTCCGTGCTGCGCGCGCTAGGCCGGGCGTCCATTCTTGAAAACAACATCGTCCAAACCACCGGCAATGCCGGGCAGTCAATCGCCGCGGGCGTGATCTTTACCCTCCCCGCGCTTATTTTCCTGGGCTTTGACCTCGAATATTCCCGCATTTTTATCCTTGCCCTCCTGGGCGGGTGGCTGGGCGTGCTGTTCATGATTCCCCTGCGCCGCCAGCTCATCGTCGAAGAACACGGCGTGCTGACCTACCCTGAAGGCGCGGCCTGCGCCGATGTGCTGCTTGCGGGCGAGCGGGGCGGGTCTTTCGCGAGCCGGGTGTTTTGGGGCTTGGGCCTGGGCGCGGTATACACGCTGTTTCAGAACGAAAACCTTCTCGGCGCTTGGCCTTCTACCCCGAACTATGAACCGGACTGGGGCGCGCAGCACATCCTACGGGGTGCAGCCATCCGCTGCGACGCCACGCCCGAGTACCTTGGTGTGGGCTACATCATCGGCCCGCGCGTGGCCGGGACTATTTTCGCGGGCGGCGTGTTTTCCTGGCTGGTCTTGATGCCGGCAATCTACTTTTTCGGCTCCCACGTGGCCGCCCCGCTCTATCCGGGCACCAAACCCATCGCGCAGATGGGCCCGTCGGACCTGTGGTCCACCTATATCCGGCCGATGGGCGCGGGCGCGGTGGCCGCCGCAGGGCTCCTGACGTTGCTGCGCACCCTGCCCACCATCTTCGGCGCGCTGCGGCAGGGATTCGCAAACATCCGCCGCCGCAACCGAGCCGCCGAGGCCGCTGCCGTCGGCCGCACCAACCGGGACCTGCCGCCGTGGGTCGTCGGGGGCGGCTCCGTGCTGCTGGTGGTGTGCTTGTTCCTGTTCTTCACCTTCAAGCCGGTGCCCGGCGCGCAAACCACGCTGCTCGCGAATGGCGCGGCCTCGCTGCTGATTGTCGTGTTCGGCTTTCTGTTCGTGACGGTTTCCTCGCGCATTGTGGGACTGATCGGGTCATCGGCCAACCCGCTCTCGGGCATGACGATCGCGACTCTCATGGCGACCGCCGCGATCTTTCTCGTCAAAGGCTGGACCGCCCCCGCCTTTGCCGCGCTCGCCCTCACCATCGGCGGCGTGGTGTGCATCGCGGCGGCCAACGCGGGCGACACCTCGCAGGACCTGAAAACCGGCTTCCTGATCGGCGCGACGCCCTGGAAGCAGCAGCTCGCGCTCATGGTGGGCGTCGTCGTGTCCACCATCGCGATCGGCGGGACGCTCAACGCGATGAACCGAGGGCTTGAGGAGTTCCGCGCCGCCGACAAATCCTGGAACATAAGCGTGCCGCATCAAGGCGTCGAGGTGCAGGGGCGGTTCACGCGCGCGCACATTCGGGTGCTGCTGGGCGGCGGCAGGAGCGACGAGCGCGCGGGTGGGCAGTACATCCTCCTCAACGCACTCGGCTCGCACGACCTGGCCGACGGCAAATACCTGTACGACCCCGCGACGGGCAGGATCGCGGTGCAGTGGATCCAAGGCATCGGGAGCGAAAAAGCCGCGGCACCGCAGGCCCGGCTCATGGCGACGGTGATCAACGGCATCCTGACCCGCCAGCTGCCGTGGGGGCTGGTGCTGTTGGGCGTTTTTCTGGTCGTCGCGGTGGAGCTGCTGGGCATCCGCTCGCTTTCCTTTGCCGTGGGGGCATACCTTTCGATCGCAACAACTTTGGCGATCTTCGCGGGCGGCGTCGTGCGCTGGATGATCGACCGGGCCGGGGACCAGGCGGATGAGCTGGGCGGCGAAATCAGCCCGGGCTCGCTGTACGCGAGCGGCCTCATTGCGGCGGGCGGCATCATCGGGCTGCTGGGCGTGGTGCTTAAGCTGTACGAAGCCGCGACCGGACGGGCAGCGTTCAACGGCATGCCGCACACATTTCTTTACCACGACGGCGTGTCTGTCCTGATGTTCGCGCTGCTTGCGTTTTCCCTGTGGTACTTTGCCCGCAAGCCGCTTAAGAGCTAGCACCTCCTATGCCGGCCGGCACATATACAGCAAGCGTCAGGAGTTTGTAATGGCCACCTCTCCGGCTATCGATCCCAAGCCGCCGCAAGTGCGCTCCACACCAAACACCCGCGTGTTGGAACTACTTTTTTGGATCCTGCTTTTATTCTTTGAGTTCTTTCTACTTACGCTGCCCCTCCTGCCGAACGGCGACGGCCCCATGCACACCTATCTTTCCACCGTCTTTTGGAAAGTCGCCATGCACCGGTCTCCCCTATACCAGCACTACTATGCGATCCGCCACCTGCTCCAGCCCTATTCCCTGCACTACTACCTGCTTATCTTCCTGGAAAAACGGTTTTCCATGGACGCGGCGGAGAAGATAGTCGGCGGACTGATCTGGGCGACTGTCGCCCTTGGCTTCCGCACCTTGGCGCGGGCACTCGGACCCGGTGCCTCCGCGGCTTCCCTGCTTGTGTTTCCCCTGCTGTTCTCCTGGCCGTTTTCCGCGGGCTTCTTCAACTTCACCCTGGGCTGCGGGCTGCTCCTGTTTTCGCTCGCGTACTATGTGCGCCTTGGCTCCGGAACACGCGCACCAGGTTATCTTGCGGCTTTTGCTCTTACGCTGGTGCTGCAAGTCCTGGCTCATCCGGTTCCCCTCATGGCGCTTATCTGCATTACCGGACTGGACCTATGCTTCCAGCTGCTTGCGGGCCTGCGTCGGCACCGCACATTCCGGCTCCCTCGAACCCAAGCAATCGCCTGGGCTCTGTCCTGCATCGCTTTTCTGTTCCCACTCTTGATCGCGGATAAGTCCACTGTAGCCGGCTCGGTTCATGACATTTACTTTCACCTGCCTTTCCTGCGCTGGTTGATCGAGGGCGTATATGTCAGCTATTTCCAAGTACACTCCCTGATCGGCTGGACTTATCAGGTCTTGATGGTTGCAATGCTGCCGTTCGCCGTCATTCTTCTCCTGCGGGCGGGGCTGTACCGGCGCTTCCAGGAAAACGCGATGAGCGCCGCGGATAGGCTTCTCGCCGCCAGTGTCGTATTTCTAGCCGCGTCTCTCTTTTTCCCGAATAGCCTGAACGGCTCGGCCGTGTTTGCGGTGCGCATGTGGTACTTGGTTTGGCTCATAGGGGCGGCCTGTACAGCCGCGCTCCCCACGGGGCGAGCTACCCAGAGGAGCATCGCGGGCTTCGGCCTTGGGCTGGGCCTGCTCAGCTTGTATTTTGCATTCGTGTACCTGCGTCCCGTTGCGCGCGAACAAGCGGCGATCGAGCGTGCCCCGCTGCCCCCGCACGCCCGCGGGCTGCTTCTGCAGCCATTGGACAGCCTAAACGGCGCAGCCACCCATACCTGGTGGGCCCTCAACTTCTGGAGCGGGGTGCGCGCTTTTACCACGCACGGCGACGTGCTCCTGAACACGCCTTGGCTGCAGCTCACCATCCTGCCCATTCGGGAAAACGGGCGCGCGGGCCTGATGCGCGACGTCACCCCAAACGCGTATTCCGAAAACGCCGGCTACCTCCGTGAACTGAACAGCCATCCAGAGCAAAAAGCGGCCGCTCTCCGGCTCGCGGATTTCATCCTTATTGCTGACCCCGGCAGCGCGACGCCGGAGCCCCTGGCCGCGGCCGCAAGCCTGCTCGCCTCCCAAGCGGCCGCGTGGGGGTGTACGCAGCACGGCTTTTATGCCGTGTGTGTGCGCAGGGCAGCAAGGTAGGAGCGCGAATGCTAAGCGTGATCGTGCCCTGCTTCAACGAGGAAGCGAGCCTCGCCCCCTGCCACCAGCGGCTTTGCGCTGCGCTCGCGGCCGTGGGCGAGCCCTATGAAGTCGTCTATATCGACGACGGCTCACGGGATACGACCCCGGCCCTGCTCCACGCTCTGCACGCGAGCGACCCCCACGTCGCCGTCATCCAGCTCGCGCGCAATTTTGGCCACCAACTCGCGGTCTCCGCGGGTCTCGAGTTTGCTTCCGGGAACGCCGTCGTCATCATGGACGCCGACCTCCAGGACCCTCCGGAACTGATTGGGGAGATGGTGCGTTTGTGGCGCGGGGGCGCGCATGTGGTTTACGGCGTGCGCGCCTACCGCGCCGGGGAGTCGCGCTTTAAACTCTGGACGGCCAAGGCTTTCTACCGCGTTATTCACCGGCTTTCCGACGTGGAGATCCCGCTTGACACGGGCGACTTCCGGCTGCTGGACCGGCGGGTGGTCGACGCGCTGCTCGCAATGCCGGAGCGGCACCGCCTGCTGCGGGCCATGTGCGCGTGGGTGGGCTTTCAACAGGTGGCACTGCCTTACCAGCGCGACGCGCGGGTGGCGGGCACGACCAAGTACCCGCTCCGCAAGATGATCAACCTCGCCCTGGATGGCATTTTTTCGTTCTCCACCCTGCCCTTGCGCGTGCTCACGTTTCTCGGCTTCGGCGCGGCGTTTCTAGCCCTTCTCGGGATTGTGTACGCGCTTGCCGTGCGCCTGCTCACGCGGCAATGGGTGCAGGGCTGGGCTACTTTGTTTATCGGTGTGCTGTTCCTGAGCGGGCTACAGATGATCTCGCTCGGCATCATGGGCGAATACCTGGGGCGCGTCTACACAGAGGTCAAGCGCAGACCGCTTTTCGTGGTGGCGCGCCACCTGCGCGCGGGAGGCCGTGCGCCGGGGGTCAGCGAAGACGCTTCCGGGCATCCGCACCGCCCGGACTAGCGCCGTCGACCCGTACGGCGGCAAGATAGGCACCCCGCGCGCGAGGAGCGTCGCCGCGATCCGCGAGCACCTGGCCCCAGTAATCGAGCGCGGCCGCGGCCAGCGGAGGAGGCAGCGCGCCGGTGTGGGCGGCCTGCTCCGCCCGCGGCCCGAGGAACTGCAGGTCCGCTTCCGCTTGTTGCTTGCGCCCGAAGAAAAACGGCAGGTGCCATGTCGTGAGCGCGCGCACAAACCGGGCTTCCAGGTCGCCGGGGTCGGCGTCCACGGCGGCATCCATGGTGTGCAGCCCTTCGACGCTGAGCGTGTGCTTGCGCCAAAAAGCCCAGGTGCGCGCCGCTTCCAGCAGTTCGAGAGATCCCGAGTAGGCCCGGAGCGTCGGATCCTGAGGGTGCTCGCGCACCAGCGCTGCAAAGCGTTCCCGCGCTTGTTCGGCGGCATCGGACTTGCCTTGGAGCGCCGCATAATAGGCCGCACGCGCCGCGGCCAGCTGCCGGCTGGGCGGTTGCGAGCTGCTGAGGGCTGCCGGGACCGGCGCCGCCGGGGAGGGCTGCGCCGCCCGCGCGGGAGCTGCCGCCACCGCGCAAAGGCAGGGGATCGCGAGCCAGCCCGCGGTTTTCGGTAGATGCGTCCTAACCCACGTCATACGCTCTTTCCTTCCAAACAGCTCGCCGGCCTCGAAGCTTGCCCGCCAGCGCCCACCACTGATGCACAAGCAAAATAAACACACCCACGGGGTGCAGCAGCGCCCCCAGCCGGCTTTGCCGGAAGCGCCACACCGAAAGCAGCCGCACCGCATAGCCCGCGGCAACCGCCAACGTCGGCCACAGTAAAGGCTTGCCTGTCCACAGGGCGTATCCCAACAGAAAAATGGGCAAAACCTGCCCGAAAAAAAGAAGAAGTGTAAAGGGTACGATGCGGGCGGGCGCGGCCATGCCTTCGGTTGCATTTTTCCCCAGGCCGCGCCACACTTCGCCCGCATTGCGGTACATGCGGCAGCGGCCCAGTGTGGTCAGGTCGCACAAACCGGTGGTGAACCCTGCCCGGCGCAGCGACTGCGGCAGCAGCAGGCCGTCGTGCATGGTTTCCCGGATCGCCGCGTGGCCCCCGCTGCCGGCATAAGCGCCTGCGCGGACTAAGAATACCTGTCCGCAGCCGGCCGCGAATGCGGGCGAGCGCGGCCGCGCAATGGCGAACGGCAAGGGCAGGTAGCAGAGCAGAACAAAGTGGATCAACGGCAGCAGGAGCTTTTCAAGCCATGTGCCCGTTTCTTCACGAGGAAAACCGCTCAGGAGATCCAGGCGGCGGCCTTCAAGCTCGCTTACCAGGCGCGCGAGCGCATCCGGCGCAAGCCGCACATCCGCGTCGAGAAAACACAGGAGCCCGTGCCGGGCCAGACGCGCGAGCGCCGCGCACGCGTGCTGCTTACCATTCCAGCCCGCGGGCAGCGGCGGCGCGGCATGGAGCGCAACCCGCGGGTCCTCCGCGGCGATCCCCGCCACCAGCTCCCCTGTGCGGTCGTGGGAAGCGTCGTCGAGCACCAGCAGTTCGAGCTCGATACCGCGCGATGCAAGCACACTCCGAACCGCGGCAGAGATGCTCGCTTCCTCATTCCGGGCCGGGATCAGGACGGAAACAGGCGGGAGCCTGCCCGCGGACGCTCGCGGGGCGCGATAGAAGAATAAATTGACGGCAAAGAACAGCAAGGGCACAAGCGAGCAAGCCACGGCCCCGGCGATCAAGAGGGAGTACCAGGGAGCGTTCATCGCGCGCCTCCACGGTGTGCACCCGGTTTAGCTTCGCTCGCTGCGGCCATGCACCGTGTGCTCGGGCTCAAAGGTTTTGCCGTGCAGCCGTGCGCGCAGCCGCTGCCAGGCACCATACACCCCGCTTGTGCCCGCGCTGCCGGCCAATACGGGGGTGAACAGGGAAGGGTCGCGTCGGCGGGCCAGCCCGGCCAAGGCATCCTGCGTGGCCGCGAGCGCTTCCGCTGCCACATCACCCGGACTCCTCTCGCCGCGCCCATTTCGCTCCCTTTGCAACAGCAGCGGCTCGCCGAACATCGCGAGCGCTTCCGGCAGGCGCTCGTCCCAAAAGGTGTACTCGATCGCAAGCGGCAGGAGGGCCACGTGCGGCATGCGGCGCAGAAGCGCATCGAGACCTGGGCGAAACTCAACCGGGCGCGTCCGCACATCGGTAAATCCGCCCTGCGGCGTAACCCACAACACCGCATTCCTATCGTCGAGAATGTGGGATGCCGCGCGCAAAAACTGCGCCCCGCCGCGCGGCGTCCCTTGTTCCACCGGAAACAAACCCAGCCGCCGCAGAATGCCGTAGCGCGCGAAAGCTCGCTCGTCCATGGGCGCGTAGTGGTCCGCGGTCTTCGCGATGAAACGGCTTAGGAGAATCGACGTGAGCGGGTCCCACCAGGATGGGTGGTTGAGGCACACGACCAAGGGCCTTGGTGCGCGGGCCCACTGCTCCGCGCCGGCCAAGCGAAGCCCGTGGAAGTGGCGGCGAAAGAAGAAGTATAGATACCGATCGAAGAAGCGCAGCAGTGTGCGCGAAGGGCGCAAAGGGGCGACGGACTGAGTCCGCGCCCTCCGCCCCTCGTTCATCGCGTCTGCGCCAGCAGCGTTTCGGCATCGGTGCGCGCGCGCAGCGCAGGCTCCTTGCCCCGGAAGCGCTGGTCCACGGCATCGCCCGCGATCCAGCCCGACATCATCACCATGGGCATGCCGGGGCCGGGGTGCGCCGCGCCGCCGGCAAGAAACAGCCCGTCCACTTCGCTTGAAGTGTTTGATGGCTTGAAAGCGCCTTGAAAGCGGCCATGGCTCGACAGGCCGTAGATGGCCCCGTTCAGCACCTTGTACCGCTTGTGGATGTCGACCGGCGTGAGCGCGCGCTCAAAAACGATACGGTCCTCAATGTCCGTGAGCCCGGCCGTACGCTTCAGCTTGTCGAGGATGACCTGACGGTAGCGCGGAAACATCTTCGACCAGTCGTGGTGCGGCCGCAGAAACGGCGTGTGCACCAGGACGTAAAACGCGTCGCCACCCGGAGGCGCGGTCGCGGGTTCCGTTCCGGAGGTGGACGCGATGTAACAGGTGGGGTCCGGCGCGGGCTCGCCCCGGTCGTAGATGTGGTGGAACTCCTCGTGCGGATCGCGCGAAAACACAAAGTCGTGGTGTGCCAAGTGCTCGTAGCGCTTGTTGAGCCCGAGATAGAGAACTACGCCCGAGCATGCCGGCTCGTAGCCGCGCGCGCGGTCAAACTTTTCGGCCGGGGCACCGCCCAGCAGTTCACGATAGGTGCGCACCGAGTCCTCATTTGAAACCACGGCGTCGAACTCGAAGCGCTCGCCACCGGTGGTCATCAGCCCGAGAATCCGCTCGCGCTTGCCTTGCTTTTCGGTGAGCAGCCGCTCGATTTCGCACGAGGTGTAGTACTCGACTCCCAACTCACGGCCCAGCTTCACCAGCGCTTCCGGCACCGCGCGGGTGCCGCCCATCGGGTACCAAATCCCTTCCTCGGCCTGCATGTTGCCGATCGAGCACAGGATGGCCGGCGACGCGTCCGGGGAGGAGCCCACATACTGCACGTAGTGGTCGAGCATCTGCGCGACGTCCGGGTCCTCAACGTATTTGCGGATGGTTCCACCGACGGTCGAGCCCAGGCGCATCTGCATCAAGTCACGCAGCACGCGCTTATCGAACGCGCCGTTTACGTCGAAGGTGTCCTTGATGGAACCGACAGACTTCCAAAAGAAAAACCGGTCGGAGATGCTGTGGAGCTCGCGCGAATACTGCATGAACTGTACGTACTTGTCACCCATGCCCGGCTTGCGCGCGTTCAGCGCGGTCGCCATGGCGTCCACATCGTCCTTCAAGTCCAGCACGGAGCCGTTGTCAAAAAAGCAGCGCCACTGCGGGTCGAGCCGGACCATGTCCACATAGTCGTCCAAGTTGCGGCCGGCCTCGCAAAAGATGCGACGCAGCACAGATGGCTGAATCAGGATCGTCGGGCCCATGTCAAAGCGGAACCCCTGCTCCTCCAGCACCGCGGCTTTGCCGCCGAGCCAGGGATTTTTCTCAAACACTGAAACCTGGTAACCGCGGGCTGCAAGCGTAGCCGCCGCCGATAAACCGCCAAGCCCCGAACCGATGACTGCAATGCGCATATCTTTCTCCTGAGTACGAATCTCATTGCGTTAGCGCCGTGGCGGCCGCAAGCCGGGCAGCGCTTGCGCCATAGCCCGCAGCCCATGGAGCCGGTTGCGCCAGCCGTGCGCGTGCGCGGCCCGCAGGTACCCCGCGAACAAGGCAGCGTGCGCCGGGGTGGTCGGCTGGTAGGGCACATTGCTTTTGCTGCGCTGGCGCACCACGGCGCGCGGCGCGGTCATCTCCAGCAGCCCTTCGCGCCCGCGGGTCGCGCCAAAGCCCGAGCGTTTGCGCCCGCTGAACGGTACGCGCGGGTCGGCCGTGGCCACAATCACATCGTTGAGCAGCACGGTGCCCGCGGTAAGATCGCGAGCAAGCGTGCGCGCCTGCTTTTCCGGGCCAAAAATCGCCGCCGTCAATGCATATGGACAACGCTCGTGCATGACCACTGCGTCGGGCAAACTGCGGAAGCGCAGGAGCGAAAGCACGGGCGCGAACAGGTCAGCCTGCGCCACCCGCATCTCCGGCGTCACCTCCGCCAGCAGCGTCGCCCCAACGCTCGCTCCGGAGGAGGATTCAAAGCCGTCAAGCACAGTCCGGGCACCCAGGAACGCGGCCTCCGCCAATACATCTCGCAGGTGTTCGCGTGTGAGCTGCGCGACGGGAACCGGCGCGAGTCCGCTCATCGCCGCGGCCAGCATCAGCTCCAGCTCTTCAGCGACCGACTGCGCGGCAAACACCCGCCGCGGTGCCATGCAGGTGGCTGACCCATTCAGCCGCAAGCCGAAAAGCAGCGCGTCCACCACACGCTGAAGGTCCGAGCCGGGCAACACAAACACAGCATCGCAACCGGAAAGCTCCATGACCGACGGCGTCGCCGAAGGGGCAAGCGCCCGGAGCACGGCCTCGCCCGTCGTCGCGGAGCCCGTGAGAAACACCTTGTCCACGCCGGCCCGGATTGCTTCCGTCGCTGCCTCGGGCGTGGGGTCGAGCACGGCCAGGAGCTCGGGCGGCATGCCGCTCGCGATCAGCATCACGCGCATCGCGTGCGCGCAGCGGACCCCGGCGGGCGCGGGCTTCCAAAGCACCGCATTGCCCGCGGCAAGCGCCTGGACGGTTTGTGCGCCGGGTAAAAACAAAGGGTAGTTGCCGGGGCCGATCAGCAGCACCACCCCGAGCGGCGCGCGCTCGACCTCCACGTCCACGCTCCGCAGCCAAAAGGGCCGGGAGCGGGTATCCTCCCGGCGCGTACGCAAAATCCACTCCGCTTCCCGCTCGAGAAAGCGCGCAGCCTCGGCCAGGGGCAGCACCTCGGCGGCCAGGGTGTCGGCATCCCGGCGATGGAGGCTTCCCGGATAGCCGGTGCCCACGGTAGCCGCAAGCTCGCGCGCGCCGGTGGCCAGCTCCGAGCGGAAGCAGCGCAGCATGCGGAGGCGCTCCCGGATAGGGGTGTGCGCCCATTCCCGTTGCGCCGTGCGCATCGGCGCAGATCCGGCCGCCTTTGCGCTCGGCTCGTGGGTCGTTTCAGGCGTGCGGGAAAGGCCCGTCATGGGTCAGCTCACGGCCTCAAACACAGAGTTGGGCGGCGGCGTGCCCGGCATCACCGGCTCGGTGTTCCATTTGGGCTCCAGGTGCATGTCCTCAAGCAGCAGCCGCGAAGTAATGCGCGCCGACTCAAAGATCACCGGCAGACCGCTGCCGGGGTGGGTGCCTCCGCCCACCAGGTACACCCCATCGAGATCCTCGAAGCGGTTGTGCGGACGCATGTGCAGCATTTGCCGGAGCGAGTGCGCCATGGCAAAGGTCGCGCCGCGGTACAACCCGTACTCGTCGCGCCACGAGCAGGGCGTGAGCACTTTTTCCGTGCGGATGCGGCGCTCCACATCCGTGATGCCGATCTTTTCCATCTGCTGGATGGCCAGTGCCCGGAACCGCCGCTCCTCCTTCGCCCAGTCCACGGAGCCGGTGTCGTGTGTAACGGGCAGCAGCATATACAGGGTGCTCATGCCCGGCGCTGCGAGCGTCGGGTCTGTAACACCCGCGTTCTGGACATAGAACGAAGGGTCGTCGGAAAGCCGGTGGTCTTCCTCGATATCGCGGAGGTTCCGGCGGTAATCCTTGGCCAGGTAAATGGTGTGGTGCGACACATCGTCGTACAAACCCTCAATGCCGAGATACATCATGAAGGTCGAGCAGGAAAACCGCTTTTTCGCGATGCGCTTGTCGGTCCACTTGCGGCGCAAGCGATCGGGCACCATCCGGCGCATGGCATCGGCAAAGTCCGCGTTGACCACCACGGAGTCGGCGGCGATTTTGCGCTGCGCCGTGCGCACCCCCACGGCTTTGCGGCCCTCAAAGAGCAACTCCTCGACGCCCTCATCCAGCAGAATCTTGACACCCAGCGAGCGAGCCACGCGCGCCATCGCCTCCGTCACCGCGCCGCAACCGCCGATGGGGTGAAAGACCCCGTGCTCGTACTCGAGGAAGGACAGAATCGAGAACAGCGACGGGCAGGAAAACGGGCTCATGCCCAGGTACTTGGATTGAAACGAGAAACCCAGACGGATGCGCTCATCGCTGAAGTAGGAGCGGAGGTCCGCGTCGAGCGAACGCCAGGGCCGCAGCAGCGGCAGCAGACGAATCATGTCAGGGTGTAGGAGGTCGCGCCAGCTTTCAAAGGGTGATTCCAAAAACGGGACAAATTTCTCGAGCTTTTCGCGGTTTTCAACCAGAAAGCGGCGAAACCCATCCGCATCGCCCGGGCACAGCTTCGCGATCTCCCCCGTCATGCGCTCCACATCCGGGGTCGCCAGGAGCTCGCCCCCCGAGCCATAGACCAGCCGGTACTGCGGGTCGAGCCGCTCCATGGGGATTTCCGCTTCCAGGTCAAAGCCGGCGGCGAGAAAGATTTCGCGCAGCACCCGGGGGTACAGGAAGAAGGTAGGGCCTGTGTCGAACCGGAATCCGTCGCGCTCGATCGTGGAGGTACGCCCCCCGACGTGCGACCGCTTTTCTACCACCGTGACCTCGACGCCGGAGCGCGCGAGCAGGATCGCCGCCGCCAGGCCTCCAGGCCCGGCCCCTACGATTGCAACCTTCCTCATCAGTCCACCCTTCTACGGATTGCGCTCTTGGAGGAAAAGACCCTCACTTATCTAAACAGATACATTCCGCCTTGAGTAGCAGGCGAGCCGCAACCCAACCTTTGTACTTTCGCCGGGTGGCAAAAGCAACAGGGAGAAAAAAGCGGGCTGCAAATCGTTTGCCACGTGCATCCTATGCGGACTGCCGCGCGTCCCCGGCCGGCTCGCTCTCCCAAAGCCCGGCCACCGCTGCCCGCGCGTGTTGGACGACGGCGGGCAGCCCGACCCCATGATAGCTGTTGCCCGTGAGCGCAAGTCCGGGCAGGCGCGCACACTTTTCCCCGAGCCGGCGCATACGCGTGGGGTGCCCCACGCTGTACTGCGGCAACGAACGCGGCCACCGGCGCACCACGGCGGGCGCCGGTACGGGCAAGGGCCCCAGCAGCTTCGCAAACTGCGCCCGAGCCGCTTCGGCGATTCGGGCGTCATCCCAGTCCATCATGCGTGGGGCAGCGTGGCCCCCAAAGAAGCCGCGCAGGAACACGCAACCCTCGGGAGCGCGATCGGGAAACTTCTGGTCCATAAAAGTCCCGGCCAGCAGCTCCGGCTCATCGCTCAAGGCACGGCCGGGCGGGACCAGAAAGCCGAACCCGCGCGGCACACGCAGCCTAGCCGACTGCTCCGGCCCAAAGCACAGGGCGACGACGATGGCCGAGCTGCTCTCCATCCGCAGCAGCGCCGCTGCTTCCGCGTCCACGGGACCGAGCAGCGCGCGGGTGCTGTCCGCGGGCGCCGCAAGTACCACCCGGTCAAAACGCTCCGCGCCGTGTTTCTCGGTCGTGACCCGCCACCCACTGCTTTCCCGCGCCAGCGCCAACACGGGGGTCCGCCTCCGAATGCTGCCCGGCGGAAGCGCTTCGGCGATGCGCGTGACGAGGCTCCCAAGCCCGCCCCGTACGGTGGTAAACACTGGCTGCGGCTTTTTGCCCGCGGCTCGCTCCCTTTCCACCTGAGCCATAATCGGCGCGATAAGGCTGCCGTGCTCCCGTTCCAGCCGGACAAACGGGGCGAGCACTGCGCCCGCGCTCAGGAAGTCGATGTCGCCCCCAAACACGCCCGCCAGCAGCGGCCCCGCGATGGTTTCTGTTGCTTCCGTGCCGAAGTGCCGGGTCACAAACGAGCGTACGGATTCGTCCTCGGTCCGGGCCTCGGCCTGCTCCTTAAACTCCTGCGCCCGTTTCGGCTCGCGCAGGTAAGCGAGCCGCGCAGTCCAGGAGAATAGCGGCGACTCCAAGATTGGAGCCCAGCGTGTCGGCACCACCATGCGCATGCCGTCTGGCATGGGCGTGAGCGCACGACCTTGCAGGAGGTAGTTGCGGCGGATGGCGTCGTTGGACTGGATGATCTCGCCGCCTAGCCCCAGCTCCTCGGCCAGCTCACGCGCGGCACCCCGGTCGCTCACCCAGGAGTCCGGGCCGGTTTCAATCGTGAAGCCGCCTTCGTGGACGGTTTCGACCGTACCGCCCAAACGGTCGCTCGCTTCAAACAGCGTCAGCTCACAGCCGGGATGCTTTATAGCTTCATAAGCAGCGGCCAGCCCGGCAATACCCGCGCCGACAACCGCGATGCGCTTCACTGCGCGGCCATGGCACGCTCCGCCGCCCGGAGGCGCTCGAAGCCGCTTTCCGCCAGGTCCACAAGCGCTTTTAGCAGAAGAGGCGAATCGTTCAGCGATGCGGGCCGCTCCAAACGCATCCCCAGCCCCGCGGCGAACTCCCGGAAGGCGATATCAATGTCGTACAGGATCTCCACGTGGTCGCACAGGAAGCCAATGGTCTGCAGCACCACGGCCTTCGCGCCGCCCTCGTGCAGGGCGGTGAGCGTGTCCTCAACGGTGGGGCCGATCCACGGGCCGCCCGCCATGCCCTGGCTCTGAAACGCAAAGCACCATCGGTCTTCGCCGAGGCCGGGCGTCCGCTCCGCGATCAGCGCCGCCGTGCGCTTTGCCTCGACCGGGTAGGGGTCGGGCGCGGGGACAGGGCGTCCCGTGTGCTCGGCGACCTCTGCCGAGGAGCGGACCCATTGCGCCGGATCATGATCGCCGGTCGCGGGCGCGGTGGCAGGGGCCGTGCCGTCCACGGGCGAAGCGCTCGCGCCCGGCGTCGTGACCGCAGCCGCCGCGCCCGGACGCGCTGGAGCCCCGCCCGCGGCGGGGGTTTGGATCGTCCGGCAAGGCACAGAGTGCGCGGTAAACAGCACCGCCGGAGCTTCGCCTGTTTCGGCCGCGACCCGCGCCAGCACAGGCCGCAAACGCTCGGCAAACGCTTCGGCCAGCAGCGGATGGTCCGCCCAGCCCTCCACAAACTCGATGCGAATCGCCCCGGCTGCCTCGGCGAACACCGCGCGCCGGTACAGCCCCACGCTGGTGCGGGAGTTCTGGGGCGCAAGGCAGATCGCGACTGCCTCCGTGATGCCGTCGCTCTTCATCCCGCGCACCACGTCCGCGATATAGGGCTTCCAGTTGCGCATGCCCACATACACAGGCAGCCCGAGCGCTTCAGAAAGCAAGTGCCCCTGCTCAAGCGTGAGCGCGGTGAGGGGACTCTTGCCGATGAGCCCGTAGCGGTGCGTAATCTCGTCGATCACGGCCTGCGGCATGGGGCGGCCGCTCACCACATTGCTCAGATATTTCGGGATGTCGCCGAGCTCGTCCGGGGTGCCATGCGCAAGCAGCAGTACCGCGCGTTTCGCCTCAGCCATGGTTTGCCTTCCTTTGCGAAAGCGCCCGTACCGTCTTGACGACGTGCTGCACGTGCTCCACCGGCGTGCCCGGCACGATGCCGTGGCCCAGATTGAAGATGTGGCCAGGGCGGTTCGCGGCTTCGGCCAGGATTGCCGCCACGCGCCGGTCGAGCAGCGCGGGCTCGGCAAACAGGGTGATGGGGTCAAGGTTGCCCTGTACGGCGCAGCTGTAATCGAGCTCGCGCCATGCCTTGGCGAGCGGCGTGCGCCAGTCCAGACCTAAAACATCGGCACCGGTTTCGCGCATCGCGGGCAGCAGTGAGGCCGTGTCCACGCCAAAGTAGATCACCGGCACGCCCATAGCCTGCACCGCGCGCACCAGCTCACGCGTAACAGGGAGAACGAACTCCCGGTAGTCTTCCGGCGCGAGCGCTCCGGCCCACGAGTCGAAGATCTGGATTACGTCCGCGCCCGCGTCCACCTGTTGCTGCGCGTACGCGCGCAAAACGGTCGCGAGCTTTTCGAGCAGCAGCTGCCAAGCAGCGGGGTCGCGGTACATCAGCGTTTTGGTGTGGATGTACTGCCGCGAGCCGCAGCCCTCGATCATGTAGCTAGCGAGGGTAAACGGCGCGCCGCAAAAGCCGATGATCCCGAGTGCGTCGTCCGTGTCGTCGTGGGTGCGATCCCGGAAGTGCGCGGCCACACGTTCGATTGCCTCGGCCACATAGCCCAGCTCCGCGGCGCGATCGGTGCGCAGCGCCTCGACCGCTTCCCTGGAGCGCACCGGGGAGTGGACCACCGGGCCCTCCCCGGCCACGAACTCGAACGGCAGCCCCATGCACTCAAACGGCAGCAGGAGGTCGGCAAAGATGATTGCGGCGTCCACGCCCAGCTTTTCCGCGGCCGTGATCGTGACCTCAGCAGCCAGCGCAGGGTTTTTGCAAATTTCAAGCAGCGAGTGGTTCCGCCGCACGGCTTGATATTCGGCCATGTACCGGCCCGCCTGGCGCAGAAACCACACCGGCGTGCGGTCCACCGGGCGGCGCAGGCAGGCGCGCACGAATCGCGATCCGCGAGCCGGAGCTTCGCCGCCAACCTCCCCAAAGCCCGACCGCGCCTGGAGGTCGGGGCTCAGCACGCTTTGTTCTGAGTGAATGCCCATCAACTTCGAGCCTAGCACCGCGCCGCCCCGGCCAGGCTTGCGGCTTTCAGCCCATGCGAAATACGCGCGCTACAGCTTGAGGAATACGCCCCGGCGATACAGCACGGCCATGCACACCCAGCACACCGCCACAAACGCAAGGGCATACAGCGCGGACCTAAACGCGGGCGAGCCTACCCCCGCGAAGCCGGAGCCGTACACCACGCGGCCGAACGGCTGCCCCCTCCAGCGGAAAGCAAATGTGCAGGCTGCCAGCACCTCCGCAAACACGTAACTGGTGATGGCATTGCGCCCAAAAACAAGCAGCGGCACCCAGCCGCGGCCCCGGAGCCCGCGTACTTCGCACAGCCAGTAAAACAGCGCCAACAGCAGCAGCGACCACCCACCCGCCCACAGCACGTACGAGCTGGTCCACAGCTTCTTATTGATGGGGAGCACGAGGTTCCACAACCCGCCGCAAAGCAGCGCGAGCAGGCCCGCGCCCACCAAACCGCCCAGCTTTTGCCGCGCGGTCTTTGCCGTTTGCAGCCACAGCCCCGTGAGCATTCCGAGAATAAGCGTTCCGACCGCCGGAATCGTGCTGAGCAGCCCTTCCGGGTCGCGCGTGTGCTCGTACAAACGCCCAGGCAGCAGCTGCCGGTCAAGCCAGGCGACCAGGTTTCTGTCCCGGTCCAGCAGCGGCACGTCGCGCCCCGGCACCCCAAAGCCCGGCACCGGCACCCACCGCATCAGGGCCCAGTAACCCAGAAGGCAGGCCACGAGCACCCCTGCCAGCACCACCACGCGCCGCCGATTATTCCGTGTAAGCGCGAGCAGGATGCTGCCCGCGCCGAAGCAAAGCGCGATGCGCTGGAGCACGCCGTAAATCCGCAGCGTGCGCCAGGGATAGAACGGGAACCCGTTGAGCAGGACGCCGATAAGAAACAGCAGCGCCGTGCGGCGCAACGCATGCACGAGAAACGTGCGCCGTTGGGCCCCGGTCGCCTCGCGCCGCGCGTAGCTCAACACCATGGAAACCCCAACCAGGAACAGAAAGGTGGGAAATACGAGATCGGTCGGCGTAAAGCCATTCCAGTCCGCGTGCTCCAGCGCCCAATAGCTCACGCGACCGCCGGGGTCATTGACCAGGATCATGAACGCGACGGTGAGCCCACGCAGAACATCCACCGAGAGCAGCCGTTTGCTCGCCTCCACTCGCTCCCCTCCTTGCGCTGGCCGCATGGTACACGCCCGCGGCTACACTTGCGGCATGGCTTTTCTGGACCATGCGGCACTGCTGCGGGCGGCGCGCGCCGGCGAGCCCGCGCTGCTCGCACGCTTGGAGCAGCTGGTGCGCATTGAGTCGCCCTCGCACAACAAGGCGGCCTGCGACCGGGCGCTCGCGCTTGCCGCGGAGTGGGTTCGCGCGCTCGGCGGCCGGGTGCGTTTCCATCGCAGCCGGACGCACGGAGACTCCCTCAAAGCGCGCTTCCCCGGCGGGCACCGCGAGCCCGTGCTGCTGCTCGGCCATGTCGATACGGTGTGGCCTGAAGGCACGCTACAAACGATGTCGTTTCGCGTCACGCGCGAGCGGGTCAGCGGCCCAGGCGTGCTCGACATGAAGGCCGGGGTCGCCATGCTGTTCGCCGCGCTCGCCCTGCTGCGGGAGCTTGACCTGCCCTGCCGCCCGATGACTCTGCTGCTGCACAGCGACGAGGAGATCGGCAGCCCATTTTCCCGCGCGGTCACCGAGCGGGTCGCGCCCGGCCACGCGGCCGTGTACGTTCTGGAACCAGCCCAGGGCTCGGCGGGCGCGTACAAAACCGCGCGCAAGGGCGTGGGGCACTACCGGCTAGACGTAAAGGGAGTCGCGGCGCACAGCGGGGTCGACTTCGATGCGGGCCACAGCGCCATCGTGGAGCTTGCGCATCAGCTCGGGGCGCTTGCCGCGCTGACCGGAACCCGGCCCGGACTTACCGTCAACCCTGGCGTGATCGGAGGCGGCACACTCGCCAACGTAGTCGCGGCCGGGGCCTGGGCCGAGATTGACGTCCGCATCGCCCGTGCCGGGGACTCCGCCCGGATCGAGCGGGCTTTGCGAGCGCTCAAGCCGCGCGATCCCGCCTGCACACTGCGATTGACCGGTGGCATCAATCGCCCGCCCATGGAACGCACCCGAGCGATCGCGGAGCTGTTTAAGCAAGCGCAAACCCACGCCGCCGCATTTGGGTTCACGCTCGCGGAGGCTTCCACGGGCGGCGGCTCCGACGGCAATTACACCGCCGCCCTGGGCCTGCCAAGACTCGACGGCATGGGCGCGGTTGGAGCCGGTGCGCACGCCGCGCACGAGCACCTCCTGCGCCGCCACCTCGCCCCACGCACCGCCCTGCTCGCGGCCATGTGCATGACGAATGATTAGTTCTTCGGCGTTTTCTCCTGCCCGCGCGCCGGCGAGCTCGCATGGACTAGATCGGGTGCCTTTTGCGCGCTCAGCGTTTCCACCTGCTCGGGCGTAATCCGCTTTTGGATCTCCGTCGGCTCGATCTTTTCCCACTGCTTGCTCGCGAGGCTGCGATGGATCGCCTCAATCACCCGCACATCCGCCAGGCCCTCATACCCGTCCGGCTCCGGCTGTTTGCCGCCCAGGATGCAGTCGGAGAAATACTTCATCTCCCCGCCGAAATGGTCGGTGTTCTTGAAGCTTTGGTGCTCTTCTTTTTGCCCAAGGACCGCGTATTCTTCCAGCGGCTTGCCGTACATAAAGCCGGGGTTTACTTCAAGCGAGCCCTTGGTCCCCACCACCGTGTAGGTGTCCAGCTTGTTGCCGTAGTAGGAGACCGTGAACTGCGCCAAACGGTTTTCGGGGAAGCGCAGGATTACGCTCACGGTATCGTCGAAGTCGCCCAGCCCCGCCTCCGGGTGCCGCGTGCCCGTCGCGAATGCCTCCGTAGGCTCGTCCTCGAACAGGTTTCGTACGCCGTTGATCGGGTAAGGTCCCATGTCCAGCACCGGCCCGGCATCCACGCCCGAGTGCGCCCGGTGGTTCGCGGGGTCCACCATCTGCGCGAAGGTCGAACTGTACAGGTGCACCTCGCCCAGCGCGCCCGAACGCACTTTCTCAATCGCATCCACGGTCGCCGGCTCGAAGTGCAGCCGGTAGGCCACCATCAGCTTCGCATTGGACTTGCGCTGCGCCGCCAGGATGCGTTCGCACGCTTCCGACGAAACCTCCATCGGTTTCTCGAGCAGCACATGAATGCCGGCCTCAAGCGCGGGCACGGCGAACTCGGCGTGGCGCCAGTTGGGCGTCCCAATGTAAACGGCGTCGATCTCGGCCGAGCGCAGCAGTTCCTCGTAGCCGTCGTAGCCGCAGGTCTTCGTGACACCGTACTTTACGCCCAGCGCACTCGCCTTGGCCGGGTCATCGGTCACCAGCGCCCGGATCTCCGAGTTGCCCGTATGCTCCACGCCGGGCATCATTGCTTCCTGCGAAATATCGCCCAGCCCCACAATCCCATAACGCACCTTGCGGTCCTTGCCCAGCCCCAGCGCTTCCTTCAAGCTCATTCCCTACCCCTTTTCCGGTTCGTTTCATCGGTAGGATGCTTCGCTCGTGTGGTGGAAAGAGCCCGGAATCCGCGTGGTGGAAACCGCATCAAAGCTCATTGGGAGATTTTCCGATGTATGCAGTGGTGGGCAGTACAGGCAAGGTTGGGAGCGCTGTGGTTCGCGCGTTGGTGGCGGGCGGAGCCAAGGTGCGCGGTCTGATTCGCGACGAAGCAAAAGCGGAGCAGGTTGCGGCAATGGGGGCTGAGCCATTTCTCGCCTCCGTTGAGGACGGGGGACGGCTGCAGATGGGGTTTGAGGATACGGAAGGCGTTTTCGTCATGACGCCGCCCTTCCTCAAAGCACACGACCCACGCACGGAAAACGAGCTGGCGATAGCCGCACTGGCGCATGCGCTCCAGGCCGCGCACGTGCCCAAAGCCGTGCTGCTTTCCTCCATCGGCGCGCAGCACGCGAAAGGGACCGGAGCAATCCTGAAGGCGCACGATGCCGAAGAAGCACTGATGCCGCTTTCCGTGTCCATCACCGCCATCCGCGCGGCGTACTTCATGGAAAACCTTATGCCCCTTCTGCCGCACGTGAAGGAGTCGGGCAAGCTGCCGGTCATGCTGGAGCCGCTCGACCGCCCTTATCCAATGATCGCGACCGTCGACATCGGCGAGCTCGCCGCGCGGCTCCTCACCGAGCGCTGGGACGGCAAGCGCATCGTAGAGCTTGAAGGCCCGCGGCAGTACTCCATGCGGGACGCAGCGCAGGCCATGGGTAAGGTACTGGGTCGGGAAGTCACGGCGGAGCTGGTGCCCGCGGACGCGCGGCAGAGCATGTTTGAGCGCTTCGGCATGACCCCGGGTTTCAGCGAAACCATGGTCGAGATGACCGACGGATGGAACAGCGGGCTGGTTGCGTTTGAAGGCGGCGGTGCAGCTGAACACGCGCAGGGCGCGACGACGCTCGAGCAGGTGCTTGGCGGCTGAGCTTGAAAACGAAAAATCCTGAGCAGGAAGATTGTGCGCCACGGACAATTTTTGTCTGTGTACGTGACCGCGACGGCAAGGGCGCAAGCTGCGCCGGCAGCGGAGCGCGCGGACTGCTGAACGACATGCGCGGGATGCTCGCTGCGGAACACATCGGCCCGGAGGAGCTTGCCGCGCGCCCTGTCGGGTGCCTGGGTTTGTGCAAGCAAGGGCCCGTAATGGTGGCGGTCAAAGGCGACGCAGCGGCCGCTAAAAAGCCGCCCAAGCCTTCGAAAAAGAAGCGGTCCGCGGGGGTGTGGACGCGCGTAAAGCCCGAAGAAATGCGCGATGTCCTGCGCGAAGCCCTGCTCGGCCCGCTCTAGCCCTTTTTGGCCGCTCTCGGCTTCTTTGCTGTGGATGAGGAGGTCTTTTTCGCGGCCGCCTTGCCCGATGCCTCGCCGCCCTTCGCTGAGGTCGATTTTGCGACGCTTTTTTTCGCCGCGCTTTTCCCTTCCGCAGACTTCTTCGCCGCGCTGCCGCTAGCCTTTGCCGGGCGCTTTTTCGCGGTCGCCTTTTTGCGCGCCTTCGCGGCTTCCGCCGTGTTCGCGACAAACTGCTTGCCCTCCCGCGACCCTTCACGTTTTTTGCGGTTTGTCGCGGCCTTTTCGCTGGGGCTCAATTCTTTCCAGGCTTCATCGGGCAGGTAGCGCGTGGTCCCGCCTTCGCGCTCGGCGGGCCTGCCGTCCGAGGTGTGCCATTTCTCCTCGCCCCACGTGTGCAGGCTCTGCTGCTGCTCGTCGAGCTTGCCTTTGAAGCCGCCGCCCTTGCGCTCATACTCGGCGGCAACCAGCTGCGCTTTGCGCGCGCTCCATTGGCCGGGTTTGCCGCCCTTGTCCCCTTCGGTGACCTCTTTCTTGATTTGGTCTCGGAGCTCGGGGTTGGTGTACTTGTCCGGATCAGAGTGGCTCATCTGCTTCGCCATGGTTTGCGCCTCCCGCATGCATGGATGCGCGCGCCCGGCCCGGACGGGGGCAGGGCGCTTCTACAATACGCACATGCCGACGCACACCAGGCGCTCCGTTTGCTCGCTCGACTGCCCGGACTCCTGCGGCGTGCTGGTCACGGTCAACTCGCTTTCCGGGCGCGCGACCAGGCTCGCGGGGGACCCCGCACACCCCGTCACGCGCGGGTTTTTGTGCGCCAAGGTCAGCAAGTATCTCGACCGCGTGTACGCCCCAGACCGCGTACTCCACCCCATGCGCCGGCGGCCCGGTGCTCCCAAAGGCCCGCTCGCGCCCGGCGAGGAAAACGACGCCTTTGAGCGCATCAGCTGGGACGCAGCCCTCGACGCCATTGCCGAGCGCCTAACTCAAATAGCCCGCGACCACGGCCCGGAGTCCATCCTGCCCTACTCCTACGCGGGCACTACCGGCGCGCTCGGTTACGGTTCCATGGACCGCCGCTTCTTCCACCGGCTGGGGGCTTCCCAGCTCGACCGCACCATCTGCGCGGCGGCCGGGGGTGAAGCCCTGCTTTCGGTCTACGGCCGCAAGCTGGGGACGGACACCGAGCACTTCCACCACGCGCGGCTCATCCTCGCCTGGGGCGCAAACATCCACGCCAACAATATCCATCTGTGGCCGGAAATCGACGAGGCTCGCCGCGCAGGTGCCCGCCTCGTCGTAATCGATCCATACCAAACGCGCACCGCTCGCCTGGCTGACCTCCACCTCGCGCCGCACCCCGGCACCGACACGGCCCTCGCCCTTGGGCTGATGCACGTCATTCTCCGCGAAAACCTCCAAGACCGCGACTGGACCGCCCAACACACGCACGGCCTCGCCGAGCTGCGCGAGCACGTGCGCCCCTACACCCCCGAGCAGGTTTCTTCGTGGACGGGAATCCCGGCTGCCGTAATAGAAGCGCTCGCACACGAGTACGCGACGACGTTCCCTGCGGTCATCCGCATGAACTACGGCGTGCAGCGCGGCGAAAACGGCGGAGCGGCAGCCCGCGCCATCGCCATGCTGCCCGCGCTCACCGGCGCGTGGGCCCATCTGGGGGGCGGCCTGCAGCTGTCTACCTCGGGCGCGTTCGCCTTTGACAAGCAAGCCTTGGAGCGGCCGGACCTGATGCACGCAAGCCTGCTCGGCCGCCCCGCGCGCGTCGTCAATATGAGCCTGCTCGGCGACGCGCTTACCACTCTCCGTGGCCCGGCAGTGCACGCGATGTTCGTTTACAACTCCAACCCCGCCGTCATCGCGCCCGATCAGGCGCGAGTGCTGGCCGGCCTCCGGCGCGCGGACCTGTTCACGGTCGTCCACGAGCAAAGCTTCACCGACACCTGCGACTACGCCGATTACGTCCTCCCGGCCACCACTTTCCTGGAGCAAACCGACCTCCAAGGCGCATACGGCCACTACCATGTCCAGCTCTCCGAGCAGGCGATCGCGCCGGTCGGCGAGGCACGCTCCAACGTCGCGCTCTTTAGTGAGCTGGCCGGGCGCATGGGTTTTCCCGAATCCTGCTTCCGCGATGATGCCGAAGCTCTCATCGCCCAGGCGCTACGCGAAGAGCAGCCGGAAGCCGCACAGCCCGAGCAGATGCGCGGCATCACACGCGCAAGCCTACGCGCCCGCGGCGGCTCCGAGCGGCTTCGCTTCCCTTCCGAACGAGTCGG
Organism: Acidobacteriaceae bacterium; assembly: GCA_965218545.1. Taxonomy (GTDB): domain Bacteria; phylum Acidobacteriota; class Terriglobia; order Terriglobales; family Acidobacteriaceae; genus EB88. The sequence goes on along the minus strand of CBDCLB010000004.1, from coordinate 103,528 downwards.
CGAGCCCTTCCGCCCATTCGTGGACGGCAGGTTTCCCACCCCGTCCGGCAAGGCGGAGTTTTTCTCCGAAGCTCTGCGCGCCCGGGGCCTCGACCCCCTTCCCACCTTTCGCGCACCGCTGGAATCGCGCGCCTACGCCGCGCCCGGCATGCTCGAGTTCCTGCCCCGCAAGGGCGGCCACTGGATGAACTCGACCTTTGCCAATCACCGCGCGCACAGGCAGCTTGAGCGCGAAACCCTGGGCCGCCTGGAGATCCACCCCGCCGACGCCGAAGCGCGAGGCATCGCCGACGGCGGCACGGTCGGGGTTCGCAACAGCCGGGGCTCCATCCGATTGCAGGCGTTCGTGAGCAAGCGGGTCCAGCCCGGCGTGGTCGCGGCTTCCATGGGCTGGAACAAGCTTGCAGGGGGCGGCGCGGGCGTCAACCAGCTTACATCGCAGCGGCTCACCGACCTCGGCGGCGGTCCTACGTTCTACTCCACCCTGGTCCATGTAGAGCGGACGCAAACCGGCGAACTCCCAGGCGATTTCAGGTAACTTTCCCGAAGCTTTCTTTGAAGGCCCTGCCACAGGCAGGCGGCTCGCAGTTGTATCCCGGCGCACACAGCCGGACTCACGGCGGATACAGTCGCCCGGACAACCCTTCTACCCCAGTTTGACGCTCAGCGACCTGCCCCCATAGAATCTCGGCAGTGCCCGGCCAGCGCCGGGGGCGACTTTTCCGCGCCGGAGCGACCGGGCGCAGCGCCTAAAGAGGGTCCCGCAAACCGCGCGGTCCATCGCACACGAACCCGAAGGAGTTCCACCCTACCCATGAAGCTTTCGCTGTCTCTCACAGGCCTGCTCGCCACCGGGCTCATCAGCTCCGCCGCCATTGCGCAGGGGGCCACTGCCCCCGCTGCCGCGCCCACAGCCACCACGGCTCCGGCCGGCCCTTCCAAAGTGGCCGTCATCATGTTCCAGGCTGCCGTAGCCCAAACCAACGAAGGCAAGCGCGACTTTGAAGAGGTTGAAAAGAAGTACCAGCCCAAGCAAACGCAGCTGAAGCAGCAAAGCGACGAGATCGACACACTTAAGAAGCAGCTGCAATCGCAAAGCGCCACTTTGAGCGACGCCGATCGTGCACTGAAACTCAAAACGATCGACGACAAGGAAAAGTCCCTGCAGCGGTCCGGCGAGGACGCGCAAAACGATTTCCAGCAGGAGATTCAGCAAACCTACGCGCAGATCGCGCAAAAGGTGTACGGCACGGTCCAAACCTACGCGCAGCAGAACGGCTATACGGTGGTCTTGGACGCCTCGCAGCAGCAAAGCCCGATCCTGTATGCGACGCCAAACGAGGACATTACCCAGGCCGTAATTGCCGCGTATAATACTAAGTCCGGCATTGCCGCGCCGCCCCCATCCGCACCCACACCGGCGGGCTCGGCCACACCGCGCACCGGCATCCCCACCCGCCGCCCCACCCCAGCTACACACTAGAGTCACTCAGAACTGCATCGCGATGCCCCGGATCTCACACCGGGGCATTTCTGTTGCCACACCAGTTGTATGCCGCCAAGCCGGGTAACCGGCTTGTGGATATTTTTGTGGGAAAAACCCGCGGCAGGATAGCTTTTCTGCTTTCAACTTATCTTGTGAAGCCAGGTGTTCTCGTCGTAAACCCTTTATTTTTCTGAAGAATGCGCAACTGGAGAGTGCGGCGCAAGAGAAAGCGGCGATTCTTACGCCGCACTCGCATCGGGGCAAGTTTCCCACAAATCGAGACTTCGGCAGGTAACCAATTCCGAGGGGAGACGGTGTCGCCGGGAACCAGGCGATTTCCTTTGTGCGTCCTGTTCCGAGCTTCGCAGTTGCGGCTTTTCTTTACGGAAAGCAAAATCTGGCTCCCCGGCTTTGGTGCCGGGTGCAGCAGCACTCCTCAGCGACCGCTATCTTCGCCGACTTTAAGAACTGCCAGGAAGGCTTCCTGCGGGATATCCACCTTGCCGATCCGCTTCATACGCTTTTTGCCTTCTTTCTGCTTGTCCAGCAGCTTGCGCTTTCGGGAAATGTCGCCGCCGTAGCACTTGGCAAGCACGTTCTTCTTGATGGCCGAAACGGTTTCGCGCGCCACGATCTTGGACCCGATCGCCGCCTGGATCGCCACCTCAAACATCTGCCGGGGGATCAACTCGCGCATCTTCGATACCAGCGCCCGGCCGCGGTCATAGGCGAAGTCCCGATGCACGATGATCGACAGCGCATCCACCGGCTCACCCGAAACCAGGATGTCCAGCTTCGACATAGGCGATACCCAAGCGCCTGAAAGCGTGTAGTCGAGCGAGGCATACCCGCGCGAAACGCTCTTGAGCCGATCGTAGAAATCGAGCACGATCTCATTCAGCGGAAGCTCATAGGTCAGCTTGACGCGCGTCGCGCTCACATACTCAAAGTTTTGTTGGCGCCCACGCTTTTCCTCGACCAGCTTCAAAATGCCGCCGACGTACTCCTCATTCGTCAGAATCGTCGCCGTGATTACCGGCTCCTCGATCTGCTCGATTTCGCTCGGGTCCGGCCAGCGCGACGGGTTATCGACCTCGATGACCTTACCATCGGTCAGCGTGATCGTATAGCGCACGCTTGGCGCGGTCGTGATCAGGTCCAGGTCAAACTCGCGCTCTAGGCGCTCCTGGATGATTTCCATGTGCAAGAGCCCCAGGAACCCGCACCGAAACCCAAAGCCCAACGCCGCCGAGCTTTCGGGCTCAATCGAAAACGAAGCATCGTTGAGCCGCAGCTTTTCAAGCGCGTCGCGCAGCAGGGTGTGCTCGTGCGCGTCGACCGTGTAGATGCCCGCGAACACCATGGACTTGATGTCCTCGAACCCCGGCAGCGCCGAAGCCGCGGGCCGCGAAACCTCCGTGATGGTGTCCCCGATCTTGGTGTCCGCGACGTTCTTGATTGTCGCGACAAAAAAGCCGACCTCGCCCGCGGAAAGCTCCTGAATTTCAATCGGCTTGGGCGTCAAAACACCGAGCGAATCCACGTCGAACTCGCGCCCGTTCGACATGAGCCGGATGCGCGCGCCCTTGCGCAGACGGCCGTTGATCACGCGCGCCAGCACGATCACCCCACGGTATGGGTCGAACCAGGAATCGAAAATAAGCGCCTGCAGCGGCGCGTCCGCGTCGCCCACGGGAGGCGGCAAACGATGCACTACGGCTTCCAGAATGTCCGGCACACCCTGCCCGGTTTTTGCGCTTACCGGGATTGCGTCCGTCGCGTCCAGCCCCACGGACTGCTCGATCATCTCCTGCGTGCGCGGGACGTCCGCGGAAGGCAGGTCGATCTTGTTGATCACCGGGATGATTTCAAGCCCGTTCGAGATCGCCAGATACGCGTTCGCGAGCGTTTGCGCTTCTACACCCTGGGACGCATCCACGACGAGCAGGGCGCCTTCGCACGAAGCCAGCGAGCGCGAAACCTCATACGAAAAATCCACGTGCCCCGGCGTATCAATCAGGTTCAGCTGGTAGGTTTTGCCGTCGGCGGCCGGGTACATCATCCGCACCGAGTGCGCCTTGATCGTGATGCCCCGCTCACGCTCCAGGTCCATCGCATCCAGCACCTGGGCCTGCATCTCGCGCGCGGTGAGCGAGCCGGTCAGCTCAAGCAGGCGGTCCGACAGTGTGCTCTTGCCATGGTCGATATGCGCGATAATCGCGAAATTGCGGATGAGTGAGTTGTCCATGGGGAGGGGCTGCGCAACTTGAGTCTACCACCCGGTTCCGAGCGCCATATTCCTCTGCGGTTGCGTCTACCGCCTGAACCACAAGCTCGTCTACCCGCTCATCAAACTGTTAATGGCGGTGCTGGCGCTCTCGTCCGGGCGCTCCGGCCCACTCATCGGCATTGGCAACGCGATCGGGAAGCCATGCGCCACATCAAAGTGCTGCCGGCTTGGTCGCCGGATCTACTACTCCCACTCGCTGACGGGTGCCTGCTGCCGCGCACGCCCATATAGTAGAGCACCTTTAAAAAACAGCCGATACGCGTTTTTGCCCGAAAAGTTACAATCCGCACCAGTGAGATATCGCAGGAGGACGTTACATGGCAAGTGCCAAACTGATCGGAGCGATCGATAGCTTATACGAGGCTTTTAGAATGTATCGCCTTCCCCCCCCAATACCAACCCGTGCTTGCATTGCCATACCATGGACGACGATGCAAAGTTACGATCAAAACCTTTGCGGGAATTAGGCCTTTACGAGCTGCGGGATTATGCGAGGCAAGCTCTTCTTGTCTGGGGTGACGGGCGGGTTTTCAGGCATTTCCTGCCCAGAATTTGCGAGCTGCTTGTGACGACCGCTCATCCTTCGTATGATCTCTGCGATCCTGAAATCATATTCAGTAAATTCGGGCATGCACACTGGCGTAACTGGCCTACAAGCGAGCAGGCTGCGATCGAATCCTTCCTGCACGCGCTCTGGGCAGATGTGCTTGCAAGGACTCCGGAGCAGGGAGAATCTTTAAATACAGAGACGCGGCTTTGCTGCCTCGGACAATGCGAACAGGATTTGAGCTTTTACCTTTCGCAGTGGATCGAAGACGAGAGTCAGCCAGCCTGTCTGGCGCTTTCCTCCCTTCTTATCGGCAGTGCGGTCTTGCTCTCCGGTAAGAAGCACAGGAATGCTTTTTGGGATCAATGCGATGCCCAGTATGAGCATTTGCAAGTCTGGGCCAAGAGTTCGGCCGTACGGGAGAAGCTCGAACGGGCGCGGGCAAGGTGGAGCGACTCCGACCTGCAGCAAGAAATGGACACCGCGCTCTCACTTCTTATCTGAACAGTCAGAGTGAAGCAACACACTCTGTGAACCGGCATACAAAAGTCTCAAAAGGAGGGTATTGAAGGGCTTCGCAGCAGTTTTAAAAGCAGATGAACTCCGATCCAAACGACATGGGTTTTTTGAGCGGCAGCTCAGGACTCAACGCGTAGACTGGAGCGCGGCATTCGCTCAACTCAAACCGCTCGCCCTGTACCTACGCCGCTACCGCCGGGGTCATGCATGGGCGCACCATACCCCTTACAATACAAGCGGAACCGCCCTTTGCTGAACCCGCGCATGCCCCCATTCCGAGCCCTTGCCGCTTTTGTTTTCGCAGCCACCCTTACCGCCGCGGCACAAACCGCGACCCCCGCGCCGCAGGCCAACAATGCCCACGACGCGCTCCTGATCACCTCCGTCGAGCAGGCATATGCGCAGGGCCTGGCCGCCTACCAGGCCGGCAAGGGCGACGACGCGCGCAAGAGCTTCGACCACGCAGTCGATCTGCTGCTCCAAAGCGGCGCGGACATCAAGAACAACCCCGCGCTTTCCGCCGAGCTCGACCGCGTGGTCGACTCCATCAACACCCTCCAGCTCGACGCGCTCCGGGAGCAGGCACCGCCGGCACCCAAGGAGGACGCCCCGGTCGACGTCGCCAACGACGTCACCTTCCCGGTCGATCCCAACGTCAAGGCCCAGGCCATCGCCGAGCTGCGCACCACGCAGTCCGACCTCCCGCTCGTGATCAACGACTATGTTGCCAGCTACATTAACTTCTTCGAAAACACGGGCAAGGGCCACGGCACCATCGTCGCCTCGCTCCAGCGCGCGGGCAAGTACAAAGCCATGATCCAGCGCGTGCTCAAGGAAGAAGGCGTTCCGCAGGACCTGCTTTATCAAGCCGTCGCCGAGTCCGGTTTCCGCGCTCAGGCGGTCAACCCGAAATCGGGCGCGGCCGGTATGTGGCAGTTCATGCCATACGGCACCTACGGGCTTGAAAAAACCGGCTGGTACGACGAGCGCTTCGATCCGGAAAAAGCCACCCACGCCTACGCCCGCCTGATCAAGAAGAACTACGAACAGCTGGGCGACTGGTACCTGGCCATGGCCGCCTACGATTGGGGCACCGGCAACATCCAGCGCGCGGTGCAGCGCACCGGCTATGTGGACTTTTGGGAGCTGTACCGGCGCAACAACCTGCCGCAGGAGACCAAGAACTACGTCCCCATCATCCTGGCGGTTGCCATCATGGCGAAGAACCCGAAGCAGTACGGGCTGGACAAGGTAGTGCCGGACGCCGCGCTCGCAGCCGATACCGTCGTCACGCACACCTCCATTTCCCTGCCGCTGGCAGCCGACCTCACCGGTGCTTCCATCGGAACACTGGAAGACTTGAACCCCAGCCTGCTGCGCGGCCGCACGCCGCCCGACGAGCCCTACGAACTCCGTATCCCCGCCGGCACCACGCGGCTTTTCAACGAGCGCATCGCGGAAATCCCCGACAACAAGCGCGCTACCTGGCGCTTCCACGTGCTCGCGCCCGGCGACACGCTCGACGAGGTCGCGCGGCTGTTCCACACCACTGCATCCGAGATCGCTTTTACCAACCAGATCACCATGGGCGCGAGCCTCGCCGGCGTCAACGCGCTGGTGATTCCGGTCGCGCCCGCGGTTTCCAACGCGAGCGCGCGCGGGGCCTTGTACCGTGTGCACCGCGGCGATACGCTGGTCACCATTGCCGATCAGTTCGGCGTGTCCGTAGCCGCGCTCGAGCGCTGGAACCATCTCCGGGGCCGCGCGGTGAGCGCGGGCCGCGTGCTTTACATCTCCGAGCCTGCCCGGCTGGTGCACGCCGGGCGCATAACACGCGGGCAAAGCGCTTCGCGCTCACACCATGTCGCGGCCTCCGTGCAGGCGGCGCACCCGCGCGGTGCTGCCTCCCGTCATTCTCCCCACCATCGATAAACGCGCAAGCAACAGAACCTTTCGTACTGCCGCGTGCACTTCCTGCTTGCTATCGCTGGCTTCACGTTGCATGCTGTTGCTAGAATTGCGCCGCAGCATTCAGCGCGCATTTTCCGTGCGCGCAAACAAGGGAAGCCAGGGCAACGTGGAGCGGGTTGAAGGAGCGATCGCATGCAAGATGAGCTGAAGCTGTTCGCAAGTGCCACCGATGAAGACGAGCCGGCAGAGCGCAACGACGATGAAGAGCCGGAAGACGCTTTCGAGGACGACGAGGAAGACGAGCATGAAATCTCATCCTCCAACGACGGCCTTGGAGAGGAGGAGGAGGACGACGACGAAGACGACGACGATGACGATGAGGAGGACGAAGACGACGAGGATGATGTCGAGGATGAGGACACCCTCGATGAGGATGACGAGGATGAGGTGGAGCTAAGCCCCGCGGCGGACGAGCTGGACGATGCGGGCGAGCCGGAGCAGGGCGGAGCGGGGCGGAGCGGAAACGCCCCCCGCACCAAATCGACCGCAAAGAAAACCGCCGCGACAACGAGCGCTCGTCCCGGCGCAAGGGCCAGGGCGGCAGTCAAGGCCGGCAGGGCGGGCGCGGCCGGCACGCAAGCTACCAAACGAGGGAAGCCCCTGGCCGTAAAGAAAACCGCAACCAAGACCGGCCCGAAAAAGACGGCAACCAAAAAGGCTGCAGCCAAGGCCCCCGCGAAGAAAAGCGCCGCGACAAAAGCGACGGCGAAAAAGTCCTTGACCAAGAGCCCGGCGAAAGCGGCCGCAAAGAAAACACCGGCAAAAAAGTCCGCCGCTAAAGCGCCGGCCAAGAAAACAACCGCCGCCAAGAAAACCGCGGTGAAAAAAACGGCCAAAGCGCCGGCCAAAAAAACAGCGGCAAAGAAAACGACCGCAAAAAAGTCCGGCAGGTAGCCCGCCTCCTTTCTAGGGAACCGGCACCGTAAGCAAGCAAAAGCCCAGCTGCATGCTGGGCTCTTTTGCACTTGCCAAACTACCCCTTATGCTCGTCGGTCTTCAGCTCTGCTAACACTTCCTGACTGTGGTGCGCCGGGCTCACGCCCGTCCACACCTTTACAATCTTGCCTTGCGGATTGATCAAAAAGGTGTTCCGCTTGGCCATCTTCATCACCCCGTAGTTCGCCAGCGATCCGTATTCCTCCACCACCTTTTTGTCCCCATCGCTCAGCAAGTGGAAGTTCAAGCCTTCCTTTGCGCAGAACTCTTTGTGGCTGTTGACTGAGTCGACGCTGACGCCCACGATGACCGCGCCGAGCTTCTCATACTGCGCCGCATCCTGCTGGAAGTTGTGCGCCTCGAGGGTGCAGCCGCTGGTCATGTCCTTGGGGTAGAAGTACAGCACCACCCACTTGCCATGAAAGCTCGACAAGCTGGTGGGCTGGCCGGTCTGCGAGGGCAGCGTAAATCCGGGCGCCGTTTGCCCGACACTGGGCAGCGTGTCGGTGTCCGCTGCCAGGGCGCGGTTGCCGGCCCAACCGAGGCCAAGCACAACAACGAGAGAGGAAAAAACAAGCAGCAGCTTCGACATACGGTACAACCTCCAGGAACTTTCCAGTGCACCCCGATTATGGGCGCTCCTGCGCGACAATCGCAATCCCAATCGCGTCCGCCCGCTCCAGGAGCGCCGCACGGTCGAACAAAAGGGTGCGCCCCGCTTCGACCGCCAGGCAGCGCGCCCCGGCCCCGGCCATCGTTTCCACCGTCGCCAAACCCACCACCGGCACATCAAAGCGCAGGTCCTGCCTGGGCTTCGCGACCTTGACCACGGTCAAGCTCCGGTCAAGCGTGGAAGCCTCGCCCGCAAGCGTCCCGAGCAACGCCCCGGCCCGCGCGATGGTTGCGTCCGTGCCTTCCATGGCTTCCACCGCGACACACGCGCCGCTTGCCACCACCACTGTTTGCCCGATGTCAAACCCGGCGATGCCGAAAGCCACCCCGCGCCCATACTCGATATCGGCCAGCTCCGCGAGCGTTGGCGCGCGTGCCGTCAACACGCCGGCGGGTGCGAGCATCGGCTCCAAAAACGCAGTCGACGCGATCAGCTCAATGCCTTCATCCCCCAGCACCTTGGCGACCGCGCCCAGCAGCATGTCCGTGTTCCGAGTCCGCAAGGAAAGCAGCAGCTTCGCCAAGCGCCAGTCCGGCCGGATGCTCGAAAAGATTTGCTTGTGCCTGACCTGCCCCGCCATTACGGCGCGAGCAACGCCTTTCCGGTGAAACGTCTCGATAAGCCGCGAAAGCTCGCCCAGCGAGAGCCAGTGCACCTCCACGCCCGGATCGAGAGCCGCCCGCCGGTCCATCTCCGGGTCGGTCTCCTCGCGAATCGCCGCAACCACCACGCCGAGCCCGTGCGCCCGCGCCGCCTCCAGCAGCAGAAACGGAAAGCGCCCATTGCCCGCGATGAGGCCTAGTTTTTCGCCTGCGCTCACTTCAACACGCCGCGTTCCGAGCTTTCGATGAAGCGGAGCAGGTACTCCACATCCTCGCTCGCGATGCCCTCTGCCCGCAGCCGCTCCACCGCCTGCGTGGTGTTCATCTTTGCCGCCAGCAGCAGCCGGAACGCATGCTGGAGCGCGCGCAAACGCTCCGGCCCGAATCCCTTGCGCGCAAGCCCCACCTTGTTCATGCCGTAGGCGTGCGTTTCCCGTTTCGCGCTGGTGAGCGAGAACGGCAGCACATCCTGGGTGATGGTGGTGCCGCCGCCGATGTAGCTGTGTCGGCCGATCCGGCAGAACTGGTGCACCGGGCACAGCGCCCCCACCGATGCGTGGTCCTCGACTGTGACGTGCCCCGCGAGCGTTGCCGCGTTTGCCAGGATGCAGCCGTCGCCGATCACCGAGTCGTGCCCGATGTGCACATACGCCATGATCAGGCAGCCCGAACCGATGCGCGTCGTCCCGCCGCCGCCCGCGGTGCCGCGCGAAATCGTCACATACTCGCGGATGTCGTTGCCGTCGCCCAGCTCCAGACCCGTGGGCTCGCCCGCGTACTTCAGGTCCTGCGGCGGCACCCCGATAGCCGCAAAAGGCGCGAACCGGTTTCGCGCCCCGGCGCGCAAACGCCCATCCAGCACCACATGCGAAACCAGCACGCACCCTTCGCCCAGCTGGACATCGGGGCCTACCGTGCAGAACGGGCCAATGCCGCAGGACTTGGGAATCACCGCCCCTTCCGCGACGATGGCAGTCGGGTGAACGCTCACTCCGTGGTCACCGCCTCGGATTCGGGCGGCACGGGCGCGTCCTCCGCCTCGCTGAGATCCCCCACCAAATCCGGCGCTGAAGGCTCCGCGACCAGCACCGGCTTGGGCGAAAGCGCGGGCGCGCCGCTTCCCTCACGCTTGACCAGCTGGCAGGTGACGACGGCCTCGCACACCAGCTGCCCGTCCACGCGGATCGCCCCTTCCAGCCGCACCGCGCGCGACCGGAGATTGAGCACCTTCGCCTCGATCTCGAGCACGTCGCCCGGCACCACCGGCCGGCGAAACCGTGCCCGCTCCACGCCCGTAAACAGCATCAGGGTGTCGCCGGGCCGCTCAAAGTCGAGCAGGATCAGCACCCCGCCCGCCTGCGCGATCGCCTCGATCTGCAGCACGCCCGGCATGATGGGGTAGCCGGGAAAGTGGCCCTGGAAAAAACCCTCGTTGATCGTCACGCACTTGCGCGCGACGATGCGCTGCTTCGGCTCCACTTCGAGCACACGGTCGATCAGCAGAAAGGGGTAGCGGTGGGGAAGCAGCGCCATGATGGCGGCAATGTCGTGCGGGGCTTTCTCGGTCGCATCCATAAGGGTTCGGCCCGATTATAAAGCGCCCGCGCGGCTTCCGCCCATGCGCCGCGCATCTTCGGCGCGGTCGGCGACGGGCGGGTGCGTATAGGTCCACCACACGACGAACCGGTTCGGTGCCGGATTGTCGAGCCAGGCCCGGCCGAGGCGGTTGAAGTCGTCCACCTCCACCTGCGCCGCGTTCGGCAGGAGCCGCGACAGCACCCGCTGGCCGTATACGTCAGCCGCATGCTCGTCCATGCGGCTCCACGCATTGGCAACCGGCGCTGCGAGAAAGCTCAGTGCCGTGGCCAGCAGCAAAAGCAAGGGCAGCGCCGCCCAGTCCGCCTCGTCTGGGATACGCCACCGCTCGCCGCCCCGCTGCACGCTCCACCGCAGCAGCGCCGCCAAAAGCCCAAGCAGCACAAACGTGAGAACGGCCGCGAATAGGATTCCCTTCCAAATGTGCCCCAACACGTAATGCCCCTGCTCGTGCGCATAGATCGCGAGGATTTCGTCGGGCGGAACTTTCTCAAGCGTCGTATCCCACACCACGATGCGCTTCGATCCGCCGATGCCGGTGACGTACGCGTTCATCCCCGTCGAACGGCGGCTCGCGTCCTCCACAAACATCCGGTCAGGGGCGATCCGCAGGCCTCCGAGTTGCGCAACCTGCTCCAAGCGCCCCACCAGCGCCGGGTCGCGCTGGGCAAGCGGCGTGAAGTGGTTGAACAGCGGGTCGATGAGCACCGGCGCGAGAAACACCCCTAGCACCACAAACGGCTGCAGAAGCGCCCACAACCACACCCACCACAGCCGCGGACTGCGCCGCAGGAGTGCGAACACCACGGACAGCACCAGACCCCCGATGAGCAGCGTGAGCAGCTCGCCCGTAGCCCAATCGGCCCACCAGGCCGGCCAGCGCTCCACGGACAGCCCGAACCGGAGCCCGGAGGCATGAGCGATGAGCGCTCCGGGCAGCGCGATGGCCGCAAGGATAAGCAGCCAAACCGGCGCAACCAGCAGCCCTGCCACCCAAGGCCGCCTCGCGCGCCGCCGCGCCCACCCCGCCACTCGCGCACCCACCCGCCAACGCAGCAGCAGCCCCAGGGCGAGCAGTGTCCAGGCCGTGCCGCCGAAGTACAAAGCAGTGTGGAGGCGTGAAAGCGCTTGCGCCTTCGCGAGCAGATCGGGCGGGAGCGTATACGCGGGCGCTACCAAGGCAAGGAGGTACATGCGATGAGCATAAAGGCCCGGCATCTCGCAGAGGTTTTCAAAAAGCCTAAGTGTTGCGCTCAGTCGCCATATCAGGCGGGATGCGCGCCTTAAAGCGTAGCCGCACATAGTCCGCTGTCCAGGTGCCATCCGCGCCGCAAAGCGCAGGACGAAGCAGCTCCACCGCCTCGCGGAGCGCCGCCGGTCTTTCCGCCGGAGGAAGCGTGCCGAGAAACGGCTGCGCGAATACGTCCAGCCAACCTCCTATCCCCGTCGGCAGCACCGTGGGCCGCGCGAAAGCAATGATCTTCTCAACCGCAAAGCCCGCCCGTTCGATCTTGGCCCGGTACTCCCCGGCAGTTGGAAAGTACCAAGGTGAACAAACCTGCGCGCCTTCCGGCCGGCTGCGCACCACAGCCAGCAGCGCGACCACGATCGCGGCGACATTGCCGTGGCCGCCCAGCTCCGCCACAAACCGCCCGCCGGGCCGCAGCGCGCGCGCAACCCCTCCGAGCACCGCATCCGCGTCCGGCATCCAGTGCAAGGCCGCATTTGAGAAAACCGCGTCAAACTCGCTTTGGAACCCGAGCCTCTGCGCGTCCATCACGCGCGCATCCACGCCCGCTGCCACCGCCGCCCGCACCAGTTCTTCCGACGCGTCCACCCCCACAACCTGTGCGCCCCCCGCCGCGATCTGCCGGGTCAGCGCCCCGTCGCCACAGCCCAAATCGAGAATGCGCTCGCCCGGCCGTGGGTCGAGCAGGTCCACAAGCGGCGCGCCCAGCTCGGCCACAAACCGGGCATTGTGCGCATACTTCCCCGCGTCCCACGTCTGGCTCGCCATGGCTCCAAGACTATGCTCCGCGCCCCCTTATCGCCCATAAGAATTACTGCTTGGACCGGGAGCTCCCGCCGGGCGCACGCTTGGGTTGTGAGCAAGCGAATCGACAGCAAAACAGTTTTTTTTCTCGGCCTCCTCCTCGCCGCCAGCGGCCTCGTTTCTCCGCCGGTGGCCTTGGTGGGCGGCATCGCCTTTGGCTTTGCGTTTGAGCATCCCTACCGCGCGGAAAGTGCCAAGCTCGCCAAGTTCCTCCTCCAGGCCTCGGTTGTGGCGCTTGGGTTTGGGATGAATCTCCGGCAGGTGATCCACGCCGGACGCTCCGGATTCCTGTACAGCGCGCTCGGAATCACCGTCGCCATGGGGCTGGGGCTCCTGCTGGGCGGACTGCTCAAGATCAGCGGCCGCGCCTCATTCCTCATCACCGCGGGCACAGCTATCTGCGGCGGCAGCGCGATTGCCGCGATCGCGCCCATCAACAATGCAAGCGAAGAAGAGATCAGCGTGGCTATGGGCACGGTGTTCCTGCTCAACTCCGTCGCGCTGCTCATCTTTCCGGCCATCGGCGGCTCGCTGCATCTCACGCAAAACCAGTTTGGCCTGTGGGCCGCGCTCGCCATCCACGACACCAGCTCCGTCGTCGGCGCGGCCGCCAAATACGGCAGCCAAGCGCTCACCGTCGGCACCACCGTCAAGCTTGCCCGCGCCCTCTGGATCGTCCCCGTTTCGCTGCTCACGGCAGCCTTCATGGCGCGGCTCGCAGCGCGCTCCGGGCGACAGCATGGCAGCGCCCGGGTCAAGGTTCCGTGGTTCATTCTTTACTTCTGCCTTGCTGCCGCCGTCAGCACCTATGTGCCCCGCTTCGCCGCGGAGTATGGGGCGCTCCACACCCTCGGCAAGTCAGGCCTGGTCGCCACCCTGTTTCTCATCGGCACCAGCCTTTCCAAGCGCACTCTCCAGCAAGTCGGTGCCAAGCCGCTCGTGCAGGGCATCGCGCTTTGGGTCGTGGTCGCTTCCTTGTCGCTGTTCGCGGTTTGCCGCGGCTACATTTCGATCTGAGTGGCTAGCTCCTTCAAGCGCCAGCCCGAAACCTTATGATCTACAAGCATGGCGGGCCTTCGCTACTCCTTACTCCTGATGCTGATCCTGCTGGCGCTCATCGCGTGCATGCTTCCGTTTGCCCGCCGCCCGCGCCTGCCCTGGCTCCTTGCCGCTCTCGGTTTCTTCCTTTCCTACGAGCTCTGCCTTGTACTCCCGCTCACGATCCCCTCCCTTCACCTGCGGATCGGAACCTGGAACTGGTCAGGCAAGGCAATCGCGATTCTCACCAATCTGTGCTGGCTGCCCGCGCTTCGGCTTTCCCGCGCCGATACCGGCTTGCATCTACCGCGCAGCCGTCGCGACTGGAATGCCGCCATGATCGGCACCCTCGTCCTCGTTACCCTTTCCATTGCCGAGTGCGTATGGAACTCGCCCCAGCCCTACACCGCGGAACATCTCGCCTTTGAAGCAACCATGCCGGGGCCGGATGAAGAGCTTGCTTATCGCGGTATCTTGTTCGCGCTTCTTCGCAGAGGATTCTCTGATGAACACACGGACTCCCGCAGCCAGATCCTTTCCGCTATCACCGTCACCACCCTGTTCTGGATGGCGCACGTTCTTTCCCTGCACCAAGGCAGGATCGGGTGCGACTTCGACAAACCCGAAGTGTTCCTCGCGAGCATTTTGTTCATGGCGCTCAGGATCGGCAGCGGCAGCACTCTTGTGTGTGCCGTGGCGCATAACCTCGATAACATTGCGAACGTCCTGTTCGGCAGCGTGGTTTAAGCTGGGCGCGATGAAGGGGATTCTGCCCGGTCCCGCTGCAGCGATGCTCTTCCAATTCTGCCCGGCTGGGTTTCGCTCACTCGCCACGCTCTCGCGACCGCGCACTGATGCAGCTATGGCTTAGACCCGAACAAGACAAACGGACGGCACTCTTCTTCCTCGCAGGTCGTGCCTTGCCGCTGCACCCGGTAGCCGCCTGCCTCAGCCTCCTTGATCGCGTCCGGCGTGTCGCCGTCCAAGTATATGCGCCGCGAGCCGTCGGCCCTGTCCAGCACCACCATGGCCGGATACCGGCTTTTGCTCCCGTCTGAGTACGCCGGCTCTTTGCCTGTTTCGGGCGGCCCGCCCGCGCGCACCCGCAACCAGCCCCCCTTCGCGCTCGCGTCAGGAGTTTTAAACAGTTCGGACTCGGTCTTTTTCCGCTCCGTCCCCGCCGGTGCCTTCGGGTCGCCGCTCACCGCCGGCCATGTCCCGTTCACAACCTTTGCAATGCCGTCCGCGGTGATCCGAAACAGGCTGTACACGTAGCCGGGACTAAACTTGTCTCCTTCCCGGACCGGATACACAAGCACGGCATTGCCGGTCGCCTCGTCCATCGCAAGCTGATCGACACCCGCGCCGGTCTCCGTCCATTCGCCTGTCGCGGTCCAGGGATAAGGCTGCCCGTCCCGGTCGAAAAATAGGATCGTAAGCTCCGCCACGTTGCGGCCCACCCACTCGCCATTGAAGAAAAGGAGATCCTCCGCGTATCCCTTGCGCAGCGTCGCCGCCCAGATTTCACACTCCATATTTGACCCGCCAGGCACTGTCACGCTCCACGTCCTGCCCCAGCGATCCCGGCCTGTCACCTCCGCAACGCCGCTGTGCGGAGATTGGTGAATGACCACACCCCCGCGCCAACGGATGGTGGTCGCGTCCCCGTCGCAGTCGCCGACCTTTATTTGCTGCAGCGGGTGCGCAAGCGCCGCCGCGACAGCCTTCGGAGGCGCGGGGTCATCCGGCCCTTGCGCCAACCCATGACACCACGCCCAAAACAGCAACATCGCAAAAGAAACAACCCGAACTTCCAGTGCCAACCAACACCCCCGCACGAAACTCAGCATCTTGCACAAGCGCCTCGGCCCGGATCGCACCACCCTCACCGCGAATTGCCAGTTCCTGAAGCGCCCTTCGTCGCCCGAAACCGCACGTCCCTGCGGCATCGCGTTGACGCCCGTTCAATCCAGCCGCGTCAGATAGGCCGCGCCTTCCTCCGGCCGCACTGTGCTCTCAATCTCCTCCGCCCGCGCCTTGTCGCCTCCCGCGGGACGGATGCGCACCCAGTGCCCCGTCGGCCCGGTAAACTCGATTACCCGCGCAAGCGCGTACCGCCGTTGGAGGCTTCGCTGGAGCGCCAGCGCTTTCTTTTCGCTGTGGAACGCCCCAATCTGCACACACCAGCGGCCGCCTTCAGCGATCGGCTTCGGCGTGGAAAACACCTCGATCTCGACCGAGGCGGTCCCCGGCGCCCACACCCCGATCGCCTTGGCCGCCGCAAGGGAAAGGTCAAGCACCCGCCCCGGCACGAAAGGCCCTCGATCGGTGACGCGCATAACCGATTGTTGCCCCGTCCGCACATTGCTTACCCGCAGAAGCGCTCCGAGCGGCAGCTCGCGGTGCGCGGCAGACAGCATGTTTTGGTCGTAGATTTCTCCATTCGCCCCGCGATGGCGGTCATACGGCGGCCCATACCAGCTCGCCACGCCCGTTTGCTTCCAAATGGGCCGATGCGTTTCCACAAACCGGAGATCCTCCGGCGTATCCGCCGCGACAGCCTTTGCACCCGCTCGCCCGCCCGGCTCGCGCGCAGGTGCGGGAGGCAGGGAGCCCTCTCCGGAAGCAGTGGCCGGCGCCAGAGCGGGCGGTGGCGGCGCGTACGCGCGGCGCTTGTGTCCGCAGCCGAGCGCCGCGGCTAGAAGCAGGGCGGCAATGCTGACCGACCGACGGAGGGGCTTCATGCGTGCCCAGGGATAAGCTCGACCATTCCCGGTCGGCTTGAGGGCGGATTCCAGCTTTGCTTCCCAACGGCTTCCAGCGACCCACCTCCATTTGCGCCCACGCGGCTTCCCGCTTTCACAGTATGCCGGGCAACGATTCGGGCGCAATGCTTTCACGCGCGGCCCCAGTGTGTTCTTCTGGTTCCTCCATGCCCGTCCCGCATGCAAGGCTTTCGATGCACATGCAAGCGTATCGCCGGCGATGTTCGTTTCTCGCGATCGGGACGATAAGTAAACTCAGGAGCCGTCCGATGCAACAAAACCACTCCCCTGCCTCCAGCGCGCTTTTTCTCGCAACGGCGCTGTTCGCGGGCTCCTTCGCGGGCCGTGCCGAAGTTCTGCCGAACGCGCCCGTGCCGCAAACGCAGAAAGCCTTGTCTCAGGGCAAACCCGTGCCCGCCACGCGCCCATCGACTCCGCAGGCCGTCGAAAACCGTCAATGGTCGGGCGTGGTTGAGCCGGGGGAAACAATCCCGGCTTTCACCGCGAAGGACAAGCTGATTTATCCCTTGCACGAAGCCTTGCGCTGGACGACCCCCGCGGGCGTTTTGGCCTCTGCGGCGTACGGCACCTGGACAGGGAGCGACCCTAAATACGGCAGCAACGGCACGGCCTTCGGCAAGCGCGTCGGCGTGGAAGCCTTGAATGGAGTGATTTCGCGCGAACTCACCGACAGCCTCCTGCCGATCGCGTTCCGCCAGGATCCGCGCTACTACCGCCAAGCGCGTGGAAGCTACGAGCAGCGCGCCATCCATGCCGCCCGCTTCGTGCTCGTCTCAAGAAATGACAGCGGTTCGCAGTCGTTTAACTATTCACAAGTCCTCGGCTTGGGCGCTGCCGCGGCTCTCACCCAAACCTACTACCCGGCTCGCAGCGTCTACACAGGGGACGTCTTCAAGACCTGGGGTTACTCGCTCCTTGAGCTGGGCGGCATCAACCTGTTCAACGAGTTCTGGCCGGATGTGAAGCGCAAGGTATTCCACAAAGCGCGCTGAGAAATCCGCATCCTCCCCTCAACCTACTCTGGTTGCCGCTCGGGTGCTCTCAGGCACCGTTCGCTGCGGACGCTTACCACCTCTCCGCAGCTGGGCGGTAAGGTGGATGGATGCACTGTGCAGCCGGGACCTGGTTGGATCGGTTGCCGCACTGACGAGGACCGGGGTAGAACCACTTCCCATCGCATCCAACCACAGAGAAGCAAGTTGTACGAGGCCACTTCAGGAGTAGTCGCAAGCCATGCCAAAAGCCGCAAAGTACGCCGAACGCACACTGACCCTCGCCGCGCAGGGCGCGTGGACGATTTTCGAGAAGGTGAACAGCATCAAGCCGAACGCCTCCTTCACCCCGAAGTGGTCGGACAAGCCCCTGTTGAAGAGCTACCAGAAGGAAAAGCCCCCGCTCGGCTGGCCGCGCACAACCGATTCGCTCTGTCCCAAGTGCGTCCCGGAGATTCGCCAGCAGATCGTGGACGGCAAGCTGCCGCACGAGATCCTTTTGAACGAAAAGGTCGGCGAAATCAAGGCGCAGATCATCGAGCGCGACGGCAAGATCCTGATGGTAAAGGACTGCCCCAAGCACGGCCATTTTGAAGACGTGATGTCGATCGATACGGCTTTCTTCAAGCACCTTGAAGAGGTTTTCCCAGGCCGCGATATCCGCGCGCATAACGATGAAGGCCTTCACAACCACGGCACCTCAACCGTCACGCACGGCCGCGGATCGGTGCTGACGATCGACCTGACCAACCGCTGCAACATGATGTGCGACCCATGCTTCATGGACGCGAACCAGGTCGGGTTCGTCCACGAGCTGACATGGGACGAGATCAAGACCATGCTGGACAACGCGATCACCATCAAACCGCGTCGCCAAATGTCGGTTCAGTTTTCGGGCGGTGAGCCCACGTTGTCCCCCTACTTCCTCGATGCTGTCGCGTATGCGCGCAAGGTTGGGTACAACTCGGTGCAGGCGGCGACGAACGGGATTGAGTTCGCAAAGTCGAAAGAATTGTGCCGCGCCGCGGCGGAAGCCGGTTTACGCTACGCCTACCTGCAGTTCGACGGCATCGGCAACGCCGCCAACTCGCACCGCAAGGTCGGCAACCTGTTCGACGTCAAACTCCAGGCCATCCACAACCTGCACGAAGCCGGCGTGGACATTGTCCCCGTGACAACGATCATCAACGGCATCAACAACGAGCAGGTGGGGCGCATCATCGAGTTCGCACTCGATAACCCCAAGCGCATCAACTTTATCTCGTTCCAGCCGGTCTCGTTCACGGGCCGCGACGAGGCTGTCAGCGACGAGCGGCGCGAAGCCCAGCGCTACACCCTAAGCCACATGGCGCACGACATCAAAAACCAGACTGGGCTTGGCGAGCCGACCCGCGACTGGTTCCCGATCTCGTTTATGTCAACCTTCTCCGACTGGGCCGACCTGGTCCACGGGCCGGACCACGACTGGGGCCAGCTTTCCTGCGGCTGCCACCCGAACTGCGGCATCGGCATGGCGCTGATGATCGACAAGGAAACCAAGGAAGCCGTTCCGGTCACCGCGTTCCTCAACGCCGACCGGCTGGCGAAGGACGTCGCGAAAATCAATGACGCGGCACGCGGCAAGTTTTTGTCGATCGTGGGCGTGACACTCGCGCTGCTGCGCAACTACGATCCGCGCAAGTCGCCGACGCACTTCCGCATCTTTGACCTTCTCGCCAAGTTCGACAAGTGCTTCGGTGCAACCGGACGCAAGTACGGAAAGGTGACGGCGGATCGCACGATGGCTGACATCGAGCAGCGCCGGAATGACCGTTGGAATTTCCTGTTTATCGCCGGCATGTGGTTCCAGGATCTGTTCAACTACGACTTCCGCCGCACCGAGCAATGCATCATTCCGTACGCGACGCAGGAGGGAGAAATTTCCTTCTGCGCCTACAACACGGGCGTGGGCTGGCGCAACATCATCGAGAAGATGCACATGACCTCGACCCTCACCAAATGGTACGAGGAGCATGGGCGTCACGAGATCTTCGCAGGCGGCAAGAAGGTCGGCATGGGCGACGCGCAGCACACGCTCGCGCTCAACCAGACGCACGTGGATTCGGCGGCGAACGACACGTTCGAAAAGCTGGGTATCGCGAAGAACTCGCGCGAAGAGAAGATGCGCGCGCGGGATGCCAAGATGAAGGCGGACGCCGAAAACGCTCGTATGGCCAAGCTGTACCGTGAGCAGGTGCTGGGCGAAAAGCCGGTCGAACCGGGGCTGATCTCGATCGGCTCGATTGCGCCCGCGCCGAAGCCGACCGAGGTTCGAGAGGAAGAAACCGTAGCCGGCGATTAAGTCTGCACGTCTATCAAATGGCGGCTTTGCCGCAACAAAAGGCCACCCGAAAGGGTGGCCTTTTTGTTGCATAGCAGCTCTGTTGGCGCGCACCCGCCAAGGTTAGGGGCGCAACCGGTATAAACGTTACGAATCGACGCAGCTGCCGTTGCGATCGAGCGCATTGCGCGGGATCTGAAGTCGGGACCTTCGTCGTAAACTCACTAGGAATGAACTTGAACGTTCTGAAAGTCGCGGCAGCAGCGCTTGCCTTTGCCGCGCTTGCGGGCTGCAGCCCGTCGATATCAACCCTGAACTCACTGGCGAGTGCTGGGAGGATAGATGGGAACTCCCCGGTAGTCGCACACGTACACGTCGACATCGTTGCCCCGCCTCGAAGAGTCTGGGCACTGCTTGTCGATGCACCCGCATGGCCACGCTGGGAACGCGACATCGCAAGTGTATCGACCCGCGGCCCGCTTACGCCTGGCCAGCGCTTTACATGGGGCGAGGGGGCGAACACAGTGCACTCACAGGTGCAGCTGTTTGAGCCGGAGCATCGCCTAGGCTGGACCGGCAGGATCTACGCCGCGAAGGCGATCCACCTATGGCGACTAACGCCTGAGCCGAACGGGCACACGCTAGTCACCATAGATGAGTCAATGGACGGCCCTTTTATGGCGGCTTTGTTCTCTTCTCAAAAACTCGCGGAGACGGATAACACGTGGCTCGAGGATTTGAAGCGGACGGCGGAGCAAAAATAAACTAATGAAACAGTGTCGCCAGCTTCGCTAATACGTCCTGCACATTCTCATTCGGAGCCACTTCCAGAAAACGGGCTTTCCGCGCAACAAGATCAATCGTTCTTGGTTGATTGCAAAGCACGATGCCTGTTGTTTTCGTGCCGGCTCCCGTGAGCAAAACCGCAAACCCGGCGTTTCTCTCGAAGGCTCCGCCCGAGGTAATCGGGACGACGATAGGAAGGCGCAGCGTTCGGTTGAATTCCTCGGGAGAGACACATCAAAACGGGTCGAACCCCTTGCTGCTCGTGACCGATCACCGGGTCGAGCGACACGAGATAGATGTCGCCTCGTTCAGATAATTTCTCTGCCGACAGGAGGCGCGTCGAGCCACTCCCGTTCTTCATCTGAAATAGGCGCGCTCGGGTCGCACTGGGCGAGCAACTCTTCAGCGGTGTAGTGCGGCCTGGTTGACTTCACAGTGAGCCGGTCACCCTCCACCTCAATGCCCACCGTGGAACCCGGCGCAAAGTTTAGCTGCTCCAAAAGGGCTGGGCGCAGTGTCATCATGACCGAACCGCCTACCTTGCGCAGAATCGTAGTTTGCATAGCCTCCACCTTTCGGCCAGCTTAGCACGAGTTTATCTCGGTATAGATACGGCATACAGCTCCCAACCAAGGCAGGGCGGCAGGTTCAACCCCGACCCTGGCTCGTTAGAATCGAAGATTATGTGGAAGGAAATAAGGCGCGCGCTGCTGGCCTGGTTCGACGTGCATAAGCGCGACCTGCCGTGGCGGCGCACACGCGACCCGTACGCGATCTGGATTTCCGAGGTGATGCTGCAACAGACCCGCGTGGCCGCGGTGCTGGAGCACTATGCGCAGTGGATGCGGCGTTTCCCTACCGTTGCGGCGCTTGCGGAAGCCGAAGAGCCGGAGGTGCTGGCTGTGTGGAGCGGGCTGGGCTACTACCGGCGCGCGCGGATGCTGCACCGAGCGGCGCGCGCCGTCGTCGCGGAGCATGGGGGCGCGCTGCCGCGTACTGTTGCTGCGTTGCGATTACTGCCCGGGGTAGGGGCGTATACCTCGGCGGCGGTGGCGAGCATCGCATTCGGCGAGCCCGTCGCGGTGGTGGATGGCAATGTGGAGCGGGTGCTGGCGCGGCTGTTGGGCCTCCAAGCGCCGGATGCGGCTGCGGTCCGCTCAGGCGCTGCCGCCCTGCTCGACCCCAAACGCCCGGGCGACGCGAACCAGGCGGTCATGGAGTTGGGCGCGACGGTATGCTTGCCGCGCGGACCGCTGTGCCTGAACTGCCCCGTGCAGCCCTGGTGCCGGACGCGCGGCGAGCACCCGGTCGCGCCCCGCAAGCCCTTGACGGCGCGCTCGATTGTGTACGCCCTGGCGCAGAACACTGGGGGAAAGGTGCTGCTGCGCCGGCGCGCCCCCGAGGCCTCGCTGATGGCGGGGATGTGGGAGCTTCCCGAGCTCGCCGCTGCCCCGGCCGGGGCGGAATTAGTGCTGCGCGTGCGCCACAGCATCACGGTAACGAACTACGACGTGAGCGTCGTGCGGGTTTCAGAGCGGGAAGCGACCGGGCTTACGGGAGAGCTGCGCTGGGCAGCGATTGCCGAGCTGCCGCAGCTGCCGTTGACGGGGCTGGCACGCAAGGTCCTGCGGCGGCTTGCGCTTTGGCCCGCCTCACCATAGCTCTTATTGCATACGGGCGCTTTTAGGGCCTCACATCTCAAATGCGAGAGGAAGCACACGTACTCCGGCGCTATGCAGCTCCGGAATTTGGCTCGCACCGGCTGCAGGCCTTGCAAAAGGTATGGTTCATGCGGTGGCCGGCGATCATGAAAAAGCTGCCGCTCAGGGTGACGGAAACCTCAGCCCAGTGTGAGGGGAACCGGTCGCCCCACCAGGCCGCGGCGAAGATAAGGCCGATGCCGATAGCCATGAATACGGGCACGCGCAGCTTGCGGTGTTTGCGGTAGCCGGAGATAAAAGCAAGGCCCCCGAGCGTCGCGACAAGGATGGCGAGCACGCGGTGGGTGCGCTCTTCCGAAGGCAGAAAGTGCGCTGACACGGCGGAAAGCGAAAGGATAACGGGGGTAAGAAGGCAGTGCAGGAAGCACACAGTAGACGCGGCGACACCGAGCCGGTCCGCGGAGAAGAAAGCGCCCTTCGGCGCGGGGGAGCGTACCATGGCGTTCACTCTTTTACGGGAAGGTGAGGGGCCTGCGCGGCCCCTCTTGTTAGCTGATTGCGGTTAGAAGTGGAACGCCACCTGCCCGGTCACTGTGCGCGGCGTGAGATAGTGCGTGCCGCTGAAGGTGGACAGAAAGTTATACAACGCGTACTTGTTGGTGACGTTGACCGCCGTGACGCGCGCGCTCCAGGTCCGCTGGTCGCCGTGAAACAGGTTGTCATCGCCGAGCGCCATATCAAAGACGTTGCGGGAAGCTACGCGCGGCGGATCGTGGTCGTCGTTTTCCCTGCCCGGGGAAGGGATCTGGAGCAAGGTTGAGCCCAGCTGCCCCGGCGCGCAGCTTTGGATCTGGTTGGTGAGCGTGGCCCGATCCGCGCCGCAGTAGATGCCGGCTTCAAACTGCTGGTCGGCGGTCAGGTAGCTCAGGTCGACAGGCGTAGTTGTGTCCGTGGCGAAAGGCGCCGCGCCCGCGACCAGGCCGCTGTCATAGTGCCAGTTGATGCTGTAGAACGGTCCGCGGTGGAACTGGTATTGGAAGTTGGTGTTCTGGTTGAAGCGCTCATCATGGTCAATGCGGAAGGGAGCGCCGCCTGACTGAATAGTCGCGCCGGCACCGCCGGTTTGCGGCGGAAAGAATCTCGCGGCAACGCTTGAGGCCACCCATGAGATGGTCACGCCATGGAAGTTCGGCACCCGCGCATTGAGGGCGAAGCCGGGAACCTTGGATGAGGTCCACTGGATGGGAAAGAAGATCGGCGTATTGCCGAAATCCGAAAAGTCCAGGCCGCGGTGCGTGTACTTCCAGATATACTCGCCGCCGACCACCAGGTAATTGCCGAAAGACTGCTCAAAGCCGGCGTGGAACTCATTGCGATGGCCCGGAGTGAGGATGTCGTTCGCGCCGGGGCTGCAGGCGAGCAGTGGGTTGAGCACGTCGATATTGCAGCCGAGACTTGAAAGCACGAGGTTTTCGTTGAAGGGCGTTTCCATGGTCCGCGCATAGGAAAGCCGCAGGACGGTATTGGTGCGGGGAACGTTGTACGACACACCCAGGCGAGGCTCGGCCTGGCGGTTAACCGAAAGCCCGTTGTAAAGGTCGCCGCGAATTCCGAGATTAAACAGCCAGTTGCCCGCGGTGATCTTGTCCTGGGCGTAGAGCGCGGTTTCCTTTACATCCGTATGGCCCAGGAAGTGATATTCGCTTGTGGAGGCGAGCGGGCAGTTGTCGTTCGGGGAAGGGTTGGGCCGGGTCAGATCGTAGCAGGCGAGCGCTGGGATAAAAGGCGCTGCGGCTGCCGTGTTGTCGGGGGTGTTCGGCTGCAAGCCCGCAGCGGCGCACTGCGTGGGATCGCTGAAGCCCGGAACAGGAGCGCCGGTCGCGTCGAGGCAAGGCGAGTTCACGGTAGAGTTCACGACGCCGAAGTAGTCGCTTTCGCGGAGAGGTGTTTGCTGGTAATTCGCGCCCACCTTGAACGCGTTTCTCCCTTTCACGAAGGTCAGGTCGGCCCGGACGCCATCGTTGAGCAAGGTGCGCTCCTGGTGGATGGTTTCCGACTGGATAGGGCCGGAATCAGCAAACGGGTTGCCGCTCGGGTAGTAGTAGAAGTAATCCTTGCGGACGTACGGGTTCAGGGTGAACACCGCGTTGTCGCTGATCAGCCGCGTATAGGTCGGCGAGATGATAAAGGTGCCGATCTGCGCGCGCTGGTCGGCTTGCGCAAGCGGCGCGCCCGTGATCGGATCGGTTTGGCCGATGTTGAGCTGGTCGTAGGTGTTGGGCTGCTGGAACCACGAGCGCGTGTAGTTCAGGTTGAGGTGGATCGAGTCCTTGTCGGTGAACTTGTAATCGACGCGGTCCCAGACATTTTCTTCATTGCCCTTGTCGTGGAGGGTATTGAACTCGGGCGCATCGAGAAAGCGGCCGGTGCGCAGGCCGTTGATAACAAAGAAGTTTCCGAACTTCTCGCCGCCGGTGCCGAGGTCAAGCTCGCCGTAAGCCGAGCCGAAGGTGCCGTAGTTTGCGATGACCGAGCCGGTCGGGTGGTCGAGGCCAAGACCGGAGCGCGTGGTGAGATCGACGATAAGGCTGGTTTTGTCGCCGTACTCGGCCGGGGGCGCCCCTTCAATCACTTGTACGGACTGGATCGCGGCGAGCGGAACCTGGTTGGAAAAAACCTTGCTTTGCTGATCGCTGATGTTTTGGCCGTCGATCGAGAAGGTGTTGGAAGCGTGATCGCCAAGGCCGTGGAGCAGACCGTTCGAATCAGCAGCCACGCCCGGAGCGGCGAGCGTGACCAGGGAGGTCAGCGGGGACGAGTCGCTTTCCAGCGGAATTTTGTTGAAGAACTTGCGGTCGAGGTCGACGTGGTAGTGGGCGGAGTTCTCGACCAAGCCCCCCGGGGCGGTAACTGTGACGTTATTTGCGGCCGTGCCCACGGCCAGTTTCACGGGGATGACGACCGGGACGACGGATTGAAGCACCACGGGCTTGCTCTCCGTCGAGAAGCCGGCGTGTGAAACGGCAAGGGTATAGGAGTCGACCGGCAGATTGGGGACCGACGCCTGGCCCCGCGCATCGGTGACGACGGTGCGCGACAAACCGCTGAGCGCGTTGGAAACGTTGACGGTTGCACCGGGGATGACCGCGCCGGTCGGATCGGTGACGGTGGTGCGGATGGAGCCGGTGTTGATGGTAGCCTGGCCGTAAAGGCTCGTGGGTACGGCCAGGAACGGTGCGGAGCCGGCGAGGCTCGACGCCAGGAAAAGCAGGGTGGGCCGCAAGGGTGCGCGCATGGAAAGACCTCCTAAGGGGGCTGCAGAAGCTCGTTGTTTTTTCTCGGGAAACAAAGCTCAAGCGACGGCGGGCGGAGGCCGGATGCGGTGGACGTGCGGGAAGGAGGGCGAGCCGCGCCGCGGCTCCGCAGCGATGACCAGGGCGAGCATCCGGAACGCGACCGCAAGCGCGACGAGTGCTTGCGGCAGCGCGGCGGCATGGGTCAGGAGACAAAGCTGGCAGTGCGCGCCTCCGTCGGCCATGGAGCAGTGGCCATGGGCCGCTTCGGCGCATAGAAAAATCGCCAGGAGCAGGCACAAGCCGATCACGAGGGCCTGAACGAATTGGGCGCGGCGGATCAAAAGGGGAGAGAAGCCTCTATTAGGAACGGGTACGCAATAACACTATCGCACACGCGCCGGGTTTCGAGAACGGCGAATGCGGGCGGCGTGGCAAAATATGAGAGGAGACGCGCCGCGTGGCTGTGCAGGTACGGGAAACAAAGCAGAAGCAGGCCATCCGGAACGCCTTTACCAAGGCCGACCGCCCGCTGTCACCCGCGGAAGCGCTCGAGTTCGCGGCCGCAACCGCCCCGGGGCTCTCGATCGCGACGGTGTACCGCAATATCACCTCCATGGTCGAGGAGGGCTGGCTGCAGACGGTGGAACTGCCGGGCGAGCCGCCGCGGTACGAGGTCGCGGGCAAAGGGCACCACCACCATTTCCAGTGCAACGACTGCGGCAAGGTGTATGAGTTCGGCGGCTGCGATCCGGGGCAAAAGCCCAGGCTGCCGCGGGGCTTTCGTGTTACGGGGCATGAGTTTTTCTTTTACGGCACCTGCGCCGAGTGCCGCTAACTCAGCGGTTGTTCGCCTCCAGCAGCTGGGTCGCGATATAGATGAGCCCCGAACCTGCCAGCACTGTTGGCAGCAGCCAATGGCCGTGCCGCTGTTTTCCGTCGTGCAGCGTGGGCAGGAAGTCGCCGGTGGCCATTTGCAGGAAAAACCCGGCGGCCAGCACGAGCAGCACGGCGGAAGCGCCCGGCGACAGGACCCACCACGCCGTGAGCAGCCCGCCCAGAAACGGCGCGGCCGCGTCCGCAAGCAGAAAACCGTAGTCGGCGAGGCCAGGCGCACGCCCGCCCGTGGTCAGCAGGACCGTATTCATGCCGTCGCCCAGGTCGTGCGCGGCGATGCCGAGCGCCACGGCATAGCCGGCTGTGTGCGACGCGGAAAAGGCGGCACCGATCGCCAGCCCATCGCGAAAGCTATGCGAAATAAGCATGACGGCGCCGATCCGCCCATGGAGCTTCGACTCTTCCCAGTGGTGCAGGAGGTGGTCGAGCGTGAAGAAAGCCAAAAAGGCCAGAAGCATCCACGCAAGCACGCGCGCACTGCCGTACCCCGCCTTTTCTCCTAAAACTACAGCCTCCGGCAGCAGGTCGAGAAAGGCCGCGCCCAGCAGCAAGCCGCCCCCCGCGGCGAAAAGAAAAGGCACAAACCGGCGCAAACGCACCGCGAGCAGTCCGCCCACAAGAGTGGAGGCGACGGGCACGAGCAGAAGAAAAATCGGCATCTCATTGATGGTAATACGTTTGCAATAGCGCTTTAGGGACTGCGCTAAGCCGGTACACTTCCGGCGCGGGGGAAGCCGCCCGTGCCTAAGCCCGAAGCCGCACCCGGAATGGAGAACTGCTCTAGGATAGGAGCGTGCCGCTTTTCCGCTTTTCTGCTCTTCGCCCCGCTTGCGTTTTTGCCGTGCTCGCCGCGGCGGTCGCATCCCGGGCCGAAACCCCTTGCTTCCCAACCTCGGCCTCGGACGAGGAGCTCGCGCAAGCCTCCTGGACGCGAAGCTCGACATACGTGCCGGTAGACAGCTGGGTGTACCCCGCGCTCGAACGCTTGCACGCGCTCGGCTACCTTCCCGGTGCTTTCACCGACATGCGCCCTTGGACCCGTTTGACGATCGCGCGCATGGTCCAAGCCGGGCAGGAGCAGATGGCCGGGGACGAGCAGGAGTGGATGCTGCTGGTCCAGGAGCCGGGCGCGGAGCCGGGCGCGGGCGGCGGCGCGCAAGCCCGCGCGCTGCTGGATGCGCTGGGCCGCGAGTTTGAGCCTGAGCTGAACAGGTGCGGCGCCCATGCCGAGCCGGGCGAGCTGTACACGCGCACGCGCGGCACCGCCGACACACCCTTGCGCGACAGCCTGCACCTGGGGCAAACCTTTGTGAACGACTACGGCCGTCCCTACCAGGCCGGCATCAATGAGTACGCGGGCGCGAGCGGGCGCGCGGAGTACGGCCGCTTTTCCCTGTACTTCCGCGGCGAATACCAGCACGCCCCGTCCGCGCTCGGCTACTCCCCTGCCCTGTTTACACTGCTCAGCCAGAAAGTCGATCTGATCCCGGTCGCTTCCAACCCCGTGCAGGCCACCATCCCGCTCGGACCCATTCCGCAAACCAACCGGTTCCACGTTCTCGAAGCAAACGCGTCGTTTCGCGTGATCGGCCACGAGATTTCTTTCGGCAAGAGCGACCACTGGATGGGCCCCGCGACAGGCGGCGCGTTTACCTGGAGCAACAACGCCGACAACATCTATGCCTTTCAAATCGACCGCGTCGACCCCCTGCACATCCCCCTCGTTTCCGACGTGATTGGGCCGGTCCGCTACGATTTTTTCGTCGGCAGCCTAAAGGGGCACACCGCGCCCAACCGCCCCTGGGTGCACGTCGAAAAGTTCGCCTTTGAGCCCACGCCCAACGTCGAGATCGGCTTTGCGCGCATGGTCATCTGGGGCGGCCGCGGCCACACCCCCATCACGGTCGACAGCTTTTTGCGCTCGTTTTTCAGCTTTTCCAACATCAGCGTGGCGCAAAAGTTTTCGCGCCGCGACCCCGGCGCGCGGTTCAGCACATTCGACTTTTCCTGGCGGCTGCCGTTCCTGCGCAACTGGGCCACGCTCTACACCGATTCGCTGGTGCACGATGATTCGAGCCCCATCAGCGCGCCGCGCCACGCCGCGATTCGTCCGGGGCTTTACCTTTCGCACTTCCCCGGCGCGCCCAAGCTCGACCTGCGCGTGGAAGGGGCGACCAGCGACCCGCCCATCACCGACTCGCACGGCGGCGGCTTCCTGATGGTGGAAGCGGTCCAACTGCAAGGCTTGACGAACAGCGGCTTCCTTTTCGGCGACCCGATCGGGCGCGAAAGCAAGGGCGGCAACGCATGGCTCACCTACCATCTCTCGCCCGAGGAGCAGGTCGAGGTTTCCTGGCGCGGGCAAAAAGCCGCCAAGGACTTTATCCCCGGCGGCACAACGCAGAACGAGTTTCGCGTCGATGCTGTAAAGCGGCTGGGCGCGGAGCGCGACGTGGAAGCGCACGTGTGGGCGCAGTATGAGCGATGGAAAGCGCCCGTGTACCGGCCTGGTGCCAACTCCGATACCACCGTCGCGGGCGAGCTTACCTGGTTCCCGCGTAGGTCGCGGCAGTAGGGGCGAGCTCCGGCTCTGCGGCTGCCCACGCGCTTGTTCTCGCGTTCAAGGCGCGGCGGCCGGGATCCACAAGCCAGCCCCATTTGTTGAAGTAGCGCAGGGCCGACTCGACGTGATAGCGCAGCAGACGCGGGTTGCTATAGGAGCCCTTGGCGTAGCCGTGCGTGACGCTCACCGTGGGATAAAACACCGTGCGCGCCACTGCGCCGATGCGCCGGCACAGGTCCACATCCTCCATGTACATAAAAAAACGTGGGTCGAACAAGCCGGTTTCGCGCAGCACGGACGCGCGTAGAAACATAAAGCAGCCGGACAAGCTGGGGATCTCGCGAGGCATGCTCAGGTCCACATGGCGCAGCTCGTACGCCTCAGCGCTGCGGCGCAGCAAGCGCTTGCCCAACGGCCCCAGGAAGCGGCGCAGCAGCAGATCGGCGGGCGTGGGGAGGCGCTTGCAAAGCCGCTGCTCCCGGCCGTCCGGATACAGCACACGCGGCATCACCAGCCCCACATCGGGCGACGCATCCATAAAGCGCTCAAGCGCGCCCAGCACCTCCGGCCCGAACCGGACATCGGGGTTGCACACCAGGTGGTAGCGGCTCGCCCGCAGCGCTTGGCGCATGGCCAGGTTGTGGCCGCCCCCGAAGCCCAGGTTGCGCCCCGCCGGCAGGTAGCGCACGCCTGCCCCCTCGACGACCGGCCGCAACGCTTCTGTAGGCGAATTGTCCACCACCATAACTTCGACCGGCCGCTTGCTGCGCGCCAGATCTTCGAGCAGCGGGCTCAACTCTTCGGGCGGCGTTTCGTAGGTGACGATGGAAACCGAAAGCGTCGCAGGCCGAGCCTTCAAGAAAGAAGGGTTTGCCTGAGAAGCGCGCCGCGCAGAAAGTTTCCGGGTTTCGGGGGACAGCTGCTCGGCACTCATAACAACTCGGGTCAGTATAGCCCTCCAGGGCAGGCCTGTCTTGCGCGGGGAAGACGGCGCTCAGCCCCGTGCAGCGATCGGCATCCCATCGGATTGCCCGCACCCTGCCGCCAGGTTTACGGCGGCCGCGATGACCTGCTCCGGCAGGATGCGGGGCATGACGTCCGGCATGCGCCCGTGGAACTCAAATCCAAAGTGGAGATACCCGCCGCTTCCATCCGCGGGCGCAACGCTCGCGCAGCAGCCGCCGCGAGGACCCCAGCGGTGCTCCGCCGTAGGCCCGTTGAGCGAGACGGTGGGCGCACCAGCCACAGCCGCCAGATGCATGACCCCGGTGTTCACGGCGATCACAACCCGGGCCCTCCGCATGAGGGTGACTAGTTGCCGCAGCCCGTCGCCGCCGCCGAATGCGAGGGCGCGCACACCGGCAGCCTGCTCCAGCCGTGCCGCAAACGCTTCAGACCGCGTGCGCTCCATGGGCGACCCTGTGATGGCAAACACCGTTTCCGGCTGCCCCAGCGCGCGCGCCACCCGGAACCAGTGCTCCTCGGGCCACTCGCGCATCGACCCCGGTCCGCCCGCGGGCCATGGGTGGAAAACAACAATGTCCCGCTCGGCGCGCCAGGGGTCCGGAAGGGGGACATCCGGTACGGAGATCTGAGGAGAAGCGACCGCCGCGATGCCCATGCCCCGGAGCAAATCGCGAAAGTTGTCGAGCTCGTGCTGATCGGCGCGGTGCTCCACGGTTCTATCGTACCCGCGCGCCCGGTACTGCCCGCGCGAGCGGAAACCGACGGTGTAGCGGCTGCCGCTCAACAGGGCGAGAATTGCGGTGACTCGCTGCCAACTGCTGAAGTCGAGCAGCAGGTCCAGCTTTTCCGCCCGCATCTTTTTCGCGGCCGCCATCGGTTTGGTCAGATCGATCACGACCCGGCGTGACGCTCCTTCCAACAACTCCGCCGCAAGAATGTTTTTCTTTCCGCAGAACTGGACGATCTCCACCTCGGAGCCAAAGTGCGCGCGCAGGTCGAGCAGCGGCCCGGAAAGCAGCACCGTGTCGCCCATGGTAGGCGAGCAAAGAACGCCGACGCGATGGACGTCGGGAGGGATGCGGCGGCGCTTGAAGCGCGCCACCGAAAGAAGCTGCAGCAAAGGCACGCCAAGGCAAAAGTCGGCGACCCGCGTGAGCGGTTTGCCGAGCACAGGAGCCGACCATTGCCTTACTCGCACTTCGCAGGCCCGCATAAGTAATTGCTTTTCGCTAGAGGCAGCACTATCCCACTCCGTTCAGCACATCGGCGGCCGCCGGGCTCGCGCTTGCCGCGCCGGCTTGTCTACCCCGTGGGATTTGAAATCTTAGAAGGACGGGACTTCCAATAGTGCGAGCACCGGGATACGCGATCGCTCGGCTCCTCTTCCGAGCAAGCTCCACGCAGAAAGCTACATAAACCGGGTACTGATACCGCGGCTGCACGAAAGGCGTAAGTGCGGTAACGATCAGATACACCGCGGAGAAAAAGACCAGCGGCTCTTTCAGACGGGCCCTGCCGAGAACCACGAGCGCAAGGCAGGCGAGCACCATGGCCACGGTGTGCAGTTGTATCAAAAACTGGTTCTGCAAATCATTGAAATCCCGCGTCCAATACTCGTTGAGGAAAAAACGTGGGGTGACGAGTTGCCCGCAAAGATTCATCGCAGCTTTGGGGATGAGCACCAAGGGGAAAAGAAAGTGCGCCTGCATGGCATTCAGCGTCGTGATTGTGCCCCCGGTCTCGCCATAGTTGGTCAACTCTGACAGATTCAGAGTGGATTTGGTCACAGGATAGGCAACAGTCAAGAAACAGATCAGGAGCGCTAACGCCAGTTTAGGCTTCTTCGCCAGAAAGGAACCTTGCCTGCGGAGCCCGAAATAGAGAAGGAGGATACCGAACTGCTGCCAACGGGCCAGCAGCGCGCTCACAAGAACCACGATGAGCAATAGCCTGGATTTCTTTTGAGAATAAATATATTCGGCAAGCAAAGCTACCGAGAAAAGAGCCACGATCTCCTTGTTGAGCGTGATCAGGCTCGCAAAGGTTTCCGCATTGAGCAGGAGCAGCATCACGAGCACCCAGCGATTGATTCCAGGCACCTTTCCCGCTGCGTAGATTGCGATACAAAACAGCGCGAAATTAAATAAGGCGATCGCTGCGCCCGATTTCAGCAAAAGCGCTAGAACGACAGGGCCAAGCAGATTGCCGTTCAGGCTGATGAACGCTATGCCTGCCGCGCTGCCGTCTCTCACCATATCCGCGATCGCCAGATACGTACCCGAGTCGGCTCCCACGCGAAAGGTGCCCTGGTGATTGATCGACGGCTGGACCAAGGTGTAGAAGCACACGACACAAGCCAGGAAGTAACCGCACACAAGAAAAACAACGAACCAGCGTGAAAGCGGGAGCACCACCGCAGGGGACAAGCGGTATTTAGGATCGCGGAACACTAGGGTCGAGCAATCGATGAAGGTTGGGCGCGCCGGCTGCCCTCCTGCCGCCAGTGAGCGATGCGGGCGCTGCGCCGAGTCCGCATCCGGAACAGGAACTGTTCCCAAGCTATGCGAGAGAACTCCGGATTCTTGTATTTCTTCCTTTGTTTAAGGGCCCGGGCGAATACCCGCGCGCTCTGAACCACGCCTTCAAGCCTCCCTTTGTAAAGGTCGTAGTAAGCCGTCTCGGCATACGAGAAGTTTCTGTATCTCCAGGGACTCATGAGCCGGTCGTAGTCCATGATCGAGAGCTCATGCTCCAATTCGATATCGGCAGCCAGCCACACCTTTTTGCCCCGCAGGTAAAACTGGTGAAACACGTACATATCGGAGTAGTCGAGCCAAAAATCCGTGTTGAATCCGCCGATCGCCGCGAGCGCCGAAACCCGCATCAGGCAGCCGCTGTTGGCGGCGGTGGGCTCGCCCGGCGCCACCCCAGTCCTCCCCGTTGCATAGGGGCGGTTGCGGTTGAAAAGCTGTTCGAGGGGAGAGATAACTACGCCACGCGTGCGCACGGTCGGTGCAACGGCGGCGATATCTTCCCGCCTCTCGAGCTCGCGGCTGTAGTGAACCATGCGTTCGAGGAAGGCCGCGGTCACCGTTGTGTCCTGGTCCAGCAACAGCATCCAGGTGTGCCCGCGCGTCAGCGCGTACTCCATCGCGCTGTTGTACGCCCCGGAAACGCCCAGATTCCGCTCCGAGTGGCGGTACTCAAATGAGATTGGCAGCTCCGGGTTGGCAAGCGGCTCCGGGCTGTTGTCCCAGATCAGCAAATTGAATGCCTCGGCCAGCTTCGGATCGGCAATAAAGGCATTTACAAGCCCCTGGACTGTTTCCGAATCAGCCAGCGGCGTGTTGTAGCGCACCATGACCGCGAGAACCCGCGCGGCCCCCTGCTGCTGCATCTCTCCTTTGCCCGCCTGCTGCATGCTCCCGCTTTGCTCCGGAAAGCCTCAGTATATGCGAGCCGGGAGAGTTGGGCCGCGCGTTGACGTCCGGTATGATGGGCCAGTTGAGCTTGCGGCGCCCGGGATCATGAAGCTTTCAGTAGCAATGTGCACCTACAACGGCGAGCGCTTTTTAGAAGCGCAGCTGCGCACCATCGCGGAGCAAACAGTGTTGCCGGATGAGCTGGTCATCTGCGATGACGGCTCGACCGACGGCACGGCCGCAATCGTTGCCCGTTTTGCCGCGTCAGCAAACTTTCCCGTGCACTTCCACCGCAATGCGATCAACTTGGGCTCCACGAAAAACTTCGAGAAGGCCGTCAGCCTTTGTAAAGGCGAGTTCATTGCGCTGTGCGACCAGGACGACCTGTGGATGCCGGAGAAGCTGGAAAAAACAGCCGCAGCGCTGCGGGAAGCCCCTGATGCGGCGGCAGTGTTCTCCAATGCCCGTCTGATCGACGACGACAGCAACCTGCTTCCAAGCACACTGTGGGAACGCGCGGAGTTTGCACCGCGGGAACGCGCGGTTTTTGCCGAAGATCAGAACTTCTTCCTGATTCAGCGCTCCGCGGTGACCGGTGCCACCGTCGTGTTCCGCTCTTCGTTTCTGCGCGGCCTTGTTCCTTTCCCGCCCGAGTGGATCCATGACGAATGGCTCGCCTTGATGCTTTCGGCTGTTTCCAAACTGAAGCCCGTAGATGAATTCCTCATCAGCTACCGCCTGCACACATCGCAGCAAATCGGCCTGAAAAAGGTCACCCGCCGGGATGCCATCCGCTATGGACAAGCGCAGCGCGTCGCCTACCAACGCCGGATCGCGCGCCGGCTCCTGATCGCGGCGGACAGGCTGGAGCCGCTGCCGGGCACGGCGAAGAGCGTCCGCTATGCCCGCAGAAGAGCTGCTTACATGGAAAAGCGAGCCGTGCTGCTTGAAGGGAGCCGGCTTTCACGTATTTTCACGGGCGTTCCTGCCCTACCCGGCCACTTCCGCCACGGCAGCGGACTGATTAGCTACTTCCGCGACCTGCTCCACTCCTGAGATGAATTCTTCGGGGCGTCCAAAGGAAAGCGCGGGCTTGCCTAACCTGCTCTCGCGGGTTGCCGGTCCGGTACGGCAGGCGCGTTCCCGCTTGCAGGCCGATCCACGACTGGCTCGTATCCTCCACGGCAGCCTTTCCGGCATTTTTGGACGCGGTCTAGGTCTAGCAATCAGCGTAGTTACGCTTCCACTTACAATCCGGTACCTGGGCAAGCTTGAGTACGGTGTGTGGGTCACCATCAGCAGCTCGGTCGGCATCCTAGCCGTTGCCGATCTCGGGATCGCCAACACCCTGACAAATCTCATCTCCGAGGCCTATGCCGCAGACGACCGCGACAAAGCCCAGCGCTACTTCGCAACTGCTTTTTGGATGACTGTGGGACTCGTTATCCTGCTTGCGCCGCTCTTCTGGTTTGCCTGGAGCCGCATCGATTGGGGCAGCGTTTTCCACCTGACGGATGCGGGGCTGACGCGGCAAGCAAGAGCGTGCGTTGCAATTTCAGTCGCGTACTTTCTTTGCCTGCTGCCGCTCAACCTCGCCAACCGGGTTCTGGGGGGCTACCAACAGGTCCATCTCAGTAACTACTTCGCCATGGCCGGTAGCCTTGCCGGGCTGGCGGCGCTGCTGGCCGTGATCGCCCTTAAAGGCACGATCGTCCAACTCACGGCAGCCTATTGCACCATTTCTCTCCTGGGGAGCGTCGCTCTCAACCTGTGGCTTTGCTTCTGGTACAAGCCTTGGCTGGTTCCATCCCTCGGGAAGGCGCGTCGGGCAGCGACGTCGGTCCTTCTGCGTCAGGGTTTTCTCTTTTTCGTTCTTCAACTTACCGGTTTGGTTGTTTTTTACTCAGACAATCTGGTGATTACACACTTTCTCGGTGCCGCCGAGGTAACGCCCTACAGCGTCGCGTACCGGCTTACCGGCTACGCCTCGCTTCTCCAATCTCTCATAGCGCCTTCCGTTTGGCCCGCGCTTACCGAAGCGTACCGTAAGGGGGAGATCGCATGGGTAGAGCGGACCTACCGCAATCTCAACCGCAGGATTCTCGCCGCGATTGGGTGTTTCGCACTGTTTCTGGGTGTGGCCGGCCGTTGGATTATCCGCCTGTGGGCCGGTCCTGCAGCTGTGCCGGATGCTCACCTTTTATGGCTGATGGCGGCCTTTGCTTTTGTTATGTCGATGACCAGCAACCAGGCCCTGCTCCTCAACGCCAGCAGCCGTCTGCGCTTGGAAGCGACGGTCGCCGTCCTTGCGGCTGTCGCCAATCTTGGGTTGTCAATCCACCTTGTGACACGCATCGGAGCGCAGGGCGTCATCCTGGCGAGCCTGGTTTCATTCCTGCTTTTTATGGTGATCCCTCAGGCTTGGGAGGTGCGCCGGGTGCTTGCGGGCCGCTATCTGCGACGGGATAATTTCGCCGCGGCTACGCCGGAACCGGCGCTGCGGAAGCCGTAACGGCCGCGAGCTCGTTGCAAGCTATTTGAAGCGCGTCTTGCCAAACTGGGAAGCGCAGGCCGAACGTCTCGAAAAGCTTACTGTTGGAGAGACCGGAACTGCGGGGCCGCCTCGCGGGCGTGGGGTACTCGGAGGTCTGGATTCCTTCCACAACCGGCCAAGCGCGGGAACCGTTCCGAGCCGACTCAGTAAAGATCGCGCGGGCAAACCCGCACCAGGTGGTTTCTCCCGCGCAGGTGGCGTGGTACACGCCGAACCAGCCGCTCGCAGTCTCGGCAAGTACGCGGTCCACAACGGCGCGCGTTGCATCAGCCAGAGCCCCGGCGCTCGTGGGTGCCCCCCATTGGTCGTCGACTACGCGGAGCACGTCGCGCTCGCGGCCCAAGCGCAGCATGGTGAGCAGGAAGTTGTGCCCGCGCGGCCCGTACACCCAGCTGGTGCGCAGAATGATGTGGCGCGGGCAGCGGACGGCGATGGCGCGCTCACCCGCAAGCTTGGTCGCGCCGTAGACGTTAAGCGGATTGGGCTCGTCGGTTTCGAGCCAGGGCGTGGTTTTTGTGCCGTCGAAGACGTAGTCGGTCGAGTAGTGGACAAGCAGCGCCCCCGCGCGCTCGGCCTCCTCGGCCAGCACCGCCGGGGCCAGATGGTTGACGCGGTCCGCCAGCTCAGGCTCGGACTCGGCGCGGTCGACCGCGGTGTAGGCGGCGGCGTTCAGGATCACGTCCGGACGGGCGGCACGAACGACCTCGCGGAGGCTTTCCGGCCGGCTCAGGTCGGCGGCGCGGCGGTGCAACGCGAGGAGGTCCATATCGGCGAAGCGGGAAGCAAGCTCAAACCCCACCTGGCCGTTCGCGCCCAGCAGCAGCACTCGCGGGCGCACGGAAAAACCGCGGCTTGGCGGGAGTGCGTTGTCAGAGTAGCTGCTCATGCGAACACCTCGGCATCGCGGAAGCGTGGTGCGGCGGCGTCTTTCGGCGAAAGAATGGCTTCCGCCCCGGTCACGGGCCAGTCGATCCCGAGCTCGGGGTCGCTCCAGAGCACCGTGCGCTCGCCCTGGGCGGAGTAGTAGTCCGTAACCTTGTAGGCAAACGCGAGTGTGTCGGTCAGAGCAACGAAACCGTGCCCGAAACCTTCGGGAATCCACAGCATGGCACCCTCTTCAGAGCGGAGCTCGACGGCAACGGACTTGCCGAAGCTGGGCGATGAGCGGCGCAGATCCACCGCGACGTCGAGCGCCGCGCCGTGCTGCACGCGAATCAGCTTGCCCTGCGGCTGCGTGAGCTGGTAGTGGAGGCCGCGGACGACATTGCGCCGGGACAGCGAAAAGTTGTCCTGCGGCCACACGGTAGGCAATCCAAGCTCCTCCATGGCGCGCTGATTGTAGGTTTCCATGAACATGCCGCGCGCATCGGAAAACCGGCGGGGCTGCAGCAGCAAAACGCCGGGCAAGGCTGTTTCTGTAACTTTCATTCGCTCGATCTGGACCTGAGTATGTTTTAGATTTCGACCTGAATCGACGTGTGCTCTTCGAGAATATCCAGCAGGTAATGGCCGTAGCCGCTTTTGCGGATGGGCTCGGCGAGTCGACACAGCTGTTCGGCATCGATGTAGCCGTTGCGATAGACAATCTCTTCCGGGCAGGCGATTTTTGTACCCTGGCGGCGCTCGATGGTCTGAATGTAGCTGCCGGCTTCAAGAAGCGAGTCGTGGGTGCCGGTGTCGAGCCATGCCATCCCGCGGCCCAGGACCTTGACTTCGAGCTGGTCCTGCGCGAGATAGGCCTTGTTCACGTCTGTAATTTCGAGCTCGCCGCGCGGGGACGGCTTAAGTGCCGCTGCTATGTCCACGACCGTGCTGTCGTAGAAATACAAACCGGTGACCGCATAGGGAGACTTAGGTTTGGCGGGCTTTTCTTCAAGCGAAACGGCGCGGCCCCCACCGTTGAACTCGACCACACCGTAGCGCTCGGGGTCTTTGACCCGGTAGGCGAAAACGGTCGCGCCCTTTTCCTTTGAGGCCGCCTGCCGAAGCAGGCGTGAAAGCGCTTCGCCGTAGAAGATGTTATCGCCGAGCACGAGCGCGTTGGGGCTGCCGCCGATGAACTCCCGGCCAATCAGAAAGGCCTGGGCGAGACCGTCGGGGCTGGGCTGCACGGCGTACTGGATGGAAATGCCCCAGCGCGCACCGTCGCCCAGCAGATCTTCAAAGCGTCCGCAATCCTGGGGCGTGGAGATGATCAGGATGTCACGGATACCCGCGAGCAGAAGGGTGCTGAGCGGGTAATAGATCATAGGCTTGTCGTATACCGGCAGCAGCTGCTTGGAAACGACGTGGGTAACCGGATAAAGCCGGGTGCCGGAGCCGCCGGCCAGAATAATGCCCTTCATCGCGAGGCGCGCTCCGCGTAGTTGGTTCTCATCCAGTCAAGGTACGCCCCGGTGCGCACATCGTCCACCCAGCGCAGGTGGTCGAGGTACCAGGCAACCGTTTCCCGCAAGCCTCCCTCGAAGCCGACGCGGGGAGCCCAGCCGAGCTCGCGCTCGATCTTGCGGGCGTCGATCGCGTAGCGGCGATCGTGGCCAGGGCGGTCCGTCACAAAGGAAATCAGTTCGCGCCGCGGCTTCGCGGCCGGGCGAAGTTCATCGAGCGTGTCGCAAAGGGCACGAACGACCTCGAGGTTGGTGCGCTCGCTCGCGCCGCCGATGTTGTACACCTCGCCGGGCCGGCCTTTTTCAAGGACGGTTCGGATCGCCCGGCAGTGGTCGCCGACAAACAGCCAGTCGCGCACATTTTGGCCATCGCCATACACGGGCAGCGGCTTCAGCTCGAGCGCGTTCAGGATCATGAGCGGAATCAGCTTTTCAGGAAACTGAAAAGGCCCATAGTTGTTGGAGCAGTTGGTGGTGAGCGTGGGCAGGCCGTAGGTGTGGTGGTAGGCGCGAACCAAGTGGTCGGAGGCGGCCTTGGAGGCGGCATAGGGGCTGTTGGGGGCATACGGGTTTTGCTCCGTGAATGCAGGGTCGCCCGCGCCCAGTGAGCCGTACACCTCGTCAGTGGAAACATGGAGAAAGCGAAAGGATGCGCGGGCCGCGCCTTCAAGCCCCGCCCAGTAATGGCGCGCGGCCTCCAGCAGCCGATAGGTGCCGTCGATGTTGGTGCGCAGAAACGCCCCCGGGTCGACGATAGAGCGGTCCACGTGGCTTTCCGCGGCAAAGTGGACGATCGCGCGCGGCTGGTGATCGCGCAGAAGCGAGCCCACAAGCGCCCCGTCGCCGATGTCGCCGGGAACAAGCCGATGGCGGGAGTCACCTTCGAGCGAGGCAAGATTTGCCGGATTGCCGGCGTAGGTCAGCAGATCGAGATTGGCAACCGGCTCACCGATCCCGCGGAGCCAATCGAGGACGAAGTTGGAGCCGATAAAGCCTGCGCCGCCCGTGACCAAAATCATGCGCGACGCTCCCGCCGGAAGGGTACCAGCGCGTGCGCGAGCGCCTTGAGCTTGGAGTCGGTTTCCGGATCGCGGTGCAGCAGGCGCATGGCGGCCCGCGAAAGCACAAACCCACACCCGCAAACCAGCCCCAAGCCGAAAGACACCGCCAACCAAAGGAGCCGCTTCGGCCCGCTCTTCCAGTCGGGCGGGCTCGCCGGGTCCACGACCTGCACCAGAGCGCCCTCGCGCGCTTCGTCCAGCTTGGCCGCCTCGAACTGCCGGGCCAGGATGTTGAAAATGGTTTCGTTATATTTCACATCCCGCAGCTTGCGGGCGTACTCCAGGCTGGCGGCCGGCACCTTGCCTCCGGGCACGATCAGGTCGTCCCCATTCACATCCCCGTTCCCGCCCAGCTTGGCCAGCTGCGCGCGCAGGCCGGCCAGTTCCTGCTCGGCCTGCACCAGCGCCGCGTTGTCCCGGGCGGCATAGGTTTGCATGCCTTCAATCTGCACCTGCTTGGCCGCGATCTGCGCCCGCAGCTGGGCCGCCGACTCGATCAGCGCGCGGGCCTGGCTGCCGATCTCGACCAGCCCTTTGGTTTGCTCCGTTTTGACGAGCGACTCCTCGGCGTTTGCCAAGTTGTTTTTCGCCTCGATCAGCTGCTGCTGAAAAAACAAACGCCGCTGTGCCGCCTCGGAGATGGCCAGGTGTTCGGACAAGTGCCGGTACTGGTCCACATAAGCGTTCGCGATGGTGGCCGCCCGCTTCGGATCGGCGTCTGTATAGGAAATCGTGATCAAGCCGGTTTTTGAATCGGCGGACACCTTGGAGTTGTTTTCCAGCGCGGCGCGCGCGTGAGAAAGCAGCTTTTGCTTGTATTCGCCTTTCAGGTTGAACTGCTTGATCAAGGCATCCTCGACCGTGGCGCTTTTGAACAAAGCCACATACTGGTCGTCCTGGTTTTTGATCCCCAACCCGCCGCCGGCAAGGCCGCCCAACGCGCCCAAGCTGCTGAGCTCCGCGGCAAGACCCGCCCCCGAACTGCTTTGCTGGGGCGGCAAAATCACCGTTTTCGCCGTGTACACCGGGGTGCGCGTAAACGCGAACAGCGCGCCGATGGCGGTAAATGCGAGCGTGACAGCTGCGATTAAACGCAGGTGCCGGGCCAGCACAAGCAGGATGTCGAGCAGCGACACCTCGACGACCGGCGGCTCGGGCGGGGGCTGATACGTGCCGCCGGGGACACGCTCGGCCGTTATTCCTGGTTCGACAACAGTGGCCATCGCTTCCTTTAAAGTACAGTCCCCAGCACAGCCGAGCCAACCGCGAGCGAGGAGAACAGCTGGGTGAAGTTCAAAGCTTCCCGGAGCTTGGAGGGTCCAAAGGTCTTTTCGGAAACCACGATGGTATCGCCGGGCTGGATGATAAGCTGCGAAAACTTTCTATCCCCAACCTGAGCCTGGCTGAGGACGGAGCCGTCGGCGCGGATCACAAAAGGGTGGCTCTTGTCGGCGTTGCGATTCGCTCCGCCCGCGAGACGGACATAGTCGCGCACGTGGAGACTTTTCGTATAAAAAAAGGAGTTTTGATCGTACACAGCGCCAATGACGCTCACACTCGACGGGACCGACGGCACATAGTAGGTGTCGCCATCCTGCAGGTCGAGCGGCGGAAGCGCCTCGGCCCCTTGGCTGAAGGCTTTCAGGTTGAGCACGATGCGCCCCGTCGCGCGCACCTGCCTGAGCTTGGAAACCAGCTCCCGCGCTTCATTGCCTGCCACATTGGCACTGGCCAAGTCAGCGGCCGAAGAACCCGCGGCGGCCGAGGTCGCCAGCACTCCCCGGTCAATCTGCAATTGGAGGTCCTGGATGTACTCGTCCAAGCGCCGCTGCTGGACCGCGCGCACCGAAGCGCGCGTAAACTCCGAGCCGAACAGGTATGCGCCCGGAGAAAAACCGCCTGCGCGCTCCACGAGCTGCTGGAGGGTTTCCCCCGGCTTTGCGCTGTAAACGCCCGCGTGGGTAAACTCGCCTTCCAGACGCACCAGGCGCGTTTGCTGCTCTACCGGCACCCGGATGTCGGCTTGGGAAAAGATGGTGACGACGTCGCCCGGCTCGAGCTCGAGGTCCTGCGAGCTGTCGTGATCCAGCACCAGCCGCCCCAGGTCGAAGGGAATCAGCGATGTTTTCAGCGTGTCCGGGTCCAGCCGCTCGATCACGGCGTATTTCCAGTCGATTTCGGGCGCGGGCAGCCCCACCTGGGTGATGCTCTGCGCGTTGGCTGTGTTTTCGGTCACAACGTCCCGCTCAGCCCTGGCCGCGGTTTGCCCGGCCTGCTCGCCATAGGAGGCAGCGCGCGGCTGGCCGGATTGGTCATAGGGGCGCGCTTCGCTGCCTGCCGCCGCGCCTAGAGTGCCGTTCTCGGCGGGATACCCGCCGTTTGCCTGAGCCTCGAGAGCTCCGACGGTCGATGCGTTAGTGCCAGTGTTGCCCTGCTGCGGGGTGCGCTGCTCCCGCTGCTGCTGACGCAGATACTGCTCCCGGTTTTGGCGGAGGCGTTCCTGCTCCTGCTCCTGGGGGGAGATAGGGAGCGTTTCCGGCTCATTTGGCTGGCGGTAGCGCTTGAGCGAGGGCTCCTGCTCGAATTCGGGAGCGGGCAGACCGAGCCGCGTCCGCTGCCACCAATAATTGCGAGTCAACAGCGCGGCGCGCTCAGGGAAAAGCTCGCTCAAGCGCATGCCGGCGTGCCAGCCGTAGCGGCCCGGGTTGGCGGTATTGCCGCGCAGCGTCACTGTTTTGCCGTACCGGGGCACCGCGGAAAGCACCCGGACAATGTCCCCGTCGCGCACAACAGTGGCAAGGCCTTGCGGGGTAAGGGCGATCTGCTCGACGGCCCGCCCTTGCCCGTCCTCCATGCGCTCAATGCTCAGCGTGCGGCCCCCGGCGACTGCCGTGGTGCCCGCGGCCTGCTCCAACACCTGCCCCACTGTTTCCGGCAGGCGCGCTTCATAGATGGCGGGCGTCCGCACACTGCCCAACACGGCCACCTGCGGACCCACGGCGGGAATGTAGATCACGTCGCCCGGCTGGAGCGCGACGTCCTTCGATTTGTCCCCGTTCACCAGGAGGTCGTACAGGTCGAAGTCCGTGACCAGTGTGCCGCCGCGCTTGAGCTGGATGTGGCGCAGGGAGCCGTCGAGCGCCGGCCCGCCGCTGGCAAACAGTGCGTCCACCAGCGTGCTCAGCGAGCTTACGGTATAGGTGCCCGGCCGCCGGGCGCGGCCCACCACATAGATTTGAATGGAGCGGATCTGCCCCAGCTGCGCGGAAACGTTGAAGTTGCGGTAAACGCGCGCGATCGCGGTGCGGAGCTGCGCGTCAAGATTTGAGTACGGCACGCCGGCGACATGCACCGGCCCGACCTGCGGCAGGTATATCTCGCCCGAGCGGTCCACGCGGAGGTCTGCCGAGAAATTCACCTGCCCCCAGATGCGAATGCGCAGCAGGTCGCCGGGGCCTACAGCCGCGTCGGCCGGCACCGGTATCTGGTCTACCGGCGCGAAGGTGGTGGGCACCTGCCGGAACAGGCGTGCCCCAAAAATGGGCAGTACCTGGCCGGTGGTTTCGGCTACGAACGATTGGAACTCTGTGAGCGGCTCGGGCGGGATTGGAATGAAGCCCGGCTGCCGGAAGCGCGCCTGGTTCTGATTCGGCAGCGCATTTTCGTCCTGGTAATTTGGCTGGGTAAGCGGCTGGTAGCCCGTATTGGAACCCGGTGACGGCTGGGGCACGCCATACCCACCCTGCCCAATGGTGTTCAAGGGGGCGGTTTGGGGCCCGCAGCCTGGGGCGGTTGGGTCCTGGCAGTTGCTCTCATACTGCTGCTGCGTCCCGTTGGCGTACCCGGTGCTGCCAAGGTCCGTCTGCGCCCATAAAGGAGGAAGGGCAGATCCAGACAGGAGGAGTAGGAAAAGCAAAAGCCGCACTCCGTGCGGAGGTGCGCTTTGGACGTTGCGGCGAAGCCACCCTAGCGATGAAGCCCTCACCAGCTGTCCAAATGTGGGACGGAACGGACGGCGGCGTCCGCTGGTTCCGGACAGGCATCGCCCATCCCGGTTGATGAACCTTGAACTGCTTACCATGAACACTCGTTACGGTAGCATAGCCGGTTTCGCAACCAGCCGCCATGCTCTTGCCTCGCCGGCTGTTGCCTGAAAACCGCGGAATGCCGGCAGGAGAACATGCCGGAGTCACCCCGGAGATGCCCGGTGGGTTGACCAGCGCCCGCTCGCCTTCTATCGTGCATAAAGGAAGCTGGGTTGCAAGTGGAGTTCCGGGTTCCGGCTGTCAAAATCAACCCCGACCTCCAGGTTTCGAGATGCAGACGCCAGCGCACCCCTCATCAGACCCCGAATTGGACATGGAGATGCATCTGCATCGGCGAGCTCCGCGCGGGAGCGGGAAAGCCCGGCATCGCGCCGCCCGGCGGGCTGCTAAGGTCGAAGTCCCTTGCAGCGCTTGGTCCTGCTCCGGACGAAAACGCGTTTTCGACTTCGTCTCTGCCGGTGCCGTCCTGCTT
Organism: Acidobacteriaceae bacterium; assembly: GCA_965218545.1. Lineage (GTDB taxonomy): Bacteria > Acidobacteriota > Terriglobia > Terriglobales > Acidobacteriaceae > EB88. Next base: position 59,611 of record CBDCLB010000004.1, on the reverse strand, counting down.
GGTTTGTCTCCTTTTTTCCTGCTCATCGCGCTTGTGGTCCGCTTTACATCGCCAGGCCCTGCCATCTTCCGGCAGAAACGGGTGGGCTTGCATGGCGAGGAGTTCACAATCTTTAAGTTTCGCACCATGCAGCATGCTGTAGAAGGCTCCATGCGTTCGAGCCACGGCGACCACCGACTCACGCGCCCCGGACGCTGGCTGCGCAAATACAAGCTCGATGAGCTGCCGCAGTTTTGGAATGTGTGCCGCGGCGATATGAGCCTGGTCGGGCCCCGGCCCAAGCTCCATGCCCATACAACGGTGGACACCTGCTTTCGCCCGGGTCTTACCGGCGCTGCCACGCTTGCCTTCGCCGCCGAAGAGCACCTCCTGCGCAATGTACATCACGACCATCTTGAAGAAACGCATCGGCAACTGATCAGCCCCCGCAAGCTCGCGCTTGATTTCCGGTATATGGCGCATGCCACCTTCCGCTCCGACCTCGTGCTGATGTGGAAGACCCTTATGCGTGCCGAACGTTACATCGATCTCGACCAGTTGCGCGCCCCGCTGCACGGCGAGCAGATGCAGGGTGCCCTTGCGACAGGCGCGCAGGAACGCGTCGCACAGCATGTGTCGACGGAAATCACCCGGACGCCGAAGGGCCGGGGTTTTGAATCGGTTTCCTGGTAGCGCGCCGCACCCCGGCCCTTGATACTCTCCCCGTAGCGCCGCGGCAGCGGCTTAACCTGCACAGAGGGGTTTGCGAACCGATGTTCACCGGACGCGCGTTGTGCGGCATTTTCTTTCTTGCCCTTGGGACCTTTGCGCTCGCGCAGCAGCCCGCCATGCCTCCAGTCCCACAGGTTTCCGGCGTTCCGGCCGCCGCGCAGCAGGCAGCCTCCCTGATCAACCCGGAAAACATCCGGGCCGATGTGCGCTTTCTTTCGAGCGATCTGCTCGAGGGCCGCGGCCCCGGCAAGCGCGGAGGCGAGCTGGCCGGGACGTTTATGGCGACGGAGTTTCAACTGAACGGCCTCCAACCCGCCGGGGATGACGGCACCTATTTTCAAAAAGTCGATTTGTACGCCGTGCACACCGACGAGGCCGCGACCAAGTTCGCGTTTGTGCCGGACAAGGGCGCGCCCATTCCGCTCGCCTACAACACGGACTACGTCGTAAAAGACGAGCGCGGCGAGCCCACAGCCGACATCGATGCCCCGATCGTCTTTGTCGGCTATGGCATCGACGCGCCGGAGTACGGTTGGAACGACTACAAAGGCGTGGACGTCAAGGGCAAGGTCCTGCTCGTGATCGTGAACGAGCCTCCCTCGGACGATCCGAAGTTCTTCAAGGGCAAGGCCCTGACCTACTATGGCCGCTGGGTGTACAAGTACGATGAAGCCGCGCGTCTGGGCGCGGCGGGCGTGCTCATCATTCACCGCACCGACCTGGCGAGCTATCCCTGGGCGGTCGTCCAAAACTCCCAAGCTGTCGAGAAGAGCTACCTCAAGGGCGACCCGCTCGCGACCCTTCAAGCAGCGAGTTGGATCCAGCTGGACACAGCGCGCAAGCTGATGACCGCCGCCGGATTGGATCTCGACAAGGAAATCGAGGTCGCCGGAAAGCCCGGGTTCAAGCCGGTGGAGCTGCCGATCAAGCTCAAGGCCCACATCGCGAGCAGCGTGCGCCCGTACAGCTCCGCAAACGTGATCGCCAAGGTAGACGGGGCGGACCGCTCCGCGCAGGATGCGGTGCTCTATACAGCGCACTACGACCACCTCGGCATCGATCCCAACGCCCAGGGCGACAAGATCTTTAACGGCGCGGCTGACAACGCGACCGGCTGCGGCATCCTGCTTGAAATGGGTCGGGCTTACGCGCAGTCGAAAACCCCGCCGCCGCACACCGTGTATTTCGCCTCCGTCACGGCGGAAGAGCAGGGGCTGCTCGGCTCCGAATACCTAGGGCTTCACCCGCCCGTACCCGCGCGGGACGTTGCCCTCGACCTGAACTACGACGAACTGCTGCCGATCGGCATTCCCACCAGCACGGAGGTCAGCGGCGCGGAGCGGACGCAGTTTTACCCCACGGTCGAGAAAACCGCGCGGGCTTTCGGTCTGACCATTCAACCGGACCAGTTCCCCATGGCCGGTTCGTACTACCGCAGCGATCACTTTTCGCTCGCGCGTGTGGGCATTCCCGCATTTTCCATCGGCGAGGGCACGCTGTTCGCAGGCCACGATGCCCAGTGGGGCGAGGCCCAGATGAAGGACTACACCGCCCACCACTACCACCAGCCCTCGGACGAGTACCATGCGGATATGGACTTCCGCGGGGACGCGCGCATGGCGCAGTTCGGCCTCATGCTGGGCTGGCAGGCCAGCGCGGGTGCCCCGACCGGATGGAGGGTGGGCGATGAGTTTGCAGGGGCGCGGAAGAAGGGTGAGGGCCAGTAGGCGCTCGTTTGCGGGGCTTGCGCTCGTGAGCGGAATGCTTGGCTCGCCGGCCTTTGCCATCACCCAAGGCCAGATGGCTGCCCCCGCTCTGCACACGCGCTCCGCAGGGGAGCCGGATGCCGCCTCGGAAGCAGTGGACGCGACCGGGCACACCGATCTGCCGCCCGCCGCGGAAGGCCAGTACCCATGGGATAAAATCGGCGGGATCATCACTTTGTACTTCGAAGACGGCAAGCTCCACGGCTATATGACCGACCCGTTGAGCCCCGATCCGCACGTAGCCGCCCCGACACTCATGTTCGCAACCACCCGCGTGGATGGGAGCGCGCTTGCGTGGACCACCCGCCAGATACACGGGCGTTCGTTCAGCTTCAAGGGCCACCTCCAACGCGGCCCGTCTACGGCTCCTACCCTGCCCGGCTACTACCTGCTGACCGGCACGCTCACGCAGCACGGCGGCCAGGCCGGAGATGTTGCCACGCCGGTGAGCCTGAAGCGGAATCCTGCCCAGCCCTAAGCCGCATCAGACGGGTTGGAAGGCTAACGAAGGAGAACACACGTGGATCGGACAGCATCGGCAGAGTGGCAGGGCGGCCTGAAGGACGGCAAGGGAACGGTTTCGACGGCGAGCGGCGTGCTTGAGAAGACGCCATACTCGTTCTCCACGCGCTTCGAAAACAGCACAGGCACCAACCCCGAGGAGCTGATCGCGGCCGCGCACGCCGGCTGCTTCACCATGGCGCTGAGCGCCCAGCTGGGCGAGGCGAACCTGCGCCCGGAGTCGCTGCGCACTGAAGCCCGGGTGACGCTCGACAAGGTCGAGGGCGGCTTCGGCATCACCGCTATCCACCTCACGACGGAAGCGCGTATTCCAGGGGCGGACGAGGCGGCTTTCCGGAAAGCGGTGGATGAGGCCAAAAAGGGCTGCCCCATCTCGAAGCTCTTCGCGAACAACACGGAAATTACGCTCGACGCGACGCTGGCAAGCTAACGGCTAGGGCAGGGTACTCTCAATGCCCTGCCGCGTTGTTCACCACATAGGTGCGCAGACTCGCGCTGATCTCCGTTGCTTGACGGACGCCGTTGTCCATCATCGCCAGCCATTGCAGCGTTTGTTCGTCCAGGTTGCCCATTTTGACCAGGTAGTGAGTCTGCACAATAATCTCGAGAGCGTTGCTCAGGTCATGGACAAGGCGACGGATTTCCGCCGCATGCACTCCCGGGATGGTACTCGCCGTCAACTCGTTATTTTCCATTTTCTTCCTCGGGGGTGAGGGTTTCACGCAAACCTCCATGGGATGCGCAAAGCCGCTTATTTGACAGACGAGTTTCGCTTTGGGAGACTTGGAACTGCTGCCGTTCAGCCTCGAGCCACGAGGCGGAGCGGCTGGGCCGAAGTGGCGGAATTGGCAGACGCGCATGGTTCAGGTCCATGTACTCGCAAGGGTGTGGAGGTTCGAGTCCTCTCTTCGGCACCAAATGGTTTTGAGTGGAAGGGCGGCGCAAGCCGCCCTTTTTTCGGCTCAAGGCCTGGTACGGGCGATCTCAGGAAGCACCTCCTCCGTTTCTCCTTCCCCGCCCTCGTTCAGGTGGAACTCCGTCAAGCTTTCTTTTAAACGCGCAAACGCCTCACCGGGCGTATCCGCGAAGGTAAACAGGCTGCGGTCGCGCGGGGCGACCGCGCCGGCTTCCACGAGCGCGTCGATGTTGAGAACGCGATCCCAGTAAGCGCGGCCGTACAGGATCACGGTGATGTTTTTGGCGAGCTTGCCGGTTTGCGCGAGTGTGAGGATCTCAAACAGCTCGTCGAGCGTGCCGAAGCCGCCGGGAAATACGACCAGCGCTTTGGCGAGATAGGCAAACCAGTACTTCCGCATAAAGAAGTAGTGGAAGTCGAAGGAAAGCCCCGGCGTGATGTAAGGGTTGGGCATCTGCTCAAACGGCAACCGGATGTTGAGCCCGATGCTGGGGCCGCCGGCCTCGGAAGCGCCCCGGTTGGCTGCTTCCATGATGCCCGGGCCGCCGCCGGAGCAGACTGCAAAGCGATGAAAGCCGCCGGGAGCGGAGCCGGTAAGTGTTTGCGCCCAGCGCGTGTGCTGGTACGCCAGCTGCCTCGCTTCCTCGTAATAGGCAGCCATGGCGCGGGTGGCTTCAGCGCTGACGCTCGACGGGGCTTGCTCCCCCGGCGGGGCAGCTTCAGCTGAACCCTGGTTCGCCAGCAGTTCCACCTCCTCGCCACGCAAGGGCTCGTCGCTGCCGCGGGATCGAAACCTGGCCGACCCGAAGAAGACCACAGTGTCGCGCACACGTTCGCGGCGGAACTGCGCGAGAGGCTGGAGGTACTCGGAAAGGATGCGAAGGACGCGCCCATCGACGCTCGCAAGGAACTCGGGATCCTCATACGCCAGGGGAATGCGCGAAACAGGGTCAGGAAATGGCATGCTCGGCAAGCATCGCCGGAGCGCACTGCCGGGGTCAAGCTCCCAACGCGTCGTTGGAGGGTCGCATTTCCCAAAAGGGGCGGCATCCCGGTCTTTCCCAAAGAAGAACAATTTGAAGTCCGTCCCGCGTCGCGGCCTGAAACAGAACGGCTGTTGTGCCGATACTGGAGTTGCAGGACTCCCACGGCTGGGCGCTTCTAGGCTGGGCTTGTATAAAAACTGGACGGCCCAGTGGGCGGAGTACGCAGAAAGTGAGGACGGATGAACGAGCGTAAGGAGCAGCGGCGGTACCCGCGTCTGCGCTGCACCGGGACAGCCGAGGTCTTCATGTCCGTCAATGCGGAGCCCTGCCCGGCAAGAATCGCGGACCTGAGCGTAGAAGGTTGCCGCCTGTTTCTGCTTAAACCGGAGGAGCTTGAAAACAACGACCGCATCGAACTGACGTTTGTTATCAACCAGCTGCCCTTCCGGGTAATGGGGCAGGTGAAAGCTGTGCGCTCGCCAACCGAGTTTGGCCTGCACTTCCCAGCCCTGAGCAAGACAGCTCGCGGACGCTTGGGCGACCTTATCGAGGAGCTCCAGGAAACGCGCACAAAATCCGGCTTGGAGTTGAAATCGGCAAAGGAGCCGGCGAGGAAAGCAGTCCGCTGAAGGGCCGCCGAAGAGGTGGAGATCAAAACGCAAAGCGGGCAGCCTGCGGAACGCTGGGAGCACAGCTGAGAGAACTCCAGCACAGCGAAGCCGGCTGCGATTCGGAGATGCCGGAGCTCAAAGCCCACCAAAGGCCCGAAACCGCAGCAGGACGGGAAGGAGCTTCTACGCCAGTTCGCGGGCACTGCGGGCGTCCAGCACCGCGGCAACGATGTTGAGAAGTCCTAAACCCGAGACGGCGCCGCGAAAAAAGCCGCTGCCTCCAAGCACCTGCAGCATGGGGCTGTAGGTCCACAGGTTGTTTTGCGACCAAAAGGCAAGCCACGGCAAAACGAGCACCAATAAACCCAGGTAAAGCGTGACCAGGATGCGAATGATGGCTTCAATACGCGCCATCCAGTGGACCCGCTGCGGGCCTACCCCGGTTGGGCCAGAGCCCGTCGCCCTAGCGCCGGGGTTATCGTTCGGATTAGGAGGGAACAGGTTCGGCTGCTGGGCCATGCTCGTGTGCTATTTACCGGTGATGGATGCAAGGCCAAGAAAAACACTCAAGCCGAGCCTGTTGGGCGCTGCCGCAACCCGAGCGACGGCCCCTGCTGTCTCAGCGGGAAGCCATAAGCGCCGACGCACTAGTTTAAGCCACGGGAACAGCATTGCGACGGGGGCGCCGGTTGGCTTGGAGCACCTTCTTCCGCAGTCGCAGCGACTTGGGCGTGACCTCAACCAGCTCGTCTTCGGCGATAAACTCGATTGCCTGCTCCAGGTTCATCGCCTTGTGCGGCACGAGCCGAAGAGCCTCATCCGCGGACGACGCGCGCATATTGGTCAGCTTCTTCTCGCGGACGACGTTGACGTCCAAGTCGTTTTCGCGCGAGTGCTCGCCGACGATCATGCCCTCGTACACTTCAAAGCCGGAAGGCACAAACAACACGCCCCGGTCTTGCAGGCCGTTCAGCGCGTACGTGGTCGTCGGGCCGGAGCGATCGGAGATGAGCGCTCCCGAGGGCCGCTGCGGAATCTCGCCCTGGTAGGGCATATAGCCCTCGAAGATCGAGTTCATGATGATCGTGCCGCGCGTTTCGGTCAACATCTCCGAGCGCAGCCCAATCAGCCCACGCGATGGGACTTTGAACTCCAGGCGCGTACGCCCGTAGCCGTGGCTCGCCATCTTCACCATCTCGCCCTTGCGCGGCCCCAGGCGCTCAATCACGGTGCCGACGAAGTTATCCGGGATGTCGATCGTGAGGTGCTCGACAGGTTCCATCAAGTGCCCGTCCACCCGCTTGGTGACAATCTCAGGCCGCCCCACCATCATCTCAAAGCCTTCGCGTCGCATCATTTCAAGCAGGATGGAGAGCTGGAGTTCACCGCGGCCCAAAACCTTGAACGTATCCGGCGACCCCGTGTCCTCGACGCGAATGGAAACGTTGGTGAGCAGCTCCCGGTCCAAGCGCTCGCGGATGTTGCGCGACGTGACGTACTGGCCTTCGCGGCCCGCCATGGGGCCGTTATTGACCGCCACCTGCATCGCAATCGTCGGCTCATCGATGACGATCAAAGGCAGCGGCTGCGGGTTGTCGATCGACACCAGCGATTCGCCAATCGTGATGTCGGGGATGCCGGCAAGCGCAATCAGGTCGCCGAGCTCGGCTTGTTGCGTATCAACGCGCTTGAGGCCTTCAAACGTGAACAGCTTGGTCACCCGCACCTTCACGAGCGACTGGTCGCGCTTCGACACCATTACCTCGTCGCCGGTCTTGAGCGTGCCGTTGAAGACGCGCGCGATCGCGAGACGGCCCAGGTAGTCCGAGTAGTCGAGATTGGTGACCAGGATTTGCAGCGGCCCGTTCGCGTCGCCGGGGGCGGGCGGCGCGGTGGTCAGGATTGTTTCAAACAATGGCTGCAGGTTTTCGCCTACGTTATCCATCGATGTGGAAGCCAGGCCCTGCTTACCGTTGGTGTACAGAACAGGAAAATTCAGCTGATCTTCATGCGCATCCAGGTCGATAAACAGGTCATAGACCTCGTTCAAAACCTCCTGTGGGCGCGCGTCGGGCCGGTCGATCTTGTTGATCACCAGAATCGGCGGAAGATTCGCTTCGAGCGCCTTCGACAACACATAGCGGGTTTGCGGCAGCGGGCCTTCGGAGGCGTCGACGAGCAGGATGACCGCATCGACCATCTTGAGCGCACGTTCCACTTCGCCGCCGAAGTCGGCGTGGCCCGGCGTGTCGACGATGTTGATCTTCGAGTCCTTATAGAAGATGGAGGTGGGCTTGGCGAGGATGGTGATGCCGCGTTCGCGCTCGAGCTCGTTCGAATCCATGACGCGGTCGGCCACGGCCTCATTGGCGCGAAATGTCCCGGACTGGCGGAGCATGGCATCCACCAGGGTAGTTTTGCCGTGATCGACGTGAGCGATGATGGCGACGTTGCGAATGTCGGAGTGAGGCAAGCTGGAAGATTCCTGTCTTCAAAAAGGCGATTCTCTAAGTTTATCAGGCTCGTTTCACGCTTCGCCTCCACCGTTGCACCGGCCGGCTTGCCGCGCGTGCTCGTCGAGCCCGAGCCGGAGAAACCGGATGCCGGGGATCGGGACGTGCTTGTACGCCGCAGCCGGCGTGAAGCCAAGCTGCAGGTACAAGCGGTAGGCCACGGCCATGATTTCAGGGACGCTGTTTAGGTAAAGCGCGCCGTAGCCCTGCGCCCGAGCCACGCCGATCGCCTCCCGGATCAGCCTGCGGCCTAGCGAACAGCCTCACGCGGCATTTGAAACCCCCATGCGGCAGCACTCGGCGGCTTCCTCGCCGTTGGGAAGCGCAACCGGCCGCAGACCGATACAACCGGAAGGACGTCCGCCGACCGTTGCCAACAGAAGCGCCCCGCGCGGCGCGGCAAAGGTGCCGGGAAGCGCCTCGATCTCAGTTTCGCAATGACGCAGCAGGGCTGGATCGATGATGGTGAAAAGGAACTCATTGTACTCGCGAAGCAGGGCGCGGACCTGGTCGACGTCCGATTCGGCGGTCGCGATGCGGAACTGGATCTCGCTCCCCTGCGCGTCCGTCCTTGCAGTCGCTACTTTCCCTGGCAATTCACTCATATTTGAGCGACTCGACCGGGTCGAGCTGCGCGGCGCGGTTGGCCGGCAGCGTCCCGAAGATGACGCCCACCGCGCTGGACGTGACCAGCGCGATCACGACCGACCAGGGCGAAATGGGAATAGCGTAGGAGGTGAACAAACGCAGGGAAAGCGGAAGCGCGAGGCCCAGAATGGTCCCAATCACGCCGCCCGTGAGCGAGATAAAGACGGCTTCGATCAGGAACTGAAGCTTGATCTCACGCGCGGTCGCGCCCAGCGCCTTGCGGATGCCGATCTCGCGGATGCGCGAGCGCACCGTCGCGAGCATGATGTTCATTATCCCCACGCCGCCCACCGCAAGGGTAACGGTGGAGATAAGCAGCAGCACCACCGTGAGTGCGTTGGTAATCTCGGAGGCGACCGTCAACATCTCCGTGAGTGTACTGGCGCGGTACACCGAGTTGGGCTGGTGCCGGCTGTGCACCACGGCCACGATCTGCTTTGCGGCCTGGTCCACATCCGTGCGGTCGCGGATGGTGAAAAAGATCTGCTTTACGTTGTCCGTGCCGGAAAAGTAGCGGCCTACGGAGTATGGAATCAGGATGGTCTGGTCGGCAATCTCCGACTGCCCGAACGTGTCCACCGACTCTTTAAATACGCCGATGATCGTAAACGGGATGCCCGAAAGCGAGAAGGTCTGGTTGATCGCCTCCTGGTCCGAGCCGAACAGCTGCTGCGCAAACAGCTCGGTCACGACCGCGACCTTTGTGTGGGAGCTCTCGTCCTCGTCGTCGAAAAAGCGCCCGTTGAGTACCTTCAGGTTGCGCACCAGCTCATATTGCGGGCTCACACCGAGCACCAGCAGCTCCTTTTCGGTGCCGCGCACCGAAATGCGGTCGTGCATCTCGAGCATGGGCGAGGAGTACTGCACGGCCGGCACCTGCTCCTGGACGGCGCGCTCGTCGTCGCGCGTCAGGTAGTCGCTTTGAAAGTTGTTAACGCCGCCGCCCGAGCCGCCGGAGTACTCGATGTACACCATATTGGTGCCGATACTTTCAAGCAGTCCCAAAATGTACTGCTTGCCCGTGAGCCCGATGGTGACGACAAAAATAAGCGAGGCCGCGCCGATGACCATGCCAAGAGCCGTGAGCGCGAAGCGCACCTTGCTGACGCGGAACGAGTCGATGGCGAGCAGGACGATTTCCGACAGCAGCATCGTCCGCTTGGCGCTCGCGAGCGTGGCGTCAAACGAACGTCGAGATGGGGCGCGGAGCTGCGGCATGGAGCTGCGGCTATGGTACGGGATAGCGACTGCTGTGCCTTTCTAGTAACCCAACTGTTGATTCCAGGTGCAACGAAGAGCTCCTATCCCGCATCCCCCATACGCAACTCCAAGGCCACGCAAGTTTGGCCAGGAAGCAGCAGCACACGGCGCGGCCCAAGGGACCGCCGTTTTTTTGGAGGCAGTACCGTATGAAGCTTCAGCAATTTGGGCGAGCAACACTCGCCGCGGCCGCTCTCGGCCTGATCGCACCGCAACCAAGCGCCTGGGCGCAGGGCGTGTACGGCTCCATTGTGGGCACGGTCACCGATGCCACGGGAGCCGTGGTGCCGAACGCCACAGTCGTGATTACCGACACCAACAAAGGCACCAGCCAAACCGTCCAGACCAACGGCACGGGCGAGTACTCGGTCGGGCGCTTGATCCCCGACAACTACAGCGTAAAGGCGAGCTCGGGCAGCTTTACCCCGGCTACCGTGAACAACGTGGCGGTTGCGGTCGATACCGCGCCGCAGGTGAACCTGACCCTGACCACCGGGGCGGCCGCCACCAATGTGACGGTGACCTCGGCCGCGCCGGCGCTCAAAACCGACCAGGCCGACGTGTCGCAAACCCTGAACAACCAGCAGCTGCAAAGCGTGCCCAGCGTGAACCGCAACTTCACCCAATTCACGTTGCTGACCCCCGGAGCGCAGCGCTCGAGCTTTTCGATCGACGCGTCGCAAAACCCGCAAGGCACTGTAGCGACCGCCATCAACGGCTCCAACTACGGCACGGAAGGCTGGCTGCTGGACGGCACCGACAACCGCGAGCCGGTGCTCGGCGTCGTGGTGATTAACCCGACGCTCGATTCCATCCAGGACATGCGAGTGATCTCGGAAAACTACCCGGCCCAGTATGGCGGGGCAGTGGGCGGCTTTGTGGTGGGCTCGACCAAGTCGGGCGGCAATGCGCTCCACGGCGATGCGTTTGAGTTTCGGCGAAGCGACGCCCAGCAGGCGCGGGACCCGTTCACGCAGTTCCAGCGCGACCCGGTGACGGGGCGCTTTATCCCTTCCTCGCTCTATAACCAGTTCGGCGGCTCCATCGGCGGCCCCATCGTCAAGGACCACTCCTTCTTTTTCCTGGACTACCAGGGCCAGCGGCAGCGCGTGGGCAACAGCCTGCGAGAAAATGTGCCGACCGCACAGGTGCGCAACACCTGCCTGAGCGGGGCGGGGCTGTGCGACCTGAGCCAGTATGGCGTGGCGACGGTGATTTATCCGGGCGGCCCAGCCGGGGGGGTACCCGCGAATGCGATTCCCGCGGCGGCCATTACGCCGCAGGGCCGGGCGCTGCTGGCTGCACTGCCTGCGCCGAACGCGACAGGCACATCCGGGGGGACCGTCAGCAATTATGTCGCTTCCGGGAGCGGCCGGGACGACGGCGACCAGGCCGATGTACGCCTGGATGGGCAGCTAACCGAGCGGGCGCATGCGTTTGGGCGCTACGATTACGCGAACTTCCGCTTGTTCGGCGCGCCTGTGTTCGGGGCCGCTGGAGGCAGCGGGTTCGGGCTCGGCAACACAACCGGTACGGACAATGTGCAGAACCAGAGCGTCGCGGCCGGGGTGGATGACGCGATCAATTCAAAGCTGCTGACCGATGTGCGGTTCGGCTTTCTCGACTATCACGTTTCGGAAAACAAATTCGACGTGGGCACGGCTCCTGCCCTGGCGGCGGGCATACCAAACCTGAACACCGGCGCGTTCGATACGACCGGCTCGCCAACTTATAACGTTGAAGATAACTCTGTGTCTAACTTCGGCAACCAAGGCTGTAACTGCCCCTTGAAAGAAAGCGAGCAGGTATACCAGTTGGCGAATAACTGGACCCGGATTGCCGGGAACCATTCCATCCGGTTCGGCGCGGACCTGCGCTACGCCCTGAACCTGCGCAACGCCAGCGATAACAACCGTTCAGGTGTTTTGAGCTTTGGCCAGGGCAGCAGCGGCTTGGGGCTTGCGTCGGTTTTGTTCGGGGAGGTTGATCACTTCCAGCGCTACGATGTGTACAACCAAAACGCCTCAAGCCGGCAAAAGCGGGGCGGCTTTTACGCGCAGGATGACTGGCGGGTAACTCCCAAGCTGACGGTCAACTATGGCGTGCGCTGGGACATCATCTTTCCGGAGACCGCTAACTCAGCCGCGACCGGCGGCTTTACCAATCTGAGCACCGGGTTTATTCAGGTCGCCGGCGTTGGGCCCTTTGGAACCAACGGCGGGGCCAAGGTGGACTTGAAGGACCTGGGCGGGCGGTTTGGGTTTGCCTATCAGGCCGGCTCCGGCACGGTGGTTCGCGGTGCTTTCGGGCAAATGTACGATGACGTGGGCTTCTTCGGGACGATCTTCGGCACGGCGCTTTCGCATAACATCCCCGTGTTCTCCAACGAGGATGTGAATGCAGGGAACTCCGCCGGGCGATACAGCTATACCTTCAACAATCTGCCCGCGAAGCGCGCACCCTATGTCATTCCCGCGTCGGGACTCATTCCCATTCCAAACGGGGTCGGCGTGCCCTTGCGGCCGGTCACACTGACTTTGCCGTTGGTGTACCAGTACAACCTGAGCCTCCAGCAGCAGATTACAAGCAACATGACCGCGACCGTGGCTTATGTGGGCAATCTGGCCGACCGCGTTTACCCTTCCGAGACCGAAGGCTACAACGCGAATGTGCCGGTGCTGCCCGCAACTACCACGGACCCTGCGGTCAAGGCCATGGAGCTGGCAAACCGCGACGCGCGGCGGCCCTACTACAACCGCTTTACAAACGTGTATGAGGGAGTTACAGACACGTGCTGTACGCAGGACATTTACTCTACCCGCCCCGCGGCGCGCGCCAACTATAACTCGCTCCAGGCCACGCTCCAGCAGCGGTTCGCGAACGGGTTCCAGTTCCTGGCCAATTACACCTGGTCCCGCGCGTTGAACTACGGCGCGACTTACTTCGCGCAGAACCCTCGCGTGGAGTATGGGCCCAACGACACCAACCGCAACAACGTCTTTGTCCTGAGCGGCTTGTACGAACTGCCTTTCGGCCAGAACCGCCGGTTCGCCAACACGAGCAATCGCTGGGTCAACTACGCGATCGGCGGCTGGGAGCTGACGGGGACCACAACCTATGAAAGCGGCCTGCCGTTTACGCCGACTTACCAGGAGTGCAGCAGCTATACGAATCCGGCAAATCCGGCGATGAAGTTGCCTGGTGACCAGGATATCGACACCAATTACGCCAGCCCGGGCACCTCAAGCGATTGCCGCCCGAATAAAGCGCCCGGCGCGAACGGTTTCGGCCTGAGCGCGGGGAGCTTCGATCCGGCTACGCATTCGCGTCGCTATTTCACCCCGGTGGCACCGCTCACCGGCGGCCCGGGATCGGTTTCCGGTCCCTTCGCCCGTCCGGCGTTTGGAACCATCGGCAACATTGGGCGCAACTATTTCCGGGGTCCGTCGGATTACTTCGCCGACGCTTCCCTGTTCAAAAACTTCAACATAACGGAGCGCTTTAAAGGCCAGTTCCAGTTCCAGGCCTTTAACGTGTTCAACCACACGCCGCTGGGCAGGCCCAGCACGTCCGGTGCCCGCTGCGTGGATTGCACGCAAGGCAGCCCGGGGCTGATCACGAGCGTGGATTCGGCGGTCGTCGGTAGCGGGACCCCCTACATGCGGCAGCTGCAGTTCGGAGCGCGGCTGCAGTTCTAGCTATAGCCGACCTGCGAAAAAGGGCCGCCTGCCACCCGGGCGGCCCTTTTTCGCGCCCGTTATAGACTGAGTGCACGGCTCGCGGAGGGATGTGTGAGCGGTTGAAACAGGCGGTCTTGAAAACCGCTTTACCCTAGCGGGTAACGGGGGTTCGAATCCCTCTCCCTCCGCCAAGATACCTTCCGAAGCCATCCGAGAACATCCAGAAACTTCAAAAAAGGCCCGTAAACAGCGGGCCTTTCGTCTTTTATCGTTCGATACGGTACGCTGGAAGCCGGGTAGAAATGCTGGTATTTCCGCTGGTATTTGGCGCGACAGGTGCTGGTATCTCGGAAAACGCGGGGTTTCCGCACTGTGAGGGGCGATGGCACTGACGAATCTGGAGATACAACAGGCGAAGCGCAAAGAGCAAAGCTACAGGCTGAAGGATGGGGGCGGCTTGTACGTGTGGGTGACGGATGCAGGCGGGAAGCTGTGGCGATGGGACTACCGGATGGACAACAGGCAAAAAACCATGACGCTGGGCAGCTATCCCGACGTAAAACCGGCGGAGGCCCGCGCGCGTCATCAAGCTGCCCGTAAGCTTCGCGCCTCGGGTGTGGACCCCATGGAGCAGCGCAAGAGCGATAAGGCCCCCGCCCGCGCTGCCGATACAGATTCTTTCGCGAGCGTGGCCCGGCTGTGGTGGGAGCATTGGAGGGCAGGCAAAAGCGAGCGCCACGCGGAAACGACTTGGGAGCGGATGAAGGCGAACGTCCTGCCGAAGCTCGGGACGAGGCCCATCCGGGAGATCGAAGCGCCCGAGATCGTCGCCATCGTGAAGGAGATCGAAGAGCGCGGCGCGGTGGACATTGCCAAGCGGGCGCTGCAAACGGTGGGGCAGGTGTTCCGCCATGCTATCGCCCACGGCTACGCCCACCGCAACCCGGCAAAAGACTTCAAGCCCTCCGATGTGCTCCGGCCCACGCGCACGATTAACTTTGCTCGCGTAGATGCAAAAGAGGTTGGGCCGCTGCTGAGGGCTATTGAAGGCTACCGGGGCGGGCCTGTGACGCGGTTTGCCATGAAGCTCATGGCACTCACCTTTGTGCGGACGATAGAACTCATCGGGGCCACGTGGGAGGAGATCGACTGGGACGCGGCGCGGTGGAACATCCCAAAGAAGCGCATGAAGAACAAGAAGCCGCACATCATCCCGCTCTCCCGGCAAGCGCGTGACGTGCTCGGGAGTCTTCGGGAGCTCAGGCAAGGCGAATGGGTGTTCCCCGGAGAGCGGTACGGCAAGCCCATCAGCAACATGACCATTCTGAAAGGATTGGAGCGCATGGGCTATAAGGGCCGCATGACCGGACACGGCTTTCGCGGCCTTGCCTCCACTATCCTCCACGAACAGGGCTACACGCATGACCATATCGAGCTCCAGCTTGCCCACGCCCAGCGCAACGCCGTAAGCGCCGCATACAACCATGCGCTGTATCTTGAACCCCGCGCCCGGATGATGCAGGAGTGGGCCGATTACCTAGACCGTACCCGGCAGAATGTGCGGACGCTGGTGCCGCGAGATCGAACGGCCTAGCGGTGCGGGCTTCCGGCATTGCGGCTTCGGCTCAGGGCCACTCGCGCCGGGCCGGGGCCACCATGGCCAGGCTTGCGGGCGGGTGCTTGCCGAGAGTGCCGAGGTCGCGCCAGTCCACCAGAACCAGGCTGCGCGCTTCGCCCGCGACCACGCCGGGCGGTCCGTGCGGGCAGCAGCGGAAGCGCACCAGGGTTCCAGGCGGGAAGAGGGAGGGGCGGGGCTTGCCGCGTCGCCTCACCGGAGGCTCCGCTTTGCGGTTTCGGCTTCTATGAGGCAATTGAGGGCATCGCGCGCTTCCAGCAGCTCCTCAGGTGGCCCCGCGCCTTGCGACAGATACCGGCACAACGGGTAAAGCGCGCACGCCGCCCAGTCCCGCAGCTGCGTGTCGCCGAGGAAGTCGGGCAATCTCACGCGCCCCGGCCCCCCCTCGCTTGGGGGGCGCTTCGGCGTTCTCATAGGGAGCATCCCCAAGCCGCGTCCAAAGCAGCGAGCCGCCCGGACTGGGAACCTCGCCCGGACACGTCTAGCTTCGGCGCGGCTTGCGCCCCGGCTCGGGCGCGGTCAAAGCCAGGTACTCCGCCTTCAGCACCAGGCCGTAGACCATGCCCGCCGTGGTGGTGCTGCCGAGGGTGAAGCCTTCGGAGCGCAGCAGCGCGGCAAAGGTAGCGAGCATACAGCCCACGGTCCCTTCCGCGATGCGCCACTCACAAAAGCGCAGATGGAAAGCCGCCACGCTCCACAGGCAGCCATCGTGGAAAAGGCAGTCCGCGAGCGCCCAGCGGGAAAATTCCTCTGCGTAGGGAGCATGATCACAGAAAGGCGGAACACCCGAGAGGGGCGCGGGCTGGAGAGCGCTCGCGGGTTTAGGGGAACTGACAGGTGACACAGCTGACAGAATCGCGGTTTGCTTCCCGCGCTCGTCTGATTTGGCGGTTTTGTCACCTGTCAGCTGTGCCGCATCGGCGTTTTCTGGCTTCCAGTGCAGCCAGCGGCTATAGGTCGCCATGGCGGGGCTCCAGCATGGGATTAGTGGCGTAAACCTCTGACTTCCGCCCTGCTTTCCCTTCCGGGGCGGGCAGCTTCCGCACCCATCCGCACTCCTCCAGAATGGCAAGCGCGGCCCGTGCCTGCTCCGGGCTTCCCAGCCCTTCCCACCCGTGGCGGTATACGTCGCGAAGGCTGAAAGCTTCTCCGGGCTTTCCGAGCTCGCCGGTGGCCAGGCGGTAGCCGAGATGGATGGCGGCGGCCTGCTCCGTTGGGGCCTGAGCGGAGTACACCCGGCGGGCGTGAGACTCCAGGTAGTCGCACCAGGCCGCCGCCATCCGGGCGTGTGCCGAGGTGACAACGCCAGCGGAACCGTCGCAAAGGGCGAAAAGCAGCGCGAGCGCGGGCATGAGCTTGCGATATTTGGCTAGGTGCGCCCGCATCGCATCGCTTTCTCCGGGGTCAAGGCAGCGGTTCTCCAGGCACGGCAGCCACTCCCGAAAGAGCGCCTGCGCTTCGGGGGCAAAGCGGAATACCACCGGGTTCTCCGCGTCCATAAGGGCCACCCTGCGATAGATCGCCTCCATCCGTCGCGCGGCGGTTCCATCGGATACCGCGTCCACATAAACGCGATGCACCTTTACCGGGTCGGGCCACACCAGAAGTTGAAACCGCTGCATCAAGCCATCGTTCGCCGGGCCTCCCCGCAGCGCTTCCGCAAGGTGTGAGCGCAAACGTGAAGGCTGGATACCGCCGAACAGGGAAAGGCAAACGTGCGGCACGTACACGCTGCCCCGGCCTATGGTGTCGATGGTGTACGGGGAGTCTCCGTTCCACCCTTCCAGGTAAAAGCCGCGCTCCTGTTCCCGTCCTGCCTTGTCCAGTTGGGCGAACCAGCCCGTCAGTTCGTCCCGGAACACAAAAATGGCCGCCGGGTTTGCCGCGAGTATCTGGTGCAGGCTTTGCAGCGTGGCGTCCTGCGTTTTCAGGCGACGTTGGGGCGGCGCGTCCGGCGGGTCGCCGGGCCTTGGCAGACGCGAACCCGCCTTTGAGTCCCGCGCCCGTTTCCAGGCTTTCAGCGCGTCCTCCGCGTCCTCAACGGCACGGGAGTGGGCCTGCATGGCGGCCTTGTGCTCTTCCAGCCATTCGCGCTCAATCGCATTCACGGCTTCTTGGACGGCGGAAAGCACGGGCGACTTCATGGAACCCGGCTCCGCGACGATGCCGCCCCAAAGGTTCGGCCATACCCGCCAAGGGTCGCACTCCTTCGGCTGGATACAGGCGCGGCGGCCCACCACACCCGCTAAGGTGGCGACGGCGGCCACGGCAGAAAAGTCGAGCGGTACCTGCATCCGCGCCGCGATGTCCTCCGCCATATCCCGAATGGCGGCGGGCAGCATTTCGGGCGTCAGCTTGTGCACAGGCGGGAGCTTGCCCCCAAGTGGCTCCGGCTCGGGCCAGGGCTCGCCCGTGTTGGCGGGGGTGCCGAGGCCGCGCTCGGGCAGCGGGCCGCGCGGCTGCCGTAGGCCCGCATCCCAGCCGCTCCGCATCGTCTTGCCCACTGCGGCGTGTCCGTCTTGTGCGCGGTAGTCAGCGGCGGCTTCCCACAGCGCGACCCATGCTTCGCCTTCGTCAAGCCAGCCCACGCCCACCATGCTCGCGATGGACAGCGCCGCCGTGTTTAATGTGTCGTTCCGCAGCCCATTTCCCGAGGGCAGGGCTTGGAACTTCGCGCACTCATCCGCGAGCGCTTTTTCCGCGTAAAGGCGCTCCCGTTCCGTTGCCTCCGCCCTTGCCGCCGGGCGTGGAGCATCGCCCAGATCGCGGGCGGCAGGTGGGGTGCGCTTGGGTTTGCGAAGCCGCACCAGCAGCTCGGGCGGCGCTTCGGCGAGCTCCCCGCCGAGGAACTGGTATTGCTGCCCGGAGGTGTGGGTGGATGGCGGATAGATGACATAGCCGCCGGTCCCGCGCACGTCTATCTTTTCAGGCAGTGAGCCTTTTGCATTGGTGGCATCCGCCCCGGCGGGCAGGCGGAAATAGTGGTGCTCGCCCCGGCCTGTTTTCACCCGGCGCGTAGGAGGCAGCCCGAGCGCCGCATAGCTCTCCATGCCTTGCTCCCCGTCCGCATCCACCACCAGCAGGCCCGAAGGCACGCCGGTCGCCAGCCCCCAATTGCAGCCGGGAAACTGGTGCGCCCAGGCCGCGATGCGCGCCGGGTCGCTGCTCGCTTTGTCGCGCCACTTTACCAGCGGCTCTTTATCCCGAGGCTTGACGGGGAACAGCGGCCAGCCGTTTTCGACAGCCCGCCGCAGCTCCTCCGGCAGTTCCATACCCCTGCTACCATCTGAAACAGTCAGACTCACTTGAGCTCCATTCCCGGCCCCGTTTGCCGGGGCTTTGTTTTTGGGTTCATCGTTGACGTGAGGACGTTCCTCGCCTGTGAGCGGCAGCCCCGCGAACAGATCGGCAAAGGTGAGGCTTTCGGCTGCGAGCACGGCCCGCGCGGAAGCTCAGCGATGGCGAGCGGTCGCGGTGCGACGGGCACAGCGCTACCCACCGGCCCGGCCCCACGCGCCGCGCGCTGAACAGTGCCGCGAGCTCTTCCGGCATCACCGCCGGTCACCGGCCTACCGTCGTCTGCTCCCGCTTTGCGGCCTCCTGCCGCGATGCAATCCACGCATTGATGTCCGATTCGCGCCACCCTACGGCGCGCGGCCCAAGCTGAATCTGGCGCGGGAAGGCCCCTTTCGCCGTCATGTCATAAATTGTTGTGCGCGACAATCCAACCCGGCTTTCCACCGCCTTGCGTCGCAGTACCGCCTCGTTTTGTCCTGTCATCTTCAGCTCCAATCGTTACTCCCCGGCAAGCGCCGGAACTAGAGCGAGCATGAAGGTTGGGGCGCGGCTTGAATAGGTAGGCAGGTTCAAAAAACCTACCCCCGAAAACAGGGTAAAAGGGGAAGGTTTTGAAAAAGGGGTGGGGAGGTTTTCGGCAGATCGGGCGCGCTTCCGCCTCTGGAACGCAGCAAACGCGCATCAATACTGGAGGGAAAAGGTTGGGTAGGTTCGCCGAAATGTGTGCAGGTTAGCTGACGGGCGTCTTCGGCGCGCCGCCCTTTGTGTTCCAGTTGGCTATAGCCGCTATTTCCGCGATGGCGGATTGGTTGCGGGTACCTTTTGCGTCAACCAAGCCGAGCCGCTGGGCATTGTTTTCAAGCCATTTCACCAGAGCCCTCTTTACCGCAACTCCTTTCGTCAGGTTGGGGTCACGGCTCACGGCCTCCCATACAAGGACAGCCGCCGCGAGCTTCGCCGAAAAGCACGGTTGCGACTTATCTAGAAAGGCGGGGCCAGATGGTTTTCCGGGAAAGAAGAAGCGCGGGCGGGAGTCACGGCTTTGCAACCATTGCTTTAGCGCATCCGCCATGACAGTGGATTTAGCCCAGTTCGGCTCGCGCTTGAAGATAGTGCGTCTGCCGTGCTCGTCCTCTTTGAAATCCTCATCCTCTCCGATGTTGTATGGAGAGAGCTCAGCATAGCTATCTGCTCTGGCGTCGTAGCGGAGTGTGGCGGAAAGCCTTCCGCCCAAGATGGCGTGTTGCAGCGCCTTAAACGAGGGTAGGCCGCGTTTTGCTGGGAGCGGGTGCGGTGTGCCGTCCGTCTTAACCTCAGGCACTTCTCCAGCAATCAGAGTAGCTGCGTCAAGCACACGCGATCATGCCATGCACCAGCACCTGCGAAAGATCGTAATGGCGGTCAAGCTTAGAGTCTCCGTCCGCCCCCGCACCGAAAGCTTCGCGCACACAGTCCACCACGGTTGCTTCATCGGCCCGCGTGAAGGGGCTCCCATCGGGCCATGCGGGGATATAAGGCGGCTCCGGCTCTTCCGGCACGGTGCTCGCATAACCGCCGTCAACGGCCCGGAGCTCCAGCATGGCCAGCAGCGCGGGTAGCGGTTCCGCTTTACCCGCGAGCACAGCCGCCACGTGCCCTTTGGGAAGGCCCGCGCCGTACACGTCCTCCGGCTGCCGCTCTGCTATGCGCCGCAGTTGCCCGCGCATCTGCTCGGGGGTGAATGCGCCCGGCTCCTCTTCCGGCTCCACATCGAAAATGCTTCTCATGTTCTCCCTCCTCTCTGGTGTGATGTGCTGCTCCTGCATCCGCGCACGGGCTTGCTTCGCTGTTCGCCTGTTCCGTGGCGGGTGTTTTGGCGGTTTTGGCACCTGTCGCCTCGCGGGCCGCAGCGCCGAAAGCGCGCCCGCTCCGGGGTGTTCTGCCACTTCATCTGTCCAGGTTCGAAGCTCGCGGACCGGGCAGCTTAAGCCCAAGCACCTGCATTCTGCTGGTACATTTGCTGGTATTTCAGCATTCTTTAAAGCGCAAAGTGATGAATATGCCAGGGTTATGGAGCGAGTATGAATCCCTCTCCCGCAACCGGGCTTTCGTTGGTGTGTGGGACGCGTCGCGGCCTTCTTCGGGCGGCGGACGGGTGAAGAGAGCGATGATGATTTATGGAAGGTGACGGCGGAAATCCGGCGTTGAAGCAAAGCCCCCGCGAGGGGGCGACGCTATCGTCGCGCGGCTGCCTTGGTGCCCCGGCCTGGTTTCAGTCCACGCCCCCGCGAGGGGGGCGACATGTACATGGGATTGTAGATAGCATCATCTATGGGTTTCAATCCACGCCCCCGCGAGGGGGACGACGCTTCTTCCGGCACGAGCGCCTTTTCGCGAGCAAAGTTTCAATCCACGCCCCCGCGAGGGGGACGACCAGTAAGGATGGGTTGCATTTAACCCAAGGCTTTGTTTCAATCCACGCCCCCGCGAGGGGGACGACCTGTTGCGTTTGCCTGGTACCCCGACGCTCCCATGTTTCAATCCACGCCCCCGCGAGGGGGACGACGCCAAGGCTAAAGGCACCGGTCGCGGAATCGCCGTCGTTTCAATCCACGCCCCCGCGAGGGGGACGACGTTCGGCGGCAAGGTCGGGCACTGGCTTAAGTGGTTTCAATCCACGCCCCCGCGAGGGGGGCGACATCACATCCAGCCGGGCCTCGACGGCCCTGAAAAAATTTCAACCCACGCCCCCGCGAGGGGGACGACCGGCAGCCCCAGTCGGTTTTTCGCGTCGAACGCGGATTTCAATCCACGCCCCCGCGAGGGGGACGACGTCTCCGCGTAGCGCTCGTTGAGCCGGAGAATTATTTCAATCCACGCCCCCGCGAGGGGGACGACGGCAGCTCTGCTAAATCAAACAAACTGCTACGCTTACACTGCCATAAACGCGAACCACTCCTGAACAGCATAGCTGCTTGCACTTGGGAGAACAGCCGAAGAGCTAAGACGAACAGTCGCGAGAAGTTAGACCAAGCGCGAACCTTTCAAAGATTCCGTGCCCTCTTGGGGTCCGCGCGAACTGTGGCTTTGCGCACTGAAAGCACGAGCGGGCCTTCCGGGTCGTATGCGGTTTCGGCTCCAACGTGTTCTACTCGGCGCTTCCACTCCGCAACTAAAAAGTAGGACTGCCAGCTGGTCCGGGCCGGGTCCGCTTCGTTCACCAGGAGGGCGACCCCACTGCGCCGTATCGACCAGGCACTCGACACTGAATCCTGCACCCTCCGTCAGAAGGCCTCACAGGCACGCGCCCCGCAGCGCAGGCGACGACGCCCGGCTTCGTCGTTCGTGCTGATATCGAAGCTGACCAGAACCATCATCGCCGCCACCTCCCGAAGAACGCCGGTAACCCTTAAGGCCGCCGCGCAGGTGGCGAGCCGGCAGAAGAGCCTGTACGTAGGGAAACAACCCGACTGGCACGTTCTCCCGCAGGAAAGGATGCAAAAACCGCTTCCTGCTTGCGCCGCTGCCATGCGCTGATCACTTCCTTGCGCGTGGCCTCGTCCATGCGACCCCGCCTCTGTCCTCGACGGCGAAGCCGGATCAGCGTCAATACGAGGCGGTCGGCAAGGTGCGCATGCAGCTCCTCCATCAGGTTAAGCGCGAGCGAAAGGCGTCCAGGGCGGTCGGTGTGAAGAAAACCGACAGCGGGCTCGAGCCCTACAGACTCCACCGCCGACTCCACATCGTGTCGGAGCAGCGCGTAGACGAAGGACAGCATGGCACTCGGTCGACGTAAGCGCCTTGCGTGGTGACGTGCAGGGTGTTGAGCAGCTTCCTCACGGGCGGCCCTTACAGCTCGGCGGGTTCTTCCGCAAGCTTGCGCATCTGAGCGTCGAGCTAAACGCGCGCCTGTCCACAAGCGAGCAGCTGCGGCAACGCGGGCCCGGCGCGGCTTACCGTTGAAAAAAGCGCCGCGCGGCACAGGGACCCCGAGCATTTCTTCCAGGCAAAGGGCCTGCGCGCACCCCTGCACTTAATCGCAGTCGTTCGGCTTGCGCTTGCCGCGCTTGTGCTCAACCGGGTACGGCTCAGTACGGAACTCGACGACATCGGCGCGACCCGTGAGGAGGAAACGATCCGAGCGAAGCCACATGCCTCGAACAGTACGAATCGACTCACGCTGCGACTGCCCGGGCAGGTCCGCCTTCTCGTGCAGAAGCCGTCCGTCCGCCGTCAGCCGGTTCTCGCACCACTGCTGCTCAATGTGGATTAGCCCCCACTGCCGAGGACAAAACGCGAGGGGCTGAAGACCGCTCAAGGACAGGGAGGCTTCCTCCCTAAGCCAGCTTCCATGCGCGCACCCCTGTCAAAGGTTCCGATCCGTCTTCCGGTGCGGATAAACCTGTCTCGTAATCGATAAACTGCCGGGGTGCGCGCACGCTCGACAGCTTGACCGTCTCCAGCACCCGGTGCGCCGGGGCATTCCCGAGCTTGCTCGCATGCTCAAAAAGGTACAAGGCACGCACCGCCATCTCGCCGCGCGAGGCAGAGCGGTCGTGGTCAAACATGTGCTCCAGCGCTTCCAGCAGCACGGCCAAGTCGCCCTGGGTAAAGCCTGTGTCTTTCGCGAGAAACGGAGAAACGAAGCCGTGCATCCGGTACAAGCCGTAGGCGACGCCATGCTTGCGGCCGATCTGGCCGCTGGAGGCCTTTTCCTCACCGTCTTCACTTGCGCTCGCCTGCTGCCCCGCGTCGGTTGCATTGGTCAGCGCAGTGCGCGTGATGGTGTGCGCGACGCTCATGATGGGGTCGATCGATGTGGAGAACCCGAACTGCACCGGCCCGCGTACCTGCCCGCAGTTCCACAACTTCGCTGGGCCTTTGGCCTTTCTGCCGCCGTTGACGGCTGCGTCTGCCTCGCTTTCGGCTTTGCCCGTGGTCATGACAGCGCCGAAGGCACGCACATCGAAATAGTGCTTGCACATATAGGCTCGGGCTTTCTCGACCGACTTACCGTCCGGCTCGATCCCGAGTTGCTTGTGGGCCTCGCGCTGCACATTGGCGAGAATGCCGCGCTCCTTCACGTAAATGTTCCAAGGAGAAGCGAACTCGCGGGTGAGGCCGACGTAGTTGCGGATCTTGCGCTTGTTACATACGTCAGTCACCAGGCCGTGGCCGGTTTCCGGGTCCACGCGCGGAGCATTGTCGGCATCGGGGTCCCCGTTCGGGTTGCCGTTGCGGACGTCGTAAAGCAGCACCAGCTCGTAACGGTTTTCAAGCGGGGCATCGGGGGCCAGGGCGGGGCGGCTCATGCTGCGTCTCCTTGAGTTTGCAGTGCGAGTTCAGTCTGTTCGGTCCCTTCGCGCGGGTCACCGGCTCCG
Organism: Acidobacteriaceae bacterium; assembly: GCA_965218545.1. Taxonomy (GTDB): domain Bacteria; phylum Acidobacteriota; class Terriglobia; order Terriglobales; family Acidobacteriaceae; genus EB88. Next base: position 35,705 of record CBDCLB010000004.1, on the reverse strand, counting down.
CGGAAAAACCGCTGGCGCTGGTGGTAATAGCCCAGGGCGAAGTGGCCCTGTTCTTCCAACGAAAGCATGGCGGGGAAGGCGGCGAGACCGTCGGTGATTTCACCAATCCACTTCCTCAAGTACATGCCCCGCTCTCCAAGCTTGCTGAGGTGAGTTTGCGATAGGCGCGTTAATTGCGGGAAGACAGTACCTGGCCGGGTAGAGGCGGCGCCGAAAAAGCGGTCAGTAAGGGTGCTGTTTAGTTTCGCATTCGGGTTATCCATTCGGACCTTGTCTGTTTGGGCTTTCTCGAATGTTGAGAACAGGCGGCCAAGCCGGTAGCCAGGCAGCATACAACTTTCGTCAAGACTCACAATCGGTACCTCCTTTTGTTTGCGGCTTTGAAAAAACAATTGGAGCAGCGCGGCTCTCTCCGAAGGGACTTTCTGCTCGGAGCGGTTGCGGGTGACAGCGGCTGTCAGCACGATTTGCGGCATGCGTGTCCGGAAGAGCACTCCGAGGTAGACCTGCTCGGCTAATCGGGGCGGTAGTCCATCTAATTTGTCTTCAACGCCCGTCCCGTCTTTCCGAGGTTTTTGAAGTACGAGCCGCGACAGCAGACGCCGAAGACTCAGGGGCCCGGTGTCGTCCCAGTTCTCCAGCTTCAAGGCGGAGAAGTAGAACTCCAGATTTTCTTGCAGTTGACCGAGGGTTGAAGAATGCATGGAGCGGATGATCGCCCGCCCCTTAATTGCGCTTATGACCAGGCAGAAGAACTTTGCACCAAGAAAACCTGTTTTGCCGGAAAGGGGGCTGGTCAGCAAATCGCGAACCTGCTTCGGATTTGAAAATAGCCCGTCGAGTACGCTCATCAGCGGGTCTTTGGCTTCGGACCAATAGGCGCTTACTGTGCACATGGTTTTCGTTGTGCCGCCAAGAAATGTCGTTTGCGCTATTGCTGTTTCGCCGGTACGGGGAAGCTTGTACCGGCGATGAACCAACATTCTGAGACCCTCAACGTAAGCAGTCATGCATGACTGGCAAATCGGAGCGTTCTTTCCTCTCTCGTCGTCAACGAATCCGTACTTCCAGCATGAAGGATTGTTGAAGGCGACAAGCGGCACTCCTTGACCGGTAGGCCCTGGAAGCTGCACGTTATTGTGCAGTCTCGCCGCTCCTTGAAAGCTGCCACATAGCAAGCACTGGCGGTCCTTTCCCGCCATCCTAGCGATCACTGCCAACCCGGCCCACCACCGGCGCAGAGCGTCGTCCTGGTGCGCGAGCTTGCCGTCAACGGCGAAAGTGAACAAGTCGTTGCCTGCGTAAGCTGCTTGCTTCAATTCCACGATGCACCTGGTTCGAGCATCATCGTCCTTGAGGAATAGGGCAACAGCAACGCCCATCGCGCTTCCAGTCGCGGTAGATGCCTTCTCGACTTCGCGCAGAAACAGCCGCCGCCGTTTGTCGAGCGCCGCAGTGCTACGTTTATCATCGGGTTCGACACCCAAGACGTACTCGGATTTGTCGACCAGGAAATCGGGGAGATCGTTGACCGTGCGCCCCTGTCTCCGGGGAATCGAGTGCATCGCCGCCTGGAGCTTCGGCTTGCCCTTCTTGCCCTCAGGCGGTGCAACTTCCACACGGGTCGATTTGAGACCCAAGTAACCGCCTTCCGAGTCGAGTTCGATAATCCAGGCCACGGGTTTCGACTCGAACGCCGGATCGTCGACCAAGCCCTCCCTGAGCGCCAGCGCTCGCAATTCCTGGAGGATCACAGGGTGCCTCCGGCACTTGCGGTCTGCCACGCAGGCACTTCCATCACCCCGCCCACGAGTCGCGCGGGAAAGAACCGCGCCTGATTTTGCGGACCGAACTCGATATCGTGCAGCATCCAGCCCAGCTCCCGGTCTTCGCCCGCGAGCGGCGCGGGCGAGCCGTCCCACAGCTCCACCGCTGCGGGGAACTCCCGGCAGCCCAGGTACGGCTGCATGTGCTGCTGACCCTTCTCGACCCGGCGCAGAAACATCGCGCGGAACTTTTCCAGCGAATCTTCAACCCCGGCGCGCGCGGTCATGTGCATACGGGCGTGCACGCCGTAATCCACCTCGCGCAGCGCCAGGGTATTGCGCTGCGCCCGGTCTTCGTCGGCGAAGTAGTCGCCTACCGCCCCACTCATGGCCTTTTGCGTAGAAACACGCCCATTCACTTCATTGCGCCGGAACTGGAGCCGGCGTACCGGCTTGAGCAGTGCGATAGAGCCGATCTCCCAACGGATGGCGGGTTTCCACAGCACCGCTTCAAGAATGCCGCGCGCGGCGGAAGGGGTCATGAGGTCGTAGGAAACCCGTTCGGTCGAGAACTCCGGCCTGGTGAAGCAGGCCATCTCGCCATGGATGCGCAGGGCGAATTCGTGAGTCGGCATGTCGGCTACACCAGCTTGTCCGACTCAAAACAGACGCGCAACTTACGTCGGTTTGCACCGAGGTCACGAACTCATCCAAACAGCCCATCCTCCGCGTATCCCTCGCCGCCCTGCGCGGTGAAACCGAAGCGATTGTCGTAGGCTGCGGGCTTCACATGTTCCTTGAGCACCCAGGACTCGGCTTCGTCCATTTCAGTCCAGGGAAGCAGAGGTTCAAGAACACCGAGAGAGCGGAGGCGGGAGACTTCGTTTGCCTGCAACGAAACCGTGAACCGCTGCAAGCGTCGAAAGCCTTCCCGCGACGGCCCCGCGTCGCGCAATGCCTGTACCCGCTCCCAAGCTTCGCCATAATCGGCGACTACCGGAATGCCTGCATCCTCAATCATGCGAAAGCGCTTCTCCACCTCGGGGAAATCGAGTTTGCGTTCGTAAGGCAGCACGTCGTTCGCGTCCAGATTGCTTGCAAGCCCAAGCAGCAGAGCCCGGCTATACGCGGCGAAAAGGTCCGGGTCGGCCAAGTCCGGCAAGCCTTTCCGGAAGAACTTCTCCGCTTCGCCCAGTCCTCGCTTGAGCGACGGAGCGGGCGGCTCGGAGGGCGCGCGAAAGACAACGAACCGCCCCGGCTGCGATAAGCGCAGCTCGCGGTTGCACCGGCCTGCCGCCTGCGCCAGCGTTTCCAACCCCGCCAGCGCGCGGAATAGCACGGGAAAGTCCAAGTCCACACCCGCCTCCACCAGCTGGGTCGCCGCCAGCAGGCAAGGCTTCCCCGCCAAGAGAGAATGCTTTACCTCGGCGAGCACCGCCGTGCGATGCTCCGCGCACATGCGCGCCGACAGGTGCAGGCACCCGGGCCCCAGCAGGCGTGCCAGCTCCTCGGCTTCGCTACGACGGTGCACGATTGCGAGTGCCTGCGGGTGCCCCCTCATCTCCTCTGCTAGACGCTTCATACTTACCGGCTCATCGAGGCTGCCGAGCACCTCCAACCGAAACCTCCCCGCGATCACCGGGAAATGCTGCTTATACCCGGGCACGACCTCCCGAGGCGCTTGCCCGGCCTGGCGCAGCGCCAGCCGGGGCTGGGTAGCGGTCGAGTGCACCACGCTCGCGCCGAAGTGCTTTGTCAGCAGGTCCAGCGCGGCATGGATGGGCTGGAGGAGTTGCTCCGGAAAGGTCTGCACCTCGTCCAGAAAGATCACGCTTTCGGCTATTCGGTGCATCTTGCGGCAGCGGCGGTTGCGCGCGCCGTATAGCGTCTCGAAGAACTGCACGCTCGTGGTCACAATCACGGGCGCGTCCCAGTTTTCACACGCCTGCCGGTTGCGGTCGGTTTCCCGGTCGGGGTCGAGGCTGGAATGATGTTCAACGACATTTTCCGCGCCCAGGGTAGCCCGATATACTTCGACCATCTGCTCCAGAATGGACGTGTACGGGGCGACGACAATCACCCGTCGCAGATCGTGCCGTACCGCATGCCGCAGCGCGAACGCAAGGCCGCTCAGAGTCTTTCCGCCGCCTGTCGGCACGGTGAGGGTAAAGGTGCCGGGGGCGAGTTCCGCCGAGCGAAGGCAGGAGTCCAGCACCTCAGCCCGCATCCGATTCAAGGCTGTTTCGGGCGTGTTGCGGACCCGCTCACGGCAACTTTCCTCGATCTTTTTCGCCAGCTCAGTGATGGTTACACTGGCTGTTTGTCGTGCCTGTGCCTTATCCCAAGCCTCCGTATCGAGCAGATCCGCATCGACCAGGGCCGAAAACACAAACCGCGTTCCCATGGCCAGTGCAAGCGCGTCGTTTGTGGGCAGCTTTGGTGCGCGTTCCTGGCCGAGCGCAGGCGGCAGTCCGTCCCGCTCCGCGTTCCGCAAGAGTTTCTCACCTATCTCCTTTGCTGCCGTCCGGAGTTCATCAACGCTTTTCAGCTTTCCATGGTGCGCCTGCACCGCGAGCGCCGCAGGCAGGCTGGTCGGGCCGATTCGCATCGCGAGGGTCGCACCTACAATCGCATGCTGGACACCCGTGCCGCGCTTCCCTTCGTTGGACGCGTCGATGTTCTCGGCGATGTACTTCTGAAACGCCGCCTGGTACTTGCCTGCATCGTGTAGAAGCCCGGCCAAACGGGCCTGCTCTTTCCAACCTGTGGGAGCAAACGTCTCGGCCATAGACGAGACAGCATGGAGGTGCTCTTCCAGTCGCTGCCATTCGCCTGGATCGTCGGCCTTTCTTGAATGCGCATAGAACTGCATGCGAGCATCGTACCCGGGCTTGGCGGTCACGTCTTCGAAAAGCACGGTGGCAACAATACCAATGGTTTTTCCCGCAGCTAAATGTGGAGAAACCTCCAGAAATTGTGGCCGGGGTGGCGGCTTGAGCACGCCGTTTACTCACCCGACTTGTGCTCTATATAGGTTCCGTTTGTATCCAGCTTAGCGGTGGGTGGCGATGCAGCATAGCGATTTTTGGGACCAAACCTGGGGTAGCGCCAGAGCTCGAGCATGGAGGTGCAGATGTCGACCTTGGTCTCGACCGGTTTTCCTTTTGAGGACGCAATGCCTAGCTGCCTTACTTCCTGCCCTTAAGTGCAATGAGGCACCTTCACTATGGCAGGCTGCCGAGGTTGCATGGTTCGTCTGCAAGCGGAATCTACGGGGTGATCCCCGCCTGCGCCGGTTCGCCCACGGAGGTGGCGCACCCAAGCGCCCCAGCCTTTTCCGCCATCGGCAGGCGGACCATGAATTCCGTGGCACCCGGCTCGCTCGTAAATGTAATCTGCCCGCCAAAGCGGCCGACAACGATCCGGTGCACAATATCGAGCCCAAGCCCGGTGCCCACGCCTGCTTCTTTTGTCGTAAAAAACGGCTCAAAGATATGGTCGCGGTTTTCCGGAGCGATCCCTGGCCCGTTGTCGCGAATGGCCACGCAGACCTGCCCCCCTTCCGTCCAAAGCCGCACCGACACCTCCCCCCTTTCCGGGGCAGCATCTACGGCGTTGTCCAGCAGATTGGTCCACACCTGAGCCAGTCCGGCACCGACGCAGGAGATTTTTGTCTCCCCAGGTGGAAGTTCCCGGTGCAGCTGAATGCTCTTGTGCCGGAACTTATGACCCAATATCGTGAGCGTGCTCAAAAGAGTATCGCGCACGTCTACGGATTCTTGGCGGTTCTTGTCGTCGTAGGCGTACTTCTTGACGGCGCCCACCAGGTCTGAAACGCGCCCGATGCTTTCCTCAATCGTACCGACCTGCTGCATGCTGCCGATCAGCGCTTGCAAGTAGTTCAACGTGTCCGACAGCGCAACCGGCGGAAACGTTGCGCGCGCGCACTCGATGTGCTCTCGGCTCCATCCGGCGCTTACCATGGTTGGAGCGAGTTGCCAGGCGTTTTCCACCTGCAGCCCTTCCAGCCACTCCGCAAGCGCTTCTTCGCGATCGCTCTGCTCGAGCGGGGAAAGCGCCGCCGGGCGCTCCAGGTTCAAAACTTCCTCCTGAAGACGCGCCAAGCATTCAAGCTGGGGTTTATCCAGGGGGTTTCGCGTAAACCGCAGCGAGATCTGCTGAAGCCGCGCCATGTTGTCCCTGAGCTGCGAAGCCGCCCTCCGGGCCGCAGCGCCCGGGTTGTTCAGCTCGTGCATGAGCCCGGCCGCGAGCGTGCCGAGCGAAATCAGCTTTTCCCGGTGCAGGGCCATGGCGTGATAGGCCTCTGCCCGCCGGGCGTGGTCGGCCAGGATCGCTTCGCGCGTCGGCGGCGAGCCTGCAAGCAGCCGCCAAAAAACCTCTTCGGGCATCTGGAGCAGCCGGCAGGGCTCTACCGCCACGCAGTGGGCCGTAACCGTGCGCCAGCCCGAGAGCAGGGGAACCTCGCCGAAGGTTTCGTCCCGGCGCAGACTCATCAGGAATGTTTCTTCTTCGCCCTCGACCTTGCTGATGGTCAGCTCGCCTTCGAGCAGCGCATAAAAGCCATACCGGCCCGGCTGTTCGGGGATGAGGTCTCCCCCCATGGGCAGCATGAGCCAGGTCGCACCTTTAAGCAGCGGCAAATCGCCCTCCTGGAGAGACGATAGGGTGTGCACCCGCCCCAGCTCCTGTAGAAGCTTCCCGTCGAGCTCCACCGGCTGCCGCACAACCCCGTTTTCCGTTTGCTCTGCCATTGTCTTTGTGGAACGGCAGCCCCGCGCCCGCTCCGCTTTCCGGCGCTAAAACTGCGCCAAATACTGGTGCATAAACTGCACCGCGATCGAGCCCTCGCCTACCGAGGACGCCACGCGCTTTACCGAACCAAACCTCACGTCGCCGGCGACAAATATGCCGGGAACGCTGGTTTCCAAAAGATATGGATCCCGCTGCTCCCCCCACCACTTCGGCAGCTTGCCCCCCTTGCGCAAGTCGGGCCCCGACAAGATAAACCCATGTTCCTCGCGAAGGATGCATCCCGGCAGCCAGTCTGTTTTGGGCGCCGCGCCGATAAAGACAAACAAGGACGAAGCCGGCCGCTGACTCACCTCCCCATTTTTCCGCACCACAATGCAGTCAAGATGTGTATCGCCCGCCAGAGCGGAAACTTGAGCCCCTGTTTCAACCTCTATATTTGATGTCCCGGCAATCTGATCGATGAGATATTTCGACATGCTCTGGACCAGGGACGGCGCGCGCACCAGCATCGTGACCTTGCGGGCGTACTTGGCGAAGTGCATGGCGGCTTGCCCAGCCGAGTTCGCACCGCCGACGATGAAGATTTCTTCGTTGCTGCAGGTGGCCGCCTCGCTCAGCGTCGCGCCGTAATACACGCCGGCGTTCAGCAGGCGGTCTTCGCCGGGCACCTCCAAACGGCGCCAGCGTACGCCGATCGCCAGCAAACACACACGGCAGCTCACCTCGCGACCGTCGCCAAGCTGAATATTGTGGTACTGATCCTTGCTCGCGATCCCGGCCGCGGCTTGTGTAATAAACTCCGTCCCAAAGCGCGTGGCCTGGGTCGTCGCGCGCCGGGCCAGGTCTTCGCCGCTCACCCCGGCCGGGAAGCCGAGATAGTTCTCGATGCGGGAGCTCGAACCGGCCTGGCCGCCGGGCGCTTCCGGCTCCACCAGCAGCGTTTTCAGGCCCTCAGAGGAGCCGTACACGCCGGCCGCCAAACCGGCCGGCCCTCCGCCGAGAATCACCAGATCGTAGAAGTCGCTTTCGGCCGAAGTCTTCAGCCCCACCCGCGCGGCCAGCTCCGGGAGCTCCGGTTGGGCAATCGCGGTTCCGTCCGGGAATAACACCGCGGGTAACTTTGTATCTTCGAGCCCATGCCGCGCCAGCAGTTCGGCGGCGTGGCCGTCGGCCTTTTCGGGGTCCACCCACTTGAACGGCACCTGGTTCCGGCTCAGGAAGTCGCGTACCTGATGGTCAGCCGCCGACCAGCGCGTACCCACCACCTGGAGCCCTTCGTAGCGCGGCGTGTGCCCGCTTCCCCATGCTTCGAGCAGGTCGTTGAGCACCGGGTAGAGGCGCTCCTCGGGCGGGTCCCAGGGCTTGGTCAGGTAGTAATGGATGCGCGCGCTGTTGATTGCCTGGATGGCGGCTTCAGTGTCCGCGTAAGCCGTGAGCAGCGTACGTTTCGCATCGGGATAGATAGCCTGCACTCTTTCCAAAAGAGTTACCCCCGTCATGCCCGGCATGCGCTGATCCGACACGACCAGGGCGACCGAATCGCCGCGCCGGCTCAGCTGCTCACAGGTGTCGAGCGCCGCCTGGCCGGACCCGGCTCGCAGGATGCGGTAGCGCTCGCCGTACTGCCGCCGCAGGTCCTGGACCACGGCTTCCAGGACGCTGATGTCGTCGTCGACTGCGAGAATCACTGGCTTCGCCATAGCTCCCTTATTCTATGCGCCTGAAATTGGCAAGGCTGAAATCAAACTTAGAAGCATGATAGGTAGATTTTGCATTGCGCGGAGAGGCCCGGAGCAAAACACACTGATTACACAAAGGTTGTACAGAAGAAATAATGAAAAAAGTGCTTGCAAAAAAACCGAACCACGGTAGTCTGACGTCACCGAGAATCACGGATTGAAGCAACGCGCCAGCAAAATCGAGCCAAGCGGCAACCCTTTGGTTTAGGGTGTTCCAAACTGAAACCTTTTGCCCCGGATTTGTGAGCCGAAAGCCTTTGCGGTTAGGATGAACGCGCAGGCCAGCGTAGAAGTCGCGCCATTCAGGGTTTTCCCTTGGCATGGCAGCTCAGGCCACAAGGAACGTTGAACGATGAACAAGGTAATTCTCGCTGATAATCAGGCCATCTTCCGCACCGGCACGGCCAAGGTGCTTTCGATGGAAGACGACTTCCGCATTATCGCCCAGTGCCCGGATGCCGAGCGGCTCCAAAGCGCGCTCGTCACCTTTCGCGGAGCCACGGTGCTCTTCGGTTCCACGCTGAAGCAAGATCCGAACCAGCTTATGCAGCAGATTTGCTCGGTAGGGAGCCGGGGCGTTGCCATTCTCGAGAATAACGAGGCGCACCAGCCATATCTGGCCGCGCACGTCCACGGGTTATTCTTCCGCTCCATCACGGGTCCGACCCTGGTCGACTGCGTCCGGCGCGTAGGGCGGGGTGAACGCGCCATCCACTCCGTGGCGAACGCCCCCACAGCGGCTCCGGATGAGGATGTGGTGGGAGCGCGGGTCCGGGACCGGCTGACCCCGAAGGAAATGAAGATCGTCGCCCTGATTGTGCAAGGCTGCAAAAACAAGGAGATCGCGACGCGTCTCGGAACCACGGAGCAGGTTATCAAAAATTACCTGCGCGGCGTGTACGACAAAACCGGCGTTTCCGACCGGCTCGAGCTTGCCCTGTTTACCATCCACCACCGCCTGCTGGCGGAGGCCGCTGCGGCCGCGGGCAGCCTGATCCTCCAGTCAGTGTAGTGCGCGAACCGGTGCGAGCTTGGCTACTTCTCCAAAGTGGAGGCGGTCAAGCTCGCATCAGTTCCCAATCACTTGTTTTACCGCGTGATCCGCTCGGCGATAGTCTTGCCCTGCGTGAAGTGCAGGAGATAATCCGGGCCGCCGGCCTTGGAATCCGTCCCTGACATATTGAAGCCGCCGAACGGGTGAGCCCCGACCATAGCGCCCGTACACTTGCGGTTCAGGTACAAATTGCCCACGTAGAACTCGCGCCTGGCCCGGTCCAGCGTTTCAGGCGCGGTCGAGTACACAGCACCCGTCAGCCCGAACTCCGTCCCGTTCGCCACGGTCATCGCTTCTGAAAAGTTCTTCACCCGCAGGATCGCCAACACCGGGCCGAAAATCTCTTCCTGCGCGATGCGCGCATCCGGATACACGTCGGCAAATACCGTTGGCTCGATGTAATAGCCGCCCGCTTCCGTTTCAATCGCATGGCCGCCGGCGATCAAGCGGCCCTCACTCTTGCCCCGCTCGATGTAGCCGAGAATCTTTTTGCGCGCAGCCTCGTTGATCACGGGTCCCATGCGCGGGTTTGTCTTCGGGTCGCGGACAGAAATCGCGTCCATCCCCGCGCGAATCTTGTCGACAAAGGCGTCGTAGATAGAGTCCTCTACAATCGCGCGCGAGCCTGCGGAGCACTTTTGCCCGCTGTAACCGAACGCCGCCGCCAGAACGCCCTCTACTGCCGCGTCCACGTCCGCGTCCGCCGTCACGACAGTGGCATCCTTGCCGCCAAGCTCCAGGATCGTGCGCTTGATCCAGATCTGCCCCGGCCGGGGCTTCGCTGCTTTTTCGTTGATCTCAAGCCCGACCGCCCGTGAGCCGGTAAAGGCGATAAAGCGCACCTGCGGGTGCTCCACCAGCGCGTTGCCGCAGTGCGGCCCGTCGCCCTGGAGCAGGTTCACGACCCCCGGCGGCATCCCGGCTTCTTCCAGAACATCCACAAAGCGCGCGGCGATCGTCGGGGCGTCGGGCGAGGGCTTCAGAACAACGGTGTTGCCGGTGACGATTGCTGCTGCCGTCATCCCCATAGCGATTGCGAGCGGGAAGTTCCACGGAGGGATGACCGCGCCCACACCCAGCGGGATATATTGGAGCTCGTCGCGCTCGCCCGGGTATTGGATGGGCGTTTCCGCCCCGGCCAGCCGCATGGCTTCGCGGGCGTAAAAATCGAGAAAATCGATGCACTCGGCAACATCCGCGTCCGCCTCGGCCCAGTTCTTGCCGACCTCATACACCAGCCAGGCGCAAAACTGGAACTTGCGCTGGCGAATGATCTCCGCCGCGCCCAGCAGCAGCGACACACGCTCCGACAAGGGCGCGAACCGCCAGCTTTCAAATGCCTTTGCGGCGGCTTTCACAGCCCGGTCCGCCTCGCCCGGTCCGCCGGACTGGTGTACGCCGATTACCTCGGACGGTTTGGCCGGGTTGCGCGACTCGAACTTAGCCCCGGTTACGCTGCGCTCCCCGCCGAGGACAAGCGGGTACTCACGCCCCAGCTGGTCGGCTACCCAGTTCAGGGCCTCTTCCATGTCGTGCGCGTGCCGGCCGTGCGAGAAGTCGGTAAACGGCTCGTTTAGGAATTTCCCGCGCGGGGTGCGGGGCTGGATCTGGGTCGCGAAAGGAGTGGTCGCCATACCGGTAGTGTAGCGGAGCAAGCGACGGCTCGACGACCCGCAAGCTGGGCCGGCCGCCGCCGTTTGCCGCACATTCATGCTTGCCTGCTACAAGCTCCACATGGAAACGCCCGTTCACATATCCTTGTCCCGCCGCCGCTTTCTCCGCGAAAGCTTCGCCTGGAGCGCTCTGGCCTCCTTGCCGGTGCCCCTGGGCTTTGCCGCGAAAAGGCCTGAGCCGATAAGACCAGGGCCCGGCGCGGCCCATGCGCTTGTTCTCGGCGACTGGGGCTATGTCGACAAGAGATCCCACGACAACGTGGACGCCAAAACCACCCACGAAGCGCAAAGCCAGGTAGCCCGCGGCATGCAGCACTACGCCAAAACCGCCGGTCTACGCCCGGAAGCGCTGCTGATGCTGGGCGACAGCTGGTACGGCGACCTCCCCGGCGGCGTCCAGTCGCCGCGCTGGGTCGAGGGTTTTGAGCAGATGTATCCGTCCGATGTGTTTCCGGGCCCGGTCTACACAATGCTCGGCAATCATGATTACCAGTACATGCCGCCGGACGTGAACAAGGTCGAGGCCGAGCTCGCCTACGCGAAAACCGGCCGCGGGCTCGACGGCAAGCCGACCCGCTGGACCCTTCCCGCCCGCTGGTACGCTTTTGATTTCCCCGCGAGCGACCCGCGCATCCGCTTCATCGTGCTCGATAGCAATGTAGGTCACGGCGACGGACGCGCCCCGCATACACCGGACTTTCTCCTGACCCCGGACCAGTATGCGGAACAGATGCGCTGGTTTGAAGCCGAGCTCGCCAGGCCGCGCCGCACACCCTTCCTCGCCGTGCTGGCGCATCACCCGGTCTACTCCAACGGCCCCCACGGCGATCACCCGGTGTTGATCCGCGACTGGGACCCGCTGTTCCGCAAGTACAAGGTGGACCTGTACATGGCCGGGCACGACCATGACCTCCAGCACCTGGAGTTTGCCGGGCATCCGACCACGCACTTCCTTTCCGGCGGCGGCGGGGCCGACCTGTATGTGCTCAGGACCGACGGGCTGGAACGCGGCCCCTATGCGCAGGAGGTTCACGGGTTCAGCCATCTGTCGGTTACGCGAAAGGCGCTGGAGCTGCGGCACCTGGACTCCGACGGCCGACCGCTGTACGCACTCTCCAAGACTCCCGAGGGCAAGGTTTCGCTGCTGCCGGTTTGAGGGTCAGCCCTCGCTTTGCCGGCAGCAGAGTTACTTTTTTTCCACGTCAACGTAGTACAAATCCGTCGCGACCTGGAACTGCTCGGGCGTCATCGCCGTCGGCATGTATTGCCAGTCCGTAGTGGGCGTGATCAGCTGCCAGTGTGCCGGGTCGCCGACTTCCACCGGCATCCGAAACGGTGCCACGTCCACCTTCCAGCGGTATGAAACCCGGCCCACGCCCGGGTCGAACCGCAGCTGGAGGACGGGGATAGCCGGGTGTCGCAGATACTGGTTAAACTCGGGCGTGAGATCGAGGCCCGTGTGCTGGTTGAAGAATGCGATCACGTCCCCGGTCAGGATGGTTTTGTATTTGAACGTCTGGTAGTAATCGTGGATCAGCGCGAACCACTTGGGGTCGTCGTCGATGACGCTCCGCAGTGTGTTTAGAAAAAGCGCGCCTTTGAAGTACTGGTCCTCGGGCGGCTGCTCGTTTGTGCCGCGCTCGGTCAGGATAGAGGACTGATTCTTGATCTTGGCCTTGAGCCCGTTCAGATAGCGGATCGCGTCGGCCTTGCCCCAGCGGTACTCCACATACAAGCCTTCCGCGTAGGTATCCCAGCCTTCGTGAATCCACATATCCGAAGGGTCGCGGGCGGTAATCGCGTTGCCGAACCATTCGTGGCCGCTCTCATGAATGATGATGAAGTCGAACTTGGGGCTGATGCCGACGCCGGTCCAGTCGCGCCCGTAGTAGCCGTTGGTGAAGTGGTTGCCGTAGGTTACTGCGCTTTGGTGTTCCATGCCGGTATAGGGCACCTGGATGAGTTTGTAGCCGTCGTTGATGAAGGGGTACTGACCCATGTAGTGCTGAAACGCATCGAGCATGCCTTGGGCCTGCGTAAACTGCCGCTTGGCCTTTTCGAGATCCGCCGGAAGCGCGTAAAAGTCCATCGGAACACCGCTGTAGGTTTCGCTCCAGTGCGCGTACTTGCCGATGTTGAGCGAGACATCGTAGCTGTTGATGGGGTAGTGGACGTGCCAGTTCCAGCGCGTGTAGCCGTCGGGGAGCTCTTGCTTACCCTCAAACTTGCCATTGGACACATCGGTGAGCCCGTTCGGAACCTCGGCGGAGATTTCCATGCCGTCCTGCGGCTCATCCCGCCACTGATCCTTGGACGGCCACCAGATGCTCGATCCGTCGTCCTCGCACGAGGTCACAACCCATGGGTTGCCGGCTGGATCTTTCCCAAACGTCATACCGCCGAACCGGCCTGTCGCTTTTGGGTGGCCGGAATAGAAAAAATCAAGCGTGTACTCATTGCCGGTTTGCAGTGTTTCGGGGAAGTCGATATACACCGCGCCCAGCTCGCGCGTGTACTGGAGCGGCTTGCCATCCATCAGGATTTTGTCGACCGCGAGGTCGGGGTAGAGATCGATCTGAATGCGCCGGTCCGGGACCAGCATGCGGAAGCGGATCTGGTTGTCGCCCGCGATGGACTGCGCCGCGGGGTCTACGCGCACATGGAGCTTATAGGAAAGCAGGTCGTTGTTCGCGCGATACGGGCCGTACACGCCGCGGAGCCGGCCGGCTTCGGCGGCAGTGGTTTGCACGGAGGCCGGAGTGCCACCCTGCGTTTGCGAAAACAGATTGGGAGAAACAAACAGAAAAAGCAAACCGGCCGGCAGGCGAGAATACATGGCGACTAGAGTAACCCAAAGGCGCGCGGCACACAGTGCAAACCTAGTGCACCGGGCTTGTATCTTGGGCGGCGAGAAGAACCCTCCGCAGCTCCACTTTGACAAGCGCCACGGCACCCCCCAGATCGCGCAACATGGCTTCCCTGTCTTGAAGTTCTTTGGCGGTGAGCTTCTTTCCTTGCTCTGCATCCGTAGTCACGCTCGCTACGCTTGCCCCTTCCTTGCCGCCTCCGGACTGGAGCAGATCGAGGCGGCGCCAGGCGGCTGGAAGCGATGCGTCGGGCGCGATGCCGTCCGTCAACTGCCCATCTTCGGAGGCGGGCGAGTGAAGGTAAGCCGCCACCAGCGGTGGATAACGGCTTGCCGCATTTGGAGTCTGATCCAGGATCTCCGCCAGCATGTTGTAAGGGGAAAGCAGGACGCGCTTGTCGGTGCCGTGTCCCTTGAGCTGCACGGAGGACAAGATGAGTGTTGTGCCGCTTGAAGCGGCGCTCAAAGCGTTGCCCGCGTGGCTTAAGCCGGCGGTGAGCTCCATGGCGGAACCAGCCGCTCCCAGTGCACCGCTGATCGCGAATGTCGCGATATTCAGTTCCGCGTTGCGGCGCGAAATCTTGCTTTCTAACAGAAGTCGGCTATTGGTCACGTGTGCCGCTTCCGCGCCGATGCGCCCCAGCATGTCGTCCACATCGAACGAAGCGATAAGCACGCGCCCCGTGATCTGTTCGCGCAAAACGGAAGCATCCGCGGACTCACCCTGATTCTGGCGTGCGAGCGCGGCAAGCTGTTCAAGGGCGGGCGCAATGCCCAGCGCTTGCACGATGACAGGGGACGCCTGCGGTGGAGCGGGCTCTTGGGCAAACATTTCGGTCGTTAAGGCGAGAACCGCAGCGCATATAACGAAGCATTTAACCAGGCGCATTCTCAATCCCCCGCCGCAATGCTTTCCGCCTGCTTGGACATTTGCGCCGTCCGTTCGAGCTTGTCCCAGTTGAAGGGGCGGCCGTCGATGGCGCGCTTCAGCGTTTTGAACAGCACGAGTGAAAATACCTGCCGGTAGGCGAACCGCTGCAGCCAGATGTGGAACAGCAGGAGGCTGTCGCCCTTGCTGCTGGGGTGCTTTCTTTCAAGCGAGAACGCAAGTGTAGAGGTTACGAAATCGATCATCAGGAAGGTCACGAAATACACAAGCAGCTTTTCAAAGTTGACCGCGCTGGCCGCTTCCGGGTGGAAGTAGCGCTGCCACAGGTAGCTGACAAGCCCGGCCAGAAACATGAGGTCGATAAACGGCGAAACCAGTGGCAGCACAATCTGGAAGATCAGGATGTTCGGCAAGGCGAACAGCCCCATGGCGCGGTTGGTGCGCACAGCATGCTTGTGCTTGAACACCGCCTGCAAAATGCCGAAGGACCAGCGGAAGCGCTGCCGCATCAGCCCGCGCGCGTTCACCGGTGCCTCGGTAAACGCGAGCGCTCGGTCTTCGTAGATGACCTTGTAGTTCTGCTCGAGGAGACCCATGGTTAGGTCGGCGTCCTCAGCCACGGTATTGAGCGGGTAGCAGCCGCTTCGGCGCACCGCGTCCGTGCGCCACGCGCCGATGGCCCCAGGGACGACCGTGACTACGTCGAACAGGTCGAGCGCGCGCCGCTCGAAGTTCTGGCTGGTGATGTACTCGAGCGCTTGCCAGCGAGTCCAAAGGTTGACGCGGTTGCCGACCTTCGCGTTGCCGGCGACCGCGCCCACGCGCCCGTCCGCGAAATGGCAAACCAGGCGCGAGATCGCGTCCGGAGCGATGACCGTATCGGCGTCGATGCCGACATAGAACTCCTCGTCGAGCCGGTCGATCGCGTAGTTCAGCGCTTCTGCTTTGCCCGCGTTCGGCTTGGTGAGCACGGTTACGCGGCCGCTCGCGATTTCGGCGCGATACGCCTCGCGCGCTACCTCCAGGGTCCGATCCGTAGAGCCGTCGTCGATCACGATGACGCGCAGGTGCGGGTAGTCGGACCGCAGCACCGAACGAACGGTGCGCGCGATCACGGTTTCCTCGTTGTACGCGGGCACCAGCACGGCGATCCGCGGGGCGAACGGGCCCGGCGGCGTTTTGCGCTTCCGGAACCGATCAACCAGCGCGCACACGCCAATAATCACGAGCCGTCCGCTCATCAGCACGTCGCCGACAAAGAAAACAAAGACGACGAAGTGGCTCAAGGACGAGAACGCGAAAAAGGCTATCAGGTCGACGCGCGCCTGCCAGCGCAGGTTGGGCGCCAAGGGCGGCATAACTTCAGCGCGCGTTTTGCCCATGAGCTCCGAAACGGGCACAAACTGGTACCCCCGCGCGCGCAGCTCGGTAATCAACACAGGCAGCGCCGCGACGGTCGCACTGCGGTCGCCGCCGCCGTCGTGCATCAGGATGACCGACCCGCGAAAATCGGGGCGGTCCTTCATCGCATCGAGTTGTGCGAGCACGCGCGCGACGATCTGCTGCGGCGTTTTGCGCGGGTGCTCATCCCAGTCGTAGGTGTCGATTTTGTCGCCGACGATGGTGTAGCCCATATTCTGAATCGTGTACGCGGGCGCGGCCTGGTCGTTGGTGTCGGGCTCCTGGTCGATGGAGTAGGGCGGACGGAAGTAGAGCGGCTGAACACCCAGCTCCGCCCCGAATAAGCGCTCGGTCAGGTTCAGCTCCAGCTTGAGCTGCCGTTCGGAGATCGCTGAAATATCCGGGTGCGTATAGGTGTGGTTGCCGATCTCATGGCCTTCGCGCAGGTAGCGCTTCAGCAGGCCCACATTGTCCTGCGCCGCTTCGCCGATCACCATGAATGCGGCATGGACGTTGTATTGCTTGAGGATGTCCAGGATCTTCGGCGTCCACTTAGGGTCCGGGCCGTCGTCGAAAGTCAGGGCCAGCTGCTTGGGATGGTAGCCGTAGTAGTGCAGCCCAAACGGCTGCGGCAGCACGGTCATGCGCTCGTCGGTAACTGTGGATTTCGAGGAATCCAGAAAAATGTCGCGCGCCCCCGGCTTGGGCGTCGAGGTTACGCGCAGGATGTCGCCCTCGCCCGAGGTCGCGACGCCCGCGCCCGGCGGCACTTGCTTCAGCTGCTCCGGCGCATTCGTCGCAGATGGGTGATCCCATACCGACCACAAAGAGCCGTCCTCCGAACCCAGCTTCCAGAGCGCAAATGTGCGCAGCCCCATCTGCCGCGCCGCGCGCAGCTCATTCAGCGCTGAAACGCTGTCCAGAAACCACACCTGATGCCGCACATGCTCGTCATCGTCGTCGAAGGCAAAGTGCGGATTCAGCTCGTCACCGTTGAAGGAAACAGTTGCCCCCGCGTCCCGGGCCAGGTCCCAGGCCTCCTGCACCGTGACATCGTCCACACCGTCCACCTTTTTCGAGATCAATCGGTCCTTGTCATCGATGGGCTGCTGCCAGTCGTAGCCGTAGTTGCCGATCGCGCAGAGCAGCTTCTGCTTCGGCACGTACTTCAGAGCGCGAGCCAGGTTGGCCTCGAACCAGTCCTCAGCCGCTACCGGGCCGGGCTCGGAGCCATCCTCGTGCTGGTCGTAGTTCATCAGGATGACGCCATCGGTCGCCGCGGCCATCTGCCGCAGCACGGTCGCGTCCTCTTCCGACGGAACGTTAACGTAGATCTTCAGCCCCTTGGCAGCAAAATCTTGATGCAGTTCGCGGAGCCACGCGGCATAGAGCGGCATTGCGCCCGCGGGGATCTCCTCCAGATCCATGCAGATGCCGCGGTATTTCGGGTTGGCCGACAGCAGCTTGTCGAGCTGGATGTGCAGCCGTTCGCGCGCGACCGGGTCCCGCAGCATCGCCGCGACCACCCCTCCGTTCCACTTATTGGTCAGAGTGTTGTAGTCGTTCAGCATCGGGAACACTTCGGTGTCCGCCTTGGCCGCCGCGATCACGCTGTCCACCTGGTTTTCAGGGTCGATCCCATGCACCCCGTTTCTATCGACCGCGTCGTAGAAGTGCGCCGGATACTGGTCGGTGGCCGCTTCCAGCCGCCCATCCGGGCTCACCAAGTGCAGCCAGTCCGGGAAAAGCAGATCGATCTGGTGGACGTGCGCCTTGAGCGAGGCCAACCCCTGCGGATCGCTGACCTGGAAAAACGCGGCGCGGAGGCCTTCATCCTGATTCAGAACGATGTCCGAGGGCTTGCGATGGGTTTTGCGCCGGGCCGGGCGCGCTGCCTTCTGGCGGCTCGCGGACGGCGCATACGCATGCACGTTATGACGGTCGCCTGGAAACGCAAGGCTCGGGAGCGATTCCTTGCGCAGCACGCCGACCGAAAACAGCACCAGCACCACCGTCGACACGACGGCCACGATGTCCAGAACGCGCCGGAAGCGCTTCCATCGTCTGCGTTCGGGGTCGTAGAAGACTGGTTTCATGCGTGTGGCTAGCTTACCCTTCCCGCGCCGCCGCGGCCATGCCGCCGCGAGGGCTTTGCGCTTTGGCCCGTATCATCTTGGGAAATGTCTTCCCGCCTGTCCCGAACCGGGCCCGCGATTCGAGCGAGCGTCCGCGTTGGCTCTCCGCTCGCGCTCGGTCTTCTACTGCGGCTCTGGTTTGTGCATGCACGGCCCACAATCGCCGGCGATCCTTTGATTTACGGCACCATCGCCCAAAACCTGCTCGATCACGGAGTCTACGGCCTTCACCCTGGTGCGCCGACCCTGATCCGCCTGCCAGGCTACCCATTGTTTCTCGCCGCCTGCTTTGCCCTTTTCGGCGCGGGGCAGTACCGCGCGGTTCTTTTTATCCAGATCGCCGCCGGCCTCCTGGGCTGCTTCCTGCTGAGCCGCCTTGCGGCCCGGCTCGCACCCGAGTCTCTTAAAAAACGCGCGGCGGTCGCCACGCTGTGGCTCGCGGCGCTTTGCCCGTTTACCGCGTCCTACACGGCCATTCCGTTGACAGAAACTCTGGAGCTGTTTGCCACGTCCGTCGCATTTTGGAGCTTTGCGCGCGCCCTGCGCGTTGGCGAAGGCGGCCTGCGCAGGCGCACACAGGATGGACTCGGAAGCGGTGAAAAGGTCGCAGTCGCCCGGAGGCATGTTCACTCGGTTCGATTCGATCGGCTCGATGGACCGGGGCTCCGGCCGCCCACCATTCGCGTCCGCGCGCTCGCCTTGTCCGTGCTGGCCTGGATCTCCGCCGCGATGCTCCGTCCGGACGGTGCCCTGCTCGGCATCACGCTGTGGGCGGCGCTTTTCATCTATGGCGCGCGCCGGCGAGCCCTCGCCCTTGCGGGGTTGAGCGCGCTCGCTTGCCTGCTCGCCTTTGTGCCCTGGACAGTCCGCAACTGGCGCACTTTTCATGTTTTTGAGCCGCTCGCCCCGCGCTACGCCACCGATCCCGGCGAGCCCACCAACCCGGGCTTCCAGCGCTGGACCAAAACCGTGTGCGCGGACCTCGTCTGCACCTCCGAGGTGTACTGGGCGGCGGACGACGCGCCCATTGTGCTCGATAGCCTGCCGGCGCGCGCTTTCGACTCGCCCGCGCAGCTGCGGGAAACGGCGCAGCTGCTGGCCGACTACAACCGGGATACCACGATCACGCCCGCGCTGGACGCCCGGTTTGCCGCGCTCGCAAACCAGCGCATCAAGACGCACCCGGTTCGCTACTATGTTGGGCTTCCGCTTCTCCGGCTTGCGGATATGTGGCTGCGTCCGCGCACGGAGCTGTTCAACATGGACCTGCGCTGGTGGCGCTACCGTACCGAGGGCGCGGATACGGTGCTTGCCTGGGCGCTGGCGGCACTTAACTTCGCTTATCTGGCATTGGCAGCCGCCGGCGCGTGGCGGCGGCCGCCGTTGCTCGGCGTGTTCGCCGCGTTTGTTCTGCTGCGCTGCGCCCTTCTGCTGACGCTGGAAGCACCCGAGCCCCGGTACACGCTCGAATGCTTTCCCGTTCTTTTCGTACTGGGCGGCATCGCGATAGCGCGTTTTGCGAAGCCGCTAGGCAGACGCGTGTTTGCCGCCCAGCAGCGTACGCACCTTTGAGTCCCCGGCGTAGTGCCGGGCCGTGCGCAAAATGCTGGGCACAATCTGGCGTGACAGCTTGGCGATGCCCAGGTCGCCGCCGTCCTTGCGCATGCGCCAGTTCTCCACCATCTGGCGCATTACCCCTTCCGGGTACACATCGCGAAACAGGCTAAGGCTGCCATCCTGCTCAAACTGCTTGTAAAGAAAGGAGCCGACTGGGGGTGCCATGCTTTTCCATACGCCCATGCGGTCCACGATGTTGTTCCAAAGATGGACGGTAAAGGCGTTGGCGCACATCGCTTCGCACTCTGCGCGGAACTCGGGCAGGAAGGGCTTCCAAAAGTCGTCGTGCGTGATGGGAAAGAAGAACTGGGGTGCAAACACGTCGCGCATCGCGGGGGAATCGCGGAAAAACCGGCTCAAAAGGCGGGGGCCGGTCGCGCCCCATGGCATGTCCTTGTCCATCAGCGCTTCTGCTTCCAGGATGACGCGCCCGAGCTCCGGCCCCGCGCTGTCGAGCCGCATAAATCCATTGTTGATACTGTCCGCCCGTTCCTGCGCCAGGATGACGCGGCCAAGCGGCACTGTGATGGGGGCGAGCAAGAGCATGTCCGTATCGGTCCAGATGAAATCGGTTTCGCGAAACATCCGATAGCGAAAGTAATCCGAGAAGTGGCTCAGGTTGGGCTTGCCGTTATAAAGAAAGCGGCGCAGGGACTCCGGCGGGGCAATCGCGGAAGCGTCGAGGAGCTCGACTTCTTCTGGAACGCCCGCGAGCTTGTCGAAGCTATACAGCGCGATCTTGTAGCCCCGCGCGGCAAATGAGCGCAAACAGGCGGCCTCGTAAGTTGGAAGCGCATTGCCCGCCCAAAACGTCGCGAAAGAAAGTGCTTGCTCGTTCATCCATCGTTCTCCCGAGATGGACTATAAGGGCTCCCGAAGCTGCGCGGCAACTCTTTGTTTTCAGCTTACAACCGCAAGTTAGATTGCCGTTGGAGGAGGGAGTTCGCGCCTAAAACAATCGGTTGCATTCGCTAAGTTACTCTTTTCATGGCAGCTTAGCTCCGGTCCAGCACAGCAGCGGTCACTTCTGAATCACCTGCGTTCCCGGAGGGACTTTGAGTGTAAATTCGCTTTCCGGTGTCCTATTCAGGACAATGTTTGTGTAAGTCGCGGTCCGGGTGTCGCCGCCCAGGTTGTAAAAAACCTGCTTGCGCGAGGTCGCTGTCGCAGGGTCGATCCATATCTCGATCCGGGTAAACATAGGGTTGGGCCCGGCGTGCTTCGGCGTGAGCGCCAGCTTGGCAACGGACGCGCCATCGATGGTGTCCGCGCCTTCGTAGGCCACATTCCAGTTTGCTTCGAGCTCCTTGCCGCTGCCCCCAAAGCCCAACGTGGCGAAGCTTTCAAACTGGGACTGGTTGGCCCCGGCATGGACGACCGTTTCCTGCTTGATCGCGGGCTGGTATAGATCGAGCACGCCGCCCTTGAACAGCACCTGCTTGGGAGCGGGCTGCCCGTCCTCGGTTTCCACGTGCGCCACCATGGCGGTCCCTTTCGCGCCGCGGCGGAAGGCGATTGTGCCCTTTTGCACATCGTGCTCCTGCACCACGGCCGTGTACTGGTCCCACGCAAAGTTCGCCTGTGCGCTGCCGAACTTTGCCGCGGCCGCGTCCATCTGGCTCAGCACTTTCGTCAGCTGCGCATCCTGAGCCTGCGCGGCCGCACCCGCAAACAGTGCCGCCCCTATCAGAATCATCCGCATCCCGCCCTCCCTTACCGGTGCGCCCACACTTTGTACGCCGTCACTGTGCCGCTCGCGTCCTTGAGCGGCTCCCAGCGGTCGATCGTCACCGGGCCCGAAACCGGCGCGATCGCAAGCGCGAGCGGCGCTTCCATGCCGCGCGCCAGCACGCCCTTGGCCCGGTGTACCTGGTTCGCAGGCACCTCGTAGATCGCGCCTGAATCGGTCGGCCGCACCAGCACCGTTGAAGGTGACAGGTGATCCGCGACCGGGTGGTCGCCGTAGTTCCACAGGTGCGGGGTGACAAAGATAAACAAGAGGATCAGGGTGACCATCACGTCGTAGTGAAGGCTGCCCCGGTCGTATTTCCAGAAAATGTAATTCTTGAGCAAACCCATTCAAAACCCCCTTGCAGCAAGCTGAATACGCGGGAGGCGCCCACTGCGTGGGGGCCGGCATTAAAAACTTTTTTCAGGTGCGATTGCTTCAAGGCCGCCCATGTACGGCCGCAAAACCTCCGGCACCCGTACAGACCCGTCCGCTTGCTGATAGTTTTCCACCACCGCCACCCATGCCCGGCCCACCGCCAGGCCCGAGCCGTTCAAGGTATGGAGATGCTCCGCCTTGCCTTTTGCATTGCGGAACCGGATATTGGCGCGCCGCGCCTGGAAGGCTTCGCAGTTCGACACGGACGAGATCTCCCGGTAAGCCCCCTGCCCGGGCAGCCATACCTCCAGGTCGAATGTCTTTGCGGCGGAAAACCCCATATCGCCTGCGCACAAAAGCATCCGGCGATACGGAAGCTCCAACCGCTCAAGAATCGTCTCCGCGTCGCGCGTCATCCGCTCGTGCGCTTCGGCGCTTTCCTCCGGCTGCGCGAACTTCACCAGTTCCACCTTGGTGAACTGGTGCTGCCGGATGATCCCCCGCACATCGCGCCCGTAGGAGCCCGCTTCCGACCGGAAACACGGAGTACACGCTGCAAGCGACAGGGGGAGCTCGCGGCCCTCCACGATCTCATCGCGCAGGAGGTTGGTCAGCGGCACCTCCGCGGTCGGGATCAGCCAGTGATCGCTGTCTTCAAGCGTCCCCGTCCAGTCCGGCCCGCAGCGGAACAGGTCGTCGGCGAACTTCGGCAGCTGCCCGGTCCCCCATAAGGAGCGGCTGTTCACCATCAAGGGCGGGGCCACTTCCAGGTAGCCATGCTCGCGCGTTTGCATGTCCAGCATCCATTGGGCGAGCGCCCGCTCCAAACGCGCGCCCGCGCCGGTCAGCACGGCAAACCGCGCCCCCGAAAGCTTGGCCGCCCTGCCGAGGTCGAGTATGCCCAATGCTTCGCCCAGCTCGTAGTGCGGCTTTGGCTCGAATGCAAAAACGGGGAGGGGCCCCCAGCGCTTGATCTCGACGTTCGCCCGTTCGTCCGCCCCGGGCGGCACGTCCGCGGCCGGCAGGTTCGGCAGGCCGGCAAGCGTGGCCCGCAGGGCTTCTTCGGCCTCGGCCGCGGCGCGCTCCAGCGATTCCCCCTCGGCCTTGAGCCGCCGCACCTCGTCCATAATGGGGCTGGGATCCGTGCCGGCCCGGCGCGCCCGGCCGACCTCGTCGCTTAGGGTATTGCGCTCGGCTTTGAGCCGCTCAGCTTCGGTGATGCGCGCGCGCCGCTCCGCGTCCAGATGGTGGAAGCCGCCCAGCAGCACTGCCGGATCGAGCCCCCGTGCGCGCAGGCGCTCTTTCACCAGGGGCAGGTTTGCCCGGAATAAGCTCAGGTCGTGCATACAGGGCTTATCTTACAAGCGCTTCCCTGAGCGGGCGATTTGTATACAGCCGCTTCCTCTGTGTCAAGGGAAACAGACGCGCTTGCCACAGCGTGAACAACTGGAAACAGAGGCTCCTTTATGACAGAGCAGGACGCGCCCTTGCAGATCACCGGAGCCGACTTCACCCCGGAGTCGCTGTTTGTGACATTTTCAAACGGCGTCAGCGTCACCTACAGCGTTTCCTTTCTCTTTGCAACGCGCAAGGAAGACAACAATGCCGTCATTGCTACGGAACGCGACCTTCCTTCAAGGGATAGCGCGAAAAGCAGGCTTTACCATGAACGGGAGGACAATGTAGGTTAACCATAGACGGAAGCGGGTAAATTTGTAAGAATTGTTTTCATGGCAGTCAAAGCGATCGCGCCGCCGTATGCGCACAAGAACGAAGTGCTTCGGAATCTCACGCACGACGTCATTGATCGCCTGGAGTTGAAGCCGGTGCCGCTTGAGGTAAGGCGGGAGCTGGAAGCTCCCGGCGAGCCGATCCGCAATCTTTTTTTTATCGAGTCGGGGCTCGGTTCCATGACCTGCATGCTGGAAGACGGCGCGCAGGTCGAGGTTGCGCTGTTTGGCTACGAATCAGTGATCGGCGTGTCCGCGCTGATGGGCACCAAGCACAGCTTGAACCGCGTTTTCATGCAGCTGGAAGGCCACGGGTTCATGGCTCCGATGGCGGCGGCCCGCAATGAGTTTGAGCTCGGTGGTGAGTTTCAGCGGCTCGCGCTGCGCTACGTCCAGGCGCAGCTGGTGCAAACCATGCAATCGGCCGCCTGCAATGCCAAGCACGACATGGACCAGCGGTTTGCCCGGTGGCTGCTGTTGAGTGCGGACCGCTCCGGCTGCGAAAGCTTCCATCTTTCACAGGAGTTTCTGTCGCAGATGTTGGGAACGACCCGGCCCAGCGTTACCCTTTGTATCGGGCGCTTCACGGAGCTGGGCCTCATCACCCACCACCGCAGCTCCATCCAAATCGTCGACCATGCAGGCCTTGAGAAGATAGCGTGCGAGTGTTACAAGGTCGTGCGGGAGCATCTGGGCAAGTACGCCCACCTGAAAACCGGCTTCGGGGCGTAGGGTTTAGCTGGATAGCTCTTCCTCGGCGGTGCGCGCGACCGCCGTGGGGCCCTGCCCCGCGGGATGCCCGAGCCGATAGCCGAGCGCCACGGCACCCACGCACAGCAGCACGGACAATCCCGCGTTGAGCAGCGCACGCCCAGGTGCCCCGGCCCGCAGCAGGTCGAAGGTTTCCAGGCTGAACGATGAAAATGTGGTAAACCCGCCGCAAACGCCGATCATGACGAAAAGCCGGAGGTTGTCAGAAGCGGCGTGGCGGCTGCCGGGCAGCGTAAGCGCGCCGAAATAGCCGATCAAAAACGATCCCAGAATGTTGATCGCGATCGTGGTCCATGGAAGCGCGGTGTCCAGTGACGCCGTCCACCGCGCAACGCCGAAGCGCAACATGCCGCCCAACGCGCTGCCCATTGCAACCCATAAGAATGAAGTCATACCCCTGCATCCTCCCCAAAAAAACGGAATCAGCAGGAGTCATCAGCCGAGTGCGTTCAAACAAACCGACGGTTTGCGGGAGACTCCATTCCCTTGCCCGCACTTGCAGGCTGCTTGTAGGATGCCGGCGGACGGCTTTCGATCGAGGTATTTGGGTCCCGGTTCCTCTATTCTGAACGGGAGGGGGCAAGCCCCCTCGACCGCGCCTCCCCGGAAAGGCTCCTCGCACCGCATGCTGAAGCGCTTTGCCGCCCTGCTCCTATCCGCCGCGTTCCCCCTCACGCCCGCGGTCCACGCCAGCGTTTACGACGCGCACCCCAAGCTCGTCGTGATCCTGGTCATCGACCAGTTCCGCGCCGACTACCTCCAGCGTTACCGCTCGGAGTTCAAGGGCCGGGGCTTTCGGCTGTTTCTGGACAAAGGCGCATACTTCCCGGATTGCTACTACGGGTACGCCAACACCAAGACCGCCCCCGGCCACGCCACCCTGGGCACGGGCGCGTACTCAAACGGCCACGGCATCAATTCAAACGAGTGGTGGGACCTCCCGCGCAACAAGGAGCGGCCCGTGAGCTCCGTTGAGGACGAACGCTTCGCCCTGGTCACGGCGGCACCCGCCCTGCAAGCCGGAGCGCCCGCGGCCACGCCGGTAGCCGTGCAAGGGGAAGAAGCAAACAGCGCTCCCAAGCCCCCCGCCGGAAGCGCACCCGAACCCGGCGCTTCCCCGCGCAACCTCCTCGCCTCCACCATCGGCGATGAACTCCGGCTGGCCACGGGCGGCCAGTCCCGCGTGTACGGGGTTTCACTCAAAGATCGCGCCGCGATCCTCCTCGCCGGGCGGGGCGCGAACGGCGCATTCTGGATCGATCCTGTTTCCGGGCGCTTCCTGACCTCCTCCTACTACATGCGCACGCTGCCCCAGTGGGCGGTGGACTTCGACAACGGCCCGGCGATCGAGGAGGCAGCCGGCACGGCAAAGGTGCAGGACCTGACGAACTTCTATAAGCAGGTGGGCATTACGGACGCAGCCAATACCTACGAGCTCGCCTTTGCCGAGGCCCTGATCGCGGGCGAGCAGCTCGGTTCGCATGACTCGACCGACCTCCTCACGGTTTCGCTTTCGCCCAACGACATCGAGGGCCACCGGTACGGCCCCGACTCGCCCGAGGAGCACGCCATGGTCGTCGCTCTGGACACGGACCTCGACAGCTTCGCGACCTGGCTCGATACGCACATCCCGGGCGGCCTGGCCAATGTGGTTTTGGCCCTCAGCGCCGACCACGGCATCGCGCCCACACCCGCGGTCTCCTCCGCCCT
Organism: Acidobacteriaceae bacterium; assembly: GCA_965218545.1. GTDB lineage: Bacteria > Acidobacteriota > Terriglobia > Terriglobales > Acidobacteriaceae > EB88. The sequence goes on along the minus strand of CBDCLB010000004.1, from coordinate 9,474 downwards.
GGGCCTGCCGGGCACCTACATCCCCATGGACAAGCTCGTCGCGGACCTGAACCAGGCGATGAACGCGAAGTTTTCTCCCGGGGAGAAGGTCGTTTATATTCTGCCGCATGAGGAACTGCCATACCTTTCCCTGAATCAGCCGGCGTTTGAGCGCGCCGGCATTATCGAGCAGGAAGCCGAAGACGCCGTGGAAGCCGCGATGGCTCCGGCGTTTGCCTCGCTTGCCGTCGCGCCCAAGCCTGCGAATGCCCCGGAAACCCCGGCCCCGGCAAAAGAAAGCGCCGCGGCCCCCGCGGCCGTGAACGCGAACACCGGCGTGGCCGCAACCCTTTCTCCAACGACGGTGACGGTCGCCGCCCTCGAGCGGCCCGCCCCTAACCCGGAGCTGTTTCGCGCCTTTACCCGCAAGCAGTTGGCGTCCGGCTTGCTGCCCCCCACCGAGTTCGGACGCATGCTCGCGCGCAGCTACAGCCCCAATGGGGGCTGGTATGTCATGGCGATCCCGGAGGCATTCCAGATGGAGGGCTACGGCGCGGGCGGCACGACCCATTTTTCGCCTTACAGCTACGACCGTCATGTGCCGCTCGGTTTTTACGGCGCGCCTTTTACGCCGGGTATCTATCGCGGGCATACAGAGCCGGTGGACCTGGCCGTGACCCTGGCTTCTATCCTCGGCGTCAATGAGCCTTCCGCCGCCGTGGGTCGCGTGCTGACGGAAGCGCTCCGTCCGGCGGGTGAGTTTGCCTACCCTAAACCGCCGGTTCCCGCCACGCACCATCGCCGGAGAACCCACGCGGCAGCGGAGAGGAAGCGCCCATGAAGCCAAATATGCAGGTGGAGGTCGCCGGAATCCAGGTCGGAACCCCCGTGCTCGCCGCCAGCGGCACCTTTGGGTATGGTGTCGAGTTCGAGGACATTGTCGCTCTCGACCGCATCGGCGGCTTTGTCACGAAAGGGCTGTCGCGCTTGCCCATGCCCGGCAACAAAGCGCCCCGGCTGATCGAAACCCGGGCCGGCATGATTAATGCCATTGGGCTCCAAAACGTCGGCGTGGACGCCTTTGTCACGCAAAAACTGCAGGCATTCAGCCACAAGCCCCCGCCCTGCGCCATTGTGTGCAATGTGTTCGGCTACGAAATCGCGGACTACCTGGCCGTGATCCACGTTCTGAACTCCGCCCCGGGTATTGCCGCTTACGAGATCAACGCTTCCTGCCCCAACACCGCGCACGGGGGCATGGTCTTTGGCGCGGATGCCAAGTTGCTGGGCGAGCTTGTAGCCCGGACCAAAAAGGAGAGTTCCCGGCCCATATTCGTCAAGCTTTCGCCCAACGTCACCTCCATTGCCGCGATGGCCCGGGTCGCGGAGGAAAACGGCGCGGACGGCCTGACCCTGGTCAACACATTCCTGTCGCTCGCGATCGACCTGAAAACCCGCCGCCCCCGAATCGCGAATGTGACCGGAGGACTTTCCGGGCCGGCGATCAAGCCCATCGCCCTCCGCATGGTGTGGGAAGCGGCGCAGGCGGTCAGGATTCCCATTGTCGGGGTGGGGGGCATCCGCTCCGGCGAGGATGCCGCGGAGTTCCTGGTGGCCGGTGCCGCCGCCGTGCAGGTGGGCACCGCCAGCTATGCCGACCCGCGCGCGGTGGAGCGCGTCGCCCACGAGCTGGAGCACTGGTGCGCCCGCAACGGCGTGGCCGAGGTTCGGAGCCTCACCGGCTCCTTCCAGGCGGGGCCTGCAGCGGTACCTGCGCCCGGCATGGTTTCGAGCCTCCCCGACGGCGCTCCCGGGCTGCCGGAAGGCGCCGTTTCGCCGGGCAAGCAATAAAAAAGCCCCCGCGGACCGCGGAGGCTTTTCTTCGAAAAAGAGAGTGTCAGGCCGCTTTCCGGGGCACCCGGTTCCGGATCTCCTTGGCCTGCGTGATCGCGACCTCGCTTAAAAACGTGGGCGCGGGCGTGACCAGCGCGACAAGCAGCCACAGGAGCACCGAAACGAGCAGCCCGGCAATTGCCAGGTCCTGTAGCGTGAGCGGGAACTCAATGCTTCGCATGTGGAGCGCGATCGCCCAGGTCCGCAGCGGTTCTACCTGATGAATCACTGCGATCGCAAGCAGAAACATAAGGATTGACAGCGTTGCCAGGCCGATCAGCGTGACGTCGATCGTGCGATGGATGCGCTGCCATGTCCGGCACCCGCGACACTCTCCGAGGTGCTGCTCCAAATCGCCCCGCACCTCGGGCGACGATCCGGAAAGGTCATACCGCCAGGAGGAAAGAATGTCGCCCACTACGGGATCGCTGCACTTTGTCATACTCTGCCCCTATCTCTACGATGCCGCTTGCCGACGAGCCGGGCGCGCATCCGCGGCAACTCTGATGTTTGGCAATTGTAAAGGCTTTCTCCGCGCCATGGCAGCCCGGCAGCGATCAAAAGCGGATGGACTCGGTCGGCACGTGCTGCTGGGCTACGACGAGCTTGTTTGCCAGCAGGTTCATGCGGTCCCGCAGGGCCCACTCCGCGGCCACCCGCGCCAGCTCCGGCATGTTGTTGCTTTCCGACAGGTGAGCCAGCACCACATACGCCGCGCCCCCGTCGTAGCGCCGCTCCAGAAACTCCGCCGTCGCCGCGTTGGACAGGTGCCCCACCCGCGAAAGCACCCGCTGCTTGACCGACCAAGGGTACGGGCCGTCGCGCAGCATCTCCAGATCGTGGTTGGCTTCGAGCATCATGACGTCGCAGCGCCGCAGCTGCTCGCACACATTCGCGGGCATATAGCCGAGGTCGGTCGCCAGGCCGATCCGTACCCCCTCGCTCACGATGGAAAACCCGACCGGGTCCGCGGCGTCGTGCGGGATGGTAAAGGCGGTGATTTCGAGGTCGCCGATGGAAAAGGTTTTGCCGGCCCGGAAGTGTTCAACGCCGGGCAGCGCGCAAGGGTCGGGGTCGGGCGTGGCGGCGCTTTGCGGGGCCGGCGGTATTTGCTGCTCTTCCGAGGGCGAAACTTGCGTGTCTGCGGTTGAAGCCGCCCCCGCTCGGCCGATGCCCGCGCGCGCGTTCCCGCCTTGCCCGTCCGAAAAAGGCGCGTTTTCAGGCCCCGCATTTTGGGTGCCGGAGAAACCTCCAGTGCCTTCGCGACTGGGGGTGCCTTGCCCTTCCCGCACAAACGCGGCCGCTTCCTCCACACACTCCCGCAGCCCCGCTTCACGATAAAAGGGGTTGGCCGCGTCCGGCTCCGGCTGTGCGCCGGCACGCTCCGCTTCCTTGAGCTTGCGCGCCGCTTCCGCTTTGCGCTCGACCAGCCAGTCGGCATAGCTCATGCGCCGCTGCGGACGCATCCAGCGCATCCACGCCCGGTGGGTCGCCTCGGTAAAGTAGACCGGGATGCCCAACTTGCGCGCGAGCACGGAAAGCCCCTGCACATGGTCCTGGTGCTCATGAGTGATGAGAACAGCGTCGAGCGCTTGCGGATCCTCGCCCGCTTCCCGCATGCGCTTCATCAGCTCGCGGCAGCTTACCCCCGCATCCACCAGCACCGACGTGCGCCCACCCGTGATCACGGTCGCATTGCCGCGTGAGCCCGAAGCCAGCACTGTCATCCGCACCATCTCTTCCAACATACTCCAGGCAAGCCGCTCTTCCCTGCCCTGCCGCCCGTTAGGACATCTTCTAGACCACCTCCTAAAGCACCTCCAGGAGCATCGCGGTCACGTTGTCCCGGCCGCCCGCTTCGAGCGCCGCCTCAATCAGCAGCGCATTCCGCTCCGCCAGGGGGAGCGTTTGCCGAAGAACCTCCGCGATCCGCTCATCGGGAATCTCCCGCGTCAGCCCATCCGAGCAAAGGAGCAGCACATCCCCCGGCTCGGCCGCAAGCATGGCGACCTCCGGTTCCACCGTTTCACGCGTCCCAAGCGCGCGTGTGATGACGTTGCGCATGGGCGAGCGCGCGGCCTGCTCCGGGCTGAGCAAGCCAAGGCGCACCTGCTCGGCGACAAAGGAGTGATCCGCGGTCATTTGTTGCAAAAGCCCACCCCGCCATCGGTAGCAACGGCTGTCACCCACATGCGCCAGTACCCACTCGCGCGGGCCGCAGGAGGCAAGCGCGACCAGCGTTGTGCCCATGCCTTTCAGCACCGCCTCCTGAGCGGCCCGCGTCCACACGCGCCGGTTGGCTCCGCCGACCGCTTGGGCCACCACTGCAAGGCTCCGATCGTTTGCCGGGACCAGCGTCAGGCGCTCCATAAAGGCCTCCAGTGCGGTCCGGCTCGCGATCTCGCCGCCCGCCGCCCCACCCATCCCATCGCATACCGCGAACAGCCCCGCTTCGAGCGCATAGCTCCAGCTGTCTTCGTTCGCCTTGCGAACGCGCCCGACGTGGCTTTGGGCGGCAGCGACGGTTTGGAGCGCAGCGGTCATGGAACCCACTCTACACGCCGAGACTGCGAGTGCAATGCGTCCAAACGAGGCTTTGCAAGGACGCTTTCCCAGGTTGGCACCGGCAGCGCGTCCGGCCCATTTCGGTCTGCGGCAGAAAGCTACTCGCTTGCCCGCGTCGCCCCTTTTGCCGCCTGCTCGGGAACAGGCACGGCGAGCCCGGTGATTTCCCCCTCGACGTGCAGCGGCTGCTCGCCCTCTCCGTAATGGTGCACGGCTGTGCTTTTACTAAATGTAGCCGGCACGGTACCGGGCGAGTTCGGGATTTCCCGGTATTCCATATCGGCCGCATCCGTCACCTTGAGGAGGTAGTCACCATCCGGCACAAAGCTCAGGGTCCAGGTATCGTCGCCCTTGGCCAGCTTTGTGTTGGCAAGCTCTGTCCGGTCATCCGCATGCAGCAGCGTGACCATTCCGCCGTTCACCGTGTGCCCGTCCTTCGCGACAATCGAGCCTGAAACACTGTGCAGCTTCGCGAGCGGGATCATAATATCCTCGCCCGGCCGCTCTTCGCCAAGCTTGAGCGTGAACGGCGCGGCATCCTTGGCCCGCAGCTTGCTGCCGGAGTAGACCGGAATCGAGTAGTCATCGGTGTAATTGCTGTACCCGCCGCTGCTGATGTCGTAGTTGCTCTTCGCCAGGCTCAACTTGGCCGCGACAAGATACTCCCGCGCGGGCAGCCCGGCGACGCGGTACATGCCCCGGTCGTCGGTGGTGACTGAGGCAGTGCGCCCCACAGGTCCCGTGCGCGGCTCGACCCACTTGTCCGCCTTGCCCGTGCCAGGCCGGCGCACCAGCAGTTCAACGTTCAGCCCCGCTGCCGGGCTTCCATCGTCGTACAGCACCGTCCCGCTGATCGCCGCACCCCGTTGCAGCGTGATGTCGATCGAAGCGGGCAGATTTGCCTGCACCGTCACCCTGGGGACTGCCTTCGCGATCTCCGTCTTGACTGCTTTGTCCGGCTTTTCGAGCTGGTCCGCTGTAGCCCCGACGGCCGCCAACGGCGCAACATAGCCCGGCTCCGAGGCGAACACATAGTAGGTCCCCGGCGCGACATGCGGAAACACGAAGGAGCCGTCCGGCATTGTTTGCACGCCCGTAAGGTGCGCGGAAACGCCCTTGCTGTCGCTTGCCGTATAGCCGTCAATGGCCGCCGCGGGCTCCAGAACCACATTGGCCAGTCGCGCGGGAGCGTTCGTATCGGCGCAGAACACGTGCCCGGTTACAACGCTGGTGGGTGCTGCTCGGAGGGAAGCCCCGCTTTGGGCCAGAACCGCCGGTCCGGCTAGAAAAAGCAATGACAAAGCCATGGCTCGCATACGCGCCTCCCCCAAGTGCGCGGCCAGTATAGCGTGCCTCAGGGAAGACTTAGCCTGCGACATTTGCTGGGCGGAAGGCGAGGAGTTTACATAGTGGTATACCTGTTATACAAATGCGCTTTGACTTCGATCCCGAGAAAAGCAAGCGGCTCAGGGCTAACCCTGAGCGGGGCATCGGTTTCGAGGAAGCGCAGACGCTCTTCGAGAGAGAGCACATTTCCGACCGGCGCTCCGACGACCCCGAGCAGTTTCGTGCCATAGGATGGGTGGGCGGGACGCTGTACAGCGTGATTTACGAAGCGCGACATGATGAACAGGGCGAGCTGTATCACCTTGTGACGTTGTGGAAGGCGACCAAAGAAGAAAGGAAGGCTTATGCCGAAAACATCTGCTAAACCAGTCGACGCCGAGAGGATTGCCGAGATGGCGGATCGCGGGCAGGACATCTCAGCACATTTCACAAATCAGTTCACGGTGGTCAGACCGGGAGTCCAGCGGGTCAATGTGGATTTTGCTGCCTCCATGTTGGAGGAGTTGGACCGCGCGGCACGGGAGCTGAACATCAGCCGTCAAGCGGTCATCAAGAGCCTGCTGCGGCAATCCCTCGACCAGCACTACCTTGCCGTAGCCCATCAAACACGATGAAGAGCGAGAAACATGACATTTGCCGTGCTATGAATGCATGTTCCCGCCGTAGGCGAATGAGAAACAGTGCGCGACTGGAACTTACAACGAAACCTACTGCCCAGCCCGCCCCAATTTCGCTTCCGCTTCCAGCACCACCTGCCGAGCCGCAGCGTAGCGCGCGGGATCGTCTCCGGCCTCCGCCTCCTGCTTCTGCCCGTCCTGGAGCTCCCGCTCGGCGGCCTGCTTGTCGACCTTGTCCGGCGCTTCGGCATACTCGACCAGCACCGTGACCCGGTCGGGCAGGATCTCCGCAAAGCCGCGCGCGACTATATATTTCTGTTCGCCGCCCTCGCCGCCCGTGACCACAAGATCCCCCGCGCTGATCGCAGTCATCAAGGGTGCCGCGCCAGGCATGACCTCGAGCACGCCTGCTTGGGCCGGCATCGTGACCGAGCCGGCATTCGTGTCCACGAGGATGCTCTCCGGTGTGACTACCCGGACTTTCAGCTTGGCCTGGTCGAATTGTTTCGGATCGGCCATGGCGCGTTACTTTCCGGCCTTCAGCTTTTCAGCGGCTTTGAGCACGTCGTCGATCGTGCCCTTGAGATAAAACGCTTGCTCGGGCACGTCATCGTGCTTGCCTTCGATGACCTCCTTGAACGAACGCACCGTGTCGGCCACCTTGCAGTAGGAGCCGGGGATGCCGGTGAACTGCTCCGCGACGTGGAAGGGCTGCGACAGGAATTTCTGCACTTTGCGGGCCCGGTTCACGGTCAGGCGATCTTCTTCCGAAAGTTCGTCGATGCCGAGGATCGCGATGATGTCTTGGAGGTCTTTGTACCGCTGCAGAATGCGCTTGACGCCCTGTGCGACGTCATAATGTTCCTGCCCGACGATGCGCGGCGACAGAATGCGCGAGGAGGACGCGAGCGGATCGACCGCCGGGTAAATGCCGAGCTCGGACAACGGCCGCGAAAGAACGGTCGTCGCATCGAGGTGGGCAAAGGTCGTCGCCGGGGCCGGGTCGGTGTAGTCATCCGCCGGGACATAGACGGCTTGGACCGAGGTCACGGAGCCCTTCTTCGTCGAGGTGATGCGCTCCTGCAGCTCACCCATCTCGGTCGACAGATTCGGCTGGTAGCCGACGGCCGAAGGCATGCGCCCCAGCAGCGTAGAAACCTCGGACCCTGCCTGGGTGAACCGGAAGATATTGTCGATGAACAAGAGCGTATCGGCACCTTCTTCGTCGCGAAAGCTTTCCGCGATGGTGAGGGCCGACAGAGCAACACGCAGACGCGCGCCGGGCGGCTCGGTCATCTGGCCGTAGATCAGCGCGGCTTTGGACTTGGATAGGTCCTTCAGATCAATCACGCCCGCTTCCTGGAACTCGAGCCACAGGTCGTTGCCCTCGCGGGTGCGCTCGCCCACCCCGGCGAACACCGAAAAACCGCCGTGCTTGGTCGCGACGTTGTTGATGAGCTCCTGGATGATGACTGTTTTGCCTACACCCGCACCGCCGAACAGCCCGATTTTGCCGCCTTTGACGAAGGGCTGTACCAGATCGATGACCTTGACGCCGGTCTCGAACATCTCTTCCTGCGTCGATTGCTCGTCAAAGCTCGGCGCGGGCCGGTGGATCGGCAAGTACTTCGCGTCCTTGATCGGGCCCAACTCGTCCACCGGCTGGCCGATCACGTTCATAATCCGGCCCAGGGTCGGGCGGCCCACCGGCATCAGGATAGGCGCTCCCGTGTCGATGACCTTCATGCCGCGCACCATGCCCTCGGTCGCTTCCATCGCGACGCAACGCACCCGGCCATCGCCGATGTGCTGTTGCACTTCGAGGATGACGTTGGTCGGGTTCGGCACGTCGAAGCCCTCGCTCGTAACCCGCAGAGCTTGAAAGATGCCCGGCATCTTGGCTTCATCAAACTGCACGTCCACCGCGGGGCCGGAGATCGAAACGACCTTGCCGATGTTTTGCGCGGTACCGTTTTGCTTGCCGTGCTGCGCGCCCTCGCCGTAGTGCTCGGCCATCGTGTCGACAACGTCCTCGTGCACCGGCTGCGCTGTTTGCTGCTCCACTGCTTGTTCTGGCATATGCCTTCCTTAAACCGCGGCCGCGCCGCTCACAATCTCGATAATTTCCTTGGTGATGGCCGCCTGGCGCACCCGGTTCATGGTCAGGGTGAGCGAGTCGATCATCTCGGACGCATTGCTTGTGGCCGCGTCCATGGCCGTCATGCGCGCCGCATGTTCGCTCGCGATCGACTCCAGCATTGCGTGATACAGGAGCGCCGAAACAAGACGCGGCAGCAGCGCCGCATATACCTCATCCGCGGGCTGATCGTAGGAGTACTCCACATTCGCCGTGCCGAAACGTTTGGCCTCGTCCTCATACTGCGCGCGGATGGCTTCCTGCTCCTCGTCCCGCAGCGTCAGCCCGGCGGTCAACGCGGCCTCGGCGACTTTCCGGCGCTCTTCTTCGGTGGGCTCGCTCGCCTGCGCGACCTCCGGCTGTTGGAGCTCGCCACCCTTATTCTCGACCAGCGGCAGGATCTTTTCGATCACCACCCGCTGCGAAATGACCGACTGGAACGAGTTGTAGGCCAGGTATACGGCATCCACCTCAGCAGCGGCATAGCGGGCGGCGATCTCCTCGCCGAACAGCCGGACATCCTCGTATTTGAGCTGGTCGAGCGAGATATGCGCGGACAGCTCCGTTTGCACCGTTTCCACATCCGCCCGCCGGTTACGCTCCGGGCGTGACGCGGGCTCATGCTCCGCCGGCTCCGGCGCAGACCCCCACTCGCCCGCGGGGTAGCGGCGGCGCATCGCGTCCCGGCCCTTGCGGCCGATTGCCTCGATGTCGATCCGCTTTTCGTCATCCCCGGCGCGCTGCGCGTTCACAAACTGCGTGGCCGCTCGGATGATGTTGGTAGAAAACGCCCCCGCAAACCCTTTGTCGCCCGAGACCACAACCAGCAGCACCGTTTTCTCCGGGCGCGCCACCAGGAGCGGACTGCGCTGCGCATTCGCGGCCGGATCAATAGCGCCCATGCGGCGGCGCATGGAAGCGAGCACGCTCGCCAGC
>CBDCLB010000003.1:0-869820 GCA_965218545.1 Acidobacteriaceae bacterium | reverse complement strand
TGGTTGGGTCGCGCCCTTGTTGGGTGAGGTGGTGGCCAATGCCTGGCGGAGGTCGTTGAGCACGGAACGGTTGTTGGCTTTGGCGGTGCTGACGACGGAACGGAAGGCAGCGTAGGTGTCTGCGCCCCATTCTGAGCGGAACCCATTGGTGACCTTGCGGAAGATCACGCTGGGCCGCAGCGCGCGTTCGGAGATGTTGTTGGTGGCTGGCACGTCGCGGTCCGTGACAAAGACGAACAGGTGCCCGCGGTCGCGCGCGATGCGCCGGCGCAGCCTGTGGGCGGCTTCCCCGCATCGTGGCAGGGCCAGCACCCGGTCCAGCCTGCGATCCAGGTCGGCGCGATACTGCTCCAGCGTGCTGTCGCGCAACCTGTCGCGCCGTCGCCCAATGGCGACCGCGCGCAGCAGCAGGCGCTTGAACGCCGCCGAGAAGCCGGCATCGCCGCAGTCGACCGCGTATTGGGCGTCGCGTAGCAGGTGGGCAAACCTGCCACTGGTCCGCATGGCCGCGCTGGCTGCCGAAGCTGTCGGACACCCACACGCGCGGGCGCTGGGCGCCGAACAGCGCCCGCACCACGGCAGCACCGCGGCTGGGGCGGATGACATGCAGCACGCAGACGGCGGTAACGAACACCCATTCCCACCCGGTCTTGCCTGCCACCCGCACGGAAGTCTCGTCGGAGGCGACCACCGCCGATGCGGTGACCTGGGTGGCGATAGCCGTCGCCGCAGCCACGAGCGGCATCTGGGCGCGGGCCAGGATGTTGCTGATCGCGCCCTCGCTGATGGACAAGCCGAACACCTCGCCCATCAGCATTCGCAGCCGCTCGAAACCGATCGCTTGGGCGTAGTGCAGGTAAACCACCAAGGCCTCGATCGACGTGCCAAACGGCGAGCCAGGCTCAAGCCCATCCGGTGCGGGCGCCATGGCGCGCTCGCCGCAGCAGGCGCAGCGCCCACCGAACAGCCGCACCCGCGTCACGTCGGGCCGCACTGGCGGCAACTCGATGCGGTCGTAGACCATCTGCGGCGTTTGCGGCGCGTCCGGCCACGCCGCGGCGCAGTGCGGGCAGGCCTTGAGCTTGGCATCGGTGATGCGGTCCGGGTTCGGCTCCAGCGCCCGGGCCACGCCGGGACGGCCTTTGCGTGGCAGCTTTCCATCGGCCGGCACGTCAGGTTTCTGCCCTGTTGACGGTGGCAGCGAAGAATTGTCGGGCGTCTTGGCCGGCCGCTCCAGCTTCGCCAACCTCGCCTCAAGCTCGGCGATGCGCGCCAGGGCCGCTTGCAGCTGCCCAACCAGCGGCAGCAGCGAACGGATCAGCGCGTCCTGCTCTGCGTGGCTCAGCTTGCTGAGATCGATGTCAGGCGTCACGCCAGCGTTGAATCAGCCACCAAGGGCCACGTCAACCACCGCTAACCCAGCGCCCCAGCACCGCCCCAGGTGAGCAATTACACCGCTCCAGCCCCGGCACTCGCGGGCTTGTAGGTATGACTGACCACCCGTCCACCGTCGCCCAGGATGGCGTTAACTACCGTTGCAAGGTCTGCTGTGTGGTTTGCTGGGGGATCATTGACTTCCACCACTTCGTAATGGGTCGCCATTTCGCTTCTCCATGCTTTCCGCTAAGCATATAGGAGGCACGGGCCAGATGCGAGATGGCCAGATGCGAGATGGACAGCGATGGGCGGCCAATTTCAAACTGAGACACTACCGGCTTCGCTACCAGCTTGATCGCCCCTCCGTCTCCGTTCAGAACTGCATTTGGCGCCGTCGAAGAAACGCGGCCGTCGCCGGCAAGCCCTGCGCCGAGAGTGTATCAAGATAGTCGCACACTGACTTGGGCGGGTTGCGAAGGCTGGCGCGATGCCGCGCAACGGCAGCAAGCGCGACGGCTTCGTGCGTGCCTAGCAAAGTGCGGACGAACACGTCCGGGTGCTGAGCCTCGATGCCGAACGGCGCGAGGCGACCCGGCGGGAAATCCTTCAGGTTCTTCGTGACGATCACGTCCGCACGTCCGGCAATGGCGGCCGCGAGCACGTGCCTGTCGTTCGGATCGGGCAAGTCAAGAGTGCCAATCAGCGGCTCGTAGCCGGTCACCAAGGCGTCCATCACGTGCGTATCCATGAGCTGCCGCGTGCGCGCGAGGTGCGTTGCCAGCTCCGGGCGCTGCTCCAGAACGGACCGTATCCACTCGTCATGGATCGATGCCGACCACCGCGCCCGGACGAGGTTGGTCGTGGCCAGGCGCATCAGCAGGTCGCGCAGCGGCGCCGGATACAGCACGCACGCATCGAACAGAGCCGTGAGCACCGCGGTCCGCTCACCGTCTGGTCAATAGCCCAGGCCGAGTTCCTGCCCCTGCCGGGCCAGCTCGTCGAGAACCTGGTGACGCGCCTCATGCTCCCGCTGCTTGTAGGCGATCAGGTCGCCAAGGCGAACCCGGCGGTGCGTGCCGACCTTGTGGAACGGCACTTCCCCTTTCTCGAGCAGGCCAACGAGGAACGGGCGCGACACGTTCAGCATGTCAGCGGCTTGCTGCGTCGTCAGCTCGGCCTGGATTGGCACAACCGACACGGCGTGGCCCGCCGCTATCGAGCCGAACAGGTCGAGCAGCAGCCGCACCGCCGCCGGCGGCAGCACGAACGCGTCCTCGTGGCCGTCTTCTGCTTCGAGTGCCCTGACCTGGACTCCTCGATCGTGCGCCGCGAGGTGAGACAGCGCGCACGTCGCCTCGCGGGCCGCGGCGATGTCCGCGTCAGTCGGATGGAACGGCTCGGAGGCGACGAGATTGGCGGACATGGCTTGCTCCTACGCTAAGATAAGGAGCGAGACAGGCAAGCGCAATAAACGAAACAGGAGTTGAGCGCTGCCTTCGTGCTAAAAGCCGCCGCAACGACGCCTTCGTAGATATGCTTGGGGTTCATCATGCGAACCATGTCGCCTATCGCGCGAAACCGCTCGCGATGTTCCTCCAGGGCACGAGGCTCACGCGCCGGCGAGGCAGGGCACGCGCCGCCATCTTTCAATCACCGGATAACCCGACCTTGCCGAGGTCGGGTTATCCTGCCCGGGCGTGGGAGTTCGTCGGGTCACGGTCGTTGAACTGGCGGAAACCCTGGTGGGCTCAGCAACCCTCCTCGGTGTCGGCGACGGCGCCCGCTTGTCTGTGAAGCGATTTGAGCGGAGCGAACTGCTCATCCATTCTGTCGTGCTGGCAGGGACTCAAGGGTGAGGCCCGTTCGTCTGCTTCCTTGGCGACGAGTATTCCCCTGAGGTCCGAGGCGCCGTCTCCCGGATCCCGCTGCTTGAGGAAGGTGTGAAACCCGTTCCGCTGAAGGCCTCCGCGAGAAGGCTGCCGCAAACCCGTGACGTGACGCACGCGGTGGTCGACGTGCACAGTGGAGACGCCGGCGCGAGCCCCGCCGGGCACAATGTCGTTGCCGGAACCATTTATGTCGGCTACATTACTGGAAAGATGAGAAGATCGCGATGGGCGCTTCGCAAAGGTGGGCCATTCAAAACGACCGCACGCGCCTCAGCGAGCATGGCCTCACCCGTTTCGAGGTGCTGGGCCGCAAGGCTGACCGCGGCCTCGTCCGCGCGCTCGCGTGCCGGCTGGCCGAGGATGGTCCTGACGCCTCGCGCTGCGTGCCGCCGTAACCCAGGCCCTTGCAGGAAAGCTGCCGAAGAAGAGCGGCATCGTAGCCGCCCTGCGGCGCTCTCCCTTGGTCGGCGCCCCTCTCGGCCTGAGGCGTCCTCGCGACGACGGACGCCGCGTCGAGATCTGATGCGCTGCCTGCTCGACGCCACCGTCATCAGCAACGTCACGAAGCCGATCCCGTCCCAGTCGCTGCTCACGTGGATGACGGAGCAGGGCGCCGAGGACCCCTTCATCGCCTCCCTCGCCGTCGCGGAGATCCGCCGGGGCGTGCTGGAGAAACCGGCAGGCCAGCAACGCGATCGGCTCGGAGCCTGGTTTGCCGGCTCAGAGGGACCGCAGGCGCTGTTTGCCGGTCGTGTCCTTTCTTTTGACGAAGCTGCCGGCCTGGTCTGGGCCCGGCTGATGGCCGATGGGAATGCAACAGGCCGGCCCCGGAGCGCGCTCGATGCGATCGTCGCAGCCGTGGCCGAAGCGAATAACTGCATTGTCGTCACCGACAACGAAGGGTTTCGCCGGCGTCGAGACGGTCAACCCTCTGCGGGAAACCGCCTGATGAGTAGCTTTCGCGCGATCGACGCGGCGTTCCCGATTAGGCCGTCGGCATGTTGCGGCCCAAGCCCCGCCCGATGCAAAATGCCCTGCCAAGTGAGGCGACGATGACGATCCGTGTGCCTGCGCTCGCCTTCGTTCTTTTTGCCGCTCCGCTTGCCGCCTTTGCCCAGAGCGCGGCCTGTCCGCAGTTCTTCCTCGGCGGGCAGCCGCCGGAGGTCACCAACCCCAAGCTGGCCCAGCGCACGACCTTGCTGTGCAACGACGGCTACGCCGCACTCGCTTCCGGCGTCACGCACGGACCGATCTGGTCGGCTGAGCGCCTGACCGCCGCAAGCCTTGCCGCCGCACGCGGCATCCCGCGCCAGGGCGCGTTCCACCCCGACGGCCGGCTGCCGTGGGCCGATCAGGCGCAACTCGACGACTATCACCGGTCCGGCTACGACCGCGGCCACATGAAGTACCCGTCTTGAAACATACTCCATGTCTAAGCGCGTAGGTTATGCTGGAGTAGCTATACTCAATGCTCCATACTCATACGGCACGAGGTGTGGGGCTTCAGTTTGTATACCATCCAGATTGCAACGCTGACGGCTTGTCTGGCGGCATGCCTGCCAGGCTGTAGTGGTTAGAACCGCGTCTGTTATCGTCCGCGACACCGTTTGTGCCGGTCAGCCGACAGTCCTGTTGATTGTCGACGCCGATCCGCTGGAGCCGCTGCTCGCCTTCTTCCGCGAGAGGTGCATGTCGCTGTCGGCCGAACGGGGCTATGCCCAAGGTATCGGGCGCTTCGTTGAGTGGCTGTCGGTGCGGGCGGACACGTTTTCCGAGCAGGATCAGCGCAGCCTGCTCTACACGGCGTTCGTCCACGACCTGCGGTTCGGCACGTACCGCGACGGCGTCGACCAGCATGGTCTCAACTGGTTGCCAACCAGCGACGGCAACTTGCGGCGCCTCAGCCGTTACCTGCTTGATTTCAGCGACTGGCTGTGCCGACGCCGTGGCGCCGCACCGCTCAACCCACTCTGCAACCAGGCGTCCTACGCCGATCAGTTGGTGTTCTGGCGGCGGTGGAACGCGCGCAAGGCCTCCTCGCTGCTGGCCCATACCAAAAGCCGCCGGCGTGCCGCCGCCGATGCCGGCACGAGCCGCCGCCATCGGCTGCCCGGATACCGGGTTGCCCACCTGCCGGAAGCCAAGGCCTTCCCCGTCGAGCATATCGACCCCCTGCTGTGGCAAGGCTTCGTGTTGCCGGGGCAGGAGAACCATGCCCGGCTATGGCTGAAACACGACCTCCGGGACATTCTGATCACCCTTCTCTGCCTTTATGGCGGCTGCCGCGGGAGCGAGCCGATGCATCTATGGGTCGACGACGTCCTCATCGATCCCGACAGCCCTGACATTGCCCTGGTGCTCATCCACGAGCCGGAGGTCGGCCTTGTCGACTACACCGACCCGCTCACCGGGGCGCGGCGGAACACCACCCGCGCCGACTTCCTCCAGCGCCACTGCGGCGGGCGCCTGCCTCTGACGCAGGAGACAGGGCGGCGCCATGCCGGATGGAAGGGCGCGCTGCTCACCCATCGCAAGCGCAACGCTTTTCAGGTGTTCTGGATCGACCGCGCCGCTGGGCGCCTGTTCCTTGAACTTTGGCAGACGTATCTGCGCCACGTCCGCCCGGTGGCGCTCCAGATGCCGTGGGCGTTCCTGACCAAGGACGGCCAGCCCCTGGGAGCCGAAGCCTTCAGCGATGCCTTCAACGCCGCCGTGCGACGCATCGGCCTCGTTCCTGCCAAGTGGGCCGGAACGACCACCCATGGCCTTCGCCACCGTTACGGCCAGTGGCTCAACGAGCTCGGCCTTGGCGACAAGGAGGGGCAAGTGGCCATGCACCACCTCAACGCCAAGAGCCAGGAAGTCTACCGTCAGGCCGGGCTGGCGCAGGTCGCTGCCGCCATTGGCGCGGCCAATGTCACGATGCTGCCGCCGTTGCTTGGAGAACGCGGCCGATGATGTCCGCCACGATCTGCCACCTTGACGAATATGTCGCCGCCGCCAGCAGCCTGACCGGCCGCACCATCTACGTCAACTTGTCTCCGGACCACTATCTCGTCTCGCCCGAGGCGTCCCCGGCAGCCATCCGGCAGGTGGCCGTGGCCTGGCTGGGGCGCGTCGAAGCGTTGCCGCTCACGAACAGGCCGCCGCCATCCCTGCGCCAAGCGGTGTCCACCCTAGGCGATTCGGCCACCTCCGCCGACATGGCGCGGGCGCTGGACCGGGTGCTGGTGGTTGAGTTCAGGGACCGGCTTGCCTCGACCTCCGTCGGCGGCAGCCAACGGTTCCTCGTCGAACTGATGCTGGCATTGTGGTCGGTCGGCGCCGTGGCGTGGCCGCCGCGCAAGCAGGAGCCGTTTTCCATGCCGGCCTTGCGCATGGACAATGCCGGGTTCGTCGGCCCACAACGGGGATGGCTGACCAAGATACGCGCTTTCCTCGACCGGGGCGGATCGGACGATGCCGCCAACTTCCGCTCTATCCTCGATGCTGCGCTCAGCCGCGCCGGGATCATCGACCTCGGCGACCTGACCCCCGAGACGTTCCTGCTGACCGAGGCCACGGTGCGCAGCAAGATGCGCGGCGCAGGCATTGCGGCAGTGCTTCACTGCTTGCGCGAGGACTATGCCGGCTGCAAGCTCGCCTGGACGCCCGAGGACTTCGGCTTCTTCAGGGCCAAGATGGGGCATCTTGCCCGCGACGACGAGTTCCGTTGGCTGCTCAGCCAAGCGCCCGACCTTGCGCATTGGGCCAAGCTCGCCCGCGAGCACATTGCTGCCAACCCAGCCAATTGGAAAAAGCGCAAATCGGCCCTCAACCTGTTCCTCGCTCACCTGATGGAAACCCCTTCCCTTCCCAGGGAGCCGGCGGCCTACTTCGACACTCGCCGCGGCCCCGGCATCCTCTTCGACGTTCCTGGCAACAAGGGACGCCAGACCATGACCGTCCTGCACGAGTTCCTTGAGGAGGCGCTCCGCAAAACCTGCTCCACAGCCAGCGACAGCGAGACGCCGACGCTGGCGCCAAGCTTCGCCGTGCCTCTTGCCCGCCCCGCCTACAAAAACGTCAACAAAGGCGAAACCCACCGCGAAATGATGCCGACGCGCCTGGTCCGGCAAGTCATGGCCATCCTCACCGAGGACGATTTCGCCTGGCCCCGCAGCGTTGGCAGGATCAGGGACAGCTTTCGCTGGCGGAACCCGGGGACGGGCGAGTTCGAGACGGTCTGGAGCCCGGTGCGAAGCTATGCCCTCATCGTCAAGCTGCTGCTCCCAGCCCGCAGCCACCAGGTTCGGCACCTGGACAGCGGCGAGGGCGACACCTGGCGCTATGAGGCTGACGGGCACTGGCGGGCCAATGCCGGGCCGCATCGTCCGACCGGCCAGGCGCCCGTGGAGCGGGGCATCTTCCGCAGGTACCGCCGCAAGGACGGCGCGGACGGCGCGGTGCTTTACTTCAACACCAACAAGACCGCCGATGTCGACAGCATCGCCAAAGGCTACGTCATGCCTTGGGAAAAGCCCGACGCGCTACGGATCTTCGCTGCCATGCGCGACTGGCAGGAGCGCTTCAACCCGGTTGCCGGGCCGACCGCATGGCTGGACATCCAGGAACTGAAATCCATCAAGCACGAGGATGACCTCGTCAGGATGGGCGCCAGCTTCTTCCTGTTCCGCGATCCCTGCCACCGCCACAGGCCCGACCTCCCGGTCACCGACGTCCGCCTCCGAAACCTGTGGCTGAGGCTCATGCAGGAGCTGGAGCGGCGCTTGGCGGAAGCTGGCGAGACCCTGCCGAGCGGCGATCCGATTCGCTTGATCCTCACCCGAGACAAGTTCGGTAACGCCCAATCCGCCGTCTTCGACCTGCACGGGCTGCGCGTCACCCTGATCACCGCGATGTACGAGGAGGGAGTGCCGCCCGAATACCTGATGAAAATCGTCGGCCACGCCTCGGTCGTGATGACCCTCTACTACACCAAGCTCAACGTCGAGACGCTGAGCCTGCGGATGAACGAGGCCCTGCTGGACCGTCAACGCAAGGCGCAGGCCGAGATGGCCGGGTTCCTCCAACGCGCCAGCCGGGAGGAACTGGGCCGCATGGTCGCCCACCGCAGCCCGGCGGCGCTCGACGCCTTGGCCAGCGGCACTGGCACAGGCATGGTGATCATGGATCACGGCGTCTGCCCAGTGGCCACCCGCCGCTGCCACGAGGGGTTGGCGGTGGTTGATCCCGCCAACGGCGCGACGCACCACCACCCCGTTCCCGGCGGCGCCGCCAACTGCGTCCGCTGCCGCTTCTTCCTCAGCGGCCCCGCCTTCCTGTTCGGCCTCGAAGCCCATGTCGGCGATCTCGCCTATCGCCTGAGGCAGGCGTCCTGCACCTTCGAGAAAACCCAGGACCGCTTCGATGCTCTTTCCGATGCCTATGCCGCTGCGCTCGAGGCAGGGAAACCCTGTTACCGGCAAAGGGAGCTGGAGATCGCCGAGACCGCATTCGAGGCCGCCACCGCCGAGGTGGACGGCATTGCCCTCAGCCTTCAGGCCGCCTACGCCCTGACCGAGCACTGCATCCGCATCAACAACCAACCAACCGACGGCAGCGGCGTCGCCCTGGTCGCCGTCGGCGGGGTCGAGCAGGTGGAAGCGGTGCTGTCCGAGTGCCATCAGTTCGAGCAGCTTCACCGCATCTGCGTCAACGCCACTTTCTTTGACGGCCTCAACATCAACTGGCAGCGTCCCAACCTGGAGCGGGCCAGGCTGTTCGACCGCATGCTCCGCGCCGCGGGTCACGAGGCGCGGTTCTCCCTGCTCGACGACGACGACGCCCTGAACGTCGCCAACGCCATGGGGCAGTTCCTTTATGCCAGGCTCGACAAGGATGCCGTCCACGCCCTGGCCGACGGGCGTACCACCTTGCACGCCCTTGGCATGGACACGCCGTTCATCGCCCAGCTTGAGACGTTGACGCCCAAGGGCCTGGGCTTTCCAACCTCGACGCGACTGCTGCAAGCCGCCGACCGATGACCACGTCCGTCCCCCTGACCACTGCCCCCGACATCGTGCGAAACGCCCGGCAGCTCTACCATGCTCACCGGGACGCGGCGACCAGGCCGCCCAAAGCGCAGAACCTTGACCGCCTCTGGGAGGCGCTCGAGTGCATCCGCGAGCACGGCGGGCGGGACTATTGCGTAATCCGGTCCATCGTGAACGCTGAATCCGGTGGATCGTGAACATGGTTTCCGTTTCATCCTGAACGTGGTTTCCGGCCCATCGTGAACACCTGCGAGGTGGTTGCGACGGCGCCGAAGGGCGTGATGGTTTGGTGCCGCTGACAGTCTTCAACCAAGGATAGCCTTGTCCCTGCCGAGCAGCAGGGGGTCGGGATGCCAGGTGAGAGAGTGTCGATGCGGAACATACGTGAAGTGCTGCGATTGCACCTGGGCCAGGGTCTGCCGCAGCGGGTGATCGCTCAAAGCCTGCGGCTGGGCCTTGGCACGGTGAACGGCTACGCGGCCCGTGCGCGCCGTGCCGGCGTGGGGTGGCCCTTGCCGGAGGGCTTGGACGACAAGCGGCTGGAGGCGCTGCTGTTCCCGCCGATGTCGCCGGTCCCTGTGGAACTGCGGCCGTTGCCGGATTGGGCGTGGGTGCATCGGGAACTGCGCCGGCCCAACGTGACGCTGGCCTTGTTGTGGGAGGAGTACAGAGCCGCGGCGGCGGACGGGTTCGGCTACTCCTGGTTCTGCGACCTGTATCGCGCGTGGGCCGGCCGGCTGAAGCCGACGCTGCGCCAGGTGCATACGGCGGGCGAGCAGCTGTTCGTCGACTATGCCGGCAGCACGATGGCGGTCGTGGAGGGGGCCAGCGGGAAGGAACGATCGGCAGCGATCTTCGTCGCCGTGCTGGGCGCGTCGAGCTTCACCTTTGCCTGCGCTGTCTGGAGCCAGGGGCTGCCGGACTGGATCGGGGCGCACGTGCGTGCCTTCGGCTACTTTGGCGGCGTCGCGCGCCAGCTGGTCAGCGACAACCTCAAGGCGGGCGTCACCCGTGCCTGCTTCCATGAGCCGGGGGTGAACAGAACCTATGGCGAGATGGCGGCGCACTACGGTGCGGCCGTCGTGCCGGCCCGGCCCTACAAGCCGCGCGACAAGGCCAAGGTGGAGGTCGGCGTCCAGGTCGTACAGCGCTGGATCGTGGCGCGGCTGCGCCATCAGCGGTTCTTCTCCCTGGCCGAGCTGAACGCCGCGATCGCCGGGTTGGTGGAGCAGCTGAACGACCGCACCATGCGCGGCCTGGGCACGACCCGGCGGGCGTTGTTCGAGCAGTTCGACCGCCCGGCGCTGTTGCCGCTGCCGCCGGTGGCCTTTGAGTATGCCGAGTGGCGGCGCTGCCGGGTTGGCCTCGACTACCACGTCCAGGTCGACAAGCACTTCTACTCGGTGCCGCATGAGCTGCTCCGCCAGGAGGTCGAGGCGCGGATCACCGCCGGCACGGTCGAGCTGTTCCACCGCGGCAAGCGGGTGGCCAGCCACGTGCGCAGCGCCGAGTGCGCAGCGCCGACCGGCATCCGAGCACGGCGGCTGAGCACATGCCGAGCGCGCACCGGCGCTATCGGGACTGGACGCACGAGCGCATCCGGCGCGAGGCGGCCGCCGTCGGCGACGATGCCGCGGTGTTGCTGGACCTGATCCTGCGCTCCCGCCCGCACCCTGAGCAGGGCTTCCGCTCCTGCATCGGCATCCTGGGCCTGGTGCCGCATCACGGCGCCGAGCGGGTCGACGCCGCCTGCGCCCGCGCCCTGGCGCTCGGCACGCGCTCCTACACCTCGGTCGCCGCCATCCTGAAGAACCGACGCGACCAGCCGTCCGACACAGCCGAGGCGCCGAGCCTCGTGCACGAGAACATTCGCGGTCCCGGCTACTACCATTGAAAGGTCATCCCATGCTGACACACCCCACAGCCGAACGCCTGCGCGGCCTTGGCCTGGCCGCCATGGCGGACGCGTTCACCGAACTGCAGAACACGCCGGAGGCGGCCGACCTGCCGCGCGAGGACTGGCTCGGCCTTTTGGTCGACCGGGAAGCGACGAGCCGGGACAACAAGCGCCTGGCCCGCCGGCTGCGCGACGCCAAGCTGCGCCAGGCGGCCGCGGTCGAGGACACGGACTTCCGCACGCCGCGCGGCTTGGACCGGGCGCTGTTCCTGAAGCTCGCCGGCTGCGGCTGGATCCGCGAGCACGCCCACGTGGTGATCGGCGGCCCGACCGGGGTCGGCAAGTCGTGGCTTGCTTGCGCCCTCGGCCACAAGGCGTGCCGGGAGGGCTACTCCGTCCTCTACAAGCGGGCGCCGCGGCTGTTCGCCGACCTCGCCACCGCCCGAGGCGAGGGCCGGCTGCCACGGATGCTGGCTGCGATCGAGCGCACCCGCCTGCTGATCATCGACGACTGGGGGCCGGAGCCGCTCACCGCCGAGCAGCGGCGCGACCTGCTGGAGATCGTGGATGACCGCTACGACAAGGGCTCGTTGCTGATCACCAGCCAAGTCCCCGTGGGACGCTGGCACGACGTCGTGGGAGATTTGACGATCGGAGACGCGATCATCGACCGCGTCGTCCACCGTGCCCATCGCCTCGAACTGAAAGGCGCCAGCATGCGCAAGCGGCAGACAGCCAACACCACTAGCTTGACGGACGCAGCCGCCGAGTGAGACATCCAACCCCGTCAGTGACACCGACCCGATGCCCGACACCACGGCCGGCACCGCCCCGCTCAGGCAAGGTCCGGCACGTGTTCAGGATCAGCGGACCAGGTGTTCACGATGGACCGGATTGGACGTTCAAGATCACCGGAATACGCAGACTATTCCATCGCGGAGGTAGGGCGGCGCCTGAAGGCCATCGGCGGGCCGAAGACCCAGAGCCTGCGCAACGCCCAGGGCGCTTGCTTCCGGGAGATCATCACCGCCTACGCCAACGCGGTGAGCGGCTCCACGCGCTACGTCGCCGCCGGCAAGTCCAACGTCGACCAAGCGCTCGACCTCATCACCGACCCCAGCGTCCGCGCCACGCTCCGCATGGCCATCGAGGAGGGCAAGCGGCTGAAAGTGGTCAACGACAACCTGCACGCCGCCTTCAAAAATCTCCAGATCGGCGCCTCCCTGACCGCTGTTCCAGCAGCCATGCCCGCGAGGGAAGCGTTGCCCGCCCCGTTGCCGCCGCTTGCGAAACCGACACTTACCCCGAGACTGAGGGCCGCCTTGGCCAAGGGGATCGACGGAACCCGCTTGGCGCAGCAGGGACTGTCGGTGGATGCGGACGGCAGCATTCGTAGCGAAACGGGGGACACCGTGTTCCCGCCCTCTTTCGTCACCGCCATCAGGGCGCTGCTGGCGTGCGATGAACCAAGGGAGCAAGGAAATGGCTGAGCTTCCTGACGGCTCCGTCAAGCCGTTTCCCCAGGCGCTTACCAAGGTGCATCCCGGTCGCTCAAAGCCGTGCGGAACTCAATCAATGAGTATGAAGCGATGCCGGGTATTTCACATGACGCCCTCCGGCGACATGCCGGACGAGCGCGCCCAGGAGCAGAGCTTCGCGCTCAGCAACATGGTCCCGCAAACCGCCGCGCTGAACCGGGGCGTCTGGGAAGGGATCGAGAGCGCCGTGCGCCACCTCGCCGCCCGGCAGGGAGAGCTGTACGTCGTGACCGGCCCCGCGTACCAGGGCCAGCGAATTCAGTCGATCGGCCCGGACGGCGTGCTGGTGCCGTCCTCGACCTGGAAGGCGATCTACGACCCCAAGGCGGACGGGACGGGCGCCTACCTGTGCAGCAACGCCGCTGCCCCGCGCTGCGAGACGGTGTCCGTCGCCGCCCTTGCGCACAGCGTTGGCATCGACCCGTTCCCGGCGGTCTCAGAGGACATAAAACAGGCCGTGATGACACTACCGCGGCCGGAGCATAGCCCTTACGTCCGGGGCCACGGCCGGCGCCGGGGCCGCTCATCCTATGGTCCCACTGAGTAGCAGGAGCGCCGATGACCAAGCTCATCCCCTTTGCCGACGACGCGGCGTTGGTGTCGATCGCGGAGCTGACCATCGAGAACGGCACGGAGCGGATCGCGCTCTACGGCTCGCTCGACATTACGCGAGACAAAGTGGGGCTGGCCCGGGCACGGGCGCTGAAGGCCGTGGTCGACCAGGCCGTGCAGCATCTCGAGGCCGAGAAGGACTTGCCCGCGTCAGTGCCGCCAGCGTCACCCGGCAAGCCGGTGGCCAACCCATTCGGCTAACTGGGTTGTTGCTCCTCCGCAGCCGGGTTGCCGTCGCACGGCATCCTGATGTCCTGGACTCTTCAAGACCGTCCGGCGCCGGCCGACACCTGGCCAAGAGCCGACCGTTATCCACAGATCCAGGGGGTAAGTCTGTGTTTAAGTCTGGGAGGTGAACGTCACGCCCAAGCGTATGGGCAGGTCGACACGGAAGTTATCCTCTGTCAGGCGCGCTTCCGTAAGGCCGACACTCAAAACAAGACGGTCCCGCCCCGAACCACGCCTATGCCCCGGCCCGCCGCCCTTGCACCGGTTTGCGCTCGTCCACCTCCGGCTCCGGGCTCATGGCCCGCACCACCAGCAGCAGCGCTGCCCTTGCCGGCACGTCCAGGCGGCGATAGGCCCGCAGCAGCGCCTCCTCGTCGCCGGCCAGCAAACCGAGGCTGCCCTGGTCCTCTTCCAGGTACTCGCCGGGCACGGGCGCGTCGGGGTCGAGGCCCACCAGGTAGGAGACGGAGGTGGCCAGCGCCTCCGCCAGTCGGATCAGGCGCTGCCCGCGCGGCGGCGGCGCGCGACCGTCCAGCAGGAGCGCCACCGCGCCCGGCGGCAGGCCCGCCGCCTTCGCCGCCGCGTCAGGCGTCAGGTCCAGCCGCTCCAGCCGGCTCGCCACCCGCTCCGCGAAGTCGTTGGTCGGCAAGCGGTCAGGCAGCCAGGTCTGCTTGCGCGCAGGTGGCCGCATCGCCCGCCACCGTCGTGCGGCGCATGTCGCGCACCTGCCCGGCGTCGAAGCGGCGCACGCGGTGCATGGTCTGCCGGTTGTCCCACATCACCAGGTCGAACGGCCGCCAGCGGTGGACACAGCGGAACCGCTCGGCGGTGGCGTGCTCGGTCATGTCGCGCAGGAACGCGCGAGCTTCCGGCACCTGCCAGCCCCGGATCGTGCCGGCGTGCGACGACAGGTAGAGCGACTTCCGCCGCGTTACTGGATGCACGCGCACCAGGGCTTGCAGCACGGGGCGGAAGAGTTGCCGTTCCTCCTCCGTCAGCTCGGTGAAGCCGAGCGCGCCGCGGGAGTGCATCAGCGAATGCTCGCAGACCAGATCCTCGACCTCGGCCTTGGTGCGCGCGTCCAGCGCGTCGTAGGCGGCGCGCATGTCGGCGAACTCGGTGTCGCCGCCCGCGGTGGACACGACCCGGCCCGACAGGACCGAATACTTGGCCGGCACCGCGCGGAACGAGCTGTCGGAGTGCCACAACTGGTTGCCGAGGTTGAACAGGCGCCGCCGGTCGTCCGCCGCCAGCGGCTTGCCGTGCTGGTCGAGGTTGGACACGTCGGCCAGGCGCACGTCGAGCCGCCGGTCGGCAGGCTTGGTGACGTTGCCGGCGGCGGTGCTTTCCAAGGGGCCGAAGTGCTCGGTGAAGGCGACCTGCTGCTCGTCGGTCAGCCGCTGGTCCGGGAACATCAGGACGGCGTAGCGGTCCATGCCCTCCTCGATGGCGGCGACGGCGCCGGGGGAGAGCGGCCTGGTCGCGTCCACCCCGGTCACGCGGGCGGCGAAGGTGGGGCCGACCTGCTCGAAGCTGATGGCCATGGCGTGCTCGCTCCTGTTGCAGTGGGCAGGCTAAGGCGTCGGGCGCGTGAAAGGAACAGGACTGCGCATCCAGCTGCGATCTGGTTGCGCTCCGCTTGGGAGCTGCGTCAAGCAGCCCGGGCCGGCCAATGCTGATCCTTGGACTTCATCCTCCGAGAACCGGTCGGGGAGGCAACGCGGGTCATGCCCTTCAAGCACAAAAGCAGCCGCTTCTGGAATAAAACGGGCATCCGCGCGGAAATTGCATGATCGGCGGCTTTGCGCCCGTCTCAGCTAGCTACCTAGCTACCGACCTCAAGTGCTCGGAAGCGGACATTGAGGTGATTAGCTCTACTTGACAGCTAAGCGCTCAATCCCGAACGTTCATCGCAGTCGCCGGGGTGCCGCCATAGCCTTAGGATCCGGGTATGCCGATCGCCAATACGAGAGCGCGAACGTGAACCTCCGAAGGTGTGCTGGCCACCTGCCGATCGAGTCGGTTCTGTATTTCAGAGGCAGATAATCGGGGCACTCGCCCTTTCCGAGAGTCGGCCGGATCCCATTGCGCCAGATCGAAGGCGCCGACCAGGAATAAGCCAACTGAAGCATTAAGTCGGACCATGTAGTCGTCGACGAGTTGGTCCTTGAGAGCCGTGAACAGTTCGGGGTTCCATGATCCCTTCACCTCGATCACGGCCGCAAAGGAGTCCTTCAACCGACCATCGCCAGCGCGCCGAACGGTGTTGATCAGGATGTCTGTACGCTTACCCACAGGATCGCCGGGCCTGCGACTCACCTCGACTTCTCGGTTGGCGAAGAACCCAGCTGATCCCAACGTCTGCCGAAGGTATCGTGCGACACTGTCCGACAATCCGTTCTCGTCAATTGGCCGATACGATTTGCTGGTCCCTTGGCGGTCCCATAGGTCGCGAACTGGCGTTTGCGCGCCCTGCAGCTCCGCTTGGAACTTAGCTAGCGTCTGCATTAACACGTCCAGCAGATCGGCGGGGCAGGTCACGAGCCGCGTGTCCGGACGGTCAGTCACGGCCAGGATCTCTCGCACCGTAAGTGGCGACCATGCCTTTAGTCGCATGGCGAGCTCGCCTCGGCTGAGTTCAAAGGCTAAAAGGGTTCTTTCCGGTCGCTGTGCGACGAGGCGCCTCAATGCCTGGACTGCCTGCTCGGTCCCGAGATCTGCCAGGTAGCGCGGCGCACCGTCGCGCAGATCCGGAATCGTATCGAGAGGGCTGACGAGGCCATCTGAACCGACAGGGTCGCTGGCGGGCGGAAACAGCTGCTCGAGCAGTAGGTAGAGATCTGCAATCGCTTCCTCGCCGATTTTCACGAAGAAAGGCGTCGCGAAGATCGCGGAATACCCGGCACGGGCAAAAACTGCCCGCGCGAAGTCGTCATTGCCGTCGAACATCAGCCGCAGAATAGGCCAAGCGCGAAGAGGAGCACGGCGAAGGAGCACGTCGGCAAGGGCCGTCGTCCGACAGCCAATGGCGGAGAGTTGGGCGACACCGTGGTCAAGCGCCGGCTGGTGTCCGACGGCGAGCAAGGCATCCAGGAGCGCCGCATATTCCTCAAGCTGCACGTCAGGCGAGGTCGCTTCGTCGAACACCGCTGCTTTCAGGCCGTCGTCATCCCAGCAGCCCTCGAGATCGCGCAGGATAAAGAAGTGCGGGCCGGGGTTCAGCTCTGACGCTTTGACTGCTGCCCGGCTCTGGGTGATGTCTAAGCGAAGGATCTTTCGCACCGCGGTCCGGAAAGAATGCGGGGCTTTCCGCAGCGCATCGGTCAAGATCGCGCGGACATCTTCGCAATGGTCGGCAACGCCTTTGCGGGGTAGGCCGACAATGACGGGTGCCCATTTTGCCCATGCGGCCGACGAGATCCGGTCGTAGGCATCCCGATCCACTTGACGGAGCAGGATCAAGGCGCGCATTGCCGCAAGGTCATTCCGCTGTAGGCTCATGGACTTCTGTCCAAGCCAGAAGTCGGCGGAGCTGTCCGCTTCGGCAAGGTAACGTTCGGCCGTCACCACGATGCGGCGTCTGATCGCGTCGTCCGCCGTTGTCCAGCCGGGCATGCTGGTGATAACGTAGTTGAGTTCGTCAGCGATGCCTCGGCTTTCGGGATTCAGCATCAGCGTGAGATTGAGGTGCCACCAGGCTCGCCAGTCGCCAGCTTCGGCGCGGCACAGGACGGATTCGATCTCGGCGGGTAGGTCGATGACGAGCGGAGGCGGCCTCCTCTCGTTGAACTCGCGCATCTTTGCCTGACGCGCTCGAGCTTGCACTGCGTCTTCGCAATCGATGGCCACGCCGTCGATCAGGAAGGCGAACTGCGCGCGCAGACGCGGCCAGCGTCCAAGCGCTGGATACAGCAACTCGAATTGGACGTTGTCGTCATCAGCAAAGATCAGGCTGACGAAGGCGCAGACGCTGTCCTCATCCAGCCCGGCGACGGGCGACAATCCCGCCGGCGAGATCTCCAGCAGCCAACCGAGGTCGTCGATTTGGAGAAAGCCGGCCCGCAAGTATGAGTGTGCCCGAAAACGATCGATTGGCCTCCGGAGCAGGCTCCGCAGGAAAGTCCTTCGTCGCGGTGTCTCGTTGCGGAGGCGCTCAACGAAAGCCCGTTCTGCTTCTTGGTCGGTCCCGCGGAAAAGCTCACCGCAATCGTGCAGGCGAGCCGCTACGTGATCAAGGAAGACCTCGGTCAGGCCTGGCTCGTCGAGAGCGTCCCAGGCTCTGCTCATGATGGCGTCGGCCACGGTCGCGTCGCGAAAGCCGTCCGTCAGGCTAGCGCTGGCGATCGTAGCAGTCGCCCAAGTCAGCGCCGTGGACAGGTCCGCCCGCTGCAGCGAGGCGGGCAACTCAAACAGGAAATTCGCGTAGGCGCCGATGAACGTCTTGTTCGAAGGCGTGATGAACTGGAACAGTTCGACCGCCTCGATATGATCAGGCCACAGCAGGTCGAGCGCATACCCTCTGATTTCCTGCTGCGGGTCAGCAGCAATCCCGGTCCGAAGCACCGCAAGGATCTGTTCGGGAGCCGAAGCGTCACCGCATCGCCGGAGTGCGGCAATCGACGCTGCACGCACGATTGGGTCTTCGGCTGGAGCCGCAGCCGCTCGCAGGAGGTCCGGCTGGAGTTCCTTGCGCGCGCAACGCTCGGCGATGGAGAGCGCCATGCGCCGGCTGATCGGCTTACGCGATTGATCGATGATGACCGCTCGCAGCTGGTCGGCAATCTCAGGGTGATCAAGGCGCGCAAAAGCTTCGAAGATGCCGACAGGATAGTCGACGAAGCGCCCTTGCTCGACATGGCACAAAAGCGAGTCGGTCAGGGCAGCGCGGTCGACCGCGTCCCAGTTCGCAAGGTCGCCGCGCAGCAACGTCCACGGATCCGTAGACATCAGCGTCGCGCGCAACTCCGGGCTGATCGACGCGGCCCAGGCGCCCAGGATCGCAAGCGGGGGATACAAGCCGCCGCCCGGATGCGTCAGGATCTTCAGCGTCGTCTGCGCCGTGACGCCTCTCTCGGAGAGGTAGTGCGCAGCGAGGAACTCGCCGTAGCTCTGGTGTGCCCAGCCCATCCTGCCCTCGCCGCGGGAACTGAACAGCCCGGTGTCAAGCACTTCCCGCACGTCGTCGTCAGATGCCGTGAACGCGGGGAACGATCCCGTCTCGGCGGCGCCCGCCAACTCCGATACAGCGACATCGTCGGCTGGCATAATCGACTCCGGGCCAGTCCAAACGGCAAGGCGACGGCCCAGGATTGTCGCCGCGGCGATCCTGCCCGCCAGGCGCAGCCGCTGGTGCGCGTTCAGACGACCGCGACGGCCGGTGTCGCGCCGACTGCTATTCTGCTCCTCGCTGAGCGTGAGACACGCCTGCCGGTAGAGATCGGCTGTGCTGTCCGGCAGACGCCCTTGGCTTTCGTAGAGGCTCAGCAGCATCTTCAAGGTGAGCGGCTTGATTGCGAAGGGCACCGCATGCGCGCCGAACAGCTTTGGGACGAACTCGTCGGCCGGGATGCCGCGAGCTGCCAAAGCATCCAAGACGTCGCGCCGGCGCAGGGGTGCCAGCTCAAGCGCCTGAAAGCCGGCAGCGCCCCAGATCGAGCGTAGTGCCACGCCGAGCGTTGCGGCAGGCCAGATTGCCGTCCGGCAAGCAATACGAACCGAAAGGCGTTCCGTTGGCAGGCTGGGCAGCGCATCGGCCAAGACGTTGGCGATCGTCTCGATGCGCAGCAGCGCTTCGTCGAGGCTGTCGAGGTGCAGCGTTAGATGGGACGCGTCGGATTTCCATTTCGCTAGGGCCGGGGCTTCGAAGACCCGGCGGTAAAGGGCGTCCTCGCTAGAGCTGACTCGGAGGTCCACGTAGACGGAAGCATCGCCAGTTTCGGCCGAAAGAGAGGTGCGGCGCTTGTGCTCGCGCTCGAGAACGGTCGACTTTCCGATCCCAGGCTCGCCGAGTAGCGCCAGCGCCGGAACCAATGCCAGGTCTTCCAACGTCCTGATTGTGTCGCCGCCGCGAGGCGTGCCAACCGGATCGCGCAGGAAGCCCGCGTCCGAAAGGTCGAGCAACCCGGTCTGGGCGATCCAGAACCTCGGCCAGTCGTAGTGCGATGGGCGTGCGGCAGCGTTGAAGTTCACTCGGCCTTTCATCGGTTGACGGTATGGTCGGGCAAGGTAACATGAGAGGTGCGCAGCGACGTGGCCGCCGAGATTGCGTGCCGCGCCTGCTTGATCACGGCGTCAAAGTTGGACATCCCATTCTGGAAGTGGCTATGCCCGATAGCCGGCTGCTCAAACCAGCCGACCGTTGACCTATTCCCTAACATTCACCCCCTCTTACCAGGTGCGATGTCGCTGCCCAGCGAGTGGACCGGCCCAACTATCAGGCGACACCAGAAATCCATCGAGCGTGTTGCCTCACGACGGGATGCTACCAAGCATTCCATGTCGCTCGTTGCGGTTGCCACGTCAACAAACAGGACCCGTAGTGTCCCGCTCTGCGTTGTCAGTGTCGGCCTCAGCAGCACCTCATGCGCCATCGTTGCGCGACGTACCTTCACAAAGCGCTGCACCATTCGTAGGTGGGCAGCACCGAACCTATCAGGGCGCCGGTAGCCGTTGGTCAATCGGGGATACCAAGCGTCCGCTCCTCGCTCCCAAGCCCTCCATAACCGATAGTCCGCTCCCGGCCAATGTTCGCCGTTGAACGACGTCTACATTACTCCGCCAATATTCATGGAGGAAACGAAGCCCCTGTCCCGCTTCGTGACCAAAACAGTCATGGTTCATTGGATGCAGGAACCCGCTTAGCCTACTGCTCGACGGCATCGCCGTCCCCGCACCCGTCGCCGGCATGGGTCACGCGCTAGGACGCCGCCTGGCCGCGCTGCGACCCGGGCGAGGGCGCGTAGCGGGATGGAGGAGGCCGGGTCTGCACGGCGTGATCGCCTCGACGCGGCAGCCCGGCACGGGATAAGGATCGTTTACGACTTGGTCCATGGACAGGAAAACCGCTCACCCCAACCCTCGATGCTGCACCGTCACGAGATATGCAAAGTGCAAGGAGCCTTTCTCCTGGAGGCCCATAGTCAAGAGATCGTTCATCATGGCAGTGTCTCGGCTTGAACTTTTTGGCTTGAAATCTTGCGTTGCAGCAATGCCTCAAAGCCAAAGGTCATTTCGAATTGAGACACTGCCTTCATCATTGATCTTGTCATGTTGCTGTGCTAATCATATCCTGACTCAAATGGTGTGGAGGGAAGCGTGCTTCTTAGTCCCGAAGACCTCGCGTCGCGCGCCGAAGGCATACGGCTGGCGCGGGTCGATGCACTGATCGAAGGCCTGCGCGAACATCCCGATGACGCGCCGGTCCTGGATGCCTACGCGCGCGGCGAGATCGACGCGGACGAGGTGCGCCGTCGCGTGCTCGCTCGCATCCGGTGCAAGGGAACTCGGCAAAGGACCCAGGCGGCCTAGCACGTTGTGGCCGATCCCTACCTCCAGGACGACGGCCGAACCCTGCGAAACAAGCTTGGGATCGTCAACGACCCCGAAAGCCTCCAGCAAGCCGAGACGGTGTTCGTCGGCTTACGGGCAAGCGAACTGCGGTGCAACGGGGTTCCCGACGCCCAGGGGTTCGGCCTGGTCAAGGCTGTCCATGGCTATCTGTTCCAGGACGTCTACGAATGGGCTGGGCAGGTCCGCACCACGAGCCTGAGCAAGCTGGCCTTCGAAGGCGAGACAGCCAGGACGACGTTCACTCCGCCCAAGCGGATCAACCAGGAAGGCTCCCGGATCTTTGCCGGAGTGGAGGCCGACCGCGGCTTTCGCGGCCTGGATCGGGACGCGTTCGTCGGCAAGCTCGCCCGCAGCTTCGTTGACCTCAACGAGCTGCACCCCTTTCGGGAAGGCAACGGGCGGACGCAACGCCTGGTCTGGGAACACGTCGCGCGCCAGGCCGGGCACGACCTGCGCTTCGAGGGCATCTCGCAGGAGCGCATGATCGCCAGGGCTGTTCAACGCTATGAGACAGCGAGCATTTTGAGCAATTTGCCGATGCCTGCGAGGCTGGCGCGGTAGCGGTCCTGGCTGAGGGTGTCGGTGCGGTTGGCCTTGAGGATGTTGAAGGCGAAACTGCGCAAGCGGGCGAATACGCCGGGGTTGGTGCGGATGCGCGAGCGGTCCTCGCCCAAGGTGACGTCGCGGCTGTAATGGGAGGTGTTCTCGATCCGCCAGTGCGCGCGGACAGCCTCGGCGGCGCGGGCGGCGGTTACCGGCGTGTTCGCGACGTAGAAGGCGGTCTCGGTGGAATAGCGCAGCAGCCCGGTTTTGGCGTCGCGGGTGAAGGTGAGGCGCTCGACCCGGATGATGGCGGCGACGTAGGGATGCCAGTCGGTGTCGGCCAGCGTGTTGGCGGGCTCGAAGACGGTGACGGTGCGGCGTTCGTCGCGGTTGCGGCCCGTGTCGTGGGTGTGGGCGGACCCGAGCGGCGCCGTGGTGGCCGAGACCTCTTGGATGCGCTGGCGCAGGATCGGCTGGTTGTCCTTGACGCCGACGATCAGGGCGATGCCGGCCTGTGCGGCGGCCTCGAAATGTTTTTTTGGCAGTGCAGCGCGTCGAGCGTGACGATCGCGCCGGGGGTGAGGCCGAGTTCTGCCAGCAGCGTCTGCGCCGCCGGGATCTCGTTGGATTTCTCGGCAATGTCGATGTGGGCGAGCACCAGCGCGGTGTCGGTTGCGAACGCGCTCAGCACCTGAGCGGCGGCGCGGTCGTTGAACTTGTCGAAGCTGCCGCGCAGCGTTTTGCCGTCCAGGGCGATGCTGCCCTGTCCAGGCGTGGCGTGCGCCGCCTGCAGCAGCGCAGCATGGCGGCGGAAGGCCGCTTCCACCCCGGCCGCGTCGAGCCCCTGGAGAATGTAGCGGACGGCGGTGTGCGCAGGCGCCCGACGCCAGTTCAGGCCGAAGGCCGCGTTCAGCCTGCGGCGGTGGACGTCGATGAACGTGACGATCCCGCGATACGAGTTGCAGCCGGTCACGATGGCGAGGATGGCGAACAGCAGCACGTGAGGCAGCTTATAGAGTTGTCCTTGCGCCCGGCGCGGATCAGGAACGTCTGCCAGCACGTCCAGCAACGGCGAAAACGCAGCCACGGCACCCTCCGACCCAGTTGCCGCCGTAGAAGTCAGACATTGGCCGGATCGGGTATCCCTCTTGCGACCAGCCGCTTCACTTCGCATCGCAGGTGTGGCGGAACGGACCCAATACGGCCGACCCAGCAGCGTTGAACAGCCCTGGCATGATCGCGGTGTCGATCGCCGGCGCCGGCAACGACCTTGCCCCCGCCAAGCGAATGCTGGGAGAACTGCTTGATCCCGAGCGGCGACAGGCTCTGGTGACGGCGACCCGGTTCCTCGAAGCGCAATACGCCAAGGGCAGCGGCGTCGATTGGAACAGCCGCTACGTCGCGACGACGACGCCGGGCGAGCGTTACGAAGGCGTGTTCGCCGGCGCTGGAGGCGGCAACTTCATGCTGGGCGCCGGCGACCGGGTCTACATCGGCAAGCTGGACGACCTGCCGAGGCGGGGCGCAGGCTTGCGAGCCGGCGGCACGCTCGCCTTCCGGGCCGGCGGTGTGCGGCGGCAGGAGGACGATGCTGCGGCTGATTACTGGAAGCGCACGGCCACGGCCGCGTCGGAGGGCACGCCGCACGAGGCTTCCCCCTTCGAGAGCGAGACTGCCCGGCGTTCAAGAGGTCCGAGGCTCCGATAGGCCGAGACGTTCCGACCGGGCGTTGTCACGTTGACCCGTACTGGCGGATGTGGAGGGGCAGGGCCGTGAATGACGCCTGGGCGAGGCATTCATCCGTACCTGGGGCGGTCCGCACTGCCTTCGGCGCGTTGTAGATCAGGACGGCGTCGTGCTCGACATCCTCGTCCAGGGCTGGCGCAACGTGAAGGTCGCCAAGCGCTGCTTCGAGCATTAACCTTCCCACCCCTGAAGATTGGAAGCGCGGGTCTACCGCTCAGCGGGTCTGCTGCTCGACGGCATCGCCATCCCCGCACCCGTCGCCGGCATGGGTCACGCGCCAGGAGGTCGCCTGGCCGCGCTGCGATCCGGGCGAGGGCGCGTAGCGGGTGCAGAACCCGCTTTCCTGCGACCAGTACGGCGCGACGCCGCGGCGCTCCACGGGCGACAGCGGCTTGCCCGCCAGCTACGCAGCAAGCACGACAAAGGAACGCCACAGGAGACCGCTGCCGGGGCTGACGAAGGTGACTTGGCCCGGCGAAGGTTGACCTGGTGCTGTTCCAAGGCGTTCACGCCAGCTCGCGGGCGACGCACGCGAGGCGCCTCAGCTCGTCAAGGGCCTGCACGACGCTCTGGAAGCGATGCTCGCCAGGCAGGAACTCATCCTGGCGCATGCAGCTGACCCGTATGCCGGCGCCGTCCCGGTCGACGATGAAGGTCGTCTCGCCTTCGCCGCGGGCGACGACGGACGTGTCCCCGTCGTAGCTGTCGTGCCGCTCCACGGAGCGCATCACGGCCCAACGCGAGGCAGCGGCCACCACGATCTCGGCTTGCAACAGGGTCAGGCCGTCGATGCCCTGGACAGGGCCGCCGCTCTGAATGAGCTTAGCGTCAACGTGACACATCTTGTGTCTCCTTTGGTCGGCGTGCCGGTTCGGCACTGTTTGCCTGGGTCAAGCATGGGTCGCCAAAGGTTAACGAGCGGTTAAGGCTGCGAGCGGAGCAACATCACGACCGGATGTTTGCTGCCGCGGTCAGCCGAGTGGGGAACCATCAGGAGTTGTGGGATGCCCGCGACGAGGCAGGGCCGAGCGCAGCATGCTGGCCCGGTGCCCCGACCCGAACCTGCCGTTGCCTCTGACGCAAGGCCGCCCAGCTCGGAGGCGGCCAGACTCGTTCAGGTCAAGGCGTGGCTGCTTGCAATCAGCCCGATGGGCTTTGCCGTAATCACGGCGCCAAACGTGCCGACCTGAAAAGCCTGACTTTGATTACGGTGTGCGATCGCCGGAGAGCTGCCAGTCCGCGAACGGCCCGAACACGCCAAGTCAGGCAGGCTGAATGCGTGCTGATGGTTGCCTGCGGTCATCTCAATCGTTAGGCGGGAGCGGCTTTGCCTCAGAAACCAGATATTGGAAGAGCAGATTTTAGGCGTCGCTCAGCGGTGAGCATGGGCCGATTGAGCTGCTGCCGGTTTCGTGGACACCGGGATTAGGGTGTTTCACGAGATTGGAGGGTGCAGATGGGGCGGCGACAGTTCGCCGGGAGTTCAAGCTGGAGGCGGTCCGGCTGGTCAAGGAGCGTGGGGTTTCGGTGGTGCAGGCCAGCCGGGACCTGGATATTGGCGAGAACATTCTGCGGCGTTGGATCAAGGAGCTCACGGCGGATCCCGGGCAGGCGTTTCCGGGTCAGGGCCAGGTCAAGCCGGAGCAGCAGGAGATCGATCGGCTGCGGCGTGAGGTCGCCAAGCTCAAGGCGGAGCGTGACATCCTAGAAAAAGCCGCGGCCTACTTTGCGAGGGAGTCGTTGTGACGTTCGGCTTCATTGCGAAACACCGAGGGGTCTGGCCGGTGCGGTGGCTTTGCGAGGCGCTCGGTGTCTCGCGCAGTGGGTTCCATGCCTGGCTCACCCGGTCGCCCTGCGCCCAGGCGCGCAGTGATGAAGTCCTCGGCGCCAAGGTCAAGGCCAGCTTCGTCAACAGCGACCGGACGTATGGCGCCCGGCGGGTCTGGCACGACGTGCTGGCCGAGGGGACCGCATGTGGGCTGCGCCGTGTCGAGCGGCTGATGCGTGAGCAGGCCTTGCGAGCCCGGCCACGCCGCAGGAGCCTGCCTTCGGACAAGGGCACCCGGCACGAGGCGGCGGACAGCGTGCTGGACCGGCAGTTCGAGGCTACGGCGCCGAACCAGAAGTGGATCGCCGACATCACCTACATCTGGACAGCCGAGGGCTGGCTCTACGTGGCGGCCGTCATCGACCTGTTCTCACGCCGGGTAGTCGGCTGGTCGATGAGCGCCACGATGGCCACCCAGTTGGTGGCAGACGCGCTGACGATGGCGATCTGGCGCCGCGGCAAACCGGGTGCGCTGCTCCACCACTCGGATCAGGGAAGCCAATACAGCAGCGAACAGTTCCAGAAGCTGCTGGCGGATCACGGCATCAGCTGCAGCATGAGCCGGTCGGGCAACGTCTGGGACAACGCGGCGATGGAGAGCGTCTTCTCCTCGCTGAAAACCGAACGAACAGCCCGCAAGGTGTATCGCACCCGGGACCAGGCCCGAGCCGACGTGTTCGACTACATCGAGCGGTTCTACAACCGCGCATCAGAACACCCATCTGTCTATGTTGTTGAAGGGAATAGGCATTTCTGGTCGGGATGTGGTCCCGTGGGGTGTCTTGAGGTTTGCCGCGTCCGCTCGGTGATGGATCGGGCTGCCGGGGTTGCGAGTGCGGCGCGGGCAAAGATCCAGGGACCCTCGGGCAAGGGATAGGTCGCCTCGATCTCGCCGGCCTCTGCCGCCAGCCTGAGCGTCTTGGGCGCGACACGCAGGAGCCGCGCTGCCTTGCTGAGATTGAGCCAAGGCTTGTTCCCGTCTTCGGCCGGCTTGTACACCGAGATGTGGTGATGCGAGCGCAGCGAGGTGACGCGCTCACGTGTCCAGCGGTTGCCGTGGCCCGTGACGAGACCGTTCCGGTTGAGGATGCCGGCGATCATGTCATCGTTGGCGACCAGCACGAGCTGGCGAACCGCGGCAATCACGTCGGCAGAGGTGCTGTTGCGCTGGCCGCGGCGGCGCCTGGGCAGACGCATCTCGCTGTGGGCGCCGCCGGTCCAATGCACCATGAGCATGATCTCGGCTGCTTCGGGGTCGATGTCGGCCACCACCTCCTGGATCATGGTGCGCACAATGCGCTTCTTCAACCGCGCGTCGGTCGAGGGCGCCGTCCAGACGGCCTTGAGGTCTGACGCCAGCGTGGCGAGCAATGCCGGATCGGCGACGGCCGCGGGCGCCGTCTCGTTGTGGGCGGCGATCTTGCCCTGGACCTCCGAAACACGCGCGAGCGCCTGGTTCCAGCGCGCTTCCAGCTCGCCCGCCACCAGCCGGTTAACCGGGTCGGCGGCATCATACTGCCGAAAGGCGCGGTCGGCCGCGTAGCGTGCCGCTTCGAGGTCGCGCTTCAGGGCATGGAGCACCTGGTCCCGTCGTTGGCTGGCCTCTTTCTCCGCGGCCACGGCGGCGGCGATGGCGCCCGGGCCGACAACGGCCAGGAGCGCGTCCTCGACGGCGTCGTCGACGCGCAAGCCGCCAAAGGCGATGCAGCGGGGCTCGCCCTTGTCCATCCAGCCGCGGCTGCAGCTGTAGCGAGGAATGTGACGCTTGGCGCCCGAGTAGCGCAGCGTCAGCTTGCGCCCGCAGCGGCGGCAGCGGATGAGGCCGGCCAGCAAGGCGTCGCCATGCTTCGGCGCGCCATGATGCCGGCTGGTGGGGACGTTGCTGCTAACCATCGTGCGGATCGCCTCGGCCTTTTCCCAGCTGACGTAGCCGTCATGGGCATGGGGCATCAGCGCCAGCCAATCGGCCCGCGGCTTGCGCCTGACCCTCGCGCCGTCGCCGGCAGTGCCATGGCCCATGACGCCCGTTGTTTTACCATAGGCGTAGGCGCCGCCGTAGATCGGGTTCTCGATCATGCGGTGGATCGTGGCGTAGTTCGGACGCCGCCACGCGACGTCGCCGCCGCTCCGCCTCACCGGCAGGTCAAGGTCGTGCTCAAGGAACCAGAGCAGCGCCTGCCGCGCGCTGCCGAGCCCCAGCACCTTGTCGAAAACCAGCGTGACCGCGTCCTGCACCCGGCGGTCCGGGTCCTTCTCGTAGCGGTCGCCCGCCTTGACGAAGCCCACCGGTGCGCTGACCACGAGTTCGCCGCGTCGCGCCTTCTCGTGGCGGGCCGAAAGCGAGCGCTGGCGCAACAGGTCCAGCTCATACTCGTTGAGGCTGCCCTTAAGGCCGAGCAGCAGCCGGTCATTGCCGTATCGCGGCGCGTAGACCGTTTCCTGGTCGATCAGCACCGTGTCGACCACGCGGCACATCTCGATCAGCTGCTGCCAGTCCCGGCTGTTGCGGGCGAAGCGCGAGACCTCGCGTGCGCAGACGGCGCCGACCTTGCCGAGGCACACGTCGGCGACCATCCGCTCGAAGCCGGCGCGCTGGACGCCGCCAGCCGCCGAACGGCCGAGATCGTCGTCGATGACCTCGAT
Organism: Acidobacteriaceae bacterium; assembly: GCA_965218545.1. Taxonomy (GTDB): domain Bacteria; phylum Acidobacteriota; class Terriglobia; order Terriglobales; family Acidobacteriaceae; genus EB88. The sequence continues at coordinate 841,915 of CBDCLB010000003.1, read as the reverse complement.
CTCCGACCAGCCGAGCGCCGTCAGCCGGTCCCGCATGGCGTATTGCAGCACGCCGCTTTCCCGGTTGTGCAGGACCTGGTGGGCCGAGGACTGCCGCACGTAGAGCAGCGCCTTGCGCCCCAGGTGATGGGGACGGATCTTGTCAGAGATCATGGTTGGCCTCCGCCACTGGGCCGGCTCGGCGCGCTTCGGCATGCTCCAGGATCAGCCGTGCCATCAAGCCGGTCAGCACGACTTGCGTCGCCGCCGGCAGGTCCTGCCAAGCCGGGGTGCCCACCAGGGCGCCGGGCCGTTCGCCGCCGAACAGCTCGGCTTGCTGCGCGGGGCTGCGCCGACCCTCTGTGCACGTCCTGCGGTGCTTGCTCGTGTTGGCTGAAACCGTCGCTGCCATGGTCCTCCCTCCGAATCCGCTCGTGAGAGGAGCTTGGCGCGCTCGGATGCATCGCACCCGGCGAGGCCTGCCGCACCAGTTCGGCCAGCGCCGAAAGCGCGGTCAGGCTCACGGAAGGAATGGCCGTCAGGCGGACCTGACCGGGGCAGGCCGCTCGATCGAACATCCAGGCCGGAACCTCCAGCCAGCGATCCCCGCCAGACCCGGTCAGCGTGCAGCGGAACGCAACGCCGTCCGCCTTCGTGATTGCCTCATGGACGGCGACCTGAAGCCCACACCAGGGATGCCACGGATACAACAGCTCCCGAAAGACGGTCCCGTGGGCGTTCTCAAGCCCTGTTCTACAACCCGCGCCGACGCCACTCGACCATCGGGTATCTCAGCCCTATGGAGTTCGAGCGGATCAAAGCGTCAGCTTAAGCTGCGTGTCCACGAAACCGGCAGCAGCTCAGATACCGGACTGTCCGCTCAGGAGCGGAAGCTGGGAGAGAGCGGACAAAAATCTGGATGACCTAAGCAACTGCAGTGGCGGGTTGGGCACGCCGCATTCCATCTCGCAGTCGAAGTCTAAGTGCCCGTTTGAGACCGGAACGCGTCCGCCTCCGCCAGCCGTTCCAGCGCCGCCGGCGGCACCCCGGTCCGGCGCCAGGCCTCCTTCACGCCGGCCTAGGGCGCCCCGCCGCGGTACGCGACCAGCTCGGCAGCGTGCGTGTTGGCCAGGCCCTTCACCCTGCCGCAGTTCGTCCTGGCACCCGCCCTGGCCCTGGTCGTGACCCGGGCCGTGGTTCCAGCCGTCGCCCGCGCCAAGCGGCTCCAGCGTGCAGTCCCAGCGCGACCTGTTGACGCACACGGGCCGGACCGTGACACCATGCTCCTGTGCGTCCCGCACTACCTGGGCCGGGGCGTAGAAGCCCATGGGCTGACTGTTCAGCAGCGCGCAGCAGAACGCGTCCGGGTGGTGGCACTTCATCCAGGCGCTGGCGTATGCGATCAGCGCGAAGCTGGCGGCGTGGCTTTCTACAATTACTGACAACGCGTACTTTCGGACAGAACTGGCCGGCCGGGGCGGGTGTCGGCATGGCCGGTGCGCCGGCCATGCCGTCCCGGTCTTCACGCCGCCCGGGGGTGCGGCCGCCAGGGCGCCTGACCTGCCGGTGCTGCCAGGCGCCGCAGGACTGCCGCAGGCGGGCCGCCGGCTACAGCGGCCAGCGCGAGTTGGCGCCCTCGGCACGGGCGGCGACCAGCAGCTTGGCCATGGCCTGGTTGGGGCCGTCCTGCGACGCCGTGCGCTCGATCTCAGCCCAGTCGAACCGCACCGTGTCGGTGGCCTGGTCCCACTGCGCGGCCGACCTCGCGGCCGGGGCCGTGTCCTGGGCGAGCGACGGCGGCGGCGCGCCGCTCGCCGGGGCGTCGCCGTTCTCGTCGGAGCCGACCGGATAGGCCATCTCGGCGGTCCTCGCGTCGTCCACGGCTGCGGCCGGATCCGCTGCTGCCCCCGGCTGGTCCACACCTGGCTCGGGCTGCCGCTCCATAGCTTCCTGGAGCAGGGAAGATGCGGCGGCCTCTTCCCACCCCTTCGGCTTTCGACCCGGACGTCCCTTGGCTGGCGTGGTATCCATTGCGGAAAGGGCAGGGGAGGGGTCCGTCCCTGTCATCTCGCTCTCCCCAGGCGACGCCGGCTCGGACGCCGGGGCTGCCGCTTTCGGCATGCGTCCCCGGCGCAGCGCGGTTGCCGTGTCGCCCGGGGCAGGCTGCGCCAGCTCAACAGGCAGTTCCGGTTCGGTGCTTGGCGCGGCTTTCGGCTTGCGGGCCATGTGTAGTCTTTCGGTGTGAGAGCGGCGTCATAGGGCATCAACCGACTGCTGCAAACGAGGCGGTCGCGGACGCGGAGGTTAGTCCATGCGCCGGCCCGCGCCCGCTATGCCTGACCGCCCGGGGCTGGGTCGAGGCCGAGTTCCTGGCGGACGTGCGCGAACTTGGCCGGGTGGGCCAGGCGCGCGTCGGCCATCACGGTCCGCAGCGCCGCAAGCCCTGCGTCGGTGAAGAACAGCCGCAGCTGCCGCCCTGTCGTGTCCAGGCGCAGCAGCCCGCGCTTGAGCAGGCCCGCCGCAGCCTGGGGCACCTTGGGCTGGCCCGCCTGCGGGCCGCCCCGACACGTCTTCAAGTAGAAGCCCTCGGCGACGCTGGGCAGCGTCAAAAAGAACACGTCGAGCTCGCGGCGCACGTAGTCGCGCTCGGCCGGCGTGAACAGGACAGGGGTGGACGGATCGGACGTGTTCATGCAGCGGGTCATAGCATGTGGTCATCGCTGTTGGCGCTCAAGCACGCGCTGGGCAGATCCGATCATGGCTTTGCCCTCGAGTCGGCTACTGGCCGAAGCGGCACACTGCGGTGTGAACACATGCCTATCAGGCGCTATGGTGAGGTGAATAGGGGAGCTGGTACAGGCGGCCAGCCTACCAACGGCAGTGTAGCCATATGCTGCATCAGGCTGCTCGCCGCCATCCAACGCTTGCGGTCGCCAACGACATAAAGCCGACGCTGCGCTCGCGTGACGGCGACGTTGAGGATGTTCGGTGTCGCGCTGGCCCACCTGATCGCCCCTTCCGTGACGCCGCCCAGTGCCAGAACGACGGTTTCCCGTTCCTTTCCCTGGAATGTGTGCACAGTGCCGACGGAGGTGGCTGCCCAAGCGGCCGCGTGCGCCTGCAGGCCATGCTTGGCCAAGTCTGCCTGGAGCCGCCCGCGCAAACCGTCCGCCATCGAGCGGAACGGCGACACGGCAAAAACGACGGGCAACCCGTCCTCGTCCACGACGCCTTCTTCGATGAGCATCCCGACCAGCCGGCTCACGGCCTCCGCCTGGCTGGGGATGAAATGCTTGGGGCCGCCCGCCTTTTCCGTCACGTCATACCAGCAGCTTGGGCCAAGCAGGGGCCGCGAGGCGGTGAGCTGGACCTCGGTGGGTTCCTTGTCCGCCGCCAGAAACATGCCGCCGCCGTAGGCCATCCTGTTCGCGATGCCGAACATCGGCTCGACGCACCGCCGGTGGACCCTGAGCGGACAACCCACCCACGTCGGCTCTGCACCTTCGCTGGACGCCATGCAACCGAACCTGCTTGCAGCGTCAGCAAGCTTTTGGGCCGATGAAAGCGTTGCCCTGTGACGCTCCGGGGCGCCGCGCCGTTCCTGAAGCTTCGCATCCGCATTCGCATCGATCCCGGCAACCGGCTCCACCTGGAACGGGTCGCCCACCACGATGGCGCGCTTGGCGCGCCACAGGGCGCCCACTGCTTGGTGCGGAACTGCCTGCCCAGCCTCGTCGATCAGCAGCCAAGGTATGCTGCCCATCCCCATGAATTGGAAAGTCCGTGCCAGGGATGCGAACGTGGTGGAGACTACGGGCGTCACCAGCGCGAGCGTGGCCCAAAGGTGCGGCGCGGACCTCTGGACCAGCCCGCGCACCTCTTGGTCGCCAGCCAGCATACGAAGCGCGATCCGGAGGTTGTGGTCGAAGACGTCCGGACCCGCAGCGCAGACAAAGGCGAGGTGAACCCGCATCGCCGAGACGAATAGGGCGGCCCGGGCGTCGGACAGCGCCTGGCTGCTGCCCGGCAGCATCGCTTGCCTGGCGCCCTCGTCAGGCTCATGGGCGACATCAGCGGGAGTTACCAGGCCAGGATGGCGTAGCACGGTCAGCCTCGCAGCCGCTTCCGCCTCAATGGCCTGGCGCCGTGCTTCCTTCACGGCTTGCGAGGTCGCGGCAAATGATGACCGTGCTGTCCCGGCAGCGGACCTCGCCTCCTGTCGAGCACGTTCCGCGGCACCGAGCGCGCGGTCAGCACCCGCGCGTTCCTCGACGACTCCAGCCATCCTCAAGCGCCATTCCCGGCCGCGTCCAAAGATCGAGGCGACCCAAGACGGCTTGGCCGCCTGCAGCAAGTCCACCCCGCGCTCGGCCCGATCAAACGCGGATTGGGCGTCCGAGTGGATCGCGTCCGCCGCGCTGAGCGCAGCTCCCATACGCTGTTCGGCACTGGCAGCCTCCGCTCGTACCCGCTCCAACTCCGCAATGCGTGCTGGCGTTGGGACAGTGGGGTTCTTGGCCGCAGAGATTTCGGCGCTGAGCGCCGCGACGACATCGGCAGCGCGGCGGAACCCGGCGCGGGCCGACTTCCAGTCGGTTCCAGGTCTTGCCTCCTCCAGTTGCCGGAAAAGATTGCATGGTGCAGGTCCCAGGTTGCCCCGCTCCTCACGTTGCAGGACGCCCACAAACCGGGTCCGGTTCGCCTTCTTCCCCAAAGCTGCCGAGATCAGGCCCCATGAGTTGGCTTGCGGACCGGGCTCGGGGCCGCCGTCATCGTCCGCCTCGTCGTCGCCCTCGTCCGCGTCGCCAGGTTTCTTGGACCGAAGCAGTGCGTCTGCGGTCGGCGCAAAGAACTGGAACCCATCCAGGTGGCGCGGGGCAACTTTGGCCAAGCTTGGAAGCTCGCGGGTGACGTTTTCGACGGCGCCGTTGTTGCCGCTGGCGACGACAACGAGGTGGTCGAGCAGGCTCTCGTGCAGGGCATGAACGAAGGGCGCACCCGAGTCCCTCCTCCCAGGCCCGAATGCCTCGCGCGTGAACGCGTCGGCAGGCTTGGCAAAGGCGCACATCGCCGTTGCCCGGCCGACGACCACGGCGGCCACGATATCCATCAGCAGCGTCGTCTTTCCGGTGCCTGGTGGGCCGTTGACGGCGAACAAGCCCCCTTCGGCGACCTCGGTCATCGCAAGATCAACTGCAACCTGCTGCATTAGGGACATGCCGTGTTGGGACGGCCACCGGCCCGGCGGGTGCGTTGCCGCGGTGCAGGCGCCCTCGATGAACTTGCCTTCTGTGCAGTCATTGCGCTCCGGCCTGCCAGACAGGTATCGCTCCACGAGGCCGCCGTTCCGGTTTTGGACGGCCCGCATCACAAGGCGGAGGTCGCCGAAGTAGAAGCTGCCCATAGGTGGAAGCCTGGCCATTTTGTCCCGCCACTTGCCGGTCCTTTGGGGGACACCCTGCGCATCCAACTTTGCAGGTCCGGTTGCGGTGAACGTTCTGCATACGGAGGAGCGGACGACAGCGGACGGCATGGTGGCCGGCACGGCGTTGAGCCAGGTCAGCGTCTGCGCCACCATTGCCTGCACTGCGGCCACGAACTCCGTATCGACCTTGCGGGCGGCCTGGTTGTACTCCAACGCCAGCCCGTCGTAGCTGCTTCTGCAATGTCGGCGGAACGCCTCCAACTCGTCGTCTATCTCCACAGGCGATGGAGCGAGCAGCCGCTCGTACATCAGCCCGAACTCAGGTAGGACCAAGCTTCCGGGAACCGCCGTCCCGTTGTCGTCGACGCTGAACACGCCAGTGCAGCAGAATCGCTTCGCCGCTGATGCGGGCTTGGTGTCGTGATCCTCCTCGGCGTGCGTTGACAAGGCGGATACCAGATCAGCCTCGTAACGCTCCCGCGCGAAGATGCCGAACCGGACGAAGTGGATATACTTGCAGTGGCAGTTGCCGAAGCTGGGATCATGCCAGGGGAGATCCCGCACCGGGGCGTGCCGCGCCTCGAACGTGTCGTCGGCCTCGCGGTCGTCCTCGGCGCTCGGCGGCGTCAGCGCCTCAACATCCATCCAGTAGCGCAGCGTGACGACCGGATCTTCGATGGCATCCGCAATCGGGTTCGTAGGCGCCATCGCTTGTTTGTCGCCCCTATGAAGCCACCGCTGAGCGGGCTGCACAACCTATGGACCAGGCCCGTACCGGTCAACGCGGCCTGCTAAACACAAAGTGCCCACACTATGCGAGCTGGCCGGTCGGCGTTGAGGAACGCCGGATGTTGGCTCCAAGCTGCCGCCAAGGACCGGGATCTCCTGCGGCCTCCGCGCGCATCCACCCGGTCTTGCGCCGCTCCGGCCCAAGCAGACCGTCCAGGAACAGCCCAGCCGAGGCCGCCACCCGCGCCTGGCTGAACAACGGCCTGATCCGCCCTTTGACCTCCCGCAGCGACGACGCCCACAGCTCCAGCGTCGCCTCAATCGATGCCGACATCCATGCTCTCCCAGTCGCCCAAGAGCATGGTCAGCAGGCCAAAGATCCGCAACTGTAATGCTAAGTGTCGGGTCGCGGAACATTGTTGGGACCCGGTCGGGTTGGCCATTGCGGAGTATGCCTACCGGTTCCAACGTCTCTCCATCGTATCCGGACGGAGGTGACCCATGCTGCACATCCACCCGAATGCCCGCACCACGCCTGCCACCCACGCCGAGATCGCCCGCTCCAGCGAACCCAGCGGCACCGTGGCCCAGCGCGACGGCATCAGCGCCGAGACCGTACGCAAGTGGCGCAAGCGCGGCGCCGGCGACTGCCTCGACCACTCCGCCCGCCCTCACCAACTGCCCTGGAAGGCCACCCAAGAAGAACGCGCGGTGGTCTGCGCTCTGCGACGCGCGACCAACTTCCCGCTTGATGACCTGACATTTGTTGTCACGCATTTCCTGCCGCACCTCAACCGCGACAGCATCTGGCGCATCCTCAAGGCGGAAGGCCTGAACCGCAGGCCAAAGCCCGCCACCGACAAGCCTGCCAAGGGCCAGGGTACGTTCCGCGACGACGACCTCGGCTTTGTCCATATTGACATCAAGCACCTGCCCAAGCTGCAGACCAGCGACGGCGAGCGGCGAAAGCGCTACCTGTTCGTCGCCATCGACCGTTGCTCGCGCTCCGTCCACCTTGCCGTCAAGGACGACGAAACCGAGAAAAGCGCGATCACCTTTTTGCAGGAGGCAGCTGCCGCGTTCCCCTTCCAGCTCACCCATGTGCTGACCGACAACGGCAGCTGCTTCACTCCGGCCTTTGCCAAAGCCTGCGCCGGATTGGGCGCGCAATACCGTCATACCAAGCCGCGCACGCCGCAAACCAACGGCATGGTCGAGCGGTTCAACGGCCGGATCAGCAGCGAAGTGCTCGACATCAACATTTACTCCCATCGCGCCCTCGAGCAATTGCTGCGCGGATTCAACCAAGCCTACAACGCCCGCCGCCAGCGCGTGCTGGATGGCAGAACACCCAACCAGGTCGCAGCCGAGCGCCTCAAAGCCAAGCCTGAACTCGCCAACCCGGCGCCGCCGAACCCAGCGACGCACGGACGCGCAGGACCATGTGACGCGACCAAAGCACGCCTGATCGCCAAGGCTGCAAAGGAGGTCTCACAACCTGACACGGTCGGCGTGGCGCGGCAATACTGCGGGCAGCTGGGCAAGCAGGACAGCTGCCAGGTGGCGGTGAGCCTATCGGTGGCCAACGACCATGCCAGCCTGCCGGTCGCCTACCGGCTCTACTTACCAGAGGCCTGGGCAGAGGACCCGGCGCGCCGCGGCAAGGCCGGAATACCCGGCGAGATCGGCTTCGAAACCAAGACCGCGATCGCGCTGGGGCAGATGCGCCAGGCGCTGGCCTGCGGTGTGCCGGCGGGCGTCGTGCTGGGCGACGCTGGCTATGGCAACGAGACCGACTTCCGGGTCGGCGTGAGCGAACTCGGCTTGCGCTACGTGCTGGGCGTGCAGCCCGCAACCACGGTCTGGCCGCACGGCCAAGCACCGTTGCCGCCCATGCCCTGGTCGGGCCGGGGGCGGCGGCCCACCCGGCTGCGGCGCAGCCGGGAGCACCAGCCGGTCTCGGTCAAGGCTTTGGCCATGGCGCAGCCTTCTCGCGCCTGGGGCACGGTGACCTGGCGCCAGGGCAGCCAAGCCGCGCTGTCCTCGCGCTTCGCCGCGCTGCGGGTGCGCCCGGCGCATCGCGACGAAACGCGCACCGAGCCTTGGCCGGAGGAGTGGCTGCTGGTCGAGTGGCCCGAGGGCGAGGCGGAACCGACGAAACACTGGCTGTCCAACCTGCCCCCGCGCACCGCGCTCAAGCGCCTGGTGCACACGGCCAAGGCGCGCTGGCGCATCGAGCGCGACTACCAGGACCTCAAGCAAGAGGTCGGCCTCGGGCACTATGAAGGCCGCAACTGGCGCGGCTTCCACCACCATGCCAGCCTGTGCATCGCAGCCACGGCTTCCTGGTCGCCGAGCGCTGCTTTTCCCCCCCTCGGCAGCGTTTCACCCGCGAGCGGACCGAGGCACCTGCGCTACCCCGAAGCTTCCAGCCGCGCGGCGCCGCCCATCCGGCCTGAACGCCACGTCCCGCACTCCATCACCACAACCCGACGGCGCCTCACGGTTACTCTCGCCAGCACGCTGCCACGATGCCCGTGCTGCTTGCAGGCTCGGAAACAGCTCCGAAATAGGAGAGTTCTAACCGAAGATAGCTGCAAGCCGTTGAGCGTAGCTGGCGAAGGCTGCGGGCTGTTGCAGGTGGTGCAGCAGGCGCAGCGACAGGTCCACCATGGTCTGGCACTTGAACACCACTTTGGGGTTCTCCCGCAAACTCCGTGCTGTCGTTACGGGGGCGAATGAGCAGATAGCAAGATCATCCTTGCTCATGAAAGACCTTGATTGTCCCATCGCATTCTCCCCCTCATCCCTGCCGGGCTGGCGTCCGGCCAAGTGACGGTAATCCCCGGCTGCTTGACCATCCAGGCCAGCCCTGAGCCGGCATCTGCCTCTTGCCCTGCCTGTGCCCAGCCATCGCAGCGGCTGCATAGCCGATATCAGCGCAAGCTTTACGACCTGCCGTGGCAGGGGCGTCCGGTGGCGCTGCAAGTGCGTGCGCGGCGGTTTCGCTGCCTCAATCCGCTCTGCCCGCGCCAGACCTTCGCCGAGCGCCTGCCCGGCGTTGCCGCAGCCGGCGCACGCCGGACCGAACGCCTTGGCGCTTTGCAGAGCTGCCTTGGCCTGGCCCTCGGCGGCGAGGCGGGCCATCGCCTGGCCGAACGGCTGGCCATGCCTGTCAGCGCGGACACGCTGCTGCGCCTGGCCTGCAAGGCCGGCAACGGCAACGCCCCGCCCCACTCGCCCCAGGTGATCGCGGTCGATGATTGGGCCTGGCGCCGCGGCCACCGCTACGGGACCATCGTGGTGGACTTGGAACGCAACGCGGTCGTCGACCTGCTGCCCGATCGGCAGGCGGACACGTTGGCGGCGTGGCTGCGAGACAACCCCGGCGTCAAGATCGTCGCCCGAGACCGGGCCGGCGCTTACGCCGACGGCGTGCGGCAGGGAGCGCCGGAGGCGGTTCAGGTCGCGGACCGTTGGCACTTATTGCGCAACCTGGGCGACGCTGTCCGCACCGTCGTTGATCGCCATCATGCCGCCATTCGCAGCATCGCCAAGCAGGTCAACGAGCAAAGCACAGCCGTTTCGGCTCCGGCGGCCATTGCCAAGGCGGACGCCCTGCACCCGTCCGCGGCAGCCCGGCGCAGCCAAGCCTCCTACGCGCGCCGGCACGTCCGCTACGAAGACGCGGCACGCCTGCATGCGGCGGGCGCGTCCATCTCGCGCATCGCCGCCCAGCTTGGCGCCGAGCGCAAGACCATCCGCCGCTGGCTTCGGGCCGGCGGCGCCCCCCGGTGGCGCAAGCCGCCGCGCAATGGCGTGCTCGCACCTTACCAGGGCCACCTCGAGCGGCGCTGGACCGAAGGCTGCCGCAACGCCGCCCGGCTCTGGCGCGAACTCGTGCAGATCGGCTTCAAGGGCCGGCCCGGAACCGTGCGGACCTGGGCCGGGCGACGGCGCAAGCACGAGCCGCAGGCTGTCGCAGGCAAGGCCGCCGTCCAGCCGTTGTCCGGCGGTCACGTCGCGCACATGCTGACGGCCGACGCTGACGCGCTGAGCCAAGGCGAGCAGGCGTTCGTTTCCCATCTGCTGGCGCAAATCCCCAAACTTGCCGCGGCCGTCGCGGTTGCCAAGCGGCTGAACCTGCTGCTGCGCCGCAAAAGCCAGGAGAGCCTGGCAGCGGTTCTCGCCGACGCCGACAACACGCAGCTTGCGCCGTTCGCCGACAGCATCCGCCGCGACCTCGCCGCCGTGCAGGCCGCCCTCGACCTGCCCTGGACCACAAGCCCGGCCGAGGGCCAGATCAACAGGCTCAAAATGCTGAAGCGGACCATGTATGGCCGGGCTGGCTTCCCGCTCCTACGCGCTCGCGTCCTGAACGCCGCATGATAGTGTAACGACAGCACGGAGTTTGCGGGAGAACCCAAAATTCAGTAGCAAAGCCAGCGGCCGCGAGCGCGTCGAGTTGCAGGGCAAGTTGCTGGTCCTCGCGGCTGACCCTGGCATACCCCCACACACCCGACACAAAACCCCTTGTCTTTGCGGAACACCCTTGTGGAACGTGTAAGCTCCTGAACATGCACGTTCCAGCTTCCTGTGCCGCAACCGTTCCAGACCGTGTGAAAACGAACTGGGGCGGCCAGCATTGGATGGTTGCAAGCCGAGGGCGAGGTCAGGGTTCGTTTGCCGACTGGCGGCGGCGCTTCCTCTCGGCGATAGCGGCTTCGAGCGTTTTGGGGCGGTCCAGGCGGCCATGTCGGCCGCCCAGGCTCTCCTGAGTGTCGGACGGGCGCTCAGACGGCCCGCATCAGCTCCGGAACGCCGACCAAGTTGATGACGCGGGTCGTGTTGTAGGCAAGAGCCGTCAGGCTGAACTCCGCACGCACCTTGTCCAGGCCGCGCATCAGGAACGCACCCTGGTTCATCCACTGCTCGATGCTGCCGAACAAATGCTCGACCGTCTCGCGCCGCAGGTCGAGGATGCCGGGCCGTGCGGCCAGGCGCTGCTCCATGCGGTCCAGCACCGCCTCGCCCACCCAACGCGTGACATTGCGATGCGTGTTGCCCGTGCATTGGGGCCGCAATTCGCAGTCCCGGCACGCGTGCCGGTTGACGTAGTGATGCCGCTCCGTGCCGTCCCTCGCCGAGCGGTAGAGCGGGTGCAAGAGCCGCCCGCCGGGGCAGGTGTAGGTGTCGGCCGCCGGGTCGTAGGTGAACTCGTCCTTGCGGAACAAGCCATCCTTCACTGCCGAGCCGCGCTGCGGGCGCGCGACGTAAGCCTCAATGCCGGCGTCCTCGCAGGCCTGGATGTCCTCGCCCTTGTAGTAGCCGCGGTCGGCCACGGCTTGGATCGTCTCGACCCCGAGCGCCTCCTTGGCGGCCTGGGCAGTTTGCGCCAGCAGGCCAAGGTCGCTGCCGGCGTTCGTCACCTCGAACGCGGCAATCAGCTTGTGCTTGGCGTCCACTGCCACCTGGGCGTTGTAACCCACGCCGACCTTGGGATGGGCTGCCATGGCACGGCTGTCCGGGTCGGTCAGCGATACCTGGCTCTCGCCCGTGCGTTCCAACTCGGCCTGCAGCTCCGTGTAGCGGGTCCGGCGCTGCTTCAGGCTGGCGATCTTCTCCGTCAAGGCCTTCGCGCGGGCGCTGCTGGCCGGACTCTCCTCAACGTCCGTGCGGTCGAGCCGCTCCAGGTAGTCGGCCAGGCGCTCCTCGGCATCGCGCAGGAACTTGGCCAGATTTTCGCGGGTGAAGTTGCGGTCGCGGCTGTTGACCGCTTTGAGCCGGGTGCCGTCCACGGCAACCAGCTCGCGGCCATACAGGTCAAGCGTGCGGCACAGCAGCACGAACTCCCGGAATACCGCCTTGAACGCCGCCCGGTTGTCGCGCCGAAAATCGGCGATGGTCTTGAAGTCGGGCCGCAGGCCGCGCAGCAGCCAGATCGCCTTAAGGTTGCGGTGCGTCTCGGCCTCAAGCCGGCGGCTGGACCGCACCCGGTTAAGATAGCCGTAGATGTAGAGTTTCAGGAGATCCGCCGGATCGTAGGAGGGCCGGCCCGTTTCCTTGGGCTGCACCCGTGCGAAGCCTGCTGCCGCGAGGTCCAGCCCGTCAACGAAGGCGTCGATGAACCGGACCGGGTTCTCGGCATGCACGTAGTCGTCCACGCGCGCCGGCAGCAATTGGCTTTGGTCACGCTCGCAGCCTTCAATGTGATGCATGCCGCCAGACTATCGAACCCGCGCCCGAGCCGGCCAGGGTTTTCACACGGTCTGGTTCGTCTGCGGAACGCCGACGATGCTGCGGACGGCCGCGAACGCCTACAGCCGCCTCGATCCCGATGGACGCGCCCGCATCACAGACCTCACCCGACCCGAAATGGCCCTTGGTGACAGAGGTGTTGGTTCAGGGCCAGCATCGGCAGCACAAAGGGCTGAACAACAGGGCGGAGAACTCGCACCAGCCCACCCGGCGGCGAGAGCGACAGATGAGGCGGTTCAAGTCGGCCGGCCAAGCACAGCGTTTCCTTTCTGCCCATGACGGGATCAGCAACCTCTTTCACCTTCGCCGCCATCAAGGGCCTGCCACCCAGTACCGCACCGCCCGGACCCAAGCCTTCCAGGTTTGGGCCGAGGTCACCGGCGTCACTACGGCGGCGTAGCCACGAGCAGGCCGTCCCAATCGGGCCCCATCGCAACCTCAGTCCAACAAGTTGACGGTGCCGACCAGACTCAGTTCGGCAGCAAGTCTTCCAGCAATATCGGCGTCTTCCGAACCCGGATACCTGTCGCATGATAGACGGCGTTGGCGATTGCCGCCGGCATGCCGACGATGCCGATCTCACCCACCGCCTTGGCGCCGATCGCGTTCACAACCGTGTCCTCCTCGTCGACCGTCTCCACGATCATCTCACCGATGTCGGCGTTGGTGGAGAAATGGTAGCCGGCGAGGTCGGTATTGGCAAAGCGGGCGCGCGGGCGGTCAACGAGCGACTCTTCGAGCAACGCGAAGCTTGCCCCCCAGACCATGCCGCCCATCAGGTTGCTGCGGGCCGTGCGTGGGTTGATGATCCGGCCGCAGGCGAAAACGCCGACCATGCGCGACACCCGGACCGTGCGAAGCAGCCGATCAATCCGTACTTCCGCGAACTGCGCCCCGAACGAGAACGATGCGTGGGTCTCCGTCACCGGCCCGCTCATAACCATGGCGCCGGCCAAGCCTTTCTGCATCTGGTCCATGCCTATGCTGGATGGCTTCCACTCACCGATTTCTTCGATGATGCCGCTGGTCTCATTGCCCATCGCCTCCGCGAGAGGCGCCGTGCTGCCATCTGGCCGACGGACATGGCCGTCCGCCAGGCTCCAGCCCGCAATGTCCTCGCCGCCGGCTGCTGCCCGCAGCACGCGGTCACGCACCAGCGACGCCGCGACGTGAATTGCCGAGCCGACGGACCCCGTGGTGATCGATCCGCCGGCAACCGGGGCGGACGGCAAGGCGCTGTCGCCCAGTTGCACGCGCACGGCCTCGTTCGGCACGCCCAGCACATCCGCTGCCACCTGGCCCAGCACGGTATAGGCGCCGGTGCCGATGTCATGCGCGGCGCAGGAGACCACGCAGGTTCCATCCGCAGCCAGGCGCACCCGGGCGGTGGACGGCGCCATCGCCGACGGATAGGTCGCCGTGGCGCAGCCCCAACCGATCAGCGTGCCGTCGTCCGCGCTCATCGAGCCAATTTCCGGGTTACGGCGGCTCCAGCCGAACAGCTCGGCGCCGCGGCGGTAGCATGGGACAAGCGACCGACTGCTCCAGGGCAGGCCCTTGACCGGGTCGCGGGCGGGCTCGTTCTTGATCCGCAGTTCGACCGGGTCCATGCCGAGCTTCACGGCCAGCTCGTCTACCGCGCTCTCAAAGCCGAAGAAGCCCGGCGCTTCCGCAGGCGCCCGCTGGAAGCCGGGCGTGTTCACGTCCGTGGCGATCGTCGCCTCGCGCATACGAATGTTCGGCGACTGATACATGCGCGACGTCACGTCGATTGCGGGAAAGGCGACGTGGTCGATGACCGCGCTCTGCCCGGCTTCGTCGTGCATCACCGCAGTCAGCGTCCCGTCCGTCTCCGCGGCGAGGCGAATGCGGCTGCGGGTGGCGGGACGAAACGAGCCGACGGTGAACATCGCCTCGCGCGGTACCACCAGCTTGACCGGGCGGCCCAGTCTGCGGGCGGCCATCGCAACCAACACCGTATGCGGCAGAAGGGTTGCCTTGCTGCCGAAGCCGCCGCCTATGTAGGGGCTTTGGACATGGACGTCCTCCATCGGAATGCCGAAGATGGCGGCCAGCGCCGCTTGCTTGCCCACCACCCATTGGCTCGGCGTATTGACCAGTAGCTTGCCGTCGCGCCAGACCGCGCTGGCGCTATAGAGTTCGATCGCGTTGTGGTGCTGCGCCGGGGTGAAATAGGTGGCGTCCATCGTGACAGGGGCGGCGGCAAAGGCGGCCTCGGCGTCGCCGACGTCGATGGACTTGGCATCCATCGGCTCCTCTTCCCGGCCCGGGTCGTGGATCGAAGCGAAGGCTTGCTGCTGGGCATAGTCGAGTTCGACGATGCGGGCGGCCTGCTCCGCAGCTTCCTGCGTGTCAGCTACCACCAACCCGACGATCTGCCCGGAATAATGCACCTCGTCGGAGGTCAGCGGCATGAAGGAGGATTGCATGTGCCCGCCCTTCATGGCGAACGTCTCTTCGCCGATACCTTCGTTTAGGCTGTTATGGGTCAAAATCATCTGCACGCCGGGCACGACTTCCGCGGCGCTGGTGTCTATGCGGGTGATGCGGCCGCGGGCAACGGTGGACAGCGTCAACGCCGCATAAGCAGTGCCACTATGCGGAAAATCCGAAGCGTATTGGGCGGCGCCACTGCTCTTGGCGGCGGCGTCGCGGCGGATAACGGGGGAACCGATGCTTCCGTCCATCAGATCAAGCCTTCTTGCTGGCGAGCATTGCGGCGCGGGCAACGACCCGGCGTCCAAGCTCGACTTTGAATGCGTTTTGGCGAAGGGGTTTGGAACTGGAAAAAGCGGCGGCCCCTGCATCGAGCGCCGCTTGTTCCGTCAGCGCCTTGCCGGTAAGCGCCGCTTCCGCCTTCTTCGAGCGCCAAGGCGCGGTGGCGACCCCGCCGAGCGACACCCGAGCCGTTTTCACCATGTCGCCGTCCATCTCCAACGCCACGCAGGCGGAGACGACGGCATAGGCGTAGCTCTGCCGGTCTCGCACCTTGAGGTAGGTGGAGCGACGTCCTGCGGGAGTCTGCTGCACGGTAATCGCGGTGATGATCTCGCCCGCTCGCAGCGTTGTCTCCCGCGCCGGGTCCTGGCCGAACGGGACGAAGAACTCGGTGAACGGGATCGTGCGCCGACCGTTGCTGCTGCGCACCTCCACCGCCGTGTCGAACGCTGCGAGCGCCGCTCCCCAATCGCCCGGATAGGTCGCGATACACTGCTCGGAACCGCCGAACAGCGCCATCTCGCGGTCCTCTCCGTCCTGCGCCGCGCAGCCAGAACCCGGCACGCGCTTGTTGCAGGCCGAGATGGCGTCGCGGAAGTAAACGCAGCGGGTGCGTTGCAGTAGGTTGCCGCCCAGGGTGGCCACGTTACGCAACTGCGCCGAGGCCGCGAGTTGCAGGCTTTCTGCCAGCGCCGGATAATCCTGTAACAGGGTGGGATGTTCAGCCGCGTCCGCCATGCGGACCAGGGCGCCGAGCCGCAGCACGCCGTCGCCGGCTTCGATATCCGACAGGCCGGGTACGTGGTTGATGTCAACCAGGCTGGGCGGCGCCCAGAGATCTCCGCGCATCGTGTCGACGGCTGCAGTGCCGCCGGCCAGCACGGCGGCACCGGGTTCGGCCAAGGCGGTCAACGCCTCATCCAGCGACGCCGCGCGGGTGTAGGTGAAAGGCTGCATCTCAGGCGGCCCCCGCCCCGGCCACGTCGCGTATCGCGGCAACGATGTTGGGGTAGGCGCCGCAGCGGCACAAATTGCCAGCCATGTATTCGCGGATCTCGTCGTCTGTGCGGGTATGGCCTTCATTGACGCAGCCGACCGCGGACATGATCTGCCCCGGCGTGCAGTAGCCGCACTGCAAGGCGTCGTGCTCGGCAAAGGCTTGCTGCATCGGATGCGGCGTGCCGTCCGGCCCGGCCAGGCCCTCGATGGTGGTCACGCTGCCGCCAGAGGCTGCCGCCGCCAAGGTCAGGCAGGACAACCGCCGCCGCCCGTCCACGAGCACGGTGCAGGCGCCGCAGGTGCCATGGTTGCAGCCGACCTTGGTGCCAGTCAGCCCAACGTGCTCTCGCAGCGCATCCAGCAACGTCGTTCGAGAGTCGAGATGCAGCGCGTGTTGATGCCCGTTAATATCCAAATTTATCGAGATGCTCTGTGCGCTCACGAAAAACTCCTTGTTCTTGCCCGGCAAACGGCCTGTGGTCGTGCGAGACGTCGGTTTGGGCCCGCATATTCCCAAGCAGGTCGCCGACGCCGGCCACCGACTGATCATTCAGCCTTAAGGCCAATACGGTTCAGTTAGCCTTTTTGGGTGCCGACCAGTTAGGGTAAGCCGCTTGAGGAAGACCGACCCGATGGCCTGAAAACCTCGTTAAATGAACCGTGTTGGCCTTAAGGCTGTTAAGCGCCGCCAGTATGCAGAAGGTTGCAAGCGCTCTCTAACTTGAGATGAGCTGCTGCCGGTTTCGTGGACACGCAGCTTAAGCTGACGCTTTGATCCGCTCGAACTCCATAAGGCTGGCGTTGGTGCACAACTCAGGTCCTATGCGGGGTTTTGACCGGGCGCGAGCTGGTCGTATAGGGCCGCTCCTTTGTTTTTCGGATGACCGATGCCCTACAAGGCTAACGAGCCGCGCCGCCACGAAATCCCCAAGGCGCGCTACAAGGTCACCCACTGGCCGGACTACGACAGGGCGTTGCAGCAGCGTGGCAGTTTGACGGTGTGGGTCACGCCCGAGGCGCTGGCGGCCTGGCAGCCGCCCCGCACCGGCCAGCGCGGCCGCCCGCGCGACTACTCGGACGTGGCGATCGAGACCGGGCACCTGCTGCGCCTGGCCTTTGGCCGTCCGTGGCGGCAGACCGAGGGCCTGCTGCGCTCGATCACCGCCCTACTCGGGATCGACGTCGGCGTGCCCGACCACACGACGTTCTCCCGTCGCAGCCCTGGCCTGGCGCTTGCCGCGTCGCTGGCGCACGCCCAGGCAGGCGGGCCGGTGCACGTGGTGATCGACGCCACGGGCCTGAAGGTTTACGGCGCGGGCGAGTGGCTGGTGGAGAAGCATGGCGAGCGCGGCGCCCGGACGTGGCGCAAGCTGCACCTGGCCGTTGATCCCAGCACCGGCGAGATCCTCGCTTCCGAGCTGACGGGCAACGAAGAAGGCGACGCGTCGCAGGTCGGTCTTCTGCTCGGGCAGATTGCTGGTCCGATCACCTCGGTGACGGCGGATGGCGCCTACGACGGCGAGCCCGTCTACCGAGCCGTGGCGGAGCGCCAGCCTGACCCGCCCGTGGCGGTGGTGATCCCGCCGCGCTCCACCGCGGTGCCGAGTTCAGCCGCCGGCGCCACGCCCAGCCAACGTGACCAGCACATCCAGATGATCCATGCCAAGGGTCGCATGGGCTGGCAGAAAGCCGTCGGCTACGGCAGGCGGTCGCATGCGGAAACGGCCATGTTCCGCTACAAGGCCATCGTCGGCAGCAGCCTCCGTGCCCGCACGCTGCCGGCCCAGAAGACCGAGGCCAAGGTCGCCTGCTCGGCGCTGAACCGGATGACCCGCCTCGGCATGCCCGTGTCGCAACGAACTGCTTGAAATGGTGCCCCGCTACCGACCGCACGCCCACAACCTGATTTGTGCACCAAAGCCGGCCAGCGCCTGACGCTTTGGCTCCAAGATGAAGCCCGTTTCGGGCAGAAAGGGCGCGTGTGCCACCGTTGGTTCACCCGCGGCCAGCGCCCGCCGGGCCCGTGCGACCAGCGCTACACCTGGGCGCACCTGTTCGCAGCCGTGCAGCCGGCCACAGGGCAGAGCTTCGCGCTCGTGCTGCCCGAAGTGTCCACCACAGCCATGCAGGCGTTCCTGGACCGGTTCGCAGCCACGTTGAGCCCTGACGAACACGCCGTCATGGTCGTGGACCAAGCCGGGTGGCACACAGCCCACGCGCTTGTCGTCCCGGACACCGTCACCCTGGTCCGCCTGCCACCCTACAGCCCCGAATTGAACCCGGTCGAGCGCGTATGGCTTTACCTGCGCGAGCGCCACCTCAGCCACAGGTTGCTGACCGGATACGACGCCATCGTGAATGCGCTCTGCTCAGCCTGGAACCAACTCACCCCAGAACGCCTCAACACCCTGACCAGCCACCCCTATCTCAACCAAGTCAGTTTCTAGGCGGGCCGGTATTAGCATTACAGTTGCAATTCCTATGCTGATGGGCTAGGCTCTGGCAATTTGGAGTGCAGGGTGGTGGGTGCCTCGATGGAGGCGACGCTGGGGCTGTGGGCGTCGTCGTTGCGGGATGTCAAAGCGCGGATACGACCGTTGTTCACGCAAGAGCGCGTGGCGGCGTCGGCGGGCTTGTTCCTGGACGGCCTGCTGGGGCCGGAGCGGCGCAAGACCGGGTGGATGCGGGCCGAGGCGGCGGGCGACCCCGGTCCTTGGCGTCAGCAGGCGATCCTCGGCCGTGGCCGGTGGGACGCGGATGCCTTGCGCGACGTGGTGCGTGACTACGCGCTGGACACGCTGGCCGACCCGGATGCGGTGCTGGTGATCGACGAGACCGGCTTTCTCAAGCAGGGCCAGTCGTCCTGCGGGGTGGGGCGGCAATACACGGGATCGGCGGGCAAGATCACCAACTGCCAGATCGGGGTGTTTGCGGCCTACGTGTCCCGGCACGGCCACGCCTTTGTTGACCGTGCACTTTACCTGCCCCAGGCCTGGACGGACGACCCCGCCCGCTTGGCTGCGGCGCATGTGCCGGCCGATATCGGCTTTGCGACGAAGCCACGCCTGGCCGCGCGCATGATCGAGCGCACCATGGGAGGCGGCGTGCCGTTCAGCTGGGTGGCGGCTGACAGCATCGACGGAGTGGGCGAAATCGAGCGGACGCTGCGCGGCGCGGGCAAGGGCTACGTGCTGGGCGTCAGCGCCACGCACCCGTTCAACGCCTGGATCGGCAAACCGCCGGTATCCGGCACGGCCGAGAGCATCGCCAAGGCGCTCGACGCCTCGGCCTGGCAGCGCCTGTCCGCGGGCGAGGGCACGAAAGGCCCAAGGCTCTACGACTGGGCCTACCTGGAGCTGGCCGACCTCCATGCGGACGAGTTCAACGAAGCGCTGAGCGGCGTCTGGACGCGTGGCCTGCTGATCCGGCGCAGCCTGGCCGACGACGCATGCGCGTTCTTCACCACCTGGTGCCCGGCCGGCACCGGCATCGAGACGCTGGCCCGGGTCGAGGGGCAGCGCTGGGCCATCGAGGACAGCTTCGAAACTGCCAAGACCGAGCTGGGCCTCGACCACAACGAGAGCCGCTCCTGGCACGGCTGGCACCGCCACGTGTCACTCGTCATGCTGGCGTTGGCCATGATGGCCGCCATCCGCCACCACGCAAACCAGCCCGCCCCACAAAAAACGCTGCGGCGCCTTTCCCGCAGGCTCCAGCCCTCGTCCGCTGGTCGTTCCAGGAAATCCGCCGCGTCGCCACCCGCTTGGCACAGCGCCGCATCTGCCCGGCCCATGTCATCGCCTGGTCACTCTGGCGCAGGGCGCACCAAGCCGCCGCTCAACGCTCGCATCTGAAACGAACTACGCAACTGTAATGCTAGGCGACGTCGAGACGATCCTGGCCGCCCGCGACGTGGTGGTCAGCGACGAAACCATACGCGACGGGGGCTTGCGCTTCGGCCGGCTGTTCGCCAACGCGCTGAAGCGGCGTAGGCCCAGGCCGGGCGACACGTGGCGCCTCGATGAGGCGTTCATCCGCCTCCGCGGCAAGCGGCATGACCTTTGGCGTGCCGTGGACCAGGACGGCCACGTGCTCGACATCCTCGTGCAGAGCCGGCGCAACACGAAGGCGGCCGGGCGCTTCTGCCGCACGTTGCTGAAGGGCTTGCAGCATGCACCGCGGGTGATCGTGACCGACAAGCTCAAGAGCGGCGCTGCCGCGAAGCGGACGGTGCTGCCCCATACCGAGCACCGCCAGAGCCGCTCCCTCAACAACCGGGCCGAGGTGTCGCACCAACCCACACGACGACGAGAGCGGCAGATGCAGCGGTTCAAGTCAGCGCGCCACACGCAGCGATTCCTCTCCACCCATAGTCGGATCCACAACCACGTCCAGCTCCGCCGCCATCGCCTCACCGCCGCCGGCTACCGCTCTGCCCGCACGGCCGCGTTTCGCACCTGGCGCGAGGTGGCCGGCGTCGCAGCCGCCGTGTGAGGCCCTGATCAGCCGCAAGCCTGCCGCGTCACATCAACCCTCAACCTGACAATGCCGTCCCCGCGGGCTGATCGGCAACGCGCCGGGCCGGCGTTGACCGGCAGTCCAGGACAGAAAAGGAGGGCCTCAGCCATGGCCATCATCGACGACCTCCCCCATCCCGTTCGCGAATGGCAACACGTCGAGGTGCCCATGCCCGACGACTGCCGCCTCGCCGCCCGCATCTGGATGCCGCAAGACGCGGACCGCAACCCCGTTCCCGCCGTGTTCGAATACCTCCCCTACCGCAAGAACGACCTGACCCACGCCCGCGACCGCGGTGCCGCCCCCTTCGTGGCCGGCCACGGCTACGCCTATGTCCGGCTCGACTTGCGCGGCGCCGGCGAGTCTGAGGGCCTGATGCTCGACGAATACACCGCGCAAGAGCTGCAGGACGGTGCGGACGCCATCGCCTGGATCGCGGCGCAGCCCTGGTGCGACGGCCGCGTCGGCATGATCGGCATTTCCTGGGGCGGCTTCAACGCCTTGCAAATCGCCGCCCTGCGCCCGCCCGCGCTCAAGGCCATCGTCACCTGCTGCTCCACCGACGACCGCTACGCCGACGACGTGCACTACATGGGCGGCACGATGCTGTTCGAGCAATTGTCCTGGGCGTCGATCATGTTCGGCCGCAACACCCTGCCGCCCGACCCGCGCCACGTGGGCGGGCGCTGGCGCGAGGAGTGGCTGAAACGCCTCCAAGGCAGCGGCCTATGGCTCAAGAACTGGCTCGAACACCAGGCCCGCGACGCCTTCTGGCGGCACGGATCGGTGTGCGAGGACTACGCCGCCATCCAGGTCCCGGTCTACGCTGTCGGCGGCTGGGCGGATGGCTACTGCCGCGCCGTGTTCCGCTTGATGCAGAACCTTACCGTGCCGCGCAAAGGCCTGGTCGGGCCTTGGGCGCATACCTACCCGCACATCGGCAAGCCGCGCCCGGCGATCGATTTCCTGGGCGAACAGATCCGTTGGTGGGACCATTGGCTGAAGCGCCGCGACACCGGCATCATGGACGAGCCGCAACTGCGCCTGTTCATGCAGGACCATGCCGAGCCGCAAAGCACGTATGAAAGCCGCGCCGGCCGCTGGGTGGCCGAGCCATCCTGGCCCTCGCCCAACATTGAACACCGCCGCTTCCGCCTCGCCAGCGGCAGCAGACTTACCGAAACGCCGGCGAGAGGCGCGCAACCCCCGCTCGTCCTGAACTCGCCGCTCACGGTTGGCCTTGCCGGCGGCAAATGGTGTTCCTATGCCGCCCCCGGCGACCAGCCGGTCGATCAGCGCGCCGACGACGCCGGCAGCCTGGTCTTCGACACGCCGCCGCTCGACTCAGCGCTGGAGATTGCTGGCGACGCCGCGCTCGATCTCGCCTTTTCCAGCAACCGCCCGGTCGCCCTCGTCGCCGTCCGCCTCAGCGACGTCGCCCCCGACGGCGCCGCGACGCGCGTCTCCTACGGCCTGCTCAACCTCACCCACCGGGACAGCCACGAGCGCCCCGAGCCGCTAGTGCCAGGCCGGCGCTACACCGTGCGCGTGCCGTTCAAGCACGTGGCCCAGCGCTTCCGCGCCGGCCACCGCATCCGCCTGTCCATCTCTACCAACTATATCCCCCTCGCCTGGCCCGCACCGGAATCGGCCACGCTCACGATCAACCCGGCGGATTGCCTGCTCGAACTGCCAGTCCGCACGCCGAATAAGACCGACGCCGAACTCCCACCGTTCGGCGAGGCCAGGCTCGCGCCGCCGCTGGAAACTGAGGTGATCGTGCCGGAGATGCACGCCTGGACGGTTGTGCAAGACCTTGGCCGCAACACGACGCGGATCGAGATCACCGATGACAGCGGCGTCTATCGCATCCCCTGCAACGACCTAACCGTCACCATGCGCGGCGCCGAGACTTACGGCTTCGCGGGCAAGGACTACCGCTCGGTCTACGGCGAAACGCGCTGGACCTTCGGGCTGTCCCGCGCCGACTGGCGGGTGCGCTCCCTCACCCAGACACGGCTGACTGCCACCGCCGAGGCCTTTCATATCGAGGCGAAGCTGGAGGCCTGGGAGGGCGACACGCTGGCTTATGAGCAAAGCTGGGACGAGACGATCGCCCGTCGCCTCGTTTGAGAGCCTGTTTGATCTGACGCGACAGTAGCGCGTTGTCCGTTCTCAAGGAGGCGTGCGATGTGGACTGATGAAACGCGGGACCGATACAAGGATGACGGTCGGCGTTACCCGAGCGACTTGACGGATGCGGAATGGCAGACGATTGAGCCGGTCCTGTGCAGCTATGCAGGGCTGTTCAACGCTGCTGGGTCGGCCGTATTGGGTCCGTTCCGCCACACCTGCGATGCGAAGTGAAGCGGCTGGTCGCAAGAGGGATACCCGATCCGGCCAATGTCTGACTTCTACGGCGGCAACTGGGTCGGAGGGTGCCGTGGCTGCGTTTTCGCCGTTGCTGGACGTGCTGGCAGACGTTCCTGATCCGCGCCGGGCGCAAGGACAACTCTATAAGCTGCCTCACGTGCTGCTGTTCGCCATCCTCGCCATCGTGACCGGCTGCAACTCGTATCGCGGGATCGTCACGTTCATCGACGTCCACCGCCGCAGGCTGAACGCGGCCTTCGGCCTGAACTGGCGTCGGGCGCCTGCGCACACCGCCGTCCGCTACATTCTCCAGGGGCTCGACGCGGCCGGGGTGGAAGCGGCCTTCCGCCGCCATGCTGCGCTGCTGCAGGCGGCGCACGCCACGCCTGGACAGGGCAGCATCGCCCTGGACGGCAAAACGCTGCGCGGCAGCTTCGACAAGTTCAACGACCGCGCCGCCGCTCAGGTGCTGAGCGCGTTCGCAACCGACACCGCGCTGGTGCTCGCCCACATCGACATTGCCGAGAAATCCAACGAGATCCCGGCGGCGCAGACGCTGCTGGCAGAACTCGGCCTCACCCCCGGCGCGATCGTCACGCTCGACGCGCTGCACTGCCAAAAAAACATTTCGAGGCCGCCGCACAGGCCGGCATCGCCCTGATCGTCGGCGTCAAGGACAACCAGCCGATCCTGCGCCAGCGCATCCAAGAGGTCTCGGCCACCACGGCGCCGCTCGGGTCCGCCCACACCCACGACACGGGCCGCAACCGCGACGAACGCCGCACCGTCACCGTCTTCGAGCCCGCCAACACGCTGGCCGACACCGACTGGCATCCCTACGTCGCCGCCATCATCCGGGTCGAGCGCCTCACCTTCACCCGCGACGCCAAAACCGGGCTGCTGCGCTATTCCACCGAGACCGCCTTCTACGTCGCGAACACGCCGGTAACCGCCGCCCGCGCCGCCGAGGCTGTCCGCGCGCACTGGCGGATCGAGAACACCTCCCATTACAGCCGCGACGTCACCTTGGGCGAGGACCGCTCGCGCATCCGCACCAACCCCGGCGTATTCGCCCGCTTGCGCAGTTTCGCCTTCAACATCCTCAAGGCCAACCGCACCGACACCCTCAGCCAGGACCGCTACCGCGCCAGCCTCGCAGGCATCGGCAAATTGCTCAAAATGCTCGCTGTCTCATAGCGTTGAACAGCCCTGTGCAGCTATGCCACGTTGACGGTTGACCTGCGCGAGATGGTCAACGCTTGCTTGTATCTGGAGAAAGCGGGTTGCCCGTGGCGCTTCCTGCCAAAGGAATTCGGCCCCTGGCAAACCGTGCGGACCTGGCACGATCGCTTCCGCGCTGACAGCATCTGGTCCGACATCGCAGGGCTGCTCACCCGGGCGGTGCGCGCCAAGCAGGGCCGGGCGCCTGAGCCGACAACCGCCATCCTGGACAGCCAAAGCGTCTCGTCGGGTCCGCAGGCAGGCCCGCGCGGCGTGGACGGCAACAAGAAGGTGCGCGGCATCAAGCGCCACGTGCTGACCTGCTCGCTCGGCTTCGTGCTGGCGGTCCTGGTCACGGCGGCCAACGTGCACGACACGCAGCCGGTGGCTGCGCTGCTGGCGCTTGCGGCTGGGAACGGCTGGGCCGTCGAGCGTGTCAAGGTGGATGGCATTTACATAGGGCCGCGCATGGCGCAGGCCGCCCAGGACCACAGCGTGGACGTGCAGGTCACGACCCGAGACGCGGACGTGAAGGGCTTCCAGCCGCTGCCGCTGCGCTGGCGCATCGAGGCGACCTGCGGCACGCTGAGCAACCGCTGGCACCGCCTCACCCGCAACCTGGAGCAAAGCCCGGCTGCCGCCGAGGACGCCGTAAGCATCGCCAACTGCCACCGCCTGCTGCGAGCCTATCACCGCCACGAATACAACATGGCATAGTCAAACAGGCTCTTAGCTTGACTTTGGCCATTCCTAGTCATGCGTTGATCCAGAAGTGCGGCTCGGAGGCGATGTAGTCGAGCGCTGCGTCGAGCGGCATGGTGGCGATGCCGAACGGCCCTGAGGCGCCCCAGCGCTGGCCGTTCCACCAGAGCACCTGGACCGTGTCGGCGTTCCCAGCAGGCTTGAGCCTGGCCAGCGGCGCACCGGTGCGCTCGCTCACCAGCGAATAGCCGCGCCCCGCCTTGTGCACGGCGACGCCTCCGCCGCGGGCTTGGTTGAAGGCCTCGATGCGCTCCCGCATGGGGTCGCTGGCCGGCACGAGCGATCCTTTCGAGGCGTGCGGAGTTGTCCGGCGGCAACGACACCACCGCGAGCCCGTCATGGCAAGGCAAGCCGACCCCGATCCCGCCTCAGGTCCCCTTGGCGCCTGGATGGCGCCGTTCTCCGGGTGCTTCACCCGCCCGACTTGGTCCAACCTGCTGGTGCTCGTCGCAGGTGCCGTTCTGTCGCCGGGGCGGCGCACCGTTGCCGCGGCGCTGAGCAGCGTGGGGCTGCGCGGGGCGGCCACCTTCACCAACTACCATCGCGTGCTGAACCGCAGCCGCTGGTCTGGTCAGGCTGCAGCACGTTGCCTGCTCGGCCTGCTGGTTGCAGCCTTCGTTCCGAGCGGTCCTGTTGTGGTCGGGATCGACGAAACCATTGAGCGCCGCTGGGGGACAAGGATCAAGGCGCGCGGCATTTACCGTGATCCCGTGCGCTCCAGCCACGGCCACTTCGTCAAAGCATCCGGCCTGCGTTGGATCAGCCTCATGCTGCTTGCACCCGTCCCGTGCGCTGCTGGGCGGGTTTGGGCACTCCCGTTCCTCGCCGCGCTGGCGCCGTCCGAGCGCTACGCCCAAACGCAAGGGCGCCGGCACAAGCTGCTGACCGACTGGGCACGCCAGTTGCTGCTCCTGCTCGCGCGCTGGCTGCCGGACAGAAAGGTCATCGCCATCGCCGACAGCAGCTACGCAGCCATCGAGTTGCTCGCAGCCGTGTGCCGGCATGTCACCGTGATCACCCGGCTGCGGCTTGATGCGCGCTTGTTCGACCCGCCGCCGCCGCGGCTGCCCGGGACGAAGGGCCGCCCGCGCGTGTCCGGTGCGCGCCAGCCGACGCTGCTCCAACGCCTGGCCGACCCGAAAACAGAGTGGCAGCGCGTCACGATCATGGGCTGGTATGGGCAGGGCGAACGCCGGCTCGACGTCGTGTCGGGCACGGCACTCTGGTACCACCCCGGCAAGCAAGTGCCGGTCCGCTGGGTGCTGGTCCGAGACCCGGCCGGCGAGTTCGAGCCGCAGGCGTTCCTGTGCACGGACCAGGCCACCGACCCACTCACCATCCTGCAGCTGTTCGTGCGCCGCTGGTCCATCGAGGTGACCTTCGCCGAGGTGCGCCGGCACCTGGGCGTGGAAACGCAGCGCCAATGGTCGGACCTGGCCATCGCCCGCACCACCCCATGCCTGCTCGCCCTGTTCTCGCTCGTCGCGCTCTGGGCCAGCGACCTGGCCGCGCGCGGCCTCGTCCTGCCCAGGCGCGCCGCCTGGTATGCCAAGCCTGACGTCACCTTCTCCGACGCCCTCGCCGCCGTGCGTCGCCAGCTCTGGATCGCACAGGCTTTCTCGACGTCCCGGCAGGCCCAGAACATGGCAACAATCCCGCGCGCGCTCCTCGACAACCTCACCGAAGCCGCGTGCTACCCAGCCTGAAAAGGGCCAAAGTCAAGCTGAGGCGCACAAACACTTCCTAACGCAGGTTGGAGCGTCTAACGTTTCTGTGACTAACGCGCCCATCAAAGGAGAGCCCGGCATGAGCAAACCGACTGACCCAAGCCGGCGCAGCGTCCTGAAAGGCGTCGCAGCCGCCGGGCTTGCGGCGTCCTCGATGCCAGTCACCACCGCCGTCTGGGCCCAAACCGGCACCGTGTTGAACGCGCGCTCTTACGCCGACATCGACAAGCTCGATCCCGGCTTCTACCAGAACGCCTACAACGTCGATGTCATGAACTGCCTCTATTCCAAGCTCTCGCACTACAAGCCCGGCACGCAATGGCAGACCGAGCTGCAAGCCGCCGAGGAGCTGGAACAGACCGACCCGACCCACATCCGCTTCAAGCTCAAGCCCGGCATCATGTTCACCGACGGCTTCGGCGAGATGACCGCCGACGACGTGAAGTTCTCCTTCGAGCGCGTCATCCAGCACGACAGCCCGGTTAAAGGCGACTGGGGACCGCTCGACCATGTCGAGGTGACTGGCAAGTATTCCGGCGTGATCGTGCTCAAATCCCCCTTCGAGCCACTCGACATCGTGGCCCTTCCCTACGGCGTCGGCCACATCGTCTCGAAGAAGGCGGTGCTGGCAATCAAGCCGGACGGCGGCGACTTCGGCATGAAGGTGCCAGCCTGCTCCGGCCCCTACGTGCTGGGCGAGTGGAAGCCCGGCCAATACGTCAAGCTGCTCCGCAACCCGGATTGGCACGGCCCGGCGCCCGGCTTCGACGAAATCCGCATCCACCCGATGGACGACGTGAAAACCGCCGAGATCGCCTATCAGGCCGGCGACCTCAACTTCACCGGCATCAGCCTCGCCTCGGTGAAGGACCTGGAGGCCAGCCCGCCCGCCAAGACCAAGGTCGAACGCTTCCCATCGCTTTACTATGTCTGGGTCGGCATGAACATGGACAACCCGGCGCTCAAGGACGAGAACATGCGCAAGGCGGTCCAGTACGCGATCAACCTGCCGCAGATCATGGACGCCGCCTATTTCGGCCAGGCCAAGCCCGCGACCGGCCTGATCGCCCCCGGCCTGCTCGGCCACCGCCCGAAAGCCATCGTGCCGCCCGAAGGCGACCCCGATAAGGCCCGCGCCTATTTGCAGAAAGCCGGCGGCCCGCAAGGCACGATCACCATCGACACCCTGAACGCCTCGACCTGGAAAACCATCGCCGAGGTGATCCAGGCCCAACTCGCCCAGATCGGCATTACCGCCCAGGTCAACGTGCAGGATTCCGGCTCGTTCTGGACCATGGGCATGGAGAAAGAGGGCGACCGCTGGAAGCGCATCCAACTGATCGTCAACCGCTTCTCCATGCTGCCGGACCCCTACTACGCCACCCAATGGTTCACCACGGACCAGATCGGCAAATGGAACTGGGAGCGCTTCTCCAGCCCCGAATTCGACAAGTTGAACAAAGCCGCAGTCAGCGAGACCGACAAGGAGAAGCGCGGCGCCATGTATCAGAAGATGCAGGACCTGATGGAGCAGTCCGGCGCCTACCGCTTCGTCACCCACGAAGGCAGCCCGGTCATGTTCCGCGACAGCGCCAAGCCCGCCCTGCGCCCGGACGGACGCCCGCTCTACCGCTACTTCGAGCACGCCTGACGCCCGCGACGCGACGCCGGCCCGTGTGGACCTACACCCTCCGCCGATTGCTGCTGTCCCTCGCCGTCGTTGTCGTCGCGGTGATGCTGCTGAACGTCATGCTGCACCTCGTGCCGGGCGACCCGGCGGTGATGGTGCTCGGCCCCCGCGCCACCCCGGAGCTGATCGAGCGCACCCGCGTCGCCATGGGCCTCGACAAGCCGTTCGCCACCCAGATGCTCATCTTCTTCGACAACCTGCTGCGCGGCAACATGGGCGTGGACGTCTTCACCGGCCGCGCCGTCTCCGCCATCGTCTTCGAGCAACTGCCCTACACCATCGTCCTGATCGCCTCCGCCATCACTTGGGCCGCCCTGCTCGGCATCCCGCTCGGCTGCTACTCCGCCATCCGCCGCAACTCGTTCGCCGACAAGCTGACCGGCGTGCTCTCGGTCAGCACCATCTCGATCCCCTCCTTCGTCATGGCGCTTTACACCCTGCTCGCCTTCGCCGTCGGCCTGCACTGGTTCCCGGCCACCGGCGCGGGCGAGGGCTTCGTCGACGGCTTACGGCACCTCATACTGCCGGCCTTTGCGGTCGGCATCTCCTGGGTCGGCTACCTGTCCCGCATCGTCCGCGCCTCAATGCTGGAAGTCTTGGGCGACAACCACGTCCGCATGGCCCGCGCCTTCGGCCTGCCGGAGCGCACGGTCGTCGCCACCTACGCGCTCCGCATCGCCGTGCTGCCCGCCATCACCTTGCTCGGCGCCGGCGTCGCCTACCTGCTGTCCGCCTCGGTGTTCGCCGAGGTCATCTTCGCCCGCCCCGGCGTCGGCGCGCTGATCGTCCGGGCGGTCAACGGCCGCAACTATCCCATCGTGCTCGGCTGCGTGCTGGTCACCACCGGCCTCATCGTCACGGCGACGCTGGTTTCCGATCTGGTCAACGCCTGGCTCGATCCGCGCGTGCGCGAAGGCCTGGCATGAGCGCCTCCGCATCGGTCGGGACGGCCTATCGCGAACCAGGGGCGTTGCGCCGGGTCGCTGGCCAGTTCGCCGCCAACCCGCTCGGCCTGTTCGGCTTGGTTTTGGTGGCCGTCGTCCTGCTGGCGGCCCTGCTGGCTCCCTGGATCGTGCCCTACGACCCGGTCAAGATCTTCACCGGCCCCCGCCTCGCTCCGCCGTCCACAGCTCATTGGCTTGGCACCGACCAGCTCGGGCGCGACACCCTGTCCCGCGTCGTCGCGGGCAGCCGCATCGCCATGCTGGTGGCCCTGGCCACCCTCTCCACCGCCCTCACCCTCGGCCTGGCGCTCGGCCTCCTGGCCGGATTCGGTCCGCGCTGGCTCGATAACGGGCTGCTGCTGGCGCTGGACGCAGTGCGCGCCTTCCCGGTGATCATCTTCGGCCTCGCCCTCGTCACCTTGCTCGGCCCGAGCCTGCATACCGTCATCCTGGTCGTCGCCGTCACCTCGGTGCCGATCTACGCCCGCATCGTCCGCACCCAGACGCAGTCGCTGCGCTCGGCCGAATTCATCCTGGCCGAGCGCGCCATGGGCGCCGGCACCGCCCGGCTGCTGCTCGTCCACGTCCTGCCCAACGTGATCGGCCCGCTCCTGATCCTGGTCAGCATGGACGTGCCGCTGGTGATTGCCACTGAGGCCGGGCTGAGCTTCCTCGGCATGGGCGTCCGCCCCCCCACCCCCTCCTGGGGCACGATCCTCAACGACGGCTACGGCGTTATCCGCAATTCCCCCTGGCCCGTCATAGCCGGCAGCGCGCCGATCGTCATCGTGACGTTGGGCTTCACCTTCCTCGGCGAGGCCCTGCGCGACATGTTCGACCCCAAGCTCCGGCGGGATCTATGAGCGAGCCCCTGCTCTCCGTGCGTAATCTCTCGCTGGATTTCGGCACGCCCCGGGGCCGCCTGCACGCGCTGCGCAACGTCAGCTTCGACATCTTGAAGGGCCGCATCATCGGCATCGTCGGTGAGAGCGGCTGCGGCAAATCCACCGTCGCCCACAGCCTGGTCCACCTCCTGCCCGCCAACGCCGACATCACCGGCGGCGAAGTAGCGTTCGAGGGCGTCAACCTGCTCAAGCTTCCTCCGAACGCCATCCGCGCGATTCGTGGGCAGCGGATCGCAATGGTGTTCCAGGATCCGATGACCGCGCTCAATCCGGTCACGAGCGTCGGCCAGCAGATGACCGAGATCCAATACCGCCAAGCCATCAGCAAGGCCGAGAAGCGCCGCCGCGCCGCGGCCATGCTGGAACGCGTCGGCATCGCCGATGCCGCCAGCCGGCTCGACGCCTATCCCCACCACCTCTCCGGCGGCATGAGGCAGCGCCTGTGCATCGCCATGGCCCTCCTGACCCGGCCCGCCCTGCTGATCGCCGACGAACCCACCTCCGCCCTCGATGCAACCCTGGAAATGCAGATCATCGGCCTGCTGCGGGACCTGCAGCGCGGCCTCGGCTGCTCCGTTGTCTTCGTCTCGCACCACCTGGGAACGGTGGCCGAGCTGTGCGACGACGTGGTCGTCATGTACGCTGGCGAGGTGGTCGAGCAGGGCGCCGTGCGCGACATCTTTCGCCACCCGGCACACCCCTACACGCAAGCCCTGTTCAACTGCGACCCCGGCCGCATCAAGCAGAAAACCCGCACCCTGCCGACCATCCCCGGCGAGCTGCCGAATCTGCGCCAAGTCCCCGGCGGCTGCATCTTCAAGGCCCGTTGCCCGAAAGCATTCGCCCGCTGCGGCCACGAGCATCCCCCCGCCTACCTGGCCGCCGGCGAGCAGCACCGGGCGCGTTGCTACCTGCTGGACGGCGCGGCCGTCGCCGCATGACTGCGCTGCTCGAAGTCGAGAACCTCCGCGTGCGCTATCGCACGATGGGCGGGGTGCGGGCGCTGCTCCGCCGCGTCCCGGACCCGCATATCGACGCCGTCTGCGACGTTTCCTTCGCCTTGCGCCGCGGCGAGACGCTCGGTCTGGTCGGCGAGAGCGGTTGCGGCAAATCCACCATCGCCCGAACCCTCGCCGGCCTGACGCGTCCCGCCGCCGGGTCGATCCGCTTCGAAGGCCGGCCTGTTGCTGGCCGCGACGCCGGACTGCGCCGCGAGATGGCGATGATGTGGCAGGACCCGGTCGGCTCGCTCTCCCCGCGGCTGACGGTGCGCTCCCTCATCACCGAGCCATTCCGCATCCACGGCATCAAGCGCCGCAACCTTGGCGACGAGGCCGCCCGCCTCCTGGCAATGGTCGGCCTGGCCCCTGAAATTGCCGCCCGCTTCCCGCACCAGCTCTCCGGCGGCCAGGCCCGCCGCGTCGGCGTTGCCCGCGCCCTGGCGCTCGACCCGAAGCTGATCGTCGCCGACGAACCCACCGCCGGCCTCGACGTCTCGGTCCAGGCCGAGGTCCTCAACCTGCTCGGCGCGTTGCAAGCGCGGTTGGGAGTCGCGATCCTGGTCATCACCCACAACTTGAATGTCGTGCGGCACGTCACCGACCGCATGGCGATCATGTACCTCGGCCGCTTCGTCGAGCAGGGGCCGACGGAGGACGTGTTCTTCAATCCAAGGCACCCCTACACCGAGGCCCTCCTCTCGGCCAACCCGGAGCCTGACCCGGATGCGGCCCGGCGCCGGGTGACAATCTCCGGCGAGGTGCCAAGCCTGCTGCGCCGTCCCTCTGGGTGCGAATTCCATCCGCGGTGCCCGCGCGCCCGAAACGATTGCCGCTCGCAGGCTCCGGCCACGTCATTCCCGAAAGCGGAACACCGCTTCACCTGCCACCATCCGCTCGACGCCGCCCTCAAGCCCGCCGCCGCTTGATGTCCTTCAGCACCTCCCGCCCGGCGTTATACCCCGGAATGCCCGACACCCCGCCTCCCGGATGCATCGACGCCCCGCAGACATACAGACCCTTCAACGGCGTCCGGTAATCCGCATATCCCGAAACCGGGCGCTGAAAGAACAACTGGTCCGGCGACAGCTCGCCATGGAAGATATGCCCCTGCGGCAAGTTGACGATTCGCTCGATATCCGGCGCCACCAGAAGCTGCGCCTCGATCACGTCGCTCGAGAACCCCGGCGCATACTCCTCGATCGTGTCGAACACCGTCTTGCGGAAGTTCTCTTTCTCCTCCGCCCAGTCGCCCCCCTTCAGCGTGTACGGCGCATGGCCTCCGAACAGGTTCACCACGTGCTTGCCCGGCGGCGCCAGCGTGTCATCCACCATCGTCGGCGTCACCGGCGTGATGAACGGACGCGCCGAGAACCAGCCGTGCTTGGCGTCGTCGTAGGCGCGTTCCAGGTAGTCGATGTCCGGCGCGATATGCATGTACGTGGGGTAGGCGAAGTTGCCGAGCACGCCATCCCGCCGCACCTGCTCCAGGATGCGGTATTGCGGCGGCCGCTCGCAGGCGATGTTCATCTTGAACGCCGTCGAGAACGTCCGGTAGTTCTTGATCTCCCGCAGCACGTCGGCTGGCAGATGCTCGGCCCCGATCATGTCGAGGTACAGCGTCTTGGCGCTGGCATTGGAGACGATCGCTCGCGCCGAATAGGTCTCGCCGCCCGCCGTCGCCACCGACGTTGCCCGCCCGCCCAGGATGCGGACCTCCTTGATGTCGGCCCCGGTCACGATGTCGACGCCCTTCTCCCGCGCCGCCGCCGCCAGGGCCTGGGTGATGCCGCCCATGCCGCCCTTGATGAACCCCCAACCGCCCGCCCCGGTGTGCTCGCCCATGATGTGGTGCATGATCACGTAGGCCGACCCCGGCGACTTCGGCCCGGCGAACGTGCCGATGGAGGCGTAATAGGCCAGCACCGCCATCACCCGCTCGTCCTCGAACCACTCGCGCAGGAAGTCGTAGGCGCTCATCGTCAGCATGTCGGCGATGCGGTACAGCTTCCGCCCCACCTTGCGGTAGCGCCACAGCAGCGAGGCGCCGTCCCGGAAGCTGCGCCAGTCGCCCTTGGTCGGATCGACCGGCGTTTCCCACAGCAGCTTGCGGACAATGTCGGCGGCGTCGTTCAGGTAGCGGTCGAACGCCGGGTAGATCTCGGCGTCCGCTTTCGAGAACTTGGCGAAGCTCGCCTGCGTCTTCTTGATGTCGTCGGAGAACAGGATG
This sequence comes from Acidobacteriaceae bacterium, assembly GCA_965218545.1. Lineage (GTDB taxonomy): Bacteria > Acidobacteriota > Terriglobia > Terriglobales > Acidobacteriaceae > EB88. The sequence goes on along the minus strand of CBDCLB010000003.1, from coordinate 808,418 downwards.
TAGTCGTCGCCCGCCAGCGGCGAGACCATGTCCGAGCACGGCAGCACCTCAAGCCCGTGCCGCTTCAACTCCAGCTCCTCGATGATGCGCGGATGCAGCAAGCTCATCAGGTAGGAAAAGATCGAGCTGCGGAACCCGGGCGCGATCTCCTCCGTCACCGCCGCCCCGCCCACGACATCGCGGCGCTCCAGGATCAGCACCTTCAAGCCCGCACGCGCCAGGTACGTCCCGCAGACCAGCCCGTTATGCCCGGCTCCGATGATGATGGCGTCGTAGCTCTTGCCGACCGTTGCATCCGGCGTGCTCATCGGCCCCTCCATCACTCAGCCGCCATGCGATGCGGCGCCCGAGGCGACAGTTCCTCCGTCACCATCTCCTGGAACGCCTTCACCGCATATTCGTATTTCGGCGACAGCGGCCCGCGGCGATATACCCCGGTATTCAGGTTGCGCTGCACGCCGGTGATAATCGCCAAGTCCTCGGAGATGATCTGCGCCGACCACTCCGCCGACCGCCGGTTCTCCTCCGCTTTCTCCGGCGACACGTCGGCGAAGAAGTACCAGTTGATATGCCGGATCCGCCCCGGCCCCAGCGGCTCGATCGTCGCGATGGAACTACCCCAGTCATACAGATTGAGCATCAGCGACGGGAAGCGGTAGAAATACAGCCCGCGCGTGAGCCCGCCGTCGCGCCTCGGGGCATGGAGATGGAACACTTTCTCTTGCCGGTGGGTGTCGATGCGATAGGCATTGATATCCATCGCGGCGCAGAGGCCGGGGTGCATGGTCCGGCAATGGTAGCATTCGAGGTAGTTCTCTCCGTAGGTCTTCCAATCCACCTCGCAGTCGCGGTCCTTGGAACTGAAATAATGCTGCCCCTCTAGCGGATAGTCCGCAGCCATGGCGTCGATCGGGCCAAGCCAGGCGCGCAGGCTCGGGCCGTCGGGCTTGAGGCGCAGGAACACGAGCCCGCGCCACTCCTCGGCCTCGATGGCGTACAGCCCCCATTCGTCGCGGTCGAACGCGATGCCATCCCCGAACTCGGTTGCCTTCTTGAGCCGCCCGTCCGTCGTGTAGCTCCAGCTATGATAGGGGCAGACGACGAGGCTGCCGCACCGGCCATGCTCGGCGCCCAATAATTGCGCGCCCCTGTGCCGGCACACGTTGTGAAAGGCGCGGACCTTGCCGGCCTCGTCGCGCAGGACGAACACCGGATACCCGGCCAGCGTCCCGGTCACGTACTCGCCGGGGCGCAGCCGCTCGGACCACGAGAACAGCATCCAGTTGCGGGCGAAAATCTCCTGCCGCTCGCGCTCGAAGTTTGCCGGGTCGCGGTAGGCGGCGGCGGGAAGGGTCCAGTCGAAGGCGGCCTGGCTCATGGGCTTGCACTCCTAGGTTTTATAGGATGGGTCCAGCGCGTCCAACATGCGGCGATGCGCGGCCCATTCCAGCGACAGATCGCCGTCATCCAGGCTCATCTGCTCGCATTGCCGGGCCACCCGCTCGCACGCCTCATGCGGCGGCAGCACGATCGGCTGCCCCATTGACAAGGTTGCCACTTGCACCTCGCAGGCATGATTGAGCGCGAACATCAGGCTGAACGCCTCGGCCATGCTGCGCCCGACCGTCAGCAAGCCATGGTTGCGCAGGATGAGGCCGCAATGCTGCCCGAGGTCATGGATCAATCGTTGCCGTTCGTCGAGGTCGAGTGCGATGCCTTCGTAATCGTGCGTGCCGAGCCGCCCGTAGAACTGTAGCGCCACCTGGTTCAGCGGCAGCAACCCGTCCCGCAAGGCCGAGACGGCCATGCCGGCGCGGGTATGGGTATGGATTACGCAGGAGGCGTCGTGCCGGGCCATGTGAATGGCGCTGTGGATGGTGAAGCCGGCCGGATTGACCTGTTGCGGGGTGTCGCCGACCTTCTCGCCATCGACGCCGATCTTGACCAGGGAGGAGGCGGTGATCTCCTCCCAGCGCTGGCCATAGGGATTGATCAGGAAGTGGCCCGGCTCATCGGGCACCCGCGCCGTGGCATGGGTGTAGATCAGGTCGGTCATCCTGTAATACGCGAGCAGCCGGTAGCACGCGGCAAGCTCCACCCGCTGATCCCATTCCGCCTGGTTCATGCCAGGACAGCCGCTTGCGCGGACGCCGCGGCCCAATCCTCATGCGCCCAGCGTTTCAGCAGCAACGCCTCCTGCCAGCGGTCCGACAGCTCCTCGCCGTCCGGGCCGGTGATGGCGTAGTCGCGCGGCCCGAGCTCGCAGAGGAACACGCAGTCCCGTTCCTGCGTCTCCCGCGCCTGCCATGCCGCGAAGCCTTGCCGCCACCAGGCCCGGAACGTCTCGACCCAGACCTGGTGCTGCGGGAAGTGCAGCGGCGCCTGCACCTGGCAGCGGTTGCCGACCCGACCCTGAAATGAATCCGCCCGGTCCAGGATGCGCCCGATCTGCTCCTGATAGGCGGGTCGGATCGGCTGCATCATCTCGCGGGCCACCACGTAGTGCGACAGGTCGGCGCTGAGCTGCATCCCGGGAACGGCATCGAGCAGCAGCAAGGTCGCGAACAGGTCGTTGGTGATGCAATCGCGGTGCGTCTCGAATTGGATCGGCACGCCTTCCTGCCGTGCCAGCGCCTGCCAGTCACGAATGACCGGCGCCATGTCGGCCACCGCGAGCGGCATCACCTGCCCGATCACGATGACGAACGGCGCGCCGATCTCCTTGGCCAGATGCAGCGCCGGGCGGAGGTCCTCGACCGACTGCGGAAACGCGGTCAGCAGCCCGGCCAGGCCGGTTCGGGCGAACTCCGGCACGAGGCGTTGCGCCGCTGCGAGGTCCAGCGCGCCAAGGTCGATCCCCATCCCGTCGAACCCGGCATCGCGCACTCGGTCAAACCGCTCGGACACGGGCAGTTCGGCCACGCCCGGACAACGCTGCTCCGTGGCCCAGAGCGACTGATACACTTTGAGCGCCACCCGGCCTACGCCGTCCCGCCTGCGCGGACCCGGGGCGCGACCGGCTCAAGGTCGGTGTCGTCGCCGATCCAGATACGGCCGTCCGGGTAGTCGGCCTCCGTGCGCCCATGCCGGAACGCTTTGACCACGGCCCATTGGAAGCCGAGATACGACATGCTCGGCGGACACTGGCCACGCTCGTCGAAGATCGTCCGGTGCAGCTCGGCGAGCTTATAGCACGGCACGCCCGGGAAGGCGTGATGGGCGGTGTGGTATTGCATGTTCCAGCACAGCCAGCGCATGAGCGCGTTGGTGCGCGTGCTGCGGGTGTTCTCGGTGATGCTGTCCACGTGCGGCAGGCCAAGGTGCTCGATGGTGTTCTGCAATTGATGCACCGGCTTCAGCAGCAGCATCGGCAGCAGCCACAGTTCGGCGGCCAGCCAGCTTCCCATCATGACCGAGACGGCGGCGATCAGGCCGTAGCCGGCAAGGTGCCATCGGGCCTCGCGGATGAGGCCGGGTTTGCGGGCATCAGGGAGATAAGGCTCGGTGACGATGCCGAGCGAGAAGCGCGCCACCCGGCGCACGCGGGTGTACCAGTAGGTCGGCCCGAGCACCCAGAGCAGGTAGGAAGCAAGGGAGTAGCGGTCCCGCGCCAGCTCGCCGTCGCCGTCCCAAAGCTGGGTGAAGCGGTGGTGGGCGAAATGCTGGATCTGGTCAAAATCGCGCGGGTAGATCAGCACGAAGCCGAACAAGCGTCCGAACAGTTTGTTGAGCCGCCGGCTGCGGAACACCGTCGAGTGGCTCATCTCGTGCTGGCCGGCGTAGAGGAAGTTGATCAGGACGCCTTGCGCCACGAAGGCCGGCAACATCCACCACGTACCCCAGGCGAGGGCCAGGGCCACGCTGCATAGCGCGATGGCGCCTAGGTGGCTGCCGAGCCGGGCGAAGCCGGCGGCGTCGGAACGGGTGCTGAGCGCCTTGAGCTTCGCGGGGGCGATCATGTCGCGACGTCCAAAAACCTGTTCCACGTGAAACGATTCCTTTCAGGCGGTATCGGCGCGTGAGAGCCACATGCGGGCGGCAAGCGCCAGGGTAACGATGACGATCAGGACGACGGAGATGGATGCGATGGCCGGATCGATGTTGTCGTGAACGCCCATCCACATCAAGCGCGGCAGCGTGACGGCGTTGACGCTGGTGATGAACAGGGTGACGCCAATCTCCTCCCAGGAGAGCACGAAGACGAGCAGCGCGGCGGTGAGGATGCCGAAGCGGATGTTGGGCAGGATAACGCCGAACGCCCGCTGCATGGGACTGGCGCCGAGCCCGCGGGCGGCGAGGTCGATGCTGCGGTCCACCTGCGACAGCGACACCAGGAGAAGTACGACAGCGAACGGGACAGTCATGACCACGTGGGCCAGCATGACGCCGGGCCAGGTGTCGTAGCCGACCACGTCGTTGATTTTGGAGAGGCTGGTGAGCAGGAAGTAAAACGTCATGGCCGAGACCACTGGCGGCACGACCATCGGCAGCAGCACGAGGCCGACCAGCAGGCCGGCGAAGCGGGGCTGGAACATCCAGACGCCGAGCGAGAAGGCAAGGGCGAGGGCAGTGGAGACCAGGCTTGTGAGCAGGCCGATGCGCAGGCTGAGCAGCACGCTTGCCAACCAACTCGGGTTGCTGAGCAGTTCTTGGTAGTGGATCAACGAGAGCTCGCCCTTGGGCATCGATAAGTAGCGCGCCGGGGTGAACGAGATCGGCACTACGGCGAGCAGCGGCATCAGCAGGAATACCGCGACCAGGATGGCGAGTGCCATGCCGAGCGGGCCGGGGCGGGTGGCGGTCATCGCTGCGTGCCGAGCAGGGCCGGGCGGGCGAAGCGGTAGCCGGCCGCCATCAGGAGGGCGACGGCGAGCACGAGCGCGACGCTGACCGCCGCCCCCATGCCCCAGTTCGGGCTTTGGAACATGCGGATATAGACGAGCTCGGCGACCATAACGCTGCGCCCGCCGCCAAGCAGCGCCGGGGTGACGAAGAAGCCGAGGGTGAAGACGAAGGTGATCAATGTCGCCCCCGCAATGCCCGGCGCCGTCATCGGTAGGAAAATGGTCCAGAAGGTGCGCAAGCGGGACGCGCCCATGCCGATGGCGGCGAGCAGCACGCGCTCGTCGACGGCGCGCATGGCCGAGGCCAACGGGAACACGGCGAAGGGGATCAGCACATGGACCATGCCGACGACGACGCCGAACTCATTGCGCACGAGCATGATAGGCGCGTCGGTCAGGCCGAGCGCTTGCAGCGCGGCGTTGACGAGGCCGCGGCTGGAGAGGAGGGCGAGCCAGCCGAAGGCACGAGTGAGCAGCGAGATCCAGAACGGGACGAAGATGCACAGCTCGATGGCCCGGCGCATGGGGCGGCTGCTGCGGACCCAAACGTAGGTGATGGCATAAGCGCCCATGACGGCGAGGAGGGTGACGATGGCGCAGATGCGGGCGGTGCGGAGGAAGACGGAGATGACGAGCGGGTCCGTGGCGAGCTTGGCGTATTGGCCGAGGCCGGGCGTGGGCAAGGTGACGCTCCAGGCGGCGACCCCGAGGAAGGGGACGATGTAGAGGGCGATGAGCGCCAGCAGCAAGGGCGCGGTCAGCAGAAGGGCCGTGGGCAGGCGGATGCGCCGCCGGGCCGGGCGGCTGCGCACGACGGGCGTCCGGCGTTCAGCGATCGGCGGCGCGTCGGCTGCCTGCACCGGGGTCAGGCGGAGATGACCTTGGTGTAGGCTTCCAGCGCCTTGCCGTAGTTCTCGGCATACCACGGCGTGTCGAGGGCGACCTGCTGCTTCATGTTGGCCGGATCGACGGGGTTGAAGCGGCGTTGTCCGGCGGGGATCAGCGCGTCCGTTGCGGGATTGCCCGGGCCTTGGCCGAGGATATCGAACATGACGAGCTGCTTCTTCGGGTCCTGGGTGCTGGCGATGAAGCGCATGGCCTCGGCGGCGCCGCCAGGGTTGTTCTTGATGACGGCCAGGGCGCCGGGGGAGATGACGCCCTGGTTCCAGGTGAACTTGATCTGGCCGCCGGTGTCGCGCTCCAGCACGGAGGCGCGCGTGGACCACAGCAGGGCCATGGAGGCGTCGCCGCTCAGCATCACCTGCTGGCTCGCCGCGCCCCCGCCCCAGAAGGAGACGATGTTGTCCTTGAAGGCGGCGATCTTGTCATTGGCGCGCTTGAGGTCGAGCGGGTAGAGCTTGTCGGGTGCAACGCCGTCGGCCATGAGGGCCGCTTCCCACATGCCGCTGCCCCACTTGTACATCGAGCGCTTGCCGGGGAACTTCTTGGCATCGAAGAAGTCCGCCATGCTGGACGGCGCCTCCTTGCCGTAGCGCGAGGCGTCGTAGGCGATGACGTAGGAGAAGAAGTAGGTGGAGGCGGCGTAGTCCCAGCCGAAGCCCGGGCGCATCTTGGCCTTGTCGACGACGGCATAGTCGATCGGCTCGATCATGCCCTGCTTGCCGAGGGCGATGGCGGAGAACGGGTCGGCGTCGACGATGTCCCAGGTCGGGTTGCCGCTTTTATGCTGGGCCATGATGGCGCCCTCGCTCGGGCCGGAGCCGTCCTCCTTGACCGTGATGCCGGTGGCCTTCTCGAACGGCACGCCGAAAGCCTCGTTGTAGGCCTTGATGGCGTCGCCGCCCCAGTTGACCAGGACGAGCTGTTTCCCGGCCGCCTCGGCGTCGTGCGATGCCAGTGACCCGGCGCCGAGCGCAACCGCGGCCAGTTCTACGAAGCGGCGGCGGCCGATCCGGGGTTTGGCAACGAGGATGTCCAGGCGGTCTTTGCGGGCGGCGTCGGTCATCGGCGTGTTCCTACAGTGTCGGTCAGTGGGCGTCGGGGAGGAGGTATCCTTTGTCGGCGGGCCAGGAGACCCAGAGGTCCGGGCCTTGGGCGAGCGCCTCGGCGGCGGCCTGGGAGGGAAGCGTGACAGTGAGCGGGGCGCCGGAGCGGGTTTCCAGGCCGAGACGGGTGGTGGGGCCGAGATAGGCGGTGGCGGTGATAGAGGCGGGGACGCCGTTGCATTCGGGATGGCACGCGGGCGAGAGAACCATGTGCTCGGGGCGGACGGCGAGGACGGCTCGGCCGCCGGCATGAGCTTGGGGCGGAGCGCTCAGGCGGCGGCCTTCGAACAATCCGCTGACACCCTGGCTGCAATGGCCGACGGTCTCCAGCGGGAGCAGGTTGATCTCGCCCAGGAAGCTGGCGACGAAGCGGCTGGCGGGGCGTTCGTAGAGGTCTTGCGGGGTGCCGGCTTGCAGCAGGCGGCCATGGTCGAAGACGGCGATGCGGTCCGACAGCGAGAGGGCCTCGCTCTGGTCGTGGGTGACGAAGACGAAGGTGGCACCGAGTTCGTCGTGCAAGCGCCTGACCTCATCCTGCATGCGCAGGCGCAGGTGCTTGTCCAGCGCCGAGAACGGCTCGTCGAGCAGCAGGACGGCGGGCTCGAACACGAGGGCGCGGGCGAGGGCGACGCGCTGCTGCTGACCGCCGGAGAGCTGTGCCGGGCGCTTGGCCTCGTGGCCCTGCAGGCCGACGCGGGCGACCATGGCCGCGACGCGCCGGGCGATGTCATGGCGCGGGAAGCCCCGGACCTGCAAGGGAAAGGCGATGTTCTGCTCGACCGTTTTGTGCGGGAACAGGGCGTAGCCTTGAAATACCATGCCGAAGGAGCGGGCTTCGGCCGGGCGGCCGGTGATGTCGACGCCGGCGCTGAGCAGGCGGCCTGACGAGGGACTTTGGAAGCCGGCCAGGATCATCAGGAACGTGGTCTTGCCGGAGCCGGAAGGCCCAAGCAGGGTGAGGAACTCGCCGGGGGCGATGTCGAGCGAAACGTCCTGAAGCGCTTGGAAGGCACCGAAGGATTTGCCGATGGCGACTGCTTCGAGGCCTGTCGCACCCATGCTTCCGCCACCTCGTTCCTGGCTGACGGAGAGGAGGTTAGGGAGTTCGTGGCTTCACGACAAACGGAGATTGCATGTCCAGGCAGTTTAGGGCGACGGAACTGCGCACGTCTCGGCCGCAAGCAGCGGCGCCTTCACGCCTTGCTGCACCAGGCCGAGCAGGTGTTCGGGATCAGCCTGCCCCGCAATCGGCGGCTGGGTGATGGCTTGGCCGTTCTTGCCCATGATGGTGGTCAGCGCCGAGCTGGGTTTCAGGTTCGCGTCGTCCAGCACCTTCTGCATCCGCTCCAGCCGTGTTGCACGGAGCAGACGTGTAGGCGCAGCGATCCCAGTCCCGCTGCTCAACGCTCCGGTCGTCCGGATCCAACGCTTGCTACGGAACCTGTCATCGCGCCTGTCCCGATATCCAGCTTGCCGCGCCGCAGCATGGCGTCCTACGCTGCTGTCATGGTTGGGTTCCTCCTGCGCCGGCTGACGCTGGCGCTCCTGGTGTGCATGACGGTGCTGGTCGTCAGCTTCGCGCTCACCCGGCTGTCGGGCGACGTTGCGGTCTCGATGGCCGGGCCGAACGCGAGCTTGCAGGACGTGGAGACGATCCGCCACGATTTCGGTTTCGACCGGCCGTTGCCTATGCAATTTCTCGGTTGGCTGGGCGACGCGTTGCGCGGCGACCTCGGGCGGTCATTTCTTTATCACGCGCCGGTCTCCGGCCTGATTGCGGCCCGGCTGCCGATCACGCTCACTCTGGGGTTGATCGGCCTGGCCATCGCCGTCGTGGTGGCGATCCCGCTCGGCATCCTGGCCGGGCTGCGCGAGGGCTGCCTGCTTGACCGCGGATTGATGGTCGTCGCGCTGCTCGGGCAGGCCATGCCCAGCTTCTGGCTGGGGCTGCTGCTGGTGATCTGGTTCGGTCTGCGCCTGCACTGGCTGCCGATCTCCGGCGTGCAGACCTGGCGGGGCTTACGTCATGCCCGGCGTCGTTCTCGCCTTCTCGGCGATCCCGGCCCTGATGCGGCTGACTCGCGGCGGCATGATCGACGCGCTCGCCTCCGACTACGTGCGTACCGCGCGGGCCAAGGGCCTGTCGTCCGGCCGGATCGTGCTCGGCCACGCGCTGCGCAACGCGGCGATGCCGGTGGTGGCCATCGCGGCGGTGCAGCTCGGCTTCATGCTGGGCGGCTCGGTGGTGATCGAGTCTGTGTTCGCGGTGCATGGCGTCGGTTATCTGGCGTGGGAGTCGATCAGCAAGAACGACTTTCCCGTGGTGCAGGCGGTGGTCATGGTGCTGGCGGTGATCTTCATCGTCCTCACCTTGCTGGCCGACCTGCTGAACGCGGTGCTGGACCCGCGGCTGCGCGCGGCATGAACGAGGCCGTGCCCGCCGTCGTCATGCCCCGGCGGCCTCGGCTGCCGGCGGTGCGGCACCTCGCGTTCGGCCTTGGCGCGGCAATCGTCGGCGGCGTTGCCCTGGTCGCGCTGCTGGCGCCGCTGCTGGCGCCGCACGACCCGTTCGCTCAGGATCTGACGCGCCGGCTGGTGCCGCCCGTTTGGATGGGCGGCTCCTCCGGGCACCTTCTCGGCACCGACCAACTCGGGCGCGACTACCTGTCGCGGCTGATCTACGGCGCGCGCATCTCCATGCTGATCGGCGTGCTGACCGTGATCTGCTCCGGCCTGATCGGCACCACGCTCGGGCTGCTCGGCGGCTTCTTCGGCGGCCGGATTGATGACGTGGTGATGTTCGTTGTCACGTGCCGGCTGGCGATCCCGCTGATCCTGGTGGCGCTGACCGTCGTGGCGCTGGTGGGCAGTTCCTTGACCGTGGTGGTGCTCACGCTCGGGCTGCTGCTCTGGGAGCGGTTCGCCGTAGTGGCGCGCAGCACCACCATGCAGGTACGCAACCTGGACTACGTCGCTGCCGCCTGGGCCGCCGGGGCGTCGCGCACCCACATCATGCTGCGCGAGGTGCTGCCCAACATCGTCCACCACCTGATCGTGGTGGCGACGCTGGAGATGGCGCTGGCGATCCTGCTGGAAGCGGCGCTGTCTTTCCTGGGGCTGGGCGTGCCGCCGCCGCTGCCGTCCTGGGGCCTGATGATCTCGGAAGCCAAGAACTACATGTTTTTCAAGCCTTGGGTGATCGTCATCCCCGGTATTGCCTTGTTTGTCCTGGTGCTCGGCATCAACCTGCTCGGCGACGGCCTGCGCGACCTAATGGGCGCCGATCGCGGCGGATGAGCGCCGTGCTGGACGTGGCCGGCCTGCGGGTCGGGTTCGCGCGGACCGAGGCGGTGCGCGGCATCTCCCTGACCGTCAAGGCCGGCGAGACGCACTGCGTGGTCGGCGAGTCCGGCTGCGGCAAGTCGGTTTCATCGCTGGCGATCATGGGCCTGTTGCCGCGCGGCGCGCGCCGGTCCGCCGACTGCCTCCGTTTCTCCGGAACCGACCTGCTCGCGCTCCCGGAACGGCGCATGGCCCGGCTGCGCGGCGATCAGATAGCGATGATCTTCCAGGAGCCGATGACCAGCCTGAACCCCGCGTTCACCATTGGGGCGCAGATGGCCGAGGTGCTGCAACGTCACCGGGGCGTCTCGCGGCGGTCGGGGCTGGACCGGGCGGCCGGGCTGCTGGCCCGCGTCGGCGTCACCGCGCCGGAGATGCGGTTGGGCCAGTTCCCGCACCAACTCTCCGGGGGGCTGCGCCAGCGGGTGATGATCGCCACCGCGCTGATGTGCGACCCGGCCCTGCTGATCGCCGACGAGCCGACCACCGCGCTCGACGTGACCATTCAGGCGCAGATCCTGCGCCTGCTGGCCGGGTTGCAGCAGGATCTCGGATTGGCCGTGCTGCTGATCACCCACGATTTGGGCGTGGTCGCGCGCGTCGCCCACCGCGTTTCGGTGATGTATGCCGGGGAGATCGTGGAGACCGGGCCGGCCGGTCAGGTGTTCGCGGCCCCGTCCCACCCTTACACGCGCGGCTTGCTGGCGTGCGTGCCTGTACCAGGCCGGGTGCGGCGCGGCCAGGCCCTGGGCAGCATCCCCGGCGTCGTGCCGCGCATCCCGCCCGGCTTCGCAGGTTGCCCGTTCCGCGGCCGCTGCGCCCACGCCGCGCCCGAATGCGCGCGTCCGGTGGCAGTCCAGCACGCCGGCCCGGGAGAAGCCGGGCACAGCTATGCCTGCCGGCTGCCCCCTGGCTGGTTCGCGTCGGAAGCGGCGTGAGCAGGCCGGCCATCGAAGTGCGGGACGTGCGCCGGGTGTTCCGCCAAGGCGGCGGGCTGGGGCGGCCGGCGCGCGTGGTGCGGGCGGTGGACGGCGTGTCGTTCTCGCTCGCCGCCGGGGACGTGCTGGGGGTGGTGGGCGAGTCCGGCTGCGGCAAGTCGACCCTGGCGCGCGTTATCCTCGGCCTGCTGCCGCCGAGCGCGGGGGAGGTGCTGGTGGACGGCCAGCGTTTGTCGTTGCTGGACCGCTGGGCCAGGGCGCGCTTGATCCAGCCTGTGTTCCAGGACCCGTTCTCCTCGCTCAACCCGCGGATGCGCGTCCGCGACATCGTCGGCCTGCCGCTGGCCGCGCAGGGCATCGGGCGGCGCGAGCGCAGGCCACGTGTGCTGGACGCCTTGGAACAGGTCGGGCTTGCGGAGGACATGGCGGGCCGGCTGCCGGCGCAGCTATCGGGCGGCCAGCGCCAGCGGGTGGCGATTGCCCGCGCCCTGGCGCTGCGCCCGCGCATCGTGATCTGCGACGAGCCGACCAGCGCGCTCGACGTGTCGGTGCAGGCGCAAATCCTCAACCTGCTCGCAGACCTGCGCCAGCGGCTCGGGCTGACGCTGCTGTTCATCAGCCACAACCTGGCCGTGGTGGAACACATCGCCACCGAGGTCGCGGTGATGTACCTCGGCCGGGTCGTCGAGAAAGCGCCGGTGGACGAGATGTTCGGCACCCCGGCGCACCCCTACACCCAGGCGCTGCTTGCGTCCGTGCTGACGCCCGAACCGGGCTTGGGCATTCCCGACGTGCCGCTCGGCAACGAGTACCCGGACCCGGCCGCCATCCCCGCCGGCTGCCGCTTCCACCCGCGCTGCCCGTCGGTGTTCGATCGCTGCCGGGTTGAGCCGCCGGAACAGGACGGCATCCGGTCCCGCGTTGCGGAGTGCCATCTCGCCTGATGGGACTCGGCTACTGAGTGGTTTATTTCCAACTGCTCAGGAAGAACCGCGGCAACTCGTCCGGCCAGGGCTGGAAGTTCAGCTCCTTCGAGTAGCCGTAGGTCTTGACGTAGGTGAAGACCGGCATGAACAGGGCGCGCTCAGTGATCAGTTTGATCGCTTTTGCATAGTGCTCCTTGCGCTTCGCCGGGTCGGTGGTTTGGCCGCCCTCCTTGACTGCCGCCTCGATCTCCGGGTCGCGGGCATAGTCCGCGCCGCCGCCGGCGAAGAAGTAGGGCATGAATGCCGAGACATCGTTGATCGAGTAGCTGCCCCAACTGCCGAAGTTGATCGGCGTCTTGCCTTCCAGGTTGGCCTGCACCACCGCGCCGACCTGCATCTGGTTCACCTTGGCCCGGATGCCGACGGCGGCCAGGTAGTTCTGCAACGCCCCGACCCACTGCGGCAACAGGTAGGAATACAAGGTGGTGTCGAAACCATTGGGATAGCCGGCTTCGGCCAGCAGTTTCTTTGCCTTGGCCGGGTCGTAGCCGTAATGCGTTGCAGCCTTGGCGTCACAGCCGAACTGCGTCGGGTAGCAAGGGGTATCGAGCGTGCGGGACTCACCTTGCATGAGCTGCTTCGCCATCGTCTCGCGGTCTACCGCGTACAGGATCGCCTGGCGCACCTTCTCCTTGGTCAGCGGATTGTCCTTGCCGGTGCGGCCGGCGCCGTCCAGCGTCGCATAGCCGACGCGCATCGTCTCCGCCCGCTGCGCCGTGAGCGTTGGCACGGCGCCGATATTGCTGAATTGGTCAGGGTCGAAATCCCAGATCCAATCCGCCGCGCCGCCGAGCAATTCGGCCAGTTCGGTGGAGGCGTCCGGCACCTCGTGGATCACCAGGTTCTTGATTGCCGGGCGGCCTTTCGGGCTGCCCTCGTAGTAACCGTCGAAACGCTGCAGCACGATCTGCGTCGTGCCGTCCACCTTGGTGATCTGGTATGGCCCGGCCCCGATCGGATGACGGGCATACTCGTCCGCGCCGACCTTCTCGCGATACGCTTTCGGCCAGATGGGCAGCGTCATAGCGATGTACTCGAGCGCGGCCGGGAACACGCGGTTGAGCTTGATGCGCACGTGATGATCGTCGATCTTCTCGGCCCCGGCGTAGAACACGTAGTTGCTCGGGACTGAGACCTGTTTGTCGTGGATCACGGTATTGACTGTGTAGACCACGTCGTCCGCGGTGAACGGGTCGCCGTTCTGGAACTTGACGCCTTGGCGCAGTTCCAATTCCAGCGTCTTGTCGTCCGCCCACTTCCAAGACGTGGCCAGCAGGGGCTTGATCTCGAATGTTTTCGGATCGCGATACAGCAGCGTGTCCCAGGCTTGGCGCTGCAAGACGAAGCCGCTGCGCAGCGAATTGTAGTAGGGATCGACGTTCGGGATCGCGTCGCGCCAGGTGACGCGCAACGTATCGGCTGATTTCTGCGCCCACGCCGGCGATGCCGCCGTGAGTGCCGCGGCCAGCAACATGCCCTTCGGCCAATGTGCCCGTCCCATGCCAACTCCATTTTCCATTTGTTTGCCGTTCGCGACGATAGGAGGGGTACATTCTGCGTGGCAAGCCGGTTCTGCCATGATGGGTTCCAATGTCCGTCGCTACAGAAACGACGTGGTTTGGCAGCACGGGGTGGCCAGCACGTAGCCGCCGGAGCCGCCAACGATTAGGATATTGACGTTCTGAGACTGTGGAGCCGTGGCAATCACCTGTAATTTTCATAACGCCGGTCTCTCGTATATATGATAGCGTGCCGACTGCGCCGACATGCAAGGGCGCTCTTTAAAGACCTGCGCGTCAGCCTGGAGTCGTCCTGACCGGAACAGATGGGCGCGCTAGACCCTTATCGCTCTGACTGTGTTGAGACGATAAGGGTCTCGCTTGATCTAGATTCGGTATTATGTATCACCCGCCACCACGGCGGCGTGTCACCCGCTCCGCTCGCGGCCTACGATTTGCGGCACGATCCGGCCCAGTCGGGCGGGCGGTGAGGCGTGATGGGCGCAGCTTCTCTTCTAAAGATGTTGGTCTTAAGTGGAATCGTTTCCCTCAGTGTCCAAAAGGAATGTGCCTGTTCGCCAGTTCCGCCCTCGGCAGAGTTGCCGGTAATCGGTGTAACGAAGGTTGTCGAAAGCATCGACATAAGTGGATTGGCCATGAAGCCAAAGCGCGGCCTTACCGGAAGCAATCGCTTCAATCTGCCGCTGATCCAAAGGAAAGACTTGCTCGATGCCAGTAGAGCCGCTGGCGGGAAGAGCTTGTTGGCTAAGATGGACCTGTGCCTTGCTCAAACTATCTTTTGCTCGTTCTTCGGGGAAAGGATACAGATCAATGCCGACGCCAATCTTGACGGTGTGCTTGTAAGCAGGTGTCTGGCCGGAGTTTCTGATCTTGGCTCGAACGGAGTACCGGCCATCCTTTCCAACGGAAACATCCGCCTCCGAAATGTGTACGTATGCCCGAAGCTGCCGCTCGGCAATGAATCTGGTGAGTGCCACTCCTTCCTTTGCTGCATCCGCGCTGTCCCTAGCGGCACTGGCCGCGCGTTCGGTTGCTTTCAATTGCCCATCCATGAGTTTGGCTTGCCGATCATAAATGTCAGTCTGGCGGCGCATGAGGCTGGCTTGCCTGCCAAAAATCAGGCTTTGCCCGAGCAAGACCACAAGCGTAGCTATACCGACAATCTTGGAGACGTCATTCTCTTGGTTATCGGTGGGAGTTTGTTGTTCTATGGACTTTTTGAGTTGTTTGCGTGGTTGAGTTATCGAAACCTCTCGTCTCGCAAGCATGTTAGCCCGGTTGGTTTGCAAAATGCCAAGCCAAACCAACGCACCCAAGGCCATAACTGTCAGGGCAGTTCTAATAAGCCGTAACGCCCTGCTTTTGTCAGGAGCCGATGCCGGCTTAGAAGTCATTTAGTCGCACCATGTCCCGCCCTATCGCCTGCATGACTGCGAGCAAGAACCAAGCTGGGAACGCGCCTCGGTTGATTTTTGCTGCAACAGACGTGTCAGTTTCCGATATTCCCATTTCGGTCAGCCGCTCTGCCAAGGCAGCGTATGCCACATCGGCACGCTTTAGTTCCGCTTTCAGAATTCGCGCTGCTCGATCAGCCCATTCATCGTTCTTGCCCGCCATCACGTACTCCTATTAAAGCGCTTGTAAACCGACATAAGTATAGGATTTCCTATTGCAAGCCCAGCCAAGCTAGTCTACACATCTGTATATCAATCGACGGATATGTAGATGTCCCAGCACTTCCTCCTGTCCAGCAAGGCCCGTTCGCTCTCCCTGGCGTCGGTGTTCCGCATGGCGAACGACAAGGCCGAGGCGCTGTTCGCCGGGCTGCGCTGGCCTGAGACGGACGGCAAGGCCGTGTGCCCGCACTGCGGCTGCCCCACTTGCTACGAGGCCCGCCGCCCGTCCGGCGCGCTGCGCTTCCGCTGCAAGGCGTGCCGCAAGGATTTCAGCCTCACCAGCGGCACCTTATTCGCCTTCCACAAGTTGCCCTTGCAGACCTACCTCGCCGCCATCGTGATCTTCTGCAACGAGGTCAAGGGCAAGTCGGCCGTGGCGCTCTCGCGTGACCTCGACGTGCAATACAAGACGGCCTGGGTGCTAGCGCACAAACTCCGCGAGGCGATGGCGACGGAAGTGAAGGGCTACAAGCTCGGCGGCGAAGGCAAGACGGTGGAGATCGACGGGGCTTACTTCGGCGGCTACGTAAAGCCCGCCAACCACAAGGAGAACCGCCGGGATCGCCGCCTAGCTCGCAACCAGAACGGCAAGCGGCAGTGCGTGGTGGTGATCCGCGAGCGCGACGGTTTCGTGATGCCCTCCGCGTTCCCGACCGAGGGTTCGGCGCTGGCCTACATCCGCAACCACGTCGCTGCCGGAACCGAAATCCACGCCGACGAGGCCAATAGCTGGAACGACCTGCACGGGCACTACGTCGTGAAGCGCATCAATCACCAGCTCGCCTACAGCGACGGCAACGCCTGCACCAACGGGGCGGAAAGCTTCTTCTCCCGCCTGCGCCGGGCCGAGACGGGACACCACCACCACATTTCGGGCGTCTACCTGGCCCGCTACGCGCAGGAAAGCGCGTTCAAGGAGAGCCACCGCCGCATGGACAACGGGGGCCAGGTCCGCCGTGTCGTCGGGCTGGCGCTGGCGGCGCGGCCCTCAGTGGACTTCTGCGGGTATTGGCAGCGGATGATGCGAAACTGACCCGAGATTCCCTTCAAGCTACAAACAAAATTTTATGCCTGTGGCTCCTGTTTCACGTTGACGAAGCGTTAGGGATATCCGATGTATCTACTACGATGCCGCTCTATAAAGAACCAAGAGGAGCAGATATGCGCGCGTCAGTTGCCAAATGGGGTAACAGTTTGGCTCTTCGATTGCCACGTGGCATTGCCGAGGATGCTCATTTGTCAGAAGGGTCAACGGTGACGATTACGTCACAATGCGGACGATTGATTGTAGAAAGCACTCGTCCAAAATACGCGCTTGCTGATCTTTTAGCTCAAATGAAGCCTGAACATAAGCGAAAGGAAGTAGATTGGGGAGAACCAATGGGTGGCGAAGTCTGGTAGTAGTAAACAAGCTCTATATCAGCCAGAACGTGGGGATTTTGTCCACCTAAACTGGACACCACATGCGGGAACCGAACAAGCCGGACCTCGACCCGGCTTAGTTCTGTCTCCCATGGATTATAATATTGCAACCGGGTTTGTTGTGGCTTGTCCTATAACAAATCAACTTAAAGGCAGTCCGTGGGAAGTACGTATTCCTGCTACCTGCCGCGTCACCGGATGCGTATTATCTAATCAGGTTAAATCTTTAGATTGGCTTGAACGAAGGTTGTCGTTTCATAGTAGGGCCCCTCAGGGTTTGCTTGATGAAGTGCTAGCTAGAATTTCAAGCATACTAGGACTTTGATCTGTTAAGTATTTGTTTCGGTTGCCAGCCTCCATCGCATGGCGCTCCCGCTCCGCTTATCCGCCCGCACCACCTCTCGTATCCGCAGGTTCCGCAACGACGCGAGCACGCGTTTCTGCATGGTCAGAAACAGATTGCGGTTGTCCGCGTCCAGCCCGCGCGATGTCATGACGCGGTGTGCCAACTCATACGTCGTGAGCGATTCGACCGCGTCCCGCAATGCGTCCAAAATGACCCGGCTTGTCTGCCCTGGCAGCGCCGCATGACGGGCAGCAAACCGTTTGGGGCTGATCTCGTCCGGCACCTGATCCGGCGCAAATAAGCGGATGGTAGTGTCGAGGTTGTCCAGCGCCGCAAAGAGCGTGTCTGCATTGGCTTGAAGCGTCTCGATCTCACCTGCGATGTCCCGGCGCTTGCGGATCAGGCCGGAAAGAACGGGGTTGCTCGTGTCCATGCCCGCATTTTACGGCGCGGGCCGGGCTGGCTCCACAGGCGCGTGGTGGCGGGTGATACATAATACCGAACACGCGCGGGCGTGACTTTGTTGCATGGACCCGTCCAGTGGCGTCCGGGGCCGGCCTGGCGTAGGAGGCTTCACCCTGACCTGACCCCGGATGCCCATCTTGCCGTTCAAGCTGAACCAGGGCCGCCGCCACCACATCCCCAAGCAGAAGCGCAAGGTCATGAACTGGCGTGAGTATGACGCCAGCTTGCGCCAGCGCGGCAGCCTCACGGTCTGGTTCACCGACGAGGCCATCGCGGGCTGGCGGGCGGAGCCGCGCACGACCGCGGGCGGGCAGCCCTGGTATTCTCCTCTGGCGATCCTGACCGCACTCACGCTCCGGGCGGTGTTCCGCCTGGCCTTGCGCCAGACCGAAGGCCTGATCGGTTCCGTCATCGGCCTGCTCGGGCTCGATCTGGCGGTGCCCGACC
This sequence comes from Acidobacteriaceae bacterium, assembly GCA_965218545.1. GTDB lineage: Bacteria > Acidobacteriota > Terriglobia > Terriglobales > Acidobacteriaceae > EB88. Next base: position 790,426 of record CBDCLB010000003.1, on the reverse strand, counting down.
ACAGCACGCTCAGCCGCCGAGCCGCGACGCTGCAGGTGCCGCCCCCACAGCCGCGCCGGGATGGCGAGCCGCTCCACCTGCTGGTGGACAGCACCGGCCTGAAGCTTTTCGGCGCGGGCGAGTGGCTGGTCGAGAAGCACGGCACGAAGACGCGCCGGTCCTGGCGCAAGCTGCATATCGGCTTGGATGCCGACACCGGCCAGATCGTCGCGGCGGCGCTGACCGCGAAGGAGGTCGACGACGGCGCCGAGGTCGGCACCTTGCTCGACCAGATGCACGGACCCGTGGCCTCGTTCACCGCCGATGGCGCCTACGACCAGCAGGGCGTGTCCGCCGCAGTCACCGAGCGCCATCCCGAGGCGGCGATCATCGTGCCGCCGCGCTGCACGGCCGTGCCGAGCGAGACGGCCGCGGCGGCGCCGACGCAGCGCGACCGCCACTTGCAAAGCATTGCCGAGCACGGGCGCGCGGCTTGGCAGAAAGCCTCCGGTTACACGACGCGGTCCCGGATCGAGGCGGCCATCGGCCGGTTCAAGCAGGTGATCGGCGACGAACTGCGCTCGCGCACGGACGAGCGCCGGACGACCGAGGTGAGCGTCGCCGTGTATGCGCTCAACCGCATGCTGGAGTGGGGACGCCCGATCTCCGTCCGCATCGCCTGACCCTCAGGCGAGGCTGGGGTCGCTGCGCCTACATGTCTGCTCCATGCAACACGGCCCCCAGCGCGTGACGGGACGGCCAAAGCAGCGCGTCACCGCCAGACCCTTGCGGGCGGGCGCCATCTCGGACAGCGGCAGGCAGGACACGCCCTGCAGCTCCGCCTGCACGCGGGCGCCCGTCACCGTCAGCAGCCGCCGCGCCTCGCGCGGCGGCACGGCCACGAAGCGGGCGATGGTGGTGACGCCGAGCGCCTTCAGTTTGTCCGCGGTTTGCCCGCCGATGCCCCAGACCGCATCCACGCCGGTGCGCTCGTAGAGCCGCGCCCGGTCCCCTTCGGCCCGCAGGTCGCATACCCCGTCCAGGGCCGGGTCCGCCTTGGCGACGGCGTTGGCGAGCTTGGCGATGGTCTTCGTGGGGCCGATGCCGACGCAGGCAGGGATCTTGGCGATGCGCCGGACGGCTTGGCGCAGCTCGCGGGCAAGGTCCGCCGCGTCCCTGGGGGTGTCCAGGTCGAGGAACATCTCGTCGATCGAGTATGGCTCCACCCGGGGCGCCCTGGCCGCCAGCACCTCATACATGCGTCGGCTCATGTCGCCATAGAGCGCGTAGTTGGACGACAGCCACTCGATGCGGGCGGCGCGCACCTCGGGCCGCCGCCGGGCCAGGTGCCAGGGATCGCCCATTCTGACGCCGGCGGCCTTGGCCTCGGCGGTGCGGGCGATGGCGCAGCCGTCGTTGTTGGACAGCACCACGACCGCCCGGCCGCGCAGCTTGGGGGAGAACGCCCGCTCGCAGGAGCAGTAGAACGCGTTGCCGTCGATCAGCCCGAAGGTGCGGGGCATCGCCGCGCGCTCGATCCCCGCCTGGTCAGACCTTGGGACGGACAAGGGCGGCGACCACCGCCCAGACCTCGGCGTCGTCGCCAGTCAGCGGCACGAGGGGCCGGCCGGCGCGGCCCGGACGCATCCACCACTGGTTCTGCCGGAAAGCGATCTCGGCCACCCAGACCTCGCCGTGCAGCATGACGATGGCGACTCGGCCATGCCTGGGTGGGGCCGCGGTGTCGGCGATCAGCACGTCGCCCGACAGGATGCCGCGCTCCGTCAGTGCATCGCCCAGCACGCGGACCGGGTAGCGGTGCGGACGGCGGAGGTCGAGCAAGGCGGCGAGGTCCACGGGGCCTTCGAGCGCGTCGGCGGCGGGCGAGACGAAGCCGGTGGTGTTGGAGCCGTCGTAACCGCCTTGTCCGTCCTCGTCGATCAAGCCGCTGCCTCACCTGGATCAAACCGGAAGCAAAAGGAACATAAGAAGAACAGAAACGCAAGCCGGACATCAACGCCCGCAGAAACGCCCGCCGAACCGAAGCGGTCCCAGCAGCCTTGTTCGCGGCCGTATCCGGTGTCAGACGGGGGCTATGCTGACCATCCGCCTGCTCCTTCTCGCCTTGGCGACGTTCGCCGGGTCCGCCGCGGCCTTGGCGCAGCCGACGGCCTGTCCGCGGTTCTTTTCCGGTGGGCAGCCGCCGGCCCTGACCGATGCCAGGCTGGCGCAGCGCACCACGCTGCTGTGCAACGACGGCTACGCGGCGCTTGCCTCCGGCGTCACCCACGGCGCGATCTGGTCGGCCGAGCGGCTGACCGCGACCAGCCTTGCCGCCGCCCGCGGCATCCCGCGCCGGGGCACGTTCCACCCTGACAGCCGGCTGCCGCGGGCCGACCGGGCGCAACTCGATGACTACCGCGGCTCCGGCTATGACCGGGGCCATCTCGCTCCATCCGGGGACGCAGCGACTTTGCGGGCTCAGGAGCAGACCTTCTCGCTGGCCAACATGGTCCCGCAAACGCCGGAGCTGAACCGCGGCGTCTGGGAAGGCATCGAGAGCGCGGTGCGCCGCCTCGCCGCGCGCCGGGGGGAACTGTACGTGATCACGGGTCCTGCGTTCCAGGGCGAGAGCATCCAGTCGATTGGGCAAAACAACGTGCTGGCGCCAACCTCGACTTGGAAGGCAATCTATGACCCGAAGGCGGGCGGGACGGGCGCCTACCTGTGCAGCAACACCGCCGCCCCGCGCTGCGAGATTCTATCCGTCGTCGCCCTCGCCCGCAGCGTTGGCGTCGACCCGTTCCCGGCGGTATCAGACGGCATGAAGCAGACCGCGATGACGCTGCCGCCACCATCGGAGCATAGCCGTAACCCCCGTGGCCACGGTCGAGGCCGGGGCCGCCTGTCCCACGACCCTCGCGAGCAGCAGGAGCGCCGATGACCAAGCTCGTCCCCTTTGCCGACGACGCGGCGTCGCTGTCGATCGCGGAGCTGACCATCGAGAACGGCGCCGAGCGGATCGCGCTCTACGGCTCGCTCGACATCACGCGTGACAAGCAGGGCCTGGCCAGGGCGCGCGCGCTCAAGGCCGTGCTCGACCAGACGGTGCAGCATCTCGAGGCGGAGAAGGAGTTGCCGGACGCGGCCCCACCGCCGGCTCCGGCCAAATCGGTGGCCAATCCGTTCGGAGGATAGCTGTTGCCGATCGATGCCCGCCTGCCGCTTGTTGAGCGGCGAGCCCTCGCGCACTCTGGCGTGCCATTGCGGACGACCATCATGGCGCCTCGGTCGATTTCCGACCCTCCCGGCGCGCGCAAGCCGGTCAAGACGCCGCATCGGACCGCGGCGTTCCGCGAGATCGCCCGCGAGATTGTGTTCAAGGACCGCGATGACCGGAAATCCGGCTTGGCCGTGGACACGGCCGGCGCCATCGCACGCGCGCTGGAGCGGGCCTACGCCCGAGGCTACGCCGAGGCGCAGCAACAGCGTTCAGCCGTGGCGCCCTCCAGCGTCAACGGCCCGATCGCGCCGGCGTCCGAGCCCCTCGACTGGATCCTGATCCCGCCGCGGCCGCGCGACGCGTTCTGGACGATCTGCCGCACCGTTCTTGGGCGCGGCGGACCCCCTGCGGCAGCGACGCCCGGCCACCTTGTTCCGGCCGAAACCGAACGGGGCCTGCCCGGGTGGCGCCTGATCGGCCAGGACTACCCCGAGAAGCGGTTTGGCCCTGCCACGATCATGCCGCTGGTCAAGCTCGGCCTGCTGGGCTTCATGCACGGACCGAACCCGTGCCTGGCCATCACCGCATTGGGGCAAGTCACGTGGCAGCGCTTCGTTGACCGCGGCGGGCAGTTCCCGGAAGACCTGACCTCGCCCTCTGATTATCCTGGGCGGGCATGATGCGCTTGCCGCCGGAGATCAGCTTTGAGAAACGCCCGCTGCCGGAGGGCGGCTGGTCCTACGACTTTCGCCATCGCGGCTTGGGCGCGCTCGGCCGCATCCTGTTGCAGGACATGCCAGGCGGCGGCACGCATGTCTCCTACGAGGTCGCCGGCGATCCGGCGGACCCGCAGACCGCGACACGCCAGGCGATCTTCGGGCCGATCGGGCTTGAGATCGCGCGCCAGATGGAGCGGGCGACCGGCTCTTACGCCGGTCCGCGCCCGGCCGTGCCGCCCGCGCCCCCGGCGCCATCGTCTGACCTGGTGGAAAGCAAGCTGATGCAGTGCCGGCACTGCGACGCCTTCGTGGCCATGCTGGTGTTCGCGCCCGGAGCGGACGACGCCAGCCGGCTCGAGGATTATGCCCGCCTGATATATCCCGAGTATTCCCGTCGTGGCTTGCCGGCCTGGATCATTGGCCCGGCACTCGGCCCTGGCCCAAACGACCCGGCTGACATCATGCAGGTCTGGCCCACGCGCAAGCCGATGCAGCGGCTGACGCCCGGGCAGTTCAATCCGCGGCTGGACCGCCTCGCCCAGCGGCATTGCCGCCCGGCATCGGCCTGATCAGGGTAATTCAGAGTACGTCTCGAATCGGTTCGGTTTTGGGACGGTTTTTGTACATAACTGTTTCCAACAGCTTGCGCATCCCGAAAGGGCCGTTCAGAATCGTTACATGAATATTGGCTATGCCTGAGTCTCAACCACGATCAAAAACCTGGATTTAAATCTGCTCCAGAGCGTCTAGCAACGCGGTTGGACGCGAGGCGTTGACGGGTGGAGAAGTCTGCCGATACCGTTCCCCTTGTCCGTTGACCTGCGCGAGCGCGTTGTAGCGTTCATGTCGTCTGGTGCGTCGTGTCGCAAGGCCGCGTGCCGTTTGGCTCAGTCACCTCACTGGCGACGCTGACGGCCAAGCTAAACAGCCGGGCGGTGCCGATCCCGTGGGGCGGAACGTGGCACCCTCGCATTCAGCGGTAACAGAATTATAGAAGGGCGATTGCACTGTCTTTTAACGGAAAAGCAATATTTTAGCCGATAAATTCGCCTCGCTACGAGGAGAGTCTGATGCGGTTGTACTTCCTGTTGCTCATTGCTGGATCGATGGCGACGGCCTCGGCGCAAGAGAACGAGTCTCGCTTGGCAGACCGGAAACATTCCACCCAATCAGAAATGGTGGCTTACGGAAACAAGGCTGGTATGGACGCCCCAGTTATACTCAAAAGAGGAGAAGGGACCGCTTCAGCAATGCTGAAGATTGATGTTGGTTGGAACGAGGAGGTTCATTACTGCGAAGAGCAGTATAAGGGTGACGAGAATAAAATAGGTAAGAAGAAATGTATTGATTCTGCAAAAGAGAGTTTCAAAGGTGCGAAGACGCTTGTAGCTTCCGCGAATTGCATGACTGGAGACTTTGTTGATTTTGCAGACCGTCACCTAAAGTTTAATGGTGAAAGGCCGGAAAACCTTGGTGGAAAGATTTATTATAGCCCGATACTTGCCTATGAAGGTTTTGAACTCGGATCTTATGGTTACATTGGTGCTAATGTATCTGCTGAGCAATTTAAGTCAATGTGTCCTGCTGGGCGACCTCTTGCACCAAAACTTCCAGAACTTGAAATCCCACCGTGTGATAATGAAACAATTGCAAAAGAGGCTACCAAGTTACTTGTTGAGAGCGGCTTTCGTCATATGATGAACATTAAGGTGATTGACATCTGGGATATTAAATATGATGCCAGCTACTGGGATCAAAGAAGATGTCATGCTCAGATTTCTTTCAACAATGGCGAAGATGCAGTAATGGAGTTCTCTATTTATCCTAAGCGTAGCAGATTTGTTCTCGAAGTTCACCTAAGATAAAGCTTCACCTGGCATCTCAGTTGTCGCTTGGGTAGCTGTTGCAATCCTTCCTTAATCGTCGAGCGCGAGCAGGTCATCCAGCGTGATTGGACAGACCGCCGGCATCGGCAGCGGCGGCTGATCGTCCACCGTATCCGGCATCTGCTTGAGCGCGTCGGCATAAAGGCCGGCCAGGTCGATCCGCTGCCGCATGGAGGGCGCGAACCGCCGCCGCGCCTGGATGCGGAAGCCACGCGCCTCCGCCCGCCAACGCGGGACGTCGCGGGACAGCGGCCAGGCCTCGCATTTCAGGTCGTGCAGGAACGCCAGAGTCCAAAGGCTCTCAACAGCGTGTAGTTGCTCGCGTCCCACGCTCTCGACTTCCTCGATGATGTTGTTCCAGTCCGGCGCCTCGTTGCCGGGTCGTCTCTCCGCGAGCTGGCGCAACAGCCGGGCCTGCTGGCCGGACCATTCGAGAATGTCCCCGTCGTAAAGGCTCATAGGTCGATGCCCTCCAGCGGGTCGGGGATCGGGTTCATGTCGAAGTCGTAAAAACCGTCCGCCTTGTCGGCGTTCTTGCCCGACAGCGTGAGTTCAAGCGCGTGGCCGTCCTGCCAGACGGTCAGCCCCCGCGAGCCGTCCGGGTAGGTCAGCACCTGATAGCACGAAATCATGCCGGCCCTCCCTTCTACAATCCCAAGTAGCGCGCCGACCCGTCGCCCGGCCGGGCGTGCAGGTAGCGGCCCGTGGTGCTGAGGCTGGCGTGGCCGAGGCTCGCTTGCACCAGGCTGACCGGCACCTTGCGGTCGAGCGTGTGGCTGGCATGGGCGTCCCGCATCCATTGCGCCGAGATCCCCGGCGGCAGCCTGGCCCGCGTGACCGCGCTCTTCACGATCCGATGCACCGCCGTCCGGTCGAGGCATCCCCCGCCCCAGGGCTGTTCAACGCTGTGAAACAGCAAGCATTCTGAGCAGTTCCTTGATGCCTGCGAGGCCGGCACGGTAGCGGTCCTGGCTGAGCGTGTCGGTCCGGTTTGCCTTGAGGATGTTGAAGGCGAAGCTGCGCAAGCGGGCAAACACGCCTGGGTTGGTGCGGATGCGCGAGCGGTCCTCGCCCAAGGTGACGTCTCGGCTGTAATGGGAGGTGTTCTCAATCCTCCAGTGCGCACGGATGGCTTCGGCGGCACCGGCGGCGGCGACCGGCGTGTTCGAGACGTAGAAGGCCGTCTCGGCGGAGTGGCGTAGCAGCCCGGTTTTGGCGTTGCGGGTGTAGACGTCGCGCTCGACCCGGATGATGGCGGCGACGTGTGGATGCCAGTCGGTGTCGGCCAGCTTGTCTGCGGGGTCGAAGACGGTGACGGTGCGGCGTTCGTCGCGGTTGCGGCCCTTGTCTTGGCTGTGGGCAGACCCGAGCGGCGCCGTGGTGGCCGAGACCTCCTGGATGGCCTGGCGCAGGGTCGGCTGGTTGTCCTTGACGCCCACGATCAGGGCGATGTCGGCCGCTGCTGCGGCTTCGAAATGTTTTTTTGGCAGTGCAGGGCGTCAAGCGTGACGATGGCGCCGGGAGCTAGGCCGAGTTCGGCCAGGAGCGCCTGCGCCGCCGGGATCTCGTTGGACTTCTCGGCAATGTCGATATGGGCGAGCACCAGCGCGGTGTCGGTGGCGAACGCGCTCAGCACCTGAGCGGCGGCGCGGTTGTTGAACTTGTCAAAGCTGCCGCGCAGCGTCTTGCCATCGAGAGCAATGCTGCCCTGCCCAGGCGTGGCGCGCGCTGCCTGCAGCAGCGCGGCATGGCGGCGGAAGGCCGCCTCCACCCCGGCCGGATCGAGCCCCTGGAGGATGTAGCGGACGGCGGTGTGTGCGGGCGCCCGCCTCCATTTCAGCGAGAAAGCCGCGTTCAGCCTGCGGCGATGGACGTCGATGAAGGTGACGATGCCGCGATACGAGTTGCAGCCGCTCACGATGGCGAGGATGGAGAACAGCAGCACGTAGGGCAGCTTGTAGAGTTGTCCCTGCGCCCGGCGCGGATCAGGGACGTCCACCAGCACATCCAACAACGGCGAAAACGCAGCCACGGCAACCTCCAACCCCGTTGCCGCCGCAGAAGTCAGACATTGGCCGGCCCGGGAATCCCTCTTGCGACAAGCCGCCTCACTTCGCCTCGCAGGTGTGGCGGAGCGGACTCAATACGGCCGATCCAGCAGCGTTGAACAGCCCTGGGGCCCCCTCGTTCCAAAGGGCGGATGCCAATCGCTCTGGGGAGGAATAGTCAGGGAGGTCTGTCAAAGTCGCTTCAGGAACCATCGCCTCTTACCCTTGCTGCTTGTCAGGTCCTAATTGCTGCAGGCCGATATACTTACAAAATTCCATATGTCAGGCTCGGAGCACCCGAGGTAAGTAGTTAGCCCGTCTTATTCACCATGGCGCAGGGGTGTCGCCAGCTTGGTTGCGGGCATGACGGATCGTTCGGCATTTTGCCGCTGATCGGTCCGGGTGGTTTGGATGGGTATGCGTTGTGGGTTGGATGGCGGGTTTGGCGAGGTTCGGGGCGTTTGCCCCTTTGCTCACGGCGCCGCTGGTTGGAGATTTGCGGCGATGGCCCGGAACAGGGCTGCGTCCGGGCAGGCTGAGGCGAGAGCGATCCGCACGCGTGTTGCGGTCTCGGTGATGCGGGCGGCGACTTTCAGCAGACGGACCCTCAACGTGGCGAACTCCGCCGCAGCCAGCGGGTGCGGGGCCGGGCAGGCATCGCGCACCGAGAGCATCAGCCAGTAGGCGGCGGTGTGCAGCACGAGCCGGACTTGGTTGGCGAGCGCGGAGCGGCAACTGGTGCGGTCCGATGCGAGCTGGCTTTTGTGCAGCTTGATCAGGTTTTCGGCCTGGCCTCGCTCACAGTAGAGCGTGTCGTAGAGCCATTCGGCGCTGCCTGCGGCCAGGTTCGTCACCACGAAGCGGATGTCGAGTCCGAGGACGCTGGCCTCGATCCGTGCTGCCACCCGCCGTCGGGCGCCCCAGGATTTGGCGCCATAACGGGTTTCGGCATAGCGGCGCACCACCGGCGCATCGCCCTCAGCCCTGCGCACGCGCACGTCGTCGGCTGCTGCCTCGACCAGGTTGCGCAGCACGGCGTTGCCAGGCAGGCCGAAGATGTAGTCGATGCCGTTGGCCTCGCACCACGCCATCACCTCAGGGCGGCCATAGTGCCCATCGCCGCGGATGGTGATGCGGGTGGTGGGCCAGTGGGTGCGGATGGTGCGAACCAGGCGGCGCAGATGGCGGGCGACCTCGGGGCCGGAGGGTGTCTTGCCGGGGCGGAGCAGCATGGCGACCGGGCGGGATGTGGCGGTGTCGTAGACATGGATGGGAAGGAAACAGCGCTCATCGTAGTGCGCGTTGAACAATGAGAGCTGCTGGTGGCCGTGCACGACGTCCACGGTGTCGTCGATGTCGAGCGTGACAGCGGCCGGGGTCTTTGCGTAGCTGGCGCAGTAGACGCTGACCATGACGCGCATCAGGCCGATTACCTCGCGCAGGGTGGGGGCATTCTCCCAGCGCGAGATGGTTGGTTGCGAGCACAGGTCGCGCCCGGTGTCGGGCAGGCGTCCGCAGGCGAGCTTGAGACCCGGGTCGGAACGCAGATGGTCGAGGTCGTCGGCGTCCTCGTAGCCGCAGGCGATGGCGAGGATGCGGGCGCGCAGGATGTCGGCCAGCGAATGAACGACGCGGGTGGGGTCGCGGGGGTCGGCGATCCGGGCTGCGAGCTTCCGCGCCAGGCCAATGCGCCGTTCGGCCAGGGAGAGCAGCATGACACCGCCGTCCGATGTCAAGCGTCCGCCATCAAAGGCTGCGGTGAGTTTCTTACGTCCGACGCTTGGCAGCGCGAACGGCAGCAAGGTATTCTCATTCATGGCGGGTGTGGCGCGCTCCGGCTCGTGGGCGTGGTCGGTCTCGACACCCAATCCGTAAACGCGATCAGAAGCTTACGCGACGCCCGCCAGCGAGTCCCTGCTATGCCGGTGAATAAGACGGGTTAGGAATCCGAGTTGCGGCGCGGAGTGGTCCGGCTGATCACAGCGAAGTCTGGTGGGAAGCGGATGGGCAGCTTTGGACAGCACGTATCCCTCCGCCGTGAGCCGCCTTGTCCCTTATGGCTGAGTTGGCGAGGCTGCACGCTTATGAGCACGCATAGAAGCACAGCATGAATCATATGACCGTGTTGACGGGTCCGGAACGTAGGCGCCGGTGGGATGACGATGTCAGAGAACAGATCCTGGCTGAAGCGTTTTCGCCTGGCGCGATTGTGGCCGATGTGGCCCGGCGGTTCCGGGTGTCGACCAGCTTGATTTACAAATGGCGTCGCGCGTCTCTGGCGCCGCCTGCGCCGATGGGGTTCGCGCCCGCGGTGCTGGTCGAGGGGGTTGGGCGGTCCGCTGCGGAAGGCTGCGGCTTCGCGATCGTCGTGGAATCACCCGGCGGAGCGCGAGTGAGCCTGACGGCGAACGCGCCGTCGGTCCTGGTTGCTGCGACGCTGAAGGGATTGCGGTGATACCCGTTCCGGCGAACGTCCGGGTCTGGATCGCGACCGGCCACACGGATATGCGCCGCGGCATGACGGGCCTGGCGTTGCAGGTGCAAGAGGTCTTGAAACGAGATCCCCACGCAGGCGACCTCTATCTGTTCCGCGGCAAGCGAGGCGATCTGATGAAATGCCTTTGGCACGACGGTCTCGGGTTGTCGTTGTATGCGAAGCGGCTGGACCGGGGACGCTTCATCTGGCCCTCGACCGATGGCGGGTCAGTTTCGATCACGCCGGCGCAGATGGGTTATTTGCTCGAGGCGATCGATTGGAGAAACCCACGGCAAACCTGGCGGCCGACAAGCGCCGGGTAGACGAAAAACCTGCGTTCGTCTGCATTTTGGGGAGCTCCAGAGCGGCCGTTTTATGATTCCATTGCGGTCGTGGATACCGCTCTGGACGCCCTTCCCGACGATGTGGAGATGCTGAAGCAAGCATTGCTCAGCGCGCGGACGCAGGCGCAGGAAGCTCTGGCGCAGACCGCCCTCGTTGCCGCAGAAAAGGACGCGGTCGCCGCCGAACTGGCGGTCGCGAAGGCCAAAGCGTCCGAAGATCTGGCGCTGATCGCGCATCAGAAACTTCGGATCGCCAAACTCGAGCGCCAGATCTACGGGCCGCGTTCCGAGCGCTCGGCCCGGCTCATCGAGCAGATGGAGTTGCAGCTCGAAGAGGCCCAGGCCGCCGCCACCGAGGACGAGCTCGCCGCCGAACTGGCGGTCGCGACGACGAACGTGGCGGGCTTCACACGCCGGCGCCCGGTCGAACGAAATACCTTCCCAGACCATTTGCCCCGCGAGCGCGTGGTGATCGAGGCGCCCACGGCTTGTGCGTGCTGCGGCGGGACGCGACTGCGCAAGTTGGGTGAGGACGTGACCAGGACACTGGAATCGATCCCCCGGCAGTGGAAGGTGATCGAGACGGTGCGCGAGAAGTTCACCTGCCGGGACTGTGAGAAGGTAAGCCAAGCGCCGGCGCCGTTCCATGTGATCCCACGCGGATGGGCGGGACCCAGCCTGCTGGCGATGATCCTGTTCGAGAAATTCGGTCAGCACCAGCCGCTGAACCGTCAGGTCGAGCGCTACGCCTTGGAGGGCGTGCCGGTCAGCCTGTCCACCATCGCCGACGCCGTGGGCGCGTGTTGCTCGGTGTTGGATCCGCTGCTGCGGCTGTTGGAAACCCACGTTATGGCGGCTGAGCGGCTGCACGGCGACGACACGCCTGTCCCCGTCCTGGCGCTCGGCAAGTGCGACGTCGGACGTTGCTGGGTCTATGTGCGCGACGACAAGCCGTTTGCCGGCGCCGACCCGCCGGCGGCGATGTTCTACTACTCGCGCGACCGTGGCGGCGCGCATCCGCAGCTCCACCTGGCCGGCTATCGCGGCATCCTCCAAGCCGATGCGTTCAGCGGATACACCAAGCTCTACGAACCACAGCGAAGTCCCGGACCCATCCAGGAAGCCGCGTGCTGGGTTCATGCCCGGCGCCCGTTCTTTGCGATGGCCGATTTGGAAGAGAACGCGCGCCGCAAGGCGGCCGGCAAGAAGGACATCGTGATCTCGCCGATTGCCATGGAGATCGTGCGCCGGATCGACGCCCTGTTCGAGATCGAGCGGACCATCAATGGCAAAAGCCCCGAGGAGCGCAAAGCGGTTCGCCAGGCGCGCAGTGCGTCGCTGGCCGCCGATCTGCACGCCTACATGGAAACCCAGCGCGCCAAGCTCTCGCGCGGCCATGATCTAACCCGGGCGATGAACTACATGCTCAAGCGATGGAAGTCTTTCACCCGCTTCCTGGACGATGACCGCATTTGTCTGTCGAACAACGCGGCCGAGCGCGGGCTCAGAGGTATCGCGCTCGGACGCCGCTCATGGCTGTTCTGTGGATCGGATCGCGGCGGCCAAAGGGCCGCGGCGATGTACAGCCTGATCGTCACGGCAAAGATGAACGACGTCGACCCGCAAGCTTGGTTGGCCGACGTGCTGGCACGGATCGCCTCCCAGCCCGCGCGTCGGCTCGACGAGTTGCTGCCGTGGAACTGGAAGCCCAAACCAGGCGTCGCTGTCGCCCAAGCAGCCTGACCGTGGCGCCGACCAACAAAGTCCACCACGTCGTCACCATCGCCCGCGTGGCGGCAATGCTCGGCGAAGATGAGGACTGGCTTTGGGACGTCGCTAACGAAATGCATCAGGAGGACGGACTGATCTGGGTCTACGGACCCGGTGACGACGGCGTCATGGCGTTCACCGACTTTGGCATCGAGACGCTGCGCGAACTCGTCGAGATCCACAAAGCCGATCCCGAGCTACTCAAGCGCCCCGAAACGTCGCAATAGGCTCGCTGCGGCCTACGCCGCATGGTTACGACAGCACAGGGCAGAGAGCCGGAGGTTCACGCAACGGCTGTCGCAGTTGCTCAGCTGGCCTCTAGCGGCCAGAGAGCTATGCCGGAATTTGGGTGACGAGGTGATCAGGCGGCGCTCTGGTTCGGCGTGTCGGTGACCTCGACGCCGTTGCGGAAGGTGACGCCCCGGACGACTTTGGGCAACTGGTTTTCGCCTTTCAGCCGTCGCCAGGTTTTCGCCGCCGTCATGATCAGTTTGAACACCATCAGCCGGGCCGTGTGCTGCGACAGCGCGCCCTTGATCCGCACCGTGCGGTGCCGGACGGTTGCGAACACGCTCTCGATCGGGTTGGACGTGCGCAGGTGATCCCAGTGCTCGGCGGGAAAATCGTAGAAGGCCAGCAAGGCGTCGCGGTCCTTGATGAGGCAGGCGACCGCCTTGTCGTACTTGGCGCCATACTTGTCGGCGAACGTGGCCATCGTGGTCTCGGCCGTGGCGCGGTCCGGTGCGGCCCAGATCTCGCGCAAGCCTGCCTTGGCCGCGGGCTGGACGGACTTGGGCATCTTGTCCATGACGTTGACGGTTTTGTGGACTGTGCAGCGTTGGTGCCGGGTCGCTGGCCAGACCTGCTCGATTGCTTTCCAGAAGCCAAGTGCGCCATCGCCGGTGGCCAACTCGGGGGCGATCGCCAGGCCGCGCGCTTTCAAGTCAATCAGCAGTTCGCGCCAGCTCTGCGTGCTTTCGCGCACGCCCACCTGGAAACCGAGCAGTTCCTTGCGGCCCTCAGGCGTGGCCCCGATCAGCACCAGCATGCATTCCGCCTGCGGCTCCATGCGCGCTTGCAGGTAGACGCCATCCGCCCAGACGTAGACATACCGCCGGGCCGACAGGTCGCGCTTTTGCCACCGCGCGTAGTCCGTCTCCCACTCGCCCCGCAGCCGCGCAATCACCGATGGCGACAGGTTCGGAGCCTTCTTGCCCAGCAGCGCCCCGAGTGCCTCCTGGAAGTCGCCCATCGATAGGCCGCGCAAGTACAACACCGGCAGCACGGCATCCAGGCTGCGCGTGCGCCGGGCCCAGCGCGGCAGGATGGCCGACGTGAAGCGGATGCGCTCACCGCCAGCAGCGCCGCCGCGGTCGCGCAGCCGGACCCGCTGCACCGCGACCGGGCCGATCCCGGTCTGCACCGGGCGCTCCGGGCCGTGGCCGTGCCGCACCAGGCGGTCGCGCCCGTCAGCAAGCCGCTCGCCTTTCATCGCGGCCAGGAACGCCTCGGCTTCGGCCTCAACGGCCTGGGCCAACAGACGGCGCGCGCCGTTGCGCAGGATGTCGGTCAGCGGGTCCTCATCCAGCGCATCGGGCTGACGAAGGGGAACAACGGTGGTAAAGCTCGTCATGGCGTATCGGCTCCTTCGGGAGTTCAGGCAGGCTTCCACCCGCCTCGATACGCCGCCTCTCTCAAACCGTCGTCACCCAGTTTCGGCCATAGCTCGCGGCCAGAATCGACCGTTCCAACCCCACCGTGAGGAACTTGGATGTAGGGGGCCATGTCCGAGACGCTCAGGTTTTCACGACCCAAGCCGAGGATGATTTCGCATGAGCGACCCCGATCTATCGAACAGCATCGGTCCGTGGTTTCAGTTCTCCGACGAGCTGAGGATCAATGCTCTCCACCTGCTCAACCAGCCTACGCTCGAGTTGGGCGTTGCCGGTCTGGCGCAGCCGAAGGTCTTCGCGGCTGCGCTGCTGGCGCGGACGATCACCAACCACAAAGCGGTGCTCATGCTGCTGCGCGCCGGCCTAATCACCGAAGCCCGGACGCTAACGAGAGCATGCCTGGAAAACGTGCTGTGGATGCGCCGGATCAAAGCCGAGGGCATGGAGTTCGTCACGGCCATCCTGGACGACGCGCGCCAGGCTGACATCTCCTTTGTCAAAACGCTGCTGCCATCAGCCGACTTCCTTTCCAAGAAGGACAAAGGTCATCTTCAAAGACACGCGATGATCAAAGCGCCGAAGAAGATCAGTCCGTCTGACAAAACCGATACGGACGAGGCTCAGGCTGAATACTTGCTCTTCAAGGGTCTATCCGCGGACAGCGCTCATCCTTCGGCGAGAGCACTATCGAGGCATTTGCCAACTAACGCCGACGGCTGGATTGACGAGTTCTTCATCGAGCCGCCGATGAGCAGACAGGATCTCGGATTCACGCTGCACTTCGCCACTAGCGCGTTGATAAATGCTATGAGCTTAGCTCGACTTTGGCCATTTCCGGTCAAGCGTTGGTCCAGAAGTGCGGCTCGGAGGCGATATAGTCGAGGGCTGCGTCGAGCGGCATGGTTGCGATGCCGAACGGCCCTGAGGCGCCCCAACGCCGGCCGTTCCACCAGAGCACCTGCACCGTGTCGGCGTCCCCGGTCGGCTTAAGCCTGGCAAGCGGCGCGCCGGTGCGTTGGCTGAAGAGGGAGTAGCCATGCCCTGCCTTCTGCACGTCGACGCCGCCGCCGCGCGCCTGGTTGAACGCCTCGATGCGCTCCCGCATGGGATCGCTGGCCGGCACGGTTGATCCTTTTGGCGCGTGCGGAGTTGTCCGGCGGCAACGACACCACCGCGAGCCCGTCATGGCAAGGCAAGCCGACCCCGAAACCTACCCCAGCCCCCTTGGCGCCTGGATGGCGCCGTTCGCCGGGTGCTTCACCCGCCCGACTTGGGCCAACCTGCTGGTGCTCGTCGCGGGTGCCATCCTGTCCCCGGGCCGGCGCACCGTCGCTGCGGCGCTGAGCAGTGTGGGCCTGCGCGGGGCGGCAGGGTTCACCAACGACCACCGCGTGCTCAACCGCAGCCGCTGGTCGGGCCCGGCCGCCGCACGCTGCCTGCTTGGGTTGTTGGTTGCTGCCTTCGTGCCGGACGGTCCGGTCGTGGTCGGCATCGACGAAACCATCGAGCGCCGTTGGGGTGCAAGGATCAAGGCGCGCGGCATCTACCGCGACCCCGTGCGCTCCAGCCACGGCCACTTCGTCAAGGCGTCCGGCCTGCGCTGGATCAGCCTGATGCTGCTCGCGCCCGTGCCGTTCGCCAGACGTGTCTGGGCCTTGCCATTCCTGACGGCGCTGGCACCCTCCGAGCGCTACGCCCAAACCCAGGGCCGCCGGCACAAGCTGCTGACGGACCGTGCACGGCAGTTGCTGCTCCTGCTTGCGCGCTGGCTGCCGGATCGGCGGATCATAGCCGTCGCCGACAGCAGCTACGCCGCCATCGAGCTGCTCGCAGCTGTGTGCCGGCATGTCGCCGTGATTACCCGGCTGCGGCTCGACGCGCGCTTGTTCGACCCGCCTCCGCCGCGGCTGCCCGGGACAAAGGGCCGCCCGCGCGTGTCCGGTGCGCGCCAGCCGACGCTGCTCCAACGCCTGGCCGACCCGAAAACAGAGTGGCAGCGCGTCACGGTGACGGGCTGGTATGGGCAGGGCGAGCGCCGGCTCGACGTCGTCTCGGGCACGGCACTCTGGTATCACCCCGGCAAGAAGGTGCCGGTCCGCTGGGTGCTGGTCCGAGACGTGGCCGGCGAGTTCGAGCCGCAGGCGTTCTTGTGCACGGACCAGGCCGCCAACCCACTCACCATCCTGCAGCTGTTCGTGCGCCGCTGGTCGGTCGAGGTCACATTCGCCGAGGTGCGCCGCCACCTGGGCGTGGAAACGCAGCGCCAATGGTCGGATTTGGCCATCGCCCGCACCACCCCGTGCCTGCTCGCCCTGTTCTCGCTCGTCGCGCTCTGGGCCAGCGACCTGGCCGCGCGCGGCCTCGTCCTGCCCAGGCGCGCCGCCTGGTATGCCAAGCCGGCCGTCACCTTCTCCGACGCCCTCGCCGCCGTCCGCCGCCAACTCTGGATCGCACAGGCTTTCTCAACGTCCCCGCACGCCCAGAACACGGCAACAATCCCGCGCGCACTCCTCGACAGCCTCACCGAAGCCGCATGCTACCCAACCTGAAAAGGCCAAAGTCGAGCTAAGTCGCTGGGCATCCACTCGCAGCTGAAGTCGCCGTCTTCCTCGGAGGTGGCCAGCATGATCCAGGGCGTCCTGCGCCATTGCACCGAGCTGGAGGTGGACCGGCAGTACGTAGACTCCCACGGCCAATCGATCGTGGCGTTTGCGTTCACCAGGCTCCTGGGCTTCCAGCTCCTGCCGCGGCTCAAGCGCATCGGCAAACAGCGCCTCTACCGGCCCGATGCCGGCCAGGCCGGGGCTTACCCCAACCTTGCCGCCGTCCTCACCCGCCCGATCGACTGGGAGCTGATCCGGCAGCAATACGACGAGATGGTCAAGTATGCGACCGCGCTCCGGCTGGGCACGGCGGAAGCCGAGGCCATCCTGCGCCGCTTCACGCGCGAGAACACCCAGCACCCGACCTACAAGGCGCTGATGGAGCTTGGGAAGGCGGTGAAAACGGTGTTCCTGGCCCGTTACCTGCACGACCGCGCGCTCAGGGCCGAGGTCAACGACGGGCTGAACGTGGTGGAGCAGTGGAACTCGGCCAACGACTTCATCTTCTTTGCCCGCCGCGGCGAAGTGTCGAGCAACCGTCGCGAGGACCAGGAGGCGAGCATGCTCAGCCTCCACCTGCTCCAGAACTGCATGGTCTACGTCAACACGCTCATGATCCAGACGGTGCTGGCCCGGCCGGAGTGGACGGAACGGCTGACGGCGCGCGACCTGCACGCGCTGACGCCGCTGTTTTGGACGCACGTGAACCCCTACGGGCGCTTCGATCTCGATATGCAAACCCGCATCACAGCCCTGGCCTGACCCGAAATGGCCCCTGGTGACAAAAGTGTTGGTTCAAGGCCTTTACAGAAACATAGCGGAGCAGAGTTTGCAGGCCATTGATAGATGCGCCAGTTGATGCGTCCACCAGGCAGCCTGCGCCCAAGTTGATGGAGACGTCCTGATACGACGCATCAAACGGTGGTTTTCTGCATAACCGAGATTTCAGTCCGTTTGGCTGACACATCCTGCTCAATCGAACTTTCGGGTCCGTTGCTACCCAAACCCCTGATCCTGATCGACAAGGCTTTGCGCGACGAAGGGACGAGCGGCCACTACGTGCCGCCGGGCGACACCCCGTTCATGCCGGCGCCGCATCCAGCGCTGCTCGACCGCGTGGCGGCGGCCCTGCGCGACGCCTTTGCCGGGGCGGGTGGCATCGGCGTGCACCAGGGCGCCACCTGGACAACGGACGCGCCGTATCGCGAAACCGACGCGGCGATCGCGCAGGCAAGGGGGTTGGGCGCCTTGGCGGTCGAGATGGAGGCGGCGGCGCTGTACGCGCTTGCCACCCGCCATGACCTCCCAATCGTTTGCCTCGCCCACGTCACCAACACCATGGGACAGGTCGCGGGCGACGATTTCGAGAAGGGCGAGGCGGCGGGTTCCGTCACGGCGCTGCGCGCCATCCAGGCCGCCGCCCGGGCCTTCCGGCAAGGAGACGCGGGATGAAGACCGACCCGTTCAGCGACGCGCTGGCGTTCCTGGCCGGCAACACGCCGGACCAGGAACGCCTGGGGCCATTGCGCACTCCGTTCGTGGCCCTCTACGAGGCCTTGCTGGTCGGCAGCGTGCTGGTGGCGGCGTTCGCCTGGCGAAGGGACGTGGCGCAGCGCAGCCCCGGCCGGCTCGCCACCTGGCTGTTTCGCGTGCTGATGGGCAGCATGTGGTTCCAGGGCGCCGTTTGGAAGCTGCCGCTGCCGGTTTCGGGCGGCTTGCAGTACTGGACCGGCCAGATGGCCGAACACGCGGCATTCCCGTTCTACGCCGCCCTGGTGCGGGACGCGATCCTGCCGAACATGGCGGTGTTCGACCCGCTGGTGCTGGCCGCGGAGCTGGGGCTGGCGATCAGCTTCATGCTCTGGGTGCTGGTGCGGCCGGTTGCCGCCCTGGGCGTGCTGTACGCGCTCGGGCTGTGGATCGGCTTGTATCGTCACCCCGGCGAGTGGCCGTGGGAGTACATCTTCATCGCGATCGTCCACGGGCAGTTCACCGTCGGGCAGGCGGGGCGCAGCCTGGGCATCGACGCGCTGCGGCTGCCTTCGCCAGCGGCTTGGCGCGAGTAGACGGGCGGCCGTTCTGCCATCAAACTCGGGAAAGTTAACCGGATCGAACACACCGATGTCCAATGAAGAACACCGCCAAGGCTCGCTGATCGAAACCGCCCGGGAAGAGCTCGAAAGAACGCATCGCGGCGTGCTTGCGATGGACGCGAGCGAGGTGCGGCGGGGATTGGAACTGGCGCTGAATGCCCTGCGAGGCGCGTCCGGGCAGACGGACGCGTCCGATCCTGCCCTACCAAACCCGCGGCTGGCGCCCGCCGTGGAGAAACTGTCCAAGGCGCTGGCCGACCTGGATAGCGGCTCGCTCGCCGAGATGGACACGCTGATCGAGGACGTTCGCAGCCAGTTGGCGTAGCACCGCCAACCTGCCTTGTTGAACGACGAGCACGCCCGTTCAGCGGGCCCCGCACGCCCACCTGTGTGACTCGTTCGTTTGACAAGGCGAGTTTCGGGTGCAATTGTCTGGACAATTACGAAAACGGGGAGGACGGATGGTGACCCACATCCAAGCTCATTGGCCAAACCTTTGGCCGCTGCAACGCGCGTCGTGCCTGGAGCCTGCTGCGTGAAGCCGCTCCATGGTGTTCGCATCCTGACCTTCGAGCAGTTCGGAGCCGGGCCGTACGGGTCCATGTTCCTGGCCGACCTCGGCGCCGAAGTGATCAAGATCGAGAACGCCGCGACCGGTGGCGACGCGTCGCGCCACATGGGCCCCCACATGCTGGGGGCGAGCGACAGCCAGTATTTCCAAACGTTCAACACCAACAAGAACAGCGTCGCGCTCGACGTCAAAACACCGGCGGGCCGGGAAGCGTTTTTGCGCCTGGTGGAAACCGCGGACGCCGTGGTCAACAACCTGCGGGGCGACCAGCCGGAGAAGCTTGGCATCGACTACCCGGCGCTCGCCGCAACCAACCCGCGCGTGGTTTGCCTGCACATTTCCGCATACGGCCGTGACAACAGCCGGCGCACCTGGCCCGGCTACGATTTCCTGATGCAGGCGGAAGCCGGCCTGATGAGCCTGACCGGGGAGCCGGACGGGCCACCATCGCGCCTCGGCGTGTCCATGATCGACTTCATGACGGGGATGACGGGCGTCACCGGGCTGCTGGCGGCCGTGATCCAGGCGCGCAGCACCGGGGTCGGGTGCGACGTCGACACCAGCCTGTTCGAGGTCGCGCTGCACCAGCTCACCTACCCCGCCACGTGGCACCTCAACGAGGGCGATACCCCGACCCGCCTGCCGCGCGGTGCGCATCTTTCGCGCACGCCCGTGCAAACCATCAAGACGGCGGATGGCTGGATTTTCGTCGGTTGCATGATGGACAAGTTCTGGGACGCGCTGGTTGCCGGCATCGGCCGGGCCGACCTTGGCCGCGACCCGCGCTTCGCCACCGCCGCGGCACGCACCGCCAACCGCGACGCGCTGACCGCCGCCCTGGAGGCGATCATGGGTGCGCGCCCCACGGTGGAATGGTTGCGCGTGTTGGAAGGCAAGCTGCCGGTGGCGCCCGTGTTCGACATCGACGAGGCGCTTGCCAACCCGTTCGTGGCGGAGATCGGGATGGTCGCCACGGTGCCGCACCCGGCGCGAGCGGATATGCGCATGCTGGCCAACCCGCTCCGGATCAACGGGCAGCGACCGGGCCAGCGCGTGTGCCGCGCGTTGGGCGCCGACAACGACCTCCTCCCGCCGGAACAGGAAGGCGTGGCCGAGGCGGCCGGGCTGCGCGAATGAAGCTCGCCGGCATCAAGGTCGTGGACCTGTCCGTTTTTCTGCCTGGCCCATACCTGACGGTGGTCATGGCCGACCACGGGGCGGAGGTCATCAAGATCGAACAGCCCGGTGAGGGCGATCCTGCCAGGCATATCGGCCCGGGCACGGTGTTCTTCCGCAACGTCAATCGCGGCAAAAAGAGCGTGGTGCTGGACTTGAAGTCGGACGCCGGGCGCGCGGTGCTGCTGCGCCTTTGCGACGAGGCGGACGTGTTTGTCGAGGCGTTTCGCCCCGGCGTGATGAAGCGCCTCGGCTTCGGGCAGGAAATGTTGCGCGAGCGCAACCCGCGTCTGGTGTATTGCTCCATCAGCGCCTTCGGCCAGACAGGCCCTTACGTCACCCGGCCGGCGCATGACCTGGCGACGGAAGCGCTGGCGGGCACGATCAGCATCAATTTGGGTGCGGACGACGCGCCGGCGATCCCGGCCATCCCCGCCGCGGACATGCTGTCCTCGCTCCATGCGCTGAGCGGCGTGCTGATGGCGCTGCTGCGCCGGGAAACCACCGGCCGCGGCGACTACCTCGACGTGTCCATGCATGAAAGCGTGCTCGGCAGCATGCCGAACGTGCTCGGCCCAACCTTGGCCGAAGGGCGCCAGCCCGTGCCCAAGCATGAGCGCAGCATGGGCGGCTCGGCCTTCTACCGGATCTACGAAACCGCGGACGGGCGCCACGTCGTGCTCGGCGGCCAGGAGATCAAGTTCGTCCGCAACCTGCTTGAGCGGCTTGGCCGGCTCGATCTCGTTGCGTTGTGCGAAGCCGGGCCTGGCCCGCACCAGGCGCCGCTGGTCGACTTCCTGGCCGAAACGTTCCGCCAGCGCAGCCAGGCCGATTGGGTCGCGTGGTTTGCCGACCTCGACGTCTGCTTTGCCCCGGTGAAGACGTTGCCAGAAGCGTTCGAGGACGCGCAGGTGCAGGCCCGTACGGCGGTGCTGACCGACGCGGAGGGCCGCCGCCACGTCGCGCCGGTGGTGCGATTTGGACAAGAACCGTCCCAACCCAACCTGCGGGAGCCCGCGCTCGGCGAGCATACTGCCGCCTATTCCCAATTCCCTGAGGAGACCCGTGCATGAGCGACCTTTTCGATGCTGCCGGCTATGGCGCACTTCCCGTGGGGTGGGGCCACACGCCGGCCGTGCTGGTGGTCGATTTCCAGCGCGCCTTCACCGACCCGACGCTGCCCGCCGGCGGCTCGCCGCACATCGCGGCGGCCGTTGAACGCACCGCCGTGCTGTTGAAGGCCGCGCGGCGCGCCGGCGTGCTGGTCGTGTCCTGCCGGACCGCCTGGTGCAGCCCGCGCGACATGATCCCGTGGAAGGCCGCCGCGATCCGCACCGGGCTGTTTCATGGCGATCCGGGCACGGAAATGGACAAGCGGGTCTATGATCCCGAGTATGACGTCAACGTCGTCAAGGCCGGCCCATCGATCTTCTTCGGCACGCCCGTCAGCACCATCCTCCACCGCAACGGCGTCGACACGGTCGTCATGACGGGCTGCACGACCTCCGGCTGCGTGCGGGCGTCCATCAACGACGCGTTCTCGCATGGCTTCCGCGTGATCGTTCCAGCCGATTGCTGCGGCGACATGGAGCCCGGGCCGCACGAGGCCAACCTGCTGGATGTCGGCCGCCGCTACGCCGACATCGTGGACGCCCAGTCCTGCATCGAGCGGTTCCGCCCGGCCCCCCTGCAACAAGCGTCCTGAGGTTTCCATGCCCACGGCCCACATCAACGGTCACACGATGTTCTTTGAGGTGCACGGGGAGGGCGATCCGCTCATCCTGTGCGGCGGCTGGGGGACGTTCTGCCATGGCGGGGAACGCCACCTACCGGCGGGGCTCACCGATCGCTACAAGGTCATCATCTTCGACTACCGCGGCCTTGGCGAGTCCGACGATGACCTGTCCCGCCCGGCGACCACTGCGCTGTACGCCGATGACGTGATGGGGCTGCTCCAGCACCTCGGCATCGAGCGGGTGCATCTGGTCGGCCTGATCGGCATGGGCGCCTGCATCATGCAGGAGGTGGCGATCCGCAAGCCGGCGCTCGCCCGGTCCATGGTCAACACCGGCGCCTGGCTCTCGGCCGACCGCTTCCTTGCCGACCAGCTTCGCATGTTGATGTGGACGCACCGCGACTTCGGTTTCCTGCCGTTCCAGAAGATCGTGTCGCTGCTGTCCTTCGAGGCCGACTACTACATCCGCAACGTGGATCGGCTGCTGGGCGAGACCGGCGTGTGGAGCGAGCTGAACGGCCGGCTGACCACCCATGAACGCTTCATTGAGGCCTGCGTGGCGCATGACGCACGCGACCGTGTCGGCCAGATCCAGGCGCCGACGCTGGTGCAGCACGCCTGGCTCGACCAGGTGACCGGCCCGCGCACGACCCGGCCGATCCAGGACGCGATCCCCGGCGCCGAGGGCCTCGACATGCCGGAAGCCGCCCACGTCATCGCCGGGTCAAAGCGCAAGGCGGAGTTCGCCGGGGCGTTGCTGGACTTCCTTGTCCGCCACTGACTGCCCAGAAAACCAACAATAAAGTTGAGGACACGGTCCATGGCGAAGATCATCAACTCGGGCGCGCGGCTCGATCGGCTGCCCATTTCGCGGTTCCATTGGCGCATGTTGATGCTCATCGCCGCCGGCGGGTTCGTCGACGCGTTCGACGTTTACCTGACTGGCGGCGTCGTCGCGTCGACCATCAAGGACGGCTTTACCGACCTGTCGCACGGCGCCATGTTCGTGTCGGCTGGGTTCTTCGGCATGCTGATCGGCGCCGCGTCGGCCGGCTGGCTCGGCGACCGCTACGGGCGGCGCTTTTCCTACCAGGCCAACTTGGCGATCTTCGGCGTGGCCTCCCTGGTCGCCGTGGTCGCACCGAACATCACCGCGCTGATCGCCTGCCGCTTCGTGATGGGCATCGGGTTGGGCGCCGAACTCGTCGTCGCTGCGGGAACGTTGTGCGAGTTCATCCCGCCCTCGCATCGTGGCCGCTGGGGCGCGCTGCTTGGCATGCTGGTCAATATCGGGCTTCCCGTGTCGAACGCCGCCGCGTTCTTCCTGATCCCGCACTTCACCTGGAGGGTCATGTTCCTGCTCGGCGGGATCGGCGCGCTGGTCGTCTGGTTCATCCGCAAGCAGATGCCGGAATCACCGCGGTGGCTGGAATCCCGCGGCCGGCTCGAGGAGGCGGAGCAGACCATCGCCAAGATCGAAGCCGAGGTGGCCGCCAGCACCGGGCCGCTGCCGGCCGTGAAATGGACGCGCGACCTGCATACGCCGACCATCCCCATGAAGGCGCTGTTTTCCCGCGAGGTGATCGGCCGCACCTGGGTTGCCGCGCTGTCGCAAATCGCCGTCAACGTCACGCTTTACGGCATGATCTCCTGGATCCCGACCTTCCTTGTCAAACAAGGCATGTCCGTCGTGTCCTCGCTCGGCTACACGACGCTGATGTCGTTTGGCGGGCCGATCGGCGCACTGATCGGTTTCCTGCTGGTCGATCGCATGTCTCGCAAAGCGTCCATGATCGGGGCAAGCCTGCTGACGATCCTGTTCGGCGTGCTGTACCCGAACATGGTGGACCAGACGGCGTTGACGGCCGTTGGCTTCCTGCTCACGGCGGCGCTGTACTACCTCGTCGCGGTGGCCTACTACTCCTACGGTCCGGAGCTGTTCCCAACCGCGCTGCGGCTGCGCGGCGGCGGGTTTGCCAATGCGTGCGACCGGTTTGCGTCCATCCTCATGCCCTACGCGATCGTGGCACTGTTCAACGGGTTCGGCATGGCGGGCGTGGTCGGCATTGTGGTTGTTTGCCAAACGCTGCTGCTGGTCAGCGTGGCGCTGCTGTCGGTTGACATGCGGCAAAGCTCGCTGGAAGACGCTGATGCGGCGATCATCGCGCCGCCAGGATTGGGCCTTGCGCCGACCGGCTCGGCCGAGACGGTCTAGCCGGTCGACAGCAGCGGGAAGGGGACAGGAAACATGACCAAGCCAGTCGTGCCGGGATCCGGCCCGGTATCCGACCTCCGCGTGATCGAGATGGGGCAGCTTCTCGCGGGACCGTTCTGCGGACAGCTTCTGGCCGATTTCGGCGCCGAGGTGATCAAGGTCGAGGCGCCCGGCATCGGCGATTCGATGCGGGAATGGGGCCAGAAATCGGATGGCATGGGCTTGTGGTGGCCGGTCGTGGGCCGCAACAAGAAATCCGTCGAGATCGACCTGCGGCAGGCGGAAGGGCAGGCGCTGGTGCGCCGGCTGGTGGCCGAAAGCGACATCCTGCTGGAGAACTTCCGCCCCGGCACGATGGAGAAGTGGGGCCTCGGCTTCGACGCGCTGGCCGCCATCAACCCGCGTCTGATCATGATCCGCGTGTCCGGCTTCGGCCAAACCGGCCCCTACGCGCACAAAGCCGGCTATGGCTCGGTCGGCGAGGCGATGGGCGGCATGCGCTATGTCGTGGGCGACCCCTCCACGCCGCCCTCACGGAGCGGAATTTCGATCGGCGACACGCTGGCGGCGACTTTCGCCTGCCTGGGCGGCATGATGGCGCTGCACGCACGCGAGCGCACCGGCCGCGGCCAGGTGGTTGATAGCGCGATCTACGAGGCCGTGCTGGCCGTCATGGAGTCGCTGGTTACCGAGTACGACAAGGTGGGCTATATTCGCGAGCGCACCGGCGCGATCCTGCCGCGCATCGCTCCGTCCAACGTTTACCCGACCAAGGACGGCATCTACGTCATCATCGCGGGCAACATGGACAGCGTGTTCAAGCGCCTGGCCGAGGTGATGGGTCGCCCCGAACTCGCCAGCGATCCGCGTTACGCCACCCACACCGCCCGCGGCGAGAACCAGGCGGAACTCGACGTGCTGATCGCGGAATGGACCAGCACGCTGGGCCGGGAGGAGTTGGGTCGCGTGCTGGACGAGGCCGGGGTGCCGCGCGGGGACATCTATCGCGCGCCGGAAATGCTGGAAGATGCGCATTTCAAGGCGCGGCAAACGATCGTGGATGTCCTGCATCCGCGGCTCGGCGCGTTGAAGATGCAGAACGTGGCGCCGCGCTTGTCCGACACGCCCGGCCGGGTCGCGACGCCTGGGCCGGCGTTGGGCCAGCACAATGACGAGGTGTTCCGCGGCCTGCTCGGCCTTGATCCCGCGCAGATCGACACCCTGGTGGCCGCGGGCGTGATCGGCCGCGGCACGCCGGCCGCCGCCGAATGACGCCGGCGCTGCCGGACCGGGTGACCATCCTCGAGGTCGGTGCTCGCGACGGGCTGCAGAACGAGAAGCGGATCGTGTCCACCGAGGACAAAATCCTGTTGATTCGCCGGCTGGTCGAAGCGGGACTGACGCGGATCGAGGCGACCAGCTTCGTCAACTCGGCCAAGGTGCCGCAGATGGCGGATGCCGAGGCCGTCATGGCCGCGGTGCCGCGCGACCGCGGCGTGACCTATGCCGGGCTGGTGCTCAACCCGCGCGGTGCGGACCGTGCGGTTGCCGCCGGGTGCGACGAACTTGGCTACGTGGTTGTCGCGTCCGAAACCTTCAGCCGCCGCAATCAAGGCCGCTCAGTCGACGACACGCTGGCGGATTGGCGGCGGGTGGTCGGGATTGCCCGCGCCGCCGGGCGGCGCGTCACCGCGACGATCGCGGCCGCGTTCGGCTGCCCGTTCGAGGGCGCGGTCGCGCCTGAACGGGTCGCGGCCTTGGCGCG
Source organism: Acidobacteriaceae bacterium (assembly GCA_965218545.1). Classification (GTDB taxonomy): domain Bacteria; phylum Acidobacteriota; class Terriglobia; order Terriglobales; family Acidobacteriaceae; genus EB88. The sequence continues at coordinate 764,150 of CBDCLB010000003.1, read as the reverse complement.
GCAGGTCGCGGCGGACGCGCCGGACGAGATCGCGCTGGCCGACACGATCGGCGTCGGCGTGCCGAGTCAGGTGCTGGACCTGTTCGGCCGCCTGCGCGCGGTGGCGCCGGACATGACCCTGCGGGCGCATTTCCACAACACGCGCAACACCGGATACGCCAACGCCTACGCGGCACTGCTGGCCGGCGTGCGCGTGTTGGATGCCGGGGTCGGCGGGGTCGGCGGCTGCCCGTTTGCACCGCGTGCCACCGGCAACATCGCGACAGAAGACCTGGTCTATCTCCTGGACGGCCTCGGTGTGGCGACCGGGGTCGATGGCCCGGCGGTGGCGACGCTGGAGGACTGGTTGGAGGAGCGGTTGGGGCATGCGGTGCCGGGCCAACTCGGCAAGGCCGGCTTTCCCGCGGCGCTCAGCCCCGAACGCGCAGCCTGACCGCCCGCATCGGCTGCTCGAACTGGTAATCGCCTGACGGCTCGCGTTCGCCCAGGCGGTTGAACGCGGCTTCCACCGCCGGCCGTGTGCCGGCAATCAGCGCTTCGCGGGCCGGGTCGGCGCTGACGAGGCGCGCGAGCAAGTCGTCGAGCGAGCGATAGCGTTCGCGCCGGGAGAAGGTCTCGTCGGCCGCGACCTCGAATGTGCTGCTCGTGAGATCGGCGATGGCGGCGGCCGCATCCCGCCGCACCTGGGTTTCATCTTCCACGGCGCGCACGACGTCGAAGAAGCTGCCTTCGGCCAAGGGTTCCACCACCACGACCGTGCGGCCCGGCCCGGTCACGCGCGCCGCTTCGCGCAAGGCCGCCCGCATGGCGGCGGCTGGCACGTGGTGGAGCGAGTTGAGGAACACGACGCCGTCGAACGCGCCGGCGGAAAAGGGGAGTGCCGCGCCGTCCGCCACCTCGAACGTCGCGTCCGGGGCAGTTTCCCGCGCCGCCGCGATCGCCCCGGCGGACGGGTCGACCCCCGTTACGCGGGCGCCCAGCTTCAGCAGCGCGCGGGCCAGCGCGCCCGGGCCGCAACCGATGTCCAGGATATGGCGGCCCGACATTGGGGCAAACGCGTCCTCCAGCACCGTAATCGTCGTGCGGGGCATCGTCAGGTTCCGTGTTGGAGGATCGCCTCCGCCTGCAAGCGGACGGGACGGTCCACCAGCTTGCCATCCACGACGATGGCGCCTGGCCCGGCCTCGCAGGCGGCAACCACCCGTCGGGCCCAGGCGATCTCCGCTTCACTGGGAGAAAAGCCGGTGTTCACGCCGTCCACCTGGCTCGGGTGGATGCAAAGCTTGGCGCCGAAGCCGAAGCGGCGGGCGCGCGCGACATCCTCGCGCAGCACGTCGTCCCGCTTCACTTCCATCGTGACGCCCTCGACCGGGGCCGCCAAACCGGCCAGGCAGGACTCCAGCACCATTTGCCCGCGCACGAAGTCGAGTTCGGGCCCGTAGCCGCGTATCCCCGTTTCCGTGCAGAAATCGACGGAGCCGAAGGCGATGCGGTGCAACCCTTGCGTCGCGGCAACCTGGCGCAGCCCTGCGATACCCCGGGCGGTTTCCACCAGCGCGACCAGCCCCGGGCCGCCGCCGATCCGCTCGCGCAAGGCAGCCAGGGTCGTAGGATCCTCGGCCTTGGGCAGCATGATGCCGGCCAACCGGGGCAGGCCCGCCAGGGCGGCGACGTCGTCCGCGTGCCACGGCGTGCCTGCCGCGTTGACGCGGACCATGACCGGCGCGCCGGCCTCGCGCAGCCAGTCGACGATGCCGTCGCGCGCCGCCGTTTTCGCGTCTGGCAGCACGGCGTCCTCCAGGTCGAGCACGACCCGATCCGCGCCGCTTGCCAATGCCTTGCCGAACCGCTCGGGTTTGTTGCCGGGGCAGAACAGGTAGCTGCGTTCGGGCTGCATGCGCGTCCTACACCTCCTTGCCGCCGCCCCGACCGTCACGACGGAAGGTTTGGGAGTAGCTGAACCGGTCTTCCGGATGCGTGCTCATCGCCACTTCGACGACGGTGCCGCGCCGGTTGAGGTAGGAGCGGCATACCCAAAGCGCCGGGCTGTCATGCCGCGCCACCAGCGTTGCCGCCTGCTTGCGCGACAAGGCGACGGCGCGGATCTGCTGCTGCACCTCGACGATGGTTTCGTTGAACTGCTGTTCGATGCGCTTGTACACCGGCACGGTTGCGCGGCCGCCGAGCTGGTCGATGGTCCGGAAGGCGGGGTGGAGGTAGATCTCGGTCACGCAGATCGGCGTGGCGTCGTCGGAGGCGAAGCGGCGCACGCCGCGCAAATGCAGCCAGGCCTGCCCCACCGGCGCCTTCACATACTGCGCCAGCTCCTGGTCCACCTTCACCATCTCGACGTCGGTGATCTCGAGGGCGGTGTCGGCGGAGTACTGCTGCAGGTCGGCCATGCCCTGCATGACCTGCCGATACCCGGTGCGCGGCTGCGTGCTGAGAACCCGGGTGCCGACGCCGGCCTGGCGGCTGATCAGCCCCAACTCGACCAGCCGCTTGGTGGCCTCGCGGACGGTGAAGCGGCTGGCGCCGAACTGCCGGCACAACTCGTGTTCCGTGGGCATCAGCTCACCTACGGCATAGCGACCTGCCTCGATGTCACCGATCAGGGTCCGGGCAATTTGCAGGTAAAGCGGCTGGCTGGCGTCGGCGGTCATGGCGTCGCGTTCGCTTACGCCACCACGCGGCGTTCGCGTAGCTGCGCGATCTCGTCTTCGGCCAGGCCCGCGGCACGCAGCACGGCATCCGTGTCTGCCCCGAGCAACGGCGCGGCCTGTTGCAACAGCTCAACCCCCGCAACGCGGACCGCGCCGGCGATCCCGCGGATCGCGCCGTGCTGCGGATGGTCGAACGCCACGACACGTTCCCGCTCCCGCGCAAACGGGGCATCCAGCGCGCCGGCCGCGTCGTAGACGGGCGCGACCGGGACCTGGCCGCCAAGGACCGCCATCCAATCCGCCGTGGATCGGGCCGACAGCGCACGATCAATCGTCTCGTTCAACCGCTCGCGGCTTCGCAGCCGGGCGGCGAAGTTTTCGAACTCCGGGTCGGCAATCCATTCGGGATGGCCGACCAGGGTGGCAAAGCTGTGCCAGAACTTCTCCTTCTGGCACATCACGAACAGCCAGCCATCCGCCGTCCGGTAAAGCTGGCTCGGGATCAGGGAAGGATGGCTGGAGCGCGGCTGCCGGGTCGTGTCAGTGTTCCCGTTGAGATACCAGGTGCCGACATAAGCCAGGTTGCTCAGCGCCACGTCATACAAGCAGACGTCGTAGTCGCGACCTTGGCCGGTGGTTCGCGCATCGAGCACGCCGGCCAGCAGCGCCATGGCGGCCGTCGTGCCTGTCATGTAGTCGACCACGGACAGGCCGAACCGCGTAGGCGGGCCGTTCGGTTCGCCCGTCAGCGACAGGAAACCGGCTTCCGATTGCATCAGGTAATCGTAGCCTGGCCAGGACGCGCGCGACCCCTCGCGGCCATAGGCCGAAAGGTGGACGCACACGATCTTCGGGTTTGCTTCCGCCAGGGCCACGTAGTCCAGCCCCAGCTTGGCCGGCAGATCGCCGCGTAGATTATTGAACACCGCGTCGACTTCACCGACGAGTGCCAGCAGGACCTCACGTGCGCCCGGCGCCTTCAGGTCGAGCGCGATGGACCGCTTGTTGCGATTGAAGGCCTCGAAGAAATGGCTGTCGCCGGGCCCGAAGAAATGCGGCCCGACGTGGCGGCCGATGTCGCCGCCATCGCGGTGGTTTTCCACCTTGATGATGTCGGCGCCGAGATCGGCCAATTGCTGCGTGCCGAACGGCCCGGCGCCGTACTGCTCGATGGAAAGGACCTTCAGCCCAGCGAGCGGCTGCCCGTTCACGCCGGGTTTCTCTCGATCAGTTGCTTGGCGATGATGATACGCTGCATCTCGTTGGTGCCTTCGCCGATCACCAGCAGCGGCGCATCACGATACAACCGCTCGATGTTGTACTCCTTGGAATAGCCGTAGCCGCCATGGATGCGCATCGCTTCCGTGGCATTCTCGACAGCCGCTTCGGTGGAGAAGTACTTCGCCATGCCCGCTTCCATGTCGCAGCGCTCGCCCCGGTCGAATGCCTCGGCGGCGCGGTATGTCAGCAACCGGCCAGCTTCCACCCGGGTCGCCATTTCGCCGAGCTTGAGCTGAATGGCCTGGTGCTCGCAAATCGGCTTGCCGAAGGTCTTGCGGACCTGGGAGTAGTTGATGGACTCGCTCAGCGCCGCCTGCGCCAGGCCCACGCCGCGTGCGGCGACGTTGATGCGGCCGAGTTCCAGCCCGCCCAGGATCTGTTGCAATCCCCGGCCCTCCTGGCCGCCGATTACCAGGTCAACCGGCACATGGTAGTTCTCGAATGCCAGCTCGCAGGTGTCGATGCCCTTGTAACCGAGCTTGTTCAGTTTGCGGCTGACGTTGAAGCCGGGGCCTTTCTCGGCAATCAGCAAGCTCATGCCCTTGTGGCGTGGCTCGGCTGTCGGGTCGGTCTTGACCAGCAGCGCGACGGTGTTGCCGTACATGCTGTTGGTGATCCAGGTCTTGGCGCCGTTGACGACGTAGTGGTCGCCATCCCGCACTGCCCGGGTTCGGATCGACTGCAGGTCCGTGCCGCAATCCGGCTCGGTCAGCGCGATGCCGCCGCGCTTCTCGCCCGTGGCGAACAGCGGCAGATATGCCTGCTTCTGCGCTTCCGTGCCGTAGCGCTGCACGGCCATGGCCATGATCAGGTGCGAGTTGATGATGCCCGACACGGACATCCACACCGTCGCGATCCGCTCGATGATCTTGGCGTAGGTGAGCGTCGACAAACCGAGGCCGCCATATTCCGGCTTGATCAAGCAGCCGAACAGGCCGAGTTCCTTCATCTTCTCGACGATGTCGGCCGGATACTCGTCCGCCGCTTCCAGCGCGTGCACGTAAGGCTTCACGTCCGCTTCAAGGAAGCGATCAACGGAGTCGAGGATGAGGGCCTCGTCATCGAGCAGGTTGGCGTTGGGGGAGATCATGTCCATGGCGATGTGCCTTTCGTCGTTCAGGTTAAAGATGCGGAGCGAGGCTGGGGCCGGCTTCGGCGATGGCCGCCGCGTCGCCCGTGGTGTCGTCGAGCGAGATGCCGCCGGTCTCGATCCGCAAGGTCATGATGGCGGCGATCAGCGCGAGCAGGATGATCGAGACCATGCCGAGTACGCCTTGCAAGCCGAAATGGTCGAACAGCCAAATGGTCAGGAATGGCGTCGCGATGGAAACGCCGCGACCCACGACGCCGGCAACACCTGTTCCGCGCAGCCGCATCGATGTCGGGAACAGTTCCGGGATGTAGGCATACAAGCCCAGCGTCACCAGCGTGTAGATACTGGTCACCAGCAGGAAGCCGATCACCGTGATCGCCGCCGGATCGCGCAGCGAGGGATAGATGGCGCCCAGCGCAATGATGGCGACGCAGGTGCCGACAAGCGACCACTGCCGGGACACGCGATCCCCGATCGCCATGCCGACCAACGCGCCTGCCACGCTGCCGCAGGCCATCAGCGTCGTGAACCCGAGCGACTGCACGATGGTCATGCCCTGCTTGACCAGGAACGTCGGCAGCCAGGCGACGAAGCCGTAAACCGACATGTTCACCGCCGCGCAGGTCAATGACGCGGCAACGGTGCGCCCCAACATGCCGGAACGGAACAAGGCGGCAAACGGCGCCTGCACCGGGCTCAGCGAACTCACGCGCGAGATCGGCGGAAGCGGCCGCCCGCCGCCGACTTCGGCTTCGATCTCTGCCATGGTAGCCTCGGCGGCATCGAACCGGCCGACTGCCTCCAGCCAGCGCGGCGACTCAGGCATCCGCTTGCGCATGACCCAGATTGCCAGCGCGCCCACGCCGGCGATGGCGAACATGTAGCGCCAGCCGAAGGTCGGGATGACCAGGTAGCCAACGCCGGTCGCAATCAGCAGGCCGGAATTGGTTACGATGCCGAGCATGGAGATCCAGCGCCCGCGATAGGCCGGCGGGATGAACTCGCAAAGCGTGCCCGCTGCCACGACCAGTTCGGCCCCAAGGCCGATCCCCATCAGGAAGCGGAACAGGATCAGCAGGAAGATGTTGGGTGCGAAGCAAGCGGCCAGGGATGCGACCCCGAACAGGGCGAGGTTGGTCTGGTATGACACACGCCGCCCGTAGCGATCCCCGATCCAACCGGCCAAGCCGGCGCCGATCAGCATGCCGAAGAAGGTGGCCGACAGAAAGGCGGCGTTCTGCGACAGCGTCGAGAACCCATCCTTCAACATCGCGGCGGTTACACCCGCGGCAAGATAGATGTCGAACGCGTCCAGCGCGGTGCCGGCGCCGATCAGCCCAAGGATGCGCCAATGAAACCGGTTGATCGGCAGCCGGTCCAACCGTGGCCCGGCATTCACCGCTTGTGCAATCATGGACGTCCCTCCTTCATATCGGCCAGTTTCGGCTCGATGTTCTCAGTTTATCGTGGGAGGTAACTATGCGTCGCCGACCGCGTGGCCGCGCTTCGGGACCAGGGCCGAGCGGACGAAGTCCATGATGGGCATGCCGTCCTGCTTGAACGCGCGAGTCTTCACCGTGACGATGCCCTGGGTCGGGCGCGACTTCGACTCGCGCGTTTCCAGCACTTCGGATTCCGCGTAGAGCGTGTCGCCCGGGAACACCGGCGCGGTCAGGTTGATCTCTTTCCAGCCCAGATTGGCGATGGCCTTGCCGCTAACGTCGGCGACCGACATGCCGAGCACGATGGCCAGGGTCAGGCCGCTATTCACCAGCGGCTGCTTGAACTCGCTCTTCTCGGCAAAGGCGCGGTCGCAATGCATCGGATGGAAGTTCATCGTGCAAAGCGAGAAGTTGATGTTGTCAGTTTCCGTGATCGTCCGGCCCGGGCGATGTTCGTATGTGTCGCCGACGACGAATTCCTCGAGGTAACGCCCATACTTGGTGGGATGGCGAACGCCTTGTGCCATGCTTTCCTCCCCTTTGTACGGACATTATGCCTCGGGCCGTAGTGAGTCAACGCCGGACAGCGGCGTTGACGGCATGGCGAGGGGTCGGACGTCACCCGAGCTTTGGTGCCGCCAAGTGGAAATCGGTGTGACGCTGATAGGTGCAGCCCACCCGCAGCAACAGCGGCTCCTGCCATCGCGCCGCTTCCAAATGCACGCCGATCGGCAACCCGTCCCGCGTCAGGCCGCACGGCATGGACAGGGACGGCAGCTCGGCAAACGCGCCGCCATAGGTGTTCTTGGTCGCTGACCGCGTCGCCTCCAACAGCGACTGCCCATCCTCGATCGGGGGTGCGCCGGAAGGGGCCGTGGGCGAGAGCAGCAGGTCGACCTGCTGGAATAGGCCGTGCATGGTGTGCCCCCACTCGCGCCGGAACGCCACTGCCCGCGCGTAATCCAGCGCGGTGAGGGCGAGGCCGGTTCGCATGCGCGCCACCACGTCCGGGTCCATCGTCTCGGGCGCGGTTTGGATGCGGTCACCGTAGATCGCGCAGGCGTCGGCGAACACGATGGCGGACGTCATCGCGTGCACCTCCTCCGCACGGGGCACGTCGATCTGCACCAGCGTTGCGCCTTGTCGCTCCAGCACATGCGCCGCCGCCATTACGGCCTGCACGACTTCCTCGTCGCAGCCCTCGAAGTAATGGTTGCGCGGCAGCCCGATGCGCAGGCCGGCAACGCCATCGGTGAGCGTGGGCAGGAAGTTCTCCAACGGATGCTCCACCGAGCACGGATCATCGGCATCGAACCCGGCCATGACGGCAAACAAGCGCGCCACGTCGCTCACCCGGTGCGCCATCGGCCCGATTGTGTCCTGCGCGGCGCAGACTGGCACGCTGCCGCGGTTTGGCACCCGCCCCCAAGTCGGCCGCAGCCCGGAAATGCCGCAATACGCCGCCGGCAGCCGCACGGACCCGCCGGTGTCGGTGCCCAGCGCTGCGGTGCAGAACCCCGCCGCCACGGCGGCGCCAGACCCGCCGGAGGAACCGCCGGGAATGCGCGCCGGGTCCCACGGATTGCGGCACTGGCCACCAACGCTGCTGCGGCTGCGGATGCCGAACGCCAACTCCGCCAGGTTCGCCTTGCCCACGATCACCGCGCCCGCCCGGCGCAGCCGCGCGACCACCGGGGCATCGTCATTGGCCAGGCGGTCGCGCCGGAACGATGCCCCAGCGGTGGTCGCCGTGCCGGCCACGTCGATATTGTCCTTCACCGCGAGAGTGAGGCCATGCAGCAGGCCGGATGGCTCCTCCCCATCCAGCCGCCGGGCAGTGGACAGGGCGCCGTCCGGATCCAGCGAGATCATGGCAGCGAGCTGCGGGTTCCAGGTGGCGGCGCGTGCGAGCTGGCCTTCGACCACGGGGATGATCGTCATGGTGGCTCTCCTCAAACGGCAAGCTTTGCGGCGGGGCGGGATGCTCGTCAAACACCGTCACCCGTCGGCCACCCGCGCGGCTGTGCCGATCAGCTCAGATGCCATCTGTGGGGAGATTACTGGATCCAGAGTCAATGGTCGTCTGGCCTAGTTCACCGCCGGTTGCGCCGGGGTTAGCCCGCGTCGCTCGCCATCTCCCCGCCTTCGCGGACCGGGGACAGCACCTTGTCCACGGGGCTGGTCACGTCGGGGTCCCGGCGCATGGCTTGCGCCACCAGCCGGTCCGCCCTTGCCGTGTCGTGCGCCAGCATCTGGCGCAGCGTGCGCACCATGCCGGGTGCCCAGAACGATTGGAGGTGGCGATGCACGCCGGCTACCGCTTCCTCCTCCGGGTAAGAGCGGAAGAAGGCAGCGATCTGGTTCGCCATCACGATCAGCTTTTCCGCGCGCATCTATTCGGCCGCCTTCATCGGCGCGGCCACCCGGGCCAGCGCCGTGTCCTCGTCGAAGAAGCGGGCCTGCCAGTCGGACATTCGGTTGGTTTTGCGGACCTGCACCGCGGTCACCTTGTATTCCGGGCAGTTGGTGGCCCAATCCGTGAAGTCGGTGGTGATGACGTTGGCGCCCGTCTTGGGGTGGTGGAAGGTGGTGTAAACCACCCTTTAGTATCCGTTCGGAAAGAAGTTCAAGGATTGCATAGCCTTCTAACCATCAGCCGGATGGAGGCCAAGCGCAGGAAAGCAAGCGCGCGCTCGCTGAGGTTCTCCCAATCCTTGGCCAAGCGGCGGCATCGGTTGAGCCAGGCGAACGTTCGTTCAACGACCCAGCGCCGCGGCAGGACGGCAAACCCTTTCGCCTGGTCCGACCGCTTGACGATCTCAACCTTCACCTGGGCTATGACCCGGCGCAGGCCAGCTTGGAACTGCGGTCCCTGATAACCGCCGTCGGCGTAGAGCTTCAGCAGAAACGGATACAGCCCAAACAGGCTGGCCATCAGCATGACGCCGCCGTCGCGGTCCTGCATGTCGGCCGCATGCACGATCGCTTGCATCAGCAAGCCTTGCGTGTCGACCACGATATGGCGCTTGCGGCCGTTGATCTTCTTGCCTGCGTCATAGCCCGGCGGGTCGATGCGGCCCCCCCTGTTTCGGCGCTCTTCACGCTCTGGCTGTTGATGACGGCCGCGGTCGGACTGGCGTCGCGGCCCGCCTGCTCGCGGCATCGCACGTAGAGGTCGTGGTGCATGCGGTCCAGCGTGCCGTCGCGTTGCCAGCGCGCAAGGTAATCATACACCGTGGTGCGCGGCGGCAGGTCCTTCGGCAGCGCCCGCCACTGGCAGCCGCTGCCGAGGATATACAGGATGCCGTTGACCACCTCGCGCGCGTTGATCGCGCGCTTACGGCCGCCTCGCTTGGCGGGCGGGATGACGTGCCGGGCCACCTCCCATTCCTGGTCGGTCAGATCGCTCGGATAGCGCAGGTGATCCCGATTGTGGCGGCGGCGGGTTTCGGGCGTCCACATCGCGGCGGTTCTCCATGGCACAACAGTGCCGCGGAGCGAATCACAACATCCGCAACTGGTTCAACCCCGCCCTCGTAAGCTCGTCTAAAAACTCTTAATCTTCCCGAACGGACACTTAGGGTCTGTGAGACGTTGTTGCATGGAGCGACCCAGTGACGTCCGGAACCGGTGCGGTGTAGGAGGCTCCACCCTGACCTTGGAAGCCCACCTTGCCATTCAAGCTGAACCAAGACCGCCGTCATCACATTCCCAAGCAGAAACACAAGCTCATGAACTGGCGCGCGTATGACGCCAGCTTGCGCCAGCGCGGCAGCCCCACGGTCTGGTTCACGGACGACGCCATCGAGGGTTGGAGGGCAGCACCGCGCACGAGAGCTATGGCCGAAACTGGGTGACGACGGTTTGAGAGAGGCGGCGTATCGAGGCGGGTGAAGGCCTGCCTGAACTCCCGAAGGAGCTGATACGCCATGTCGAGCAGTAGCACCGTTGTTCCCCTGCGTCAGCCCGATCGGCTTGACGACGACCCGCTGACGGCCATCCTGCGCAGCGGCGCCCGCCAGTTGCTGGCCCAGGCCGTTGAGGCTGAAGCCGAGGCGTTCCTGGCCGCGATGAAAGGCGAGCGGCTTGCCGACGGGCGCGACCGCCTGGTGCGGCACGGCCACGGCCCGGAACGCCAGGTGCAGACCGGCATCGGCCCGGTGGCGGTGCAGCGGGTCCGGTTGCGCGACCGCGGCGGAGACGAGGCTGGCGGCGAGCGCATCCGCTTCACGTCGGCCATCCTGCCGCGCTGGGCCCGGCGCGCGCGCAGCCTCGATGCCGTGCTGCCGGTGCTCTACTTGCGCGGCCTCTCGATGGGCGATTTCCAGGAGGCGCTCGGGGCGTTGCTGGGCAAGGAGGCCGCGAACCTGTCGCCATCGGTGATTGCACGGCTGCGGGGCGAGTGGGAGACGGACTATGCGCGCTGGCAGCAACGCGACCTGTCGGCCCGGCGCTACGTCTACGTCTGGGCGGACGGCGTTTACTTGCAGGCGCGCATGGAGCCGCAGGCCGAGTGCATGCTGGTTTTGATCGGGGCGACGCCCGAGGGCAAAAAGGAACTGCTCGGCTTCCAGGTGGGCCTGCGGGACCCGTACGCAATCGCGTGGTTTCAAGCGGCGCTGGACCGTTGCCACTCGGGGACGAGGGACGCAGTGGGATAATATGGCGGATCTCCAGACGGCTTTCGCCGACGATGATGCGGTCGATCACCAGCTGCAAGATGGTCTGCTTCTCCGTCAGGGTGGCATCGGTCAAGCGGCTGCGGACGCGATTGCAGAACGCCGCCACGTCGGTCCGCACCGCCTCGGCCTGGAGCTGTTGCTGGCGTAGGCGCATTTGGTCTTCTTGTTGCTGCTCCAATCCTCTGCGCTCTTGCGCGAGATGCTGGCGGCGTTCGGACAGCTCGGACAGGCTGACCGCGCCGGCCTGGTAGGCGTCCAGCAGACGTCTGTCGGCGCGTGCGGTTCGGTCCAGCCGGGCACGCAGCTGCTGCTCGGCGGCTTGCTCCCGGGCGGAGCCGGCGTCGGCAGCGGCGGCAAAGCGGTCGAACTGCGCCAAGAGCTGGTCCGGGTCGGCCAGCAGGGCCATGACATGGTCCCACACGACCGGTTCGATCTCGTCGGCGTTGACGTGGCGGCTGGGGCAGACGCTGGTCCGCGCCATCACGACGCAATCCTTGCCGTGGCATCGATAGACTTGCCGCGCCGGCTTTCGTGCCGATGCGGGGCGGGTGATGCCATACATGGCCAGCCCGCAAAGCTCGCAGGTGAGCAGGCAGCGCAGCAGGTAGCTGTGCCCCTCGATCGGCTCCGCCGATCGCTGCTTCGCAGACGGATCGCAAGAGCGATGGTGTTGTTGCGGAACGAGAGTGCGGCGTTGCGCGCGAGTTGGGCCTGCGCCCGGTCCCACGTCCCCTGGTCGACCAGGGCTGGCACCGGAATGGCGATCCACTGCTCGCGCGGCTTGAGGCAACGTCGGGTCGCGGCGGCCGTGCGTGGACCGCGTTGGATGGACGGCTTGGCCGGCGCCACGTAGGCGTAGCGGTTGGCGTAGGCGGTTCCGGCGTAGATCGGGTCGGCCAAGATGTGATGGATCGTGGTGGGCGACCAGGCGGGGCGGCCGGAGCGCGGCCGGTCGGGGCCGGCATTGAGGCGTTTGACGACCTGGCGAATGGTTGTTTGCTCGTCGGTGAACCAGCCATACACCCGGCGTACCAGTTCGGCCTCTGGCTCGTCGACGGTGATGTGGCCGGGCACGGCGTCGCGCCGCGGGACATAACGGTATCCATAAGGCGCGCGAGCGGTGATGGTGTGGCCGTCGCGGGCTTTCTGCAGCTTGCCGCGGCGGAACCGCTCGCCGAGCACCGCGCGCTCATATTCGGCAATCGCGCCCTGGATCTGCAACAGGAGCTGGTCGTTGGGGTCGTCCGAGATCGGGTGCTGCAGAAACACCACCTCGGCGCCTGCGCGACGGAACTCCTCGAGCAGCAGCACTTGGTAGGCATACTTGCGCGCCAGGCGGTCCGGGGTCAGCACGACGAGCGTGCTCACGATGCCGTCGCGCACAGCGTCGCGTAGCGCGTCGAGGCCGGGCCGGTCGAGCCGGCTGCCGCTGTAACCTTCGTCACGGAAAACCTGTTCGTCACTTACCGGATGGCCTTGCGCGGCGGCCCAGGCTCGCAAGGCGGCGAGTTGGCTGTCGATGGTTTGCTGGCGTTCCTGGCGTTCGGTTGAGACGCGGGCATAGAGGGCGACGGGCATGGCGGGGTCATCCTGATTGATGGAGCAAAGGGGAGCGGATGGGTTTGCAACGGGTCGGAGGGGATACGCGGCCCGGCAGCAGCCGGGGCGTCGTTCAGAAGGCGGCGGTAGACCTGATCCAGTCGCCCGGCACCGTCGCGGGTGCGAACCGGCACGGAGCGGATGATCCAGCGCGCCGCTACCTGGGGGCGCGGACGGGTCGGCATTGAGTGGGCCTTTGCGGACGGTAAGCCCGACTGAACCCATCATGCTCAGGTCATGGGAACCGCGCGTCCTGCCGCCGCGCAGAATTGGTCCGCCCAGCCCCGGCGAACGGAACGGCAACGGTGAAGCGAACCGCATCGATTGCGTTCGGACCGTGCACAAGACCGTCAACGTCATGGACAAGCTGCCAAAATCCGTCCAGCCCGCAGCCAAAACGGATCTGCGCGAGATCTGGGCCGCACCGGACCGCGCCACGGCCGAGACCGCAGTGGCGACATTCACCGACAAGTATGGCGCCAAATACGAGAAGGCGGTTGCCTGCTTGGTCAAAGACCGCGACGCGCTGCTGACCTTCTACGACCTCCCGGCCGAGCACTGGGACCACTTGCGCACGTCCAACCCGATCGAGAGCGTGTTCGCCACCGTCAGGCACCGGACGGTGCGAACCAAGGGCGCGCTGTCGCAGGACACCGCCCGGCTCATGGTATTCAAGCTCGTCATGGCGGCTTCGAATACATGGCGCCGGCTGAAGGGCGAGAACCAGTTGCCCAAGGTCGTCCAGGGCGTCACCTTCCGCAACGGCGTCGAGGTCATCAAAGCGCCAGCACAGGACGCCGCCTGATCACGGCGTCACCCATTCTCCGGCATAGCTCCTGTCAGCTACGCAGCGAGCGCGACTCGGACTCTGAAGAGATGCCGCAGGAGACCGCTGTTGCGGCTGATGAAGGTGACTTGGCCAGGCGAAGCTTAGTTTGACGCTGTTCCAAGACGTTCACGCCAGCTCGTGGGCGACGCACGTGAGGCGCCTCAGTTCGTCAAGAGCTTGCACGACGCTCTGGAAGCGGCGCTCGCCAGGCAGGAACTCATCCTGGCGCAGGCAGCTGACCCGTATGCCGGCGCCGTCCCGGTCGACGATGAAGGTCGTCTCGCCTTCGCCGCGGGCGACGACGGACGTGTCCCCGTCGTAGCTGTCGTGCCGCTCCACGGAGCGCATCACGGCCCAACGCGAGGCAGCCGCCACCACGATCTCGGCTTGCAATAGGGTCAGGCCGTCGATGCCCTGGACAGGGTCGCCGCTCTGAATGAGCTTAGCGTCAACGTGACACATCTTGTGTCTCCTTTGGTCGGCGTGCCGGTTCGGCACTGTTTGCCTGGGGTCAAGCATGGGTCGCCAAAGGTTAACGAGCGGTTAAGGCGGCGAGCGGAGCAACATCACGAACGGGTGTTTGCTGCCGCGGCCGTAAGCGGCGCCCATGGGGGCCATGGCAAGGGCTCCGTCCATGAGTTCGCACAGGGACTGCTGGCGGCTGGCGCGTCCCCGAACAGATATGCCGGCAGCTCGAACGGCGGCGGCGCCAGCGGTTTGCTGAGGTCGAATTCGTAGCTGCCGAAGCGGTTGAGACGCTCGTTCAGGGCCACGAGCGATGACCAGTGTCGCCTGTTGAAACTGTTACTCCTGCTGCCAAGCCCGGAGAACGCCCGCACACGACCGACCCGCGACAGCTGCTGGACGGGCTGTTCTATCTTGTGCGCACCGGCTGCCAGTGGCGGCGCTTACCGCCTTTCGCGTTCCCGCCATCGCGAAGCGATCCGCCGGAGGCATGTCAGCGAAGCTGACACGGCCCCAGGGCTGTTCAACGCTGCTGGATCGGCCGTATTGAGTCCGCTCCGCCACACCTGCGAGGCGAAGTGAGGCGGCTTGTCGCAAGAGGGATTCCCGGGCCGGCCAATGTCTGACTTCTGCGGCGGCAACTGGGTTGGAGGTTGCCGTGGCTGCGTTTTCGCCGTTGTTGGATGTGCTGGTGGACGTCCCTGATCCGCGCCGGGCGCAGGGACAACTCTACAAGCTGCCCTACGTGCTGCTGTTCTCCATCCTCGCCATCGTGAGCGGCTGCAACTCGTATCGCGGCATCGTCACCTTCATCGACGTCCATCGCCGCAGGCTGAACGCGGCTTTCTCGCTGAAATGGAGGCGGGCGCCCGCACACACCGCCGTCCGCTACATCCTCCAGGGGCTCGATCCGGCCGGGGTGGAGGCGGCCTTCCGCCGCCATGCCGCGCTGCTGCAGGCAGCGCGCGCCACGCCTGGGCAGGGCAGCATTGCTCTCGATGGCAAGACGCTGCGCGGCAGCTTTGACAAGTTCAACAACCGCGCCGCCGCTCAGGTGCTGAGCGCGTTCGCCACCGACACCGCGCTGGTGCTCGCCCATATCGACATTGCCGAGAAGTCCAACGAGATCCCGGCGGCGCAGGCGCTCCTGGCCGAACTCGGCCTAGCTCCCGGCGCCATCGTCACGCTTGACGCCCTGCACTGCCAAAAAAACATTTCGAAGCCGCAGCAGCGGCCGACATCGCCCTGATCGTGGGCGTCAAGGACAACCAGCCGACCCTGCGCCAGGCCATCCAGGAGGTCTCGGCCACCACGGCGCCGCTCGGGTCTGCCCACAGCCAAGACAAGGGCCGCAACCGCGACGAACGCCGCACCGTCACCGTCTTCGACCCCGCAGACAAGCTGGCCGACACCGACTGGCATCCACACGTCGCCGCCATCATCCGGGTCGAGCGCGACGTCTACACCCGCAACGCCAAAACCGGGCTGCTACGCCACTCCGCCGAGACGGCCTTCTACGTCTCGAACACGCCGGTCGCCGCCGCCGGTGCCGCCGAAGCCATCCGTGCGCACTGGAGGATTGAGAACACCTCCCATTACAGCCGAGACGTCACCTTGGGCGAGGACCGCTCGCGCATCCGCACCAACCCAGGCGTGTTTGCCCGCTTGCGCAGCTTCGCCTTCAACATCCTCAAGGCAAACCGGACCGACACGCTCAGCCAGGACCGCTACCGTGCCGGCCTCGCAGGCATCAAGGAACTGCTCAGAATGCTTGCTGTTTCACAGCGTTGAACAGCCCTGGAGGGGGCCCGGACAGTCGGCATGACCAGTCCTTTACGGTTTTAGTGCCTTGTAGTCAGCTACCGCCATAGCGACGCGGTCGAGCAGCGGGATGAACGCATCGAAGTTGATCGTCGAGAATTGCTGGCGGACGATCCGCTCGGCGAACTCTACCTTTCCGAAATGGTGTTTCAAGTCGAAATCCTTCTCGACCGACAGGAATCGTCCATCGACTTTCCTTTCTCGCACAGACTTGTCGAACAGGTCTTCGATGGCGGAGATGCCTGATGCTAGGCGCTCGGGCGTCTTCACCAGGTAGAGATTGAAGCAGATGTGGTAAAACGGCACCGTACTCGTCAGATTTATCGTGATGCCGCGCTGCTTCAGAACGCTGAAGATCGGCGTCGAGCCGCTGTCATTATCGACCAGAACGACAACAGCATGCTTCAAGGGACGATGCTTGAAGCGGTACACGGCCTTCTCATACCGCTCGATGAAGTTCTTGAGGTTCCCGGTGCCACCATTCAGCTCCAGGATGTCGTGCTCGACGCGAGACTGTCGGAGGAACCGGACCTTCGTGACAAGCTTTTCGCCCACTTTCTCGGCGAGCGTCGGGTAGTTCGGGTCTAACGCCAGCAGGGCGCTTCGCAGATAGATGTTATCGCTCTTACCCTCGCAGACGATAAGTGGTCTCTCCAGGGCGACGAAGTGCTTGTAGTAGAGCAGGGCCTTGTACGTTTCGCGGTAGCTCGCATACTTCGCCGCGTTGATCGCTTCCTTGCTGTGCAGCTTGGGATCGAGACGGCCGGAGCGCACATCCGAGGTCCGCTTTACGTGGTAGATGTGCGCCATGACGCCTTCGAGATGCGGTATCCCGTTTTCTCTCTTGGGAGGCCTTCCCGGCGGTAGCGTCTGGGATGACGTGGCGCCGCGGTAGTATTCACCTGTCTGGAAAAGCGAATGACACATCGCGCGCGCCGCCCGATAATATGACGCACGCACGTTGACCTTGTCGTTGACCGTAAGGCCGGTGACCGTTTGCTGGCTCTGGCGGCACTGCATGCGCGTTTTGGCGAGGTTCACCGCGAAGCCGGAATCCGCTATCCTCTTAGCCAACGCTTCCGAGAGCGCCCAGACACCCGTCGTCCCCGGCATCTCGTATGCGATTGAGACCGGGAAGACCTTCTGATTGGTCGAGAACGTCAGGTCGTCGGCGTAGCGCGTATAGGTGCACTTCGCCGCCGCGGCGAGCCTGCCCATTCGAACGTCGAGCACATGCGCGATCAGGTTGGAGATGATCGGGGAAGACGGCGCGCCTTGGGGCAGCTTGCTTTCGTGGCAGGCGATCTGCGCGAGGATCGTGGCCACCTTCGGCTGGAAAGCATAATGCTTGTTCTTAATAAGGAAGCCGCGGACCCGGCCGAAGTTGATGCTCGGGAAGAAATCCAGCAGGTCGAGATTCAGCACGAAGCGACGGTTCTTGTGGTGCCATGCATTCGTGATGATCGATCGCTCCTCCTCGAAGCCGTGGGAGAATTTGTCCGTGAAGCCGCGTTCCTCGGCGATCTCGCGCTGGCACTCTTTCAAGACGTCGCAAAGCTCTCGCTGAAGGCGCTTTAGCCTTTCATCAGGAGCGAGGATGTTCCGCGTGCCGCCTGAGCGCTTCGGAACGGCGAACGCCTGATACCGGCCGCCTGGCGGCGCCTTGTAAAGGATGAAGGCTAAGCCGTTCGGGGTATAGCCCAAGACCTCTGCAAGGTCCGACAACCCGTTTGCCTCGCGCAGCCGTTCCCGGACGCTCAACCCGGTTACTTACGGTAGCATGCAAAAGGAAATTGCTTGCAGGCACTCTCTCGCAATCGCAAGCGATGCATTAGGGCATCTTATCGGGTATCGATCGGAGTGCAGACGCACTCTGACCAGCGTTCATACATCACGAAACATGATGACAAATCTGCCTGCAAGCGGAGGCATCTTCCGCCGTGCCGAGGCGGGGGTCAACTCCCGGCGGCCGTCCCGGTCGAGGCCTCGTGCGTCTCCCACAGGAACACGGCCAGCGCTACGGCGGCGTTCACCGCGAGCCTCGCGACCCCGGCCGGCGGCGCGGCGGTCTCGGGCGCCCCGCCATGGCCGGTGCCGACTTGGCCCCGCAGCTCGGCGATCGAACTGGTCATGGTGCCGAGCGCTCCCAGCATCGACTTCAGCGTCACGTCGCTCTTCGGATTGATCTTCAGCCCGAGCGCATCCCGCGTCATCGAGACCAGGGCAGGAAAGTCCTCCTTGCCGTTCCGGGGCTGCTTGCGGGCGTCGAGGATGCCCTTGCAGATTGACTCGACAAATTCCTTGGCGCTCCCGATCGCCAGCGGCGGGTCCTGGACGATGTTGGCCCGCATGCGGACAATTTGCGCCGTGACGTGGCTGGAAGACAGGGCGTCGGCAATCCGTCGGGCGTCGTCGAGCGCACCATCGGCACCGGCCAGCGCCAGCTCCGCCCCGAATACGCGCTGGCCGGAGATGGTCTCCGCAACTGCCAGGCGATACCCGTCCGGCGCGAGGTAGCGGTTGAACATGGCCACCAGTTCGTCCACCTCCGGACCGTCGCGGACGACGGGGTGGACCATCGCGCAGAGGAGCTTCAGGAAGATCTCATCGGGCACATGGAGCAGGTCGAGCCGCTTGTCCGAGAAGACCCAGTCATCCGGCCAGTCCTCGGGGTTGATGACGCGATGGCGCCAGATGTCACCTTCCATGTCCTTGTGGCGGGAGTCGTACGACGGAAGGCTGGTCAGGTCGAACACGCGGGCGAGAAACTCGGGCTCGTCGAGCTTGCCTGCCCAGAAATGCCTGCCGATCCGCAGTCCGTCGAAGATCGTCCGGCGCGTCAGTTCCGTGATGTGCCGCCAGTCGCGCTGCTGGATCATGCCCGCGGCGGTATGATCGCGCTATCGAGACGGCGGTGCAGGAACGATACCAACGACATAATGTCCTCGGCATCGCGCTCCGACATCGGCCAATTAATGCGGGCTTCGTGAGAGGTGGGGTTGCGGAACATGCCGTAGACGCCGATCAGGAGGTTCACGAGCCCCTTCTGCTCGTCCTTCTCGCTCTTCGTGCGTCGTGGATTGATCGCCAGTAACGGTTGCTCACCACCCAGCACGAAACTTACCAGCTCGCTGCCGTCCGTGGTTAGCCCGGTGCGCCGTCGCAATTTGTCCATGACGCTCTTCACGGCTTCCTGCACGGCGTGAAAGTAGTCGTCGGCTAGCCATTCGGCCGCGCAGAACCGGAGGACATCGGGGTGAACGTCCCGAGATTCCAGACCGGCGCGCATGGACCGAGCGCGGCTCTCGGCCTGGCTCAGCGTGGAAGCGGCCTCGACCAGCTCCAGCTTGCCCGCTTCGGTGCACCGAATGCCGGCGAGCAGCAGTGCCGTGTTGAGCTTGAACCGCATCCGCTCGAAGCGACCCGGATCAGTCGTATGATTGGCTGGCGACATGGCCTGCCGGACAACCTCCTGGATCGCGCGGTTGTTGCCGGCCTCGTTCTGCTTGCCGACGAATGCATTGTGCAGCCGCCGCCACTTGGTGACGCTCGGGCCATGGTCGAACGGCTCCATCTTGCACGCGCGCAGGATCACCGTGATCTCGCCGCCTGACAGGCCACCGTCGGCGAGCGCGCGTGCAATGGCGCCGATATGCGATTGCTCGAATACCATGTCGCCGTCTGCCATAGGTCGCACCGATTCGGTAGCACCACGAGGAGTCGGCAGTGTCTCAGTTTGAACTTTTCAGCCTAAAATCGCTTATCGTATCAATGCTTTAAGTCGATGGCAGTTTCAAATTTGGGACACTACCGAGGAGTCTCTGACCTTTTGCGAACGGCCCTGCACGCTATCCTTGAGTTCGACCTCTCTCCATCCGCCTCATGCCCGAGGTACGTTCCCCTTGTTGGCTTGCGGCCTGTCGCGCTCGCGTGACCTTCTCCAAAAGCTTGATGGCAGCCGGCAAACCACTGACCGCGAATGTCCGCTTTTCATTGCCTCCCTCTCCATAGCTGCCAATCCGCTCTCGGCCATCCGAGGCAGGGCAACGCGTGCTGGGGTTGGATTGCAGACCTTGCGCACGAGTGGGATTGAGCTTGCATGCCCCTCTACGTCCGGCAAACTGCAGCATTGACCCGCGAAAACACGTACTGGCCGGCCGGCACTTCTTGGGACGGCATCGTGTGCCTGCACGGCAGTTAGGGCAGCTAGGCCGACCTCACCTGCGCCCTGTTCGCCGCCAACGGTCTCGTGACGTTGAGCCGCAGAATGTTCAATGGCTGAGGCACCCCGACATCGACGGCGTATTGCTGAACGGCACGCAGCCAGCGCTTGCACTTTCAGCTTGCGTGCCGGGGATGCCGTCTCCGGGTACCCGGGCGCTTTCAGCCATCAGGGTGGTGTGCAAGCGCTCGGTCTCCTCGTCAGCCGGGAACATGCACTCGACGCGCAGCTCCTGAGCCGCGACCGTTTGCGGATCGCCCACCGTGGTGACCATGGAGAAGTAGTTCAGCACGTCCCCGTCCTTTACGAAGCTCAGCGGGATGACCGGCATGTGGGCACGCGCGGCGGCGTCCCGGGCGCAGTCCGCTCCGGGGTAGGCGAGCAGGGCGGCGACCAGGGCCTTGCTCCTCATGTCGAGGACCTGGCCGACCGCCTCGCGGCGGACGCGGGCAAGCAGGCTTCGGGCAACGTCCTCCCAGTTCGCGACGAAGGGACGCATGCCGTCCGGGTCGAACACCAGGTGCAGCATGTTGCGCGGGGCCGGACGTGCGGACAGGTCGACGAAGCGGCCGAAGAAGCGTGGCGCGGCGTCGTTGGTCAGGACGACGTCCCAGTAACGGTCCATGACGATGGCCGGAAACGGCTCGTGCTGGCGCAGCATGCGGCGCAGGGCTGCGGCAATGCTCGCCATCTCGGGCGCATCCCATGCCGGCTCGGGATAGGCGGGAGCGTAGCCTGCGGCCAGCAGCAGCGCGTTCCGATCCCGCAGCGGGACGTCGAGCGCCTCGGCGACCTGCAGCAGGGTTGCGCGGCTCGGGGTGCTGCGCCCGGTCTCGATGAAGCTGAGATGCCGCTGCGAGATGCCGGCGTCGAGCGACAGGTCGAGCTGGCTTTTCCCGCGGAGGTCGCGCCAGCCACGGAGCAGGTCCCGCAACCCGTTGGGCGCCGTTTCCGGGTGGAGACCCGTCATGGGTCACCCACCGCGTTCCCCTGGTTGCACGCCGCCGACCGACGGATGTTCCTCTTGCGCGGGGCCACAGTCACGTGGCGGCACGTACGATCCGGCCGCACGCCGCCGACAACTCCTGCCCGAAGCCGGCCAGGGCAGGGTTGCCGTAGCGTCCCAACGCGATGGCCGGCTCGGCGGCGCGGATGGAGACGGAGCCATCGGGCATTTCCAACGCGGCGAGCTTGAGCGGCACCTCGACGATGGCCGAGGAGTCGATCCCCAACAGCCGGGCGAGCAGCTGCGGATGAAAGAAGAACAAGAGGCACGCGCCGCCGATCACCTGGTCGATGCTGCGCAACGCGCCTTGCGGGTCGACCTCGTGCAGCACCTTCATCCCGGCTTGGTCGATAGCCTGTCGCAGGGCGGCCAGGACCTCGGGAAAAGAGCGCCGGCTGGTCACGTCGATCTGGAACTCCGAGGCTGCGGTGCCGGGCTGTCCGAAAACGAGTGTCATGTGTTCGCTCCTGCGTTGGACCGCCTTGCTAGGCCCACGCCGGAGCCCTCTCAATTACCTCGGACGTCGTCGGAGCACCGCTGTCAGCGAAAGAACCGGCACAGGAGCATCACGAAAGCCGCGCCAAGCGCCTGACGTTCTGGGGAGAGAACCCGAAGCGCCGCAGGAAGGCCCGCCGCATGCGTTCAGGGTCCACGAAACCGACATCGCGCGCGATCGCCTCGACCGGGTCGGAGCCGTCCTCGATCCGCTGCCGGGCCAGCTCGGCGCGCAAGCGTTCCACTGCCCGTGCAGGCGTTTCCCCGGTTTCCGCCACGAAGGCCCGGGTGAACTGGCGGGGGCTGAGGCAGGCAACCTCCGCCAGCCGTTCGGCCGTAAGCTGCTCATGCAGGTGCTCGCGCGCGAAGCTCAGGACTTTCCTGATCCGCTCGGATTGCGGGTCGAGGTCGAGCAGGGTGGAGAACTGCGACTGCCCGCCAGGCCGGCGGTGATACACGACGAGGGTGCGCGCCGTGGCGCGGGACAGCTCGGGGCCGAGATCGTCCTCGATCAGGGCCAGCGCGAGGTCAATCCCGGCGCTGATGCCGGCCGAGGTCCACACAGACCCGTCCCGGGTGAAGATGCGGTCGCCATCGACCTTCACGCGCGGGAAGAGCCGCTGCAGAAGGGCGGCATGCTGCCAATGCGTCGTCGCGTGGCGGCCGTCGAGCAGCCGGGCGTTGGCCAGGGTGAAGGCGTCCGTGCAAACGCTGGCCGTCCGGCGGATGCCGGGCGCGCAGGCGGCGACGATCTCGGCCTCGTCCGTAGCACCGGCAGCGCATCGCGTCGGACCGCCGCCCATCACGACCAAGGTGTCAAACCGGGCATTGTCGGCAGGCTCGGTGATGATCTCCACCCCGGACGAACTCCGCACAGCGCCGCCGTGCCGTGACACGACGCGCAGCCGGTAGGATGCTCTGCTGGCAAGATCGCCCGCCACCTGGAAGGCCGCGAGCGGGCCGCTCAGGTCCAGAAGCTGGAAACCCGGATGGACCAGGAAGCGGATTTCCCGCTTCATGCGGCTTCCTGCGGGACGGCGGCATGGCTTGCCCGCATCCAGACAGCGGTCATGGCGGCTGCGATCGCCAGCATGGGGAAGACGACGGCGTTCAGCTCCGCCCAGCCGAACCGCTCCAGCACCGGCCCGGCGGCCAGCGTCGCCACGGCCGTGAAGCCGTAGCGGATCAGCTCGGCCACGCCCTGGACACGGGCGCGCTCACTGGGAAGGTGGGACGAGGCGAGCAACGTGGTCCCGCCCACGAACATGAAGTTCCAGCCGACGCCGAGGCAGAGCAACGCCAGGTAGAAGGCAACCAGGGTGGTCGAGGCCACGGCGATCACCCCGCACGCCGCGCTCAGCGCCATGCCCGAGAACAGGATCGCCGGCATCCCGAACCGCTTGATCAGGCGGCCGGCGAAGAGGGACGGCCCATACATCCCGACCAGGTGCCATTGGATGATGTTAGCGCCATCGTCGATGGAGTGGTGGCAGCCGACCGCGGCCAGCGGCGCCGCCGTCATCACGAACATCATCACCACGCCGCCGATGACGTTGTTGGCCAGGGCCGCCAGCGAGATCGGCTGGCGGAACACGGTCCAGAGGCTGCGGGCCGGGCGCGCGGCGGTGTCGGTCGAGGCGCCCGGGGTGTCCACGTCGCGATAGCCGATCCCGATCAGCAGCACCGAAAGCAGGCCGAGCACGAACACCATCAGGTAGGAGCCCGCGAACAGGGCGGGGAACAAGTTCTTGCTCCACGCTGCCAGCGCCGGGCCGAGCACGGCGGCGATGACGCCGCCGGCAAGCACCATCGAGATGACCCGAGCCTTGTGATCCGTGTCCACCGAATCAGCGGCGGCCAGACGGTAGTACTGCGCGAAGGCCTGGAACACGCCTACGGCCGCCGTGCCCAGGCAGAACATCCAGAAGGCGTCGTGGAACACCGCCCAAACGGAAACCAGGCCGCCCACTGCGCAGGTCGATGCGCCGAATACGAAGCCCCAGCGGCGGCCGATGCGCTGCATCAGCAGGGAAGCGAACAGGGTGGCGACGGCGCCAGCCACAGTGATGAGCGCGAACGGGAGGGTGGCAAGGGACTTGTCGGGCGCGAGCTGGTAGCCGGTCAGCCCCGTCAGTGTCAGGTCGATGGAGACGGCGGCCGTGAAAAGCCCCTGGGCGACGGCCAGAACGAGTGCGTTCGAGCGTCCCACAGGCGCTTGGCCCGGCGGGGTCACGCTTCTCGAAAGGAAGGCCCAGAAGGACGATCTCGCGGATGCGCTCATGATGCGGGCCGTCTTGACCGTGCGACGCTGATTGCGATCCTGACCGGCATCGGTTCCCACCTCACTGCTTGGGCACACCGTTCTCGCCTAAACCGGGGGCCAGCGAAATGACGCAGATCCCTCGTTTTCAGCCATCGCTGCCGATGATGACCACGGCTCCATAGTGCCGGGTCGGACGGCGGCATGGGATGGGGGCGGAGTGCCGGATCATAAAGACGCTCGCAGCTGACGCAGCGGTTACGACTTGAGCCGGGTTGGTGCCGCCCGAAAAGGCCGATAGCGGCCGCGCATGCTCCAGGTCCGCTTCGGGTTGCCTGCCGGTGTCAGGGTTACGGCTGGGTAGGGTCGAGACCGACGGGCCGGGTTACTAGCCGGCGGACGTCCGCCTTCAGCCCTGCGCGCTCCGAAGCAGACAGGCAGCTTTCGGCCATTCTTTTCCGCTCTGGCAATCCGTATCTGTCGTCGCTCGCGCCCGCTTCACCCTTGCGCTGCCTGCCCCGCCGCGAACGCCTCTGGCGTGAGCACGTCGAGGTTCGGGAACAGACCGCGCATGTGGCCCACGTTCCAGGTCACGATGCTCGGGATGCCGTGCACGACAGCCGCCCCGCCGATCAACGCGTCGTAGAGCCTCGGCCCGATCCCGCCCGAGGCGGCGTATTGGCCGGTGGCCTCGAAAGTTTGCGCCGCCGTCAGCCCGACCAGGCCCGTAATCGCGCGCACGCTCGCTAGAGCCGCCCAAGCCTCCGCGGCCGTGAAGCCGAACGGCGCGCGCTCGCCGCCGCGCGTCAGGGTGCTGTATGCCTCGGCATAACTGTGGGCGGATACGGCGAAATGGGCACGCGTGGGTTTAGCCAACAGGGCGAGCGAGGCCGCGTGGTGCTCGTGCGCCTCTGCCAGGATTGCGACCACGATATTGCTGTCGAGCAAGGCCTCGAATACCGTCAGAGATCACGCTCACGAACGGCCTCGAGCGCTTGGTCCGCCTCATCCTGGGTAACGCGCCGTCCCTGCGCGGGCTTGACCAGAACGCGGCCGCGCCGGACAAGGCCGTCGACCGGCTCGGAGGCAACCGGTGGCACATAGCCGCGCAGTGCGTCTTCAACTATCTCAGTCGTGGTCATGCCAGTGCGGCGCGCGATTTCGCGGGCGCGGTTGCGGGCATAAGCGGAGCGGATGTTAAGCTGAACGTTGTCCGCGCGCGGCATAGCTTGGGTTTCCTATGTCAAACTCTAGCGCGCCGCGACTGCTGGGGCTAGCCCCACTCTCTAGAGGCTATCCACCGAAGCGTACCCAGAGCCGTTGTCCCTTATATTGGTAGGCACCTCGGGTTGGTGTCCACTTATTGCTTGTTCCGTCCGAAAGCTGTCAGGCAGCTTTCGGCCACTCAGGCCGGCACGGAATGCGCCTCCGCGACGAGGTGAAAGAAGCGGCCTTTGAACGGCCTCAATACCTCCAGCGTCAGCGCGTGTGACCGCTCCTTGATGGCTGAAGCCAGCGACCGATCCAGGCTGCTACGATCCGCAAAGTCCATTTCCAGGATCATGACAACCGGGATCGCGCCAGGATCCGCGTCCCGCACCCGGTGCACCCGCACGTCCAACACCTCGGGAAAAGTGCGCCATATCGGTTCCAGCTTCTCGCGCACCGCCGCGAAGAATTCGTCCTCGTCCGTACCCGGTTCGAGCGCGCCCTCGTAAATTGCGGTCCTGGTCAGCATAGCTCCATCTCCTTCGTCCTCGGCACGGGCAGCGACGCGCGACCGGGCGCCCGGTTCATTGTCCCCACCAGAGACTCCAACATCATGGCCGTTGACAGACGTCGGGTTTTCGCTGCCGTCCTCTCCAGAGCAGACCAGCAGCTCCCGGCCCTTTGCATCCAGGTCGATCTTAGGTTGCCGCGACCGACGCGGACAGGACGCAGAGGCAGGACTGCATGCTGCAATGGGAAACCGGTGGTCCGGGTCAGCGAGCTTCACGCACATGTCGAACAAATTTGGCGACATCAGTGGCAAACTCGTTTGGTCGTTCAAGCGCGGGGAAGTGCCCACCGCGCTCATATTCGGTGAACTGGACGAGGTTATAGGTGTTCTCAAGCAAACCTCGCGGCGGAAGCGGGCGCAGATCATGAGGAAAACTTGCGTAGCCAGTGGGTACCTCGATGCGCGTGCCTCGTGGCAGTGCGCGCATCACCTCGTGTTGGGCTGCGTGATAGATCCAGGTTGCCGTCGTGAAGCTGCCGGTGGCCACATACAGCATCACGTTGGCCAACAAGTCGTCCAAGCTGAAGATCGCGTCGAGCTCGCGTCCGCCCAGATCGGACCAGGCGTGGAACTTGTCGATGATCCAGGCTACCTGTCCGACTGGATTGTTCTGCATCGCGAAACCCAGCGTCTGCGGCCGGGTCCGCTGGACTTCCGAGTAGGCGCGGCCGTCTTGCAGGAACGGTTGGCAGCGCGCCTCGAAGGCGTACACCTCCTCGGTCTCCGGGCCTCCTTCGGCCCGGCTGCCGAGAAAATTCAGGTGGACAGCCTCGCACCCGCCACCTTTGACGACCGAGTGGTCCAGGCCGGCCATCGCCGACACCATGGAGCCCCAGTCGCCGCCCTGGGCGATGTAGCGTTCATAGCCCAGCCCGTCGCGCAACAGCCGGTCCCAGACGGCGGCGATCCGCCTCGGGCCGATCGGCGTTGCCGGCCGCCCAGAAAAGCCGAAGCCGGGCAACGCGGGCACGACCACGTCAATGCCGTCCGCAGCAATGCCGCCGAAACGCTCGGGATGGGCAAGGCGTTCAATGACGCCAAGGAACTCCAAGACCGACCCAGGCCAGCCATGCGTCAGCACCAGGGCGGTATCGCTTGGGCCGGATCCGCGCTCGTGCAACAGGTGGATGCGTTGCCCGTCAACGTCGCACATGCTCTGCGGGAAGCGGTTGATGGCCGCCTCCTGGGCACGCCAGTCGAAGTTGGACGTCCAATGCTCGCAAAGCCGACGAAGAAACGCGAAGGAGGTGCCGGCCGACCAGGCATCGCCAGCCTCGATCAAATCCGGATAGTCGTCCCAGTTGAACGTAGCCACCGCGCCGCGGATGGCGTCAAGACGTTCTTGCGGAACGTCGACCTTGTATGCGGATATTTCTGCCACCGAGGCGCACCCATCCTTTGTCGAACGCGGCTTAAGAAAGCTGAAAATGCAGGGTTGGACAAGTTGCTGGCACCGCAGCATTTCACATGCTCAGCCTGAAAGTCGCTTGTCCGCGCTCGGCCAAAAATGAACGGGAAAACGGACCGGCTCGAGCTCTCAATCTGGGCTTTGACAGTAGCTCGATTACAAGGATAGAGCCTGCCCGATACTGCCACGCAGCACCTGTGTGACCAGAGCCTGGTCCTCGGGCGGCAACCGCCCAATCCGCTCCGCATCCTGCGCCTCGATCGTAGCAATCTTGGCAGACCAGACCGCACCACGGATGGCACCGGTAGCCCCGCCGCAGCCAGGTCGGACACGGCCACATCCCCTGGCCAACCTCGGTTGGCCGCACTCGTCACCATCAGCACCCAGAGCAGTTCCGGCGCTCCCGGCGCACCTGGGACGGCCACCACCAGGGCCGGACGGCGCTGTTGCGCCGGGCGGTTCATGTAAGGGAACGGGACCTTGACCAGGTCCCAAACCTCACAACCCGGCATAGGTCTTGGTGTCGGCCGGGCTATCCCACTCGGAGAAGGTTCTGAACGGATCGTCAGTCACCTTGTCGGCCTGAACCCGAGTCAGCACGACCCGATCCGACTCGATGGCGTAAGCGATCTCGTCACCTTCACGTAGGCGAAGCGCGGCCCGGACTGGCTGCGGGATCGTCGTCTGCGCCTTGCTGGTGAGCTTGCTAGTTATCATGCCATAACGGTAAGGATTATCCTTAACTTCAAGCAAGGGTCAAAGGTCCATGCGCGCCTGATCTGCAAGACGGGAACGCGAGCGTGCAAACCTGGTTGTGCCCCCATGATCCCGATGCCGCTCCTCCCCGTCCTGCTCTTGGGCAATGGGTCAGTTTGAGGCCGCCCAGGGATGCAAGCAGTTGATATAGCCATGTAATCAGTGGCAGAATATTCAAACTGACCCACTACCTGCTCTTGCTGCTTCTCGCCGGCTGCGCTAACCTCCGCGCGACTCGGGGCCAGTGACCGCGGCCGCATCGCCGGGCGCACCTACGTCGTCACCGGCGCATCCAGCGGCATCGGCCGGGGCGTGGCGTTGCACCTCGTCCCTTATGGCGCCAACGTCGTGCTTGCCGCGCGGCGCACGGCCGTGCTGGACGAGGTGGCGCAGCAGGTGCGCGCAGCGGGCGGGCAACCTCTGGTGGTCACAACCGATACCAGCGATCCCGGCCAGGTGGCCCGGCTACAGCAAGCCGCGCTACAGCGCTTCGGCCGCATCGACGTGTGGATCAACGACGCCGCCGTGGCCGCCATCGGCCCGTTCGACGCCGTGCCGCTGCGCGACCATGACCGGGTCGTTGACGTGAACCTGAAGGGCTACGTCGATAGCAGCTATCTCGCCCTTCAGCAGTTCCGCCGGCAAGGGTTCGGCACGCTGGTCAATGTTGTCTCCGTAGAGGGAAAGGTCGGCGTCCCGCACCACGCCAGTTATTTCGCCACCAAGTTCGCGGTTGTCGGACTGGACCGCGCCTTGAGCCAGGAGCTGCGGCTCCAGGGGCTGTCCGACCGCATCCACGTCGTGTCGATCGTGCCCTGGGGCCTCGACACGACGTTTTGGGACCACACGGCCAACTACAGCGGCGGCACGCCCCGCTTCTACACCCTGGATGGCCCGGAGGAGGCGGTGAACGCCGTGGTGGAAGGCAGTGTCCGGGCGCGCATGGAGCGGGAGGACGCGGCACGGCGCGCGCGCTGACGCTCGCGCTGTCCCTCCCTGGCGCCTTTGCCCTATACCGGCGGGCCATCCCGTCAGGACGCACCCCCATGAACCCAGCATTGCCCTTCGCCGTGGCCATTTGCGGCATCGAGGAGCTGGCCGGGCACGGCAGGCTCGGGGCGACCCACGTCCTGTCCATCCTCGACCCCGACCACCCCGTGCCGGAAGCCTTCGGCACTTTCGGCGAGCACGCGAAGCTGGAGCTGCGCTTCCACGATATCGTGGACCCCCCCCGCCCCGGCGAGATCATGCCCACCCGCGCGCACGTGGACGCCATCCTGGCGTTCGGCCGCGCGCTGCAAGCGGAACGGGCCAGCCTTCTGGTCCACTGTCACGCGGGCATCTCGCGCTCCACCGCGTCCATGGCGCTGCTGATCGCCCAGGCGGCGCCGGACATGCCGGCGGCTGACGTGCTGCGGACCGTGCACGATGTGCGCGAGAAGGCCTGGCCCAACCTGCGCTTAGTCGAGATGGGCGATGCCGCCCTGGACCGCGGCGGGGCTTTGGTGGCGGCCACCCACGCGCTGCACCGGCTGCAGCTGGAGGTGCGGCCGCACCTTGCCGAGTTCATGACGGGGGCCGGCCGGGAGCGCGAGGTCATGGCCGCCCGGGCCTCGGCGCCCTTGTAGGCGGGTGGCGGCGCGCACCTCCTGCGGCGTCCTGGTCACGGACGGGCCGTGCGTCCTGCTCGGCCACGCCACGCGTACCCCGCGCTGGGACATCCCCAAGGGCCTGGCCGACCGCGGCGAGGCTCTGGCACCGGCGCAGGCGCTGCGGGCTCCGGGTTCGCGACGGCTTTGGGATGCCGGCGCGCGGCGGCAGCCCGCGCTGCGATGCGCCTGGCCTGCTCGGGGCCAATGTGCTTTGCGGGCGGCTCGCCGTTGTCGTACACCGTGTTCAGCAGGTAAGCCCCCACGATCTTGCGGCCTTCTGAGTACTGCGCCACCTCGTCCGGCACGTCGATGTCGAAGCCGCGGCCAAGCACCCAGCCCACCTTGCCGCTCCCATCGCGCACCAGCCACCAGTCCTCCATCGGCTGCGCCATCCAGGGCGTTTCGGGGTCGAGGTCGGGCGCGGTGTAGCGGTCCGGGTGCGGCGGCGCTTCGGCCCAGATCGTCGAGCCGGACTGTTCCCGCTTTTGCGGCCTGGCGAGCTTGGCGGGAGGCACCCGGCGCGGCCTCGGCGCGAGGATCGACCCGGGCGCTTGCGGTTTGGGCACGGACGCCCGCCGCAGCAGCTGCAGCCGGTCGTTCGCGGGCAGCAGGTACAGGTGCTCGGTTTTGCGCCCGGGGGTCAGGTGCAGGTAGATGTCGTCCCGCAGCACGGCGGTCGCGACCGGGGCGCTATGGTCTTTGTCGAGCGCCTGGAACTTGTCGAACTCGGCCTGGTCGATGACCGAGTGCTCTTCAAGCCAGCCCATCTTACCGTCCGGCGTCCGCACCTGGTAAAAGCGGCGGTCGTGCTTCAGGATTTCGAGCTTTTCGCCGTTGTGGATGTCCGCGACATGATTGGACACGAGCGCCAAGCGGTCGCGGAGGTATGTGCCTTTCGAAACGACGTACACGTAGGCAGGGGAGGACCCGCCGGGGTGGAACCGGCCACAGCCGGGGAGGAAGAGCAAAGGGAGCAGGAGAAAACAGCGGGGCGCGCGCACGGTCGCCCCCAAGCATAGCACTGCTGCCTCCCTACAACTGCGTCGTGACCACGGCGGTTGCGGCCGCGGGCGAAACGTTGCCCGTGCTCGCGGTGACGGTTGAACTCAGGGCACCGGGGGTGGACGCGGTAGCGCCCGCGACGGAGAAGATTTGAAGATCAGGCGAGCCGCCCGCACAGGCCACGGCCAGGTAACCGCCGGTCGCGTCCTCGGCCAGGGAGAAGGGGCTCGTCCCTGTTGTGAAGGGAGAACCCGCGAGCGCGGTCAGGGTTCCGGTAGCGGAAAGGGTAAAGGCGCTAATGTTGCCGGCCGCGGAGTTCGCGACATACGCGTACGCTCCGGTTTTATCGATCAGAACGGCTTTCGCGCCGAGCCCTGTCGCGTACGGCGACCCGGCGACCTCGGTCAGCGTCCCATTCTTATTGATAGACAGCGAGCGGACGCCGTTGGTCCCGGTTTCCGCAACCAGCAGGTAAGCGCCCGTGGGGTCTACGGCCAGGCCCTGGTCCGCATAGCTGCTGCCGGATGGGTTGAGGTGTACGTTGAGCCTGCTGATCCCTCCCCCAGACGGGTTGAAGCTCAACTCATCGACGCCGCCCGTGCCCAGCGCCGCGAACACCTGCGTCCCGTTTGGGGCAAAAGCGATTTGCGCGGCGGTGCCGCCATCGAGCTGGATCTGCGTCCCCACCTGTGTGAGCGCGCCGGTGCCCGTATCGATCTGGTACACGTACACAAAAGGGGCGACATTTGCCCCGGTGTTGGACAGCGCGAGAAGCCAGTTCCCGGACGGGTCAACCGCCATGGAGCCGATGGAGGCCGACACGGTAAGGCTCGCTCCCAGCGTGAGCGAGCCGTCGCTGTTGACGGTCGCGGGCGTGATTTGGCCCAGGGCACTCGCCACCCAAAGGCGCGTCCCCACCGGGTTGATGGCGAGGGCGCTGGGGAGGAAACCGAGAGCCGCGGGGGAGTTCGGGAGGTTCGCGAGCTTCCCGCTTGCGAGCGAAAATGCCGTGACGGATTGCAAAGACGGATTGCTATTGACGACGTAGATGCTGCCGTTGGATGTGCCGGAACCCGAACCGGAGCCGGAACCGCCGCCCGACCCCGATCCGCTGCCCGAGCCGGCCCCGGACGACGAGCTGCCACGGGGAAAGAACTGTCCGCAACCCGCCAGCAGCAACACACAAACCGTTCCGGCCGCCCAAACTCCTCGCGTCATCATCCCCGCCATGCGCCCCCTCGCCAGCCGTGGGACGCGAGCCGCATAGGAAAGGTAAGCGCGCCGCATTACCCTTGTGCGCTCAATGCCACCCGATCCGCCGGGTTCTCATAAAGCGAAGGATCGCGCGCCACAATTGTCAGCCCCGACTCGGTCACCTTGTAGCGCCTCCGGTCCGCTGCGGGGTCAAAGCCGATCACCGTGCCTTCGGGCAGGTGGACGTCGCGGTCGATAATGGCGCGCCGGATGTGGCAGTTGCGGCCTATGTTTACATGCGGAAACAGAATGCTGGCCTCGACGTTCGAATACGAGTTCACCCGCACGTCCTGAGACAGCAGCGAGTGCGACACGCAGGCCCCTGAGATGATGCAGCCGGCCGAAACCACGGAGTTGACCGCCGAGCCGTCTCGCCCTGCCTGACCAAACACGAACTTCGCCGGCGGGTACTGCCGGACGCGCGTGCGCATCGGCCAATCGTTGTCGTATAGATTAAAGACCGGGTTGACGGAGGTCACATCCATGTTGGCGTCGTAGTAGGCGTCCAACGTGCCCACGTCGCGCCAGTACAGCTCCTTGCGGTTCTCGTCCACGAAGTTGTACGCGCCCATCTTGTACTGGCCCAGCATGTCCGGCAGGATGTTGTGGCCGAAGTCGTGCTTCGAGTCTTCGCGCTCCGCGTCGCGCATCAGTGCGGGCAGCAGCACATCCGTGTTGAAGATGTAGATACCCATCGAGGCATCCACCATCTCCGGGTTCCAGGGCGAGCGCAGGTGCGTGGACTTCGGCTTTTCAAGAAAGCCCGTGACATCGCCGCGCCGGTCCACCTCGACGACGCCGAAGCGGGACACCTCGTCCGGGCGGATCGGCAAGGTCGCAAGCGTCACATCGTTGCCCGCATCCTTATGCTGCTGGAGCATCTTGCCGTAATTCATCTTGTAGATGTGGTCGCCGGACAAGATGATGATGTACTTGGGCCTTTCGGCACCGATCGAGTAGATATTCTGGTACACGGCGTCCGCCGTGCCCTCGTACCATTTGGGGCCTACGCGCTGCATCGGCGGCAAAATCTCGATAAACTCGCCCAACTCCTGCGCCACCGCCCCGGACCAGCCTTCGCGGATGTGCCGGTTCAAGCTCAGGGCCTTGTACTGCGTCAGGATATATACCTTGCGCAGCTCGGAGTTGATGCAGTTGGACAGCGTGATATCGATGATGCGGTAGTGGCCCGCGAAGGGCACCGCGGGTTTCGCGCGATCGCGGGTAAGGGGAGAAAGCCGCTCACCCGCGCCGCCCGCCAGTAGTACGCCCAGTGTGTCTTTCATCTTTGCGACCCCCTCCTGCTGCTCCGGCTGCGAAACGCGGCCCGCTCTCCTATGTACCTCATGCACTCCCCGCGTTGCAAAGCATTGCAGCGCGCCCTAGCCTTCCGCCGCGTCTTCCCCTTCGATCGCAATGCGCAGCGAGCGCAGGAAAGACACATCCTGGGCGGTAAAGCCGTCCTGCTTTTCACCGTCCTCCGTTTCGCCCTCGGAACGCTCCGCGACCTCGTTCAGCCCGATCGTCGCTTCAAGCATCAGGAGCACGTCGAAGCCCTGCCGCCGGATGTCCTGCACCACGCCCGCGATCTGCTCGGACTCCGACACGCTTTCGTGAATCGCTTCCCCAAGCTGCTCCACCAGTTTGCGCAGATTCTGATCCAATCTCCCCTCCCTCGCTCCCCTTCGGCCCATTCCCTTTACCTTACGTTTGATGTGGGGCCGCAGCAAAACGGCTTTGCCATGGGAGCACTCTTTCGTACCCGCTCCGGGCTTGAACACTCGGCCTGCCCGCAACCCGGCTCGTCCGCTACACTGGGCCCATGCGCCCCGATCGGCTGGGCCGCGCCGTGGGCATCGGCGCGCGCCTGTTTGGCCAACGCGTCCTGCCCCCCAAGCCGCCCGCGCCCACTCCCGCTCAGCAGCGCGCCGCCGCCGAGCAAAGGTTGCACCGGGGTGAGCAGCTGGGCCGCAAGGCCCGCGGCGTCCGGCAGGGCGGGCGCAACTTCGGCCGCGCCGTTTGGAACCCCTTTGCGCACGCCGGCAGCATTCTTTGGCTCGAGATCACAGGGATGTTCTTCGCCCTGTTTGCCGTGCTCTTCGGGCAGCACCTGTGGACCATCCGCGCAGCCTACCGCGGAGGCGCGGAGCATGCCCACTTCGTCGCCTATGCGGCCCTGTGCTGTTTGTTTGTGTACTTCGCCGCAAGTTCCTTTCTGCGGGCACGGACGCGCGGGCGGCGTCGCGCGCGCGAGCAGCGGGGGCGTTGACTCCGGGTATTTACTTCGCGCCGCCGCCGGCTTTCGCTCCCACGAGCTCCTGCCACGCGCCCGTACGCGGGTTCAGGCTCCAGACCACTCCATTTACTTTGCCTTGCGCCCCAGCGTAGTTCAGGCGCAGTGTGCTGTCCGGGGCAAACACACCGCGGACCGGGAACATACCCAATGGGCCGCCCGGCACCTGCGCCCACGTCCTGCCCGCATCCCGCGAGCGCAGCAGGTTGAGCACAGGGTCCGCAACCCCCACAAAGATCACGGGCGTGGGCTGCCCGGGCACCCCGCTTGATCGATCAAAAGCCACAAACGGCATGCCGATATTGTTGAGCGGCAGCACAGGAAAGCTGCGCACCCGGTTCCAGGTCTCGCCTCCATCCGCTGAGCGCGCAAGTCCGTGAACCCTCGTCCCCATCAGGCAGACCTGAGCATCGTTCGGGTCTGCTTCCGGGACCCTGCCCGCTTCGCCCGGGTCTCCAAAAAGTCCGTGCGCGGGTTCGGCGCAGTGCTTGGCATCAGTCGGCGGAAGAGGTTTGGAGGGCGCAGTCTGAGCCGGAGCCGTCCCGCAGAGAAGGAAAAGAAAAGAGGTGAGCAAGCGGATTCGCACGGGTTGAGAGTACCGCATGCGCTCGCGCGATGGCGCTTGCGTCCGGCCGTCGTAAGATCGATTCCCACTCTGGAACTGTGCCCTTCAAGGTGCGCGGGCGGGAAAAGCACCCGTTCCGCAGACCGGAACTGAAAGCAAGGATGGCACGCTACTTGCTCGCGGATGCTTTCTTTGCGGATGCTTTCTTCGCGGACGACTTTTTCGCAGGAAACTTCTTGGCTGAAGACTTTTTGGCCGCCGACTTTTTCGCAGGCGTTGTTTTCGCGGACGACTTTATCGCGGGAGACTTTTTGGCCGAAGCTTTCTTTGCTGAGGACTTTTTCGCTGCAGCTTTCTTCGCGGGCGACTTCTTGGCCGAAGTTTTCTTTGCTGAAGACTTCTTCGCGGGCGAGCGTTTGCTCGCACTTTTCTTCGCGGCCGTTTTCTTGCCGGCGGTTTTGGAAACGCTTCGGCGCTCGCTCGCATTGGGGCTTATGCTCTTGGCCTGCTTCGCGCGGGTGCCACCCTGCTTTATCTGCTTTTTGCGCGCGGTTTCGCGGTTCACTTCCTTGCCGCCGTTTTTGCTCGCGGGCTTTTTACGGCAGCTGCCTTGTTCGTGCTCGCCCTTGCCCGGCACCGGCTCGAAACCCGGCCAGCAGCGCGAGTCTTTGTCGTAGCTGTCGTCAGCCATAGATTCCCCTCCTGCCACAGTGATGTGTGACGGTATGAAGGGAGCGGCCCGACCCGCGTTGTGTGCGCCGAGCTAAATCGCGGCAAGGCCGGGTGGACCGAGTGAAAGTGCCTTTACGCGCCCGCAGCGCGCCCCTTGCGCGGGGGCGGTGCAGTCTTGCCCGCGCGCTTCCCGGCGGGCGCGCCCGTGCCCGGCGCGCCGGGCGTCCTTGTACTGCGCGCCCGCGTGGCACGCTGCAACCCGGCGATCTCCCGCTCGTCCAGCTCGCGCAGCTCGCCCGGCGGCAGGTCGAGCACCAGCGGCCCAAAGCCCACGCGGCGGATCTTCTCGACGTGGTGGCCAACCTCTTCAAACATCTTGCGCAGCTCGCGGTTGCGCCCTTCGATCAAGACCATCTCGTACCAAGGATTCTCGGCTTCCTTCAGCAGCTTGATCTCGGCGGGCGCGGTCAATACACGCCCTTCGCGCGTGCCGTGGCGGCCTTTCTCGATCATCACGCCTGTGCGCAGCTGCTCGATCGCCTCGTCCGAGGGCCTTCCGCTTACCTTTACGAGATACGTCTTCTCGACGCGGGTGCTCGCCTTCGTCAGCAGGTTCGCGAGCTCGCCGTCGTTGGTCATCAATAGCAGCCCTTCGCTCAGGTAATCCAGCCGCCCCACCGGGTACACGCGGCCCGCGTTCTTGACACGCTCGAAAAACTGCATCACCGTCGGACGGCCTTCGGGGTCGCTGACCGTGGTGACGTAGCCGCGCGGCTTGTTCAGCATGTAATAACGGCGGCGCTCGGGGCCTTGCAGCAGCTTCCCGTTCACGCGAATATGATCGCGCTCCGGATCGGCCTTGGCCCCGAGCTCGGTGATGACCGCCCCATTCACCTGCACCGCACCGCCGGTGATGAGCTCTTCGGCCTTCCGGCGGGATGTAACGCCCGCCCCGGCAATAATCTTTTGCAGACGCTCCTCGGCCATCTAATCCCCCTCTTGCGCCCGAGCCGCATCGTCCGGCACGGGTATTCCGCTGCGATTCACTGATAACCCCGGCGCTTCTGACTCCTCAACGGAAACCTCGATCGGCAGCGGGCCCAAGCGGGGCTTTTCTCCCGGTCCGGCGTATTCGAAAGCAGGCGGCAGCAAGGGCGCGGGTTCCTCGGGTTCGTCGCTCAGCGCTTGGAGCTCGCCGGCAATTTTTTCAAACTCCTCCATGCTCGGGAGCTCGTTCAGATCTTTCAGGCCGAAGCGCAGGAGAAAATCTTTTGTGGTTTTGTAGAGAATGGGCCGCCCCACCACCTGCTTGCGCCCGGCCGTGGTCACAAGCTTGCGGCCGATCAGCGAACCAAGGACACCGCCCGAGTCCACGCCCCGAATTTCAGAAATTTCCGGCGCGGTTACGGGCTGCTTGTAGGCGATCACGGCCAGGGTTTCCAGCGCGGGCAAAGACAGCTTCATGGGCGGTTTCAGGCTCTTCGCGAACGCGCGCACGGCATCGTGGTACTCAGGCTTGGTCGCGATGCGGTAGCCTCCCGCGATCTCGCGAATCTCCATCCCGCGGTCGCTCCGGTCGTATTCAGCGATCAGCTCGTCAACAAGTGCCCGAAGGGCCTCGCGCGTGCGGCGATCGCGCGCGCGCGCAGCCCGCCGCGCGGGATTGAACTCGCTCACCTGCACCTCCGGGTTGTCGGCCGTCCCCGCTTCCGGCGCGGGCTCTTCCTCCTCGCTCACCGCCTCGCCGAGCGCTTCCACTCCAAACAAAGCAGCCAGCTGCGCGAGCGTCACCGGCTCTTCGGCCGCGTAGATCACCGCTTCCACCTTGCCCCGCAACCCCATCGTGCCCGGCTCCCGCGCCGAAACGGCGCTCTGACTATCGTAACGAAGCGCCGGGCCGGTCAGTGCCATTCTTCCCGCGCGCTCTCCAGCTGCGCTTCCGTTAGGGCTTCAAACCCCTCGCCCTTCTTGATGTACACCTCGCCGAAGTTGCTGTCCTGGCGCAGAAGAATGGCCTGGAGCCGCACCATCTCCAGAAGGGCGAGAAAGGCGGAGATGAGGGCGCGCTCGGAGCGTGTGTTTTGGAGCAAACGGCTGAGCGCGACCGGGCGGTCCTCCATCAGCAAACGGCGGCGCAGGTGATCGATCATCTGCGCGACAGTCACGGCGTCCTCCCGCACATCGAGAACGGGACGGGTGCGAAGCCGGTCGAGGATGTCGCGGAAGACGCGGACGAGGTCCGGGACGTCGGCGGCGATCTCGCCCCCCGCGTCCGCCTCGTTCAGGAAAAGGCGCAGCTGGGGGCGGGTCCAGGTCGCCGCTTCGATGCTTTGCTTTTGCAGCAGCATCTGCGCCGCGTTCTTATAGCGCTCGTGCTCGAGCAGGCGGTTGACGAGTTCGAGGCGCGGGTCTTCCCCTGCGGCGTCGTCGAGGTTCTCGCGCGGCTCCCGGGGCAGCAGCATGCGGCTCTTGATATGGATTAGCAGGCTCGCGGTGTAGATGAACTCGCCGGCGGAATCGACATCGGTTTCCTTCAAGCGCTCGACATAGGCGAGAAACTGCGCGGTGATGCGGGCGATCGGGATATCCCAGATGTCGATATCCTGCTTGCGGATGAGATCGAGCAGCAGGTCGAGGGGGCCATCGTAAACCCGGCCCACTGTGACGGAAAACGGGAAAAGGTGATCGGCTTCAGTGTTGGAGCGGGATTTTTTCCTGGTTTGGTTGTGGCCGCTCTGCTCGTCCGAACGGGCTGCGGAAGCATGCGTCGCCTGCGGTTCGGCAGCCGTTTCGGGCTGTTCCGGAAGCGGTTCCCGCGCTTCGCTCATTCGGCGAGCCCCATGGCGGCTTGGACGGAGTACATGGTCTGCTCGGCGGCTTCGGCGGCACGAATATTGCCCGCGGCCAGGATTTCGGTGACGAGGGCGGGCTGGGCTTCGTAGCGGGTGCGCCGCTCTTGCATGGGGGCGAGCTCGGTCCAAACGGAGTCGGCCAGCCAGCCCTTGCACTCGATGCAACCGATGCCGGCGGTGGTGCAGCCTGTATAAACCTCGGCGATCTTTCCCGCCGGAGAAAAAACCTTATGGAGATCGCCGACGGGGCACTTATCGGGGTCGCCGGGGTCGGAGCGGCGGACCCGCGCGGGGTCGGTGACCATGGGCTTGAGCTTGCGGCGGAGCTCCGGCTCGGGGTCGGAAAGCAGGATGTAATTGCCGTAGCTTTTGGACATTTTGCGGCCGTCGGTGCCGGGGAGCTTGGGGGTGGGGGTGAGCAGGACCTGAGGTTCGGCGAGAATTCTCCGCTTATAGAGCGAGTTGAACCGCCGCGCGATCTCCCGCGTGATCTCCACATGCGCGACCTGGTCCGCACCCACGGGCACATGCAGCGAGCCGCCTGGAACCCCGTAAAGCAGAATATCGGCGGACTGGAGAAGCGGGTAGCCGAGGAAGCCGTAGGTGGCGAGG
This sequence comes from Acidobacteriaceae bacterium, assembly GCA_965218545.1. Classification (GTDB taxonomy): domain Bacteria; phylum Acidobacteriota; class Terriglobia; order Terriglobales; family Acidobacteriaceae; genus EB88. Next base: position 725,446 of record CBDCLB010000003.1, on the reverse strand, counting down.
TCTTTTTCCTGAAGGTTTTCGATCTGGTCTTTGTACGTGGGCACCCTCTCCAGCCAGCTCAAAGGGGTGATCATCGACAGGGCCAGGTGCAGTTCCGCGTGCTGCTTCACATGGCTTTGCACAAAAAGTGTGCACTTTTCAGGGTCGAGGCCGGCGGCAAGCCAGTCGATGGCCATATTGCGGGTGTTCTCGGGAATCGCACTCGGGTCGGCGTAGTCGGTGGTGAGCGCGTGCCAGTCCGCAATGAAAAAGAAGCATTCGTACTCGTGCTGGAGCCGCACCCAATTGTGGAGCGCGCCCATGTAGTTGCCCAGGTGCAGCTTGCCGGTGGGGCGCATGCCGGAAAGGACGCGGCGGGTTGGGAAGGCGGCTTCGGGCAACAGAACCTCGTTTGGGGGAGAGTGGGAAGCCTCATTGTACGAAAGCCCGGCTGGGGCGAGGAAAAGCAGACGAACGCGAAAACAGCGCCCGTTAGGGCGCTGTTTTTCACTGCAATTTTAGATCGTGAACTAGATCCCGCCCGAGTTGCCGCCGTTGGGGCTGCTGTCGATGTGGTGGGCCTGCGCAATCTCCTTGATGCGATTGAAGTGCCGCTCGTCCGTATCGCGACTTTTTTGCGCCAGCTGCTTAACCTCCTGGCTTTGTCCGTTGGTGTCTTCCTGCTCTGAATCCTGGAGGCTTTCGTGGTGATCTTTCAGCATGGTCTCGATGTACTGCTTATCGAACGAGTCGCCGCTCAGGCCCTGGAGCTTGCTGTACTCGCCCTGCTCCTCGCTCGATAAACCCATGGCAGGCTTCATGCCCATCTGCTGGTCTGCGGATTGCAGCTGTTTTTTGAAATCCATGTGGTCGACCATGATCATCTTGCCGAAGTCCTTGACGTCCTGGCTCGAGCCTTTTTGCATGGCCAACCGGCCCATCTTGATTTCGTAGTTGCTGTCCTGCGCGGCCTGTTTCATGAACTTTTGGTCCTGCGGGGAGCACTGCATGCCGCTCATCCCCTTCATGCCGTTCATGCTCTGCTGCGAGTGCATGCCCTGCGCGCCTTGTGTGCCTTGACCGGCAGTGTTGCCTTCCATTTGTGCCAAGCCAGTTCCCAAACCAAGTGCGAGCACGGCTCCAGCCGCGCCGGCCATGCTCCAAGTTTTCCTTGCGATCTTCATCAAATCTCCCTAGTCTACGCACTCAAAGAAATGCACTTCGTCTACTAAGGAGCAAGAATCGTTTGTTGTGTTGTCCGCGCCGGATTGCATGGGATCGAAGCGACCGAGAAAAGCTAGAGTGCAGGGAAGCAACGCGAAGACAACGGTCGCTACATCGACAGCAAAATGTGATTGACCAGCGCCAAGGCGGGGGCCACGAAGATGTTGATCAAACGGCCGCCGAAAACAAATATGAGCAGAAGGCTGATAATGCCGAGCTGGTCGTAGACCTGGAGCAGGCGCGTCGGCAGCAGGTGGCGGATCAGGTGCGAGCCATCGAGCGGGGGAAGCGGAAGCAGATTGAAGAACGCCAGGAACAGATTGAGCGTCAAGCCCATGTAGAGCAGGATCACAGCCGGAAACAGCGCCGGCGCGGCTTGCATGAGAGACGGGTCGAAGCCGCCGAAAGCGAGACCGCGCACCAGGCCTTGCGCAACGGGGGAGCTTTTCGCCAGAACCAAGAGCGCGACTGTGCAGGCGACGGAGATAAGCAGGTTGCTGACCGGGCCGGCGAGCGTCGTAAGCACGTCGCCGCGCACGTAGTTGCGGAAGTTGCGGCCGTTTACCGGAGTGGGCCGGGCCCAGCCGATCAGAAACCGCCCTCCGTAAGGCCCAAGAAAGAGCATCGCGAGCGGCAACAGAACCGTGCCGATCGGATCGATGTGCTTGAGGGGATTCAGGGTGATGCGGCCGAGCATCCGTGCGGTCTGATCGCCCATGCGCGAAGCGGTCCAGGCGTGGGCGGCCTCGTGAAACGAGAGCGAAAAGAGGAGGAGAACGAACTCAAAAACTTTAAGGACGACTTCTTGCTGGCTCATCGGGCTTGCAGGCTCATCTGAATCGCGCATTCTCCCTATGTGGATGGTTTGCGCATCGTGCGGTCACATGGGATCCTGCCCGATGCGGACCGGGCAGGGTGGTGCTAGCGAAGGCATTATAGCCAAATGTCGTTGGGCGCGGTGCGCTCGCCGGGCTGGTCGCCGGTATTCACAGTGCCGCGCGGTTCAAGAAGCAGGATGTGGCACTCGCCGTGGGCTACCGGCTTATGTTCGACGTTGCGGGGCACCACAAGTAACTCTCCCGGGCGGAGAACGGCTGTGCGGTCGCGAAACTCGAGCGTGAGCTCGCCCGCAACGACAAAGAAAACTTCGTCGGTATCGGGGTGCGCGTGCCATACAAACTCGCCTTGGAGCTTGGCGAGTTTGAGCTGGTAGTCGTTGCACTCGGTAAGGACGCGCGGGGACCAGTGCTCGGTGATGGCGCGCAGCTTTTCCTCAAGGTTGAGCGTTTGAAGCTGGTTGCGGTCGTGTTCGCTCATCGCGTTTGCTCGCTTTTCCCGTCGCGGCCCGGATCGTCCGCATCCTCAAAGCGCCGGGCCTGGTCTTTTTTCTTGATTTCTTTCGCCGGAATGCCGCCCACGATAGAGTGCGGCTCCACCGGCTTGGTCGCAACCCCCATGGCACCGACCGTTGCGTCCTCGCCCACGTGGACGCCGGCCATGATGGCGGTGTGATACGTGAGCCGCGCGCGGGGGCCGATCTCCGTCCTGCGGTTCTCAACGATCGACCCATCGACGGGATCGTGTGCGTGCGAGTACACCGCAGCGAAGTCGGAGATGGAGGTGCCGCGCTTGATGACGATTTCGCCCCGATCGTCGAGGATGACATAGCGGTGGATGACGCAATCGTCCTCGATGGAAAGGTTGTAGCCGAACGAGAACTCAACGCCGTGAAAGATCTTTACGTTGCGCCCGATGTGCTTAAAGATGTGCTTGCCGAGCATCGCGCGGAACCGGAAGCCGAGCCAGTGGTTCAAGCCCACGGGAGAACGATCGAACATCTGCCAAAACCAGATCAGCGGCTTGATGGACGCATACTTTTCCTCGTCGATCTCGCCGTAGTACTCCCCTTCAAGGGTGATGTTCTTAGGGTCGAGCGAAAGCTGGAGCACGTTGAAAGCAAGCTCGGAGTTGAGGTTGAAGTTGAGGCGGCCGCCCTTGGGGCTCCCAAGCTGGAGCTGGTGGAGGTTGTCGAGCACCAGCTCTTCACGCAGGGCGGGTTTGGTGTGCTTCCCGATCTCGCGGTCGAGGAAATCGATCCAGCGCTCGAACACCTCCTTCGCTTCTCGCGTGGGTTCGAGCTCGCGGTAGCCATAGCGGGGCATGGATTCTCCGGGGTACTTTTGCCTCAGATGCGGAGAAGGCCGGGAGGTCGCAAAGCTACTGGAGCGAGAAAACGGCGCGCACGGTCGCGGAGGAGCGCTGGAGAGGCGGGAGGATGCTCAGTTGCGGAGCGGCTTTTGCCGGCGCCGCGTTTGAAACCCGTATAGGTCTGCCGACTGCGAAAGGTGAAGGCTGCTGCTCTGCCTGGTTGCTCGCATACACCAGCGGCCCGAGCTTCGCGCCGAGACCTGCGGCCATCTGTTCAGCGATCGCCCGTGCGTGTTTGAGGGCATTGGCGGCGGCTTCGGCGCTGAAGACGGACGGGTCGGCAACGGACCAATCCACATCGCCGCTTTGGTTCGCGCCCGCGCTCACGGCAGCGGCCAGCACTTTCGCGACCGCATCCGGCGCGGCATGAACAAGCCAGCTTTGCTCGGCTTGGAAACGGCGCTGCGCCGCTTCGGCTGGGGGAAGGCCGTTATTGGTGTAGTCCTGCACGGGGCCGGTGCTTTGGGTGCTGCTTTCGATCGCAACTTTGGCGATGCCGAGCTGGTCGAGAGCTTCCGCGACGGCTTGGGAGAGCCCAGCGGCGTGGGTGTAAACGGCTGCGGACGTGGGGCCATAAATCTGGTAGCCGATATGAACGACGGCCGCGTCGGCGCGGCGCTCGGCGCTATCCGTCGCGACCACCTCGATCGTGCGATTGGTTGGGCTTATCTGAATCTGCTGAGCGGCTGCCCCGGCCCACGCTGCCATGGAAATGATCGCTGCCAGCAAACTCTGAGCCATCAGTTTCCGCATGCCGCCTCCTTGTGCTACCGCGGTAGTAAACACCAGGAAACGGGGAATGTCGCTAATTTCGTGCGCCCGCGAAGGCACGCAGGCGGCGCAGCACTGCCGTCGCCGCGCCCGAGTCCACCGCTTCCGCAGCGCGATCAAGCGCTTCGGCAAGGGTGGGGGCGAGCCCGGAAACCACCAGGGCGGCAGCGGCGTTGAGCAGGACGATCTCGCGGCGGGGGCCGCCATCCCCCCTGCGCACGATCGCTTCGATCAGGGCGGCGTTTTCCTGCGCGTTTGCACCCCCGCGAAGGCCGGCGAGCGGGCCGAGAGTGAGGCCGAGGGACTCGGGCCACAAAACGCCGGGGCGCACCTCCCCGCCTTTGACGGCGGCCCAAATGGATTCCCCTGTCGTGGTGAGCTCATCCAATCCCGTTGCCTGACCGTCCACGCGCCCATGCACCACCCAGGCGTGGCGCGTGCCGAGCAGACGGAGAGCCTCGGCGACCACCGGAATGCGGGTTTCAGAATAAACGCCGATCACTTGCGCGGCAGCCCCCGCAGGGTTCGCCAAAGGCCCGGCCAGGTTGAAGATGGTGCGGAACGGGAGAGCCCGGCGGACCGGGGCGACCCGGCGCATGGCGGGCTGAAACATAGGCGCAAGCAGAAACACAAACCCGGTCGCGCGGAGGCAGGCGGCAGCCTCCGCCGGCCCAAGCGCCATGGGCACGCCAAGCGCTTCAAGCACGTCCGCGGAGCCGCAGCGGGAGGTTACGGCGCGATTGCCGTGCTTGGCTACCCACGCGCCGGCCCCGGCGGCCACCAGGGCGGCAGCGGTCGAAATGTTCAAGGTGTCGAGCCCGTCACCGCCGGTACCGCAGGTGTCCACCAAGCGGGCACGCTCGGCATCGGTGAGCGGGATGGGGGTGCCCGCCGCGCGCATGGCTTCAGCAAAGCCGCACAGCTCCCCGGCGGTTTCGCCGCGAGTCGCAAGCGCGGTGAGCAGCGCGGCCAGGGGAAGCATGAGCGCCTCGGGCAGAGGCTCCGGAGCGGCGAGCAGCATCGCGAGCAGGGCGCGCGCTTCGTCACGGGCAAGCCGCCGGCCCGCTTCCACCACTTCCTTTACCAGCGCGCGAAAATGCTCCTCGTCCACACCCGTATGGTAGCCCGCATCCTACGCCCGAGAGGAACCCCGAATGCCGATGCAGGAAGTATTCGCTGTCGCAGATCTGCCCCCGGGCGCAAAAAAGACCGTAAAGGTGGGTGAGACTGAGATCCTTCTGGTGCATGCCGAGGACGGTTATATCCACGCGCTGGAAGCGAAGTGCCCGCACGCGGGCGGTCCGCTGGAACAGGGTGCGGTATGCAACGGCAAGCTGATCTGCCCCTGGCACGCGGGAACCTTTGAGCTCGCGACCGGCGAGTGGCTGGAACCGCCTCCCCTGCGCTCGCTCCAGGTGTACGCGGCGCGGGTTGAGGGCGACGCAATCCTGGTGGACCCGGAGCCGCGCAGTGCGCCTTCGCAGGCGAACCGGAACGACCATGCCCCCGCGCCGCGCATAGGTGCGGAGAAACATGTGGTGACGATCGGCGCCGGGGCGGCCGCCGCGGCAGCCGTGTGCCTCCTGCGGCAGGGCGGATTCGCGGGGCGGTTGACCGTATTGGACCCGGTCGAGGGCGAGCCTGTGGACCGGACCAATCTGAGCAAAATGGCGCTCGCCGGAAAAAAGCCTGTCGAGGAACTTTGGGGCGGGCTGGGGAGCGCGGCGTTGCGGGTGGATCGGCTGCAAGCCGAGGTGGTTCTGCTCGACGGCGAGCGCGGCAGCCTGCAAACGGGAGATGGGCGAACAATCGAGTTCGATGCGGCGCTGCTTGCGCCGGGCGGGGTGCCGCGCACCCTCGGCATCGCGGGCGAGGACCTGCCGCTGGTGCATACCCTTCGCCACGCCGGGGACGTGGACGCCATTACAGCGACATTGGGCGGCGAGGGCAAGGGCAAGCGTGTCACGCTGATCGGCGACAGCTTTATCGCGTTCGAGGCGGCCTCCGCCCTGACGGAGCGTGGGCTGGAAGCAACGCTCGTGTGCCGGTCGCCGCAGCCGTTCAGCAAAAAGTTCGGCGCAGCCCCGGCCCAGGCGATCGTGACGCTGCACCAAGCCAATGGCGTGGCGCTCAAGCTGGGCGAGGAAGCGCGGGAGATCGCGGCGTCCGGCGTGACGCTCAAAAGCGGGGAAACCATCCCCGCCGACCTGGTAATTGTCGCCGTCGGCGTGGAACCGGCGACCAAACACATGGAGCATGGGCTCCCGCTTGAGAAAGACGGGGGCGTGCCCGTGGGCGACTCGCTTCAGGCCGCGGCAAAACTCTGGGTCGGCGGCGATGTCGCGAGCGTTCACGGAACGCGCATCGAGCACTGGCGCGTGGCCGAGCAGCACGGGCGCGCGGCAGCATCCGGAATGCTGCGGGCCATGGGCGGGCCGGATGCGCCCTTGGGCGAGACCCTGCACCAGGTGCCGTTTTTCTGGACCTTTCACTTCGGCAAGCGCTTCAGCTATGTGGGCCATGCGGAAGACTGGGACGACTTGCAGGTGGACGGTTCGCCGGGCGACGCGAAATTTCTGGCCTACTACGTCAAGGGGAACGCGGTGAAGGCGGTCTTCGGCTGCGGACGGGATACCGCGATGGCCATGCTGGCCGAGCAGATGCGCAAAACCTTGACGCTTGAGGAGGCGCGGGCAGCGGCTGAGGTTTAGGGCCGAAGTGTGCGCGAGGTAGTATACTCGGGTAAGGAAGGTATGACTTACATGGCACAACAGGGCATTCATCCCAACTACAGCGAAATCAATGTGAAGTGCGCGTGCGGCAACACCTTCGCGACCCGCTCCACGCACAAAGGCGATATCCACGTCGAAATCTGCTCGGCCTGCCACCCTTTCTTTACCGGCAAGCAGAAGCTGGTCGACACCGCCGGCCGCGTTGAGCGCTTCCGTCGGAAGTACGCGCAAAAGGAAACCCCTGGCGCGAAATAGCGCCGCGCCGGTTCAGGAGCAAAGAGCCTCCCACTCGGAGGCTTTTCCCTTGCAGCAATGAAGAAATCCTGGGACAACCCGCTCGAGCACCCCATGCCCGCAAAGGCCCGCGTTCCAGCTTTGTTTGCGATTGGCAAGGTGCGCGTTGCCCCCGCAACCGTGCTCGCGCCCATGGCCGGGGTCACGGACACGATCTTTCGCCGCTTTATTCGCCACAGCAGCCTATTCACGCCCCATGCAGTGCACGGCGACGTAGAGGCCGAGGTCACGAACCAGCAGTCCGGCTGCGGCCTCCTGATGACCGAGTTCACCTCCGCCGATGGGCTCACCCGGATGCGCGAATCCAAACGCAAACGCTACCTCACCTTTTACGACGACGAGCACCCCATCGCGGCGCAGATTTTCGGGTCCAATCCCGAAACCCTGGCCGAGGCTGCGCGCATCGTCGAGGACACGGGGTTCGACACGGTCGACCTAAACCTGGGCTGCCCGGCCAAGCGAGTGGTCGCTTGCAACGGTGGTTCGGGTCTGCTGCGGGATCTGCCGCTCATCGCGAAGATCTTCGAGCAGGTGCGCGCCGCTGTTTCTATCCCGTTCACGGTGAAGTTCCGGCTGGGTTGGAACGATCAACACATCATCTGCGTCGAGCTGGCGCGACTTGCCGAGGAGTCGGGCTTGGACGCCGTCGCGCTCCACGCCCGCACACGCGAGGCCGGCTACTCGGGCCAGGCGCAGTGGCAATGGATCGCGGCGGTCAAAGACGCCGTGCGGATTCCGGTGATCGGCAACGGCGATATCCGCACCCCGGAGGACGCCTGCGCCCTGGTCGAGCAGACCGGTTGCGACGCAGTGATGATCGGCCGCGCCGCTCCGTCGAATCCTTGGATTTTTCGGCAGATCGCGCAATACACAGCGACCGGCCGCTACGACGAGCCGACGGAAAGCGACCGCTACACGCTGGTTCGCTCCTACTTCGGCATGCTGCTGGGTGAAGCGGAAGAGGCCGGCGCTGAGCACCGCGAAGCGCAGGGCAAAATGAAGCAGTTTGCCTCCTGGTTCACCCACGGCGTCCCCGGCGGAGCCGCGCTGCGCAAGGCTATCTACGAAGCCAAGACCGCTCCGGCGGTTCTGGACGCGGTGGAGTGGTTTTTCGAGGGGAAGTTGGACACCCGCGCTAGTGAACAGGCTCCGGTGCCGTCCATTGCTTGACCGGTTCCCTGCTATCTTGCGCTATACACCTATTTGTGACGTTCTTACACATTGCAATGAGGCGTTTGTGCGTACCAATATCGAGATCGACGACAACTTAATGCGGGCAGCCCTTTCCAATTCTGACGGTAAGACAAAAAAGAAGTTGTGGAAACCGCGTTGAAACTGCTGGTGCAAACGCGAGGTCAAGCCTCCATCCGGAGATTGCGCGGAAAGATTCAATGGGAAGGCGATTTGGAGCAATCGCGCTTAGGCCGCTTTCCCAAGAATTAAGTGCGTGATCATTGTGGATACGACCGTGTGGATCGATTATCTCCGGGGCACATTCAATGTTGAGACTGTCTGGCTCGAACAGCAGCTAGGCAGGACGACTCTGGCGCTGACCGACCTGAGCCTTACTGAGATTTTGCAGGGGACGCGCGACGAACAGCAGTTCCGGGACGCATGGGAGGACCTGCCCCGGTACGAAATTTTCAACACTGGTGGAGAGGCACCGGCGATTGCGTCGGCCAAGAATTACCTGCTGCTTCGCGAGCGGGGTTATACAGTACGCAAGACCCTCGACTGCCTGATCGCCACCTTCTGCATCGTCCAAGGCCACTCGCTTCTGCACCGCGACCGCGACTTCGACCCATTCGAGCAGCACCTCGGCTTGGAGGTCATCCACCCTGCACCGCAGTAGCGGGGGTGCCATCGCGCGATCCGGTTTTCAGTACGGGATTGCGTCGTGGAACAAGGCCGCCCATGCGAGCGGCCCTTTCATTTACCGCACGCCGACCTCTTCCCGGGTCGCCGCGGCTTCTTTGAGAGCCGCCGCTTTGTCCGTCCGCTCCCAGCCGAAGTTTCCGTCCGTGCGGCCAAAATGGCCATACGCGGCGGTTTGCCGGTAGATGGGCCTGCGCAGGTCGAGCGACTCCATGATGCCCTTGGGCGTCAGCTGGAAGTTGGCGCGCACCAGCTGCTCGAGCTCAGGCGCGGACAGAGTTCCGGTCCCAAAGGTATCGACCAGCACTGAAACAGGCTCCGCGACGCCGATCGCATAGGCCAGCTGCACCTCGCAACGTTCGGCGAGACCGGCGGCCACAATGTTCTTCGCGATATACCGCGCCATGTACGCCGCCGAGCGGTCCACTTTTGTCGGGTCCTTGCCCGAGAATGCGCCGCCGCCGTGCCGCCCCATGCCGCCGTACGTATCCACAATGATCTTGCGGCCGGTCAGCCCGGTGTCGCCCATGGGCCCCCCGATCACGAACCGTCCCGTCGGGTTGATGTGGTACTTGGTATCGGCGTCGAGCAGCGCCGCCGGGATGACCGCCTGGATTACATCCTTCAGGATGTCCGCCCTCAGCTTTTCCGTCGGAACATCGTCCGCATGCTGCGAGGAAATCACAACCGCGTCCACCCGCACGGGCTTGCCGTCCGCGCCGTACTCAACCGTGACCTGGCTTTTACCGTCGGGCCGCAGGTAGCCGAGCTGCCCGTTTTTGCGGACCTGGCTTAGCCGCCGCGTGAGCTGGTGTGCGAGCGAGATGGGCAAGGGCATCAGCTCTTCGGTCTCGTTGGTCGCAAAGCCGAACATCATGCCCTGGTCGCCGGCCCCACCCGTGTCCACACCCATGGCAATGTCGCCGGACTGCTTGTTGATGGTCGAGATCACGGCGCAGGTGTTGGAGTCGAACCCGAAGACCGCGTCGTTATAGCCGATGTCGTGGACCACGCTGCGGACCAGCGTCGGGAAGTCCACGTAGGCTTTTGTCGTGATCTCACCCGCGATGACGACCAGCCCCGTCGCAGTGAGCGTTTCGCAGGCGACGCGGGAAACCGGGTCCTGCTCGAGGCAGGCATCCAGGATGGCGTCAGAGATTTGATCGGCAATCTTATCCGGGTGGCCCTCGGTGACCGACTCCGAGGTAAAAAGAAATTTATCGCGTGCTTGCAAGGGTGCTTCCTCCAAAGGGCGAGCGGGACCGGCGCTCTCCGGTCCAGGCATGCCAATCCGGGGAGAAAGAGGCCTGGGACACAGGGATAGCTCGGCGAGCCGGCGGCATCGGTGCAGGAAGCCGGCCCGGAACGCTGCCAGACTCATGCTACCTGAGCGCAAACAAGGGGGGAAAGAAAGGAGGCCGGGAAAGCGCGCCTGGCGCAGGGAGCGGCGCTAGACGCGACCCGAACGGGAACGCCGGCGCGGAGCAAATTTGAGCTCCCACACAAACAGCGTGAGCACCAGGCACTGCATGCCGCCGAAACCCAGCACAAACCGCGCGTAGTTGAGCAGGATATCCGGCAGCGTCCCAAAACCGGCCATGCTCATGTGCGAGGTTACGGAGCCGCTCCAAGGAAAGGTGAGCAGCATAAGAGTGGCAAATGCGGAGCCGAATAAAGGTGCCCCCCAAAGCCCCCAGATCCAAACACCGTGAAGCAGCGCCATGTACCCGGCGCATGTATACAAGAGCTCAGGATGCCGCGACCTGCGGGCGCGCAGCAGCAAAACAACCAGCAAAAGGAGCCCGGCCGCAAGCGCGACAACCGTGGCAGTGCCGCGAGCTCCGGCGATTGCAATCATGTGTCTAGCCTAATGGCTCCTGCGGGCGTGTCGCGGCCGCGCCCCTGCAAAACGCCGGGCGTTCTGCCCATTCTGGAACGGGCTTGTGCGGCGCGTCCCAATGCGGCACCGGCCCCTTGTCCGCGCTTTAGCTTCCCGGAGCCAAGGAGGCTCGCACGGGGTGGGATTGAACGCCCGGCGCAAGTGCCGCCGACTTCGCCTGCACAAAGGCAAGCACATACCAGGTGAAAAATACGAGCAGGAGCAGAAGCACACCCACACCAGCCCATCGCCGACGCTTGTTCGGCTCCAGGTCTTCCCCTTTGCGTGCTTTGCCAACGTTTTCGGCAAAGGCAATCCAGCTTTGGTCGTCATCCTTGAGCTGCCCGCTTTCCCGATAGGCGGACAGGTACCGCCCCACCCACGTGTCCTCGTCCAGGCCGCATACGCGCGCGTAGCCGCGCACGATGCCCTTGTTCAGAACCCCGCCCGGCAGCGCGGAAAATCGCTCCTGCTCGAGCGCGAGCAGATGCCGCCCGCTGATCTTCGTCGCGCCGGCAATGCTTTCAAGCGCAACGCCCCGAGCTTCACGCTCTTTCCGCAGCTCCTGTCCAAACTGTCCCATGGCTCCCAGTTCCCGGCAGAGATGGCGTCTTTGCCCCTACCTTAGATCGCGCTCCCGCTTCCGTCAAAGTCTCAAAGGAAATAAATTGGCGATTGGATTACCGAAATACCCAATCGGCTACCGGGCAAGCCTTTTTCGCAGGCTCAAGCGGTTCGAACCGCTTTGCTAAACTCTGGGAGGCGCGCCTGGCCAACCTTTTCTATGAACAAGCTCATCATCGGCAACCTCCTGCACCGCCCCGTTCGCACGGTGATCACCATGTTCGCGGTGGCGCTTGAGGTCGCGATGATTCTCTGCGTGGTGGGTATCATGCTGGGCCAGCTCGCAAGCTCGCGCGAGCGCACCAGCGGCATCGGCGCGGATATCATCGTCCGGCCGCCGAACTCGAGCTTTCTCGCCGGCGTCGGCGGCGCTCCGGTGCCCGCGAAGATCGCCGATGTGCTCGCAAAGCTGCCGCACGTCGCTGTCGCCGCGCCCGTCATTACCGATCTCAGCACGGTCGGCTCCATCGAAACGATCTGGGGTATCGACTACGCGAGCTACAACGCGCTTAAGCCCTTTGTGTTCCTTCACGGCGGCCCATTCCAAAGCCCGAACGATGTCATCGTAGACGACTACTTCGCCCGCTCCGACCGCGGGCACCACCTCGGCGAGACGATCCCGATCAAAGGCAATCCGTTCCGCATCTGCGGCATCGTCAAACACGGAAAGGGCGGCCGCAAGTTCGTTCCCATCCGCACCCTGGGCGCGCTGCTCGGCAACCCGAACAATGCGTCGCTGTTTTACATACGCAGCGACAACCACGCCAATGAGGGCGCGGTCATCCGCGAAATCCACGCGACCCCCGGCCTGCAGCAATACCAGGTGCAAACATTGGATGAAATGATGTCGATGATGACCCCTGAAAACCTGCCCGGCTTTACCCCGGTGCTCGACAGCATTATCGGCATCGCCACCGTGGTCGGCTTTTTGGTCGTCTTTCAATCCATGTACGCCGCGGTGACGGAGCGCACCCGCGAAATCGGGATCTTGAAGTCTTTGGGCGCTTCCCGCAGCTACATCGTGCGCACCGTCATGCGGGAAACGGCGCTGCTTACCGTGGCGGGCATCTTACTTGGCATCGGCTTTACCGCGCTTACCAAGTGGGGGCTGAGCGACCGCTTCCCCACCCTTCCCTTCATCATCAGCTGGCAGTGGCAGCTTGGCGGGGTGGCGATTGCGTTCTTTGGCGCGCTGCTCGGCGCTTTTTACCCGGCCCTGAAAGCAGCCGCCAAAGACCCGATCGACGCGCTCGCCTACGAGTAACGGATGCCGAGAGCTTTTTCGCGCTGGTGGCTGATTGCTGCTTTCGCGCTTACCGCCGCGCTTTGGGCCCTGCACTGGGTCCACCTCCAGGCCGACTTCCCCAATGGCTCGCCTTGGATGGACTTTTCCAAGTACACGGATGAGGGCTGGTACGGCAAGGCCGCGATTCACCAGATTCTGTTCGGCCAATGGCGCGTTCCGGGCGACTTGAACACTGCCGTCGCGCTGCCTGTTTGGCCTGCGCTGGAGTGGGTTGTTTTCCACATCGCGGGCGTGACTGTCACGGCCGCCCGCGGCCTCGCACTTTGCGTCTTCGCGGGCAATCTGCTGCTCAGCTATGCGCTGCTGCGCGCTGCGCGGGCAAGCCGGGCCGCCGCGGCCGGGGCCGTGCTTCTGCTTGCCGGCAGCTCGTTCCTGTGGGCGTTCAGCCGGCTCGCGATTCTTGAGCCGCTGCTCACCTTTTGGACGCTCGCTTCCTGGCTGCTTGCGCTGCGGCTGCGCCCCTGGAAGGGCCGGAAGCGCGCGGCCGCGCTCGCCGGCGTGGGCCTACTGGGCTGCCTAGCCGTGCTCACGAAGACCACGGCCATCTTCTTGCTTCCAGCGCTCGCGGCGCTCGTGTGCCATGCAGCCAATTGGCGGCCCAGGCGGGCGCTTGCCGATCTCGCCCTCGCAACGCTGGGCGGCCTTGTTCCCTGGCTTACGTACTTCCTGCTGGTCGCGCGGCGGTATTCGACGGATTTCTACTACTTTTTCCATTCCAACTATTGGGCGCAGCCCAAGGGCTGGCACGATCACCTGCTCGCCTACTGGTGGGCGGCGCACGGCATCCTTTGGGTCGGCCCGTGGCTGGTCTGCTCCATGCTTGTGCTGCTTACACTGGCGCTGGCAATCGCACCCCGGTTCCGAAGCGCGCCTTTGCTCCACGCGTCGCTGCTCGCGGCCGCGGGATACATCGTGTTCACCGGCTGGCATAACAGTCCGCAGCCACGCTACTACATGGTGCTGATTTACCCAGTCGTTTTTGTCACGGTGGGCGCGGTGGAGTCCCTCGCCAAACACAGCCGGACGCTCGGGATCCTGGCCGGCGTTACGCTCGCCGTCATCTTTGTTCGCGACGTCGCTGCGAGCATCGCGTTCGCACGGCACCCGGAGTACACGCTGCTCGACGCCGCGCGCGGCGTGACCCGCTACATCGGCACACACGCCACGCCCGGCAACCGCATCCTGCTGTCCATCTCCGGCGACGAGATCACCCTGTTTACCCACCTGCCCGCCATCTGCGACGACTTCGGCTCAGACGATCTGCCCACCCGGATCGACCGCTACCGCCCCGGCTGGTACGCCGAGTGGAACGAGCTGGACCCGGGCACGCTCGAAGATATCCACGACGCGGGTTATCAGCTTCAGCCGGTCGCGCACTGGCATGCGCTGGACGATGAAGACCGCGACGACCTGATTCTTTACCGGATGGTGCCGCTGGCACCTGAAAAGGAGTAAGACCGCCTACGCGGCTAGCGGCTCCTTCGGGGCGTGTCTTGGCTTCGCGTGATGCTCCCGTTGGTCGCGGTCAAGATTCCTGATGCCGACCAACGGGAGGCCCACAATCGCTCGCACTGCGAAGGCGAGAACGCGCCACGAAGTTGCCGCCTCCCACGTAGGGGGTCTTGCTTCTATCGGGTAGGCCGCGCCGGCGTCCCCGGGTCGATCTTGCGCCCGAACCGGTACACGATCCCAACCGAGATCCCGAACTGCTCCTTGAAGTCACCCTTGCCCGCGCTCGAAAAGTCCGTCAAAGTCGCATCGGGCGAGATTCGGAACACCAACCGCGGCGAGCGGTTCAGGTCGATGGAGCCGCCGATCGCGCTCCCAAATGAAATCTGGTCGTTGAACAAGCCCACCTGCGCCGGCTCAATCTTGTTTCCGTTTTGATCCTTGAGGTCGGAGGTGAAGTAGCCATATGCGCCGCCAAACAACGCGTGGAGCGTCAAGGAGGCGTGCTGGTTGCCGGCCACGCGGTATTCCGGGCCAACGAGCGCCATGTACTCACTCACAAACGGGCCTCGGATGCCATACGCATTCGGGGTGACGCCGCTGGTGCCCAGATACCCGCGCAGGTTCGCGACCGCCGCCCATTTGCGCGTGAAAAAGCGCGCCCCCTGTATGTCGAACCCGCCCAGGTTCGCCCCCTGCAGCAGCGAAGGGCCCGCATCGAAATGCGAATAAGCCGCGCCGCCGTACACCTCGTAGCGGCTGTTGTAATCCACCCCGGCAAGCGTGTTGTTGGCCGCGACCACGGGCGGACGATACTGCGGAGCCTGCGCCAGAACGGCAAGGGGAAGCACGAGCGGCAAAAGCGCCAGGGTGTGGCGGGCAAAGCGAGTCAACAAGAAGCAGGACCTCCGGAAACTACCCTTCTCACTTTACATCCCTGCCACGCCGGAAGCCGGGCTGCTGTAGCCTGAAAGCGTGATGGAACGCGACGCCGCAGCCCGGAAGCGCTTTGCCGCCAGGAAATGGGACAGCCTGGAGGCGATGGTCGAAGACTACGCCCGCGAGGCCGTCACGGTCGCCCGCGCCGACTTCCACAAGGACCTGATGGAAACGCCCGCGGCACTCGACCGCCTGGAAAGCATTCTGAACCGGCTTTCTCCCGCGCCCGGTCCTCTTTCCGCGGCCGATAGCGAGTGGCTCACCCTCCTGTGGGGCAGCTGGTTTGGCGAGTTCCTGCGAAACCTGCACGGCGGTGCCTGGGCGATGACGCTGTACCCGGGAACTGACTTTTCGGTTCCCACGCTCGAGCTTCCGAACGGCTCGCGCCTGTACCCGACCATGAAGGTGCACCGCCGGCTGACCCTCGGCGTGGGCGAAAGCCTCCCCGCCTTCCATGCCATGCTCGTGTCCCGGCTCGGGACAAGCTCCGTGCCCTAAAACTTGAGTTTCAGGGCGCCTACATCCACGGGGACGCCAAATCCGTCCTAGATATGAGAGAATCCTCTCGGATGGGGGAAAGACCCGCCGCTTTCTCGCGGGCAGCCAATATGCTGGATAACCTGTTTACGCCGACGCACCTGCTGTTTGTTCTTGTGATTGCCCTTTTGGTTTTTGGCCCCCGCAAGCTGCCCGAGCTGGGCAAAGGGCTGGGCGAAGGTTTGCGCGGCTTCAAATCGGGCATCAAGGGCGAGACGGAGACCACAACGACCGTCGTCAAGTCTGAACCGGTAAAGTCGGAAACCGCGCCAGAGATCAAGTAAACCCAAGGCCATCGTGAGTCAAAAGCGCCCGGAGCGTGCAGCCCGGGCGTTTCTGTTTGTTGCCGCAATATGCGGGATACAAACATTTTCTCCGGAATGCGTCATTCCGGTTGCGCTTCCACTTCGATATCGTTACCCTCACTGAGAACAGCCATCTTCTAAACACGCTTGCCCCTCGCAGATTCGCGGTTTTTTATTAGCCTGCCGCTCTGTTCTTGCGAAAAGGGACAGCGTCCAGCTTGAGGTTCCTTTCCCATGCGACCTACCCCAATCTCGCGCGCGGCCCGCGCCGCTGCCACCCTTTTGCTCGCCTCCGCCACGGCCAGCCTCGCCCAAACCGTCACCGGCTCCATCACGGGCACCGTCACCGACCCGAGCGGCGCGGTCGTCCCCAACGCTGCGGTCGTGGCCGTCAACACCGCCACCGGCGTCCGCACCCCCACCACGAGCAACGGGGCGGGCGTGTACGCTCTCCGCTTCCTCCCCATCGGCCCTTATCAGGTTGAGGTGACAGCCCCCGGATTCACAAAGCTCACCATCCCGCAGTTCGCGCTCGAGATCAACCAAACCGCCAAAGTGGACGCGCACGTCACCGTCGGCGCCAGCACGGAAGTGAAAGTGCAGGGGAACGTCGCGCCTATTATCGACACCTCCGACGCCACCCTGGGGCTTTCACTCGACAAGAACGAGATCGCCACCATCCCTCTGAACGGGCGCAACTTTTCCTCGCTCACGCTGTTCCAGCCGGGCGCGATTGCGACCGATCCCACGGGGTTGACCAGCAACAACGCCATCCAGCGCAATACCTACAACTCGGGCGTCGTCACCGTCAATGGCAACCGCGCGCAGGACAATACCTACACGCTCGACGGGATCGACATCAATGAAACGCAGAACAACCTGATCGGCTACGCGCCTTCGCCCGATGCGATCCAGGAGTTCCGGGTCATCTCGGCGAATGCGCCCGCGCAGTATGGCAACGTGGGCGGCGGCGATGTAGTTTCCGTGCTGAAGAGCGGCACCAACCAGTTCCACGGCAGCTTGTTTTACTATGTCCAAGATCAAGATTTGACGGGCAACAGCTGGGGCAATAACTTCCGCGGCGTTCCCCGGCCTACCTTCACGCAGAATCTATTTGGCGGCACGCTTGGCGGCCCAATCTACAAGAACAAACTTTTCTTTTTCGTCGATTACTACGGCACACGCCGGCATGACGGAGGGTCCGGCTCGGCGAGCGTGCTGTCGGCGGCCGAGCGCCAGGGCGACTTTTCCGCAGCCCTGGCCAAGGGCATCCAGCTCGTCGACCCGCAAAACGGGTATAAGCCTTTTGTCAACAATCAGGGGATTCCTATCACCAACCCGGTGGTCCAGTACCTCCTTGCCCACCCGCAGTACTATCCCCTGCCGAACCACGCCCCGACCGACGGTTTGGATCAGAATAACTTCATCGGGCCGACTAATTCGTTTGTTACCAACGACCAAGGCGACATCAAGATCGAGTACGACCTGCGCCCGGCGGATAAGATCACGGCCTTTTACTCGCAGGGTATCTCGACGGGAGGCAGCGTCGCGGTGCTGCCGATCACCTTTCCCAACGCCAACTCCTACCCGGACAAGCTGGGCGGCACCACCTGGGTGCACACCTTTTCCCCGTCGATCGTGAATGAAGCCCGCTTCGGATTCACGCGCATTCGCTGGGACTCAAACATCCCGTTCGATTCGACCGGCAACTTCGGCTTGAACGGCGACCGGGTGGTTGGGATTCCGACCCCCGCGCCGCAGCAGTTCGCAGGGTTTACCTATCAGGGCACGGGCGAGGTCACCGGCGTCGGCGTCCCGGCGTCGCCGCAGCAGATCCGCGATAACACCTACAGCCTCTTCGACGACCTGACGATTCAGCGTGGGCGGCACCTGTTCACCGTCGGCGGCGTGCTGCTGCGGTACCAGCAGAACTTTACCCAATACGGCAACGGCGGACAGCTAGGCACGTATGGGTTTTCAGGGCAAAACACCGCTTTACCAAACGCCTCGACGACGTACGCCCCCGCAGATTGGCTTCTGGACCGGGCAAGCAATCAAGGCATTAGCCTTTCGAACGGCTTTTTTGGGGAACGCCAGTACCGCGTCGCCGGCTACGCCCAAGACGACTGGAAGATCACCGATAAGTTGACATTAAACCTGGGACTACGCTACGAGTACGACCAGCCGTATACCGAAGTCAACAATCGAATTGCAAATGTAATCCTCAGCGGTCCGCAGCAGGGCCTGGTGGAATATGCCAAGAGGGTTCCGGCAGGCGCGCCGACAGGCTCATTTGTTTGTGACAATCCGGCCTGCTTCCAGCCTACGTATACAAACTTTCAGCCACGCATCGGTTTCGCGTATCAGGCCAACCCGCGGGTGGTCTTCCGCGGCGGTTACGGCACGACTAATTTCCTTGAGGGCAATAGCGGGCTCGCAGCGAACGCTCCCTTTGTCACTGCTTTCTCTCTTTCCGCAGCTGCCCCCACCAGTCTCACCAACCCGGGAACCTTCTTTTCTGAGACAAACGGTTTTCAAGTGGGCGCGGCAGGTGGAACAAGCAACGCCAGCTATACCGCCTACAACCAGAGATATCGCCCGGCACTTGTGCAGGAGTTTAATTTCAACACCGAAGTCGAGCTGAACAACACTACGTCCGCGCAGTTCGGGTATGTGGGTGAGTTAAGTCAGCGACTCATTAACTTCCGGAACGGCAACCAGCTCACGATTCAACAAGCGCAATCGATAGCAGCTCTCCCGGACGGGGCACCTCTCCCCGCTGCGGACATCGCTCCACTTGCAAACCTTGTCGGCCAGAGCACACAACTTGAAACTTTTGACACGGAGGGTATTGCCAATTACAACGCACTCCAGATAACCGTTCGTCATCGGATCAGCAAGGGTTTTCAAGCTACGGTTAACTACACGTGGGCCAAAGCGCTGACTGATACAAACGGCAACTACGGAGCTGCCGGCTCTTCGGGACCAAACGGCATTCAGGACGGCTATAACCTTCACGGCGACTACGGCCCATCTGAGCTCGATGTTCGGCATAATCTCTCAGCAAATGGGTCGTACGCCATTCCTTTCGGGCGTGGGCAAGCGTTTGGAGCAAACACAAACCGGGTGCTCGACTTGCTCGCTGGAGGCTGGACTTTTTCTTCGACCGCAATCGCCTACTCCGGCCTTCCTGTCACGATCACTTCCAATGACAACAGCAACACGAATTCATATGGACATCAGTTCGGGGGTGCGCGGGCGAATCAATACCGACAGCTGCGTGTTGTCAACCATGGCGCTGCTCACTGGTTCGGCACTGATCCTTCCGCAGTTCCTTGCGGGGCGGCAAACGATGGAATTTGCGCTTACGGCACAGAGCTCGCCAACACCTTTGGAACCGCGAGGGTTGGGACGCAACGCGCTCCCGGCTTCGAGCAGATTGACAGCTCACTATTCAAGGATTTCCACATTACGGAAAGGCAGTCGGTCGGCTTTCGCGCGGATGCGTATAACGTCATGAACCTAGTCAGCTATTCAAATCCAGATAGCAACATAAACGACAACAACTTCGGCCAGATCACCAACAGCAAAAACGGTCCGCGGACGATTGAGTTCTCAGCAAATTACCACTTTTAGCTCCTTCGGTTTTCAGCTCTGGGCTGCGCAAAGAAGCGCAGCCCAGAGCTATTTGTGTACCAAGGGTTCTACAGACAGCACCTGTATTTGCCTGCTGGTTTCTGAATTTTCAGTGGCATGCTGAGTTGCAACATCGGGATTACCAGTGGGGCAGTCAGGGTCCGAAACAAAACAAGGCGGTGGCTGATATGGCGGCGGTATGGGCATTGGTGGAGGATCGGGTTCTGGCTGTACACAACCGCCTACGCATTGTGGCGTAGTAATTGGTGGTCCACCATCTAAATGAGAAACATAAAGATGCTCGTAAATGGTGTATATAGTACTCGTAGCATTAACGCGGCAGAATGAGTAGAGGCCCGCAACGTCATTTCCATTTATAAAAAGCGTAGCGCTTTGGGTTCCCTCCCAAACTTGCCACGGCGCGTTTGGGTTTGTGCACGAGCCCGGACCTCCCGCGGCGCTAGCTTGAGTCCAAAATTGAGGCACACTGAACGTGTTTATCACTGTGGGTGTTTCCATGATAATCGTTTGCGCCTTCAGTTTCGGTGCAAAAAATATGCAGCCACATACACCGAGAACAACTAAAGTTTCTTTGAATCTATTTCTCACAAGACCCTTTCTGACGATCCGGATTTTATTACGCATATGACTCTCGACTTGAGTGGGAGCGAATGTCAAGAGAAAAGTACAAGGCTAAGTTCTCGGCCCCTCACGCCGCAATAAATCCCACCGCCACCAACGCCAGCCCCATCCCCAGCGCCTGCAAACGCGTGGCGCGCTCACGCAGAAACACGGCCGCGAGCAGAATCGTTCCTCCTGGATACAGTGAGGAAAGCACCGCCGCGACATCCAGGCGTCCTCCGAGCGAGGCCACCATGTAGAAGCCGTTGCCGCCTGTATCGAGCAGGCCGGCAACCACTGCGAGAACGGGCAACGGCACCCCGGCTCTTACCGGCTTTGGGGTGGGAGGCAGCAAGCGGCTGCGGCCGCGCGCCCAGGCAAGCCCCAGAGCCGTGAGCGCGGCAGCCGTGCCGCCCGCGCGGGATAAAACCAGCGCCCGCACCACTGGCGCGAGAGGCGAGCCGCCGAGCGCGGGCGAGCCCTCAGCGGCCGAGGTATGGAGCCAAACCAACTGCAAGCCGAACCCGATCCCGGCCAGCACGCTGAACAGGAGCGCCCTCCGTCCCGGTGCGTTGCCGGGGGCGGGCGGCGCATAGGCGATCAGCACGATCGCCAGGGCCGCGACCCCGAACCCCGCTACCTGCGCCGGGGCGGGCGCGCCTTGGGCGCGGATCCCGAGCACAACAGGCAGGATCGCAGTGAGCAGCCCGGCCAGCGCCGCGGGCAGGCCCATGGCACCCAGCGCCAACGCCTCATAAAAGACCATGAGCGCCGCCCCGCCCGCGACCCCTGAAAGCACCCCTCCCAAAACCGCCCAGGGGGGCAGGTGCGCGGGCATCCGCAGGGAAACAGCCGAGAGCAGCAGGAGGGAGACGCCATGGGCGATCAGGACCACGCGGCTGGGAGCAGCGCGCCGGGTCGCCAGGCCTCCGGCGAAGTCGGCCGCGCCCCAGGTGGCCGCGGCGGCAAGGCCTAAAAGGACTGCGTTGGAGGAGAAAAGCAAAGGCTAAAACCGCCTGCGCGGCCGGCGGCCCCTTCGTGGCATGTTCTCGTTGAAGCAGGAATGCAAGCTAGGGGGGCCCTCCCGTTGGTCGGGATCGACACTTTGAACCGCGACCAACGGGAGCGCCACGCGAAGCCGAAGACCCGCCCCGAAGGGGCCGCCGGCCGCGCAGGTTGTTTTAGCCCTACCGCGTCCCGCTGTTAAAGTCATGCGCCGATGGATAATAGCCATCCTTGGCGATGATATCCAGGTTGGGAACCCCCTCCACGCGCACCTCGATGGTGTGGAACCGGGTCGCCAGCACGTTTGCGTGGCTTAGATATCCCAGCGTGTACTGGTCGCGCACCGCGTTTGTGATCTTCGCGAACGACAGCTGCATCCCGTTCTCCGATACCTCGGAGTCGAGCGTGCCGCCGGTCGCGAGCGCGTACTTGGGCAGCAGGTTATCGCGCATGGTGGGCAGCAGCGGTAGATGGAACTTATCCAGATAGCCCAAGCCCCAGATTGCCGAGTCGCCCACCAGGGTTCCGTAGACCGAGATGTTGTTGGTGAGCAGGAAGCGCACCACTTCCTTGTACGAGGCCTTGGAGCCCTGCTCCTTGCCGTCGGAGATGATGTACAGGACGCGCCGCCGCCCCCCCTGCGGCTGCTTGGCCAGCTCCTCGGCCGCAGCCAGGATCGCGTCGTTCAGCGGGTGGTACTCCTTGGGGATGATCGCGTTGCCGACGTCGAGCCCGTGGTGCGGCGTGGTATTTGGGTCGATTATCTTGTTGTTGATCGAAATACCGTCGTCCATAGGGCCGCCCGGGGCCACCACGCCCATGTCGCGCCCCGGCGCTTTCGCCTGGCTCAGGGCGACATTGAGCCGCGCGCCCTGGGCCCCGGTAAAGTTCGTGATCATACGCGGCGTGCTGTTGTAGCCGAACACCGCAACCGAGTCCGAGGGGGTAAACGCTCCCGTAACCGCCGCCAGGCTTTCGTTCACCCGGTTCATTACATCCGCGGGCAGGCTCTGGTCCACCACAAAAGCCACCGTGAGCGGGTATGGGTCAGTGGTGAAGTAGACGATCCGCTGGCGCACCCCATCCTCAAACACACGGAACTGCCGCCAGTCGAGCGAGGGCACCAGCGCTCCCTTTTTGTCGCGCACCGTCACGGGGACGATCACTTCGTTAACGGGAATGACAATGGTCGTGGTCGGGCCCTGGCCAGCCCTGGGGATCTCCGGCGCTTCCTGCTGCGCGGGTGTAGGCCCCGGTGGGGCGACGCTCTGGTCGGGTGCGGCAGACGAAGACGAGGCCCCTTGCGGCACCCCGGCACCGTTTGCCGGCTGCGGCGCGGCAGTTGTTCCTGCCCCCGGCTTCACTTCATCCCGCAAATCGCCCAGCCCTGACGCACTCCCCGGCTGCGGCTTGGGCGCGTCGGGGATCGCACCCCCCTGTTGCGCCCGCGCCGAAGCGCCACCCAAGCCAAGCAGCAAGACCCCAACCAATGCAGCGTACTTCACGTGTTTCTCCTCAAAACCTGACGCAATCCGACGTGCTTCTCAGCACCTATATAGATGCTTCACGGACGCCCGTTGTTTGGACGTCCGGCGCAGCCGTTAGACTATCAGAGCCCCCTTGCAAGTTTCCGAGGGAGGGCGATCGTTCTAAACCCAACCGGAGGTGCCCGCCCACATGCCTAGTTGGACCCGCCGTCATTTCCTCGGAACCGCCGCGGCAGCCGGCACCGCCGCGACCTTATCCGCACCGCTCGCCCACGCTACCCCGTTTGGGCTCCCGCTTGGGGTTCAGCTGTACTCCGTGCGCGACCAGCTCAAAAGCGACTACCAGGGCACGCTCAAGCAGGTTGCCGGGCTGGGCTACCGGGAGGTCGAGGCCGCCGGCTTTTATAACCTTCCCGCCGAACAGGTCAAGGCCGATATGGCCGCCGCCGGGCTTCGCTGCGTTTCCGCCCACTACCCGTCTTCGCAGCTCACGCAGTCCCTCGATGCCATCCTGGACTTCCACAAGCGGCTAGGGACCGCGCATTACATCATCTGCGCCTTCCCCGGCTTCCCGCCGGGCTCCGACGCGGGTTCGCTCCCGCACAAACAAGAGCTCAGCGCCTTTACGCTTGATGTGTGGAAGTGGAACGCGCAACAGTTCAACACATGGGGCAAAAAGGTCAAGGCGGCGGGTTTCCAGTTCGGCTATCACAACCACACCATGGAGTTCAAACCCCAGAACGGGACGGTTCCCTACGATCTGCTGCTCAAGGAAACCGACCCGGACTTGGTGATCATGGAGTTGGACTGCGGCTGGGTTACAGTGGGCGGCGGCAGCCCGGAGCACTACCTGCGCACCTATCCCAACCGGATCAAGATGCTCCACATCAAGGACTTCGCGCCCGATGCCGGGCACAGCTCCATCGCCAACCCGCCGCCGGCGGCCGAGCTGGGGCGCGGCACTGTGGACTTCCCCGCCATTTTCAAGGCCGTGAAGCCGGGCTCGCTCCAGCACATGTTTGTAGAGCAGGAGGCGTACCCGGATATGCCCTGGCTGGAGGCGCTGCGGGTGGATGCGGATTATTTGAAGAAGCTGAAGGCGTAAGACCCCCTACGCGGGAGGCGGCCGCGCAGGCGGTTTTAGCTTTTTCTCTCCAAAGCGCGTCTAAGCAGCTAACCATGCGCCGCCTCCTCCTGCTGCTCCCGCTGCTGCTCGCCCCCGCGCTCCATGCGCAGTCGGCCCCCTCGCCCGATGCGCCGCCCGTGAGCACAGCACCCCCGCCCGACGACACGCAAACCGGCGCGCCGGTCGAAACGCTCCGTGTCAACTCCAACCTGGTTTCGCTCTACTTCAACGTGCATGATAAGCACGGCGCGCTCATCCCCGACCTCACGCGCGACGACTGCCAGGTGTTCGAGGACAAGCAGCAGCAAAAAGTCCGCAACTTCGAGGCCCACGCCGACCAGCCGCTCACGCTCGGCATTCTTCTCGATACCTCCGGCTCCCAGCAAAACGTGCTCCCGATGGAGCAGCAGGCCGGCTCCGAGTTTCTGCACCAGGTGCTGCGGCCCAAGGATGAAGCTTTCCTGATCTCCTTCGACGTGGACGTGGACCTGATCGAGGACTACACCAACAACGCAGGCCAGTTGAGCCGCGCCATGAACAAGGCCCAAATCAACACAGCCGCCGGCAACGGCTCGGCGGGCGGACCGGGCCTGGGCCAGGGCACCATCCCTACCCAGGGCGCGCCCAAGGGCACTCTGCTGTTCGACGCGGTGTACCTGGCTTCAAACGACAAGCTGCGCCAGGAAACCGGACGCAAAGCCATGATCCTGCTTACTGACGGCGGTGACCAGGGCTCCAAATACCGCATTCAGGACGCGATCGAAGCCGCCCAAAAAGCCAACTCGATCATTTATGTCATCCTCATCGCCGACCGAGGCTTCTACTACGGCAACGGCATTATGCTGGGCGGCGATCAAGGCGCGGCCTGGATGCACAAGATGGCTGAGGCGACGGGCGGACGCGTGATCGACGTCGGCAATAACGGCAAAAAGCTCCAGGCTGCATTCGATCAGATACAAGATGAGCTGCGGACGCAGTATGTGGCCAGCTATGTGCCCTCGAACACGGACTTCAACGGCCAGTACCGCTCCGTGAACATCCAGTGCAAGGGCGATGGGCTCAAGGTGCAGTCGCGCAAGGGTTACTATGCGGTTCCCCAGGGAGATGCGGGGCAGTAAAAGGCGACAATTCGGCAGTTATTCCCTTCTTAGTCACGAAGAGGAGATACTTGTATGAAAAGCAACCTCGCACTGCCGCTGGCCGCGGCTGTTTTACTGTCCGGCTCGCTCGCCTTTGCCGCAGACGTCCGCACAGACTATGACCACCACGCCGACTTCGCCAACTATCACACCTACTCGTGGGGTCAGGTCCAAACGCAGAACCCGCTCTATGTCAGCCGCGTCAAGAACGAGGTGAACAAGGAGCTACAGTCCAAGGGCTGGCAGTTGGTGCCTTCCGGCGGCAGCGCCACTGTTTTCGCCATGGGCAACGTAAAAAATGAGAAGCAGATCGAGACCATGTACAACGGCTTCGGCGGCGGCTGGGGCGGTGGATGGGGCTGGGGGGGATGGGGCGGGTTCGGTCCGGGCGGCTTCGGCGAGGAGACGACCACGACAAATAACAAGCCGGTGGGCCATCTGGTGGTCGATGTCTTCGACAGTTCCAATCACAAACTGCTTTTCCGCGGCATTTCCAACAACGACATCGCGAAAAACTCGGATAAGACAACGCACAACTTGGATAAGAATATCGATAAGATGTTCGACCACTTCCCGCCCAAGGGGAGCGGCCAGTCCTAACTGCAATGCAGGGAGCGCGGTCGGGCGCTCCCCTTTCTTTTCCCACGCGAAGCGACTGCGTCTGAGCGCAAACTCACAACCATCCTTCAATGGGCAGCGCGCCTCCTATTTGCCCAGAGCCCAGCCGCGCTCAGCGGCTCAGCCCAAGGAGCAAGGAATGCCCCGCCGTACCTTTTTGCCCTTCGCCGCCGTCGCTCTCGCGGCCACCCTACCCCTTCAGGGCTGTTTCCTGCCCTTCTTGCAGCCCAAGGTCACGACTGAGTACGACCACTCCGCCCCGCTCGCGCGCCGCACCTACTCCTGGGGCGGCGTCCGGATGGAAATGCCCCAGTACGCGCCGACGGTCCGGGCGGCGGTCGATAAAGATCTCCAAAAGCGCGGCTGGCAGCTCGCGGTCACGGGCGGTAGCGCGACCGTGTTCGCCGCGGGCGGCATACGCGGCATCGGGGAGCTCGAGGCAGACTCTGCGAAGCAAAACGGCGGGTGGGCCGCCGACCAATGGGGACTTCAAGGGTTGGGACCCGGATGGAAACCCACTTACGGCGAAGCGACGATCAATGCGCTGGGCACCGCGGAAAGCCATTTGGTCGTCGATATCTTCGACACCGGCAGCCGTCGTCTGCTTTTCCGGGGCGTAGGTCCGGATAGGCTTTCCAATACGGAAAAGAAGAACAACAAAGGCCTGGAAGAAAGCGTAAAACTAATGTTTAAGAAGTTTCCGCCTAAGTCGTAAGCGGGCTCTGCGCCTTGGCAAGCACTTACAGCCGTAAGAAGGAGAACCTGACCCTTCTTACGGCCTCGCTGCTCGCAAAAATCCCGCTTACAGCGTTTTCTTCGACAGGTACCAGCTGTCCACCTGCAGCCCGGCACCGCCGCCGTTGGTGCGCTTTTCGGCGTCCGCCACGGTCGCCGGGCTCGGCACCAGGACGGGCTCGCCCGGCACCCAGTTCGCCGGGGCCGCGACCCCATTCTTGTCTGCCACCTGGATCGCTTCGAATACCCGCACAAGCTCATCGACCGAGCGCCCCAGCTGCGGCGGGTAATAGATAATCGCGCGGATCACGCCTTTCGGGTCGATCGCGAACACCGCGCGCACAGCCGCCGTATCGGATACAGCCTCGTGCACCAGCCCGTATAGGTTGGAAATCTTGAAATCCAGGTCGGCCACCAGCGGGAACTCGATCTTCACGCCCGACATCTGCTCCATGTCGCGGATCCATGCGATATGCGAGAACACGGAGTCGATCGAAACGCCGACAAGCTGCACGTTCAGCCGGTCCCAATCGGCCTGCCGCTTGGCGAACTCGATGAACTCGGTCGTGCAGACTGGGGTAAAGTCCGACGGGTGCGAAAAAAGCATGACGTACTTGCCCTGCCCGGTGTAGTTGCTCAGCTTGATAGCGCCCTGCGTGCTTTTCGCCTCGAAATCAGGGGCCTGCTCGAGGATGCGGGGGATACGCGATTCAGCCGTGATGCTCATAAGGGGTCTCCAGAGTACCTGCGGCTTTCCGCCGCGAATGTCCTTACAGAAAGAGATGCTGAAAACAGGCGGAGGTTCCGGACAGGCGAGGAGCAGTCGCGCAAGGGGAACGACCGCATCGTACAGGCAAGGCTTGAGAACGGCTGGAACGGCGAGCTTGGGCGGCAGGTTTCCACGGCAGTGCCCCGAACATAGCACGCGCGCAAGGAGGCTTCATGGCCCGGCCCTACCGCTACCTGCTGCTCGACGTGTTTACCGCCACCCCGCTCGCCGGCAACCAGCTCGCGGTGTTTCTCGATGCGGAAGGGCTGAGCGACGCGGAGATGCAAGCGCTGGCGCGCGAAACCAATCTGTCGGAAACGACCTTTTGCTTCCCGTCCGCCGCGCCGCCCGAGGACGGCGTCCGCGTTCGCATTTTCACCGTTGAGGAAGAGCTCCCCTTTGCCGGGCACCCCACCCTGGGCACGGCAGCCGCCCTGCGCTGGGCGATGCCTGAGTTTCGCGACGCGCCTGAGATCAAGCTCCTGCTCGACGCCGGGGTAGTTCCCGTGCGCTTTGAAGCCGGGCACGCCCACGCCGGCGACGCGCTCCCATTCGGGCAGGCTATCCAGGGCGAGATGGAGCAGCCGCTCCCGCGTTTCGGGCAGCTGCACGAGCCCCGGGCGGTCGCCGCTGCCCTCGGGCTGCCCATCGAAGCGCTCGATGCCGGGAAGCCCATCCAGACCGTGTCCACGGGCATCCCCTTTGTCGTGGTCCCGCTCGCCTCCCTCAGCGCTCTCCAGGCCTTGGCGGCACCGCGGAGCGCCGCGCAGGGCTACCTCCAGGGCACAGACGGCAAGTTTATTTACGTTCTCGCGCCGGAAGGCACGCCAAACACCTGGCGCGCCCGCATGCAGTTTTACGGCGGCGAGGACCCCGCCACGGGCTCGGCCGCGGGCTGCGCCACGGCGTACCTGGTCCACCACGGCTTCGCGCCTCCGTCCAGGCCGCTCCGCATCGAGCAAGGGGTCGAAATCGGCCGCCCAAGCCTCCTTAAAACCCGCGCCGTCCTCACGCCCGCGCCGGAAGGAGCCCCCGGCTGGGCTCCCGCCAGCTATGTACGCGTCGGCGGCAGCACCGTTCTTGTGGCAGAAGGACGGTTTTTCCTTCCGTGATGCACACCGCATCCACAGCCCCGGGCCCGCTTCCCTGGCGGGTTTCGTGGTTCCGGGGCCGGATTTCCTTGCTTTCCCTCGCGGAAAACCGTCGTTCTTCGCCGCTTGTTCGCCCTTGCGCCCGCCGGGCTCGGTCCGTAGTCTGAGCAAGCGTTTCCGAGCCATGCCGCATCGGGGAGGGAGCGCAACTTTCGCCTTTACTCGACAACCTGATTGGAACGGGAAGCCGCCGCGCTCCTCCCGGTTCGCTTCGCTGGATCGTGCCCGCTTTTAGAGCAGCCGACCCCCGAGCGCACCGGGCGAGCGGGAACGCTTCCACGTTCACCCGTCTGCTTCCGCCCCGGCGCGTTTCGGGGGCTAACAGCGGGGCCGCCCCAATGTGCCGCGCGGCGCACCTGCCCGAGCTTTGGCTCGCGCAAACAGTGCGACGCGGCGCATGCGCCCCCGCTTTGCCCCAAAAACTTGCCGGGCGGCAAGCGCGGGCACAACGGAACCCCTCCCGGGGTGCATGCGCGGCTTCTTGTCTTTAATCAAGGACGCGCAACCCCGGGCGCAGCAGCTCGCAAGCAGACAGGAATCCCCATGCGCCCTAAGAAAGTCATTCTTCTCGTCGACGGCAACGAACAAGCCCTGAGCGTCCGCAAGTTCATGCTGGAAACCCGCGGCTACCGTGTGGAGGAAGCCGGAAGTGCGTCCGCCGCGCTTGAACGTTTCTCGGGGGGCGGCATCGACCTGGTTGTGAGCGACCTCCTGCTGCCGGGCATGGACGGCAATGAAATGGTGCGCCGGATGAAAGCCGAAGCGCCCGACACCCCGGCGCTTCTGGTGAGCGCGACTGTTAAGGAGTTCGCGCGCGCCGAAGCCGCCGACGCTTTTCTGCCCAAGGGCGCCGCGACCCCGACCGAGATGATGGAGCGCATTCGCGTTCTGCTGGTCCGCAAGCGCGGGCCCAAGCGCGCCGCGCCGGCCCCGCGCGGGAGCGTACCACCGATGCACGAGCCGGTGAGCGCTCACTTCTAGAACCGCGCGGGGGCTTAGAATGCAAACGTGAGTTCCCGTTCCGCGCACATCATCCAAGCCGAGCACCTCGGCAAACATTACCGGGCAGGCAAGCTCGACGTTCCCGTGCTTCGCGACCTTTCCTTTACAGTCGAGCCCGGCGAGTTCGTTTCGATCGTGGGCCCTTCAGGCAGCGGCAAGTCCACGCTCTTCTACATCCTGGGTGGGCTTACCCGTGCCGGCTCCGGCCGCGTCTTGATTGAGGGCGTGGATTTCGCGGCGCTCGCCGACAGCGCGCGCACCCGCATGCGCAAAACAAAGATCGGCTTTATCTTTCAAAAGTTCAATCTCCTGCCCACACTTTCAGCACGCGGCAATATTGAGATCGCAGCGGAGATCACCGGCGGCTCGGCCTCGATCGACCGCAAACGGGTCGGCGAGCTGGCCGAGATGCTGGGGATCGCCGGCCGCCTCGACCACCGCCCATCGGAGCTGTCCGGCGGCGAGCAGCAGCGGGTCGCCATCCTGCGCGCCCTGGTGACGAAGCCCGCGATCCTGCTGGCGGACGAGCCCACAGGCAACCTGGATACGCAGAGCTCGGAAGCGGTGCTCGCTCTGCTACGCCACTCCAACAAAGCATTTGGGCAGACCGTGCTGATGATCACCCACAACCCGGAAGCCGCCGCTTTCGCCGATCGCACCATGCACATGCGCGATGGGGCGCTGATGGATCCGAACTTCGTGCCGCAGCCGGCGTAATCTACAGCGTTTGGGTATCCAGCGCGTTTTCTTCCACGCTTTTCGGCATCAGCGACTCGGCTGTAAGCGCGCGTACCTGCCGCAAGCGTGGGAACCATAGGGCCCACGCTCCCGTTACGGCCATCGAGCCGACACCGCCCAGCACCACCGCCCGCACCGCGCCAAACCATTGCGCCGTGAGCCCGCTTTCAAACTCGCCCAGCTCATTCGACGCGCCGAGAAACAGCGAGTTGACCGCCGACACCCGGCCCCGCATCTCGGGCGGCGTCGCCAGCTGCAGGATGGACGAGCGGATCACGACCGAGACCATGTCGGAAGCGCCCGTGACCAAAAGTGCGATCAGTGAGACCCACAGCGAGCGCGAAAGCCCGAACACGACCGTCGCCGCCCCAAACAAACCCACGCAGGCGAGCATGCGCGCGCCCGCGTCGCGGCGGATGGGCCGGAAGGTGAGCAGCAGCGACACCGCCAAAGCCCCCACGCCCGGGGCCGCGCGCAGCAGGCCCAGCCCCCGCGGCCCGGTATGCAGTATGGTTTCCGCGAAGATGGGCAGTAGCGCGACCGAGCCGCCCAGCAGCACCGCGAACAGGTCGAGCGAGATGGAGCCGAGCAGCACCTGCGTGTGCAGCACATAGCGCACCCCGGCCAACAGCACCTCGCGCGAAACCGCCTTGCGTTCCATGCGGCCCACGCGCACGCGCAGCATCCCTACCAGCACGAGATACCACGCCAGGGTCAGCAGCGTGAACAGATACACGATGCCGCCGCCCAGGAGATGACGCGGGCTACTGTGCATGGTGTACAGCAGCCCACCCACTGTGGGTCCAAGGATTGTCGCGATCTGAAAGATGGTCGCGCCCCAGGTCACGGCATTGACGAAGTCCTCCTTGGGCACCAGGTGGGGGATGAGCGCCGAGGACGCGGGCCCGGAGAACGCCCGCCCCGTACCGACGGCAAACAGCACACAGTAGATGGGGAAAACGCGATGGAGCCCCGCCCAGCTGAACCCCAGCAGCACGGAGGTGCATACCGCCTGGAGCGCGTAGCACACCAGCACCACCTGCCGGCGGTCAAAGCGGTCGGCCGCGTGCCCGGCGGGCAGCAGAAACAGGAGCCCCGGCAGAAACAGCGCAAGGCCCGTGAAGCCGAGGTCGATGGCCCGGTGCGTGATCTGGTACACCTGCCAGGAAACAGCCAACGCTTGCGCTTCCGCGCCGATGACCACCGCGCAGCGCGCCGCCTGGTAGAACCGGAAGTCGCGCGAGCGAAACGCAGCAAAGCTTTTGGCCGGGGAACCCTCGTCGGACATACCTATCTATTGTGGGGCCTTTGCGCGCCGGGGCCCAAAGCAGCTAAAAACGAGTATGGCTGAGGAGCGCAAACCGTCTGTCAGCGGCCCCGTCGAGCGCAACATCCGAACCATCGCGAATATGGAGCGCGCGCACGAGCAAGAAGCCACGCCGGTCGACCGCCTTGCCGGTGCCATCGGGACCTTTGCGGGCAGCAAATCATCGATCGCGCTGCACCTTAGCTGGTTTACGCTTTGGATCTTGATCAACACCCGGTGTATTCCGGGCATCCGACCATTCGATCCCTTTCCATTCCCGCTGCTCTCGGTGTCGGTGTCCTGCGAGGCCGTGCTGCTCAGCATCTTTGTGCTCTTCAAGCAAAACCACATGCAGCGCCGCGCCGATCATCTGGAGCAGCTCAATACGCAGGTGGTGCTGCTTACGGAAAAAGAGGTGACAAAGGCGCTTCAACTGCTGCGGGCGGTGTGCCTTAAGCTTGAGATCGCCGAGCCCGCGAGCGACCGGGAGCTTGCCGAGATGAGCGAGGTCACCTCTGTCGGCATGCTGGCAGATCGCATTCTTGAAGATCTGCCGCCGAAGAGCTAGGCAGGCTGCTGCTCAAACACCACGCGCCCTTCGCTGATCGTCCAGCGCACCCGGCCCTGCATCTGCGAGCCGTCGAAGGGCGTGTTTTTCGACCGGCTGCGTGTTGCCGCCGCGCGGAAGATCCACTGCTCCGACGGGTCGAAGAGGACCGCATCGGCCCATGAGCCCACGGCCAGCGTTCCGCGCCCGTCGAGCGCGAAAATCCGGGTCGGCGCAACGCTTAACAGCGCAAGCACTCGCGGGAGCGGCATCCTATGCTCCCCGTGCAGAATGCGGAGGCTCAGCCCCAGCGCTGTTTCCAAGCCCGTGATGCCGTTCGGCGCGCGCTCGAACTCCTGGTCCTTTTCCCACGCGGCATGGGGGGCGTGGTCGGTGGCGATGCAGTCGACCGAACCATCGAGCAAGCCCTCAAGCATGGCCGCGCGGTCGGCTTCGGAGCGCAAGGGTGGGTTCATTTTGGCAAGGGTGTTATAGCCCTTCACCGCGTGCTCGTTCAGCGCGAAATGGTGCGGCATCACCTCGCAGGTTACGCGCAGGCCTTCGCGCTTGGCCGCGCGCACGGCGTCAAGCGCCTTGCGTGTGGAGATGTGCGCGACGTGCAAGCGCGGCCGCGCATGGCTCTCGGCATACCCCGGCTGCTCGCGGATAAGCTCATGCGTGATCTCGCGCAGGAGCGCGATATCATGCTCCACCAGGCTCGACTCGGCCTCGACCGGCATCCCGCGCAGCCCCATGCAGAAGGCGAGCGGGCCCGCGTTCATGCTCGCGCCCACTGTCATGCGGGTGTCCTCGGCATGCTGCACGACGACCAAATCCGCGCGCGCCCCGGCCCGCAGCGCTTCGCGCATGATCGCATCGCCGAGGATGGGCTTGCCGTCATCGCTCACCGCCACCGCGCCGGCCGCGCGCAGGGCCGGGTAGTCCGTGAGCCGCTCGCCCAGGCTCCCCACAGTCGCGGCCGCGATCGGCAGCACGCGCACGGCCGCGTTCCGCTCCGGCGCTTGCACCCAGCGGACCCACTCCGGCGAGTCCACAACCGGGACCGTGTTGGGCATCGCGCACACCGCCGTAAACCCGCCCGCGGCAGCAGCGCGGGTGCCGGTCGCGATCGTTTCCTTCGCCGTCTGGCCGGGTTCGCGCAGGTGCACGTGCACGTCGATGAGGCCCGGCGCGACAACGAGCCCGGACGCGTCCAGCACTTCTGCGCCGCCCGCATCGAACGTCCCCGGCGCGCCCACGGCGGCCACCCGGCTTTCCGCGAACAAGAGGTCGCGCGGCCCGTCCACCCCGGCCGCGGGGTCCACCAGCCGCCCACCGCATACCAGCAGCGACGCGCTCATTGCGCCGCTCCCAGCGCCCGCGCCACCAATGCCATGCGCACCGCCACTCCGTGTCGCACCTGTTCCTCGATCAGCGACCGCGGCCCGTCAGCCGCCGCGTCCGCAATCTCCAGCCCGCGAATCATCGGCCCCGGGTGCATCACCCACAGCTCCGGGTGCCTCCTCAGGCGTCCCTCATCGAGTTGAAAAGCTGCACGGTAGGCTTCCAGATCAAGGTGCAACCCGAGGAGCCGCTCCGCCTGGATGCGCAGCATCATGACCGCATCCGAGCGCTCCAAAGCACGGTCGAGCGAGCGCTCAATCTCCACGCCGGGCCCGATGTCGGCCGCCATCTCCGGCAGCAGCGGCGGGGGCCCGCACAGCAGCACGCGCGCTCCCAAACGGGGCAGCAGCAGCGCATTCGAGCGCGCTACGCGGCTGTGCAGAATATCCCCGCAGATCGTCACCGTCACACCGGACAGGGTATCCGCGTCGACGTCGGGCGTCCCCCCGCGCAGCACCCGCAGGATCGTCCGGAGGTCGAGCAAGGCTTGCGAAGGATGCTGGTGCATGCCGTCGCCCGCGTTCAGTACAGGCAGGCCGGTCGCCCGCTCCAGCAGGCAGGGCGCGCCGGAAAACGCGCTCCGCAGGATGATGAGCTCCGCGCCCAGGGCCCGCAGCGTGAGCCCTGTGTCCTTGAGCGACTCGCCTTTTTCAATGCTTGACGACTTCGAGCTCACGAGGGTGGTATCCGCCCCAAGCGCCTTGGCCGCCAGCTCGAACGAGGTTCGGGTGCGCGTACTCGACTCGTAAAACAAAAGCGCTACACGCCGCTTCGCCAGCCTCCTGGCCCGCGCGAGCGGGTCTTCCGCTTCCAGCTCCGCGGCAAGCGCGAGCAATGTGCTGATATCCGCGAGCGAAAGGTCCTCCACGCCGAGCAGCGAGCCGGGAACCCGCGCCATCACTTTTCCTCGGCGGAAGGGACGCGCTCGACGATAAGCACCTGCTCATCCCCATCGATCTCGCGCAGCTTCACCTCGATGATCTCCTGCCGGGAGGTCTGCACCACGCGGCCCGTAAAGCTCGCCTCGATGGGCAGCTCCCGATGCCCGCGGTCGATGAGCACCAGCAGCTGCACCCGGTTCGGCCGCCCGTGCGCGAATAAGGCGTCGAGCGCCGCGCGCGTGGTCCGGCCCGTGTACAGCACATCATCCACCAGCACGATGTTGCGCCCGTTCACGTCGAAGCCGATCTCGGCGGGATGCACAACCGGCCGCACATCGTGTGTGGACAGGTCATCGCGGTAGAACTCAATGTCGAGTGCGCCCACATCGACCGGCTGTTTCTCAATGCCCGCGATCAACGCGGCCAGGCGCTGAGCCAGGGGAACGCCGCGGCGCTTGATCCCGACCAGCCCCAGGTTGGCACCGCCGTGGTTTCGCTCGATGATCTGGTGGGCCAAACGCACCAGCGTGCGCTCGATCTCGGACGGCGACAGGATACGGCCTTTTTCTCTCAGGGCGGTCATAGGCGTCCGCTCCAGCATAGCGCGCCCTTAGCGCGCGCGTCGGCGAAACCCACCGTAACGCACCGCAAACCGGCCCCCCAGCCATGCGAAAAACACCATAGCGGCAACGGAACCGGCGGTCGAAACAAGCAGCAGGGTCCCGCGTCCGTCCGCCGACAGCCAAAACCGGAAAAGCTCGGGGAACTGCTTGAGCGCGTCGGGGTTGGTGGCCCGCGTGCGGTCGATCCCGGCCTGGATAACGGTTTGGAGATACCCTTCGATCGCCGGAACCCGATGAAACCCATACCGCGTAACCAGCCAGCGCAGCGCGTCGACCCCCGTGCTGACCACCGCCGCGAATAGCCCCAGCACCAGCCCAATGCGGCCGCCCAGCTCGGGCGTCAGCACCGGTGCTTTGGGCGCGCGCCGCCGGTACCCGCGCAGTGTCCACACGGAACCCAGCACCACCCAAGCGATATCGAGAATAGGCACCGCGAGAAACGAAAGCAGAAGTCCGGCGGGTAGCGAGTACAGCGCCGCGGAGCCTACAGCCGCAGGCCATGCGATGCCGCCCGTGTGCCGCAACTCCGGCTCACCCTCGGGCTCAGGCTCCGGCTCGCGGGTCTCGGAAACCCGCAGCTGCGGTGCCCCGCATTCGGGGCAAAAGGCCGCGCCTTCGGGTACGGCGTTGCGGCAGTTGAGGCAAAGGGTCGTCATGGACGGGTAATCCCAGTCTACCCGCCCGGTTTACTCCTCGTTGCTCCCCTTCGCGTTCCCGCTTTCGGCCGGCAGATCCAGCGCGATCAGCGCGAAGTGCGTGCCCCCCTTTTTCTGGTCGAACGCGACAATGTGCTGCTTGCGCGGCGAGCCGGCCTTGAGCTGCAGGTCGGCATCGCTCGCGTACGTGTGGACGTGCCCGCTACCCCCGTCGCTCTTGCAGGTCAAGCCTTCGCCGGTGCGCTCGGGCCCGCCCACGGGTTCATCGCCGCGGCAGCGCAGCACCGCCCCGTACTGCGCCAGCGCCTTTTCGTAAAAGGCTTGCACCTTGCTTTCCGGGTCCGTGGTGGCGTAGTTTGCCACCCCCACCCGCATCTTCCAAGGCCCAAAGCCCAGGTTCACGTCCACGGCTTTGTCGTCGTCGCCATCGTCCGTTGTAAGCTGGGCACCCGGGTACGTGGGCAGGCCCACATCAGCCGCGCCGCGCGTATTTTTATGTACCTGCACATGCGCGCCCGGCATGTTTACGGAAACGTCTTTATCCTCGCCCCCGCCACCCTTGTTGACCCGCACCGAGCAGCCCGCCAGCGCGACGGTTCCCACCAGAGCTCCTATCCACACTCCCCGCATGCTCTACCCCCCCTTTGTTTGCTCGCCGCACAGGATACGCGCGCGCTCCATGGATTGTTCCCAAAATTTGGTAACGGCCTGCATACCTTCGCGGTTCTCCCGGCGAGAAAAGGATGCCAAAGCCGCGCCCGGAACCTATACTGCGCGGGAGGGGGGGGAAAGCGCTCCCAAGCCCGTATGAGCAAACGTCGCGGACCTCCCAACCCGTCTTTCAAACCGCTCCACGCCCAGGGGCCCGCCGCGATCCCGGACAAGCTGTACTTCCGCATCGGCGAGGTCGCCGCGCTGTGCCGCGTCCCCAGCTATGTTCTGCGTTTTTGGCAAACGGAGTTTCCGCAGCTGCGCCCCGGCAAAAGCGGCACCGGCCAGCGCTTATACCGCAGGCGCGATGTGGAAATGGCGCTGCGCATCCAGCGGCTGCTCTACGAGGAGGGCTACACCATTGCGGGGGCCAAGGGTGTGCTCGATGCGGAAGGGAGCCTGCCCCCCAGCTTGCGGCTGCCGCCCGAACCGGCCCCGGAACCGGTGGCGGCCGCGGACCCTGCCCAAGCGCGGCTGCGAGCGATTCGGGCCGAGCTGCGCGCCCTGCTCCCCCTGTTGGAGCCGCGCCCAGCCCCCCGGCCGCAAGCCGGCCCGCAGCTCATTCAAGGGGCAACGCAAGGGCCGACACAGGAACCGGCGCGAGGGACGACCCAGGGACCGGCGCAAGGGCCGACGCGCTCCGAAGACTAGCGCGGAGCCGGTACACTGGGGTCCATGGCAACTGATCCAGGCCGCGTCACGGCCTTTTGCGACGGCGGCTCCCGCGGCAATCCTGGCCCCGCCGGGTATGGTGTGTTTATTCAGGGCGAGAACGGCGCCCCTCTCGCTGAACTCAGCGACTTTCTCGGCGTCAAGACCAACAACGTGGCCGAGTACTCCGGGCTGCTGGCCGCGCTCGAATGGGCGCTTGCGAACGGCGCGCGTGAGCTGCGGGTCGTTTCCGACTCCGAGCTGATGGTGAAGCAGATCAAGGGCCAGTACAGCGTCAAAAGCCCCGACCTGAAACCGCTGTACGAGGAAGCCAAGCGCCGGGCCGCGAAGCTCGCGCGGTTTGAAATGCAGCACGTGCTGCGGGGCAAAAACAAGGAAGCCGACCGGCTCGCAAACGAGGCGATGGACCGGGGGATGGGGCGATGCGCTGCGCCCCGCCCGGCTCCGCAGCCCACTCCCGCAAAACCCGCTGCTGCCATCCCGCGCCCAGCGCCCGCTCGGACGCAGGCACCGCTCCCGCTCGCCGCGCCTGGCCCTCTAAAGGAGGTCACGGGTTTCGTGAAAAACGGGGTCGTGCACCTGGTCGAGGGCGAGCTGCCGGAGGGCACGTTTGTACGTGTGCTGCCCGCGAAACAGTAGCTCCGCGCCCGCAGCTTGCCTGGAAACGGCTGCCCAGGCGGCGTTGGCGGCATCTACAAGTGTGAGAAGCAAACTTGAGGAGAAACAAATGGCAGACAC
Organism: Acidobacteriaceae bacterium; assembly: GCA_965218545.1. GTDB lineage: Bacteria > Acidobacteriota > Terriglobia > Terriglobales > Acidobacteriaceae > EB88. The sequence continues at coordinate 687,759 of CBDCLB010000003.1, read as the reverse complement.
ATCCGTGACCAAAGTCGAGGCGGCCGGCGCGCCGAAAGGCTCCCAGGGGCAGCGTTACCTCGCCAGCGGGCGCAGCCTATCCATGCGGCTCTGGGAAGGGGAAGAACCCGGCACTCCGTCCACGCCTGTGCGGCGCGAATATGAGACCGTCGGCTATGTCATCTCCGGCCGCGCCGAGCTGACCCTCGAAGGGCAGACGGTGAAGCTGGAACCCGGCAGCTCGTGGATAGTGCCGAAAGGAGCTGAGCACAGCTATCACTTCCTTGAAACCTTCACCGCCGTGGAAGCGACGCATCCCCCGGCCGAGGTGCACGACCGCGACGCCAAACCGGCGTGAATTGAGAACATGGCACGACAAACTGTCTTAGCGGGATCGTACATCTGGTCGAGGTTCAGATGTCTGAGCGTTTGTCGTGCGCACCCTTAATGGCCGCCTCATAGTTTTCGGACCTATATCGTCTCTTGGAAGAGTTATCCTTTGCCAATGGATTTTGCGCTGCTGCAATCTGGAGAAGCGCCGAGGACTCTGTATCACTACACATCGCTTGAAGCATTGGTTTCTATCGTGCAATCGAAGAGGCTCCGAGCATCCAGCATTCGCTTCCTTAACGACAGCTCGGAATCTCTGTGGTTCAAACAACATGTCCTTGCAATCCTGCAAAAGCAGACAAGCGTTCGCGCTGAACATGACAAAATAGCCCAAATTGTCGCCGAGATGGAGTCTTGGCCTCCACAATCGAACTTTGTGGCTAGCTTTACAGAACATGCCGACGACCTTTCCCAATGGCGCGCTTATTGCCCTCCAGGGTTGGGCGTCAGTATCGGATTTACCACAGAATGCTTAATGGAGCAGTGGATCGCAAACCCGAAAGGAGGGGCGTCCTTCTTCCTGAGTACTTCACTACACAAAGTGCAGTATTACTCGGAAGCGAATGAATCCGACCTGGAATGCGCAATAACAAAGATGCTTGGGGGAGATCTAAATGCAGCCGCAGATTCCCTTCAAGAAAAGATCGTAAAAGAGCGCGATCTGATGCATGCTTTCGACTTCTCGCCTGAGTCGGCTCTACTAATTGGTAATGCGATTGCCACCAACTTAGCTGTTGATCGGGCAGATCACGAGCGATGGACGCGAGCATTGATACCAGTTTGGACCAGCCTGATTTCCCCCTTCTTCAAGCATCATGCTTTCGAGAGCGAAGCCGAGTGGCGGAAGGTAGTCTCAAAGGACCATCGCCCGATGCCGGGGCAGCAATTTCGTCAGGGTAAGTCTATCCTTATTCCCTATGTTGATGTCGAGCTCGGTTTAAAGAGGGAAGGTGCTGAGCACGTTCCGCAAACAACGTACTTTGTAAACGAAATAGTCGTAGGCCCGACGCCTACGCCAGAGTTAACCGTAGAGGCCGTTCGTGCTTTGTTCGCAAGCGAGGGGCATTTAGAAGTCATCGTCAAGCCATCGAGCATTCCTTTTAGGAGCTGGTAGTACTTGGCTGCGGTGAGATGAGCACCTTCACCGCTCCCCCAGCCCCGCCTTCACCAGATCGCTCACCTCCCGCCCATCCGCCCTTAATCCCAGCTCCTTGATCCGCTCGTTTACCGCCTTCATCGCGGGCCCCATCGCCTTGGGTCCCAGCACCATCCCGTTCGCCCCCAAGTCCGCCAGCACGGAAGCGATCAGCGGCTGGAGCTCGTCTGCGGTCGCCTGCTGCGGCAGGTAGCTTTCAATCAGCGTGATCTCCCCGGCTTCCTTGTCCGCCAGCTCCGGACGTCCGCCCTTGGTGAACTGCTCGATCGACTCCCGCCGCTGCTTGATCAACGTCCCCAGCACCGCGCGAGACTCTTCTTCCGTCAGCGGCTCGCGCTTCTCGATCTCGCGGTTCTTTAAGGCCGCCTTGACCATCCGCAGCGTTTCCACCCGCTCCGTTTCGCGAGCTTTCATCGCCGCCACTACATCCCCATCGATCCGCTTTACTAAACTCTCGTCCATGCCGGTCCCCCCGCAAACACTCCATTGTAGGCCGCCGGGCCGGAGCGGGCGGCAAGCTACAATCGCCGCCAGAGGTGCCCGCAAAGCATGATCCGCAAGGCCCGCCTGTTTACCCCCGGCCCCACGCCCCTGCTGCCCGCCGCGCAGTTCGCCATGGCCGCGGCCGACATGCACCACCGCACCCCGGAGTTCCGCAAGCTGTTCGAGCGCGTGCTCCGCGATCTCAAGCTCTTTGTCGGCACCGCGAACGACGTGCTCCTGCTCGCGTCCTCCGGAACCGGCGCGATGGAAGCCGCGGTGAGCAACATCACCTCGCCCGGCGACCGCGTCCTGGTGCTTTCCGCCGGCAAGTTCGGCGAGCGCTGGACCGCTCTTGGCAAAGCTTTCTCCTGCGACGTAGACGTGGTCGAAGCGCCCTACGGGCAAACCTTCTCGATCAACGAGGTCCGCAAAGCCTTGCGCATTGAAACCCGCGCGGTCTTCATGCAGGCCACCGAAACCTCGACCGGCGTGCGCCACTGCGTCCCAGCCGTTGCCGAGCTGCTGCGCGCGCAACGGAGCGACGCTCTGCTGGTCGTCGACGCGATCACCGGCCTTGGCACGACCCACTTCGACGTGGACCGCGATGTGGACATCATGATCGGCGGCTCGCAAAAAGCGGTGATGATCCCGCCCGGCCTTGCGTACTTATCTGTAAGCGAAAAAGCCTGGGCCTCGATGGAGTTCTCGCTCAACCCGCGTTACTACTTCGACCTGCGCAAAGAGCGCAAAAACGCCCATAAAGCCGAGTCGGCGTACACCCCTGCGGTTTCGCTCATCGCCGGGCTTGCTGCCGCGCTCGACTACATCGCGTCCCAAGCGGATGGAGACCTTGCGAAAGGCCGCGCCGCGCTTGTGAACAACGCCGAAACCTGCGCCGCCATGACTCGCGCCGCCGTTCTCGCGCTAGGCCTGGAGCTGTTCGCCCCGCTCGCCCCAGCGGCCGCTGTGACCGCGGTGCTGCCGCCCGCGGGCGTGGACTCCGGCGTCATCGTCAAGGAGCTCAAACAGCGCTTCGGCGCGACGATCACCAACGGCCAGGGCGAGATGAAGGGCCGGCTGTTCCGCATCGCCCATCTCGGCTTTTTCGACTACATGGACACCATCGCCCTCATCGGCGCGATCGAGCACGTCGCCGTGGAAACGCTCCGGCTGCCCGGCGTGGAGCTGGGCCAGGCCCTCACCGCCGCTCAACGCGTGTACGCCACGCGCGAGCAAATGCTGGTCAACCGCGCCGCCTGCCCTTGCGGCCGCGACCTGCTTGACTGCGCGCACAAGCCCGCCGCGCTTGAGGGAGTGGAAGCATGAAGATCGTGCTTGCCGAAAAAGTTTCCCCCGCGACTGTGGCCGTTTTGCGTGAGGAGCCGGGCTGGGAGATCGTGACCCACGACCAGGTCCCGTCGCTGCCCGAAGCACTGAAGGACGCCGACGCCCTGATCGTCCGCTCTGCCGTCCAGGTGGACGACGCCCTGCTCGCCCACGCACCCATGCTCCGCGTCATCGGTCGCGCCGGCGTGGGCGTCGACAATATCGACGCCGAAGCCGCCACCCGGCGCGGCATCGTCGTGATGAACACGCCCGGCGCCAACGCGGTCGCCGTCGCCGAGCTTACCCTGGCGCTCATGCTCGCGCTCGCTCGCGAGCTCCCCCGCGCCAACGCGGCCCTGCACCAAGGCAAGTGGGAGAAAAAGTCGCTTTCCGGCACGGAGCTGCGAGGCAAAACCCTCGGCGTCCTCGGCCTCGGCCGCATCGGGCTGGAGGTCGCCCGCCGCGCCCGCGCCTTTGGCATGCGCCTTCTCGGCCACGATCCGTTTATCGCTCCTACGGTCGCGCGGGAGCACGAAGTCCGGCTCGTGCCGCTTGAGGAGCTGTTCCGGGCGAGCGACTACCTATCGCTCCACGTCGGCCTCACCCCGCAAACGCAGAGAATCGTGAACGCGCAAACGCTTGCGCTCATGAAACCCACCGCGCGCATCGTCAACTGCGCCCGCGGCGAGCTCATCCACACAGGAGACCTGGCGGAGGCCCTGCGGGAAAAGAAACTCGCAGGCGCTGCCCTGGACGTTTTCGAGCAGGAGCCGCTCAAGGAGTCGCCGTTCTTCGGCATGCCGAATGTCCTGCTCACGCCGCACATCGCCGGGTCCACCACGGAAGCGCAGGAGGCCGTGGGCGTCCAGATCGCCGAGCAGGTGCGCGCGTATCTCAAGCTCGGGGCGGTACAAAATGCCGTGAACACCCCCTCGCTTACGCGCGAACAGTACCTGGCGCTTGCCCCGTTCGCGCATGCCGCCGAACGGCTCGGTGCCATGCTTGGCCAGCTGCTGCCGCCCGACTCAGGCGGCCTGGAAAGCGTGCACGTCGCTTATTCGGGAGCGCTCGCCGAAGGGCAAACCGAAATGGTCCGCAATGCCGCGCTCGCGGGTGTGCTGGGCGCGAGCGAAGGTGCCAACCGCATCAACGCCGCTCAGGTAGCGCAGGAACGTGGCATCCGCGTGCACGAAGAGGTTTCACTTGGCGGAGCAAGCATCTTGGCGCTTGCGCTGCACACGCGTCACGGAAAGCAGATAGCCGCGCGCGCCGGAGTCGGCCCCAATGGCCAGTCCGCCCGCCTGCTTGCGTTTGAGGAAACGCCTATCGAAGCGCCACTCCAGGGCACGCTCATCGTGGTTCGCAACAGTGACGTGCCCGGTGTGATCGGCAAGCTCGGCACCGTGGTGGGCGAACACGGCATCAACATCGCCAACTTCGCCCTGGGCCGCGCGGAAGGGCTCGGCACTGCGCTTGCGGTGATGGAGCTAGACGGCGAACTGAGCCCGGAGCTGCTGCGGCAGCTGCGCGCGGTCGATGCCGTGCACGAGGTACGCCCGGTCACGCTGCCCTTGTAAACCGCTCCGCTACAATGGAGGGACCACGCCCCCCGAGGTTTCCCTGTGCCGTTGTACGAGTATCGCTGCAGCCAGTGCGGCCATCGTTTCGAGAAGATCCAAAGCTTCAGCGCGCCCGAAACAGCCGCGTGCCCCAAATGCGAAGGCACGAGCGAGCGGCTGTTGTCCGCCCCGGCAATCCAGTTCAAAGGCTCCGGCTTTTACCTGACCGACTACGGAAAGGCCGGCGGTAAGAAGGGCGAGGGGGCTTCCGGCGGGGAGGCAAAAACCGGCACGGACACGAAGTCCAGCGGCGACGGCGGCAAGAGCACCCCGGCGGCTGCGCCCTCCAGCGGGTCCACAAGCTCCTCAACCCCGAGCGGCACATCGGGTTCGAGTTCCACTCCGTCCAGCAGCTAAGGCACTTTTCCTTTTGGTGGGGTACTCCGAAGACCTGCGCTGCGCAGCTTCGGTCTACAGGCGAGGAGAACCGCCTAGCTGCGGCTTACCGCGCCGCCTTTGCCGAGGCTTTCTTCGCGGCGGTTTTCTTTGCTGGAGTCTTCTTTACGGAAGCTTTCTTGCCCGCTGTTTTCTTTGCGGGGCTACGTTTCTTTGCCGTTTTCCGAGCCGAGTCTTCTTTCTCCGCCGAAGGGGTTCCTTCCGGCGCGGGTGGCACTTTGCCGCCGGCGCGCCGCGCTTCCGACAAACCAATGGCGATGGCCTGCTTCGGGTTGGTCACTTTTTGCCCGCTGCCCGAGCGCAGCTTGCCTTCCTTCATCTCGTGCAGTTCGCGCCCAACGGCCTCGTGCGCTTTGGGTCCGTACTTTGCCATGGCTCACCCCCATCGCTTGAGATAGACGGCATGGGCTGGTACACAGTTGCGCCCGCGCCCAAAACTCAGGCACGCAGCGCGGGCGCGGGCAGAATCTCGTCCACATCCACCCAAGCCGTGGGGTAGGCGCCCGTGTAGCACGCCACGCAAAAGCCTTGGCCTTCGCCGCCGTCCACCGCCTCGCGCAGGCCGTCGAGTGAAAGATACGCAAGCGAATCCGCTTCGATAAACCGCCGTATCTCGTCAATCGAGTTGTTCGCGGCGATAAGGTCCTTTTTGCTTGGCGTGTCGACCCCGTAGAAGCAGGGCGAAACCGTGGGCGGGCAGGAGATGCGCAGGTGGACCTCTTTCGCGCCCGCCGCGCGCACCATGCGCACGATCTTGCGCGAGGTGGTGCCCCGAATGATCGAATCGTCAATCAGGATCACGCGCTTACCTTCGAGCAGGTTGCGGACCGGGTTGAGCTTGAGCCGCACGCCGAAGTCGCGCACCTTTTGCTCGGGCTCGATAAACGTGCGGCCCACGTAGTGGTTGCGAATGAGCCCAAACCGGAAGGGCAGCCCGGACTCGTCCGCGTAGCCGATGGCGGCGGTCACGCCCGAGTCCGGGACGGGGACGACGAGGTCGGCGGGAACCGCGGATTCACGGGCGAGGCGGCGGCCCATCGCTTCGCGCGAGTCCTGCACCCAGCGGCCGAAGACGCGCGAGTCGGGGCGCGAAAAGTAGACGTGCTCGAAGATGCACGAAGCGCGCGGCACGCCGGTCGCGTACATGCGCGAGGTGACGCCCTCGGCGGTGACCATGATGAGCTCGCCGGGTTCCACGTCGCGCTCGTACTTGGCGTGGAGAAGGTCAAAGGCGCAGGTTTCCGAGGCAAAGACGACTGTGTCGGGGCCGCCGTCCGGGTGGGCGATGCGGCCCATGGACAAAGGCCGGAAACCGCGGGGGTCGCGCGCCGCGAAAATGCGGTCGCGGGTCATCATGACGAGCGAGAACGCCCCCTCCACCTGCCGCAGCGAGTCCGCGATCGCGTCCAAGAGCGTTGCCTCGCGGGAGTGCGCGATGAGCTGGACGATGATCTCGGAGTCGGACGTGGTTTGGAAGAACGCGCCGGCCCGCTCGAGCCGGGTGCGGACCTGGCCCAGGTTGACGAGATTGCCGTTGTGCGCGATCGCGATCAGCCCCTTGGTCGAGTCCACCCGAATAGGCTGCGCGTTCAGAAGGGCCGAGTCGCCGGTGGTGGAGTACCGGGTGTGCCCGATGGCCATTTCGCCGTGCAGTTTTTGGAGCACGTCTTCGGTGAAAATGTCCGAGACCAGGCCCATGCCCTTGATGTTCTGGAGGCTTTGGCCGTCGGCGGTGGCGATGCCCGCAGACTCCTGCCCGCGGTGCTGGAGGGCGTAGAGGGAGAGGAAGACCTGCCGCGCCGCATCGGGATGGTTGAACACAGCGGCCACCCCGCACTCCTCGCGGAGTTTGTCGTCTTGTGGGCGCCCCGGGGTAGATGCGGCTAAATGGGCGCGCTGTTCCGGGGTGGTTGCGCCGGGCAGCCCCTCTACTAGCAACCGGCTCACGCCATCACCTCAGCAACTACGGGGGAAGCCGCTAGAGTGTCTTCGAGAGATGTGCTCCACCCCTTGTGCAAATCTAAAATTTCCGAAGAGATTAGTTTTTGGCCTGAACGTGAGATTTCTAAAGACGTCCCGACTGTTCTACCTAGGCTAATCAAACCGCCGAGCTGCAGTTCTGAAATGAGGGTCTTAGCACTTTCCAATGCAGACTTAGGGCAAGTAAAAAGAAGACCATGTCCGCTTTCGCCGAATAACGTAACCGAGTCGAATCCGCCATGACCGACCGAACTGATATCGATGCTCGCTCCTAACCCGGAGTGGAAACAATTCTCAGCGAGTGCTGTGGCGAGTCCTCCAGAGCCGACACTCGTCACGGAAGAAACTAAACCATTCGCTATTAGCTTGCTAAGCGCGCGGTTCACACGATCTTCATATTCGAGAAAAATGCCCGGAGGAGTTCCCCATAGTTCTCCAAGGACGACACTCGCGAACTCCGACGAACCAAATGTCTGATCTAGGGTGTAAGCATCTGTTCTCTCGTCGTAATCAGCGATATACGGCCGCCAGAAAAGAACGATATCGTCCGCCGACGAGAACGGCTTATTCGAGACTTTCGTTGCATCCTCCAAAATCCCAACCACCCCCACAACCGGCGTGGGATAAATCCCTTCCCCGCGGGTTTCGTTGTACAACGAAACATTCCCGCCCGTGATCGGCGTCCCCAGCGCGTTGCAAGCCTCAGCGATCCCATCGATCGCGTCCGAAAGCTGCCGCATGATCTCCGGCTTTTCCGGATTGCCGAAGTTCAGGCAGTTGGTCGCCGCAACCGGCATCGCCCCCGTGCAGGCCACCTTGCGCGCCGCTTCCGCCACCGCATGCATCGCGCCCAGCTTTGGGTCCAGGTAGCACCAGCGCCCATTTCCGGCCAGCGCCATGCTCAACCCGCGCTCCGTCCCCTTGATCCGCATTACCCCGGCCTCGCCGCCGGGGCCTTGTACGGTATTCGTTTGCACCATGGAGTCGTACTGCTCATACACCCAGCGCTTGGAGCACACGTTCGCGCTGGCGAGCAGTTTTTTCAAATCAGCCGTGTAGTCGCGCGGTTTCGCGAGCTCCTCCAGCACCCACGCGGGCGGGTTTTTCGGAACAGGCGCCTTCCACTCGCCTACAGGCCGATGGTAGAGCGGGGCGTCGTCCGTGAGCGAGGCGTTCGGGATGTCGGCGACCAGCGCGCCGCCATGATGGACGCGCATCCGGGGCTCCTCAATCACAGAACCCGCGACGACGGCGTCCAACCCCCACTTCGCGAAAACGTCCAGCACTTCCTGCTCGCGGCCTTTTTCGGCGACCAGCAGCATCCGTTCCTGCGACTCCGAAAGCATAATCTCGTACGAATTCATCCCCGTAGCCCGCTGCGGGATCCGGTCCAGCTCAATCTCCACCCCCACCCCGCCGCGCGCGCCCATCTCGCAGGTGGAGCAGGTGAGCCCCGCCGCGCCCATATCCTGAATGCCCAACACCGCCCCAGTTGCCATCGCTTCCAGGCAGCCCTCCAGCAGCAGCTTCTCCATGAAAGGGTCGCCCACCTGCACATTGGGCCGCTTTTGCTCCGAACCCTTGGTAAACTCCTCACTCGCCATGGTCGCACCGTGGATGCCGTCGCGCCCCGTCTTGGCCCCCACGTAGATCACCGGATTCCCTACCCCGGTCGCCTTGGCATAAAAAATCTCATCGCGCCGGACCAGGCCGAGCGCGAAGGCGTTCACCAGCGGATTGCCGGAGTAGCAAGCCTCGAACTTCGTCTCGCCGCCCAGGTTTGGAACGCCGAAGCAGTTGCCGTAGTGCGAAATCCCCGCGACCACGCCCTCGACGACCGCGTGGTTCTTCCTGACGGTCGCCTCTGCGTCGCCTTCAAGCGGCCCAAACCGCAGCGAATCCATGACCGCCAACGGCCGCGCGTTCATCGTAAAGATGTCCCGCAGAATCCCGCCGACGCCAGTGGCCGCGCCCTGGAACGGCTCGATATACGAGGGGTGGTTGTGCGACTCGATCTTGAACGCGCACGCCCATCCGTCGCCCACGTCGATAATCCCGGCGTTTTCGCCCGGCCCCTGCACTACGCGCTCGCTTTCGGTCGGCAGCCGCCGCAGGTGCACCCGTGAACTTTTATACGAGCAGTGCTCGGACCACATGACCGAGTAAATCCCCAGCTCGGTGAGCGAGGGCACCCGGTCCAAAGCGGCCTCGATGCGCGCGTACTCATCCGGCGTGATGGAGTGCTGCTTGAGGAGCGCAGGGGTGATGGCGACCGGCGTGGGCGTGCTTGTTTGGGGGGAGGGCGAAGCGAGGGCGTCGGGCGATGTTTTGTCATCCATGGCGCTACGCGTATTGTCGCATGTTGCGAGGGCGTGAACAGGGTTTGGCCTTTTCTGGTCTCGGATGACAGACAGAGACTCCTTGCGCCCTTGAAACAATCGGCCGCCCCGTTGCGTACTGTGGCTATGCTCCGTTACGCGCTAGGTCTTTTCGCGTTCTACTTAGCCATTGCCTGCGGCTTTGCCCGTGGCGAAGCGCCCCTTTCTCCCGGCGAACACACGACGCTTCTCAACGGCGTTCGGCTTTGGTACCGCGTTGCGGGCAAGGCACATGCCGGGCGAGCGCCGCTTATCTTCCTTGCGGGCGGCCCCGGATACAACACGTACAGCTTTGAGAAAACAATTGGTTCGGAGTTGGAGCAGCACCTGCGGATGATCTATTTCGACCAGCGCGGCACAGGCCGCAGCGAGCGGCCACCGAGTAACGATTACGCAATGTCACACTTAGTGCAAGACATAGAGTCGCTTCGCAACAGTTTCGGGATACACCAAATCTCACTTATGGGCCATAGCTTCGGTGCAACCGTCGCGGTCGAATACGCAGCGCGGCACCCGGAGCATGTGCAAAAGCTTATTGTGGTGGATGGCGCGGAAAACCTGCCGCAAACCTTAGAATTGTGGAGCAAGGAGATACAGGATAAAGATCCAACTGCGTGGGGAGAAGCGTTAAGAAGTGAATCTTCGCGCGCGCTGCTTAAAGCGAGGGCAAAACACGACGCTTGCGCGGCAACACAAGCACTTTTCAGCATGGAAGTGGCTGCGCTCGGCAAAGTAGACGGCGCTGCATTTCACAATTGGCAGCAATTCCACGACCAGCAATATCAAAAGCAGCAAGCCGGCCTGGACAAGGCAAGCGGCTTGAGAAACACGGGCGAGATAAGCAAAGCGTACTTCTCACCGGGGAGTAAGTTTCTATGCTATCACTTCACGGATTACAGCAAACTCACGATGCCAACCCTGGTGATCGTTGGAAAGTATGACGGCGCGGTCGGCGTCGAGCAGATGCGTTCCTTTGCGAAACGCCTGCCCCATGCACAATTTGACGAGTTCGCAAACAGCGCACACTTTCCTTATGCAGAAGAGCCGGCCAAATTCGAACACGATGTTACAGCCTTTCTTCAGCATCCATAGCGGGTTTAGCTCCGATTCCTTAGTAGTCAGAACCGATCGGGCCTTACGGTCTCACCCGCAACCGCACGCACATGCTCCGGCCCGGTCCGGCAGCAGCCGCCTACGATCTGCGCCCCCGCCGCGAACCACTCCCGCGCCAACGTCTCAAACCCAGCCACATCCGTCGAGCCCGTCCAGCAGCGCGCCCCGGCGTCCCAGCCTTCGCCCGAATTGGGATACGCGAGGAGCGGCTTCCCTGTTCCGGCGCGCAGCTCGCCCAGCAGCGGCGAAACCAGCCCGGGCGCAATGCAGTTCACCCCCACGGCCACGACCTGCGGCACCCCATCCAGCAAAGCCGCGCACGCGCGCACCGGCTCGCCGCGGGCGGTGCGGGCCTCGTCGCGGCAGGTAAAGGAAACCCACGCGCCCACCTCCGGCCACCGGCGCAAAGTGGCAACGATCGCCCGCGCTTCCCCCAGCTTCGGCACTGTTTCAAACGCCAGCAAATCTGCGTCCGTGGCCGCCAGCGCCGCGACCCGCGCGGCATGAAACGCGACGAGAGCCGTGTGCTCTTCCGCGTCCGAGCCAAACCCATACTCGCCCGTGAACTCCGCCCCGTTCGCGAGCGCTGCGCCATAGGGCCCCAGCGAAGCCGCGATCAGCGCGTCCAGCCGCCCGGTTTCCTGCCGAGCGCGCAAGGCCAAGGAAACAGCGCGGCGGAGCGACTCCCCGGCCTTTCCCTCCGCTTCAGCTTCCGAAAAACCCGCCGCCCGAAATCCCATCGCCGAGGCCTGGTAGCTCCCGGTCAGCAGCACATCCGCGCCCGCATCCAGGTACGCGCGGTGTACGGCGACGACAGCCTCCGGCGCTTCAAACAAAGCGCGCGCCGACCACAGCGGCCCGGCGGTCGACACACCGCGCCGCTCGAGCTCGGTCGCAAAACCGCCGTCGAGCACCCGCGCGCGGCTCAGGTCGAGTTGGTCGAAGCGCCGCATCCGCACTTTCATTCTAGGTTCGTCGGGGGCAACGGCCCGCGGGCTGCGCGTCTCCTACATACCGGGAGGCGAGCGAATGGTCAAGGTTGGGGAAGGCCAGTGCGGGGTGTGCCAACACTTCGGCCGGGAAAAAGGGCAAGAGATCGAGCCGCGCCTTTTGGAAGTTCTCTCAACCCGGTTCGCCGCGGAAGATCTGATTGCGGCCTGTGGCCATGAAAAGCTGAGCTGCTTCAGCCTCCAAGTCACCGCCGCGAGCGGCTGCAATGAGTGGGAGCAGGCTCACTAGAACTTCCTGGCCGCACAGCCGTATACTCGCCGCGGGCACTCCCATGCGCAAGCTGCCGCTTTTTGAGGGACTCGCACTGCTTCTCACGGCGTCCGTGCTCCTTGCGGCGCGAGCACAGCTGCCCGAGCGGCCGGAGAACGCGCCCGCTCCCGGCGCGGAACACTATCGCGATCTCGACCTGCTCCGCGCCGACAACTTCCGCGACGCGCAAACCGCGACCGCAGTCCTACGCATTACGGATAAGAGCGGGAACCCGCCCGCGGATCTCCAAGCGCGGGATCTGCTCTTTTTCGTGAACGGCACGCCTCGGGCAGGCCGCCTCCACCCGCCCGAGGAGGCCGCGACGCCCGTGGTCCCGCTGGTACTGCTGGTGTTCCCGCCCAACCAGCCGCTGGTCCATTCCATCGGTGTCCGCCAGGCTACGAAGTACTTCGCACGGCAGGCCGAAACCCTGCCTTGGAAGGTCGGCATTTTCGACTCGAACGCGAAGCTGACCGCTTTCACCACCAGCCGCGCGGAGCTGCTTGCGAACCTCCAAACCATCGACCACACCCTTGAACCCTTCCAGTTCACGACCGGCACCGGGCTGCCCGGACGGTTTCAGTGGGGAGCCGGCTGGCACATCAAGGCCGTGGACGTCATCGCCGCGATGGGGCGCTCGAGCGAACCCAAGATTATCCTCGCCATAAATCCCTGGAGCATACCGATGTACGGCGAGAACGAAGACATGCTTGCGCAGGACGGCCCCGCGTCGCTCGTGAACATCGCCCAGCAAAGCGGGGCTCATATCTATGTCGCCAACGTGGGCGGCCCTGAGGTGCTGGTGCCCGGCGGCGATGCGTCCAGCAGCGGCCGCGGCTTTAATCTAACCAGCGCGCTCAACCACCTGGCCTTCAGCACCTCGCTCGTGATGCAAACCGCCCAGGACACTTTCGGCGGTTTTTCCAACTCCCTCAGCGAGCTCGCGGGCAAGATCGACCACGACCTTCAGGGCAACTACCGTATCGACTTCGACCTGATCGCCGAGGACACCGATCGGGGTGCGCCCGCGGTCGCGGTGCATCTGCTCCGGCGCGATCTCCGGGCCGCCGTGCTAGAAGTGGTGCCGTACCTTGCCCCCGAACAGCCTTCCCTGCCGAAGCAGGTGCTGGCCGCCATCCGAGCGACAGAGAAGCACCCGGGCGCTCCGGGCGAGTTCCGCATCGCGCAGCGCGTCGACTACTTTCCCCTGCGCGACGGGCTCGCGCCCATCCTGCCCATGACCGCGGCGGTGGCCTGGACCGGCCCCGGAGCGCCGCCCCCCGAGGTCCGGGTGGCCGAGTTTGTCGATGACGTCGACGTGGGCATGCCTGTGTTGTCGCGCGAGCTCGATGCGCCCTGGGACGGCCGAAGCCTGTCGTGGGAGCGCGACGGCCGTTTACGCCCCGGCAACTACATGTGGCGGGTCGCCGTCCACGATAGCCAAGGCCGCGTCCTCGCTTCGTCCCAGGAAAAGGTCGCGGTCGGCCTGCCCCGTTCGCGGGCGGTTGCCCTCAGCAGCCTCCTCGTGGGCACAGGCTGCCGCGCGCCGGTGAGCGGGCTCCGCCGCCGCAACGATTCCGCCGACACCCAGGACACGCGCTTGCTCATCGACCCCATGCACGCCGGCACCTGCCGCCTGGAGCCGAGCGCGACGGGCAGCCTCGACCGGGGCGAGGCGCTGCGCGCTTTTGTGCGCGTGTACCCCGGGAGCAAGTGGGACAAGAAGCCGCCCGGGAGCTGGACCGCGACGTTTCGGCTCCAGGCTGCTTCCGGCGCGGTCATAGAGGAAAAGGAAACGGCATTCACCATCGACTCCGGCTCGGGTTACCTGGCTTCGGTCGAGCTGCCGCTCCCAAGCTCCGCGATCCCCGCAGGTGCGGCGACGCTTTCCGTCGCGGTCACCGGCCCCGGAATCAAGGGAGCGCTCGACGCTTCCCGCGCGCTTTCCATCACACGCTAGAGCGAGTCACGGCCGCCGCCGCTCCCAGCGTTCCTCATGCCGATCATCCCGGTCCAGCACGTCGCGCACCTCGCCGGTCGCCGGGTCGCGCTCAAACGTCAGCCGCGTTGTGGACCCGTTCGGGTGAAAAAACGTGTTTGCGCTTTCCGGCAGCAGCTGCGTGACGTCTCCGATCCGGTTGCGCTGGAGGAGCTCATCGCCCGAACGAAACACTGTGATCTGCGTCACGCCGCCATACTCGTACTCGCCCACATAGGCGTCGAACAGCTCCGGGTTCACCCTGGCCGGAACCGGATGGACCGGCACCAGCAGTTTTTCGGCCTCCGGCGCGAGCGTCGCGTCGGCGGAGAGCGAGTGCGAAAGCAGCCAGTGCGGCAGCTCGGGGTTCGCATAGGCCTTTTCCCACACGCTATGCTTTACGCCCGCGTATTCTGAGTAGCGAACATTGCCCCGTGCCGCTTCGAGCGCGTCGTACATCAGCTCGCTTTGCCGGGGGCTTACCACCGGGTCCTCCGCGCCATGGAACTCCCACACCGGCACCCGCCGCAGCGCCCGCGCGTACTCCTCCGGCAGCGTGGTTTGCTCGCTCCAGCGCGAAGGCTGGTACGACCAGAACACGCCGCCGCACACCGGCGCGATGGCGGCAAAGGTGCGCGGGTGCGCGCGCGCGAGCTCCCAGGTTCCGTACCCGCCCAGCGAGAGCCCGGTCAGGTATGTCCGGTCGGGGTCGCCGTTGAACTCGCGCTCCTCGGCCCCCAGCGCCGCCATGGCGGTTTCCATCATGTCCGGGTCGGTCCAGTGGTGGTGCGAGAACGGCACCTGCGGCATCACCACGACAAACGGCCATCGCTCCGGGTGCACGCGAATGGCCGCCGGCAGCCCGATCTGCGTTTCATCCAGCCCCTCGGACCCGCGCTCGCCCGAGCCGTGCAGGAACAAGATCACCGGCCACTTTTGCCCTTTCGTCCAGTTCTCCGGAAGGTACACCACGTAGCGCCTGGAAACGCCGCGCACGGTGATCTCGCGGTCCAGGAAACCTGTGTCCTGCGCATGCCGGGCCGCCAATGCAGCGGTGGTTAGCACTACGGGGGCAAGCACTGCGAAAGCACGCCCGGAAGCACGCCATGAAGTCATTCGGTCAGCATAGCAACTCCAGCTTTGCCGAAAGAGCTCTTGACACTCGCGGAGGGCAGCCGCAGTCAATGGGCGGCGGCTCGTACTGGCCTGCCCCCCCCCGGAACTCCCCGCCGGCCGTAGCTTACTTGCCGATGCAGAAGGTGGAGAAGATCCGATTCAAAACGTCGTCCGGGGTGGTAGCGCCGGTGAGCGAATCGAGTTCGCGGAGGGCGGTGTACAAGTCCAGCAAAAGCAGTTCGTGGGGAAGGTTTGCGGTGCTTGCGTTTTGGGCATTGGCGATGGCGGCTAGGGAAGCCTGGACCGTGGTGTGCTGGCGTAGGTTGGTGAGCAGGGCTGCTTCCGGGGCGGGCGTTCGCTGGCCGAGAACCCTGGAATGGAGCGCGGCGCGCAGCTCCGGGACGCCTTCGCCGGTGAGGGCGGAGGTGGGCACGGCTTGGAGGATATGCTCTTCGGGATTTAGGGGGAGTTGTGCTTTTGCCCCGGACAGGCACGTGGGGGCCGGGGCAGCGCCTTCCCCGGAAAGCGGCCTCGGCGCAAGGAGGTCGGACTTATTGAGTGCGACAAAAAGACGCCGCCCCTGGGCGGCTTCGAGCAGCGCCCGTTCCTCGTCGTTCAGCGGCTCCGTACTGTCAAGCACCAGGAGGATGACTGCGGCGTCAGAAAAGGCTTCGCGGGAGCGGGCGATGCCGAGGCGCTCGGCTTCGTTGGCGGCGTCGCGCAGGCCGGCCGTGTCGATCAACTCGACGGGGATGCCGCCGATCGAAAGCCGCTCGTGGACGGTGTCGCGGGTGGTGCCGGGCTCCGCGGTCACGATGGAGCGGTCGCGGTCGAGCAGGCGGTTGAAGAGCGAGCTTTTCCCCGCGTTGGGGCGCCCTACGATGGCCAGGGTGATGCCTTCGCGGATGAGGCGGCCCTGGGCAAAGGAACGCTCAAGCGCGGCGAGGGCGGTCTGGAGATGAGCGAGTTGGGCTTCCAGGTCTGCGTCGTCGAGCACAGGGGTGTCGTCTTCGGCGAAATCGATCCCGGCTTCAAGCTGAGCGATCAAGGCGAGCAGCTGTTGCTTGAGCGGGGCAAGCCGGCGGGAAAGCGCGCCGCCGAGTTGGCTGGCAGCGGTTTGGGCCTGCAGCAGAGTTTGGGAGTCGATGAGGTCGCGGACGGCTTCGGCTTGGGTAAGGTCGAGGCGGCCGGAGAGAAAGGCGCGCTCGGTGAACTCGCCGGCTTGGGCGAGCCGGGCGCCCGCGGCAGCGAGAAGGCGGAGAATGTGCTCGAGCAGGACGGGCGCGCCGTGGGCGGCAATCTCAACGACGTCCTCGCCGGTGTAGGAGCGGGGGCCTTGGTAGTACGTGACGACGGCTTCGTCGAGCTTCTGGCCTGTTACGGGGTCGAGCAGGTGACAGAAGCGGGCCTGGTTGGGCGCGAAGTTCTGCTTGTCAGTCAGCGGCAGGGTGAGGGCGAGGGCGTCAGGGCCACTGAGCCGGAGGATGCCGATGCCGCCGCGGCCGGGAGGGGTGGCGATGGCGGCGATGGTGTCGGGTGAGGACGCTGCAGTGCTCATCTCCTAACAGTGTCGCGCGGTTCAGCTCGTCGGCTTTCATAACGATACCGGTACAGCCCGCATTCAGGAGAGCCGGTTCTCACGGCAAGCTTAAGGCTGGGTATCCGGCAAGGTGTACTCGAAGTCGTAGGAGTGGTTTCCGTTCGCGACCGTGATCGCAAAATCTCCGGCGATGCCGGTGAGCTCGCCCGTACCGGAGCCGGGCACCACGACGATCTGGAGCTTTCGGCCGCTCGCATCCATGGTGGCGAACTGCTGGAGGGCAAAACTTCCAGCTTTGCCGTCGAGCTTGCCCGTCACGGTTTCCATGGCGACATAGCCCGCCGCGCCGGATTTTGGATTCCCAGCTGAAATCATCTCGCCTTTCGACGTCGCTTCGAGGCTGCCATGGAGCTCTTTATCCATCACCATGCGATGAAGACCGTCGGGTGATGCTGGCGAAGGCTCGAGCTCGACTGTAAAGGTTCCGTGTGCGTGATGTGCCATGGTGTGCTCCTGGGATGATGCCGCGCCCTGCACAAAGCAGGGCAGAGCGGAACTTGCCGCCTGCCAAAAACTGAGAACGAACGCGCCTGTTGCATCGCGCTCAGTCTACCAACCGCATGCGAACTGGCATTTACCGGCGGCGCTCGCGGTTGGAAGGACGCCGGTCGCGGTCGTCGCGGCGTTCCCTGGGCGGCGCGGGCGCGGGCGGCGGAGTGTATGTATTGGGATCGTAACCGGCAGGAAAAACGACCAGCACACGCTCACGGCCTTCGCCGAGCGAGTGGGTTTCGACGCCGGGGGTATCGCGAAGCGCGAGATGCAGGAGGCGTCGCTCACGGGAGTTGCTGGGCGGGAACGGAAAAGGCTTGCCGGTAGTGCGGGCGGTTTCCGCGGCGAACTCGGCGCGGAGCCGGAGGTCGCGGGCGCGGGAAGCCTTAAAGTTTTCGGCATCAAAGGAAACCTTATCGTGCTCCTCCGGTTCCAGCCGAAGGAACTTGGCGGCAACGTGCTCAAGGGCGCGAAGGAGCTCGCCATTGCGCTCGACGAGTAAGGGCGCGTCCGGGCCGGACAGCTCGATGTAGAGTTCGCGGTCTTCAAAACCGTCGGGGTCGGCCGCGCCGGGGCCGGCGGTGATGCGATACCGGAGGCGGAGGCGGCCCAGCCCGGTGAGGAGTTTGAGGAACTCGACAATCGTTTGGGCGGCGGCTTGGTAGTCGAGGATCGGCACGGGTCTAGTGTACAGAGGCAAAATCCCCTACGCGGGAGGCGGCCACTTCGGGGCGTGTCTTTGTGGGAGTCGTGCCGCTCCCGTTGGTGGCGGTCGAAATTTCCATGCCGACCAACGGAAGGCCCACGCGAAGCCAAGCACATGCCATGAAGGGGCCGCCGGCCGCGCAGGCGGTTTTACGCTTTGCCAGCCTTCACAATCTTCGCGTTGATCGTCTTCCCGCTCTTCTTCGCCGCCCGCCGCAGCGCAATCTCGCGCATTTCCCGACCCATCCCCGTGCGATTCATTACCATCTGCGTTCCAATGCCGAACAGGTTGGACGCGGCCCAGTACAGCGCGAGACCCGCGCCGATGGACCAGGTCATAAAACCGAAAACAACGGGCATGGTAAAGGCCATCATCTTCTGCTGCTGCGGGTCCACGCCGGGCGATGGCGTCAGATACTGCACCAGGAACATGGAGGCGATGAAAAAGATGGGCAGCAGGTGGTACGGGTCCGGAGCGCTGAGGTCCGGAATCCAAAGCCAGTGCGCCTGGCGCAACTCGATCACGTTTGACAGCATGCGGTAAAACGCAAACAGGAGCGGCCATTGGACGAGCATGGGAAGGCACGAGCCGAACATATTGACGCCGTTATCCTTCTGCAGCTTGAAAATTTCGGAGTTCATTTCCTGGCGCTTGGGATCGGTGGCTTTGTATTTGGAGTAGCGCTGCTTGATTGCGTCCATCTGCGGCTGGATGCGCTGCATTTTCAGGCTCGACCGCATCATGTACAGGCGCGACGGGAGCGTGAGAAGCGAAAGCAGCACGGTGAGGATCAGGATGGACCAGCCCCAGTTGGCGACGATATGGTTATGGAGCCAGCGCATGAGCAGGAACATGGGGTCGGCCAGGATGGACCACCAGCCGAAGCTCACGATCTTGTCGAGCGAAGGGCCGCCCGCAACGCCCTTCACCTGCGAAAGCACGGTGCGGTCCTTGGGTCCGGCAAACAGCCGCGCATCGAGCGTGCCGTTCGCATCGCTGAGCGCCGCGCCAAGCACGGGCGCGGGCGTGGTCGCGCCATTCGGTTTTTTAACGTCGCGGGGAATCGTGACCGCGTTGTGCAGCGTGACGACGCTCGCGCCCGCGGGATGGTTCGGCAGGAAAATAGCCGCGAAGTACTGGTCGGAGATGCCGGCCCAGTCGTAGCTGCCGTGCAGTGTGTTGCCGCCCGACACCTTTTTGAGATCGACCTGGTCAGCCTTGCCGTTTTCGCTCTCGTCAAAAAAACTGCCGGCGTACTGCGGCAAGGTTTCCTGGTCGCCAAAGCCCGAAGGCCAGGCGAGCGCGGCGGCAAACGGCGCGCCGTTGCGGGTCACGGTCACCTGGGCGTGGATCACATAGGTGGCGTCGAAGGTGAAAGTTTTTTTGACTTGGAGCCCGCCGGAGGACCAGGTGTACGTTAAGGAGCCGGGGGCGGTAAGCGTCGCGGCTGTTGTTGAAGGAACGTAGAGAGCGTTTGCGAGCTGGCCGGTCAGCCCGGAGTCGTAGGTGTAGAGGGAGAGTGGAAACCCGTACTTGGGAGCGGCCTGCCGGTTAACGAGGTCGAGCGGACGGCCTTGTTCGTTTTTGTAGCGCTTCAGGATCCAGGAAGTGGCATCGCCGCCCCGGTTGGAAAAGGTGATCCGGTAGAGTCCGTTTTCCACGGTAATCGGAGTCACCGCTCTCGCGGCAACCGAAGGTGTCCCCTGCGCGGGCGCTCCGGCGGAGATTGCGGGCGTTTGCGGCGGGGCGGGCGCGGGCTGGGTCTGCTTCGCGGGAGCCTTCACCGCGGGCGCTGTGTTTTTGCCGCCCCGAAAATACTGGAGGCCGAGAAACAGGAGGATAAAGATCGAAAAGTACATCAGGAGCGACGAAGAGCCGCCGGGCGAGCCGCCCGGGCCTCCTGCGCCCTGCTGGTTGGGATTCCGGATTTCTGCCAAGGGAAGTAGGTCCTCAGTGTTGGGGGCGAGCAGCGCCCGGCCTATTTCTATGGTACCTGTTGACGCAAACGCGCGGCACCCCAGGGCGCGCTACCCGGGTTTACGAAGGGGGGACGGGACTGGGTCCCACCCGCCGCGCGAAAGCGGGTTGCAGCGCGCGATGCGCCACAGCATCATCGCGCCGCCGCGCACCCACCCATGCTGGGCCAAAGCGAGCGCTGCGTACTCCGAGCAGGTGGGCTGATAAGGGCAACCGCCGCGCCCCGGCGCCAGAGCGTGGAGCACGGGCCCAAGGATGCGCTTGTATACGAGAAATGCGGCTTCAATAACAGAATCGCTCAGGCGGCGGTTCATTGGGCTGGAGGCTGCTTGCCCTGCGCAGGCGCGAAACGGGCACGTTTGGGACGGCGCTCCCGGGGCAAAGGCGCGTTGTTGGTGCCTCTAACAGTGCGCTCGGCGACCGTGCGAAAGATCGTGGCGATCTCGTTTTCAAGTGCCGGAAAAGCCATGGCGGCCACCTCCGGCCTGGGGTGCAGCACAACGTCCGTGCCGGCTGGAAGAAGCCCAAGCGAGGCGCGGGCCGCGACGCGCAACCGCCGCTTGATGCAGTTGCGGAGAACAGCATTCCCAAGCGCCCGGGGCGTGGTAATGCCGAACCGAGAGCTTTCCCCGTCCGCACGGTCGCGGTAAAAAAAGCTCAACGCACCGGCCCGATGCTTGCGGCTGCTCTCGTACACCAGGACGTAATCAGCGTGCTTGCGGAGCCGGACAGTGCGGAACGGAGCAGGCATGGGGCGCTCGCGCGCTTGGGTCACTAGTCGCGGAAGCCGGCGGATACGGCAATCTTATGGCGACCCTTGGCACGGCGGCGGGACAGCACCGCAGCCCCGCTCTTGGTCTTCATCCGGGTGCGGAATCCGTGCGTCTTGGAGCGGTGGCGGCGGTTGGGTTGGAACGTACGCTTGGGCATTGGCGAAAAACTCCTCGGGCGCGGGAACCCGCGCTTCCACGCCGGGCTGGAAAAGCGGCTCCGGGGCGAACGCCCAGTATAACGCAGCTTTGCCGCGTCCCAGCCCGGAGCTGGGGAAAAAAGCTGCGCCCCAGTTTGGGTCGCTGCGATGCTTTTCAGGGAAAAGCGAGCGCTTTCACCATCCCTTGTGCAGGGATGGCATCAACACAGAACAGGCGAGAAAACAAGGCCGAAACTCCCGGCGAACTGTGCTAGTCTGGGCCTCACTTTAGAATGATCCGCGGCTGCTGCAGGCTTGTGATCTCCACGCTGCGCCCGGCGCATTCCTCTTCGTTCCACAACCCTGCCGCCCAGCTTTTCCCCTTCAGGGAAGGGCCAGCTGCTTTGCGTAGCTGCGGCTGGTGTGGGCGGGCGGGTTTGGCGCGCGGGCAGGGTGGCAACGTTGGTAAGGATCTTTGCGCATGAGCTTTTACTCCGCCGCACCCGCCGCACCGCTCAACCCCTGGGTTCGCATTCTGGGCGCGCTTCAAAAAAAGGTGAACCGGCAGGCATATGAAACCTGGTTCAAGCCAACTCTGTACAGCCACTCGGATGGGAATGTTCTGGTGGTGCGGGTGCCCACGGCCAAGTTCCAGGGCATCGGCGACCGTTACGCGGATTTGATCGCGGAAGCGATCGACGCCTTGCGCCTCCCCTACGAGCGGGTAGACTTCATACTTCCCGAGCCGGAAGCAGCCCCCGCGCCCGTAAACGAGGAAGAAAAGTTCCCGCCGTCGACCGCGCATGGAAGCCGAGGCTACGCCAATGCCGGAGGTCCCGCCCGCATGGGCAATGCCGGGGCGAGGGCGGAGGGCGGCAGCGAGGGGGGTGGGGTATCACTGCAAGCCGCCGCCGCACAAGCCGCACCTGGAACGCAAGCGGGATCGCCGCAGCAGGGCCGCTTCGACTGGAACACCGCCGCGCAGTTGAATCCTCGCTATACGTTTGACGCCTTTGTGGGAGGGTCGGGAAACCAGTTCGCGCGCGCCGCCGCAGCCGCCGTCGCGGAGTCACCGGCCAAGGCCTACAACCCGCTGTTTCTGTACGGCGGCGTGGGCATGGGCAAAACGCACCTTATGCAGGCGATCGGGCACGAGATGAAGCGCCGCCAGCCCGAAGCCGCGATCTCGTATGTGTCGAGCGAAAAGTTCACGAACGAGATGATCAACTCGCTGCGCTACGACAAAATGACGAGCTTCCGGGACAAGTACCGCTCGGTCGATCTGCTCCTGATCGACGACATTCAGTTCCTGGCGCAAAAAGAGCGGACGCAGGAGGAGTTCTTCCACACCTTCAACGCGCTCCACGAAAGCGGCAAGCAGATCGTGATCGCGAGCGACCGCCCGCCCAAGGAGCTGCCGGAGATCGAAGACCGCCTGCGCTCTCGGTTCGAATGGGGGCTGATCGCCGATATCCAGCCGCCCGACCTCGAAACCAAGGTCGCGATCCTGCAGAAAAAAGCGGAAAGCGAGGACCGCGCGCTGCCGACCGATGTGGCGCTGTTTGTGGCCTCAAACATCCGTACCAACGTGCGCGAGCTCGAAGGGGCGCTTACGCGGCTGTTTGCCTGGTGCAAGCTCCACGGGGTCGAAATGAGCCTGACAACCGCGCAGCTGTGCCTGCGGCAGTTCATCGACACGCAGGTGCGCAAGATCACGATCGAGGCGATCCAGCGCGCGGTGGCCGAGCAGTTCGGGATGCGGGTGACGGAGCTTAAGGCAAAGAACAACTCGCGCGCCGTGGTCGTCCCGCGGCAGATCGCGATGTATCTGGCCAAGCAGATGACCGAGGCATCGCTGCCCGAGATCGGCCGCCAGTTCGGCAACAAGCACCATACGACCGTAATGCACTCGATCGCAAAGATAGATGACCAGCGCCGCGCGGATAAAGACCTGAACCGGATGCTGACGGGCTTGCAGGAGGAGCTGTCGAGTTAAGCGCGGCCCCTACCGTTTGAGAGCAGGCCTAGACGGGTTTCTGCTGGCAAACCGCTTCTACCCTGAGAAAGGCACGTGCGCTAGTTCGCGTTGGTTTTCATCACTGCTGCGGGACAGAGGCGGAATCCCACCGGCTTCCGTTTACCGGCAGCCGCCGCACCTGCACAGGGTTGCGTACAGCTTAGGCGTGCAGGATCCAGTCGTACTGCTCATCCGTCAACGGCACCACCGACAGCCGAAACTGCCGGAACAGGGGCGAGTCGCGAAACACCGCCGCATCCCGCATTGCACTCAGCGGCTTGGGCTGTTTCAATCGCTTCCCTGCTTTGATCCGCACCACAGGGTTCTTTTTGTCGCTCGCATCGACCGAGACCACCGTCGCCGTTCCGACCACTTCCTTGCCCGTGTTGGAGTGATAGATCACGAGCTTTTCGCCCGCCTGCATTGCCGCGAGCGAGTTCAAGGCTTGCGCGTTCTTGATCCCATCCCACACAGTCTCGCCGTCGCGCTCGAGATCGTCGAAGGAGTACTTGTCCGGTTCGGTCTTGAGGAGAAAAGGCAAGCTCACAGCCTCCGGGTTCACTGGATCGGCGCGGAACTACGCTTCCTTACTTTCGGCAGCCCGGCTCTTGGCATATCGTACAGTCCAGAACATGGTTGCGAGCAGGGTCGCGTTGAAAAGCGCGGGCCCAAGGAGCAGCACCTGCGCGGTGGGCAGCGCCCAAACTATGGCGGCCTTGGCGCAGAACTCAACGGTAAGCGCAATACCCCACACCGCCGTGATGCGGCGATGGGTTCCCAGCGCCGCGGGCTCCGCAGAGCGGGCCGTAAACCGGGCGGTGCGCTCAGGGTTGCCGCCCGCGACCATGTGGCGTGCGAAGTAGAACATCAGCGGCCGCGCGCAGCGGAGCGTCGCAAGCGCGAGCAGCCCAAGCGCTAGGGTGGGCAGCGACTCACGCAGCAGCAGCACACGCGGGCTGCCGCCCAGCAGCAGCGCCCCGCCGCTCACAATCAGTCCGAACACAACTAGCAGGGAAAACGGGTTCAGCCGTCGTTTCTGGATCAGACTCCACAGGCCGGCGGCGAGCGGGTATGCGCACGAGGCGGCAAGGGCCTGGATCTCCGAAGCACCATGCGTGCGCAGAAATCGATAGCAGGCAAGCGGAACCGCCGTGCCCACGGCCATCTCCAGTAGGAAAGCCCGCACGGGAACACGAAACGGGGTGGGAGCGGAAAAGCCTGCTTGCGAGGGAACGGGAACGCTGGTGGCCATGGGAAATCTCCTTGTCTTGTTCAAGGCTAGGAGTTCCGCCGCCGTTATCCCAGTGGGGTTCGTCATCAATCGGGTGTGACAGTTGTCACCTCAGCGCAGCCCCACGATCTCGCCTTCCGCATCCACGTCGATCCCGGCCGCGCGCGAAGTCTTTGGCAGCCCCGGCATCAGCATCATGTTGCCTGCGATCACCACCACAAACCCCGCCCCCGCCGACAGCGAAGCGTCCGTCACGCGCAGGCGCCAGCCCGTGGGCGCGCCCGGGAGCTTCGGGTCGTCCGAGAGCGAGTACTGCGTTTTCGCAATGCAAACCGGGACCGCGCCGAAGCCCCACTTGGCAAACCGCCCGAGCGCCGCCCGAGCCGCATCGGAGTAGTCCACGCCGGCCGCCCCATAGACTTTCGTCGCCACGGCTTCGATCTTGTCTTCAAGCAGGCTGTCGAGCGCATACGCCGGCGTGAGCGCGGGCGTGGGCCCGTCGACCACGGCGAGCACCGCCCGCGCCAGGTCCGCCGCGCCTTCCGCCCCGCGCGTAAACGCCTCGGTAAACGCGCTCGGGAGCCCGTTCGCATCGCACCAGCCTTTCAGCCGCGCCAGCTCTTCCTCGGTGTCCTTGGGGAAGTGGTTGATCGCGACCACCACCGGCAGCCCGAACCCGCGCAGGATCGCTACATGCTTGGCGAGGTTCGCGAAACCGCGCTCCAGCTCGTCGCCCGCGCCTTCCATGGCTTGGCCCTGGTTTTTGAGGCTCTGCGCCGTAGTGACGAGCACAGCCGCCGCGGGCTCGATCCCGGACTCGCGCGTCACGATGTCCATGTACTTCTCCAGCCCCAAGTCCGACGCGAACCCGCACTCGTTCACCGCGTAATCCGCGAGCCTCAGCGCGATGTCCTGCGAAACCACACTGGAGGTTCCATGCGCGATATTCGCGAACGGCCCCGCGTGCACAAGTGCAGGCGTGCCCTCGGTGGTCTGGACCAGGTTCGGCTCGATCGCCTCGGCCAGCAGCGCCATCATGGGACCGACCGCGTCGAGGTCGCGCGCGCGCACCGGCTCGCCCGCCTGTGTCTGCGCCACGATGATGCTTCCCAAACGCGCGCGCAGGTCCTCGCGATCCCGCGCCAGCGCCAGAATTGCCATAATCTCGGAGGCCGCCGTGATCACAAACCCGGCCCGCTGGTTTGCGCCCTCGCGCGGCGTCGCGCCATCTTTGCCCGGCCCAGACACGTTGGTGGTCACACGACGCAGCCCCCGGTCGTTCATGTCGAGCGCGCGCGGCCAGGTCACGGTCGCCGGATCGATCCCCAGATCATTGCCGTGGAAGATGTGCGCGTCCAGCAAAGCCGCAAGGAGGTTGTGCGCCGAGGTAATTGCGTGGAAGTCGCCGTGGAAATGCAGATTGATCTTTTCGCTCGGTTCTACTTGCGAGCGGCCCCCGCCCGCCGCGCCGCCTTTCATCCCAAACACCGGCCCCAGCGAGGGCTCGCGCGAGGTCAGCACGACCCGCTTGCCGGTCCCGCGCAGCACATACTCCAGCCCCTGCGTCAGCCCGATCGAGGTCACGGTTTTGCCCTCGCCCGAAACCGTCGGCGTCGTCGCCGTCACCAGGATCAGCTTGCCCCGGCGCGGAAATTCGGGATCCTTGAGCAGCCCCAACTTGATCTTCGCGCCGTAGCGGCTTACCTGCTCAAAGTACTCCTCCGGAATGCCGAGCTTTGCGGCTATCTCAGAAACTGGCAACAGATCGGGTTTCATGCGGTTCTCTCTTTCACCGTCGCCAGCGCGGCGGTCGTGGCATCGAGGCTCTGGCCATCTTCGACGTTCAAGGTTTGTTGGGCGCGGTCGATCTGGCGCAAAAGCCCGCTCAGCACCTTGCCGGGCCCCACTTCAATCCAGTACGCGGGCGCGAACCGGTCGCGCAAAGCTTCCATCGACTCGACCCAGCGCACCGCCCCGGTCACTTGCCGCACCAGCGCGTCGCGCAGCGCCGCACCGCTCGTTTCCGCGCGCGCCGGCACATTTGCAATCACCGGCACCTGCGCCTCCGCAAACCCTAGCTCACCCAGCAGCGGCGCAAGCCGGTCCTGCGCGGGCTGCATCAGAGCGCAGTGGAAAGGCGCGCTCACCGCCAGCGGCACCACCCGCTTCGCGCCTGCTTCCTTGGCCAGCACACCCGCTCGCTCCACCCCGCGAGTTGTCCCGGAGATCACGGTCTGCGCGGGCGCGTTCAGGTTCGCGGCGGCGACCACTTCCCCGGTTTCCGCGGCTGCAAAGGCGCACGCGTCCGTCACCGCGGCGGCATCAAGGCCCAGCACCGCGGCCATCGCGCCCTCACCCGCGGGTACAGCCTCCTGCATCAAGCGGCCGCGCGCGTGCACAGCCCGCACCGCGTCAGGAAAAGAAAGCACCCCAGCCGACACCAGCGCCGCGTACTCGCCCAGCGAGTGGCCCGCGACCACCGCAGGCGCAACGCCCCCTTCGCGCAAAACCCGCTCGGCGGCGACTGAAACGGCGACGATCGCAGGCTGCGTAAACGCGGTAAGGCGCAGCTGATCTTCCGGGCCTTCAAAGCACAACTGGCTCAAGGAAAAGCCGAGCGCGTCATCGGCCTCCTCAAACGTTCTTTGCGCGATTGGAAACCGGTCGTGGAGCTCGCGACCCATGCCGACGGCCTGCGAGCCCTGCCCGGGAAACAGAAATGCGAGTGCGTGCGTACCCATGCGTCTCCTATCTGAAACGATGGCGGCCCCCGGCGCAACTTCCGGGCGCATTCAGCGATGGCCTATCTGCGATGTGCACGTCGAAAGCGCGCCTGCCTACGCCACCGGGGAGCGGCGCCCCCGCGCGTGCCAAAGCGCGCCTTCGAGTGGGTCAACCGCCTCGCAGCGCAGGTGCACCGCTCCCCACCGCTCGCGAAGGGCGGAACGCATGGCGTCGCGCACCTCCGAAAGGTGCGCAAGAACGCCGCCGACAAAGGCGACCTCCGGTTTGGGATTCGCGGACGCGCCTTCAAAATGCTCCATCTTGCGTACAGCCGCGCAGACCAGACCCGCAAGATCGCGCCCGGCGCGGGTAAGCACCCCGGACGCCAGGGCATCGCCCGCATGCGCTTGGGCGGCAACCACAGGCACAAGGACGGACGAGTTGAAGCCGGGCGCATTCGCCGTGCCGATCACGTCGTCCAGCGTTTGCACCCCGAGCCGCTCCATGATGGCACGCAGCAGCGGCGGAAGATCATTCGGCGCGACGGCAGCCGCGCTTCCATCCACCGTGACTCGGTCGGCAGAGGAAGGCGGGGCCGCGTCGATCGCGCGAAAGCAGTCACGCAGCGCATGCGCGCCGATCCAGTGACCCGAACCCTCGTCGGCCAGCGCGGGCCCCCAGCCGCCGGTGTGGACCAGCTCGCCCGTCGCCGCGCGACCCACGATATTGGAGCCGGTACCGGCGATCGCGAGCACGCCGCGGCCGCCCCGGAACGCGGCGTCCAGTGCGATTACCTCATCGCCCAGCAGCAGCAGCTCGCCGCCGACGGCTTCGCCGAGCGCCGCCTGGAGCCAACCGCGCACCGACGGCGCGGAGATGCCGGAAGAGCCCACGCAGGTGCGCGCCACACATCCGCGCAGAGGCCCGGCTTGCGCTTGGAGCTCTCGGAGCAGAGCGGCGAGATTTTCCGCGGCTTCCTCCGGCGGGATACGCAGTACCTTAATGCTGCCCGCGGACGCCCGCGCCCGAACGCCCGTATCATCCCCCAATGCAGCCGCGGTTTTCGTACCGCCTACGTCCAACCCGAGATACCACCCCATGCGCCCCAGTATGCCCCGGGCGCATCCAAAACCCGAAATGCCGCCCGCGGGCAGGCGTTTCCGGAGGAACCATGAAGACCTTGCAAACAGCAGCACTCGCGCTTTCGCTCCTTGCCGCCCCCGTCGCGGCGCTCGCGCTTCAAAGCAGCCAAAACCCAAACGCGCCCGCGCAAAATGCTTCGCAGCTCAACAGTGAAGCCGCCCACAACCGGGCAACAACCGAAGCCGACAAGCATAGGGCGAAAATGCACAAAAAAGCGGAAAAGGCCGATAAGAAAGCCGCTAAGAAGGAAGCCAAGATCGAGAAGGATCAACAAAAGGCCGCGGACGCCAATGCGGCAGCCTCCGGTCATCCCCAGTAGCAAGGGAGGGCTTGAGCGTCAGGGCTGGACTGGATCGCCGGTCAACTCCGCCTCAATCAGGCGATTCACCCCAGCCCGGGCGAACTCCGCCGCCACGCGAATACCGTTCCGGATCGCACGGTCGTTGGACGACCCATGGCCCACTATGCATATGCCGCGCACTCCAAGAAGGGGTGCGCCGCCGTACTCGGACGGGTCCATTTTCCGTTTGAAGGCGGTGAAGGCTTTGCGCGACAGAAGGGCCCCGACCTGAGCTGTCACTGTGCGCCGGAGCGATTCCTTAAGCATGTCACGGACCAGGCGGCTGAGTCCTTCGCTGGTTTTAAGCGCCACATTCCCGACAAATCCGTCGCACACGATGACGTCGGCGTTGCCGTTGTACAGGTCGCGGCCTTCGACGTTGCCGATAAAGTCAAGCGGCAGCGCCTTGAGCAGCGGGAAGGCTTCGCCCGTGAGCTCGTTGCCCTTGCCTTCCTCTTCGCCGATCGAGAGCAGGCCGACGCGGGGCCGTTCGATTTTGAGCACGGAGCGGGCATACAACTCGCCCATCACTGCAAATTGGGCAAGGTTCTGGGGCCGGCAGTCCACGTTCGCGCCCACGTCAAGCAGCACACAGGGGCTTCCGGCGGAGGTGGGCAACACAGCTGCCAGCGCGGGCCGGTCCACGCCGGGCAGCCCGCCCAGCACCATTTTGGCCGTAACCATCGCGGCCCCGGTGTTTCCGGCGGTCAGGAAAGCCGCAGCCTTGCCGTCGCGCACCAGCTTGAGGCCGACGCGCATGGAACTGTCTTTTTTATTGCGGACGGCGAGCGTGGCCTTTTCGCCCATAGCAATCTGCTCGCTCGCGTGAACGACCTCAACAGGCAGCCGCTCGCCAGCCAGCGCCGCATCGACCATGGGCCGAAGACGGTCCTGCGGGCCGACCAGATGCACCCGCACCCCGAGCTCGCGGGCAGCCTGAATGGCGCCGCGGATCTCAGGGTCGGGCGCTTTATCGGCCCCCATTGCATCGACAGCAATGTCGGTCAGCATTCCTTAGGGATGCGCCCCTAGCCGGCTTGCTTGGTTTCAAGCACGTCGCGGCCCTTGTACTGGCCGCACTTGGCGCAGGCATGGTGGGGCAGCTTGCGCTCGTGGCAGTTGGGGCACTCAGACACGCCGGTAGCGGTCAGGAAGTCATGGGCGCGGCGCTTGGAGGAGCGGGCTTTGGAGTGGCGTCGTTTCGGGTTGGGCACGGCGAAATCCTTTCAAATCCACACAGCGCGGGGCGCTTGTTTCGGGGCTCAGGAGGAAGTCTTGATCCTGCCCCGGATGTCGCCCAGGGCCGCCCATCGAGGGTCGGCAGGGGCTTGTTCGCAGACGCAGGGATTGCTGTTCCGGTTGCCGCCGCACTGCGGGCAGATGCCCTCGCAGTTTTCGCGGCAAAGCGTCCGGGCCGGGAGGGACAGCAAAACCTGTTCCCGGAGCACGTCTTCCAGCAGGAGACTACCGTCCTGATAATAGCCGATTTCGGTCTCGGACGCGCCGATGGAACGCTCCCGATCGTCGGTGTCAGCCCCAATCGGACGGAAAAGCACATCATAGCTGCCGTCCAGCGGATGCTGGACCGGGTCCAAGCAGCGGGCGCAGTGAATTTGGAAGAGGCCGCGGTAGCTGCCGCGCACGCGGATGTCCTGGACGATCTCCTTGGGGCCACGATGCTCTTCCAACAGATCGGCGCGACCCTCGGCGGCCAAAGGCCCTCGCTGCTCGACGTCTGAGCCGAAATCGATGCCCTGCGGGGGAAAGGAGGTTTGGTACTCGAGCGGGTGGCGCTCGAGGTCTTGCACGGTGATCAGCATGGGAAAAGGCGCTCCGGGGAGCAAGATTCTCAATCTAAGGGTAGGGCGAGCGGAGGCGCGGGTCAAACCGGGGACTTGATGGGCCGCTTAAATCCTGTTTTCGCGCCCGTGTTGGACCGCGAGTATGCTGATGTTGCCATTCTTGTATTGATAAAGAATGACATAGGCGCTTCGGCCAAAGGGAATCGTCCACTCGCGAATGCTTGGAGCGAGCGGCGAGCGAACACGCCCACTCTCCGGGTACTTGCGAAACTGCTGAACCCCCGCTCTGATTCCTCTGCCGGCGCGTTTTGCGCTGTTCGGGCGGCTTTCCGCGATAACGACGGTAAGCCTGTCTAAATCGCGCAGAGCACCCGGAGACCAACTTACGTGTGGCACGGGGGCATCGGCGGATTTTCGCCGGCTTCAATCTTGGCGAGCCACTCGTCTACTTCCTCACCCGTCAGGTGCAGACCGGTTTCCTCGTAGTCAGCCAAGGCAGCCATCGCTTTTTCTAGGAGTTCATCACGCGTTTCAAAATCCATCGCATAGTGCTCGACAGCTTTGCGAACAATCTCCAGTGGAGTTGTGTTGCGCGCGGCTGCTAGTTGCTCAACCTGCCGCTGCATGGAGTCATCAAGTTGCAGGTTCCCGTGAACATCCATTCCAGCGTCCTCTCTTCGCTAGAGTACACCGCGTCAAACCGCGTTTTGCAGCCGTTTCACCACCTTGCCTTCGAAATACGAAGCATTCGCCATATGGCAGGCAGCGCTCGCGTGTTGGCCGAACACGACGTCCTCCACGGGCGGCTTGCGGGTGCGGACGGACGCGAAGAAGTTCGCGAGGTGCGGATGGAGGTCGTCCCAGCTGGTTCCGTGCCAGACCGTGATTTCGTCGAACGGGTGCGCCTCGTTGAACGCGGCGTGCTCGGCGTCCCATTGCTTCAGGTAGGCGGCTTTCATGGCGGCGGGCCAGCCGCTCAGGCCATAGTCGGGCGAGCGGTCGACTCCGGTTTGCGGCCGAAGAATAACCGAGCTGTCCGTCACCTCAAGGACGCCGTGCGACCCCAGAACGCGGGTGACCTCGGGCGTTTCCGTGCCCAGGGTAAGCCGGACGGAAACGGGAATCTTGCCGTACTGGAAGACGGTGGTTTGCACGTCGGGCATATCGCGGCCGTCCTTCCAGCGCTCGATGCCGCCGAAGGAAAAGGTCTGGTCGGGTACGGCGTTGATGCCGGTGGTGTACTGCATCCCGCTGAGCAGGTGGACCATGAGGTCGCCCGCCATACCGGTGCCGTACTCGCGGAAGCAGCGCCAGCGGTGGAAAGCGATGGGATTGAAGGACTGCTTGCGCGCCGCGGCGGCCTGCCAGGCGTTCCAGTCGAGCGTCGCGGGCGACAGGTCGGGCAGGATGGGATACTCCCACGCGCCGCCGGGCGAGTTACGGCCCAGCTGCAGCTCAACCTGCTGGAGGTCACCGATCGCACCCTGGTCGAACAGCTTTTTCGCCTGGCCGAACAGCGCCGACGATACCCGCTGCGAGCCGACCTGGACGTAGTTCTTGCCGCTCTGGACGGCGTGAACCATGGCCTCGCCGTCGGGGATGGAGTGGGCCATGGGCTTTTCGCAGTACACGTCCTTGCCGGCGGCGAGCGCGTCGAGAGTGACCTGCTTGTGGGTGAAATCGGGCACGGCGATGATGACCGCTTCGATGGTTTTGTCGTCGAGCAGCTCGCGGTAATCGCGGGTGGTCTTGATGCCGGGCCCGGCGATCTCGCGCGCTTGGGTGTGGCGGCCGTCATACAGGTCAGCGGCGGCGACACACTTACCACTGGGCAGCTGCACGGCGGCGCGGAGCAGGTTGGAACCCTGGATGCCTACGCCGATGGAGGCATAGCGCACGGGCTCGCCCGTAGGGGCGGCAGCCTCCTGGGCCTGGAGCGTGAAATGGCGTCCAGGCAGGGCGGAAGCGAGCGCTGCGCTTGCGCCGGAGCGGAGAAGGAAGCGGCGGGTGATGGGTGGCATGCGGGACCACTATAAATGGCAACGCAAAGGTTGCGACAGCAGGCGGGAGTGGACTCCGGGAAGCGCGTTTATAGAGACCTACTCTGAGGATCAAGCATCTGAGATCGCATGAAAACAGATGCATTAGACCGAGCAGCAAAGAATTCCTTGTCTGTTGATGCCCTGGCCATAGGGGCTGGCGCTCTTGGTGCGGTTGCGATTGGAGCACCGGCCGTTGGAGCTTTGGCCGTTCATAAATAACGGTGATGGACGCCCGACCTGAGAACCTGGAGTTGGGCAATGTGCACATCCGCAATCTCTCAATAGATTCCCTAGACTTTTCGAAAAGTTAACGCGGCAAGTAAATGGGCAGGAGCGGTTTATGTACTACGCGATTGTTAAGAAGCTCGCTAAGGAGAACTTCAAAGCCGTGAACCGGAAGGACTACGCGGCGGTGCTCAAGGGCTGCTCACCGAAGGTTCACCATCGATTTGGAGGAAACCATGCACTCGGTGGGGAGCGGCACGACCGGGAAGCCCTGCGACTCTGGTTTGAGCGGCTTGGTCGTTTAACTCCAGGTCTAACGCTGAACGTTGAAGACATCTGGGTCAAGGGTCTCCCGCATTATACGACCGTGATTTTGCGATGGTCGGCAACAGACACCCGTATCGACGGGAGTCCTTATGCAAATCACGGAGTCCACATCATTACGATGCGTTGGGGTAAGGTGTTCTCAATCGACGCAAACGAAGATTCTCAGGCCGTTGCCGAAAACCTCGCCCTGCTTGCTGCCCATGGCGTGTTGGAGGCGATGGCACCTCCTATTACATCTTAGGTCCCGATGGCACTGGAAAGTCGGCCTTTGTTGAGACACCGGCCCCGGCTCGGAGACCGCCCTTACCGCTGCTCAGTTTGCCTCCAAAACGAAGACATGCCTTCTATGCTCCCCAGCCAGGTGCAGGAGTGCATTTTCGAATGTCGCTAGGACCAGCCCTTCCCGCACTGCAAGGCCAAGCAGGTAAGCATCCGTCACCTGATTATGTCCGTGCAGGCGTTTCGAGAATGGCTCGGTCAAGGCCTGCCAGTCGGCGGTGATCGGCTGAAATGAATACCCTGGCCTTCGCTTCAGCCTTTCCAGCATCCCTGTAGCCTGTTCCATGCTCAGGCCGCCCGTCTTCGGGCGCGTGAAGAATCGCAAAACACCAGCTTCCGTGAAGGCGCATAACGACCATCGCAATCCGGGCGAATCAAACCAAACTTCTGCGGCTGCGTGATGAACATGGCGCTCATCCAATAGGGCCAGCACGAAGTTGACGTCCAGGAGGTATACCGAAGCCCTAGACAGGGTCGTCCTCTGAAAGCTCCTTAACCATTTCAGGCGTGACGACTCTTTCACCGGCCTGTTTCGCCCTGACCAATAAGCCAACCCGGCTTTCTGTCAGCAAGGCCGAAGGAGGTTCCGGTGCCTGTTCCGCCCGTCGAAGAAGTTCGCTGATTGCCGCACCGAGCGGAATGCCCTTCGCACTCGCATACGTAGAGGCGAAAGTGTAAACGTCCGCGTCAAGATTTACATTTGCTCTCATCGGTACAGTCTGTACGAAAAGAACTGTCGGTGCAAGATCCAATTCCGGTGCATCTATCACCGCGCGACCCGCACCCTTTTGTTCAAAAGGTGCGGTATCGTGGCGCATGCGCTCTTTCAGCCTCCCTGCCCTTTGCCTGACCTCTTTCCTGCTAGCCACCGCCGCAATCGCGCAGGAGCAGAAAGAACCAGCCCCGCCCGCCAAAACGCCCGCGCCGGTAGCCGCAATGTCTGCGGAGGGCAAGGAAGGAGCGCTGCCGCCCTTGCCGCCGGACGCTTCCGTCGAGCAAAGCGTGACGGTGGGCGGCAAAACACTGCGCTATACAGCCACGGTTGCCACCATCCCCGTGTACGACCGCACCGACCCGGCCAAGCCTGAAACAAAAGCGGGCGAGGTAGTCGTAACCTCGTACACGCTGGACGGCGTGAAAGACGCCGCCGACCGCCCCGTCACCTTCGCGATGAACGGCGGCCCGGGCGCGTCGTCGGTCTACCTAAACTTCGGCGCGATCGGGCCCAAGCACATCCCGTTCGCGCAGCAGGGCGACTCGCCTTCCGACCCGCCGCGGCTTACGGACAATCCGGGGACATGGCTCCCGTTCTCGGACCTGGTGTTTATCGACCCGATCGGGACCGGGTTTTCGCGCTCCCTGGTTCCGCCGGCCGAGACTAAGAAACTGTTCTACACGCCCACGCCGGACATCGAGTATCTTTCGCGGGTGATCTACGACTGGCTCGTAAAAAGCGGCCGGCTGCAGTCGCGCAAGTACCTGATCGGCGAAAGCTACGGCGGCTACCGGGGCCCCCGCGTCACGCATTTTCTGCAGTCGCAGTTGGGCGTCGCGATGAACGGCGTCGTGCTGGTTTCGCCGTATCTGAACCCCTGGATCGAGGGGAATGGGGAGATTTCGCCGCTGCCCTGGATGGTGAGCCTCCCTTCCATCACGGCGGCGCACCTGGAGCGCGAGCACCAACTCGACGACGCGCACATGGCGCCCGTGATTGCATACACACGCGGCGAATATGCGACCGACCTGCTCGCGGGGCGCTCAAACCCGCAGGCAACCCCCAGGATCGTGCAAAAAGTCACGGCGATGACGGGCCTCGACCCGGCGTTCGTGAAGCACTCGGGCGGGCGGCTCGACATCGCGGCCTACCTGCGCGAGGTGCACCGCGAGCAGGGCGAGATCGGCTCCGTGTACGACTCGAACGTGACCGCCCCGGACCCGTTTCCCTTCTCGCCCGACCAGCTCTCGAACGACCCCATTCTGAACGCGATTATCGCGCCGACCACGCAAGCCATGGTGGACTGGGTGACGCGCGTGGTGGGCTGGAAGACGACCGCGCGCTACAACGCTCTGTCGTACAGCGTGAACGAGCAGTGGGACCGCGACAAGGTTTTAGAAAAGGGCTCGACCGCGGACCTGCGCGAGGCCGTGGCGGCGGACCCCAAGCTGCGGGTGCTGATCGCGCACGGCTGGGACGACCTGAGCTGCCCGTTTATGGGCTCGGTGCTGACCGTGGACGAGATACCCGCCTCCGCAATCGGCAGCGATCCGGGGCGGGTGGCTGTGCATGAGTACCCGGGCGGCCATATGTTCTACACGCGGCCGGGAAGCCAAGCCGCGTTTGTGAAGGATGTGGAAGCGATGGTGGCGGCGCATTGAGGCAGCGCACAAAGGTTTCACTGGCTGTGCGCGCCTCATTGCGCCTAAACTGACATTTTGGAGGCAAGATGGCCGCGATTGGCAGCGCGATCAGCCTGGAAGAGTATCTGCGGACTGCGTACCGACCGGACGTCGAATACATCGACGGCTATTTGGGAGAAAAGCCCATGCCTACTTTGTTGCACGGCATCGTGCAGATGATTCTAGGAAGCTGGTTTTTGCAGCACCGCAAAGAGTGGCACATTTTAGTGGCTTCCGAAACCCGAACGGAAATCGATGAAAACCGTGTGCGGCTTCCGGATGTGGTTGTCGTGCACGAGAGCGAGGAGAAAGGCAGCGCGCTCCGAAATGCTCCTTTGGTCGCGATCGAGATCCTATCTCCAAAAGACAGCTATGCCGACCTTCGGGGGCGCGCCGCGGATTTGCGGAGGATGGGCGTGCACAACATCTGGCTCATCGACCCGGAACGGCGCACCGGCGAGATTTGGAATGGAAAGAACTGGGAGTTCCTCGAGGGCAGTGTGCTTCGGGCGTTGGACTCCCCGATCCATCTCGACCTTGACTGGGTATGGAGCCAGGTAGACGCGTAGCTACACGGAGGCTAGCGCATGAGATGCCTGAGCTGTTTCGCTTGCCTTGGCGTAGTTGCCTCAACCTTGCTTCCCGCCCAAACGCCCGCGCCCAAGCTCATCACTGAAAACGGCCGCCACGCGATGCTTGTGGACGGCACTCCCTACCTCGTCTTGGGCGCGCAGATCAACAATTCAAGCGCGTGGCCCAGCGTGCTGCCGCAAGTATGGCCCGCGCTTGAGGCCATGCACGTGAACACCGCCGAAGCGCCGGTGTATTGGGAGCAGATCGAGCCGCACCCGGGCCAGTGGGATTGGACCAGCGTGGATGCCCTACTTGACGGCGCGCGGGCCCGCCACCTGCACCTGATCCTGCTGTGGTTCGGCACCTGGAAGAACGGCAACGACCACTACGCGCCCGCCTGGGTGAAGGAGCACCCCGAGCAGTTCCCGCGCATGCGGAATGCGTATGGGACGCCGCTCGATGTGCTTTCTGCCAACTCCGCCGCAAATCTCGACGCGGACCGCACGGCTTTTACGGCCCTGATGCGGCACCTGGCCGAGCGGGACGCGGCCCAGCACACCGTGCTCATGATGCAGGTCGAAAACGAATCGGGCGCGGTTGGGACAGACCGGGATTATTCGCCGGAAGCCGGCCGCGCGTTTGCGGGCCCTGTTCCGGCGGAGCTGGTCAAAGGGCTCAGGATGCAGCCGGGCACCTGGGCCGAGGTGTTCCCCGGCGACGCGGGCGAGCGGTTCCAGGCCTGGACGCAAGCCCGCTATATAAACGCCATCGTCGAAGCGGGCAAGCGGGAGTTCGCGATCCCGATGTACTGCAATGTGTGGCTGGCCTACCCGCCCGCGGAGCTGCCCGAGCGCCAAATCGCCGTCCCCGGCATTGGCTATCCTTCGGGCGGCCCCGTGCAGACACTGCTGCCGCAATGGAAAATCGCCGCGCCCGCCCTTGACGCGATCGGGCCGGATATTTACTCAAGCAACGCTTCGTTTTACCTCCAAACGCTCGACACCTACGCGCGGCCCGACAACCCGCTTTGGATTCCCGAAACCGGCCTGAACGACGCGTTTGCGCCGTTTTTCTTTAGCGCGCTGGGCCGGGGTGCGATCGGGTTTTCGCCGTTTGGGGTGGACTGGACCGGCTGGACGCTCGCGCCCGGCGCGGTCGCCAAAGCGCACGCTGCAAACTACGCGCTGGTTGGGCCCATGGACCGGACGCTTGCGAAGCTCGTCTTCGACGGAAAGGTGAAAACAGCGGTGGAGGCCGTGGATGGCGCGGACCAGGAGCTGCTGTTTATGAGCAATACGCCGCCAAGCGGCAGGCAAATTCGCGAGCTGATCCCGCTTACCGGTGCGGGCACGGTTTCGGTCGCGCCCAGCGCCCTTCAAAGCAGCGCCGGGGTTCCTGCAAATCCTGCCGGGCTTGCGAATGCG
Organism: Acidobacteriaceae bacterium; assembly: GCA_965218545.1. Classification (GTDB taxonomy): domain Bacteria; phylum Acidobacteriota; class Terriglobia; order Terriglobales; family Acidobacteriaceae; genus EB88. Next base: position 650,376 of record CBDCLB010000003.1, on the reverse strand, counting down.
ACCGTGCCGGAAGAGCAAGCAGGGACGCCGGAACGCCGGGCCGCGGATGCTCTAGGCGCGTGGGTGGCGGAAGTGCGGTTCGGCCTTCCGCAGAAAGACGGAGCGCCCGCGCCCGGCACAAAAGATCGCAGCGGCCGCATGCTGGTCGCGCAGCTGGGGCCGAATGAGTTTCTGCTCACCGGCGTGGGTGGAGCGGTCTTCTTTCACCGGCCCGGCTACCTACCCGGAATTCGCATGCAGATCGTAAGTGCGGAAGAAGGCTTTTACACGCCGGGCACCGCGCCCGGGGCAACGGAGACGTGGCAGAGGATGCGGCTGCTCAACGGCGACCAGGACGACCGCGGCATCCGGTTTCCAGAAAGCTTTGCGAGCGAGGCGGCAGGAAAAGGAAGGCCGACAGCGGTCCGCGTTCTTCTGGGCCGATTCTAGAGCTCCCGCCAGCCCTCCGTATGAAAAAGCCGGATGCCCGCAATCCCGGCCGCTCCGGCCTCTACGCAAGAGTGCGCATTCACAGCGGTGACCCCGCCCAGGGCAAACACCGGCAGGGGCTTAGCCAGCTCACACGCGGCCCGGAGCTCGTCCAGCCCCGTGCCGGCCCGCACCTCCGCCCCACCCACCACTTTGCCGAAAACCGGTGCCCACAGGGCAGCCGAAGCTCCTCCAGTGCGAGCCGCCCCTACCTCGTCGAGTGTGTGGCAGCTCACCGAAACGTGCGGACACAGCCGTCCGGCGGCTCGCACCTCGGCTTCAGACGCGCCGCTCCGCAGATGCACCCCATGCGCGCCGCTTTCCGCGGCCAGCCTGGGCTGGAGTCCGTTCACCACGAGTCGGGTTCGGCTCCCGGGCGCTCGCGCCAGGCGGGCAAGCTGCCGCATCAGCGCCAAAAGCAGCGGTTCCGGCAGGTCCCGTTCCCGCAGCTGCACCCACTCCACGCCGCCCCGCACCCAAGCGTCCACCTGTGCCGTGAGCGCCGCTTCCCACCCGTACGGATGGGTGGGAAGCAGTGAGCGATCGGTAATGGCGTAATGCTGCATGCGCCTTCCAGCCGGAAACGGAGGCTACCGGTACGAGCGCTGATACGTGCGGGTCATGCGGTCGTGCCAGCCTAAACGGTCTTCGTCGAGCAAAGCCCACAGCACGCCCACCCCCAGCGGCAGCAGCGCCAGCGCCGTTGCGGGAACGCGGCTTTGGAGCTCCCTACGGGTGGGGTTGTCGTCGCGAAACGTGCACAGCGCGATGCGGGCGTAGCGCATGCCGGGCGTGGAGCCGCCGCCATAGCTCATGAACAGCGAGCCGTAGAACACCCCAAGCGCGGCCAGCGCCGGAAAACCCGCGAACAGGGCCGCCTTGCCGGCGGGCGGGTGCGCCGCGCAGGCGGCAAACACCCATGTGCAAACCAGAAAGCAAGCAAGAACAAGGCCGCCATCCACCAGAGCGGCCATCAGGCGGTCGCTTACCGGCGCAAGCCCCGTGAGCGCCGGAGCGGCCTCCGGCTTGTAGCCCTGGTCGGGCCGCCGCGCGGGCACGGCGGGTTCTTCGGGGGCCGCGGCCTGGGGGTGCTCGCCCAAACGGATAGAGTCCCACGCGCTTGCCGGCTCCGCTTGCTGGGCCTGCTCTCCCTGGAAAAAGACTCCCCGGCGGCGCGGCGCGCGCGTGGGCTGCTGCGGGGCGGAGCCAGACAGCGGCTCCCCTGCCAGGGAAGCGGCCGCATCTGGCGCTGCCTCTGCTTCCACCTCGAAGATGCGCAGGGGCATCCCGGGCTGCTCTTCCAGCAGGGGCCCTTCCGCCAGGCGAGGCCGCTGCTTGCGGGGGGCGATCAGCTCGCGCGGAAACTCGATCAGCTTGGCAGGCAGGCTTTGGGCCGCGGGAACAACCGCCTCCGCAAAGGCATCGACCAGCGAGCGCGCACGGCTGGGCGCAAGCGGCCGCTCGGGCAAAGGGGTGCGCTCGGGGAGGGGAGTGTGGTGCTCCACGCCCGCCGCAACCGGGGCGGCTTCTACCCAACGCATACTTTCCGGTACGGCCTGGGGCAGTGGGTCGGGACGCGGGTCGTCGGTAAAAAAAGCGTCCGCAACAGAGCCGGGAGCAGAAGACGGCCCGCTTCCCGCGTTCCGATCGAGCAGCGGAGGCTCCAAACTCGCCATCGCCGCTTCTGCGGCGGCCTGGGCCGCGAGCGCTGCCCGTGCCGCGCTTTCCGCGGCGGCCGCCGTGGCAGCCAGGAGCTCGCCGTATGAGGGCGCATCCTTCCAGCGCTCGGCAACCCGCGCAGCTACGCGCGACGAAGCGCCTGCCGCCAATTCGGAAGGCTCGTTTTCTCCGTCCGGGAAGGGATCTCCGGAGCTCCCACGCCGTTGCCGGTGCTCCCGCAAGCGCTCCTGGAGCTCTTGCTTCCAGCTATTCGGCGTCGTGGGGTTGTCGCCTGCGGGCGACGGGAAAGGCGCGATTGTGCTCACGAAGTCAGTCCTTCAATTTCCCTCGTGCTTGAAGCCAGGCACGAGATGTGAGATTGCGTGATGAGGAATCGGGCACGGAGCGGAACGCAGGCCGAGACTTTCCTGCAACCCCGCAAGGGGCTCGGAAGAGCGGCATGGCCAGTTTTCCCGCAAACCAGAGCATGCGACTTCCCTTCCATCCAGGGGCCCAGGCCTTGTTATGCTGGGAGTTCCGGCTGCAATGAGAACCCGCACAACCTGGTGTATCACGCTGTTTTTCGCCTGTCACTCCACCTGCTACGCCATGGCAGTGACAAAGGAGCTACCCCAGGCCGCGCCTCGGCAGCAGGCCAAACCCACCCCTTCCGCGCCGCCGGGCTCGTTGGGCACAACCCCGCTCACGCCGCCGGAGGACCCTGCGTTCGCGCCAATTCCCGCGCCCCAGCCGCTCCCGCCCACGGAACCCCTGGAAACAGCGGAAAAACCCGCGCTTCCACCCCAAGCCCCGCCCGAGCCCGAGCTCGCCGACACGGGCATCGCCGTGCCCGTCGAGGCCGCGCCCACCGGCGTCCCGGTCCACATTGAGGCCGACAAGCAGTCCAAGACCGGCGACGTGTACACGCTCGATGGCAACATCCTGATTGAGTACCGAAGTTACCGGGTCCGCGCCGACCACGCGGAGTACGACCTCGCAACGGAGACCGTTACGGCGCGGGGAGCGCTTTCGGTCGACGGCGGTCCATCGGATGAGCACATCCTGGCTGACCGCGGCACGCTGAACCTCCACGCGCATACAGCCCGGTTCTACGACGTGACCGGCACCCTGGGGGTGCGCACCGCCTCACACAACCGCTTTGTGTTTACCGCGCCCAACCCGTTCACGGTCACGGGCGAGGAGGTCGTGGAGCTCGGCCCCGGACGGTACCAGGTCATCCGGGGCACGCTCACCAGCTGCCGCCTGCCCGACCCGGACTGGCGCTTCCTGGCCCGGAGCATCCAGGTGGACGGCAACAGCGCGAGCGCGCGCAACAGCACCTTTACGCTGTTTCACGTCCCGCTTTTGTACCTGCCCTACATCTCGCACCCCGTGCGCCAGGAGCACAGGCAATCCGGCTTTCTGCTGCCGATCTTCGGAAACGACACAAAGCGCGGCTTTATCTCCGGCGAGTCCGTGTACCTGGTTTTGGGCCGCAGCGCCGACGCGACGCTTGGGTCGGAGTACTTTTCCCGCCGCGGTTTCGCCCCCTTCGGCCAGCTGCGCTACCGGGGCCGCGGCGAGAACTTTGCGTCGCTTCACTTCCGCGCCTTGATGGATCGCCTGCAAGGCGCGGCCAACCAGGGCGGCGAGGATGTGTTCGCCGACGGCCGCCGCGACTTGGACCCGCACACCCGGGCTGTCGCCGATATCGAGTACCTGAGCTCCTACGTGTACCGGCAGGCGTTTGAGGAGAACTACTCGGCCGCGATCAACTCCGAGGTCAAAAGCTCGGCCTTTATCACCCGCGAAGGGAATGGACTGGCCGCCGGCGGCCGCTTTGAACGCTATCAAACCTTCCGCAGCGACAGCTCCGGCGACGAAATCCGCGTGCTGCATGTGCCGGAACTACGGCTCGACGCGCTCGACCAGCCGCTCGGACGCACACCGCTCGTGTGGGGCGGCCAGGCCTCGGCCGTGGCCCTGTCGCGCTCCGAGCCGGGCTTTCAAACCAGCCGCTTGCTGCCCCGTTTAGACCTGTACCCACACCTGGCACTCCCCTTGAGCAGCGGTGGCTTCCACCTGCGCGCCGAGGCCGGCGTCCGCAATACCTTCTATGGCAAGAGCCAACTTCCGGGGCTGCCCGGAGCGGTCCCGGTGGAAACGGGCACAAGCCTGGACCGGGCGGCGTTCACGAGCGAGGTCGCGCTGCACCCACCGGCGCTGGAACGCGACTTTTCCGCTCCCTTTCTGGGGCGCATCTTTGGGCGCGGGGTTCAGCTGCGCCATACGGTTGAGCCGGCGTTTACCTACCGCTACGTGACCGGCGTAAACCAGTTCAACCGGACGCTGCGCTTCGACCTGACCGACATCCTGTCCAACACCAACCAGCTCGAGTACGGGGTGACGCAGCACCTCTTCCTCCGCCGCCTGCCTCCTCGCCCCTGCAAGGGCGAGGAGGCCCTGGGCCCGAACGATGCTTGCGGAGGCGGCACGGTGGACTGGCTCACCTGGACGCTCGCGCAGCAGCACTACTTCAACCCCACCTTCGGCGGCGCGGTTGTCCCAGGGCAGCGCAATGTAGTGAGCAGCACGCTCGACCTGACCGGGGTAGCCTTCCTGCAAGCGCCGCGTACCAGCTCGCCCGTGATTTCCCGGCTGCGCCTGCGTACCACAAGCGCGACCGACCTGGAATGGGACTTGGACTATGACACGCGCCATGGGCGCTTGCAGTCCAGCAACCTGTTTGCGACCTATCGGGTGGACGACTGGGCGGTTTCCATCAGCGACGCCCGGCTTTACAACCTGGTTCCCGGAACTGCCTCGCTGCCCAGCGCGCCGAACGCCGCCAGCACCAACCCGGCGGACAGCCTAGTCAACTTCAACCAGCTCCGCATGTCCGCGATCTATGGCTCGCCGACCAAGCACGGCCTTTCCGCCGGGGCCAACGTGGGCTACGACTTTACCCTGGGCCAAACCCAGTACCTGGGCGCGCAGACCGGCTATAACCGCGACTGCTGCGGGCTGGCCGTCGAGTTCCGCCGCTACTCGCTTGGCTCGGTCCGCGACGATACGCAATACCTGTTCTCGTTTACGCTGGCCGGGGTCGGTTCCGCCGGATCGCTGCGCTCAGTTTCGCGTGTCTTCTAAGGAAGCGCTGAGCCAATAATCAAAGATCGGCAGGAGAGGCGCGAAGAGCGTGGCCCACGCTACGGTCGAGCACATGAACGCGGGCCTCATCGATCTCAGGCTCACCTGAGATCGATTGCATCGCAACGCAGACCCGCTCCAGTGGTCGAACGGGCTCTCAGCCCGCGTAGCCGGAATGACCGGGCAGATGGTCGATGATGCGCTTCTTGAACTCTTCGCTCGCGTAGTTTTTCGCCTGCATAGAGGCGTCGGAATCGAGTTGAGCGTCCAGATCCTTGCGCTTGACGCGGATGGTCGAGACGAGCTCACGAACGACCTCTGGGCCGTTGCTCGCGATCTTCCGAGCGATGGCCATGGCTGCGTCGTGAACAGTGCCCGCCGGCACGCTGCGGGCGACAACGCCCAGCCGTTCGGCTTCGGCCCCGCTGAAAACGACGCCGGCGGTCAAGATCAGGGCGGCCCGGGAGCGACCGATCGCATCCGGGACGAGTTTCGCCATCGCCATCCCCGGGAATAGCGCTATGCCTGCGAAGCCGGTATCGAAGTGGGTCGTCTCGTCCGCGATCGCGATGTCGCAAAGAAATGCGAACCCCACGGCGACTCCGATGCACTTGCCTTCGAATGCGGTGATAACAGGCACCGGAATATCGAGGATGGGCAGCCATCGATTGTAGTAATTGATCATGAAGTCGTGGCGCGCCTTGGTGTCCATGGAAGCGTCGCCGAGCTTCGCAAGCATCTCGCGATTCCCGCCGATCGAGAAGTTTCCGGCCGCCCCGGAAAGGATGACCGCGCGAAGACCGCTGCGGTCGCGAAGCTCTCCTACGATTGCCCGAAAAGCGTCGCCCATCTCAGCGCTCAACGCGTTCGCGTCGGCAGGATGGTTCAGCGTGACAAGAGCAATAGAGCCCTCGTCCTGAAAATCTACAGTGCACAGATCGCTCATACTTATTTCTCCCTTTTAGTGACCGCATCAATGCGGGGCATACAACCCAGACGTGGCTGGTTCATCCTCCTGCCACATTCGTCTAGGATGCGAAAAGCAAAGCTAGTCTCCATGCCTCTAAACTGAAAGTTGTGCGCCCGCGACGACAAATGCAAGTGACGCGATCACGTCCCAGCGATTCGAAGTGCCCCTTCCGCGCTGGGCGCACATGGCCGGCTGAGCGGCAACATCAAGGGACGGTTCGAGTCGATCAGGGTGCGTTAAGGTCTGCCAGTCGGGGAAGACGAGGGAGGCCATGATGGTGCGGATGTGTTCGTAGAAGTGCTTTCGGGCTCGCTTGGCGGTCTTGGGATAGGTGTCGCCCTGAGCAGCAAGCGATAAAGGATCTGCTCTAGCTACACTCCAGGGAAGAGCAGGTTTTTCGCTCCGCTCAGAATGGCTAAAGCAGAGTCTCCCTAACGCTTGATGTGGAATCTCAGCCGGGCTGCCTCATCCAACCTGCGAGGAGATTGATATGGAAATGCGCGCACTAGGCCAGTCCGGGCTCCTAGTTTCACCGATCATGCTCGGCGGCAATGTTTTCGGCTGGACCGCGGACGAGACCACTTCATTTCGAATCCTGGACAGGTTTATCGACGCGGGCGGGAACTTCATCGACACCGCGAACTCCTACACACGGCACGTTCCTGGGCACGTGGGTGGAGAGTCGGAGACCATCCTCGGCAAGTGGTTCCGCCAGAGCGGCAAGCGCGACAAAGTGGTGCTCGCGACCAAGGTCGGCAACGGCATGGGCGAGGGTAAGGGTGGGCTGCGTCCGAAGTACATCCAGGAGGCAGCCGCAGACTCGCTCCGGCGTCTCCAAACCGACCGCATCGATCTATACCAATCCCATCTGGACGATCTCCAAACGCCTTTGGCGGACACCCTGGGCGGGTACGGCGAGTTGATCGCGGCGGGTAAGGTGCGCGCCATCGGCGCTTCCAATTACAGGCCCGATCGCCTGCGCACCGCGCTTGCACTGGCCGGAACGCAGGGCCTGCCCCGCTTTGAGAGTTTGCAGCCTGAGTACAACCTGGTGGAGCGGGCGGACTACGAAAGCATTTTACGACCGGTAGTTCAAGAGTTCGGCATCGGCTGCATCCCGTACTTCTCCCTTGCGGGCGGTTTTCTTACCGGGAAATACCGCTCTGCCGCCGACACGCAGGGGGCAGCCCGCGCAAAAATCGTCAGCAAATACGCGAACGAGCACGGCTTTGCCGTGGTGCACGCGCTTGGGGAGATCGCCCAGGAGGTCAACGCCAATCCCGCGCAGGTCGCGCTAGCCTGGCTGATGGCCCAGCCCAGCGTGACCGCGCCGATCGCCAGCGCAACCAGCCTTGAGCAGCTCGAGGATCTGCTCCGCGCCACCGGGCTGGAAATGCCTGCCGCAGCAATCGAGAAGCTCGACCAGGTGAGCCGGCCGACGGCCTCGGTCTAGAAGCGGTCTGATTCTTAAATCCATCGTTGGGGACGTGGGGGCGTCCGGTGCCTCGACGTGCCGGGCAGCTCCACCAACAACGGCGCTAGACTGCAGATTTACGATTGCAACAGCACGGGCGCCAAGCCTGGAAGCTGAATGTGCAACCGTAAAGCGGCAGCCCTGGCGGTGCGATAATGGCGGAGTCCCACCCGGAAAGGTTTTTGTCCTTGCCCAGTCTTCGCCATGCTTTCGCGCTGCTGATCCTTTGTTCCCTCCCCATTGCCGGCTGCCGCGCCCAGTCGGCCGGCCCGGCGCTCACCCCGCAGCAGGACCGCAGGATTGAACTGACGGTCCGCTCCCAGCTGGGTGTGCCGCCCAACTGGAGCATTGCGCCAGGCCCGCGCAGCCCCAGCGAAGTGCCGGGCTTTGACACCGTGCGGGTCGAGTTCTATCCGACAGATCATCCAGCCCAAAAGCAATCGCTTGATTTTCTGCTCTCAAAGGACGGGAAAACGCTCGAGCGCATTTCCAAGTACAGCCTGGACGACATCCCTGGGCTTAACATCCCGACGAACGGCCGCCCGGTGCGCGGCAACAAGGACGCAAAGGTCGAAATCGTAAACTTCGACGACCTGGAGTGCCCATACTGCGCCCGCATGCACGCCGAGCTGTTCCCGGAAACGCTCGACCACTACAAGGGCTTAATCAAAATCGTCTACAAGGACGACCCGCTCACCGAAATCCATCCCTGGGCGCTCCACGCCGCAGTCGACGCGGACTGCCTCGCGGACCAGAACGGGCAGGCCTACTGGAACTACGTGGACTACCTGCACACGCACGGGGAAGATATCACCGGCCCGGACCGGGATGCGGCCAAATCTGACGCCATGCTCGATAAGCTGGCCCGGGAAGAAGGGGCGCGCGGCAAGCTGAACGCGGCGGCGCTGGATAGCTGTGTCACCAAGCAGGATGCGACAGCCGTGCACGCCTCCATGCAGGAAGCTGAAGCACTCAAGGTGGATGGGACGCCGGCGCTGTTTATCAATGGGGAGCGGGTTTCAGGCGCGCAGCCCGTGCCCTATCTGTGGGCCGCCATTGATCGCGCGCTCCGCGCACAGGGCATCACACCACCCCCTGAGCCTGCTTCAAAGCCGGAAGCGGCAACGAAGCCGGGCGCGGGCGGCGCACAGTAGCGCGCACTCCCCCGCTCGGTTCCGAAACGCCCGCTACCCGGAACCGGCACACAACCTAAGGAACCCTGTTGACCCGTACCCACCCACTTCGCCCGAGCACAAGCCTGCAAGGCACCCGGCCCGCCCGCAGGTTTGCGGCGTTCACCCTGGCTATCGCGCTCGCGTTAGCAGGCTGCGCCCACGCGCATAACGCCAACGTAGTCGCCAAGGTCAATGCTAAGCCGATCAATGCCGGGGACGTCGAAGCGCTCTACCAGAACTCCCTAAACGGCAACCAGGGAAACCCTTCCAAGGAACAAGCGGATATCGTTCGCTTGAACATCGTGCGGCAGCTGATCGACGAGGAAATTCTTGCGCAGCGCGCGGCGAAGCTGAACCTCCAGGCGACCGACGAAGAAGTGGACAGCCAGATCAACGAGATGAAAGCGCCTTTCACGCAGGAAGAGTTCAACAAGCGGCTTGCGGAAAAGCACCTGACGCTCGATGACCTGCGCCGCGATATCCGCCGCGCGAAGACGACTGAAAAGCTGTTCAACAAAGAAGTCAACTCTAAAATCAACATCACCGACGCGGATATCTCGGCTTACTACAACGCCCATAAAAACGAGTACAACCTTGTGGAACCCGAGTACCACCTGGCGCAGATAGTCGTGACCGCCCGCCCCGCGCCGTCCGGAGAAGCTGCCGGGGTCGGCAATCTCCAAAACTCGAAAGCGATGAATGAGGCGGAAGCGAAGCGCAAGATCGAGATGCTGCACAACCGCCTGGAAAGCGGCGAGGATTTCGGCACCTTGGCCGCGAACTTTTCCGAGCGGCCCGACAACGCTTCGAGCGGCGGCGACATGGGCTTTTTTCCGGAGTCGCAGCTGAAAAGCGACATGACGGTCTATGACGCCGTGGCTAAGCTCAAACCGGGGCAGATCACCGACATTCTCCCGCTTGTGGACCCGACAACCCACAAGTCGGGTGGGTACGCGATCTATCGCCTGCTTGATAAAGAGGCCGCGGGCCAGCGGGATTTGAGCGATCCGCGCGTCCAGCAGTCCATCCGGCAGCAGCTGCGCGAGACCAAGTCGCAGCTGCTGAAGAACGCTTACCTGGAAGTGCTGCGCGACCGGGCGCGGGTGGAAAACTACTATGCGGAAGACATTTTCAAGAATGGCGTCCAGTAGGCGAGGAGTGCAAAGTGCGGTTTGGGATTCTTGGGTTTGGACATCACGCAGCCAAACGGCTGGTGCCTGCATTCCGGGGCGCGCGGGTGGCACGGCTTGAAGGGCTTTGGCGCCGCGACCCGGCGAAAGCTGCCGGGGATTCTGCCCGGTTCGGCATCCCGCGCGTATTCAGCACGGCTGAAGAACTATGTGCCTCGCCGGAAATCGATGCGGTCTTTGTAGTCTCTCCCGATGCGCTCCATCGCGAGCACGTCCTGCTCGCGGCCAAAGCCGGCAAGCCGGTCCTGTGCGAGAAACCGCTCGCAATGAATGCGGGCGAGGTCGAAGCGATGCTCGTCGCCACGCGGGATGCGGGGGTGCTGTTTGGCGTCGCGCAAAACATGCGCTACAACCTGGCCGTCGATCTGATGCGGCGCTGGATCGCTGAAGGCCGGATCGGCAAACCGCAGCTGGCCCATGCGCAGTTCTGCTACGAAACCGCGAAAAGCCCCCGCGCCTGGATCAACGATCCCACGCTCGCGCTGGGAGGACCCATTGGTGACGTCGGCATCCACTGCATTGACGCCCTGTGCTACGTGCTGGGCGATGCGGTTGCGGCGGTGAGCACGCTTGCGCACCGGGACGCGGCCTCCGGTGAGGTCGAGTCGCACGCCGTAGTAAGTCTCGAGTTCGCGTCGGGGGCCATAGGCGCGGTTACGCTGACAACGCGGGCGGCGTATCGCTCACTGATGGAAGTGGTAGGCGAGCGCGGGTCGCTGGTCTGCGAGGACGCCATGACCGTGGACCATCCCGTCTCCTTGGTGCTGCGCGAAGGCGGCCAGGTTGTGCTGGAGCAGCCGGTTTCGAATGCGGACGCCTTTTCGCGCATGCTGGATGGCTTCGCGGAGGCCGCAAGCGGAGGAGCTGCGGCCTACCGGGCGTCCGGCGAAGAGGGACTGGTGAACCAGCGCGTGCTCGACGCAGCTTACCGATCCTGGCAGTCTGGAAAGGCGGAACGGCTCAGCTAGGCCTGTGGGTCACAGATGAAAAAACCCCGGGATAGTCCCCGGGGTTTTCAATGCTCCAATACTGGAAAAGGACTACTTGCTGCTATCCAGCACGATACCGCCCGAGTTCTTCTTTTCCTTTTCAATCTCATTCTGCTTGCGCGCCCCCATGGCCCTATCACGCCATTGGTCGGCCTGCGCAATGTCCGCCTTTTGCGCTTCGGTGTCCCCACAATCCAAATCGGCTTTGCGGCGATACATCAGATTGAGATAAGACATCGCATCGTCATAGTTGGGGCGGATGTCTACCGCTTTATGGAGGTAGTCCAGCCCTTGAGTGACAAGCTGCGTGTTCTCATCCTTGAGCTTGGCACACACCTTTTTGGACATTTTAGGATTGCCGAGGCCATTATCCGTCAGGTTTTCCGACGCCAAAGCCTGGACAGCGTTCTTATAAGCCGCTTTCCAGTCGATGACCCCGATTGTGTACGGCGCCTCCGGATCTTTCGGATCGGCCTGCATGACCTTCTGCTGCCATTGCTTGGCAAGGTCCATATTACCGATGCTGAAGTACAGGCCGGCAATACCCTTCAAGCTGGTCGGATCGTTCGGATGATTATCAAGAACCTTTTGGTAGCTGCCGATGGCGAGATTGGCCTTCTTCAGATTGTCCGGTGTGCTCAGGTCCGGGACCACCTGCTGCGCATAGGCTGTCGCCAGATAGATCCGGGTCATCGGATACGTCGGATCCAGGTTCACCGCATTCTGGAAGTGGCCGATCGCTTCGTCGTACTTGGCCGACTTGTAGGCCTGCACACCTTTGTTTAGCTGATCGCGGGCTTCCAGGCGCTTGCACCCGGTTGAGGAGGCCAGCAGCGAAAGCGCCGCCAGGGCCAGCACCGGAACACGTGCGATTCGATTCATTCTGTTTTTCATCTCCTTCGATCGGCAGGGTGGCCCTGTCTAAACGCAGCGGGAATTTAGAGCAATGAGTCTGCGGAGCGATTGTATCTCCCGCCACGCTTCCGCGCATAGGCGGGAGTGCGGAGGGAAAGATGCCGAAGCGGACCTACTGGCCCGCTTCGATTTTGGGAGTAATGAGCCCGATATGGTCCACGCCGACCGCCTTGGCGATATCGACAACCTGCGCAACGCTTTGGAAGTTCAGGTTCGGGTCGCCTTTTACAAACATGATCTTTGTAGCCCGTACTGCGTAAATCTGATTCAACTTACCTTGCAGCTCCTGGAGTGCGACCGGGTCTTCGTTGATCTTGTAGCTCGGTGGACCGTTGGCCCCGCCCAGCACCTGCACCACAATGGTCCGATCGTTCGGCTGCTCGTTGTGATTTTTCGGAGGCTGCGGCACCATTGCGTCGAGCCCATGCGGCGTGACCGGCACAATGACCATGAAGATGATCAGGAGTACCAGAAGCACGTCGATCAGTGGAGTTACATTGATATCGGATGCGAGCCCTCCAGGCCCGCCGCCGCTTCCCATTGCCATAAATGCGTCCTCGCTTCTTAAAGGTCGATTTGCGCCGGCAAGCTACATGCCGGCTCCGGGTGCGCCCGGAGGTCCGTGTTGATCCGTTAAGAGCCCAACCTGCTCAACACCCGCCGTGCGTACCGCATCAATCGCATCTTCCACGGTTCCATAGTGGGCGCGCTGGTCGGCGCGGAAATAAACCACTTTATTGAGCTTGTCCTTGAGCCGGTCCTGTACCGCATTGCCCAGCTGGTCGAGGGCGATTTCGTTCTGGCCAAGGTAGACTTTGGCGTCCCGCGTCACCGCGACTATGACTGCATCTTCCTTGCTTGCGTCCTCCATCGTGATGGCGTTTTTACTGTTCACCAGGTTAACGTTCACCTTATTGGTGAGCATGGGCGTGATGACCATAAAGATGATCAAAAGCACCAGCATCACGTCCACCATAGGGGTGACATTGATATTGGAGTTGACTTTGCGTCCTTCGTCCCGCGTAACAATTGCCATTTCGGTTTCCGTTCTCCCTCGGCACGGCCATTTTGCTTTGCGGGCCGGGCATTGCTGCCCGACCCTCGCCCGTCAGCCTTAAAGATGAGGCCAGTCTAGCGGCGGTTCTGCTTGAGGAAGTAGTCCACCAGCTCGGAAGAAGAGTTGTCCATCTCGACGTCGAACGCCTCAACCTTGTTGGTGAAGTAGTTAAAGCACATCACGGCGGGGATCGCTACCAAGAGCCCGAACGCGGTCGTCACCAGCGCTTCCGAGATACCGGAGGCCACCGCGCCGATACCGGGGGTCTTCTGCACTGCGATCTCTTGGAAGGCCTTCAAAATACCGGCAACCGTGCCGAACAGCCCGACGAACGGGGCCGTGGAACCGATGGTGGCCAGACCGCCGAGGCCGCGCTTCAGCTTCGCGTGCACGATGGCTTCCGAGCGCTCAAGGGCGCGTTTGGACGACTCAACCTGCTCAACTGTGACCTGCCCGCCGCCGTAGTTGCGGAACTCCTGGAGGCCGGCCGTTACTACCTCAGCCAGGTGGGACTTCTTGTTGCGGTCTGCAACCTTGATCGCTTCATCAAGCTTGTTCTCACGCAGTGCGCCGGCGACGCGGGGGGCAAAGTCGCGTGACTGCTTCCGGGCCGCCGCGAAGTAGATCCAGCGGTCAATGATGACCGCGAGCGACCAGATCGACATGATGAAAAGCACGAACACCACGCCGCGGGCCAGCCAGCCCATGTTGTTCCAAAGGTCGACCGGCGAAAAGCCGACCGTGGGAGCTGCCTGGTCCTGAAACCAGAGTGCCAGTGCTGCCGGGGACGCGACTTGCGAAAGGTGAGCGAGAATCACTGTGGAGATCCCTCCTGGGGAAAGTACCGCTGTTTACGCTTCTGAACCGAAGTTATACAGGAATCCGCGCTGCCATGGAGCCTGCCCGATGTGTCGAGTGCGGAGGCGCGTCCCAAAGTGGGCCGGCCTCCGCAAAATTGGGAATCAACCGCCCAGGGTAAAGGTCACATTGACGCGGGTTTCCACCTCTACCGGCTCGCCGTTCAGCAGGTAGGGCTTGTACCTCCAGCGCCGCACCGCATCGAGCGCGGACTGCGCCAGCATCTGCGGCCCGCTCACCACCTGGAGGTTGGTGATGGTACCGGTCTTTGAGATCGTCGCGGACAGTACCACCGTGCCCTGGATGCGCGCGGCTTTGGCGATCGCCGGGTAGGTCGGCTCGGGCTTCGACAAGATATTGCCCGCCATGACGCCCGAGGACACTGCGATCTTTTTCGGCTTGGCCACTTCTACCTTGGGCGCGGGGCCGGTGCCCATGCCGCCCAGGATGCCGCTGCCGGCCGCGCCGGTTCCACCTAAGCCGGCAACGCTCACACTCGCCGGCGGTGGCGGCTGGTCCGGCTCCACGACAATCTTCTTCGGAATAATCTTGGGCGGCGTCATCTCGTCCATCTGCTGCACGTGGACAACATGCACGACCTGCGGCGGAGGCGGCGGGGGTGGAGGCGGCGGCGGGGGAGGCGGGGCGACCAGCATCGTCGTCATCATCTCCTTCGGCAGCGCTTCAGGGTAGAGCAATGGCACCAGGATCAAGGCCGCAAGCACCGCGCACCAGAAGATGGTCCCGATGATGGTGTAGTACTTGCTTTTGGTCTTGAGCTTGCCGCTCGATTCCACCATTGAGTCTTCAAACATGATCGACCTCGGAGAGGAACAAACTTGGTTGGGAACATAGACACCGGAGCCTGCACTCTTTGTTCCCGGCTTTTTTCAGGCGCGCTTCGGAAGCTGCTGCACCCGCGTGTTTTGCGGGTGGAAACGTTGTACCACAAGCAACGCACGGCTGAAAAACGCGGCCCAGTGTCCCCGTCCTGCACACCCCGGCTTAGGCCTTGGCCCGCCGGGCCGCGGGCAGCGCAGCAGCCCGCGTTGAACCCGCGCGGCGCTCCTGCCAGGCCACCAGCATCGGTGCCGCTACGGCGATCGACGAATAGGTCCCGATGAGGATGCCGACGACCAGCGCAAACGCGAAGTTATGCAGCACCTCGCCGCCAAACAGGAAGATCGAAAGCACTGCAAGAAGCGTGAGCCCCGAGGTGAGCACGGTTCGGCTCAGTGTTTGATTGATCGACCGGTTCACGACATCGGCCAAGGGCTCGCGCCGCGCCTGGCGCAGGTTTTCGCGGATGCGATCGAACACGACAATGGTGTCGTTCATGGAATAGCCGATGAGCGTCAGAATCGCCGCGATCACTGTCAGCGAGACTTCCTTGTCGAAGAGTGAAAACGCCCCCACGGTGATCAGGGTGTCATGGAAGACCGCGACCACGGCCGCGACGCCGTAGATCAGCTCAAACCGAAACCACAGGTAAACAAGCATCCCGACCAGCGAGTATACGGTCGCGAGCAGTGCCTGCTTGCGCAGCTGCGCCCCCACCTGAGGGCCTACGATCTCGACGTTGCGGACGGTAAAGCCGGACAGGTATCCGCCGCTTTTAAGCGCGCCCACTACGGGCGCATCCGCCACCCCGTTCAAACTCGCGACCGACGGCAGCAGGCCCCCGTGGTCCACATCGCGAAAGTGGAGAATGGCCTCGGCCTGCGCTAGGTATTTCGCGCTGCTCTCATCCCCGGCGGGCAGGTGCTCCGGATTTCCCTGCTCCAGAAACGCCGCCAGCGTGCCGCGCCCCGCGTTGTCGAGGTCGAGCTTGCCCCCTGCGGCAGCCCCGCCCGTGGGCGCGTAGTGCCGCTCCAGGGTTGCGACGATCGCGGCGCGGCCCTGGTCGAGCGCAGACTCGCGCGTTTGCCCTTCCGGCAGCGTGATCAGCACCTCATGGTTCGCCTGCGGGCCGTAGCTCTGGATACGCGCGTCGCGCAGCCCGGCGGCATCTGCGGCCGAGCGCAAGCGTCCGAGGCTCGGCGCATCCGCGAACCGGATGCGCACCACCGTGCCGCCTTTGAAGTCCACGTCCAGCGGCAGATGGTGCCAGAACAGCAGCGACAGGATGCCGGCCACGCTGAACACGAGGGAAAAGCAGAGGAAATACCACTTTTTCCCCAGCCAGTCGATCTTTGGATTGCGAAACAGTTCCACGGTGTGCTTCCTGCGGGGGGATTGGGTTTAGCCGCGGCCCTGGGCCGTCTTCACGATCCACTCTTCAACAACAAACGAGAGCCCGGCCAGCGCCATGCCCGACAGAAACACGAGTACGCCCCGCCCCATGGCGGGGGAAAACACCTGCCCGTTGTCGCTCATATCGAAATCGCCTCTCCCCGCGCGCGGCGGTTTACGTTGGCGTCGAAGATCGTCCGCGACACAAATACCGCGGTAAAGATGTTCGCGAACAAGCCAAAGGTGAGCGTAATGGCAAAGCCCTTGACGGGGCCCGAGCCGAAGATAAACAGAATGGCCGCCGAAACGATCGTCGTGACGTGCGTGTCAACGATGGTCGTCCAGGCATGCGCGAAGCCCTGATCCACCGACGCTGCGGCGCTTTTACCCGCGCGCATCTCCTCGCGGATGCGCTCAAAGATCAGCACATTGGAATCCACGCCCATGCCGATGGTCAGGATGACGCCCGCGATGCCGGGCAAGGTGAGCACGGCGTGGGTGTAGCCCATAAAGCCGAGCAGGATGACGAGGTTGAGGAACAGCGCGAGGTCCGCGTTGATGCCCGCGCCCCGGTAGTACACGAGCATAAACACCATCACGGCCAGCATCCCGACCACCGACGCCAGCACGCCCTGGCGGATCGAGTCCGCGCCCAGCGAGGGACCGACAGAGCTTTCCTGGAGGTAGTGGATAGAAGCCGGAAGCGCACCCGTCCGCAGCAGCATGGAAAGATCCTGCGCCTGCTGGTTGTTCATGGACCCGCCGGAGATCGTGCCCGTGTCGCGGATCTGGTCGCGGATGGTCGCGACCTCGCGAATTTTGTTATCGAGCACCACTGCCAGGCCCTTGCCCTTATTCGCCTGGGTAAAGTCGGCAAAGTGATTGCCGGCCGCCGTGGTCAGGTAAAAGGTGACCTGGGGCTCGTTGGTGTTCTGGTTGGTGCCCGCGGAAGCGTCGCGGATGTCGGTGCCCGCGACCTCCGCCGTTTTCTTCAGGATATAGACCTGGTCGCCTGAGCTCGCCGAAGACGCGCCGGGGGCCGCGTGGACAATCTCCTGGTCGAACGGGACGGTGCCGCCGAGGGAGCTGCGCGCTTCGGCTTCGGTCGGGAAAGGCCCGCCCTCCACCAGGTGGATCTCGAGCCGCGCCGTCGACTGGATCACGTCCTTCACGCGCGCCGGGTCGTCGATGCCCGGCAGCTCGACCAGGATCTGGTTCGAGCCGACGTTGTACTCCTGGATGATGGGCTCGGAAACCCCAAGCGTGTCCACGCGCTGCCGGATTACGTCGACCGCCTGCTGCAGCGTGTTTGCCTTGAGCTCCGCGACCGCGCTGGGCTTCATGGTCGCGGCGAGGGCGCCGTTTGTGTCGGCAAACTCATACTGCGCGCCGTAGCGGTTCGCGAGCACACCCCGCGCATCGTTCATTTTTGCCGCTGGGACGCCCGCGAACTGCAGCACGGCGGGCTGGGCGGGGTTGGGCTTCGAGCCGGCCGCGTCGATGCCGGCCGACTGGAGATCGCTCTGCATGCGCACCAGGTCGGAGTCGGCGGCCGCGCCCACGGCCTCATCGACCATGACCTGCAGGATCAGGTGCGTCCCCCCGCGCAGGTCCAGGCCGAGATGGATGCGGTCGGCGAGCGCCTGCTTCCAGGCCGCAGCTGAGAAACCGTGCGGGATGCCGATGATGCCGAAGATGAAAACAATCAGCGTGGCGAAGATGATCAGGAGCCGGGCCCCGGGCCGGTTGCGCATTTACTTCCTGTCCTCGTCCGTAGTCACGGAGGCAATGGCCGAGCGGGCGATCTCGAGCTTAACCCCATCGGGCGCGACCCGGATCTGCAGCGTGTCGTCGCGCAGCGCGAAAACCGTGCCCCGGATGCCGCCCGTGGTCGTGATTCGGTCGCCGGATTTAAGATTCGCCAGCATCTGCGACCACTGCTTCTGCTTTTGCTGGTTCGGCCGCATCAGCAGAAAGTAAAAGACCACCGGGATAAGAATCAACGGCAGAATGGACCCGATGCCGGGCGGCAGGGCGAGCGCCAAGGCTGCGAAAGGGAGCGTCAAGATATGTCCTTCAAGGTTTCGCTCGCGCCGGACTAGGCCGGCTCGCGGGATCGATCGTGGCGAGCTTCGGATCGGGGCGCGGGATGCGGCGGCGCGTGGTTTTGCCGCCTGAAACGCCTACTCGCCCACCCACAAGATTCGTTGAGCCCAGGGCAGCCTGTCAAGCCCTCAGCCGGGGGCTCGCCTGCTTATAGCTGCCGCGCCAGCACCAGCGTCATGTCGTCCGGCTGCTCCCCTGTGCCGATCCACTCGAGCACGGCCGCCATGGCGAGCGAGGAAATGGCCGGGAGCGGCTGCGCGTGCGCGCGGGCCACCAGCGCGGCCAGGCGGCTTTCGCCGAACTCGCCCCCGTGATTTTCAGGCTCCGTCATGCCGTCGGAGTAAGCGGCCAGCAGCGCCCCCGGTTCCAGCGCGACGGTTCCTTCCTCATAGCTGAGGCCGTCGATGAGCCCCACACCGGGCCGCCCCGGTCCAGCCGCTCCACGCTGCCGTTCGCATGGAAGAGCAGAGGCGGCAGCTGGCCGGCGTTTGCATATGTCAGCCGCCGCGCCCCCGTGTCGTAGCAGGCGAGGAACAGCGTTGCGTACTTTTCAGGTGCCGTGCTCGCGTATAGGTGCCGGTTCAGCAGCGCGAGCAGCTTACTCGGGGGCGGAAAACCGTCCCGCTCCGCGCCCCCGCCGCCGTGGGCGAAACCGTAGGCACGCACGGCCGAGTGCAGGGAAGCCATAAGCAGCGCGGCCGAAATGCCCTTGCCGCTGATGTCGCCTACAGCCAGATAAATCTGACCGTTCCCGCTCAGGAGGAAGTCGTAGTAGTCGCCGCCCACGGTGCGCGCCGGCTTGCACACGCCGTGCATTTCAAAGCCGGCCACGCGCATCGGGCCGCTGGGGAACAGGGTGTTCTGCACCTGCTGCGCGATCTCGATCTCTCGTTGGAGGCGCTCCCGCTCGCGCTGGTGCTCCACCAGCGCTTCGAGCGAGCCGGCCATGGTGTTGAAGGAGGTTTCCAACGCCGCCAGCTGATCGTTTCCCTTGACAGGGATGCGGTGCCCGAGGTGCCCCCGCTCGATCTCGCGGGTAGCGCCGTACAGGTGTGCGACCGAGCGGGTGATGGTGCGGCTCAGCCGGACCGCCATGAAAAGAGCGAGCGCCTCGATGCAGAAAAACGCGAGCGCAATTCCCAGCAGGATATTGCGCGCCACTACGCCGACCTCGACTGAGTTCGCGAACAATTCGCGGTACAACAGGCCCGGGCGCGAAACCACAAACATCTGCGCGGCGATGCCGTTCCCTGTCGTCCAGTCGGTGAGGTGCAGGGGTAGGGCGAAAAAGATGGGGGCGTCCAACAAATGCGTGGAGGGCGGGAGGGCACCGCCGTGCAATGCGCGGAATGGACTGGCGGCTGGCTTCGACCCGGAAGCATCGGAGTCTGGGTCGGGATCGCCGCCCGCATTGGCATGCGCAATGAGCCTGAGCTCTCCCAACCCTTGGGCCAGGCTGGTCAAACGTGTATCGCTGAGGGGAAGGCTGGCCAAAGCCATGACCGTGTGGCCTTGCGGGCCAAACCCGGTCACCGCGCGCAGGTACAAGCGTCCGCCATCCGCGGCGATGCCTGTGAAGACCACGCCTGGCAGGGCGGCGTGGAGCCAGGCGGGCTGCGCGCCGGCCGGCAGCGGCGCGCCCCCCACCCGCAGCGGCGCGCCATCCTGCCAAGCCTCCAGGGTTAAGCCCTGACGGCGAAGCGCTGCGATGGAGGACTCAAACGGCTCCGGCAGCGCGACAGTTCGCACCCCGTGCCTGTGTTCCAGCGCATGCCCCACCAGCCCCAGCAGCGCCGCACTCGCGTCTTTCACCTGCCCCAGATTGCCGTCCAGAGCAGCCATGGCCGTATTGGTCGCGTACTGGCCCATCAGGACATAGGCAGCCAGGGCGGTCAGGGTGCCAAACAGAACCACTGGAGCCAGCCCCATCAGCAGGCAGGTTGCGATCAAGCGGCGGCGCACTTTCCACATCGCCCGCCGGGTCGTCCAGCGAAACAACAGCACGGGCAACAGCACGATGAGCACGAAACCCGCGAACACCGCCACCGCCGTCGCAGCGTCGCCCGCGAAGCCGGGAAGATAGCTGCAGGGGATCGCGAGAAGGGCCGCAAGCAACATCCAGAAGCTCCCGCGCTCGGCAAAGCCCTGCGGTTGCCGCCGCGGGGCCCGCGCGAAGAGCCGGTCTTCCAAGCTTCGCAAGTGGCTCGGCATACTCCTACCCCGGCATCCCTTGGTGCCGCTCTTCAGCAGCCGATGCGGCCGCCGCGCTCCCAGTGTACAGAGCAGGGTTACCCGGTTTGCCCGCCAGCTCCCGCCGGACTTCCCGCATGGTTTCAAGATAAAACGCCAGGTTATGGATCGAGTTCAGCTGCGCCCCAAGCGGCTCCCCACTCGCGCAAAGGTGGCGGAGGTAGGCGCGGGTGTAGCGGGCGCACACGGGGCAAGGGCACTCGGGGTCGGCCGGCCCTTGGTCCTCGGCGAAGCGGCGGTTCTTGATATTAAGCCGGCCCTCGGAACTGAACAGGAGCCCATGCCGCCCGGCCCGGGTGGGGATGGTGCAGTCCATCATGTCGACCCCGAGCAGCGCATAAGCGCGGATCTCCTCCGGGTAGCCGACGCCCATCACGTAGCGGGGCTTGCCCGAGGGCAGCAGCGGCAGGGTTTCGGCGATGATTTCGAGCGTTTTCTCGCGCGGCTCCCCGACCGCGAGCCCGCCGATCGCGTAGCCGGGAAAATCCAACGCAATCATGCGCTCGGCCGCCTCGCGCCGCAGCGCGGGAAACATCCCACCTTGCACAATGCCGAACAAGCTTGGGCGGGCATCGGGCGCAACTTCTGGGGCACTCCAGCGCGGTTGAGGAGCTCCTTGAAGCTTCGCGCCGCCGAGTGGATCACTCTCCATCCTTTCCGCTCCACCCTCTCCCCACCACGGAACCTCATGCTTGTGCGCCCCCCAGTACCGGAGCGAGCGCTCCGCCCAGCGCATCGTCAGCTCAAGCGAGGCGCGGGCCCGCGCCTCGTCCGCCGGGTACTCCAGGCACTCATCAAAGGCCATGGCGATATCGGACCCCAGCGCCAGCTGCACGGCCATCGAGTGTTCCGGGCTGAACAGGTGCTGCGAGCCGTCAAGGTGCGAGCGGAATCGCACGCCCTCCTCCGTGATCTTGCGCAGGTCCGCGAGCGAAAACACCTGGTACCCGCCCGAGTCGGTGAGGATAGGCCGCCCCCAGCTCATGAACCGGTGAAGACCGCCCATGCGCCGGATCGCCTCGTGCCCGGGGCGCAGGTATAGGTGGTAGGTGTTGCCCAGGATAATGCCCGCGCCCGGCTGCTCGCCCTTTTCCTTGCCGCCAAGTGTTTCCAACACATCCTGAGGCACGGTTTTCACCGTCGCCGCCGTGCCCACCGGCATGAATGCAGGTGTTTCCACAGTTCCATGGGGCAGGTGGAGGCGACCCCGCCGACCGCCTCCATTCCCGGTCGCCATTACATCGAAAAGCAAGGACATGTCCAAGTGTAGCCATTGCTTCCCGCGCTTCCGGCCCTCTGCTACACTAGCCTTCTGTGCCGTGAGCGCCCGCCGGGAGCGCGCTTATCCACGCGAGCACAAACCGTCGGGGAGTGGCTCAGCCTGGTAGAGCACCTGGTTCGGGACCAGGGGGTCGGAGGTTCAAATCCTCTCTCCCCGACCAATTTTTTAGGCAAATCAGAGAAGCAATCCAGCCCTCAACATGCGTTGGCTGCTGAGAAACGCCCTCTTATTCGTTTCTTGAGATCTACATTCTTTAAATTTGGCCTTCAGGACGCACTGAAGCAGCCATCTCCAAACCGGAATTACCGGCCGAGCCCGCCGTCGAAACAGGCCCGGTTTGAGCGGCTCGCGGAAAAGCGTGTCACGGAAGCGCCGCGTTTTGTCCTCCTGCGTGCAGGAGAGCCCCCTTAGGAAAGGCTCACCGTTTTCGCCGCCTCCGCTTGCCCACGCCCTTCGGTGCGGGAATGCGACGCTTCGGAGCGCTTCCCCGCCCACCTGACTTGCCAACCTTCTTCGCCGTTCTCCCAAAGCGGCTGCCGGCATCTTCCTCCGGCGGCACTACCCCAAACTGGAGCCGCTTTTCGACCGCGTCCACCCGCTCCAACCGGACCCGCACCGCCTGCCCCACCCGGAACCGCCGCCCCCACACCTCGCCCATGATTTCCCGCGTGTTTTCCCGGTACAGGTAGCGGTCCCCATCCAGCTCGCCCAGCGAACCCAGCGGCACCAGGCCTTCCACGAACAGCTCTGTCAGTTCAACGAACAGGCCGTACTTGGTTGCGTTCAGGATCAGGCCGTCGAACTCCTCCCCCACCTTGCCCGCCATGAACCGGACTTTTTTCCACTCGACCAGTTCACGCTCCGCCGCGTCTGCCCGGCGCTCGGTTTCACTCGACTCGGCGGCGATCGCCGCCAGCTCCACCATCGGAATCGGAATTGCACCGTCTTCCGAGCCCACCCGGAACTCCGACGGAGGCTCATCAGCCCGCACCGGCCCGCCGCGCCCGCTCACCCCCGCCCGCAGCAACGCCTTGCCTACCCGGTGCACGATCAGGTCAGGATACCGCCGGATGGGCGAAGTAAAGTGCGTGTAAAACGAAGCTGCCAGCGCGAAGTGCCCTTCGTTCTCCTCCGAGTAGCGCGCCTGCTTGAGCGACCGCAGCATCAGGTAGCTCAGGATGCGCTCCTCCGGCTTGCCCTGGAGCCTTTGCGCCAGCTTCTGGTACATGCGCGGCGTTACGGGGATGTCCTCGGGCAGCTCGTGCGCTCGCATCGGCCGGCCGCCGTCGTGCCCCCGCGAAGAGGCCCGCCGCCGCTCCCGCCCCTCGTTCTTCATCGCGAACCGCTTTACCGGCAGGTTCCCCACGCCCAGCGAGTACCCAAATCCGGCCGCGATGTCCTCGAAGTCCAAAATCCGCTTCGCGTCCGGTTTCTCGTGCACTCGGTACAGCCCCGGCGCATGGTCCGCAAGCCACGAAGCCACCGCCTCGTTCGCCGCCAGCATGAACTCCTCAATCAGACGATGCGCCCAGTTCCGCTGCGCCCGCGTCACGCCTTGCATCGCGCCCTGCTCGTCGAATTCGATCGCCGGCTCGGGCAAGTCGAAGTCGATCGAGCCCCGCTCCACGCGCTTCCGGTTCAGGATCCGCGCCAATCGGGCCATTTCGTCGAACCGTGCAGCCGGCTCTTCCCCAACCGCAGCCCGCGCCGCTTCGTCCCCGTCCAGGCAGGCCGCGACCGCCGTATAGGTCATGCGCCGCGCCGACCGGATCACGCCTTCGCACACCTCATACGAGACGATCTCCCCGCGCCCATCGATCCGCATCAGGCACGAGAGCACCAGCCTGTCCTCGTCGGGCTTGAGCGAGCAAATGCCGGTCGAGAGCTCCTGGGGCAGCATGGGGATCGCCCGGTCCGGGAAGTACACGCTTGTGCCCCGCAAACGCGCTTCCAGGTCCAGCAACGAGGCCGGGCGCACATACTCGGCCACATCCGCGATGTGGACGTCGAGCTCCCAGGTCCCATCTCCGAGCTCCCGCGCTTCCACTGCGTCGTCGAAGTCGCGGGCCGTTTCGCCGTCGATGGTGACGATGGTCCGCCCCCGGAAGTCGCGTCTTGCCATAGACGAGGGGTCATCCGCAGCGGAGCGAAGGACTCGGTTTTCCCCTTCACCCTCTCCCCTCCACCCTCCACCCTCGCTCACAGCCCGCGCCTCCGCCAGCACCTTTTCCGGAAACACGCGCGGGAGCTGGTGCTTGCGGATCACCATCTCCACGTCCACGCCGAAATCATCCTGGCGGCCCAAAACCTCCACCACCCGCCCGCGCGGGGCCCGGGTTTCGGTCGGCCATTCGGTTACCTCTACGTCGACCACCAGGCCTTCGAGGTCCGGGTATTCGCGCACCTGCGCTTGCGCTTCCTCGCCCAAAACCCGGTGCGGCGTCCGCAGCGCCGCCCGCGCTTCGGGCAAAGGCGCGTCGAACGGGATCACCAAGGGCTGGGTGATCTTTTCGTCAAACGCCACCACCCGGTGCCCGGCCTGCCGCTCGTCGCGCGCGTAGTGGAAGATGCCGACAATGGTCGGGTTGCGGCGCGTGAGCACGCGCACGACCCGGCCTTCCCGGCGGTCCGAATCGCGGAAGCGAGGCGGCGCGAGTTCCACCAGCACCTGGTCGCCCTGCATGGCGCCGCCCATCTCCCCGGGCGGAATAAAAACATCCGAGCCCCCTGTGGAGCCGGGAACCCTCACAAACCCAAAGCCGTCCCGATGCACATCAAGCCGGCCGGCCAGGAGGTTGTCCCGCGTTTCCGCCACCCGGCGCAGCGCCCAGTGCTCCCGGTCGACCTTGACCAGCTGCCCCTGCGCGGCCAGTCGCTCCAGCTGCTCCAGGAGCTCGCGCCGCTCCCGTCCGCCGCCCAGGCCCAGCTCCCGCACCAGCTGCTTATACCCGGCGCGCGCCCCGGCAGAGCGCTCCACCCGCCGCAGCAGTTCTTTGTCCGTCATTCCCTTATCCTAGTGCCGCGGGGATGTAGCGCCGCGGGTGCGCCTCTTCTATGAAAAGCGGACGGACGGCTCGCATTTGCGCGGCCCCATGTTTAAGATGGGGCGTAAAGGATCGCGCCCCAGCGCGGCAGCCTGCCCGCGCCGCGCGCGGAACAAGCCAACGGCTCAGCCTCAAGCTTTGCGTCCCCAACCCAGGATCAAGCAGCAGCCAGAAAAGGAACAACGCCCCCAGGCGACCGAAAGGACACCCCCAAGCAATGTGGAAACCGAACCAACCCGCCACCACCCCCTCCGAACCCGTACGCCCCACCCCGCCCATGGGCGGCACACCCGCGTTTGAGCCCGCCCCCCGGCCCGCGACGAACGGCACGGCGGGATCCCAAGCCTCCGCGGCCGGCGAGCAGGCCACCATCGGTAAATCGCTCGTCATCAAGGGCGAGGTCACCGGCTCCGAGTCGCTCTACATCGACGGCAAGATCGAGGGAACTATTAACCTCAGCGGCAACCGGGTAACTGTGGGCCGCAACGGCCAGGTTTCCGCCAACATCACCGCGCGCGAGATCGTGGTGCTCGGCAAGGTACGGGGCAACATGGTCGCTTCCGACCGCGTGGATATCCGCTCCGAAGGCTCGCTGACCGGCGACGTCGCCGCCCAGCGCATTTCCATCGAGGACGGGGCCTTCTTCAAGGGCGGCATCGACATCCGCAAGCCGGATGCGCCTGCCGCTGCGGCACGGCAGCCTGAGCCCGCCAAGGTCGGCGTTTAGCGAATCAGTAAAAAAGCACCCCGGCAACTATCCCCGGGGTGCTCCGCTCTTGTCCGTGAATCATGCAAAAGGATTGGGTTTCAGCGTTGGGCCTGGAGCCCTTATCCTACCGTTACCGGCCCCATGGATATACCAGCACCTCTCTGGCATACCGATGAGGTTTAGCGCCGGCCGCCGCCATGAAAGCCACCCACGCCGCCGCCGTGAAAACCGCCTACTGAACCGCCGTGAAAACCTCCAATGGAACCGCCGTGGAAGCCGCCGTGGAAGCCGCCCACCCGGCCCGCGCCACCGGGACCGCGGAAGCCCCACACAGGCCTGCCTTGTATTCCTAGCGGACCGCGACTCACAGCGCGGGGCTGGTAGATGCCACGATAGCCGTAGCCGCCATAAGGATACCCATACCCGCCGTAGCCGCCATAAGGATACCCATACCCGCCGTAGCCGCCGTTAAACGCCAGCGGCGAGTAGAAGCCATAGCCGAATGGGCTGAAGAATGCCCCATCGCCCGGCAGCCAGGTATACCCCAGCAATCCCGGATCCCATAGCCATCCCGGCGCGATACCAGCTGTGCCGGCATACTCTCCGGCAAGCTGCTGGTTTGCTTCGCCGAGGTACTCCGAGCGCAGGCTGCTCCACTGATATAGCCCATTTTCTGCGGCTTTCTTATCAAACTTCTGCGGCTTAATTCCTTCGCCGTTGAACGCCAGCTCCCGCCCGCCTTTGACGATCTCGGCTTTCCCTTGATCCTCCTCCGGTAGCACCGCAGCCTTGCCGCTAAACACTTGGAGCGTACTGTCCCCGGCGTTGAAGGCGTACAGTCCATTCTTGAGCAGCCGCGTCCGCGTCCCGTCCTCATCCACCAGGATGCGGTTTTGCTTGTAGATTCGGTCCACTTCCACATCAGCGCGGCCGCGGTCTACCTTTACTTCCGTACGCGTCAGATCGGGCGAGATCATCGTGACGGCGCTGTTTTCGCCCACCCGCAGAAATACTCCGGGGGTTAAGAGCACTTCGGCGCGCCCGTTCCCGGTCGCAATCACACGGCCTGTATTGACGGCCGCGGAACCAACGGCAGACTGCCTGACACTTTGGCCATCGATGGAAACCTGGCCCTCGACATAGTTCAATGTTCCTGGTCTGGCTGAGTTAACGCCCTGCCCCAACAATGCTGCAGCGGGCGAAAACACGGTCGCCAGGGAAAGCAGTGCAACGGCTTTCAACCTTGGCATGTATGCATCCTCGTCAAATTTAGATGCCGCGGCAAGGCAAAGGTCTCACGGGGCTGGGAGGCGCGGCCTCAGCGGCGCGCGAGAAACCCGTCCGCGCAGCGCAGGCTCAGCGCCATAATCGTCAAAGCCGGATTGCTGGGCTGCGCGGTCGGAAAGACTGAGTTATCGCTCACCCACAGGTTGGCTATGTCGTGCGAGCGCCCCCACTTATTCACGACGGAGGTTTGGGGGTCATCCCCCATCCGGCATGTGCCGATCTGGTGCGCGAACCGGTTCAGCGTCCACATATCCGCCGCGCCCGCCGCGCCCCATATCTCCTTGAGCAGCGCAGTCGCGTGCCGCATCATGCGGGTTTCATTGTCCCCGGCTGAGAACTGGACAAACGGCTTGGGCAGCCCGCGCTCGTCCAGCTCATCGGACAGGGTCACGCGGTTTTCGGCGTTCGGCAGGCAGTCGCCGCTTATCCCCATCCCCGCGACATTCGGGTAGCACCGCAGATATTGAGCTAACTTCGACCCCCAAAGCCCGCGGCCCCGGGATACCGACTCTGCCCAGGTAACCGGCATAATCCCATAACTCTGGATGAGGTACCCACTGGCAAAGTCGGCGTCCGCGGGCCGGATAGGGTCTTCGGTGATCAGCGAAGCCGGAAAACCCTTATAAGGCCGGGTGTCCTCGGGAAAGGTGCCCCAGATCTGCGTAGAAGGGTGCGCCATGAAGTTGCGGCCCACCTGCCCGGAGCTGTTTCCCAGCCCCAAACGCAGCAGAAAACGCGCCGACTCGACCGCGCCCGCGCACAAAAACACCGCCCCGCACTTTTGCCGCAACTCCTGCCCATCCTGCCGGTAGACCACGCTCGTGATGCGGCCGTCAGCGCTGCGTTCGAGATCTATCGCAAAGGCACCCGCCCGAATCTCCGCCCCGGCCCGCACCGCGGCGGGCAGATATGTCACGTCCATGGAGGCCTTGGCTCCATTCCGGCATCCCTGATGGCAGAACCCGCGGTTCACGCATGCGGCTCGCTCCGGGTAGTCCCCGTTTGGCCCGCTGTATGCATGGCTGACCGCCGCCAAGGGCGCGGGCGCAGTGCGCAGCCCCGTTGCCGCGCAGCCTCGCTGCATCAGCTCCGCCGGGGCGTTCAAGGGCAGGTGCGGCAGGGGGTAACGCCGGCCCGGATCCCAAGGGTACTCCGCCGGCCCGGAAACCCCAATGAAGCGTTCGACCTCTTCGTAGTAGGGCAGGAGGTCGTTGTATCCGAGCGGCCAGTCCACCCCCGCCCCGAACTCACTATGGAGGCGGAAGTGAAACGGCTGCGGACGGGGCACATAAGCGCCCCAGTGCAGAGTGGAGCCGCCTACACCGATGCCGGAGTTGTTTTTTCCGAAGTTGACCGGAGTGTCGCCCCCGGTGATCCGCTCGTCGAGCCAATACAGGTAGTTTTGCGCCACTTCATCCGAGGCGAACTCCCCTGGATCGACAAATGAGCCCGCTTCCAGCGCGACGACCCGGAGCCCGGCCCTGGCAAGACGGGCGAGCAGTGGGCTGCCCCCTGCGCCGGTACCGATTACGACTGCATCGACACGTTCATCATGGCCATAGCGGCGCATAGGCGCTGCAGGCTCGCAAGCGAGGACGCCTATCCCGCTCTGCGCGGCGTCCTTGCGCTTCCCAGTCGCCACTACCGCAGTTTCGCGCGGCCGCGGGTTTCCCAGCCCTGCGTGTTTCCGAGCCCCACGCGGTCCCCTGACCAACCGGCGGGCTCGTCCGCAAACCCGTCAAAGCTCATCAGCTCCATGCCTGCCGGATGCGACACGTAAAGCTCCGTCGCATCGGCCAGGATCTCCTCAAACCATCGGCTCGCGTCCAGCCCTTCCCACTTTTCCTCACCGTTCTGCACGCGGTGCAGCAGCGCGTCGGCGCGATCCTCAGTAAGGTCCACAAACCGCCGCCGGTGTCGGTGCTGCGCGCTCCAGTCCAGCTTTTCCAGGCCGAGCGCCAAGGCTTGCGCATCCGGCGGCAGCCCGGCATAGCGCCAACCGTTGCCGCGGCCCGCCGCCCGCTGCCGCTCCAAACGCGCGGCGAGCGAAATCTCATCGGCACCGGGTGCGCCGTGTTCGTCTTCCGGGAATAAGCGGCTCAGAACCCGCTCCAGAACGGCAAATGCCTCCGGGCTGATGCAGGTCGGCTTGTAGTCCGCAGGAATCGGTGCAAGCCGCCCTTCCAAAGCCCGGCGCGTCGGCGTCGACACTCGCGGAGAATTGATGATTTCGAGCATAGGCGTCATAGGTGTGTGTGACATCGGTCCTCTTTCGCCCCCAGCGCCAGCCAGGGACCTTCGGGGAAGTTGCTTTGTAAAAATATCTTCAACTGTCAGACGCGCCGGAGGGCGCGAAGGGTGCGGATTTTACATTCAAGGTATCGAAGACGTGCTAACTTCAATACCCCTCGGGTAACTGCCCCCTTACGAGACAATTTCCACAAAGCGCCGCCCTTCCACATGCCAGCCGCCCCGCAGCACGCGCGCAACGGCCCTGGGGTAGATCCGGTGCTCTTCAGCCAAAATGCGCTCGGAAAGCGCTTTCACATTGTCCCCGGCGAGCACCGGGACCGCCGCCTGGGCGACGATGACGCCGTGGTCCAGCTGCTCATCCACGAAATGCACCGTGCACCCCGCCATCCGCGCTCCGTACTCCAGCGCCTGCTGTTGCGCGGCAAGCCCCGGAAAAGCGGGCAGCAGCGAGGGGTGAACGTTCAGAATGCGCTCCGGGTACGCCTGCACGAACTCCCCCGACAGCAGCCGCATGTAGCCGGCGAGGCACACCCACTCCACGCCGTGCGCCCGCAAGCGCTCGAGCATTGCGCGGTCCCGGTCGCCGCGCCCACGCTGCGGGACAGCCGTCGCCGCAATGCCAAGCTCCCGAGCGCGCAGGAGACCCGGCGCGTCTTCCCGGTCCGACAACACCAACGCGATCTCCGCATCCGGAATCGCGCCGCTTGCGGCCGCCTCCGCCAGAGCCAGGAAGTTCGACCCCCGTCCGGACAGCAACACCCCAATCCTGTGGCGCGCGCTCATCGCCCGGCCGGCCCCACATACCGCACCGCCGGCTCGCCCTCGACGATCGCGCCGATCTGGAAAAAAAGCTCGCCCATGCGCCGGAGCGTTTGTTCAGCCTGCCCCAGCCTGGCGCTCGGCACTACACATACCAGCCCTACGCCCATGTTGAAGGTTCGGAACATCTCGTCGTCCGCCACCGAGCCCAGCTCCCGCAGGTGCTCGAAGACCGGCAACACAGGCCAAGAGCCTAGAAGCACCTCCGCCGCGCAGCCCGGCGGCAGCACCCGGGGCAGATTTTCCGTGATGCCGCCGCCTGTGATGTGCGCCATGCCCGCGACCAGCCCAGCCTCCGCGAGCGCCTCCATAGGCTTGAGGTATGAGCGATGGGTCGCCAGCAGCACCTCCCCCACGCGCCCCCCAAGAGCGGGGACATGCTCGTCGAGCCGGTAGCCCGCCGTATCCAGCAGCAGCTTGCGCGCCAGCGAGTAGCCGTTCGTATGCAGCCCCGTAGAGGGAAGTCCCAGCAGCGCATCCCCGGGCCGGATCCCTTTGCCCGTGATCAGCTTCCGGCGCGACACAACCCCCACCATCGTTCCGGCCAGGTCATACTCCCCATCCGCATAAAACCCAGGCATCTGCGCCGTTTCCCCACCGATCAGCGCGCAGCCGTTCTCGCGGCATGCCCCCGCGATCCCCCCGATTACCTCCGCCACCACCTCCGGCGCCAACCGCCCCGTAGCCAGGTAATCCAGAAAGAACAAGGGCGTCGCCCCTTGCACCGCCACGTCGTTCACGCAGTGGTTCACCAGGTCCGCGCCCACCGTTCCATGCACGCCGGTCGCAAACGCGAGCTTCAGCTTGGTCCCTACCCCGTCCGCGCTCGACACCAGCACGGGTTCGGGAAACCGCTCCACATCCAGCTGAAACAGCCCTCCGAACCCGCCAACCCCGCCCAAAACCCCAAGGGTTGCGGTCGACTTCGCGAGCTCCTTGATCCGCTCCTTGGCCCGATCGCCCGCGGCGATATCCACGCCTGCCCCAGCGTAGGTTTCCGGCGCACTGCTCTTTTTATTGACTCCGTCCGGCAAGCGGAAACCTTTCGCGACCCCTGAAAATAAGCCATCAGTCTAGCATTGGCCGTCGCTGCGCAACGCCTGCTGAGGCCCGTTTTGTCCTCCGGCGCTACAATAGCCCTTGGCCGCCCGTGCGGCCGATCGTACAACCTCCGGCACCCCAGGAAACGACACCGACACATGCGGCAGATGCACCCCGACTCCTTCCCATCCTTGCTTTCCGTTTTCCTCCTGCTCCTGCCCGTGTTCGCCGCGCAAGCGGCACCGCTTCCCGCGCCCACCCGTACCAACGTTTCCGTCGCGGGAGCAACCGTTTCCGCCGCCGTCCACACGGCCGCCGGGGAGCCGGTCGCAACCGGCACCGTGGACTTCCTCTTGCCCAACGGGCAGTCCCTAGGCTCCGCACTCGTTGGCCCGGACGGCACAGCCACGCTCGCCCCTGTGGCTGTGCCAGTGGGCACCTTCACCACCGTCACCGGCGCAAGTGCCCTGCCGGTCGCGGCCGCTTATCACCCGACAGACGACTCCCTGGCAAGCTCGGTTTCCCCCGCAGCAGACCTGCCGGCCGCAACCGCCGCGACCCCCGACTTTTCCGTCACCGGCAGCCCCACCACCGTGACCGCCGCCCGCGGCTCCTATGGCACCACTACCCTTACTGTGAGCTCTGCCGGCGGCTACGCGGGCGCGATCCAGCTTTCCTGCACAGGACTTCCCGCCCAGGTCACCTGCGCCTTCAACCCCACGCAGCAGAGCCTCACGGCGGACGGCACTTTCACCACCACGCTCCAGCTCCAAACCCAGGGGCCGTCCGGCAAGGCCAGCTCCAGCCTTTTTCCGCTCCGCGGCGGCACCACTTTGGCGCTTGCTTTCCCGGGCGCGCTCTTGCTGCTCGGCTTCGCGCGCCGCCGCCGGTCTTGGCACGGAACAGCCCTGCTCGGCGCGTTGCTGGTGCTCACCGCGGGTGCCCTCACCGGCTGCTCGCAGCGCTACGGGTACCTGCACCACCCGCCGTCGGTCGCGACGGGCACGCCCACGGGCACCTTTCCCATCACCGTCGTTGTAGACGGCAATCAGGGCTCGTCCGTGCTCGAACACAGCCTCGCCATCAGTCTGGTTGTGCAGTAGGCTGCGCGTGCTCCATTCCTGATGCGCTCAACCGCCCCCGGGCATCCCGCATGCGTCCTGTAGCCGGTACTTGCTCGCCCGCCCGCGCCAACCCCACGCGCGGCATGTTGCCGTACACGCATTCGTATTCGCCGGCCCGCACCAGGTAGCTCTCGTGGAAGATGCCGACCGCTCCGTTACCGCCGACGGCACGGTTAAAAGCAGCCCACGCCGGCAGGTGGTGCTTGTCCTTCGCGTGCGCGTATGCATGGAGCTGGTCGTAGCTCCGCCAGTACTGCACTACGATCAACGATCTTCCTCGCATGTACGATTCGGCATGGAGCAGCCCCAGCTCCGGACGCCCGGCGAGCTCTTTCAGCATGCGCGGCATAGCCCGCACCACCGGCAGCCATTTGTGCACCAGCGCCAGCCGGTTGAGCCGCGCCCCGATCAGAAACACCACGAAGTCCCCTTCAATCCTCCCGGCGTACAGCCCTTTATGGATGCCCATCGCCCCGTCTCCTGGCTGCCGCTTCGGCAGCAAACTTCCCTTCCGTAAAAGGTAAACGACTTCCCATTGGAAGCCGTGCTCGGTTAAAAGCCGGAGATCGCCAAAGAATCGCCCGCATCTCTTTTTCGTCTTGCCTTTGCTCCGCACCCGCCCGGGCCCCCTTCGCGGCAAGGATCGCGAGCCCCATGCGGACCTAGCAAACCTCCGGGCGCCTTCCGGTCGCGGCTGCAAGGAATAGTTTCGAGACACCTATTCAGCGCGCCGACCTACCTAAATTTCAGAGCGCGGCCTGCACCAGTTCCCCTGCATCTTCGGCAATCGCTTCCCCAAACGCCGCGAACCACCGCACCTCCGGCTCCTTGCGGAACCAGGTCATCTGCCGTTTGGCATAGTTCCGGTGGCCCTGCGCCACCGCCGCGATCGCCTCGGCTTCCGTCATCTCCCCGGCAAGCACCCGGGCCGCTTCCCGATATCCCAGCGCGCCCAGCGCCTGCGGAGCGGGGGAGCTCCAGCGCGCTAAAAGCCCCCGCGTTTCTTCCACAAGCCCGCCCGCGAACATCCCCTCCACCCGTCGGTTCAGCCGCGCGTACAAGGCCGCCCGCTCCGGCGCGAGCCCGATCCGCAGCAGCCGAAAACCCCGCAAAGGGTCCCTTACGGCGCTCGACACGGGCGAGGAAGGCTGGAGCAGAGCCACCTCAAGCGCGCGCAGCAGTTTGGGCTCGTCCCGGGGGTGAATGCGCTCCGCCGCCGGAGGGTCCAGCCGCCGCAGCATCCTGTGCAGGTACCCGGGCGAGCCCCTTTGAGCGCTCGCGGCCAGGCGCGCCCGCACCGCCGGGCAGCGCGGCGGCAAGGGTGCCAGCCCCTCGGTCAGCGCCCGCAGGTACAGCCCGGTCCCGCCTGAAACCACCGGCAAACGCCCGCGCCCGGCGATCTCCCGCGCCGCCCGCCGCGCCGCTCGCGCCCAATCCCCGGCGGTCATCGCCTCGGGCGGGTCCACTATGTCGAGCAGGTGGTGCGGCACCCCCGCGCGCTCGGCAGCGGAGGGCTTCGCCGTCCCCACATCCATGCCCCGGTACACCGCCACCGAATCGCAAGACAAAACTTCCCCGCCAAACCGCCGCGCCAGCTCAACCGAAAGCGCCGTCTTGCCGCTCCCCGTAGGCCCCAGCACGATCAGTAAAAGCGGTTCGGGTTCGTTCCCATCCACCTGAGGCCCTCACTGGCGTTCCGTTTGCAATCGCTGGACGCGGCTCCAAAGCTCCGGCTCCCACAGCAGCCCGGTGCACTTTCTAAACTATCGGGTTCTAGTAAGAAAGGGTGCGCCTTGCAGGCATAGGGGGCCTGCGCTCCACTCTGCGCGAGAATGGGATGCACACCAGTCCTCCGAGCGCGGAAGACAATGTCACAAACGCAAGAGACAAAGGTGGTCACCAACGCGCCGGAGCTCCAATAAGCAGCACGGGCCTGGCAGCGCGGTTCTAAAAGCCTATGTGTCCAATCACGAACAGGATCTGCATGTGATTGACAGTTGACCACGAGTCATTTATAAGTGACGCGTGGTCAGTAAGCGTTCCGCGATCGTGGTGCGCCGCCGAGCTGTTACAGATTCGCTGAAAGATGCGCGGCGGGATGTAATCTTGGCCGCTGCGCAGGATCTTTTCTGCAAACAAAGTTTTGAAACCATCTCCATGAGCACGATCGCGGCCAGTGTTGGCCTGGCGAAGGGAACTCTGTATCTGTACTTTGATACACGCGAGGAGATATTCCTTACGCTTTTGACTCGCGAAATTCGGGCTTGGCTGTTATATCTCAGCGCGGCTGCGCAGGAGTTTCCAGCACCGGAAAACGCTCTTGACTGGATAGTGGATTCGCTCGCCGGCCGCAATGAACTCCTTCGGCTTGCGGCACTGCTGCATAGCGTGCTGGAACGGAACGTTTCGGTAGAAACCGCACGAGAGTTCAAGCTGAGCTTTGATGCTGGGCTGTCCGCGACCGCGAAACTTCTCGCCCCGGCTCTGCAGCTTGCAAGTCATGAGGAGGCGCGGCGCTTCCTCCGCTGGCTCCAAGTTTGCATCCTGGGGTTGTGTCAAATGGCGTATCCCTCACCGGCGGTAGAAGCGGCGATGGCGCAGGAACCGCGTCTCGCTCACATGGTCATCGATTTCCGTAAAGAACTGCGCTCCATGCTTGGGGCGATGCTTGCCGGAATGCGGCGAAAGGAAGATAGCAATGGCGACTGAATCAAAGACGATTGTCGTGACTGGAGCGTCAAGCGGTATCGGCAAAGCGACAGCGCAGTTCTTCAAACAAAAGGGCTGGAATGTGATTGCGGCCATGCGGAATCCTTCCGCCGAGAAGGATCTTGTCGAGGACCAGCGGCTGAAGCTCGTTAAACTTGACGTGGAGGATTCAGCCAGCGTGACAAAGGCTATCTCGGAAGCTCTTGCTGTATTTAAGAAGGTCGACGTTTGGGTGAACAACGCAGGTTATGGCGCATACGGCCCTGTGGAAGCGGCCTCCCGAGAGCAAATCACGCGCCAGTACAATGTCAATGTGTTCGGACTCATCGAATGCGTGCAAGCAATCGCTCCACACTTTCGGGCGAACCGGGCCGGCGTGCTCATCAATGTGACCTCCATCGGAGGTCTTATCACTGCTCCCGGCTACAGTGTTTACAATTCTTCAAAGTTCGCGGTGGAGGGCCTGTCTGAAGGCCTGTGGTACGAGTTGGGTTCCTTCGGAATCAGGGTAAAGGTAGTCGAGCCGGGAGTGACCAGCACGAACTTCGGTGGACGATCGATGGATGTGCTGGATTACTTGCACTTGCCGGACTATGTGAGTGTCATGGAAAAGATAAATGCCGGACGCGCTCGGCTGATCAAGAAGCGGAGCGCCCCGGAACTTGTTGCGGCAACGATCTTCGAAGCTGCGAATGATCAAAGCGACCGGCTACGCTATCTTGTAGGCCCGGATGCGAAACGCCTATGGAGTTTGCGCCGCTGGCTTGGCTATCGAGCCCAAATGCGCATGGTCCGGAACTTGGTAAAGCTCTGGAAATGATGCGCGTCACAGGTTCCAGTCGTAATGCTGAGCTCCGGGTGCAAGTTAGGCCGACTTAGGTAAGACTTAACCGCATTGTAGAAAGCGATCTGCTTAAGCTCCGTATCCACTGAAATGGTCTTCTCAGCAGAGTTCGGGCCTAAGCCCGATCCACAACTGGAGCCAGGGCCAATGTAAGGCGGGGACTCAGGCTCTCGGTCTGCGACGAAATCCAGAGGCACCCGCGAATGATCAGGGTGGTGACTAGAATCAGCACGGCACCGATGCCTAGGGCCAAGGGTATGTACCACCACCCTAGAAGTTCGTGCATTGGCTGCGCGTTCGCCGCCACCATACCAGCCGTAAGGTTATGCGGCGTCGTCCGCCACATACCGATGGCAGTGGGAAAAAACGGTTTCGCCAGAGCGCTCAGGATCATGCCGGCACCGGTGAGATAGCCGGCGGCAGCGCAGCAAAAAACCAAGAGACCGAGCATTCCCTTGGTGGCCTACCTCAGTGACGCTCGCATGAGCAGCAGTGGCGAAAGGCTGCGGCGGGCCGTCTGTAGAAGCGCCCCTTCGCCGTACTGCCGGGCAAGAGTCTCCGGAGAGCCAAGCCTTGCGAGCACTGCCGCTATCGTGGTGCCCGGTTCTTCGGCTGCGTCACGGATATGCGCGGTGATCTCTCGGACGATCTCACCCTGCTGCGGCTCGGGCGTGGAATGAAGTGCAGCGCGAAAGGTGGAAAGGTACTGTTCAAGTCTTTGCTGATCTGTCATTTCACCAACTCCTGTGCTTCCAGTACGGGTGCAAGCAGGCAGCCAAGCCCGCGGGTAAAGCCAACCCAAGCTTGGGCCATGGAGCAAAGCCGGACACGGCCGGCCTCGGCCTCGACCCACTCGGAGACGAGCAGGCCTTCGGTCTTCAGCCGGTTAAGGATTGGGTAGATCGTGCCCTCACCAAGCGCGAGCTGCGCATCGCTTGCGAGAGACCGGAGAATTTCCAGACCATAGAGTCGCTTGCCCCAGAGACTAGCCAGGGCTGCCATCTCGAGCGTTCCCTTGCGGAGTTGAGCTTCCCAGCGCTCCTGGAAGTCGGGAAGATTTTCATCTTGCTTCGCCATGAGTATTCGTCAACAGCTCATACAGCTAAGGGCTGTACTCACTGAAAAGGGGCGTTCAAGCAGGCACACTGGCCTGCAATGGCCGCCCCGGACACGTAATTTGTCGCCTACTCCCGCGTTCACCGAGCGCCAGGGCGCGAGCGGCTTGGCCCAGCCGCACGGAACGCGGCACCCGGCTGGGTAATCCGCGCTGGGCCGAGTCCATCACGCGGGCGCGGCAGGCGAAAGACCCCATCCCACCCGCGCCGCATCCGCGGTAATCCCGGCCGGCCGCCTGCAACTGGAGAACACCGAGCTTATCCCCTTCCGGGCCGCCTTCGGGGAAACGCCGGATTCGATCATGTTCGCGCAGGCGAGCGTCTCATAATCACCCCGGCCCCAAGAGCCATTGCCGCGCCGTCGAAGGAGGTCGTCGATGGCCTTCTTCGACTCGAGCTTAGTTCCAGGGCATCGTCATCGCGGAGGTTTTCCAGCAAAGGTTTGCCGGCCTTTGCAGTGCTCGAGACCGGCCAGCACACTTCTTTCTTCTTCGTGCTTGCTATGCCGGTCAAAACACCCGCCACCAACCCGGAGGAAACACCCACCCCGCCGGAGCGCGCCACAGAACCACCAGCAAGATAAGCGCCGCGAGCAGGACCAAACCGATTCCCTGCCGCCGCCTCGCTAATGCCCGATCCCGCTGCCGCACCGCGTTCACCGCCCACCCGCGTTGTCGTTGTAGAGAAAGTAAAATCTCAGCTCTAGAAACGGTCCCTTAAAGTTCTTCGGGAGCGGCGGAAATGGCGCAGCACCAGTGATGCCGCCCCAAGCAGCTCGGTCCAGCGATACATCCCCGGAGGGCCCTTCCAACTTCATCTCCTTCACCGAACCATCAGGCAAAATCTTGAACCGGATCAGAACTCGGCCCTGCTTTTGAATCGGCGGCCGCGCCACCTCCGGAATGATCGGATACCAGGCCCGCTTCGTGTCATAGATCACCCGCTGAATATACGGGCCGAAATCGACCCCCAGCGTGTCAGACAGGACATCGACCGCGCCCTTGTCGCCCGGGTGCTCAGAGGGCGCATTCGCGCCCATGTCGCCGCCGCCCGTGGCACCCTGCGAAGCAGCCCGCGCCGCTTGCGCCAGCTGCTGGCCGGGTGTTTGATTGCCCGTGGAGAAGTTAGGCTTGGTCGGCTGCGGCTTGGGTGCCTCGATTTGCGCGTTTTGCCCTGCCGGCACCGGCGGCGCGGCAGGCTGCGGCTTGGGTGACGGCGCAGCAGCTTGGGCCTGCCGCGTCACCTGCGGTGCCTGCTGCGCGGGAGCGGCTGGGGCGGGGGCGGCAGGCATGTGTGAAGGTGGACCAGCCCGCCGTATCCGCTGCAGCTCTTCAAGAGTTTTGCGGTCCACAGTGGGATTCGGGGATTGCTGCTGCCGGTTTTTGTCCGACAAGGGTGCCGGCTTTTCGGGCCGCAACTGCTTCAAAGCATCGGGGGGCAGATCGAGGACGGTAATCGGCTTTTGCTTATTCTGAAATGCTACCTCCCGCACCTTGACGTGCCAGATGTATTTCGGTGCCAAAAATATATAGCCGAACAGCAGAATGTGCAGGATCAGCGCAATCCAGATTTTTTCACGAAGCGCCACCCGCTCCCGGTCATCTTCGAGCTCGTCGATGATGTGGAGAAGATCGTACCCTTCCAGCCCTTCGTAATCAGCCGTACGCGCACTGCGGCTACGGCGGGCGCGCGGCTCCGGCCGTTGCGGGGGGAGCGAAGATTGGGGCGGCGGCGCTTCCGTGGCAGGCATAACAGGCAACCGGCGCGCCCGCGGGCAAACCGGAGTTCTTTATTCTCTCATCCTTTCGACGCACCGGTAAGCCAACCCGCATCGCCCTGCGTACTCATATTTCGGCCTCAAGCGGCACTTCCAACTCTCCGCTGTTCCTTCCCGTCGGCGCAGATTGGAGGCCGGCTCCCTTTCCACTCTTCGAACATGTGGGCCTAAAACTGCGCAGGCAGCTTTGACTTTCAAACCCGCTTCGCGCGCGCGTCGAACTGCGCGCGAAGCGGGAGACTCGTACAATTTATCCGTGCCTACCCCTGCTTTCATTCTCACCGTTAGCGATCGCTGCTTCCGCGGCGAGCAGCAAGACCTGTCAGGACCCGCCGTCGCCGCACTGCTTCAAACGCACGGTTTCCACGCCGCCGGAAGCACCACCGTCCCTGACGACCAGCCCATGATCGAAGACGCCCTTCGCGAAGCCGCCGCCCAATATCCACTCGTCCTCACCACCGGCGGCACCGGCCTTACCCCACGCGATGTCACCCCCGAAGCGACCAGGGCCGTTTGCACGCGCCTTCTCGAAGGCCTGAGCGAACACATGCGTGCCCACGGCCGCGCACAGACCCCTTACTCAATTCTCAGCCGAGGGATTTGCGGCACCATCGGCCAAACCCTCATCCTCAATCTTCCCGGCGCGCCGCGGGGTGCCACCAACTCCTTGGAAGCCGTCCTCCCCGTCCTTCAGCACGCCGCCAACCTGCTCACCGACCCCAAATCCCCACACCCTATATCGGCCAGCTCCTCAAAACCGTTCACCCCCGACGCTGACAATCCTGTGGAAATCTCCAAAACAACTGCCGACACTGACGCGTGAGCCACCTCCTCGCCCACATCACCCACTGGACCCTCCACCTCCTCGCCCTCCTCAAGCCTTGGGGCGTTTGGGGCGCCGCCCTCATCGCCATCATGGACGCTTCCTCCATCCCCGTCCCCATGGAGCTCGTCCTCGCCGGCTACTACTGGGCCGACCCCCGCCACGCCTGGGCCTACGTCCTCCTCTGCGCCGCCGGTTCCGCCATCGGAGGCCTCCTCCCCTTCCTCCTCGGCCGCGCCGGCGGCGAGCTCTTCCTCCTCAAGCGCATCGACCGCGCCCGCTACGAGCAGCTCCGCAACCGCTTTGAAAACCAGGAGTTCCTCGCCCTCCTCATCCCCTCCGCCCTCCCCCCGCCCACGCCCTGGAAGCTCTTCGCCTTCGCCGGCGGCGTCTTCGAGGTCCGCACCCCCACCTTCCTCCTCGCCGTCTTCGCCGGCCGCCTCATCCGCTTCGGCATCCTCGCCGTCCTCACCGTCCTCTACGGCCCCCGCTTCATCGCCGAACTCGCCGAACTCACCCACCGCCACGCCCACATCCTCTTCACCGTCCTCGGCCTCCTCCTCCTCGCCATCGCCATCTGGGCCATCCGCAAAGGCGCAAGCAAACGCCGCACCGCCCCAACCCCCACCCGCCCCGGCGAGTTCGAGAATTAGTCCGGACTCTCTTCCAACACCTTCTCCTTAAGATCGTGATCGCGATGAAAGGCCTGCCAGGCAGCAGTAGGGTACCCGCCGATTTTCGATTGCTCTTCCCGCAGCACGCAGTTGCTCCAGTCGAATCGCGCAAGCCGCGAACGCTCCGGGGCATCATGCGAGAGCCGAATTTTCGCGAGTACATCCCTGCAGCCGACCGCCGGTTCCGCCTTTCCGACCTTTTTCTCCAGCGCCTCTGGCCTGCCGGTTTCCAAAAACGCGACTTGCGCCTGCCCCCTCGCCAGCAAAAAGCAGCTACCCGATCCCCAAACCAGGCAATACTCAGGTCCGCCTCCGCATACTCCCATAAACCCGAGTATCGGGATAATTCCGTTCCCATACACATAGCTATTCAATCTGCAAACCGCTACCGTGTACCGCAGCTGTAACTATGTGCTTACCAGCAGCCGCCCCTTCACCATCTCCGGCTGGTTCGCGGACCAGTAAACAACCCCGACTGCACGGAAGTTGGAACCGTCTTCCCCAGGTCGTCTTTCACGCCGTTCCGCATCAGCTTATTGATGCTGAACTGTCGGCTCTCCCCGCCCCCCAGTGTGTATGTCTTCTGCCACAGCTCGTCGGTCGCATCTACATGAACCACGACCTTGGCAGCTCCCGCGCTGTGGTTGTAAAGCAGCAAAGTAGACTGCTGATCGCCCGCCACGGTCCACGGGTAGCCGCCCGCGTTCTCCGGATCCTTGCTGTCCTTGCCCAGCATCTCGATCCCAAAGAGCGCGCCGTCCCCACAACCTTGCTTTGGACAACTCCCGCTGCCTGATCCCACGCGATCGCAATCGAGTGCTGCAAGCCGTTCGCGCCCGCGGCCTCGCTCAAAACAAGCTCAGCAGTCTGACCCGACACAACTGAATCGTACGCGTCTGCGGCGAGACCGGCGCGTCGTATGCCGGTCCCCTGTCCTCCACGCTTCGAGCATCGCTGCTCGCAATCGAAACCGTCAGGTTTGCGGTCCAAAGTTGACGAGCGCGATACGTGGGAGATACCGCCCGTCCGGCACTACCGTTTGCGCGCCGAAAGGCACGCCCGTATAGATGGTGGTCGATAATTTCCCAAGCGCAGGATCCACAAAAGCAACAGCGCTTAGGATCGTGCCGGCAATGCGGCGCAAGCGCAAAGCCTCTAGGCTGCAAATGAGTTTATTTCTAAAAATTGCTTACTCCTGCCGGGCTAGTCATGCCGGAGCGCCTCCATTGGCTCTACGTTTGAGGCGCGAGCCGCCGGAACCCAGCAAGCGGCGAATGCCACCGCCAGAAGGAGTAAAGCCGAAGCCGCGAGGGAAAGCGGATCGCCTGACTTTATTCCATACAGCATGGTCCGTACCAGTCGCATGAAAAGGATTGCGACGCCGAGGCCGACGGCGACACCCACTGCTGCGAGCCAGCCGGCCTCGCGCATCACCATAGCGCGGATTTGCCTGCGGGCCGCGCCCAATGCGAGGCGGATGCCGATCTCGTTGGTGCGCTGCGCGACCGTGTACGCCATGATGCCGTATATGCCCACGCAGGCAAGCGCGAGGGCAAGAAAGCCGAACCCAGCGGTCAGCGAGGCGAACAGCCGCTCCTGCTCCATGCCGGCATCAATCTGCTGCTGCTGGGTGCGCACGTTGGTGATGGGAAGATCGGGATCGATCCGCTTCAAAGCGCGCCGTAACGAGGGGAGCAGAGCCGCAGGCGGCAGAGGCGAACGAATGGTATAGGTCATGGGTCCGGAAACTGGTAGCTGCGGATCGAGATCGAAATGGACGGGCGGGGTCGGCTGCCGCATATCGTTGTAGCGGACATCCGCGCACACGCCGATAATCTCGATCAGACGGCCCGGTTTGTCGCCGAGCGCGCGGAAAAAGCGCTTGCCGATGGGGTTCGTCCGAGGAAAGTACTTGTGGACGACAGCTTGGTTCACGACCGCGACCGGGATGGATGTCGCCGTGTCCTGCGGGCCGAAACTCCGGCCTGCCAGGATCGGAATGCCCATGGTTTCGAAAAAGTGCGGGCCGACGATTGAGACCATGGCGAATCGGTCGTCATGCCCAAGCTTATTTGCGTCAGCGCTTAAGTTTTCAATCTGGCCTTCAATTTGGAACTGCGATCGCCACCCGGAGATCGCGCCTAGGGGGTGGTTGACATAAGTGACGCCCTGAACGCCGGGCACGGTCGCGAAGGCGTCCGAGACACGCGTGTGCACGTTAGCGGGCTGAGAAGAAGCGCTCGCGGTACGCGGAGGAGTCACGTCGATCAGCAGCAAGTTTTTCGCCTGAAAACCAGGGTTTACGGTGTTGAGGTTCCAGAGCGTTCGCAGAAAGAACAGGGCCGCGACGACCAGCAGCGTCGAGAGCGCGACCTGAAATCCGACAATGGCCTTGCCTGACCACGCCTTGCGCCGCCTGCTCGCCGTGCGGGCTCCTTCCTTTAAGGCTGTGCCGATCTCGGCGCGGGTCGAGCGCCACGCGGGAGCAAGGCCGAAGAGTACGCCTGTGAGCAGGGTCGCTGCGGAGGTAAAGCTGAACACGCGCCAGTCAAACCCGACCGGCAGCTCGCCGCCATCCCAGCCGGTGCGCATGAGCCAAGGGATGAGATTGCGGCTGACATATCCCAGGGCAAGACCGGCGGTGCCGCCCATCGCGGCGAGCAGCAGGCTTTCGGTGAGCACCTGCCGCAGGACGCGCCCGCGCCCGGCCCCGAGCGCCATGCGAACGCTCATCTCGCGCTGGCGGCTGGAGGCACGCGCTAGCATGAGATTGGCGATGTTCGGGCAGGCCAGCAGGAGCACAAGCCCGGCGAACCCGAGCAGGATGTACGTCGGGCGCAAGAGTGGCGCAAGGCCGGAGGTGATGCCTCGGCTTCCGTCTTCGAGCGACAGCCTGGGAACGGTTTCGCCCTTGTTGATGATGGCCGTACCCCGGAATGCCGCGTTGAACGCAGCATCGAGCGCTGCTTGCGCGGTCCGATCTGGAATGCCTGGCTTGGCGCGGGCCATCAGCTCAACAAAGAAGTTGTTGGGGTTCATCAGAGGCGGCGGCACATCGGAGGAGGGGATGAGCGCGGAGAACATGGAAAGCGGCAGAAAGATTTCCGGCGCTGTGGCCTGCGCGCTCACAGGACCTCTGAAGCTGGGCGGATTGACGCCCACGATCGTCACTGGGGCGAGATTGATACGCATGGTTTTACCAATAACGTCGGCCGCCCCGCCGAACTCGCGATGCCACAGGCCGTCGCTGATGACCGCAACGGCGCCCGCTCCCGGAGCCCTGTCGTCGGCAGGTCCGAGAGCCCTGCCGAGCTGCGGCCTGACCTGCATCTGCCCGTAAAAATTACCGGAAACAAGCTCGGCCTTCCCCGCCTCCGCTGTTCCGGCGACGGTGATATCCACATCCGGGATCGCCGTGAAAGCGACGATGTCCTCCATGACTTGGTTACGTTGGCGAAGCTGCCGGTAGGCAGGGTAGGGAAACAGCCCAAGGTGAAAATGGCCGTCATCGCCCAGGTAGGCATCTTCGCCTCCGACCCCGCGCATCGCTATGCGACCGTCGCCCGTGAGCCGGAAGACCCGAAGCTGCTCCGGGTGCGGGACGCTGAGGCGCACGAAAAGCAACTAGTTGGCATACGAGAAGATTGTTGTGTTGGCCCCAATAGCGAGGGCAAGTGAGGCGACGGCGATGGCCGTAAAGCCGGGGCTCTTGCGCAGGATGCGCCCGGCGTACAGCAGGTCGGCCCACAGCTCGTCTATCCAGCGCAAGCCGAGCGAGCGGTGTATGCCGTCCTTGTGCGCGGCGACCGCGCCGAACTCCAGCCGCGCCCTGCGGGCAGCCTCTCGCGAGGAGAATCCCTCGCGTATGAGGTCTTCGGTCCGGCTTTCAAGATGAAAGCCTATTTCGGCGTCGATCTCCGACTCAAGACGCCTCCGGCGAGCAATCGACCGGAAAAGCGACTTTGCGCGGGCGAGGAAAGCACTCATAAGCCCGCCTCCGCAGCAGGCGGCTGCGCATCGGGCAGGGCAGCGGTGTCCAGGATCGCACCCATGAGCTTCGCCATGCGGCCCCACTTCTCCGTTTCGGCCCGAAGCTGCTTTCTGCCCGAAGCGGAAAGGCTGTAGTACTTTGCTCGCCGGTTGTTCTCACTCTCGCCCCATTCGGTCAGCAGTGCGCCGTTATGTTCAAGGCGGTACAACGCCGGGTAGAGCGAGCCTTGCTGGATAACAAGCTGCTCGCCCGAAATCTGCTAGATACGCAGCAAGACTCCGTACCCGTGCAGACGCCCGAGCGAAACCGCTTTCAGTATCAGCAGGTCCAGTGTCCCTTGCAGCAGATCTACTTGTTTGGCCACCCTCTCTCCTCAATCGTCTAGGAGGAGTATGGTTAAGCTTTCCTAGCCTGTCAAGGAGGAAGCAGTTCCGCAACTCCCGGTACAGACCCGTCTGCAACACGTCGTAAAGACTCGCTATCTCGCCGGGTGCCCCACGTCTCGCGTCCGGGGTCCCCTGCGAGTGGTCCATGCTCACTGAAGCGGTAAGACGTGGGTTCTCTTGAGCGGCAGCTCAAGACCGCTCGCTTCAGACTACCCGGCCTACCATCGCGAGGCTGCAATCGCCTCCTACGGAGTTCCGTTCGGCTCAGGGAGCAAAGCACCCGAACCTA
The DNA here is from genome assembly GCA_965218545.1 of Acidobacteriaceae bacterium. Lineage (GTDB taxonomy): Bacteria > Acidobacteriota > Terriglobia > Terriglobales > Acidobacteriaceae > EB88. The sequence continues at coordinate 605,716 of CBDCLB010000003.1, read as the reverse complement.
CTATTCTGAATCTGAAGCTCTCAACAGGAAGGGGTCATCCTGAGCGGAGCGAAGGATCTGCTTTTTCTTTGCGTTAGCAGAGCCTTCACCTTTGAAACGCTTCACGACTCTAGACTCACCACGCTGGCCGGCCGGATCAACCCCGCGTGTCTTCCCACCTCATCCCCCAGCAGTCACCAGAGCAGGTGACCTCCGTACCGTACAGGCCCCCTCAAACCAGCCGAGCCCACCCATCACGAAAGTACCGTAAACCTGCACCATCCACAGTGCAAAACCAAAACCGCCAAAACCCAACCCGCGCCAAAACGCCACAAATCCGCCCTAAAACAAGTCCAAAAAGCCCCATTTTGCGCGTCTTTTGACACATTCCCGCGCCGGAGCGCACCCTACCCCCGCTCGATCGCCTCCCCCACCCGGAAAAGCATCTGCTCCCCAAAATGCGGAGCCAGCACCTGCACCCCGATCGGCAGCCCGGCCCGCGAGCACCCCGCCGGCACACTCAGCCCGCAAATCCCCGCCAGCGACGCCGTCACCGTGTAGATGTCCGCCAGATACATCGCCAGTGGGTCGTCCGATTTTTCCCCCAGCTTGAACGCGGGCGTAGGCGCGACCGGCGTCACGATCGCGTCCACCCCGGAACCTCCAAACACCCCGGAACCCCCGAAAACATTGAGGAAATCTTGCGCGACGAGCCGCCGCACCTGCTGCGCTTTCTTGTAAAACGCGTCGTAATACCCTGCCGAAAGCGCATACGTCCCAAGCAAAATCCGGCGCTTCACCTCAGCCCCAAACCCCCCGTCGCGCGATTCCCGGTACATCCCCGCAAGCGAAGCCGCGTGCGGCGCCCGGTACCCATACCGCACCCCGTCAAACCGCGCGAGGTTCGAGCTCGCCTCCGCCGTCGCAATCAGGTAGTACGCCGGCACCGCGAACCGCGTATGCGGCAGCGAAATGCCCTTGATTTCCGCGCCTTGTTCGCGCAAGCCGTCGATCGCCCGCTCTACGGCTTCGCGCACTTCGGGGTCGAGCCCCTCGCCGAAGTATTCGCTCGGGATTCCGATCCGCAGCCCGTTCACGCCCTTCTCCTGCTCCAAAATCCCGCAGTAATCCGGCACTTCCCGCTCCGAAGAGGTGGCATCGAGGGGATCGTGCCCCGCCATGGTTTGCAGCACGGTCGCGGCATCCCGCACCGAGTTGGTAAACGGCCCCACCCGATCGAGCGACGAAGCAAACGCAATCAGCCCATAGCGCGAAACGCGCCCGTATGTGGGCAGAAGACCCACAACGCCGCAAAAACTGGCCGGCTGCCGGATCGAGCCGCCCGTATCCGTCCCGAGCGAGGCCACCGCCATCCCCGCCGCCACCGCCGCCGCCGAGCCCCCGGAGGAGCCGCCCGGCACATGATCGAGCGCATGGGGGTTGCGCGTCGGCCCGAACGCCGAGTTCTCGTTCGACGATCCCATCGCGAACTCATCGCAGTTCAGCTTGCCGAGCGTGACCGCGCCCGCCTCTTCAAGCCTGCGCACGGACGTGGCCGTATACGGCGCGACAAAGTTCGCAAGGATACGCGAGCCTGCTGTTGCGGGCAGGCCCTCAACCGTGAGCGCATCTTTAATGCCCACCGGAATGCCCGCGAGCGGCGGCAGCAAATCGCCGGCGGCAGCCAAGCTGTCGATGCACGCCGCTTGCGCGAGCGCGCGCTCCTTCGCCAGCGAAAGAAATGCGTGCACCTCACCGTCGCGCTCGTGGATGGCCCGGAAGCACTGCTCTGTGATGGCCTGGGCGGAAACGGTGCCGCTTGCGATTGCCGCGCGGAGGTGCGGGACGGTCAAGGTATTGCCGGGCGCGTTCGGGCCGGGAACGCCGCTGTGTTTGTGTGTAGTGGCTTCGGTCATTTTTTCCTCCGAGCGCCCCGCTCAGCGCTCGATCACTTTGGGAACTTTAAAGAAGGTCCCATCGGTCGCGGGCGCTGCTTGCATCACCACTTCGCGTGGGAGCGAAGGGTGAGGTTCATCCTCCCGCAGCACCGCTTCCGTTGCGCGCGCCGGCGTGGTTGAGAACAGCTCCGAAATGTGTGTCAACGGCAGGACTCCAGATGTGTCGAGCTCCTGAAGTTCAGAAATGTACGCGAGGATGCTGTCGAGGTCCTTGCCTAAGCGGGCAACTTCCTCAGGCGTAAGCGCAAGGGAAGCAAGCGCGGCGACGTGCTCGATGTCGGCTTGAACAACGGGTTTGGGGCTAGAGTTCTCGTTCATGGGGCGCGGCTCTCGTTTCGATATCGAAAGTATAGCTGCGCTTATTGCACCACGAGCTGGACTGTAGCCGTGCGCTGGGCTCCCGGGTAGGTAGCGTTCACGGTGATTGTGTAGGTGCCGGTAGGGGTTTGTCCCGCTGGTGTGCCGGCTTTGCCGCTGTTGTTCCCGCTCGCGTGGACGCCGCAGGCGATGGGTGAAGCCACAAGCAGGAGAGCGGCCGCCGCAAGAAGGAGTCGGCGGCGGTGCTCGCCCCTGAAGAGCAGGAGCGGACAAAGCAGCGCGAGAACGGAACCGGCAGCCCACCAGCGGCCCGCTGTCGGCCCCGCTGCCGCGCTGCCCCGAGTATTCGTGGCGATGGAAAGTTGCACGGACCCGCTGGCCCCTTCGGCAACGGCTACCGTGGACGGGTTCGCCGTGCAGACTGAGTTGGCCGGGGCACCCGCGCAGGTAATGGCCAAAGTTCCGGCTGAGGCTCCGGTCGGCGTGATACTCAGCAGATAATTCGCCATCTGTCCATTAGTGATGACCTCCGTCGGAATGCCGCCGCTTGAGATCGTGCAGCCTGGAAAGGTTCCGCAAGATGCTGCAAGCTGATACTCCTCGCCCGAGCCCGCGAGGGACACCGTGAGCTTTTCCGGAATGCCCACCAGGTTGCCGGTGGTCGTGAGGGCTCCTTCGGTGGGACCGATTGCCCCCGGGTTGAAGACGACGCCCACCTGACAGCTCGTTCCAGCTGAAAGTGTTTGACCGCATGTGGATTGAGTGATCGAGAAGCCGGCACCGCTGGCCTCCACATTGAGGGAGGTCAGGTCGCTTTGAGCGGGGTTGCTGATCGTGACCATTTTCGGAGGTGTGGCGACCTGGTATGCGTAGGAGCCGAAGTCGATGTTTGCCGGCGAGGCAAACGGCTGCGGCGGTGCGGTTCCCTGCCCGGATAGCGTTACTTGCTGTACGTGAAGGCTGCTGCCCACGCCCGAGTAGTCGCTGATCGTGAGCACGCTGCTCGCGCCGCCCACACCATCAGGAACGAACTGCACCGCAAGGGAACAGGAGCTGTGGCCGGCAAGAGATACGCCGCAGTTACTGGCGCGGTTGAAGGGCCTGGTCGGCGTACTCCTCGAGCACTCATCCGGGCTGTTGAAGTAAGCGCAAATCTGCGTCAAAGCAGCATCGCCGGTGTTTGTCAAAGTAAACGCTTGCGCAGGGGAGGCCTGCCCAAACTGGGTTGGCGGAAAGGTTAGCGCATTGGTGCTCAGGCCATCGGTAGCGGGAGATAAACCCGTTCCGGCCAGGGCAGCCGAGTAGGTTTCAATCCCGTTGGAAACCGTAAACGAACCCGTGCGTATCCCGCCCGCTGTCGGTTTAAAAACGACATACAAAGAGCAGGACGAGTTGCCCGCAAGAGTTCCCCCACAAGAAGACTTGGACGGTGCGAAGTCGCCTGTCACCGTCAAACCCGTCAAGTTGATGGAGGCTGAGTCAAGGTTCTCAACGGTCAGAAGCGTTGGTGAGGTCACGCTATTGCCAACGAGCGTGGGAGGAAACTCCGGAATAGTTCCCGAAAGAATCAGCGTCAGGCCTTTGCCGCTCAGATTTGCTGTGGCGCTCGGCGTGCCAGCGCCGCTTGCAATCGAAAGTGCGCCGGTCTGCGTTCCGGCGGAAGTCGGCGCGAATTGAACCGCGATGCCGCACGAAGCGCCCGGGCCAAGCGCGGTGCCGCAGCCATTGCTCACGATTGCATATTGCCCGGCCAGCACGGGTATGCCGAGAGGGGTAGCAACGTCGCCGGAGTTGCTCAGATTCAGTGTTTGCGGAGCGGAGGTGGTGCGCAGCGGGTGTCCTCCAAAAGCGAGCGCCGCGGGCGAGAACGCGAGCTGCGCGGGCGCAAGACCGCGGCCGTCAAGCGCCACCGTTGCAGATGCGACGCCGGATTGACTGCTCGTCAACTGCAAAGTTGCGCTCCGATCGCCCCGGGCTGTTGGCGTAAAGGAAACGTTGACGGCGCAAGACGATTTGGGATTCAAGGTGGAGGCGCAGCTCGAACCGGCGACCGCGTAGTCCGGAGAGGATACCCGGGGCGCATTCAAGGGCACGCTTACGTCGCCCGAGTTCGTCACGGTGACTGTCTGCGTAGCGCTCGTTTGCCCAATCACCACCGGGGCGAAGCTAAGAGCCGTGGGAGCGGCTGCGACGTTACCGGGAGCGGCGCCGGTTCCGAAAAGCCCGTCTGCCCAGCTGTTGCTTCCATCGGAGCTGGAAAAGATCACCAGTCCGCTTGCCGCACCCGCAGCCAAAGGCGTGAATGCAACCTGGATCGTGCACGTTGCATTTGGAGCGAGCGAGCCGGGACACCCGTTGTTGGTAACAGCGAAAGCACCGGAAACCGAAGGCACCGCTAACGGGACGGAGGTACCCCCAGAGTTTTGCACCGACACGGTCATCGACGCCGTGGCCCCGACGACGACCGAAGGCGGGCTGAACTGCACCGGGTTGGGCGTGAACTGAAGGGCACCGGGCGTTACTGCATTCCCCGTCAGTGCGCTGGTTGCCGTGCCGCTTGCGGTGCCCGTACCCTGCCAGGAAACCGACACGCTGCCTTGGCTTTGCCCCGCGGGTTGCGTGGGGACGAAGCTGACCTCCATCGTGCAGCTTTCTTGCGGCCCGAGCGAATTTCCGCAGTTTGAACTTGCCACTCTGTAGCCGCGCCCCGTTATGGAAGGCGCTTGTAACGCAACCGGGACATCGCCGCCGTTGCTTGCCGTTAAGCTTCGTTGGACCGCCGCGCCGCCGATCGTTGCGGTGCCGAAATCGACGCTTCCCGGCGTGAGCGAAAGGTTCCCTGGGCCGACACCAGTGCCCGCAAGCGCGGCCTGCGCTTGCGCCGGTACCCCGTCGCTTGCAAGGGTCAGCGTGCCGGACCTAACACCATTACTGGAGGGCGCGAATGTGACGACAACCGTGCAGGAACCCGCACCGTTCGCTGGCACCGGCGAAGCACTGCTGCACGTGCCGCCGGTCACGGAAAAATCTCCGGATGCAGCGATCGAAGAGATCTGGACTGGCGTGCCGCCGGAATTTGCCACTGTCACCGCGACAGCCTTGGTGCTATCCGTGGCCACGTTTCCAAACGCAACCGATTGGGGCGAGAAGACAAGCTGCCCCGGCGTCGTGCCTGTGCCGTCCAGCGTAGTTACGGCCGAGGCTTCCGCGCCGTCTCCGGGAATTGTCAGCTGTCCGGGACGATCGCCCGCCGTGCCGGGGTTAAAAACGACGGTCACAGAGCAGCTTCCGCCATTGGGCGCGAGTGCCGTTCCGCAGGTCGTTGATGTGATCGCGTAGTCGCTGGGAGCGGCCGTAATAGCACCGAGCGTGACCGAAGAGCCGCCGGTATTCCTCACAGTCGCGGTCTGCCCGGCACTCGCGGTTCCGGTCGCGCGCGAGCCGAACTGAATACTTCCAGGCGTGATGGTCAGTACTCCGGGCGGGGTTCCTGTACCGCTCAGGCTGGCTTGCAACGGACTGCCAGGCATGTTCCCCGGCAGCTGAAACGCCGCGGGGAGCACGCCGGTGCTCCCGGGATGAAACAGCACGGCGATCTGGCAGCTATTCCCGGCCGAAAGCGACGAGGGGCAGTTATTGCTGCTGATTTGGTAGTCGTTCGTGCTTACAGATGGAGCGCCCAGCATGACGGCTACGCCGCCCGTGCTGGTCACGGTAAAGGTTTGCACAGCGGAGGCCGAACCCTCCGGCGTTCCCGGAAATGCCATGGAGCTGGGGTTTAGGGTGGCGTTGGCAGGATTCGCGCCTTGGCCGGCAAGCCCGACCGCAGCGGGCGAGTTGCTGAAGTTTCCGCTCAAGGTAAGCGCGCCGGTGTAGCTCGCCGTACCCGGCGGAGAAAAGGTGGCCCCGACTGTGCATTGACCGCCCACGGGAAGAGAAGCAGGGCACGTATTGTTTGCAATCCCGAACGGTCCTGAAACCGCGAACCCGCTGATCGAAGCGGGATTGCCGCCGGTATTCGTCACCGTTACCGTTTGTACCGCAGATGTTGCATTGTCGGCAGTCGCCGGGAAGCTCAAGGAAGACGGGTTGAACTGAAGCATCGCCTGCGCCGTCCCCGTGCCGGACAGCTGCGCGGCGGCGCTGGTGCTGCTGTAGGGGACGGTCAGCATCGCAGTGTACGGGTTGGCACCCGCGGGCGTGAAGGTGACAGTGACCTGGCAGCTCGATCCGTTGGCCAGACTGCTTCCACAGCTGTTTGCAGAGACCGTGAAATCGTTATCGTTTGCCGCGATGGCGCCGAACTGCGCCGAGCTCCCGCCGCTGTTGCTGATCGTGATGGTTTGCGCTGCAGAAGTGCCCTGCCGCTGCGACCCGAACGAGAGAGAATTGGGCGAAAGCGTCAACACAGGCGCGGGCAGGCCGTTGCCGCTCAACGGTGCCGTGACCTGCCCTGCGGGAATATTGGAGGCAGGCTGGGTAAACAGCCCGGAGCGGCTGCCGGTGCCGGATGGCGCGAAGGCTACGCTGATCGCGCAACTGGCACCCCCGGCAAGAGTTGTGCCGCATCCGTTGCTTGTGATCCGGTAGTCGGAGGAGACCGTCCCGCTTCCAAGCTGGGCCGCGGCTCCCCCGGTGTTCTGAACCGTAATGGTTTCCGAAGAGGAGATGCTGCCTACCCCGGTATCCGGGAAGGGCAGCGAAGTGGGCGTCAAGGTCAGGTGCGCAGGATTAACCGCGCTGCCGCTCAATCCCACCGTAGCGGTATTGCCGGAGCTGACAATCTGCAGCTGCGCCGTCCGCGTGCCCGGCTGCGAAGGGGTAAACACGACCGGCACCGTGCAGGTTGCGTTCGCTGAAAGCGAGCTGCCGCACGTGCTGCCGGTTCCCAGGCTGAACTCGGCGCTGTTTGTGCCGCTGATGGAGCGCGATTTAAGCTGGACTGTCGCCTGGCCGGTGTTCTGGATTTGCACGCTCATCGGCGCTGAATTCGATCCGGTCGAGGTGGTCGGAAAAGAAAGGGCGTTCGGGGTTACAGCGATGGCTCCGGGCGTCAAGCCCGTGCCGTCGAGCGTGGCTGTGAGCACGCCGCTTTGCGTACTCGCGTGCACTGTGAGAGAGCCGGGCCGATCGCCAGTCGTGCTTGGGGTAAACGCCACCTGAATTGTGCAGTTCGCGCCGGGTGCAAGCGCTGAACCGCAGTTATTGGTTTGCGTGTAGTCGCTCGCCGGGGCAGCGGCAATCTGGCCGATCGTGAGCGAAATATTGCCGGTGTTTGAAAGCGTAAAGGGCGCTGTGGTCGAGCTTTGCGAGCCGACTCCCGCCGACCCTAGGGAAGCACTCGCGGGCGCAAGGCTTGCCTGCGCGGGAACCGAGGAGGTCGTCAGCCCAAGAGTCCAGATGCCGCGGCCGTAGGTGGCGGCTTCGAGTACGGTCACGCCGCCGCTACTGTACACCTGGAGATCGGTCACGGGGGCATTCGGCAACCCGGACGCCAGCTGCGTCCAGCAGTTTTGAAAGCTGGTGCCCGTCGTGGCGCAAAGGCCGATGTTGCTCGTGTAGTACACGCCGAAGTCGCCGCCCACGTATACATAGCTGCCGTTATTTGGGTCGACCACAACCTTGTTTACCGGCTCAAACGGGAGCGTGTTGGTCATGTTGGCCCAGTGCGCGCCGCCATCGGTCGAGCCGTACAGCACGCCGCCCTGCCCCACAGGAAAGCCCGCGATACCCGCGTAGATCGTCTTGCCAGAAGAGTCGTGCGGGTCGACGGCGATCGAGGAGATTGCGTCGCCCGTCGGGTTGAACTGCGTGGTCATCGACTCATTCGTAACTGGGTTGCGCCACAGATCGCTCCATGTGGCAAGCCCGCCGCCTTGGGCGACCGTCGCGCCATAGATGTGGCCAGGCACATTGTTGCCCCCACCCCCGTCGAGCGGTCCAGCCATGCCTGCGTACATCTGCTCGCCGCCGGAGTTATAGCTGCCGCCCGCGGCAACCGAGCGCAGGACGGCGTTGCCGTTGCAATACGGTCCGCCGTCTCCGTCCAACATGCTGCTGATGAGGTTTGCCCCGCTCCAGCCGCCGCTCGCCGGGCCAAGCCACAGCCGACAAGTGCCCAGCAGGATGTTGGCAGGGTTGCCGGGATCGAGAATCCAGGGCGCCGGCCCAAAACCGTTCACGACGTTATCGTCGGTGTCCTTTTCAACCTGCGTCCGGCCTATCGCGGGCACGGTGCCAAAGCTGCTTCCAGCGCAGTTCCCTCCGCTGCTGCAATCGAAAATTCCCACCCCGGCGAGCGCATCCGCATACCAGTTCGCGGGCGTGGATGAATCGATCGCGACATAGCTGCCCTCGCCGGTCAGCAGCTGCTGCCACGCGCCGGTTCCACCCTGCGCCGCGGCGCTTTCGCTGCCGACAATGCCAAACTCGCCCATGCCGGCTAGCACGAGCGAACCATTCGTGGGGCTCACAGCTAAATGGCCAATTTCCGCCAGCGAGCCAAGGCCGCCGTTCAGGTTGTCGAAGTGCGAGGCGTCTGTTGAAGCGCACGCGGAGCCGGTCTGCGCGAGGCTGTCGGTCGTGCGCCACAGGCCGCCGTCATTGCCGAAGTACACAAGCCCGTTCCCCCCAAAAGTGCCGTCGATGGCATGCATGGAGGGCGCGACATGGGCCGAAGCACAGGTCGCGATGTTGGTCGTGTTGCGCCATTGGCAGCTGTTGGCGAGCGAGCACCGGAAGATATCTTCGGTTCCGGCAAAGAGGAGCGTATCCTGCTGCGAGGCAACGGCCGAAAGCGTAAGGTTGTAGTCGGCCTGGGCAATTGTGCCGTCGGCGGCGTCCAGTGCCGCGTCGTTGATTTTGGTTCCGAAGGTAACGGAGTTGTTTGTGTTGCAAGAGCTCACAGCCGTTCCGCCCGAGGAGCAAATGTCTTGGTAAAGGCCCTGGTCAACGTTGTTCAGGTCGGTGGTCAGTGCGAAAACGTCTCCGGTGGCCGGCTGTACGGCTAGCACGCCTCGAAAGATGGGGCAGCTCGGACTGCCCAAGCTGTTTGGATTCGCGGGGCAAAGCGTTGTAGTTAGCTTTGCGCCCGGCTGGTTTGCCAACCGGGTCCAGGTCATACCGTCGCTCGACGAGTAGTAGCCATGGAAACGGACCGCTGCCAAAAAGAGCTGCCGTTGCGGATCCCAAACCACCGAGGTCGCCGCATTGCCGGGCGGGGAAGAATGTTTGTTGCTTGATTGAACCACCCGATTAGTTCCGTCGGTGATGGTGGCCAGATACCAGGTCTGCCCAGAATCCGTGGAGTAGAACAGTCCGGCCATGGGCGAACCGGTTCCGTTTGCGCCCACATCGACCAGCAAACCTTCAATCGACTGCGAGACCGCGGCAACCACCAGGTTGGGCGTTTTGCCGCTCCAGGCAAACCCAGCGAAGCCCGCGCCTACAAAGCTGTAGTTATAGCCAAGCGTAAAGGTCTCGTTGCTGTGGTAAACCTGCGTCCAGGTGTTGCCCCCATTGGTGGAGCGCAGGACGCCGGCCCCATAGTACGAATCCAGTGCATCGTTTGGATCGCCTGTGCCGGCGAGCACGTTTTGGGCATTGTTCGGATTGACCGTGATTGCGCCGATGGACAAGCTCGGAATGTACGGGGACTGCTGAAAAGCCGGCAGGTTGTCGGTTTTGGGCTGGAACGTGATGCTCCCTGCATCGCCGGCCGCATTGGTGCTCTTCCACACGCCGCCGCCCGTCGCGCCGAGATACAAAGTATTGCCGGTTGCGTCGGAAGGGTCGACGGCCAGCGAACTGACGCGGCCCGTAACCAGCCCGTAGGCCGGGGTTTGCAGCTGGATCGGTCCTGCGGACTGCCAGGTCGTCGTGCTCGTATTAAGGAAAGGCTGCGCGGCTGCGCGAGAAACACGCGTTTGCGCGGCCGCAAGCGCGGTTTTTCGTGCACGGGCCGCTTGCACACGGCGCGCCGCTCCGGATGCGAACGCGGGACGGGCTTCCCCACCGCTTGCCTGCGTACTTCCTGCCGGCCCCAAACCCCTTTCAAGCAGAAATCGTCGATCCGCAGCCTGTTGGCGCGCGGCCGGAGTCGCCCCATCCTGCGCGCCGAGCGTGAGCACGCCCGCAAAGAGCAGGAGCAGCACCGCGCCGCATCGCAGGAACAAACAACGCATTTCAAGGCCTTTTCGCACGCCGCCGTGCTTCTGTTTCAGCCCGCGCCTTTTCTCCTTGCGCGCAAAGCCCTGCCGCGCAAGGGACGGAAAGCATCGTGCCCAGAGCACGAGCCTCAACTGCTAGCAAGCAACCGGAGTCGTGGGCCTAGTATCGGCAGCCGTTCCGTTCCGCGATAGAGTACTTCCGTGCCGTTGCAAGCACCCCGGTAATGCATCCATTCCTCGCGCTGTGTGCTACGCGGGGCCGCATCCCACCTTTAGGGAGAGTGGCGCATGAAAGCAGTGGTGCTTGAGGAAACGCGCAAGATCGCGATAAAGGAAGTCAAAGACGCCGAGATGCGCGAGCAAACCGACGTCCTGATCCGAGTGACGTCGACCGCTATCTGCGGCACCGACCTTCACTTCTACGAGGGCCGCATGCGTGGCATTGAGGGCGGGGTTATTGGACACGAACCCTTGGGCGTGGTCGAGGAGGTTGGCTCCTCGGTCAAGAACGTGCAAAAAGGCGACCGCGTTACAGTCCCCACGCACATCTGCTGCGGCTTTTGCGCGATGTGCGTGGAGGGGCACACCTCCGAATGCCTGATGACCAATCCGCCCGCGGCTGGTGCGGCGTACGGCTATCCCAACAAGGGCGGATACCAGGGCGCGCAGGCTGAGCTGCTCCGCATTCCTTTCGCCGACGAGAACTGCCTCAAGCTGCCCGGCGAGCCCGGCGACCAGTGGGAGGATGACTTTGTGCTGCTGGCGGACGCCTGGACGACGGGCTATCACGCGGCGGCGATCTGCGACATCAGCCCCGGCGACACGGTCGCGATCTTCGGCGCGGGCTCTGTAGGCTTGCTCGCGGCCTACTCGGCGAAGCTGCGCGGGGCGGCGCGCGTGTATGTCGTCGACGCCGTGAAAGAACGCCTTGAAAAAGCCGGCGAGCTCGGGGCGGTCCCGATCGACTTCCTCCACGGCGACCCGGTGGAGCAGATTAGGGAGCAGCAGGGCAAGTGGCGCTCCGGGGGTGCATTCCGCAATGAGAAGCCCCTTAGCGGCGTGACCTGCGCCATCGACGCCATCGGCTTCCAAGCCCGGTCCAAGCAGGACTACAGCACCGAAGACCCGCTCTGGGTCACCGAAGCCATTGCCGAGCTGATCAACCCCGCAGGCCGCGTCGGGATCATCGGTGTGTGGCCGCCCAAGGACCCTAACGGAGTGGACCCGACCCTAAAGGAGGGCAAGCTCCTTGTGCCCTGGGACAAACTCTTCGGCAAAAATGTCCGCATCACCATGGGCCGCGACGACGACAAGCGCTGGAACGGAAAACTGCGCGACATGATCCTGACCGGTGCCGCCAAACCCAGCCAAGTCGTGAGCCACCGGCTCTCACTCGATGAAGCGCCCGAAGCCTTCCGGAAGTTCGACGCGCGCGAGGAAGGCTACATCAAAGTCGTGCTCAAGCCGTAATTCCGCGACGGGTCGCCGGTACCCGCATGGGTACTGGCTGACTCCGTAATTTCTACCGTGGACAGTGTAGGTTTATCGAAGGCTCATGAACGGCAGCACGCGCCGCCGCGCGGCCTGGGTGGGTAGCTCGGGTGTTTCGCACGCTCAGAGACCAAGCAGTACCCTTTTGGAGGACCACCGCAACATGACGCAGCACACTCCGCTCAAGCGCTGGGCGTCGTACGTCCTGGCCGCTACGCTCATCGGCGCAAGCCCGACATTTCTACACGCACAGAGCGACACAGGCAAAGTCACAGGCACGGTCGAGGACACAACCGGTGCCGTCCTGCCCGGCACGACACTTAAGCTGGCAAACACCGGCACGGGCGACGTCAAAACTGCGACCTCGACTGCCGACGGGAACTTTACCTTTCCGGCCCTGACGCGCGGCAGCTACCAGGTCACGGCAACGCACAACGGCTTTCAAACCACGACGCAGAACTTTACGCTCGAAGTTTCGCAGACCCAAACGATTCTGCTGCACCTCGCGCCCGGAACGGAAGCCACGGAGGTGCACGTGACCGACGCGGCACCACTCGTGGATGCCGCGACCTCGTCCATCGGCGAGGTGATCCAGGGCCGCCAGGTCACGGAGTTGCCGCTGAACGGCCGCAACTTCACGCAGCTCGCCTTGCTGACGCCGGGCGTCACGCGCGGCAACTATGGCAACTCGGCTTCCGGCGTAAACGGCGACGCGGAAACCTTCCGCAACAACCAGTCCGGCGGCGGTTCTATCTCGAGCAACGGCCTGCGCCCGCAGGCAAACAACTACCTGCTCGACGGTATCGACAACAACGAATCGCTCGTCAACACACTCGACTTTTTTCCCGACATCGAGGGCACGGAAGAGTTCCGCGTGAACACGAGCACGGCTCCGGCGGAGTTTGGCCGCGCCGGCGGAGCGATTGTGCAGAGCTCCATCAAATCGGGCACGAACAATATCCACTGGTCGGCGTTTGAGTTCGGGCGCTCCAGCCTGTTCGACGCGAACCCAAACCATGGCGTTATCGGCGCGCCCCCGACCGCAGCCCGGCCTTTCAAGCGCAACACCTTTGGCGGCTCGCTCGGCGGCCCGCTCTGGAAGAATCACATTTTCCTGTTCGGCGACTACCAGGGCCTGCGCGAGAACCAGCCTTTGAACGCCGAGGTCATCACCGTCCCGACGGCGCTGATGCGGACAGGCGACTTCTCGCAGATCCTCGGCACGACCGGCATTACCGCCGCACCGTCGTACCAGTTTTGCCCCAACCTGTATCCTAACGGGCCAAACGGCACGTCGGTGTACGCCGACGGCGTAGTGTACGACTCGCAAAGCACGCCGGGCGTTTGCACTCCGTATGCGCAAAACAGAGTCCCCGCGAACCGGCTCAACGCGGCCGCGCTGAACTACTTCAATGCCTTCCCCCTGCCGAACGTGCCCGGCACCGTCAACGGCACGGAAAACAACTACCAAACCGTTCGCAACAACATCTCGCACTACAACAACTTCGACGTGCGGGCGGACGCGAACTTAGGTCAGAACGACCGGGCATTTTTCCGGTTCGTCTACGACAACAGCAACTTCAACCGGACCTCGCAGCTGCCCAACCTCCCGGCCGGCTTCGCTTCCGGGCAGAACTTCGTGCATGGCCGGGGCTATGCTCTGGGGGAAACCCACACCTTTTCCGTGAACGTCGTCAACGACTTCCGCGCCGGGTATAACCGGTACACCTTCGCCAACGTGCCGGTGTTCTCCGGCGCGCCCATCGCGGCTGATCTCGGCATTGTGAACGCGAACCGCAACGCCAACCTGGGCGGCGGGGCGCTGATCGGCGGCAACGGCAACACCATCAGCTACACGGGCGACTACGGCACTTACAAAGTTCCGGAGAACACCTATGAGCTGAATGATGCGGTCACGGTGGTAAAGGGCCGCCATACCATGAAGTTCGGCGCGCTCGTGATCCGGCGGGATGTGGCATACTTCCGTCCTATCTCCGGCAAGGGTTATTTCAACTTCGGGGCGGGCGACTCGACCGGCTTTGTGCCTGCCGAAATGCTTTCCGGGTTTACGGATTATTACAGCATCGGCGCGCAGAGCGGCTTTTACGGCACGCGCAACTACGAGGCGGGCGCGTTTGCCCAGGATGACTGGCATGCGACCCAGCGGCTAACCTTAAACCTGGGCTTCCGCTACCAGGTAATTACCTGGCCCACCGAGGAGCACAACCGCCAGTCGGCGATCAACCCTGCAAACGGAACCGTCGAGCTGGCCGGAGTCAACGGCGTACCGGATACGATCATCAACAATAACTTCGGCAACTACAGCCCCCGGTTCGGCTTTGCCTATGACCTGTTCGGGACCGGCCGCACGGTTCTGCGCGGGGGCTACGGGATTTATTACTTCCTGGACCGAGGCGGCATCGACAACCAGTTAGGCCAGCAGGTGCCGTTCGGCGGCAGTGTGAACTACACGGCGGCGCAGGGTTACCGCGTCACCTTCACTGGGCAGGTTCCGCAGGGCACGACCCCGAGCAGCACCGACGCGACAGCGCCGCTGCCCTTGCCGGGTTTCCCCAATTTCGACCCGAACAATCCGCCCGCGGGTATCAACGGCTTCGCGGTGCGGCGCAACGAAAAGCTGCCGCAGGTGCAGCAATACGACTTACAGGTGCAGCAGCAATTCGGAACCAAAACGGTAGCGACGGTGGGCTACGTGGGCAACAAAAGCACCCATCTCTCGACCGGGTATATCCAGAACACCAACCCGCTGGATACGCCCGGCACCGCGCCGAATCCTTATCCCAACCTCGGCCAGGTCATTCTGAACAAGACCGATGGTGTGGCGCACTATAACAGCTTGCAAGCCCAGCTCAACTATCGCGCGGCCCGCGGGCTGGTATTTACCAGCTCCTATACCTGGTCGCATAACATCGACAATACCGACGGCTATCTCGGCTTTTATGCCGTCAGCGATATCTACACCTACAACCACGCGCTGAACAAAGGCAACTCCGGGCTGGACGAGCGCAGCGTCTTCGTCGCGAGCGCCCTTGCGGACCTGCCCTTCGGCCACGGCCACATGATCGGCAACAACTGGGGCCGGGGCCTGGAGCTGGCAGCGGGCGGCTGGCAGCTCAACACCATCGTGTCGGCCGAGACCGGAACACCTTTCTCGGTGATCGGTGTGCAGAACTACGGGAACACGTACAGCCTGCGCGCCAACCAGCGCGGGCCGTACCCCATCACCCACAGTGTCCTGAGCCGGCCGTATCTGCTCAAGGCAGACTTTTCCGCTCCAGCCGCGGGCACGGAGGGCAACACCGGCCGCAATGCGTTCTACGGGCCGGGCATCGCGACCGGGGATGTTTCCCTATTCAAGACCCTGCAATTTACCGAGCGCTTCGGAACCGAGCTGCGCGCCGAGGTCTATAACGTGACTAATACGCCGCAGTTCACCAATCCGGACACCAATCTTTCGGACGGAACCTTCGGCCAGATCGGCGGCACCCGGAACTTTTCCGAGCGCCAAATGCAGATGGCGGTGCGGTTCCTGTTCTAAGTTCCTCGTAACTGCCACACGCGCCGCGGGACTCTATCCCGCGGCGCTTTTTCAGCTTGTATGCTGTCCGGGAGGCCCTATGCTGCTTCGTCTGCTCCTCGCCCTTTTGTCCGCCGCGGTTCTCTCACCCCCGCTGCTCCAGGCGCAAGCGCCGGCGATCATAAAAATCGACCCGCCGAACTGGTGGGCCGCCATGCCCGAAGCACCGATGCTGCTCGTGCGCGGCGGGGGGCTCAGCGGCAGCACTTTTTCGATCAGCGACCCGGCGCTGCACATTGCGTCGCAAACCATCTCCGCAAACGGCCACTGGGCCGTGCTGCACCTGAGCGCCGCGCCGGCAGCGCCTGAGAACGTCATCGTGTCGGTCGCCGGTCCAGGCGGGAAAACCTCGGCACCGTTCCAGTTCGATAAACGCCGCCCGGCCTCGGACGGCTTTGCCGGGTTCTCGTCGAAAGACGTGATGTACCTCATCATGACCGACCGTTTCGCCGACGGCGACTCCACGAATGATGAGCCCGACCACGCAGCCGAGCTTGCCAAACCGCGCGGCTGGCATGGCGGCGATCTGCGCGGCGTCCTCGACCACCTCCCTTACTTGCAGACGCTCGGCATCACGACTGTGTGGACCACGCCCGTGTACTCGAATGCCGGAGAGCCGGACAGCTATCACGGCTACGGCGCGACGGATATGTACGCGGTGGACCCGCACTTCGGGACGCTCGCCGACTTCCAGACGCTCGCCCGCGCGCTGCATGAACGGCACATGAAATTAGTGCTCGATACCGTGCCCAACCACGTCGGCCCCAAGAACCCGTGGGTCACGGACGAGCCTGAGCCGGACTGGTTCCACGGGACGCTCGCGCACCACGATAAGGCCGTGGGCGAGTTCGCACCGCTCGTGAACCCGCACGCGGCCTGGCGCGACCAGCGGGACATTCTCCAGGGCTGGTTCGCCGACACGCTGCCCGACATGAACCAGGAGAACCCGGACGTCGCGCAGTACCTGATCCAGAACGCGATCTGGTGGGTGGAGCAGACCGGCGCCGACGGGCTGCGCATCGACACTTTCCCCTACGTCGGTCGGCCTTTCTGGCACGAGTTCCACGCGCGGCTGCGGCAGCTCTACCCCAACCTCACCAGCGTGGGCGAAGTCTTCAACGCAGACCCCGTGATCACCTCGGCGTTTGCGGGCGGCGTCACCCGCGACGACTTGAACGGCAGCGTCGATACAGGGCTTACGACGCCGTTCGACTTTCCCACGTATTTCACGCTGCGTAAGGTGCTGCTCAAAGACCAGCCGATGACCGAGATGGCCGATATCTTGCGGCAGGACTCGCTGTACCCGCACCCGGAGCGGCTGGTTCCCTTTCTGGGCAATCACGACACCGCGCGCTTCCTGAGCGAGCCCGGCGCAACGCCCGAAAAGCTCAAGCTCGCCTTCGCGATGCTGCTGACCATGCGCGGCATGCCGCAAATTTACTCGGGTGACGAGATCGCGATGCAGGGCGGCGCGGACCCGGACAACCGGCGCGACTTCCCCGGCGGCTTCGCGGGTTCCGGACCAGGCGCGTTTGTCCCAGCGCAGCGCACGCCGGAGCAGCGCGAGACATTCGATTGGGTCCAGAATCTTCTCAAGCTGCGCGCCCGGTACCCGGAGCTGAACTCCGGCGAGGAGCAGGTGCTGTACTCGGACGCGGACACGCTTGTGTACGTGCGCGGCGCGAGCCTGGATGAGGGCTGCGGCGGCGGTCGCGGACGCATCCTGGTCACGGTGAACAAGAGCTCCGCGCCGAAAACCATCTCGCTCGCGATGCAGGAAACAGCACTTGCAGGCTGCACGTACCCGCATCCCGTGCTGGGTTCTGTGCGCAATGCAGGCGAGCAGCTTACGGTTCCGTCCGGCGCGGGGCTGGTGTACTGGACCAGCTTGATGCCGCAGCTTTCGCGGTAGTTAGCTTTTCGCAGGTACGCGAGGTGCGGGGCATCCGCCTATTTTGGTTGGGAACGGGATTTCTTCGCGGCGGCTGCTGCGTGCACCGCTTCCTTATCTCCAAACGGCCGCCCTTCGCCCACATTCTCCATGTAGCGCTTCGAGTTGAACTTCTTGCCCGTCGACTCGCGCGACATGTACCGGATCTTGCCGAAGATCGGTCGCTCAAACCAGGGCCGATCATGCACACCCACGATCGCCCAGGCGATGTTGGCGTAGCCGTTCGGATCGCGCCCGTCCAGGAAGTAGCGGTCGTTCAGGTACACGCAGGTGTCGAACGCCTCGGCCGCGCTCGGGCTCCACTCCAGAATCTTTTTGGCCCAGTACATCCGCATCTCGTTGTGCATCCAGCCTGCTTCGACCATCTGCTGCTGCGCGGCATTCCATAGGTCGTCGTGGGTGTTGTGCGCGATCAGTTCTTCGCGCGTGTAGATGTACTGGCGCTTATCGCGCGCGTGCTTGCGCAGTGTTTCGCGGGCCCAGTCCGGCGCGCACTCGACCGAGTCGTAGTTGGGCACAAAGCGCACAAAGTTCACGCACAGCTCACGCCAGGCCAACACCTCGGCATAGTACGCGTCGCGCGCTTCGGGCGTGCATGTACCCTTTTTGACGGCATCCTCAATAGCGCGCGTGATGGTGAGCGCGCTGATATGGCCGAAATGCAGGTACGGCGAGATGCGGCTGGTGCCGTCGCGCTCCGGGTGGTTGCGGACGGAATCGTAGTCTGCAAGCTTCTCATTCACGAACTCCGCGAGTAGCTTCTGCCCGGCCCGCGTGCCGCCGGTAAAGCTGTCCACCGGGCCCACAGATCGATCAAAAGGGGGTCCCCAGCGTTCGGTTACGTCGTCGCCGACGTGAAAGCTCTCGAACCCGCGCGGACGCTTCCATGTGTGCCGGGCCTTTTCGGGCGAGGGCCAGGCGAGAAACTTCGGCAGCTCCGCGAAAAACTTGGGCCGGAAGTGGACCGCGGCGTAGTAGTGCTTGGTAAACGTGTTCGCCGGGACGATGTTGTCCGCGTCCACGGTCCAGTAGGGGACGTCGATCCGATGGGCCAATACCTGCCGCCAGCGCTCGGGCTCGCGCATGGCGTTCTCGTCCGCGATGATGGCGGCCGCGCCGAGCTCGACCGCGAGTTTTTCAAGCGCGTTGTCCGGCGGCCGGCGCACGATGAACTCCACATTGCGCTCGTGGAGGTCGTGCTCGGCGTCCACCAGGCCCTGGCTCAGGAAGTGGTAATGCCGCCAGTTGGCATGGGGAAAGTTGTTGATGGCGGAGAAGAACGCGACCACCGGTAGCCCGAGCTCGTTGCCCAGCGCAATCGCCGTGTCGAGCGCCGGGTTGTCGATGCCGCGCTCGGCTCGCTGCATCCAGTAAATGACGCACTTGGCATCGCGCGGCGGCTCCCCGCCCCGGCGCACGGTCACGCGCGGGTTCGCGGCCAGCCGCTCGAAGGCTTCCGGCATGGGCCCGGTCTCGGGCGCGGGGTGGACCAGGCCGGGCACCTCGCCGGCCTGCACCGCTGCTTTTGGGGCTTTGCTCTTCGCTGCGGCCCGCTTCGCCGCCGCCTCTCCCTTGCTCCCGGTCTTCTCGTTCATAGGTATTCATAGCTGATGCATTCCGGCGAGCTGCGGGGAGGACCGCTGTTCAGGAAATCGCAAGCGTGCAGCACTACACTGGATGGAATGGCAGACGGCCGCCGCATTCCCCGCTATGACACTGCCGAGGCTTGCCGCGCGCTTGCCGAGGCCGACCCGAAGCTGGGCGCGCTAATCGCGGCCGCAGGCCCGTACACACTGCGGCTCAAGAGTCAGCACTCGCCGTTCGAGGCGCTGCTCGAGGCGATCCTGTCGCAGCAGCTGCACGGCGCCGCGGCCCGCGCGATTCTCCACAAACTGCTCAAGCTGTTCGGCGACATCCACCCTACGCCCGAGCTCCTGCTCTCCCAGCCGGATGAGGCGCTGCGGGCCGCGGGCCTGTCGAGAAACAAAACGCTCGCCCTCCAGGACCTCGCAAGAAAAACTCTCGACGGCACCGTCCCGGGACTGAACGCAATCCGCCGTATGGCCGATAAGGAGATAGTCGAGCGGCTGACGGAGGTGCGCGGCGTGGGGGTGTGGACGGTCGAAATGCTGCTGATCTTCCGGCTGGGCCGGCCCGACGTGCTGCCGGTGAGCGATTACGGCGTCCGCAAAGGGTTTGCGCTCACGTTTAAACGGCTGCCGAAAACGAAAAAGTTCGATGCCACCATGCTGGGCGACCCCAAGGCGATGGCCCGCCGCGGCGAGCGCTGGCGGCCCTGGCGCACCGTAGCGAGCTGGTACCTGTGGCGCGCCTGCGATCTTCAGGGAAAACCGGTCGAAGCCCCACCCGCGGCGTGAAGAGAGAACTCCCCCATGAGCACGAATCGCTACCTCGTCGTCCACGGCCACTTCTACCAGCCGCCCCGGGAGAACCCCTGGATCGAAAGCGTGGAGGTGCAGGACTCTGCGGCCCCGTACCACGACTGGAACGAATGCATCACCGCCGAGTGCTACGCCCGTAACGGCGCTTCACGCATCCTGAACGAGCGGGATGAGGTCCTGCGCATCGTGAACAACTACGCGCAGATGAGCTTCAACTTCGGGCCCACGCTCCTGAGCTGGCTCGAGGAAAACGCTCCCATCACGTACGGATCCATCCTGGAAGCGGACCGCATCAGCGCGGATCGCTTTTCGGGCCACGGCTCCGCGATGGCGCAGGTGTACAACCACGTAATCATGCCGCTTGCCTCGCGCCGCGACAAGGAGCTGCAGGTGCGCTGGGGCATCGCGGACTTCGAGCACCGGTTCGGCCGCAAGCCGGAAGGTATGTGGCTCGCGGAAACCGCGGCGGATACGGAAACGCTGGAAGTGCTGGCGGAGCACGGCATCCGGTTCACAGTACTTGCGCCCAACCAGTGCCTTGCGGTCCGGCCCCTTGCGGCGGCTGCCGGGGAGACCACCGAGGGCGAGGAGCTCACCGCAACCGCGGAGCTTCCCGCAGGCTGGGTTGGGACGCCCGACGGCTCTGTCAACACATGCGAGCCCTACCGCATCCGGCTCGGCAACGGCCGCTCCATTGCTGTCTTTTTCTACGATGGAGCGCGCTCCCGCGCTATCGCGTTCGAGCACCTTCTCAACTCCGGCGAAGGCTATGCGCTGCGCATGGCGAGCGGGTTTTCCTCGGAACGCCCCCGGGAGCCCGAGCTCGTCCACGTCGCTACCGACGGCGAAAGCTATGGCCACCACCACCGCTTCGGCGAGATGGGCCTGAGCTACGCGCTCCAGTACCTGGAGGAGCGCGGGCTGGCGACCGTGACCAACTACGGCGAGTTCCTTGATCGCTTTCCCCCGCGCAACGAAGCCCGCATCGTGGAGCGAACCAGCTGGAGCTGCGCCCACGGCATCGAGCGCTGGCGCTCGGACTGCGGCTGCAGCGGCGGCAAGCCCGGCTGGAACCAGCGCTGGCGCAGTCCCCTGCGCAAAGCGCTCGACGGGCTGCGCGACGCGCTCACGCCACTCGCCAAACAGCTGGGCGCGCAGCTATTCGCGAACTGGCCCGGCGCTTGCGACCGCTACATTGCCGTGGTTCTTGACCGAACGCACGCCGCGAGCTTCCTTCAAAAAGAGCAAGCCCGGCCTCTCACGGAAGAGGAAACCGTCCAAGCCCTCCAACTGCTCGAACTCGTGCGCCACACGCAGCTCATGTACACGAGCTGTGCCTGGTTCTTTGACGACATCTCGGGGATCGAAACCGTCCAGGTCATCGCCTATGCCGCGCGCGCTCTCGAGCTCGCGGCAACTCTTTTCGGCCCGGAGGGTGCCTCGATCGAGAAGCCCTTTCTCGATCGTCTTGCGAGCGCGCAAAGCAACGAGCCGGGGGAAGGGACAGGCACGGACATCTATCGCCGCCGGGTAAAACCGCTCCAGGTCGGCCTCCCGGAGGCCGCCGTCCACTATGCCATCTCATCCGTATTTCGCGACTACCCCGAGCACAGCTCCCTGCCGGCCTTCGCGGTACATCGCGGCGCGTCGGAAGCGCACAGCTCAGGCCGGGGCAGGCTCGTGTCCGGCGAAGCCCGGGTGTGCTCTATGCTGACGCGGGAAAGCGAGCGCTTCCGCTACGCGGTGTTCCACTTCGGCGACCAGAATCTCGCCGCCGGCGTCAAGCGCATGGAGCCGGACGAAAACGGCGCACACGAGGCCGCCGCCGCGGCGCTCCACGAAGCGATGCTTGGGGCGGACCTGCCCGCGGTCGTCCGGCTCCTGGAGCGCGAGTTCGGTCGTTTGCACACCATCCGCTCGCTGTTTACCGACGAGCAGCGGCGGGTCGTGAACCTCATCCTGAACAACACGGTCGCGCTCGCGGAGGCCAACCTCATCCGCTTGTACAATGACCACGCTTCGCTGCTGCACTTTCTTCATGAGGCGCAAGTGCCGCAGCCCGCGTCCCTGGCCATGGCAGCGAGCTTTGCGGTCAACAAAATGCTGCTGAGCGCCTTGGAAAGCGAGACCCTGGACGCAGCGCAGATCCGCGGCGCGCTCGCGCTGGCAAAGAAAAACGGAGTCCTGCTTGAGGAGCAGCAGCTAAGCCTTCTTTCAGGCGAGCGCATGCGCGCCTCAATGCAGGCGCTTGCAGCGGCAGGGGGCGATGCGGTCGAGCGCGCACTTCGAACGGCGGAAGCCGTGCGGCTGCTTCCCTTCGACGCCAACATTTGGGAAGCCCAAAACCTCTGGTACGAGCTCGCAGTCCGCGGAGCCGAGGCAAGCCGCACCGCGCACTTCCAGGCGCTGGGCCGCGCGCTGCGGATCGCCCCCGCGCGCTAAGCCTCTTGCCGGAGGCTGTCTGGGGATCGCTGCCCGGGCGTGTGCCGGGCTGCGAGGATCGCGGCGCGAGCCCTTGCCGCAATGGAAGGCGCTGAAAAGCGCATGGCCGTTTCCCGCACCGCGGCCGGTGCCGGAAGCTGGTCCGGCCCGTCGACCAGGGCCTGCAGGCGCGCGCGCAAGGCCTGGACATCCCCCACCGGATACAACCATCCGTTCCGGCCCGGCTCGATAATCTCTGATGGACCGCTTTCGCAGTCGCTGCTCACGCAAACGAGCCCGTGCGCAAGTGCCTCCACCAGCACCATGGGAAAGCCTTCCCGGTCCGATGGCATCACCAGAGCGGTGGCTTCCCCGGCCGCTTTCCACGCATTGCGCTGCCAGCCCAGCCACTCGATCCGGCTTTCAATGCCGAGCTCCGCCGCAAGCGCATGGAGCCGCTCCCCGTGACTTTCAAAGCCGATCGACGGGGCACCGACAATCTTCAGCGTCCATTCGCCCTGGAGTCCGGCCACGGCGCGCAGCAGGTCGTTGACGCGTTTTTGATCGTCGTATGTGAGCCTGCCGACGTACAAAAATGATGCAGAGCGAGCCCGCGGCATAAGAAAAGCTTCCCCGAGATCGGCCGCGTTGAAAACGGTAAAAACTTTCTCGCGCTGCCCGGGCAGGTATTCCTTGAGATCGCGCGCAATCTGGCTGCTGATGGCCAGGTGGAGATCGGCGGCCCCGAGCCGCTCCTTGAAGCGGATTTCCTTAAGCGGATAGTGGATCCACGAGGCGATCGCGGCACCGCGGCGCCTTGCCAGCCTGCGCCCCAGCCGGGCCATCTGGATGGTAGTGACATCCGAGCAAACGATCGCATCGGGTTTCCACTTCGCGATGGCATTCGCGGCTCCCCAGGCGTACCGGCCCATACGCGCCCAGCGGGACATCTCCGGGCTGCCGAACTGGGTGTAGTCCAGATCGCGCAGCCAGGCCGTATCGTAGGAGCCGCCAAACAAGAACAGGTGCGTTTCGTCCCCCAGCTCGCGAAACCCGGCAAGGAGATTCCGGGTTGCGGACTCAACGCCGCCCTTGCCCGAAACTGTTGGGCTAAAAAGCGCAATGCGCATTGGGCGTTCCGTCGGCAAAGATGTGCTCCCCATCCCTTGCAAGTGTAGAGCAGCTTGCGCTCACTGCCCTTAGAACTTTGCGATGCAAATCAGCCCGGCGACCATCAGCGCCGCGCCAAGCAGCCGTCCCGGCCCGGCGGTGTGCTGCGGGTAGCCCATCAGCGCGAACTGATCCATGGCGATCGAGGTCAGGGTTGCGGTCGTCACGGAGATCACGATAAAGACACCCGCGCTCGTCTTGGGCGCGATCAGGAAAATGGCGAT
The DNA here is from genome assembly GCA_965218545.1 of Acidobacteriaceae bacterium. Taxonomy (GTDB): domain Bacteria; phylum Acidobacteriota; class Terriglobia; order Terriglobales; family Acidobacteriaceae; genus EB88. The sequence goes on along the minus strand of CBDCLB010000003.1, from coordinate 582,036 downwards.
TGTATACACCGCGCTCATGGCCCCGCCCAGCCACGACCACCACGGAATCGAGCGCCATTGTTGCGCTCCGGCCCAGCCGTGTTTCGTAAAAGCAACCCACACCACATACACGAGCAGCAAGGTGAAGAGGCCCACCACCTCCCCGACCACGGATGCCAGGGGAGTGTTGTGGAGCCGCTTGTTGAGCTCCGCATTGCTGCCGGTTTGCAGGCCGCTCAGGATGGAAGCGAACACGAGAAATACATACGGAAGTATTTTCATGACGACACGCTTAAGGGCGGGAGCGCCGGGCCGCGCGTGGAATCGAGCCCGCTCACCGGCGGCAGCGGGAACGGTTTTCCGGAAGACGCCGCCTCGTAAATCGCCGCCATCAGTTTCTGGTCCTGCAGGCCCTCAGGCCCGCCCGTGCGCGGCTTGCGCCCGCTCCGCACACATTCGGCAAAGTGGTCGATCTCGAGCGCGAACTGGTTTGCCGGATTGAGCGAGAACTCACTCGCCGCGGTTGCGATCCCGTCGCGCCGCTGCACGGTCAGCTTTTGCCCGTGGTAGGCATAGGCGTCTTTCATCTGCGCCCAGGCATCCGAGCCCATCACCTCCAGCTGCCGATAGGTGTGCTGGCTGAAGCTCGAAGTGCAGCTTGCGATAACGCCCGAAGGAAACCGCAGCGTGAAGTTGACCGTGTCGTCCACCTCGCGGAAGCGCGGGTCGTCCGGCGGCGAAAAGATCTGCGCCGTGATCTCGACCGGCTCCTCCCCGAGCAGCGCGCGCACGGTGTTCAGGTTATAAATCCCCACGTCCGGCAGAGAGCCGCCGCCCGAAAGCTTCTTAAGCAAACGCCACTGATTGGGCGCGGCCATATTTTGCGTGTTGATCGAGTGGACCGCGCCGATGGTCCCCAGCTTGCCCGTCCGCACCATGTCGACGAGATAGCGATTGTTAGGCTCGTACTGAATGCGGTAGGCGACCATGAGCCGCACATGGGCCGCCTCGCAGGCGGCGATCATCGCCTGCGCGTCCTGTACCGAGGTCGTCATCGGCTTTTCGCACAGCACGTGCTTGCCATTCTTCGCCGCGCGCTCGGTGTACTCGCGATGGAGCGCGTTGGGGGTCACCACGTACACCGCCTGCACATCCGGGTCATGCTGCATGTCGTCCATGCGGTCGTAGGTGTAGGTCTTCGCGATTCCGTACTGCGCGGCGATGGTCGCGGCCTTGGCCGGGTCGCCGCTTACCAGCGCCGTGCAGCGCGCGTGCTTGCAGGAGGGAAACGCCGGCAGGATCTCCTCAAGCGACAAACGTCCGAGCCCGATCACCGCGAAACCCACCCGCGACTGCACCGGATCGGCATCTTTCGGACCGCCCGAGGGCAGCTCCGTAGGCGCTTTCTCCTCCGGGAACTCGACCTTGTTACCCTCCTCGGTGCCCCGATCGATGGGCGGGACCGGCTTGCTGCCACCCTGCCCTTGCGCGCCCGCGACCGAGCCCGCCAGCAGCGCGCCCGCCATGCCCCGGCCGCCGCGCACCAGGAGTGTTCTGCGATCGATCGCGTCCTTGTTCATCGTTTATCGCCGCTTCCAATTCAGAGTTGCTTGGTGGGATGCGGACGCGTTGCGGGCGCGCACAGTGAGGATTTGATGAGCACGCACGCATCTTTTCGCTGCAAGAAGGGTTTCCAAAACCGTACGGTTACACAATCGGCAGGCGAGCTGTCCTAAACAGAAACAGCAATGCAAAAGAGGCCGATGCGCATCTCACTGTGCCGTGCAAGGTGGGCAGCGGGGCTGCCCCGAAAGGAAGGACGGAATGAAAATAAACTGGATGAGCAAGCTGGCGTTGAGCGCCGCGATTTTGTCGATGGGGGGTACGCTGGCGCTGGCGCAGTACGACCACCACGACCGCCATCAAGACCAGTATCAGGATCAATACCAGGGTCAGTACCAGGGCCCGGGAGCCGATGGGTATAACCAGGCCTACCGCGAGCAGCCGGGGCATGCCCTGCCGGGCGCCCGCCAGGGCTGGGCCGCTGGGTTCGCGCAAGGGCAAAGCGATCGCGACCACCATCACAGCTTCCGGCCGACCCATGTGGACACGTATAAGCATGTGCCTGACTCGCCGGGCGGCTACTCGCGCGACCAGTTCAAGAACGAGTACCGGGATGCCTTTGTCAAAGGCTACTCGCGGGGCTACGGGCGATAGGCGGCACGGGCCGGGAGCAACCACTCCCGGCTTTTCGTTATGAGCGCCAACGCAACGTGACCGGCCCCGCGAGCGGGTGCTTCCCAGTTCCTTCCAAACGCGCCTGCTTGAGAGCGAAATACCACTTCGCGGGGCGGTCCGCGTCGTCGATCAGCATGAGGCTCGGGTCGTACTTGAGACCCTCGGCCTGCTCGACCATGGTCTGCTGGTCCTGCGCGACAAAGCGCTTCCCAAACCACTTCGCAATGGCCGTCACGCCGGGCACGGCGTAGAACACGTTCCAGGCCGCGAATACATCGATGCGGCAGGCGCGCGTAGTGGTCGGCGTCACAGTGGTAATGCTTGAAAACCACTTGGGCCCGCAGCGAATCGTTTCGATGCGCCGGTTTGGGAGCTGGAAGTCGATGGTGGTCGTGATCGGCTCGCCGTAGACGCCCAGCAGCTTGTAAGGGGCCGAGTTGCCGGAGGGCGTGTGGGCCGCCATGCGGAAACCTTCGGGGATCGGCTCGAAGTGTTTGGCTTTCTCGTGGATGGAAGCCTGCTTGCGCCACCACCAGCTTTGGTGCACAAACGGTCCGTGCGCCGGGTCCATCAGGCCGATAATGCCGTGGTCGACGTTGCAGGGCAGCTCCGCCGTGAGGTGCGCGGAGCGGAACTTCGCGCCGAACTTGGGCGCTTCGGGAACGGGCGGCAGCTCGGACGCGCCCGCGCGCAAACGCCCCGAGCCCGGCTCCGGCACGTAGACCCACGCGTAGCCGTCGCGCTCCACGCAAGGGTAGGCCGTGCCGTAAATGCGCCGGGGATCGAGCGTGTCGTGCGAGGTGAGCGAAGGGATTTCCGTGCACTGCCCTGTACCTGGGTCGAATTTCCAGCCGTGATACTTGCACGCCAGCGCCTCGCCATCGAACCAGCCGCAGGAAAGCGGAATGCCCCGGTGGGGGCACAGGTCGCGCATGGCCCACACGCTTCCGTCGCGCTTGCGCCCCAGCACCATCGGGATGCCCAGCAGCAGGGTCGTGCGCACGCGCTTGCCCCCGAGCGTGTGCGCACGCAGCGCCGGGTACCAGTCGTTGTAGAGCAGCGTCGCCGCGGGTCCAAGCCCGTTTTGGGCGGTCTCGTCCGCTCCCGGGAGCTGTACCAGAGTCGAAGAAGCCATGGAATCGTCCGATCTTTACTGTAAATGGCGAGACTAACAGCGGTCTCATATACCCGCATGCTTGGGTGAAGCCCCGAACGGGACCCGCTCCCGAAGCGGGCCTCACGACGGCTGCCGAAGCCGCAAAGCTATCGATGAGACCGCTTCTAGTTGCCCGTAACCGCGTGCAGGCGCTGAAGCCTGCCGCCCACGATCCGGAACCGCTCGCCGCGCCACTCCACCGTGTTCCCGGCGTAGCTCCACACCCAGAGCGCCAGCCCCAGGCAGTCGCGGAGAGGGAGCAGGGCGAGATCGCGGAGCACCCCACGGTCGCGAAGCAGCCCGTAGCCCACCAGGAGGGAAAGCGCCATGCGCGTCGCCAAAGCCAGCAGCAGCAGGGCAACCGAGAGAAGACTGCCGCCCGTGGCGACAATGAACAGCAGCGCCCAAGGGATGGGCTGCGTGGTGACAAGCCCGGCATAGCTGGCCGGACGGATGGAGCGCACCGTGCGCGCCCAGCGGGTCTGGTGCATCCAAAAGCCCCGAAAGTTATAGGCGGGCACGGCGGTGGACACCACTTCCGGGCTCAGCACCACCCGGTAGCCCGCTTCGGCCACATGCTTGCCCAGGTCGTGATCGTCGGCCAGCACATTTACGAGCCGTTCCAACCCGCCCGCCGCGCCCAGGGCTTCGCGGCTCACCAGCAGCGTAGAGCCGAGCGCGAATCGCAGGCCGCGATCGATGTAGCGCGCCCCCAGCACGCCGGGCAGGAAATCCGTCGCGATCCCAAGCGCTTCCAGCCGCGAGCCCAGGGTCGGGCGGCCCGGCGGGTTGGTGCGCCCGTGGTAGGGAGCCGTCACCAGGCCCGTGCGTGCCTCCAGAAATGGAGCCGTAACGCGTCGAAGGTAGCGCGGCCCGACCGCGATGTCCGCATCGCTGATCAGCAGGTGCCCATAGCGCGCATGGGGCAGCAGCTGCGCCAGATTACTGATCTTGCCGTTGGTCCCGAGCACGAGCGGGGTCTCAACGACTTTAATCCGCATGGCTGGGAACTCGGCCTGAAGCGCGCGTAGGGCGGGTACAGCCGGGTCTGCGAGCATGTGCACCGCAATCAGCAGCTCTACATCCGCCGGGTAGTCCTGTCGGCAGTGCGTCCTGAGCGCTTCGAGCATGCCCGGGTCGAGCCCCTTAACCGGCTTCAGGATGGACATGGGCGGCGGGTCGGGGTGCTCGCGGGGCCCCCGGCGCGCGGCCCGGGCCAAGTCGCGCGCCGCCCACATTGCCAGAGCGCAAAACAGGATACCCGTCCCGGCGAGCAGCCCCGGTACCGTCGTGACTACGAATCGGAGTGTGTTCACCTCCATCCAGTTTACGGCGCGCATCTCACCGGCTGGCTTCCCGCAAAGGAGTACGCATGCTTCCAGTCACAAACCTCCTGCTCCACGGCAGTCGCAGCGACGGCCTCCCAACGCTCGTGCTCCTCCACGTCTTTGGGCTGTCGCGCCGCGAGTGGATGGAAACGGGCATCGCGTTAGCCCAGCACTTTCGCGTGGTGTCCATCGACACGCCCGGCTTCGGGGATGCGCGCGATATGCCCGGCTACGCGGTTGCTGAGATGGCCGATGCTTTCGCTGAAACAGTCGCCCAGCTCCGGCTGGATCGCTGGGTGCTGGCAGGCCACTCCATGACCGGCAAGGTCGCCGCGGTGCTCGCGAGCCGGCGCTTGCCGGGGTTGGAAAAGCTGGTGCTTTTGACGCCTTCACCGCTCAGCCCGGAACCGATCGCGCCCGAAGCGCGCGCCACAATGCTGGCGCAGGCGGACGGGACGCGGGCGAACGCGGAAAGCTACCTGCGCGCGAACAGCGAGCTGCCGATCCGGCCCGAGGTGTTCGAGCGAGCTGTCGAGGATCGTATGCGGGCCAACCCCGCGGCCTGGCGTGCCTGGCTGGAGCGCGGCAGCTATGAGGATTGGAGCGAGCGCGTGGGGCAGATCGAGCTGCCCACGCTCGTAATCGCTGCAGAGAAAGATAAGTCGCTGGGCCCCGAAGTGCAGCGGGAGCTCACCATGCCACACTTCCACCAGGGGCACCTGGAAACCATCGCCGGCTCCGGCCACCTCGTGCCGTTGGAAGCCCCGGAGCGCCTGGCCGACTGCCTGCGGGAGTTCGTGGGCAAGTAGTTACTCGTAGCGCAAGGCATCGATCGGGTTGAGCGTCGCGGCCTTCCAGGCTGGGTAAATACCGAAAACCAGACCGATAAGGCAGGACACCGTAAAGGAAATCGTGGTCCACATTGTGGACATCGCGGCGGGGAGCGCCGCGATCAGCGCGTGAATGGTAAAAGTGACAACCGCGCCGAACAGCACTCCCAAAGCCCCGCCCAGCGCGCACAGGGTCACGGCCTCGGCTGTGAACTGAAGCAAAATGCCGTTGCGTGTCGCGCCGATCGCCTTGCGAACTCCGATCTCGCGAGTGCGCTCGGTAACCGACACGAGCATGATGTTCATCACACCGACGCCGCCCACCATCAAGCCCACGCTCGAAACCGCGATCATGAAAACCACCAGGCCGCCGGTCAGCTGCGACCACAAACGCACGATCGCTTCGGGGGTGAAGATTTCGAAGTCGTCGTCTTTCTGCGTGGGTACTTTACGCTCGATACGGAGTTGCGTCCGTATCTCATCCTCGACCAGGGCTTTGTTTTTCGCTTCGTCATACCGCACGGTGATCCAGACATCTTTCTGGTTCGGCATCAGCTTGCGAAAGGTGTTCAGGGGAAAGAGCGCCATGTTGTCGTTCGGATTCGGGCCCGAACCGAACAGTGCCGCTTTTTTCGCCTGCACCCCGATCACGGTAAACAGCTCCCCTTTGATCTCCACTTCCTTGCCGATCGGGTCCACGCTCCCGAACAGCTTGTCCGCGGCGTCATATCCCAGCACCACGACGTTTTCGCGGCGCTGATCCTGCTGGCCGGTAAAGTACGCGCCTTTGACGAGGGGCTGGTCGACCGTCTCCGGCAGCTGGTCCGTGTCCCCCTGAAGGATCGTGTTCTGGATCGACTTGCCCCGGTACTTCACAGCCTGCTGCCCTGGGCCGCCATCCGGATCGGCATACTGCAGCCCTGGGTCGACCGAGACCACGTGCGGCAAGCTTCGCATGGCGATCGCCTCCTCGACGGTGAGCCTGCGCCGCGCCAGCAGCTCCGGGGTGGGCCGCACGCCGACCGGCAGGTGAAACACAAAGATCGAGTTAGTACCGAAGGAGTTGGCGAACGCGCCCACCTTGTTGTTGAGCCCCGTGATGATGGACGAAATGATGATGACGGTGGAAACGCCAATGACCACGCCCAGGATGGTGAGGAGTGAGCGCAAACGATTCGCGCGCAGGGATTCAAAAGCCATCCGCAGGGTTTCGCCGGTTCTGCCGAAGTTCATCGCCATGGGTCACAGCTCCGAGCGCAGCGCGACGATGGGGTCGAGCCGCGCGGCCTTACTTGCCGGGTAAACCCCGAAGAAAATCCCGACCCCCGTCGCGACCAGGAGCCCAGCCACAATCGACCAAAGGCTGATCTGCGCGGGCCATCCGACCGCGGCCGAAATGAGAAACGAAATGCCCGCACCGATAAACACGCCGACCGCGCCGCCGATCGCCGACATCGTCGCCGATTCGACAATGAACTGGAGCAGCAGGTCGGCCCGGCGCGCTCCGAGCGCCTTGCGAATCCCGATCTCGCGCGTCCGCTCCGTTACCGAGACGAGCATGATGTTCATGATGACCACGCCGCCGATGACGAGCGAAATGGAAGCCACGCCCACCAGCACAAAGCTGAACGAGGATGAAATGCTCTTCCAAAGTCCCACGAGCGAGCTGTTGCTCTCTATGGTAAAGCTGTCCTCGGTACCGGGCGCATCGCGGCGCAGCATCCTGAAGAGCGCTCTAGCTTCATCGGAAGCCTCCTCCATCCCCGCCGGCCCTCCGCTGGACTTGATGAGGATCGACAGCGACTCGTGGAGGCCGTGCGAGTGCCTGTAAGTGCTGAGGGGCACGTCGACGTAGTCATCCTGGCTTTGCCCGAGAGTGGTGCCCATACGCTGGCCCTGGCCGACCACCGTGTACACATCGCCGTCGACCCGGATCTCCTTGCCGATGGGGTTGGCTCCGCCCATCAGGTGGTCGACCACGTCATAGCCCACGACGGCAACATGCGCCCCGGCTTTCTCATCGGCCTCGGTGAGCTCGCGCCCGGCGACGATCACCAGGTCGGTCATGCCCTGCATGGAAGGGGTCCAACCGTTGATGCTGGTGCCGGTGCTGGACTTGGCGCCGTACACGACCTTGCCGCGGGTGTTGAGCTGCGCCCCCACGAGCGCGCATTTGCGGCATGCGTCGCGGTAGGCCTCAAACTGCTCGTAGGTCAGGTCCTTGCGCTTGTGGTACTTGAGGTAGGTCGCGTAGTCGAAGATGACTGTGGGGTACTTACCGACCGTAATCACGTCCGCGCCGTGACCGGAAATCTTGGTCGCGACGTAATGGTTAGCCCCGTTGACCAGCGTGATAACCGTGATAACGGCGGCCACGCCGATAACCATACCCAGCAGCGTGAGCACGGTGCGCAGCTTGTTAGCCCACAGCGACTGCACGGCGATTCGGATGGATTCGGTCCACTGCATGGAGGGTGCGCCTGCGAGTGAGTGTAGCAGCGCGGTACAATTTGCGAATCTTCTCTTTTCTTTCTCCAAACCGCGCCAGTTCTGAAATGGGAAAAGCCACCCCCGAAGAGGTGGCTTTTCCCGCGAGCAGCCTGTAAGCCGAATTCTGTCCGGAGTTCCCTCCTGGACGGCCATTCCTCTAGGCCTGCCGTTACCGGCAGGCTCCAGCGACCTACCCGGAGGTTTCCGCCGGCCAACCTGTTTCCAGGCAAACCGTGGCTCCCGTGGGCGCGCCGGGCCGGCACGCATAGCGGTTGTGGAGCCGCGCCGCTGTTCCCTCCCTATTTGGTCTTGCTCCGTGTGGGGTTTACCCTGCCTCCGCCGTTGCCGCCGGAGCGGTGCGCCCTTACCGCACCTTTTCACCCTTACCTCGCTTTGCAGCGGGGCGGTATCTTCTCTGTGGCACTGGCCGTCTCGCGGCCTTGACGCCGCGATCCCGGACGTTATCCGGCACACTGCCCTGCGGAGTTCGGACTTTCCTCCCCCAGGCCCAGAGGCCCGGCGGCGGCCGTCCGGCTGCCCGCCTCTCCATCTTACGCGGGTTTTACGGTCGCTTTATGCGCTGGGTCCGGTTTTCCGGGCAGCACGGACTCACCCGGCTTCAGATAGAACCGGGCGCACTCCTCCCGGAGCACTCCGGCGACAATCTCGATGTCATTGCGATAAGCGCTCGCCACCAGGTCTTCGGTGTTCTGGAGGCGCTCGGCAAAATAGTGCTCATGCACGTCGCCGCGTCCCGCTCCATACACGATGCGTGAAATCCCCGCCCACAGGCATGCGGCGGTACACATGGCGCAGGGCTGCAGGGTGCAATAAAGGGTGATTCCGGCGAGCGACAACGTCCCGCGCTCCGCGCACAGGCGGCGCATGGTCACCATCTCGGCGTGGGCGGTCGGGTCCGAGTGCATCTCCGCTTCGTTGAAGCCGCGGGCGACGACCTCCCCGGCCTCAACCAGAACGCAGCCCACCTCTGCCCCACCCGGCGTCCGGAGACCGACCTTTGCCTGCTCGATGGCGAGCCGCATGGCCGCTTTGTCACTGATATTTGTGGCGCTCACGGTTGCTGGGATGCAGGTGCCTGGTCCAGATTGACCGTGGCGTAGCCCTCGGGAATCTTGAGCGCAAACTGGTTGTCCGCCAATGGCTGGTCAATGGTGAGCTTTTGAATCGCGAGCACGATCTGGTACTCGTCGATAGGACGCCGGATGGTAATGGTCGCTGGATAGCGCTGGTCGCCGAAGCTCGCGTACTCCCCATAGGTCGCCTGGGTTTGGATCCCGCCGCCCGCATCATAAATATCGACCCCGCTCGGCAGCAGAGTCGTCCGGTCGAAGTGGATGCGGCGCTCGGGGATCAGCTCCTGGCTGTTCGGTTTGCGGCGCACCACTGTCAGCTCATATTCGGGATCATCGGTGAGCTGGTGGGTTTGCGGGTCGGCCACCGCTTTTGTATTTGTGGTCAGCGTAACCAGGTCGTCCGGGGCGATCGCGCGCAGGATCAGCGTGTCGAAGAAGATGCTGGGGCGCAGGTTTTCGATCGGATTGCTCGACGGCGTTTGCATGGCGTTCATGCCGACATAGGCCTTATCGTTGTGCGGGATCAGCAGCGTGAACGTTTGGCCGTCGCTGGCCAGGTCAAAGGCGGGCGTATGCACCACGGGCAGCAGGCCAAGCACACGCAGCATCTGCGGCTCGCGCAGAAGAATATAGCCGCTCAAGGAGGTGTAGTCGGTGACCTTGCCTTTTTTCTCGCCGCCGACCGACACCTGGAAAGTGACGGTGGCCTTGAGCGATTGCACCCGCTGGTTGTAGTTGTTCACGAGCCGGACGAGCTCGTCGGCCGTGGCCGTTTTCGCGGGCGTCGCGGGGGGCCTCGGCTGCGCGACCTTGTAGGTGTGCCGAACGCAGCCCTGAAGCCCCGGCAACAGGAACAGGCTGAGAAACAGGGCGGCTTGTCCGGCTTTTCTACTCACGGCTCTATACAGATGGGGCGGAAGGCGCAAGGGTCCAGTATAGCGGCTGGTTTTTGGGGCATTATGGGGAGGCGGGCGCAGCCGCGCGTACGGCCGCGCGATAGGCGGCGACGTTGCGCTGGTGCTGCTCGAGCGTGGAGGCAAAGCGCGAGTGCCCCAGGGGATCAGCCCCGGCGGCGACAAAATAAAGATAGTTGGTGTGCGCCGGGTGGAGCGCGGCCCGGAGCGAAACAAGCCCGGGGTTGCAGATGGGTCCCGGCGGCAGCCCCGCGTGGCGGTACGTGTTGTAAGGCGAGTCGAACTGGAGGTCGGATTGGTAGATCGTCCCCCGGTACTGGCCGCGCATAAGAGCCGCGTAGATGACAGTGGGGTCGGTATCGAGCGGCATGCTTTGGGCGAGCCGGTTCTCGAAGACGCTCGCGACCAATGGCCGCTCGGCGGGGATAGGCGTTTCCCGCTCCACCAGCGAGGCCAGCGTCACCGTCCGGTGCATGTCGCCCTCCATCCCCAACGCCGCAGCTTCCAGCTGGAACTGCCGCACCATGGTCCGGACCATGGTCGCGGCGGGGGTGCGGCGGCTGAAGCGGTAAGTCGAGGGAAACAGGTAGCCTTCGAGTGTTTTCGCATGAGGGTCAAGCTGCGCGAGGAGGCCGGTTTGCGTGCGCGCCGCCTGGAGGAACCCCGCCCGCGTGCCGAGCTTGGCCGCTTCCACACGGCCCGCGATATCGAAGATGTTCGCGCCTTCAGGGATGGTGAGCGCAACCGTATAGATGTCGCCGCGTGCTATGCGACGGTACACCTCCGTGACCGTGGCCGGGCCCGCGAAGCGGTACTCGCCCGCCTTCAGCGAGCCGCCCCCAACCAGGTGCAGCAGATCGAAGCCATAGGCGCTCCGCAGCACCCCCGCCGCCTGGAGCTGCGCCGCGATGGCGCGGGTCCCGGTACCGGGAGCGATCTCGACAAAGCGCTCCCCGGTTGGCCCATACGGAGCGGCGAACGTCCAAGCGAGCCAAACCGCGCCCGCCAGCACGGCGAGCAGCACCACAACCCCAAACAACCGACGCATACTTTCCGATTCTATGCCGCGATACGATGAAGCTGTGATCGAAGAGCCGCCCCGCTTTCTCGGCCTGGACCTCGGCACCAAGCGCATCGGGGTCGCCGTATCCGACGCGCTGGGCCTGCTCGCCCATCCCCTGCTGACGGTGTATCGCAAGGGGGGCCGCGAGGACCTGCGCTCGGTCGCGCGCCTGGCCCGCCGGCACGGCTGCTCGGCGTTTGTGATCGGGAATCCGCTGCACATGTCCGGCGAGCAGAGCCCCGCGGCGGCCAAGGCGCAACGCTTCGCGGAAGGGTTGCGGGAGCTCACCGGCTTGGCAGTACACCTTTGGGACGAGCGGCTTACCACCGCAGCCGCGCATGAAATCCTGTACGCCGCCGGGCGCGCGCGCGCGAAGCACCAGGCAGTGGTGGACCAGGTGGCCGCCGTGTTGATTCTTCAAGGCTTTCTCGATTTCCAGCGTGAGGCCCCCCGCGCAACACCTGGCGAGGTGGGGGTATAATCTGGCTTTGCGGACGAGCCCCGGCGCGCCCGCTCCCCCTGATCTCCTGATCCCAGGAACCGCGAATCATGGCTGAAACCATCAGCAACACCATTCCCGAGCACATCAAGAAGAAGCTTCTGGACGAAATCCGTCAGCTCGAGCACGAGCTGGCGCACGAGCTGCCCCAGGAGATTAAGAAAGCCGCCGCGCTGGGCGACCTGAGCGAGAACGCCGAATACCACATGGCCAAGCAGCGGCAAGAGTTCGTAAATGCGCGCCTGGGCCAGATGAAGAAGCGCATGGGCGAGCTGGCGCTGGTGAATTTCTCGAATATCCCGCACGATAAGGTCGCGTTCGGTTCCAAGGTCACGGTCTTCGACACCGCCAAGGACGAGGAGATCCAGTACAAGCTGGTCACAAGTGAGGAGTCCGACGTGCAAAAAGGGCTCATCTCAACGACCAGCCCAATCGGGCGTGCGCTTATCGGCAAGCAGGTGGGCGACACCGCGCTCGTGGTGACTCCAAACGGCAAGCGCGAGATGGAAGTACTGAAGTTCTCGACCATCCACGACGAGGCGGACTAGACCCGCATGCCCCTGAGCCGCTGGCCGACCGCTCGCAGCACCGATCCCGCCCCACGGCGGCGGATTATCCCCGTTCCTCCACCGGCACAGGAGGGGCCCCACGCTGTGCCCCATAAGGCGACCTGGACCGGCGCGTTCGGTCGCGCGTGCGGTGTGCTGCTCCAGCTCATCGTCAATGGGCTCGCGCTCACCCGTATCTCGCCGAACGTCCTTACCTTTATCGGCCTGCTCATCAACACGGGCGCGGCGCTCCTGTTCGGCTATGCGAACGAGCACAACTTCGTCCGCATGTTCTTCTATGCGGGCCTGGTCATCATCGGCGCGGGCATCTTCGACATGGTAGACGGCCGGGTGGCGCGGCAAACCAATCAGGTCACCGTGTTCGGCGCATTCTTCGATTCGGTAATCGACCGCTACTCCGACGTCGCGTTGTTCTTCGGGCTGCTGGTGTACTACGCGCGCGGCAACCGCTTCTTCTACGTCGGGCTGGTCGCATTTGTGATGTGTACCTCCTTGATGGTGAGCTATACCCGGGCGCGCGCGGAAGCGCTCATCGGCAAGTGTAAGGTCGGCTTTATGGAGCGGCCGGAGCGCATCGTATTGGTGCTGCTGGGCGCGCTGTTTGCTCGCTGGGGCGTGATGGCGCCCGTCCTGTGGATCTTGGCGGTGCTTTCGACGGTCACCGTCATTCACCGCATCGCTTACACCTATAGCAAGACAAAAAACCTAGCCACCGTACCTCCCCCGGCCGGCCGTTAACTCCCCAGCATGGACCGCCGGTCGTTTCTTCGCCGCGCGGGTCTTGCTTCGATTGCGGTTGCCGGTTCAGGCGCTCTCGGCCGGGCTCTCCCAAATGCACAACCAGTGCGCATTGAGCTCGTTGAGGGAGGCCTGCACGGGACGATCGCGCCCTGGTTCCTCGGCCTCGGCTACGAGATTTCCTCGGTCGCCGAGCCGGGCCTGTTTACCGCGCGCGACAAGATTTACGCGCAGCTGGTACGGACCCTGGGGCCGAAGGGCGTCCTCCGCATCGGCGGCAACACCTCGGACTACGCCGGCTACACGACGACCGGGCAGGCCGTTTCCGCGCCCAAGAGGACGGTGGTCAGCCGCGCGTCGCTCCGGCAGCTCGCGGATTTCCTCGACGCGACGGGCTGGAAGCTGATCTGGGGTCTCGATCTGGGGCAAAGTTCTGTCCCGCAGGTCGTGGAGGAAGCGCAGGAAGTGCGCGCGCTCGTGGGCGGCAAGCTGCTCGCCTTTGAGATCGGCAACGAACCTGACCTGTTCCCCTACCAAGGCCACCGGAAAGCGCCCTACACCTTCGCCGATTATCTCGGGGAGTACCGGCGCTACAAGGCGGCGATCCGGGCGAAGCTGCCCCATGCGCCTTTCGCCGGGCCGGATGTGGCCGGGCACACGGACTGGGTGGGACAGTTCGCCGAGGCGGAAAGGCTCGATCTCCAACTCCTGACCCATCACTACTATCGCGGCAACCAGTCCCCGGCGAGTTCGTACGACATGCTGCTGCATCCGGACCCCAACCTCCTCGACATGCTCGGGGCCATGCAGCGCGCGTCCGTCAGCGCCGGAGGGGTGCCCTACCGCATCTGCGAGACCAACTCGTTTTCCGGCGGCGGCCGCCCCGGCGTCAGCGGCACCTTTGGGGCGGCGCTGTGGGTTTTGGATTACTTCTGGACGCTCGCCATGCACGACGCAGACGGGGTGAATCTCGAGACCGGCGTCAACCAGCTTGGATTTGTGAGCTCGTACTCGCCCATCGGGGACGACCTGCATGGAACCTACACCGCCCGGCCCGAATACTATGGCATGCTCGCGTTCGCGCAAGCCGCGAAGGGCAGGAGAACCGCCGTAAAGGTCGACGCCGGCGCTCTGAACCTGACCGCGTACGCTGTCGAAGACGGGTCGCGGGCGACGGTGACGGTCATCAACAAGGATCGGACCGGGGCCGCGCAGGTCGAGCTCGCAGTGGCGCACCCCCTCCGGAAAGCAACCGTTCTACGGCTTGAGGGCCCATCAATCGAGAGCGCCGGGGGCGTGACCCTGGGCGGCGCAGCCGTCGAACCTGACGGACGATGGTCGCCGGCGGCACCGGAAGAAGCGCCCGTCCGCGCAGGAAGGGCGAGCATTTTGGTTCCGCCGGTGAGCGCCGCGCTGGTTACGCTTACGTTCTAAAGGCGGTCGCATACATAGGTCCGCGACTTCGGGTTATCTTCGTGAAACCCGCTTTCATGCGAGTCTCGTCCAGGGCATTTTCCGTGCTTGCAGATGATGAGGCAGTTTCGAGCCCGGGCAGCCCCGCGCGCGCAATCCGCCTCTGACCTCAGAAACCGGCATGGCCCACACTCCTCAACCTTTTCTGCTCCTCCACGGCGGTGCCTGGGCGATTCCCGACGCGATGCGCGCGGCCCACGAAGCCGGAATCCGCCGCGCGCTCGATTATGGCTATTCGCTGCTCGAAGGGGGCGCGACCGCGATCGAGGCGGCGACCGCCGCCATCTCCATCCTTGAGGATGACGAGACGTTCGATGCCGGGCGCGGGGCGTTTCTTACCCGCGACGGCCGTGTGCAGCTCGACGCTCTGCTGATGGACGGGGGTACCCTGCGCGCCGGGGGCGTGGCCTGCGTCGAGCGCCTGCGCAATCCCATCCAGGCCGCGCGGCTGGTGCTCGAGCGCAGTCCCCACGTCTACTTCGTCGGTGCGGGCGCGGAAGAGTTTGCCGCCGCCCATGGAATGCCGCTGATTGAGAATCGCGAGCTGGTCATCCCCCGTGAGCTTGAAAACCTACGCGCGGCTCAGGCAAAAGAGCGGGCCGGGCTGCCCGATACCAGCTTTTCCGGCTCGGTTGGGTTTGAGAGTCACGACACCGTCGGCGCGGTCGCGCTCGACCTCCACGGCAATCTGGCCGCCGGCACCTCCACCGGAGGCACCCTGAACAAAGCGCCGGGGCGCGTCGGCGACTCGTCGCTCATCGGCTGCGGCTGCTACGCCGACAACGAGTCCGCCGCAGCCTCGCTCACCGGCTGGGGCGAACCCATCATGAAGCTCGTCCTCGGCAAATGGGCAGTGGACCGAGTGGCGGCCGGAGCAACGCCCCAGGAGGCGGCCGGCGACGCCATCCAGTACCTTTCGAACCGGCTTGGCGGCTTCGGAGGAATCATCCTGATGGACCGGCGCGGCCGCGTTGGCCTGGCCCACAACACGCCAAGCATGGCCTGGGGGCTTGCCGCGCCGGACGGTTTGCGCGCAGGCCTCCAAGTGCCCGCCGGGGAATAAGAGCAGTCCCGCCAGGCAAAGCTGTGGGAAGCGTAGCAGCTAGAAACCTGGAATCGAGTGCCAAGCGGCTAATTTTGAGCCTCCCCGCGATCGCGTCGTCCAGCCGGAGTGCGCAGCTTCAACCCGCACTGGCGATTTGAGCTGCGGGATGAGCCTACGTCGTTTTGAGGGGCAGCCTGGAGCCTGCGGAGTTCTACCCCATCCCAGTAACCTTGCCCCAAGCGGAAGTCGCGAGCTTCGAGCCTGCAAACCCCTGCGCGCGGTACGCACACCCGTTTGGCCGCTGGGCGCAGGCTCCGCCGGCTCGAAAACCCGAAACATCCGCCCACATCATGCGATACAGCTCAGCAACGCTGGATTCCTGTGCGACCAGGCATGGGCAGTTTCGAGCAAGCCTGTCCAGCGGGAAGGAGCCTCCGCCTTTGCAACCAGCTCCGCGAGGTAAGCGGGAAGCCGCCAATGCTTCGCGAGCAGGGCAAGCGATTGCACGGTCCAGCGCCCATCCACACCCCCGAACTGCGACGGAGTCCATCCGAGCAGCCGCGGCAGCTCTCCCATTTCGTGTAGCAGGCCAGCCAGGTAGGCTTCTTCCGGGCAGACATTTTCTTCGTGTTCAGAGAGCAGCCAGCAGGCGTAAGCCACCGAGCGACCGTGTTCCCAAAAGGCCGTCAAGGTGGACAGTTCCCCGCTTGTTCCCGCGATCCGCTCCACCGCATTGGCACACACGGCGTCCATCCAGGTTTCGGTGCCAAGGCTCGCCAGGCAGTCTTCCAGCCGGCTCGCAACACCGGGCGCGCCCCCGCTTTCGCAGCACTCTTCGCCTGCCAGGCGGAACACTTCCAGCGTCGCTCCAAGATCGTTCAAGATCACCCCGGCAGCTTCCCGAAGGTCGACCGAACCGGTGCGGCCTGAAAGCAAAAGCTCCAGTTGCAAACGCGTGGCCAGGAGCGTGGGGACTGAGGGCAGCGCGGCACCCTGCTGTATGTGTGCCCTAAGCGCCGGAGGCGGCGGAATGTGCAGCACAGGGGAGAAAGCCGGATTGGACGAGATCGTTTCCATGCGCTCGCCCCTTCTATCGGCACGTCCGCCGTTCCGTTCTAGAGCACTTGCAACTTTTTCTCGCTTGCATGCTGCGAATACGGCTTGGAGCGCGCCGCGTCTTCCTTGACATGGAAAAAGCTGTCCCGAACGCCGTCCGCGGTCCACATCCGCACCCAAAAAAGGCCACCGACCCGCTCGATCGCGAGCTGCTCCGCGCCGCCGCGCGTTGCCGCCTCCACAATCAGGCGCGCTGCTTCCCCTTCATCGGCGGTTTGCGCGAGCGCGCTCCCGCTTTTCTCACGCTCAGGCAGAGAAAGGGCCAGCTGCTGCCGTCGGTGCGCTTCTGTAATGAAGCAGCCTTCGGCTTTCCGATCCGTCATTCGCTCCACAGCGCAGAGAAGCTGCCGGTCTATCCGATGAACAAACCCCACAAGCAACCGACCTCCGACGCTGTGCACCGCCGCTGCCTCAAAACGCTCCGCGAGCAACGCAGGAAGCGCCGCTTCCGCCGCTACGGGCGCCGGCGGCAGCGCGTAAAAGGCGCAGCCGTTTTCCGCCGCCAGCGAAGCCGCCAGCTCCCCTTCCGTGACCAAACCAAGGTGGAGCAAGGTCCGCCCGAGCGGAAGCCCTGTGCATTCAGAGCGGGCCAGAGCTTCCGCGAGGGCCTGCTCTGAAAGTAGGCCGCGCTGAAGCAGCAGCAAACGAAAGGGCATGCGCGGCAGCCTCGGCATAGTGTGGAGCTCGGCCGCGCCGAAACCGCCGAGAACCGCTGCGACCGCGCTCCGCAAGCAAGCGGGGCTGCACAGCCACTTCCCATGGAGAAAAATGCCGTCCTTGCGCAGGGCACGATGCTCCACCGTCATCCGGCGGCAGCCCGCGCCCGCGCATACATGCACACGAAGCCGCAGGCGCTTGCCCGCAAAGCCGTAAACCGCGCGTCCGAGGGCGGCGTGCACGGCTAAAACACCACCGGGTGCAGCACTTCCGTGACGCGCACCCCATAATTCCCGTCGACGATCACTGCTTCCCCACGCGCGATGACCTTGCCGTCCAGGATCAGCTCCACCGGTTCATCCACTTCGCGGTCAAGCTCCACGACCGAACCGCTGGTCAGGTCCATCACCTCGCGCAGCGAAAGCTGCCGCTGCCCGAAACGCAGCGCGACATTCAGCTCTACGTCCATCACCAGGCCAAGATTGCCGCCCGTGATCCCCGAAGCCTCCGCGGCCGCGCGTACGCGGGCCAAGCGTCCCAAGCCCCGCGCCAATTCGCCGTCCGCAAACAGGGCGATGGCGATGGGAATCCCTTCGGCGGTCGCGCCCGAAAGCCAGGCTGCCGGCGCAGCATCCTCGGCCGGCAGCTCTTCCTCTCCGAGCAGCACCCGTACCGTCCCGTAGTGCGCGAACAGCGCCGCTACCACGAGCTCGGCCGCGGCCTGGAGCGCGCTCGCGAGCACCTGTTTCGCGTCCCCGCCCTCGCCCGCGATCCCGCGCGCGCTTTTCTCATCGAGAGCCACGATGCACTCGCCCGCGAGCGCGCCTTCAAAGCGCAGCGGCAGGGCGACTCCAGTGCCCGTTAGCGCTGAACCAGACGGCGTCGGCGTAAGTTCCCCAACGTCGACGCCCGCCTTCCGAAAACCTTCTCCGAGAACAGGCGCGAGAATTACCGCGAACTGCGCGTACCCTTCAACATTCCCTTTGACTTCCATCTTCACCTTCTTCTTGTCTGCCAACGATTAATCGCGCGCCCAGCTCGCCGGGGCGATGGGAGTCATCAGTTCCACTGCCTTATTCTTGCCGCTCCGCACCGGGACGGCTTCGTAAAACTGTTTTCCTTCGAGCGAAAGGCGTCCCGTCGACTCGACCGGCGCGCCCAGGCGGAAAACAGAACCCACGGCCAGCGCGGCCAGCTCCCGCACCGGCACCCGCACTTCCGGGAGGCCGCCCGACAGCGTAAACCGGCAATCGAGAATGCGCTCTTCAAGCGGCAGCCGGGGAAAGAACCGGACCGGGCCCCGCGCCGAGGCTGGATCGGCCTTGATGTTGCGAACCAGGTGGCCGCCGATAGAAGCCGGGAAGGCGACGTGGAGCAGACCTGCCACGCCCGCGAGCCCCACATCGAAGCGCACCAGCAACACTTTCTCCGTGGGAGGGAACAGCTTGTGCACCATGGAGGGCTTGACTGCGGCACCGGGCGTGACCGTGATGCCGATCGGCTGCCAGGCGCGCTCGACTTGCTGCGCGATCAACGCCCCTACGCCCTGGGCGATCTCCTCGTCGATCTCCGTCAACTCCCGCGCGTCTTCAGTGGGCGCGCCGGTTCCCCCAAGCAGGAGGTCGATCATCGTATAAAGCAGGGGCGCATCCATTTCAAGCACCAGGGTGTGCGATCCGGGCGCGAGCCCACACGGCAGCACGTAGCCCATCTGGCTCAGTCCCGCCCGGTAGTCGTCCATGGTGAGCTGTTCGAGCGTTTGCAGCTTCACTTCAAGCGCCGTGCCCAGGTACACGTCGAGCGTGTTCATCAGATTGCGGGCCAGCGACTCGTGGAGCGTCTTGAGTGCGCGGGCGCTTTCATTGGAAAGCCGTCCGGCGGAGCGGAAGTTGCAGGGCTGCACGGACTTCTGCTCGGGCGCGGGATTTTTGCGCGGTTTCGGCTTGGTCACAGGCGCGCTCCAATCGCGGCGGCGCTCGCGGCCATGCTCAATCCGGCGATAGGCCGTGTTTGCGCCGGCCGCATTGCGGCGCGCAGCTTGCCGATGGCCGCGTTGTGGATCTGCGAAACCCGGGACAAGGCGATGCCGATCACCTCGGCGACCTCCTTCATCGTCAGCTCCTCCTTGTAGTAAAGCGACAGCACCAACTGCTCGCGCTCGCCTAGAGTCGCGATAACGCGAGCCAGCTGCTGCTTGTTTTCGGCGCGCACACACAACTCAAACGGGTTTTCATCCCGGCTCGGCGCGGATTCGATAAAGTCCTGCACCTCGCCGTCGTCGCCCGACGACCGCCCTTGCTGCCCGATCACATGGAGCCCGTCGATCTGCGTCATCGCCGCTTCCAGCTGATCCAGGGGAAGCTTCAGTTCGGACGCGATCTCTTCGTTTGCCGGCGCGCGCCCAAGTGCTTTTTCCAGCTTATCTTTCGCGTCTGTGATTTCCCGCGCTTTCCGGCGCATGCCGCGCGAACCCCAGTCCAGGGTGCGCAGACTGTCCATAATCGCGCCGCGGATCCGGAACCGCGCAAATGTTTTGAACTGCGCGTTCCGGCTCGCGTCGAAGTTCTGGTACGCCTCCAGGAGGCCCAAAACGCCCGCGTTCACAAGGTCTTCGAGCTGGACGCTGGCCGGCAGCCGCTCGAGAATGCGTGCGGCGATGTAGTACACCTGCGGGAGCTCGTCCAAAATGAGCCGGTCGCGCTCGGCGAGCGTGCCTTCCCTTGTCGCGAATGCGCTATAAGCAGCGTTTGTTCCCATCAGCCCCTCATGCCCTTCTCATCGGTTTCCAACCACTGCTCATCGCCACAGCTAACGAACGACGCCTACCGATTGCACAGCCGTCATCGGCGGGATTTCTGTCGGCGCGATCACCACCAGCTTGGGCAGGAACGGTTCCATCAGCCTGCGCAGATAAAACCGGCCCGGTGAAGCGCACAGCACAACAGGCGGCGCTTCCCCAATCGTTTCCCCAAACGTTCCACGCAGACTATCCAGCACTTTCCGGGCCACACTTACCTGCAGCGCTCCGCCGGTAACCTGGCCCGCGCCCGCGTTCGCCGCCCGCATGCACTCCTCCTCGAGCGCGGCGTCGAGCGTCACCACCTTGAGCGAGCCTTTGTCATCGAGCAGCGGCCGGATGAGCGAGCGCCCCAGGGCGTGGCGGGCTGCTTCGACCAGCGCAATGGGGTTCTTGTTCGTGGTCGCCGTATCCACCAGCGCTTCCAAAATCGAGCCCAGGTCGCGGATCGAAACCTGCTCGCGCAGAAGCTGCTGCAGGACCTTTTGCACCTCGCCCAGGGTCATGAGCTTGGGGATCAACTCCTCCACCAGCTTGGGGTGAGATTCGTTCAGCCGATCGATCAGCCGCTTGGTTTCCGCGCGGGTCAGCAGCTCATACGCGTTGCGCTTGATGAGCTCAGCCAGGTGCGCGGCAAGCACGGATGTCGCATCCACCACCGCGTAGCCCGCGGCGATGGCCTGCGCCTGGAGCTCGGGCGCGATCCACTTCGCGGCGGCGTCAAAGGCGGGCTCGCGCGTGTCAATGCCGGCCAAGGGCGGCGCTCCCGGGTCCGACGCGATGGCCAGCAGCAAGCCCCGCTTGAGCTCGGCGCGCGCGATCTCCACCCCGCGCAGGTGGACGGCGTACTCGCCGTGCTTGAGCGAAAGATTGTCGGTGATGTGGATCGACGGCACAAGAAAACCCAGCTGCTGCGCCAGACTTTTGCGCATCGCCTTAATGCGCGTGAGCAGCTGGCCGCCCTGCGCGGCATCAACCATCGGCACCAGGCTCGCGCCCACTTCCAGCATCAGCTCGTCGAGCTTGAGCACCCCGTCCATTGGGTCCGCGCCCGGCAATGGGGCTGCCTTGCCGAGCTGCGCCTGCGCGGCCGGGGCCACGTCGTCCGCTTCCTCATAGGCCGGTTCGGTTTTCATCCGGTAGGCCGCGTACAGCAGCAGGCCGCCGAGCGTGAAAAACGCAAGCTTCGGCAGCCCAGGAATCAGCCCCAGCGCGCACAGCACACCGCCCGCGATGCGAAGCAAGCGCGGGCTGGCGAGGATCTGCCGGCTTACGTTTACGCCCAGCGAATCCTTGCTGGCCGCCCGCGTGACTACGATGCCGCCCGCGACCGAAACCAGCAGCGAGGGAAGAATCGCGACCAGCCCGTCGCCCACCGTCAAGATCGTGTAAGTCTTGAGCGCCTCACTGAACGGAACGCCCTGCTGGAACACCCCGATCAGGAACCCGGCGATGATGTTGATCGCCATGATCATGATGGTCGCGAGCGAATCGCGCTGCGAAAAGCGCGCCGCGCCGTCCATCGCGCCGCAGAACTCCGCTTCCTGCGAGACCGCGGCGCGCCGCTTGCGGGCCTGCTGCTCGTTGATCAGCCCCGCGTTCAGGTCCGCGTCGATCGCCATCTGCTTGCCCGGCATCGCATCGAGCGTGAACCGCGCCGTAACTTCGGCCGTGCGCACCGCGCCGTGGCTGATGACCAGGTACTGGATCGCGGTGAGAGCGAGGAAAAGCACAAAACCGACAATGTAGTTGCCGCCGACCACGAACTGGCCGAACGCCTCGATCACGTGCCCCGCCGCCGAAGGCCCGTCCGAGCCATGGAGCAGGATGCGCCGTGTGCTCGCGAGGTCCAATGACAAGCGCATGAGCGTAAGCAGCAGCAGCAAGCTGGGAAAAACGGAAAACTGCACCGGCTTGAGGATCTGAATCGCTGTCAAGAGCACCAGCACTGAAGCCGTGATCGAGATCGTGAGCAGGAAGTCGAGCACAAAGCCCGGCAGCGGCACCAGCATGACAAACAGCATGGCCACGGCGGCGATCGGGACGATCCAGTCGCCCGAAGCGCGCAGGGTAGCCGTCAAAGACTTTTTGGGGGTAGCGGGTTTCATAGGCGGATAGGACCTCCGGAAGCATTGCGGGCGCGACGGGCGGCTTCCTGCGCCCGTACCTGGGCCTGCGCGCGGAACACGACAACGAGAATGTCGGCGACGGCCTGGTACAGCGCCGCCGGGATCGCATCGCCTTCTTCCACGCTCTTGTACAAAGCCTGCGCGAGCGGCCGGTTTTCCATCAGCGGGATCCCGTGCTCGACCGCGAGCTCCTTGATCTGCTGCGCCAACAGGTCGAGCCCCTTCGCAACCACCACCGGCGCGGCCATCGCGGGCTCATACCGCAGCGCGACCGCGTAGTGGGTCGGGTTTGTAATGACCACGGTGGCCGTGGCGGTCGCCTTAAGCGCGTTACGGCGGCGCATCTGCCTGCGGATCCGCCGTACCCTGGCCTTAATCACAGGGTTTCCGTCGGTCTGCTTCATCTCGTCCTTGACGTCCTGGCGCGACATCTTCAGGTCGCCTTCCATCTTTCGCCAGGTCAGCCCGTAATCCACCGCCGACCAAAAGAGCAGCACAAGCCCGCACTTCCAGCCGATCGTGAACGCGACGCTGCCCAGAAAACCGGCAAACGTGCGCGGCGAAACGGAAGACGCATGGACCATCGCGGCCCAGTGGCTCGCCAGCGTGTCCGCGCCCACCCA
The DNA here is from genome assembly GCA_965218545.1 of Acidobacteriaceae bacterium. Classification (GTDB taxonomy): domain Bacteria; phylum Acidobacteriota; class Terriglobia; order Terriglobales; family Acidobacteriaceae; genus EB88. The sequence continues at coordinate 559,298 of CBDCLB010000003.1, read as the reverse complement.
GGCCATCACGCCGAACGGCAGCAGCGACTTGAGCAGGTTGTTCAGCCCTGTAACTGAAAAGATTTGCCCCAGCCGGGAAGCCGGGTTCATGCGGTCCGGCTTGATCGCAAGCGCGGCCGGCGCGAACGTGAAACCGCCCTGCGCCCACTGCGCCGCGAGCGCCAGCGCAAAGCCCGCGAGCAGCACGGGAGCCATCCACCGCAGCACCTCCACCGCGGACCAAAACAAGATCGGCCCGTTCGGGTCGAGGCTCGCTTCGGCGGCCGCATCCAGCAGCTCGCGGTACAGGGTCGTCCAGTGTTCGGCCGCGCCCCGCGCCAGCACCATCACCGCGCCCACCATGGCCGCCATAGCAAGCACGCCGGGAAGTTCGCGCGAGCGCGCGACGCTGCCTTGCTCGCGCGCCTTGCGCCGCCGCTGCGGTGTGGCTTGTTCTGTCTTGTTACCGTCGGCCATGCGAGTGAGGCGCCCCTAGCGAGCCAGGTGCAGCAGCCTTTCTGAAAGTTCCACCGCATGGAGAAACAAGCCACGGAAGATTTCGGGCCAGTATTTAAGCGTTGCGATCAGCACCAGCAGCCCCAGGAGGCTCTTGATCGCGGGGCCCAGCAGCATCACGGGCAGCTGCGGCGAAGCCTTGCCGAGCAATCCAAGCACCAGATCGGCGAAAAACGTCGCGGAAAGCACTGGCGCGGCCAGCTGCAGCCCCACGGCAAAAACAGAAGCGCCCGCGGCAAACACCACGCGCACAAACGCGGGGCTCAGGTGAGCCGAACCGGGCGGCAGGTAGGTGAAGCTGTCGCTCAACCCCCGGATCAGCCACAGGTGTACGTCCAGCCTGAGAAAAATCAGCATTGCCAGCGCCTGATGAAAGCTCGCCATCACCGTCGATTCAGCCTGCGTTTGCGGGTCGAGAATGCTGATCAGCGAATAGCCCATCTGCACGCTCAGGATCTGGCCCGCCATCTGCACGGCGTCAAACACGAGCTGGGTCGCAATACCTGTGGCCGCGCCGACCAGCAGCTCGCCGAACACCAGCAGGGGCCAGTGCGCGAGCGGGGTAGGCGGAAAGTGCGGCGCGACCATGGGGTAGAGCACAAACGAAAGCGCCAGCACGAGCCCGGCTTTTACGCGCGCAGGCAACGCGTCGCTCGAGAAAAATGGCGCAAACAGCATGAGCCCGGACAAGCGCACGCCGATAAACAGGAACCCGCTGATGATGTTCAGGAACGGGATCGCGATCACTGGAGCACCTTGTGAAAGTCGCCCAGCAGTCGCACCGTGTAAGTCGCCAAGTGCCGCCACATCCACGGCATCAGCACGAACACCGTCGCCCCCGTTGCGATCAATCGCGGCACCGAAGACAGCGTTTGATCCTGGAGCGAGGTGAGCACCTGCACGATGTTCACAAGGAGGCTCACCGCGATCGCCACTAACAAAATCGGCGCGAGCAGCACGATGACCTCGGTCAACATGCCGCGGCCGAGCTCGACGACCTGGTCGACGCCCATTAGTTGAAGCTCCGCATCAGTGCGCCGATGAGCAGGTGCCAACCATCGACCATCAGGAACAAAAGCAGCTTGAGCGGCGTCGAAATGACTACCGGCGGCAGCTGCATCATGCCCACCGAGGTCGTGATGGAAGCCACCACCATATCCACGATCAGAAACGGCAAAAACAGCACCGTGCCGATCTGAAACCCGGCCTTAAGCTCGGACAGGATGTAAGCCGGAAGCAGCACGCGGAAGGACAAATCCTCAACCGAACGCGGGCGCGGCTCCTTGGCGATCTCAAGGAACAGCTCGGCGTCCTTTTCTCGCACGTAATGCGCCATGAAGTGTCGCATGGGCCCGCCCGCACGCACCACCGCGTCCAGCGGCGTAATCGCCCCCGCCTGCGCCGGCACAATCGCGTCCCGGTAAATCGTCTCGCCCGTGGGCTGCATGAGAAAAAACGTGAGAATCAATGAGAGCCCGATGAGGGTCTGGTTTGACGGCGTGGTTTGCAACCCCAACGCCTGCCGCAGGAAGTGAAAGACAATCAGCAGCCGCGCAAACGGCGTAATGCAAAACAGGAGCGATGGGAGCAGCGTGAGCAGCGTGAGAACGACGACGATCGACCACGATGCCGACGAGCCGCCCAAGCCGCTGATGCGGATTTCATCCCCTGACGGGCGCGCCGCAGCGAGGAAATCTATTCCCTGGCCGCTAAGCAGCAAGGGCGACGCGCGCGCGGGCAGGGCCGTCCAGCTCGCAGATACGAGCGACGGAGATGCGATCGGCGCGGCGAGCGAGAGGGCACGGGCCGTCGCATGCGGAACCAAGAGGATCACAAGCAAGCACGCAAATGCGCTCAAACGCCGCCGCAAGCGGTGCAGCCCAACGTTCGGGAGGCTGCTGCTTGGCCGTTCGGCGGCAGCGGATTTGCGGGGCTGCGGTGGGGGTTGCGGTTCCGGCAGTGCGCTTGCGTCTTGGGACTCGATCTCCTGAAACACTTCGCTCGCCAGCATGCGCAGTTCCAACAGGGCCGCAAACGCGGTGGACGCGGAAGGCTCCGCGGCCGTGTCAAGTTTGGACGCGGATGGAGCGCCCGGATCCTCAAAGGGCGGCACAGGGACTTCTTTCCGGGCAGGCTCTGGATGTGAATGCGGCACCGCGCGCGCGGCCCTGGGCTTTTCCGCTGCGAACCCCGTTTTTCCAATTTCGCGAGCGTCCTGAATTTGCTCAACAGGCACGTGCGGCGGTTTGGAGGCCGCGCGTTGCTTTCTCGCTGGAGAAACTGCCTCCGGCCCCTGCAGCACCGGCAGAATGGGTGACACCGGCTCAGCACAAATTACCGCGGCGCGGGCGGTTTCCGTTTTGGGCACAACAGCTTTGAGATTTTGCCTGCGGACCGCCGGCAGCGCTTCCGCCTCGCGCGGAGAAGCCACACGCGGGTTTTCAGAAAGGACCTTCCCCACAGCTGCACTCGGGCGCGACGCTTTCTTTGGGCTTTTCGGCGCTGCTCTCTCCGGCTTGCGTTTCGCGGGGCTCGCGGATTCCGCTACGCGCGCCGGAACCGCCTTCGGTGTGGATTTGCGTGCTGCCCCCGCCGCCACGGTTTTTTTGCCGGCCGCGCTTGCCGCCGCTGGGCTGACGCTTTTGGGCGTAACAGCCTTCCGTTTTGCCCGGGGCGTCGCCCCTTTGGAGGGCGTCAAATTCATCGGAACGCCCTGACCGCCGCTCGCAAGAAAAGTTTGCCCATCCAGCTCCAGCAGCGCTACAAACTGCTTATCGCCCAGCAGAACCTTTTCGATCAGTTTGAGGCGCTTTGCTCCGGAGTGCCCGAGCTTGACGGCCATGAGCCGCCGCCAGCTTGCCGAAACGCTCTTCCACAAACGAGGAAGGGCGGTGCCCGCGCGGTCATTCGCCGCGGGGGCGCGCCCAAAGGACGGCCGCTCGAGCCACGGCAGGGTTTGGCCTAGAAAGCTCATGCCAGATCCGTGATCCTGGCGGCCAAACGCTCGCCGACGACTTCAAACTCGGTCCAGGCCATCAGCAGGCCATTGACCCGCATCGGGATGTCCATACTCTGGTGGCAGCTGGATTCCAGGATCACGCCCGGCGCGAGCTCAAGGAGCGACCGCACGGTGAAATGCACAACGGCTACATCCAGCGCCACCGTGCAAGGAAGCCACGGCAGCACCTCCACGGGCCGGCGCGCGGGGGCAGGAGCGAGCGAAGCTCCATTGCGATTCTCAATTTCCGTGATTTGCAGCGCGGTGCTCATGGAGTGGGTTCTCCTGCTCAGCAGCTCCCTACTCGCAAAGGAAGCGTTCGCGATGGAGAAGTGCAACTTAGGGACCAAACTGGAGGGGTATCTGCGGCGGCTTTGTTACGGAAGACAGGCAGGCACATTTTGCCTAGATTTCGCGCGATCGCGAAGCGCTGTGGACATGGCTGCCGGTTGCCGGCTGTGTGGGGAAGGATTGCAGAATGAGAAATCGATGAGGAGCGCCGGGGAGCCGATTCTCCGGCTCACCCTGCATTTCTCCGCGACGCCTCATCCAGGGTTCATCTTTCTGAGGAACGCCCTCGCTTACTGCTGCAGCATGGCGATCGTTGCCTGCTCGATCTGGTTGAACGTCGTTACCGTCTTCGCATTGGCCTGATACGCCTGCTGCGCGACGATCATCTTTGAAAACTCGTTCGCGACGTTCACGTTTGAGCTCTCCACATAGCCGCCCTTGATAATGCCGCGCCCGCCCGTCCCGGCGATCCCAACCTCGGCCTGCCCGGAGCCTGCCGTAACCTGGAACAGATTGTTGCCGATCTGCTGCAGGCCCTGTGTGTTGGTCACCGTGGCGACCGCAACCTGCCCAAGCGCGGCGGTCGCGCCGGTTGAGAACGTGGCCTGCACAGTTCCGTCGGCCTCCACGGTGTAGCCGGTCAGGGCGCCGGCCGCGCTGCCGTCCTGCACGACGTTCGACGTCCCGCTCTTGAGATCCGACTGCGTGAGCAGGCTCGTACCGCTCGTATCCGCCAGGTTCCAGTTCAGATTCATCGCCGAAGCGCCGTCGGAGTAAGCCGGGATGCTGATGGCGATCGGGGGAGGATTGCCGTTCGCATCGTTCGGGTAAGCATTGCCGTTCGCATCGGCCGACGAAGTCAACTTGCCGTTCGAATCAAAGGCCAGGCTGCCGGAAGCGACCTGCTGCGTGGCCGCGGTCGCGTCGGTCGGCGAGGCCAGCTCGCCGCTCGGCACGGTTACCGAGTAGCTCCAAGCATTGGCACCGGTCTTGGTATAGGTGATCTCGACGTTGTGCGGCGCTCCCAGCGAATCGTACACGCCGATCGTCGAGGAAGCGGTGCCGTTCACCGCCGTCGTCGCATTCAGGTTCACGCTGGCATTGAAGTTGGCGGTCGCTGTGGCCGGGTGGATCAGGCCCACGCCGATGCTGAGCGGCTGGATTGGAGCCGAAGTCTGGACGACCCCGTTCTGCGCGGGATACCCCAGGATGAGCGAGCCATCGGGCGCTACCAGCTGTCCGGCTTTGTTCGTCGTGAAGTCGCCGGCACGCATGTACGCGACATTCCCGTTCGTCTGCTTGGCGATGAAGAAACCATCCCCGCTCAAAGCCATGTTCGAGGCGATCCCCGTTTCCGTCGCAGTGCCGTCGGTGAAGTTGGTGGTAGTGGAGGCCGTCGCCACGCCCTGCCCGGTCTGGATCGGATCAAGCGCGCCGTTGGAGATGCCGGTCTGCGCGAAAATGTCGTTGAACGTGACGTTCTGGTCTTTGTACCCGTCCGTGCTCACGTTGGACAGGTTGGACGAAATGGCTTGAAGAGCGCTCTGGCTTGCGTTCAAGCCCGACAAAGGAATGGAAAAAAACGACATTTACTTGCCTCCGAAAAGTGTGGTGAGAGTTCCAAGATTGAGCGGCTGCGCGCTGTTAGCGGCAGAAGGGGAAAGGGAGTTTTGGGCCGCCATGGCGGCAAGCGCGGCCTGGTTGCCGCCTAGCGCCGCCGAGGCAAGCGCGGACAGTTCGGGCGAAATACCGGCGCTTGCGGCTGAAGCCTGAGCGCCTTGCTGGAATCCGGGTTTCACGCCGGTCGTGCCGTTTGTAGGGGCACCCGTTGTTGTGCCTGTGGTCGCAGTGGACGCCGGGTTGAGCGCCCCATTAATGCTGATCAGCTGGTCCAGCTGGTTGAGCGAGATCATCTGGCCCACCATCGCGGTCGGGTCCATGGGCTGGGTCGGGTCTTGGTTCTTCAGCTCCTGCACCAGAAGGTTCAAGAACGTCGTCCCGAGATTTCCTACGGACAGGCTGTTCGTGTCCGTGCTGCCCGAACCGCTCGCGCTGGTATCCTGCGCCTTCAGTTTGCTCTGCATCGCTCCAAAAAATGGAGAAGCTGCCGCCGCCCCGCTCAGTGTTGCTCCTGTCATCTGCTTTCCGCCTTTCCGCTTGCGCGGGGTTAAGAAATCTCTCATTTCCGTCACACGTGTACGCTCAAGCGCGCGCCCACAGCTGCGCCCGAACGAGCTTTCTCTGCTGCCGCAATCGCCGTGTCCGGCCCGTTTTTCCACCTTTGCGGCGCGCCCGCCTGCGCATCCCCACTTCCGCGGCTCTGCCGTCCGCTTCCCGCTGATGCCTCCCTACCTCCAAAGCCTCCCGTCCCGTCTTGCGCGGCCGCGCCGCCACCGCCGTTGCGCACCTCTACATGCGCCGTCATGCCCAAGGCGCTTCCCAGCTTCTCTTCCACCCCGGGCAGGTGCAGCGCAAGCTCCTTGCCGAGCGCGTTGTGATCCAAAGCGATCTGCGCTTGCAAGCCGCCCGGCGAAACCGAGGTCGCGATTGAGATGGAGCCGAACTCCGGCGAATGCACGCCCACCCGCATCTCCGTGCCGCTCATGGTTTGGAGCATTCGGGCCGTGTTCACTGGCCCGGGCAGATGAGCGGGAACCTGTTCCCCCAACAACGCGCTCGAATGCAACCCGGAGCCAACCTGCGTTTCCTGCTCGCGAACAAAGGCAGAGGGCTGTTCGCTCCCGTTGGAGTGAGCGGCCGTCGCCACGAAAGCGACGCTGCCCGGTCCCGCCGCGGTGCCTTGCCCGGATGCGGCCGCTTCCTTGATAGCCGCGCCATCGCCTTGCGTTGCAGCTGCGCCCATGCCGGTTCCGCCGCCATTGGCTCGTCTCGCCGATTCGCCCGCATCCGCTTGGCGCGCAGCTTCCGTCTTGGTCCCGTGCTGCACGCCAGGTGCTCCAAAAATCGGCCCAGCCTTCACGCGTTTGGCTGCGCTGTCCAGCTGTACGGTGGCGGCCACGGGCTTTGCGGTCCCTGCTTGTGAAATGGCGCTCGCACTCGGGAGGGCGGCGGACACAGGAGTGTCCTTAGGGCCAGTCGGAACCGCGTTTGAACCCAATGGGGGGCTGGACGGCGCGAGCGGCCCTAATGTAACGGAAGGGGTGCCGGACGGGGCGAGCGGCGCTGCTGTAGTGGAAGGGGCGCTGAAGCTCGCGCTGTTGCCGCCGGCAGGCGCGGCTACGGCAGGCGCAGCTAACGCCTCCAAAGCCGCCACAGCCTGGTGGCCTTGTATGGGAGTGGCGAGCGTACCCGTAGCCGCCGCATCTGCGCTGCCAGGCATAAACTGGGGCGCAGCATTGGCCGGCGAGGAAGCTTCCGGCTTACGCGAAGAACTCTTGGCTGTCTGCACCACCTCGGAGGGAGAAAAGCTCGACGCAGGTAGAGCTATTTCAGAAAGAGAGAAAACTCCCGCAACTTGCACAGCGGTGGTCTCCGTATGTATGGGCGGATTTGTCGCGGGCGCGCTGGGGGCGAGCGGTTGCGTTCTTCCTGTTTCGGGGGTATCGGCACAGCTGGGAGGCGGCTGGGGCTTCGGCGCAGCCGCGCCTATCGCATCTCCTCCAAGTTGAATCTGCGCGGCGTTTCCCGCCGCGCTTTCAACCGGCATTTGCACCGGAACGGTTATAGGTACAGGAAGGGTGGTGAGGCCGCTGTCGGGTTCAGCCGCTTTCTCCGGAGCGGCATTGTTCTTCTTCTCCTGGCGGCTCGGCATTGGCGGCGCGGCCTGCTTTACGGAACTGCTTTTTCCCGGGTCGGGAAGCGGCGCTCCTCCAGGATCTGCCGCTTGCCCCAAAGACAAGTTCAGCACCGCCTGGAAAGCATCGCCGGACGGGCCGGCCTTTGCGGCATCTTTCGCCAGGGCAGCAGGCGAGGAGGTGCTACCGACAGAAGTGAGTGCTGTGTTCACGCTGTACTCAGTTGCACCTGGCAAGCCAAACCGGCAGCCTATGGTTTCTTTGCCTGTTCGCCGCATAAATGGTTTACCGGTAAGCATTTAGGAGAAATCCTGTAGTGGATTGCCACGCCGCTAGGCAGCATTTGCCGGGCGCTCACCCGGCAGCCTTTGCCTAGTCGCCGCGCCCATTTCTTAATGCGCGAACGCGCTTGTTAAGAAAGGCCTCATCTGCCGCCTTCTCATCTCTCTTGGTTTGCGCGCGCAGCCAGTCCGCTTCCGCGCGGTCGCGCAGCGAAAGGAGCACTTCGCGGCGGCGGTATGCCTCTTCGTACCGGGCCACCTGCTGGACCCGCCGCTCTTCACAAGACGCGATTTGTTTTTGGAGGAAATCCTGCCGCGCCCGGAGCGCGGCGCTTGCCGCATACGAACCATGGAGGTGCATCGCCGGGAGCGGCGCAGCGCAGAATGCCTGTTCGCGCGCTTGGGCGACCCCGCGAAGCTCGGATTCCGTTGCAAGCAGCGCAGCGCGCAGGGCGGCGAGCTCAGCCGCAATGCGGCCGAGCACTCGCTCTTCCTCCTGCGCGGCCAGCTCGCGAAGCCGCAGCACGGCAGCCAGCGAAAACCGGAAGCCCACCCTCAGCCCGGAAGCGCGAGGAGGCGCTGCAGCGTGTCAGACCGCGTGCTGGTATGCCCCGCTCGCTGCGCGAGAAACGCATGGAGCTGCGGGACGACTTCAATGGCACGGTCGAGTGTCGGGTCCGACCCCTTCTGGTATGCGCCGATGCGCAGCAGATCTTCCGATTGCGTATAGCTCGCAAGCAGCTGCCGCAGGGCGCCGGCCTTTTTGAGATGCTCCGGCGAGGAGATCGCCGGCATGAGCCGGCTCAAGCTGTCGAGCACGGAGATGGGCGGGTACTGGCCGCGTAAAGCCAGCGCGCGATCGAGAATCACGTGCCCGTCCAGCAGCGATCGCACCGTGTCCGCCACCGGATCCTGCTGGTCGTCGCCTTCCATCAGCACGGTGTAAAACGCGGTGATGCTGCCGCCTTTAAAGTTGCCCGCCCGCTCCACAAGTCGGGCCAGCATGGTGAGTACGGAGGGGGTGTAGCCTTTCGCCGTCGGCGGCTCCCCGGCGGCCAAGCCGATTTCGCGCTGCGCCATGGCAAAGCGCGTGAGCGAGTCCACGACCAGCAGCACCTGTTTACCTTGCGCGGCAAAATGCTCGGCCACCGCTGTGGCGCTCATGGCCGCGCGCAGGCGCAGCAGGGGCGACTGGTCGGAGGTGGAAACAACAATCACCGACCGCCGCCTGCCCTCCTCGCCGAGAACTTCGAGGAACTCGCCCACTTCCCGCCCGCGCTCGCCCACTAGAGCCATCACGGTCAGGTCGGCTTCGGTCCCGGAAGCCATCATGCCCAGCAGCGTACTCTTGCCGACGCCCGAGCCGCCGAAAATGCCGAGCCTTTGCCCGCGGCCGCACGGTGTAAACGCGTCCAGCACGCGCACGCCGCAGCCCAGCGGCTCGCGGATGGGAACACGATCCAAAGGCATCGGCGCGGCATCGTCGACCGGCACAACGCGGTCGGCGCGGTACTCCGGACCGCCGTCGATGGGCGAGCCGGTCGCGTCGATGACCCTCCCCAGCATCCCCGTCCCAACCCGGATCGATGGATGCGCGCCGCGCGCGACCACACGGTCGCCGAAGCGGATCCCTTGCGGGCGTTGCAGTGTCATCGAGAGCATGGTCGAGCCGCGAAACCCCACAATCTCGCCGGGGTACGAGCGCCCAGCCGCCCCTTGCACCTCGCATGCCTCGCCCACCGAGCAGAACGGGCCCTCAGACTCGATCAGATTGCCCGTGACCTGGAGTACCCGCCCCGTCCAGCGCAGAGTGCCGCTCCCGTCCAGCTTATGAAAGTACGAAGCCAGCGGCACGGTTTAGCTCCGGGGGGTTTGCGCGAGAATATCGAAGAAGCCCTGTTCGACTTCCTTCAGCTGCGCGGCGAGCGAGAAGTTCGCGAAACCAAGCTCGGTTTCGAGCATGCAGTCGCCGATCTGCAGCTCCGCATCCTCCACCACGGACACATCCGCCCACTGCGGCACGGATTGGAAGTGCGCCCGCCACCGCGCGGCGTTTTCCGGATGCACGCGAATGCTCACCGCCGTATGTTCCTTGAGTTGGTTGACGGCAATCTGCACCAGCGCGGCCACCAGCATGGGGTCCACCTGCGCTTCGCGGTGCAGGATTTTCGCGGCGATCGAAAGCGCCAGCCGCACCACCTCCCCCTCCACCCGTGCGAAGTAGCCCTTGCGCTCGCGCTCAAAGCAATCCAAAGCCGCCGTGATCCGCGCGGACTCCCGTTCAGCGTCGGCCCGTGCGCCCGCCCGCAGACGATCCTCCGCAGCCCGCGCGCCCTCATTCCGCGCTTCGGCAAGCGCCGCTTGCAGCTCGAGCCGGGTCATCTCGACTTCCGCTCGCGGGCGCTGCTCCGGTTCCGCAGCCGGCGTTTTGATGCGCGGCAGCTGGGTCATGGGTCCCGTATCGCGATACTGGAAGGAGGTTACAGGTGCTATAGGCAAGCGGGGAATCCCGCCCCCGCGGTTAAACGACATACTCATCGGCTCCCTCACTCTTCAGCACGATCTTGCCTTCGCTTTCAAGCGTGCGCGCCAGCGCCACCACTTCCAGCTGCGCCTTCGCTACTTCCTTCGAGCGCACCGGCCCTAGGCTTTCCGCGTCTTCCTTCATCATTTCAATCGCGCGCGAACTCATGGTTTGGAAGAAGTGGCTCCGCAGCTCCTCGCTCGCCCCTTTCAGCGCGAGCGTCAATACTTTCTTATCGACCGCCGCGGTCACTTCACGAATCTGCAGCTCCGGCACGCTGAGGAAATCTTCAAACGTGAACATCATGTCGCGGATGGATGCGGCGAGCTTTGCTTCTTCCTTCTCGATCATCTCGAGGATTTCGCGCGAGGTCGTCGCATCGATGTTGTTCATCAGATCCGCCACGCTTTGGAAGCCCGAGTAGGTGTGCTTTTTCTGCTCGCCTACAGTGCGGAGGCGCCGGTTGAGCACACGCGAAACTTTTTCGGCCATCTCCGGCGAAAACTGCCGCAGCTGCGCCAGGCGCTTCACCGATTCGGCCCGCATCGGCGGCGGCAGGTGCATCAGCAGGCCCGAAGCCTGCTTCGCCTCCAAATGCCCCAGAATGAGCGCCACGGTTTGCGGGTGCTCGCCTTCAAGAAAGCGCGCCAGCTGCTTGGAGTCGATGCGCTGGAGCGAATCCACGCGGCTCGCGCTCAACTCGCCGGCGCGAATCAGCCTCTGCACCATCTCCTTCGCGCCGTGCTCGCCGAAGGCCTTCACCAGCATGCGTTGCGCCGCATCCTGGCCGCCCTGCGCAATGTACTCCTGCGCGACCGTGAGCTGCTGGTACTCCTCCATCACCTTGACCGAGACTTCCTTGGGCACGGCACCCAGGCGCGCGATCTCCTGCGTGACGCGCTGCAGATCATCGTCCGGCAGCGATCGCAGGATGGTCGCCGCGGCTTCTTCCCCCAACACGGCCAGCAGGATCGCCGCCTTGCGAACACCCGGCATCTGCGTGCTTTGCGCGAGCCCCAGGTTCATGGTGCTTCCTCCCTCAACCAGGCCTGGACGGCCTTTGTGCTGTTCACGGGCTCAGCCTTTACAAGCTGCACAAGCTGGTCTTTCAACGCCCCCGAGCGGAGCGCCTCATCCCCTGGGTTGATGGGCGGCAGCTGCGGCGTATGCACGTCCGCAAGCAGCGGCATCGCGTCCGGATCCGGCAGCCTTTCGCTCAGTGCCCGCTTCTGCACCGGCCGGATCATCAGCATGTAGCCAAGCAGGAAAAGGGTCAGGAGCGAGCCGTAGCGCACCACAATCGCGTAATCGCTCAGGCCCTTGCGCATCTTGTCTACGAGTGAGGGCGCAGGCATATCCGTCGCCGCCGGCTGCTCAAACGACATATCCTCGATCGTCAGCACATCGCCCCGCGCCGTATCGAGCCCGATCGCCGAAGCCGCCAGGTCCTGCAGCTGTTTCAGCTCCTCCGGCGAGCGCTTCATCCGCACATCCACCGGCTTGCCCTTGGGCCCCTGCTTGTGGACCACCGCGTCATCGACCAGCAGGGCCGCAGTCACCCGCCGGATGCGCCCCGCAGGCTCGAGCGAGTGCGTCACCGTTTTATTCACTCCAAATGTGGAGTTCTCGGTTTTCGCGCTTTCCGCCCCGCTGTCGGGGACGTTGGGCACATTCGGAAGCCCGGCCTTGGCCTGCGGCACATTGCTCGCCGTGCCCGGAACACCGCTCACCGCCGCGCCCGCGCCCGTTTCATCGTCCGACCGCTGCACACTCAACGGAACTGAAACGCCGGGGTCGTACTTTTCCTGGCTTTGCTCGGTTGTGCCGGGGTCGTATTCCACGTTCACGCTGGCCCGGATGTGATTGGCCCCTACCACCGGAGTCAGCGTCGCGATCAGCCGCTGCTGCAAACGCTTTTCCGTTTCGCCGTCCGCGCCGTCGCCTGAGCTCCCGAGCGACGCGTTTGAGTCCGCGTCGATGATTGCGACGTCCGCAGGCTTCAGCCCGTCCACGGCACCCGCCACCAGCCGCTGCATCGCGGTGATCTGCTCGTGCGAAAGGTCGCCGCCCTTGAGCTTGAGCGCGACCGAGGCCTTGGCGCTGCGCCCCCCGTCCAGAAACACCGAATCGGTCGCCATTACCAGGTGCACCCGCGCGCTTTTGACCGCACCCATCGTCATGATGGTGCGCTCCAGCTCGCCTTCGAGCGCGCGCTGGTAGTTCACCTTTTCGTCGAACTCCGTTTCGCCCCAAGACACCTTGTCGAAGATCTCAAAGCCCATGCGCCCCGAGTGCGGCCCGCTGCTTCCCGCCGCTTCCAGGCGCGCGGCGTCCAGTTTGTCCGAGGGCACACTTACCTGCTTGCCGTCCGAGCTCACCGCGTTCGGGATGCCCTTGGCCGTGAGCGCGGCCGCGAGAGTTTGCGCGTCCGCCGGGTCCAGCCCCGTCATCACGGGCTTCATGTCGGGTGAGGCCATCAGGTGCGCGAACACGGCCAGCAGCGCCACAGTCGCCACCGCGCCGGCGACGAGAAAGCCGCGCTGCCGCTTGTCGCGTCCCGCCCAAAACAACCCGAGTTGTTGCCAGATCTTCTGCATGCCCCGTCCGTTGTGCCGCTACTAAAACTGCATTTTCTCGATGTCCTGGTAGGCGCTCACGATCTTGTTGCGCACCTGCATCATGAGCTGGAAAGCGACATCGGCTTTCTCGACCGAAATCATCACCTTGCTCATATCGGCGTTGCCGCCTCCCATGAGCGTGTTAACCTGGGCCGCCGCGTCGTTTTGCATGCCGCTGACCTGGTTCAGCGCGCTCTTGAGCACGCCGCCGAAGCCCGCGTCTCCGCTGCCCGAGGCCGTCGTTGAGACCGGCCCGAAGATGGAAGTGACGGCACTGGCCGCGCCGCTTACTGGAGTGATCGGAATCATGGTCTTCCCTTAGCTTTTCAAAATGTCAACTGATTGCTGGATCATCTGCTTCGCCGCGCTCACCGCCGACGCGTTCAGCTGGTAGGCCCGCACCGAGCCCATCAGGTCCACCATCTCCTCAACCGGGTTAATCGCCGGGTACGCGACGTAGCCGTCCTTGTTCGCGTCCGGGTGGCCCGGATCGTAGCGCATCACGGGCTTGCTCGGGTCGTCGACCACCTGCGCCAAACGCACCGTGCCCGCGCCCCGATCGTGAAAGTGCGGCATGTTTGTGGCGGCGGCGAACTGGAGCTGAAACGCCGATGAGTGCTGCGCCGCGAACACGACCTCCTTGCGCCGGAACGGCCCACCTTCCGCGGTGTGCGTGGTTTCGGCGTTCGCCATGTTGGTCGCGATCACCTCCGATCGCTGCCGCTCCGCGGTTAGGGCGGAGCCTGAAATCTGAAGCATGTCAAACGGTCCCATTACTGCCCTCCATTGATGGCGCTCAGTTCCTGATGGAACTGGTCCTTGATCAGCTGAATGCCCATGCCGTACTGCATCTGCGCTTTCGCGAGCAGCAGACCTTCGCGGTCGAGGTCCACATTGTTTCCATCGGGCCGGTCCATCAGCCCTTGCTCGTCACGCACCTGCACCGGCAGCTCGGCATCGTTGTCGGACGCCCGCAGGAGCGTTTGCGCGAAGCTCACGTCCTTGGCGTGGTAGCCCGGCGTGTCCACGTTGGCCATGTTGGCGGCCACCACCTGCTCGCGCTGCGCGGTCATCTGCACAAAACGCTCCATGTTGATCGGCAATAAAGAACCAGTCATGCGTATCTCCTGGGCGGTAGCCCATACTCACGAATCTTGTTGCGCACCGTGCGCAGGCTGATGCCGAGCATCTCGGCGGCATGCGTCCGGTTCCCCCGCGTCAGCTCGAGCGTGCGCTCCAGGTGCATGCGCTCGAGCTCCCGAATGGGCACCGGCATCGCCGCCGGCGTGGGCTCGCTTTCCACACGCGAAACACTTTCGGCGGCCGTGCCCGGCGCTATCGCCAGCGCGACCGGCCCGACCCAAACCTCGCCTTCGCGCAAGCGGGAAAACACCCGGCCTAGAAACCTTTCCAGCCCCCGCACGTTCTCGTGCCAGTCCTGCTCCCGGAGCGCACGGAATGCCTCAGGGGCAAACTCCGGGGCGCGCCGCCCTTCCCGCGCCGCCCATACCCGGGCAAACTCCGCGGCAAGTGCGGCGATGTCCTCCCGTCGCTCCCGTAACGCCGGCATCATCAGCGGAACCGCGCTCAACCGGTAGTGCAGGTCGGAGCGAAACGCGCCCCGATCCACCGCCGCGCGGAGCGAAACGCTCGCCGTGGCGATCACGCGCACATCCAGCCACTCCCCGCGCGCAAGCCACGCGGCCATCTGCGCTTGCAGCTCCAGCGGCATGCGCTCCACTCCATGGAGCAGCAGCGTTCCTCCGCGCGCTTCGGCCGGCTTGCTCCCCGTGCGCGGCGACCCCAGCAGTTCATCCCCGGTCATGGAGGCCGCGCAAGGAATCACGGTAAAAGGGCGTCCGGCGCGGTCGCTCGCCTGGTGGATAAAGCGGGCCAGCAGCTTCTTGCCCGTGCCCGGCTCTCCCTCGATCAACACATGCGCCCCGGTGCGCGCGGCAGCTCGCGCTCGTGTGAGCAGCTCCTGAAATATCCCTGACTGGCCCACCATCGAGTGGGCGGCATCAACGCTCGCGCCCGGCATGGCCCCACCAGCCCCGGCGAAGCGCTCCGCGATCTCACGCATGCGCGTCCACTCGACCGGCTTGGTCAGGTAATCGCGCGCGCCGCAGCGAATTGCCTCCACCGCATCCGGCACCGTCGCGAACGCCGTCATCAGCACCACAGGCGTCGTCTGCGCGGCGCGCAGCAGCTCCGCTCCCGAGCCATCCGGCAGCCGCACATCGCTCACCAGCAGGTCGAACTCGCTCTGCGCCAAGCGGTACTCCGCCTCGTGCACGCCGCTGGCCGCGACCACCTGCCAGCCTTCGCGCGTGAAATGCGCCGTCAGCGCCGTGCGGATTCCCGGCTCGTCGTCGACGACCAGCACGGACCGCCGCTGCTCCGGATTGGGTGCAAGTGTGTTCATACGAGTGGCAGCTCCATCGAAAAAGTCGCGCCGCGGCCGGGCACGCTTTCCACTGCAATTCGAGTTCCAAGCTGCGCGGCAATGCGCCGGCACACCGCGAGGCCCAGCCCCGAACTTTCCCCGCGCGCGCTCCAACCAGCCTCGAAGATCCGCGGGAGGTGCTCCGGCGCGATCCCGGAGCCCGTGTCCGCGACGGCCAGCCGCAAGCGCTCCCCGCCCGCGCGCTCCACCGTGATCCGGATTTCGCCCGGTGCCCGCGTGTGCCGCACCGCGTTCGTTACGAGGTTCAAGACAATCTGCTGCAAGCCCGCGGCACTGGCCAAAACCTCGCCGCGCTCCCCCGCCCCGAAAAACACAAGCCGCAGCCCGCTTTGCTCCGCGATCGGCCGCACGAACTCAGCCGCCGCCGCGATCTCCGCCGCGAGCGGAACCGCTTGCAGCCGGGGCCCGCTGACCCCATGGAAGGCAAGCACGTTGTTGACCGTGCCCGCAAGCCCCCGCAAACCCGCCCGCAGATGCTCGACCCACTCCCCGGTCCGCCCCGGCTCCTCGGCAAGTAGAGCCACAAACAGCTCCAAGCTCGCTAACGGATTTCTAATCTCGTGCGCAAGCGTCGCGGCGATCTCCGCCAGGGCGACCGCCCGGCGCGCGCTTTCCCGCTCCCCTTCCGCTTGCTTCTGCGCGGAAATGTCGCGAAGGATCAAAATCGCCCGCGCGCGGCTTTCACCTTCCGAACATGACTCGGACAAGTGGCGCGTCCGCAGGTTGACCCAGCGCTCTTCGCCCGTTTCGCACGGGCTAGGCATTGCAAATTCACTTTCACCGCTCAAGGCGCGGAAGGGCCGCAGGTCGACCGCAGCCGCTTTGGCCAGACACGTCAAGTCTTCCGCCTCGCCCTCGACCCGGAGCAGCCGCTTTGCTTCCTCATTGATTCTCAGCAGCTTCTCATCCCCGTCCAGGACCAGCACACCGCACGGCATGGAGTCGAGGATCTCCACCAATTGCAGGCGCATGCCCTCGTTTTCGCGCAGACTCCGCTCGAGCGCCGCATTGCGCGCCGCCAGCTCCGAGCCCAGCAGCGCCACCTCCGCCTGCAAATCGCGATACGAGTCTTCCAGCCGCGTGGAAGCCGCGATGAACTCAGAAAACGCATCGGCCAGCAGCCGCGCATCCGCACCCGGAAGTGCAGGAGCCGGTGCAATCCTTAACGCGAGATGAGAACTAGGCAGCATCTGCCTATTGCATATGCACGGCGGCTGCCAACCTCACCCCCTTGGGCCGGAGAGCCGGGTTACCGGCGGCATCTTGCGCCTGACACCAAGTTCAGGGCAGGCCGCACCGGCAGCTCACCCCGTGCGCCGGAGGCATCGCGCCGTCCTTTGCGGGGATGCAGTGGCCGTGCGGGTCGGCGCTGGGTTCGCCGAGTTTGCAGGCAATCCGCTCCTCAAACTGCTCTGAAATAAAGTGCTCCAAACGCTCGGCCTCGTCGTGCAGCTCCCCTAGCGGGTAGTCCAGCACTTGATAAAGAAATGTCTCCACCAGCCGGTGATGGCGCACGATTTCAAGCGCGCGCCGCCGCCCGGCTCCCGTCAACCGGACGCCCTCGCCCCGCTTGTAGTCGACCAGCGATTTGGGCTGCCCGGCGAGCTTTTGGAGCATGTTCGTCACCGACGCCGGGGCGATCCGAAGGCGCGCCGCCAGCTCCGAGCCGCCTACCCAGCGCCGCTCCTCGCCGCCCAGGGCATAGATCGCTTTAAGGTAGTTGTCGGTCGACTCCGTATTCCGAGCCTGCTGCTTCCCGCTATTTTTCAATCCGCGCTGATCTCCGCTCGTGTTAGGGTAACCTAAATAGCATTTAGGTAAACCTAATGACACGCCGCACTTTGTTTCCTGCCCTTGTGGTGCCCTGCCTTTTCTTCGGGCCGCACGCCGCCCATGCCCAAAGCGTCACGTCGAGCGCGCTGGCCGGCACCATTCTCGATGCGACCGGCGCCGCGGTCGCCGGAGCCCTGGTCACAGCCACGGACGTAAACACCAAGGCTGCCCGCACCCAGAAATCCGATGCGCACGGGCATTATCTCTTTTCGGAGATCAATCCCGGAACCTACCGCCTCGCCGTAGCCTCCTCGGGTTTCGCGGGCGCGGCATCGGAGCCGGCACCGGTGTCCGTGGGCCGCACCCAAACCCTCAACTTCACACTCGCGGCGGCGTCCACCTCGCAAAACGTCCAGGTCACGGCGCAGCAGGGCTTGCTGAGCCTCGACAACCCGAACACCACGACGACGCTCGACGCGAAAACAATCAAGAGCCTGCCCAACCCGGGGCAGGACCTTACTTTCGTGGCGCAGTTCGCCCAAGGCGCACTCATGAATACGGCCGGCTCCTCGAATGACGCAAAGGCCGCCGGGGGTTACGGCAATGTCGAGTTCAACGGCCTGCCCGCCACCTCGAACGGTTACATCCTGGACGGCTACGATACCAACGACCCGTGGCTCGGCCTGAACATCGGGCTTTCCACCAACCTCGTCATCGGGCTTGATGCCGTCGAGCAGGCGACGACCAACACGAATTCCTACGCCGTGGACCAGGGCCGCTACGGTGCGGCGCAGGTGGACTACTTCACGAAATCGGGCGGCAACCGGTTCCACGGCGACGCATACGAGGTGTGGAACGGTTCGCTCCTGAACGCGCAAAACTATTTCCTCCACGCCAACGACACGCCCGGCGAGATCGCGAAAAAGCCCCGCTCCACCGTGAATGAGTTCGGCGTGAGCGTCGGCGGTCCCATCCGGCGCGACAGGCTATTCTTTTTCACGCACTTTGAGGGCATTCGGATCGCCCTCCCGCTCGTGACCCAGGTGACGACACCGACCCCGGCGTACCAGCAATACGTGCTTGGGCAGCTCGCAACCGGCGGCACGGACCCGATCACCGGCACGGCGCTTCCCGCGGAGCCCGCGGAGATCCCGCTCTACCGCAACATGTTCTCGCTCTACAACAGCACGGCGGGCACGCCGGTGCCGGTGAGCACCTGCCCTTTCGACGCGAACGGGGCGCTTCTGCCCGCCCCGGCTCCGGGCACGCTGCTCGACGGCGCGGGCTGCGCGCATCAGCGGCAGGCCTCCCTCAACAACAGCGACAGCGAAAACCTTGTCGTGGTCAAAATCGACCACACCATCGATGAAAACAACAGCGTCTGGTACCGGTTTCAGCAGGATACGGGGCTGCAAGCGGCCTATACGGACCCCGTCAACCCGCTCTTCAATGCCTTTTCGCCGCAGCCGCAGCGCACCTTGGTCCTCGGGTTCACGCACCTGTTCACGCCCAACCTTGTGAATCAACTCAATCCCGGAGCGAGCTGGTATGCGAGCATCTTTGAGCCGAACAACTTCGCCGCGGCACTCCAAAAGTTTCCGGTCGTCCTGCAGTCGGGCAGCACCAACTTCCCTTTCACCACAATCGGCGGCAACAACAATACCTACCCCCAAGGCCGCAAGGTCACCCAGTGGCAGATCAATGACAATCTCATCTGGACGCTCAACCGGCACACCCTCAAGTTCGGCGTAAATACCCGCCGCGTGGATGTGAGCAACTACGACCTGGGCCAGGGCACAGTTCCGCTCGTCACCGTCAACGACCTCGCCCAGTTCACATACGGGGCGGCGTATACGGCCACGCAGAGCTTTCCGGCGCGGACGCGGGAGCGGGTCGCGAACGGCAATCTTGAGTGGTACGCGATGGATAGCTACAAACCCACCTCTCATCTTTCTCTCACCGCGGGCATGCGTGTGACCTGGAACACAAACGTCGTCAACGACCAAGGGCTGTTCGCACGACCCCGGGGCTCCTTCTACGACATGGACCACAGCCGCAACCAGCCGCTCAATCAGGCCATCCTGACCAACGTGCACACTCTCTTCCCGGCAACCCCCCTCTTCATCTATCAACCTCGCGTTTCCGCCGCGTACGAACTCCCGAGCCGCACGGCCATCCACGCCGGCTTCGGAGTGTTCAGCGACATCATTCCCGCGCAAATCGCCGATCTTGCTTCAACCAACCCGCCCTATGCACCCTCATATGTGGGCGGCCTCGGCGGACAGGTCGGAGGCACGGCGATCTTTCCCGGAGTCCCAGGAAGCGCCGTCGACGCGCTCGGGGCAGCCAACCAGTCGCTGCAGAAAAGCTTCCGCAGTGGCGCGCTTCCCTGCACGGGCATCGGGCCCGGCGATGCGGTATGCCCCCTGGCCGTAGGGCTGAACACCTTCCCGAGCGGGACCCTCAAAACCCCGCTCTATTACCAGTACAGCCTGGGCCTGGAACAGCAACTCCACAAAAACGGCGCGCTTCGCGTAGATTTCGTGGGCACGCGAGGCCTCCATGAGCCCTATCAGGTGCAGCTGAACGGCTACCAAAACGTGTGCGACGGCTGTTTCGCGCCCTACCCGTACGCGCGTCCGCTGGATCAGCGCTTCGGCAATGTGAACGAATTCCGCACGGACGCCAACAGCAGCTACGCGGGGCTGCAAACCAGCTACACGCAGCAGGTGGGCGGCCTTACCCTGCGCGCCAACTACACCCTGAGCCACTGCCTCGACGAGGTGTCGAACGGCGGGCTGCTCTCCTTCTCGAGCCAGGGCATCCTGTCGCCGCTGCCGGGCGAGCTGAGCCGGAGCTATGGCAGCTGCGACTACGACGTACGGCACAATGTTTCCGCCTTTGGGCTTTTCCGGGTTCCCTTTCACTCGAGCCACGCCCTGCTGCGGCAGGTCTTGGGAGGCTGGGCCTTTTCCGAAACAGCGTTTTTTCATTCAGGGCTGCCGTTCACCATTCTGAGCCAGCCGTATACCGCCGATGGCAACGGGGTGTTTCAAGCGAGCGGGCCGCAGTTCGCTCGGCGGGTGCCCGGTGTTCCGGTGTATAGCAAATCGCCTGTCAACGGCGTCACGGTCGCTGGTACCCGGCAGTGGATCAACCCCGCCGCGTTCGTCTCCGTGGTAAACCCAAGCACAGGCGCTTGCACGGGCGGCGACTCCCAAGCGAACTGCCAGTTCGGCGACTCCGGCCGAAACACAGTGCGTGGGCCGCACTTTACCGACTCGGATATCTACCTCACCAAAACCTTCCCGCTCCACGAAGGCGTGCTGTTCCGCTTCGACACGCAAATGTTCAATGCCTTCAACCACCCGAACTTTGCGTTGCCCGGCAATGTGGAAGCAGGCGTCCCAGGGTCGGTGCCGGTCCGCTTCGGGACGCTCGAAAGCACCATCTCGCCGCCGACCGGCCTGCTGGGCGTCGGCCTTGGAGGCGACAGTTCCCCGCGCATGGTCGCTTTCCAAGGGCGCATCGAGTTCTAACACTCGGTTCGTTCAGCAGTTTCAGCCTTGCAACGCTCCAACAGGTTTGGCGTACACTACGGTCCACATGCCCCGCCTCATTCTTGCTTCTGCTTCGCCGCGGCGCCGTGAGCTGCTCACGCAGGCGGGGTTCCACTTCGAGGTGAGCGTATCCCATGCCGATGAAACGGCTCTGCCTGGCGAGGACGCGGTGGCGCTCGCGCTCCGTTTAGCGTGTAGCAAGGCCGGGCAAGCAGCCGCGGCAGCGCCGGATGCGGTTATTTTGGGAGCCGATACAGTGGTTCTCGCACCGACAGGCGAGCTGCTCGGCAAGCCGGCCGACGCCCCCGATGCAGCCCGCATGCTCCAACTGCTGGCAGGCACAACGCACCAGGTAGTCACGGGTGTGTGCGTGCAAGCCGCCGACCGTACTGAAATGGCTGCCGCCCTCACGTATGTAACCTTTCAAGCAATCGGACAGGAGGAAATTGCCGCGTATGTAGCCACGGGTGAGCCTATGGGCAAAGCGGGCGCATACGCGATCCAGGGCCGCGCCGCCCGGTGGATTCCCCGGATACAAGGCGACTACACCAACGTTGTTGGCCTTCCTTTGGCGCTGACAGCGGCGATGCTCGCCCCAACCGGCGTGCAGCCTGTTCTCTGATTACGAGTGCCTGACTAGATACCCGGCCCAAACTGTGCGGAACTGTGGCATCCTCGCCACACCCCACGCGATCTGCTTGGGGTTAGTCTGTCCCCAATGAGAGCGGTGGGGATCGGGGCATTGCCCGAACAATGCAACTCCGGCGATGCGGGCCGGAACGATTTTGAACGAACCATTGCGACACCCTTGTCCTTTTCAGGGCTGGGCCTCCACTCGGGCGCGCCTGTTTCCATGCGCCTGCTACCCGCGACGGCCGGATCAGGGGTGGTGTTCCGCCGCACGGATCTCGACAATTTCGAGATATCCGCCACCGGCCGCAATGTCGCCAAGGTCTCGTACGCGACCAGTCTGATGCGCCAGGGCGTACTTATCTCCACCACCGAGCATCTGCTTTCGGCGCTGACCGGCCTTTCCATAGACAATGTCATCGTCGAGCTCGACAATCTTGAGCTGCCCATCCTGGACGGCTCGGCATTTCCGTATGTCAGCGCAATTCAGCGCACCGGGATCAAATCCCAACGCCGGCGCCGCGAATACCTCCGGATTCTCAAACCGATTGAGATCCGCGAAGGAAACAAGTTCCTCGGCATCTATCCAGGCGACGGCTATTCTATCTCCTACGCCATCGACTTCCCTGCCCCGATCGGCCGGCAGCAGCTTTCTCTCGACCTTGCCGAGGGGACGTACGGGGACGCGATCGCCCGCGCGCGCACATTCGGTTTTCGGGAAGACGAGCAAAAGCTGCGCGACATGGGGCTGATCCGCGGGGCGTCTCCGGACTGCGCAATTCTGCTCTCGGGCGGCCGCGTTTCCAACGGCCCGCTGCGCTTCCCGGACGAGTTCGTGCGCCACAAAATTCTTGATCTTATCGGAGACCTTGCGCTCGCCGGACACCAAATCCTCGGCCGCGTCATAGCCGAGCGCGCAGGGCACGCCATGCACACCGCGCTGGTTTCCAGCCTTCTGCGCGACCGTTCCACATGCGCCCTGGTCACGGGCGCGGCGCTCCGTCCAGCGCCGCGGGAGCAGCTCGCGCTTGCGACCGCATCGGCCTGACCCGGCTTGCGTCACTCGCTCATAAAACCGGCCTCCTCCGGCTGCCGGTGACCTTGGTCACAAAGGCATACAAAGAATCCGGCTAAAATGCGAAACAAACGCTCTCCAGATGCCGATATGCGAGACATGAAGCAAACCGGTGAGGACCCTGAAACCGTCGCGGAATCGTACACGGGAGAAACCGCGAAGCCGCAGGACCCTGGAGAAAACAACTGGGATGAAGCAAGCTCGCTGATTCTCCAATCCGCGGGGGAAGGGATCTATGGTCTCGACGAGGAAGGTCTGACGACCTTTGTCAACCCAGCCGCGGAAGCGATGACAGGCTGGCTGGCCGAAGAGCTGATCGGGCGATCGCAGCACGCGTTGTTACACCATTCGCATGCGGATAAACGCCCCTACCCCCGGCACGAGTGCCCCATCTACATGGCACTCAAGGATGGCCGGATGCATCGCGCGGACGATGAGGTCTTCTGGCGCAAGGACGGCACCAGCTTTCCTGTGGCCTATACAAGCACACCGATTCTGCGGAACGGCAAGCCCGCGGGAGCGGTGGTTCTTTTTCAGGACGTTTCGGAGCGGAAGCGACGGGAAGCCTGGGAAAAGAGCAAGAATGCCGTTTTTCTGGCCATTACGAGCCACCGCAGCCTTCGTGTCACGCTTGGGCTGCTGGCCGACGCCTTCCGCTCGCTCCTCCCTTCGCTGGCAATGGCGATTTTCGAGCGCAATGGAGCTTCTCTGAAACTTGAAGCGGATGCGGGGCTGCCGGGAGAGTTGCGGGCGCGATTCTCGGCCGGGCTTTTGCCTGGAACCTTTTCGGCTTGCATGCAAGCGGCCGAAAAAGGTGTCCCGGTACGGATAAAACGCGGCATCCCGGTGGCCGCCGTCGGCTACGAGGCTGAAGTGGAGATTGCCGAAGGCGCTTTCCCCGCCTGCTTGTCGATACCTTTGCTGTCCGGCTCCGGGCAGGTTTTGGGGGCGTTGGCGTTCTTGGGCGAGCAAAGCAGCCTTGAAAGCGGCCCGGCAGCGGAGGCCGTCCAGAGCGTCTGCGATCTGGCGCGTATTGCGATCGAACACCAAACGCTGCATCGCGAGCTGCTGCGCCAGTCGCAGCATGACCACCTCACGGGCCTACCAAACCGCCTTCTGTTGGAAGACAGGCTGGAGCAGGCGATCGCGCGCGCCCGGCGGCATGGCACGCAGGTAGGGGTCTGCTACATCGACCTGGACCGGTTTAAACAGATCAACGACACGCTGGGCCACAGTGTGGGCGACGCCCTTCTGCAGCATGTGGCCAAGATTCTGAAACGCGGCCTGCGCGAGGTGGATACCGTGGCCCGCCATGGCGGCGACGAGTTTATCCTCGTGCTGCCGGACCTGAGCGGCATGGGGGAAGCCGAGGAAGTCTGCGAGCGTCTGCTCGGGAGCCTCCGGCAGCCTGTCCGTCTCGGAAAGCACACGCTCGCGCCTGCCGCCAGCATCGGATTGAGTCTATTTCCAGAGATGGGAGACGGTGCCCCCGCGCTTCTCCGCAACGCCGACACGGCCCTGTATGCCGCCAAACGGGGCGGCAAAGACAGGATGCACGCGTATGACGCGGCGCTTGGGGAGGAGCTCCGGAAGACCACGGATCTGCAGAACGGGTTGCGCACGGCGCTTGAACGCAACGAGCTTAGCCTGGCATACCAGCCGCTTTACAGCGCGCAAAAGCAGCTGAAGGGCTTTGAGGCCCTGCTTCGCTGGACTCGTCCCGAGGGAGTCACCGTCAGCCCGGAACAGTTTATCCCGATTGCCGAGGAAACGGGTTTGATCGTCTCCATTGGCGAATGGGTGCTGGCGCAAGCTTGTCGCCAGGTTGTCGAGTGGAACGGGGACGCCGGCGCTGCTATCCGCATGGCCGTCAATGTATCGGCGGTGCAGCTGGACCGGGAGGACTTTCCGGATCGCGTGGCGCGCATCTTGGCGGAAAGCGGTCTTGCGCCCAATCTCCTCGAACTTGAAGTTACGGAAACGTGGGTGATCGCCGATCCCAAACAAGCCTGCAAGCGGCTGGAAAGGCTGCGCGCCCTAGGCGTGGGCATCTCCATCGACGATTTCGGAGTTGGCCATTCCGCGTTCTCATGCCTGCAGCAGCTGCCGGTGGATACGCTCAAAATCGACCGCTCGTTTATTGGCCGATTGGATGGAAGCCCGACCGGCTCGGCGATCGTGCGTACGATTGTGGCCTTGGCAGAAGAGCTGGGCCTGCAAACCGTTGCCGAAGGGGTAGAAACGGGTGAGCAGATGGAAGAGCTTAAAAAGGCGCGCTGTGGGCTGCTCCAGGGATTTCTCCTGGCCCGGCCGCTCGGGGCGAGTGCGGCGGGCATGCTGATCGAGAGGGTTTCGGGGTAAACAGTTTTCCTTTCTGTAAAGCAGGGCTGCAAACCCAGCGTGGCTTTTTCGCCAACAAACGGAAAACGGCATGTAAGTTGAAAAAAGGGAGCCGAAAGGACACTTACCAAACCGCGCCTGCGCTTCCCCCCTTAGCAGGCGGCGGGAAGCATGAAATCCAAAGCCCGGACCAGATAGGGTTTCAGGTCGCGGCGGGGCACCACGGCGTCCAGCATGCCGTGCTGAAGGAGAAATTCGGCGCGCTGAAAGCCTTTCGGGAGCTTTTGGCGGATGGTTTGCTCAATAACGCGGGGGCCCGCGAAACCGATCAAGGCACCAGGCTCGCCGATGTTGAGGTCGCCGAGCATCGCAAAGGAAGCAGTGACCCCGCCGGTGGTGGGATCGGTGAGAACGGATAGATAGGGAATGCCGGCCTCATCGAGGCGCGCGAGCGTGGCTGAGATTTTGGCCAGCTGCATAAGGGACGCAATGCCTTCCTGCATGCGGGCACCGCCCGAGGCTGACACCACAAGAAGAGCGGCGCGGTCGAGGAGAGCGCGCTCGATGGCCCGAGTGATGGTTTCGCCAACCACCGCGCCCATGGAGCCGCCGATAAAGCCGTACTCCATCACGGAAAGAACAACGGGGTGCGCGCCGAGCCGGCCGCGGGCGTTCACGATCGCGTCGTGAAGGCCCGTGGAGGCTTGAGCCGCCGCCAGGCGGGCTCCATAGGGCTTGAGGTCGGTGAACTGAAGCGGATCGGTGGAGCGGAGATCGCCATCGAGGAGCTCGTAGCCGGCATCGAGAAGCGAGGCGAGGCGGTCGGCGGAGCCCATGCGGAAGTGATGCGAGCACTTGGGGCACACCTGGAGGTTGGCTTCCACCTCGGCCTTCCACACAGTGCTTTCGCAGCCGGGGCACTTGGTCCATAACCCTTCGGTGCGGACGGACTTTTGGCCGTTCGTTTCGATGCCCGATTGTTCGCGTTTAAACCAACTCATAAAAGGTAGGGGTAGGGAGGCCTTTCAAAGCGCGGCGTGCAGAACCAGTGTAAACTCTGCCGGATCCGATCCGGCTACCGGGGTGCGTCCGGCTTCGCGGCGCTTGCCGCAAAGAAAAGGCATGAAGCTTATCCGCGGCCCAGGCTTAAAGCCATTCAAGGCAAGGGATGCCGGCTCCGGGCGTTTCGCGATGCTTAGCGTACCGGACATCGCGAAATGAGGGAGCCGTGGCTGACACCAGGAAAGCCGTCCCTTATTTTTCAGCCGTTTTCTTGGGAGGGGCGATCGAGTCTTTGGCCGCTTTGGCAATGCGGAATTTCACGACGGTTTTGGCTTTGATCTTGATCGCTTCGCCGGTTTGGGGGTTGCGGCCTGTGCGAGCCTTGCGTTCGGCTTTGACGAGACGGCCCAGCCCGGGAATGACAAAAACGCCATTCTTTTTGGTTTCCTTTACGGCGGTATCGGCGAGCAAATCGAAAAAGGCGAGGGTTTGCTTGCTGGTGAGCTCCAGCTTTTCAGCCATTTGGCGAACGAGAGCGGTTTTGGTCAGTGCTGTGGCCATGCGAGTGTGTTTATCTCCTTCGGGGAAAAAACGTGGCGGTTGCCGGGATCCCTTTCTTCAACAAGGGCGCGGGTCCGGAGGGGGTCTGCCGGGATTTACCTTCCCGTGTCCACCCCCTCCTTGTCAATAGAAAATCAGTGTTGACGCGGGTTCCCGCGCTTTTGGGGGCTGTTTGCCTTCATTTCAGCGCTTTTTTCCGGCAGCTGCCGTTACTTTGGTCCTTTTGCTCCCTGGGTGGCCAGCGTGTAAGTGTGCCCACTCCATCCGCGTAAAAATGGGCTGGGATCGAAGCATGAAATACATCTTGGCGCTTCAGCGGGCGCGGCATAACGCAAAGAGTGCACGGTAACCAACATACTACTTACCACTTTGCTGTGACGATTCTGCATTCCCGAAATGGAAAAAGGCTAAATATGGGAAAGAGCCAGGCCCGGATATGAGAACCGCGCACGCGAAATGTCAGGCGCGAGGCAGTGCTGCCGATAGAGCAGACACCGGGAGAGCGGCATGTGCTTTCGGGAATCACTGAAAGGACTTCACACGTAATGACCAGGACGAGAAAAGCACTCATAATCGGAGCTCACCCGGACGATTGTGCCTTGGGGGCTGCCGGTTTTTCTGTTTTGCTGCGGCGGGCGGGTTGGCAGGTTACATTTCTCACCATGACGGCCGGGGAGCTGGGCGGCGAGCCGGCACTGCGGTTGGATGAGGAACGGATAAGCACGGGCATCTTGGACGTGGAACTGGACTTTGCTCACCTGCCGGACGGCTCCATGAGCGGCAGGGCAACTGTGGAAGTGCTCGAGAAAAAGCTCGATCAGCACAAGCCGGACCTGCTGTTGACGCATGCGCCGACCGACTCGCATGCAGACCACCGGGTGTTGAGCGATTCCCTGGTGTCTGCCGCGCGGCGACACGCAAGTGTTCTGTTCTACGAAGGGCCTTCCACTCTGCAGTTCAATGGCGCGCTCAAGATTAATATCTCCTCCGCCTGGGAACTGAAAGTGAGAAGCCTGCTGGCACACGCCTCGCAACGGGAGCGGGTCAGAACAGTGGAATGGGCCCAAGCGGCAGGGCAGCACAGGGCCTGGCCCCACTACCGGGGAGCGTGTGAAGCATTTGCCCCGGTGCGCATGGACCTGCAGCTCATGGTGGAGATTGCCGCAGAGGTCAGCCTGCCGGGCGCAGCGGGCGATCTCGCGCAAAACCTTGAAGGGTCAGACTCGCGTGCATGGAGCGTGGTGTAATGCTTGCCGTCAAGGTCTTGATTGCGGGCGCGGGCCCGTGCGGCTTGGGCGCGGCCCTGGAAATGCTGGAAAGCGGGCCGGGAATCGCGGGGGGCTTCCTCGTCGTGGATCCCGGCGAGCAGGCGGGTGGGTGGGCCACCTCCGAGACAACCGACGAAGGATTTACCTTCGACTTCGGCGGGCATGTCCTGTTTCCCCATAAGCACTATGCGCGATTCGCGCAGCTACTTGAGTCACTGCCGATCGGGTGGGCGCGTTCCACCCCGGAGCGCGGCGTGCAGACCGAAGGACGGTTTCTGCCTTACCCCGCGCAGCGCAACCTCCATCGGCTGCCACTGCGCAAGCTCCTGCGCGCCCTGGGCAGCACATGGCTGCACCGCCGCGGAGCAAGGGGAGAGGAGACCGGGGACGATCTCGGAAGCTATCTCCGCGCGCACTTTGGGCCTTACATCACTCAAGAGCTGATGGCTCCTCTGAACCGGAAGCAGTGGGCGCACGCACCGGAACAGTTGACGAACGTATGGGCGCGGCACCGGTCGGGTTCCAAAACGCGCAACGTCGCCGACATGGACCCATGGCGTACGCTTTGCAACTTCGTATCCGGACGGGACGATCCAGGCTGGGCACCGGAAACGCAGGTCGCCTACCCAGCGAAGGGCGGCTCGGGGGCGATCTGGTCGGCGGTGGCGCGGGCGATTCCCGCAGAGAACATGCTGCTCGGAGCGCGGGTGGTGTCGATTTCGCTCGATCGGAAAACAGCGCTGTTGAGCACGGGGGAAACTGTGTGCTGGCAGCAGCTTATCTCCACGATGCCGTTGGACACACTGTTGCGCTCCATCGAGGACCGTCCAGCGCTCACGGCAAAAGCCAAGTGCTTCGTCAAGGCCCGGTCCCGCCTGTTTGGGTTTGGAATTCAGGGCACCATGCCCGCCAGGTACACGGGGCTGCATTCATGCCAGGTCACGGATGCGGATGTACCGTTCTGGCGCATGAACTTCCCCATGACCGTGAGCCGGGGCAACGGGCCGGATGGCTGCTATTCGGTGCTGTGCGAGGTGAGCGAACCGGGCCGGGAGCCCGCACAAGACGGTGAATCGCTCAGGCGCGGCGTCGAAGGCAGCCTGTTCCGCATGGGCCTTCTCGGGCAGCCGGGCCAGAAGGTTGTGTCGCGCTGGGAACGGAAGATTGAGCACGGCTACCCTGTGCCCTTCCTGGAACGCGACGCGCTGCTCGGCGAAGTGCAGCCGGCGCTGGAAGCCGCAGAGGTGTATAGCCGCGGACGTTTTGGGGCGTGGCGCTATGAGATCTCAAACCAGGACCACGCCTTTATGCAGGGCGTGGAAGCAGTGCGCCGCATTCTTTTCAGAATGCCGGAAGAAACCTTCGGCGATGCCGGGGCGGTGAATGAAGCGGCAATCCTGCAAGCCGCCGCGCTTCCCAGGCCTACCCTGGAAGCGGCGGCACGGACTGTTACCGCAGCTTAGGCCCTGCACAGGATCGGCTTTGCGGCGCCGCTGAGGGAGCGGCGCCCTTTTTTGAGAGCGGGCCGGTTAGGCATGGGCGACTTCCGGGGTTCGTTCTGCTTCCCGCTTTTCTCCCTGAGCGCTTTCTTCGTCCCCGCCGTCCTCGGGGCCGCCCATCGCGAGATCGCGGCTGAACACCGGATACAAAACCGGGAGGACGTACAGCGTAAGAATGGTCGCGGTGATCAGGCCGCCAATGACGACCGTGGCCAGCGGACGCTGCACTTCCGCTCCCCGCGAGGTCGCAAGCGCCATCGGGATAAAGCCGAGCGAGGCGACGGTCGCGGTGATGAGGACGGGGCGCAAGCGATCGGTGGCACCCTGGCGGACGGCCTTTGCGAGCTCGAGCCCTCCCTCACGCAGGTTGTTGATGTGGTCCACCATGACCACGCCGTCCAGGACCGCGACGCCGAACAGCGCGATGAACCCGACGCACGCGGACAAGTTGAGATTCATGCCGCGAATCCACAGCGCGGCGATGCCCCCCACTAACGCAAGCGGGACGATGAGCAGGATCAGCATGACCTGCCGGAGATTTTGGAAACTGGCGTATAGGAGGCCGCAGATGATGAGCAGTGAAAGCGGGAAAGCGATGCTCAAGCGCGACTCGGCTTCCTGCTCATTCTGGTACTGGCCGCCCCACTGGAGGGTATAGCCGGGCGGCAACGGAAGCTGCGCGGCGATCTTTTGCTTGGCTTCCTTCACGAACGACCCAAGGTCGCGCCCCTTGACGTTGGTGGAAACCAGGACGCGGCGCTGGGCGTCCTCGCGCTTTACCAGGATAGGCCCGGTCACCACGCGGATGTCGGTGACCTGGTCGAGGCGGACGAGCTCACCCGTGGGCGTTTTGAGCTGGAGCCCATAGATCCCATCCAGGTTGTTGCGGAGGTTGGACGGCAGGCGGACGGCTATCGGAAAGCGCTCATCGCCCTCGACCATCTCGGAGATCTGCCGGGAGCCAAGAAGCGACTCGACCATCTCCTGGATATCGGAAACGTTCAGCCCGTAGCGGGCCGCGGCGGCGCGGTTGATCTTGATTTCAAGATTGGTGGCACCGCCGATGCGTTCGAGCTGCGGCTCGGAAGCGCCCTGAATGCCGGCCAGGATCGTATAGGCCTGGTGGCCGAGCCGCTCGAGCGTGCCGAGGTCGTTGCCGAAGATCTTGAGCGCCAGGTCGCCGCGCGCACCGGCGATCGTCTCGTCCATGCGCATTTCCATGGGCTGCGTGAACTCATAGGTGACGCCCGGAATCTTTTGGAGCGCCGCTTGGAGCCCGTCGGCGAGCTTGGTTTTGGTGTTGAACTGCTTGCGCCAGGTATTGCGCGGGTGAAAGTTGATGTAGGCGTCCGTCTCGTATACGCCCATGTCCTCGGTCGCGAGGTCGGGACGGCCCATCTTCGCGACCACGGTGGAAACCTCGGGGAAGGAGCGGATGGTGTGGTCGATCTCCTCCTGAATCTTGATGGATTGCGAAAGCGAAATGCCGGGCAGTTTTTTGGAGGTGATGACGAGCGAGCCCTCGTCGAGTGTCGGCATGAACTCGGTTCCAATAAAGAACACTGAGCCGACGGCAAGCACCACCAGCACCGCCGCGACGCCGACAACCAGCTTGCGATGGTTCTCGGACCAGTCGAGTGAACCGGTGTAGTGGTCGCGCAACCAAGGGAACCAGCCGCCTTTCCTTCCGTTCTTGTTCCAGGGAAAATGGCTGACGATGCGGCCGCGGAGGCGCACGAAGAAAGAGACCGGCGCGGAGTGGGTGATCTTGCGGCCGAGCCCGGCCACGTCGTGTGCCACGCGCGCAAACCAGCGGCCGACACGGGCGAGGAAGCCGCGTTTTCCGGTCGGCCTTGGGTGGCCTTGCGCGTGCGCTTCCCGTTGCCCCCGGCGGCGCAGGGCGACCGAGCAGAGCGTCGGCACCACAAACAGCGCCATGATGAGCGAGCCGACAAGCGCCGACATCACAGTTACCGCCATGGGGCGGAACATGCGGCCGGGCAGGTCCTGCAGCGTCAGCACCGGGATGTACACGGCAAGGATGATGAGCACGCCGAAGACAATGGGGCGGGCGACCTCCGCGGAAGCCCGGCGAACGACATCGAGCACGCCCGGCTGCTCTCTTTCCTTCCCCTGCGAGCCGTCTTCGCGCTTATTCCGCCTGTGCCCGTTCCGCAGCGCTTGCTGCCCGTCCTCGCGCTTCCCGTTTCCCTCGCCGTCTTCCTCCTCGCCGCCCTTTTCCAGGCGGTGGATACAGTTTTCGACCATGATCACGGAGCCATCCACGATGGTGCCGAAGTCGATTGCGCCCAGCGACATGAGGTTTGCCGAGATGCCGAACGTCGCCATGCCCAGAAACGCGAACATGAGCGAGAACGGGATAGTGCAGGCCACGATCAGCGCGGCGCGCCAGTCGGCCAGGAAAACGAGCAGGATGACGATGACGAGGACGGCGGCCTCAAGCAGGTTGTGCTCGACCGTATGGATGGAAGCGTTGATGACATTGGACTGGTCGTAGAAGGGGATGATTTTCGCGCCGCCGGGCAGGTGCAACGCGGCGATTTTCTGCTTGACCTCCTGGATGATCTTGTTGCCGTTGGCGCCGCGCAGGATGATGACCTCGCCCGAAACGGTTTCGCCTTCCCCGTCGTGGAGAATTGCGCCGTGGCGAATCATGGGCAGTGTTTTGAGCTGGGCGACCTGCTTCACCAGAACCGGTGTGCCGTTATGGGTGGCGACGACCGTGTTTCCCAGGTCGTCGAGCGAGGTGGCGCGGCCCAGGCCGCGGATGGCATAGGTTTGCTCGGCGTGCTCGATGTAGGAGCCGCCGAAGTTCGCATTGTTATTCTCGACCGCCAGGATCACATCGTGGAGGGTGAGGTTGTAGTGGCGCAGCTCCTCCGGATCGACGACGACCGAGTACTCCTTGGTGTAGCCGCCCCAGGAGTTGAGCTCGCTGACCTCGGGGATGGTTTCGAGCTTGTACCGGATCGTCCAGTCGAGCATGGTTTTGAGCTGCATGAGCGACAGGTGCGGCGACTGAACGGTGAACTGGTACACCTCGCCGAAGGCCGTGGACATTGGCCCCATCACCGCATTGATGCTGGGGGGCAAGGAGGCCTGCACGCGGTTGAGCCGCTCGGCCACAAGCTGGCGCGCGCGGTACTGGTCGATGGAGTCGTCAAAGATAATCGTGACCATGACCAGCTCGAGCTTGGAGGTCGAGCGGACAGTCTTGAGGTGCGGCAGCCCGAGCATAGCCGTTTCGATCGGGAAGGTGACGAGCTGTTCCACCTCGACGGGGCTCATGCCGGGGGCTTTGGCCGAGACCACAACCTGGTTATTGGTGAGGTCGGGGAAAGCCTCGAGCGGGATGCGAACCAGCACAAAGATGCCGCCGATGACGAGCAGCACCATGGCGATGAGGACCAGCCAGCGATTGGAAAGAAAGAAGTTGAGCAGACCCTTCATGGCAGCCTCAGTCGGAGTCCATGGAGCTTTTCAGGAGCGCGGATTTCAGCATAAACGCGCCGGAAACGGCGACGTGGTCGCCGGGGCGGAGGCCTTCCGTGACCTCGACCTGTCCGTTGACCGGGGAAGCGGTTTTCAGGGCGTGGGGGGTGAAGTGGGTACCGTCCGGGGTGACGAAAGCGACCGAAACGCCGTTTACATCCTGCAGGGCGGACTCGGGAATAAAGAGCGCCTCCCTGCTTGTGGTTTCATCGATTGTGGCGGTCGCGAACATCTGCGGCTTGAGCTTGCCTTGCGGGTTGGGGACCGAAGCCCGGACCTGCACGGTGCGGGTCGCGGGATCGAGCGTGCTGCCGATAAGGGTGACGCGGCCGGGGAACGTCTCGTTCGGCCATGCCTGCGTGCGCACAAGGACGCGCTGCCTCAGGCGCAGGAAAGGCAGGTCGGCTTCGTTCGCGGCGGCCACCACCCAAACCTCTCCGAGATCGGAGACCGTGTAGGCTTCCTGGCCGAGGGTAAGGGTCATGCCGGGGGTGATGGATCGCGTGATCACCGTGCCGGCGATGGGCGACTTGAGCGGCAGATTCTCGTAGGTGTAGAGCGTGGCGGGGGTCACCTGCGCGGGCTCGATTTGCAGCAGGTCGGCGAGGTGCTCGCGCTCCTGGATGATGGCGGCGTTCGCGTTGGCAACTTCGGTTTGCGCGGCGACGAGCTCCTGCGTGGAGGACTGCTGCTGTTCGAGCGAGGCAGCCTGGATCGAGTACAGGTGGTTGTAGCGGTCGCGCTTGGCCTGGGCATAGGCCAGGACCGCTTGCGCGCGGGCCTGGTTGCTGTAATCCATAGCGAGCGCGCCCACGGTTTCGTGGACAGAGTGGGAGTGGACGTGGGCAAGCACCGCACCGCGCCGGACGGGCTCGCCCGGGTACTTGAGGACATCGATCACGCGCCCATCGAAGTAGGGGGAAATGTGCGCGGTGTGCTCCTCATCCATCATGACCTGCGCGGGAACAGACAGGGTGCGGGGGATGGTGACGGGCTCGAGCTCGGCGACGCGGATACCCCCCAGCCGCTGCTGCTCCGGCGTGATCTCCACGGCGGTTTGCATGGTGGGGCTCGAGGACGAACTGCTATTGCTGCCGCCGGTCGTGCTGCCCGGCCCCGAACCTCCTGACCCGCCCGCGCTGCCTTGCCCGCCGGATTGCGAGCCGGAGCTCCCGTTGGACTTGCCGCTCTTATCGTTCTTGCCGCCGCCCGCGTCGCTTTTGTCCGTAGAAGAAGGACGCATGCCCCCCGAGGGCGGAGGCGAGCAGCCCAGGGCGGCAAGGGCGAGCATTAAGCAGAGGGCAGCGAGGCGCTTCATGGCTGTTCTCCATAGGCTAGCTGAAGCGCGACCGCTGCCCGGTGGTAAGCGTTCCAGGTTTGGATGGCAAGCAAACGCGTGTCGATTCGCACACGCTCGGCATCGAGCAGACGGAGCAGGTCCGCGCCGCCCGTCCGGTAGGCATCCTCGATAATGGCCGCGTTTTGCCGGGCGCGCTCGGTTGCGCCGGGCAGGGTGGAGCGCACCAGCCCCTGTTCGCGGCGGTAATCCGCTTCCGCGGTCTCGATCTCCGAGCGGGCGAGTAGCCGGACATAGGCGAGCTGGTCATCGGCCAGCTGCGTTTGCGCCGTCGCCGTGGCCACGCCGCCTTGGTTGCGATTAAACAAAGGAATGTCGATTTGGAGGCCGCCGTATGCCGTATTGATGCCGAGGTTGCGCTTGTAGCCGCCGATGAAATCAAGATCGGGCACGGCATAAGCGTGCTGCAGCCGCAGGCCGGCTTGGGCTTCCTTGAGTGCGTCGCGCGCGGCCACGACATCTGGACGCTGCTCGACGGCGTCCGTGAGCGGCAGCTCAGGGATCGGCGGCCCTTCCGCTTCGAGCGGATCGGCAAGTTGCGCGTTCTGAAACGCGGGCGTGGCGGCGACCCGCGCCAGCTCGATCGCGGCGGCTTCGGCGTCCCGCTGCGCCTGCGCGTAGTACAGGCTTACGCGGTCGCGCTCGATCTGAGTACGCAGGAGATCAACCCCGGCGGTCGCGCCGGCTTTGACGCGATCGGACTGGTACTGCACCAGCCGGTCCGCCCCGTCGAGCTGGAGCCGCCACGCTTCCGCCACGGAGCGGGTGGTTTCGGCATACCAGTAAGCGCCGGCGATGGAGGCGGCGAGCGCGCGGAGCTGGAAAAGGTGTTGGGCTTGCGAACGGTTCAGGCCCGTTTGCGCGTACGCAATGCGCTTGCCGCGCTTGCCGTCGAGCTCAACCGTTTGGCTGAAGTAGCCATAGTCCTCGGTCGAAGTGGGGAAGGAAAAGTCATCGGCCCAGGGGCGCAGGTCCTCGGAGGTCACATAGAAGCGCGGGTTGGGGCGAAGCCGGGCACCGGCGATCTGCGCGCGCTGCAGCTCGACCTGGTCGGCGCTGGTATGCGCTTGGGGGCTCGCCGCCAGGCCCGCGCGAATGGCCTCCGCGAGGGTAAGCGGCTGCTGCGCGTGGAGGACGGGGGCGAAAAGGAGCGATACCCCGAAAGCGGATAGCCGCCAAAAGGAGTGCCTTCCGGCGTTCCCAAAGTGAAGGCTCGATTGCATGCTAGAAAGACTAGAAGACAAGAGAATCGCCCGGAAAGCAAGTTTACGGCTGTTTGCATGATAAAAGGCGCGCCGCCTGAAGATATTCCGACTTATTGCGGACTTAAATGGTCGCGTATGGAATCTATCCCGGACCTCGAAAGTCCGGGATAGAGGGTTTGTCTCAGCTGGGACGAATCGCGGAATGAGACGAGTATGTTCCGCGCAAAGAGCTACAGGAGGCGGGCGCGGAGCATTGAGCGCGTTGTCTCGTCTATGTCGAACACGTCTTCATTCGGCGCATGGAGAGCCCGAAGCGGCGCCCCTGAAAAGGAAAGAAGCAGCAGGTCGCGCGCGCGGGTCATGGCGACATACAGGAGAGCTTGGATCGCGGCGGCGGGGTCGTCCTGCCCGGTTAACCAAGGATGGTTCTGAAACTCCGCCAACGACGCGCCGATAAGAAAGACGATGGGAAATTCAAGGCCCTTGGAAGCGTGAAGAGTAGTGCGCTTGATTGCTCCCGCATCGAAGTAGGCGGAGCTTTTTCCACCCGACTTGCCAAGTTCCACAACCGGAACCGGAAGCCGGGCGGCGAGCTTTTGGCTGCGGGATTGAGTGAGACTCAGCAGCGCAATATCGCCGGGCGGCACCCCGTTTGAGAGCAGGCCGGTGATCTCCTTGAAGACCCACTCATCCTCAAGGGCGGCAGAGGAAAAACCCCGCAGAACAGGCTTCCCGGAAAGGGCCGGCCTTTGGAGACGCAAGGCCGGTTGCTTTTCCGCGTCGCCGTCCGGATCGCTTCCCGCTCCGCCCTGCACGCTTTGCGCTGCCGCGTAGATCTCGGGGGCGTTGCGATAGTTTGCGGCGAGCCCAAAGGATCTGCCGATAATCGGAATGCCAGCATCCTTGAACGAAGGCAGCGTGCGGTAGATGCGCTGGCGGTGGTCGCCCGCAAAGAACAGCTGCGCCGGATTGCGTTTGGCCAAATGCTTGACCAGGGAAAGCGCGCAAAGGTTCAGATCCTGGAACTCGTCCACGAGCACGGCCCCGTACTGGGGCTCAAAGTCCGGAACCGCCGCCTGCTTGAGCGCGCGCAGGAGCACATCCTGAAAATCGACGCGGCCTCCTTTGAGCTTCTCGTAGCGGCGGTACACGCTGAAAAGCCAAGCGCGCTCATCCGGGCTCAACGCCGGTTTGCCCTTCGGGAAGGGCAGCATCTGGTAGAGATCGGAATCCCCATACGCTGCGCCCTTGATCCAATCCTTAATCTCCGCAGCGATGAAGCTTCGCCCAGCTTTGCCAAGGTACCCGTCCGGGGGAGGCGCGCTGCGCGCAAGAGCTTCGTCGATCGCACGCTCCTGCGCCGCGCCTTCAATGGTGACGCGGGCCCCGGTGAGATTCGCGGCAAAGCCGTGCAGGGTGGAAACCTGAATGAGGCTGTCCGCTTCCCAATCCTCGCCGCACAGCTGCTGCTTAAGCGTCACGATTACGTCGCGCAGCGCATGGGAAAAGCAGAGGACCAGCACCCGTTGGCGCGAGGAGCGGGCCAGGTGCACGGCGCGGTGGATAAGAATGCTGGTTTTACCGGTTCCGGAAGGGCCGAAAAGCCGCGCCGGACCTTTGTACGTTTGCGTGACGTAACCGCGGTGCTCGTTGGGGAGAAAGAGCATCCACTCCGCGATGCCGCCTTTCAGGGCATTTTCAAAGTCAGCTGTTTGGCTAAACAAAACAAACTGCTCTGGTTCGGGTGTGTCGTCTGTAACGGGCGGCGGCGGTGGAGCCGGGCTGGGCCCCGAAGCCGGCATTTCTCCAGCTATGGGTGGAGTGGACGCTTGCCTGCGGGCGGGTGCGTAGGGGAAAGCGTGAAAGCTCGATAGGGGAGCCGGGGGCAGACGTTCGGCCCGCCGATACGCTTCGTCGTGATTGGCAAGCGCGCGATAGGCGACCGTGGCCCCCATGAGATCGAAGATCGCGCGATAGCCGGCGCTGATGCGGATGGAATACCGGGGAGCGCCGACCGAAGCTGTGAGCCTTTCCGCTTGCCGGGCGCTCGCGAACGGCTCCTTGAGTTCAAGAACAAAGTTCTGGATGCGGCTGCGCAGGGATGCATTGCGGCGCGCCTCCTCGAGATCCTTGTGAAACGCGCGGGAATAGGCGAACTGGTAGGCTTGGACGCTCATAGCAAATCCCGACTATAACGCGGGCTGCGGCGCAGATCCGTCGGTATTTTTGAATGGGGCAACTATCGATCCTGCTTAGCGGATAAGCAGAAGTGTGGCGCGGAACAAAGTGTCAAATTGCCCGCCCGCTTCGGGCTCCCGGTTGAGCGCCGTCGCGAGGGCTTTCTCAGCAGCGGCCCGGTTGTAGCCCAGGTTCAGGAGTGCGGACAGCACATCGTCCTGGGCCGGAGCGTGCGGCGCGGACGAGCTGGGCGCAGGGCCTTGGGCCAGGTCGTCAAGCTTCTCCTTAAGCTCGACGGCAAGCCGCTCGGCAAGCCGTTTGCCGACGCCCGGGATGCGGGTGAGCCGGGCGTGATCCTGAGCGCGGATCGCAGCAATGGTTTCGGCCGTGGACAGGCCGCTGAGGATGGTGAGGGCGAGCTTGGGGCCGACGCCCGCAACGGTGATCAGGCGCTCGAACAGGCGCTTTTCCCCGCGCTCCGCAAAGCCGAAAAGGGCGAGCGCGTCTTCGCGGACCTGGGTGTGGATGTGGAGGCTTGCCTCAGCGCCGGGCGCGGGCAGCGCGGAGTAGGTGGGGATAGAAACCGCGACCTGGTAGCCGACGCCGTTACAGTCGAGGACGCAGCTGCCGGGTTCGCTTGCAAGAAGGCGGCCGCGGAGGTAGGCGATCATGCTTTCGCCATTGTAGCGGTGTGTCGGCTCGCCGACTTGCTCCCGAGTGCATGCGCGCGAGAACGCACATGGCGCTTTGGCCCAGCCCCGAGGGCCGTCAGCACTGTCATATTCTGGAGTGATGAGCTTCCCCGTCAAGACGTGCGTTATCTGCTCCGAGGAGTTCGAGCTCCGCCCAGGCAAACCCGGCTTTGCAAACCGCTGCCCAGAGTGTTCCAAGGCAGACGCGACTGCAAACGGCACCGAGACCAAATCCGACCCGGGCTTGAACGAAGCCCGGCGAGCCGCGATGCGGGATTTGTTGTACCGCAAGGACAGCTGAAAGGCTTCCTCTTCGGCCGCTCGGCCGAAGTGCCGCCGAAGTGGGCGGTTTGATCATTGTGTCCCGCGCTTGCAAGGTTCCGATCCAGCATGTTTCTACCCGCTTGCTGATTTTTCTGATTGTTTTCTGGGCACTTGTGCTAGGCTCCCCCAAGTGTTAGGCGGATCGCAGATGCGGCCCCCCTCGAATCGTATGCCTAGGGATCGCACAGCCCACTTCAAAAACCAGCGTACGGAGCAGCAATATTGAGAGTTTTTTTCTCTTTTTCTTCCTTGGCGGCGCTTTTAGCCCTCGCCGCGCCTTCCGCCCTCACGCAAACCAACGCCGCCACATGGCGATACGACAATAGCCGGACAGGGCAAAACACGCTGGAAACGCAGCTCACCCCGGCAAATGTAACCGTCAGCAAGTTTGGAAAACTCAGCTCCTACATCCTTGACGGCTATGTGTATGCGCAGCCGTTGTACATTGCGGCTCTCGGGATAGGCGGCGCGAAACACAATGTCGTGTTCGTCGCGACTGAGCACGACAGCGTGTATGCCTTGGACGCCGATACCAATCATCTGCTCTGGCAGGCGAGCCTCCTCGATACCGCGCATGGCGCGAGCGCCGGCGCGACAACGGTTCCCAGCGCCGACGTCGGCACCAGCGATATTGTTCCCGAGATCGGCATCACGGGGACACCGGTGATCGACCCCGCGACAAACACCCTGTATGTCGTCGCGAAGAGCAAGGAAAACGGCCAGTACTTGCAACGCCTCCATGCTCTCGACATCACCACCGGCAACGAGCGGTCAAGCAGCCCCGTTGCGATCAACGCTTCTGTTCCGGGAACCGGCGACGGCTCATCGGGCGCCCAGGTGGCGTTTCTGCCGAAGCTTGGGCTGGAGCGTGTCGGCCTTCTTTTTCTCAACGGACATGTCTACTTTGCGATGGCCTCGCATGGGGACAACGGGCCCTATCACGGGTGGATCTTCGCTTACGACGCGCAAACCCTGCAGCAGACCGGGGTGTACAACACCAGCCCCAACGGGAGCGAGAACGGAGTTTGGGAGTCCGGCGCGGGCCTTGCGGCGGACCTCGTGAACCCGTATGGGCGGCTTTTCTTCGCGAACGGAAATGGCACCTTTGATGCAAAGCTGCCCTACACCAACAACATGAGCTTCGGAGACGGCGTCGTCCGGCTCGACCTGAGCAACGGCGGCACACAGGTGAGCGACGCCTGGGTCCCTTACAACTACTCGACCCTGAACGCTTCCGATGTAGACCAGGGCTCCGGCGGCACCCTGCTGCTTCCCGATCAGGCCGGCACACACCCGCACGAGCTGATCCAGGGCGGCAAGAATGGTGTTCTCGAGGTGCTTGACCGGGACAATCTAGGCGGCTTCAACGCACAATCCAACAATGTCGTGCAGGAGCTTCCCAATCAGGGCGGCGTTTACAGCACGCCCGCTTACTGGAACGGCAACATCTATCTTTGGGCCAAGAACGACGTTCTCAAGCAATTTACCCTGAGCGGCGGCAGGCTGAGTACCAGTCCAGTGAAGAGCGCCCAGCAGAGTTCGGGCTTTCCCGGCGCCAGCCCTGTTGTCAGCTCCAACGGCACAGCAAACGGCATCGTTTGGGCGCTGAAGACGGACGGTTATCCCCAGGGCAATCCATCCGTCCTTTATGCTTTCGACGCGTCCGACGTGAGTAAGCTGCTTTACTCAAGCGCGCAAAACAGCGCACGCGACAGCGCCGCCCCCGCGGTCAAGTTCACCGTGCCCATGGTGATGAACGGCAAAGTCTACGTAGGCGCGCAAAAGGAACTGGACGTGTATGGCGAGCTGGCCAGCACTCCGCAGGTTGCTCCTGCCCCGGTCTTCAACCCCGCGGGGGGCGGCTATGCTTCCGCGCAAACCGTCACCCTGTCTGACAGTATTTCCGGAGCGACGGTCTACTACACAACGGACGGCTCCACCCCAACCACGTCCTCCAAGCAGTACAGCGGCCCCATTCCTATCTCGACGACCAGCACGGTTCAGGCTTTCGCGCTCGCCCCGGGTTACACGCCCAGCAGTGTCGCGCAAAGCACTTATACGATCGAAAATGTACCGACCATCAACTTCCCTCTGGGGTTCGCCTCCGTTGCGGGTCTCCAACTGAACGGCAGCACTATCCACTCCGACGACAGCAGGCTCCAGATCACGAGCGGCGGACAGTTCCAGGCCGGCAGTGCGTTTTGGGCAACCCCTGTCAGCATCGCCAAGTTCACGACCGACTTCGCGTTTCAGCTTTCCGGGACGGCGGACGGCATTACCTTCACCATCCAGAACAGCAGCCCAACAGCCCTGGGATCCGCGGGAGGCGGCCTTGGCTACGGCTCGGATACTCTCAAGGGACCGCTGGGTATCGGACGGAGCATCGCGCTCAAGTTCGACATATATAACAACGCCGGGGAAGGCGTGGACTCCACTGGCGTCTTTCTCAATGGAGCTTCGCCCACGATTCCAGCTACCGACCTCACGGGTTCCGGGGTAAAGCTTGGCAGCGGCGACGTTATCCAGGTTCACGAAGACTACGACGGTCAAACCCTAAAGATCACAATTAAGGACACAGTGACCGGCGGTTTTATGTCTGGAAGCCTTCAGGGGAGTATTCCTCAAGTCCTGGGCAGCACGACCGGTTATATCGGGTTCACTGGGGGCACGGGCGGTCTTACCGCAAGCCAGAAGATCCTGAGGTGGACGTTTACTTCGAACCAGTAACTTGTATCTACACGCCTCCG
This sequence comes from Acidobacteriaceae bacterium, assembly GCA_965218545.1. Taxonomy (GTDB): domain Bacteria; phylum Acidobacteriota; class Terriglobia; order Terriglobales; family Acidobacteriaceae; genus EB88. The sequence continues at coordinate 518,145 of CBDCLB010000003.1, read as the reverse complement.
GCTCCCCGCATGACCTCTCCTAAGAGAGTTGTGCGGGGAGCCTTTTTTCCGCTCGGAACGGGAGTACAGCCTGGGCCTTACAGGGGCTTTTTTGGGGAAAGGCTTGCAAGCGGGATGCAGGTGGCTTAGGCCTGCGGTACACATTCATATTTCGCGTACGGTGGAGGCATCTTTTGCTTGCAACCCGGGCAGGAAGCGTAGAGTTTGTAGAGAAGCGGGCAGAACGGCTGTTAGTGTTCTGCTACGACGCGTTGAGTGAGAGCTCTTTTCTCAGCTGTTTTCTCACTCACGGTCCGCACCGAGGTGTTTCTTGCGCCGTATTGAGGTTTTCGCACCGTTCCGAAGTGTCCGGTTCTTGCCGGCCGCCGGCTTGGTTGTCCTGGGGGGCTGTCTTATCGCTTGTGGGGGCGGCAGCTCCGGCAGTTCCCCGGCTCCGGCGCCTTCCGCGACGCCCGATTTTTCCAAGACGGTCTTCATCGGCGATTCGCTTGCCGCGGGCTTCCAGAACGGGTCTCTCCTCGACACACAACAGCCAAACGGTTGGGCTCCCCTGGTCGCGAAACAGGCCAACGCCGCGATCACGCTGCCGCTGATAGCCGCTCCCGGCGCGCCGGCCGTCATGCAGCTGGTGAGCGTGGGTCCGCCGCCGGTGGTGACGACCGCCTCGGGAATCAGCTCGGGGCGGGACAACACGTCCGCACAGCCGACAGATCTGGCTGTGCCGGGGCACCACCTGCACGACCTGATCAATGCCGGGCCGACAATCGCGCCGACCTCAAAGGAAGACATCATCACGACGCTGGTATTGGGGTTCCCGGTTGGGAATACGAATACGCAGCTGCAGGAAGCGATTGCGCTGAAACCTACGGTGCTGTTTGTGTGGATCGGCAGCAACGACGCCTTGGTCGCGGACGATACCGGCAGCCCAGCGTCGATGACGCCCATTGCAAGCTTTACCTCGGACTACACGCAGCTGATGACAGCGCTCCATAGCAAGACCTCGGCTAGGCTGATCGTGGCGAACCTGCCGGACGTGACGGCGATTCCATACCTGACGCCTTCAGCGATGATCCTGTCGGAAGCCGCCGCGCAGACGAATGAGTCCGCGGCGCAGCTGGGGACGGCGCTGGGGCTTGGGAGCGGCGACCTGGTGACGGCCCAGGGGCAAATGGAAGTGCAGACGGCGATCAGCGCGATCAAGAATGGAAAGGCGCCCACGCCGCTCGACGATGCCGGCGTGCTGACGGCGGCTGAGGTGCAGCAGGTGCAGGCGCTTGAGGACCAGTACAACCAGGTGATTGCCCAGCAGGTTTCAGCTGTTGGGGGGACTCTGGTGGATATACACGCGCTCTTCCAAAAGCTGGACGGGGGCACGACGATTAACGGTGTAAACGCCACGACCGGCTACCTGGGCGGGCTGTTTGGGCTGGACGGGATCCACCCGACGAACACCGGGTACGCGCTGGTGGCGAACCAGTTCATCGACACCCTGAACGCCGGGTTGAAGACCACCCTGGCCGATGTGGACGTGAACACGATTGCGAGCGCGGATCCGCTGTTTGGGCCGAATATCAAGCCGACGGGGGCGGGGGCGCATATTTCGGCTGCGGCGGCGCGGAGAGCTGGGATGCTTTTGGGGAGGTAAGCGAAATCGCTTGCCGGTGGGGGCATTCCGAGTGCAGAAGTGTTCCGGAAATTTTGAGTACAGCCGGTTTTGGCCAAAGCAATCAAACCAGTTCGCGCCTTGCGCCCCTGCTTAGTTCCGTATTTAAGTAGTTAGTATTCGAGAGCAATGCGCTCGACAAGAATGCGAAGCTGCCGAGCAGCCAGTAATCTGTGAAGATGGTGGTCAAGCAAGTAGCCGTTTCGCATATCAGCCGAAAAGGCTAAGCTGGCATCTGTCTTTCACTTATCTGCTGTAGAACACTCTCCAAACCTCCTTCGAAGTGCCTAAAGCTCTCTAGTTCACGTAAGGAGGCGAAGTCATCTATAAACTGGCTTACTCGCGTCCTTGCAGCCTCCACCTCAAACCTGGCGAGCCTGCGACCGGTTAAACCAGAAGCTAATCTAAGTTTCTCAAATAGCAGTTCTTTCGGATCGCTTTGCGATTCTAGAGTTCGCAGCGTAGGCAATCTCAACTTCACCATGCCTGAGGGATTCCCGGAGGCGCTCCGAATCGCCCTCTCAGATACGAGCAGCCATGCTTCCGTCATCCTTACAGGAACTACGGGTACGCAGGATACCTCCTCTCCTCGAAGCGTCTGCGCAGCCGCCTTGATTTCCTCCAAGCGATTTTCGGCTGCTTCTCCCTCCGCATCGCGATGCACGAATAGAAGATCGCATGGGTACTGGTTCACGGCTGTCCGCATCCTCTCGGCGAGATTTCTAGGGCGTGTTCTTAAGAAGCTCAGATCAGCCCACTGTGATTCAAGAGAAGTAATCACATCCGACCTGAGACTTCTCAAACTCCAATCCAAGATTGGCAACAATGAACGATCTGAACCGCCATCAGCGAGCAGAGTATACCGGAGATTCATCACTAGGCTCCATGTCGAACAGCCAATCGCTCCTGTCGATAACACGCTTGGGCTTAGCAGAAAAACGAGCCCTCATAGTGGCATGCGCGACCGCTGGAGTGGCAGCAGCAAAATATTCCTGAACATGTCCCTTTGCCACAACCTCCATGTGTGCCTTATCTGCTCTCCATGTTGAAGGCAGGCTGGAGAGCTTCGTAACCGTATACGCCGTTTCTCTATCCAGAATGACTTGCGGCGTTGCTATGACCAAACTTTCATCCGGAACCTCGCTCACAACAGCGGGAGAATGCGTGTTTATCAGCACTTGACGAAGTTTGTTGTCATCGCCGATCGCTGAAGAAGTGTCTACTGCGATATCTTCAAGAAGCTTGATGATTGCTGGGATGCGTTTCGGATGAATACCGTTTTCAGGCTCCTCCAAACACAAAAGACCTTCGGACCGCGTGTCTTCTTCCAGAACGGCCAGGGCAAGAAAGCGAAGAGTGCCGTCAGAAAGCGACCTAGCAGGGTGCCGTGTCCGATCGGACCCGGCGACATACAGGGTTAGTAGTTGTCGAGTCTCATCCCTCTCAACTTCAAGTTCCCTTACGTCGTCAATAAGTGACGACAACCTGTTTGCAACCCTTGCATACACGCTTTTTGGATTTGATGTTGTATCAAGATCAGACGCGCTATTCGCCATCCGATACAACGTCGAAGCAAGATGAGAGCCGTCGCTTCCTAGTACGGATGGATCAATAAATTTGTCTGGTGCCCGCAACGAACTTGGCTCCAAATGCAACAAGCTCCACGACTGCATCTCCCTCTTGGCTAAGGTCGCCGTCGGGGTTTCCGTCGCGGTGGTTGCAGAAAGCGCGGTCCTGGGCAGATCTGCAGCAGCCAGTTTCCTCGTGGCACCGGCGCGGCCGTCCTGATGGACGCGGATGTAGGTCGGGCTACCTTCTTTCTTCTCCGTCGAAATGAACGCAACGCCTCTATGGCCAGATAGTGCCGATTTTCTCCACTCCGCTGAGAACGGAAACCCTAAGCGCCTTGAGGCATCCTCCAATTTAATATGATTCAAGCTTTCTTCAAGGATAGAAATGCGTCCGAGTGAGCCCCTTGCACTGTCCTCTCTGTAACCTAGCGTTAGTTCGTATGTTAAGTATGTGCTACTTGCTGTAGCAGTTTGTCCTAAATCATCGACCCCAATCTTAGGTATAACCATATCTACGGAAAAAGACATGGTGTCACCATATGTGCTGCCAACTCGGTGAAATAAACTTCTGACGTCACCAGTACGGAGACTTTCGTCCCGAATGCATAAAGCGGCTTCAACTAGTGAGTGCGAGCTGAGGGCGCTCAAAAAAGCAATGGCGTCCAGAATGTTGGATTTGCCGACTCCATTCGCACCAGCAATGCATGTAAACGGCCCAAGGGACAAATCAACGTCCACCAGATTTTTAAAACCGCTCACTCGAAGTCTCGTCAACATAATCGACCTTTCTGATGTGAGCTTAATCTGCCCCGCCCCCAAACGCGAGATTTTCAAACCGCGTGCACTTGCTCAGGTACGCCAAGTGGACCGACCCGGTCGGGCCATTGCGCTGTTTGGCGATGATGATTTCTGCCTTACCTTCGGTTTCGGGGTCGGGTTGGCCGTTTTCGTCGCGGTTGTAGTAGCTTTCGCGGTGGATAAAGGCGACAACGTCGGCGTCTTGTTCGATGGAGCCGGATTCGCGGAGGTCGGAGAGCATTGGTTTTTTGTCGCCGCCACGCTGCTCGCTGGCTCGGGAGAGCTGGCTAAGGGCGATGACGGGGAGGTCGAGCTCCTTGGCCAGGGCTTTGAGGCCTCGGGAGACGGCGGACACCTCCTGGGTGCGGTTTTCGAAGCGCTTGCCGGCGGGGCCGAGGGGCGAGCTGCCGGTCATGAGCTGGAGGTAGTCGATGACGATCAGGTCGAGGCGGCCGTGCATCTGGCGGAGGCGGCGGGCCTTGGCGCGCATTTCCGTGAGCGAGATGGCGGGGGTGTCGTCGATGAAGATGTGGGCTTCGGTGAGGCGCTCGAGGGCTTCGGTGAGGCGGGCCTGGTCTTCGCGGCTCGTATAGCCCTTCTGGATTTTCTGCTGGTCGACTAATGCCTCGGACGCGAGCATGCGGCGGAGCAGGGACTCCTTCGACATTTCGAGCGAGAAGACGGCCACGACGGCGGCACCGCGGACGGCGGCGTTTTGGGCGATGTTGATGGCCCACGCCGTTTTACCCATGGAGGGGCGCGCAGCGATGATGACGAGCTCGGACTTTTGGAGGCCGGAGGTCATGCGGTCGAAGTCGGTGAAGTGGGTTTCAAGGCCGGTGACCTCGCGGTGGCCTTCGGCGAACAGGTTGTCGATGGTGCCGAAGGAGTCGCGGACAATTTCCGGAATCGACGCAAAGCCGCGCTGGATGCCGTGCTCGGTGACTTCGAGGAGGCGGGATTCGGCGGCGTTGAGGACCTCGAGGGCATCGTCGGACTGGTCGGCGGCTTGGGTGATGGCCTCGGAACAGACCTGGATGAGTTGGCGGAGGAGGGATTTGTTCTTGACGATCCGGACGTATTCTTCGATCGACAAGCGGCGGGGCAGGTTTTCCGTGAGGGAGGCAAGGTAGGCGACGCCGCCGATGGCCTCAATCTCCTTGTACTGGGAAAGGATGTCGCGGAGCGTGATGTAGTCGACGGCGCGGCCGAGGTCGACGAGCTCGGCCATGCGGCAAAAGATGCGGCGGTGGGGCTCGAGGGCGAAGTCGGCGGTGGAGATGCGCTCGGCGGCCTCGTTGTAGAGGTGGTTGTCGAGCAGGATGGCACCGAGGATGGAGCGCTCGGCATCGACGGCGGCGGGGAGCCCGCGCTCGAACTGGGTGTCTGCGATGGCCATTGAGCCCAAGATACGCCGGTGAGGATCCACCGGCGTATCTCAGGCTGGTGGATACCTCGGAAAAGCAAGACCGCCTGCGCGGCTAGCGGCCACTTCGTGGCGGGTGCTCGTCTTTGCAGTGCCCGCTTCTGGGGGCCTCCCGTTGGTCGGCATGGGCATCGCCGGATCGCGGCCAACGGGAACGCCACGGCTCTAACCAAACACGCCACGAAGGGGCCGCCAGCCGCGTAGGCGGTTTAGGTTCTAAACGCCGAAGAGAGTGTAATCCGGCCGTTCGCCCAGGTTTTTATGCCGGAAGGCGCGATAAATGGCGCGGTTCTTCAGGAAGAAAACGCCGGGCAGCTGGGTGGGGTCTTCCTTGCCGGGGCTACCCGCACCGTAGCGCCACAGGGCACGTTTGGCGAGCTCGAGATACGCGGTAGCTCCAAAAAAATGCGGCAAAGCTGTGGTTTTGAGCAGGTTGAACACAGGGGCGCGGTAGAGCTTCATCTCCGGATCGGAAACGCGCTCGACGTCCGCGAGGCCGAAGCGCTGAAAAAAGGGGCGGGCGCGCTCGGGGGAGCCCATATGCACGAAAACGGGGCGGACCCCGCGGCGTTCGAGCGCGGGAACAGCGTTGGCAACGTCATGAATGGCTTCGCGGGTAAAAGCGTCGCCGAAGTGGCGGAGGAAAATGAGAAGCATGGGGCGCTCGTCCAGGAGGTTCAGCATGGACTGGCCGCTCTCAGCTTGGGTGCGGCTGAGGAAGTCGACGAGCTCCTGATCCGGGGGGAGAACGCCGGGAGTGGTTTGAGGACGGGGTGGGGGCGCGGGTTTCAAGGCTTTGGGTTCCCTCGGTGCCAACGTATCAGAATAGAGGGTTTTCGCGACGGGTGGGTAGGATAAGGGGTGATGAAGCTGCGTTGGGTGCTGGTGTGGGTGGGGCTGTTGGGGTTGAGTTTGCCGCTGGGGCGGGCGCAGGGGTCTACTGTGGCGCAGTTTCAAGGGCTTGAAGACAAGTGGAGCGTGGCGCTGGCGCACAAAGATCAGTTTGCGCTTGAAAACCTGCTTCTGCCGGGGATGGTGGACATTTCGGCGGCGGGGGAGATCAGCACGCGCAACCAGGCGATCGCAAACGCGCTGGCCGGGCTGCCGGAGCCGCTGGCCTCGATCGAGCAAAAGGTGGTGAATGTGCGCGTGGTGAGCGACGTCGCGATCGTCGAGGGCACCTATGTGCTGCGACTGCGGGAAGGCGCGCGGGTGCGGGACGAAAAGGGTGTGTTTACGCATGTGTGGGAGCGCGTTCGGAACACCTGGGAGTGCGTGAGCGCACAGCGGACGGCGGTAGTGGACCAGATGGAGGGGGCGCGCGGAGCCGCAGTGCCGGCCGCGCCAAAGAAGAAATCGGACGCGGACCTGCCCTTCCATATCCCGCTGGTGTACGGGGGAGCGCAAGCGAAGCAGCCAGCTCCGCCTGCCGGCAGCCCGGCTCCCCAGTAGGCGCGCGATGCGGCCTACGGTGGCAGAGATTGACTTGGAGGCGCTCGCCGCAAACTACCGGTTCCTGGAGGGGCGGGTACGGGCTGTGGCAGGGCCGCAGGCCGGTCTCATCGCGGTCGTCAAAGCCGATGCCTACGGGCATGGAGTGGAGCTGTGTGGGCGCGCTCTGGCGGAGGCGGGAGCCGGGTGGCTGGGGGTGACTTCGGTCGAGGAGGCCCGGCACTTGTGCGGCGCCCTCGCGGGCCTCGCCGTTCCCCGGGTGCTGGTGATGTCAGGGTTTTTCCCCGGGGAAGAGGATGAGGTTGTCCGGCAAGCCTGGCGGCCGCAGGTGTGGGCGCCTTGGCACCTGCAGCTGCTGGAGAAAGCAGCGGGGACCGAGCGCGTCGCGGTGCATTTGGAAATCGATACCGGGATGGGGCGGCAGGGGGTTTTGCCGGGGGCTCCGCTCGCGGAGCTTCTCGAGCAGTTGAGTCCGGGAGCCAAAGTCTCGGTAGAGGGCATCCTCACACATTTTTCCTCCCCGGAGGACGCAGGTGTGACGCAGCGGCAGCTGGAGGATTTCCGGGCGGCGCTGCAGCAGGCACGGGCGGCTGGGCTGCGCCCGCGATGGGTGCATGCGGGGAACTCGGCCACTGCCCTGGAAAGTTGGGCCATCCAAGAGCTGGCCGGTCTGGCGCGGGCGCTAGGGGCGGAGCTGTTGGTGCGGCCGGGGTTGGGGCTGTATGGGGTGCCGCCCGCGCTTCCGAAGCCGGAAAAGGAACGCCCGGAGCCGGTGATGCGCTGGCGGACCGAGGTGGTTTCCGTCCGGGAGGTTCCTGCGGGCACGCCGGTGGGCTACGGGGAAACGTTTCGAGCGCCCGAGGGCGGGGCGCGGCTGGCGCTGCTGCCGGTGGGGTATGCGGACGGGCTGCGGCGGGAGCTGTCCAACCGCGGTTCGGTCCTGGTGCGCGGGCAGCGCGCGCCGATCGCCGGGCGGGTTTCGATGGATCAGACTGTGATCGACGTTTCGCAGGTGTCCGGGGTAGACACGGGGGATGAGGTGGTGCTGCTAGGGCGGCAGGGCGAGGAAAGTATCGCGGCTTGGGAGATGGCGGGGTGGTTTGGAGGGATCGCCTATGAAGCAGTATGCGGCGTGGGCGCGCGCGTGCGGCGGGTAGCTCGGGAAGCTAGGGCGCTTCGCTCCCAGCCGCCGGGATAAGTTTCCTCCTTTCCTTCTCAGCCGCTCCTGGCTGCAGCGCACTGGGCGCTGGGGTAATAGGGCGGGAGCGCTAGCATGGGAAGCGATGCTTGGAAACTGGTATGCGGATTGGATGGTGCGGTGGGAAACGGAGCTGACGACCCGGGACGAAAACCGGGTGGTGCGGCCGCTGGAGTGGGGGTTCGATTGGGTGGAGGACGCGCTTCCCGAGGCCATGGAAGCGCAAACGGGGACGCACTCCTCCAGGGCGAAACCTACGGGGCGGTCGCCGTCCATGGATGCAGAGCAGGCCATGCTTGCGGTAAACGAGGCGATCGTTGGAGACAGCGAGCGCTTTTTCGGCTACCGACGTCCGGAGGACTTCCGTTTGGAGCGGCGGTATCCGGAGCTCCACCCCACCAACGTGCGGCCCGAAACCCTGGCACAGGAAGCGGAGTGGAAGGCCCGGGCGGAGCGAGGGGAGCTCCAGCCGGTTGAGTTCCTGCGGTTCACCTCGCCGGTGCGGACGCCCTACCCGGAGAACGACCTGGTAAACGCGCGCTGGTACCCGGCCCCCCCAGACCCGCAAACCGGAGAGCCGCCGCGCAAGGCGATCGTCGTGATGCCCCAATGGAACGCGGATGCCTTTTCGCACAACGCCCTGTGCTCGCTGTTTAACCGGATGGGGATCTCGGCTCTGCGGCTGTCGAAGCCCTACCACGATATCCGGCGGCCCGCGGAGCTCCAGCGCTCGGATTATGCGGTTTCGGCGAACATCGGGCGGACGCTCGCGGCGGCCCGGCAGGCGGTGGTCGACATCCGGTGCTGCCTGGATTGGCTTGCCGGCCAGGGGCATGAGCGGTTTGGGGTTCTGGGCACTTCCCTGGGTTCCTGCTACGCGTTTTTGGCCGCGGCACACGACCCCAGGCTGGAAGTTTGCGCGTTCAACCATGCTTCCACCTCGTTTGGCGACGTGGTGTGGACGGGGCAAAGCACCCGGCACATTCGGGCGGCGTTTGAAGCGGCAGGGTTAACGCAGGAGCGTTTGCGGGCACTGTGGGCGGGCATTTCGCCGGCGCACTACATGGACCGGTTCGCGCGGACGGCGGTGGAGCGGGGGCGGCGGACGCTGGTGATCCACGCTAAATACGACCTCACCTTTTTGGAGCAATACTCGCTCGAGGTCCTGCGCTCGTTTGAGCGGCTGGGCATCGCGCATGAGTCGCGGGTGCTGCCGTGCGGACACTATACGACCGGGGAAACCCCGTATAAGTTCCTGGACGGGTGGTGGCTGGGATCGTTTGTGTATCGGGCGTTTGGGGAGGGGTAAACCGCCTGCGCGGCCAGCGGCCACTTCGTGGCGCGTTCTTGGCCTCACGTGGCCCTCCTGCTGGTCGGGGTCGAGATTTCTTGCCGACCAACGGGAGGCTCATGGACGCACGCCGTTCGGCCACAACGAGAACACCCCACGAAGTGGGCGCCTCCCGCGTAGGAGATCTTAGTTTTTTATTTTGCCCGCTGCTTCTTCATGGTGAAACTCCGGGACAGGCTCAGCACTTTTTACCCACGCAGCGTACACCAGGTCGCGAAGCATGCTCGCGCCCGCGGCCAGGCGCTGCTCGGCAAACTGCTTGCCCGCCGTCGTGCCGGTTCCGGTAAAGCCGCCTTCCTTATACAACGCATAGGTTTGGTCGACGAGTGAGGCGGAGCGGCGCAGGTACGCCAGGTAGTCCGTCCATTCGTCAGCAATGGGCTTGACCGGCGCGAGGAATGGCTGGACATCGGCGGCCTTGATATTTGCCGCGACAAAGGCAGTTTCAAACTCCGAATGGATGTGGTGTTCGGTCGTATAGCCGTGGGGGTTGGCGGGCTCAACCCAGCCGTTGTAATCGCGGGTCACGTGGAGGGGCTGCGAGCCGTCGCCGACGTAGTGGCCAAGCCAACCGACGTAGAAGAGCACGGCGGCTTCTTCGGGCTTGGCGTCCTCGTGCCTCGCGACGGCTTCGCGGTAGTCGCGGAATCCGGCTTTGAGGCGCTCCCACACCTCCTCAACCTGCCAGGGCTGCATGCCGACTTTTTCCGGGGTTTCAAGCGCGGCTTGGTCGGGGTGGGCGGCTCGGTATTTGCTTAGCTCTTCGATAAAGTCGTAGCGCTTGCGGGGGAGCGGGCCGACAACGTCGGCGTATTCGAGGTCGATGAAGTGGTCGGGAGCTTGCGTCGCGCTGAGCTCCGGCTCGGCAGGGGAGCGCCAGCGGTCGGGCTCGGGGCCAAGATATTCAATCTCGTCGAGAGCCGCGGGGGTGGTGAGAAAGGCTGGGACGCCGGGCGGCAGCGCTTGCGCGGCAAGGCGGTTGATGATGCGGTGGCCGTCGGAGCCCCAGCCGAAACAGGACGGGGCGGCACAGAGTGGAACCAAGGCGAGGGCGGCGCACAGGACGGCAGGTTTCATCAGGGAAAGTGTAACAATGGCGGTTTTCAAAGCTGTAAAGAGCGCCGGCTGAACTTTGGGGGTAGGTCGTTCGTCCAAGCAGATGTCATGCGCTTTTCGTTTCTGCTCCCTTCCCTTCTGCTTCTGCCCGTCGGTCTCGCAGCCCAGTCCAGCCCACCTGCCGGTCCGCAGACAACGCTATCGGTCAACGCGCGGCTGGTGACGCTGCCGGTGGTGGTGCGGGACAAGAAAGGCAAGATTGTGACGGGGCTAACCAAAGACGATTTTGTGCTGACCGAAGATGGGCGTTCGGAGACGATCAAGTATCTTTCGCTCGATATGAATTTGCCGTTGACCCTGGCGCTCGATGTGGACACGAGCGGGAGTGTTCGGGAGGCGCTCGACGCGGAGCGGACCGCGAGCCAGAATTTCTTGAACGATATGCTTTCGAAACCCGAGGACAAGGCGGCGGTGCTGCACTTTGACCGCGAGGTGGAGCTGCTGGAAGACCTGACCCCGTCGAAGCCGAAGCTGCGGGAAGCGCTGAATGAGCTGGGGCCGACGCCGGAGACCAGCTCGGGGACGGACACCGGCGGGCGGCGGCGCGGGGGGACCCAGCTATACGACGCAATTTATCTCTCGGCGAACGACCTGCTGGCGAAGCAGACGGGGCGAAAAGCCATTATCGTGTTGAGCGACGGCGAGGACCGGGGCAGCAAGGAAACGCTGAACGAGGCGGTGGAAGCGGCGCAAAAGGCCGAGGCCGTGGTCTATACGATCTACTTCAAGGGCGAGGAGCGCGGCGGCGGCTTTGGCGGGCTTGGGCAGGGCAGCGGCTACCCTGGCGGGGGGTATCCCGGGGGAGGCGGGTATGGGCGGCGCGGCGGAATGGGCTACCCCGGCGGCTACCCGGGCGGGGGTGGGTACCCGGGCGGGCGGGGCGGCGGTCAGCCGACGGCCGAGCCTCGGGTGGATGGGAAAAAGATCATGCAGGAGATCGCGGAGCAAACTGGCGGCAGCTTTTTCGAGGCGAAAAAGAAGGAGAACTTTGACGCGATCTATAAGCAGATCGCCGATGAGTTGCGGCAGCAGTCCATGCTGGGGTACACACCAGACGCGGCGAGCCAGGGGGATGGGTTTCATCGGATCTCGCTGGTGACTAAGAAGAAAGACCTGTTTGTGCAAACGCGGGACGGGTATTACGGGTTGGGGACGGAGGGGGGCAGTAGGTTTAGCAAGGACGGCAGTTCGTGACGATTCGCTCGGTTACTTCCGACAATGCAACTTCTCGTTATCGAACCTCGGAACAGCGTCGTTATTCTTTTTCTATGCGTCTTCATGCCTTGATTGTGGCGTGGTTGATCTCCCTGTGCTCTCCCTTCACACGCTCAAGAGCAAGCGCTTTGCGACACGCACAACTGGTTTTCTGCCGGTCCCCGTGAGGCGAATCCCGCTACGTCTCTTCTGTGCAAAGGGGTTCTCGACTCCAGCTTCGAACGTCGCAAGCAAGCGAGAGCGGAACTTCTGCAGGTTGTCTCCGACGCTCCCGAGAGCCCGGAAGCGTACCGGGCACATGAGGTCTTGACCTCGATGTACTTTAGAGCTGGGCAGTATCGCGAAGCGCTGAAAGAATTGGACAAACGCCTTCGGCTACGGCCCAATGACAAGGACCTTCTCAACGATCGTCCATTGATCTTGGCTATGAGCAAAGAACCCGACCAAACGGGGAGGGCGAGGCATACGAAGCTGCCCAAGACCGCGATCAACGATGGAAATCCCCATTTGCCGATACGAGTGAACGGACAGAAGGGGATTTGGTTCATGGACACCGGGGCGAACATTTCAGTGATGAGTGACGCTGAAGCAGAGGCACTGCATCTGGCTGTCTACCCGGTCGAAACAACGATGAGTGATATTAGCGGCTCCAAGACATCCTTGAAAGTTGCGCTCGTTCCAGACTTGCAGATTGGGAAAACACACCTGAAGCACGTCGGCTTCGTCGTTCTGCCACATACCCAGCCACCGTTCGACGACATACCTACTGAGCAACAGGCCTTGGTGGGGATACAAGTTCTTCGCGCTCTCGGCTCCATACGAGTTGATCAGACAGGACAAGTAGAACTAGGCAGCCGGGGTGACAATGATGGAAAAAGCCGAATGGCCTTTGATGACAATACCCCAATCATCGAGATGGCTACTGGAGGCCGGAACTTTGCGTGGACCTTCGACACAGGCGCTGTACGGACCACGTTGAACCAGCCCTTCGCTGCCGCGTTCCCGGAGCTCGTCGCAGAGGGAAAGCAAAAAGAATACGAACTGACAGGAGTTGGGGGTAGCACGCAGCAGCACTCGGTAGAGTTAACGCGTGTCCAGTTCACCCTTGGAGGAAAGGATGTGGTGCTCGCACCTGCCACTGTCCTTCTGGGCGAGACGACAGGCACCAGTAAATGGGCGGCAGGAAATTTGGGGTACGACCTAATACGCCAAACAGCTCCTTTCACCATCGATTTCAGAAGCATGACGTTCTCTACCGAACCGTAGTGGTTCCAGTTACGTTGAGGAGAGCGCAGATAGCTTCACGCTGGGATAGGTCCCGACAAATGCCGTTATGGGAAGTTGGCACGCCTTTACTGTCACAAAACGTCCGCTCTGCCGACGCGAGGGTCCCCGGATCGATAGGCGAGAAGGGCTCCCATCTCGTAAGGGTCGAGAATCCGGAAGTTTCCTGCCGCAGTACACTGGTTCTTGCAGAAGCAGAAGATGTTCTCCAGATGAGGAGTTCACGCATGCCGACAATCGAGAGTATCTCCGTGGCTCTTCCGCCTGAGATGATCGCACAGGTGCGCGAGGCGGTAGAAACGGGCGAGTATGCCTCTGCCAGCGAAGTGGTGTGCGAGGCCCTGCGGGAATGGGAGCAAAAGCGTCACGTACAGCAGAGCGGCGTTGCGGATCTACGGCAGCTTTGGCAGGAGGCGCGGGCTGATACGAGCCCCGGCCTGGAGCCGGACGAGATGTTCGACGAACTTGAGCGCAAGTATCAGGCCATCGGCGGCGTCCCGGGCGAAACCGCTTAGTGCGCTACACGTTTTCGCCTCTGATCAAGAGGGATTTGGACGAGATCGCTGCGTGGATTGCTAAGGATAGCCCCCGGCTCGCTCTCAAGGTAATTCGGCAGCTGCGGGCCGAGCTCCGCGCGATCGCGCAGCAGCCGTTGATTTACCGGCTGCGCCCGGAAGTTGGAGCGGATGCGCGCCTCGCCGTCGCCGGCCGGAATGTAATCCTCTTTCGGATTGATGGGGACACGGTGCGGTTTGAGCGGGTCGTTTATGGCGGCCGCGATCTGCCGGCCTTTTTCAAAGGGCAGAGCCAACTGCCGGAAGACTGAGCGCTTTTGCTTTTCGCATTCACAGGAATTTCGCATCCAGCGCGATAAAATGGAGCCAATCATGCCGACAAAACAAGAGCTCCTCACCAATCCCATCCGACAGTTCGACATCAAGCAGCACAATGTTGTCGCGCTGGTCGATGCCATGCAGCACATGGCGTATTCGTCCCGTGACCTGGCCCGGGCGGCTTCGATCTATGAGCGCATGCTGCGCGACCGGGAGTGCGGGGTCATCCTGTGCCTAGCGGGGTCGCTGATCTCGGCGGGTCTCCAGCAGGTGTTTATCGACCTGATCCGAAACAAGATGGTGGACGCGATCGTGTCGACCGGCGCGAATATCGTGGACCAGGACTTTTTCGAGGCGCTCGGGTTCCGGCACTGGATCGCCGATGAGCTCTATAAGCAGGGCACCGAAGACGCGACCCTGCGCGAGCTGATGATCGACCGCATCTACGACACGCTGATCGACGAAGAAGAGCTGCGGATCTGCGACGAGACTACGGAAAAGATCGCAAATGCGCTCGAGCCGCGGCCATACTCGTCGCGCGAGTTCATCCGTGAGATGGGCGCGTACCTCGAGCGTGAAGGGCGGACCCCGCAGGCCGGGAAACCGGATTCCATCGTATATGCCGCTTACCAGGAGGATGTTCCGATCTTTGTGCCGGCGTTTTCGGACTGTTCGGCGGGGTTCGGACTGGTGGCGCACCAGCATGCGCGGCAGGGCAAGCCGCACGTTTCGCTGGACTCGGCAAAGGACTTTTATGAGCTCACCCAGCTCAAGATCGCGAACCCGACGACGGGGCTGTTCATGATCGGCGGCGGCGTACCGAAGAACTTTGCGCAAGACATCGTGGTGGCGGCGGACATCCTGGGGATGGACGCGCCGATGCACAAGTATGCGATCCAGGTGACGGTCGCGGATGTGCGGGACGGGGCGCTGTCAAGCTCGACGCTCAAGGAAGCCAGCTCGTGGGGCAAGGTGGATACGACCTTTGAGCAGATGGTGTACTCGGAGGCGACTCTGGCGGTGCCGCTGATCGCGGGGTACGCGTATGGCAAGCGCGCGTATGAGGCGCGCGAAGGTAAGCGGTTCGCGCGGGTGTTGGAGCCGGTCACGGCGTAGCGACTTTTTTCTCCGGAAGACGAGGCCTCCCACTTTTGGTGGGAGGCTTTTTGTCATTATGAAGAGAATGTTACTTTCTGGACGGCATCTTCTCTAGCCAAATGTCCCGGTGAAGGACTATGTTGATTTCCGTTCCGAATCAACAGCGGAGGACTTGGTCTCCTGTCCCCCAATGCGAGAGCTGGAAACTTGAATCGCAAGGGAGTGCACGAAGTGTCTCTTTTTCTGCAGGTTTACGGTGGGTGTGCAGTCGCCACCCTGATCGGCTTCCTGGCACTGTGTCACAATTCGGCATCGCGGCTGCACCGGCAGTCTAACGCCACGCAGATGCACGGAAAGCAGCCTCTTTCCTAGCAGTTCCCCCCTTTGATCCATTTGAAAGCCGCCCGAAGGGCGGCTTTTCTCCTGCTCTAAAAGATGTGGTGGTCTTCTTGATCGTGATGCGCAACGCCGACCGCCTGGAGCTTTGCCTGCTCCATCGCACCGGGTATGAGCTCGGCGGTTTGGATCGCCTGGCGAAGCTGGGCGACGGTTTGCCAGTTGTCGCGGCGGGCGCGGTCGCTGACAAAGGGCGGCAGCTCCATGGAAAGGTGGCGGCTCAGAGCGGCGACGTAGGGCTCGTACATGGCACGCATGGCATTCAACCGCTCAAGCGAGCCGGGGTCGCGGGCGACCCGCGTTCCGGCCTGACAAAGGAGGTCGTGCAGCTGTTTAAACGCCTCAGGCGGCAAACGGTCCTGCTTGGGCGGAGCGAGCTTGAGCTCAAAGATTTGTGACAAGTCCACCACGGCGTGGCGGGCCATGGCAAAGGTGAGCTGGGCCTGGCGGCCGGGCGCGTCCTGGACGGAGGCGACCATGAGCGCGCATGTGTCGAGTACCGCGCACAGGGCCCCAAGCCAGCTCTGGTTGGTGTGCTGGGAACGGTAAAAGCAGAGCAGTGGGTAGGAGATGTGGCTTTCGAGCAGCTCGGCGGCCCAGCGCTCCCACTCTGCGAGCAGCGCGACGAGGGCGTCGGAGCCGCCGTCAAAGGCATGTCGCCGCATGAGCTCGGCGGCGGAAGGAGGCGAGCCGGCGCGGGCGTCAAGAAGGGAGATGTTGACCTCGCGACGCGAGAACGCGCTGTACAGAACCGGAAAGTAGCCCAGAATCAAGGCGACAAAGCCGAGGCCGAGCCCTGCTTCAAGCACTAGGAGCTCTCGGATGGGACGCTGGTGGGGGATAACGTCACCCAAGCCTAAGGTGAACAGGGTGGTACCGCTCATGTAAAGGTCAGAGCGGAAATCGGGCGGCGACATGAGCGGATCGGTTACGGGCGAGCCCGCGCCGTAGAAGCACAAACCAAAGCCGGCCACGAGAAACAGCGCCCACAGCGCAACCAGCAGCACCAGCGAAAAAGGGCCGAATATAGAGAGCAGCGCTTCCTTATAGCGCGGGTTGCGGACGTGGCCCACGGCAAAACACCAGGGTTTCCAGGTGGTGAGATAGAACAGGCGGGTGATGCGGAAGTGCCCTACAGCACGCCGGGGCATAATCACCGCTTGGAAGGCATCAAGCAGCGCGAGCAGGACGCAAGCAACTCCGGCGAGGATGGCGAGGACGTGCATGGGTAAGAGATGCTGGAAAAAGCAGGAAGCGGCAGGGAGTGTGGTGCCATGGCGGAGCTGGGGCGGGTGCTGGTGGGGTTGGGAGTGGTATTGCTCATCGTCGGCGGATTGCTGCTACTGGCCGGTCGGCTGGGCGTGCCGCTAGGGCGTTTGCCGGGAGACCTGCACTGGCGGGGTCGCCACATGGAGATTTGGGTGCCGCTCGGGACTTCCCTGCTGCTGAGCCTGCTGCTGACTTTGGTACTGGCGCTGATCGGGCGGTTCCGGCGGTAAACTCGGGGAGATGAGCGGACCTGGTCGAGCGTCGCGCAACCGCGGTTCTGAGGGGCAGGAGAATGCGCCCCAGCTTGGGTTTTTCTTTGAAGAAACGGTCATTGCGGAAAGTGCAGTTCCCGCGGCCCCGCCCCGCCCTAAAAAGGAGCGGGATACCCTGCCGGGTTGGGCACGCCGCGCGATGCCGTCCCCGCCCGTGCCTGTGGTTGAGCCGGAACCCGAGCCGCAACCGCCCGCGCGAACGATATGGCGGGTAGCCGACCTCCTGCGAGAAGTGCGCGGCCACATGGAGCGCGCCTACGCTGATGTTTGGGTGCGGGGCGAGGTTTCCAACCTGCGCGCGGCGCCTTCGGGACACCTTTATTTCACGCTGAAGGACAACGACGGATCCGTATCCGCCATTATGTTTCGCAAGGAAGCGGAAAGGGTTCGTTTCCAGGTGCAGGACGGTCTCGAACTGCTGCTGCGCGGGCGGGTTTCCGTATACGAACCCCGAGGGCAGCTGCAGCTGATCGTCGAGTCCCTGGAGCCGGTCGGGGATGGCTCGCTGCGGCTCGCCTTTGAACAGCTGAAGCGCAAGCTGGAGGCTGAAGGGCTGTTTGCAATGGATCGCAAGCGGGCGCTGCCCTTGTACCCACGCTGCGTGGGCATCGTGACCTCACCAAACGGGGCGGTCATCCGGGACTTCCTGACGGTGGCGGGGCGGCGGTGGGCGGCGCTCGACGTGCTGCTATACCCGGCGGTGGTTCAGGGAGCGTCGGCTGCGGCCGAGATCGCGGCCGGGATCGCGTATTTCAATCGGGCGCGGTGCGTGGATATGATCGTGGTAGCGCGTGGGGGCGGGTCGCTTGAGGACCTGCAGTGCTTCAACAGCGAGTTGGTGGCGCGGGCGATCGCGGCTTCGGCGCTGCCGGTGGTTTCCGCCGTGGGGCATGAGACAGACTTTACGATTGCAGATTTCGTGGCGGACCTACGGGCGGCGACGCCTTCGGCAGCGGCGGAGCTGATCACCGGGGCGCTGCACCGGATTGAGGAGCAGGTGGCAACGCTTGGGGCGCGGCTGGGGCGGGCGGCGCGGCTTCAGCTGGCGGTGGCGGGGCGGCGGTTGGGTGCTTTGGGGGTAGAGGCAAGCCTCGCGCGTGCGCGCAATGGCCTGCAGCGGCGGGAGCAGCGTGTGGACGAGCTGCGATTCCGCCTGGAGCGGGCCGGCACGACGCGGGTGCGCGGCGCCGAAGCACGTTTGGAGCAGGCCCGGGCGGCGCTGCTCCGCCAGGATGCGATGCATAGGGTAGGAGTTATGCGGGAGCGCTTCGATGCGCTTGCGGCTCGGCTGGAACGTGCTTTGGCGCTGCATCTTACAACGACGGCGGAGCGGGGGGGCCGAGCGGCGGCGGCGTTGGGGCGGTATGACGCGCTCCTCGTCCTCCGGCGGCCGAAGGCGCGGCGGGCTGAGCTGGAAGCGCGGCTCGGGCGGGCCTGGGAAGCGCGGCTCGGGCGGGCCCGGCGGGGGTATGAAACGGCTTCGCGGGCGCTGGAAGCTTTGTCGCCGCTGGCGGTGCTGGGGCGCGGCTATGCATTGGTGTTTGCGGCAGACGGCACGCTGGTGCGGCGCGCGGGTGCGGTGGGGGCCGGCGAGGCGATCGAGGTGCGGCTGGGTACCGGCGCGCTGGGGGCCCGGGTGGAAAAGGTGGTCGAGGGCGCATGAGAAAGCTGTTTGGGACGGATGGGATTCGCGCGGTCGCCGGAGAAGCGCCGCTCGATGGGGCGACGATTTACGCTGTGGGCGAGGCTTTGGCGCACACGTTGAAGGCGGCGCATCCGGTTCCCCGGGTGCTGCTGGGGATGGATACGCGGGAAAGCGGGCCATGGATCGCCCGGGTACTGCATGCGGGGCTCGCGGCCGGCGGGGCTATGCTCGCGAACGCGGGCGTGGTCACGACCCCGGCTGTCGCATACCTAGCGCGGAAGTTCGGATTTTCAGCAGGGGTGGTGATCTCAGCCTCGCACAATCCCTGGGCCGACAACGGGATCAAGATCTTCGGCGGCGACGGCTACAAACTCCCCGACGTCGACGAGCTTGCGATGGAAGGGGAAATCTTCGCACGGCTGGGCGGGGGATGGGCGGAGCGGGAGCTGCCCGCGGTCGACCCTGTGTACCGGCACGACTATGAGGCATTCCTGCGGGCGGCCGTGCCGGGGCTCGATCTCGGAGGCATGCACATCGTGCTGGACTGCGCGAACGGAGCGGCTTCCGCGATTGCGCCGGAGCTGTTCGCGGGGCTGGGCGGCCGCGTCGAGCTAACGCACGCGACGCCGGACGGCCGCAACATCAATGAGGAATGCGGGGCGCTGCACCCGGAGATAGTGGCGCGCGAGACCCGGGGGCGCGGGGCGGCGCTGGGAATCACGCTCGACGGTGATGCGGACCGGGCCTTGTTCGCCGATGGGCAGGGTCGCGTGGTGAATGGGGATGCGGTGCTGCTGCTCGCGGGGCGCCGGCTGCAAGCCGAAGGCAAGTTGACCGGGGACACGGTGGTGGCGACGACCATGTCGAACATGGGGCTCGAGGCGGCGCTCGGGCGCTCGGGCATCCGCATGCTGCGGGCACCGGTGGGGGATAAGTACGTCCTCGCAATGATGCAGGCGCACGGGGCTGCGCTGGGCGGCGAGCAGTCAGGCCACATCCTCTTCCCGCACCTCGCGACCACGGGAGATGGACTGCTGACGGCGTTGGTGGTTCTGGAGATCGTGCGCCGGAGCGGCTGCGCGCTCGAAGACCTGGTAGGCGACCTGGAAACCTACCCGCAGATAATCGTGAACGTGCGCGTGCGGGAAAAGCGCCCCCTCGACGAGGTGCCGGCCGTGGCCGCCGCGATCGCCTCGGCGGAACAGGAACTCGCCGGAACGGGCCGGGTGGTGATCCGCTACTCCGGCACCGAGGCGCTGGCCCGGGTCATGGTCGAGGCGGAGTCTGAGCCCGCCATGCGCGAACACGCCGAGCGGATTGCTGGGGCCATCCGGACGGCGCTGGGAGTGTAAGGGGAGCGGGGACTGGAGCGGTGTTAGTTGTAGGTGCTGCGGTCATTGGGCGACTGGGGATCGTACTTGGATCGCGATCTCCGCCGTGCGGCCACGACGCGATGGGTGGGTTCCCTTGCAAATATTTGAATGGGCTGCGGTTAGGATCGCTCATCCATCTGGTCTTCGAGGCTCAAGATGGAGGGAAAGTGGGGTGGGAAGTGCGGCACTGGCTTAGGAACCGATTTCCTCAAGTCCTGCTCTGTGACTAAAGTGTTTTTGTTTTCGCTTGAAGCCTTAACAAAATACCTTGACGGATCGATAGTAGAGCCACGGTTTTTCATTTCGGTATTAAGGCCTACTCATGCCGTCCTTTTTAGAAGATCGTTTCCTCTGCCGCGTATTTGCGCTGGTGGTACTGATTGCGCTTGGGAGTGAGATCAATGCTCGGCCCGCTTTTGCGCAACTGAACTCGAGTGCTCAGACCATCACCCTAAACGCGACGCTCGCGGAAGCGTTAAGCATTTCGGCAACTCCGTCAGCGGTGAACTTCAACCTAGTGCAAGGCGGCATCTCCACCTCTTCAGCTCCCGTGGCGATCAGTACGAGTTGGCTGGTGAAAACGACGCGCGCGAATATCGCGCTGGTTGGCTGGTTCGCGACGCCTTCTGCGGCACTTACGGATGGAGCTGTAACACCTAATAGCATCCCGAGTTCAGAGATTTATGGAATGGTGGCAGGCGGTTCTCCCACTGCATACACCGCATTCACGCAGTCAAACGCACTCGGAACGGCGAGTGGAGGATTGCAACTGTTCACACAGTCGCTTTCGTCTTTGAACAGATCCAGCACGCGTACAGACAATCTAAATCTGGAGATCAACTTGGTGGGGCAGCCTCAGCTGCCGGCAGGCACCTATACCGGCATTCTAAATTTGCAAGCGCAAGCGTTGTGAGGCGGCCATGATCAGGAAAAAAGGATTTCGGCTATCGCTTCTCCTCTTGAGCACGGCAGCTCTGTGCCACTTCGATTCACGACCGGGGGCTTACGCACAAAGCGTGCAGCCCCTCATCTCCGAGTATACGGGGCATGCAGAAGGTTGGTTTGAAGTCACCAATAGTAGTCTTGCGCCGGAGGTCATCGTGATAGAACCCAAAAGCTTTGATATCCAACCCGACGGCACTGGAAGGTTCCGCCCGCTGGATCCGGAAATTCAGCTAGAGCTTTCTGTTACGAGCATGCGGCTTGAGCCGCACCAGACCGCACGCGTTTTCTACAAGGCAACGGCTGATAAGATGCCGGCTTGGCTTTGCATCTATTCGTCTTTTTGCCGGCGAAGAGAACGCAAGGGCTTAACGTTCGCGTGATGCTTCCTCACACTGTCTATATGTATCAGCGCCAGCCTCTTCCGAAGGAATCGCTCGAGATAGAGAAAGCCTGGTACGACGGCGCGAAGCATAGCGTTCTCTTCAAATTAGTGAATGGAAGCTCCATGGCAGGCCGGGCGCAGTCCGTAGAGGTCCACGGTCACCATGCGTTCGCGACTGCAGGGGGATTTCCTATGCTTCCACATATGGAGCGAGTGGTTTCGTTGGACTGGACCGGGGATCAGCCGCCGACCGACGTTGAAGTGCTTTTTGAGCGTTTCTCCCTTAAGTTTCCCATCGAGACTGCTAAGGACTAAGCCATGCGGTTGCTCTCAATGGTGGGCCGCGCGACCGGATTGTTGTTTTGCGCTTACGCCGGCTCCGCTCTGTCGCAGGTAGTCGAGATTACGGGAGGGGCTTCGAGCGCGTACGCTGCCCAGGGCGGAACGATGGTGGTCCACGGGGAACATTTCGAAATGTCATTGGGAGCAGGTTTGGTAAATGGCCGCTTCGGACTTGGCGGGATGGCTGCACGCCGGGCGCTTGGCGGAACCATGACCGTGGGCCAGCAAGCTTTTAGCTTGGAATTGCCCACCGACATCTTCAACACCGGCCACGTCTTCTTTGGAAGCGGCTGGGGGCTGCGAAGGGCATGGGGGGAAAGGCGAACTTTGTCCGCGTTCGTGGGGAGTGCTTCGCAGGATGCAGGATCGCCGCTGTTCCGAACCGCAGGCCTCGGCAGCATTTCGTCATTTGGGCAGTGGAGGCAACCTGTCGGCAAGCACTGCTTCTCCGTGTCGACGATGCTGTTCTCGACCGCGAATGGTTTGCTCGAAAGCGTGCAGTGCTCACGATTGCAGCAGGTCACGTTCAGCGCTACCGCCGGGAGCGGGGGTGGAGCGCCGTATGGGGCTGCCAGCCTCGCGATGAAAAGCCGGCGGTTGGACCTACGCGCCTCCTACATCGGGGCGGGGAGCCCTTTTACGCGAGGCAACAATAGCCAGCAATTTACGCCGGAGCCCGTGCGGGAGAATATTTCTGTCGAGTATAGGCCCAGCCGTATTTTGACTCTCTCTGGTTTGCGCCAAAACTTTCAGCTACCTTCGTTCGGTTCCGGCACAAATGCCTCCTGGCTTCTTCTGGGCGGCCAGAGCACTCTGGAGGAGGGATCGGTCAGCCTGCATGGACGGACTACGGGAGCAAGCGTGAACCTGCTCCACTCCACAGCTGGGCAGCAGGGGTCGAGGTCGGGCATCGACAACACCGCGCTGTCGGCGAACTTTTACCGGAGCTACCGACGCCTGCAATGGAGCGAAAATCTCCTGGCTGATTTAGCACCCGAGGAAAAAAATAGCACGACCTTGATCAATGGCGTTTCCATAGACGTGAGCTCTCGCTTGCGGCTGACAGAAAGTGCGAACATCTCTGCGAATGGGCCCACGTTTTCCCACGGCGGAACACTTCTCACCTCGTTCAGCAGCTTCGAAGTGGATTACCAGCTTTTCTACTTGGCGGACCGGCCGAGCCGGCCATTTCAGCAGTCCATGATCGTCGACGCGAAATTGCACTTGCTGCGCAGCTTGTATTTGCACGTTTCGAGCATGGTAGGGCCGACGGGCGCGCCTTTATACACGGCGCAGCTCGGGAGCTTGTTCGCGCGGGCATCGCAAGCTTCCCTACCCATCTCGCCGGGCGCATTGGGAGAGAATGTTCTACGCGGACGGGTCACCGATCCGACGGGAGTTCCGGTTTCAGGGGCGGCGCTCATGATCGGAATGCAGCGTGTTTATACGGATTCGGACGGGTATTTTTCCTACCGGGAAAAGAGTTCGCGGACGCATGCGTTTCGCGTTCTTACGGACGAGTTCCTGACTGATGGCGATTTTGTTGCGGTTGACGTACCCAACGAAGTGCGAACAGAAGCCGAACGCGAGATGCGACCGTTGCGCATCGTCGTGATGCGCCGCCCGTTGCCTGAGGTATCCGCAGCCAAACCAAGTAGAAGTGGGCTGGAGACGCCATGAGGTGGGCGTTTTTGCTAGCGCAACTCATTCTGTGCCTGATTGCCTCCATGAGCGCCTTTGCGGCAGCTGGGCAAGTGCTCCGGCTCCGTTCTTCTACGGCGGTTGCGCCCCAGTTGGTGACGGGAAGCCTTTCTATCTCCGCTACACCTACAGCGATCAATTTTGCGCTTGTGCCAAATGGGCAGGCGACAGCGTCGTCCGCCATCTCTATTGTTACAACGGCAAATCTCACAGCCGTCAGCAGCGTCAGTCTTTACGGCTACTTCAGCAGTGCAAGCGCATTAACGACAGCCGCTGGGGACGTGTTGCCTTCTTCCGCAGTTTTCGGGCAATGCCCAACGGGAAGCGCGACCTCGTATGCGGCATTTACACAAACGAACCCGTTCACAGGAACCAATGGCTTGCTGCTGCTGCGATCGACCAGCTTGGTGAGTCTTTCAGGAAGCCGCACCGATTCACTGTTCTTGAGGGTCGACCTGAGCGGGCTGCCACAGTTGCCGGCCGGCCTTTATACCGGTTCGTTGGTGCTGCAGGCGCAGGCGTTCTAAGTTCCACTGCGGCCGAGCTTCGGGGGCAATGCAAGTTCGTCGCCCTTTTGAAAATGTGCTTCGCTATTTAAGCCGGCGATACAATCGCGCTATGACGATTGACGGCGCACCAAGACTATTGGCGGACCAGGACCCCCAAATCGCCCACGCCATTGGCTGTGAACTCACCCGGCAGCGGGATGGGTTGGAGATGATTGCTTCCGAGAACTTTTGTTCGGAGGCGGTTATGGCGGCGACGGGCTCCGTGCTGACGAACAAGTATGCGGAGGGGTATCCGGGGAAGCGCTACTACGGCGGGTGCGAGTGGGTGGATGTGGTCGAGGAGCTGGCGCGGGAGCGGGCGCGGCGGCTGTTTGGGGCCGAGTATGTGAACGTGCAGCCGCACTCGGGCTCGCAGGCGAACGCGGCGGTGATGATGGCGCTGCTGGAGCCGGGCGAGACGATCCTGGGCCTGGACCTGGCGCATGGCGGGCACCTGACCCATGGGCACCGCTTGAACTTCTCGGGGAAGCTGTACCGGGTGGCTTCGTATGGGGTTTCGCGGGAAACCGAGACGGTGGACTACGACGAACTTGCGCGGGTGGCGGAGCGGGAGCGGCCGAAGGTGCTGATCGCGGGGGGCTCGGCGTACCCGCGGGTGTGGGAGTGGAAACGGCTGCGGGCGGTGGCGGACGCGGTGGGGGCGAAGCTGCTGGTGGATATGGCGCACATTGCCGGGCTGGTGGCGGGCGGGGCGCATCCTTCCCCCCTGCCCTGGGCGGATGTGGTGACGACGACCACGCACAAAACGCTGCGGGGGCCGCGATCGGGGCTCATTTTGGCCGGCGTGCGTGTCGGCGAGATGGGAAAGGTGTACGACCGGTGCGTGTTCCCGGGGCAGCAGGGAGGGCCGCTGATGCATGTGGTCGCGGCGAAGGCGGTGGCGTTTGGGGAAGCTTTGGAGCCCTCGTTCAAGGAGTATGCGGCGCAGGTGGTGGCGAATGCCCGGGTTCTCGGTTCGTGCTTGATGGAACGGGGGCTGCGGCTGATCTCCGGCGGGACCGACACGCACCTGGTGCTGGTCGATGTGTGGAGCGCCGGCATGGGCGGGGCGGAGGCGGAGGCGGCGCTGGGCGCGGCGGGGATCACGGTGAACAAGAATGCAATCCCGTGGGACACGCAGCCGCCGATGCGGCCCTCGGGGGTGCGCCTGGGGACCCCGGCGCTGACGACCCGCGGAATGGGCGAAGAGGAGATGCGGGTGATCGCGGGCTGGGTGGCGGATGTGGTGGAGTCGCGCGGGGATACGGAGGTGGTGGAGCGGGTGCGGGGCGGGGTACGGGAGGTGTGTGCGGGGTTTCCGTTGTATGGGGGAAACTAGCGCTACATGAATGTGTCTACTCGGGGGCTCGACACTAATAGAAAGAAAAACCTAGGTTGCCGACGTCGACACCGCTATCTTGTGGTGGCGTGTAGAACGAAACATCCTGCGAGTTCAGCAAGCTGAAGAACTCATCGCGCTGCTCGTTGCCCTCAAACCACCCTCTACGCAACGCTTCATAAGTCAGCAGCCAGGAATCGGAGTAGAAAGTTGTCGGGGCCGCCAGAGATTGCAGCTTGGCCATGTCCAAACTGTTTGCTAGGCCCATATCTCGCAAATCCAAACATAACAGAGCTACAATCGCGTTGTCCGTGTCAGATAGCATTTCTGCAATTTGCGCTGGCAGGCTCTCCCGCAATGCACGAAATATCCAAAGCGCCCATGCAACCTCAAAAGTATTGTTGACGGAAGCGTGAGTTTTAACGAACGCTGCAAGTGTCGCTATGAATTCCGGCAAAAACCTCATCTCCTCCGAAACATACCTATCATAGATAAGCCGGGTTATCGGCCTGATAGTCGCAGGATCATTTACCAACGCTGAGCGCAAAAATGCTTCATACAAGTCGCTATTTTCTCGAGATATAACTACTGACGACAACCTTTTTACAGCGAACAGCAGGATGCTTTCTCTTGGGTGCTGACGATGAAGCGCGAAAGCTCGATTGATAAAGCTTACCAAGGTAGTACGTTGATGCTTTGGCGATTCGCTGATTGCGTTAGCGCGAAGAGATGTCTTCCAGTTCGGCTCACCCGTATCAGGACCTTCAGCGACTTCAGTCTTGGAATCGTTTATATCCAACTCATAACGTTTAGCGATCCTAGTCAACGCCAGATGAGCAGCTTCAGCTTTTGACTTGGATTCAAAGTAGAGCGAGAAATCATCTACATATCTCAAACCGCAAATGGAAGGAATTTGCTCTTCGAGCTCGCGTGCTATTTGTGATCCGATTATTTCGGCCAAAAGGAACGAGGAGTCAGGGCCTACTGGCAAGCCGATAGTCTGCTGATCCTGAGTGTTCCTTACAGCAGCGTCTAAGCTGTTACCCAGCAAACTGGCGTCAGACTTGTGCATCTTAGCTGATATTTTGCCGTGTATGGCCCAAGGGATGCAATGGGTGTATATCGTGTGATAAAAGCGGGAAAGATCGGCTCGCAGAACGTACTTCTTATCTGCAGAACGAATGAATTTCTCGATACTCCATTGTTGAAAATCCATGCTGGGTACAAGCTCCCGGTCAGGCTTCTCCGAGACCACTGGAGTGCTCACACAAATGGAGCTTGGGCTTAGACAACTTGACATTTCTACTTTATGTTTAACAAGCGTAGAGCATAGGCGAAGCTGATGCAGGGGATTAGGTATAGAAAGCATCCTGCGGGAAATCAGCTTTTTCGGAATAGACAATGCACAAGGTTGGCTACTTTTAACCTTTATCATATTGATCTTTGGCAAGATAACAGACAGGCTGTCTGCGAGACCAGCAGCCTGAAACGGCGGAGGAAGTTCCTTAGGCAAGAACCCTCTTCGCATCAAACCATCAAGGGACAGCTCTGCTATCGGTCGTGCCATAGTTGGTCCTCAGCCGACATCAGGATCAGAGTAGAGCGTTCTCATATGGAAGCGGAACGCTGATCCGAATGCGGCAGTTTGAGTTTGGTACGCGTCACAGCTCTACAAATCTCGATCGCCGGAAGAGCTTTAATGATGTGGCCGGATTTACGTTCTGATAATCGAAGGTCGTAAAGCATCTGCAGATTGAGCCAAAACTGCGGCGTGGTGCCGAAGAAGTGGGCGAGGCGGAGGGCGGTGTCGGCGGTGAGGGAGCGGCGGCCGTTGAGGATTTGGGTGATGCGGTTGGTGGGGACCTGGAGTTGGCGGGCCAGCTCGGCGGCGCTCATGCGGAGCTCGGCTAGCTCTTCGGCAAGATGTTCGCCGGGGTGAATGGGTTCCATCGCTGCGCTTCCTTTCTAGTGGTAGTCCACGATTTCTACGTTTGAAGGGCCGTTTGCGCCGGTGAGCCACTCGAAGCAGATGCGGTATCGGTCATTGATACGGACACTGTACTTGCCTTTGCGGTCGCCTTTGAGTGCTTCAAACCGGTTTCCGGGGAGCGCTGCTAAGTCCTGCAAGGCAGCTGCGGCTTCGAGGCGGTCTAGCTTGAGCCTTGCGGGGCGCTCGATTCCGGAGAAAGCTTTGACCGGTTTGCCTGCGGCGAAGTCGCTGGTGCGCTTGTCGCGACAGGACAG
Organism: Acidobacteriaceae bacterium; assembly: GCA_965218545.1. Classification (GTDB taxonomy): domain Bacteria; phylum Acidobacteriota; class Terriglobia; order Terriglobales; family Acidobacteriaceae; genus EB88. The sequence continues at coordinate 490,684 of CBDCLB010000003.1, read as the reverse complement.
GATCACTTCCCTAAGCTAGCAATCGTTACGCGGTACGTCAAGCGTATTTCTTAATGCGCGGTGAAGGCTTGCAGGCCGGCGTGTTGGGCGTGGTGTTCGATTGCTTTCTGGATTTGGAGAGCTAGGGCTAGGGCGTTGCGGGCTTGGGGGGCAGTGACGGTGGGGGGCTCGCCGGCTTGGATGGAGTGGAGGAAGGATTGGAGTTCGAGGCGGAGGGGTTCGGCGGGGGGGACCTCGGGTTTGGACATGGATAAGGTGGGGAGAGTGCTTGCGGTTGGGGGTGGGACGGGCTGCTTCCAAGCCGCTCCCGCGGGCGAGGGCTGCTCGCTGGGAACCCACGTCTCAGAAGCGAGACGTGGGGCACCCGGTTCACGGGGAACTTCGACGGAGGGGGCGTGTAAGGAACTCGTGTTGTTGGCTGAGCTGGCGGTGGATGATGGCTGCACTTCGATGACGAGGAGGTCTTGGCGGGCGTAGTCGAGCGAAAGGTACTGGTGCGGCTGGAAGAAGCGGAGTTTGCGGATGCGCTCGGTGGAAACGCGGGAGGCGGTGAAGTTGGCGACGCAGCCAGAGGCGAACTCGACGCGGACGTTGGCGATGTCGGTGCGGCCCGAAAGGATGGGGAGGCCGACGGCGTGGACTTGCGTGACAGCCGCTCCCTCCCCAACCAGAGTGAGGACGATGTCGAGGTCGTGGATCATGAGGTCGAGGACGACATCGGTGTCGAGGGAGCGGGGGGAGAAGACGGAAAGCCGGTGAGCCTCAAAAAACATGGGGCCGCGGAGGAGCGGGAGGGTGGCTTGGACGGCGGGGTTGAAGCGTTCGAGGTGGCCTACGGTGAGAATGCGCCCGTGCTGCTGCGCGAGGGCGATGAGGTCGTCGGCTTCGTCGAGGGTCGCGGCTATAGGTTTTTCGACCAAAATATGGACGCCTGCCTGGAGGAGCTGGGCGCTGACGGCGTGGTGGGTCGAGGTGGGGGTGCAAACGCTGGCGGCGTCGATGTAAAGCTCGCCGCGGGCAATGGCGGCGAGAAGAGTTTCGGTCGAGGGATAGACCGGGATGGGGGTTGGGTTTTGCCCCATCCCGGGCTTGGAAGCTGGAAGGGTGGCGGCGGGTTTCGGAGCATGCACGAGCGGCAGGCCGGCGGCGGCAAGCTCGGCGATGCGGGCGGGGTCGGGTTCGACAATGGCGGCGAGACGGGCTTCGGGGAGCTCGCGGTAAAGGCGGATGTGGTTGCGGCCGAAGGTGCCGGCACCGATGACGGCGAGGTGAAGGGGCAAGTCGGGTGGCTCCTGGCGGCCTGGGGCAGCTGGCTAAATGCGCCTCCCGGGACTACGGGGGCGGTTGCTCGGGGCGAAATGTGGCCGGTTCTGCTCGATCTGGCGCTCGGGAGGGTTCATTGTTTCTACTTCCGAACCAGGCAGCGGCCCTCGCCCGATACTCTGCCGCGAAGCTACTTACCAAGCTATTCCCTGCTTTAAGAAACTCGCATCGCGGCTAGACAACTTTCCGGTTTGAAACTTGTCGGGGCGGTTTGCTTCGACTTACCGAGTGGACGGCGCAAAGCAAGATGCCACCCCGTCGGCTTCCTGAGTCAAGTCTCGCAAGGAGTGAGGTTCCGATGGCGCGAACAGCTAGCCTCTCCTTGCAAGGAGAGGCTAGCTGTTCGGTTTGCCTTTAATGGTTGAAAGGCAGCGGCCGTATAGGTCAAGAAGCTGGTTGACCTGGTCTTCCGGCTTGGCGGAGCTCGCGGCGGTAAAGCCGGTCGAAGGGGAAGTGGTGCGGAGAATGCTTGTGCTTCCGGCAACGAACTTGAGGAGGTCGAGGGCGATGTCCTCGTCGCGGCGGGCGTGGGCTGGGGTGTTTTCGGGTTGAGCGTCGGTTTGGGGCATGGAATGTGTGTACCTCTCCCCAGGATGCTAGCAAAGTTCAGCCGTCTTTGCCGCCCGAGGGCAGCACGGCGGACATTGCGCAAACGCGGCCGATCACCAGTTCGGACGGGGTCATATTTGCAGGCACAGCAATGGTTTCAAGAGGAAACGCGGGGGAGTGCGGACGCAAGATGAGCAGGTTGCGCTCATAGGAAACATACGCGAATAGGAGCCGGCCGTTTTTGAGGACCGCATACACACTGTGCCCCTGGGTTTGGGCGGGCAGGTTGGAGTGGCGGTCGAGCATAAGGACGGAGTTGGGGTGGAGAAAGGGCTCCATGGGGGCGGCCTGCGCCGGGGTGATCCCGATGGCGACGAAGCGCTCGCGGGTGGGGCGGCGGACGCCGTGCTCGGCGCGGAGCTGGGCGGCGAGCGATTTGGACAAGTGGAGGTACTCGGAAACGGAAGCCGGGCGGATGCGGTCTTCAAAGATAGCAACGTGCTGGGTGACGAGAGGAATGCCGCCGGTGGGCGCGGACGCGGGCACCGCGGGAACGAGGCCGGCCACGCTGAGATCGAGGGCGGCGAGAATGCGGTCGAGGTTTTCAAAGCTGAGGCGGCGTTTGGAGCGAAGGAAGTTTGAGATGAGGGGTTGCGAAAGCCCGGCGCGGCGGGCGAGGAGGGAGGCGGTAATAACTTGCCGCTCAATTCTGCGGAGGACTTCGACACGCAATCGCTCATGCAGTTGAGAGAAGTTCATGGGGGTGGACTTGCCGGGACGCTATGCGTTGCATGGGGAAGGTATTGCCCATTGGCAAGTGTCGCCTACGGTAACGGGCTTGCCCCAAGGGGCGGCGGTTTTAGGAGATGCGAGGGTAACCACCGTGTTCCTGAATGGATTGACCCGCCGGCGGGGGGTGGGTAGAGTCGGGGTACTTTCACCTTGCTTCTTTTTTCGAAGAACGTTTGGGTTCGGGACTCCATGCGGATTTCCGGGCTTGCGGCGCGGGACTTCGCTCCCCTTTTCGGGGCGCGCGTTTTTCCGATGCGGGCGGAGCCTGCTCCTTTCCGGGGCTCCGGCGTTTTAGGCGGGGTGGATTGTATTTGCGCGACGGGGAGGACACATGGTTTACCAAAGCGTGACGCTGAAGGTGTGCGAGGGGTGTGGGACGTTGTGGGTGCGGCGCGGCGCGTCGGGCGTGTACTGCGGGCCGTGCGCGGAGCTGTTTCGGGAGTTTCCCGATCCGCGCACGCGGCTGCGGCCTGGGCGGCCGAAGAAAGTGCGGCCAGCAGGGGGGCCGGGCGGGTTCGGCATGCCCGCGGCGTTGCCGATGATGCCGATGGCCGGGGGTGTGCAATGAGCGGCGGGGCGGCGCGTTTGCGCGCGGTGACCTGGGAACGGCAAGAGGAGCGGGGCGTTCTGGTGGATCCGTCGCAGAAGAAGGGGACCCCAGCCCCGGCTCCCGTGCGGGTGCCGGAAAGCTCGCTGGCCTTTTACCGGCGCTACACGGAGCTTCTGCTGCGGCGGTACATGCAGCTTTCGCTCCGCATGGGCAAAGTTCCCTCCGTGTTGGGGAGCTGCATGTTCCGGGGGCGGGTTTCGAGCCGTCGGGTGGAGAGCTTCGAGGATGCAGTGGGCTTTGTGATCGACGTGGAGCGGTGCATGGCGAAGCTGCAGCCGGAAGACCGGGAGCTCATCGCGCGGATCGCGCTCCAGGAATACACGCAGGCCGAAGCGGCGGAGCTCACCGGGCAAAGCGTGCGGTCGGTGGTGCGGAAATACGGGGACGCGATGGACGTGTTGACGCGGATCTTTCTCGAGAAAGAGCTGCTGGAGGTGGGCCCTTTGTATGCGGGGCAGTTATAGGTAGGCTTCTCGAAGACGCCGGCTTTGGGCGGCGGGCAAAGGAGGGCTGGGGCCCTCCCTGCCTCGACGCTGCGGTCAATCTCCAATCTCAGAAGCGATCGCAGACAGGGCCTTCCGGGTAAAGATAAACAGCGTGCGGCGGTCAGGGCTGCCGAAGAGCAGGTGGATGGGCCGTCCGGGAATGTCGATCTGACCGAAGGCCCGGCCGTCCGGAGCGTAGCCATACACCTGGCCATCGGCGATGTAGACAGTGCCCGCGCGGTCCTGGATGGCGGCTTCGCCCCCGCGCTCGGCAAACAGCGTGGGCTTTGAGAGCGCGCCGGATGCCACAAAACCCGCGCTGTCCAGAAAGCGCACGTCATCGACAAGCGAGTTTGCGCCGGCCTTCCAGAGCAGGGCTGTCGCGCGGCTGCTGATGCCATCGGTGTACAGGCCGATGCCGCTGACGATGTTTGTGCCGCCGCTTGGGGCGTCCATCAGCGGCCCCGGAGCGCCCGGGCCCTGGAGGCCCGGGGTCGCGTCGGGCAGATCGAACTGCGTCGTACTGGGGCGATGTCCCAGTCCGGCAAGCCGTATGCAAGGGCGATGCGGGCGCGAACGAAATGTGAAAATCGTCGCATTTGTGCCGGTTTTTAACGTCCCGCAACATAAGCTCCCTAGCCTCTACCAGGCTGCGCCCCACCTTCGCAGCGTTCGAAGGCAACCCCTTCCTGGAGCTCCCGTTTCAATGCCTTTCGCCCTTTTCCGTTCCCTTGCAGAGCCGTGCCCCCGTCGAACCCTCCTTGCCTCCTCCCTCCTTGCCTGCGCCGCCCTTGGCACCGCGGCCGCTCAATACGACACGGCCTCCGTGCTTGGCTTTGTGCGCGACACCTCCGGCGCTGCGATTCCGAAAAGCACTGTATCCCTGATTGATACGCAAACGGGCCGACGCGTGACGGTCGCCTCCGATGCGCAGGGCCAATTCAACTTCACCGACGTCCATGTGGGCCAGTACCAGGTGGACGCGACGGCACCGGGGTTCAGCGAAAGCCTTACATCGCCGTTTTCGGTCGCCGTCAACGCCCGTCAGCGCGTAGATGTGCAGCTCCAGGTCGGCAAGGCGGCGGAAACAGTGACGGTTTCCGGGGCGGCCAGCGCGCTTGAGTCGGAAAGCAGCGAAAGCGGCGTGGTGATCGAGCCCACAGAGGTGCACAACCTGCCGCTCAACGGACGCGCCTACGCCGACCTGACAACGCTTGCGCCCGGGGTACGGCGCAACAATCTCGAGAACCAGAGTGTAACCAGCCGCGACGCGTCCTTTAACGTGAACGGGCAGCGGTCGGAGTTCAACAACTTCCTGCTCGACGGGCTGGATAACAACGCCTACGGAACCTCAAACCAGGGCTTCTCCAACCAGAACATCCCGCCCTCGCCGGACGCCATCAACGAGTTCCGCGTGGAAACCAACAACTACAGCGCCGAATACGGTCGCGCGTCGGGTGCTGTGATCAATGTGAGCATCAACAGCGGCACCAACAAGTTCCATGGCGTGGTTTACGAGTACAACCGCAACACCAGCTTCAACGCCATCGGCCCCTTTCTGCCGCCCGTCAACGCGATCACCGGCAAGGTCCAAAAGCCGGTGCTCATCCGCAACCAGTTCGGCGGCACGCTCGGTGGTCCCATCCGCCGCGACAAAACCTTTTTCTTCGTCGACTTTGAAGGGAACCGGCAGGTGCAAGGGCAGTACTCGGCGGTGACCATCCCCAACGCGAACCAGCGGGCGGGCATCTTCCGGACCACGACCGGCGCGCCGGTCCCGCTGCGCAACCCCATCACGGGAACGCTGTACCCGGACGGCGTGGTGCCGCAAACCGATTGGACCCCGCTCGCCAAACTGGTGATCGCGGACCTGCCGGCACCGAACGTGCCGAACCCCAACGCTTTTGCGAACAACTACGTTTCCGTGCCCAAGGCAAACCTGGTGGACAACAAGGGCGACGCGCGCGTGGACCACTACTTTTCGCCCAAAACAACAGCCTTTGCGCGCTACAGCGAGCACGACGGCAACATCGTGGATGCGGCGAGCATCCCCGGTCCTGCCGGGGGCGGCAGCAGCAACGGCACCATCTACATCAACAACAAGCAGGTTGCCGCGGCGCTGACCCACAGCTTTACGCAGGGCTCCATCCTGGACGCCCGCATCGGCTTTGACTGGACCCACGGCGGCAAAAGTCCTTACGGTGCCAACCTGCCGAGCCTCCTGGTCCAGGCCGGGGTCACCGGGCTGCCGACCAACCCTCTGGTGGTCCGCAGCTTGAATCCCCAGGCCGTCACGGGATTCACGCAGTTCGGCTCGCAAGGCAGCAGCCCCCAGTTCCAGAACCCTTTCGTGATCGACCCCAAGGTCAACTACACGATCCTGCACGGGCGCAACAGCATCAAGACGGGCTGGGAGTTCCTTTCAATCAACACGGAAGTCGACGACTTCAACCCGACCTATGGGCAGGATGGCTACAGCGGAGCCTTCAGCCAGAACGGCGGCGGTACCAAGGACGCGGGCGCGAGCCAGGCAGCATACTTAGCGGACTTTCTCGTCGGCGCGCGCAATTCGTATCAGCTGAATAACATCGCCGTCGTGAACTACCACCAGTACATGAACTTTTTCTATGTGCAGGATGACCTGAAGCTGTCACCTAAGTTCACTGCGAACCTGGGGCTGCGCTATGAGCTGGTAACGCCGCAGTTTGTGAGCAGCAATCACCTAGCCAACTTCGACCCCGCAACGAACACACTGGTGCAGGCGCGCAGCGGGTCGATCTTTGACCGCGCGCTGGTACACACGCCCAAGCTCGACTTCGCGCCCCGGCTCGGGTTCGCATACCTGCTCGATGACAAGACGGTGATCCGGGGCGCGTACGGGATCAGCTTCGACCAGTTCAACCGCGAAGGCGGTGAAAACCTGCTCGCGTATAACGGCCCGTCGATCGTCAACTCGCAGATTCAGCAGTATGCGCCGTTTTCAACCGGCTCCGTGCACCAGCCGGTGTGTACGCCCGGAGCCGCATTAACCGGCTGCTTCCGGCCGGTTTCGCAGGGCTACCCTGACAACTTTGCCTCGCCCGCGAACTTCAACACGCAGCTGGCGCAAACGCGCTATATTCCGGCGCATATCCCGACCGGGTATGTACAAGCCTGGCACCTGGATGTGCAGCGCGAGATCGCCCCGCGCACCACCCTGACTGTGTCCTACGTCGGCGAGCACGGGGTCCATATCGCCGTACTCGCAGACCTGAACCAGGCCGCTCCCTGCCCGGCGACCGGTCCATGCGCCAGCCTGCTCGCCCGGCGCCCTATCCAGGGCTTTACCGGCATTGAGGAATCAGTTCCCTACGGCTTCCTAAGCTACAACGCGCTCCAAACCAAGCTGGAGCACAGCTACTCCAATGGGCTCTACCTGCTCAATTCCTTCACCTACTCGCGCGCGATCGATAACGCTTCCGGCCACCTCGATACGCCCAACGGCGACAACTCGCGCGTCAACCTCGCCAACCTGAACGGCGAGCGCGGCGAGTCGGCTTACGATCAACCGCTCAACGACACACTCACTCTTATCTATGACCTCCCGTACGGCCATGGGCGGCATTTCGGCGCAAACGCTTCCCGGTGGGCGCAAGGGGCGCTGGGCGGCTGGCAGTTTTCCGCCGTCAACACCGCAACCAGCGGCCAGCCGGTCAACCTGACTTACTCCATTCCCGCGTCCAGGACCGTGAGCACACTGCTCAACTACCGCCCCAATGTTTCGGGCGATCCCGTCGGCAGCCGTCGCACGAAAACAGCAACCGCGGTGACCGGGTACCTCAACCCAAACACCGTCAGCGTTCCGACAGACCCAAGCACTCCCTATGGCAACGCGGGACGGAACTCACTCCGCAGCTACGCCTTCTACCAGGTCGATGCGGCGCTGCATAAAGGCTTCCCCCTGTGGAGCGAGTCGTCGCTTTTGGACCTGCGCCTCGAGGCGTTCAACGCCTTGAACCAGACCAACTACGGACCGCCGGACTCGAACCGCAGCAACAGCAGCTTCGGGACCATCACCCAGGCTTACCCCGCCCGCCAGCTGCAGGTCGCGGCGCGGCTGAGCTTCTAAGCGAATGGAGGCTCCGATGCGTTTGTTTTCTATGGCACTTTGCCTGGCTGCCGCGTCCAGCGTATGGGCGCAGGACGCGGCGGTACGCTTGAACCAGATCCAGGTGATCGGGACGCACAACAGCTACCATGCAGGGCTCGCGCCCGGTGTGGCCAAGCTGCTGCGGGAGAAAAATCCCAAGGCGTTCGCCGCGCTCGACTACACGCACCCGTCGCTCACCGCACAGCTCAATAGCGGAGTGCGGCAGCTGGAGATCGACGTCTTCGCCGACACCCACGGCGGCCTGTACGCGCACCCCTACATGGAAAAAATGGTGCGCGACGCAGGGCTGCCGCCCGACCCCGATCCAAACCCGAACGGGGTGATGGACAAACCGGGCTTCAAGGTGATGCACGTGCAGGATATCGACCAGCGCAGCGTGTGCGAGCCCTTTACCGCCTGCCTCGCGGAGGTGCGCGCTTGGTCGCGGGCGCACCCGGGGCACCTGCCGGTGTTTCTGCTCATTGAAACGAAACAAGGCAAGCTCAAGGTGGACTTCCCGACCGTAACGCCCGAACCGTTTACTCCCGCCGTGTTCGACGCCCTGGACGCGGAAATACGGTCGGTGTTCGCGCCCGGCGAGATGCTGACGCCGGACATGGTGCGGGGCAGCTTCCCCACGCTGAATGAGGCGATCCGCAAGGGGCAGTGGCCCGCGCTGGCCCAAGCTCGAGGCGAGGTCGTGTTTCTTATGGACCAGCGGCCCATGGAGGCGGTCTACACCGAAGGGCACCCAAGCCTCCAAGGGCGCGTGCTGTTTACAAATGCGGTTCCCGGCGCTCCGGATGCAGCCTTTACGGAGGAAAACGACGGCTCGCCGCAGGAGATCGATGCCCTGGTGCGACAAGGCTACCTGGTGCGGACCCGGACGGACGCAAACACCGTGCAGGCGCGCACCGACGACACCCGCCGGCGCGACGCAGTAATGGCGAGCGGCGCGCAAATCCTTTCAACCGACTATCCGGGCGGTGCCCCGGCCCCGAGCGGGTTTGTGGTGGCATTCCCCGGCGGTGCGCTGGCGCGATGCAACCCCCTCCTGGCGATCGCGGGCTGTTCCAACCAAGCGCTGAGGCCTAAGCCGTAGGCCGGGCAAACCGCAGGGCCGGCGGCTTGCTAGACTGAGGCAACCATGATCCTTCCCTTTGTCCGCGATCTCCTGGCGGATCTGGAGCGCTCGCCCGCATTTGAACAGGCTGCCCGGCACCTGCACTTGGGGCGGGGCCGCAGGCGTGTGTCCGGGCTTACCGCGACCGCGCGGGCCATGTACCTGCCCCTATTCGCCCGCGCGGCGAAGCTGCCCGCGGTTGTGCTGGTTGCCGACAACAAAGCCGCGGACGCGCTTTATGTCGCGGTGCGCGCGGCCTGCGAGCTTACGGGCGCGCTCCCCGCCGACCGGGTGGTCAAGCTGCCCGCCCCGGATGTGCTGCCGTTCGAGCACCTGTCGCCGCACGCGGAGGTGCAGGAAACCCGCGCCGCTGCGCTGTGGAAGATCGCGACGGACGCGGCCTCGATCGTGATCGCGCCCGTAGAAGCGGCGGCGCAAAAACTGTTTCGCGCTTCCTATTACGCCGATCTGGCGCGCACGCTGCGGCGCGGCGAGGAGCACGACGTCGGCGAGCTGACGCGGCACCTGCAAAGCGTCGGCTACGAGCAGGTGGACCTGGTCGACATGCCGGGGCAGTTCACGCGGCGGGGCGGCATTCTCGACGTGTACTCCCCCGAGGCGGAGCGTCCGGTGCGGGTGGAGTTTTTCGGCGACGAGATCGAGTCTCTGCGGCGCTTCGACCCGGAAACCCAGCGCTCTCTGCAGCCGCTGGACGTTGCCACGCTGCTCCCCTTGACCGAGACGCCCGTGACAGAGAAGCTGCTGGCGGCGGTGCATGCGCGGCTCAGCGGCTCGCACCTGGATTCGGACGATACGGTGCTTGCGGAAAGTACGCTGGTGGAACGCGGTGTAACCGTGTTCCCGGGATGGGAGTTCTTCGCGGGCGTGGCCGGCGCGGACACGTCGCTACTGGGGCTTTGGAAGCGCTCAGTAGTCTTTGTGGAAGAGCCGGGAATGCTGCGCAATCACCTTGAGCGCTGGTGGAACAAGCTGGAACAGCGGCATGAGCGCTCAAACATCGGCGCGCTGATGCGGCCCGAGGACCTATACCGCGAGCCGGAGCTGCTGCTCGCGCTTATCTCAAACCAGCCCGGCCTGGACCTCGACCAGCTGGGCATCGTGGACGTGCTTGAAGACGACACGACACTGGGCGAGATTGCGTTTACCACGCGTCCAACGCTGCGGTTCCACGGGAACTCCGTCGCGCTGGCGGACAACCTGCGCGGGCTGCTCGACAGCGGGCAGCGGGTGGTGCTTGCCGCGGCGAATCAGGGCGAGCTGGAGCGCACCGCCGCCCTGTTGGGCGAATACCAGCTGCCCTACCGGATCGGCTGGCGCTCGGAGCAGGCCTCCTCCGAGTTGGGCCAGAAAGAAAAGCCGCCTAGGCCCGGTGAGAAAACCCCGCCGGCGTTGGTGCGCGCCGCTGTTGCGAACGGGGTTGCGTTGACGGACGCGAATATCGTGATCGTCGGCGTGAATGATGTTTCGGACGATGCGGATGTAGCCGCGCGGCCCGCGGTGAAGAAGTCTAAAACTTCGGCGTTTGTGTCGGACTTCCGCGACCTCACCGTCAATGACTACGTCGTCCACGTGGAGCACGGCATCGCGCGCTACATGGGGCTGCGCGAGATCGACCAGGGCGGCGTGAATGTCGAGTTCATGATCCTCGAGTTTGCGGACCAGGCCCGGTTGTATGTGCCCCTCACACGGCTTGACCTGATCCAGAAGTATCGCTCCAGCGAAGGCGGCCCCGCGCCGGTTTTGAATAAGCTGGGCTCGCAGCAGTGGGCCAAGACCAAGGCGCGCGTGCGCAAGGCCATGGAGGACATGACCGATGAGCTCCTAAAGCTCTACGCGCAGCGCAAGGCGGCGCGGGGCCACGCCTTCGCGCCCGACAATGAGTTCCAGCGCGAGTTCGAGGACGCCTTCGACTTTACCGAAACCGACGACCAGCTGGCGGCCATTCGCGACATCAAGGGCGATATGGAGTCGGAGCTGCCGATGGATCGTTTGCTGTGCGGCGACGTGGGCTACGGCAAGACGGAAGTGGCGATGCGCGCGGCGTTCAAGGCCGTGCAGGACGGCAAGCAGGTCGCGGTCCTCACACCCACGACGGTGCTCGCGTTTCAGCACTTTGAGAGCTTCAAAAAGCGCTTCCGCCAGTTCCCGGTAGGGATCGAAATGATTTCGCGCTTCCGCACGCCCAAGGAGCAGAAAAAAATCCTGGAAGAGACCGAAGCGGGGCGCGTCGATATCCTGATCGGCACGCACCGGGTGCTCGCGCAGGACATCAAGTTCCAGGACATCGGCCTGCTGATTGTGGACGAGGAGCAGCGCTTCGGCGTCAAGCACAAGGAGCGCCTCAAGCAGATCCGCGCGCAGATCGACGTGCTCACCATGTCGGCCACACCGATCCCGCGCACGCTGCACATGTCGCTGATTGGCTTGCGCGATATGAGCGTAATTGAAACGCCGCCCAAGGACCGTATGGCGATCCAGACGGTAGTCGCGAAGTTCGACGAAAAGCTGGTGCGCTCGGCGGTGGAGATGGAGCTGGAGCGCGGCGGCCAGTGCTATTTCGTGTACAACCGCGTGGAGTCAATCTACGAGATTGCCTCCAAAATCCGCGAGCTGGTCCCCGCGGCGCGCGTGGTGGTGGGCCACGGGCAGATGGGCGAGGCGGAGCTTGAAAAAGTCATCCTCGCGTTTATGAATCACGAGTACGACGTGCTGGTCGCGACCACGATCATCGAGAACGGCATCGACATTCCGCTCGCGAACACGATCATCATCAACCGCGCCGACCGTCACGGGCTGTCGGAGCTGTACCAGCTGCGGGGCCGCGTCGGCCGCTCCAACCGGCGCTCCTACGCGTACCTGTTGATCCCGCCGGAGCAGGAGCTGACCGACATCGCGCGGCGGCGTTTGGCGGCGCTCAAGGAGTTTTCCGACCTGGGCGCGGGCTTCAAGATTGCGGCGCTCGACCTGGAGCTGCGCGGCGCGGGCAACATGCTGGGCGGCGAGCAGAGCGGGCATATCGAAGCGATCGGGTTTGAGATGTATACGACGATGCTTGAGGAAGCGGTCGCGCGCATCAAGGGCGAAGCGCAGCCGGAAACGATCACGACGCAGCTCAACCTGGGCATCTCGCTGCGCATCGACGAGAGCTACATCCCGGAAGAAAACCAGCGTTTGCGGGTGTACAAGCGGATCGCCGCGGCCACGAGCGAGGCTGCGGTCGAAGATGTGCGGAAGGAGCTCGAAGATCGCTACGGGGCTGTCCCGGAAAGCGCGCAGCACCTGATTGAAGCCGCCGCCCTACGGGCGGAGTGCGAGCGCGTGGGCGTATCGCAAGTGGACCGCAAGAAGGGCGAGGTGCAGATGCGGTTCGCACCCAAGGCCGGCGTTGACCCGCAACGGCTGATGCGTTTGGTCGCGAAAAACCAAAAGCGGGGCGCGCAGTTTACCCCGCAAGGCGTGCTGCGCTTCCCGCTCGCGGCAACGGAGCCCGTGGAGATGATTCTGGAGATCCGGCTGCTGCTGGATGAGTTGGTCGCGGTGGAGGCGGTGGCCTAGCAGTCGTGCTCCTCGCTTGCTTCCATGCGGACCAGCAACATGCTGCGCGGGCCGGCTCGAGTAAGTGGTTAAGAGGTCGTCTTAGCAACGCAGGTTATTGCATTGAAATGACCTATGCGGTTCAGGTTTCGCTTGCATAGGGTTTTCTGCTGTTGGGGGGTACGCGGCTTAGGCGTGGTGCGACATACGGGAACCCCGTCTCAAAATCGAGATGTGGGTCACCCCGCACTGGACCTTTTGCAATTCGTCTTGAATGGACCTTTATTTCACGGAACTGCCGTCAGCCCGCTACATATTCAAAAACGTTTTTTAAGGCATTTTCACGGCGGTAAGCTCAATCTGTGTGGTTCTGTCCAGGGTTGGGTCGTCGGAGGAGAACAGCAGGGTCGGTTTTCCAAGCTCGACGATAAAATGCGAATCCCACTTATCCTGCCGGATAATCGGCGGGTTTCGGCCTGGAGTTTTGCCTAGATCGACCGATTCGGAAACCTCCGCAGAGACATCGATTGCGATCTGCCGCGGAGTTAGGTTTCGCACGTTGGGCAAGGCGCGAAAATCTATATTGATCCCTACATCCTGATAATTGTACTGATTAAGCGAACCAGAAACGGGTATTCTGTCACCCGCCCGAATGAAACTATCGGCAGTTAAGCTACTTTCAAAAAGAGCCGAATACGCTCGACTTTCCGCTGTTTTGCCACCAATCAATTGACGAACCGTAAAGGTCAGCTTGTAAGTCACAGCAGGCGGGGATGGACTGGACGGCGGCGCGGCTTGTTTGTCTGCTTGCGCGAGCATGGGGGAGGCGGAAAGCAGGAAAGCGGCGAGCAAAGCGCAAAGCGGGAAGCGCATGGCGTTCTCCTTAGTGGGGCGTTGCACTGTCTGAAAGCGGTTGAATGTGAAGCGCGCTGATCTGGATAGGCGCTATCTCGACAGGCTCAAACTTGTTCAAGTTAGCAAGGGGCTTCTGGGGGGAGGCCGCGAGTTGGAGCAGCATGCGCTCCTGCGAAGAAAGCGGCACGGGTGTAAGGGGTTTGCCGGACGCAACCGCTTGGGGTGCGCGCGGGCGTGGCTTGCGAATCGTTTTGGGTAGGGCGGCCTTTTGAAATTCAGCCGTTTGCGGCTGGGAAATACTCGGCGGCGCGGGGTTTGTTTTGACGAACTGCGGCGCTGCCGGGGGATCCGGCTTATGACGCAGAAGGGTTGGAGCCGAGATGCAAAGCAGTACCAGCAGGGCCACTCCCGAGAACGCCAGGAGCCGGCCGAAGACAGGGCGGGGCGCGTGCACACTTTCGGCCGTGCGCGCGAGAATGCGGGTTTCCAGCCCTTCGCGCGGGGCGGCACCGGCGTAGGTTTGGAGCGCGGCGTCCAGCATGGCGTCGTACTCGCTCGTCGATTTGTGCAGTTCGCGTTTATCGCGCATGGTTTCCCTCCATGTTGCGCAGTTTTTCGCGCAGCAGCGCGCGGGCTTCCATCACGCGGCGGCGCACGGTACCTTCGGGCAGGCCAAGTATCGCGGCCACCTCGGCGGAGCGCATTTCTCCAATGGAGGACAGGACCAACGGTTGCCGCAGTTTTGCAGGGAGCGTGTCGATCATGCGGTGCACAGCGGCTTCGGCGCTTTGCTCTATCATCTGTCGCTCCGGGTTGGGCGCGGCGCTCGGGCGTTCGTCGGGGGCGTCGGGCTCCGCAGGTCGCGAGCGGGCGCGCAGGGTAGCGGCCATGCGCCACACGGTGCGGGCCAGAAAGGCGCGTTCGTTCTCTGCGGCCTGCCAGCGACCGCTTCGATACAGCTTGAGAAGGCTTCCTGCACGGCATCCTCCGCGTCGCTTGGGTTCCGGAGCATCGCATAGGCCACCCTGTAGGCAAATCGCGCGTTGCGGGCGACGAACTCGTCGAACAGCAGTTCGGCTCGCTCGTCGGTCAACGGGTTGACTCCTGCGTAGACACTCATGCTGTTTCCTGGTTGCGGAACTCACCAGCTAAGACTCGCGGGGGCACTCTTCTGTTCGGATTTCTTTTGAGGTGCTTTTGCCTTTCGTTCTGGAACCCCGCCAGGGCGGCGCAAACGGATATATTCGTCACCATGTCTCTGCGGGCGCGTTCGATCGGCTCTTCTCACAGCGCTCGGCCAGGTGACGCCCATAAGCGCCCCCGCGCGCGGGCTTGGCTGGCCGGCGCTGTGCTTGCCGGTTCTCTTCTGCCAACCCCGGCGCGCGCGTCCGGCGGTGCGATGCCGGACGCGCCCACGCCCCAAACCCAAGCGCCGACGCTCAGGAACACGCCCGTGCACATCCTGGAGGACCAACGGGCGATCTGGACGAGTCCGGCGCACATCCGCACCCACGACCTCCTGTGGCTCCTGCCGATGGCCGCCGCTACGGGGGCGGCCATCGCGACGGACCACCACACCATGGGCTCGGTCGTTTCCCACGACCCGGGCTTTAACCAGGACAATGTGAACGCCTCCAACGCGCTGATCGGCGGCTTCATCGCCGCACCCGTGGCGCTGTACGGCTATGGCCGTTTCGAGCAGAATGACCGCGCGCGCGAAGCAGGCCTGCTGGGCGGCGAAGCGCTGGTGGATGGCTTGGTGGTGGAGCAAGGACTCAAGCTGGTTTTCTGGCGCGAGCGCCCGGCGCAGGATCACGCGCGCGGCCTGTTTTGGCAGAGCGGCGCAGGCGCGAACTCGTCATTCCCCTCGTCGCACAGCGTGCTCGCCTGGGCCGGCGCGGCGGTGATCGCGAACGAGTATCCTTCGCGCTGGACGGAGCTGGGTGTGTACTCGCTCGCTACCGGCGTAAGCCTGACGCGCGTGCTGGGCCGGGAGCATTTCCCCACGGACGTCCTGGTGGGGAGCGCGGCGGGGTGGCTCTTGGGCCACTACGTCTTCCGCGCCCGCCACCGACGCTAGGCCGGTTGAAAAGCTGCCAGGCCGGCAAAGCGCATCCCCAGGAAGTCATCGCGGAACCGAGTTACCACAAGGAATGCAGCTCCAAGGCAACGTTTGCTTTCATAGCAACCTCCCATAAGGCGCGTCGTTATCACGCTCACGGAAGAGGAAAGAGTTATGGCACACGGTTTTATCTGGTGGATTATCGTCGGTCTGATTGCCGGCTGGTTGACGGGCAAGCTTATGAGCGGTGGCGGCTACGGGTTTTTCGTGGATATCATCGTCGGCGTTATCGGCGCGCTGCTCGGCGGCTGGATCATGTCGCTGTTTGGGTTTGCGGGGCAGGGGGGCTTGATCTACACCATCCTGGTTGCGATCGGCGGCGCGGTCATCCTTACTTGGCTGCTGCGTTTGATCACGGGAAGCCGGACGCGCGCAGCCTAACGGCAAACTGTCACAAGAAGAAAAGGCCCGGGCTCGTCGCCCGGGCTTTTTCTATTTCCCAAGCTTTTCCGCCGCGACTCTGGTACAGATGGGTGCGGAGGGTTGCGGGAATGAAGGCAGCGCAGTGGTTTCTTGGGGCGGCAATGGCGTGCGGTGCTATGGCGAGCTTTGCGCAAACGGCAAAGTATCCGGACTACCCCTCGGAAACCCCCGCGACCCTGCATCCGCCCACGGCCGCGTACACCTACACGCGGCGCGAGGTGATGGTCCCCATGCGCGACGGGGTAAAGCTCCACACAGTCATCCTGGTGCCCAAAGGCGCGAAGAACGCGCCCATTCTGATGACGCGCACCCCGTATAGCGCGACCGCGCTGACCACGCACGAAGAAAGCACGCACCTGGGCCCCACGCTCGAGGGCTACGACAATGCGGTGGACGTGATCGTGGACGGCGGCTATATCCGGGTGGTCGAGGATGTGCGCGGCAAGTATGGGTCGGAAGGCGACTTTGTGATGAACCGGCCGCTCCACGGGCCGCTGAACCCGACGCCCGTGGATGAGTCGACCGACACCTACGACACGATCGACTGGCTGGTAAAAAACGTGCCCGAAAGCAATGGGCGAGTGGGCATCCTGGGGATCTCGTATGACGGCTTCCTGCCGCTCATGGCGCTGGTGCATCCGCACCCGGCGCTCAAGGTTGCGGTGCCGATGAACCCGATGGTGGACGGCTGGATGGGGGACGACTGGTTCCACAACGGCGCGTTTCGCGAGCAAAACATGCCCTACATCTATGAGCAGGAAGCCACACGAAGCAACACGGCGGCCTGGTACACGAGCGACTACGACGACTACGACACCTATATGCAGGCAGGCTCGGCCGGCGAGCTGGGGCGCGAGCATGGGATGGAGCAGCTTGGCTTTTGGCGCAAGATCCTGGAGCACCCGAGCTACGACGCCTTTTGGAGCGGGCAGGCGATGGACAAGGTGCTTGCGCAGGAGCCGCTGACCGTGCCGACGATGCTGGTCCACAGCTTGTGGGACCAGGAGGATATCTACGGAGCGCCCGCTGTGTACCGGGCGCTCCAAGCGAAGCCGGGGGCGCGGGACAAGCTCTTTATGGTGCTGGGCCCGTGGCACCACGGGCAGGAAATTGAGGAGGCGAGCACTTTGGGGCCTTTGCGGTTTGGGAGCGCGACGGGAACGTACTTCCAAAAGCAAATCCTCGGGCCGTTTCTGGCGCAATACTTAAAACCGGGCGCGCCGAGGGCGGATATCGCGCCGGTCACCGCGTTTGAAACCGGGGCAAACACCTGGCGGCGCATGGAAAACTGGCCGGGGCCCTGCGCGGGCGGGTGCAAGCGCTTGTACCTGCAGGCTGACGGCAAGTTGGGGTTTGACGCGCCGGGCGCGCCGGGCTATGACGCCTATGTGTCGGACCCGGCGAAACCCGTTCCGTTTCGCGCGCGGCCCAGCCAGCCCATTGGGTACACGGGGCGGCTCACCTGGGCGGAGTGGCTGGTAGACGACCAGAAAGAATCGTCGGGGCGCACGGATGTGTTGACCTACACCTCCGACGTGCTCAAGCAGCCGCTTAGGATCAGCGGCGAGCCCGAGGCGCACCTGCTCGCGTCGACCAGCGGGACGGACTCTGACTGGGTGGTGAAGCTGATCGACGTGTACCCGCCGGAGGTGGCGGAAGAGCCCGAACTGGGCGCGTACCAGCTCATGATTTCGGCGGACATCTTTCGGGGCCGTTACCGGGAAAGCCTCGCAGAGGCGAAACCGATTCCGGCAGGCAAGCCGGAGCTGTACCGCTGGATGCTGCCCCCGGCGAACCATGTGTTTCTGCCCGGGCACCGGGTGATGGTGCAGGTGCAGTCGAGTTGGTTCCCGCTGTACGACCGCAATCCGCAAACGTTTGTGCCCAACATTTTTTGGGCCAAGCCCGGCGATTACAAGAAGGCCGAACAGCGTGTGTACTGGGGCGGCGAAGGAAGCTATGTCGCACTGCCGGTTGCCGCGGCAGCGCCGTAGCGGCTTTCAGCAAGCGTTAAGCTCCGGCTGCGATACTCAAGAGGCTTGCTTATCTCGGATGACCGGAGCGCTTGGATGAAAAGGATCGCGGGAGTATTGTTGGCGGGGGCGCTCCTGGCTCCCGCGTTGGCGCACGCGCAGGGCTACCGCGTGCTGGCGCACTGGAACATCGGCGGCGAGGGCGGCTGGGACTACCTGACGGAAGACCCCGCGGCGCACCGGCTCTATATTGCCCACAATGTGACGGTGGACGTAGTGGACACGGACACGGGCAAAAAGGTGGGCGCGATCACAGGCCTGGGCGGTACACACGGCGTGGCGCTGGACCCCGATGGCAAGTACGGTTACATCAGCGACGGACGGGGCAATGCGATCGTGGTGTTCGACCGGCACTCGCTCCAAAAGCTGGCGACGGTGCCCGCGGGCACCAACCCGGACGGGATTACTTACGAGCCGGTGACGAAAACCGTGTGGGCGTTCAACGGGCGCAGCGGCGATGTGACGGTGCTCGATACGGCGACGCGCAAGGTTGTCGCGACGATCAAGCTGCCGGGCAAGCCGGAGTTTCCCGTGGCCGACGGCAAGGGTTTCGTCTTCGACAACATCGAGGACAAGAGCGAGCTGGTGAAGCTCGACGCTCATACGAAGAAACTGGTGGGCACCTATCCGCTGACCGGGTGCGAGTCGCCCTCGGGGCTTGCCCTCGACCGGAAGCAGCGGAAGCTTTTCTCAGTGTGCGACGGCAAGGTGATGGCAATTACCAGCGCCGATACTGGCAAAGTGGAAGCAACGGCGCCGATCGGAGAAGGGCCGGACGCGGACCGGTTCGACGCGAAGACCGGGATGGCGATCGCTTCGGACGGCGGCAGCGGCGATATGACGTTTGTGGATGTGCGCGGGGCGCAGCCGAAGGTCGTCGAGACAGTCAAGACAGCGCTGGGCGCGCGGACGATGGCGCTCGATCCAACGGCTGGGCGGATGTACACGGCGACGGCGAAGTTCGGACCCAAGCCCGCACCCTCCGCCGACAACCCGCACGGCCGCCCACCGATCGTGCCGGGGTCGTTTGAGGTGATCGTGGTGGGGAAGTAAGCCTTCGCTCAACAGAAACCCTGCTCTTTGGAGCGGGGTTTCTGTTGATATGAAAGGCCTAAAGCCGCCTGCGCAGCTGGCGGCCACTTCGTGGCGGGTTCTCGTTATTGCAACTGCACGACAGCCGCATGCCGGTTGCGCGTGAGCAGGAAGTACACCACCGGCGTCACGATCAGGCTGAGCACCATGGAGATCAGCAGGCCGCCAATGACTGCAATGGCCAGCGGCTGCAGCATTTCGCTCCCCGCACCCAGCGCGAAGGCGAGCGGCAGCATCCCGCAGATGGCAGCCGACGCGGTCATCAGAATAGGGCGCAGGCGCCGCCGGGCGGCCTCCATCATCGCCTCGCGCGCGCTCCTGCCCTCGGCCCGGAAGCGTTCGTCCGCATCGAGCAGCAGGATGCCGTTCTTCGCCACGATGCCGATCACCATGATGAGGCCCATAAAGCTGGAAACATTGAAGTTAACTCCCGTGACCAGCAGCGCGCCCACTACCCCCGCGACCGAAAGAAGCGACGAGGTAAGAATGGCGGTCGGCGCGGAAAACGACCGGAACTCGAGCAGCAGCACTCCGAAGACCAGGGCAAGCGACAGGAATAGGACGCGCAGAAGGTCGGCGAAAGACTTCTGCTGCTCCTGGTAGGTGCCGCCGTACTCGATCCGCACCGAAGGGGGCAGGTGCATCGAAGCGACCGTGCGCTGCACTTGGCTCATGGCCCCGCCCAGGTCCGAGCCCTCAAGCCGCGCGGTGACCGTAATGAGCCGCTGGAGGTTTTCGCGCAGGATCTCGTTTTGCGGCGGCAGCTCGGAAATGTTCGCGAGAGAGCCGAGTGTCGCGAGCTTGCCGGAGTTGGAGTTGAAAACGGTGTTTTCCATCGCAGTGAGTGAGGTGCGCGCCTCGGGCCCCAGGCGCACGCGAACAGTATACGGGCGGCCGTTGGAGATCACGGGGGTGGTCGCTGCGACGCCGTCGAGGATGGAAGTTGCGTCCTCGGCGACCTCCGTCGGTGTAAACCCAAGCCGGGCGGCGGCGTAGGGGTCCACGGCGAAGTTGGTGGCCGGGCCGGAGACGGTGTTGTCGACGCCGTTCTGGATGTCAACGACACCGGGAACCTTGCCGATGGCATCCGCCACGCGCGGGCCGATGGAGTTGAGCAGCGCGATGTCGGGCGAAAAAAGCTTGATCTGGATGGGCTGCGGCGCGTTCGACAGGTCGCCGATCATGTCCTGGAGCACCTGCGAAAACTCGACGTCAAGCGCGGGCTCGGTCTTGAGGATCTGCTCGCGGATGCCGGCCATGATCGCGTCGATGCCGCGCGAACGATGGTTGGTGAGCTCGACGGTGAAGTCGCCGGTGTTGGCCTCGGTCACGGCGGCCAGGCCCATCTGGAGGCCGGTGCGGCGGGAGGTGATGGTGACCTCCGGCGTGTTGTGGAGGATGCGCGTGACGTGCTCGAGGACGCGGTTGGTTTCCTGCAAGGACGAGCCCGCGGGCATGATGTAGTCGAGGATAAACGCACCCTCGTCCATGGCCGGCAGCAGGTCGGAGCCCAGGCCCTTGTAGGCGAACCAGGTTCCGGCGATGAGCCCCGCGCACACAAAACCGAGCACGAGCGGCCGCCGCAGCGAAAACCCGAGCACCCGGCCATGGGCGTTGAGCACGCCGTTCATCAGGCGGCCATGGTGTTCGTGGGCTGCGGTGTCCTTCTGCTTGCGATTGCGCAAAAGAACAAGCGAAAGCGAGGGTGTGAAGGAAAGCGCGAGCGCGAGCGAGGTAAGGAGCGCGGCGGTCATGGTGAGGGCGAGCGCGCGTAGGAACGAGCCGGTAACGCCCGTCACCGAGACCAGCGGCAGGAATACGACGACGGGGGTCAGAGTCGAAAAGACGAGCGGCGTGGTGATCTCGCCGAGAGCGAGCCGGACCGCGCGCACAGGGCCTTCACCCGAGTCGCGGTGCAGCACGATGTTTTCGATCACCACGATCGCGTCGTCGATAAGCAGCCCGATCGCCGCGGCGAGGCCGCCGAGCGTCATCAGGTTGAAGCTTTCGTGCAGGAGCGAAAGGATAAGAACCGTGATCGCGACGGTGACCGGAATCGCCAGACCCGCAACCAGCGAAGCGCGCCAGTCCCGCAGGAAGAGAAATAGGATCAGGCAGGCCAGCGCGAGGCCGATCAGGATGGCATCGCGGACCGAGTTGATGCTTTCCCGTACGAGCTCGGACTGGTCATAAAAGGGGGTGAGCGTAACGCCTGCGGGCAGGGTTTTCTTGAGCGTCGCCACCTCTGCCGCGACCGCGTTCGCGACCGCGACCGTGTTGCTGGAGGGCTGGCGGGCGATCTCGAGCAGGACGGCGGGCTTGCCGTTCTCGGTCACGATTGTGTACATGGGCAGGACGCCATGCTCGACTTGCGCGACATTGCTGACGCGCACCGGGGTGCCGCTCGCGGTGTCCTTGACGGCAAGGTCTTCCAGGCCTGCGGCATCGTGCGCCTGTGCGCCGACGAGGCCCAGAATGAGCTGGTGGTTGCTCTCATACAGGCCGGGCGAGTCGATGATGTTCGACTGGTCGACCGCGTTCGCCAGGTCGAGGATAGTTACCCCGGCGGCCTGCATGCGGGCCATGTTGGGGACGAGGTGGTATTCGGGTTCCTGCCCGCCCTTGACGGTGACCGTGCGCACGCCCGCGACCCGATTGAGCGGCGGCTTGAGCTGGTAGGTCGCCATCTCCCACAGGTCGGACTGCGACAGGTTGGAAGACTGGAGCGCATACCCGAGAATCGGAAAGGTCGCAAAGGTGAGCCGGTTGGTGGTGAGAACGGCGGTGGGCGGCAGCTGCTGGCGCACCTTGCCGATCTCCGCATTCACCAGCTGGAGCGTTTGCTCCATATCCACATTCCAATCGAAAAACAGGTCGATCTCGGCCGAGCCCCGGCTGGTGATGGAGCGCACGGAGGTGAGCCCGGGCACGATATTCATTGCGTTTTCGAGCGGGCGCGTGACCGTGACCTCCATCTGCTCGATGGGGGTCACGCCGTTTTCGACCCCGATCACGACGCGGGGGAAGTTGGTGCTCGGGAAGACCGAGATAGGGAGCCGGAGCCCGAGGTACACGCCTGCCACCGTCAGCAGCGCGAGAAAAAAGAAGATAGGCCCGCGAAACCGCGCAAGCCAAAAGGTGTCTTCCGCCGACGCGGTGCGGGCCGCCGATTTCCGGGGAGCGTCGGCTTGCTCAATCATCCGAACCGCCCTTTTTGCCCGCCGACGGTTTCGCTTCGTCGCTGTCTGCCGGGCCAGTCTTTACCTTCGTCCCATCGTCCAGGCCATACGCGCCCGTGGTGATGACGGTATCGCTCGGGGAAAGACCGACGGTAATCTGCGCGTTCGCGCCGTCGGTGATCCCAACCTCCACGGGGCGGCGATGCGCAACGCCGTCCGCGCCGAAGAGCATCACGTACTTGCTCCCGTCCTGCGCGGTGAGCAAGGCGTTGGCGGGGGTGAGCAGCGCGTCCGGAACGGTGCGGCCCGTGACCGAAACGTGCACGGGCGTGCCCGCCTTGAAGCGCCCGTCACGGTTTGGGAGCCGCACCCACACTTCAAGGGTGGTGGAGCCGGGATCGAGCGCCGGGCTCACGAGCGAAACGCGCGCCGGCACGGGATTTTTCACGCCGGGCAATGTAATGGAAGCCGCGTCGCCCACTTTGAGCTGCTGGGCAGCAGCCTCGGCCAGGTGCACCTTCGCGAGCAGCGCCGTCGTGTCCATCACGGTGAGGAGCGGCGTACCCGCGGCTGCGGTTTCGCCCGCGAACAGGGGGCGGTCGGTCACAACCCCGTCGATAGGGCTGCGGATTTCAGAGTAGGCCACCTGGGCTTGCGCGCCGAGATACCGCCCTTTGGCGCTTTGGGCCGTGCCCCGGGCCTGCTCCAGCGTGGCCTGGCGGCTCACGGCGTTCAGGGCACGCAGGTGCTCGTTGGCCAGGTCGAGCGCGGCCTGCGCCTGCACCAGGGTGGCGCGGGCGGTGTCGAGGTCCCGGCCGGGGATCGCGCCCTCCTCGAACAGCTTTTGGCGGTCGCGGGCGATGCTCGCATCCAGATCGCGCGTGGCCTGCGCTTGCGCGACGTCCAGCTGGGCCTTCTGTGTTTCCTCGGGAATCTGCGCGCCGCGCGTGCTTTGGAGCGCGGCATCGGCGGCAGTGTAGGCACCTTGCGTGTCGATGGCGGCGGCCTGGAGGTCGCGGTTCTCAAGCGTGGCCAGCAGCTCCCCGGCGTGAACGCGCGCGCCGCGTTGCACATAGAACCGGCGCACCGGCGCGGAGATGCGAGGGGACAGCGCGGCCTGCGCCAGGGGCGAAAGCACGGCATCGGCGACGATATGGTCGGAGATGGAGCCGCGCTGGGGGTGGGCCGCTTCCACCGTGACCACCGGCGTCGGCGTGGCATCGGCGGCCTGCTTGCCGCAGCCGACCAAGAGCACGCACAGGGCCGCAAATGCGCCCCCGAGCCAACGCCCGAGCGGCGTGAGATACCGGTTTGTAACGATGAGGCTCACAGGGTTCCGGTCAGTGTTTCGAGACTGCTCAAAGCTTGCCGGTAGCGGGCTTCCCCGTCCACCTGCGCTGTTTGGGCGAGGTAAAGGCTATTCTGCGCGTCCACTACTTCCAATACCAGCGCTTCCCCCCTCGCATACCGCAGCTTGGCAAGCCGGAAGCTTTCCTCCGCCGTCCGCACCGTCGCATCCAGCGAGGCAAGCTGGTCGCGCGCGGTTTGCGCTTCGGCATAACCCTCCTGGAGGGTCATGACCAAGCGGCGCTGCGCGGCGGTGAGGGCCACGCGCACCGCCGCGCGGCGGATCTCGCTCTGCTTGACGCGGCGCTCGGTCGCGAGCCAGTCCCAAACGGGAATATCGATCGTCGCGCCAAGTGAATAGCCCAGGTTGCGCGGGTTGCTCGTGCCGTCAAAGCGCGCCCTCGTCGCGAAGGTGGTGGCGTCAATGCCGTAAGTGAAGTTGACCGACACGCCGGGGAGGTACGCGGCCTCGCTTGAAAGAACTTCGGCATTGCTTTCCCGCAGCGAAGCAAGCGCGCTCGCAAGTTCAGGATTGCGGCTTCTCGCGGCGGCCTCGACATCGGCCATGGAGGGCAAGGGAGGCGCGGGTTGCGCTTGAATCTGAAAGGGCGTGAGCGGGTCCGGAAAGAGCAGCACGGCAAGCTCCAAGCGGGCGCGGTCCAGGGCCAGCTGCGCGTCGCCGAGGTCCCGCTCGCGCTGCTGGAGTGTGAGCTCGGCCTTAAGGACATCGGCATGCGCGGCTTCGCGGGCGGCTTCGCGTTTTTCGGTGAGAACGACAAAGCCCTCAGCTTCGTTGCGAGCGGCCTGAAGGGTGGCAAAACGGCCCTGGCTCGCGAGGATGCCGTAGAAAAGCCCGGCAACGGCCGCGACCAGCCCCCGACGGGAGATTTCAAGCTCGGCGGCGGTTCTGGCGGCACCGCTGTCGGCCAGGCGCACGGCGGCTATCTGCGCAAGGCTCAGGTTTTCCGTCACAACACCCAGGCTTGCGTACTCGCGCACAGCATTGTTCGCGATAAAGATCGGCGCGGCCTGGTTTCCGGCGGGGCCGGCCTGGTTGATGGCCCCATTGGGCTGGGTGTAGAGCACCTGGTTGTGGTACACGACCCCCGGCAGCAGCCCCGCGCGGGCAATGCCGCGATCCAGTCCAGCGGCGCTCGCCGCGGCGCGCACCGCGGCATAGTTGGGCTCGCTCGCCTCCGCGCGCTGAATCGCCTCAGGCAGGGTAATGACGACCGGCGCGGGCCCTTGCGCAAACGCTGCGGCTGGGCCGGCAGTGAAACACAACAGCGCAACCCACCCGCCGGAGGCGCGCTTAGAAAATGGTCCTTGGGGCATCCCGCCCAGTGTAGAAGCCCGAGCTTAAGCGCAACTGAAGCAGTTTCTACCCGGTGGTGCGCAAGCCCGCCGAAATCCCGTTGATTGTCCCCGCGATGGCGCGGTTGATCTCCGGGGTGTCCTCGCCGGCGCGCTTGCGGCGCAGCAGGTCCACCTGAATGAGCGAAAGCGGGTCCACATACGGGTTGCGGAGCTTGATGGAGCGCGCGAGAACCGTGTTCCGCTCGAGCAGCGCCGCTTGTTCCGTCACGGCGAGCACGGCCTGGAGTGTGCGGGCAAATTCCGCTTCGAACTTCCCGAACACCCGCCCCCGCGCGGCCGCATCCGGCATCAGTGAGGCATACAGCGCAGCGATCCCGAGGTCGGCCTTGGCCAGCGCCACCTCCACATTGCGGATCAGGTCGATAAACAGCGGGAACTCCCGCATCATCTCCCGCAGGCGCTGGAGGCCTTCAGGCCGCTCCATGTACGCCGTCAGCGCGTGCCCCACGCCAAACCACCCGGGGATGAGCAAGCGGCTTTGCGTCCATCCGAAGACCCACGGAATCGCGCGCAGGCTTTCAAACGAGCGCTTGCCTCCGCGCCGGGCCGGGCGCGAGCCGATCTTCGCGTGTTCGAGCTCGGCCATGGGCGTCGCGGTCTCGAAAAAGTCGAAAACCTCCGGGTCGTCGAGAATGCCTTCGCGGTAGAACGTGAAAGCGTCCGAGGAAAGCGCGTCCAAGGCTTCCTCCCATTCGGGCTTGAGCTCGCCCGTCTGGTGGCCGCCGGCGCGGAGGTTGGGCCTGGCCAGCGCGTCGAGCGAAGCCGCGATCATCAGCTCCAGGTTGCGCTCGGCCAGCACTGTGTCGCCGTACTTCCAGTTCAACACTTCCCCTTGCTCGGTGATCCGCAGCTCCCCATCGAAGGAGTCAAGCGGCTGCGCATAGATGGAGCGGTGCGTGGGCCCGCCGCCCCGGCCCACCGTGCCGCCGCGCCCGTGGAATAGCCGCAGCGTAAGCCCGGCCTCGTGCGCCGCCTGGTGCAGCGCGCGATGCGCCCGAAAGATCTCCCAGGTGCTTGTGAGCATGCCCCCGTCCTTATTCGAATCCGAGTAGCCGAGCATGATCTCCTGCACATTGCCCCAGCTCCGGACGAGCTCGCGGTATGCGGGGTCGTCCCACAGCGCGCGACACACCTCCGGCGCGTTGCGCAGGTCCTCGATCGACTCAAACAGCGGCACAGGCATCAGCCCCGGGTCGCCCTCGGTTGCAGCCGGGTTGACGCCGCCAAAGCGCGCCAGCCACAACACCGCAAGCACGTCCTCCTTGGTCGCCGCTCCCGAAATCACATACGTCCGGATCGCTTCCGGCACGGCGGAGCGCTTCACCTCGGCGACCGCCCCAATGGCCGCCAGCACATCCAGCGTTTGCGGGCTAAAGGGTCGGGGAACCAGGCCCCGCGCCCCTTCCGCGCAGCTCGCGATCTCGTCCAAAGCCTGCGTGTGGAACCGCGCGTGCTGCCGGATATCAAGCGTGTGGAGGTGCAGCCCAAAGGTGCGCGCCTCGAGCAGCAGCGGGTCCACCAGCGTGGCCGCCAGGCGCTCGCCTCGGTTCGCCGCGAGGCTCGCCCGCATCAACGCGAGATCGTCCACAAACTCGCGCGCGTGGGCATACGCGGGCAGGGCGGCGAGCGCCGCTTCCAGCGTCCCAGGCTCGCCCGCGGCCGGCTCAAGCGTATTCGCAAGCCGCGCGCCCAAGGAGGCGGCAAACCGGCGGTAGTTTTCAAACTCGAAGTGCGCGGCAAACTGATCGTTAGCGCCGGGCTCGGTTTTTGCGTCATGCATATAGCCGCGCAGGCGCACCAGCAGCGCATCGCTCACCGGCACCTGCTGCGTGGAGCTGGTCAGCAGGCTGATAAGCTTCGCAATCCCCGCCTGGTACTCCGCCAGCAGACGCACCCGCGCATCGCGGATTGCTTGGAGCGTCACCGCCGGGGTCACAAACGGATTGCCGTCGCGGTCCCCGCCGATCCAGGAGCCGAACCGGAGCAGGACGGGCAACTCGGGCGCATGTTCCGGACCGTATTCAGCCGCGAACGCTTCCCGCAGTTCACGGTACAAGGCCGGGAGCGTCGCAAAAATCGACACCTCGTAGTAGTCGAGCCCCATCTTGATCTCGTCGGTCACGGTGGGCCGCCGGCTCCGGACCTCGTCCGTCTGCCACAGCGCGGTGATCTCGGCCGTAAGCTCGGCCTGCAAACGCGCGAGCTCTTCGTCGGCGAGCGGGATCCGGTCCAGCTCCTGCAGCAGCTCGCCCATGCGCCGCCGTTTAAACAGCACCGACCGCCGCGCGATCTCGGTCGGGTGCGCCGTAAACACGGGCGTGATGACGATTTTCCCGAGCAGCTCCAGCGCTTCTTCTGCCGGGATGCCCGCCTCGCGCATGGCCCGCAGGGTGCCGCGGAACGACCCCCTTTGCGCCCCCGCTGCCCCCGTAAGGTGCGCGGCCAGGCGGCGGCGCTTCCGGTGGTTGGTTTCGGCCAGGTTGGTCAGCTCAAAGTAAAACGCGAACGCCCGGGACAAGTGGTAAAGCTCGTCCACGGGCAGCCCGCCTATGCCGCGCACCGTCGCCCCGAGCCGCTTTTCGGCCGCAGGGGCATCCCCCGCGGCTTGCTCCTCGCGCCGGGCGATCGCATCGAGCCGCAGCTCTTCCACCCTTGCAAACAGCGCATCCCCGGCCTGCTCCCGCAGGACCTCGCCCAGCAGCATCCCCAGCGAGCGGACATCGCGGCGCAGCGGCGCTTCCTTGCGCTCCTGCGAGCGCGCCACCAGCTCCGCCATGCGCGCAAACCAGCTTGAAGGCTTCCAAAGGGGGGCAGGCATGGCTTGATTATGCCTCAGCGAGGGGGCGACGGCCCATCACAACTCCGGTTGGAGCCCCCGTCTCCAGCCCCCTGCCGGCCTGCGATTCTCGCGCCAGCTCCATCTTTTTCAAGCGCCCTGTATGTCTCCTGAACGCCCGCCTTCAATCCACGCCCCCGTGTGGGGGGCGACCATTCGCCCAGACCCAGCGTGAGTACCGAGAGCGGTTTCAATCCACGCCCCCGTGTGGGGGGCGACGCTGTTCGCGGTAGGCGCGGGCGGCTGGAAGTTGATGTTTCAATCCACGCCCCCGTGTGGGGGGCGACGGGCCGAAGGTGCGCGAATGGGGCTTCTTGTGTCCGTTTCAATCCACGCCCCCGTGTGGGGGGCGACAGTAATAGGGGTTTGTCAGCACGTTTTTATCTGTTGTTTCAATCCACGCCCCCGTGTGGGGGGCGACAACCAACCAGATCGCAGATTTCGCGCGAGCAAGGTTTCAATCCACGCCCCCGTGTGGGGGGCGACGTGATCATCTTCGGCGGCCAGCTGTCGCTCGCGTGGTTTCAATCCACGCCCCCGTGTGGGGGGCGACCCGGAAAACCCGAGCGTGAGCCTGAGCGCGGTTGTGTTTCAATCCACGCCCCCGTGTGGGGGGCGACACGTGCCTGGCACGTTGATTGCCAAACCCGCCGTCCGTTTCAATCCACGCCCCCGTGTGGGGGGCGACGATTTTCCAGATCGGCGAAATCCTCAACGTTCCCGTTTCAATCCACGCCCCCGTATGGGGGGCGACGTCGTGCTGGACGCGACTAAGCGCCTGCGGTACACGGTTTCAATCCACGCCCCCGTGTGGGGGGCGACATGTGCCGTTCCAAAACGGGACAAACTAGGTACAGTTTCAATCCACGCCCCCGTGTGGGGGGCGACCCAGTTCCACCGGGTCGGCACGGCCACCCAAATGGTTTCAATCCACGCCCCCGTGTGGGGGGCGACGGCGGTCTGTCTATCCTGCACATACCGCCTCACTTAGGCTGCCATAAACGCGGACCGCCGCAAAGCCTTTTCTTTGCGACGGCCCGCTTTTCAAAAGACGGGCCTCAACCCTTTGTCTACGAGCAACTTACGGCAAGCGCGATCCTCCCAGGAAACCCGCGTGCGCTTGCGGTTCGCGCACGCGGTTCTGCCGCGGGGAGCGGGCCCTTACACCAGCAGGAGGCCTTCGGGGTCGTAGCCCGGCTTTGCGCCGACGTGTTCCACCCGGCGCTGCCATTCCGCGCCGAGAAAGTAAAAGCGCAGGCTGTCTTCGCGCGCGTCGGCTTCGCCGATCAGCCGGGCGCGCAGCGCGACCCACTGGCCCGGATCCACCACGCACTCAAACACCGAGTTCTGCACCCGCTGGCCCCAATCTTCGCAGGCCCGGGCCACGCGCCGCAAACGGCGCTTGCCGGCCTCATCCTTGGTGCTCACGTCGTAGCTCACCAGAACCATCATGCCGTTACCTCCAAAGAAACGCCGGGTAGCCGTCCAACCCGCCGCGTAAGTGGCGCGCCAGCAGCAGCGCCTGCACATACGCGATCAGCCCGATCGGGATGCGCTCGCGCAGGTACGGGTGCTCGATCTCCTCGCTCTTGCGGCGCTGCCACGCCCCGATCACCTCGCGGCGGGTTTCCTCCCCGAGCGTCACGCCGCCGCCGTCCTCGACCGTGAAGCCGGAAGCGCGCACCTGCCGCCGGTTGATGAGCGTGAGCGCGAGCCGGTCGGCCAGGTGGGGCCGCAGCTCCTCCATTAGATCGAGCGCAAGCCCGGGGCGGCCGGGCCGGTCGGTGTGCAGGAAGCCGACCGCCGGGTCCAGGCCCACGGACTCGAGCGCGGACTCCACATCGTGCCGGAGCAGCGCATAGATAAACGAGAGCAGGGCGTTGACGCGGTCGAGCGGAGGCCGGCGGGACCGTCCGCCGAAGCGGAACTCTTCGCCCCCGGAAAGCAGGTCGTTGAAGACGGAAAAGTAGTCCAGCGCCGCCACGCCCTCATACCCGCGCGCCTGGTCCACATCGGCGGACGCAAGCGCCGCAAGCCCGAGGTGGTGCATGTGCCGCGCCCGTCCGGCAAGCCGGGCTGCCCGCTCAGGCTCAGCGGTTTCGCGCGCGCCCCGCAGCAGCACCAGGCGGCTGTTGGCGATCTTGGCCGTCACGATCGCGGCGGCGATAGGCAAAGCGTCCCCTGGGGAGTCGGCCGCGCGATACTGGCGGCGGCGCAGCAGCACATTGCCCGAGACGGGCCCGGTGACCCGCGCCAGAAAGCGGCCCCGCTCCGTGAGCATGGACACGCCCACGCCCCGCTCTGCGCATAGCCCCAGGGCAAAAGCGCTGCAGGTGACCTGCCCGTAGCACACCAGGCTTTCGATGGTGTGGACAGGCAGCTGCAGCTTGGTTTCGCCCTCGACCTTGACCGACAGCGTTTCGCCATCCCGGTGCACATACGCGCCTTGCGTCGTGACGTGGAGCGTGTTGAGCAGCTTTCTCACGGCGCCTCCTCCGCGAGCGAGCGCAGCGCTGCCGCGCGAAAGGAGGCCGCGGCGCCCTCCGGGAGCGCGGGCAGGCACGCGTCGCGCAACGAACAGCCTCGGCAGTGCGGGCCGGGCTGGGCCGGGGGCGTGGTGCCCGCGCGCGCCAACCGGTGCATCTCCCCCGCGAGCGCGGCGGTGTGGGCGCGCAGTTCCGGGCTGAACAGGATCTCCAAGCGGCGGCGCGGCTCTCCATAGAAAAACGCCCCGCGCGGGACCGGGGTGCCCAGCATCTCTTCCAGGCACAAGGCCTGCGCGCACAGCTGCACTTCGTCGCAGTTGTTGGGTTTGCGCTTGCCGCGCTTGTATTCGACCGGGTAGGGTTGCGGGCGGAACTCGACCACGTCGGCGCGTCCGCTCAACCCGAGCCGGACGGAGCGCAGCGGGAGGCCGCGCACTGCGCGCAGGGCGCTGCGGCGCGCCTGCCCGGGCAGGTCGGCTCGCTCGTGCAGCAATCGGCCCTCGGCGGTCAGGCGGTTTTCCCGCCACTGCTGCTCCATGTGGATAAGCCCCCACTGGCGCGGACAAAAAGCCAGGTGCTGGAGCCCGCTTAAGGGCAGCGCTTCGTCGGACTCCGTCATGCTCAAAACCCGTCGAGCTCTTCCGGGTTGAGCCCGTCCAAGGCAGCGAGAGCGTACCCGCCATCCGGGTGCACGGTAAGCGTCCCGTGGACCTTGGCCGACGAGTACTGACCGGCGCGCGAGGTGTGCCGCCACCAGATCAGTTTCAAAACCTCCATGCTGCCCTCGGGCCGCGCCGAAGAAGCGTCGTTCTCAAATAGCCGGGGCAAAATCTGCTTAATCCGGTCCGCATCCGCGTCGCTGAAGCCCGTACGCACGGCCAGCTGCGGGTTCATGCTGCCGAAAAACACGTACACGGCCTTGTCCACGCGATGCTTCATGCCCATGGTGTCCGAGCCGCGTTTGGTGCCGTCGCCCTCAGAAGAAACGCTTTTCGTGATTTGGGTGCTGGTCACGTCGACCGGCTCAACGCTGAAAGCCGACTGCACCGTGACGGGCCCGCGGACGGGGATGGACACGCTGCTCCCAGACCCCCCGCCCGCACCGTCGTCCCCGGCTTCCGAGTCCCCGCTTTGCTCTCCTGTGGCCTTGTCGGCACCCCAGGCGAAAAGCTGGCCGAATGCGCGAACATCGAACCACTTTTCACATGCGCGTTTCGCCGTTTTCTCTTTTTGCGCGAGTTCGTCCCCGCCGTTGACTTGGGCTGCGTCCGGACTGGATCCTTTGCCCTTTTTCGCCTTTTTCGCTTTGGCGAATTTAAAAGCCTGCGGTCCCAGTCCGTATTCCGCCGACTCAGCACGGCCTTTGAGGGACTTGGCATCGTCCGTCTTGCGGTCGTCGGACTGCACAAAAATCGCCGCGCCCCCGTCCAGCAGCCGGTCGCGCATCTTGCGCTTCAGGCACACATCCGTGATCTCGCCCAGGCCGTTGTAGTCCGTGCGGGGGCGGTTGCCGTTCAGCGGGTCACCGTTCGGGTTGGCATTTTTCACGCGGAGGATCACGGCGAAATCAATCTTGTTCGACAAGCTCACTGGTTTCTCCTTCGGGCTCTTCTTGGGTTTGCGAATTTTTCTTGGGGCGCAAGGCTTCGCGCTGGCAGTGGTAGCCCAGCAGGAACTCGCCCGACAAGCGGCTGTCATTCGCGAAGTCGCCGGGCTGGAATTTCGCATGGATTTCATCCATGAGCATCTCGTGCCTAGCGACTACAGCCGCAAAACCTTTCGAGCGCTTTCGCAAGCTGGCTGCATACGGGATTAAAGCCTTTCGAATTTGGGGCCATGCCCGAAAGGGATAGTCGGCAAACCTTTGCATGTAGGTCGCCGCGTTTGTTTGCCGCCTTTCCTCAGCCTGCCACAAAGCTAGCCCCTCAAGGTTGTCGGCGACTGCCAACAGCCTCCCGTAGAGGTAGTCGCGTGAGGTGCGATCTTCTTCCAAAGCCATCGTGTACTCCTTGCTAAAGTGCCATCCAGAAAACAATGAACATGTCACCCCGAGACTGCGTTCAAACTCCAACTCTTCCAGACTCATTTTTGCCGGCTGCCTCGCACAGCTGGTCCGTAATGCGCCGAGACGAATTGTGCGGGCCACGGCCGCTCGGAGCAGATGTCGCGGCAGTGGGCTCCCATCCACAATGCAGGGCAGCAGGCCATTAATCTCGGCCCGGAGTAGAGAATCGTCAACCTGGAATCTGACCTCTCCGCGCGACCTTGTTTTCTTTCCATAAGCGGCGCGAATAATTTCCAGCGGCGCCGGCGCTCCGACGAAGCTGCCCTCAAACCCAAAATCCTGCAGCCAAGCTAGACGCACATGCCACGCTTCCACCCTGTCGAGCAGTTCTGAACTCCAGAGTTCACGGTAGTACAGGACCGCGACACGGCCGTCAGTCGCGGAATCGAGCGCCATGACAGCCATTTGCGCTCTGCTTCCTAGAACGGCACGGTAACCATTTACTGCTTGACGCAGCCGCAAGGAAAATGCCTGCCCCGCATCTCCGCCGTATCCAGCACTGCGAGAAGCCTCTCCCACGAAAAAGCTTGCACTGTTGTCCAGCAGCGGTGGGGTTGGCTTGCCATGTAGCTCCCAAGCAACAATGACTTGATCGCCTTCTCTGGCACCTTGGCGACTAATGAGCCAGCGAAGAGCATTGTGGGCTTTTTGAGTCGCGTCATAGCCGATGGTCAATGCTTGCGAGCCGACCTCAAAACGCCCGCGAAAGGTAAAGCCGGATTTGTCATTTGTACTGATAAGTTTGCAGTTGTCACCGCTGTTCCGAATTCGTTTCGGGTGCTTTTGCGTTGTGCGCGCTTTCTCGCCTGCGAACATGCAGACGTTGCGCTTGTCTGCCGAACTTCCTTCAAATCGCGCCCAGCTTGCCGCCAGAGCTTTGTCGGTCCAGGTTTCTGATTGGAGCCCGTAGTTGAGAACGCTCCAGCGCACCCATAGTTTCATCGGATCTTTCTTGCCGCCCTCTCCGACCTTCACTTTTGCAAGCTGATCGGCCTCGCACGTCAGCACCCTCTCGCGCAAAAGATCATCAATGAATGTGCCGGCTTCAACATAGGTGAGTATCGCAGCGACCTTCGCGTCGGCCATGCCCGACTTGACCCATTGCCTAAGTATTTTCAGGTAGCGCTCGTACTTGGTTTTCTTACCGCCAAACCGCTCTATACCGCTGGCACAGTATTCCAGCTGTTCGGTGAGTGGATTGGCTTCCGGCGCTGTCCCGCTTCGGGCGGCGGAATCCTCCGTAACAAACATGACGGTGTTCTTATGCTCGCTTAACTCAGCAGTGAAGAAACTGCCGTCCTCCCAGAGCCGGACGTGCAACTGCGTTGTTTGGGGCAGCGAGCCCACGGGCGTCAGCGGGTCGCTCGCGAACTGTTCCTGCCCGGCGCAGGCATCGTAGGTTTCCACCAATCGCGCGAACCAGCTCATAGCAGCGCCTCCGCTTCCGCGTCGACCGGCGTGAACTGAGCGCTAAAGGCTTTCGGGCGCACCGCGGATATCTTTGCGGACCAGCCCGGGGTCATCCGGGCGCGGAAAGGCAAGGATGCCGTCGGCAAGCCGGGGCCGCCAAAAATTCGTCGCCAGGCGGCCCGCGCCGGTCTCGTCCGGGTAGTCGAAGCTGTGAAACATCAGCGCGTAGTCGAGCGCGCCGTCGCCGTCGTAATCGCTCACGCCCTCGCCGAATACACACGGGGCCGCATAGCCCTGGCACTCGCGCGTGCCCAGAAAGATGTCCTGCCGGCCGCCGCGGTCCAGGCTGCGCCGCGCGATCGCCTCATGCTTGCCTCCGTTGCGGTCGCCCGCGAGCGCGGGCTGGTAAGGGTTCCACTCAAAGTGCGCTTCGACCTGGTACTCGACCCCCGGGCCGTCGGTGATGTCCTTCGGCTCGGGCGAGCGCGCCGCGCCGGTCAGGTAGGTGTAGATGGCCAGGGTGTTGCCGCCGCTCGTGTACTCCAGCGGCTTCATCCCGCGCGTTTGCGTGCGGATGCGCCGCATCAGCCGTACCCGGTCCACATACCAGATCAGCGTGGGCTTCCAGTAGATCGACTTGCAGATGCCCTTGAGCGCCTCGTAGGTGGGCAGGTGATACGAGCATTTTTCCCCGCCCACGCGGGTCAGCGGATCGGTAAACAGGGCATAGCGGCCCCACACGCGAAACGCGAACGGCTTGCTCTTCCAAACAGGCTCGCTAGCCAAACATCCCCTCCAGCGGGCCTCCTTCCAGGCACAGCCCGAATGCTTCGTCGTAGTACCCGGGCTGGAGGCACCAAACCCCCGCGCCCGCCGCATACACGGCCCCGCTTTCCCGCAAGCGCTTGAACAGCGACGGGTACACCGCGATGGTGTAGGGCTGGGCCGCCCGCAACAGCTGCCATTCTCCTTCCGGATCGCGCGCGGCGCATAGAGTACCAACGACTGCACTTCCGTGCGGCCCCCACGGGACGACCACGCCCTCCGTTTCGCCGATCAACGCGAACGCGTCGTTCGCTGTCTCAAAGCTTTGGAGCCAAAAGGAGCGCGCGGGCGCCTGCGCGATGCGCGCCGTCTCGCTGCGAGCCTGGCCGTTGTCCCCGAGCAGCTCCAGCATGGTTGTTTCGCGTTTTACCTTGTCCTTGGCTTCCAAACTCCAACTCATCTCACCCGCGCGGCGGTAAAAAGCCTTCTCGTAAAAGCCCCGCATCTGCTCGGGATCGTCGAGCGGGAAAGGCTCGCCGGGATGCTTTCTTCGCCACAAGCCCAGCAGCTCCTCCGCGACCTGCTGCCCTTGGGCGATCTCCGCAAGCCCCTTGGGCAGCGGCGGCAGCTTGACGATGTGCACTCGCCCTTCCGCGCGCCGCCCATTGCGGTTGCACCGCCCGGCGGCCTGCGCCAGCGAATCGAGCCCGGCCAGCTCGCGAATGACCGCGGCAAAATCGATGTCCACCCCGGCCTCGATCAACTGCGTGCTCACGCACACCACCGGGCCTTCGCCGCCCTCCTTCAGCCGCGCCTTCAGATCTGCCAGGACGGCGGTCCGGTGCGCTGGGCACATCCCCGTGCTCAGGTGCGCGACGTGCGCGACGCCGCGGAGCTGCTCGCGGCAAAACGCAAAGATCTCTCGCGCGTTCGCCTTTGTGTTCACAACCAGGAGGCAGCTGCCATGGGCGCGCGCTTCCGCGCAGGCCAGCTCCGCAGCCTCGCCGCACTCCCAAACGCGGTCCGTCCTGTCCAACACCCGGTACCGCTGCAGGGCCCGGAACACCCCCGCTGTATCCCGCACCAGCTCCGCGCCCGGCGCGAGCTTTAGCTTGCCCTTCGCCTCGTCCACGCAGTTCAGCAGCGGCTGGGTCGCCGTGCACAGCAGCACCGTCGAGCCGCAATCGCCCGCAAGCAGGTTCACGGCATTGTTGAACAGGTGTACCAGCTTCACGGGCAGCGTTTGCACCTCGTCAAACACCAGCACCGCCTTTGCCATCGCGTGCATGCGCCGCGCGCCGCGGGTGCCCCGGCCGAACATGGCTTCCAGCACTTGCGCCATGGTGGTAAACACAACCGGCGCGTCCCAGTTTTCGGCCAGGAGTTTGCGCCGCCATTGCTCATGCCCTGGGTCTTCGGGCGCGAGGTTTGAGTGGTGCTCAAGCACCACGCTTGCGTAAGGCTCGGTTGCAGGCTCCAGCATCCCGCGCGCCACCGCAGCATTCTGGTCCACGATGGAAATATAAGGGCTCACAAAGATCACCCGGTCGAGGCAGCGCTCGCGCGCGTGGGCCAGCGCGAACCGCAGCGCGGCCAGCGTTTTGCCGCCCCCCGTGGGCACGGTAAGCGTGTACACCCCGCCCGGCCTGCCCGCCGCCGCGAAACACTGGTCGGAAATCGACCGGCGCACCGCATTCACCTCCGGCGCCCCTTCGGAGCGGAGCGCGAGCAGCCCAGCGTCCAACCGCCGCTCCAGCTCCGCCCAGCCTGCATACCGGCCGCCCTGCCGGTGGCGGCCCGCGCCGGGCCGCTCGAAATCCGCTGTATCGGTGCGGTCCGCATCGATCAAGCAGCTGAACAAGAGCCGGGCCAGCAGGCCCAGCTGCACATTCCGCTCCGGCCCGCCGCTGGTTCGCTTGCACACCGCCGCAATCTTTGCTTTGAACTCAGCTCGGAGCTCCGGCCCGCGCAGGATCCCCTGGGCCTCGGCGCGCACGTCGGGGTCCAGCGTGCGCCAGGCCTCGCCGTAACGGGTTGCCTTTTCGCCCTTCGCCAGCCGCATCTCCAGGCCGTCCCCACCTTCAGGCTTGAGGCAGTCGATCAAGCCCGAGTGGTGCGAAGCAATGCACAAGGCCAGCAGCCGCGCGAGCAGGCCCGCAACGCCGGCCTCCTCCTCGCCGCCGGGCAGGTTGCGTACCACGCACTGCGCGCCCGCGGTTGAGTGGTCAAGCTTGCCCCGCAGCTCGTCCTGCGGCTCAGGGTCGCTCCGCAGGTAATCCTGGAACGCGCCCGTGCTTTTGCCCAGGTCGTGCAGCAGCCCTAGAAGCGCGCCGGCCTCACCCAGGCCCAGCTTGGCCGCATGCGCCCGCGCCAGCCGCGCCACCCCGCAAAGGTGCGCTCGGAGCGTTTGCCCGCCGTTCTCACCCATGTGCGCCAGCACCGTGCCGCTGGCCTCTGTCTCTTCGTCGCATCGCATCCCGTCAGTCTTGCACGGGCCGGCCGGCGCGCAACAAGGCTGGATGCATTGCCGGGCTCAGCGCACTTGCGCCTCGCACCATCCATGCACTTCAATACACCTCTATGAAGCCCAAGCTCGGAGCACTCCTCCTTTTCGCTTTCGCCGCCGCGGCCCGCGCCGCCACGCCGCAGCTCCAGCCGCCGCCGGTGCCCACGGGCGCGCTTCAAATCTATTTCGTCGATGTGGAAGGGGGCCAGGCGACCCTCTTCGTCACCCCCGGCAAACATGCGCTGCTCGTCGACACGGGCTGGGAGGACCACGGTGCCCGCGACGCCCACCGCATCCAGTCCGCCATGCGCATGGCCGGCGTCGGCAAGCTCGACGCGGTGCTCCTGACCCACTACCACCAGGACCACGCGGGCGGCGTTCCCAACCTCCTCAAGCTCGTTCCCGTAGGCGAGTTCCTCGACCACGGCTCCAACCGCGAGCCCGGCGACGCGCCCACCGCCGCTGCATACGCCGCCTATCAGCAAACCCTGGCTGGGGGGCGCACTCCCCACCACACCCTGCGCCCCGGCGACAAGCTGCCCGTCCCCGGCTTCGACGCAACCGTCGTTTCCTCCGACGGCAATCTCCTCACCACCCCGCTTCCAAACGCCGGCAACCTCAATCCCTTTTGCGCCGACACGCCCCAGGCCGCGCCCGATCACACCGAGAACGCCCGCTCCCTCGGCTTCGTCCTCCAGTGGGGACCCCGCGCCCGCATCCTCGACCTCGGTGACCTGACCCGCGATAAGGAGCGCGCCCTGATGTGCCCGCGCAACCCACTGGGCCACATCGATCTCCTCGTCGTCTCGCACCACGGCTGGTACCAAAGCTCGGGCCCCGCGCTCGTCGACGCGATCACGCCCCGGGTCGCCATCATGGACAATGGGCAGGTAAAAGGCG
This sequence comes from Acidobacteriaceae bacterium, assembly GCA_965218545.1. Taxonomy (GTDB): domain Bacteria; phylum Acidobacteriota; class Terriglobia; order Terriglobales; family Acidobacteriaceae; genus EB88. The sequence continues at coordinate 452,722 of CBDCLB010000003.1, read as the reverse complement.
GGTCGATCCCCGTGCTCGACACCCTCAAGAACGATCCGAGCCACCCTGCGCTGTGGCAGCTCCACTACTCGGACGAGGGCGGCCCCGAGCACAATACCGGCAAGGCGCAGATCGCCAACCTCCAGGGCACCGCCCAGGGATCCGACCCCGGCTACCTCCTCCGCGCCACCGTTTCGCCCGACGCGACCATCGCCGTGTGGAACAGCCGCACGGGCGAGCAGGTCCGGTACCCGGCCGATCACTAGGTGGAAGTCACCGCGAAACACGCGAGCTCTTGAAAGTGAATTGCTGACATGAAGGGAGGGCCCATAGCGGCCCTCCCTTTGTGCGGCTGCGAGCCTTACTTCACCCCCAACCCGGGCAGCACCGCCGTCCCCTCCTGCTGTACCGCCTGCAGCTTATTCGGGTCCAGCCCCAACCCATACAGGATCGTCGGCGCAACCTGCGACGTCGTCACCGGCGCACTTACTGTCCGCGCCTGCAAGTAAGGATTCGCGACTAACAGCACCACATTGGTGTCGTCGTGCGAAAACCCGCCGTGCTCCGATAACTTCTTCTTGCTGTTCGAGTAAGTCACCCCCACGTTCGGTGCCACGATGATATCCGGCGTCCGGGGGTCCTCACCCGGCTTCAGCCCCGGACGGTTATAGTTCAGTGCCAGCGAGGGCCCATAGAAGATCTGCCCCAATCCGATCCCCGCCGCGTTCTGTTCCAGCGTGCTCACAGCGGAAGCCACATTGGACCCATTCTTGAGCCAGAGCAGCGAAATGTCATCCTCCGTCGGCCCAATCCCCGTCGGGTTTGCGGGCGACTCCGAGAACGGCAGCTCACCGGCAAGCAGCGTCGCCGGCGTCACCGTTCCATGCGCCTTGTACAGGTTCGGGTCGATCGGCGACTGCCCATGCTTCGCCGTCACGATCACCACCGTGTCGTCGAAGTTCCCCGTGTCCTTCAGCGCATTCACCATGTCGCCGATCGCGGCGTCCACATACTCGATCTCGCCCAGCAGCGCCTCGCCCGGCGCGCCCGCCGCGTTCATGTACCCGCCCTTGGTATCGCCCTCGATCAGCTTTTGCCCCACGCTTACCGCTTGGAAGTTCATCCCAAACAGCGCGGGCACCGGTGCCGCGGTCGTCCCCAGGTGGTTCTTTCCGTGGATTTCGTTCACGATCGCGTTCACCTTCAGCTGGTCGTAGCACTGGACGTTCGCAAAGCTGTTCGTCCACGACGATGTGCCGGCTGTGTCCCGCACCGCAGCGCACGAGTCCCCCTCGGACGTCGTCACACCCGGCAACCCGATCACATTCGAGTTAATCTCCGGCGCATAGTAGTCGCTCACATTCGCCCCGCCCGGGCCCCCAATCGACGAATACGCCGGGTGCTTATCCGCCCAAGCCGTGTACCCGCCCGCCTGGTGAATCACCCCATACACCGTATTCACCCGCACAAAGTTCCACGGCTCCACCGGCGCGCAGCCCTGCGCCGGGTCCCGCGGCAGCTTCGCCTGGTCGATCGATGCAATCCCGCCGTCGATCAACGAAGCCCCCGGTGCCCCGCCGTTCAGCTTGGATTGGTCAATATCGATCCCCTCCTCGTACTCGGTCGTCGTCCCCGTCGGTACCCCGTAAGCCGTGCACGGCCCCGCCGCCACGCCATTGCCCGTTGTCTTCGCCGGCGCATCCAGCGAGCGGTCATACGACACGTCGTAGTAAATGCCCATCGTTTTCGGCGTCGCACCGCTCACCAGCGCCATCAGCCCCGGAAACGAATCCGAAGGCTTCGACGTCGACGCGCCTACATAGTTCACCCCGGCCGCACCCAGCGCTGCCAGATTCGGGCAGTACGGGGCACCGCCGTTCACGCCCCGGACCCCCCGCGCGCAGTTCAAGAAATCCACCGCGTGCATCCCGTCCACGCTCAACAGCAGCACATGCTTCACCGGCCCCTGCAGCCCGGCTTGGGTTCCCTGCCCCATCGCCGCCGTCGATGCCGCCAACACTACCCCAGCTACTCCCAGCAAACTCGCCTTCATACAAACCTCCGCCGACCGTGATACCAGCCCAAGTCCCCCAAAGGTGTGAATGACTCATGAAAGTTCGTGCGGCACCTCGACTCGCTCGCTCACGAGTGGGCTCAAGAACGGACAATGGATGCAGACTGTTCTTGCCCGCGCCGGCCAACGGAGGCGAACGGCGTCCAAGAAAGTGACCCCTCGAAGCCGGACTCGATCAGGCTTCATGGAAGGACAAAGTGCGATGACGCTGCCTACGAGCTTTTTCTTCTACGCCCTGACCGGAATCCTGATTCCGGTGCACGGCGGCTTTGCTTCCCCGCTGCAATCTTCCGCACCCAGCCCCGCGGCGGAGTCGCCGGCATGCAGTATGACCGCCGCCCCTCACGCGCGGCGCAAACTTTTCAGCGTTTCCCCGGTGGCAGGCGAGGCACCTCTCAAGGTCGAGGCGCGCGGCCGGCGCGCGGGGCCGCCGTACAGCAACATCGTCATGCAAACCCAATGGGATTTCGGCGATGGAACCCGCGTCACCGGAACCAACGAGTTCTACGCAGAGCACACCTACACGGATCCCGGAACCTATGCTGTCCGGTTCTGCCCGGTTGCGTATTCCATGCGCAGGGGGAAGCTGCTGGGTTGCAGCGATCGCGCCACCCCTGTGGCGACTGTTACCGTGCGCCCGGCTCAAAAATAAAAGGGGCCGCGGAACTCCGCGGCCCCCCGTATTTTCTGCAGCTACTGCACGTTGATGGTGACGGCCGACTGCTGCGTGATCTGCCCGCTCACAGCCTTGACCGTTACTACGTAGGCTCCAGGAGGCGTACCGGGATCCGTCGACCCGCCGCCGCCGGTTCCACCACCCCCGCCGGTCGTGCCGCCGCCCCCGCCGCCGTTGCTCGCGCTGCCGCCACCGCCGCAGCCCATCCCGGCAGTGAGGATCGCAAACGCCCCCAGCATCAGCATGAAACTACGTCGTCGCCGCGCGGGCACGCCCAGGAGCAACACACACGCCAGGCTCGACCCGCCGCTCGCAATCCACCACAACCGCTCGTTGCCGTTTGTGTGCGGAGCCAGCGCCCCCGTTGCTGCGGGGCGCGCCTTAGTGGCCACCGAAAGCGTCGTTGTCACCGCCGCTGCGCCGGTCACATTCGCGGTTGCCGGGTTCAGCGTGCAAGCCGGCTCATCCGCCGCCGCCGGGCTCACGTTGCCTGGGTTCGCAACACTGCAGGTCAGCGCAACCGCTCCGGTAAACCCGCCGCCCGGCGTCAGCGTCACCGTGGAGGTCGCTGTCGCGCCCGCCGTGATGGGAGCCGCTGTTCCCGGAGCCAACATAAAGTTGGGCGTACCCGTAGTGTTGTTCAGGCTTACTGCCTGGGACGTGGTGGCGGCATAGTTCCCGTCTCCCGCATATTGGGCCGTGATGCTATCCGCACCGCCCGGCAGCTGGGCCGCTGTAAACGTCGCTTGCGCGACCGCGTAGACGTTGCCTGTGTTTTTATCTGTGCCTTGCACAAGAGGCACCGCCGAACCCACAGCCGCAGCGCCGGAGTAGAAGGTGACGCTGCCGGTAGGCAAACTGCCGTCCCCATTGGGAGCCGGCACCGCCACGAAATTCACGGTCTGGCCGGCCGCGATTGCAGTCTGGTCGGCGGTAAGGACAGGCAACACAGAAGCCTGCGTGACCGTGATGCTGGACGCCGGGCTGGTACTTGGTTGATAGCTCGCGTCGCCCCCATAGGACGCGGCGAGTGTGTGCTGCCCGACAGCGAATGTAAACGACCCTGCATAGTAAAGCTGCAAGCTGCCCGCGCTGTTCAGGGTGTAGGTCTGCTTTGCCGGCTGTCCGTCCACCACCATGGTGATATTGCCGGTTGCGGTTCCATCCCCCGCCGGTTGCGCTTGGGAGCCGGGCGATATCTGGGCTGTTATATCCGTGCCGTACGCCACTGGGCTGCTGACCGGAGCGGCATTTCCGTGTGCATCGTCGGTGGTCAGCAGCAGCTTGGTGGCGCTTGCTTCAGGGTTCACGGTTACCGAGACAGGGCTTGAAGTGCTGGAGCCGTAGGTTCCGTCTCCGCCGTACTGCGCCTGCACCTGGTAGCTGCCGCCCGGCAGACTGTTGAGGCTCGCGGAAACAGACCCGCCTTGCAGTGTCTCGACCGCGACCGATTTTGATCCGGGGATGGTGTTGTTTGTCACGATGGACACGTTCCCGGTCGGCGCCCCCGAGCCGCTCATCGGCTTCACTTGCACATTGATCGCCGCACCCTGCCCATGGGTCAGCGTCGCCGGCTGGATCGCGGCAAGCGTCGTCGCCGTCCCCTGGAAGCTCACCTGATGCCACTTCGAGAGGAGGTTGGCGACGTTGATCGTACCCAAACCTGTTGCCTGGTCGTATCCTGGCCCCGCGCTGTAGCCGGCCAGCGTACCGAAACTGCTGCCGGGCACGGTGGCGGTGCAGTCCGGACTCCCGATCGCGCAGGGAACGCCATTGTTGCCCGTCGTTATATCGTAAAAAACGCAGGCGTTGCCCTGGCTCGATCCAGGCACCGGCTGACTCGACGACACACATGCGCTCCCGAGCTGCGCCTGCTGCGCTTTCGCTAGCTGATACAGCACATAATTGGCCTGCCCCTGCCGCGCGCCCATTTTCTGGTTCACCAGCGCCATCACGCCCGCAAAGGCCGGCGCGGCGGCGGATGGGCCCCCGATTAGGGAAAAGCTGTTTTTGCTGCAGTTCTCCTGCAGACAAATGACATACGCATCATGCGCTCCCGATGCGGTCAGCGAAACGTCCGGAAGATCGCGTACGCCATCATTCGGAATGCCGTTCACGCCTGCTTGCCACGACGGCTTCGCATACCCTCCCTGGCAGACAGGCAGCTTGTTCGGGCCAAGCACGGGATTGCCGCTCGCGTCTTCCTGCCGCGTTACGCAGCTGCTTGCGCCTCCACTGCCGGCCGATACAGTGGCACCGGCCTGCCCGCAGCTGAGAACCGAGCAGGTCTGGTCCCATACCTGTTCGGGAATGTACCCGCGCGCCGAAGAAAGGTCGTCACGAATTACTGAGTTGTCCCAGTAGGCGTCCTGGTTTGCGAGGTCATTCAACTGGGTGCCGCCCACGGCCACATCGTACGGCGTCGAGGCAAGTCCATTGACCGCCAGACCGTCATGCGCCACATCTGGGTTGTTCGGATCGCCAGTGGGCTCGGCTGGATCGCACCCGGCAGCGCCGCTATCGCCCGTGGAAACTACGGACGTAATCCCCTGCGCCGCGGCCTGTTCTGCCAGCGCATTGTTTAACCGGTTGCCCGCGTTGCCCTGGAACATCTCACACGACCCAAAGCTCGCGCTCATCACCGGCGCCAAATTGTTGTCAATGACATAGATCTGCGACAGAAGGACCCCTTCCGTGCTATGCGTCCCGGCGGAAACTACCAGATCGATTTGCGCGTTCGGGGCTGCGGCGCTCGACCATTCCATATCGAGCGTCGCTTCCTCCTGCTCCTCGCTCACAATGCCGGGGTCAGGCCCGTCCAGGATCACGTGCAGCGGATTGCCCGAAAACCCGTCCGGCGCCACGAACTGTTGCCGAAAGTCGGAAAAGTCTACCGGGTCGATATTCGTGCGCGCCACAACCGCGATCGTCTGTCCCGTGCCGTCGATAGCCGGCGTCTGGCTCAGGGCCGGCATTTCGTTGTAGATTCTCCAAAAGTCTCCCGGCGCGATCGCGTGATAAAGCCCATTCGGGCCGTTGCCGAGAAGCTGCGGCTTTGCTCCTTTCCGGGGAAGCGGCAGCTGCGTCTTCGTGACTTGAGAGGTGGGCTTGGAACGGAAATCGTTCAAGGACGCGATACCTGCCACCACGGGAGCCAGCGCCGCCGGGATCTGCGGGTCGCTCGCCTTCGCATAGTGCTGCTCGCCATTCACGGCGTACCGGTGAATCTCGGTGTGAAACGCCTGTGCAACCTGCGCCGCGCTGCCTGAAAACTCAATAAACTGCTTGCCTGCACCTACCCGGTCGACGCTGAAGCCGTTCGCCTCAAGCCAATCGTTCACCGTGGCGATGTCCTGACCGTTCGCTCCAAACTGGTTCCCAAACTCATCCGGGGTCATCCACTTGTGAAAGCCCGCTGCTCCCGGTGTTTGTTGCCCGTCCAGCATTTCGCGCAGCGCCGCCTCCTGCTCCGGGGTGCGCTTCAGCACCAGCAGCATCCGCTCCATCGGCAGGTCCGCCCGCGCCGCGCCGCGGTCGAACTCGGGCCTGGCCAGCGGGTGCGTGTTGCCGTGGAGCGTCACAAGCGCCTTTGCGCTAATCGGCTTAGTGATTTGGGGGCGGGGCGCTTCCAGCTTCAGCTCCTGGGCGCTTCCCATCGCCACCGCGAAAACCAGCAGTAAGAACCCGAAAATTTGCTTCGAAATAGCTTGCATTCCTATTTCCGAATTGCACATGCGGGGCATCGAGTCTCGGCACCAGCCGTTTTTAGCACGCAAGTTTCGGGGTTTGCCAGTTAAGTTTGGTTTATAGGCGTCCTTCTAAGGTAATAGTGACTGTCGGGTGGATTTTGTAACAAAGCTTCCTAGCTCTGTCTTGAAAATCCTCAAAAGCTCACCCGCCCCGCTACCTGCACCAGCCGTGGGGCCGCCGAGCTCACAATCTCTCCAAAATTGGAGCTCGATACGTTCCCATTCACCGCCGCAGCCCCAAAAAACTGCCCGTGGTTGAACACATTGAAGCCCTCCAACCGCAGCTCCAGCGCCGCCCCGTCCCGCAGGGGTGTCGTTTTCGCCAGCGCCAGGTCTGTCGAGTCCATTCCCGGCCCATGGAAGTAGCGCCGCCGCGCATTCCCCAGATCCCCCAGCGTCGGCAGCCCGAACAGCCCCGTATCAAACGCCGGTGCCGCGCCAGGCCGGCCTTGCAGCCGCAGCCGCCCCGGCAAAACCGCGGGCTCATCCACCCCGTTGTTGTTAATGCCATTCGGCTGCGTGCCGAGCAGGGAGGTGTCGTTGTTGTTCACCAGCGTTACCGGGAATCCCGTACTCACCCGCGTCAGCCCGCTCACCTGCCAACCCTCTCGCCACCGCCCCCGGCCCGGCACAGCATACCGGTAAGCGGCCACAAAGTTGTGCGTCAGATCCCACGCCGAAAGCGCCCGGCTTCGCCCCGCCCCACCCGGCACTGTCTCCGGATACACCGCCTCCGCCAAACTCGATGACTGATCGATCGACTTGGACCACGTATACCCCACCTGCACAAACAGCCGGGAGCTTTCGTGCCGCAGCGAAAGCTCCAACGCATTGCTGTGCGCGTTCCCAATCGTCCGCTGCAGGTTCACGCTCCCAAACGCCGGCCCAAAGGCCGTCCGCGTCCCGTTGACCACCGCGCCCGCAGCCGTCGTGTACGTCCCGCTCTCCCCAAATGGCCCGCATGTCGCCGAGTCCGCCGCCACATGCGCCGCATCGCTCAACGCCAGGCAAGCCGCCGGATCGCCAGGATTCACATTCTGGATCACCAAAAGTCGGTGCGCTTGCGTCCCTACATAGCTCGCCGTGAGCTTCGTCCGGGGCCCCAGCGCCCGCTCCACTGTCAAGCTGTAGTTCTCGGCATAGGGCGTGCGGTTTGCCTTGTCGAACGCCGGAATGCCCGTCAGCGGCTCAAAGTTGCTCCAATCCACTGACCGGTTCGGCGCGCCGGGGCTCGCGCCAAAACCCACAGTTTGCAGAGGAAATCGCTGGCCCAGCCCCATCCCTGTCGCCGCAGCCACAAACGGCTCCTCAAACAACGTGGGCACAGCCGTCGTATCTGTAAAGCCATACGGCGGGTTCCCGCTCATGATCCCCGCCGAAAGCCCCTCAAATGCGCTGTAGTAGAGCCCAAACCCGCCGCGGATGACCGTCGCTCCCGGCGACCACGCAACCGCCAGCCGGGGCGAGAAGTTGTTATATCGCGCGGGCGCGATCGTCGACGGCACCCCCGAGTCGCCCGGAAACAGAATGCCTTTGGGCGCCGTCGGAAACACCACGGACTGTTCCGCCGGATCGAGCGACAAAAGCTGGTTGTACTTCTCACGCCACGGCGGCAGCAGATCCCAGCGCAAGCCGTAGTTCACGGTCAGGCCCGGCCGAGCCGCCCAGCTGTCCTGCCCATACAGCCCTACATAGCGGTTCCGGTTATAAAAGTTCTGCCCCTGGCCTTGCGTATAACTCGAATCCACCCCGATGAGAAAATCCGCGAAGTCCGACCCCGTCTCGCTTCCCGTAAACGAGAAGCTGCCGTTGCCGTACACCGCCGGATGCGTGTTCACCTCATCGGCATGGACGTCAGCCCCGAGCGACACCGTATGTCGCCCCGCCACGTGGCTCCAATCGTCGCCAACCTCCACGATGTTTTCGGCCTGGAACAGGCTGGTGACGTCCACCCCGATCGTGAAGTCGTTGAAAATCACGTTCGCCACCCCTTCAGTGCCGGGCAGCAGTGGGTTGATCCCCTCCGTACCCGTGCCCGTCACAAACCCCTGCTCCGCCAACGAGGTCCCCAGGCCATCCCGCGGCTGCCCCGCCGCAGCCGCATTTCGAAGGTAGCTCGCGCGCGCCTCGTTCGTCGTTCGGCTCCCGCGCGTCGAGATCAGCCGCAAAGAGTACAACTGCGCCCGCCCGCGCGTTTCCGCTGCAAACCCCGGCACCGTCGCCCCGCCCTGCCCTGTCGGGTACGGACTGCGGAGCGCGTAATCGTCCACAAATCCATATACACTCCACTCTCCCAGGCGGCTTGTACGATCCAGCCGCAGCGAGCCTTTATCGTCCTTGAGCGTCTGCCCATAGCCGGAGGTCGAAAACGTTCCTTCTCCGCGGTTGGGCGCGGGTAGAAAGGAAAGCAATCGCCGGGCGGGTATGGAAAACACCCGTTCCGGGATCACCGCCCCCGGAAGTACGCATGTTCCCGGCCCGCAGCCAGGCGTGACATACGGCTCGCCCTGCCGCACCGCATAGCCCAGCCTGGCGGCAAGCCTTTGCGCAAGCGCCTCCCCGCTCACCGTTCCCGTCAACGCGGCCGCCTGGTCGCTCAGGTTCCCCGCCCGGTCGCTCGTTGAAGGCACTGCCACCAGCCCCGTGTCCACGCCCTGTCTCTGCCGTGTTCCCTGGTAATCCATAAAAAAATGCAGCCTCTTCACCCGCGAAACCGGGCCGCCCAGTGTCCCTCCAAACTGGTTTCCGTGGAACGCCGCGCGCTGGAGCGAAAAATAGTTGCGGGCATCAAGCGCCGTGTTCCGCAGGTATTCGAAGGCGCTCCCATGCAGCCGGTCTCCACCGGAGCGCGTTTCCATCAGGATCTGCCCCCCGCTGCCATTCCCCAGCTTCCCGTCAAAGCTGCCCGTCAGCAGCTTCAGCTCGGCAATTGAATCGAGTCCGGGCACGATCGCCACGCCCATATTTACGTCTTCCTGTGCATCTGCGCCGTTGACCCGGAAGTTGTTTGCGGTTTCCCGCTGCCCGCTCACTCAGAGCACTCCGGGGCTTAGATCCCCCGAGGGCGGCGTGCTTGCAACCCCGCTCATCACCACAGCATTCGGCTGGGCCGAGCTCGCCGGCACCACCCCAGGTTCCAGCGCAAGCAGGTCCGTCGCACTCCGTCCATTCACAGGCAGCGCGCTCAGCTGCTTCGCTCCGATTGCCGCACCGAGCTGCGTTTCCGCAAGCTCGACCGCGGCACTCCCTTCTCCCTCAACCCGCACATCCTCGGCACGAACTGCCACCGTGAGCCGAATCGAAAGAGGTCTACTGCCACCGCCTGGAAAGGGCAGACGGAGCGTCTGGGCCTTGAAGCCGGGCGTATCCAGGCGAAGGGTTCCATCGGCGGCACAGCTATTAGGCAGGCGGAACTGGCCCGCGGCATCGCTGACCGTCTGGAATCGGGGCTTTCCGGATCGCTCCAGCACAATCCGCGCTCCGGGGATTGCCGCCCCAGCAGCGTCCGCCACGGAGCCTCCGCACATCTCCGGCAGCGGGGTTCCGGCTGGAGGCGCTTGGGCCTCCCCCGTTGGGGCGTGCAAACAGGAACAAGCAAAAAGTAAAAGCGCACAACGGCGCGCGTAAGGGCACATAGGAACTCCGTGACAAGCGGGCTCCGGCTCCCTATCATGCAAGGAGAGACCGCGGCCGCCAGGCTGTGTGTACTCGCGGGAATCCATGGATCTCGGCCAAGAGGAATCGTGGGTTCCCGCATCCGCATGCATGCGAACTGAGCCGTTTTCAATATACGACAGAATTGGTCCGAGTAGGGCTGCACATGTCTTCGCATTGCATACACCCCCCCCCCCACGTAGGACCTGCACCGTTATTCGTCAATCGAGCTGTGAGCCGACGCGCCCTTACACTCAAAGCACCATGTCAGCGTCCGCCAGCGCCATCTCCCGATTGCTCGCCCTCGGCGGCGAGCTTGCTTTGCCCGCGCCCGGTCAGCCGCGCCGCAAGTTCGACCTCGCCCACATGCGCATCCTTCTTGAAGCACTCGGCGACCCTCACCGACGCTTCCCTTCCGTCCTCATCGCGGGCACCAACGGCAAAGGCTCCACTGCCGCCACCCTTGCCTCCATCCTGCAGGCTGGCGGATCGCGCGTAGGCCTTTATACCTCGCCCCATCTCGAACGTCCGAACGAACGCATTCGCATCAGCGACGACATGATCTCCGACGATGCCTTGGCCTGCCGGTTTGAGCAGGTTGAAGCAGCATCGGCGCGCCTCCTCACCGAACAGCGGCTTCCCTACGCGCCCTCTTTCTTCGAGACGTTCACCGCAATCGCTTTTCTCCAGTTCGCTGCCGCAAGCGGTTGCGGGGCGGAACCATCCAACGCAGTTGACATTGCCATTCTCGAAGTGGGCATGGGCGGGCGGCTTGACGCCACAAATGTCGTCGACCCCATTCTTTCAATCCTCACCGACATCTCGCTCGATCATCAGGAGTGGCTCGGCAACACCGTTGCCGCGATCACACGCGAGAAAGCCGGGATTTTACGCCCCCGCGGCACTCTCGTGACACTGCCCCAACATCCCGAGGCCAACCAGGTGATCGGTGAAGTTGCCGTTCCTCTTGAGGTAAATGCGATCAGTGCGGCGGACTATCTGCCGTTGCGGGAGATTCAGCATAGCGGTGAAGCTGACTCCTCGCTCCAGCTAAGAAACCGCTACAGCATAACCCTTCCCAAGCCCGTGTCTGGCGGATCGGTGGTGCATGTAGACTCGCCTCTCGCTGGCGAACACCAGCGGCGCAATCTTGCGATCGCGATCTGCGCCGCCCTGACTTTACACCAGCAGGCGAGGCTCCCCCTGTCTTTGAGTGCCCTTGAGGGCGGGATCCGCGGTACGCGCTGGCCGGGCAGAATGCAGCTTCTCCGCCCCCCAAAGTCGCAGGCCGGCACGGTTTCAGTTTTGCTCGATGCCGCGCACAACCCGGCGGGCGCGTGGGCCTTGCGGGCGGCCCTGTCCAGCATTCCTGTCGCGGGTCCAAGGGCCTTGGTTTTTGGCTGCATGGCGGACAAGCCGATTGAAGAACTCGCTCAAATCCTCTTCCCCGTGCTGGACCGGCTCTATCTCACTCGCTCCACCTCCACGCGTGCCGCGAGCTTAGAGCAACTTGCACACGCGGCTGCCCTCACCGGCAGCCCTTGCCGGAGTTTTGACAATGTGCCCGACGCGCTTGGGAGTGCGCTTGCTGACACCTCAAACGGCTTAGTGGTTGGAGCGGGTTCTGTCGCGCTCGTTGGAGAGATGTCACAACTCCTTCAGGGCTGGACATAGCCTGCCCGGTTTCCGGTTGTTCCACGTGAAACAACTTGCTTGAAACCAGCTCCGCTGGGACGGACAGCTTCTCCAGAACTGCGGAATGCGGAGCTGCGCTGTCGCGCTACCCTTTAGTTATCCGATGAAGCCACTACTCAAACCCCGTCCCAAGCGCATCCCGCTCAGCACGCGAGTCACTTCCACCCTGATCCGCGCACCACTCTTCATCTTAGGCACGGTGGCCTGCGGCTCCGCTTCTCTAGCTGCTTCGCTTGCTGATCCTTCCGGCAGCCGCCAACATAGGGTTGCCCAGGCTTGGGCCCGATTTTCTTTGCGTGTTGCGGGCGCTCCCCTTCTCATCGTCAGTATCGAGAACCTGCCTCAAGAACATGCAGCCGTGTACGCCTGCAATCACCTCTCCTACATGGATACACCGGCCCTCTTCGCTTCCCTGCCCTTCCAGTTCCGCATTGTAGCCAGGCACGACCTGTGGACAATCCCGTTTGTCGGCTGGCACCTTCGCCGGTCGGGACAGATTCCAGTCAATGTTGAGAATCCACGCGCATCTGTTGCCAGCTTGTCGGGCGGCGTCAAGACCCTTAAAACCGGTATGCCGCTCGTTATATTCCCGGAAGGGGGGCGTACCAAAACGGGGGAACCGGAATCCTTTCTCAACGGGCCCGCCTTCATGGCGATCCGCGCCGGAGTCCCTCTCATTCCCATGGCTCTCATCGGCACCCATGAGCTGCTCCCCATCGGAAGCGGCGTGCTCTTCCCCTCCCCTGTGAAGCTCGCGGTCGGCGAGCCGATCTCTACCGTCGGCCTTACTGCCCGATCGGCCGATAACCTGACCGCAGAGCTGCATTCACGAATCTCAACGCTTTATTTTGCACATTCGTGGCGATCCCAACCCGCGCCGCTCCCCATCTATGATGGAGAGGTATCATGAACAGCCCACATCAAAAACCGCGAATCGCAATTCCTGTGCCAACCTCCCGGGATTCGGACTACAACGAGCGTTGCTGGCCGCAGTATGCAGCGGCTGTGGAGGGCGTCGGCGGTGAGCCGGTCCGCATTCCCCTCGGCATGCCTCCTTCTGAAACCGCCACCCTTGCCGCAGATTGCGCCGGTGTCCTCCTACCTGGAAGTCCAGCGGACGTGCACCCACAGAAATATGGCGAGCCGGTGCAGCCGCAAACGGCTGCTGCGGATGCAGCGCGCGAAGCGACCGACGAGCTTCTGCTGCAGGACGCCTTTCATCTTCGGAAGCCGGTGCTTGGCGTGTGTTTTGGGCTCCAAATGGTGAATGTCTGGCGAGGAGGAACCCTCGCTCAGCACTTAGGCAGCAGCCATGCCCCAGCACCTGGGCAGGAGAAAGCGCCCCTGAGTCACACGCTTAAGGTCGAGCCGGAAGCTATGCTTCTACGCAGCTTCTTTCTTGACAGCACGGCCCCACGAGTGAACAGCAGCCATCATCAAGCGGTCGCTCGGGTGGGAGACGGCCTCCGCATTGCTGCGCTGGCCGAACCTGACGGCACAATTGAGGCGGTCGAAAGCGCCTCGCCAGAAGAGCAGTTCATTCTTGGGGTGCAGTGGCATCCAGAACGGTCCTACCCAGACGACCAGCCGTCGCTCGCCTTGTTCACGGCATTCGTTGCTGCATCGCATCGCTGGCGGCTGCCGCGCACGTGACTGCCGGGCAGATCGCTGAACTGCTCGACCAAGCTGCCGGGGTTCAGCTTTCGGAGGGGCTCGCCGGTCGCTTTGAACTTTATCTGGCACTGCTGCTTCGCTGGAACAAGAAGACGAACCTTACTGCGGTCCGCGATCCTGGAGAAATCGTCGTCAAGCATTTCGGCGAGTCTCTTCAGCTTGCGTACGTGCTACCTGCGGAGGCCCGCACCATGCTGGACGTCGGCTCTGGTGCCGGGTTTCCCGGTGCGGTCTGCGCGTTGGCGAGGCCGGAAATTGCGGTAACTCTGGCGGAATCCCATGGGAAAAAAGCAGCTTTCTTGCAGGAGCTGTGCCGGGAAACCGGCCTGACGGCAACTGTGTATGCGGGCAGGGCGGAGTCGTTGCCGCGCAGCGAGAGCTTCGATGTGGTGAGTCTGCGAGCAGTAGAGCGGATGCAGCTTGCTTGCAGGACGTCCGCCGAGCGCTTGACTGCAGGTGGATCGATGGCGCTGCTCACGACGCGCTCAGCGGTGGAAAAGCTCGCCGATGAAATGGGCGAGTTTGAAGTAGGGCAAAAGCTACCCTTGCGCGGTACTCGTGAAGGTTTGATAGTTTTCTGCAAAAGAGTGCTGCAGTGACCCGGATGCTCCACGTGGAACAGTTTGCGCTTTCTGAGCTGTAGACCTAGAGTGGTTGTGGCCATGGGAAAAGTGCTAGCGGTTGTCAATCAGAAGGGCGGAGTCGGGAAAACAACGACCGCCATCAACCTGGCTTCTGCGCTTGCGCTGGAAGAGCTTCCGACCTTGGTCCTAGACATCGATCCGCAAGGGAACACCACCGGCGGCTTCGGCCTTGGCAGGGATGAGGAGAGGCTTTCCACCTACGATGTCCTGGTAAATGGTGCCTCGTTGGCCGACGCAGCCATCCAAAGCGAAATCGCGGCACTCAAAATCGTGCCGTCGAGCAAAGACCTGGTTGGAGCGACGGTCGAGCTGATGGAGCAGGAGAACCGGGCTCTGAAACTACAGCAGGCCCTCGTGGAGGCGCGAGACGCCCACGCCTTCGTTCTTCTCGACTGCCCGCCCGCGCTGGACCTGCTGACCTTGAATGCTTTGGCGGCAGCAGATTCGCTGCTCATCCCTATGCAGGCGGAATATTTCGCACTGGAGGGCATCTCGGAGTTGCTGCATACTTTGGAACGGGTGCGGGCAGGCTTAAACCCGAAGCTCGAGATTGAAGGCGTGCTGCTGACCATGTACGACGACCGGACAAACCTCGCGCAGCAGGTCGCTGCCAACTTAAAGGAGCATTTCGGCGAGAAGCTGTTGAAAACAACGATCCCGCGCAATATACGTCTGGCGGAGGCGCCGAGCTATGGGCAGCCGGTGCTCTTGTACGACCCGAAGTCGCGCGGAGCAGAAGCATACCGGGAGTTGGCCCTGGAGTTGATGAAGCGCAATGGACTGAAGAGCCGTCGGAAACCGGCAGAGGCTAAGGCCGCACGGGAGGTGCGATTTTGGCCCTACCACTGAGCAGCAGCTGCAATCTATCAAATGCAGTCGATGCTGGACGAGGTTGAGAGCAAGGAGAGCGCGGGATGGAAGCGACAACGGATACGAACGCGAGCGGGAAGCGGCGGGCATTGGGGAAAGGCCTGGACTCTTTGCTGCCGAAGGCGCGCCCGGTGGAGGCGCAGACGAGCACGGCTTCGCCCGCCGGGTCTGACGGACGGGCGTTCGAGATCCCGGTCAACCAAGTTGACCGCAATCCTTATCAGACGCGGTCTCAGTTTGACGAAGCGCTGCTCGAGGAGCTGTCCGGTTCGATTCGGGCGGTGGGAGTGATCCAGCCGGTTCTGGTGCGGGCGCTCGAGGGTGGGCGTTATCAGCTGATTGCCGGAGAGCGACGGTGGCTCGCGTCGCAGAAGGCGGGGCGAGCGACGATCCCGGCGGTCGTGGCGGCGATGAACGACGAGCAGGCGATGGAGGCGACCATTGTCGAAAACCTGCAGCGCGCGGACCTGAACCCGATGGAGCAGGCGCGGGCCTTTGGGCGCTTGGCGCGGGAGTTTCGAATGACGCAGGAGCAGATGAGCATTCGGACGGGGAAGGACCGGGCCTCGATTGGGAATTATATGCGGCTTTTGAAGCTGCCGGAAGATCTGCAGGCTTCGGTGGAGGGCGGAGCGCTGACATTTGGGCATGCGCGAACTTTGCTGGCGCTCGAAAATGCCGAGCAGATGCGTCGGGCGGCCCAAAAGGTGACGGCGCTGTCGATGAGCGTGCGGCAGGCAGAGACCTTTGTAAAGGGAATCCTCAACCCGGAACGCCGGGAAGCGAGGCCCGAGGAGCGGGAGGCGGCGGACCCAAATGTCCGGGAGATGGAAGCAACGCTGCGCGAGGAGTTAGGGATGAAGGTGCGGATCGAGGACCGAGGCGGACGGGGGAAGATTGTGATCGAGTATCCGGACTTAGAGGGATTTGATGAGGTGGTGGACCGGCTGACCTCGAAAGTAATTGATTGATAGGTGCACGAAGCTTTGCGAATACCGGCCACGACATGGCTGCTAATCGCGCAGGCTGTACCAACGTACTAGATCCCGCGCGAGAGCTGTGGGATGTGTCACGCTTGAGGTAACGGCACACTGCTTACCTAGTTAGTCCGTGAAAGACGCAAAGTCGGCACGGACTGCATTCTTGTTGACCACACCGACGCAGGTTTCTTCGTTCTTCCGCTTTCTTGAAAGCTCAAAGCCTACAGGCCACCTCAAACCGAGGTGCTTTCTATTTACCTAATCTTTGCAGTTAAGCTTCTGGACGTCGCACCCATCGCCGGCGCGCGGAAACACTTGAACCGTGTTGTAAGTCGGGCCTTTACAGGAAATATGTGGTCTCTTCCAACAAACATCTTTGAGATTGCCGTGTCCATGGTCGATCCGCTCACGCAACCACTCCTGTGAGTAGTGCAGAGCGAGTCGCCATCTTCGATCACGACTCCTAACGGAATCTTGTACTCTCTCCTTGTTTATTTCAGCGCGTCGCGTGGGCTTATTGAGTTTTCATGCATGAAGATATTTATGGACCCGCGAGCACTCTTTGATCACTGCTGCGGGCTCGCCTGAAAGACTGCGAATGATGCAAGCGGACACCTACAAGGATATCGAAGTATTTCAATTACCATTCTCAGTGTTTTAGCCCTTGCACAAGTAAAGAAGAGCGTTGTTCAAGTGTGCGGCTGACGGTGGTGCTTTGGGGAGGGCGGGGAGCTCGAAGTTCAAGCCCCGGAAAGTCCGCCACAAGGCACCTTGAAACCGTTGTGGGGCGGCGAGAGCGGGTGTCCTCCCACGCGATAATGAGCGCCGTGGTAGGGAAAAGCCGAATTTGAGTGCGCTCCGGCGCTAGAGTGGGAGCAAACGCCCTTTATCGAGAGTGCAAGAGAAGGTTTTGTGACGAGGTTAAGTGTGTTTGGGCGAGCACGTAGGTGTCGACCGGGTCGAGGGGACCGGTGGGTTTTTCCACGCGTTTGAACGCGGCGGCTGCCGCGGCCCGGTCGCCGAACTGCTCGTAGATGAGGCCGAAACCGAACCAGACCTGCGAGTCCGGCTCCACGAGATTGGCCGCCGCCATGGCCTGGAGGACGGTTTGGCGAGCTTCATCCGTGCGGCCGAGAACCGCATAGATACAGGCCAGGGTGTGGAGGCTCGCGAAGTCGCTGCCGCGGCCCAGACTTGCTTGTTGTGCGGCATCGAGAGCCTTCCCGTAGACCTCGCCGGTAAACAGGCTGAGCCAGGCGTACCTGTTGTAGTCGCCCGGGAGCACGTGGCCGCTGTCGAGCAGGCTGCGGAGGGTCGCCTGGGCTTGGGTGTACTTCTTTTGAGATTCCAGGGCGACGGCTTTTTCAAGCAGGAGATCGCGGTTTGCGGCGTGCGCGGCCAGGCGGGCGTCGAGCATGGCATTCCAGCCGGTCCAGTCCTGGCGCAGGGCGTCGGCGCGTCCGGCGAGGCGGATCGCGGTAGGCGAGGCTGGGTAGAGGCGGAGCAAGGCTTCCGCAGCGGCCGAAGCTTTGTTGCTGTCCCGAGCCTCCGCCGCCGCGGTGGCGACCAGGAGGTCGAGGCTGGTGCGCGGTCCTCCCGGCGGCGCGCTGTCGCGCTGGGCAATGAGGCGAGGAAGGTAGGGAATGACCTCGGGAGTGGATGCCAGGAGGGAGATGGCAGCCGTCTCGATAGAAGGGGTTGGCTCGTGCGACCCGCTGGTCCAGAAGCGTGCAAGCAAGGGGCCGCCAAGTGGGTCGTCGCCGTCGCCACGTTCCGTTTGGCCACGTTGCCAATCGAGGAGGGCGCAGGCTTCCGCCGGATTGTCTTCGTGGAGAAGAGCGAGTGTTTCGTTGCCGATGGCTGCGTTTTCGCCGGCCGAAGCGACGATCCTGAAAGCGCCGTTTTCGCGGGTCACGAAAAAGCGGCGGGGCGGAAGCGCGAACAGCTGCACATCGATGGGCCAGCCCGGCCCGCTGCCGGGTTCGGCGAGGATGCGCATATTGCCGAGCACCATGTCCCGCAGGACGGCGGCGGGGAGGCCGGTTCGCTCCATGAGGTTTTGCTGCATGCCGAGAGCGGTACGCATGTCGCGGAGGAGCTGTTTCCATTGTTCTTCGCCGGGGTAGGCGTTTCGCGTAAAGAGCGAAGCTAGCTCGGTATCGGTGAGGGTGCCGGAGATGGCGCTTGTCAGCAACTGCTGCACGGGGCGGCGGGGGTCGTCCGCGGGGAGCTCCGCAGGCTGGTACCGCTTGAGACTGGTAAATAGGCGGATTTTTGCGAGGGTGGAGGCGGGGGCGGTCCCGTCGCCGATGCCGGCCGTGAGAAGGGCAGCGGCTTCCGGGTAGAAGCGCAGGGTGTAAAGGCCTTCGGCGGCGAGGTTGAGCGCTGCCGTCCGGCGTTGGGGGTCGCCGGAGAGGCCGTTGACGAGGGCGATGGCGGCATCCGCTCCTTGCAGGGCGGCAATCGCGCCGATGGCGACGCCGTCCAGGGTGGGCGAGGGGGGCTGAGCGGCGGCTTCCTGCGCGGCCTCGGCAAACCGGCCCGCATAGAACAGGTCGATCGCCAGGTTGTTCTCGACCTGCGGCTCAACAACGGTCTGGTGCGCCTTGACGTAGCGATACTGCTCGATGGCCTCGGCGAGGTGGGCGTCGGGAGCGTAGCGCAGGCCGATTTCGTTGTACTCGAGGCTATTGGCGAGGCTTTGGCGGACGTCGAGGTTGCCGGGGTCGAGTGCGACGGCTTTGCGGAGGGCGGCGAAGGATTCGGTGTAGCTGTAGCCAGGGCCGTAGTCGACGCCGATGCTGTTGTGATGGAGCACCCAGCCTGCCGCGCTGTACGTGAAGGCGGAGTTGGGGGCGACGGCGATGGCTCGGCGCGCGACTTCGCGGGCTTCGTCGCCGACGCCTGCATCGGTGAGAGTGTAGGCGAGATCGATGAGGCGTGCCGGATCCTGCGGGTGGGCGGCGACGAGGTCGCGCCCATTCGCGAGGGTTGACCAGACGCGGCTTGCGGGAGAGTCTGGGTGGGCGAGGGGCTGGGGCGCGGTTTGCGCTCCGAGCGGGAGAAAGACAGCTGTTAAGAAGCTGAGGCAGCGAAGTTTCATGCAAGGGTTGGTCGGTTAGCCCTTGCGATTGTCGCAGAGGCCACTGATTTCGGATATGCCCTAAAGGAGGGAGTTTGCGCGAGGAGATCGGGTTGCGTGCCGGGGAAGAGCTGGGCGTTTTGTCGACGGAAAGTCGGCGGGGAGGGCCGGGGCTGGACGGGCTGGATGCCCTGGGAATGATGCAGGCGATGCACGCGGCGGATGGGGAAGCGTTTGCGGCGGTGGGGCGGGTGTTGCCGGCGGTGGCGCGGGTGGTGGAGGCGGCGGCGAAGAGGGTGGGCGGCGGGGGCCGCCTGGTGTACTGCGGCGCGGGGACGTCGGGGCGTTTAGGCGTTTTGGATGCGTCGGAATGTGTGCCTACGTTTGGAGTGCCGCCGGGGATGGTGGTGGGGTTGATCGCGGGCGGGGACCGGGCGCTGCGGGAGGCCATTGAAGGCGCGGAGGACGACCCCGCGGAAGGGGAGGCGGCGGTGCGGGCCTTGGGTGTGAATGCCCGGGATGTGGTGGTGGGGATCGCGGCGAGCGGGCGGACGCCCTGGGTTCTGGGCGCGATGGAGGCGGCACGGGAGGCTGGAGCGCTGCTGATAGGGGTGAGTTGCGTGCGAGGCTCGGCGGTGGAGCGGGCGGCGGAGCTCCCGGTGACGGTGGAAACGGGGCCGGAGGTGGTGACGGGATCGACGCGTTTGAAGGCGGGGACGGCGACGAAGCTGGTGCTCAACATGATCTCGACGGGCGTGATGGCGCGGCTGGGCTATGTCCATGGCGACCTGATGGTGAATGTGCAGCCGACGAATGCGAAGCTGCGGGATCGGGCGGCGCGGATTGTGGGGGAGATTTGCGGGATTTCCAGGGCCGAGGCAGGGGAGCTGCTCGGGCGCGCGGGCGGTGAGGTGAAGACGGCGGTGGTGATGCGGCGGCTGGGGCTGGATGCCGAGGCCGCGCGAGACAAGCTCGCGGGAGCGGGCGGGGTGTTGCGGCGGTTAGTGGGATAGGCGCGTTTCGTCGCCCGCGATAAGGCCGATCCTGTTCGAGCCCGCGGTGCAATCGAAACGACAACACGCCCGCGTACTGTCGACCGCACAGCGGGTTTATAGGAGGATGGGCGTATCCGCGAGGTCTATTTCCATTCGAGGTAAGCATGACCCTTTCCGCCGCTCCCGCGGCCGCGCGACAAACGGCCGAGCGCAGCCTGATCTTGCGGCACATGCCGTCGCTCGACTCGATCCGGGGCGCGGCGGTATTAATGGTGATCCTGTTTCACGGGTTCGGCAGCTTCGCCTGGCACGGCGAGCTGGGAAGGGTTTGGGGGCCGTTGGCGTCGGCCGTGGTGGGCTGCGGGCGCTTTGGCGTGAACGTGTTTTTCGTGCTTTCAGGCTTCCTGATCACGACGCTCTTGTTCAAAGCACGGGAGCGGAAGGATTTTTATACGAACTTCTACATCCGCCGGGTCTTGCGGATCGTGCCGGTGTATCTCGTCGTTCTCGCAGTGTTGAAGCTGTGGGGCGCGATCGACTTCCGCTTTCTTCTCGCCGCGGTGCTGTTTATCGCCAATTTTTCCAGGCTGTTCGGCGCGCCGCTGAATGAGTATGGATCGCTGTGGTCGCTCGCTGTGGAGGAGCACTTTTATCTGCTGTGGCCCACGTGTGTGCGGCACTTGCGGGAGCGGACACTGTTCCGGATTCTCCTTGCCGTGATCGTCCTGGAGCCGTTGTTGCGCCTGCCGGCCATCCATTTGCTGGGCCACGTCGATATCAACTATAAGACGCCGTTCGTGCTGGACTTCATCGCGTATGGAGCCCTGCCGGCGCTGCTTCTGCGGCAGTAGCGGATTCACGTCGGCAACGCGGCGCGCGTGGGCGGGGCGGTGCCGGCAGGGAGCGGGACCCTTGCGCTGCTCACGATTTACCTGACGGCGTTCCACTTCGACAAGACGCTGGACGCGCTCGCGGATCTGCCGTTTACGTGGGGAGCCTGCGGCGTGCTTCTGCTTGGGTTAAAGCGCGACCACACGCGGCTCCTACGCACGGGGCGCACGAATTCCACGGGATTTCTGCCGTTCTACGGGTACATCAGTTATGGGCTCTACCTTGTGAATGTGCTGGTGTACATGAAACTGGGGGGAGTCTTACAGCGGCACACGCAGCCCGCAGCGCTCCGCAACTTCGGGGTGTGGGGTGGGGAGGCGCTCGTTTGCATCGGGGTTTCGACCGGCATCGCATGGCTTGCGCGGCGGTTCTTCGAGGGGCCCATCCTGGGCTTGAAGGAGAAATGGCAGGACCGGTTCGCCAAACCCACACTGCCGGTAGCGGTTGCCGTACCCACTCCCCGGTAGGTAGGGCTTTTGTGCGCTGCGAGACGCTCAGGACTGGACCAGCTGCCGTCGGGTTCACGAAGGAGTGGCGACCTGTGGTCGGCGACTCTCGAGCGCGGCGCGGTGGTGGGCGATGAAGGCCGGGAACTCGGCAGGCGGCTGCCCGGTGAGGAGTCGCACGTCGCCGGTGACGGGCGGCTCGGGAGTGAAGCGGGGGAGGAAGTGGAGCAGGAGCATGACGAGGATAAAGGGGCGGGGCAGCTCTTCGCGGCGCTTGGCGCGGTAGAAGCGCCAGGGGGTAGGGGAGATGTAGCGGATGGGTGTTTCGAGGGAGGCGGAAAGCTCGGCGGCCATTTGGGGGAAGGTGAGTTTGGATTGCGCGGTGAGGGCGTAGGCGCGGCCCGCATGGGGAGCAGGGTCGAGGAGGATGCGGGCGGCCGCGCGGGCGATGTCGCGGGTGTCAATAAGGGTGAAGCGGGCGCGGCCGGCGGGTAAAAAGATGCGGCGACGCTCGACGAGGTCGGCGTGGAGCGGACCGAGGAAGTTCTGCATGAAGTAGGCGGGGCGGAGAAAGGTGTAGGGGATGCCGCTCTTCTCGAGAAGCTTTTCAGTGCGACGGTGGGGAAGGAGCGGGTTGCGCTCGGTGCCCTGGACGGACAGAAAGACGATGTGCTGTACACCGGCGCGTTTGGCGGCCTGGATGAGCGGGCCGAGGGCGCTCGCGACCTGTGGGGGGCGGAGGAGGAAAAGGCGGTCGCACTGGGCAAGGGCGGGGGCGTAGGTGGCGGGGCTGGTGAAGTCGAACGGGACGGGCTGGGCCAGGGGGAAAGGCTGGAGAGCCTGGGCGGCGCGGGCTGGGTCGCGGACGGCGGCGAGGAGCTCGACGCCCGGGTGGCCGTGGAGCGCGCGGAGAAGCGGGAGGCCGACGTTGCCGGTGGGGCCGGTGATGAGGATGCGGGGCATGGCGGGTCTTATGGGTGGGATGAGACTTCGGAGGCTGGGGCTATGCTGGGGAGGTTGGGAGGCTTGCGATGCAGCATGGGCACTCGCCGTGGCATTGGGTCGAACTAGGCGCGCAGTTCGTGACGTTTGGGGGGCTGCTGCTCTCGCAGTGGGCGCGACGAGGGCGGCCGCCAACGCAACACGAGTTCGTTTCGCTACTGCATGCGAAAACAATGGAGCCCGAGCCGCACCCGCGGCTGCTGCGGCTGGGCGGGTGGATGGTTCTCGTGGGAGCGCTGCTGTGGATGGGGCTCACGATCTCGCTCCCGCTCCCCTGATGCGCCGGGCGGTTTACCTTTGCGGTATGCGATGGATTCTTGGGCTTGTGCTCCTGGCTGCCGGGTGGGCCGCGCGGGCACAGACGGTGGTGTGTTTTGGGGATAGCTTGACGGCGGGGGTGGGAGCTCCGGCGGGGCAGGCGTATCCGGATTTTCTGCGGCAAGACTTAGCCGCTGCCGGGTACCGGGCGAACGTCGTCAACGACGGGGTGGGCGGCGAGACGACGGCGGAAGCGATGCGGCAGCTGCCGGAGGTGGTGACGGCGCATCCGGCAGTTGTGATCTTGGAGCTGGGCGTGAACGACGCGCTGCGCGGTGTACCGGGGGCGGAAACGGACCGAAACCTGCGCGCGATCGTGGAGAGCCTGAAGAAGGCGCATGCGCGGGTAGTTGTGGCGGGTCTCGATCTGCGGCTCTACCGAGGGTCAAATCTCCCGCCGGGGCTGGTAACGCCGGTGATGCGGGAGTTTTTCGGCGTGAATGCGCGGGTAGCGCGGGCATACGGGCTTGCGGAGATTCCGTTCCTGCTCGAAGGGGTGTATGGGGTGCCGGGGCTGATGAGCCCGGACTACCTCCACCCGAACGGGGCGGGGTACCGGAAGGTAGCTGGGACGGTGCTGCCGTATGTGGAGCAGGCGCTGGGGAAGCCTCCTGCCATTTCGGGAGGTAAGTAAGTGGCGCGGTTTACTCGTCCTGTGGGGGCGGGAGCTGCTTTGAGGCGCGGCTGCTGGGAAGAGCGCGTGGGGAAAGGTCCTCCACGGAGGCGGCCCGCTTGCGTGCCGGGGCTTTCGCGAGGCCTTTCTTGGCGGCCTTTTTGGGCGCTGCTTTCTTGGCCGCGGCCTTTTTGGCAGGGGCTTTCTTGGCGGCCTTTTTCGCTGAGCTTTTCTTGGGTACGGATTTCGTGTGGGCCTTTTTGGCCGAAGGGGTTTCGCCTTCGTCGAGGGTGATGCTGAGGCTGCCTGCCGGGCTGGTTTCGGACGGCAGCTGCTTGGCCGGGGCTTTTTTGCGGGCAGCTGCCGTTTTCTTGTTCAGCTCGGCGGCAAGCTCGTGCGAGGCGACGGAGCGGGCGGATTTGCGGAGGCGCTCGATGTCGTAGAACTCGCGGGTTTGCTCGGTAAAGATGTGGACGACGAAGTCGACGTAGTCGAGCAGGATCCACTCGCCCTGGCGACGGCCTTCGACAGAGCGCGCGTACTGCGCGAACTCGCGCTTGAGGCGCAGCTCGATCTCGTCGGCGATAGCACCGGTTTGGCGGGTGTTGGAGGCGGAAGCGATCAGGAAGAAATCGGTAAAGCCGGCATCCATGGGATCGAGCTCGAGGATGCGGATGTCGGTGCCTTTTTTATCTTCGCAGATCTCGGCGGCGGCGAGGACCATGGCGCGGGTTTCGGGGGTGGGCGGCACTTTGTCTACCGTAGCACGGTGTACAGGCGGTGGTCGCGAATATACCCGGCGATGGCGGGCGGGAGCTCGGGGGGTTCGCGGCCTTCAGCCAGGGCGGCGCGGATGGCGGTGGCGGCAGAAGGGTCGTCGAGGTCGGGAAGGATGTGGATGGGGATCCCCGGCCGGCCGCTTCCATCGTGAACGGAATAGGTAAGAACGGGGCCCGGAGCTTCGGCAGCGGGTCCGAAGGTGTAGCCGGGGAGGAGGGCTCCTTGCATGTGATCGAGGGGGAAGCCGGGGCGCGCGGCGAGGATCCACCCGTCGAGGAGCGCTCCGGGTTGCAGGAGGAGTTCCGCTGAGCGCCAGTGGTGGAGGGTGAGGAAGGAGTCGGCACCAGCCAGGAAAAAGAGTTGGGCGCGGGGCGGGAGCGTGGGGCGAAGACGGGCGAGGGTGTCGACGGTGTAGTTGGGGGCTTTGTTGGGCTGCGGGGTGTCAGCCGGGGAGGCGGCGAGGCGGGGCGCGCCCTGGATAAGGAGCTCGACCATGGCGAGCCGGTCCGCAAAAGGGGCCGGATCGTGGGACTTAAGCGGCTGGCGGCCCGTAGGCGCAAGCAGGACCTGGTCGAGCGCGAGCCGCTGGGCGGCGGCACGGGCGATGCGGAGGTGGCCCAGATGAGGCGGGTCAAAGGAGCCGCCGAAAAAGGCCAGTCGCATGGGGAGATTGTAGAGGGATTGGGTAAAAGCAACGCGCTCGAAAGCGTATCAAGGCGGGGAGGCTGACAACACCTTGCTTTTTCACCCACGTTACTTTCGACTCGCTGGGCGGGAAGCGATGTCCTCTACACTGGAGCGGCCAACAGCAGGTGGTGCCGGAAACGGGATGGGCCAGGAGATCGGCCTGAACGGCGTTTCCGATAGACCGTCGGAAGCGCCGGTTTCTTGCTGGAGGTGGCCGGTGGACAATCACATGTCCTGGGTACATCCGGGAATCAGAATCGCTGTTGACCGGCGATTCTGCTTGCCGTTGCTACCATCGTCCGGTTAAAGCGGAAACGCTGAACCTATCCCTCGGTGCACCACACTGGGGGATAAGCATTTCCGTTTTTATGGGATGCGCGCAGAGGTTGAAAGTCAACCCAAATCGCCGCTGCCACGGGCCCAAGCGGGACAGGGGAGACGAATGTCTCTTCAAGGGAGAGCGGCTCGTTCCGCTCGGCAGCTTAGCGGGACGGCTCACGCAGCGAGTGCCAAGCTCGCAACAAAACGGGGTTTGGGCAACACTGAGTTGTGCAGATACAGAATCGTTCCAGGGTGGGCGCGAAGTGAAGCTCCAGATTGCCTCAGTGGCACCGCGAGCGGGCTCGGGGGCGGCACGGCGGATGCTGGACGAGTACCTGGCGCGAATTGCGCCGTACTTCACGGTCGATGCGCCGGTGTTTCGCTCGGAGGCGGCGCTTGCGACCTCGGTGGAGAAGGGGCGCGGGCGGGCCGCGCCGGTTTCCGTGTTGCTCGATAGCCGGGGTACCGCCGTCTCGTCGGAAGGGTTTGCCGGGATGCTGAGCAAGTACCAAGACGGGGGGACGCAACTGCTTGTGTTCGCCGTGGGGCCCGCAGATGGCTGGAGTGAAGGGGCCCGGGGCGCGGCCGGAAGGCTGCTTTCGTTCGGGCCGATGACGTTTCCGCATGAGCTGGCGCGGGTGATGTTGGCCGAGCAGCTCTACCGGGCTTGCACGATCTTGGCGGGGCACCCGTACCACTCAGGGCACTAGAGGGCTTTGCGGACCAGGCGGCGGACTCCTTCGGTTGAGGCACCGTAGACGGCGTGGGAGGCAAACCCTCCGGCGTGGAGGAACAGGGGCGTGTCAAGGGGCGAGGGCATAAGGCCGAGAGCGGGGAGGACGCCTTCAGTCGCGCCGAGCTGGAGGGAGATGCCGAAGGCGGTGCCGAAGCCGAAGCGGGCGCTTGGCCAGTACTCGGCGAGGAGGCCGTAGGCTGCGCCCGCGAGAGTTCCGAAGAGGTAGTGGGTCGCTGGGGCGGCCAGCTTCTTTTGCCGCTCGGTAAGGCTTGCGCCGGTTGCTTGCGCGATGTTTTCGACGGTGCCGATGTGGGCTCGCTCGAAGTTTTGGAACTGCTCTTCCTGCTGGTGCGTGTAGGTGTGGGGGCCCCCCGCGGCGTCCTCGACTTTGCGGGTGGCTTCAAGGGAAGCCTTGCCGAAGCCGTCCAAGACGAGGGTGGCGGCGAGGCCGCCGGCCGCTCCGGCGAGAAGGCCCTTCCAGGCGGATTTGCTGGATCTGCTCATACATGGCGAGATGTGCGGGTGGTCGCGGGGGATGTACGCTCAGGCAATGGACGAGACGGCGGGAGAGCGGCGGGGCTTGGTGCTGGTGTTTACGGGCGCGGGCAAGGGGAAGACGACAGCGGCACTGGGGTCGGGGTTTCGGGCGGCAGGCAACGGGATGCGGGTGCTGATGCTGCAGTTCATCAAGGGCTCATGGCACTACGGGGAGCTGGACGCGGCGGCGGCCCTGGGGGAGAACTTTGTGATTCGGCCGATGGGGCGCGGGTTTATCAAGGTGGGGGGCGCGGAAACGGACCCGGAGGATGTGCGGCTGATTCGGGAGTGCTGGGCGGAGGCGGTGCGGGCAATCGAGTCGGGCGAGTGGGACATGGTGATTCTGGACGAGATCCTGTACGCGGTGGGATACGGGCTGCTGGATCCGGAGGAGATCGCCGGGACGCTCGAGAACCGGCCGCCGCTGCTGCATGTGATCCTGACGGGGCGGAATGCGCACCCGCGGCTGGTGGAAGTGGCGGATACGGTGACGGAGATGGGGGAGCGGAAACATGCGTACCAGCGTGGGGTGGTGGCGCAGAGGGGGATTGAGTATTGAGGGGGTGGCCGCAAGAGCACGGAATTTAACTCGATACCAGACGCGGAGTGCTCCAAACAGTTAAAAACTGCGGACACGCGTAGCTGTTGCCGTCAGGCAACGCTTGTCTTCAGCTTTAAGGAGTCTTAGGCGTAGCGTGTGACCGACGGCACAGGTGCATCTATAAAGCATTGGACGGAGAAAACGAATGGCCAAGAAGCCTGCTGTTGATAGTTACGTTTCAAGCGCACCGGCTTTATATTTAAATGGGGCAAACTTCCGCATTAGCGCACAGCAATTAGCGAGTTCACTCGAACTTGACAGCCAGGGGTGCCCGACAAAACTGACGGCGATCCCCATGTATTGTCTTGCCAGCCATGCTGCTGAACTGTTTCCTAAAGGCTGCACTTTTGAAGCGTGGCTGCACTGAGCAGGAGATTCGGAAAAACGAGATTCGGCATAACTTGGAAGCTTTGCTTCGACTGCTGGCAGCAAAGGATATTGCTGTCAGCCAGGAAACGCAAGCTGTTGTTATAGGTTTTTCGGAACAGCATAAGAAGCACCAGTTGAGGTATAGCGTCTTACTCGATGATGGCGAGAAAACTTACTGGCCCCCAGTAAGCATTATATTTAGCGCATTAGATGAACTCCTGTCAGTGTGTCGCATATCCACCCAAAACAGATAGCTCCTCAGTTTGTTGTGAGTAACCCAGAACGCGTGGGCGCACCAAGGCTATCGTTGACTTCCAACCAGAGTGGGTACACCAAGCAAGCACCTCAATCCTCCTCACCGTTCCAGAGCCGGAGCTCTTCTTGCGGAAGCGGGTCAAAGAAGGGGTCGCCTGGGTTGAGCTCGGGAATTTTTCCTTTGAGCCAGCCGAGGCGCACGGGGCTTTTTCGCGGGCAGGCGACGACCTTGGCTATGGGTTTCTTGTCATCGCCGTCGGTGATGACGACCTCCTCGCCGCGGGCGACGTGGGCGAGCAGCTCGGGGAGTTGGGCTTGGGCTTGCTGGACGGTGAACTCCATGACGGGCTCCTGGTTTGGTTGAGGTTAGTGTATGCCGGGGCTGAGAACATAGACTGGGTAGGTGGGGCGGCCGGCGTACATCGGGTTGGGGGCGAATCTGCCGGGGCCGGCGGGCGGGCCGGAGGAGACGGTGCGGGCGGCGGCGCGGGCGCTGGGGGAGCTGGGCGCGGTGGAAGCGGGTTCAGGGCTTTGGCGGAGCGAGCCGGTGGGGCCGGTGCGGGACCAGCCCGCGTTTGTGAACGGGGCGGTGTTGGTGCGGACTTGGCTGTCTCCTCGCGAACTGCTGCTTGGCCTGCACGAGATAGAGCGGCGGTTTGGGCGGGTTCGCGGCGGCCCAGGATATGTGGAGAAGGGACCGCGGACGCTGGACCTGGACCTGCTGCTGTGGGGGCCGGAGCAGGTGGTCGACGAGCCGGGACTGCGGGTGCCGCACCCGGAGATGCGCAGCAGGCGGTTTGTGCTTGCGCCCTTGGCGGAGATCGCGGGCGGGGCGGTGCATCCGGTGCTGAGGCGGACGATCGAGGAGCTGCTGCGGGAGTTGCCGGATGGGGAACGGGTGGAGCGCATTGCGGGACCGGCTTTGTGTTTGGAGGGCAATGCGCGAGCGTAGGGGCAGACGGGCTTTAGGGTGGGGGAGCTGCGCGGCTGCCTTCTTTGGGTTGGTGAGCGCGGGGGCGCAGGGGCAGGCGGTCCCCGGACAAACTGGAATCGCGGCTAAGCCCGAGCAGGTGCAAGTGGTGGGGTACCGATCGCCGGTGGCGGCGCTGGAAAGCCCGGTGAGTACGCGGGTGCTGGACGCCGCGGCACTGCGGCGGGCCGCGCCGGTGGGGTTGGATGGGAAGCTTCGGACGGTGCCGGGGTTCGACCTGTTCCGCCGGTCGTCGTCGCTGGTGGCGAACCCGACGACGGAAGGGGTATCGCTGCGGGGGCTAGGCTCGACCGCAGCGAGCCGCACGCTGGTGCTGCTGGGGGATGTGCCGCTGAACGATCCGTATGGCGGATGGGTCCACTGGGAGGAGCTGCCCGCGCTGGCGGTGGGGCGGGTGGAGGTGGTGCGCGGCGGGGTGAGCGACCTGTATGGGTCGAGCGCGGTGGGAGGGGTGGTGCAGATTTCGACGGTGCCGCTGCTTGAAAGCACGGACCAGCCGGCTTCTCTCCCCTCCAAAGCAGCGCCGGAACTGGTGCTGGAAAGCGGGTATGGGGCGGAGGCGCTGAACGAGAACGGGGCGCGGGTGCGGGGGGCTGTGGGCCGGTGGAGCGGGATGGCAGCCGCGGGGCTGATTGGGACTGACGGGTATACGCTGATCGCGCCGAACCTGCGGGGGCCGGTGGATGCGCGGTCAAACGTTCACGCGGAGAATGGGCTGGTTCTGGGCGAGCGGGCGTTTGGCGCTGCGGGCTCAGGCAATGGCGTTTGGCTGCGGGGCAATGTGCTGAACGAGAGCCGCCACAATGGCACCCCGCTGACCACCAATGCGACACGGCTGTGGCGGTATGCGGCGGGTTTGGATTGGGGGGATTGGCAGGGGCGGGCGTGGGGGTCGTCGGAGCATTACGGGCAAGGGTTCTCGTCGATCGCGGTGGGGCGGCGGGCGGAAACGCTGACCCGGCGGGCGCAGGACCCGGCGGATGAGCTGGGCGGGGCTGTGCGGTGGCGGCATGGGTTTGGGGCCTCGCTGGTAGGCCTGGCCGGGGGCGATGTGCGCGATGTGCGGGCCGAGGACATCGAGCGGCCCACCGCACGCGGCGCGGCGGCAACAAGCACAACGGCGCGGCAAACCGACGGCGGCGGCTACGGGGAGCTGCTTTGGACGCCTGGGCCGTGGTTGGTGAGCGGGTCGGCGCGGGTGGATCGGTTTGTGAACCGGGATGCGGCGACCTACACGCTGGGAACGGGGGCGAAGACGGCGCTGCCGGAGATCGACCAGACGGTGGTGGATCCGCGGGCGGGGGTTTCGCGGCGTTTGGGGCGGAGCCTGGCGGTAAGCGCGAGCGGGTTCCGGGCGTATCGGGCGCCGACCGAAAACGAGCTGTACCGGACCGGGCAGGTGGGGCAAAAGACGACCCTGCCGAACCCGAACCTGCGGGCGGAGCGGGCAACGGGATGGGAAACGGGGGTGGCCGGGGCGGCGCAAGGATCGTGGGCGGCAAGCTGGCGGGCGAGCTATTTTTGGACAGAGGTGAACCGGCCCGTCACAGCGCTGACGTTGAAGACGACCCCGACCGCGACGACTTTGCAGCGTGAAAACCTAGGCCAGATTCGGAGCCGGGGGGTGTCGGTGGACGGGGCGCTGCACCCGGCGGAGTGGCTGGAGGTAACGGGCGGCTATCAGTTCGCGCGGGCGACCGTGACGCGGTTTGCCACGGGACAAGGGTTGGTAGGGAATTGGATTCCCCAGGTGCCGCGCAATACGGGGACGCTGCAGGTGACGGCTTCGCGCGACCGGGTCGGCTTGTTAAGTCTGCAAGAGCGGATAAGTGGACGGCAGTATGACGATGACGCGAACACGTATGTGCTGCACCCGTTCGCGCGGCTGGACGTGTACGCGGCACATAACTTCGGGTCGCGGTGGGAGGTGTTTACCTCGGTCGAAAACCTTCTGGACCGCAGCGTGGATGTAGGGCGCACACCGGTGCGGACTCTGGGAACGCCGCAGCTGGCGCGGTTTGGGGTGCGGGTGACACTAAGCGCAAGATAGAACAGGTCATCTGCGAGCGGAAAGCGGTGCCCCGCCCGACTAAACTTTCCGCGCCCAAGCTCCGAATATAGTCTCCCCTATATAGGTTGCGCCTGTACGGACGCGCTCCTCCAGGAGTCGCTGCCCAAGCGTATTCACATCAATTTCCTCTTCAGACACAATCCCTTCCTGAGTAAGTCTGGGGAGGATGGCGCGAACGATTTCATGGATGGGATAGCTGATCTCCGGAGTTTGGACGATCGCTTCACCCCTTACATGCTCCAGCGTAAGTCCCGCTTTGCTAAGCGAGGACGGGAGATGGTAACCCATGTGTTTATCCGCACCTTCCCGCGCGAGCATATCCCATATCCATTGGTGTACCCGCTGGTGCAGCGGCAGGGGCGTTCGCCAGCTTGGCACCGGATTGGCATCGTGCTCCTGGAAAACAGCAATACCGCCTGAACGGAGAACAGCGACCGCACAGCGAAGAGCGTACACAGGATTGGGTTGGTACAAAAGCACCCGCCGCCCGATCACCGCATCGAACATGCCGTCCTCAGGTGCGAGTTCTTCAAGGTTTCTGCGCTGGAAAGATACGCTGCGAACATTTGCCTGGCGCGCTCGATTTTCAGCCATCTCGATCATGGCTGGATTCTTGTCGATCCCGATCACCTGTCCGGTGGTGCCAACCAACCGCGCGGCCATCGTCGAAACGTCACCAAGGCCGCAGCCCACGTCCAATACCCGCATTCCCTCGCCGATTCCTGCGTCAAATAGCAGGCGTTCGGTCATTTGATCAACAATGTTGGGCACGTTCGCCTCTCCTTTTACCCGCATGCACAGCCATCTGCAATGCCTGGCTGCAGTTTATAGGGTGCCGATGAAATGATGGCTGCTTGCGTTCCGTTCGCGGATTGAATGCTTGGGCAGACCTAACCCGGCTGGCTGGCAAGGGGCGCACTCTGGGGACGCCGCAGCCGGCGCGGTTTGGGGTGCGGCTGGGTGGGGGGGAGTTAGGTCGAGTGCAGTACGCGCTCAACTCCCTTCAGTCTAGGACAAATCCTTTAACCGGTGCAGTAGGTGTCTGTCCCTGCGCATTGTGAAAGCGGCTACTCTGAAAGCAGACCAGACTCCGATCTTGCCTGCGCCCATTATTCTTTGAATGGGTTGTGGCCCGGCGGAAACAGTTTTTTGTTGTCCTGATCTGAGTAGGATTGAATCAATGCCATGAGGAGCTCCCACTCCTTTTTAGTCCTCATATTGGCGAATAGAGCGTTCAGTCCAACACGCTGTTCTGGGTTTAAGGTAGGAGCTCTGATGGCAGCTTTATTCTCGTAAGCTTGCCTGAGACCGATGGCTGTCGCAACGTTGATACTTACTAGGAATAAAGCAACTGCCAGCAATATCCCAAATACATTTGAAATTATGTCTAAAAAGGCAAGTCGGCGTTTGCCGAAAGCCTGCACAGCCTCATTTTTCGGTTTATCTGCATTTTCGCTGTTCCAAAGCTTGAGGAGATTCATGATTAGTTCAACAATCCAGTATGATAGCCCGCGTTTGTCTAAAGAAAAAAGGCGCGCTATCAAAGGCGGAGCAAACCAGGGCAAAATGATCGCAAGCGCAGCAGCCATGAAGTCATATGGATTTTGTGCTGCTAAGGAATAAGGAAGATCACGGAGTTGTTGTACCCCAAGGCTCGATACCAGTAGAACCCTTTTAAACACCCATAACAGCAAACCCAGGTAGCCGCAGGTGCTTTGACGAGTGCAGCGCCGATAAATGCGGCAAGCAATAGTGTCGCCCACCATTGCCAATTACCCCACTCCAGCTTGGTCCTGTTCTCCTCAGCCATGCCAAAGAGTGTACGTGTCGGCTGCCCATGCAGCTCTCCGCAAAAGTCGAACAGGAACAGGGAAGCGTCGAAGTTGAAAGCGTCTGCCCACAGCGAGCGGGACTCTGTTGATAGCCACGGTAGGCTAGGCGCGCCATGATGTGCCTAGGATGGCGAGCATGGGCGGCGGAAATGATTCAGTGTGCCCGCGACCAATCATTTGCACTTCGCGGGAGTCACGGCGAGGGCAGCTCTGGTTCGCTTGGGCAGCCTGGCGCAGACGAGGGTGTGGGCTTGCTCCAACAGCGGAAGGAGCTCGCGCGGGGGCAGAGCGTTCCAGCGCTCAAGCGCGACCCAGTGGGCGCGGGCGAGATAGGGGGCTGGGCGTACGCCATCGCGCTCGAGGAGCTCGGGGTAGCGCTCCGGGCCGGCGCGGAAAGCGAGGGGTGGGCGGCCGGGTTCGAGATCGCAGAGTGCAAACATTTTGCCGCCCAGCGTCTTATCGCCTACCCAGAAGACAAGCTTTTCACCCCATTGCAGGGTTTCCTCGACGTGCGGGAGTTTTAGGAGGAAGCGGCGGAGGAGTTCGGCGTCCATGGAGTTTTGTGCAATCTTCCGCGATCCGGGTCGCGTAAAGCTAGTGCCGCCCAAAGTTCATCTCTATCCGGATTCGGCTTGGTACCGCCTTCCGAGACTGGCAGGCTGGAAAAGGAGCTTTTTTGTTGCATCCATTCGCCGCCGGCTACACGAACAGCAGCATCAACGGGCGCAGTGTCGATCCTGACCTTATCCCTGTTCCGGTCGCAGTGTAGCAAAGCCCGGCGAGTCCAAATGGAGCCGCTGAGAATAGTTCCCCTTACTCACAGATCCAAGGAAAAGTGGAGAAGCAGGGCATCGTGGAAAAGCAGGCATCGGGCGGGGCTTGTCTGACGCGGGTCGGGACAGGATTTCCGCTTTGCTGCGCCCGATTGGCACAGGGGTGGGGTGTCCGGGTGTGAGGAAGAAGAAAGACTAGGGCAGGAACCCGGGATTGGAGCCGGGTTGTTCCGGTTTTGCCTCAGGTGGAGGCTGGTTTTGGAAAACAAGGACGTGCGTAGGAGCGGGCCTCTCGTGGGCGGGGGCGGGTTTTCCTGTTTTCCTCGCTCAACGGTTACGACTGCTGTTTTTGTACCTGTTTGAAAGGAACGAAAAGCAGAAGCAGTCGCAGGTTTGGTCGCGTGGGTCGGGGAGACTGAACAGATCAGGAAAGTGTGGAAGAAGCGTTCCTAGTGAGACAGCCTGCCTTAGTCTGTTCTGAACCGCGTTCGGCCGGCGATTCGCGAAGAAAGCCACAAGAGAGCTAGGTGGCTTCCGAATCGGGACGCATGGCCCGTTTCGGGTCCGGGCACGTTTTCCGTCGAAGTTCCGTGATTTTCACGGTGAGCGCGAAAGGGTTGCGACCCATAGAATGAGGGTGTCCCAGGCCGGAGCGCCGGGGCGGGCGGAGGAGCGCGGCGATGGCGGAAGCTGGGTTGGAGCTGGAAGTGGGTTCCGAAGGGGCGGTAGCGGCCGCGCCTGCGAACAATGCCGTGATGGAAATCTCCGTGAGCCGGGCGGAGCTGCTGCGGGAGCTGACCGCGGCGCAGTCGGTGGTGGAGCGCAAGACGACGATCCCGATCCTGTCGAATTTTCTGTTCGAGGCTGACGGAGACCGGCTCGGGATTACCGCAACCGACCTGGACCAGAGCCTCCGGACGGCCTGCGGGGCCAAGGTGAAAAAGCCGGGGGCGTGCACGATCCCGGCGCGGAAGCTGTATGACTACATCAAGCTGCTGCCGGATGGGGATGTCTCGATCAAGCTGATGGACAACCATTGGGTGCAGATCCGCGCGGGCCGGTCGAACACCAAGATGGTAGGGATGGCGCGGGCGAACTTTCCGCAGGTGCCGGAGTTTCCGGTAGGGGCGGGGACGCGCATTCCGGCGGTCTCGCTCAAAAACATGATCGCAAAGACGGTGTTTGCGATCTCGAACGAGGAGTCGCGGTACACGCTCAACGGGGCGCTCTTGATTTTGAAAGCGGAGTCCCTCGCCATGGTGGCGACCGACGGGCATCGTTTGGCGCACATCGAAAAGACGGGCGAAAACCTCCAGAACGTGACCGGCGAGCGGAAGATCCTGATCCCGCGCAAGGCCTTGCAGGAGCTGCAAGGGCTACTCGCGAACACGGATGCCACCGAGATCGAGTTCGCGGATGACGAGCACCAGCTGTACTTCCGGGTGGGGGCGCGGGTGCTCACCAGCCGCAAGCTTTCGGGGAACTTCCCGAACTACGAAGCCGTCCTGCCGCGGGACAATACAAAGTTCATGGTGGTGCGCTCGGAGGAGCTGCAGCAGTCGATCCAGAGAGTCGCGCAGTTCGCCGATGAGCGGTCGGGGGCGATCAAGATCCGGATGGAAGGGAACGAGCTGCGGATTTCGTCGTCGTCGAACGAGGCTGGTGAGAGCGAGGACGTGATCGAGACGCCGTACAACTTTGACCCGATCATGGTGGGGTTCAATTCGCAGTACCTGCTGGACTTCTTAAAAGCGGTCGGCGGCCAGGGCGAGGTACGCTTGGAGTTTAAGGATGCGCAATCGGCGGGGCAGATGCGGCCGGAAGATGCGCAGGATGAGACCCGGTACCGGTATATCATCATGCCAATGCGCATCTGACGCGGTGGCTGGGCGTCGACAGGAGCGGGTGTGACACCGAGGTTTTTGGGGCTGTTTGTAGCAATTTTCGCGGTGGTGCTGTTTGGGGAGTGGTACCAGTTCCTTCGCGGGTTCGACACAAGTGTTTGGACGTTCAGCAGCTGGCTGCTGCTCGCGTTTGTCATCCTTGCTGAGGCCGCCGCGGTCGCTATCATCACGCTAACCGTGGATCGCGCACTGCCCGCGTCCGGAAACCGCGCACTCACCAGAGATGTGAAGCAGTCCCGGCGAGGTTCGCAGCGGTACACGCCGCGGTAGCACTTCTATGTACCCGCAGCTGCCCCGGTGTTTCGCTTATGAAGAGGGTGGGACGATCCCGAAAGCATTCGCGCAGTGAAGAGCCGAGCCGGGAGCTGCCTCGTAGAATAGGGAAGCTTGCTCCATTCGAGTGCTTCCGGAGATTGCTTGTGCGTGCAATCGGATTCAGAGTATGCGGCCTGTTTCTTGCGATCGGGCTGGCGATGGAACTTGGCGGCTGCGGTGGTTCCTCGCGCGGAGACTTTAATCTCGCGGTGACGCCCGCTGCGGTTTCCCTCGCAGCGGGCGGGACTGGGCAGTTCAGCGAAACGATTTTCGCGATTGGCCACTTTACCGGCCCGGTAAGCCTGGCGGTTTCCGGGCTTCCGGAAGGGGTCACGGCTTCGCCCGCTTCGGGGACACTGCAGCCGGGCGCGAGTGTCACGGTGAAGCTTTTCGCGGCGGGTACGGCGTCCGCTGGGACTGCGACCCTTATGGTGACGGGGACCTCCGGCGCGATCACGCATACGGCGGCGTTGGCACTGACGGTGACAGCCGGGGCACCCGCGCCGGATTACACGCTGACGGTTTCGCCCGCGAACGCGATGCTTACGGTGGGCGGGGCCCCAGTGCCGGCGACGCTGCTGGCGACGGCGGCAAACGGGTTTACCGGAATGGTGCAGGTGAATACAAGCGGCTTGCCCGCCGGTGTGACTGCCAACCCCGCGAGCCTGAGTCTGACTCCCGGCACGGCGCAAAGCATAAGCCTCCAGGCGGGCGCGAGCGCGGCTGCGGGAACGGGGAATGTGACATTCACGGGCACTTCCGGCAGCTTGAGCCATAGCGCGACCCTGTCGCTGACGGTAGCCGCGGCGGCTCCTACGCCTCTGCCGGCCGGCCCGGATGTGACCACGTACCACTACGACAACACGCGGGAGGGTTGGAACCGGGCGGAAACCGTGCTGACCCCGGCGAATGTGAACCAGCAGCAGTTTGGGCTGCTGGGCGTATACCCGGTGGATGGCAAGGTGGACGCAGCGCCCTTGTATGTGGGCGGGCTCACGTTGGTCTCAGGCACACGGAACGTGGTGTATGTGGCGACGGAGCACGACAGCGTGTATGCCCTGGATGCGGGGACGGGCGTGCAGATTTGGAAGAGCTCGATCCTGGGTACGGGCGAAACCCCGAGCGATCCGCATGGGTGCGGGCAG
Organism: Acidobacteriaceae bacterium; assembly: GCA_965218545.1. Taxonomy (GTDB): domain Bacteria; phylum Acidobacteriota; class Terriglobia; order Terriglobales; family Acidobacteriaceae; genus EB88. Next base: position 416,063 of record CBDCLB010000003.1, on the reverse strand, counting down.
ATTTCGCCCGAGATCGGGATTACGGCAACGCCGGTGATCGACCGGAAGTATGGGACAAACGGGGCGATCTTTGTGGTGGGAATGACCAAGGACGCGAGCGGCGGATATCACCAGCGATTCCACGCGCTTGACCTCACGACTGGAGCCGAGCTCGCAGGCAGCCCAACGGAGATCGCGGCGACGTACCCGGGGACGGGGGAGAACTCGACGGGTGGAAAGGTCGTGTTCGATCCAGGGCAGTATGCGGAGCGGGTGGGACTGACGCTCGTAAACGGGACGATCTACGTGGGGTGGACCAGCCACTGCGATATTCAACCGTACACGGGCTGGGTGATGGGGTATTCGGAGCAGAGCTTGAAGCAAACGACGGTGCTGAACCTGACGCCGAATGGGAGCGAAGGGTCGATCTGGATGAGCGGGTACGGGATCGCCGCGGATGCAGTGGGCAACCTGTATCTGGCGGATGCGAACGGGACCCTGGACGCTGGATTCACGCCGAATGGATTTCCAAGCCAGGGCGACTTTGGGAATGCGCTGCTCAAGCTGGGGACCGCCGGTGGCTTGTCGGTCGCGGACTTCTTTGAGCCGTACAACACGGTCCAGGAGTCCGCGATGGACCTGGATTTAGGTTCGGGCGGGGCGATGCTTTTGCCGGATTTGAAGGACGCCGCAGGGAATACCGTGCAACTAGTGGTGGGTGGAGGCAAGGACGACAATCTGTATGTTGCCGACCGCAATGCCATGGGTAAGTTCAACGCGAACGGGCGCGATAACAGCAATGTGTATCAGGAGATTGCGGGCGCGTTCCCAAATGGGGAGTGGGGTGGCCCTGCTTACTTTACGAACACGGTGTACTACGGCGGAGTCAACGACACCTTGAAGGCCTACACGATCGTGAATGGGAAGTTGAGCGTCGCGCCCACGAGCCAGTCCGCAGTGAGGTTTGAATATCCGGGGACGACGCCGAGCGTGTCGTCGAACGGGGCGCAGAACGGGATCGTGTGGGCGGTGGAAAGCGCGCAGAACGCGCCGGCGGTGTTGCACGCCTACGACGCGGCCGACCTGGGGCATGAGGTGTACAACAGCAGCCAGGCTGCCAGTGGCCGTGATGCCATTGGGAACGGAAACAAGTTCATCACGCCGGTGGTGGCGAATGGGCGCGTCTTCGTGGGGACGCCGGGCGGCGTGGCGGTATTCGGGCTGCTGCCGGCGAGCTCGCCTGGGCAGTGACCGTACCGGGGCGAGCGGAATTATCAGCTGACTCGTTTTGAAACACAGGCGAGTAACGCCGTGCGCTTGCTAGGATCGAGCGCATATGTACTCGCTCTTTCGGTATCTGTTTTCAAGCGCTTATTGGCGCATGCTCCTCCGCAAGGCAACGTGGATGGAGGTTTTCTTAAGCCTGAAGCGCGCGCATAAAGATAAGCGCGCGCGCAAGCACGTTTTGCAAACTGGTGTGCTCCTGCTGATTCCATTGTTTTGCCTTGGGTATGCAGCGTGGCTGGCCCGTACCGGGGCGATTTTTTTTTTGCCTTTCGTTCTCCCAGTGATCTGGTGGCGGGCGCGCCGGGCCAAACAAGATGATGAGCCGCTGCGGATCGCGCCCGGGCCGGAGCCGGTGCGCCGGACTGTGGGAGAGGAGGAGCGACGGGCCTTGCGCAGGTATCTGGCGCGAGTCGCGCTGTTCCATGCGGTGATGGTGGACCGGGCGGGCAGCGAGAAGTTTCTAAAAGGGAACGAAGTGCCCGCGGGATCGGAGGTGACTTCGCGGCGGAGGCATTTGGAACTGCTGCGGAGCTCTGGCATTTGGGACCGAATGGCGCAGCCTGACCGCGAAGCGATGATGATGGCGGATGGGCATTGGGAGTGGGATCAGATCCACGAGATAGAGCCGGCTATAGAACCGCAGCGATTGTTGCGCTGGATACTGCGGGTGGACTTCTACTTGCCTGTGGTTGGCCAGCAGCCGGCTGGGAGTTATGCCATCGCTCATGAACTGGTAACCGCGCCGGGGAAAGTCATAGACGGCAAAGGGCTGGTGGAGGAGGCTAGCCTTGAAACCGCGCACGAAGCGGCTGTGCACTTCCATCTCCGGTGTGCGGCCGAAGGGATCAGCCGCGGGCTCTACCAAGCCGATGAGGAAGGAACTGCCTGGGCGCGGCAGATCTCGTCGGCGCTCGAAGGCAAGCAGCAGGAAGACCTTGTGCTGCGAGACAAGCTGGTGAGTGAGGCAAGCGACGCAGACCTGGTTTGGGCGGCGTTGCTGGCGTACAGGCGGGTGCAGTTCCTGGAGTGGGCGTCGGGGCTTCTGGCGGGTGGGCCGATCGGGGAGCGCATGCCCTCGCTGCTTGGGAAAGAGGCTCCGATGGCCTTAGACACTGTCGAACAATAGTGAATTGCCGACGTGGTTTTCCGAGGCGGAGGCCCGGTGCGGGTAGGCGGTGAGGCCGATGACGTGGGTAACGGTGTTTGGGCTATTAAGATCGAGGCAAGTCCGGCTGGTAGAGGATTTTTAGCCGCCTGCCGTTCGGTTCGCGTCAACGAGGCCACACGGCGGAGCTTTACCGGGACACGATGAAATCGTGTGTGATCTTTGTCGGTGCCGATCCGTTTGCGTCTGAGCCAATTCCGGAGACGGTGTAGATGCCCTGCGCGGCCTTCCGGTTTGCGGGCAGGTGGATGACAAACTCGTCCATTGAGCCCGAACCTGGAGGCACAGGAGTCAGGCTGGCGAGCCCTCCTCTCGGGTTCCTTAAGATTGCAGACCTGCGATCGCCAGAGGGAGATAGGAACTGCACATAGACCGTTGCACCCGGCTTGAAGATATCCCGCGCGTCGCAGATGTTCGCTGGTGAGGTAGAAGCGCAAGTCCTTAGTTCGCTATGGACAGCGGGCGCATGGTGTCTGACAAACCTGGCCCCTAGTGCGGAATAGGCAACATAGATGGCAAATGCGAGAACGGCTGGGATGGCGAGAAAGAAAATACAGAGAAAAAGAACTGCCCAGCGCGGAGCTTTTTTGGAAGTTCTTGAGAAGTGGCCGACTTTGTCAATAGGCTGCTCACTTGGCGGCGCAGGAGACGCAGGCAAGTGTTGCGCCTGCACTATCGGGGCAGGGACAACGGCTGGGCGCTGCATAGGCGTGACCGTAGTTGGAACGTACTTATGTGCGCCTAGAAGCTGCTGTAAACGGGTGTAATGTTCGGCAGCGGAAGCTGAATCCTGGAGCATATCGCAGCTAAGCACGGGAACGCTGCCGATTCTGCTGAAGTGTGCGAAGCGGCTCGAAACGCATAGTTTTTCGAGCAGGTCGTCGAAGGTCGAGTCGGAAGCCAGATATACATTCGGCCCGGGCGGCAGGTCGGCTTTTCTCAGTTTCGAGAACAGCAGAAGGTTGCAAACATAGGGTTCCCAACCGGTGTGAAATCTGACAAACTCCTTCGCGCTGCGAGCCTGTTCGATGCTGTCCTGAAGAGCGTCGCGCCATGTATATTGGCCCGTGATTTTGTCCCGGTAGCGCACTTGGGCCTTGTTTGGGGTCAAGCGCACAGAAGGTTCGGGGTGAGTTTCCGGATGCGCATGCCGCTTGACATCGATCGTCGCGAGAACATCCCGGAAGGCGACCTCCGTGGGTTGTGTGGTGTAGGGAAGTAAAACAGGGCGGGTAAAGGGTTCCGTGAAGTGGGCCTGAAGCAAAATGTCGATCTGCGCGTGTTTGGCTCCCTGAAAGAAGATGTTTGGGTGGAGAGAGACGGTGCCTGCCGAGGCAGGGAGGCCGCCTTGCTCGATGAGCCGGGCAAGCCAGCGGGTTTCACGGAACTCGGGTGCGCTGGCGAGTCCGTAGATCGTGGGGGAAAGGATTGCATTTTGCATTGTCGGTTAGGTATGTCGTGATTTGAAGTGTGAATCGCTACTGCCGTAACTCGACGACCGTTGCACCTTGCCCGCCTTCGTACTGGTCGGCTTCGGTGACGGTGGCGACGTGGGGATGGCGACCCAAGGCGGCGCGTAAAGTGCGGCGGAGGACGCCCATGCCGGTGCCGTGGACGACGCGAACGCGTTGGAGGCCGGAGAGAAAGGCCTGGTCGATGAACTTTTGGACCTCGTCCTCGGCCTGGTCGGCGGTTTGGCCGATGACGTTGATCTCGTGCTGGACGGCGGGGCCTGTGAGGTCGTTTCCTGTGTCGCGGGCAGTGCGGACCGTGATGTTGCGCTTCGCGGCGGCGGCCTGGATCGGGGTGGGTACGGCGACAGAAGGGCTTAGTGTGCCTGCGGTAAGGATAGCGGCGATGTCGGCGCGGCGCACGCGCATCTTCATGCTGCCGATAGCAATCTCGACGGTGGAAGGGTCGAGCTCGCGGGTGACGCGGCCTTGCTGGCCGATGCGCAATTTAACGATGTCGCCGGGCGCGGCGAGGCGGGGGTCTTTGATCCGGGCAGCGACTTGGGCGGCGGCGTGCTGCATGGCATTCGGCTTGCGCCGGCGAACCTGCGCGGTGAACTGCTCGGAAAACTCGCGGCGAAGGCGGGCGGCGCGGCGTTCGGCTTCGGCCTGGGTTTTCTCGCGGGCAGCGCGGTCTTCGATGGACTGGACAGCTTCTTTCGATTTCGCGTCGAGATCGCGGAGCAAGGCGTTGAGATCGTTCTCGAGCTCGCGCGAGCGGGCGCGCATTTCCTGTTGGCCTTCGGTTTCGAGGCGGTGGCGTTCCTTCTTGAGCTCACGCTCCTGCGCCTGGACGCTGAGGCGTTCTTCGCCTAGCGAGGCGATCTCAGCATGAAGCCGGTCGAGAAAAGCGCCGATGTCGAGAGCTTGCGTGGTCATGCGAGCACGGGCGCCGGTGATGATTTCGGGCGCCAGGCCGAGGCGGGCGGCGATGTTGATGCCGGCGGAAGCGCCGGGGACCCCTTGTCTCAGTTCATACGTTGGGGCGAGGGTTTCGGCGTTGAAGCCGACCGCGGCATTGACGACGCCGGGGGTGGTTTCGCCGTAAATCTTGAGCGAGGTGTGGTGGGTGGAGATGATGGACCAGGCACCCGAGTGGAGGAAGTGCTCGGCGATCGCGACCGCGAGGGCCGCGCCTTCGTCGGGGTCGGTGGCGGAGCCCAGCTCGTCGATGAGGACCAGGGTTGCGGGGCCGGCGAGGGAGCTGAGGCGGTTGAGGTTGGTGATGTGGGCGGAGAAGGTGGAAAGGTTTTGCTCGATGGACTGGGCATCGCCGATGTCGGCGAGGATAGCGGTGAGGACGGGGAGGGTGGCCTCGAAAGCGGGGACCGGGATGCCGGACTGAGCGATGAGGGCGAGCAGGCCTGTGGTTTTGAGGCCGACGGTTTTGCCGCCGGTGTTGGGGCCGGAGATGATGAGCTGTGTCTTGTCGGGTTCAAGGGCCAAAGACAAAGGCACCACCTGCGGTGGGGGCAGCTCACGCTGCTTTTTACTCCGGTCTTCGGCCGGGGTGTTCGCATCGTCAGCGGTTGCTGCTAGCCTTGCCGCGCCGTCTTCGCCGGCGCTGGTTTCGTCATCAGGCTGGTTTGAACGAGAACCCGCCCCGAAGGGGCCGCCTCCCGCGTAGGGGGTCTTACTCTGTTCTTTGAGACGGTGCTCCAACAATGGATGACGAGCGGCGATGAGGCGCAGCTCGGCTCCGGGGCCGATCGAGAAGTGGGGCCGCACGCAGTTGTACTCCTCCGCGAAGCGGGCGCGGATAACTAAGGTCTCAATGGTCGCGAGAATTTCTGCGCCGGGGACGAGGATATAGGCCTGGGCAGCGAGTTGGGCGGTGATCTGCAGGAAAATGCGATGGATCTCGGCGAGCTCGTCTTCAAACAGGCGGACCAGGTCGTTGTTGAGCTCGATGGTTTCGAGCGGCTCAAGATAGACAGTTTGGCCGGAGGAGCTGGCACCGTGGACGACGCCCGAAACGCGGCGCTTGGCCTCAGCCTTGACGGGAATGACGAAGCGGTCGCCGCGAATGGTAATGAGGTCTTCCTGGGTGCTGCCGCCTTCGGACAAGCGGCGGAGGGCGGAGCGGAGGGAGTCCTCGATGACGCGCTGTTGGCGGTCGATCTCGCGGCGGATGCGGCCGAGTTCAGGGGAGGCTTGGTCGGTGAGGGAGCCGTCGGGGAGGAGCTTGGCTTCAATGGACTCGATCAAGGGTTGGAGGTCGGCGCTTGCGATCGGTTCCGTTAGCTTTTCGAGGCCCTCCAGACCGCCGGAGCGGAAGCGGTCGGGTGGGTTGCGGATTGTCGACGCCCATGAGGAGACGGCGGCGGCGAGGGTAAGGGTGGTGCGGATTTCGGGGGCTTCGAGGGCCGCTCCGGTAAGGCGGGATTTGGCGAGTAGCTGGGTGGGGTCGGAAAGGCCCGCGAGTGTGGGGCGGACGCCCTCGGCGAGCAGGAGCTGCATTTCGGCCACAAGGGCTTGTTCGCGTTCAATCCATAGGAGGTCGGCGCTGGGGGCAAGGGCGGCTAGCCAGTCGCGGCCGAGCGGGGAGGCGGCGTAGGGCGCGAGCAGGGCGAGAAAGCGGTCCCACTCTAACGGAGCGCGGGCGTAATGCGTTAGGGGGTTGGATGGGGTTGGGGACACATCCCTATGGTACGTTGGCAACTTGCTGCCTTACTTCGCCGCGGAATGCCTTTTAGCAGGTCAGTAAACAGGCGGGTTCAAGGGACGCTGTAGATCGCCTCTGGAATTCCTGAGCTCGACAGTTCGTGTGCAGGTATCCGAAACACTCCTCGGATCTGTTTGACATTTCTGACAGCAATCTGGATATAAGAAACCGGCGTTCGGGTACAGCACTTCTCCTTCGGGAAACAAGGCGCGGACTGTCTCATACTCATCCACACCAGCATCCCGAAGAGTCTCGTGCAGGTGGGTGATGACGGCTCGATCCAAAAAGCGAAGTGCCAGGTCACCCGGCTTACGCCCCTTTACGTCTTTATTTTCGAGAACCGGAGCGTCGCGGCTCTTCTGCAGAAGGAGGTAGGAGTTGTATGCCTCCTCCACGGCAAGGATTCCCCTTTGCGTGGTGAGGTCCAGGCAATTTCCGAGTTCGATGGCAGCGCCGACGACAGAGGGCCGGCCCGATCGATACTCTTTTGCCCAGCTATAAGCTCGAAGCGGATCATCCTCCCAGAAGTAAGCGCCACCGCCCAGCCAGTCCCGTTGCTGCTCGCTCAATCTAAACGGCGAACCGCCCAGAAGAGCCAGAGCAGTCTGCACGTCGCACCCGTGATATCCAAGCGTTAACGGCAAATCACTGCTTCTGCATCTTCACGATAACGTTCAGCCGGCTCCCCGTTCTCATCCAGGATGCCTTCTCGCTGAAGAAGAGCCGTCGCCTTTTCCGGAATGTTGCATTCCAAGCGAATCTGCTCAAATCTGTTTCTCAGCTTCTGCAAATCTGCTTCGCTCATCGACGCCTCCCCTTATCCGGACCGCATAGCGATGCAACCCTTCTATCGGCAGCTCCGCCGGTTTGTTCAGATTACCATGTAGCTTTTTACAATTTGATCCTCAAATCCAGTTGCCTCTAGTGCATTGCGGGGAATGGAGCGAGGCTCGTGCGGAGCGCGGGGTCCTTGAGAGACACAAGCACGCGGGAGCCGTCGCGCAAGTAAAGCATGTGGAGGTCGCGGCGGCTGCTGGCGTGGGCTTGGAAGCGGCCATAGGCGCGGCTCCAGAGCCTACCATTTGGGGGCAGGGGCCAGCCCAGGGCGGAGAAGCGAAGAGTTGTCCACGGGCTAAGTGTGGCGGGTTCGGAGCGGATAATACTTTCGAGAGGAATGCTCCAGGTACGGAACGGGCTGGCGATGATGAGCCGGTTGCCTGCGACGCGCGTTGCACGGGGGGTGAAGCCGAACAGCAGTATCGCGATGAGGGCTAAGGTGAATAGGAGTGCAGCGAGTATCCAGCTGCTTTGAGCTTCAGGTGCAAGAAAAGTAATGATTGCCATGGCCCGTTTCCATTTCATTACGATTCTAGTCCCGCATGACCGGTTGAGAGCTGGAAATTGAGAGCTGAAGCTATCCGGGCGAAGTTAGCTCCAGGCGCAGTGAGGCAGAACTGCGCCATCACGCCCAGGAACGCTAGTGTGCTTCATCGCTGGACATCTCCTGCGTCCCGTCGGCCGGCAGCAACTCGCTCTACGTCGATCTGCTCCCGGTGCAGCGTGACAACGCGGGTGTCCAGCACGTCGGTATCGCGCTGGGTTACGCGGATCTCTTCGATCAGCACCAGCTCTTTTCTCAGGACAAGGCGCTCCTGCACGACGGGGTAGATGGTCATGGCGCCTTCCTGACGGACAGGGGGGACGGCGTCTACTGTTTGGTTGAGGGCCACGCGGTCGACCTCAAAGGTGCGGACGGCCAGTGTTTCGTTCAGGGCTTGTTCAAAGGCCTGCACGGTTTTGCGGAGGACCACCTTGCCGGTCGCGACGGTGCGTTTGCTTACCTCAAGCGCTTCCTCGACGACCGGTATCAGCAGTTCGCCGGGTTCCCCTAAGTAAGTCTGCTCCGCGGGGGTTTCGCTGCTTTGTCCGACGGGCGAGGTGAGCAGGTACGTCGGCAGCTGCACGATCTGCCCGCTGGGCAGCTCAAGCTCGGTGTAGAGCCGCTCGGGGTGGAGGTCACCGGAAACGCGGAGTGTATTGCGGGCTGAGTTTTCTTGAGTCACGCTGGCCTGTTCCCATAGATGCATTTCTTCTAACGCGAACAACGCAGGCCGTCCTTGCGGTCCGGCCTGCGATCCCCAGCTTAGGTTAGCTGGGCTTCTTGGTCGTGGTGCGTTCGCCGATGCCGGATGCCGTTCCCATCTGCTCGACGTCTCCCTCGGTCTTGCGGACGGTGTCGTGGATGGATTCCGCGTGCTCGCTGCTCTGCTTGCCGACGCGCACCTCCTCAACTACCCGGCTGGACTTGCCGATTACCGCCTCTTCCGCCATCGCGGTGAGCTCGATCGCCGGTCCGTTGGCGGACTGGAAGTCGGCTTCCGTTGCGGGCCGGTTCACGGCGTGGCGTTCGACGTTGATGTGCTCTTCTCGCAGCAGCACCTGAGCTTCGACGGGCACCTCAATCACATGCGAGAAGACCCGCACGCCGCCATGATCGACCTCACGCTTGCCGACGACGAGCTGTTCCTCGACGATCGGAATCATCGTGCCGCCGGTGCTTTGCGTGGCTTCACCCGAGTAGCCTCCCTGCGCCGCGCCGCCCTCGAGGTCGCTTGCGCCCTGCTGCTTGAGCAGCATGGCGGCTTCGGAAGCCTTTTCATCGGGAACCGCGGCCGAAACGACCGCGCCGCCCGCTGCTACGCCGCCCGTGTATTGCTGGTGCGAGGCTTCGTCTCCGCCGGTGAGACTGCGGAAATAGCCGCCGATCTTTTCGCCGATGGCACCCGCGGTGGAGGTTCTACTGCCGGCCTGGCCGCCGTTTTGCGCGATGACGTGGATGCTTTGCTCTTGGTAGCCCTTGCTCACCAGAGCCTGCTTCGCCTGCTGGGCCTGGCCCATGGTGCTGAAAAGGCCTACAACTGTTTTCGACATCTCAAAAGTCTCCTAGGGGTCTTGTTACTGCTGCGAGAAGAGTTCGACGCGGCGATTGTCCGCCTTGCCTTGTGCGGTTGCGTTGGTGGCCGCGGGGGCTGCCGGGCCAAAGCCCTCGCCGGTCAGACGGCTGCCGTCTACGCCCTGCGCTTTGAGGAAGCTCGCAACCGCAGCTGCGCGTCGGTCGGAAAGGCTCGCGTTATGTGGAAGCGAACCGGTGCTGTCAGTAAAGCCTTCCAAGCGCATGTGAAGGTTCGGGTTGTTCTTCATCGCGGCAGCGGCGCGGCGCAGCGTTGCTTGGCCGTCCTGGGTAAGCGTGGCCTGGTCGGTGTTAAAGTGCACAGTCCCAAGGTCAGGGACGGCGTTCGCGGTGGCGGCTGCCGCTGGGGGCGCGGCCGCAGTGGTTTGTGCCGCCGGGTGGCGTGTAAGGAAGTAAACAAGCAGTGCGAGCAGAAGCAGGAGTGGAAGAAGCCACGCCCAGATAGACAGGCCCTTTTTCTTTGCTTCTTCGTAAACCTTGACGCGGTCGGCCATGAATGTATCTCCTTCAGATAAATGGGTTAGTTGTGAATGGCGGATATATCTGAGGAGTTATACGCGGCCCCGCGTCAGATCGCGCCCGCTTGCTTCCCCTTGGTTCGGAGCGATCTGCTCGACCTCGACCTCGGTCTTGCGCACGGTGTCATGGATGGCTTCGGCGTGCTCGGTCGTTTCCTTGCCGACCCGCACCTCCTCCACTACCCGGGCGCTCTTACCTACAACGGCTTCTTCGGCGGTTTCCGTGAGCTCGATCGTGCGCTCGCCCTGCATCGCGAGATCCCCCTGGCTGGCGGGCCGATCCACGCGTTGGCGGTCCACGAAAACGTGCTCTTCGCGCAGGTTTACGGTTTGTTCCACGGGAACTTCGACCACACGGCGGTACACGCGCACCCCACCTTGCTCAACCTCGCGCTTGCCGACCGAAAGCTGTTCCTCCACAACCGGAATCACGCGCTCGCCCGCTTCGGCGGCGATCGGAGCGGCTATGGCGGGGGCGGCCACGGCAGCGATCGCTGCCACGGGCGCTATGGGAGCGCGTTCATCGAGCAAGGCTTCGTCAATCTTTTTGGCGCTGTGATGGCCGAAGACGGTTTCAACGGCTCCGACGTGGTCGGAGATCGCGGAAACCACGACGAGAACACCGCCGTCGCGCACACCGTCTGCGAGATGGCGGCGGTCGCGCTCCGGAACGCCCAGGTCGTCGAGCGACGAGCTGCCAAAGCCCTGATACGGCGAGCCGGACTGATCGATGAGGGAAATGCCGGCTCTTGAAACCCCAGCGCCCAAAAGGTCTTCAACTGCCGCACGCGCCTGGTTTTGGTGGTGGAACAGGCACACTAATGTAGTAAGGTCGTTCGTCATGCCTTAGTCTCCGGTCGGTTGTGAATGTAACTAAAGGTGCGCAGGCGCACAGGTTAACCCGGCTTTTGCGCCAGGAATGAAGGAGCGGCGGTTGTGCCGCATTCGTTGTGATGGGATGGGCCTTCGGGTCGATACCTGCAGCCTGATTTCCAAGTGTTCGATGCAGAACAGGGCAAGAGGATGTGCGCCGTGCAGCAGGATTTATAAATCACCGATGCTTTCGCGGATGCCCCGGCGATTCGCTATTCAGTAACAACTTATAAGTTACTCGCGTGGAAGCCGCTCTTGGGAGTTGATCCCCTACTGAGGGGTAAACCGCAGCAGAACCGCGCCATTGCGTCGGAGCCGGAGGTGGAAACTTCGCTCGCGTATCCCTTTCTCGGAAAAAGTGGCGGCGTGGGTTTGGTTGATGTAGGGGGAGGCGGAAAGGTTCCGAATGGTGAGTGTGAGAGGGGTAGGTGCGGTGGGGGCAAGGGGTCGGAGTAGTTCCAGAAGGACGTCGACCTCGTGCCTTCCGCTCCGGTGGAGGCGGGTGGCCAAGGGCCTGGACGGCATTGTGAACCGGGGCTTTCGTGAGTAAGTTGAACGGGGGGAGTTACACCGGAGTTAGTAACCGGAAGCACTTGCCCGCTTGACTTGCAGGGTAAGCAGTCGACCAAAGGGTGCGCGGGACTGGGCAGGGCGGTGGAGAGCTCCGGCTGCCCAGGGGCGGTCCTGGGGGCATAGGCGTTAAAAGTTACCTAGACGGATGACTGCGCGTGCGCTGCAGCGAAAGCAGCGATGCGCAGAACGAGTAAGCGCCAACCCTATTAAGAGTTGGGCGGCCATTGTAGCGAGGCGCTCGTGCGGCAAGCCGCTAAAGAATCGCCCGAACACCCCGGCGGACCAGCTCAGTCGCCGCTCCGTAGACCAGGTGGGAAGCAAAGGGGGTTGTAAGGGAAGAAGGCGGCTGCTCGGTGGCCGGCGGGGAAAGGTGGAAAGCCGGAACGCCGAAAAGGTCGGCCCCGACAAACAGCAAAGCGCCAAAAACAGTGCCGAAACCCGTGCGCACGACGGGAAGGTACTCACCAAGGCCGCCGTACAGGCCGCCCATCAGAGCGCCGAAGCTGTAATGAACGATGGGACCACCCTTTGCGCGCTGTTCGTGTGACAGGTGACGGCCTGTCACAACGTGCACCAGCGCGCCCGCAGCTTTCATGGTGGCGTCTTCTGAATCCCCGCTGCTTTGAGATTGCGCTTGCTTTTCGGCGTCGCTTTGCACGGCTTTCGTGAGTTTTTGTCCTGGACCGGCGGTGAACTGATTCATGGACCAAGCCCCAGCCAAGCCGCCCGCCATGCCCGCTAACGTTCCACGCACCGGATGCTTTCCATTCCCATCGCGCATTGTGTTTCTCCTTTGTCTCTCCAAGGAAGGTCAGATGCGGGCGGATGACCTTGAGCTTTCGAGAAGCTTGGCGGCTTCCGTTGCAAAGTAAGTCACGATAAATCCCGCGCCTGCGCGCCGCAACCCGAGGAGCGACTCGAGAATGGCGCGGTCGCGTTCGAGCCAGCCGCGCTCGAAGGCGGCCTGGAGCATGGCGTATTCGCCCGAAACCTGATAGGCCCCTAGGGGGATGTCGAAGCGGTCGCGGGCTTCCCGGATCACGTCGGCATACGGCATGGCGGGTTTCATCAGGATCATGTCGGCGCCCTCAGCTAAGTCGCCTTCAATCTCGCGCATGGCTTCGCGGAGGTTAGCCCCGTCCATCTGGTAGCCGCGGCGGTCGCCGTGTTGCGGCGCGGACTGGGCGGCTTCGCGGAACGGACCGTAAAAGGCGGAGGCGAACTTCGCGGCGTAGCTCAGGATGGGCGTGTTTTCAAGTGTTGCGGCGTCGAGGGCGCGGCGGATGGCCCCAACGCGGCCGTCCATCATGTCGCTTGGCGCGACGATGTCGGCCCCGGCGCGGGCTAGGGAAACGGCGGTACGGGCCAGGGGGACGAGCGACAGGTCGTTGTGCACGTGGCTTTCGCCGTCGACGGAGTGGAGGACGCCGCAGTGGCCGTGGGAGGTGTACTCGCACAAGCAAACGTCGGCGATGAGGACGAGGCTTTTCGACGAGGCGCTGCGCTTGAGCCGGCGCAGGCCCTGCTGGACGATCCCGTCGTCGGCCCAGGCACCGGAGCCTTCCTGGTCTTTCGACTCGGGGAGGCCGAAAAGCAGGAGGCCGCCGAGGCCCAGCTTCGCGGCCTCCTCGGCTTCGTGTTCGGCCTGGTCAAGCGAAAGGTTGAACACGCCGGGCATGGAGGGGATTTCGCGGCGAACACCTTCGCCGGGGCAGAGAAAGAGCGGAAGGATGAGCTGCGACGGCTCGATGTGGGTTTCGCGGACGAGCGAGCGCAGGGCCGGAGTTTGGCGCAGGCGGCGCATGCGGAGAAAGGAGGCGTCCATGAAGACAGGGTAGAAGGTGGAGGGTGGAGGGTAAAGCGGGCTTTGGCGTCGCGCCGCGTTTTGTTCACGAGACGCGCCGGCAGGTGTGGACGCATTCCGGCGGATCGCATCTGGTATGCGTATGGCAAGCGAGAAGACTTCGACAAAGAAAAGCGACGCAGCGAAAAAGGCGGCGGGGGCGAAGAAAACTGCGGCCAAGAAAACTGCGGCCAAGAAAACTGCGGCCAAGAAAGCTCCGGCCAAGAAAGCTCCGGCCAAGAAAGCTCCGGCCAAGAAAGCTCCGGCCAAGAAAGCTCCGGCCAAGAAGCAGGCCACCAAGGACCCGAAGGGCGGGCTCACAGCGGCGGGGCGCAAGATGTTCGCGGAAAAGGAAGGGGCGCACCTGCGGCCCGGCGTGCAGGGGCCGGCGGACACGCCGGAAAAGAAGGTGAGGAAGGGGTCGTTTTTGCGGCGGCACTTTGCCAACCCGCGCGGGCCCATGGAACGGGACGGGGAGCCGACGCGGCTGGCCCTGTCAGCGCACGCGTGGGGCGAGCCCGTGCCGAAGACCAAGGGGGATGCAAAGAAGCTCGCGGCAAAAGGGCATGAGCTGCTGGAGGAGTATCACGAGGAAAAAGATGGCGGGGCGAAGGGCGCTGCCAAAAAGTCTTCGGGTTCGAAGCGGCCGGCTAAGAAGGCGAAGTAAGGGGCAGCTTCGGATTTGTGGATCTGCCTTTGAAGAAAGTGCCGTGGGCTCTGTTCGCCGCCGGACGCCGGGGCGGGTTGCAGGTTCAGGGCGCTTTAAGCATCGGCTGCTAAGGTGAGGGCAGCAACCCGTGAAAAGCAGGCGCGAACGGAAGCCGGGCGATGGGTGTGCGGCGGGGATTTGAGATGATGCGATGCAACAAGGGGCTCTTTGCCTCCTTCGGTGCGGGCATGCTGCTTTGCGCAGCCCATGGGCTTGGCCAGCAGGCTGTTGGAAAGCAAGCCGGCGCGCGGCAAGCGGCAACCTTGGACGCGGGCGTGCCGCTGCACATCACGACGACGCGCAATGCAAAGATGCGGGTGGGCGCTCCGGTGGAAGGGGTGCTTGCGGATCCGGTGTGGGTGTATGACCGGCTGGTGCTGCCCAAGGGGACCCCGGTGCGCGGAACGGTCACGGCGCTGGAGCCGCTGGAAGGCGAGGACCGGCTGAAGGCGCGGTTGAACGGCGACCTGACCCCGCTGCACACGCCGGTGGTGCGGTTTACGAGCGTGCAGCTAGGCCGGGAGCGGCTACCGGTGGACGCCGAAGGCGGGGTGCGGCAGACCGAAACGGTGCGGTTCGCGGGCCGGAAAAAGCCCTCGATCGGGGCGCGGCTGAAGGGGATGGTGCGGGATAAGTGGGCATCAGTGCACGACGAAGTGCTGGCACCGGGGTTGGGGGATCGTGCGCTGCGGTTGTTCTACAACCAGCTGCCCTACCATCCGCAAAGTGTGTGGAAGGGGACGGATTTTGTCGCAGACCTGCAACAGCCGGCGACGCTGCGGGCACCCAAACAGCCGGTACCCGTGCTGGTGCAGGGCGCAAACCTGGCGGGCAGCCTGCCGCCGGACACGACCGTGCACGCACGCCTGGTGACTGCCCTCAGTTCTGAAACTGCCAAACAGGGCGAGAAAATCACCGCGGTGGTGACCGAGCCGGTGCTGGATGCCAAGCACGAGCTGGTGCTGCCGGAAGGCGCGAAGCTGGAAGGGACGGTGCTGCGAGCGAAGCCTTCGCGCTCACTCGGCCGCAATGGCGCACTGCACTTCACTTTCCGCGAGGTGCAGCGGCAAGACGAGGCGGCGCAGCGGATGTATGGAACCGTGACGGGGGCGACAGGCGCGCAAGCGCAAAACCTGACCGTGGATGACGAAGGAAATGTCCAAGCGCAGCCGGACAAGAACCGGTTTGCAGCGCCCTTGCTGCTGGCGGTGCTGGCGGCCGCGGGGCACGACGACGACGGCGGGGCGGGTCAGCAGGTGGTGGGGTCAAACGGCCTGGGGTTGGTGGGCCGGGTGGTCGCGGCGGCGGCATCCAGCCCGAACGCGGCGGCGGGCTTTGGGGCGTACGGATTTGCGAAGTCGGTGTACTTCCGCTTTTTGCGGCGGGGGCACCCGGTCACCTTTCCGAAAGATACGCCGGTAGAAGTGGAGTTTTCGAAGCGTTGATCGCAGGTTTAAGTGTGGCGGCGAGCCTGATCTCAAACGGCATCCGAGAGTGGGGCTCCCATATGCGGCTCGGGGGTGGGGAGGCCAGGTAGCAGGCGGTGCTCAGGGTACTGGGCCGGGCGGCGTTCCCGTCCGGCGCGGGCTGCCGGGATCCCGGGCCGTAGCGGGCCGTAGTGGAGGCGGAAAGCGCGCCGAGGTCGTCGGCCAAGCGCTCCCAGCTTGCAGCGACTCCTGCGGGCCCACTGACCGCATGCTTCCAGCTCCTGAGTGCCTCCTCGCGATGGGGGCTGCCCGCTTCCCGGAGTATCCAGCGTTCATATTCGGCGACCCACGCGGCGGCGCGGGTGAGCAGAAGGAGGTCGCGGCATGGGGGAAGCGCTTCCATCTCCTCGCGGCTTTGCCAATCGGGGCGGAAGGGCGCGCGTTTGGGGGTGAATGCGAAACGGTTGAGGTAGATGCCTTCCAGTCCGCCGAAGTAGAGCCCGAAGCCCCAAAGTCGAACGCGCACACCGTCCGGCCGCTCCAGCGTGTACTGCGAGGAGGCGGGAACCCCCTGGGGCGCGCGCAGCCGGGTAAAGCCGAAAGCGCACAGGAGATTGCCGCGGGAGCAGAGCACATCCCGGCCCCATAGCCAGCACTGCTGGTTGAGCAGCGCCCTGCCGCGCCGGACGAGAGCGCCCGGCAAAGCCCGCTCCCGGCTCGCGCTCCAATCGTCGATCAAATCTTCGCCTCGCGGTAGAGCACGTGTTTGCGGACGACGGGGTCGTACTTACGCAGTTCCAGCTTGCCGCTTTGCGCCTTGGGGTTTTTAGTGGTCGTGTAGAAGTGCCCTGTGCCGGCGCTGGAAACGAGCTTAATGATGGTGTGCATCAGCGGGCTCCTTTTGCTTTAGCGAGGGCCTTTTCCGCGCCCAGCTTGGCGATGGTCCGCAAACCGCGGGCGCTGACGCGCATGCGCACAAAGCGCTGTTCCGAGGGGATCCAGATCCGCTTCCATTGCAGGTTGGGCTTCCAGCTGCGGCGGGTTTTGTTGTGGGCGTGCGAGACCGTATTGCCAAAGGCGGTTCGCTTTCCGGTGATAGGGCACAGTCTGCTCACGGGCGTCTCCTAAGCTCCTATCGCCGCGGCCGGCTCGCGGTCGCGGAACATTTCTTGAAAAGGGTCGGCCAAGGACTGCCAGGCCGCGGGACCGCGCTGCATTTCCCGGTCGGTGAGCAGCGCGGCATTCAGCGCGGACTCAATCGCGTCCCGGTCCATGCCGATGCCGATAAAGACGATCTCCTGGCGGCGGTCGCCGTAGGGTTCTTGCCACACTTTGCCGGCGTACTCGCTTGTTTCCTCATCGTGGGTTTCGTCGGGATCGGCGGCGAGCCAAAGCGCTTGAAGTTCAAAGGTAAGCGTGGTTCCGGCGATGGAAAACAGGATCAAGTCATCGTGGCGTGAGGCGAGCCATAGAAAACCCTTGGCCCGCAGCACCTGGGGGAAGCCCGCGTCGGTGAGCTGATCGAGTCGTTCGGGGTGGAAAGGCCGGCGCGCGCGGTAGACAAAGCTGGCGATGCCGTATTCCTCGGTTTCCGGGGTGTGGATGCCGTTCAGCTCGCGCACCCAGCCGGCCGAGGTTTCGGCGGCTTCCATGTCGAACAGGCCGGTGTTGAGGATGGAACGGAGGGGCACCTGCCCGTGACGGGTACGGAGCAGTTTTGCGCCGGGATTGAGCTGCCGGAGAACCCCTTCGACGTGGGCGAGTTCGGCCGGTGTGACGAGATCGACCTTGTTGAGGACAAGGACGTTCGCGAACTCGATTTGGTCGATGAGCAGATCGGACAACGTGCGCTCGTCGGCGTCATCGAGCGCGGCATGGCGATCGCGCAGATCGTCGGTGGAGCGCACCTCGTTCAGAAAGCTTGCCGCATCGACGACGGTGACCATGGTGTCGAGCTTGGCGACCTCGGACAAAGACTGTCCGGTCTCGTCGGTAAAGGTAAAGGTCGCGGCGACGGGGAGCGGCTCGGAGATGCCGGTGGATTCGATGAACAGATAGTCGAAGCGCTGCTCGCGGGCGAGCCGGGAAACCTCCTGAAGAAGGTCGTCGCGGAGCGTGCAGCAGATGCAGCCGTTCGTCATTTCGACGAGCTTCTCCTGGGTCCGGCTGAGGCCCGCGCCGCCATGGGCGACCAGCTGCGAGTCGATGTTGACCTCGCTCATATCGTTCACGATGACGGCGACGCGCAAGCCTTCGCGGTTCTGGAGGACGTGGTTGAGGAGCGTGGTTTTGCCGGCGCCGAGAAAGCCGGAAAGAACGGTGGTGGGGAGTTTGGGCACGGGGACGCCTCCTTATTGATAATGAGAATACACATGCAATAAGGAGAGCGCAAAACTTCCGGCGGAAAGTGCGAAGCTGTCCGGCTTCTTCACTGCACTGGGGAGCGCTGGACGGAGGGTGGATGCGGAAGGGCGGCCTGTTGCGGCTGCCTTTGTTGAGCCGAACGCGGCAGTTACACGCTTGGCTGCTCGGGGGTGCGCTCGCCCAGTTCGCGCCACAGGTCGGCGAGCGGAACGGCAATCGGAGTGCCGGGGACGGTGAGGACCGCGGCGGCGGAGCCTTCAGCGGGCTCGTGGAGGCCCCGGCTGTCGGCCAGGAAGGCGCGGCGGTCGTCGGGGTCGATGACCCAGATGTGCTCGACTTTGAAGCGGAGATAGTCGTCAATCTTCTCCAGGAGGCGCTTCATGGTGTCTTTCGGGGAAAGGATCTCAATGGCAATAAGGGGCGGGGTGCGGAGGATGGCCTGCGGAAGCACGTCGCTGCGGACGACGGTGACATCGGGGACGCGAAACCGGGTTTGGGCGGCCTGGACTCGGTACTCGGGGAAGACTTCAACTCCCCAAGCCTTGCGGTGCGCCCAGAAAAGGGCTGTGAAAAAAGCCTGAATGATGGAATGGCTGCGTTCTCCCAAGTTTCTCTCCTCGATGACTCCGTCCACGTACTCGCAGTCGGGGTGATAGCTGGTGTTCAGGTATTCCTCGACTGACACGAGAACCGGGTTTGCGAGTGCGCTCATGCAGGGCCTCCTAGCTGTGGTTAGTATCGCGCTGTTGGGGCGGGGACGGAAGCCGAAGCGTAGGATAGATGAGGGTTTGGGTCGTTTCGGGAAGCGAGTGGCCCAAGGATTTCCAGAGCGATTGGGGTGCGGGTTTGGCGGAGCAGGTGGTGTACGACGTAGCGATTGTGGGCGGTGGGCCGGCCGGGTACACGGCGGCAATCCGGGCGGGGCAGAACGGGCTGAAGGTCGCGCTTTTAGAGCGCGAAGACAAGCTGGGCGGCACGTGCCTGCACTGGGGCTGCATCCCGACCAAGGCCATGCTGTTCAACGCGGAGATCTACGAGTTCGTAGAGCACGCGGAGGAGTACGGGATCGAGGGCCTCGGCAAGCCCCAGCTGAACTGGCAAAAGGTGCTGGACCGCAAGAACGCGATTATCGCGAAGCACGTAAAGGGCCTGGACTTCCTGATGCGGAAGAACAAGGTGACCGTCGTGCGCGGGCAGGCCAAGCTGACCGGGCCCGCAAAGGATGGCGTGCATACGATCGCGATGGACAAGGCCGCGAACGGGGTAGGGGAGAAGGCCGAGGTGCGGGCGAAAAACGTCGTGATCGCGACGGGCTCGGACGCGCGCATGCTGCCAGGGTTGGAGATCGGGCCGGACGGCCGCAGCACCATCCTGACCAACAACGAGATCCTGCTGATTCCAAGCGTGCCGAAGTCGATGGTGATCATCGGCTCCGGGGCGGTGGGGGTAGAGTTTGGGTCGATCTTCCGCAGCTTTGGCGCGGAAATCACGATTGTCGAGTACCTGCCGCGGATCGTGCCGGCGGAAGACGAGGAAGTAAGCAAGGAGCTGCAGCGGACGTTCCGCAAGCGCGGCATCGATGTGCACACGGGTGCGAAGGTGGAAAAGGTCGAGACGACTCCGGCGGGCGCGCGCGTGACCTGGACGGCGGCCGACGGCAAGCAGGTGGTGAAGGAAGCCGAAAAGGTGCTGGTGGCGGTAGGCCGCGCACCGCGCACGGATGGGATAGGCCTCGAAAACCTGCCGGGGATCAAGCTGGAAAAGGGCTTTATCCAGACAGATGAGTGGATGGCGACGGGAGTCGAGGGCGTGTACGCGATCGGCGACATCGTCGCAGGGCTGCCGCAGCTGGCGCATGTGGGGGCGATGTGCGGGATCGTGGTCGCGTCCAAGCTCGCGGGCAAGTACGCGCGGCCGGTGCGCCGGAACCGCATTCCTGCTTGCACCTATACCGAACCGCAGATCGGGTCGGTGGGCCTGACCGAGGCGATGGCGCGGGAAAAGGGCTTCGACGTGAAGATGGGCAAGTTCCCGTTCTCCGCGAACTCAAAGGCCTCGATCGTGAACCAGCATGACGGCTTTGTGAAGGTGGTTACGGACTCCAAATATGGAGAGGTGCTGGGGGTGCACATCATCGGCGCGTCGGCAACGGAGCTGGTGGCCGAAGCGGTGGTTGCGATGGAGCTGGAAGCGACGCTCGAGGAGCTGATGTTCACGATCCACGCACACCCGACGCTCGCAGAGGCGATGCTGGATGGGTTTGGGGCAGTGGAAGGGTTGGCGATCAACGTGTGAGTAAAGCCGGCCCGGGCTTTACTCAGAGCCGGCACTTCACTCACACCTTTAAGGAGTGCCGACCGATCTCCCACTCGCTCAACATCCGCCCGCCTACTTCTTGAAACGAGCTGTATTCCGTTCGGTAAACCTCGATTTCCGTGCTGAGCGTGCTCAACGCATCGGCGACGCGTTCCAGGACGCCCCTAAGTTCACGTGGAGACCCGAGCGATTTCGCTTCCGCGAAACGCATTAGCTTTTTGCCGGATGGCCACTCGTTCGTTCCATCCAGCGTGAGCGCCATCCGGTCCTTCGGCAGGTATGCAGTCGTTGTTACCAGATCGTAGGCCGGGGCAAGGTGCGCCTCTCCCATAACATCGTCATACAGAACGCCAAAGTTCTTTAAGTGCGCATCTCCGTTGCGGAGAGCACAGTTCAACACGATGAGCGTGAAGAGCTGCAGGCTTTCCTGCGGAGTGGTGTTGGATCTTCCGAACTCCTGAAAGCGGCGCATCACTCGCGTTTCATAGCTGCCGCTGTATTTCTGGTCCGTGCGTTTCCCGTTCAAAACACAAAAGTCTTCAAAGCCCAGGTAAGCGCCACTGGGACGCAGGTCGAAACGCTCGATCACGAGGGCGCTTCCATCCTCCGTCAGCCGGAAAGGGGAAACAGAAAGACCGCACGCAAGAGCCGCTTTCAAGCAGAAGAACTCGTTGGCGGCGAGCTGCGGAAACTCGGACGGGTCCCAGAACTTGACGATGTGCGTGGCTCCGCGGAAGGCATGCGATAGCTCGCGCGCCCCGTGTTCACCGAGGCCGAAGGTTCGCTCGTCCCGGATCAGGAACTTGGGTTGTACGCCGCTGATGCCGGAGAATGTCGCGAAGCGCTCGATGAGATAGCGGTAGAGCTCTCCTCCCCGATGGCTCGAAAGCAGCTCGTCCACCGATTGAAAGGGAACCTCTTCTTCCAGAGTGTCGTTCGTTCCGGTGTAGCGAAGCCGTCCCAGCTGCGAGCGGCCGGTGATCGCGAGTAGGTCGAGTTCGTCGAACGAGCCGGTCGCTTTTGCAAAAGCCAGGCGCAAACGCTCGCGCAGCGCCCCTTCGGGAAGGTTCATCTCGAAGATGGGAGCGAGTCCAAAGGATGTGTTCCAGGAAGCGGTGCGCACCGGCATGGTCAGCGAGATGGCCAGCTCCGGTGCCGTTTCGCGGTCGTAGGCAAAGGCCGAGCCTTGCGCCTGGTAGCGATCCAGGACGCCTGCCGATATGCCATTCGTCCAAACCCTAATCATCGCTTTCATCCTCGAGCAGGTCCTCAAGGGTGGGGCGCTGGTTGGAAACCGGGCGCACCACAAGCTCCAGCCCGAGGACGGCCAGGATGCGGGTGAGCCTGGAAACGCCGATGTCGCTGCCCCTGCCGTTTTCAAGGGCGTCGATGGTGGCTCGGCTCAAGCCGGACAGCTCTGCGAGAGCTGCTTGCGTCAGGCGTTTGCTTTTTCGGGCGTCTGCGACCTGATGACCGAAGCTTTGCAGAAGAATCATGCCTAATATTACAGGCAAAACCGCTTTGTGTAACGGTTTTGCCTCTTAAATTAGGCATTTTGGTCGTGAAGACGTGCTCGCTTGCCTGCTCCGGTGGAAGCGCGGTAGCACCTTAAGCTCGCTGGTTTCACGGTTGAGGACGGAAACGCGGCGCGGCGGGCGGAAACCCTGCGTTCGGCGATGCCGGCGACTTCGAGCCTGTGCACGGAGTAAGCGCGGCTGATGCGGCAGCCGCGGCGACTTAGCCTTCCATGAGTCTGGAGCGGGAAGCGTGACCAGGCCCCGTTCATCTAAACGGCGAGCAGCGACAGACGCGCGCGGGAAGGGTTTCGGGATTTTCCTGTTCTTCTGTTGAAGGCGCAATAGAAAGGTCATTCGGAGGTACGTTTGTGCCATCGTTTCTTT
Source organism: Acidobacteriaceae bacterium (assembly GCA_965218545.1). Classification (GTDB taxonomy): domain Bacteria; phylum Acidobacteriota; class Terriglobia; order Terriglobales; family Acidobacteriaceae; genus EB88. Next base: position 393,961 of record CBDCLB010000003.1, on the reverse strand, counting down.
CCCGCCGCGTTTCGCCTCTGAACTGTTCCTGCGGGTTGGCCAAATTGCCTGTCCGCCCGCATACTGTGAGGGTCGGCAGGAGTCGACGGCCATGATTCTATTCATTCTTGTGTTGGCGGCCCTCACGTTTTGGGGAGTAAAGCAGTACAACGGTCTCAAGGCGCTGGCGGAAGCGGTGCGCGCGCGCCGGGCCAACATCCTGGCAGCGACGAAAAAGCGCGCGGACCTGGCGGCGCAGCTGGTGAATATCGCGGAAAGCTATGGTTCGCATGAAAAGCTTTCGCACTTTCAGGTGTCTGAGGATCTGACGTCCATCGCCGGTTTGAACTCGGCCAATGCCAAAGCCGACCGGATCATCGGCCAGGTGACCGCGATGGCGCAGAGTTTCCCTGACCTGAAGGCCAACCAGACCTACCAGCAGCTGATGCGGCAGCTGGACGCGATCGAGACCGAGGTTCTGGCGAGACGCGAAGCGTATAACCAGGCGGTGGAGCGCTACAACGCTTCGCGTGTGCGGTTGCCGCAGGCGCTGATCGCGAACGCGTGCCGGTTCGAGGAAGCGCCCTACTACGAAACCAGCGCGGCCGGGCTCGACGAGATCGCGACCTTCCGCACGGGCGATACCAAAGCGCTGGAAGAGGTGATGAAGCGCGCGGGCCGGCGAGCCCAAGTGCTGGCCGGGCAGACGGCGGAGTATGCGCGCACCCGCCGCGGCAGTCTTAATGGATCGCCCGGCGCGGCGCAGGGGAATGGCGCGGGGTCGCTGGCGGAAGCGGAGCTGGGGCGCGAGGAGCTATAGGCCGTCCCGGATGAGTTGGATGTTCGCGGTGCTGACCCTGCTGGAGATCGGGCGCGTGGAGTACGAGCGTGCCCTTGCGCTGCAGGAGCGCCTGGTTGAGCTGCGGCGCGCGGGGGAGATCGGCGATGTGCTCGTGCTGCTGGAGCACCCGCCTGTGCTGACGATTGGCCGGAATGCGGGCCGGCAGCATATGGTTGCTACGGATGAAGAACTTCTGCGGCGCGGCGTTGCGCTGCACATTGTCAAGCGGGGCGGCGACGTGACCTATCACGGGCCGGGGCAGCTGATGGGGTATCCGATTGTTGACCTGCGCGCGCACCAACTCGCGAGCGGCGCGCGCATGGGCGTGGTGGACTTCGTGCGGCTGCTGGAAGAAGCGCTGATCCGCGTCGTTGGTGAGTACGGCGTGCGCGCGGGGCGGGTGGCGAGGCGCACGGGGGTGTGGACCTTGCCGGGCGGAACTGTCCCGGAAAAGAAGCTGGCTGCGATTGGGGTGCATGTGTCGCGGGGGATCACCTCGCATGGGTTTGCGCTGAATGTGACGACGGATCTGCGGGATTTCGGGCTGATTGTGCCCTGCGGGATCGCGGACCGGGAGGTGACCTCGCTGGAGCGCGAGGTGGACGGGCCGGTGACGGTCGCGAGCGTAGCGCAGGGGGTGGCGCGGAGCTTCGGACGGGTGTTCGGGGCGCAGGTGCTGGCCGTTGAGTCTCCGGCGGACGTGCATCTATCCCTGGCGGACTGGTGAGGCCCTCCCGACGGCTGACCGTGCCTGCGGGGATGCCGGATGCGGCGCACAGTGCATGGCGGGTGGCGCTGCGGCGGGCGGCGCACCAGCTGTATGACACGCCCGTCGTATTTCGCGACCCGTTTGCCGTGCCGCTGCTGGGGCCCGCCGGTGCCGAAGCCTTGCGCCGGACGCCCAAGGCGCAGGGGCGGGCTTGGTCGCGGGCTCTGCGGGCCTTTGCGGTGGCGCGGACGCTATTTGCCGAGGAGCAGCTGGCGCGGGCGTACGCGCGAGGCACGCGGCAGTACTGCTTGCTGGGCGCGGGGCTCGATACGTTTGCGCTTCGAAATCCGTGGCCCGATCTGCGGGTGTGGGAGCTGGACCTGGCCCCCGTGCAGCGGTGGAAGCGCGAGCTGGCGGGGGCGGCTGGGTTCCGGTTCGAGGGGCGGCGCGAGGCGGTTGCGGGCGACCTGCTTGCAACGCCCTGGCCGCCGGGCACGATGGACCCCGGGCGGCCCGCTTTGTTCGCGATGCTGGGGGTTGCGCCGTTTCTGCCGGCGGAAGCGCTGCGGGCGCTGCTCGGGCGGGTGCGGGGGTTCGCGCCGGGCAGCGGGATTGTGTTCGACTACCGGCTGCCGCGCGAGGCGCTCGGCGGGGAAGAGCAGCGGCAGCAGGACTCCTTCGCCGCGCGGGCGGCCGCTTCGGGGGAGCCGCTCGTGTCGGGGTGGACGCCGGAGGGGATGCGGGCGGAGCTGGGCGGATTTGGCGCGGTGGAGGACCTTGATGCGGAGGCGATCAACGCGCGCTATTTCGCGGGGCGGGGGGATGGACTCCAAGCGCGGGGGCAGGCGGCTCGGATAGTGTGCGCCTCCGTTTCGCCGTGGCCGCCGATCACTGGCAGCCGGTAAACTTCGCATCCTCCATGTGGAGTATCGCGCCCGGGGTGGCTTGGGGGAAGGTCTTTTCGCCATTCGCAAACACGGCACCGGCGAACGGGAATTTGCACCCCGGCGCGGTGGCGTAGATGAAGTAGAGCGGAGGACCGCCCGCCTGGGTTTCGCCTTGCCCCGATCCCGGCGATGGCGCGCCACCCTCGAAGGTGAATGGAGAGGGGATTTGCACGATCGGGTTGAGTGTGGGCAGGGTAAACCGATAAGGGGCGCACAGCCCCGCGCACGCGCCCGGACCTGTCTGCTGTGCGGTTTGGAACTGGTTCGTTTCGCCCGCGCCCAGCCCCGGAACCACGATGGACCACGCGGTTTGGGTACCGTCCAACGGCGCGATCCCAACCTGCGCCGTGACCGTCCCCTGCCGCGCCCCCGGGGTGCTCGTGACCGCGCCTTCCACAATCGCCGGCGGCGCGCTTTGCACCATGTCGGAGAAGGAGGGATCGCACGCGATGGCGCAGCCGCCCAAGGCGATGTTCCCCCGGTCCGCCGGCCCGGTCGCGCCCGCGACAAGCGGCGGGTAGGCGAGACCGGCTTTGTCGACGCCGGCCATTACCACGACGGCTTGCGGCGGGAGCGGGCCGGGCACGCACAGCCGGAAAGCCCCTGTCGCATCGCTCGTCGCGCGGGAAACTTCGGTAAAGATCACGACGCGTGTCACAACGCCCGCGACGACCTGCGGCGAGCCCGTTTCCAGCAGCGCCAGGCCGCCCTGCACCGGGGCGTGTGTCAGAGAGGAGTCGTACAAGGTCCCGGTGATGGCCGCGGTGCACGCTTGCGCGGCAGGACCGGCGCTCGGTTTGGCTGCTGGCGTCGTCGTCCCGCAACCGGTAAGGAGGGCGGCTACGCAGCAGGTCAAACTTATCTCAGACGTGCGAATCATGACCGACCTCCTTCCTAGCTCTTCCCGGCAAGCACAGCTAAGACAAAGGCCATTCCGAGTACGAGCACGATGATGAGAACGGTGCCTTTGACTGTGGACTTCCGTCTCGGCCGCTGCTTCGTATTCGGGGCGGGAGCAGTTTGTGGGTCTGCATTCGTCAACGCGGGATTGCCGATTGCAAAGAAAGACGGTTTTCCATCCGCCCGCAATGTTTCCGTCGTTGTGCGCTGCCTTGCTGCTTCGCCGTCGGTGCGTGCTCCGGCCTTCGCAGCCTGAACGGCAGTGCCGACGCGAAATTGCTGCTTTGCGTCTGTGTCGAGCGCGCCCGCGTTCTGCGTTGCGAAGGTCGCGATCGTCAGCGCGGACATGAAACCGGCTGTAGCTTTCCCTAGCATGGTAGCCCTCAGCGTAAAGCGGGTCGGCGCCCACAAGTGTAGCCGAGGAGTGCGCGAGCGGATACATCTATTTGCAAATATTTGCAAAGCGGCGAGAGCGAACCTGCGAGCTGCTGGACTTATGCGAGGCGGGGATGCGAACGCTCAGGAATCTGCGGCCTGCGCCCCCCTGTGTAAACCGGATCGTGCGCTGCTATGCTTCTTTGCAAGCTGGACCGCGGAGGTGGCGATGCGCAAGCGATGGCAACTCGGCGCGGGGGCATTATTGGCGGGCATTTCGCTTTCGCTGCCCGCGCAGAACACATTGCCGGATGCGCCGCAGGCAAAGCCAATCGTGTACCAGCCGGGTGGCGAAGTAGTCGGGCCGAAGCTGGTGTACATGGTCGCCCCGGAGCTCCCAAAGGATGCCGTCAAGAATAGGGTCAAGGGGGTCGCGACCGTCTCCGTGGTGGTCGACGCCGAAGGGGAGCCACAGGACGTGAAGCTATTCCGGTCCGCGACCGAGACTGTAAATCAAAAGTATCGCTATGTCGGCTACGAGATGGATGACGAAGCGCTGAAGGTAGTGCGGCAGTACCGGTTCAAACCAGGCACCCTGAAAGGCAAGCCGGTAAACGTGGCCATCCATGTGGACGTAAACTTCCAGCTTTTTTGAGGGCTACCCCTTGCCGCGGAAGCGCTCGCGGGCTTGGCGGTCGCGGGAGTCGGGGCGGCCCGTGGTCGCGGCGGCATCGAGGCCGCCGAGGGCGCGGCGGGCGTCCAGCTCGCGCTTGCGGCGCTCCTTGCTCCCCTCGGTTTCGCGGTACAGCGCCTGCGCTTGGGCGGCGGGGCCGCGGGTGTCGCTGAGGGCCAGGACTTCGACCTCGAACCGGCCGCCCTCGGTTTGGATCAGGAGCGTATCGCCCGCGCGCACGGAGCGGGCGGGCTTGGCGCGCTGGCCATTGGACTCGACGCGGCCGAGCTCGCAGGCGCGGGCAGCAAGGTCGCGGCCCCGGAAAAAGCGGGCGGCCCAAAGCCACTTATCGAGGCGGACAGTTGCGGGGGATTCCATGGCTCTATTTTCGCCCGAGGGGATGGTTGAGCACGGCGACGCCGAAGTTGAGGTACAGAGCGAACAGGCACCAGGCTAGATAGGGCGCGAGCAAGCCGGCCGCAAGCGCGCTGACGCGGCGGAAGGGAAAAAAGGTGAACACGACCGCGACCAGGAGCATGAGGAGATCCCAGAACGCGACCCACGGGGCGTGGAAGCCGAAAAACACGCCGATCCAGGCGAAGTTATTGACCAGCTGCACCGCCCACATCCGCAGCCCCGCGTCGCGGCTGTGTGAGGGTTCCGCGCGCCACACCACCCAGGCGGCAAACGCGATCAAGACGTAAAGGGCGATCCATACCGGCGCGAACACCCACCCGGGCGGCGACAGCGGCGGCAGGCGCAGGGTGCCGTACCAGCTCTTGACTCCGGCCTCGGCAATGGGCCTGCCCAGCGCTCCAACGCCCAGCGAAGCCGTGAGAAAGCCGAGCAGTGCCAGCTGGCTGCGGATGGGGGAGGGGGAAGGGCCGGGCATTGGGTCGAGTATGCTGCGGAAGGCGGGCGGAGGGCAACCCTCGCGCTTCCGCATCGAAAGGGGCGTCGGCGAGGTGAGCATGCTTGAAAAAGCGCGGCGCGTTGGCAAGTGTTATCAAAATCCTGTGCCGACGGCGATGGGCGGCGTGTCCTTGATGTTCAAGGTGCTGCCGCGGTACTTCGTCAACAAGGAGGAGCGCACGCCGCGGCAGCCGCTTGGGCCGTTTCGGACAGACCCGGAGGTGTTTGCGTCGGCACCGGGGAGCGGGCTGCGGGTGACGTGGTTTGGGCATGCGTCTTCGGTGGTCGAGCTGGATGGGGCACGGGTGCTGATCGACCCGGTTTGGGAGGAGCGGGCTTCGCCGTTCTCGCGGGTGGGGCCGAAGCGCTTCTTTGCGCCGACGATGGCACTGGAGGACTTGCCGAAACTAGACGCGGTGCTGATCTCGCACGACCACTTTGACCACCTGGGAGAGCACACGGCGCGGCGGCTGGCCGGGCTGCAGCCGGGGGCGCGCTGGGTGGCGCCGCTTGAGGTTGGGGCGGTTTTGCGCGGGTTCGGTGTGCCTGCGGGTGCGATTACGGAGCTGGACTGGACGGAAAGCGCGCGGGTGGGACCGCTCGAGATCACGGCCCTGCCGGCGCGGCACTTTTCCGGGCGGAGTTTGTGGAACCGGTTCCACACACTTTGGGCCTCGTGGGTGCTTGCGGGGCCGCGGCACCGCGTGTTTTACGGGGCGGACTCGGGGGAGTGGGCTGGGTTCGCCGCGATTGGGCAGAAGTATGGGCCATTCAACTTGAGCATGCTGGAGATCGGGGCGTTCGACCCCTTGTGGGCGAGCATCCACATGGGGCCGGAGGGGGCTGTGCGGACGCTGGGGCAGCTTGGGGGCGGGCTGATGATGCCGATTCACTGGGGGCTGTTTGATCTGGCGCTGCACGGGTGGCGGCAGCCGATTGCTCGCGTTTGGGAGGAGCCGGGGGTCAAGCTATGGGCGCCCGAGCCGGGGCGGCCTACGGAAGTTGTGAGTGGGGTGGAGGTGCGGTCGGAGTGGTGGCGGTGTTAGTCAAACAGGCGAGTGCAAGGGTCAAATAGCTCGAGGAGTGCTGATGCAAGGACAAAGACTAACACTGGCACGATTAGAAAACATCCGCGAGAAAGTAGAGGCATTCAAGAACCGGGGCTTTGAAGGTGTATCCATTGATGAACTGAAAAAGGATATGCAAAGGATAGGAAACATTCTCACTTCCGCAAGTCCGGTAGCAATAGGTACTCGGGTGTACAGGGGTAGAAGCTTCGACCCGAAATGCTTTCCGGTAAACGTTTCAGAGTTAGGTGCTCCCCCGCCCTCGCTTGTGCATAGGCACCAGCGCTGCAACAGGGTTGGCGACCCGATGTTCTATTGCTGTTCGAAGCCATCCACCATATTCCACGAACTTCGCAAACGCCCGGGTGAACGCATCATTTACTCGGAGTGGCAAGTAACCGCCCCGTTTGAGACAGCTAATATCGGCTATGACTCAGCAGTTTTCGCACGTCTTGGCGCTCAGCGAGCCTGTCCTGGATTGCTTGAGGAGCGCACGTTCCCCCTACCCGAATTCTTTGAGGCGGCTGCATATATAAATCAAGTATTTGCTGAATTATTCACAATCGACGTTCCGGAAGGGCAGGAGTGGCAATACGGTGTATCAATCGCACTTAGCGAGTTCTTAATGCATAGGCCCGAGAAGAGAGATGCCAAAGCCGAGTCGCTGATGCTGTACGCTATCCAACAATGCAGGGCGGAGCGAATAGCGATAATGTAGCGATCAAACGTGACGTCGCACAAGATCACCTCAGGTTTTTGAGAGCATATGAGCGGGAGCTCACGCGAGTTAATCCAGATACATTCGGCGTGATGTGTATAGATCATCGAAGAGCTGAGGGCTGCGATATTGACGGAACACTGCGATGGCAGAATCCATATGGGATTGTTTCGCAAACGTCAGATACTCTTGGCCGATATAAATCTTATCTCGCGATTCTAGACACATACAAGCGCACCCAAATCTGACCCTTTTAATAAGCTGGCGTATTCCATCCGATACTGGCAGAGCTACATTCTTACTTCAGTCATAGAAACACCAGCTTGGCAGTGCAGGCGAAACTAGAGCACATCAGTTGTGGCCCGTTCGGGCGCGCATGGGATCCAACAGCCCATGCGTTGTGGTTATACAGCTATGACAAGCTGGGTCCGCTCGGGCGGAAGCGACTTAATCGCCTTCTGGTCCTCAGCCCAGAGCCATGCAGTGACAGCTTCCTTGATGTTGTCGAGAGCCTCCTTTTCATCGTGGCCCTGCGAAACGCAACCGGGCAGCGCTGGGCACTCGGCAACTATCCATCCGTCCTCGGCCTGTTCGAGCGAAACGTGAAACATCATGGTTCAGCTCCTCCCTGCCAATCATAGCTAAGGGCCGCGCAGCCCGGTATGCTGGGCTTGCGTATGAGCGAGCAAACAGCGGTGGTGGACGAGAAAACGATCAAAGTGCAGCTGCCCGACGGGGCGGTGCGGGAGGTGCCCTCGGGCACGACGCCGCTGGACGTGGCGCGGGCAATTTCGCCGCGGCTGGCCGAGGCGGTGGTAGTGGCGCGGGTGCGGCCTTTGCAGGTGCCCGAGCAGGCGGCGGAGCGGGACCCGGCGACTGAGGCGGGGGTGACCGAGGAGGCGATGTATGGTGCTTCGGATGGAGCGGCTGAAAGGCTTGTAGACCTGCGCGAGCCCCTGCGCGAGGATGTGGCGCTTGCGCTGCTGAAGGAGACCGACCCGGATGCCTTGCGGGTTTTGCGGCACTCGGCGGCGCATGTGATGGCGACCGCGCTCACGGAGCTGTATCCGGGGGTGAGGCTGGGGCATGGGCCGGCGACGGATGCAGGGTTCTTTTATGACGTGCTGCCGCCGCAGCCGCTCAAGGAGGAAGACCTGAAGCTGGTGGAGGGGCGCATGGCCGAGGTGGTGGCGCGGAACTCGGCGTTTGAGCGGGTTTGGGAGCCTCGGGAGGAGGGCCTGGCGGAGTACGAGCGGCAGGGCGACTTCATGAAGGTGCACTTTATCGAGCGCTTTACCAAGCCGGGCGAGGAGATTTCGCTGTACCGGAACGGAGGGTCGGGCAAAGGAGGCGCGGACGGGCTGGAGATGGCTGAAAAGGCAAGCGGCGGGGCGGGCGCGTTCACAGACTTTTGCAGGGGACCGCATGTGCCTTCGACCGGCCGGGTGAAGGCGTTTAAACTGCTGTCGCTTGCGGGGGCGTACTGGCTGGGCGATGAGCGAAACCCTCAGCTGCAGCGCATTTACGGCACGGCGTTCTTCAACCAGAAGCAGATGGATGAGCACTTCAAGCACCTGGAGGAGATCGCGAAGCGCGACCACCGGGTGCTGGGCAAGCAGTTGGACCTGTTTTCGATCCAGGAGATCGCGGGCGCGGGGCTGATCTTCTGGCATCCGAAGGGCGCGATCATCCGCAAAACGATGGAAGACTGGATGCGGGAGGAGTGCATGCGGCGCGGGTATGAGCTGGTGTACACGCCGCATGTCGCGAAGGTGAACCTATGGCAGACCAGCGGGCACGAGGGCTTTTACGCGGCGAATATGTTTACGCCCATGGAGCTGGACGACGCGGACTACCGCATGAAGCCGATGAACTGCCCGTTCCATATCCTGATCTACAAGAACTCGCCCAAGAGTTACCGCGACCTGCCGGTGCGCTATGCGGAGCTGGGCAACGTGTACCGGTACGAGCGCTCGGGGACGATGCACGGCCTCTTGCGGGTGCGCGGGTTTACGCAGGACGACGCGCATATCTTCTGCACACGCGACCAGATCGAGGACGAGGTGGTAGGGTGCATCGACTTCGCGCAGACCGTTTTGAAGACGTTTGGCTTTACGGATTTCAAGGTGGAGCTCTCGACCTGGGATCCGAAGGACCGCGCGACCTATGCGGGCTCGGATGAGAACTGGGAGCTGGCGGTGGGGTCGTTGCAGCGGGCGCTTGACCGGCGCGGGATTCCGTATACGACCATTCCCGGCGAGGCCGCGTTTTACGGGCCCAAAATCGACATCAAGCTGGTGGATGTGCTGGGGCGGCTTTGGCAGTTGAGCACCGTCCAGTTCGACTTCAACCTGCCCGCCCGGTTTGAGCTGGAGTATGTGGGCGAGGATGGCGAGCGGCACCAGCCGGTGATGGTGCACCGGGCGCTGTTTGGATCGGTGGAGCGGTTCTTCGGCGTGCTGATTGAGCACTATGCGGGGGCGTTCCCGCTGTGGCTCGCACCGGTGCAGGTGGGCTTGGTCCCGATCTCGGAGCGGCACCTCACCTACGCGCAGGAAGTGAAGAGGCAGCTGGAGCTCGCGGGCCTGCGTGTGCACCTGGATGGGCGCAATGAAAAGATGAACGCGAAGATCCGGGAGTTTGGGCTCGAAAAGGTCCCGTATGTGCTGGTGATGGGCGATAAAGAGGCCGAAACGGGCGCGGTGAGTGTGCGGACGCGTGGGGCGGGGGACCAGGGGTCCATGCCGCCGGCGAAGTTCGTCGACATGGCAAAAACGCTCGTTGCGGAGCACTCGGTGGAGCTGTAAAGCAGCGGGTCAGCCTTTCGCGCTGCTTCCGGCCCGCGATGCATCCATACCGATCCGGCTGCAGAGGGCCGACGGTTAGCAGCTGGAGGAGCGACGGGGTCCGCGACCGTCTGGTCCGGGAACGAACGGCCAGTGCTTCCGGGGCCGCGTTCCACGGCATCTTACAGTTCGGCAGCTAACATACAGCCAACCTGGAGGAACACATGCAAAGCAAGGGAAGGTACTTACGGGCAGCGGCAAGCGCGGCGGCTTTGGCGATGGCATTGAGCCTGGGGAGCAGCGCGGTGCAGGCTGAGCCTTTCGCGGCTGCAGCGCAGGGCTCGCAAGGGGCTATGGGCGCGCAAGACGCGGCGTTTTTGAAGCACGCCATCATGAATGACCACGCGGCGATCGACGCGGGGAATCTTGGGCTCAAGAAGTCCAGCAACGAGCAGCTGAAGCAGGTCGCGCAGACGGTGGTGGACACGCACACCAAGATGCTGAGCCAGTTGGAAGAACAAGCCGGCTCGGCGGGCGTCAAAGCGCCGAGCGGTGCCGGCAACAAGGCGAAGTCCATGTGCGGCACTCTTGCGAGGCTGCACGGCAAGTCGTTTGAAAACGAGTTTGTGCGCGACCTGATCAAGCTGCACGAGCAGGAGCAAAAGGCCTTCCAGGCGGAAGCGACGGGCGGGAAGTCGGAGCCGCTGATGAAGATTTCGCAGGACCAGCTGCCGATCATTCAGCAGCACCTGACCGATCTGAAGGGGATCCAGGAGAACGACCTGAAAAAGAAGCCGGGCGCATAGACCGCTTCGTCCGCGTGGAGACTCCCGGCGGGTGAAGGGAAGCCCGCCGGTAAGCGAGCATTGAGGTATGCTCTGCGCATGAGACTGTTTTCTGGTTGGGCACACAGTGGGGTGTTGGCGCTTTCGGCGCTACTCGGGAGCGCGGCGTTGGTGGCGCAGCAGCCAATTCCCCACGCACACATTTACCCGGATGTAAGCGCGGCGAAGAGCGATATAGCCGCCGGTCTCCAAACGGCCAAGCGCGAGCATAAGCGGGTCCTGCTGGACTTCGGCGGCGACTGGTGCGGCGACTGTCAGGTGTTGAACGTGTACTTCCACCAGCCGGACAACTTGCCGATTCTGGAAAAGTATTTCGTGCGGGTGAACGTAAATGTCGGCCGCATTGATCAGAACCTGGATATCGGCGAGAAATACGGCGTCAACCTGAAGAAGGGCGTACCGGCGCTGGCCGTGCTGGACGCAAACGGTAAAGCGTTGTACGGGCAGAGCGGGCAATTCTCCGATATGCGCCACATGGAGTCCTCCTCCGTGCACGATTTCCTGGAGAAGTGGAAGTAACCGCATCCCACTCTCCGAGGAGTGCGCGATGGACAAGGTTCCCGTCCCTGACGAGCAGGTAGTACCAATGGACGCGGTCGCGCCCGGCGTACGCGGGCTGCGCATCGCGTTTGTGAATGTATTTGCCGTGACCCACCCGGACGGGAGCTGGACGCTGATCGACGCGGCGGTCCCGTACACGGATGGGGTGATTCGGCGTTGGGCGGAAAAACACTTTCCCGGCCCGCCGAACGCAATCGTGCTGACCCATGGGCACTTCGACCATGTAAGCGCCGCGCCCGCGCTGGCCGAAGAGTGGAACGTGCCGGTATACGCGCATGTGCTTGAGTTTCCTTACCTGACCGGCAAAGAGGAGTACGCGGCACCGAACGTGGGTGCGGGCGGTGGACTGATGAGCCTTCTGTCGCCGCTTTATCCCAAGGGGCCGGTAAACCTGCAGGGGCGCCTGGAGCGGCTGGAAGAGGGCGCGAGTGCGGCACTGCCGGGGTGGGAGGTGCTCCACACACCAGGCCACACGCCGGGGCACTGCTCGTTCTACCACGCGGGCGAGCGCACATTGCTCGTAGGCGATGCGTTCTGCACGACCAAGCCGGAGTCGTTCTTTGAGGCCGCGCTCGCCCAACAGCCGGAGCTGCACGGGCCGCCTTCGTACTTCACCTCCGACTGGGAGGCTGCGCAAAGCTCAGTGGAGCGCCTGGCCGCCATGGACGTCATTGCTGTCGCGCCGGGGCACGGCAAGCCGCTCGCCGGCGAGAACTTGAGCGGGGAGCTGCGGGAGCTGGCTGTCCGGTTCCGGGCGATCGCGGTGCCGGAGAATAAAAAGTAGCGGAGTGCTCTACACTGCTTGGGTGCGGGTTCCAAGCCCGCGCGCTCCGGGCCTATAGCTCAATTGGTTAGAGCAGCGGACTCATAATCCGTTGGTTCCAGGTTCAAGTCCTGGTGGGCCCACCACGATCCGCTGCGATCTACCGCGAGAGCAGCCCACGCGGACACGCCTTTCTACGCTACTATGGCTGCGGTGAATCGCGCCGCGATCCAAACAGCGGCCGCGGGAGGGCTGCATCGTGGCAAACCTTTGGACCGTGCGGGCGGGCAAACGTCCCGGGCTCGGCGTCGCTTTCGCAATAACAGCTGCGTGCTTGTTTTCGGTCGGCGCGCGGGCGCAGGTCGCACCCCCCGGCATCACGCTTGACGGCAGCGCCACGATCCTGGTCGATGCGAGCCAGCCCACTCCTGTTCGGCGCGCCGCACAGGACCTTGCCTCCGACATGGAAAAGGTTTTCGGCACAGCGCCCAGGATTGTGAGCAGTGCGGATCAGGCGGGCGCAGTCAGCATCGTCCTCGGCGACGAGGACGCGGGCGCTGCGCCCGCCGACCACGCACCGGATCCTGAAGCATTCTCCATTACCTCGGGCAGGGGTAAGCGGAGGATTGTTCGGCTTGCCGGTGCCGATATGCGCGGGACGCTTTATGCCATCTACCAGTTCTCGCAGGAGTACCTGGGCGTCGACCCGATGTACTACTGGACCGATAACGAGCCGGCGAAGCACGCTTCGATCCAGATCCCGGCGAAGCTCGACAGGAAGTTTCCAGCGCCGGTTTTCAGGTATCGCGGCTTCTTTATCAACGATGAAGACCTGCTCACCGGCTGGGCTCCCGGCGAAGGGAAGGACCACACCGGCATTTCACTCGCGGTTTGGAACAAGATCTACGAGACCATCCTGCGCTTGAAAGGCAACATGGTTGTGGCCGGCTCGTGGCCCTTTCCCAACGACCCGCAGGATCCGCTGATCGCCGAGCGCGGCCTGCTGCTGAACCAGCACCACGCGGAGCCGCTGGGGGTGAACTTTTCCCGCTGGCCGCACGACGTGCCGTATAACTTCACGGCCAACCCCCAGGCTATTGAGAACGCCTGGAAGAATGCCGTTGCCGCCTACCCCAAAGGGCAGGACATTCTTTGGGAGATCGGCCTGCGCGGCCTTTCCGACATGCCGTATGCGGCGCTGGACCCGGCTGTCCAAGGCGATGAAAAAGCCCAGGGCCGCCTGATCAGCAAAGCTCTCGCCGAGCAGGTCGCGATCGTCCGCGCCAAGTACCCCAATGCCGTGTTCATCACCGACCTGTGGATGGAAGGCAACAAGCTCATGCGGCAGGGCGACCTGGTGATCCCCAAAGGTGTCATCACGGTGTGGGCCGACGCGGGCTATGGCTATATCCGCGATGAGAACCAGGCCAAGCCGGGCCAGGGCGCGTATGTTCATGCCGCGATGTACAACAGCCGAGCGAATCAGCTTTCTGAGCTGACGCCGGTAAGCAGGCTTTTCTCGTCGCTTGGACGGTTTCAGCAGGCCGGCGCAACCTCGTTTCTGCTGGTCAACACCAGCGACATCCGCCCCGTGCCCATGGGTGCGAGCGCCGTGCTCGACTTTGGATGGAAGGGCTCGGCCATCGGATCGAGCGACGCGTTCTACAAGCAGTGGTCCAAGGAAGAGTTCGGTGACCGAGCCGCGGACCAGGTCGCCGCGGTGTACAAGGCCTACTTTGAAGCGCCCGCCACCCTGCCCGGCACACCGGCGCGCCCCTACGGCGACAACTACTATCACACGGCGGCGCGGGATATGCTGCGCGGCGTCATGATCCAGTACCCCATTTACCACTTTCCCGGCCAAGCGCCGTTTTGGTTCAAGCCGTCGCCCCAACCCCTTCCGTATGACGCCGGGGAGGCGTTGGAACAGGCCCAGCACGAGATACAGCAGTGCGGCGACGCGCAACCGCGATGGGACGCGGTTTGGAAGCAGGCGGAAGCAGCCGAACCGCTCGTCGAGCCGAGCCGGCGGAACTTCTACCAGGCGGGCGTGCTCACCATGATCACGATCAACCGCGCAAGCAACGATATGCTGCTGTCGCTTTCCCAGGCCGTGGCCGCTTTCCACAAGGGCGACCACGCGACCGCATCGGCAAAAACCGACCGGGCGCTCGCAGACATCGATGCTATTGAGGCTTCGGAAACCAAAGCCGAATACGGCAAGTGGAAGGGTTGGTACCACGGTGACTGGCTTACCGGCGTTGCGCGCACCCGGGAGCTCGTGGTGGAGTTTGCGGCGTTTCTCAAGAATCCCGACGCGCCCGTGCCCCCGCCCATCGACTGGAGAAACTGGGAGGCGTACTACCACATTCAGCACTACGAGGGCACCCGCACTGTGGATGTGAAGTGAGGAGAAAGGCCCAGGCTGGGATGGTTCGTGCGTTGTTTCTGCTGGTGCTCTTGCTCCTCGCGCCCGCGGCTTGGGGCCAGGCCCCCAGCGCGACCTGGAGCGGTGTGCTCAGGGACCAAGGCGGGCAGCTTGTGCCGGGCGCAACCGTCACCCTCACCCTGGCGCAGGCGCGCGCGTCCAGGGTGACCTCCGCCGAGGGGGCGTTCGCATTTCCCAGCCTCGCGCCCGGGAGCTGGAGCCTTTCGCTCGTTGTCCACGGCCGCTGCATCGCGACGCCGGCAAAGGTTCTCATCCCCGCGCAGCCGGCCTTTGTGACGCTCCAGCTCGCGGGCGGCAACACAGTGAATGTCAAGCTGCCCGAGGCCGCCGCCGCCCCGGCACCCACAGGCGGGGAGCAGCTGGGGAGCAAGGCGGTGAGCGAGATCCCGCTGAACAAGCGCGACCTGAGCCAGATTCTCCTGCTGGCTGCGGGCACGGCGACCGACCCTTCCGGCGCACAAAATTTTACGCAGCAGTTCGCCATCAACGGCCAACGTGGGGTGGAGGCCACCTTTGCGCTGGACGGCGCGGACACGAGCGACCCGGAGATCGGGGGCGGCACGTTTTCCAATTTCAACGTCGACGCTGTACTCGAGTTGCAATCGCTTTCAGGAGTGATGCCCGCGGAGATCGGGCGCGGGGCCTCAGGGTTTACCGATGTGCTGACCCGCTCCGGGACAGATAGCCTGCACGGGTCGGTGTTTGAATTCCTGCGCAACTCGACGCTTGACGCGCGCAACTACTTCGACTTCTCGTCCCCAGCCAGCCCGGGGCGCATCCCGCCGTTCAAGCGCAACGAGTTCGGGTTTACGAATGGCGGGCCCGTGCTGCTGCCGCACCTCTACGATGGCCGCGACAAGACC
Organism: Acidobacteriaceae bacterium; assembly: GCA_965218545.1. Taxonomy (GTDB): domain Bacteria; phylum Acidobacteriota; class Terriglobia; order Terriglobales; family Acidobacteriaceae; genus EB88. The sequence continues at coordinate 378,573 of CBDCLB010000003.1, read as the reverse complement.
TTCTACTTCACGGAATACCAGGGCTTCCGGCAGGTGCTGGGCACCACGCAAAACTTCGCCGTGCCCACCGCGGACGAGCGCTCCGGCATCGACGCAAGCGCCATCCCCGGAGACACGCTCCAGGTCCCTGTGAACGGCGCGATCGCCCGTGTGCTTGCGCGGTATCCGCTGCCCAACTACCCCACCGGCACCTTTGGCGCGCACACCTATGCGACCTCCTCGCGCGTGGTCACCGACGCCGACCAGTTCTCCATCCGGATTGACCAGGAGATCACCGCGAAGCAGCACATCTTTGGCCGGTTCACGCTCGACAACCTCAATGGCCCCACCACCAACCCAGACCAGACGGTGCTTGACCCTTCGTTTGGCGTCGAGTACCTCGACCGGCAGCGCAATGGCGTGCTGACCTGGACGGACACCGCTTCGCCTCGGCTTTCGCTCGAGTCGTCGATCTCGTTCATCCGCACCACGCCCTCGTTCCCCACGGCGAACACAACCGACCCGGCCGTGAAGTTCAACGACGGCCTGTATGAGGCGTTTAACGCGGCCGCCGGCTCTGTGATTCGCGATTTCGGCAACCTGTTCCAGGCTCGGCAGAACGTGACGTACACCCGCGCGGGCCACGCCTGGAAGGCCGGCGTGGAGGTGCGGTTCAATCGCGACACCACCTACTTCGGCATCTCGCCCAACGGCGAGTACGACTTCGGCGGTGGCACTGCGTACTCGCCGGTTGCGATCCGCTCCGCGTCCGGCGCGCACGATGTCCGGCCCGGCGACCCGCTGCCCGATACGCTTTCGGCCTTGCTTACAGGCAGCCCCTTTACTTACACCGTTGCCGTCGCACCGCCTTATTTTTCCAATGGGCAAAACATCGGCCCGGCGGCGATCAACCGCAACAACTTCAACGCGTATGCGCAGGACACTTGGAAGCTCACGCCCAAGCTCGCGATCAACTACGGCTTGCGCTTTGAGCTGTACACGCCGATTGCGGAGCGCGCCCACCGCACCTCCGGCTTTTACTCCACGGCGGACGGCGGGCAGGAGTTTCTGGTAAACCCGCAACCCGCGTACCGGACGTACATGAACAACTGGGGGCCGCGGGTTTCCGTCGACTACCGCTTTACCGAGCACTTCCGCGGTCACGCGGGCGCGGGGTTGACCACCATCCCGATCAATATATGGCAGGACAACTTCCTCACCGGCGCGCTGCCGTTTGTGCTGTATCCGCGCGTGACCGCCGCGCCCGGGGCACCCGTTCCGTATGGGTTCCAGATCAGCCCCGCGGCGCTGCCGCGCGTGTACACGCCGGGCGGGGTGGACATCTTCGCGAGCGGCAGGCCGAAGGACGTGCCCGCAAACACCGTGCTCGACATCGGCCGCCTGGAGCGCGGGATCGCGGCCTTGAGCAATGCGGAGTCCGCGCCCTTGAACGTGCAGGCCATCGACCGCCGGTTCGGCAACGCGGAGCTGGGGACCTGGAGCCTGGGGCTCGAGCGCGACTTTTTTGGGCTGACCGGCGCGGCCACCTACGTAGGGACCGCGGCCTGGAAGCTGCCGCGCGTTTCCTTCCCTAACGCGTTCCCCGGCGCGACGCCCGGGTTTGCGCGGTTTACGAGCTTCAACGCCGCGGGCACACCCACGGGCGGCTTCGGCACGGAGCAGCAAGCGACCGCGACCTCGCACTCCTCGTACAACGCCCTTCAGCTCTCGGCGCAGGGCAGTTTGCCGCATGGCGGGCCTGGGGTGCAGGCCGGCTATACATGGTCCAAATCAATCGACGACACCAGTACCGTCGCGGGGACCTCGACGACCAGCACCACGGGAGCCATCGCGCAAGCGCCCCCGCAGAACCCGTTCGATACGCACGCCGAGCGGGGGCCGTCCACCTTCGATACCACCAACTCCTTTACGCTTTCGCTCACGCAGGACTTGCCGCTGCGCTCGCTCGCTTGGCTGCGGGATGTGAACCGGAAGCTGACCGAAGGCTGGGAGGTGATCTCGATCTCCACGCTGGCAAGCGGCTCGCCGTTCACCGTGTACTCCGGGTTGCAGCAAACCGGTGCGGGCTCGGCGGGGACCGACCGGCCGGACCTCGTCGCGAAGCCGCGGCTTTCCTCCGCGCGCAGGCCGAACCGCTACGACTACTTTGGCCGCGGGGCGAACAACGCTTCTTTTTTCTTAATTCCAGTGAACGTGCCGGGCGGAACCGGGCCCAACCAGGGGCGGTTCGGCACACTGGGGCGCAATACCTTTCGCGGCCCGGCTTTTTACGACTTCGACATTTCCGTCGTAAAAGACACGCCGGTGGGGCGGCGCGCCTCCGGGAGCGAGCTGGTAAATGTGCAGTTCCGGTCGGAGTTTTTCAATATCTTCAACATCGCGAACCTGGGGCTGCCCGCGAACACGATTCTGGGCTCGGGATTTGGGGAGATCAACCGGACTGCGGGATCTTCCCGGCAAATCCAGTTTTCAGTCAAGCTTGCCTTTTAGGGGCCGGGCGCGATACTTGCCAAACGAGAATCGTAATTAAACAGGAACTATAATCGGGAAACGGCGCCGGGCGCGCCGGGAGAGATATGCGTGGCTGAGACAAACGGACATCACGGGAATGGAAACGGCGCCGGGGCGTCGAACGGGCACAACGGCAACGCGGTGGGCGCGGCCGAGCCGGTGCTCACGACGCGGCAGGGCCATCCCATCGTGGACAATCAGAACTTGCGGACGGTGGGCGCGCGCGGCCCGGCGACGCTGGAAAACTACCAATTCCTCGAAAAGATCACACACTTCGACCGCGAGCGGATTCCGGAGCGCGTCGTGCACGCGCGTGGAGCTGCCGCGCACGGCTACTTTGAGCCGACGGGCAAGGTAGGCGACGAGCCGATCGCAAAGTACACCCGAGCCAAGCTGTTCCAGACCGCGGGCAAGCAGACCCCGATCTTTCTGCGCTTTTCGACCGTGGTCCACGGCAACCACAGCCCGGAAACCCTGCGCGACCCGCGCGGGTTTGCGGTGAAGTTCTACACCGAGGACGGCAACTGGGATCTGGTCGGCAATAACTTAAAGGTGTTCTTCATCCGCGACGCCACCAAGTTCCCGGATATGGTGCACGCCTTTAAGCCGGACCCTCTGACGAACCGGCAGGACATGGGCCGCTTTTATGACTTCCTGGCGAACACGCCGGAGTCGACCAACATGTTCACTTACCTGTTTTCGCCTTGGGGCATCCCGGCGGCGTACCGATTTATGCAGGGTTCGGGCGTGAACACCTATAAGTGGGTCAACGCCGAAGGTAAGGCTGTGCTGGTGAAGTATCACTTCGAGCCTAAGCAGGGTATCAAGAACCTGCTGCAGGATGAAGCTGATAAAATCCAGGCGACGAACTTCAACCACGCCACCCAGGACCTGTACGACGCGATCGAGCGCGGCGAGTTTCCGGAGTGGGATATGTTCGTGCAGACTTTGTCGGACGACGAGCATGCGGAGCTGGACTTCGATCCGCTGGACGCGACCAAGATCTGGCCCAAGGAGCAGTTCCCGTTCCAGCACATCGGCAAGATTGTGCTGAATAAGAACCCTGAAAACTACTTTGCGGAAACCGAGCAGGTTGCCTTCGGGACCGGCGTGCTTGTGGACGGACTGGAGTTCTCAGACGACAAGCTTCTGGTGGGCCGCACCTTCTCCTATTCCGACACGCAGCGCTACCGTGTAGGCACCAACTACCTGCAGCTGCCGATCAATAAGCCGAAGGGCTGCCCGGTATTTACGGGCCAGCGCGACGGGCAGATGACCTATGAGGTAAACACGGCACCGGGGCAAAACCCGCATGTGAACTACGAACCATCGGACCTTGGCGGCCTGCACGAAGCCAAGCCCGCCGGCAAGCCGTATGAGCCCGAGTACAACGGCAGGCTGGTACGCCAAAAGATCGACCGCGAAAATAACTTCAAGCAAGCGGGCGACCTATGGCGGAATGAGTTCGACGAGACCTACCGCGCGGAGCTTGTAAAGAACCTATCCGGCAACCTGGCGGTGTGTGTACCGGTGGTGCAGGGGAAGCTACTCAGCTACATCCGGCAGGCGGATGAGGAGTACTACACCCGCGTCAAGGAAGCGCTCGATACGATCATGAACAAGGGACCGGAAAAGCCGCAGGAAGAAGCGGTGGAGCCGGCCGGGGCCGTGGGGCACGCGGGCAACGTGTACTAGGAGCCGGTTGCAGTGGGAGGGCCAGCCGAACAGGCCGGCCCTTCTTACTGCCCGTTTGAAGAAACCGGCGCGAACGGCTGCCGATTGCCGCGCCCGGTGAGCCGGCGGATGAGGTCGACCTCGTGCTCGCGGTAGGGCGTATCGTCCTGCTTAAAGACCTCGTGAAACCAGATCGTAGGCTTGATCAGGACATAGGGTCGCTGCCAAGAGTCCCAGGGCAGGTAGGTTTGGGTTTTGCCCGCGACCAGGCCCCAGTTGATCGCCGCGACGTGGTACTGCTTGGCGATGGGCAGGGAGCCGTCAAAGGTCGAGCCCGCGCCGCGGGCCATGTACTCAGTGCACAGGATGGGGCGGCCGAGCGGCTCCAAGCTCTTGATGCGGGCCTCAAACTCTTCCGGCCAGCCGTAGTTGTGGAAGGAGATGACGTCGGACTCGCGAAGCTGGATTTTGGTCGTATCTGATTCCTGCGCGGGGTCGGTCCAGTTGCCCTCCCACACGCCGCTGGTCAAGGGCTGCGTAGGGTGTACGGAGCGCGCCCAGGCGAAGACCTGCGGCAGCAGCCGGTTGACGCGCTGCACTTTGGTAGGCACGTCCGCGGCCGCATCGCCGCCCTGGTTGTTGGGTTCGTTCCACACATCCCAGCCCAGGATGCGGTCGTCCTTCGCGAAGCGGCCGACGACGCCCTTTACGTAGGCCTCGAGCTCGGGCTCATCGGCGCGGTTGAGCAGGCGCTCCTTGCCGGGGCTCTGCACCCAGCCTGAGTTGTGGATGCCGGGGATGGGCGGATGCTGCGGGCCCAGGTGCGGGTTCGGCTCCCAGCAGGAGTCGAAGAGCACTAATAGCGGGCGGATGTGGTGTTTCGCGGCGATCGCGAGGAACTGGTTGAGGCGCTCGGTAAAGCCCTTGGGATCCTGCTCCCAAAGCTGGTCTTGCAGAAACACGCGCATCGTATTCATGCCGATGCTTTCGCCCAGCCCAAGCTCGCGGTCGTTGAGCGCGGGGTCCCAGGTGGCGGCCTGGAACATTTCAAGCTCGTTGATGGCGTCGGACGGGATAAAGTTCGCGCCGACCAGCCAGGGCTGTTTCGCGTACCAAGCGTCGGCGTGCTCCGGGGTCCAGCGAGCGGAGGCGGCGTCCTGCGCCCGGAGCCCGCAAGGCACCAGCGCGGCGATCAAAAGCACAAACAAGGTGAGCAAGCGCCTGCGATGCATGAGGGGAAACCTTTTCCGGAGATAAGTGGCCGCCAAAGCGAAAGCCTGAACCGGTCGAAAAGAACTATACAGGGCGAGCCCCAGCCTGTGCTTCCCATCCGGCGAAACGACGGCAGCTTTCGGCAGTCCGCAAGATCATGAAACCGATTCGGAGCCGCCGGTCTCTTTTTCATTGCTAAGCTACGCCCGGCTGCGGCATAGTTCCTTCAGCTTTGCAGCCCGCCAAGGGAGTCGCCCGGCCGCCGGAAGGCCCCTGCTGCTCTGCATTTGTCCCTGCCCGTGGCATTTCGTTTCCGCCAAAAACTTAAGCGCGCTGATTCCTATATTTGCAGCAGCGCACTCCTGAGGAATGCCCGTATGCGTCCGCTTCGATTTGCCATTGCAGCCGCTTCCAGCTTGGTCGCTTGGGCAGCCTTGCTCGGCGGTGCCGCCGCCCAGGCCTCCACGCCTCCGTGCGCGGGAGGCTGGGCAGCCGGCGCTGTGTACACCGCGGGCAGCGTAGCCGGTACAAGCGCAAACGATTCCATCGCGAACCGATGGACGCAGGGGCAGAATCCCGCGGCCAACAACGGCGGCTCCGGCCAGCCCTGGACGCTGTTGGACGCGTGCGGCGGGATGACCCCGCCTCCCAGCACCAAGCCGCCCAGCGGGTCAACTACAAAGCTGTTCGCGCCGTATGTGGATATAAGCATCACGGCGGACGAGAACCTGGCTGCGATGCAGCAGCAGGCGGGCTTGGAGGCCGTGACGCTTGCGTTTCTGGTCGCGGGGAACGGCTGCTCCGTAGGCTGGGGCGGCTTGGGCGGGATGCTGCCCACCGATACCCTATCGAACGGCGACACGATCCTGCACATCGTGCAACAGCTGCAAGCGGCCGGGGTGCAGGTGGGGCTCTCGTTTGGCGGCCAGGCGGGTACGGAGCCGGCGCTCACCTGTTCAAGTGCGCCGCAGTTGCAAGCCTTGTATCAGTCGGTCATGGATCGCTACGGCGTCAAGCTGCTGGACTTCGACCTCGAAGGGGCTGCGGCCAACAACCAGGCGTCGATCACGGTGCGCGATCGGGCGCTCAAGGGGCTCAAGGCGGCCAATCCGGGGCTCGTGATCTCGTACACGCTGCCGGTGTTGCCGACGGGTTTGATTGCGAGCGGAGTCAACATTCTTAACACGACCCACGCAGATAAGCTGCCGCTGGACGTGGTAAACGTAATGGCGATGGACTACAGTGCAGCCCAGGACAACGGCGCGCAGATGGGGCTCGATGCGACCAGTGCCGCGAGCGCGACAGAAAACCAAATTAAGGCTGCCGGGCTGAACGCAACTGTCGGCATGACGCCGATGATTGGCGTGAACGACACCAATACGGAGATCTTCACCCTGAACGATGCGCAAACGGTGCTGAACTTCGCGAACGCGCACAGCTACGTGAGCCGGATCGCCATCTGGTCGCTCGCGCGTGACAACGGCGGGTGCGCGGGGCAAACCTGGGCTTCGCCAAGCTGTAGCGGCGTAGCGCAGTCCCGCTTCGCTTTCAGCGCGCATTTTCGCGACTTTTGAGCGCGTTCGCTGCTTTTCGATGCATTCATTTTCCCCAAGGAGCTCCCATGAAAATCACGTCCTTCCGCTTCCCTGTAGCCCTGGCCGCGGCTGTTCTGCTGGCCGGCTCTGCGCCGGCGCAGCAGGCACCGGCAACGCGCAATGTGCGCGCAGTGGTGCAGAACCGCGAGGTTCCGTTCCTCCATCCGCTCGCTCCGGCGCAGACTCTCAAGCTGTCCATCGCGCTTCCCCTGCGCAATGAAGCGCAGCTCGACACGCTGCTCAGCCGGCTGTACGATCCGGCGAGCCCGCAGTACCACCACTGGCTGTCTGTCGCGGAGTTCACCAACCAGTTCGGGCCCTCGGCAAGCGACTACCAAACGCTGATCCAGTTTCTTCAAGCGAACGGCATGACCGTCAAAGCCACGACGGCGAACCGCTTTCTGGTGGACGTGGACGCGTCCGTGGAGCAGGTTGAAAGCGTGTTCCACGTCACCATGGGTGTGTACCGGCACCCGACGGAAAACCGGACCTTCTACGCGCCGGACCAGGAGCCAACCCTGAACCTTCCAGTCAAGATCTGGCACATTGAAGGGCTGGACAACTATTCCATTCCGCACCCGGTGCTGACGCATGTCACCAAGCAAACAATCCGCGCGGCGACCAGCGGCTCGGGACCGTACGGGCAGTTCCTCGGCAGCGACTTTCGCGCCGCGTACTACGGCGGCAGCGCGCTGACAGGCGCGGGGCAAAGCATCGGCCTTTACGGGCTCGCTTATAACATCAGCGACGTCCAGAACTATTACAACAACGTGGGGCAGCCATTCAACGCGAGCGCGGTGAAAAATTTCTCAATCGATGGCTCAACCAACTCCTGCGGCTCAGGTTGCGACGATACCGAGCCGGTGATCGATATCATCGCTTCGCTTTCCATGGCACCGGGCGTCAACTCGGTCATTGAGTATTTCGGACGCAACACCATGGATACCTTCAACGCGATGGCTTCGCAGAATGTCGCAAAGCAGTTGAGTGTTTCCATCGGCTACTCGCCTGCCGATCCTTCCACCGAGAACCCTATTTTCAAGGAGCTTGCGGCGCAGGGGCAAAGCATCTTCGTCGCATCCGGCGACAGCGGCGCATACCTGGCATCCGACATGTTTGAGTTTCCCGGGGACGACCCTTATGTCACGTCCGTGGGTGGAACCGACCTGACGACCAATGGCGCGAGCGGCTCGTGGCAAACGGAAAGCGCATGGGTGGGGAGCTCGGGCGGCGTGAACAACCAGAGGGTCGCGATCCCCGGCTACCAGCAGGCCGCGGGGGTGATTACGAATGAGAACGGGGGCTCGACCACCTTGCGCAACGCCCCGGATGTGGCCGCGGAAGGCAATACCGACAACTGGTTCTGCGCGAACGGCAGTGGCTGTTCGGGAGGCCTGGGCGGCACCAGCTTCGCCGCGCCGCGCTGGGCGGGCTTTATGGCGCTTGTGAACCAGCAAGCGTCCGGCAATGGCGGGTCCACGGTCGGTTTCCTGAACCCGATCATCTACGGGAACAAGGGCGCAAACTTCCATGACATCACCACCGGCAACAACAATAACGCCACGGCCTCCAACAACGCTGTGACCGGCTACGACCTGGTGACCGGATGGGGCAGCCCGAACGGCCAAGCCCTCATCGACGAGCTCGCGCCGCCCAAAACAGCGAGCCTGAACGGCGCGCATGTACTCGCGCCCGCAAGCTCGCCGGGGCTGGTGCTGGACGACAACGGCGGGAGCACCGCGAGCGGCAACAAGATCCAGGCTTGGCCCACCAACGGCACGGGTGCCCAGAGCTGGATCTTTTCAAACAACAACGTGCAGCCGGCGGGCTATTACAACATCGCCGTCTCGTTCGGCCCATACTGCGCCACGGCTTCCGGCTCTTCGAGCGGCTCGCCTGTGGTGCTCCAGCCGTGCACGGGCATCGCGGCGCAGGCCTGGCAAGCGGTGTCTTCAGGAAGCGGCTATGTCTTTCACCCGGCAAACAACCCCGGCCTGTGTATGGATGTGCAGTGGGCTGGGACCGCTGCCGGAACGCTGGTGTGGGCTTATAGCTGCAATGGGACAGACGCGCAGCACTGGTCGCTTCAGTAGCAGGCCGCTCTGATGCCGCAAAAAGCCCGGGGCGGTCCGCCCCGGGCTTTTTTTATGTGTGGACTGCCTGGGCGGTCCCGAAAGATGGGCATCCAGAGTTTCACGCCGGCAACATATGCGCAAAAAATTAAAGTGCGCGTACAAACAACTGTGCCTATCTTTAGCGATACTAGCGCGCATTAGGAGGCTCCATCCCGATGCGCCCTTGTTTGCTTCTTCCCGCACTCTGTGTTGCCACTGCGTTGCCATGTTTTGCCGCGCCAGGCACGGCACCGGCTTCCGCCGCCGGCGCGCCCTCATTTGACTTTTCAAGCCTTCAGCTGGAACCGAACGTGCCTTGGCTGAGCGCCGGCAATGGCATGACGGACGACCACTGGTCGCCGTCCGAGTTCATTCTGGGGCGTTATACGCTGCCCTACCTCAGCGCCCGCTGGGTGTTTACCGCGAACGGCGAGGTCCAAAGCACGCCCACCGTCGAGGGCAACACTGTTTATATTGCCGACAACGGCGGCACGGTATGGCAGCTGGACGCCAAAACCGGCAAAGCCAACTGGCAGGCGAGCCTGCCCACCATCTCCGGCGACTCCATGGCGTATTCGCGGAACAGCCCAGCCATCGGCGCAAGCGCCGTGTTTGTGGGCGACCAGGACTCGGCCACCCTGTACGCGCTCTCGAAAACGGACGGGCACCTGCTCTGGAAGACCACGCTTGAAACGGCGCGGGCCGCGATTCTTACTTCCTCGCCCATCGTCATCGCCGGGAAGGTTTTCCTGGGCGTAGCTTCCGACCAGGAAAGCCTGGCTTCCACGGTACCCGGCTTCGTCCCCGACTTTAGGGGCTCCATCGTAGCCCTGGATGAGACCACGGGCAAGATCCTTTGGAAGACGTACACGATACCGTCCGGCTATACAGGCGGCAGTGTTTGGGAAAGCAATATCGCGGCGGACCCGGCCCGCTCGGCGCTATACGTCACGACCGGCAACAACTATTCCGTGCCCGCTTCAGTGGCGGCCTGCCAGGCAGCCGCGAAAACCTCCACGGCGCAGGACGCGTGTCTTTCGCCGGACGACCACATCGACAGCGTTCTCTCGCTGAATGTGGACACAGGTGCCGTCAACTGGGGTCAACGCTTCACCCATGCCGATACCTGGACCGTCTCATGCAACCCCTACAGCAAAAATCATGCGACTCCGTGCCCTACGCCGACCGGCCTCGACACGGATATCGGCTCGGGCGCGAACCTGTTCACGGTCACCCGCAATGGGCAGCAGATTGACGCGGTGGGCGCGGGGCAAAAGAGCGGCGCGTACTTTGCGATGAACCGCGAAACCGGTGAAATCCTGTGGGGCACGCAGGTCGGCCCCGATGGCGTTATCGGGGGCATCCAATGGGGCACCGCCACCGACAACCAGCGCATCTACGTGCCGAACGGCAATTCCTTCTATGTGGATACCGCGCTGATCCCCTCGGGGCAGCACACGAACGGAGGCTTCTGGTCGGCGCTCGATAAGAACACGGGGCAGATCCTGTGGCAAACGCCCACGCTGGCACCGTCGGTAGTGCCGCAGTCGAAAAAGGCCCGCGCGGGCGCGCCGCCGCCCAACACGCGCGCTCTTGTGGAGGGGTCGGTGAGCATCGCGAACGGCGTAATGTATGGCGAGGATGTCGCGGGTTACTTTGTCGCGCTGGATGCGGCAACGGGGCAGGTTCTGCGCTACTTCCAGTCGGGCGGATCGGCAATCGCGGCACCGGCCATTGTCGACGGCGTGCTGTACTGGAGCTCCGGATACAAGAGCTATGGCACGACGAACAACAAGGTGTACGCGTTCTGGGTGGGTATCCAGTAGCGCGCTTTGTTGCGGGGAGGGGGCGCGACGCTCCCTCCTCTTTTTGTTCCGGACGGCTAAGTCACAGTAAGCTCGATGCGCTTGCCCGCTCCGAGTAGACCCTTGGATAGCACGACCGTGTCGCCCTGAACTGTCCCGGCGGATGCAGTGCGGAGCGGCGCGCCGTCCGGCGTATGGATGTGCACATGGAGGTCCGCGCTGAAGTTCTCCCCGACCTCAATGGAAAGCTTCCAGCCGCGTCCCGTTTGCGCCTCCGTGGTCCAGCTCACCGCGCCAAAGCGGGTGGGGCAGGTGCGGACCGCGATGCGCTCACCCGGCGCGAACCAGTGTTTGGGCGCGGCCTTTTGCAGGTGGCACACGGGCCGGTCGCTTTCCTCGTAGCACAAGAGCCAGCGCAGGCCCATGGTGGGCTGGAGCGTGCTGTTGATGACCGCGGACCAGCCGTAGGGGCTTTGCTCGCCGGGGTAGGAGCCGGGCAGGTACGCGTCCTCGGGCGAGTAGCGATTGCCGGAGTCGGCGGCAAAACAGGCGAGCGTATACAGGGCCAGTAGAAAAGGCCGGTAATCGGCCTCGCGGATGCGCCCGGCGAGCGTGCCATGGGCTGTGAAGTTGCTGGTGCGGGCGTTGGGGCCGTCGGTGTTGAGGCCGCAAATCTGGAGGCCTGCAAGCGCGCGGTGCTTGAACTGGCCCGCGTCCAGCGCCGGGTCGCCCCAGTCCGAAAGGAACCAGTCCTCCATGAAGCGGTGGTTCTCGTAGCTGGTGAGCTCGGCGGGTTTGCGCGCTGTGTCGTTGGGCTCAAACGGGGTGATGCCTGCCGCGCGCATGGCCGGGTCGCCCGCGGCGAGCGTCGCCTGGAGCGAGCGCTCGATGTCCGTGCGCATCTCCTCGGCCAAAGCTGCATACCGCGAGCTTAAAGCCTGGTATCTGCCCGTGAGTCCCAGCACACGCGCGTGTTCGTGCAGGCCGCGCCATACGTTCGCGGCATTCTGGTAGTAGAAGGGGTGCGACTGCGGAAAGTCGTTGTTTGGGTCGCCAAGGTCGGCCTCGGGCGAGCCCCAGATAAGCCCGTAGCGGCGGTCGGGCAGCGGGTAGTGCTGCTTGCCGTACTCGTAGCGGGCGAGCACGTAGGACAGCATGCGCTCGAGCGTGGGCAGCCGGCGCTCAAACGCCGCGAGGTCGCGCGTGTAGTCGTACGCGCGGGCGTTGTTCCAGAGGAACAGCCCTACGTTCAGCGGCGCTTCCACCTGGTCCTGCATATTATACAGGAAATTGCCGTCGGTCAGGATGTAGTTTTCGAGATAATGGGTGAAGTAGCGGTCGCTTTCGGCGGTCAAACCCCACAACTGCTGCGCCCAGATGAACTCATAGTGGGCCACGGGAAACAAGGCGTGGCTGCGCTCGGGGATTTTGGTGTACGCGCCCTCGCCAACCTGGTAGGTGGGGTCGAGCCCACGGTAGGAGCAGCGGGAAAGCGTGATGCCCGCGCGCGCCGCATCGAGCAGCCAGGGGTCGGGGATCTCGACCGGCATGGTGTTCTCGTAAAAGTCGTGCCAGCGATTCCAGATGCCGGCCAGCGCTGAAAAAAACTGGCCCGCATGGCAGTTCCAGTAGTGGTCCTCGTAGGCGGCCTCTCCGTTCTGGTTCAGCTGCAGGTCGGCCCCGTTGCCGGTTTCGCGTGCGCCCGCTTTTGCCTCCGTGCGCTTGACGCGCACCCGCGCCATGGGCTGCGCGTCCACGCCCGGCGGCAGCAGCATTATGACCTCGTAGCCCGCGTTGTCCGCTCCGTTCCACACGCCCGTGTCGGCCACGGGCAGGTAGCCGCCCAGCAGGGTGCGCTTGCTCCAGCCGGGTTCGTAGCGGTAGCGGCCGGGGTCGTCGAAGGGAAGGAACCGCTCGGGGTCGAACAGCGCCCCCTCCAGATCTGGAGCCCAATTGTTTTGCGGGTTCCGCGCGGGTTGGCGGCTCGTGCCGTCGGCCTGGAGATAGATCGAGCGCAAGGGGCCGGCTTCTTCATTCGCCACCAGCGACCAGCCAATGTATTCGGGGCCCAGCGCGGCGACGTTTTCGTAGCAGGGGTCTTCGTCCCAGCGCAGGATGGACTCGCCCGCGACGTCCGGCCCCGGCACCTGGCTGCGCTGCATCTTCGCGGGCTTGGGGTAGGGCCGGGGGCGGATCTGCGCCAGGTCGCCGATCCCCTTGGGAATCAGCGCGATGGTTCCGCCGCGCTCCGTGACATAGGCGACCGCTCCTCGGTGGGTCGCGTGCTTTTCAAACACGGCCGTTTCCACCCCGTTGATTTCGACCGTTGTGAGCAGCTGCCAACCTGCGATCGCCTCGCCGGGCGCGAGTGTCGCGGGCCTGCCCGCGTGGCGCACCTGCGCGCGGCCGTTTGCAAAACCCGCAATCTCGGGCGGGGTTGCGAGGGCTTCGCGTTCGCCGGGCAGCAAGCGGCTGTAGTCGTTTTCAATACGCGGGGGTCCGCCGGCCACTCCCCCGGCGATCACGTTTTGCGGCGAGCAGGCCGCGGCGGTCCCGGCAGCGCTGAGGAGGGCGAGAAACGTGCGTCGGTCCAAGGCGGTGTTCCTTCCGGCGAGTCGAGGTGGAGGCGCGGCTACCAGAAGAGCGCGAGTCAGCACCTTTTGGCAACCCGGAGAGTGGAGGGAAGGGGCGGCGCTGCGCAGGGGGTAGCTGCAAGGGAACGGCTGCCGCGACGACCCCTTGTGCCTTCAATAACTGCGGGACTACTATGCGTGCGACTTAGAAAACGGTTTCCGCCTGCACCTGAACGAACTTGTGGAGAGCCATGAAAACCCTGGATTGCAAGGCAAGCCTGAAAATGCGTGTATGGAGCCTTACCCTCGCGGGATCGCTCCTGCGGAAAGCCGCAATCGCCCTGCCCATGTTGGGCCTCAGCAGCGCGGCCGTTGCGCAGTTCAGCGCGAGCCTGCAGGGCACAGTGGCCGACCCCTCGGGCGCAGTGGTCGGCAATGCCACCGTGACCCTGACCAACACCGAAACCGGCACGCAAAAGACCGCAAACACCGGCGGCAGCGGCACCTACCACTTTGAGAGCCTGGCGCCGGGCAAGTACCAGGTGCAGGTTACGGCGACAGGCTTTACGACCCAGCAGCTGCCCGTGACGCTCACGACCGAGCAGCGCGCCGGGGTAAATGTGACGCTTACCGTCGGCAACGCGAGCACGCAGGTGGAGGTGACGGCGACACCGCCGGCCCTGAACCCGGAGGAAAACCGGGTGGAAACGACGCTCGACACGCAGCAGGTGCGCACACTGCCGCTTCAGAACCGCGGCACCCTGAACCTGGTGAACGCCGCGCCGGGGGTGAGCGGCTACTCGCAAAACCTCGACAACTTTCAAAACGAAGAAACGCCCGCAGCGAACGCAAACGGGCACTTTTTCGGCGCGAACCTGTATGTGCTCGACGGCATCGAGGTAGACAGCAACATCACGGGCGGTACCAATAACATCACGCCCAACCCTGACTCGCTGCGGGAGATTGCACTCCAAACCAATACCTTTGCCGTGGATTACTACGGCGGCGCGGGCGTGACGACGGAAATGACAACAGCGTCGGGAGCAAATAAGTTCCACGGCACGGGCGAGATCAGCTATTACAACCAGGATCTGCAGGCGCGGTACTACTTCCAGCCCGCGGGCCAGCCTATCAGCCCTTACAAACGGTTTGAGTATTCCGGCACACTGGGCGGCCCCATTTACAAGGACAAGACTTTTTTCTTCGCGTCGGTTGAAAAGCTGGCCTCGACCACGCCCGCCGGCACAGGCATCACCCCCGTGGAGGATCCAGCGTTTGTCGCCTTGGCGCAAAGCAACTTCCCAAACACGATCGGCACGCGGCTTCTCACGCAGTATCCGGCGCAGGGCATCAACCGCCAGGGCGTACGGTTCTACACTTCGCCCGATCTCGCGACGCAGTGCCCCACGCCCAACGGCAACTGCACGGTTCCCTTCATTGACAATGTCACGCAGTCGACCTCGCCCTTTAACAATGGCCTGCAGTACAGCCTCCGTTTAGATCAGAACTTTCGGGGCGGCAAAGATCGTATCTACGCCTATTACTTCCATATCGATCACGAGCCGCAGATCATCGACCCGCGCCCGGCTTTTTCAAGTGAGCAGCCGACCTACAGCGCGCTCTACTCCATCAATTACACCCATATCTTCTCTCCCAACCTTCTCAATGAGGCTTCCTTCGCGTACAAGCGGGTGTTCGGCGACCGGAACGCGCCCCTGCCCACGGTGCCTGAGCTGAACATCAACAACACCTATGGCGTGGCTATGTTCGGCGGCGGCTTTGGCCCCGGCAGCTTCGCGCAGCACCAGTACACCTGGCGCGATGTAGTGACCTATGTACGCGGCAAGCATGATATCCGGGTCGGCTTTCAAGCTTCGCACGGCAACGACTCCGCCGATTTTTCAGGCAACTACGTGCGACCCTCGTTTTCGTTTCAGAATGGACTTGTCGACTTTGTGCAGGACCGGGTTTACCAGGAAACCGACGCCAAGATCGATCCATTAACGGGCGGCCTCAAGCCATATCGATTCGGCGTGCAGGGCAATAACTATGGAGCCTTTGTTTCCGACTCATGGAAAGTGTTGCCGAACTTAACGCTCCAGCTCGGCATCCGCTGGGACGATTTCGGCAATCCTTCGCCGTTCAAATATGCGGAGTATACGCAGATCGGCAATGCGGTTCCCGCGAACTCGACCGAGCTGCTGGGGACTCCGGCAGCCATCAATGCGCAGTTTGCGAATGCCTCCATTCGCACCGGCACGAACATCTACTACAACGACCAGAACAACAACTGGTCGCCTCGGGTTGGCTTTTCTTGGGCGCCGACAAAAAGCCGGGATATGACGGTCCACGGCGGCGCGGGGATCTACTATGAGCAGGTAAGCTTGGGTCAGATCATCGATCAACAAAACGGCAACCCGCCGGGCTGGATTCAGCCGGTCTTTGGGCAGGGTACCAGCAACCCCACCGCGCCGATTTATAGCTTTGGGTCCAGCGGCGGCTTTCCATACGGCTTTACATACCCGGCCGTGACAACCGGCGCTCTTGATGCGAGAGGCGGCCTCGTGGGTACATCGACCAACGTCGGCGGCACCGATCCCAACATCAAAACGCCGCCGACTTTGAACTACACCCTGGGTGTGAGCCAGCAGTTTGGATACAACGCGGTCGCGACCGTGACTTATACAGGCTCCTACTCTTGGGACCAAATCACCGCGACGGATTTCAATCGCACGCCGGGCGACCTGATCCGCAATGCCGGGTCGCTTCAGCGCCTCAACCCGAGCTTCGGCAGCATTAACTATGCCGGCGGCTTCAACACGGGCAATTACAACAGCGTTATTTTTGCCTTGCAACAGCGGTTCAAGAGCATCGATTACCAGGCATCCTACACGTGGTCGCACGCTTTGGATTACGGGGTTTGCGATACGAGATACACGTTCAGCAACGGGCTGGACTGCCCTCCAAGCCAGTACGGACTAGGCACGGCCTACTACGGCAGCTCGTCCTTTGACGAGCCGAATAATTTTAAACTAAGCGGCTCCTATACTTTCGGGGCGCCGCCGCAGCGCGTGCTGAAAGAAGTCGCGGGCGGCTGGCAGGTAACTTCGTTGTTTGTGGCGCAGTCGGGTACCCCTTGGACGGCGGAAAACTACGCAGGCTGGGGCGGTGGGGCCGATGACGGCGGCAAGATAGTCAACGGGCAGTTCACCAGTGTAAGGGCCGGGGACTATAACGCGGACGGCTATAACCAGGATTACCCGAACGTTGTTCCAGGAATCCGCCACAAATTTCATCACAATGAGTACGCGCGGCCGGGCGGCGTATTTGGGCTAGCCGCAAACGGAGACCCGAACGGATTTACCGCGCCCGCGCCGGGAACCGAGGGAACCCAGGCGCGGAATACTTTCCGCAACCCGGGTTTGTTTGAATGGGACGCGAGTGTTTTGAAAAACAACTCGCTGCCGTGGTTCGCGGGGGAAAAGGCAAACCTGCAGCTGCGTGTGGACGGGTTTAATGTAATCAACCACACCAACTTCAATGCGCTGGACTATAACGTTTCGTCCGGCACCTTTAGCCAGGCGACATCAAGCCTGCAGCCGCGGATCATTCAACTGGGCGCGCGGTTCGAGTTTTGAGCGAACGCGCCGGGCGCTCGCTGTTTTGGGACAATGAATGCAAATGCCCCCACGCCGCCGTTTCCGGTGTTTTGTCCTGCTTGCCCTCGCGTCCGCGGGGGCGCTTTCTGCACAGGGGGGCGCGAACCCGCGTGAGGCGCTCGCGGCGCACCGCTATGCCGAAGCGCTGGCCGGGGCAAATGCCGGGTTGAAGCTGCACCCAAACGACCCGCAGCTTTCGCTGATCAAGAGCCTGGCACTCGCCGGATTGGGCCGCGCGACGCAGAGCCTCGCGAGTTTTGACCAAACGCTCCGGCTGACGCACGACGCGGAACCCGTTCTGGAAGCCGCCGCGCAGGTTGCCTATAGCGCGCGTGACAAGCGGGCCGGGCATTACTTGGACCTCCTGCTGGCCCGCGATCCTCATAACCAGGTAGCCCACGCGATGGCTGGGGCTTTGGCGTTTGAAGCGGAGGACTGTCCGGCGGCTGTTGCGCACTTTGGACAGGCCGGCAGCGCTTTGAAGGGCAATATGCCGGCGGAAATGCAGTATGGCGACTGCCTGCTTGCAACGGGCAACACGGCGAAGGGTGTAACACTTTTCGAGCAGCTGGACGCCGAGCACCCCGGAACCCCGGCGCTCGCTTACGATCGCGCGGCTGCGTACGTGCAGGCCAGGCGTTTTGCCGGTGCGGTGGCGGTCCTGAAAGCGATGCCGGCCCTGGATGGTGACGCCCTGAACCTGCTTGGGGCGGCGTATAACGGCGCGGGGCAGCTCGCGGAGGCGATCGCCACGTACCGGCAGGCCGCGGAGCAAAACCCGCACGACGAGCGGAACTACATTGACCTGGCAACCGTGAGCATCGAACACCAATCGCCCGAGGCGGCGCTGGCTGTTTTGAATGCCGGGATTGCGCAGAACCCCGGCTCCGCTGCTTTACTCGCGATGCGGGGCGCGGTGGAGGCGCAGCTTGGGCATAACGATACAGCCACGGCGGACTTCGAGGCGGCGGATCAGCTGCAGCCCTCAAAGCTGTACGGCGCGGTAGGCCTGGGCGTGCTGCTGCGCGATACCAGCAAGCTGCCCGAAGCTGAGCAGCTGGTGCGGGCGCGTTTGCGGGCCCACCCGGAAGACGCCACGCTCAACTACCTGCTCGCTGATGTGCTGGTGCGCGAAGGCGCGGCGCCGGGCGACGCGAAGTTTACAGAAGCGCGCACGCTGCTCGCAAAGGCCGTCGCGCTCCAACCCGGCCTGGCGCTGGCTCATGGTGAGCTTGGCAAGTTGGACCTGAAGGCGGGGCAAACAGACGAGGCGATCGCGGAGCTGGAAAAGGGCGTGCACGACGACCCTACGGACCGGACCTCGCTGAACCAGCTGGTGGCTGCGTACCGGCGCGCCGGGCGCACGGAGGACGCGGCGCGTGTGGCCGCGCAGCTGGCCACGGCGGTGGAGCGCGACCGCGCGCAGGAGACCGAGCGTAACCGCGTGCACCTGACCGCGGTCGGGGGAGGCAGCTAGATGCCGACGCGGCGGGAAACCCTGGCGGTGCTGCTGGCGAGCGCGGCGTTCGCGGCGGGGCGCAGGATGCTGGGGCAGGGGGTGGCGACGCGCGGGGTCAAGGCGCAGGCGCGGGTGAGGAGCACCGCGCCGCCTTTTTCCGCGCGCTTTGTTGATATCGCGCAGTCCGCCGGGCTCCATGCGTCCGTTATCTACGGCGAGTCGACGCACAAGGACTACATCCTGGAGGCGATCGGCTGCGGCTGCGCTTTTCTGGACTACGACAATGACGGCTGGATGGATATTTTCATCCTAAGTGGGCAGCGGATGACCAATACGTCTGCAGGCACGACCAATCGCCTGTATAAAAATAACCGCGACGGCACCTTTACCGACGTTACCCGCGAGGGGGGCCTCGAAGCGACAGGCTGGGCCTGCGGGGTATGTGTCGGCGATTACAACAATGATGGATTCGAGGATCTGTTCGTCACGTACTGGGGGCAAAACAGGTTATACCGCAACAATGGCAACGGGACGTTTACAGACATAACCAGGCAGGCCGGGCTGCTGTACGAAGGCAAAACCCGCTGGGGCGCGGGCTGCACTTTTACCGATTACAACCGCGATGGCCACCTTGACTTGTTTATTTCCAATTACATCGACTTTTCGCCGGAAAACGTGCCCAAGCCGGGCGCGAACGTCAACTGTAACTTTCGTGGTGTCCCGGTCAACTGCGGCCCACGCGGGCTGCCCTACGGCCGCCACTGGTTGTACCGCAACAACGGCGACGGCACCTTTACCGATATAAGTGACGCCGCGGGTATTAGTAAGGTAAAGGAGACGTATGGGCTCTCGGTGGTCGCGGCGGACTTCGACGACGACGGCTGGCCGGATATCTATGTCGCGTGCGATTCGGTCCCGAGCCTTCTCTTTATGAACAACCACGACGGGACCTTCCGGGAGGAGGCGCTCGCCCGGGGCGTCGCACTGAGCGACGACGGGGTTGAGCAGGCTGGGATGGGCGTGGGGGTAGGCGACTACAACCTGGATGGACGGCTGGATATATTCAAAACGCACTTTGCCGACGACACGGACGTGCTTTACCGCAACCTGGGCAAGGGTAACTTCGACGATGCGACGGACACAGCTCGCATCGCCGTGGAAACCAGGTATACGAGCTGGGGAACGGGCATTGTCGACTTAGACAACGACGGCAACCCGGACATTCTGCTCGTAACCGGCAGCGTATATCCGGAGGTGGAAGCGAAGCTGCCCGCGTACCCGGACAAGGGCCCGCGCGTGGTGTTTCGCAACCTCGGGGATGGCCACTTCGACGAGCTCATCGAGGAGGCCGGCCCGGGGATCGCAGCGCGGCACACGAGCCGGGGCTGCGCCTTTGGGGACTTCGACAACGACGGCGACCTGGACGTGCTGATCGTGAACCTGAACGAGCCGCCCTCGCTGCTGCGCAACGATCTCCCCGCCGGGCCGAAGGCGCACTGGATCAAGGTCAAGCTGGTGGGCCGCAAGTCCAACCGCTCGGCTATCGGCGCGCGGGTGCTCGCGAAGTACGGCGGCAAGCAGCAGGTGCAGGAGGTCCTGAGCCAGAGCAGTTTCTTCTCCAACAACGACCCGCGTTTGCACTTCGGCTTGGGCAGCGCGGCCTTGGTGGACTTACAAGTCCGCTGGCCCAGCGGTACCGAGCAGTCGTTCACGGGGGTGCCCGCGAACCAGATCGTGACGATCGACGAACGGGCAGGGCTGCTCGCCGGGAAAAACACGCACGCGAGCGCCCACGCATAGGCCCCGTGTACAGTTTGGAGACATGGCCCAAACCACGCGCTGGCGCATTGCAATTCTGCTCGGCTTCGGCGTGCTGGTCAGCTACTTCGACCGGGTCAACCTGTCGGTCGCGCACGGCGAGCTCGGGCGCATGTTCGCGATCTCCGACGTGACCTTCGGCTACCTCCTCAGCGCATACAGTTGGACCTACGCGGCCATGCAGCTGCCCGCGGGGGCTCTGCTCGATCGCTGGGGTGTACGGCGCGTGCTGCTGGTCGCGACGCTGCTGTGGGCGATGGCCTCGGGGCTCGCGGCTCTTGCGCCGACCATCGCGCTGCTGTTCGCGGCGCGTTTTTTGCTCGGCATCGGTGAGTCGCCGACCTTTCCCGCGAACTCCAAGGCCATCGGCGAGTGGTTCCCGCCCGAGCTGCGCGGAAAGCCGACCGCGGTGTTCGATGCGGCCGCGAAGCTTTCCATCGGGATCGGGACGCCCATGGTTGGGCTCATCGGCCTGCGCTGGGGGTTGCGCGCCAACTTCGGCACCACCGCTGTGCTCAGCTTGCTGTTCGCCGGCGTGTTCGCCTTCGTATATCGCGACCCGGCGCGTCCGGCCGGGCCCGTTCCCGGTGTCTCGCCCACAGCAAGCGTCGCGTTTGGCGACCTGCTGCGGCAGCGAAAAGTATGGGGCCTGGCCATCGGCTCGGGCGCGTACAACTACTGCTTCTATCTGCTGCTCACCTGGCTTCCGGTGTACCTGCAAACCGGTGCGCATCTCAGCGCCCACAACGCTTTCCTGGTTACCGGCATTCCCTGGATCGCTGCGGCCATTCTCGATTTCCTGGTTGGCGGATGGCTGATCGACGCGCTCATCCACCGGGGCCGCAACCCCGACCGGGTGCGCCGCAGCGTGCTCATCGGCGGCACCACGCTGGGCCTGTTCATCGCGGCTCCGGCGTTTACGCACCAGCCTACGGCGGTGATTGTCTGCCTCAGCCTCGCATTAAGCGGACTTGCTGCTGCGGCCCCGGTGATTTGGAGCATCCCTTCGCTGCTCGCGCCTGCGAGCGGTACGGGGCGGTTGGCGGCGATTGTGAACCTGGTCAATCAGTTTGCAGCCATTTCGGCCCCGATCGTGACAGGGTACATCCTCACCGCGCGGCACTCGTTCGCGGGGGCGTTTCTCGTTTCGGCGGCGCTGTTGGTGGTGGGGATCGCGAGCTATGTGGTGCTGCTGGGGAAGATTGAGGAAGTTCTGTAAGAGCCAAACCGCCTGCGCGGGAGGCGGCCACTTTGTGGCGGGTTCTCGTTGGAGGCGATTTCAGCGCGGCATCGCGCGCGTCGCGCCGGTCGAGATGCCGCCATCCACCAGCAGTGTTTGCCCGGTCACATAGCGGCTACTTTCCGACGCCAGGAAAACGACCGCGCCATCCAGATCATCCGGTCGCCCGGGGCGCTTCACTGGGATTCGGTCGGTCAGGTAGTCCACCCACTCACGGTTCTCATACATCACCTTGTTCTGCTCGGTGCGGAACCAGCCCGGCGCAAGGCAGTTCACTGTGACTCCGTGCGGCCCCCAGTCGTCCGCCAGGCTCATGGTGAGCTGGCGCACGCCGCCGCGGCTGGCTCCGTAGGGCGCGAGGCCCGCATAGCCCGCGACCGCGGTGACAGAGCCGATCATGATCACGCGCCCGTACCCGCGCTCGATCATGCCCCTTGCCGCGGCTTGGGAGACGAAAAAGCTGCCGCGGAGATTGGTGTCGAGAATTTGGTTCCAGTCGTCCCAGGTCACATCCAGTGCGGGCTTGCGGATGTTCATACCCGCGTTGTTGACCAGGATGTCGATGCGTCCGAAGGCCTGTTCCGCTTCGACCATGGCGCTGCGGATCGAGCCCTCGTCGCGCACGTCGAGCGAAACGGAAGCGGTTGTGCGCCCCAGGGATTCGATCTCTTGCGCAAAGGACGCAAGCGTCGCGCGGTCGCGGCTGGTCAGGATGAGGTTGGCCCCGGCGCGAGCCAACGCGCGGGCGAAGTACTGGCCCAGGCCGCGGCTGGTGCCGGTCACCATCGCGACCTGGCCTGACAGGTCGAAGAGCGGGTTCATGCGGGGATCTCCGGCGTGAGGACGACCTTCATCAACCCCGGCTCGCGGTCGTGCAAGCGGCGGAAAAAGTCGGCACCTTCGCTGAGCGGCGCGACGGACGAGATCAGCGGCGCGACGTCGATCACCCCGGACGCGAGCAGCTCGATCGCGCGCCCGTACTCGCCCGCCGAAGCCGCCGAGCCCTGCAAACGGATCTGCCGCGTGACTACCGCCTGCAAGGGCAACGGCACCTCCCGCGCAATGTTGCCCACAAGCGTCACCGTGCCCCCCTTGCGCACGGCGGCCGCGGCGGTTGCGACGGTTTCTCCTGTGCCCACGGCTTCAAACACGTGGTCCACGCCGCCAGGTACCTCGGCGAGCACGGTTTCCGCGACGTTGCGGTCTGCCGCGTTGATGAGCGTGTGCGCGCCCGAGCCGCCGGCCAGCGCGAGGCGGCCTGGAACCGGATCGGCCGCAAGAATCCGCGCCGCGCCCGCAACCCGCAGCGCCTGGACCACCAGCGTCCCGATCATGCCGGCGCCGATCACCAGCGCAGTCTGGCCAGGCTGAAACTCAGCGACCCGCACCGCATGGAGCGCAACCGAAACCGCCTCAATCATTGCGGCATGGGCAAAGGGCAACTCCGGGGGCAGGCGGTACAGCACCCGCTCCGGCACCGCGAGGTACTCGGCAAAGGCTCCATTGCGCCGGTAATCCCCGCACGAGACGCCAAACACCTGACGTTGGTCGCACAGGTTCACTTCGCCGCGCAGGCAGAAAGAACAGCGCCCGCAGTACAGGGTCGAGTCGAAGGTGACGCGCTCGCCCGGCTGCCATCCTGTCACGTCCGCGCCGACCGAAGCAATCACGCCTGCGGCCTCATGCCCCATCACGATAGGCGGGATCCGGCGGCCGGACGAGCCGTCATAGCCGTGGACATCGCTGCCGCAGATGCCGCAGGCGGCTACCCGCAGCAGGACTTCATCGGGCGCAGGCGTGGGCGCGGGGAGGTCGGCGATCTCGAGCTGTTTGTAGGCTTGAAGCAGGAGCGCTTGCATGGTTTGAGGATGATGCTCGTTGGGGAGGATCGTCAACCGGCTGCTCGCGTCGTGAAGGCCGGCGTAGCTGGAAGCGACTCAGGTTCGGCAGCGCGGCGTGGAGAGCCGGTGCATTCCACGCCTTTTCGCGCTAGCGGCTCACTGCGGACCCGCCGAAGACGACATGCTGCCGCAAGGCCGGGGTAAATAAGCTGTACAGCATCCGTGGATCGGGCGGCGCGCTCACTTTGTCCAGAAGGTCGCGCTGTTGCGCGGGAAGAACAATATCCAGAGCCGCGGCATTGTCCGGAATCTGTTCCGCACGACTCGCACCCATAAGGGTGGAGGTTACTCCGGGTCTGCCAGTGACCCACGCGAGCGCGATACGAGCCGGGCTCTCGTTCATCTCCTGCGCCGCCTGCTTCACGGCATCGACGATGCTCCAGTTCCGGTCCGTGAACAGCGAGTCACCAAACGGATTGGCTCCGTCCAACCGCTTGTCGCTATCGGGGCGCTTTTCTTCGCCGGTTGCCGCGTCGCGCGGCAGCCCTGCCGCTCTTGGAGCGGACGCTTCTACTTCAGCCCGGTTGTACTTGCCGGTCAACAAACCATAGGCGAGCGGGCTCCAGGGTACGACGGCCATGCCGAACTCTTCTGCCAGGGGAATATGCTCCTCTTCGATATCGCGGTTCACCAGCGAATAGAAATACTGCATAGCGACAGGTCCCGGCACGCCGCGGGTTGCAGCGATTGCAGCAACCTGGGCGGTGTACCAAGCCGGCGAGTTCGATATGCCCCAGTAGCGTGTTTTGCCGCTGCGGACCAGGCTTGACATCGTTTCCAGCAGCTCCTCCGCGGGCGTAACCGAGTCCCATACGTGAAGCCAGAAAAGGTCGACGTACTCCGTGCCAAGGCGGTGCAGAGAACCGTCCAGGGCGGCATGGAGGTGCTTCGCCCCGCTACCGCCGGAGGACACTCCCTTACCCGCCGCAAAACCAGCCTTGGTTGCGACAACCATCTGATTGCGCAGCTTTCGTTCGGCGAGGAAGCGCCCCAGCAGTTCCTCGCTTCGGCCACCCGCGTACACATCGGCGGTATCGACGAAGTTCCCACCGGCTTCGGTGTACGCATTGAAAACAGCTTGTGAGGCTTGGTCGTCGGTTCCCCAGCGAGCGGTTCCAAAGGTCATGGTGCCGAGAGCAAGAGGGCTTACAACCAGCCCGGAACGGCCCAGAGTGCGGTATGCGGAGAGCGGCATGTCTTTTCCTTAACGTTCGTTATGAAATCAAGTAGACGATGCGCTGCGGAGCATGTCAAGATGATTCTTAGCAAACACTATGGAAACGCATCAGGGGCCCAGTCCGCGTAAAGTCGGCAGACCACTCGGCTTTGATCGTGCTGCCGCACTGGAGCAGGCAATGCTGCAGTTCTGGCGGCATGGGTACGAGTCCACTTCGGTGAGCGATCTTGTTGCCGCCATGCACATTACTCCGCCCAGTCTGTACGCCGCTTTCGGAGACAAGAAGCGGCTCTTCTTGGAGGCGGTGCACCGGTATCTTTCGGGCCCCGTCACCTCGGAAACGCTCATCGACGAAGCAGAAACGGGGCGGGAAGCAGCCGCGGCCCTGCTGCGCGCGTCCGCCATTGGCTTCACCGGCAGCAATACGCCCCAGGGATGCCTGCTGGCAAGTTCTGCGGTCAGCTGTTCGGCAGCCGCTGCGGACGTGCAGCGGGCGCTTGCCGCTCTTCGCCGCGGCATTGAAGATCGGCTCCGAGAGAAGATCCAAACGACGCTGACAGAAGAGGAGCGGGACCGAGGCATGGACGCGGACGCGCTGGCGGCTCACACCATGGCGGTCATTCAGGGCATGTCGACCCTCGCGCGTGATGGAGCATCCCGTGACAAGCTGCTTTCGATCGCAGCAACAGCAATGCAAGCCTTTTCAGAGCGGTGAACTGCGTCAGCACTGCGCAATGACCGGCGTCGAAGGCTCCAGATATCCGGGAAATGCATCTTGACCTGTTTCCCCGTCGCGATCCCCCTCATGCAGCCGCGATACGCCGCACCAGATCGTTCTGCTCCCCCCGGTTTTCAGCACCGATGGTAAACGCGTCCAGTACCCCGGTCCCCAGCGCGAAACGGAGCGCCTCATCCTGGCGCTCGCGCATGGCACCCTGGCCCAGGATCTTCATTCCGACGATCGCCTTGCCGGAGCCGCGCATTTGCTGAATGACCTCGATCACCATGTCCGGGTGCGCGTCCATGTGCGCGCCTACGGGGTTCAGGCGAACGAGGTCGAGCTCGACCCAGGGCGAAGCGGCTGCCGCCTTGAGCGCGCCCAGGCTGTGGCAGGAAACACCGTGGGCGCGAATGACGCCTTTCTGCTTGGCTTCGGAGAGCACATCCATCGCGCCGCGGTAGCGCGTGGTCCAGTCGTCTTCTGTCACGCAGTGGATCAGCAGAACGTCAATCATGTCCACGCCCAGCTCGCGGCGAAAGCGGTCGATGTCCGCACGGACGCCCGCGGCGTCGCGGGTATCGGTTTTGGTCAGTACGGTGACGCGGTCGCGCGGCACCTGCTTGAGCGCGGCGGCGACGTACGGGTGGCTGCCGTAGGAGTCGGCGGTGTCGTAAAAGCGCAGGCCGTTTTCATGGTAGCCGTCGACCAACAGCCGCACCACCCGGTCTGTGCCCAGGCGGGTTTGATTGGAGGCCCCGCCCCCGCCGATGGTGCCGGTGCCCATGGCCAGGCGGCTGGTGCGGATGCCGGTGCGGCCTAGGGTGACCTCATCACTCGCTTTGAACTTGCCCGGCAACGGCTGGTCGAGGGGCAAAGCGCGCGAAACCTGGCCGGCGAGCAGGGTCGCGCTGATGCCGGTTGCGGCTCGGCGTAGAAACTCTCTTCGTTGCATGGGAGAACGTCCCGGGCGTTCGTTACCGAAACAATACGCCCGGGAGTCTACGGGAAGCCAGCTCCCTCCTACGCCCCGATGAAAACTCTAGGCCGGACCTAGAAGGGGTGACGGCCCGTGCCGGAACGAAAGCCGCGCGACACCGCTGGAGATCAAGCTCACACCCACCAGCACACCCAGCGCCCAAGCCGAGCTGAACGGCCACTGAGCCCAGATGATAATTCCCAGGATGAGGGTGATGAGGCCGTCCCACAGGAACCAGCTCGCCTGGTGCGACCGCCGCCGCAGTTGAAAGTAGGAGACCAGCTCGAAGATGCCCTCGATGACGAAGTACGCCGCCAGAAAGAATGTGAGCGTCAGCAATCCGCGTCCGGGATGAAAGATGAGGTAAAACGCGACCCACAGGTAAAGCACGCCAACAATCAATTGCCAGATAACCGCGCCCGCCCCACGGAATGACCAGGCGTACAGCAGCCGCGCGATCCCGGCGAACAGGAGCACCCAACCCACAATGACCGTGATGGTAACCCCGGCGACAAACGAGAAGATGATCGCTAAAATTCCCAAGGCAATCAGCAGAATGCCGATGCCCGTGCCCCACGAACTGCGCTCCGTCCGCACCGCCATGCTGCTTCCGTCTACATAGCCGCCCATATGCCCTCCGATATACCTCGCGCGGTTGGATGCAGGAGCGGGCCGGGAGGTGCCCTAGCTGCGCATACTTCCGCCGGTCAGCCCGATGCGCAGCATGACTTCCGTGATGCGGTACGCGGCCTTGATGGAACCGGACAGCGAGCCCGCCACCTTGGAAACGCCGCCCTGGCGCTTGCGGCAGGTGGTGGGCACCTCCAGAATGCGCAGGCGGAGGCGTGCCGCTTTCATCTGCATTTCCAGGTTCCAGCCATAGGTCATCTCGCTCATGTGCAGCTGTTTGAGCGCGGACCGCGAGATGGCCCGCATGGGCCCCATGTCGGTGTAGCGCACTCCATACAGCAGCCGCATCGCCGCGCCCGCGAGCCAGCCCGCGAACACCTGCGAGGCGAGCAAACTGCCCGGCTCGCGCCGCCCGCGCAGCCGCGAGGCCACCGTAAAGTCATACCGGCCTTCGAGCACGGGCCCGGCGATCAACGGGATCTCGCCCGGCACATCGCTGCCGTCCCCGTCCAGGCATACAAGTACGTCGGACTTGTGAGACGCATTCTCAACGCCGGTCGCGAACGCCCGGCCATAGCCCCGGCGCGGCTCGCTCACCACCGTGGCCCCAGCCGCGCGCGCCCGCTCCGCCGTGCGATCGGTGCTGCCGTTGTCCACCACAATGCACTCGCGCAGCAGCTCACGACCGGGCGCGGCGAAAACCTCTCGCACCACGCCGCCGATCGTGTCTTCCTCGTTGAGGGCCGCGATGACGACGCTTACGCGCCCGGCTACAGGCTCCATCGCAATCCACAGTTCTGGCAGGCGCGCGGCGGCTCCGGACTCAGCAGCTGCTCGCGAAAATGCCGGTAGGCGGGCCCGTTCCAGATCTCGCGCAGGGTCTGCTGCGTGGCCTCGCCGAGGGTAAAGCTGCCGTAGCCGTGCATGGAAAACGGTGCGATGCAGCAGGGGATTGCGCGGCCGGTCGCGGTAAAGTACATCAGCGACCAGGGCCGCCGGCACAGCGTCCACGGGCTGTCGTCTTTGCTCTTCTTTATGCTGGTTTCAGGCTCGGTCGCGCCCGACGCGCTGAATGCAATTCCCAGCGAGGCGGCCAACTCGTGCGCGCGGGCGATCACCGCTTCCTCCTCCGCGGTGGTTTTCTCAAATAGGGCGCTTTCGGCCCGGGCCAGCCCGTTCGCGTTGTCTTGGAAGAATACGAGCCGCTGCAAGTAAACCTCACGCACGTCCACCGAGTCTGCGATTCGGACAAAGCTGTCCAGCTGATCGAGCGTTTCCCGCAGGCCCGTGAGCCACAGCGAAACGCGCGGGAGCTCGCAGCCCTGCGCGGATTGCATCGCGCGGAACCGCTGAACGTTTGTGACAATGCGGTCGAACATATCCTTTCCCCGCACCATCTGGAATACGCTCGCGTCCGCCGCGTCGAGCGAAACACGCAGCTCATCGAGCCCCGCGTCGATCAGCGCTTGGCCGTTGCGTTCGGTCAGCAGCGTGCCGTTGGTGTTGAAGAGCACATACACGCCCCGTTGCTTGAGGTACGCGACCATGTCGGGCAAGTTTTTCACGAGCATCGGCTCGCCCACGCCGTGGAGCACCACGCGCTGGATGTTTGGGCTCTGGTCCACGATCGAGCGGAACAGCTCCCAGCTCATGTCCGCCTCGGGCTCCAGCTGCTCAAAGGTGCGCGGGCAGGTGGTGCACAGCAGGTTGCAGCGGTTGGTGACTTCCAGGTAGAGGCACACCGGCTCGTGCTCGACCAGAATGGAGAGCTCGTTCTCGGGCTTTTCGAAATAGCGCCGCATGGGCACAGGGTGCGCTGCCGTGGTCATGTCTTCCTATCTTGCCAGAACAGTTTCGCGCTCGGGCTGGAGTCGCTGTCCGGCGCGCGGGAATTGCTTACGCCGATACGACGCGCGAAAGAGTAGATCGGTGACAAGCAGCAGCAGAAATACTCCGTACAGCCGCTCGTTCATCCGGTACAGCTGCCCTGGAGCGCCCAGCTTCGTGGCCAGCATGTAGGTCGCCCCCAAAACAAGGAAAAAGGCGGGCCGCCATGGCCAGAGCGCCAGAAACGGCAGCAGCCATAGAAAATACCAGGGATAGTGCGGCGAAAAACACAAATTGACCGCGGTGGCCAGCACCAGCCCGGAGCTGACGCAATTGCCCTCCGTGGCACCGCGCCGGAACGCCCACCACGCCAGTCCCGCCAGGGCCGCCGCGCACCCGGCTTCGTACCACTGGGGGGCGATCGTGGCGTGAAACGTGCGATCGAGCCAGTCGAGCGGGAAATACCGGACCCCGCTTTCCAGCCCTTCTTCCTTTGCGTACTCCGGCAGGAAGCCGAGCACACCGCGCCCCACCGAAAGGTAAGGCAAGTACGCCGCGGCGACCACGCCAACAAAGACCAGGAGCGGGCCCCAAACCCGCCGCCGCGTGAACGCGGGCAGCAGCGCCAGGGGAAACATCTTGATGAGCGCCGCTACCGCCAGCCACGCGCTCGCGCCCCGGGGTTTGCGTTGGAGGCACAACAGGATGGCCAGAGCGATAAACGTGAGCGAAGCTCCATCCACATGGCCGCTGCTCGCGATCTCCCAGATGCACACCGGGTGCCAGGCGTACAGCAGTACCCGCTCGCCCGGCTGGCCAAGCAGCCGCAGGCAGCGGAACAACGCCCAACAGGTCACGCCTTCGAGCGCAACCATCGCAAGCTTCATCGCGACGACGGAGGCATGGATGCGCGCGACCAGGAGATACAAGAACTCCGCCGCAGGCGGGTAGATGGTGTGTGCGTACTCGCGGCGATTGATGTGCGGGTAGATACTGCCGTCGCGCAGGAAGCTGAGGTGCGGGTCGGCCGGGATATAGCGATAAGGGTTGATGCCGTGCAGCTGGACGATGCCGTCCCACACGTAGCGGTAGATATCGGTGGAAAGAAACGGCGGCGCCAGGGCCGCGATGAGCCGCGCCCCAAACGCGACTACGAGAATGATCGGCAGCGTCCAGCGATTGCGGGGCGAACGCTCGACCAGCGCGATGCCGCCCAGGTACAGCATCAGCTGGCCGAAGATGGTTTCGCTGAAGCCGTGGACATAGTGGGTCCACTCGTGGACGCCCGTGCGGGTCAGGTCGAGGTAGATGAGCCCGAATAGGAGCAGCGCGGCATTGGTGAGCCAGGGGCTCCCCTGTGCGGAGAGGATCCGGGCCCACCGCGTCGGCATTCCCCTCACTTGCCTGCCGTGAGGCTCTCGGACGCGCTGTGCAAGTCCACCCCGTCCAGCTCCCGCACAAATGCCCGGGTGTGCGGAGCCGGGTAACCGGGACCGCCCGCGCGCAGCTCCGTCCGCAGCCGCGCGAGCGTGGCCGCGTCATCGACGTCGTACCAGCGCGCCAGCTCTATCAGCGGGAGGTCGAGCTCCCGGGCCCGCTCGGCGGTTTGCTCGCCTACAACCTCGGTGCTCCAGGTGATCTCCTC
This sequence comes from Acidobacteriaceae bacterium, assembly GCA_965218545.1. Classification (GTDB taxonomy): domain Bacteria; phylum Acidobacteriota; class Terriglobia; order Terriglobales; family Acidobacteriaceae; genus EB88. The sequence continues at coordinate 348,036 of CBDCLB010000003.1, read as the reverse complement.
AAATAAACGTGCATGGGCCGCCCGCACGCCCAATAGGTAGTAGCCGCCATCGTCGGAGCGGCCCAGGACCGCGCACTCCGGTTCATTCGGCGCTAATGCCCGCGCGGCCCGGGTAAACTCATCTGTCGGCACGGTGGGGCTGTCGGAGTCGATCACGCACACCGCCCCAAACCCGCAGGCAAGCTGGTCCTGGATCGTGAAGAGCAGCCGCTCACCAAAGCTCTCGCCCCGTTGGGCGACGAGCAGAGTGCTTTCCGGCAGGAGCCCCACAAACCGTTGTTCCTCCCCAACCGGCGTGTAGGAAACTACACATGCCGCCCCGCACTCCTCCGCCGCGGCATGGAGGTTCTCCAAGGTGTCGCGCAGGAAAGCTGCGTTCAAGCCGGCCGCCTGTTCCGGCGTCAGGGGCGGGCTCAGGCGCGTTTTCACCCGGCCCGGCACCGGCGCTTTCGCCATCACCGTAAACGCGCACCTGCCGGCGAACTCATCGGAGCGCACCTGCGGGTCCAGCACCCGGAACCCTTGGCTCACGAGGCTTTCTCGCACAGCGCATACTGGTAACGCTTGTCGCGCCAGGTCCTCACAGCACTCCACGGCTGCCCGTGCACCATGCTTTTGAACGCGTCTGGACTTAATACCTCGCAGCGCGTCGGCACTTCGCTCTGACCCCGCTGCCCGGCCAGCCACTCCACCGCGCGCATCGCCCACAAGGGTATTGCTGTCCGCAAGCGCGAAACCGGCTCCGCTATAAAAAACACGCCGCCCGGCCGCAGCGTTTCAAACACAGCCTGCAGCACCTGCTCCCGGTCCGGCAGGATCAGGAAAAAACGCGAAGCGATCGCGGCGTCCGCCGCGTGGAGGCAGGTGTGGAGCGAGTGCGCGTCGGCTTTCAGGAAGTGGCAGTTATCGAGTTTTTCCCGATGCGCTTGAAAGCGCGCCCGCGATAAAAGGCGCTCGGAGGTATCCACCCCCATGGCATGGACGCCGGGGAACCGCGCCGCTAACCGCCGGGAGTAAAAACCCGGCCCGCAGCCGACTTCGAGGAGTTGTAGTTGGGAGTGGGACTTGAGGAGGGGCTGGAGGGCATCGGCGATGGTGTCGGTGTGATCGGCGAACAAGCGCTCACGACACAGCGAGTAGATCCACCAACAGCGGTCGAAGACGGGGTCGGCGGCGATCTGCGTTACGGTCGAACTCACGTGCTTTTCCCCACAACTTCTATAGATGCGAACGGCAGACGCCCTCCCAAGGATATCCGGGACGGGGAGCAACCTCCAAATTACCCTCGTGCGGCGCATTGCTGTAACCAAAGCCGTCCGCCGGAGTCCCACTTCAGGAGCGGGGCTTCCTTGTTTCCCGAACTGGAACTTTCGGGCCGCTCTGCATACGCGAATGCTTGCGCCCTGCAAACCAATGACGTACAACCGCAAACGAGGGCGGCTCCCATGGCGGCTACTTCCATCCCGGCCCCGGCTTCCGGCGCAACCATCCGGCTTGAGCGGAAGCACCCGCTCGCGATTCGCTGGATGCACTGGGTCAACTTTCCCGTCCTGTTCACCATGATCTGGAGCGGGCTGCTGATCTACTGGAACGACTCGGACAACGCTTACCGGCATGCGCACCAGGTGTACAGGGTCGGCGTGGGCCATTGGACGCTGTTCCGGTTCTTTCCCGCCTGGTTCTACAAAGCGCTCAACGTCCCGTACCACGTGACCACGGGCCTGGGCTACCACTTCTTCTTTATGTGGATCTTTGCGCTGAACGGCATCGCGTATGTACTTTTCCTTGCGATCTCGGGCGAGTGGCGGTTTCTCCTGCCCCAGCGGCGCAGCCTAGGCGACGCAGTCCAGGTCACGCTCATCGACCTTCATCTCCGCAAGGGCCTGCCGGCGCAAACCAAGTACAACGGGGCGCAGCGTATCGCGTATACCAGCGTGATCCTGATGGGCCTAGGCTCGCTCGTGACCGGGCTGGCCATTTACAAACCCACGCAAACGCACTGGCTCACCACGGCGCTCGGCGGCTATGAGATGGCGCGTTGGGAGCATTTCTGGCTCACGGTCGCTTTTTGCGCGTTCTTTGTTGTTCATGTCGGCCAGGTCATCCTGGCCGGGTGGAACAACTTTCGCAGCATGATCTCCGGCTTTGAAGTGAAACGCGTCGAGGAGCCCTCGCTCGAAGCGGAACGGAGGAACTGGTGATGGCTGGAGCTGACGAAAAGGACCGCGCCGAAGACGCAGCCGCTTTGCCCACGGGGCCCATTGCACCTTCGACCACGCGGCCGGATACCGCGCCGAGACGAGGGGTCCCGGAGCACGCGATCGAGGAGGACCAAGCCGCGGAAGGGGAAAGAAAGGGGTCGGAGCCGCCGCTCAAACAGCCGCAAGTTCCGGTGCAGCCGGGAGCCGGCGTCGCCCCGAGGCATTCGGAACCCGCCCACCCAACCGATGAAGCTGGAGCGGCGTCCTTGGGCAGCAACGGACTTGTGACCGGGCAAGCCGTGGAAAAGAGCGCGGAAAAGAGCGCGGAAAAGCAGGCTGCCAAGCCCACAGCCCAAAGCCGCGCGCCCGAAAACGATTCGCCGCCTGCGCGGGCAGGCATCGCGCGCCCTGTGGACCCAAACAGCGCCGACGACGTACTGACCAAGCGCATACCCGGCCACGACGCCGCGGATGGGGCGGTGCTCGCCGCCTCGCGCCAACACACCCGGCGTTCGTTCGCGCTTGCCGCAGTGGGCGCGGCTGCCGGGTACGGCTTTTACCGTTGGGTCGGCGACAGCCCGGACAAGAACATGCTGCAAGCCCCCCTGCGCCGCGCGTTGGGAGCCAATGCCGCGCTTTCCCGCGGCGTTTTCGACGACCGCGCCCTGGCCCCCACCTATCCGCTCGCACGCGCTGAAAACCTCCGCGTCAACGGCGTCGTCGGGCTCGGGCAGAACCTCGTCCCCGCAAGCTGGCGTTTGCAGGTGGTGGGCGTGCGCGACGCCGCCCAGCACCCCAGTTACACACGCGACCTTTCTGCCTGGGAGTACCGCTACACCCGCCCTCCCGGCAGCGAAGACAAAGGCCACGACACCAAAACCGCCCCCAAGGCCGATACCGCCCGCAAAATGGCCCCCGCCTCGACGGTGGGCGAACAAGAAAAGCGCGAAAAACGAGGCAATGGGGAGGCGGGCGAAAGCCGCTCCACCGTGCCGCCCGGCACGCCGGGCCTGCTGCTTACGCTCGATCAGCTCACAAAGCTTCCGCGCCGGGAGTTGGTCACCCAGTTCAAGTGCATCGAGGGCTGGAGCCAGATCGTCCACTGGGCCGGGGTGCGCATGGCAGACTTCCTCGAAGCCTACCCGCCCGCGCTTGTGAACGGCCGCGAACCGAAGTATGTCTACATGGAAACGCCGAATGGCGACTACTACTGCGGCTACGACCTATACGTCTGCCGCCACCCGCAAACGCTGCTCGTAACGGAGATGATGGGGCAGCCGCTTACCCCGCCGCATGGCGCGCCCTTGCGGCTGCACATGCCCACCAAGTACGGCTATAAGCAGATCAAGCGCATCGGCCTGATCGCCTATACCGACTCCAAGCCCGACGACTACTGGACCAAGCTCGGGTATGACTGGTATGCGGGGCTGTAAGGGCGTAAAGAAAGAGCGACAACCGCATGCGCGGCCGGCGGCCACTTCGTGGCGGGTCTTTGCTGGATCGTCTCTTTGTGGGAACCCGCCCGTGATGTTGGGGAGCCCCGGCCGCTTACGCCGCCCTCGTCCTGCTTCACGTCGATGACCTCTGCGCTGCCCGCGCGCCGGATCGCGCCCACCATGCCGCGCACATACCCGGAACATTCCCTGCGCGAACAGGTTGCAGTCGCGCGCCCGGACCTCGTCCGCGCCGTCGTTGCGGTCGTAGGTAATGCCGGCCTGCTTGGGGAGCGGGATGGCGCCCCAGCTCCGGAGCGACTCCGGTGTGACTTGTCATGCGTCGGCAAGCGCCGGAAGGGTTCCGTAGCGGCGGTGCGCGTCCTGTCCGTGTCCAGCAGGTAGCCGAGCCAATCCAGGTGGCCTTCTCCGGCGAAGACGGCCCGCGGACGGAGAGCGATGCGGGGCAGGAAGCCGTAGCCCCACGCCAGGCGAAACGGCTGGGCGCGGGGCCGAGCGGGACCGCGTAGCTGTGCCGGAAGCCGGGGACCCGGCGCTAGCTCGCCTGCGACGCTTCGGGTGTGAACGGGCTTTCGCCCTGGACGGGGACGCGGAGGAGCTCGTCCCCGAGAACCAGGAGATTGCCGCCCGAGTGGAGGTAGGTCCCAATCCAGGGCCACGCGGCTGCCAACACAACGGAGCCGTAGGGGAGAACGATAAGCTGCGCTCCGGTGAACGAAGCACCGGAGCGCAGCTGGGCAAGGTTCGCGAGCTCGGCTTGGGCCCCCGCGCTGCGGCGAGCGTAGCCCGGGAGGCCGGCTCGCTTTCACGCGTGGGGGAAGTCCGGCTGAGAAAGACGACTGCGCGCCCGGATTGCGCGGGTGCCGGGGCGGCCAGCATGACGTGCACGAAGAAGGTTTCCACTCAGGTTTTAAGGCGAGGAGCACAGGGGTGAAGCAGGTGGGGCTGAGGGTTGAGGGGCGGCAAGACGGGAGTGCTTTGCCGTGTGTCCGCCACCATGCGCTGTTGACAATCGCCCATGCGAGCCAACATACTGCACCCCGGTTGTTATGGTCCACGTTCTCAATTGGGAACGCTATCACGAGCGGTGCCCGGAAAAAGATGACTCCGCTGGCCCAACTCAGAACCTTTGTGAGGCGCATATGGTTTCGAATCACCGTTTCTTCCGTTCCCTGCTGCTGTCCGGTGGCCTCGCAGTCACCGGCTCCATAGGCACTTGGGCGCAAACACCGACCGGGACGATCACGGGCAATGTCCAAGACGCCAGCGGCGCAGCGGTGCCGAATGCGACGATTACGATCACGAATAGTGGGACCAGCGTAAGCCAGGTCGTGAAAAGTGACGCGCAAGGCCACTACGCGCAGGGCTTCCTGAACCCGGGCGAGTACCAGGTCAAAATCGTCGCCCCTGGCTTTGCGCCGCAGGAGCAGGATGGCGTTACGGTCGACATCGCGCAAACCCATCCGGTCGATTTTTCCCTGCATGTCGGGAGCGACACGACGACCGTGACGGTGCAGTCCACCACGCCGCAGCTCCAGACCGACAGCGCGACCACCGAGCAGGTCATTACGGGTAAACGCATTCTCGACCTGCCCTTGAACGGCCGCGATCCGTTTGACCTCGCCGTGCTGGTGCCCGGAGTGAACAATGTGGGCACGGGCCCGGGCTCGAGCTCGACGCCGCATATTGCCGGTTCCCGCAGCGCCAACAGTGAAGTCCAGCTCGACGGCATCAGTATTATCCTGCCGGAAAACAATGTCGGCAACAGCACGGAAGCGTACACGCCGATCGTTGATTCGGTTTCAGAGTTCAACGTGCAAACCACGGTTCTGCCCGCAGATTACGGCAGGTTTTCAGGCGGCGTGATCAACGTGGCCACGCGCACGGGGACCAATGCCTTCCACGGCGATCTGTTCGAGTTCAATCGCAACTCGATCTTCGACGCCAGGGACTATTTTGCCGCGCATAACTCGACGATTCCACCGCTTTCTCGCAACCAGGCCGGTGGCACATTCGGCGGTCCGCTGATCCGGAACCGCACCTTCTTTTTCGTGGGGGCGCAGATTTCGCGCGAAACCGACTCCGTCACAGAAGTGGACAGCGTTGCGACCGCGCGGGAACGCACGGGAGACTTCGGCGAGCTCCTGGCTGGAACCTCGCCCACACTCATCTATGACCCGCACACATCGCATCCTGGAACCTATACCAATGGTCAAGGCCAGGTTGTGACCGGCTATCTGCGGAACCCTTATCCCAACAACATCATTCCGCAAAATCAGCTAAGCCGCGCCGGGGTGGCCGCGCTCGGCTTCCAGCCGCTCCCGAACGTTCCGGGAGCAGGCATTTTCAACAACTATGTTGCCACGGGGACAACCACCGCCAACAACTACCAGTTTGACGTTCGGGTGGATCATAACTGGACCCAAGCCTGGCACACGTTTGCGCGCTTTTCCCATATCGAGGGCACCTACACAGCATTCCCGGACTACCCTGTGAACGCGGCCAATCAGCCGACTAACGGCATTGCTTCCCAGGGCTATAACGGGCCCGCGCAAAGCGGTGCGTATAACTTCGCTTACGACAATGCCATCACTCTAAATCCGACGCTGGTGCTGGACATACGGTATGGCTTCAACCGCAGCAGCTACATGCGCAACCCGATCGGCGGCACGTTCGACGTCACCCAGCTCGGTTTGCCGGGCACGTTGGCGTCGCGGAACTACCAGGCATTCCCCTCGTTCAATATCGGTAACGGCTACGCGGGCATCGGCTCGGGCGGCTATGTTCCCCTGCTCCAAAACCCGTCCTCACATATCCTTGTCGCGAACTTCAACAAGGCTAAGGGGAACCACTCGCTGCAGTTCGGCGGAGAGTTTCGCAAACTGTTCCTGAACTTCCACCAGTACGGGTATCCGCAAGGGCAGTTCGGGTTTTCGCAGAGCTTTACACAGAGCGTCGTCAACGACACCTCCGGGGGCGGCGGCAATCCCTTCGCTTCGCTCCTGTTGGGCACGGCCGACTACGGCAACTACTCCATCGACCCCAGCTTCGCCACGACCGGCGAATACTATGCCCTATATGCCGAAGATACATGGCATGTAACGCCCCATGTGACTGTGAACTACGGCCTGCGCTGGGACGCGGACCAGCCCCGCACCGAGCGCCACAACCAGCTTTCCTACTTCAACCCCAACGATGCAGGGCCGATTTCCTCCGTGGCCCCGGCACCTGGAGTGCAGTGCCCGGCGTGCGGCAACCTACGCGGGTCCACCCACTTTCCCGGCAGCTCGACCGGGCAGTACGGGCGGCAGCAGGTAAACATGCACAAGCTCGACTTTGGGCCGCGCATCGGCGTGATTTGGAGCCCCAACCAGAACTGGTCGGTGCGCGCGGGCTTCGGTCTGGTCTACGCTCCGTCCACGGTGCAACCTGCCGGCACGACGGGCGGCGCGGGAACGGAAGGCTTCAGCACCAGCACGAGCGCGCCGTTTTCCTTCGACAGCGGGCGGACCATCAATACGACGCTCGACAACCCATACCCGCAAGGCTTTCAAATCCCGCTCGGCGCGGCATCGGGACCGGGCAACAACCTGGGCACGACTATCCAGCAGGATTACCTGACCACCGCCGACACGCGCACTCCCTACTCCGAGCAGGCCAACTTTACCGTGCAGCGCTCGCTTCCGGGGCAAACGGTCATCGAGGTCGGCTGGCTTTACAACCAGGGTAAGTTCCTCATTGAAGGCGACCCCGGTGTGCCGCACGATCAGGTCGATCCCAGCTATCTTGCCCTGGGCAACGCTCTGCTCGATCAGGTGCCGAATCCGTTCTACGGCAAAATTACAACTCCGGGCTCGCCCCTGGCACAGCCGACCATTCAGCAAAGATACCTGCTGCGGCCCTACCCGCAGTACAACGGCGTGAACGAGTACCGGAAAGACACGGCTTACTCCAACTACAACGCTCTTACATTGCGGGCCGACAAGCGCTTCACCTCGGGGTTGACCCTGCTGGTTGCCTTCACCGCTGCGAAACTCTTCGATAACTCCGCCGCCGGTGTAACCTTTTTGGGCCCTCAAAGCCAGACTTATGCCAACCAATACGACCCTGCGGGTGAGTATGCTGTCTCTCCGCAGGACATCTCTCGCGATCTGGTCACGAGCTACACCTATGAGCTGCCGTTTGGACCGGGAAGGCGCTTCCTTGGAGCGTCCCATGGAATCGCGGGCAAGCTCCTGGGCGGCTTTCAAACCTCGGGCATTGTGAACTGGATCGGCGGCACGCCGGTCACGTTCGGAATCAATGGCGGAGGCCTGGGCGACACCACAAACCTGTTCACCCTGGGGCAGCGCCCGATCCAGACCGGCACAAATGCCAAGTTGAGCCATGCGAACCGGAATGAGTGGTTCAACACGGCGTTGTTCGCAGCTCCAGGAAGCTTCCAGTTCGGCACGGCGCGCCGCACCTTGTCCAACGTGCGCACGCCGCAGCTGGTGAGTACCGACCTGTCAGCGATCAAGAACAACTATTTCGGCTCTGACAACCGCTACAACGTGCAGCTCAGGTTGGAGGCGTTCAACGCTTTCAACCATGTGCAGCTCGGCGCTCCCGATACCGGCGTACTGGACGGCTCGAACTTCGGCAGGATCACCAGCACGAACAACGGTCCGCGCCAAGTGCAGCTGGCCGCGAAGTTCTACTTTTGATCGCTAAGTTTCTCTGACGGGCGCTCCTTCACCGTGGGGAGCGCCCCTTTCTTATTGGGCTGCTTCGCGGGCGATGAGGCACGCCATATAGCCCGCGCCGAAGCCGTTGTCGATGTTGACGACCGCCGTATTCGGCGAGCAGGAGTTGAGCATGCCCAGCAGCGCCGCGATGCCGCCGAGGCTTGCGCCGTAGCCGACGCTGGTGGGCACGGCGATCACCGGGACCGCCACCAAACCGCCCAGCACGCTCGGCAACGCCCCTTCCATCCCCGCGCAGGCGACCAGCACGTCGGCCTCGCGGAGCTGGGGCAGGTGGGCGAGCAGGCGGTGAATGCCGGCAACGCCGACGTCGGTCATGCGCGTGACGTGGGCACCGTTGAGCTCGGCGGTGAGGGCGGCTTCCTCGGCGACGGGGAGGTCGCTGGTACCCGCGCAGACGACGGCGATGCGGCCGGTGTTTTCAGGGCGGGGTGCGGTGCCTGGAAGCGAGATGCAGCGAGACAGCGGGTGGTACTGGGCCGCGGGCGTCGTGGCCTGCACCGCGACCGCGTGCTCCACGCCGGCGCGGGTAGCGAGCACGGGAACCCCGCTTGCGGCCAGCCGGGCAAAGATGGCGGCGACCTGCTCGGGGGTTTTGCTTTCGGCGTACACCGCTTCCGGCATACCGGAGCGCAGGGTGCGGTGGTGGTCGATCTTCGCGAAGCCCAGGTCCTCGAACGGGAGCACGGTCAGACGGTCGGCCAGCTCCCCTTCCGTGGTTTCGCCTGATTTGTAGGTTCTTAGGAGCTGGAGCAGAGCCTCACGATGCATAGCTCTTATTGTCTATGAGTCGGTTATCCGGGATGCGCCGGAACCCCGGCACCAGCGCGCGCAGGAGCAGCCAGGCCAGGAGATACATGGTCGCGGCGACGATAAACAGGCCGGAATAGCGGTGGTAGCGGGTGAGCGCCCAGCCCACCCCGTAGGAAAACAGCATGCCGCCGACAGACCCGGCCATGCCGCCGAAGCCGGTAATCGCGCCCACGGCTTCGCGCGGGAACATGTCGGAGGCGATGGTGTAGAGGTTCGCCGACCAGCCCTGGTGCGCCGCGGCCGCAACGCCCAGCAGCGTGACGGCAAGCCACTCATGCCGGATGCCGCTCAGGAACAGCACCGGGAGGGGGAGCAGGGCCATGGCGAACATGGCAAGCGTGCGGGCCTGGCCGGGCGCCATGCCGCGGCGCGCGAGGAACAAGGGGATGCTGCCGCCGCCGATCGAGCCCACGGCCGACATGTTGTAGACCAGAATGAGAGGCAGCCCCAGATGCGCGAGACCGAGATGGAAGCGGCCGTCGAGGAACTTGGGAAGCCAGTAGAGATAAAACCACCAGATGGGGTCGGTAAGGAACTTGGCGAGCGCGTATGCCCAGGTTTGCCGGAAGCCGAGGAGCCGGTGCCACGGGATAGTCGCGAGCCGCTCTGGGACGCTTTCCTGGATGTGGGCGCGCTCCTCCGGGGACAACCGCGTGTGCTCGGCGGGCGCGCGGTAGCGCAAGAGCCACCAGACGATCCACGCGGCGGAAAAAAGCCCGGTGACCAGGAAAGCCGGACGCCAGCCGTAGCGCAGGGTGATCCATGGAACAAAAGCCGGGGCGAGCATGGCACCGACGTTCGCGCCGGAGTTGAAGATGCCGGTGGCGAGCGAGCGCTCCCGCTGCGGAAACCACTCGGCGGTGGTCTTGATGGCGGCGGGAAAGTTGCCGCTCTCGCCCAGGCCCAAAAAGAAGCGCGCCACCCCGAAACTGAAGGCGCTGGTGGCGAGCGAGTGGGCCATGGCCGCCAGGCTCCAAACGCCCATGACGAGCGCATAGCCCAGGCGTGTGCCGATGCGGTCAATCAGCCGTCCGGCGAGCACCAGGCCGATCGCGTAGGCAAACTGGAAGGCGATGACGATGTCGGCGTAGCCCTGCTCGGTCCAGTGCAGGGAGCGCTGCAGCAGGGGCGCGAGGATGCCCAACACCTGTCGGTCGGTGTAGTTGATGGACGTCGCGAAGAACAGCATTGCGCAGACAGTCCAGCGGATATTGCCGACCCGCGCCGGTTTGCCGTTCACAGCTTGTAGGCCTTGCGCGCGAGGCCGTTGGTGAGCTCATAGGCGAGCTCGGCGGCTTCATCCTCGTCGAGGCGGTGCTCGGCGACCAACCGCGCGAGGAAGGCACAGTCGATACGCCGGGCTACGTCGTGCCGCGCGGGGATGGACAGAAAGGCGCGGGTGTCGTCGTTGAAGCCTACGGTGTTATAGAAGCCCGCGGTTTCGGTAGCCTGCTCGCGGAAGCGCATCATGCCCTCGGGCGAGTCGTGGAACCACCAGGGCGGGCCAAGGCGCAGGCACGGGTAGTGCCCGGCGAGAGGGGCGAGCTCGCGGCTGTAGGTGGTTTCGTCGAGCGTGAACAGGATGAGGGTAAAGCCGGGCTCATTCCCGAGCTCGTCGAGCAGTGGCTTCAATGCATGCACGTACTCGGTGGCCTGCGGGATGTCGGCACCGACATCGCGGCCGAACTTCCGGTGGAGCTGGGGGTTATGGTTGCGGACCGAGCCGGGGTGGATCTGCATCACAAGGCCATCGTCAAGGCTCATGCGGGCCATTTCGGTCAGCATCTGGGCGCGGAACAGCTCGGCGTCTTCCGCGCTTGGCTCGGGCGCGAGCACTCGGGCAAATAACGCTTCCGGGTTTGGGAGGGCTGCCGTGCGCGGGGTGGGGTGGCCGTGGTCGGTGGCGGTGGTGCCGTTTTCCTTGAAGAACGCGCGGGCCTTGCGGAGCGCTTGGAGATAACCCGACCAGGTTGCCGTGTCCTCCCCGTAGCGCTCGCCCAGCTTGGCGACGTTTTCACGGAAGCCCGCAAACTCCGGATCTACACACGCGTCGGGCCGGAAGGTGGGCAGGATGCGTCCGCGCCAGCCCGATTCTCGCAGCTCGCGGTGCGCGGCAAGCGAGTCGAGGGCGCTGTCGGTGGTGGCGAGCGCTTCGATGTTGAACCGCTCATAGAGCGCTCGAGGGCGGAACTCGGGGGTGAGGAGCTTCGCGGCGATTGTGTCGTAGGAGTGGTCCGCGTTGCGCCCGCTCAACCGCTCTTCGAGGCCGAACAGCTTTTCGAACACATAGTCCAGCCAGAGCCGCGTAGGCGTCCCGCGGAACAGAAAGTAGCGCTCCGCGAACAACCGCCACACCCGGCGCGGATCAGCTCCCGAGTTCCCCACACCCAGCTCATCCAGCCCCACCCCGCCCTGGCTGTAGAGCATGCGCGTGATGTAGTGGTCGGGGGTGATCAAGAGCGTCGCCGGGTCTGGGAAGGCCTCGTTGCGCGCGAACCAGCTCGCCTGCGTATGCCCATGCGGGCTCACGATCGGCAGTGTTTCAATTTCCGCGAATAAGCGCCGTGCGATCGCGCGTGTTTCGGGGTCCGGGGGGAAGAGTCGATCTCCGTGCAGCAGCGCCATTAACGTTCCCTTGTGCAGACGAGTGTATCCGTATTTCCCCGCGTTGTGAAAAAGGCGGCGACCTCCAGGAACGAGTGCTCGTATGAGGAACGCCCGTCATAGATGACCGGAAGTGCAGTTCTCGTTACCAATACGCTTGAAGCCATTTAGTTTTTCAGCCAAAGGGCTGAGGCGCGACTGAGGGTGCGACGCGCGGGCCATCACTGAACCGAACCGCTGGGATACAGCAATCTGCGAGCGAGAGTTTCAGCTGAGGTATCTGCTTCAGGAATGCCGACTCCTGCGACGGCGCCCTCCACACTTAATGTGGCGAAGCCGTGGGCCATGGTCCAGATGGCCAGCGCCAACTGGTCTGCGGACATTTGCGAGAATTCGATCTGAGCGGCCAGTTTCGCTGCAACTTCGAATGCCCTCACGGTTGAGGCCTGAACCTCCGGATATGAAGTCTTATCGATACCCGACTGGAACATCACAGCGAAAAGATCGGGATGGCGCTCCGCAAAGGAAACGTAGGCGAGGTAGACCGCGAGCAGCTTCTCTCTCGGCGGCTCAACCGTGTCCGCCGCTGCCAGCAGTTCCGCTTCCAAGATACGGTTACCCAACAGCACAACCTCGATTAGAAGCGCATCCTTGTCCTTGAAGTGGTTGTAGGGCGCGCTAACACTGACACCGGCAATGCGAGACGCTTCGTTCAGCGTAAACCCGCGCGGACCCTTTTTTCGAACGAGCTGGAGCGCGGCCTCAATCATCGCGGTTCTTAGATCTCCGTGATGGTAAGACCTTGCTTTCTTCTTCATAAGGCGCAGCGTTTCAGGCGAAGATCAATTACCATGAGATCATGTGAACAACGTTCATATTGGAGCTTCGCATGATCAAGATGACCATTCTTCTTCGCCGCAGGCCGGAAATGACCCACGACGAGTTTGTCGCCTATCACCACGATCAGCATGCACCGCTGTTCAGCTCGCTGGCTGAGGTCAAGCAACACGTCCGGCGATACGTCCAATGCCACGCAACCGGCGATCTGCTTCCAGGACTTCCGGACAACGGCATCGATGGTTCCACTGAGCTTTGGTTCGATGACGTTGCCGGCATCGCGGGGGTGTTTCAATCCCCTAATTACATGGCGACAATCCGTCCGGATGAGGAGAAGTTTCTGGACCTGCACGCTTGTGAATTCCTGTTGGGGGCGGAGCACCAAGTCATTCCTCCAGCGCACTCGTAAAAGCAATCCCTTTAATCCGGAGAACACAATAATTTTTACCCACGAAGCTTCCATACCGCTCGCGGCCAGAGACATACACATCGACGAATGGCTGTTCAACCTTTCGGAAAAGGACTACAAAGCTTGCGCCCAAGGACACCGCGCTGTCGGCACCAACGGCGGAGCGAACTTCGAGGGTATGGTGAACGTCGAGTCCATGGCTGGAGCTTTGATTATCCAGCATTACCGAACAGAACTGCTGGAAGCAAATCACGTGCGCCTCTTTTCGGAAAGAAGCCGCGCCTACCTGATGCATCTCCTTCCTTTTCACCTGCAGGTCGGTTGGGAAATGGAGGTGTCCAGTGTATCGATGTGCGAGTCGAAACTTCGCTGCACCATCGACGTGCGAAATCCACTCTGGGTTCGTTTTATCGGATTGTTCAATGCCACCAACTACTGGATTCGGCGGCACTTAATTGAAGAGACACACGGCTTTGCCCGCGATCTGACCCGCAAAGGAACCCAACGCGCCGCATAGGAAAGTAGTAGAAACTGGTAAGACAAAGTCGCATTGGCGGAAGCCATTAAGAGGCAGTCGACTGGTTCCCGCCCGGAAGTCCACCTACTGATTTACCCCACTCGCTAGAAATCCTCCATCCACCACCAGCGTTTGCCCGCTCACGTACGACGCTGCCTCGGACGCCAGGTACACCGCCGCGCCCACCACTTCCTCCGGGCGGCCGAAGCGGCCCATGGGGGTGCGCAGGAGCAGCTCCTGGCCGCGCGGGGTGCCGTTGAGGAGCTCGGCGTTGAGCGCGGTGGGGAACACCCCCGGCGCGATGGCGTTGACCAGCACGCCGCGGCGGGACCACTCGACCGCGAGCGAGCGGGTGAGCGCGGCGACCCCGGCTTTGCTGGCCGCGTAGGCCGCTACCTCGTTGAGCGATACGAAGGTGTTGAGCGAGGCGATGTTGACGATGCGCCCGTAACCGCGCTCGAGCATGGGCGCGCCGAAGACCTGGCAGGCGCGCAGGGTTCCGGTCAGGTTGGTGTCGAGGATCGCGGTCCACTCTTCTTCAGGAAACGTGAGCGTGGGGGCTCGCTTGATGCGCCCCGCACTGTTTACGAGGATGTCGATCTTGCCGAACTCCCCCAGCGCGGCCGCGCAGAGCACTTCGAGCGACCCGCGGTCGCTCACGTCCGAGCATACCCGCAGCGTCCTGCGCCCCAGCGCCTCGATTGCCGCCGCAGTCTCCTCGACCTGCTCCGCGCGCCGCGCGGAGGCGGCCACATCGGCCCCGGCCTCGGCCAAGCCCAGCGAGATCGCCCGCCCGATGCCCGAGGTCCCGCCGAGCACGACGGCGGTGCGCCCGTCCAAACGCAGAGAGCTCACGCGGACGTCCCCAGGAACAACGGCGCGATGTGCCGCGCATATAGGTTTTCCGTTACGTTCTTCGCGATCACCGGTTCGTTCGCCTCCACCAGGTCGAGATAGCGCCGCCCCATCTGCGCCGCAACCTTGTAGCCGACGTGCAGCAGCTGCCGGAGGCTCGGGTTGTAAAGCGCGTCCGGCCCGCGCCGCAGAGCGCCGGTAAACTCCTCCGGGCTCCATTGCGCCACCGCTTCGGGGCTGGGTAGTGCTGCGGGGTCAATGTCGATCACAGCCGCATAGGGCGCGCACAGCTCCTCGCGGTGCGCCCAAGCTTCCGCGTAGATCTCCTTAGCCAGCGCGAGTCCCGCGCCGCCGGATTCCGCCAGCCCGGTGAGCTCCTCGAGCCAGGTGGTCCCGGCTGTTTTCAGGTGCACCCCCGCGCCTGTCCGTTCCATGGTCTCCCGGATGGGGCCGTAAAGTGAAGACTTATCCGACCCGGAGTGAACGCTCAGCTTGAGCTCCGGGGGTAGCCCATAGGCCCGCACCGCATAGGCGATTGCGGCGATGTCCGCGGCGAACTCTTGCGTGAACCGGTCGAGATCGCCCACGTAATCCACGCCCTTATTAAAGCGGCCGGTAAACTTCGGCGCGATGGTCGCGATCGGCACCCCGGCATCGGCGATTGCCGCCAGGATCACAAGCAGCTCAGCCGGAGTTTGCGGCGCATCCGTTTCGTCCATCGAGATTTCCGTGAGAAAGCTGCCCGCGCCCTTGTCTGCTGCAACTTTCTCGTAAATGCGCGCAGCCTGCTCCACCGCGTGGAGGTACTTGCGGGCGGCCCCGGCCACGAACTCCGCCGTGGCCTCAACCGGAGCCGCGCCGGGGAGCTCCACGCGCCCCACCAGCTCGGCATGCCGCGCGAGAAACGCTTGCACGTCCGCGTCCGGCGCGGGCTTGCCGATCTCTTCCGCAACATCCAGAGTGAAAAAGTCGCAAGGGCTGAGATACCGCTCGACAGTCGCGAGGGTGATGTGGTCCGCGTCGCAGAAATAGGGGCCTTGCCAGCCGAGCGCTGCCACAGCCGCATCCGCTGCCGCGCGTACGCTTTCCGGGCCCGAGCCTACGATGGTGTGCTCGCGGTTGCTTTTGTTCCAAACCGGCGCTACCAGCACGCCCGCTGCCTGCGCCCGCGCACACGCGGCCAGCTGCGCTTCGGCTTGCAATCCGAAACGGTCGCCCACACCGATTGAGAACCGTGGAAGCTTCAAGCGCGAAACCCTCCCTTTATGCCTCCTAAACAATACGCAGCCCATGCGTGGAGCGTCAAAACAGCCAAGCCAGGCGCAAGGCGGGCAGCCGCCATAAGCAGAAGTTATCTACGCAATCCCGAAAGCCGCGAGGGGCGGCCAGCCGCGATAAACAGCACTTATATGCGCGATTCGAAGCAAACTTGTGGGTAACTTTTGTCTTGCCTCCGAGACCGGAATGGCCCTAAGTTTGCGCATGGAAACAAGACAAACCACTGCGCCCCTACTTATCCGGTTTGCCACTTCTGCCTTAGCCCGCGCCATTGCATCCCCTCGCGGCCGCCTGCGGGCCGCGTCGCTGCTTTTGCTTGCCGCACCAGCCGCGCTGCACGCGCAAACCTTCCGTGGCAGCATCGCGGGCACCGTCACCGATGCGACCGGTGCCGCCGTGCCCGGCGCGCAGATTACCGCGACCGAAACCGCGACCGGCGACCGCCACACAATGGCATCCTCCGGCGCGGGGGACTACAGTTTTGCCGATCTTCCGCTCGGCGCGTATACCGTTACGGTCACCGCGCAGGGCTTCGCTACTACTAAGGTTGACAAGGTGCCCGTGTCCGCGGGCGTTGTGTATTCGCTCCCCGTCAAGATGAGCGTCGCGCAAGCCGCGGAAACGGTCGAGGTGTCCGCCGCCGGGCTGTCGCTCGATACCGAGTCGACCACGCAAACCACCGTGCTGCCTAACCAAACCGTGCAGAACACGCCCATGAACGGCCGCGACTTCACGCAGCTGATCGCGATCACGCCGGGGTTCGCGGGCTATTCGGCGGGCGGCACCGGCTCGGTGAACGGCACGCGCGCCAACCAGGTGAACTGGCAGATCGACGGTTCGGACAACAACGACCTATGGCATAACATCCCGGCTGTGAACCAGGGCGGCGTGTCCGACATCGCCGGGGTGACGCTGCCGCTGGATTCGGTCGAGCAGTTTTCCGAGCAGACGCAGTCTGGGGCCGAGGCCGGCCGCAATCCCGGCGGCACTGTGAACGTCGTCACCAAATCCGGTACAAACAACTTCCACGGCTCTGTCTATTACTACAACCGCAATGAGGCGCTTGCGGCGAACTCGCCGTTTGCAACGCCGGACGCAAACGGCAAGATCGTGAAAAACAAGCTGCGCAACGAGCAGTACGGCGCTTCGCTCGGCGGCCCGGTTCTCAGGGATAAACTCTTTTTCTTTGCCAACTACGAAAAGCAGCAGTTCATCATCGACTCCCCGGCCTCCGCCACCGAGCCCTCGCAGGCGTACCAGGCGCGGGCGCTCGCGGTGCTCAACCAGTTCGGCGTAGCGCCCAACCCCGTGCAGCAATCGGTGCTGAACACTTTGTGGCCCGCTTACGCGCTCACCGGCCCGGCCGCGAGCAACAACTACTCCAACGCTTCGCCGATCACAGGTTATAGCTACAACGGCGTGGTCAAGGTGGACTGGCAGATCAATGCCAAAAACCGCCTGGCCGGGCGCGGCTACGGCGGGCAGGGCAGCCAGAATGCGCCTGTGGGCACGCAGATACCCTACTATTTCGAGACCGCGCCGATTCATGTTTTCAATTACTCGGCGGTGCTGAACTCGACCTTAAACGACCACACCACCAACCAACTCGTCGCGGGTGTCAATTATTTCAACCAGCTCTTTTATGACGCGAACCATAGCTTCGACCTCCCGGCGCTCGGGCTGAACACGGGGGTCGGCCCGGGCCTGAGCGGCACGGCCGCAATCACGATCAATGGCTTTGACAATCTCGCGAACGCGACCCCGCCTTCCGGACGCAACGACATTACCGGCCTGATTACGGATACCCTGGCGCTGGTCGCAGGCAAGCACAGCTTTCGCTTCGGCGGTGAGTACCGTAATGCTCAGCTGGATGAGTTTTACCAGCGCAAGCAGCGTGGGGCTTTCAGCTATCAAGGCTCGCAAGGCCCGTGGGCCGATCCCGAGTCGCTCGCGAACCGGGGTGCGGTTTCCGCGTGTGAGACCGCGACAGGCTCGGCGAACGGCGGCCGGACCCCGTTGTACGGAGATACCCCGACACTCGCGCTGGCCGACTATCTCGCCGGTTGCACTTACACGGATGGCATCGTACGCGGGAATACCAAGCGCCAGGTCTTTGTACATACCTTCTCGCTCTGGGCGCAGGACGCTTGGCAGATATCCCCCTCTTTGAACATCAATGCAGGCATTCGCTATGACTATCTAGGGCCGCTGCATAACGACCAAAAAGATCTTTCGGTGTTCCGTCCGAACATCGCTAACCTCCCTGTCCCCGGTATCGCCTTCCAGGGCGCGCAGGTCGACAGCCTCTACCCAGCTGCTTACAACAATGTAAGCCCGCGCGTCGGCTTTTCCTGGCAGCCTTCCGCCATGGCGGAAACGGTCGTGCGCGGCGGTTTTGGCGTGTTTTTCGACGAGCCGAACCTGAACCCCTTCCTTGACAATCGCCCGCCGAACGGTGGCGCGTCGGGAGCCGAAAGCAACCCGGCCGGCCCAAACCCCGCCGCCAACATCGGCCAAACGTTCCAGGTGATTCCGACCGACGGCGCGTCGCTGTTTCCCGCGACAGCGCTCTTTACCCCAACCCGAAGCTATAACCTGTTTTCAGTAAACCCGAACTTCCGCAGCGCTTATAACTACAACTTCAATTTGAATGTGGAGCAAAAACTAGGGCCTAACCTTCTGGCTACCATCGGCTATGTCGGCGCGGAGGCGCGCAAGCTGCTCATTATTCGCGATGCGAATCAGGCCGCGATCAATACGACATCGCGCGGAACCTTCGGCCAAAATGCCACTCGCCCATAGGGCTCGCAGTTTGGTTACTATGGGGTGATCAATGAGGTCGACTCCGCCGGAACTTCAAACTATAGTTCGCTTCAGGCCACGATCCGCTCCACGAGCTGGCACGGGCTTACATCGCAGTTCTCTTACACCTGGGCCCACGGCCTGGACGAGCTAACTTCCTATCGCAACGCCACGCCGCAGAACTCCTTTGATCTGAAGGGAAACTACGGCAATATGGACTACGACGTCCGGAACACGTTTATCTCGTATCTCAACTACAGCGTGCCGCGGCTGCCCGGGCCGCATTGGCTTGGTGCCGGCTGGCAGCTGAATAGTCTGCTGACCTTCCGCACCGGACAGCCGTACACCGTATACACCGGCACGGACGCAAGCGGCACCGGCGAAGGGGAGGATCGCGTGAACCAGGTGGGATCTTTTGTAGAAGGTTCTCGCAAGATCGTGAACCATAACGGCAGCCTCGACTGGTTTACGAATACAAACAACTCGACCTTTGCCGCCCCGGCAAACACGTTTGGGTCGATGCGGCGCAACCAGCTGTACGGGCCGGGCTACAGAGATGTCGATTTCTCGGTTTTCAAGGATGGCCACATCACTGAGTTCTTCACCATTCAGGCCCGCGCCGAGTTGTTTAATCTCTTTAACTTTACAAATCTGGCCCCGCCGGACTCGACGTTAAGCGACTCCGGTTTCGGAACTATCACGTCCACCATTGGAAATTACAATGGGGCACCCGGTATCGGACCTGGAGAACCGTTCAACACGCAGCTCGCGCTCAAGGTGATTTTCTAGGCGTACTTAGGCGTAATCAGCAATACGTGGGATTATCAATCTGGAGTAAAGAAGAACATGGGTGTAAGTCGCAGAGAGTTTCTCCTCCGCGTGGGCGCGGCGGGCGGTTTCAATGCAGCATTCGTTTCCATGCGGGCGATGGGGCTCGTCCCCCCGCGCGAGATCGCGGCCGCGTCCTATGCGGTCCCGCCCGGCTCGGGTAAGGGCATCAAGGTCGTGGTGCTCGGGGGCGGCATCGCAGGCCTGGTTGCCGCGTATGAGCTGCGCGCCGCCGGCTACAACCCTACAGTGCTGGAAGCGCGCGCGCGCCCCGGCGGACGCAACTGGACCGTGCGCGGCGGCGACACGGTCGCGCTGGAAGGTTTGCCCGCGCAAACCTGCAGCTGGGAGCCGGGCAACTATCAGAACGTGGGCCCGGCGCGGCTCCCATCTATTCACAAAACCATCCTGGGCTACTGCCACAAGCTCGGCGTGGAGCTGCAAGTAGAGATCAACACCAGCCGGTCGACTTATCTGCAGAACGACAAGGTCAACGGCGGCAAGCCGCTGGTGCAGCGCCAGGTCATCAACGACACACGCGGCCATGTAAGTGAGCTGCTGATGAAGTGTATGAGCAACGGCGGGCTCGACACGGAGCTGACAAAGGACGACCGCGACCGCATGCTTTCGTTTCTCCGCATCTATGGCCCCTTAGACGAAGCAGGGAAGTACACCGGCAGCGATCGCGCGGGATACGCGCGGCTGGCCGGGGCAGGCGATGATTCGGGCATTCTCCTCAAGCCTATCGACATGCACACGCTGCTTGCCGAGGACTTCTGGCGGGGCATTCTGTTTGAAGAAGCCTTCGACATGCAAGCCACCATGATGCAGCCGGTCGGCGGCATGGACCGCATCCCTTATGCTTTCGCTAAGTCCCTCGGCGACCTTGTGACGTATAACGCGCCGGTCACGGAGATTTGCAAAACCGCGGGCGGCGTGCGCGTGAGTTACACGGAAAAGGGCAGCCCGAGGACGATCGAGGCGCAGTACTGTATCTGTGCCCTGCCGCTCACCATGCTCAAAAAGATACCCAACGACTTTTCCGCCCCGTACAGGAAAGTTATCGATGAGTCGACGTACGCCTACGCCTATAAGATCGCCTGGGAAAGCCGTCGCTTTTGGGAGCAAGACTATAATATATACGGAGGTCTCGAGTTTATTTCCGAGGGTCCCAGCCCTATCTGGTTCCCTTCAGGCGGCTTATTCACCCCACGTGGCGTACTCGTTTCCGGTTATACCGACGAGCGCACCACACCCTTTGGCGAGCTCACCATGGCGCAAAAGTTTGAGAAGAGCCGAGGGTCTATCGAGCGGCTCCACCCCGGCCACGGCCGCGAGTTGGAAAAGCCGATCTATGTCGGCTGGGGGCACGTTCCCCACAATGAGGGCTCCTGGATCAGGAGCTATGGGGAGGGGCAGGACGCAGAGCCCGGCCGCGCGCCCGGCAGCGGCGTGAGCCGCCAAGGCGCGCCCTCGCACCCCACAGCCGCGAAGACCCTCACCAACCCCGGCTACGAAACGCTGATCCAGCCCGACGGCCCGTTCTTTTTCGCGGGCGACCATTGCAGCCACATCGTGGGCTGGCAAGAGGGTGCGGCGTTGAGTGCGCAGCGCGCCGTGAGCCTTATCGCCAACCAAACCGCGGCCGCCCGCGCGTAGCTCTTGCGCCTGAAAGGATACCCATGCAATCGAAGTTCCCCGTCTTACTCAGCCTGGCGCTCTTGGCCGCCACAGCCCACGCGCAGCTTACGGTCAAGCACCTGCAGCCCAACGAGAAAAGCCCTATCGCGGCCGGGGTTTGGGCCGGCGACACGCTCTACCTCAGCGGCCAGCTCGGCTCGCCCGTAACCCCGGCCGATCCCGCCAAGGGAACCCAAGCCGCCTACGGCGATACGGAAACGCAAGCCCGCTCCGCCCTGGGCAAAATCCAGGCTCTGCTCAAGGAGCAGGGCCTGGATATGAAAGACGTCGTCAAAATGACCGTCTTTCTCGCTGGAGACCCCGCGAAGGGCGGCAAGCTCGACTTCCCCGGCCTCCAGGCGGCGTACACGCAGTTCTTCGGGACAGCCGCCCAACCGAATAAGCCTGCCCGCTCGGCTGTACAGGTTGCCGCCCTGGCCGCGCCGTGGGCCCTGGTGGAGATTGAGGTCATCGCGGTTCGCTCCAAGTAGCCGGGCCCACTGTTACTCCCCTGCTCGCGCCGCGGTCATGTAGTCGTTGAACTGCTTGAAGAACTGGTTGTACGCGTCCTCGCCTTTTTCAGCCGCAAAGCGCTGCGCGTAGACGCGTTGCACCCGGATTTCGCGGGCGTCCGGCTCCGCTTTGAGCAGCTCCATGCTTTCGGCAATAAACTCCGACAGCGGCATCGCGTTGGGGTCGTTTGCCTGCCGAGGTCCCATCAATTCAGTCTGCACATAGGGCGGCACAAGCTCGATGATCTGCACCGCTGTGTCTTTTAGCTGATAGCGCAGCGACTCCGTGTAGGAGTGGATTGCCGCCTTGGTGGCGCAGTAAGTCGGAGTCATCGCCAGGGGAACAAACGCCAGGCCCGAGGTAACCGTCATGATCGTTGCCGCGGGCTGCTTCAGCAGCGTTGGAAGCAGCGCTTCAGTAAGCCGGATAGGTCCGAGCAGGTTGGTATTGACGGTTTTGTCGTCGATCGTGTCCAGGTTTTCGCCGCTGAGCAGGTCTTCGCTGATCATGACGCCCGCAAGGTGAAACACGGCATTCAGCCCCGGGTAGCGAGCCGTGACCTCGCCGGCTAACTGCTTCACAGATGCCGCGTCCGCCATGTCGGAAGCAAGCGATTCGATGCCCGGATTTGCGTGGACGACAGCTTCAAGTTTGCTCCGGCTGCGGCCAGTGACGATGACCCGATTGCCGAGTTTCTGGAACTCCTCCGCAAGCCCGCGACCGATCCCGGAGCCGCCGCCCGTGATCAGGATAGTATTTCTGCTCATTTGCATGGTCTTTTCTCCTGATTGCAATGATAGGAGGGGCACAATAAGATGGGAAGTAGGCACTTGAAAGCGCCATACTTACCAAAAGGAGAGTGATAACCATGTACAGCGTTCAGCATGGAGCAGTCGCGTTGCCTGCCGCACCGCCGGAACAGGTCGACCCCGAAGTAGAAGCGCTGGTACGCGAGATCATTGGGAGGGTCGCCGATAAGTGGACCATGCTTGTTTTGGAGGAACTCGAGCAGCATGGCCGGTTGCGGTTCACGCGGTTGGGCGAGCTGATCGGCGGCGTGAGCCAAAAAATGCTGACCAAGACCGTGCGCCGGATGGAAGCCGACGGACTCGTGCTGCGAACGGTCTACCCGGTGATTCCGCCGAAGGTGGAATATGAGCTCACGGAGCTGGGCCAGAGCCTGGGCGCGGCGTTTTGCGGCGTGTGGGTCTGGGTCGACCAGCACCGGGAAGCCATCCTGGCGGCGCGTCAAGCATTTGGCGAACGCAAAACCTCGTGAACGCATGCGCGCGAGCTCCCATGCCGCCTGGGCTTATAAGAAGGCTGAACATGCCGGTGCCGCCCGCATAACACCTGCGCCGCTTTGGTACCATCGCGCCAACATGTCTGCGCCTTTGCTCGCCCTTCGCGAGCTTTCTATCCGCTTTTCCCACGCCGCGCAGCCCGCAGTAGATGCGCTGTCCCTTGCCATCGCTCCCGGCGAGTCGCTTGGCCTCGTCGGTGAGTCCGGCTCCGGCAAGTCTGTAACCGCCCTCGCCATCCTGCGCCTGCTGCCGCCTGCGTCCGCCCGCATTACCGGCGCAATCGAGTTTGCGGGAGAGGACCTGCTCGCCCTCGCGCCCGAACCCATGCGCCGGCTCCGGGGCCGCGAGATCGCGATGATCTTCCAGGAGCCCATGACCGCCCTAAACCCGGTGATGCCCGTGGGCGCGCAGATCGCCGAGGCCCTGACCGCGCACCAGCCGCGCTTGGCCGGGCGCGAGGTCCGCACCCGCGTCCATGCAGCGATGGAGTCAGTCGCGCTTCCCGATCCGGTTCGCCGCGCCCGCGACTACCCCCACCAGTTTTCCGGCGGCCAGCGTCAGCGCATTCTCATCGCCATGGCCCTGATCAACCGGCCGCGTCTGTTGATCGCCGACGAACCCACCACCGCGCTTGACGTTACGGTGCAGGCGCAGATTCTTGAGCTGTTGGCCAAGCTGCGCGAGGAGCACCGGCTCGCGATGCTTTTTATCTCCCACGACCTTGCCGTGGTGTCGCAGGTCGCCGCACGCGTCGCCGTGATGCGGCATGGAGTGCTGCTCGAGATGGCACCCACGGCAACCCTTTTTCGCAATCCGCAGCACCCCTACACGCAAGCGCTGCTGCGCGCCATCCCCACCATGCAAACGCCCCTCGATGCGCCGCTCGCCACGCTCAAAGCCGGGCAAGCCTGGCGCAATGGGGCGCTGCGCGAGTACGCTCCCGGCCACCTCGTTCGTTCCCAGGACGGGTGAGCCCGGTCTTTAAGCCCAGTCCCTGAGAGCTACGCACGTTCTCCATAAGCAAGGTAGGCTTGTGTTGCAGAGCCGGCGGAGCATACCCGTCCGGGAAGGATCTGATGCATGAGCATTCTGGTAACCGGTGCACGTGGGAGTATCGGGAAAGGGGTGCTGGCCGGGCTGCTCTCGGCCGGAGAAACCGTGCGCGCTTCCAGCCGCGACCCAAAGCCCGGCGACTTTCCAGCGGAAGTGGAGGTGGTCCGCGCCGATCTCAGCAACCCAGAGTCGTTTCCGCACCTCCTCGCCGGGGTACATACGCTATTTCTTTATGCGAACGCGCAGGCCCCCGAGGGCTTTGCTGCCGCGGCGCAAAAGGCAGGCGTAGAGCATGTTGTGCTGCTGTCATCCAGCTCGGTCCTGTTTCCCCACCCGGAAAACAATCCCATCGCCGCCATGCACTTAAAGGTTGAGCAGGCGCTTCAAAAATCCGGGCTGGACTGGACCTTTGTGCGTCCGGGCTATTTCGCGACGAACACTCTGCGTTGGCAGTCCATTCGTACCGAGCGGATTTTCCGCACGGCCTTTCCGGAGGGCAGCGCCTGCCTCGTGCACGAACGCGACATTGCTGAAATTGCAGTACGAGCACTTACAAACGGTGTACACCGGAGCAAAGCCTACTTAGTTCCCGGAGCAGGCCCGCTCACCGTCCGCGAGCAGGTGGCTGCGATCGCTGAAGCGCTTGGCGAGCCTGTACGCCTCCAGGAGGTAGACGTGGCAACCTATCGAGCCGAACTACTCACCCAGATCCCTGAAAACCTCGCCGACCGCTTGATCCAGTTCAAAGGTCAAATCCCGCAGGTATCTGTCGAATTCCGCGTGGACGCGGTACCGGAGCTTTTGGGCCGACCCGCGCTGAGCTTCGCCGAGTGGGCAAAGGACCATGCCGCCGACTTCCGATGAGCCGGACAGGATGGTACAGCAGGACGGCGTGAGCTTCCGAAAAGTGAAGCCGTGTAGAGCAGACCTGCTGCTCCCGTAGTGCGTGTCCGGTTCCATCCCTCTATCGTGGATAAAAGCTCCATTTGCAAGTGGAAGCCGTCCACCCCTTTTTCCCGGGAGTACCCTAAGCAAAGCCCCCATGCGCGCGCTGCTTCTTTCCGACATCCACGCCAACCTCCAGGCCCTCCACAGCGTGCTTGACCACGCGCCCGCGCACGATACCGTGTGGAACCTGGGCGACATCGTCGGCTATGGAGGGAACCCGAACGAGGTCATCGAGCACGTCCGGAGTTTGGGGGCCACGTTTGTACGCGGCAACCACGACCGCGCCTGCTGCGGCCTCACGGATACCGAGGGCTTCAACCCCGTGGCCGCGCGCGCCGCACGCTGGACCGCGTGTGTGCTTTCGGCCGAGCACCTTACGTGGCTGCGGCATCTACCCGCGGGGCCTGTAAAGGCTGGCGGCGAGGGTAGCTCCGAGCCGATCCGCTGTACGCACGGCTCGCTCCTCGACGAAGACGAGTACATTCTGAGCGCGCGCGAGGCTTCCGATTCGCTCGCAGGCGACGGCCCCGCGATTAATTTCTTCGGCCACACGCACCTGCAAGGCGGCTTTGCGACCGACGGCGAACAGTGGTACCGCCTTGCCCCTGACTACACCACCCGCAACGATGCTGAAGTTTGGCTTTTGCCGTTATCGAGCGGCGCGCGCTACCTGCTCAACCCCGGCTCCGTGGGCCAGCCGCGCGATGGCGACTGGCGCGCCGCCTTTGCCGTGTACGACACGGAACAGCGCATGGTCGAGTTCCACCGCGTCCCCTACGATCTGCGCGGGGCGCAGGAGACGATCCTCCGCGCCGGCCTGCCGGACCGCCTGGCTTCGCGGCTCAAGGACGGGCGTTAAGGGAGCGCTCCTGCCCGGCGATTCTCTACCTGGCACTGGCGGCAAGATCGGCCGGTGAAGCTGGCGAGGCTGGTATGCGGGAGCACCCGGCTGATGGAATCCGAAGAGATGTCCGGTCGAAGAAAGAGAAGCGACTCAACCGGACCTGACGGCCGGAAGCTGCGTACCCTTCCGAAACATCGGATCTTCGTAAGTACAAGCGACATCATTCCTCTTGAGAGCAAGCGGGGCTCCCCTGCATCGCGACGGCTCCATGCAGGGGAGCCCCGAAGGTCATTTCACTGTGCGCCGGAACCGCTAAACAAGTAAGTGTCCTGATAGTTGTCGAGCGATATGGTGAAGAAATGGGTTGCATCCGCTGTGTAGGCGACAAAGTGTGTCGGCTGCTGGAAGCTGCCTTCGCCTGAGCTGAGTGTGAATGTGAAGCGTCCGTTGGAGTCGGAGTTCACAACCTTTCCCTGTTCAGAGATTCCCTTTCGCACCCCGGTCTCCGATGAGGCGAGATCAAGGTAAGCACTGGTGCTTCGGCCGTTGAAGTCAATGAGGCCGACCAGCACTGCGGGGGTGAAGACATTCCGTAGGCCGGCACTCGCCGGTGCCGTTCCTTGCAGATTGACGAACCATGCTCCTGATGGAGTAAATGGAGATTGCTTGGTGAGCGTACCGGATCCAAGCGGAGTGGCGTCAGTGTAGATGAGCGTAGCGTTGCTGATGCCTGAGCCCCTGTCAATTGAATTAAAAATATCGAAATGCTGCGCTCCGAGCGGAGTGACGAGTTCCACTGATCCGGTTGCGCCGTCGATTGTGTACGTACCGGAAAGGATGGGTACCGCCGTTCGACTCGCTTCAGCTGAGTTGATATCCTCAACTCCTGAAACGATGTGTCCCTGCCCATCGCTCGTGAAACTTCCTACCGCGACGACCTTGTTCGTCGGCAATGCTTCGGGGGTGCTCCCTTGAAATTGAAAAACGTACCGGCCTGATAACGCTGATCCGTAAAAATTCGAGTCTTCAGTTTGACCGGAAGGGGCCACTAGAAAACCGGTATCGCTTTCACCGGAAATATTCGGGCAAGCC
This sequence comes from Acidobacteriaceae bacterium, assembly GCA_965218545.1. Taxonomy (GTDB): domain Bacteria; phylum Acidobacteriota; class Terriglobia; order Terriglobales; family Acidobacteriaceae; genus EB88. The sequence goes on along the minus strand of CBDCLB010000003.1, from coordinate 321,259 downwards.
GGAGGAACGCCGAATGCGTAGGTCTGCCGGTAACTAGCCATGGCAGTAAAAAGCCCCGCATAAGACGGAGTAGACGAGAACTGGATAGTACCTGGAGCCGAAACAATCCCATCTTGGTCGTCTTGCACGGTATGTGGGCCGGATATCGTGTCCCAAGAAAAGTATTCCTCATTGTTGTTGTAATCCGGGGGCGGCGTATACCCGGGAGCGAAACCTAGGGTGAACGTAAAGGTCACAGGCTGCCCTGAAACGGGATGGGCCGGGGTGTACGTAAGCGAACTCACACATTGAGACCATAGTGGTACCGGAGCTGCTGTGAGGGCAGCAAACAAAAGAAGGACAGGCTTCAAGGTGCCTCCAAGTTCCAAAGAGAGTGCCCAGGCCGGCGCTGGCGGCAGACTAGCCTACTCCTTGGTCGAGAGCAAGCGACTTCTCGTTCAGAAGCAGGTACCTACGTAACATCCGCGTCAGGTGCACCTTCAGTTCAGGTCAAAGTGATTTCACCGCCGGCGCTATACCTTGGTCTGGGCCAGCATGGCGTCCACAGGGCCGCTCGTCATCTTCACCATAACTCCGGGAATGAGACGGCCGCCCAGCCTGAACACCTTGCTGAACCCCGGCAGGATTTCCCGCTTGCCCTGAGCCAATCCTTTAATAAGCTGGCGCGCTACCTGCTTTGTTTCCAGCATGGGTACGCCTTTCAGGTCGGACGGGTCAAACGCCCCGTTCAAGGCCGTGTCCGTCGAAGGCGGCGCGAGCTCAATGACCTTTACGGCTGTGTTTTTCAGCTGGACTCGCAAGGAAACGGTAAAGGCATGCAGCCCGGCTTTCGCGGCGCTGTAGATGGGCGAGATCGGATAGGGGACAAAGGCGAGCCCGGAGGATACGTTGACGATTGCGGCTTCCTTTTGCGCCTTCAAAGTCGGCAAAAACTGCTTTGCCATCCGGATCGCTCCCAAAAGGTTCGTCTCGATCTCCCGGCCGATATCTTGGAGGTCCGCACCCCGGTCCTGCAGGTTGAGCTTCCGCATGATACCCGCGTTGTTGATGAGGATGTTGAGAGAGGGAAACTCGCGCGCGATGTGCTCATGCAGCTGCGTGATCGACCGCGGATCGCTGACGTCGCTTTGCACCGCGTGCAGGCCGGGGTGAGATGCGCGGATGCTGTCGAGTTTAGCCGCGCTGCGCCCGGTGACGATGACGGTATTGCCAAGCGCCTGGAGTTGAGACGCGATCTCAAGTCCGATACCGGAGGTGCCGCCGGTGACCAAAATCGTATTTCCAGTTGTTTTCATGTTGAATCCCCTCTAAGTTTTGGGAAGCGGCTGCCGTACCCTTGCTATGTTAACAGTGACAACAATGTTGTCAATACAAACATAAGACACGGGTTGTTGCGGGCCGCTCCGGATGTCACACTAGAAGCATGCCCGCAACGAAACGGCCCTACCACCACGGCGACCTGCGCGCCGCCTTGCTCCAGGCCGCAGAGCGGGCACTCGAGTCCGGCGGGCCGGCAGGGATGTCGCTGCGCGAGCTCAGCCGCGCCGTTGGGGTCAGCAGCACCGCCCCAAGCCGCCATTTCCGCAACAAGCAAGCCCTGCTCGACGCCCTCGCGGTGAAAGGCTTCGAGCGCCTGGGCACGGTTCTCGACCGGGCTGTCGCAAACAAGAGCGAATCCTTTGACGCGCGCATTGTAAAGGCGGCGCAGGCGCACATCCGTTTCGCCACCCGCCACCCCGCGCTGCTGCGACTCATGTTCGCGGCCAAGCAGCATCCTGAGGCCACCCCCGAGCTCCTGAAAGCCGGCTATCGAGCTCTTACCGCCGGCCCGGCCACCATCGCGGCAGGTCAGGCGGCCGGAGCCGTGATTGCCGGCGACCCCGATAAGCTGGCGCTGGCGGTTTTTTCCGCTGTCCAGGGATTGGTGGCGCTTTCCTCAGATGGGAAGTTCGGAGGCGTTCCACTCGGCACGCTTGTGGTTGAAGTTGTCGCGCAGGTTATCGCCGGCTTGCGGCCCCGCCCTTGAGGTGCAAAGCCCAGGAAAGCAGTCCTCGTTAGCAGGCATTGATCGGTGTCCCTGCGACAATCGCCAGATGGCTTCCCCCGCCGTCGGTCTCGACTTCGGCACCACCAACAGCTCCGTCGCGCTCGCTCTCCCGGCCGGCGAGGTGCGGCTTGCCCAGTTCCCAGCCGGCGCGGGCCCGACGCCGTCGTTTCGCTCGCTGCTGTACTTCGAGCGCGACGCTCAAAAACGCACCCACGCCTATGCGGGTCCGCTCGCGATCGAGCGCTATCTCGGGGCCGAGGAGCGCGGCCGGCTTGTGCAGTCCCTCAAAAGCTATCTGCCTTCGCGGACCCTCACCGGCACGGAAGTTTTCGGCCGTCGCTACACGCTGGAAGACCTCCTGGCCCGCATTCTCCGCGATCTTCGCGAAGGCGCGGAGCGGGCGCTCGGCACACCGATTCACCGCGCTGTGGTTGGCCGCCCGGTCCACTTTGTAGGTGCGGAAACGGGGGAAGACGATGCGTATGCCGAGGAGCGCCTGCGGGAAAGCTGCCGCCGCGCCGGCTTCACGGAAGTCCACTTCGAGTACGAGCCCGCGGGCGCGGCCTCTGCATACGAAAGCACGCTCGATCGCGAAGAGCTTGTGCTCATCGGCGACTTCGGCGGCGGTACCAGCGACTTTTCGCTCCTGCGCCTCGGCCCCGGCGTTGCTGCTGAGAGCCGTGTCCTGGGCACGAGCGGCGTAGGGCTCGCGGGCGACGCCTTTGACGCTAAGCTCGTGCGCCATCTGGTTTCCCCGGCGCTCGGCGAAAACTCGCTGGAGCGCTCCGGCGCAAAGCTGCTGCCCGCCGTCCCGGCCTGGATCTATGCGAACCTGGAGCGCTGGCATTACCTTTCGTTTCTTCGGACGCGCAACGTCGCGGAGATCCTCAAAGGCGCACGCACCCGCGCGCTGGAGCCGGACAAGATCGAAGCCCTGCAAACCCTTATCGACGAAGACCTCGGATTCCAGCTCCATGCTGCCGTGCAGCAACTTAAATACGCGCTTTCCCGCGAAGAGCGGGCTGAGTTCCGCTTCCAGGAGAGCGGGCTCGACCTCCGCATTCCCGTGACGCGCGCGCAATTTGAAGGCTGGATCGCCGACGAACTCGGAGCCATCGAGAGCACCGTCGAAGAGTTGCTCCGCACAACGGGCACTGCGGCCGGAACCGTTGACCGTGTCTTCCTCACCGGCGGCACCTCCTTTGTGCCCGCGGTTGCGCGTATTTTCACCAGCCGTTTTCGCGAGGTCACACATGGTGAAGCCTTTACCGCCGTCGCCCACGGACTTGCCCTGCGTGCGCGAGAGCTCGACGCGCGCGGGCGGTTTTAAGCGGGGCTGTTCGCTTGTGGAACGCCCGTCCCGAAATGAAACTGGCCCGCGATGCTCCTGCTTCGCAGTGCTTGCACTCCCGACGCGGCGCGATACACTTTCTCCATTCCGCGGCAGAACGGCTCGTTCCGGCGCGACGGCGCGCAACGAAATTACAAGGAGGCAGCTCCCATTCTGAACCAAGCCCGCAACCGGAGCCACATCGCCTACCGGCCCGACCTCGACGGACTGCGCGCGCTTGCGGTGATGGCGGTCGTGGCGTTTCACCTCCAGTTCCGCTTCGCGCTCGGCGGCTTCACCGGCGTCGATGTGTTCTTTACGCTTTCCGGCTATCTCATTACCGCGATCATTCTGGCGGACCTCCATGCCGGCCGCTTCACCTTGCGCGAGTTTTACGTCCGCCGCATTCGCCGCATCTACCCCGCACTTGCCGCCGCGCTGGTCGGCACGGCGATCGCGGCATGGTATTTCTGCCTGCCCGTCGAGCTCCGAGACTTCGCCCGCTCGCTCATTGCAGCGAGCCTTTCCGCGTCCAACCTTTACTTCGGCACCCATTCCAGCTACTTCGACCCGCTTTCGCTGTCGCGGCCCGCGCTGCAAACCTGGTCGCTCGGCGTGGAAGAGCAGTTCTATCTCCTGTTTCCGCCCACGCTGCTCCTGCTGCGCCGCTTCGCCTCGCGCCGGCTCCCGCTCGCTTTGGCTATTCTCGCGGCGCTTTCCTTTGTCGCCAGCTGCGTGCAAGCGTTCCGGGCGCCGACGCTCGCATTCTTTATGCCCTGGACCCGCGCGTGCGAGCTTCTGCTCGGCTCGCTGCTCGCCACGGGTGCCATCCCGCGGGCGGCTTCCGCAGCGCTGCGCAACGCGGCCGCCGTGCTGGGGCTGCTCTTGATCGGCGGGTCTGTCCTGTTCATCAATGGCGCTGTTCCGTTTCCCGGGTTTGCCGCGCTCGCGCCCTGCGGCGGTGCCGCGCTGCTGATCTGGTCGGGCGGGGGGGGGGGAGACTTCATCGGCAGGCGCGCCCCTGCCCGCGCCCACCGCCGTGGCGCGCCTGCTGGGTACGCGCCCGCTGGTGTTTCTGGGCCTCCTCTCCTATTCGCTGTACCTGTGGCACTGGCCCGTAATCGTCTTCCAGGGCATCAGCCTGTCGGGCGACAGCCTGCCGCATCGCGTGATGAAAGCCATCCTGATCCTTATCAGCTTCGTGCTGGCAGGGCTTTCCTGGCGCTTTGTTGAGCGGCCCTTCCGCGACGGGCCGCTGCGGCTCGCGGGTCCGGCTGCCTTCCGCTTCGCCGCGGTGTCTTCAGGGGCGCTTGTGGCCGCGGGTTGCGCCGCGCTCGCCCTGCACGGCTTTCCCGCCCGCTTTCCCGCTGCCGCCGTGGCGGTGGGCAGCTACGTCGATGAGCCGCTCAACAACCGACGCGGCTCCTGCATGGTCATCCGCGCTCGCGACTTCCAGCCCACACCCTGCTTGTCGGAAGACCTCACGCGCCCCAACTGGCTCCTGATCGGTGACAGCCACGCCGCCGCGCAATGGCAGGGCCTCGTCAAGGCTTACCCCGGGGTGCACTTCCTCCAGGAAAGCCGCGCTTCCTGCCGCCCCGACCCCGCCCGTACCGATGGCGACTGCGGCGTGCTTACGCAGTTTGTTCTCAACCGCTTTCTTCCCGCCCATCCCGTCGATCGCATGATCGTCGTGGGCCGCTGGGTCGCGTCCGACATCCCGGAGATCGATCGCCTGGTTGCCTGGACCCGCGCCCGCCACATCCCCCTCACCCTTATCGGCCCCACGCAGGACTACGACGCCCCCTTGCCGCGCCTGCTGGCTTACGGCATCATGCGCCACGACCCCGGGCTGGCCGGCCGCCATCGCGTCCCCGCAACGGTCGCACTCGACGACCGGCTCGCAGGCCTTGCGCGCGACCGCTGGCATGTGCCCTATATCTCGCTCGTTCGCATGTTCTGTTCGGAACGCGGCTGCCAAACCTATGCCAATGCGCAGCGGGGCATTCCGCTGCTTGTGGATGGAGACCACTTTTCCAATGAGGGCTCCATCCTCGCGGGCGAACGCATTGCGGATGCGGACTTGCTGCCGGGCTCGGGGCAGATTGCCGACAAGGGCGCCAGCCCTCCGAGCCTCACCCAGGCTGCTGCCGGCGCGCTCAAGCCCCGGAGAAAGCGGGCATGGAACCACTATCGCGCTTCTGAACCGTAGACTGCATCGCGTACAGCTTAGCGCGGCAGGAGGGATCTTGCTCCGAGCGCTTCTGTTATGCGGCTCCAGCATTGTGCAGGTGCCCCGCCTCCGCCATCGCCGGCCAGTCCGTATAGCCGCGCTCATCGCCGCCGTACCAGTATTGCTTGGGCGCGTCCGCGATCGGCGCGCCCACCCGCAGGCGCTCCACCAAATCCGGGTTCGCGAGGAAAGGCCGCCCCAGCGCGAACAGGTCCGATCTACCTTCCCGCAGCTCCTCGTCCATCAGCTCCAGCGAGTACATGTTGTTGCCGATGTAGGTCCGCCCAAACTCGCGCCGCAGCGCGCCGTAATCTACCCCGGAAGCGTCGCGCGTCTGCTGCGTTACGCCTTCGATCGCGTGGAGGTATACGAGGCCCAGCTTCGCGAGCTCTTCCACATAACGCCCGTATGCCTGGTTCGGGTTGGCGTCGAGCGGTGTTCCTCCAGGCTGCGTGGTTGCGGGCGAAATCCGGATGCCTACCCGTGCGGCGTCGCTAAACCCATCCACCACGGCCCGCGCGGCCATCAAGGGAAAGCGCAAGCGGTTCTCGACCGAACCGCCGTACTCGTCCGTGCGCTTGTTGGTCGAGTCGCGCAGCCACTGCTCCAGAAAGTAGTTGTTTGCGGAGTGGATCTCGACCCCATCGAAACCCGCGCGCCTGGCGTTCGCGGCCGCGCGCCGGTAGTCTTCGGCGATGCCGGGCAGCTCACTTGCTTCAGCGGCGCGTGGCACCAGGTAGTCTTGCATGCCCTCGTTTGTAAACGCCTGTCCTTCCGGCTTGATCGCGGAAGGCGCGACCGGCAAGGCTCCGCCCGGCTGCAGACTCGGGTGCGAAAGCCGTCCCGTATGCCATAGCTGCAGGAAAAACAGCCCGCCCGCACGATGCACAGCTTCGACGATCGGCTTCCAAGCCTCGACCTGCGCGTCCGACCAGATGCCCGGCGTCTTTGCATAGCCGCGCGCTTGCGCTGAGATGTTGGTCGCCTCCGACACGATCAGCCCCGCGCTCGCCCGCTGCGCGTAGTACTTCGCCGCGTATGGCGGCGGCACGCCCTCCTCGCTCGAGCGTGAACGCGTGAGGGGTGCCATGACGATCCGATTTCTCAGGAGCAAGGGGCCAAGCTGGTAAGGCTGGAAAAGTGTGTCATCCGGCATGAGGAGGTTTCCTTTTTTAACAGCGTTGTAGAGTGGAACTGATTCCGCCCTACACAGATGCGCGAAAGCCGCCGCGGGCTCAAGCCGCAGATCGCCCATTCAACGACAGTTCCCACGCACGCAGGACGAGGAAGGCTGAAGGCCTTGAGCAAAATTGCAGCGAGCCAAAGCTGGATTTTCTGGTCGTTGCTGTCGGCCGTCTTTGCCGCGGCGACAGCTTTGCTTGCGAAGCTCGGCGTCGCGGGTGTGGATTCCAATCTCGCGACCGCCATCCGCACCACGGTCGTGGTCCTGTTCGCCTGGGCCATCGCCGTGCTTTTCGGCGCGCACCGCGGCGCTGTTCTCATCGCTCCACGCACCTGGTTGTTTCTCGTGCTTTCAGGCTTTGCGACCGGCCTTTCTTGGCTGTGCTACTTCCGCGCGCTCCAGCTCGGCCCGGCTTCGCGCGTCGCGCCGGTGGACAAGCTTTCGGTGGTGCTGGTGATCCTGCTTGCCTGGCCGGTTTTGGGCGAGGCGATTACGGGCCCTAAGCTCTTGGGCGGCGCGCTCATCGCTGCGGGGGCCATTGTGCTGGCGTTGGCCTAAGGAATTAGACGGCTGTTCGCCGAGCATGCGTCAGGGGATCGCACCTCGCAAGACTCGAGCCATGTTTGCCTGTTTTTGCGCTTGCATGGCGGCCTCGCTCATCCGGTTCCAGTTTGCTTGCGCATGGGCGATCGTATCCGCTCTTTGCGCCCCGGCGGCCGCGAGGGTGCTGCCTAACGAGAGGAGGTTCCATTGCGCGACTGCGGGGTTCTCCGCGCCCCTGAGGAGGTCTGTTTTCCCGGCTTTCTGCAGCGTCGCCCGCAGCGCCGGGGAGCTGCGGTTGTAGAAGGGGGCCGCGTACGCGGCGTGTTCTTCGAAGTCGGCATAAAGCTCGGCATCTTTGGCGCTCATGTGGGGAAGTGCGCTCCGCAGATGATCTGCAACAAGCGAATCGAAGCCGGCGCTCGGGGGAGCCACATGGTACGTGGCGGCAACCCAGGCGGCGACCTGTCGCATGAGCGGCAGCGCTTGCCGTGTCACGACCAGCTTACGCGCGCGATCCACGGCAAGAACCGGGTCATGTGCTTCGATGATCTGCCGCTCCAATGCGTAGCCGGTTGGATCCACTAACTTCTCCGGCTGAAAGACATACACAGAGCGCCATTGCCGGCGGAGAGCGTTGTTGCTCGCTGCGTTGCCGGATGCGATCAACCGAAGAGCTTGCGCTGTTTCGGCGTCCGCCTGCTTCCAGCCCGCAGGGTCGGCGCGCATCCCTGAATCGACAACCCGCGCCGCGGTTTGTTTTTCCCGCGGGTTTAAGGGGGAGCCGCAGACAAACTCCAGGGCCCGGATCTCGCGATCGACCATCGCGCCCCGTGCCGCCGGAAGCTGCGCGACGGCCGCCAAGGCATTGCAGAAGACAAGGGCAAGGAAGCCAAAGCGCCGCATGGCGCCATGGTACAACTTCACTCTTTGTGCGGCGTTCACCCCTCGCAGCGTCGAGCTGGGGAGCGCCGGTTCCGACGCCCTTGTTTCCTGGATGCGCGGCTTGGGGTACACTCGCGCAATCTTGCGTCCACCGGAGGAGCGGCATGGCCGCCAGCACACCCGGGCAACAGCCCACCACCCGCCGCCGCTTTCTTGCCGGAACCGCCGCTGCCGCGCTTGCCGCTGCGGCGCAGTCCGCTCGCTCCCAGAGCGGGGCCGACACCACCGACAAAGCGCTTCCGCCCGGCGCGCCCCCGGCCTTTGGCACCGCGCCTGCCGTTGGCCCTGAGATTTCGCCCGATACGTTCACGCACGCGGAAAAGCTGGTGCAGGTCGAGCTCAGTGAGAAAGACCGCGCCGAGGCCGCCGGGAACTGGCGGCAGGCGATGGCGCCCCTGCTCGAGCGCCGCACCGGCCCACGCAAGGTGCCGCTGCCGGATTCAATTGCGCCCGCGACGGTGTGGAACCCCGTGCTGCCCGGCCGGCACTCTCTCGCCGTGGAGCCCGACCCGACCCTGGTGCTGACACTTCCACGTCCCGGCCCACTCCCCGCGAGCGAAGCCGATATCGCGTTCGCGACTGTCCCGCAGCTGGCGGCCTGGATCCAGGGCAAGCAGATCACCTCCGAGCGCCTCACGCAGATCTATCTGAATCGCCTTCGCCGTTACAACGAAGAGCTTCGCTGTGTCATCACCCTCACGCCCGAGCTCGCGCTGGAGCAGGCCCGCCGGGCCGACGCCGACCTTGCCGCAGGCCGCTACCGGGGCCCGCTCCACGGCATTCCCTGGGGCGCAAAAGACCTGCTCGACACTGCCGGCATCCGCACGACCTGGGGCGCGGAGCCGTACCGTGACCGGGTTCCCGCGAAGAACGCCGTCGTGGTCCAGCGCCTCCAGGATGCGGGAGCGGTTCTTGTCGCGAAGCTCTCGCTGGGCGCGCTCGCCCTCAATGACGTCTGGTTCGGCGGCCAAACCATGAATCCCTGGAACCTGCAGGAAGGGGCGTCCGGCTCCTCCGCCGGCCCCGGCGCGGCGGTCGCGGCTGGGCTGGTCGGCTTCGCGATCGGCTCGGAAACGGGCGGCTCGATCGTGAGCCCCTCCATGCGGTGCGGCGTGGAAGGTCTGCGCCCCACCTTCGGCCGCGTCGCGCGGACCGGTGCCATGACCCTTTGCTGGTCGCTCGACAAATTAGGCCCCATGGCTCGCGGCGTTCTGGACACTATGCTCGTTCTCCACGCGATCTCGGGACCCGACCCGGGCGATGTTTCGAGCGTCCCTTCCTCGTTCGCCTTCGACTCCAAGAAATCCGTCCAGAATTTAAAGGTCGGGTACTTTCCCAAGTGGCTCCATGAGCCGCCCGCGACCGACGTGGACCGCGCCGCGTTTGCGATGCTGACGACGCTCGGCATGGTCCCCACCCCGGTTTCGCTCCCCGACTGGCCCTATGACTCGCTCCAACTCATCCTTTTCGCCGAAGCCGCCGCGTCGTTTGAGGAGCTCACGCTTTCGCACGGGGCCGACCAGCTCACCATGCAAGTTCCCGACGCGTGGCCCAACTCCTTTCGCCAGGCCCGCTTCCTGTCCGCGGTCGACTACGTCCAGGCCGACCGCATGCGCCGCCGCGTGGCGGAGGAGATGGGCCGAATTTTCTCGGAGGTCGACCTGCTGGTTGTGCCGTCGCTGCGGGACGAAACCCTGACCATCACCAATTTCACCGGCCACCCCTCGCTGACCCTCCGGGCCGGCTTTGTCGAGGTGAGCGAGGCCCGCAGTGACTGGGCTCCGGACCCCGCTCACCCCCTGCCGCATTTCAACCCGCCCCGCCGCGTCCCCCACGGCGTCACCCTGCTCGGACGCCTCTTCGACGAAGCGACGGTCGCCAACGCGGGCATGGCGCTCGAGCGAGCGATGGGTGTCGCGGGTGAGCGTCCACCGGGCTTTGCCTAGCCCCTTTTAGTGTGGCTCCGCTGCGAGTGCCGCTCCCGCGCCTTGCCTGCCGGCAGCAACCCCGATGACCCTGCGCGCATACGCGGCCACCAGCTCCACCCCGTGGGCGTAGCGCGGGTTGGGGGATTGCACGCTGCCGTTGTAGGCCCCTTCCGCACATGCCTCATCGCCATCGCAGCTGTCCAGCAGGTGCCGGAGCCACAGCGCCGCATAGGTGGTCAGCACAGGCGTGCTTACCTGGTCGAAGTCCAGTTCCAGGGGCGGCCGCAGCCGGTCGGGCAGCTGTGAGTAATCGCGCGTGTCTGTGTCCTGGAGGTATAGCTCGTGCGCGCGCCGCAGGGTTTGGCGTGTCACCTGCCAGGGCCCGATCGAGGAGTCGCTGACCAGAACCCAACCCCGCCTGCGCCCGACAACCACATCGCCCGGCTGCTTGCGGCGCTTCCACACGGTGTGGTCGAGGTCTCCGCGCACGTTCAGGTAGTTGTTTTCCATCGCGCCCACGCCGAGCAGCATGCTCAAGGGCAGGTCGTAGAACTGCGCCGCGTCGATCATGTCGGAGCTGAACTGCCGCGCCTGCTCGAGCGAAAGCAGTTCTGTGTAGGCCGGCTCCACCTGCCTGCGGACACGCCGGTCCGTGCGTGCCTTGAATAAAACAAACTGCGCGACGGCGGAGGTGAGCGGTGCGCGGGGCAGGGCGAGCAGGGGTGCTTCCGGCTCCCGCCGGTACTCCGTGAGGAACGCCTGCGTTTGCCGCTGCCAGTTTTCGAGCGCGACCCGCGGCGGCGACCGGAGCTCGAACGGGGGAACCAGCCCGCGAATTTGGAGCCGCGCCAGGCGCGTGCTTTCCCGCAGGATGCGGTTTGGGAGCAGGACGTAGAGCCGGTAGGTTGGCATCTCCCTCGCCTCACCCGTGGTCAGAAAGAGCGAATCGCCGCCAAGCGCGGGGATGCCGCGCAGGTATTCGAAGCGAAGATACGCCTGCAGCTCGTTGTTATAAGCACCCACTTCCGCCGCCAGATTGCCGCTGGCCATGCGCACCTCCGGCTCGCCGTTCTCGGTGACCGCTTCGGGCAAGAGTGGCCGGTGCAGGACGGGCATGGGCTGGAGCCGGTGCGCCCACAAGTACCAGCCAATCGAGGCGGCGGCGATGGCAAGAAGCAGCCCCGCAAAGATGCTTCCAAACCGCGTGCCGGATTCGTCCCGCGCGCCGACTCGTCGATCCCCAAACACGCTGCTCTGTCCCAGCGCGGAATCCATCCTGTCCCTTTCCTGCTATGTCCGCATCAGAACTTTCAGGGAAGCATAATCTATGCTGCGTTGGATAGAAGTTTGTATGTGGTCCCTGTTTCATATGAAAAGGAGCAGCAGTGCGATGCAGCGTTTCCGCTTTCAGCTCTGGTGGCTTGTTCTGTTTTTCACGTCGGCGGCCTCGGCGCAGAGTATCCCGGACGGCACACGGCTGTATGTTCGGCTTGACTCGACGGTAAGTTCGAGGACCGCGCATGTCGGCGATCAGGTCGCTGCCTCCCTTGCGCGCGACCTCGTGGTGGACGGCAAAGTCGTGGCGCGGCGGGGAGCGCCCGTGCGCGGCAAGGTGACCTACGCGCGATCAAGCGGCCATTTCAGCAATCCGGGTTACGTCACGGTCCGGCTCGACTCTATGGAAATCAACGGCCGGCGCTATGACCTGCACAGCACGGCCATCCGCGATAAGGGCAATGGCCACACCAAGGGCAACCTGCTCAAGATCGGCGGGGGTACCGGGGTTGGGGCTTTAATCGGCGGACTTGCCGGCGGAGGCAAGGGCGCGCTGATCGGCTCGCTTGCAGGCGCGGGCGGGGGCACGGCTCTCGCCGGCGCCACGGGCAAGCACACGGCGGAGCTCCCGGCTGAAACCACCTACGATTTCCGGCTCACTGAGGCTGCGAGGCCGGAGTGAATTTTTATTCCGCGCGCCGCGCTGCTGCCCGAGCTTGGGACAAGGAAACTCTTGACAAAACGAAGCTCCCACGCCTGCAATAGAAGGCGTGGGAGCGGTACCCTCGATGGTTGCAGTCCACCGAAGGGTTTGACTACCGCTTTCGCCGTAGCCGGACCAAGGCACAAACTGCCGCGATGGTGCGCCAATCCAGCGTCACCTTCACGAGCAGACGCACCCAGGATGTTGATGCATCCATAGGCCACCTCCAGCATTGGAGTCGGCGTTCTCCGCTCTTTACGGCGAACGCCGGATGGCCTGATCTTCCGGCCAACGTCGTTTACCGCTCTGCACTCTGCTGAAGGCTCGCCCAGTCTGCCGCCCAAATACGCGCCGCAAGCGAAACCACGCGGCCTTTCCTTCACGAACGTAACCGGGAAAGCCCGGTCTTCCCGCCCAGCAGAAACGCACGTTTGTCCCTTTCCCGCGCTCACCCTGGCGCAACCTCCTTCCTCCGCATACACTCGGGGAAAAGCTTGTTGCGTCACTTTTCGAAGGGCACACACATACCAATGCGCTGCACGGTTTTCCTTGGCTCGCTCCTCCTTGCTGCCGTTACTGCCCCGGCCCAGCGCACCCCGGCCCAGCACCACGCCTCGGAAAACCGGCAGGCCAGTGAGCAGGCCCGCCTCGCCCAGCTGCCCTGGATGAACAAGTCCCTTTCCCCCGACCAGCGCGCCGATCTCGTCATAAAGCAGATGACCCTGGATGAAAAGCTCCTGCTGCTCCACGGCAACGGGATGGCCCGCGAGGCGCAGTGGCAGATGCCCTTAACCCGCGATTCGAACGGCGGGGCCGGCTACATCGCGCCCATTCCGCGGCTTGGTATTCCGGGGGTGAACATGTCCGACGCAGCCTACGGCGTTCGCTCCTCCGGTGCCAACGGGCGCTACTCCACCGCGCTGCCGTCCGACCTGGGTGCCGCCTCGAGCTGGGACCGCCACGCCGCCCACCAGTATGGGGATCTGATAGCCCGCGAGCTCCGCGCCCAGGGCTACAACATGTCGCTCGGCGGCGGCGTGGACCTGACGCGCGAGCCCCGCAACGGCCGCACCTTTGAGTACCTGGGCGAAGATCCCGTGCTCGCCGGCACGCTGGTTGGCCAGGTAATGTCTGCCGAGAAGGACGAGCATGTTGTCTCCGACATCAAGCACTACGCCGTGAATGACCAGGAAACCGGCCGCAATATCGTCAACGCCGTCATTTCGAAGCGCGCCATGCGCGAAAGCGATCTCCTCGTTTTTCAGATCGGTATCCGCGACGCGCAGCCCGGCATGGTGATGTGCTCCTACAATCGCATCAATGGCCCCTATGCCTGCCAAAACGACTACCTGCTCAAGGAAGTCCTGAAGGGCGACTGGCAATATCCCGGCTTTGTGATCTCCGACTGGGGCGCGACGCACTCAACCGTCGCGAGCTCCCACGCGGGCCTCGACCATGAAGAGCCGACCGACCAGTATTATGGCCCTGCCCTGAAAAAGGCCGTCCAGGCAGGCCAGGTCTCACAGGCCGAGATCGACGACCACGCGCGCCGCATTCTTCGTTCCTATTTTGACGACGGCGTGATGGACTACCCTGTGGAGAAAGCAGTTGTCGATGTAGACCGCGACTTCGACATCGCCCAGCAGGTGGAGGAAGGCTCGATCGTCCTGCTCAGGAACGAGAACAACGTTCTCCCGCTGGATGGGAGCAAGCTCAAGAACGTCGCCATTATCGGAGCGCATGCCGACGTGGGCATGATCTCCGGAGGCGGCTCCGCGCAGGTGGACCCGCCGGGCGGCAACGCCATCCTGCCGCCCGGCCAGGGCGCGACGCACTGGCAGGAGCACATCTGGTTCCCGACCTCCCCGCTCAAGCAGCTGCAGTCTGCGCTGCCGGAAAGCAAGCTGACCTACAACTCCGGCGAGGACACAAATCAAGCCGCCGCATTCGCCAAGCAGTCGGATGTTGCGGTCGTCTTTGTCCAGCAATGGGAGGCCGAGGGTCTCGATCTGCCCACTTTGGCCCTGCCCGACAACCAGAACGCCCTGGTCGAAGCTGTTGCCGCCGCTAACCCGCACACAATCGTCGTGCTCGAAACCGGCACCGCCGCGCTGATGCCCTGGAAAGACAAGGTGGAGGGGATCGTGGAAGCTTGGTATGGAGGTTCACGCGGCGCGACTGCGCTGGCCCGCGTGCTCACCGGAGCCGTGAATCCCTCCGGGAAGCTCGCCATGACTTTTCCCATGAGCGACGCCGATGTGCCCCACCCGCAGATCGCTCCGCTCCCGCCCCAAGACAAGGGCGCGGGCTCCGGCAGCACCAATGACAGCAGCAACACAGATGCGGGCTACTCCGTCCACTATGACGAAGGGGTGAAGGTTGGGTATAAGTGGTACGAAGCCGAGCATAGGCCGGTTCTATTCCCGTTCGGCTATGGACTTTCCTATACGACCTTTGCATATTCCGGGATGCAGGTGACTCCCGGAGCCAAGCCGCAGGTTCGCTTCACAGTCAGGAACACGGGCTCGCGCGCCGGGGCTGAGGTCGCCGAGCTGTACGCCGACCTACCCGCCGAGGCGGAAGAACCGTTCCATCGCCTGGTGGGCTTTGACAAGGTCATGCTCCAGCCCGGCGAAAGCAAGGAGCTTACCATTGATGTGGACCCGCTTTACCTCACGGTCTATGACGAAGGTGCGGGCCGGATGAAGGTCCTGCCCGGCAGCTACACCTTTGCGGCCGGGCCCTCGTCGCAAACCCTGCCGCTGCAAGGAGAGGCGGTTCTAAGTTCTGCCGTGGTCTCGCGCTAAAAACACAGCGGCCGCTTCGATCTAAGCTCCCGGCCGGCACCGCATCCCTGCGGGTCTTCACAGTGGGCCGTTACGCCGGGGGCTTCCCACACGGAGAGCAGTACACACGGCGGACTGCTTCACTTTTTTGTCCTATTGCCGGGATTCCAATGCCGCGCTTGTTCCCCATCCCCCATCCCAGAAAAGAACATCTCCGGAGACTCCCATGTTGACTCGCCGTTCTTTCTCTGCACTGTCCGCGCTTTCTGCAGCAGCCGCGATTTCGCCCCGGTTCCTGCAGGCACAAACCGCCAAGCCCGTGGGGTACTGTGTGGTGGGTTTGGGGCGTATCTCCGTCGAGCACTTCATGCCGGGCGTTTTGCAATCGAAGCAAAGCAGGATCACCGGCCTGGTCAGCGGGCATATCGATGCGAAAGCCAAGCCGCTGGCGGCCAAGTACGGTGTACCGGAAAGCTCAATCTATACCTACGAGCAGTACGAGCGGATGCGGGACAACCCTGCGATCGATGCCGTATATATCGGGCTGCCGAACTCCATGCACACGGAGTATACGATCCGCGCAGCCAAGGCGGGCAAGCATGTGCTGTGCGAAAAGCCGATGTCGACCACGGTCAAGGATGCGCGGGCGATGATCGCGGCGTGCGCCGGCGCGAACAGAAAGCTGATGATTGCCTACCGCTGCCAGCTGGAGCCCGTGAACCTCCACACCATCCAGATGATTCGGTCGGGCGCGATCGGGCAGGTGCAGGCAATCGAGAGCGCGAACGGGTTCAACATCCAGCCGGGGGAGTGGCGGCTGAATAAGAAATTAGCAGGAGGCGGTCCGCTGCTGGACGTGGGCATTTACTCGCTTAATGCAAGCCGGTATCTGACGGGGGAGGAGCCGCAGGTGCTTGCGGCTTATGCGTCGGTGATCGATAAGGATGGGAGATTCACCGAGGTGGAAGAAAACGATGGATGGACGATGCGGTTTCCTTCCGGAATCCTGGCAAGCTGTAACACGACTTATGGCGGGGATATGGATGGGTATGTGCGCATCCATGGATCAAAAGGAATGCTTGAGTTATCGCCAGCGTTTGGGTATGAAGGGATCCGCTTATCCGGGTTTACGCAGGACGGAAAGATGAAGCAGCCGGTGGAGATGCCGGAGCCGGGGCATGATCCGGACCAGTTTACTGTGGAAGCCGATTATTTTGCCTCGTGTATCCGGGAGGATAAACCGGTAAAGATGGATGGGAATGAAGGGCTGAGAGATATGGAGCTGATGGCGCAGATTTACCGCAGCGCGGGGCTTCAGTTGGGGTAACCAAAGGGTAGAATCGCCGCATGAAGACGCTGTTCCCAATCGATCCAGCCCGGGGTGGGTATGACTTTACCATCGAGCCGCCTTTGACCGACGCGCAGCTGGAGGAGTTTTGCCGGTTGAACGAGATTGCGCAAGTAGAACGCACGCGGGAAGGGGTGATCCGGTTGAATGCACCGGCAGGCAGCGAAGGCAGCGATGGAAACAGTGAGATTAATGTGCAGCTGCGCATGTGGTGGAGAACGCACCGGCGGGGGCGGGCGTACGACTCAAGCGGCGGCTTCTACCTGCCGGACGGCTCCATGCTGAGCCCGGACGGGGCGTATTGCACCCCGGAGCGGCTGGCCGCGGTGACGCGGGAGGACCGCAAGGGCTTTCCCCATATGTGCCCGGATTTTGTAATCGAGCTGATGTCGGAAACAGACCGGCTCGCGGCGGCGAAGCGCAAGATGGAGCTTTGGCTCGAAAACGGCGCGCGGGTCGCCTGGCTTGTGGACCCGAAAAGGCGTCAGGTTTGGGTGTACGAGGCCGGGAAGGCACCGGAGACAATCACGGGAGAATTTGTCGAGGGGACGGGACCGATTGCCGGCTTCCGGCTGGAACTGGGCGAGGTTTGGAACTGCTACGAGGACTAACGTCGCCCTTGCACTTGAAAGCGCCCCTTCGTGGAGGGGTGCCTTCTTATTAGCGCGCGTAGTTCTGCGCGTACACGTCACGGGAAACGCCGGCCTTCAGGGCGAGGGCACGGAGCTCGACGGCTTGGTTTTTGAGCATGGGGCCGCCCAGGGTCACGAGAAACGGCCGCTTACCCGTAGGTGTCCAAGCTTCGGCTCTGAAGTTCGGATGTTTTTCATTGAGCTGGGCGGCTTTCCTGTCCGCGAGGGCTCGGTGATTGTAGGTGTAAGCGACAACACGCCAAACATCGCGTTCGGAGGGCGCGGCGGCCGGGCCAGCGGCTGCTGGGCTTGCGGTAGTGGTGAGCGGCGCGGTGCCGGCGGCTGTGGGCTTGGGAGCCGGGGCTGTGCTGCTGGTGGGTTGTGGGGTCGTGGCGGTCTTTTGTCCACTGGAATGCACAAACCCGAAGACTAGGAGAGCGAGCACCAGCGCAGCTACGGCAAGCCCAATGCCCAGGAGGCGAGAGCGCCCGGCGGGCTTAGGATCCATCCAGCGATCCGTGTCCGCTGGAAAGGCCGGCTCCGGCGTTTTTGCGATCGAGGCTCGGCTGCTGAACGGTTCGGAAGAGGGGGTTGGGATTTCAGTGAAGACGATGGGGGCGGACGGCTTTACAGCCGTTTCCGCAGGATGTGCGCCGGACGTGCTTCCCGCGACGGAAGGTTTGTCCGCGGCAGGGGTAGCTATGGGTTTTGCGGCCGGGGCAGGCGTCGGCGCTGGGGCAGGCGGCGCTTGAGCACGCGTGTGCCGCTGCAGCTCGGCTTCAATCTCCGGGACGCCCCAGGCCCCGCGCGCGGTTTGGCGCACGATGGTCGCGTAGGGCTCGGGCAAGGCGAGGGCGTCGGCTGCGTCGTGGAGGCGGTTTTGTGTTAGCGATTGGTAGAGGATGCCCGCCAGGCCCCAGGCATCCGTCTTGGGGGTGACGGCGTTTTCAAGCTCGGCGTCCTCCGGCGAGGGAGCCGGGCGGGCGCAGTCGGAGCGCAGCTTGATCTGATCGCCGGCGGCGAGGACGCTTGCGGGCTCGACGAGGCCGTGGACAAGGCCCTGCGTATGCAGCGCATGGAGGCCTCCGGCGACGACTGTGGCGACTTCCTGAACCTCGTCAGGGACGAGGCGGCGCGTGGCCAGAATATCGGCGAGCGACTCCTGCGTGGGCTCTAGCACGGCATAGCTCAAAGGGGTTCCGTCAAACTCAGCGTCTCCGAAGCTCTCGACCTTCACCAAGAAGCGATCGCCTGCCGCCTGAATGGACTGGTAGCGGGCGCGGAGCACGGCCTGGTCGTTCAACGCCTCGGTGAGGCGGAGCACGGCGGAAGCTCCGTCGGGCTTGGTAGTGGCGAAAAGGGCGGAGCGGCCTTCGGTGCGGAGGAGTTTGCCGAGTTTCCACTGGCCGGCGAGGGTGGCGCCTTCGTAGTCGTTCCAAAGATGCATGGGTCGGGTCAGATCCTATTTAACGTCGCGGTGTTCCGGCGCGCGGGGAAGCGTAGCAGACGGGCAGTTTTGCGCAATTCCATTGTAATTGTAACGGCTTTGGATGAGGCGGGAGCGGGCCGGTCCGCCGGAAACTCTCGTAAGTGCCGCCGTTGGTCACCCCGGCGTTACTCTTTGGGAGAGGCGGCGCTCGTGAAGCTGATGATTGTCGAAAGCCCGAACAAAATCCGGAAGATCAAGGGCATCCTCGGCGCGGGGTGGGAGGTGGCGGCGAGCGTGGGGCATATTCGCGACCTGCCCGTTTCGTCGCTGGGGCTTGCCATGCCGGGCTACCAACCGGAGTACGAGCTAAGCGAGCGCGGGGCGGACGTGGTCAAACGCCTGCGCGGGCAAGCCGCCAAGGCGAAGGACGGCGTGTATCTGGCGACCGATCCGGACCGCGAAGGGGAGGCCATTGCTTGGCATGTGAGCGAAGCGCTCAAGCTGCGCAAGCCGCTGCGGGTGAGCTTCGACGCGATTACCCCGGAGGTGGTCCGGCGCGCGGTGGCTTCGCCGCGGGCGCTCGATATGGATCTGGTGCGGGCGCAGGAGGCTCGGCGGGTTTTGGACCGGTTGGTGGGGTATCAAGTTTCGCCGGTGCTGGGGCGGCAGGCGAGGCAGCGAGGCTTGAGCGCGGGGCGGGTGCAGTCGCCGGCAGTGCGTTTGGTGGTGGACCGGGAGCGGGAGATTGCGTCATTTGTGGAGGTGCGGCACTTCGGGGCAGAGCTGCTTTTTGATGGCTGGCGGGCGCAGTGGGAGCCCGTTTTGCCCAAGGGGGAGAAGTACTGCCTGGACGAAGCGTTGGCCGCGCGGGCGGCCTCGTGCCGCGACTGCACTGTGCTGGCCTCCTCGAACCGCATTACCAAGCAGCCCCCGCCGCCTCCGTTTACGACCAGCACTATGCTGCAGGCCGCGAGCGTGCGTTTGCGCTGGAAACCGGACGTAACGGCTGGGGTGGCGCAAAAGCTGTTCGAGGCGGGGCTGATTACGTACCACCGGACGGATTCGGTCAACTTTTCCGCCGAGGCGCTCAAGGAGGTGCGGGCGTATGCGGCTGGGCGCGGTCTGCCGCTGCCCCCTGCGGCGCGACGGTTTAAGAGCAAGGGTGGGGCGCAGGAGGCGCATGAGGCGATCCGGCCAACGCATTTTGCGAGCGAGCGGGCTGGCGAGGATGCGTCCCAGCAGGCGCTCTATCGGCTGATCTGGGAGCGGGCGGTGGCCTCGCAGCTGGCGGATGCGGAGTGGAGCGTGAACACGACCCGGCTGTCGTCTTCCTTGGGAAAAGAGACGTTCACGTTCAAAGCGGAAGGTCGGGTGCTGGTGGTGCCCGGCTGGAAGGGGTTGACGGGGCGGGACGCCGCTGACGAGGAGGACGAGCCGGAAGGGGACGGGCGGGTGCCGGTGCTGGCTGTGGGCGCGGGGGTGCGTGCCCGGGACGGGCGGGTGCTGCAAAAGAAGACCGAACCGCCCCCGCGCTACACGCAGGCTACGTTGATCAAGAAGCTGGAAGGCATGGGGATTGGGCGGCCTTCGACTTACCCGGCGATCCTGAAGAATGTACAGACGCGGGGGTACCTGGAAGACGAAGGGAAGTATCTGCGGCCTACTTCGCTTGGCGAGGTGGTGGTAGACGCGCTGGTGGGCAAGTTTTCGTTTGTAGAGTACGCGTTTACGCGGGAGCTGGAAGAAGATCTGGACCGGATCGCGGAGGGCAAGGCGGAGTACCTGCCGGTGGTGAGCGCGGCGGATGCTCGGCTGCTGCAAGAGATTGAGGCGCTGGGGCTCGGCCCGGCTCCGGCGCGGGCGGGTACTTTCGCTGTCCGCGCTGCTCCGGATCTTTCTGCTTCGGGGAGGAGCACGGCTCCGGCTCGACCGGCCCTAGGGAGTTCCAGGCTTGGCGCAAGCGGCGCTGCGCCCGCGAAGAGTGCGCCTGCGGGGACGCGATGGACGCCTCCGCCGGGTGGATTTATTGCTTCGCGGGTGCGGTTGAGTGGGGATTTTCTGCCCCCATTTGAAGGGCGGCCGGAGTCGGTTGCGGATAGGCTGGACGGGAAGGCTGAGCGAGTTTCGCCCGCGCCGGAGGGTGGACGCGAAAAGGCTGGGGTTGGTCGTGCGAAAAAGCGCGGAGCTTCGGCCAAGGCCGCAGTGTCCGCAAGCGCGAAAACGGCGCGGAAGAAGGCTCCTGCGAAGGCTGGTGGGGCTGCTCGGGCGGCTTCAGGGCGCAAGGCGGGCGCGAGCGGGTCGGCGGAAGAGGGGCCGATCCCCTGCCCTGTGTGCAAAGCCGGGTTTGTGCGGCTGACGCGTGAGGATGCGAAGGCCTGGGGGTGTTCGCGGTGGGGTGAGGCTGGGTGTTCCTTAACGATCTGGCGGACGATTGCTGGGCGGGAGATTAGCGAGCGAGAGATGCGGGCGCTGTGTACGGAGGGGCGGACCGGGGTGCTTTCGGGGTTCCGGTCGAAAGCTGGGAATGGGTTTGAGGCGGCGCTGCGGTTGAGTGCGGAGGGTAAGGTGGAGTTTGAGTTTGAACCGCGCTCGTGAGACCTTGGGCATTCCGCATTCTTTGTTCGCGGTCGAAAGCGGGTCCTGAGCTTTCGCTCAGGAGTTCCCACATCTCAAAGCGAGATGTGGGGCACCCGGCAGATTACAGATGTGAGTTCTGTTTATAACGAGCCTAAGACACACGGCAATTGCTTATCTATCAGATTCGGTATGAATACAAATTCGCCTTGGCCGCAAGTTGCCGATTCGATATCTAATTTGTACTCTTTAAAAGTACTGGCCCCGAAAAATCCTTCTGCATAGTTTGTGCTTGCTCGTATTCTCTCAAGAGGTACTCTCATACTCGCGTTCGAAGAATGCAGTCGCCGAAAATACTCGTAAGCCATCATGTCGGCAGCTTGCAAACCCGCGAACTGCTGCGGCGTTGCAGACGTACACCGCTCCAAACGATTCCGGTACGGGAAGTGGGAATCGGCTGCGAGCTTATCGAAAAAGCTCACCGCCTTGGTATTAAAACCAGAGCCCTGCTCTACAACTACCGAAAACCGATCCTCTGCCGGAAGGGTCTCCATGTGCTTCGCGATCATCGCAATGCAACTTTTGAAACAGGCAAACCAAGGCGGCCCCAGTTTATTCTGTCCTTCAGCATTGATTTCTCTTCGGTAAGCATCCGCCCGCATTCCACAATTAAAAGCTACAATCCGCTTTCCTTGATTACCCAAAACGTCGAGCAACCGACTACTGTACTCATCACGCTTCGGCTTAGGCCAGCCCTCGTACTCTCCATGTTGACCATTGAGATCCACTGCATGAAATCGCGAAACACCGTATTCGTTATTGATCGCAGTCCATTGCAGCTCGACTTCCTCCCAGCTTTTCAGGTCAGAAAAGAACCCGCTGATAGTGAGGGTAGTCGGACTATCAGGAATGCCATTATGGCTCTCATCGCAGTAGAATCTAAAGAGCACTAATACGCGACCTCCTTCAGCTAGCTAATTATAACGTTGCTCGAGGAGGTGAGCGCATTAATGAGCGTTAGTGGTAAATACCTTCAATCATGAATCAGGAGCGCGGGACACCCGCGCTCCTACAAACTTACATCGCAGGCAATGGCGCTTTGCTCGGCGCGAGAATATCGTCGAACCGATCCGGTGTCCCTTCCACCCTTTGCAGCGAGGGATACCGCATTCCCCCGTGGTAGTCGAGCGCAATGGTCTTGTACTCCTTGCCGCGCAGGAATTGAAGCTGGATGGGAGTTTTTGTCTTTTCCGCCGTGAGGATGGCTTTTTTGAGAACGTCGGCCGAGTAGGTTTCGCCGTCCACCGAGACGATCTCCATGTCGGGGGTGATGCCGGCTTTGAAGGCGGGGCTGTTCCAATCGACGTTGCCGATGGTTCCGCTCGCGCCGCCACCGCCGCGGCGGGAGCCTACGGTGAAGCCGAGCGAGGTGGAAAAGTCGGCGTAGCCGTACTTGGCCTCTTCCTTTTGGAGCCACGGGATAGCGGTATCGGTATAGACGAGCTTGTAGCCGCCGAGGGTGAAGCCGTCCTCCGGCACTGCGGGGTGGAGGTCGTAGACATGGGTGCGGAGGAAGCCGGTCCAGTCGTAGGGGGCTACCGTGTTGAGGGCTTTGACGACGTCCTCGAAGTGATAGGTGTCGGTGATAAACGACCCGTTGTAGACGCCAAAGAAGAGCTTGCAGAAGTCATCGAGGGACTTCTGGTTATTGGTGAGCTCGCGAATTTTAGTGTCGGCGGCGAGCCAGATCAGCTCGCCCTCGGTGTAGTAGTCTTCGGGTCGCTGCCAGGAGACCCAGGACACAGCGCGGCGATGGGAAACAATCTCCTGGTTGGTGGTGTCGACCAGCGGGCGCCAGTCGCGGCCGGGGCTCTGCTCAAACCCGGCGGCGACGAGCGCGAACACTTCGCGGGTTTCCGCCGGGGTGCGCATGCCGGCGCGCGCGGTCAGGATATTGCCCCAGTACTGGGTCATGCCCTCGTACACCCAAAGAAGGTCGTCGCGCATGGGGACGTTAAAGTTGGGGGTCCACAGGTCGGCGGGGCGGCGGAACTTACCGTTCCAGGAGTGGGTGTACTCGTGGCCTAGGAGGTCGCGGCCGAGCACGCCGTGGTCCCAGTCGGTGAGGTAGTCGGCGGGGTGGCCGTCCTCGCTGGACTGGTGGTGCTCGAGGCCGACGCCGCCGACTTTGTCGCTTAGGAGCAGCAGGAAGTCGTAGTGGTTGTAGTGGTGCGAGCCGTAAAGCTTGTCCGCTTCCACCGCCAGGTTTTTGTGCTTTTGCAGCTGGTCCGGGGTCATGACGAGGTCTTCGGGTGTGTCTGCGAAGAGATTGAGGTGGACGGGGTCGGTGGGCGCGGGGGTCAGGTCGATGCGCTTGTAGTTCACGCCGGCGTAGAGCGGCGAGTCGACCAGTGTGTTGAGCGGGGTGGTTTTAAAAGTAACGGTTTGGCCCGCGTCGTTTGCGGTTTCAAGAGCTGTCGCGTAATGCCAGCCCTGAGGGAGCTTCAGGGTGACATCAAAAGGGATGTCGCGGGAAAAGTAGCCGGCCGGGTACATGACCACTTCGTTCCATTCGAGGTCGGCGATCTCGTTGGAGATCTCGATGCGGCCCGCGGAAGGCTTGACGGGCGAAAGGTACTGGAAGTCGAGCCCAACGGTGGCGGCGCCGGGCGTGAGGGGGACGTGAAAGGCGTACATGTTCACGCGGTCGCGGACCCACTGGACGCGCTTGCCGTCCACGGTCGTTTCAATACCGCCGAGCTTATCGAGGGGTCCGCTGGGGGCGTGGTCGCCGGGGAGCCACTCGGGGTAAAGCAGGACCATCTCCTTCATGCCCTTCTCTACCGGAATATCTTCGTGAATATTCTCGACGCGGTCGACGTTGTTGGTGAGGTCGACGGAAAGCTTGACCGGGCCGGGGTAGGGCTTGTCGACCGGGGCCGCGATGGGGGGCGGCATGGGAGTGGGCTCGGGGAGGGGCTGCTTTTGTTGAGCCTGGAGCGCGGGGGCGAGGGCGGCTGCGGCGAGAAGGAGGGCGGCGCGGGCTGAGTCCATATTGCAAGCAGTGTATATGGGGTGGATACAAATGCGGCTCATTTACGTTCGACCTGGGCCGGTCAGTCGGGAAAGTATAGAATCTGCGCTAAGAGCAGTTCTCGACGCGTCACCAAGGCAGATATGTGGGGCCACCGCAGTCGGCTTGCATCGGGTCTGCCCCGCGCTGCTGGGCTCGATACGCTCGTTGAGGGCTTTCCTTGTTGCCCCTACCCGGCCCGCGTCGCCAAGCTCGGGAACAGCGATCACGGCATTGGGAGCCAGGAACGGAGTGCGAGGTTTGGGTCCGCCTTTCTATGAAATCGAGCACAGCCGCACGGCTTTCATCCCAGCCCTCTTCGGCTGTCATTTGCAGTGTCACAGAAGCCTGTCCATGAACTGCTTGAGCCGCGAGTTCAGCGCTGCAGGAGTCTACTCCGCTCAAGCCCGCAGAGCAAGATACAGAGGCTAAGATGTCTTTCAGAAAGCCACACCTCAAAGGATTTGAGCCGCTCCATCGAGAAAGTAACAAGGTCTCTTTAGCCGTGCAAGGCACGATGCCTTCATGGCTGCAAGGTTCACTCTTCCGCACAGGGCCAGCCCGTTTCGATGCAGGCCGGACGGCTTTTAATCATTGGTTCGATGGATTTTCCATGCTCCACCGGTATGACATTGTTCAGGGCGCAGTTTCATACACTAACCGTTTTTTGCAGAGTGAAACCTATCTTTCCTCGATGCGCGAAAGCAGGCTGACCCGGCGCGGGTTCGCGACGGATCCTTGCGCTACTCTTTTTGAGCGGTTCCGCTCGCTTTTCCAGGCTAAACCGACGGACAACGCGAACGTCAACATCGTGCGGCAGGCAGGTGAGTACCTGGCCTTGACGGAAACGCCGTTTCCAGTTTCCTTTGATCCTGAAACCCTTCACGTCCTACCCCGGAAAAGCGGTCTCGCGCTTGATGGGTATATCACGACAGCACATCCGCAGCACGATCAAGCGGCGCGCAAATCCTATAACTACCTGTTGAAGTTTGGTCTCAAGCATGTCTACCAAATCACTGTGACAGACGACGATTCAGGGGCGACGTCCGTTTTAGCCGACATACCCGCTTCCCGGCCTTCTTACGTGCATAGCATGGGCATGAGCGAGAATTATGTGGTTCTTGTTCTGTCACCGCTTACAGTAAACCCCCTTGCACTGCTAACCGGTCTAAAACCATTTATCAGGAACTATCGGTGGCACCCCGAATGCGGCCTTCGCTTCATCATCGTTGATAAGAGCAAAGGAACCATTGTGCATGATGCGATTGCCGATGCCCGATTTCTCTTCCACCACGTAAACGCCTTTGAGCAGGATGATTCGATCATCGCCGATTTGATAACTTATCCTGATGCTGCTGTTATCGATCAGCTGTATCTTGACCGTGTTCATTCGGGTGCTCCTATAGTCGGCACCGGCCAACTCGCGCGCTACACGATTCCACTCAAGGAGGGTGCGATCACATGCCGTGTGCTTTCGAAGAAAAGCATTGAACTGCCTCGCATCCAGCCCAGCCGGTCTGCAACCGACTACCGGTGGGTTTACGGCAACGGCAGCGAGCGAGGCGACTTCCTCGATTCCATCCTAAAAATTGATGTGCAATCGGGATGCGCGGCAATGTGGTATAGCCTTGACTGTTATCCAGGCGAGCCCGTGTTTATCCCTGCGCCCGATGCAAGTCAAGAAGATGAGGGGGTGCTGCTTTCGGTCGTCCTGGATGCAGCACAAAACACCTCCTTCCTGCTCGTCCTGGATGCCAGGTCCCTTACGGAGTTAGCCAGAGCTGAAGTAGGGCATCACATTCCTTTTGGAACACATGGCGAATTTTTCTCCAAAGACGTTCGCAGCGAATACCGCTGACCATTGGAGTGATAGTTAACCTAGCCACAGCGGAAAGGCGCAATGGGTGCTGCCGGTGGGCGCGACCGGAAGATTACAACGCGGGGTAATGAGAGGGAGCGGCTTTTTCGGGGCGTGAATTAGCTTTGCTAAACACGTCGCCATTTCTGTCTCGCTCATCTCGTGGAGGCGCTGTGGAAGTGTCAGCAAGTCTAGTTTTCGGGCATTAGAGCAGGATGTGCTTTGCGGTCATGAGGCGTTCGCCGTCGAGGAGGATGGAGGCGCGCTCCATCGTGTTGCGAAGTTCGCGGACGTTGCCGGGCCATGTGTGGGTTCCCAGCAGGTCGAGGACCTCGGGGGCGATGCGGACGCCGGGGCAGAACTTTTGGGCGAAGGCTTCGACGAGTGCGCGGAGATCGCCTTCGCGGTCGCGGAGCGGAGGGAGCTGGACGGGAAACACAGCGAGCCTGTAGTAAAGGTCTTCGCGGAAGAGCTTCTGCTGGGCAAGCGATTTAAGGTCGGCATTGGTGGCGGCGACGACACGGACGTCTACCTTGAGATTGTCATTCCCGCCGAGGCGCTGGACCTCGCCCTGCTCGAGAAAGCGCAGTATCTTGCTTTGTAGCGACAAGGGCATATCGCCGATCTCGTCGAGGAAAAGCGTTCCACCGTGGGCCGCATGGATACGGCCAATGCGGGACTGCATGGCCCCGGTAAAAGCACCCTTGGCATAGCCGAAGAGCTCGGCTTCAAGCAGAGCTTCGGGGATGGCAGCGCAGTTGACAACCGCAAACGGGTGCTTCGCGCGAGGGCTGACCATGTGGATCGCCTGCGCCACGAGATCCTTGCCTGTGCCGCTTTCCCCGGTGATAAGCACCGTAGTCTCCGAGCGGGCGACCATTTCAGTGAGGCGGTAGACGCGCTGCATAGCGGGGGAGGAGCCAACCATGTCCCGGAGCCCTGTGCGGCGCTCGCGCGAGTCCGGGCTGGGCAGGTAAGCCGGTGGAGCCGTATCCGCGATCGCGCCTTTGTACATGAGGTCGGTGAGCTGGGACGCGAGCGGGGTAGGGGACGCGTTTGCCAGGAGCAGGTGCCCGGTCTGCGCGTTGAGTGAAAGGATCTCGATCGAGGGAAACCGCTGGAGAACCAGGGCGCTGAACTCGTTCGCGACAATGTCCGGCAGCATCGGGTCGAGCAGGAGCACTTCCGTGCGGCTTTCGCCGAGCTGCAGGAGTGCTTCGGCACCGCTGGACGCTTCCGCGAGAGCCCAGCGAGGAGCGCCGATCTTTTCGCGCAGCTGTTCGCGCAGCCTGGGGTTGGGGCTGACAAGAAGGATGCGGACCGGGGCGCGATCACCGGGGCGCATGCTGGGTAGGGGCGGCGCGGTCACCGCAGTGCCTCCCTTAATTGCCAGAATGCTTGTGCCTCAAGCGCAGGCAAGCGCATAGCCGACCCCCCGGACAGTGCGAATCAGCTTTTGTTCCGCCGTCGAATCGATCTTATCGCGCAGGTACTTCATGTAAACGTCGACGATATTGGTGGAAGGATCAAAGGGGACGCGCCAGACTTCTTCCATCAAAGTGGCGCGGGAGACCGGTTTAGGTGCCTGCTGCATGAGGTATTCAAGCAGTGCGAATTCACGCGGAGTGAGCTCAATGCGCCGTCCGTCGCGCTCCACCCGGTATTCTTCGCGATTGAGCAGCAGCCCCGATGTGGCTTTCGGGGCTTCAGGCGCAGCAGCGGCACGGCGGCGAAGAAGGACGCGCATGCGGGCAAGCAGCTCCACAAGGGAGAAGGGTTTGATGAGGCAGTCCTCCGCGCCCTCATTAAGGCTCGACACAGTATCTTCAGTGCGGCTCCGCCCGGTGAGGACCATTACAGGTATGTCGGGTTGAGCGGCGTGGACTTTTGGAAGCAGGGTCAGGCCATCCATCCCGGGAAGGTTGAGGTCCAAAAGGAGTAGGTCATAAGAGGTCGCTTCCAGCTTGGCAAGCGCGGCTTCGGCATGATGGGCAGCCTCGCCGATAAAGCCTTCCGCGCTGAGCCAAGAGCAGAGCAGGCGGGCTAGGGGAACATCGTCCTCTACAACCAGGACGCGCACCGGCCCGGAAGGCGCAATCGCCCGCTCTTGGCGGGTGCCGGTGACGGTTGCTGGAGGGGCATCTTGCGCAGGAGCGCCGGTAAGAGCGCACTGTGCAAAAGGCTGCCCATTTTCGTGCGGGAGCAGTCCGTTTTGTTCCATCTTTGTGGGTTCCTGACGCCGACTATACCCGAGGGAAGCGCGGCGGGAAGAAGAGAGTGCCAGCTGACGGTACTAAGGTGCTTGTTGATTCCCATCACGGGAAGAGTGCCCGGCGCCGGTACAAAGTCGGCTCTTTTGGCGATGGGAGTGCAAAGCGCTACTGCCCCGCGGCGGACCGGGAGCTGGGGGGCTTGGCAGGAGCAGGAGAAGCTGTCCCAGTGGTTGGCTTTGCGGGGGAATGCGCGTTGCTGCCGGCAAGGGCGGTCATGGGAAGATCCTTTCCGGCATCAAGGTATTGCACGATGAGGGAAATGCGGCGGTTTGCAGCGTCATAGGGATCCTTGATGTTTCGGAGGCGCTGGTCGGCGAAGCCGCGGACCTGGGAAACCTGGTTCGCGCGAACCCCGCTGGCCTGCATCAACCGGCGCGTTACATTGGCGCGATCCGAGGACAGCTCCCAGTTGCTGTACAGCTTCTCGTTAGAGTAGGGTTTGGCGTCCGTGTGGCCCTCGATGGAAATTCGGTTGGGAAGCGCGCCCAGTTGCGCGGATAAAATCTTGAGAATGGAGACCAGGACCGGTGTGGGCTGGGTACTGCCAAGCTCGAAGAAGGTGCCCTTTGGATCTTCCATCAACTCGATGCGTAGGCCTTCGGGCGTAATCGTCATCTCGATCTGCTTTTTAAGCTTGTCCAGCGGGTCGACTTTGTGAATGGACTCCTGAAGTGCTTGCTTGAGCTTGGTCATGTCCTGCTTGTTGAGCAGGATGTTTTCACCTGTGCCGGAGCGGTCCGAACCCTTTTGGGCGGCGCGGCCGTTGGGGTCGCGAAAATACCCGGCAATGATCTGTTTTTCTTCCTTGGTGGCGCTGCTCATAAGCCAAAGAACAATGAAAAGCGACATCATGGCGGTGACAAAATCGGCGTAGGCGACTTTCCAAGCGCCGCCATGATGGCCGGCGTGGTGAGCCTTTTTCTTGATGACGAAGACGGGTGGTTGAGGGGCTGCCATGGTCAGCTCGCCGCGCTTTCGGCTTTACCGCGGCAGACATTTTCCACTTCGGTGAACGAAGGCCGAAGGTGGGCCGGAATGGCGCGGCGCGCCATCTCTACTGCAAGAATCGGTGACATACCCTTGATGAAGGAAAGCATCACGACGCGAAGGATGTAGTAGTAGCCGTGCTCATCGCCCACACGCTTGCCCATTGCGGAGGCGAGCGGCCCAAGCATTCCATAGCACAGCAGGATGCCGAGAAATGTCCCCACGAGAGCGGCGGCAACCTTGTGGCCGATCTCCTCGGGCGGCCCGCCGAGCGCGCCCATAGTGATGACGATGCCGAGCACCGCGGCAACGATGCCAAGCCCCGGAAGAGCGTCCGCAACAGTCGTGAGCGCGCTCGTCGGCTGCTCCGCGCATTTGTGATGGACCTCCATGTCAAGGTCCATCATTTGATCGACGTCGAAGGTGCTGACGCCGCCGGTGATAGCCATGCGCATCGTGTCGCAAACAAAATCGCGGGCATGATGGTCCTTGAGGAACGCAGGATACTTTTTGAAGATGTCGCTCTTGTCCGCTTCTTCGACGTCGTTCTCGATAGAAACCATGCCCTCCTTGCGGGCTTTGGTGAAGAGGTCGAACATCATCTTGAGGGTGTCTAGGTAACGTTGCTTGGGAAATTTGGGGCCGCCGAGGACGCCGATGAGGCCGGAAGAGATCCCCTTGAGGACGTGCATGGGGTTTGCGGCGAGCAAAGTTCCGATAGCCGCGCCGCCAATGGTGACGAGCTCGGCGGGCTGGATAAGGACGCCGAGTTGGCCCTTTTCCATCAAAAATCCGCCGATAACCGCTCCGAATACAACCAGGATGCCGATGATCGAAAACATGCGTTGCTTGCCCTTCCTGCTTCCGCGGCACCTTGCCGCGATGGCTTGTGCCCCTCTTATCGGCTGCGGGTCGGAATCTGTTCAGTCCACGCCGCGAGCGCGCGTATTTTAGGTGGATTTACAGGAATACTGGATGACCGCCAAAGGTAACGGTAAGCGCTCCGTTGTGGTCAGGCTGAGTGCGGCCTTGGCAATTCCGCTGTAGGGAAAGCTCTTAGGAGCGGAAGGTGTGGTAATGCCCCGGCAAACGGAACAGAAACCGGCAGGCTTTGTGGGGAGGGATGGTTACCTTCGATTTCTCGTCTTAAGTATTCGACTGAAAGGATTGCGCGTTGGAGCCGATGGTGTTGGGGATAACAATTCGAGAGCGACCAAAAACGGTAAGAACGCCCTGCTTTCATACCTTTGAGCATGAAGAGCTCTTATTCAGGAGCTCGCCTCCCGGCCCAAGCGAACGGGAGCATCACCGGTCGTCGACAAGGGGTGTGTCAGGGCCCGAGCAGCCGCCGCAAAGTCCGTGTCTTAACCAATCGCCTCACCCAGCAAGAGTCTTTGAAACCTTATGGAGCTATTTGCAAGATTGTTTGGCGCAAGTTGTAGCCACGCAAGCCGAGCGCGGGCGTGCCGTGCGCCGCGGCAGGGGGATAGCGGATTTCCACCATTTCGCTTTCGCCAGGCAGGAGTGAGATGTAGTTGTCGCTGTAGTATGCCGGGAGAATGCGGGTATGGGTCTGGGCGTCTTCGAGGGTGAGCTTGAGCTCTAACGCCGCTTGAGTTCCCTGGTTGCGAAGCGCGACGGTGACGACCTGCTCTTGCCCATCTGCACCGGCGGTCGTATGCGAGGCGATGTTGGCCTGGGGTAGGCTGTTGATCGCCCGCATGTCCTCATCCTTGTTGGCGAGCCAGTAAATGTTAGTCGAAATCTGTTTTCGGTTGCCGTCGAGGAGATTGAGGCGCACGAGGACTGGCGAGGCGGGTGTGGGAGAATCAGTGCCGGGGGCGGCGAACATGGCGGCTAGGGGGAGTTGGAGGGCGGTGGCGACTTGATCTGTGGGCACCGAAACAGGCATGGTTCTGGTAAAGAGCTGTTTGTTATGGAGGGAGTAGATGGAGGCTTCAACAGACGCGCCCGCAAGCGGCTCCGTCGTGGTGTTCGTCACCTGCACGTCGTAAGTGGAAAGGTCCAACTGGACGTGCCGCGGCTCGGAAGCGTGCATGACCCCGTAAAACGAGGCTTGGGTGTCGTAGTCGGAGGAGTACATTTGCCACATATTGGAGGGCCAGGAGGGCTGAGTCATCCAAATCATGCGGCCTGAGTTCGGGGTCCACAAGTGTGCATTGAAGCCCTCGAAAATGGCGCGATGCAGCGTGAGATTGAACATCTGAGCCTTGCGCTCGAAGTCCGGCAAGCTGGTGGCCGCGCCAAACTGCTGGTCCAGGTGCTGGAGCCAAGGGTGCACGTCGCCGTTGCCGCTCTGGTGCCAGTCGTGGTAGGCCCAGGCATCGGAAAGCGGCCATTGATTTTGCGGAGCGATCCAGGTCTGAAAACTCTCGAGCGTCGAGAAAGACGGGATGCCGAGCTCGACGGAGAAGCCGCGGTCGAGGGTGTCGAAGTAAAGCTTCGGATCCTGATATCTATATGGACCGGAGTTGCGGAGGTTTACCTGGTTGGAGGAAGGGGTGTAATAGCGGGTGCCGTCCTCCTCGGCCAGCACTTGCGTGAGGCCCTCGTTCACAATCGGCTGCGGAACCCCTTCATTGCGCCCGCACCACATCACGATGGAGGGGTGGTTGCGGTAGCGCGCGACTATGTCGCGGGCATTGGCGAGCCACAGCTGCGGGTCCTCGGCCTCGGCGTTCCAGTTTTCGGTGGACTCCCAAAAGTCGTTCCAAACCATGAGGCCGTACCGGTCGGCGAGGTCGTAGAAGACGGGCTCGTCGTTGAGGCCCATCCAGTTGCGGATGATATTGACGTTGGCGAGCTGGTGGAGGCGGAAAAAGGGTTCCAGGTGCTCGCGCGAGATGCGCTTCATGGCGTCTTCCATGCCCCAGTTACCGCCGCGCGCAGCGATGCGGACCCCGTTGACCTTGATCACAAGGTCGGTCATGCCGGGCTCGTTGGTGACGGGAGTGACGGCGGGCGAGCCGTTCGCCCCGGCGGCGGTGAGGGACGAGGCCCAGCCGTCGGGGGTTTGGCGCATCCCCTCGTGCGTGATGTTCAAGATTGTTTGATGAAGGCGGCGGGCCATGGTCGGGTTGACCTCGACGCGGCGCATTGTTCCGTCGGGGGCGTACAGCGACTCCTCGTAGGTCACTTCGCGAATGCCGAACTGGACGGTCTTTTCGTCATCATCGCCGAGCGCGAGGTGGAGGTGGTAGAGCTCGGGTTTGCCGTAGCCGTTAGGCCACCACAAACGGGGATGCTCGACGCGGAGCTGGTGGAACTCGCCCGGGGTAAAGGTGATGGTGGACTTGCCGGGGGCGAGCTCGATTTCCTTTGAAACGGACACGCCGCCCTCAAAGGAAGCCCGCAGCATAATTTTTTCGGGCCGAGGGCTGAAGTTTTCGAGCGGGATGCCGATAGATACGTCAGCCGAATCCGTGCGGGGGAGCGGGAGTTCGGTCACGACTTGCGGGTCGCCGAGTTGGACGGGTCCGGTCTCGCGCAGGGTCACGTCCTGCCAGATGCCGGAGTCGCGGTCGCGCTCGGCCGGGATCCAGTCCCAGCCTTCGGTATCGACGAAGGTGGGGCCATCAATGAGCATGGCACCTCCGTTGTAGCCGGGGCCGCCCTTGATGGATTGTTCGTTCGGAATGCCGGGATGGGGAGGCGGTGCGATCTTGACGGCCAAGGTGTTCTGGCCGGACGGTTTGAGCAAGGTGGTCACGTCGAATACGCCGCGGATGAACGCGCCCTTGACCGTGCCTAACTCGCGGCCGTTCAACCAGACGTCCGCGGCGTAGTTAATGCCGTTCAGGTTCAGGGTGTAATGTTTGCTGTTGCCGTGGCCCGCGGGGGTGGGGAACTCGACGCGGTACCAGTAATCCTGTTTGTTGAGTGATTCGGGGATGTCGAGGTTGTTGAGATCCCAGTCCGGGTCGGGGTAAACGCCCCGGTCGACCAGGGTCGTGAGAACGGTACCGGGAACGGTTGCGGCATACCAGCCTGCCGTCCCGGCACCTTCGCTCGATAGATCCGCGCCTGCGGCCTTCACCTCCGGCGCGGCTTGCATCTGCCAGTTGCGGGCGAGGGCCCACTCGCGAGGGCTCCTTTGCTCAAGCGTAGGACCGGAGTGCGGAAGAGGCTGGGCGACAGGTTTGCCGAACGGGGCGCGATCTACGGGAAGGGTGTCAGGCGGCTGCGGAGCGATGTAGCCGATCAGCTGCTTTTCCTGCATGAACCAGGCCTTCGAGCCGTCCTCGTACAGGATAGTGTCGAAGTTGGGGCGGCTCGCGGCCATTTCCTTCACGGCGACGGGCGGTGCGGCCACGTGCTGGATATCGAAGTCGGCGATTTTTCCGCCAAAGTGCTGCCATTCGCGCAGGCGGGCGGGGACGACGGGCGGCAGATGGGGCTGGTCCCAGCTGTAGCGCTCCTCCTGATTGGAGAGAAAGTCGGGAGCGAGCATCAACTCGGGATCCCCAACCGGCCCCATAACAGGCGTGCCGGAGGAGACCTCATTGCCATCTAGGTAGAGGTGCGCCGTGACGCCGTCGAAGGTAGCAGCAAGGAGGTGCCAGTCATTCCCGGCGACGGCTGCCGGTGCGCCGATCTCGTTGTCGTAGCCAATGCGCAGGATCGGCTTGCCCGCCCGGAGGCCGAGAAACCGCGAGTCTTCGTCCGCGGGATCACCATAGCCGGCGAGCAGGGTGGTCATCGCGGGGCGGTCGGGATGGAACCAGAGCGAGAGCGTCCAGGGACTGCTCGGGACGAGAAGCGTTTCCTCGGGATTGAGCGGCTTTTCAAGGCCGCGGCCGCCAAGCAGGAAGTCGCCGGAGTGGGGGCCGTACACGGGAAGCAGCTCTGGGGGAGGTGCCGTCGGCGTGCCCTGCGCAAGCGCGGCGCTCGGGAAGGCGGAAAGCGAAACGAGTGCAGCAAGCGCGGCAAAGCGGGAGTACACGCGCAAACAATCCGGCATAGGCGCTGGAAGCTCCTTGTGTTCTGGATCGATGAGGCACCCTGCTGGCGCGCCGGTAGCGATACCATCGAAGTCCCTCAGAGCATACGCTCCCCTTGCCCGTTTGGGCGAGATTTGTCTCTAGGCGGAGAGACGCGTCTTCTCTCAAGCGGGAACGCATCGGAGCGCTACCGTTCTCGCACGCATCTTGCGTTCACACGCATCTTTCCCGGACGCAACTTGTTCGCAACAACCAGGTGGCCCCCCATGCTGGAGCTCCGCCGCATTACCAAGCGCTATTCCGGCATTCCCGCCGTCGAAGACGCAAGCTTTATTGCCAGGCCCGGCGAGGTCACCGGCTACCTCGGCCCGAACGGCTTCGGCAAGTTCACGACCAGCAGATCCTCACCGGCCTGCTCCAGCCGAGTTCCGGGCAGGTTTTATTTCGCCGGGAGCCCATCGAGCGCGACCTCGCCGCCCACAAGCACCGCCTCGGCTACGTTCCCGAGGAGCCGTACCTTTAAAGCCACCTCTCGGCCGTCGAGTACCTCAGCCTTGTAGCTCCGCTGCGGGAACTTCCCCGCGCGCGGCCGAGGAGCGCATCAACGTGCTTCCTCACACATTTTCGCTCCATCCGGACCGCCACGCCTTGATCAAGAAAACCGCGTTCTGAGAACCGGCGCGGTCGCCGTTCGAATCGCGCCAGCAAGGGATGCCCGATGGCCCGAGATGCCCCAGCGAACGTGCCGCCTCGACATCTCGGATGCCCTGTACAGCAGAGCCGATCACGAATGCGGGTGCGTCGAGTCGGGGTCTAGCTGCCTGCCGGCGCAGTCACGCTCTCGATCACGGAGGTCTCTACCGGCCCTTTCTGCGGGACAAGAGACAACCCAAGCTGCTGCTGCAAATCCGAAGAGATGGCATCCGCAGAGGCGGAAGCGGTAGCCCAGTGAAAGTTGATGCTGTAAACGCCGGTCAAACCCGTGTTATCGACAATCGGACGACCGACCTCCGCTGAAAGAGAGTCAGCGAGCCCGCTTGGGCCACCCGTAACGGCGATGTGACCTTGCCCGTCCTTTTTTATAACTCGCATAGAGAGCAGGGGTTCATTTGTTCCTGGTGCGTTCTGCGGCGTCGCGGCGGCAAACTTTGCTCCTCCTTCACCAACAACAAGGGCGAACACTGGGCCGGGCTTTGTCTCCTGGCGCAGCATAAGATGAAACTGCTCAGACAATATCTCCTTGACCGCTGCGCTTGGCAGCATGTTTTGCCATTTGCCTACCGGCTCTCCACCCGTGAACGAGATATCAAATCGCTCTTGATCGATCCAGTTAGGACCACCTGTGAGCTGGTAATCCTTTATGGAATAGGCGAGCTTTATTAGGTCGCGCACCGTAATGTTAGTGATCGAGGTTTCATCGGCAGTAGGTTTGATCAGCGTCATAGAGTTGGGCCCCGAAGTGTCGCGTTTGAGAACGGTGACGTGAACCGGACCTGACGAACCCTCGGAAGTGCTTGTTTGCGCGACTGCCTGTGGATAAGAAACGGCTCCAATGAGCAGTGGCGCGGCAACGGCTGCTACGGCGAATGAGCTGAAGATAAGTTTTCGGCTCGTTGAGAGGGCGGTAACATCCTGCCTTTTCATGATGCATTGAATCCTTTTGCTGAGATTTGACCCATTGACCCCCGCAACACAGGGAAGCGGGGATTCCACACAGAACCTGCAAGCTTTCAGAATGCCTTCGGCGTAAGCAGCAGGTTCACTGCCCAGTGCAAGCACGCCCTCATCACAGGCAAGTTCTCTTTCATCCATCTGCCGCGATCCCAGCCACCAGACCAGGGGGTGAAACCAGAAGACGGCTTCGATAAACATCTGCACCGCCGCCATGAGGTTGTCTCGACGACGCGCATGCCAAAGCTCATGCGCGAAAATCGCTTTAAGCTGTCGCGGCCCAAGTGTTTCCGAGATGCCGGCGGGCCACAAAAGCACAGGCCTCAAGACCCCGAAGACTCCCGGCTCTAAACGGTTTGCTAGGAGCAGAATCGGCATGGGCTTGATCCCGACTGCCGACGCCAGCGAACCCACAAGCTCAACTTCCAAGCCTTGGCGTATCGGTTCCGCAGCTCTCCGCGTACCTGACATCTGAAGCCATCGCAGCCACCACATGACAAGCACTGCGGCCGCGCCAGCAATCCAAATCGTTCCAAGCAGGGCAGGCAGCACGCCGGGGAGCCGTTCGCGCCATGTCGAGGAAAGCAGGTGCGAACTTGTGTGCCCAAAGGGCTGACCGGCCAGTTCGACCACGAAAGCGAAACTCTGCCGAGGTGGGGTAGCGACTCTTGCGCCGAGACCATGGCCGAGGCGTACAAGAACTGCGAACGGCAGGAGAAATTTGACTGACGCTAGAAACCAAACGTTGAAGCGGAGGCGTGCTGGATTCCTTTTCAGCAACAGCGTGAGGCAAGCCGCAAGGAGAGCGAATACCGTCGATTGCCAGATGTGGTCCGCAACTGGCGCAGCCAACTGCCGGCTGTAGTGCTCGAAGCCGCGAATCATTGGTTCTCTCGCGGCTTGAGCTTCTCGAGAAGGGCTTCCGCTTCTCGGATGTCCTCAATCGTTAGCTTCCCTGATTGAATCAGGTGGGCCATCACAGGCTGAGTTCGGCCGCCGAACATCGATAGGAGATCGTCGATCAGTCTCGTCTGAGCGGCAGCGCGGGTAATGGCAGGCGCAAAAATATGGAAGTTGCCGACCTTCCGGATTCGGCGGACAGTTCCTTTCGCCTCCAGCCTGTAAAGCGTGGTCTGAACGGTCGTGTAGGCGGGCCTTTGCTTCTCAGGGAGCGCCTCCTGAAGTTCGCGGATCGAAGCCTCTCCCTTGTTCCAAAGAGCCTCCATGATTTTGTACTCGAGCCTGGAAAGCTTTTGGTCTGCCACGTTGATCTCCTACATGCGCTTTATAATCTACTACGCGTGTAGTATGTGTCAAGCGAGACTTCCAATGGAGCGTTTTGCGGGTTCCGGGCGGCGGAATCTGAAATCCGGTGCGGCTTCGTCGTGCGTGCCCGTCCGGCGTCGTGAACTTTGCTTTGGCACGCTCGGGGTGCCGTCTTGAACGTCGGCCCCCGCTCAGCTTCGAGCCGAACAGCCCCGAGGCGCTCACCAGCTTGAGCCTGCGCGGGGATTGAGCGCCAGCGCTCCTGCTCGGGACAGCGGCCGCCTGCAAGGGCGCAGCCCTTTCTGCTACGAGGGCCGGTCGTTTCCGGACAGATGAGAGAGACTGTAGCCATGCGCCCTTCTTCGATCATTGCTTCGTTCGCTGTTGCGCTCTGCGCGGCGGCTGTTTTGCCGCTTCCCGGTTTTTGCGCGGCGGGCGCGCCCGCACGGCCGCCGATCACGGGCATCGCCCATATCGCGCTGGCGGCGCAGAGCGTGGAAGCGGAGCGGGTTTTTTACACGCACACGCTGGGGTGGGACGCGGTGGCCTCACCCGAGTTTCCAAACGGGGTGCGTTTCTATGGCGACCCGCGGCAAACAGTGGAGGTGCGTCCGGCGAACTCGGCGACGGAGCCGGCGCTGCAGCATGTGGCCTTTGCGACGACCGACGCTGCGGCGCTGCGGCTGTATCTCAAGAGCAAAGGAGTGGCGGTGCCGGCGGCGCTGACCTCGCTGCGCGATGGGGAGCAGTTTTTCCGTGTGCATGACCCGGAAGGGAATGTCATTGAGTTCATCCAGCGGCCCGCTGCGGCAATCGCGGGGCCCAAAGCGCCGGAAAGCCTTTCGGGGCGCATCATCCACGCGGGATTTATCGTGCACTCATCGGCGGCCGAGGACACATTTTATAAGGACATTCTTGGCTTTCATCCTTACTGGCACGGCGGCATGAAAGTGGGAACGGTGGACTGGGTGTCGCTCCAGGTGCCGGATGGGACGGACTGGCTTGAGTACATGCTCAACATCCCGCCGGACCCGGGCCGCCGGCAGATTGGCGTGCAGGACCACTTCTCGCTGGGAGTCGCGGCTATGGACCCGGTGGTCGCGAAGCTTGAACAGCGCGGGTGGACGCCGTCCGAGCGGTCGAAAAAGCAGATGGGCCGCGACGGCAAGGTGCAGCTGAACCTGTACGACCCGGACGAGACGCGCGTGGAGTTCATGGAGTTTTCCCCGCGCCAGACTCCCTGCTGCAGCCCCATCACGGGCAGGGCACCGGGGGTGGACCGGTAGCCCGGGGCGCGGTCGAGCTAGCTTCGGGCCACCCTTGAAAGCAGCGCTTGTGAACTGCGCGCCGCAGGGGTTTCTACCAAGCCCGTCCCGATTATGGCGGTTTCGTATCCCGCTGGACAGCCGAGCCGCCGCGATCACGCAGTCGCCGGTCCGTTTACGCGTTTGCGGGGGCTGCCTCCACGCCTGTCATTTCTCCAGGTGTTCCGGGTAGCAATTGCCCTCACAGGAATGGCCGCCGAAGCTTCGTCCGTCGCATGGTGGTCGTCCGCGGTGAGCTCCACGGACGCGGCACCCAGGTTTTCTTCAAGGCGCGTGAGTTTCGTAGTGCCGGAGATCGGCACCCGCCATCGCTTCTGCGCCAAGATCCATGCGAGCGCGATCTGGGCCGGAGTCGCTTTTTTCGCCGCGGCAATATCGTTGAGCAGCCCCACAAACGCCTAGTTTGCTTTTATCGCTTGGGGCTTGAAGCGGGGCCTCCGGCTGCGAAACTCTTTCTCGCCAAAGCTGGTTTCCGCGGTCATCGTGCCGGTCAGAAAGCCCTTGCCCAAAGGGCTGTACGGCACCATGCCAATGCCGAGCTCTTCGAGCAAGGGGATGATCTCCCCTTCGGGCTTTCTCCACTCAAGCGAGTACTCGTTTTGCAGCGCCGCCACGGGCTGCACGGCATGCGCGCGGCGGATCGTTTGCGGGCCCGCTGCGGAAATGCCAACAACGCTTGACCTTGCCCGCCGCCATCGGTTTTTGAACCGCTCCGGCGACATCCTCGATCGGCACTTCCGGGTCGACCCGGTGCTGGTAGAACAAGTCGATGCTGTCGATGTTCAGCCGCTTCGACGACGCGTCGGCGACCTGCCGGATGTGCTCGGGGCGGCTGTTCAGCGATTGGGTGCCGGGCCTGCCGCCGGACGCGCAGTTGAAGCCGAAGTTTGCGGCGATAACCACGTTTCGCGCACCGGCGAGAGTGCCTTGCCGACGAGGATCTCGTTTGTGAACGGGCCATACATCTCCGCCGTGTCGAAAAAGTCACGCCCAGGTTTACCGCCTTGTGCGTGAGGGCGATCATTGCGTTCTCGTCGTGAGCGGCACCATAGAAGAGGCTCATGAGAAGAGGCTCATGCCCATGCAGCCGAGTAGCAGGATACGGCTTGGATGCGGTCCTGGACGGGAATCGCTCGCAGCCCGTTCCCCTGCGGTTGAGACTGCCGGAAACGAACCGGACGCTTCAGCGCAGAACCAGCAGAAAGACCGCCATCCCGATACCCAGGGCCGTGAGGAGAAGGGCGAGCAGAACAGCGCCGGAGGAAGTGCCCGGGGTCCACGTACCGGTGCGGAGCCGCCGTACGGTGTGACGGTACTGGGCCAGAGCCCCGGCGGTGACGAGCACGCCGAGCAGGACCAGCCCGACGCCGGAATAAAGGGAAACGCCGGTGCTGTGCGGGGCGGCATGCTGGCCTGTGGGGAGCTCGCGCAAAAACAGCCCAAAGCGCGCGACCGCGAACCCGATCCCCATGAGCGCGAGCCCGGTGCGCACCCAGGCGAGAAAGGTGCGCTCGAGGGCGAAGTAGGTTCGGGGGTCGTTTTGGGTATCGGGCATGGCTTTTTCGGATGCGAGAGGGCTGGTACAGCTTTGCTGAATCAGTTCCCATATCGTAAAGGCAGAGGCTTACTGTTTCGCGCCGCTCCACTCGAGGTAGGAGCGCCATTCGCTTTGCCCGGGCATGTGCATCTGGAACTTACCTGTCATGGCTGCTCCCTTGAGCTCATAAGTGAGGCGGAACTGTGGTCCGGGGGCGGGCTCGGAGAGGAACACCACCGAGTTGGGGCCCGGCGTCGATACGTTGTAGTGAATGACGTGTCCTTCGTTGTCGAAGTAGATGGCTTTGAGAGGCTGGCCGGGAGCGTCTTCAAACACATAGAGAAGGTCGTTGTGATCGCAGTCGAAGCTGTTGGGGCCTTTGCAGTTTGCGAGGCTGCCATGGCGCGCCAGGATGTGATTTGCCAGCTCTCGCCGGAACGTGTATTGACCGTTTGCGGCTGCGCCCGCGCTGCCTTGCGCTTTGGCGTCCCAGGTTCCTTCGAGGAAGCTCAAAGATTTCCAGGGATCGGGATTGGCGGCGGGGCCGGTTTGCGCAGCGAGCGGCAAGGCGGACAGCAACAGGGCGAGGCTCAGCTTCTTCATGGGGTTTGTCCTTTCATCTGAGCGGCGAATCCGCGCAGGCGATCTTCAACTTCTTGCGGCGTAAGAACTTCGCGAACCTCGGCGAGCGCCCATACGTGGCCGAAGGGGTCGCGCACCCAACCGTACCGATCGCCCCAGAACATATCCGTGGGCGGCATGGCGGGGCTTGCGCCAGAGTCGACGGCGCGCTGGTAGGCCTTATCGACATCCGGAACGCCCACCTGAAAAACACAGGTGGAGCCGGACAGAGTTTCTGGAGAGGCCAGCAAAGCGCCCTCAACCCGACCGCTGCGGTGTGCTGGCTCCTCGGTCGAGAGCTGGACGAGCGAGCTCCAGATTTTCAGGTGGATGTGCTCTCCTCGCCCGCTGGGCGAGGGCGAACGGTAAAGGACTTCCGCTCCAAACGCCTCCCGGTAAAAGGAAACGGCCTCGCTTGCATCGCGAACAACGAGGTGAGGGACGATCACGCCTTCTCGCGGTACTGAGCCTTCAACGGCCATACTTGTCTGTTCCTTTCGGTGGGGCCGCCGACTTCCTTTCATGGGCCGGAACAAAGGCCCAGGCATGGCCGGCGGGATCGAAAAATTGTTTGTACTGAGTGCACCAGTCAAAGACGGTGCGCAGGGGTTCGGCGGTAAGCCTGTACTGCTGCTCCAAACCGACCTTTTCGGAAGTGACGAGCTTTGCTTCTCGCAATTCGCGGAGGTGTTGGGAAACGGCGGGCTGCGAGATGTCGAAGGCGCTGGTCAGCTCTTTTACAGAGCACTGCGAGACAGAGAGCAGGGAGAGGATCTGCCTGCGTGCTGGGTGCGCAATGGCCTTGAAAATGGTGTCTACGGATGTCATACAGGTTCGCTACCAGAGTACATAAGCAAAACCTTATGAGCAAGAGGTATTTCCCGGCTTGAACCAGCTCCGCTCTAGGTACCGAGCGGAGCTGGTTCGCTTGCGCGCTGTGTGTTCTATTTCGGCAGAGTTTGCTCGCCGGTGATGGTAAGGCTGCCTGTCTGGCCGGTGCCGGGAGTGGGTTGGGCATCGCCGAGCGAGAGCGTGTACTCGCCTGCCCGCATAGCGCGCTGACCTCCGGCGTTGACGGTGGAGAGCTGGCGGGGGGTGAGGGTCCAGCGGAGGTGTTGGGTAGCGTTGGGGGCCAGGTGGGTCCGGGTGAAGGCGACCAGCTGTTGGAGCGGGGCGGGCTCGGCTTGGGGCGGGGCGAGATAGAGCTCCGCTACGGCGTCGCCTGCGGTTGCGCCCGCGTTGCGGACGTCGGCTTCTACTGTGACAGGTTCGCCTGCCTGGATGTTTTCGCTTGAAAGTTTGAGATTGGAGTAAGTGAACTTCGTGTAACTCAGGCCGTAGCCGAAGGGGTAGAGGGGTTTGCCGGTGAAGTAGCGATAAGTGCGGTTCCGCATGGAGTAGTTATCGAAGGCGGGGAGCTCATTGACCCCGGTGTAAAACGTGACCGGGAGCTTGCCGCCGGGGTTGTTTTTGCCGGCGAGGGTCTCGGCGATGGCTGTGCCGCCGGACTCGCCGGGGTACCAGGCTTCGAGGATGGCGTTTGCGTGCTGCGCGGCCCAATTAACGGCCAGGGCGCTGCCGTTTTCAAGCACAACGACCAAGGGCTTGCCGGTCGCGCCCAGGGCTTCGAGGAGTTTTTCCTGTGGGGCGGGCAGGTCGATGGAGGTGCGGTCGCCGCCGGAAAAGCCGGGGATGTGGACAGGCATCTCCTCGCCTTCGAGCTCGGAGGTGAGGCCGACGACGGCGATCACCGCGTCGGCCTGGCTTGCGGCGGCGGTGGCTTGCTGCAGCTCGAGGTCGGCGGGGGCGAGCCAGCGGAGGGAGATGCCGCCGGTGGTCTTCGCGCCGAGGTGTCGGTACTCAATTGTGATGAAGCGCGGCTTTGTGTCGGGGAAATCGAGGTCGAGCTCGGGCATGAGCGAGCCCCAATCGTCGGTGCCGGGGGTGTGCTTGCTCACGTCCACCGGCTTGCCGTCGAA
The DNA here is from genome assembly GCA_965218545.1 of Acidobacteriaceae bacterium. Lineage (GTDB taxonomy): Bacteria > Acidobacteriota > Terriglobia > Terriglobales > Acidobacteriaceae > EB88. The sequence continues at coordinate 278,755 of CBDCLB010000003.1, read as the reverse complement.
AGTCACGGAGACACGTTCCGTATTGCGCTCGGCATCCGTGCCCTGGTTATCGCAGCCGTCGTTGCAGCGGCTGATCTTGAGGCCGAATTGGTACTGGCCCGGCTTGGGAGGGGTGATCGTCCCGGTCCAGCGAACGGAGTAGCTTTGCTCGCGGAGCCCGGAAACGGGGCTCGCGTAGGTCCAGTCGAAGTCGATCTGTGGGTCGATGCGGGTGGCGGCGGGCAGGCCTGTCAGGTCGGGGGTGGGATAGTACGCGGCCTGGAGGCCGGGTTTGCCGCCAGGGGTGTGAAAGAGGGTGCGGGGGGCGGGTAGTTCCACGCCGTCCACATACGGTGAGCCCTGGGCGTAGACCACCTTTGCGCCGGGGAACTGGGCGGTGATGCCGTCCACCGGCAGGACCGGGTGGGAGGGGATTGCGTTGTAGTTGCCTTCCAGCGCGAGCAACGACGCGGCGTTGGGCCCGATGACGGCGATGGTTTTCACGCCCGGCTTGAGCGGGAGTGTGCCGTCGTTTTTGAGTAGCACCATGGCTTCCTCGGATGCCTTCAGGGCGAGGGAACGGTGGGCGGCGGAGTCGTCCTCGCTGATCGGGATGGAGTTGAACGGGACTTTGTTGGGCGGGTCGAACATCCCGAGCTCCACGCGGGCGGTGAACAGGCGGCGCAGCGCTGTATCGAGGGCGGACTCGGGAAGCAGGCCGTCGTGGACAGCTTTTGGCAAGGCCTTGTAGGTGTCGCCGCAGTCGGTATCGGTGCCGGCGAGCACGGCGGTGGCGGCGGCGTGCTCGGCGTCGGGCGAGGTGTTGTGGCCGTCGTAGAAGTCGTGGACGGCGTCGCAATCGGAGGTGACATAGCCCCGGAAACCCCAGGAGTCGCGCAGGGTTTGCTGGAGGAGCATGCGGCTGGCGCAGGCGGGCGAGCCGTCGACGGCGTTGTAGGAGCACATGATGGAATCGGCCTTGGCCCCGACGATCGTGGCGCGAAAGGCCGGGGTGTAGGTGGATTCCAGATCATAAGGCGAGGAATCGATATTCGCCTTATGTCGGGTGCTTTCGGGGCCGGAGTGGACGGCGAAGTGCTTAGGGGTGGCGATGGTTTTGTAATATTCCGCAGTGCTGCCGGGCCCGGCGCCTTGCAGGCCGCGTACAAACGCGGAGCCGAGCGTGCCGGTGAGGGTGGGGTCCTCGCCGTAGGTCTCCTGGCCGCGGCCCCAGCGCGGATCGCGGAAGATATTGATGTTGGGCGACCAGATAGTAAGACCGAAGTAGCGGGTGCGGTTCCCTTCCGCCGAGGCGCGGTTGTACTTTGCGCGGGCCTCGGTGGCGATGACGTTCGCTTCCTGGTTGACGAGCGGCTCATCCCACGTCGCGGCCATGCCGATGGCCTGCGGGAAGACGGTCGCATAGCCGGAGCGGGCGATGCCATGGAGCCCCTCGGACCACCAGTCGTAGGCCGGGATGCCGAGCCGAGGAATGGCTGGAGCCTTGTTCATCATCTGGCCGGCTTTTTCGTCCAGGGTCATGGCGTGGATCAGGGCGTCCACGCGCTGGGCGGTGGGGAGGGACGGGTCGGTGAGGGCCGCGGGGGTGCCCTGGGCTTGAGCGTTTAGCGCCGTAGCGAAACCTAGAATGGCGATCCAGTGTGTGTGCTTGTTCATAGGCTCCCGCTTGGGGGTGTAGAGAAAAGGTTGCGAAGCGAACATAAAGCGCACATGCGGGTATGTCAATGCTTGCAGGGATCGTTACTGTGGTGGGGAAGGAATGGTCTGCAATGGCGGCCAGGTGACACGCAGAGGCGGTTCGGTCTGCTTTTGAAGCTTCCTCCCGAACCATTGCCCTGTCGGGCGCAAGCTGCTTCGTTTCTATGCAGCATGCTGCCTTGAGTGACGCCTCCAGGGCAACGCAGACCTTCTATTGCTGGAGCAAAAGCGGGTAGGCATCGTTGTGACCGGAGGTAAAGTGGTCCACGCCGTGACTCCAGATCGACCTCCATGCGGCGTCCATAGCTCCCGTTTGGCTGTCTCAAACATCCAACGGAAATGAGGTCCGAAACGCCTCCTCTCACGCGACGCCGTTTTCTTCAGGCTTCTGCCGCAAGCGCGGCGGCCATTCACTTGCCCGTAGTCGGAGCAACAGGGCCCGGCAGTCTTCCGGTTCCGCTGGACGAGGTTGGTTACGGGGACGTGACGCTTGCGGGCCCGCTGCAACGCGCTCAGGTGGAAAACACCATGAATGTTCTACTTGGGATGCCTGCGGAAAGCCTGCTGAAGCCGTTTCGCGCGATGAGCGGGCAGCCGGCTCCGGGAACGACGCTGGGCGGCTGGTACGAATACAGGGCGGATTACAACTTCCGCAAGGACGACGCCGGTCTTGCCCCAACGGCCACCTTTGGCCAGTGGATCTCGGCCTTGGCGCGCCACTACGCGGCGACCGGCGACGCGCGCTGCCGCGACCGGGTGCTGGCGTTGACCGGGCTGTACGCCGAGACGATTACGCCCTTGTATTCCCAGCGGAACCGGTTCCCGGCCTACTGCTATGACAAGCTGGTGTGCGGCCTGATGGACGCGCACCGTTTGGTGGGCGACCCGGACGCGTTCCGGCTGCTCGATATCACGACTGGGATCGCGATGCCTGAGCTGCCGGGGCGCGCGATTGATCGCGATGTGGCATGGCGGCCGGGGAAAGATCAATCGTGGAACTGGGATGAAAGCTATACGCTTCCTGAAAATCTCTACCTGGTGTCGGCTATGGGGGCGGGGCCGCGCTATCGGCGTATGGCGGAGCAGTATTTGCTGGAAAGCTACTTCGACCCCCTCGCGCGCGGTGAAAATGTGTTGGGCGGCCGCCATGCCTACAGCTATGTAAACGCCCTTTGCTCGGCGATGCAGGCCTGGATGGTCGGGGGAAGCCGCAAACACCTCGATGCGGCCCGGAATGGGTTCGGATTCCTTGAGGAGCAGAGCTTTGCGACGGGCGGCTGGGGGCCGGATGAGCTGCTGCAGCACCCTGGCTCGGGCGGCCTGCTGGCGAGCCTGACTAAGAGCCACAACAGCTTTGAAACGCCATGCGGATCATATGCGCATTTCAAGCTCACCCGGTACTTGCTGCGGGTGACCCGTGACGGGCGTTACGGTGACTCCATGGAGCGGGTGATGTACAACACCGTGCTGGGAGCCAAGCCGCTCCAGCCGGATGGTCGGGCATTTTACTATTCGGACTACAACTTTCGGGGGAAGCGGGTGTTTTCTGACCACCGCTGGCCCTGCTGTTCCGGCACCTTGCCGCAGGTGGCGGCGGACTACGGGATCAACTCGTATTTCGTGGAGCCTGGGGCGCTGTGGGTCAACCTATATATTCCGTCCACGGTGCGGTGGGCGCAGGGCGCGTCACGGGTAGAGCTCACGCAATCGGGCGAGTATCCGCTGCGGCCGGAGGTGCACTTCCGCGTGACGGCTTCAGTGCCGGGCGAGTGGACGCTGCGGCTGCGGATTCCCAGGTGGGCGGAGGTGCCTTCGCTCGCGGTCAATGGACAGCCTCACAGGTTTTCAGTGGAGAAGGGGTTTGCATCGGTTCACCGGGTTTGGGCGGATGGCGACCAGCTGGTCCTGCGTTTACCGTCAAGCCTGCGTTTGGAGACGATCGACGCCGCACACCCCGAGGTCGCGGCCTTAATGCAAGGGCCGCTAGTGTTGTTTCCGCTCGGGACATCGCCTGCAACGCTGGCGCGCAACGCAGTCTTAAGCGCAGAGCGCACAGGGGCTGCGGAGTGGACGGTGCCCGCGCACTCCGGGAACGTGCGATTAGTACCCTTTACCGGGGTGGGCGAGGCCGCTTACACGACCTATCTCCAAATCACGTGAAAGGCCTAAAGCGCGGCTTCGAGCTGGGGGATGAGGGCGATGTGAGCGTTTTGGTAGAGCCCGAGCAGCCGTCCGCGCATAAGGCAGTAGGACGAGACTGCTTCCTGGAGGTGGAACACCGCGCTGACACCGCCGCCGCTCCAGAGCATGCCGAGGCGGATGTGACGGATGGCCCGGCGAAGGCGGATCGCGTCGCGCCGGAGCATTTCGGCGACAATCGCGCCTTCTATTTGATTCCATTGCTCTGCAACGATCGCAAGCTCCAGCATCAGCGTGGCATTGGTGCTCAGGCGTTTGACTCCTTCATCCCCGCCCACGAGCTCCCACATGACAGGTGGCTCCAGCCGGAGCTGCTCCGCGTCCGGTCGCAAGTAGCAGTTTGCAATCAGTTGCAGACCATCCAGATTGACACGTTCAAGCTTTGCCACGAGTTCTTGCCAGGCCCGTGCCGGCCTGCGTCGCCGGGCCGCAAAGTGAAGCTGGTACGTCATTACTGCGGCGAATAAAGACAATAGTAGTAAGGGGACCATCATTTCGGGGCCACTCCGTCCGTCCGCGGCATACTCCGCGACACACCGTATTCTAACGGCAAACCGAGCGAATTCATGCGATCAATTATGTCCTGTGGCAGGGCAGCCGGTTTCTTTTCGGGAATGGAGAAGGCCACGATCCAGTACACCAGCGATCCGAGGTAGAAGGCCATTCGGACGTGCTCGAGTGCCGTGAAGCTGGCCGCAGTCCGCCAGTAAGCGTGGAGGGTATCGGTCACGAATGCGACCAAAACCCAGATCGTCATCCCGTAACCCTCCCGCATGACGTAGCTGCGCCAGGCAAGGCCGAGTCGCTGCGAAGCCGCCATGATTGAGGTGAACAGCAGGCATATAAATAAGGTTGTGAAAAGGCTTGCGCGCGCGTCCCATGCATCAAGCCTTGTTTCCGCTGCCGGCGTCATGAACCATGCCAGCAGCAATGCGACTGCTAAGGCGGCGGCTCCGGCCACTACCAGCCTGGTGCGCGCTCCTTCTACCCAGCGCCCGCTCCGCCTTAGAACGTTGGCTGCAATCTCTAGAACGACCGCGATCTGAAAGGCAAAGTCGAGAAAAGCGCCAGACCAGTAAACGTCCCTGTAGACCAGCTTCGAGCCAAACTGAAGCGCGACGAAACCTGCAACGTTATAGATGATTTGAAATGCGATCCATCCGGTAAACCAAGGTACCAAGCGGTACTTTCGTTGGTAAAGCAGCAAGGCAAGGAGGGCGGCATCGAGCAAAAAGCTCACCGCCCATAGCAGTACTGCGACGAACGATAACGCCATGGTTCAACCTCGGGCCGAGCGCAGCGATTTCATCGCTATTATCGCCGAGTCGGTTATAAACCAAAAAACGCTACAACTGCCGAATAGATGCCGCCGAAGACGCTTTGCGGACGGGGCATGCAGCCACTTACCGCTTGCGGACGGGGCATGCAGCCACTTACCGCATCCGGACCCATCGTCGACTGCGCCGACGCGGTGAAGCTGGAGGCGGAAATGAGGGCGAGGGCGGCGAGTGACAGAACGGACTTTTTCATGGTGGATCTCCCGAGCGCATGTGGCGCTAAAGGGAGGTTAGCCCCTCCCTTGAGCGAAATCTCGGAATTTCTGCTTCGGCGGAAAGCGGAGATAACCAAAATGGGAACGCGAAGGTCACGTGCGTTACGTCGGAGTGAGCTGAAATTTGAGATTCCACCTCGGTATGGCGATGAACGTGCAAGGCGAATCGGCTTGCTGCGGGAACGCGCCGCTGCGCAGGCGCGCTGGCCGCAAGCCGGAAAGAGTCGTGGATCTCGAATGCAAAAGAGAAGGGGAGCTACGGCTTCGGCGTCCGGTCCGCGTCCAGCGAGAACATCGCGGTAATCTTGGTGCCGCTTACGGCGAGGGCCAGCGCGCTCAGAATGAGCGCAGTCTGCAGCAGGCCGGAGGAGGAGCGCTTTTTCCGCTTTCCCGTGCTCTTCGCCAGGATGTCGAGCGCCAGGCTGGTGAGCTGTTTATCAGCTTTGCCCATTTCGTTCAGGGTTTTCTGGAGCAGCGCGGCGGCTCGCTTGTTGCCCAGCTGCCGGGCATAGGCGCGCAGGGTTCCATACTGGGCGAGGCAGACGTGCGCTACAGTTTGCGCTAGCGCGATGAGGACGAGGTCGCGCTCGGCGGGGTCGGTGGCGCGGGCAAGCTGCTCACTGTGGGCGTCGAGAATGCCCTCCATGCCGCGATCGTGCTGCCGGTCCGGTTCCGCGTCGAGCGTTTTAAAGACCTTCTCCAGGCGTTTGGCCTGCTCGAGGGTTTGCCGGGCCCCGCGCCGGAGAGCCTGCTTGAGTTGGGGGTTGGTTGCGGTTTCCTGGAGGGACTCGGCCTGCTTAGCGCTTTGGTGGTGCGCGCCGGAAAGGGTTTCGAGGCCTGTGAGCAACAGGTGGTTTGGCGAGAGCATGAGCGTATTCTCCTGCGGGATGAGACTTTGGGCGGTTACCACAATGGGGAGCGGCCAGCCGGCCAGGGCGTGAGCAGCTTACGCGCCGGATCCGGGGTGCATACGGTTCCGGGTTTAAGAGTCACACGATGACCCACCCCGGACGGCTCCATGCGCCGTCGCGCTAGCCCACCAGCACTGCTTCCACCTGATCCAGCCCCCAATCGAGGTCCTCGCGGGAGATGACCAAGGGCGGTGCCAGGCGGATGACGTTTTCGTGGGTTTCCTTGCACAAGACGCCGCGTAGCTCCAAGGCCTCACAGAAGGGGCGCGCCGGGCGATCGAGCTCGATGCCGATCCACAAGCCGCGGCCCCGGACCTCGCGGACGCGGGGGCTCGTGATGCTCCCGAGGCGATCAAGCGCGTATGTGCCAAGCTCGGCGGAGCGCTCCGGGAGCTTTTCGCCCACCACAACCCGCAGCGCGGCCCGGGCGACGGCGCTGGCCAGCGGGTTACCGCCGAAGGTGCTGCCGTGGTCGCCTGGGCGGAGGACACCCAGCACGTCGCGCCGGGCGAGCACGGCGGATACAGGATACAAGCCGCCCGAAAGTGCCTTGCCCATGATGACCATGTCCGGGTGGACGCCCTCGTGCTGGTGGCCGAACAAGCGGCCCGTACGCCCGAGGCCGGCCTGGATCTCGTCGGCAATGAGCAGAACGTTATGCTCGCGGCAGATCCTCTCGGCGGCGCGGAGATAGCCCTCGGGAGGGACGACGATACCGGCCTCGCCCTGGATGGGCTCGACGAGGAAGGCGCAGGTTTCGGGCGTGATCGCGTCGCGAAGCGCGGCCGCGTCGCCAAACGGCACGGCCCGGAAGCCGCCCGGGAAGGGCCCAAAGCCGGCGCGGTACTGGTCTTCGCTAGAGAAGCCGACGACCGCGATGGTGCGGCCGTGAAAGTTGCCGCCGCACACGATGATTTCAGCCCGGCCCTCGGGAATCCCCTTCGCGACCGTGCCCCACTTCCGAGCGACTTTTAAGGCGGTCTCCACAGCTTCAACCCCGCCGTTGCAGGGGAGCGCCATGTCGAAGCCGGTGAGCGCGTGCAGCTCTTGGAGCAGCAGCGGAAGCTGGTCGTTGCGGAAGGCGCGGGAGGTCAGGGTTACTTTCCCCGCTTGCTCGACCATGGCCGCGAGGATGGCCGGATGGCAGTGGCCCTGGTTCAGCGCTGAATAGCCCGCGAGAAAGTCGAGGTAGCGCCGCCCCTCCACATCCCACACCCACGCGCCCTCCCCCCGCGTGATCACTACGTCGAGCGGGTGGTAGTTGTGCGCCCCGTACTGTTCTTCCAGCTCCTTGAGCTCCGCCGCTGTCCGTCGCATGGCCCCAGCATCTCACGCGGCAGTTCCCGAGAGCCAACCTAAAAAGCGCTTTTAGACCACGGTTCCGAGGCGCAACTTAGGCGATGCGTTCCCGGCTAAAAAATGGCCGACGCGCTCGCGCCGGTAATCCGTCGAGCGATCGGGTGCTTTAATGAAAGCATTGCGTAGGGTCTTGCTCATCCTAATGTTGGCTGTCTTCGGATTGCCCTTCCTGGTCCCGTTGCTGGCCCTGTTGCCGGTTCTTGGGCAGGGTGCCGATGCGGGATTGCCCGCCTGCTGCCGGCGAAATGGAGCGCATCATTGCGCGATGAGTATGGCGGAGCGTAGCCGCCTGGCCTCCGTCGGCAGCGAGGAGCAGCAATGGCGGGCACCGGTGGAGCGGTGCCCCTGGTGCCCCGCTTCCCTTGCAGCCGCCCACCGCCATGAAGCATTTGCCTCGCCGCAGCGGCATGGGTACATGACGGCGTGGTTCAGTCATCCGACGGGCACGGTTCAGACCGAATCCAAGTGGCGAATGGCTCGCGAACGGGCCAGGCACAAGCGCGGCCCACCCTTCCTCATTAGCTAATTCCCGGCTTGCAGCCCCGGTTCCGTGCCTTTTCCAGGGCGCTTGTGGAAGCGGGATCTTTCCCACGCCTGCACTCGACCGATTCACGCACCTTGCGTGAACAGGAGGCCGCGCCATGCGCCGCTTGACTCCCCTTGTTTTTTCCCTTTTTCTGCTGCTGTCACGGATGGCTCCAGCTTCGACCATCTTCAGTGAAGTGCGGGGCATCGTTCACGATTCCCAGCACCGCCCCATTCGCGGCGCGACGGTCACCTTGCAAGCGGCCGGCTCGGCGTTTGTGAAGACCGGCCGCACGGATGGGGAGGGCAGCTTCACTTTTTCTGTAGTTCCGCTCGGTGTTTACAGGGTGAGCGCGAGCGACGCGGGTTTCGAAACGGTGGAGCAGGTGGTCACCTTGGCGTCCGACACGACTCCTGTGCTGCACTTTGAGCTGCATGCGGGAGGGATCGCCGAATCTGTCACGGTCACGGCCGAAACGGATGCAGCCAACGTCAACTCGGCGACGCCGACAACTCTGATCGGGCGGGCGGAGATCGCGCGGACGCCTGGCGCCGGCCGGACGGACAGCCTCGCGATGATCACGGATTATGTGCCGGGAGCTTATATGACGCATGACATGCTGCACATGCGTGGCGGCCACCAGGTGAGCTGGCTGCTGGATGGGGTCGAGATCCCAAATACAAACATCGCCAGCAACCTGGGCGCGCAGATCGACCCAAAGGACATCGACTATGTCGAGGTGCAGCGCGGCAGCTACACGGCTGACATCGGCGACCGCACCTATGGGGTCTTTAATATCGTGCCGCGGACCGGTTTTGAACGGGACCGCGAGGCCGAGCTCGTTGTGACCGGGGGCAGCTTTCTCCAAACCGACGATCAAATCAACTTCGGCGACCATGGAGAGAAGTTCGCCTACTATGCCAGCCTGAACGGCAACCGGAGCGACTACGGGCTTTCGCCCCCGATCGGGCAGGTTTACCACGATGCGGCGAATGGCTATGGAGGTTTCGCTTCATTTATCTACAACAAAACGCCTCGGGATCAGTTTCGTCTGATCACGCAGCTCCGCAGGGACTACTTCCAGATCCCCTACGATCCCGACCCGAATAGCGCTGAAAACCAGCAGTTTGACTCGAGCGGGCTGCGGGACAATCAACGGGAAGTGGACGGGGTTGTGGCTGCGTCCTGGCTGCACACCTTCCATGCGGCGACGGTTCTCCAGATCTCGCCCTTTTACCACTACAACCAGGCCGACTATGAGCCGAGCACGGCCGATACGCCGGTGGCGACCACCTCGGACCGGAGCTCAAACTACGCCGGAGCGCAGGCCTCGATCACAACGGAGATCGCACGGAACAGGCTGCAGGCCGGCTTCTACTCCTTTGGCCAGCACGACGGATATGTGTTTGGAGCTGCGTTCAACGACGGCTCGGGCACACCCCCCTTCGCTATCCCCGATGCAGCTTCGGGCGGCGTCGTCGAGGAGTATGTTTCAGATACGTACAAGCCCACGGGCTGGCTGACCCTCATCGCGGGCTTGCGGGAAGCCCTGTTTCAAGGCCAGTTCACCGAAACGGCAACCGACCCACGGTTTGGGGCAGCGGTTCAGATTCCCAAGCTCCACTGGGTTTTCCGAGGATTTTACGGCCGCTTTTACCAGCCTCCGCCGCTGCTCACCGCCGCGGGACCGGTCGTGCAGTTCGCCCAGGCCAGCGACACCGGGTTTGAGCCGCTGCACGGGGAACGGGATGAGGAACACCAGTTTGGGGTGCAGATCCCTTATCGGGGATGGCTGCTGGACGCCGATACGTTCAGGACGCGTGTGAACAACTTTCTCGACCACTCCAACATTGGCGACTCAGGCATTTACTTCCCGGTGACGGTCGATGGCGCCCTGGTGCGCGGGTGGGAGCTGACGCTGCGATCTCCCCGGCTTTGGCGTTTTGGGCAGGCGCACCTCGCTTATTCCAACCAGATAGCCGAGCAGCGCGGCAACATCACGGGCGGCCTGATCTGCGAACCTCTTGGAGACGCGGCCTGCGATGCGGGATTTGCGTATACGCCGGTGGATCACGACCAGCGCAATACGCTGAATGTCGGCTTTAATGCCACGCTGCCTTCCCGGATCACGGCATCGACCAACGTGACGTACGGCTCCGGGTTTACGAATGGAGAGTACAACCCTGATGGGCCGCCTGTAGACCCACGCTATCCAGACGCATACCTGCCCCGGCACACAACATTTGACCTGGCACTGGGGAGGAGCTTTGGTGAAAGTACAACTGTTTCAGTCACGGCGTTGAATGTTGCAAATCGCCGAGTGCTGCTTGATAACAGCCTCACTTTCGGCGGCTTTCACTACAACGACCCGCGTGAGATTTACGGGCAGGTGCGCTATCGCTTCCACTTTTAGCAAGACCGTAGAGCGGTGCCCATTCCGATCTGCGCGCTGGTGCCGAGGGTGTGCTGCGAGGTGACGCCCTCGGTCCAGTTTTACCCGTCGGTGCCGCGCAGGCGGTGTTACGCTCGCCCGCTCCGCCGTTCGCGCGGCGCGCGATACGGAGCAATCGGGTGGGCCCGGCCGCTTCCCGTTTTGAAGACTTCGCCGGGGATCCGATCGAACTGGAAGACTCCTAGCGCCCTTGCCGAAGGCAGCCTTCCATGGCGCGCCCTCAGCTAGAATCAACCCATGCCCACCCCTGCCCAGCGCGATTTGCTTCCCGCCGGGGAAGCCGCGCGCGCCACCACGCTTGCCCGTGCCCAAAACGGGCTCCGCTACGGTCCTTTTGGCGAGCTTGAAACCACCGGGGAAACCCTGACCCGGATTATTGAGGCCGTGCCGCCGACCGTTGCCGCCGCGCTTTCCAGCCACGCATATGTGTTTGTGCCGCTCGCCCTGGGGGAGACTGCGCACGCCCGCGACACGGAGATCGCCCGCGTTCACACCGCCGATCTCGCGGACCGTGCCACCTGCCACCGTACCGTGCCGATCGGAGAGGAAAGCTATACCTTTATCTCCACCCGCTTGATGCAGGACCGCTTTGCCCTGGCGTTCGAGCTGTTCATCAACGTGGGCCACCAGTATGTGGACGCGCTTGCCGAAGCCCGCAAGCCACTGCCCGAGGCCTTTACTGCGCTGCTTTGGCAGCAGGCGCAGGCTGAGGTGCGTGGGGAAACCTCCCAGGACAGCTACGAAGCCCGGAAGCGCGCCGTCGAGCTCGCCCCACAGGCCGGTGCGGACCCCGGCCGCAACGGCCATGGAAGCCGGCGGGACCCCGACGCCGCCGGTGAGCAGCGGGCGCGCTTTTTCGAGGCTGCGCTTGCCGATTCGCTCGCGATTTATATGCTTTCGCTCGCGATCGACATCGAATACGGCGATCTCCGCGAGCGGGAATACCCCTTGCTGGCCGCACCTGCTTTGGCTGAGCGTCTGCGCTTGACAGCTGAGCTATTCCCGCCGGCACCGGGCTTTGAGTTTGCTATTCGCTACCGCCGCCGCCACTGATTGGAAAAAAGCCACACGGGCCTGCACAAGACGGAGAAACTGCCGATAGATACCAAGCGGGAGAGTCCGCAAAGGCTTTTCCCGTCGCGAGGCGGGTTCCATGAGCGGGGTGAGGGCGATATCGGTTTGCAGGCCGCTCAGCCCACCGAGCGCATTGACCTGCGACAACGAAACGGGGGCGTAGGGCTTGCCGGTGCGCAGGTTGTAGGCCCGCTTCCACATGGGCTGGACCGCGTGGCTTTGAAGCCCGGAAACCGAGGAAACGTACTGCGCGGCAGGCCCGCTCAGGCGCGCCGCAGTTGTGGCGGCCTGGAAGACTTTGCCGGCCCGGCTGAACTGGTGGATGGCGGTCCCGAAGGCGGCTTGCGCGCCAGCCGCAGTGCCCGTGGCGCGCAGGGTGAAGCTGTCGGTAGCGGTGACCGCCAAGCCGTGGGACTGGAACTCGTTCCGGACTGCGGCAACCTGCTCCGGGGTGGGCGCGTACTGCTGGAGCGCGGCATCCGTAAGCCACTTGTGAAAAGTGGGCGAGGCGGGACTGTACAAGGCGGCGACGGCGCGGTCCAGGCCGGTGGCCGTGGATTGCGCGGTGAGGGAGGAGGCGGCACCGAGGACGAGGGTAGCGAAAGCGAGCGGGGCGCGGCTGGGGGAGTAGCAATTCTTCACTGAATGGCTCCGGAAGTGGGTTGCATGGCGTGGTCAGACGCATATCTCCGACCCGTTTTCGCGCGTCCTGTCCTTTGCGGCGCACATTTCGATATCCGGCGAACCGGCCCACGCCCGAACCCGGCGGGGCGTTGCTGCAATCGTCAGCGAGCAGAGCGGTGGTGCATGGCGCTACTGCACCTGGAGCTGCTGCCTTGGGTGGGGAGAATTTTGAAGGCGGGATGTTCAGCGGCTGGGGGCGGCCGTGACGACGCTCAGGATGGTGAGCGCGGCGGGGGTAACGCCGGGGATGCGGCTTGCCTGGCCGATGGTCGCCGGGCGGACGCGGGCGAGCTTTTCCTGCATTTCCCTGGAAAGCCCGGGGACACCCTCGTAATCGAAACCGGGAGGGATGGCGCGGGTTTCGGCGGCGCGGAGCTTTTCGATAGAACGGCGCTGCTGGTCGAGGTAGCCCGCGTATTTGATTTCGGTTTCGACCGCTTTGAGCTCCACCCGGCGCTGGCCGAGCTCGATGGGAGCTTGGGCCGCGAGCCAGGGCTGGAAGACGGGATCCTGCGCGGCATCGAGCGCGGGCTCGACAAGCGACCAAAGGGCTGCGAGGGTCAGCTCCGGCCGGCGCAGCAGCTCGGTGAAGAGGAGGCCGCGGGTGTTTTCGGGGGTGGGCAGGTTGGTCGCGGTTTTCGCCGGGCTGCTCTGTGATGTCTGAGCGGCCAGGAACCGGGGCAGGAATTCCGCCCAGCGGGCCGCATCCGGCCGCCGCGTGGCGAGCAATTTTTCAAGCGCGGCGGCTCGGGCTTGCTTGGCCTCGTACTCCGCCCACTGTTCATCGCCGATCAATCCCAGGCGCCGGCCGTGCGGGGTCAGGCGGCGGTCGGCGTTGTCGATGCGGAGGTGGAGGCGGAACTCCGCGCGGGAGGTGAACATGCGGTAGGGCTCGTTGGTGCCCTTGGAGATGAGGTCGTCGATCAGGATGGCGATATAGGCTTCAGTGCGGTCGAGGGTGAACGTGGCCGATGCGGTTTTTCCTGTGCGGCGAGCCCTTGCGGCCAGCGCTGCATTGATGCCGGCCATCAGGCCTTGCGCGGCTGCTTCCTCATAGCCGCTGGTGCCGTTGATCTGGCCGGCCAGGTAGAGCCCCTCGAATTGCTTTACCTTGAGCGAGCGGTCGAGCTCGGTGGGGTCGATGGAGTCGTACTCGATGGCGTAGCCGGGGCGCAGCATGACGGCGTTTTCCAGGCCGGGGATGGAGGCGACGATCTCCCGCTGGACCTCCTCGGGGAGAGAGGTGGACATGCCGTTGATGTACACCTCGTCGGTCGTGAGCCCTTCCGGCTCAAGAAAGAACTGGTGCCCGGCCTTATCGGGAAAGCGGACGACCTTGTCCTCGATGGAAGGGCAGTAGCGGGGGCCGATCGCCTCGATCGCGCCCGAATACATGGGCGAGCGGTGGACGTTGCGGCGGATGATCTCCATGGTTGCGGGCGTGGTGTGCGCGATGTGGCAGGAGATTTGCCGCAGGGGAAGCGTGCGCGTTCTGAGGGAAAAGGGCGTGGGTTCGGCGTCGCCGGGCTGCTCCTCGAAACGGGACCAATCGATAGATCGGCCGTCGAGCCGGGGCGGGGTGCCGGTCTTGAGGCGGGTGGAACGCAAGCCGAGGCGCTTGAGCGATTCGCCGAGCAGGATGGAGGCGGGCTCTCCGGCGCGGCCCGCGGTGTATTGCCGCTCGCCGCAGTGGATGAGCCCGTTGAGGAAGGTGCCGGTGGTGATAACCGTCGCGTGGGCGTGGAGCGCGCGTCCGTCGCGGAGCGTGAGGCCGAGCAGCCGGGCACCTTGCGGGGGAGCTTCATTCCCGCTGTCGAAGAGAAATCCGGCGGCTTCCGCTTCAAGGATCTGGAGGTTCGGCTCGCGCTGGAGGAGCTGCCGCATGGACTCGCGGTAGAGGGCTTTGTCGCACTGCGCGCGTGGGCTCCACACGGCGGGGCCACGCGAGGTGTTGAGCAGGCGGAACTGGATGCCGACCGAGTCGGCGACCTCGCCCATGATGCCGCCGAGCGCGTCGATTTCGCGGACGAGGTGGCCCTTGGCGACGCCGCCGATGGCGGGGTTGCAGCTCATTTGCGCGATTTTGTCGAGCGAAAGCGTGAGCAGGGCGGTACGGAGTCCCAAGCGCGCGGAGGCGACCGCGGCCTCGCAGCCGGCGTGCCCCGCGCCGACGACGGCGACGTCGTACTGTTCCTTCAGTTGCATGGCAGATTCCAGTTTACCGGTTGCAAAAGGAAACGGCCCGCAGCATGGCGGGCCGTTGAAGCAAGGCGGTTTCGGTTAGAACTCCAAACGTACAGCCAGCTGCAGCTGCCGCTGGCTGTACGCGAAGTTTGAGTTGTTGATGGCGGTGGGCGCGCCGAACGGCGTGGCGGTATAGGGCACCAGCGTATTGCCGTTGCCGATCGTGGTTGTGCCCTGCTTCGTGATGCTGTTGCTGATGGTGTAGGCGGAGGCTCCTACGGAGCTGACGTTCGGGTGGTTCGCCAAATTGAAAGCCTCGCCGAGAGCCTCGAGCTGATAGCGCTCGCGGACGACGATGCGCTTGGAAACCCGGAGGTCGAGCACGTTGATGCGGGGCTGCTGGTAGGTGTCGCGGACGATGCCTGGGACGCGGTTGTCGCCACCGGAGCCGTTGAACGAGCCGGAGGTGACAAGGGATTGAACCGGCTGGCCGGGCGTGACGGTGAGTGTAGAAGACGAGCCGTTGATGCCGACTGAATAGGGCAGGCCGCTTTGCGCCTGGAAGTCGGGCGCGATCTCAAAGTCGTTGACGAGGTAACCGAGCGGCCCGTTTACATGAAAGGGCAGGTCGGCAACCGCGTAGAGCACCAAGCGGCTGGGCACGTTTTGAATTGAGTTGCCGTAGTCGAGGCGGATGTTGGTCGGGTCGAGCAGCGAGCTCGCGCTGGCCCCGGAGTTGTTGTTTACGCCGTAGTCGAGCGCGTGCGACCAGGTGTAGTTCGCGTTGGCGCTGAGGTAGTGCGAGAACCGGTGCTGGTACTGCCAGGCGACCGCTTCGTAGTTGGAAGTGACGCCGCTGAAGATGTCCGTGATGCTGGAAAATCCGGCGCGGGGCCGCTTGCCCAGAAAGGTGTTCGCGGTAAAGGTGTAGCCGTTGGGCAGCGGGGACAGGTGGTTGGGGTCGGCGACGGTGAACGTGACCGGGGTGGGGGCGGGCAGGTTGGTATCGACGAAGTCCGGCAGGCGGCGGCCGTAGGAGCCGAGCCAGGACACACTGAAGCTGTCATTGGGGCCGAGCTGCTGCTCCACGGTTAAGTCGGCTTCGTGCACCTCGGGCACGTTGAAGTTGGGATCGAGGTAGTCGGCCGTCGCGTTGCCGCCCCGGCCGCCAAGGCAGGCGGCCTGCTGCGCGGGCGCGACCACTTGCGGGAAGCTGGGAGCGCAGGTTTGCCCAGGATTGAATACTGGATTGGTTTGCGCGCCCGCGGCCCCGGTGCCGATCAGCGCCTGGTACAGGGTGCCGTTGATAGCGCGGGCAAAAACCATACCGTAGCCGCCGCGCAGGATGGTGTTGCCATCGCCGCTCACGTCGTAGGCGAAGCCCACGCGCGGACCGAAGTTGGTTTTGTTATCCGGGAAATGGCTGGTTTGTGGGAGTGCCGGATTGGCAAGCAGCGGGTCAGGGAAGCGCTCATAGTCCCAGCGCAGGCCGAGGGTGAGGCTCAGGCGGCGCGTGGCTTTCCACTGGTCCTGGGCGAAGAAGCCGTAGTCGCCGGTAGTGAACTCGAGTCCTGGAAGCCCGGTGCCCTGGCTGTAGGTGGTGTAGTGCTGCGCGGTGCGGCCCTGCTGCGCCAGGTACAGGTCGGAAACATAGTTGCCGAGCGGGGTGGCGCCGCTGTAGGAGTAGCCGCCGTACTGGTTGTAAAGGTTGGAAAGCAGGTCGTAGGTGTGGATGTAATCGCCGCCGAACTTGAAGGCGTGGTTGCCGCGCTGCCAGTCCACGGTATCGGCAACCTGCCAGCGGCGCTCGTCGGGGTAGGCCGCGCGGTTGAGAAACTGCGGAGTGCCGAACTGGAAAAAGCCGCTCAGGTTTACATTCGGGGGCAGGCCTTGCGGGTTGGAGTAGTTGGCCGTGTTCAGGATATTGCTCTGCTCGTAGCCGGTCGGGGTTTGGTTGGTTTCGTACTCGAAATCACGGCCGTACATGTAGCGGACTTCATTGGTCAGGACCGGGGTGATGGCGGTATCGAGACGGCTGACGAGCCAGGAGTCCTTGACGTAATCATTGCCGAAACTGGCAAGACCATACCCGACGGCGGGCGCAGTTTGGATACCGGCGGGCGAGCTCCAGCGAAGGCGATTGGCTTCGAAGGAAGCGTGGTTCTTGCCGTTGATTTGCCAGTCGAGCTTGGGGAACCAGATGTTTTGCGTGCCGACGCGTGGCTCGGTGCCCAGTAGGTTGGTGAGGCCTTGAATGCCCGTTTTGTAGGTGCTGACGGCTTGCGCGTAGGAAAGGCCTGTGTTGGTGGACACGGCGCAAACCTGCTGGTCCTGGTAACGGGTGACGGCAGAGGTGCCTGTGCCGCCGCACTTTTGACCGGCGGGCAGCGCAGCATCCGGGGCGTTGTAGAGGTTGCTGTTGGCGGTTGCGCTGGTGATGGTCGCGGCGGCGGGGAAGTCGTGGTAAAAGCGGTCGCCGGCGACGAAAAAGAAGAGCCGGTCCTTGATGAACGGACCGCCCACGGTGAAGCCGTACTGGCGCCGGATGTCAAGCGGCTTGAAAAGCTGAGCGACGTAGCCGGTCGGGGTTTGGACCGGGTGAAAGACGGTGGGGTTGGTCGCGGCCCAGGGGCTTTCGCGGACAAACAGGTAGCCCTGGCCGTGCAGGGTGTTCGAGCCGCTCTTGGTGACGGAGTTCACGACGCCGCCGGCGGAGCGGCCGTACTCGACCGAGTAGTTGGAAGTGTTGACCTGGAACTCCTGCACCGACTCCTTGATGGTGGAGTAGCCGGCGCGGGTGCGTCCGCGCTCCTCGGAGAAAAAGGCCTGGTTGTCGTCGGTGCCGTCGATGGTGACGTTGTTGAGCAGAGTGCTTTGGCCGCGAAAAGACAGCAGGCCGTAGCCGTTGCGGTCGTTGACGACGCCGGGGGTGAGAAGCGCGAAAGCGGACCAGCGATAGTTGTTTTCCGGGAGGTCGTGGATGGTGACCTGGGGGATGACGTTGCTGAACTCCGGGGAAACGGTATTGATGAGCGGGGCCTGGCCGCTCACCGTCACTGTTTCAGCGCTGGAGCCGACCGACAGGTGCGGGTTGACGGTCGTGAACGCGCCGACCTGCACGACGATGTTGACGGAGCGGTAGGCCTGGAAGCTCGGGGCCGAGACGGTGAGGGTGTACGCGCCGGGCTGGAGGTGCGCGGCGCGGAAAAAGCCGGAGCCGTCGGCGGTAAGGGTTTGCTCCGCGTTTGTTCCGTTGTTGTGAACAACCACGGTGGCATTGCCGACGGCGGCGCCGGTCGCGTCGGTGACAGTGCCGCCGATGGCGCCGTCGACAGCGGTTTGGGCATGGCCGGCGGAAACGGCGGCAAGGGCAAGCGCAAGGGCGCTGGAAGCTCTCGAACGGGGAAAGCGATACGGCATGGGTGGCGCTCCTTCAAAAGGTAGTACGGCGCACGGGCAGATCGCGCGCGGTCTTCGCGGCTCATGCGGGTTGCGAACAGCGCGTGGAGCCGGACTTTGAGGAGTTTGCCAGACGTTTGTGAAGGGTTTGTAAACGCGAACTAGAAATGGACGCGAGCGGAAACCTGGAGTTGCCGGTCCTGGTAGAGATTGGTGTTGTTGCCGTTAAGCCGGGTGCCGAACTCGGAAGAACCTGCCTTGGTTCCGCTTTGCCAGGTGAGTTTCGGGGCGACGCCGACCGTGCTCGAGTTCGAGATGGAATAGCCGGTCGTGTCGACACTGGTGATGTTTTGGTGGTTGAGCAGGTTGAAGCTTTCACCCAGCAGCTCCAGGCGCACGCGCGAGGTAAGCTCAGTGGTTTTCGAGATGCGGAGGTTGGCGTTGACCACGCCGGGGTAGCGGAAGGTATTGCGGCCCACTTCCGCAAGGCGTGCCGCGCCGCCGGAGCCGTTGATCGACGCGCCCAGGCCGCTCAACGTTTCCTTGCGGTTGACCGAGTCGGTGTAGCGCAGCGCCGGGATTGAGCCTGAGGTTTGCATGGAGTACGGCAGGCCGTCGCGGAGCTCGGCGGTGGGGGCGAGCTCCCAGCCGTTTGTGGCGCGGCCGAGCAGCCCGCGCACGTGCCATGGAGTTTTCATCAAGAGGCCGCCGGTCAGGCGGCGGCGGATGTCGAAGTTGGAAGTGCCGTACTCGAGCGCGAGGTCGGCGGGGTCGAGGACGTCGTTCGTGTCGGTGAAGGCTGTGGCGTTCTGGTTCCAGTCGGCGGCGTGCGCGTAGGTGAAGGAGGCGTGGAGGTCGAGGGCGCGGGTCAGGTTGTGGTCCACCCGCAAAATGCCGGCTTCGTATTTGGAGTTGGTTTCGGAGAAGATGCGGGTGATTTGGCCGTAGCTCGGGTTGACGCGTGCGGTGTAGAAACGCGTGGTGTAGGTCGAGGGGAGGGGACCTTGGTGGAGGGGGTCGACTACGGAGTAAGTGAGCGGCTGGGCGGAGGCCAGGTCGATGTTGGTATCGATGTAGTCGGGCAGCTCGCGCCCGGCGGAGTACAGGCCGGAAAAGGTAATGGTCGTATCGCGGCTGAGCTTTTGCTGGAGCGAGACTTCGGCCTGGTGGATTTGCGGGTTCTGGAAGCGCGGGTCGAAATATACGGCAGCCGGCGCTACCGATAGATAAGGCGTGCCGGAAAAGACAAATGGAAAAGGCGGCGCGCCGGTGTCGAGCGGTTTGAAGTAATAGGAGCGCTGCGCATAGGGGTTGCCGGTTTGCGTGAGGGCTGCATATGCCGTGGAGTTGACAATGCGTCCGTAGTAGACGCCGTAGCCGGCGCGCAGCACGGTGTGTCCGCCGCCGGTGGGATCCCAGGCCAGGCCGACGCGAGGACCGAAATTGTTCTTATCGTGCGGCAGGTTCGCGGTTTCGGGGATATCCGGGTTGTTCAGCGACTTATTGGTATTGGGAAGTTGCTCGTACTCGTAGCGCAGGCCGAGCGATAAGGTGAGCCGGGGCGTGGCTTTCCATTCATCGGAGAAAAAGCCGGCGTAGTCGGCGGACTGGAATTGGAAGGTCGTTGGCCCAAAGCCTTGAGTGTAATACGAATAACAAGGCAGCACGCCGACGCCGGTAGTCGAGTTATCGCAGTGATCGGGCGAAAGGTAATCGGTCGCAAAATTCATTACGTTCGCGTACACATACGTGCCGTTGCCATTATAGAGCGCGTCGGAGTAGTCGTTTACGAAGTCGAGCGAGTAGCCGAGCTTGAAGGTATGGTGCCCGCGCACGTTTGTGGCGGTGTCGGTGAGCTCGTAGCGGCGCTCGTCAGGGTAGGCGGCGCGGTTGAGCACGGGCGGGTTTCCGAAGCGGAAGCCGTAGCTCTGGATGTAGACCTGCGGTGGGCGGTTGTAGATGTTATTGGAGAGGGTGGATTCGAACGGGGCGGGCGGGTTGGATTGCTCGGTCTCGAGGTCGCGGCCGTACTGGAAGACAGCCTCGTTGAGTAGGTTGGGCGTGAGGAAATACGCCCAGCGGCCGATGACGGTATCGCTGCTTACATTGGAATTGCCGAAAGAGTTGCTGCCGTAGGTCGCGGTGGGTGAGGTTTGTACGCCGTTGGGCGAGCTCCAGCGCAGACGGTTGTACTGGAGCGTTAAGTGGCTCCGGTCGCTCATCTGCCAGTCCAGCTTGGGAAAGTAAATGGTTTGGTCGGCGGAACGGGGCACGTTGCCGAGCAGGGAAGCGAGCCCGGTGAGGACGCCGTTGTACTCGTGCAGCGCTTGCGCGGGAAGCACGTTGAGCCGGCCGGCTAGGGTTTGAATGGCCTGCTGGGTGGGTGTGCCAAAGAGCTTTTGGGCGTTGCTTGCGCGGGCGATGCCCGGGAACTCGCGGTGGTAACGGTCGTAGGTGAAGTTGCCGAAGAGCTTGCCGCGCCGCAGGGGGCCGCCGATGGAGATGCCGCCCTGGGTGAGGGTGTTCTGGAGCCGTACAGCTCCCGTAGTCGCGGAGTCGGTCGCGCCGGTGGTGACGGTGGTTGCAGTTGCAAAGGCGTTGGTCGCGGCCCAGGCACTGTTGCGGTCGTAGAAAAAAGCTTGTCCGTGGACGGCATTGCCGCCGCTTCGCGTAACGGTATTGATGACCCCGCCCGCCGCGCGTCCATACTGTGCGCCGTAGTTGGAGGTGTTGACCTGGAACTCCTCGACGGCGGCTTCGGAGTTGGAGTACGCGATGAGGGTGCGGCCGCGCTCCTCGGAGAAGAAGGCCTGATTGTTGTCCGCGCCGTCGACCGTGTTGTTGTTGAGGAGCGCGCCGATGCCGCGGAAGGAGAGCAGGCCCTGGGCGTCCGCGTCGGGGGTGACGGCGGGGGTCAGGAGCGCGAAGTCGGACCAGCGGCGGCTGCCCGTGGGCAGGTTATGGACCGCGCCGGAGTCCAGAGTCGTCGTGACGGCCGGCGTGGAGGTGTCGAGGACGGGCGCTACGTCGGCCACGTGAACGACCTCGCTCGCTTGCCCAAGGGGCAGAGTGGCGCGCAGGTTTGTCACAGTGCCGACCGTGACGAGGGCATTGGCCTGCCAGGTGGTGAACGAGGGCGCGTTGGCCTGAAGCTGATATGTGCCGGGTGCCAGGCCGGGGAAGTGGAACAAGCCCTGGCCGTCGGTGGTTTGGGTTTGCACGGTGCCGGTCGCGGCGCTGGTAAGCGTGAGCGTCGCGTTGGCGACCGGGTGGCTTGCGGGGTCTTGAAGCGCGCCCTCGACGGCACCGCGGTCGGGGGCTTGCGCGCGGGAAGGCAGCGGCGCGGCGAGCAGCGCGACGAGCGCGAGGAAGCAGCGAAGGATCGCTCGGTAGATCTTCAAAACGCGGGCTCCCTAGGAGCAGCCCGGAGAACAAGTACGGCAAGGCGCATGCGAGGCCGCAGCAGCCCCGGCTGCGTGGCAAGGGCGCGGTACGGTTCGCGATCGCTCCCACAGGTCGGGAGCGGGCGTATTTCCGGAACGAATACGGGTAAGTGAGCTGAGAATACACTTGGGGGAGCCAAATGTTTATCGATGAAACGCGAATTCGTGT
This sequence comes from Acidobacteriaceae bacterium, assembly GCA_965218545.1. Lineage (GTDB taxonomy): Bacteria > Acidobacteriota > Terriglobia > Terriglobales > Acidobacteriaceae > EB88. The sequence continues at coordinate 257,105 of CBDCLB010000003.1, read as the reverse complement.
GAAGGCCGGTGACGGCGGTAACGGGTGCATGGCGTTCCGCCGGGAAAAGTTTGTGCCCAAGGGCGGGCCGTCGGGAGGGGATGGCGGTCGCGGCGGCGATGTAGTGATGGAGTCGAGCCAGCGGCACAACACGTTGGTGCACTTCCGCTACAACCCCGAGCACAAAGCCGAGCGCGGGCGGCACGGCGAGGGTTCAAACTGCACGGGACGGGAAGGCGACGATGTTGTCCTGAAAGTCCCAGTCGGGACGGCGGTGTATGACGACCAAACCGGCGAGCTGCTGCACGATTTCCGCGTGCCGGACGAGCGGTTTATCGTTGCCCACGGAGGCCGCGGGGGGCGCGGCAACCAGCATTTCGCGACGCCGACGCACCAGGCTCCGCGGGAGCATGAGCTGGGGTTTGAGGGTGAGGAGCGCGCGCTGCGGTTGGAGCTCAAGCTGCTGGCCGATGTGGGGCTGGTCGGATATCCGAACGCGGGGAAGTCCACGTTAATCGCGCGGATTTCGGCGGCTCGGCCGAAGATCGCGGATTACCCGTTCACGACGCTCGAACCGAACCTCGGGGTGGTGACGGTGGGCGAGGCTCCCCACGAAGAGAGCTTCGTGGTCGCGGACATTCCCGGGCTGATCGAGGGGGCGCACGCGGGCGCGGGGCTGGGGGTGCAGTTCCTACGACACATCGAGCGCACGGGGATTCTCGTGCACCTGGTGGATGTGTCGGGGGCGAGCGGGCGCGAGGACGCGGTCGAGGACTTCAAGGTGATCACGGAGGAGCTGCGGGCGTTCGGGGCGGGCTTGGCGGAAAAGCCGGTGCTGGTTGTCGCGTCCAAGATAGACGCGGCGGAACCGGAAAAGCTGAAGAAGCTGCAAGCGATGGCGAAGCGGCGCAAGCTCCCGTTCTTCGCGATTTCGGCCGTGACGGGGGAGGGCGTGGAAGCATTGAGGTATGCGATGGCCGAGGGGGTGCGAGCGCACCGGGTGAATCAGGCCTCAGCGGCAGTGGAATTGGCGGGCGGGTTTTAAAGCAATTCTCCTGTTGCTATGGAGGTGCAGAGATCCTCTCCATGTGGGCTTTCCTTAGGGAAAGGCCACGCTCACTTTCGCTGGTCCCTTTACACCTACAGGAGAATTGCTATAGGGCGTGGTGGAGTATGAATGGGCTGAGACGAAGCGGCAATGGGCTCTCAAAGAGAGTGCTTGACTTTGCCGATGCCCACCTCATCTATGAAGTTGAGCAAAGGTAAAGCTCACGTCTCGACGGGCAGGAGAGAGCCGCCGGCAAGATATCGCTTTGGTCGAGATCAAAGAGGCAGTTCCGGCCCTCGTGTATACGAAGCAATGGCGCAAGATTCGTGTGCTTTTCATGTGAAAGCCCGCAAGCGAGAAGCGCCGCATTTATGCGGATCGACAGCGAAACGGACTGGGAGCGGGTGCAGCATGATTCCGAGTCGGATGCACCAATTGTCTTCAACCCGGAAGATGAACTCTACGACCCGAACGACGGCGCGGCGGTTAGGGAGGCTTGGTCGAGCGGCATAGTGACCGCGACGCGACGGGGTACGGATAGGGTGCGTGTGGAGCGGGTGGTGAAGCTGCAACTGCCGCCGGAGATCGTGGAACGCTACGAGATGCTGGGGGAGACCGGCGGGCTCGCATGGAGGAAGTTCTGCGCAGGGGTGTCGCTCGAGAGCGGCGCGCAGTTTAGATTAGTGCGTGGACGATCGCCGACTTGAGTGGCCGCCCACGGCTGCGCGGGAAAGGGACGGGATGCCACCTCCTGCAAGCCGTCCCTCCGACGCGGGCGCTTACAGCTGTTTAATTTTTATGTCGCGGAACCAGAGTTTTACGCCTGGTTCACCCTTGGGCTCAGTGCCCTGGATGGAGATGTGGCCTTCGTGGTACTTGGCGAAGCCCGGCATCTTTGCGAATTTGGTTTGGGCTACGAGTTGGTTCCATTTGTTATCCCAGAGCTGCGTATCCACGACGACGTGGCCGTTTTGGGATAGCTGGATATGGCCGTTGTTTTGCATGATTTCGAAGTGGTTCCACTCGCCTGCCGGTTTTACCCACTCGTATTTATCCGGGATGAGATCGAATAGATCGCCCGCGCGCTCCATCAGGACGCGGCTGTCGGGGACGGTGCAGGCCAGGTCGGCTATCTGGAACTCTGGGCCTGTTTCGTAAGTGTTGTGGTACTCGGGCGACTCGTGGACATCCCACATCACGCCGCTGTCGATGCAGGGCTTTGCTTTCCAATCCAGCTGCAGGTCGAAGTTCTTGTATTGCCCGTCCGTCACCAAATCGGCGAAGTCGCCTTCGGGGTCTTGATTGGTCTTTTTGAGCTGAATGGCACCGTCCACCACGGACCAATCCTTGCCTGTGCCTTTTTGGCCGTAGGAGTGCCAGCCGTCGAGATTTGTGCCGTCGAACAGCAGCTTCCACCCGCTCTGCTTTTGCTGGGGAGTGAGCGTGTTGGGTGTTTGCGCTTGCGCCGCGAGGGTGCACACGCAGCCTGCAGATGCGAGGGCCGCAATTCGAATGGTGGAGGTAAGTGTCACGTGATTCCCCTTTGCTATGGGTAGAGTACGACAAAGCAAAGGGGAGTTGGCTTCCCCATCACCATGGCGCAGTCTCCCTTATGTTCGCTGCCCGGCGTGGACAAGCTTTGCCGGTGGAGCGTAGAAGCAATGCATGGGCGTGTACGGTTTGGACGGAGAACGGGTTAGCCGGCAAGTGGATCGGAGGCGTTTTTTGCGGGGCGCAGCGGCGACGGCGGCTTTCCTTGCAAGCGGTCCGCGGATGTGGGGCGCAAATGGCCCAGAGAGCGTGATGCTGGTGGGCACGCAGACCGGCTCGGGGAGCAAGGGGATTTACGCGTACCGGTGGGATCCCCGCGCAGGATCGCTGCGGCTCATGGGGTTAGCGGCGGAGTCGCCGATGCCCACATATCTGGTGCTTTCGCGGGACAAGCGGTACCTGTTCGCGGCGAATGAGACGGATACGTTCGCCGGGCAAAAGTCAGGGGGCGTGTCGAGCTTCCGGGTGGAGGCAGGCGGGAAGCTCGCGGCGATCAGCAGCGAGGTCGCGGAGGGCACGGGCACGACTAATGTGGGGTTAGGGCAGGGCAATCGTGTGCTGCTGTGCGCGAACTATGGAGGGGGCAGCGCTTCGTCGTTTCCCGTGAGCCCCGATGGGCGGATTGGGCGGGTGGTGTCGCACTTCCAGTACACAGGCTCGGGGCCGGACAAAGCGCGGCAGGAAGCGCCGCATGTGCACAGGGCGACGGCATCGCCGGGGAATGGGTGGGCGCTGTTCAACGATCTTGGGCTCGACGTAATTCATATCTACCGGATGGATCCAGCGACGGCTAAGCTGACGGAGCACCAGCCGTGGCATGCGCCGGCGGGCTCGGGGCCGCGCTCGCTGCGGTTCCACCCAAACGGGCGCTGGGCGTACTGCGTGTTGGAGATGGGCTCGGCGGTGGTGGTGCTCGACTGGGACGAGGCAGCGGGAACACTCAAGACGAAGCAGACAGTTTCGCTTGTGCCGAACGGATTTAAGGGACGCTCGCAGGCGAGCGAAACGGCGATCGATCGTGCGGGGCGCTTTCTATACGCGGCGGACCGGTACTACAACGGCTTGTACAGCTTCCAGATCGACCCGGCAACCGGCGAACTGCGAGAGATGGAGCGGACCGCGATCACGGGCGAGGTGCCGCGCTACATTACGCTGGACCCGACGGAACGATGGCTGCTGGCGGCGAACCAGGATTCAGACACGATCGAAATCGTAGCGCGCGACCCGAAGACGGGAAGACTGGCAGCGCGCACGAGCTCGGTAGAGCAGGTAAAGCCGCAGTGCCTGGTGTTCGTGTAGGCCTGCGGCCTTTTCCTTGCAATCTATACGAGCGCCTCGATCGGGATGTCGCCGGGGCGGATGGGCAGCCGGCGCAGGCGCGTTCCAGTTGCGTGGAAGATAGCATTCGCGATCGCGGCGTTGACACCGGTAATACCAAGTTCGCCGATCCCTTTGATGCCTAGTGGATTCACGAGCTTATCTTCTTCCGGAATGATGATGGTGGTGATGTCGCCGATATCTGCCGCCACGGGGACGTGGTACTCGGCCAGGTTTGGGTTAACGTAGCGAGCCAGGGTGGCGTCGATTTCCGTCGCCTCGTGGAGTGTCGAGCCGACGCCCCACACCTGTCCGCCTGACAGCTGGGAGCGCGCGGTTTTCTCGTTCATGATGCGCCCCGCAGCAAAAACGCCGACCATGCGCGGAACGCGGATCTCTCCGGTCCAGCGGTCGACGCGGACCTCGACAAACTGAGCGCCGAAAGCGAACTGCATGCGGTCTTTCATGTTGGAGCCGCCCATGATGACAGGCGTGCCACGCCGCACGAGCAGAGGGCCGATGACCGGGGGCAAACCGTGGGGCGTGTTTGTTCCTTTTTCCATCATGGCGCGGCCTAGCCCGGCGCGGCGCACAGCCGCGGACAGGTCCTCGGCTTTTCCGTCGGACACCGCTTTGCCGCCTACGAGTTTGATCGTGTCCGCGTCGAGGCCGCACAGGGGGCTTTCCTTTGCGGTGACGGCAGTGCGGGCGATGCGTTTGCGCAGCCCCTCGCAAGCCAACGCCACGACTGAACAAACGCTGGCTGTGCTGCTGGAGCCCCCGGACACAGTCGAGGCGGGCAGTTTGCTGTCGCCGATTTCCACATCCACGGCGTCCAGTGCAAGTCCCAGCAGGTCGGCGGCGGTTTGGGCGGTCACCGTGCGGATGCCGGTTCCTATTTCGTGCGTGCCGATCTCCACCTTTGCGCGGAGCTCCGGGGAAAGGTGCACACGGCACTCCGAAGGTCCCACCATCGTGGGGTAGAACGCGGTTGCGTAGCCCCAACCGACGAGCGCGTCACCGTCGCGCATGGAGCAAGGGCGCGGGTCACGGCGGCTCCAGCCGAACACCTCCGCGCCGCGGTCGATGCATTGCATCAGGGAGCGGCTGGTGTAGGGCTTGTGGGTCACCATTTCCACGCTCGTCTCATTGCGTCGCCGGATGTCGAGAGGGTCGATGCCGAGCTTGTAGGAAAGCTCGTCCATCGCGGACTCCATCGCGAACATGTAGGGGACTTCCGGTGGAGCGCGCATGAAGCCGGGAGCCTGGCGGTCGGCTTCCAGGTTCACAACCTTGGTCCGGACGTTGGGGCAGGCGTAGAGGCGGGCGGTCGAGTCGGACCCGGCAAGGGCGAACTGCTCGGCGCGGCTAGTCAGCTCCCAACCATCATGATCGATGGCCGTGAGCCGGCCTTCGCTGTCCGCGCCCAAGAGGACGTGGTGTTCGGTTTCAGCGCGGAAGGTCCGGAGTGTGAAGCCCTGTTCGCGTGTGGCGACCAGCTTGACCGGACGGCCGAGCCGCTTGGCCGCGAGCGCAACCAGCGCTGTGTGCTGGGCGAGTTCGCCGCGTGAGCCGAATGCACCGCCCACGAACTGGGAAACGACCCGGATCTTGGACGGGCTCATGCCGAGCTGCTTGGCGAGCCCGTACTGCGTGCCCCGGACGCTCTGGGTTGATTCCCATACGGTGAGCTCGTCCTCGTTCCAGGAGCAGGTGGACTGAAACAGCTCCATAGGGTTGTGGTGCTGCGCGGGGGTTTGGTACCAGGCATCGACGACTGTCGCCGCCTCAGCCAGGCCTTGTTCCACGTCGCCCGCCGCGAGCTCCGTCTCACCCAGGGCCTTGGCTTTCTTTTCCCGGGCGTTGGAGCTGCCAAAACCGGCGGCGGGCGGGCTTTCGCGGTAGGTGTACTGGAGCGCATCGGCGGCTGCACGTGCTTCGTTCAGAGTTTCTGCCACGACCACGCCAACGATCTGCCCGGCGAAGTGAATCCGGGGGGAGGCAAGCGGCGCGATCGATTGCGCCATGTAGCCGCCTTTAAGCACGGACTTGCCGGGTTTGATCGCTTTGCCGACGTTTCCAAAGGTGAGGATTTCGAGTACGCCGTGCATGTGCCGGGCCACGGTTTGGTCGATGCCGAGGATACGGCCTCGTGCGATCGGTGCCGTGACAAGCACGGCATGGGCTGCGCCGGGCGCTGGCTGGTCTGCCCCATAAAGGGCTTTCCCCGTCACTTTTACCGGGCCGTCGATACGCACCGGCCCTTGGCCGATCAATCCGTTCGGTTGAATCTCCGTTGGCATGATTGTTTCCCCTCTATTTTGGGATGCACGAAGGCTGTTGGAGGCTCCAAACTTGCAGGCCTTGGCGCGCTGACGGCTTTGATCGGGAATATGCTGTTTTTGGAGGTTTTGGCATGGGGGTTGTGGAGCTGGGACTGGAGGCGGCGCGAACGGCTGGGCCGGAGCAGAGGCGGGCTTGGTGCGAGCAGCTGGAAGCAGGGGGGATTTTGTTTTTTCCTGAGACGCCCGTGCCGTTGAGTCCGAACGATGCCGCTTTTTTGCTGGGGCGGCAACAGACCAGCTCGTCCCTGCACAAGAACATCGCCTATAAGCCTGCGGTTGATGCCCTTTCGGGGCTTGACGGCGGGGATGCGGCGGTCGCGGAACGTCTGCGCGGGGTGATGCAGGGCTATTCGGAGCGGGTAACGGCGTTTTTGGAAGGATTTTTGGCCCCGTATACGGGCCGTATGCGGCGGGATTACGCAAGCTTCCGTCCGCAGGAGGAGCAGAACCGGGCTTTGCCCCTGCGGCGGCGCAACGACCTGCTGCACACCGATGCTTTTCCGACGCGTCCCACGCGCGGGGCGCGGATTTTGCGGTTTTTCAACAACATCCACCCCGAGCGCACTCGCGACTGGGTGGTGGGCGAGCCGTTTCGCGAGCTGGTGGGGCGGTTTGCGCCTCGGGAGATCGCGCCGCGGCCCTTGGGGGGCGCGGAAAAGGCAGTCAAGAGTCTGGCGCGGGCTGTGGGGTTGGGTGCGGCGCTACCGGGCGTGAAGCGGACGCCGTATGACGACTTCATGATGCGGTTCCACAACTTCTTGAAAGAAAACGAAAGCTGGCAGCGCGAAGCGTGGCGGGAGCCGTTCCAGTTTCCGGCGGGATCGAGCTGGATGGTGTTTACCGACACGACCCCGCATGCCGTGCTGGCCGGGCAGTACTGTTTGGAGCAGACCTTTCTGGTAGAGCGGGCGGCGCAGGTAGCTCCGGAACATGCGCCCTTGACGGTGCTGGAGGGGATCGCGGGACAGGATTTGGTGTAGGCTTTCGCCGCGTTAGATAGCCATTCCGCCCGAAACTTCGATGCGTTGTGCATTCACCCAACGATTGCTCTCAGAAAGCAAAGAAGCGATCATGGGGCCGATGTCTTCTGGAATGCCTGCTCTTCCAAGGGCCGTCATCTCCGCGATGTGTTTGTTGACCTCGGGATTGTCACGGACAATGCCTCCGCTGAAGTCTGTTGCAACGGCTCCCGGAGCAACGACGTTGACCGCAATTCTGCGCGGTCCGAGCTCTTTGGCCATGTACTTGGTTAATACCTCGACTGCTCCTTTCAGTGAACCATAAGCCGCGCCACCCGGCGCGATGATGCGCGTTCGTCCTGTCGATACATTGACGATTCGGCCGCCGTCCTTGATGAGTGGGAGGAGCTTCTGGGTGAGGAAGAACACGCCTTTGAAATGGACGTCGTAGAGGCTGTCAAGCTCTTCCTCAGTCGTTTTTTCGAAAGGGAGGTTGCGGTGGTTGTTGCCCGCATTGTTGACCAGGAAGTCGAACTGTGCGGCTCCGAGGCTCTTGAGAGCTGACCCAACATCCTGCACAAAGCTATCGAAGGAGCTGACGTTTCCAGCGTCGAGCCGGACTGCCACAGCCTGAGCACCCGCGTCCTTCACGTCCGCGACAACGGCATCGGCTTCTGCTTGATTGCGATGGTAGGTAAGGATAGAGTCGACCGCAAGTTCCGCAAGGCTTAAGACAGTATTTCTCCCTATCCCACGGCTTCCTCCAGTTACAATGGCGATCTTGCGCCCCGAGTTCAACCTATTCTGTTCGGACATGTGACCCTCCTCATGCTTGTAACTTAGGCTAGATCTGCAACCGCCTCCAAGGGAATGCCGAAATCCGGCAAATACATGCCTATTTGTGTCACATATAATTCCCTAGTATGGGCGTCCGAAGCGGGGCAGAGCCGAACCGACTGCAAGAGCTGGCGTGCGTTGTACAAGAGTTCACGGAGGCTCACGGCGGCAAGAATCCGTTCTCCACCGCAATCGGAGGGTTCACGATTCTCAGATCGGATCACGCGAAGCAGCCTTCCCACCGGATTTCCAAGCCAGCGCTCTGCATCACGGTCCAAGGCGCGAAGTGGGCGATCTTTGGCGAGAAGCGGTATGACTACCCGGCGGGCCAGGCACTTGTTATCAGCGTGGAAATGCCTTCGTACGGTGGCGTCTCGGTTGCCAGCCAAACGGAGCCGTTTCTGGGACTCGTAATCGAGCTCGATCTTTCCATCCTGTACGAGATTGCCGGACAGCTCCAGACGCGGTTGGCAATAGCCGAGACAGCGAAGCCGTCCGGGGCTGCTGTTATCGAGTTAAGCAGCCAATTACTGGATTGCGCGCTCCGCAGCCTCCGCCTTCTTGCAATGCCGGAAGCGATTCACGTGTTGTATCCGGGAATCATGCGAGAGATCTGCTATTGGGTACTGACGAGCCCAGGAGGCGAACAGGCCTTCCGTGCAGTGACCAGCAAGAACCCGAGTGGGCAATTGGTTGCAGCGATTCATGTGCTGAAAAATCGTTTCACCGAAACTGTCCGCCTTGAAGACTTGGCAGCAGCAGCGCGCATGAGCCCTCCTACCTTTTACCGGCAGTTCAAGGCCTTCACCGCGATGACGCCTCTGCAGTACCAGAAGCAACTCCGCTTGCTGGAGGCGAGGCGGCAGATGCTTTCAAGCGGTGCAAACGTCGAAACGGCGGCATTCCAGGTAGGATACGAGAGTTCATCCCAATTCAGCCGCGAATACACCCGCATGTTCGGCAGATCCCCTCGCCGGAGTGTTGCCGCTCTGAGATCGGCTCTTACCTCCTGAGACGATTCGTCCTGATAAACGCTTGAGGTCTGCTGCAAGCGTCGCTGATGAACGCTTGAGTGTTGCAAGGCGCGTGCCACAGAGCATTGGCGCGTCAAAAAGAAGGAGCGCGTACCCGAAGTAGCGCGGGGAGGTCGGGCCAGCCATAGGCCGCTTCCGTGAGCTGCTCGCCGCCGATTTCGATCGTAGCCTCGCCGCAAAGCGTTCCTTCCATCCGCTCGTAGAAGCGGCGCGAAGGGTTTTGCGCCAGTACCCAAACGACCGTGCTTTCGTGCCCAAGTTTCACGAGCGCGCTGGCAGCGCTCCAGAACAGCTGGGTGCCCAGGCCCTGCCGCTGCGCCGAGGGCAGAAGATAGAGGGCGTACAGCTCCCCCGCGAAGCCTGGGACGGTTCCGCGGTTGGCACCCCCGGCAGCGAATCCGCACACAATACCTGCTTGCTCGGCTACCTGGATCAGCATGCCGGATGATTGCGCGAGGCGTTCCTGCCAGCGCTGGGCGAACTCCTCGATATCTAGGCTGTTGAGATAGGGTTGCGGAACGAGGCCATGATAGGTGGCCCGCCAGCTTGCTACATGGGTCGTGGCGATTGCTGTGGCATCGTGAATGGCGGCGGGGCGGATATCGGCGGTTGCTCGCGGATTGTACATCGGGATGGCCGGGCTCAAATTGGCTCGCGGACTAGTGTAAGCTCTTCCGGCCAGTATGGAAACGCGCCGGCGCGATCGTGGGTCGGCCGTTCAGATTGCACTCATGAAGCAGAGCGCCGGGCCCATGCGCGGCAAACGCGCGGTAGAGTTCTGGCGCTCGGCAAGGGTCAGCTCAGGACGGGGATCTGGATCTCCTGACCTGAGTGGATTTTGTCTGGATCGCTGATGCCGTTTGCCTGCGCGATCTTCTTATAGTGGTTTGCCGAGCCGTAGAAAAACTGGCTCACAGTGGACAGGTTGTCGCCGGGGGCGATAGTGTACGGCTGGTCCGCGCCGCCGGTTGTACCGATCTCATGATGGAGGTCGGCGTAGGACGGGTCCACTTGCTTGATGGTGTCCCAAACGCGGTTGGCGATGACAGCGGAGGGCACCGTGCCTTTCACCAGGAGCTTATCGCCGTCGAGTGAGACCTGCTGCAGCTGGGTACCTTGCGCGGCGAAGTGTTGAAACAGGTCGAGGACGGGGGCATATTTTTGCTTGAGTTGATTAAGATCGGCCACTCTGGATCCTTTCTGAAATGCATTAGATACGCGAGAAAAGACCCTGCGCGAGGCCGGCGAGACCGCCGCCGCTGGTGGCTTGTTGCGGGAGCGCGCCGGAGCCTTGGAACAGATGCGACATAAGCATAGGAAGGCCGAAGGCAAGCGCTGCTTTCACCATTCCGGAGCTCACGCCGGCATGCTGGGCGATGGCATCTACGTGCTGCTGCCCCAGTCCTTGCTCGACCTGGTCAGGCTGAAGCTGCTGCGGCTGCTGGCCGGGCTGCGAGTTCATCCATGAGTCGACGTGGTTGCCCATGCCGTTTTGGCGGAACTGATCGGTCACGCTTGAAAGCCCGCCGGGCTGTCCGCTGAAATGCTGGAGAAGGGACTGGACGATCGATGCATGCTGCTCGGGCGTGGCTTGCGATGTGCCGCCCTGACCAGCGAAAGAGGAAAGAACATTCATGAAGCTCATTGGGCTTCGCTCCTTAATTGGGTGTGCAGGGAGTGAGATGGCGGATTGGAGCAAATCGTGGGTTGCGAGGAATTTTGCCAGGGTCCGGGCACAGCCGCGGGAGGGGAAGCGTCGTGCGTCGGGAATATCGTATATTGAAATGTTTGCAGGTGACGACACGCCTGGGCAGGAGAACGGAATGGTAACCGATGTAGTGATGCCCCAGATGGGCGAGTCGATCTTCGAGGGAACCGTAACCAAGTGGCTCAAAAAGCCCGGCGATGCCGTCGAACGCGACGAGCCGCTGTTCGAGATCTCGACGGACAAGGTGGATGCGGAAATACCCTCGCCTGTCGCGGGAACCCTGAAGGAAATCAAGGCCGAAGCGGGGGCGACCGTCCAGGTGAACACGGTGGTTGCGGTGATTGGCGAGGCGGGCGCGGACGTTGCCGCTCCTGTGAAGGCCGATTCCATCCCGGCCGAGCCGGAAAAGACCGGCGGCGAAGGAGGGGCGGCGACGGATGTGGTGATGCCGCAGATGGGCGAATCCATCTTTGAAGGTACTATCACAAAATGGCTCAAACAGGTGGGCGACAAGGTCGAACGGGACGAGCCGCTCTTTGAAATCTCGACGGATAAGGTGGATGCGGAGATCCCCGCGCCGGTTGCGGGCGTACTCAGGGAAATCAAAGCCGAGGCTGGCGCGACGGTTCAGGTGAATACGACCGTCGCGGTGATCGGTGGAGTGGCTGCGGGCACCGTGGCGCAACCCGCCAAGGGCGCGCCTGCGGCCGTGCAAGGCAAACCGTCGCCGGTGCCGAGCGGGCCTACCAACCTTGCGGCCGCAGAGCCTGCGTTAGCGGAAAAGCTGCGGTCTTCCCCGCTTGTGCGCAAAATCGCCCGGGAGCACGAACTGGATTTGCGGGAAGTAGCGGGAACCGGCTCGGCTGGCCGGATTACAAAAGAAGATGTGCTCGGACATCTGGAGAAGGCCGCCATGCCGGCCGCTCCAGCGCCGGTTGCCGCTCCAGTTGCCGCCACCCCAGCCCCGAAAGCGCCTGCTTCGGCCCCTGCTGTGCCGGCAAGCCCGGCCCCGGCGCTCGCGGGCCAGCTTGTGCCCATGACCAAAATGCGCTCCATCATCGCGCAACGCATGGTGGAATCCAAGCGCACCAACGCGCATGTGCATACAGTCTTTAAGATTGACATGACGCGGATCGTCCGTCTGCGCGAAAAGGAGAAAAGCAAGTACGAGCAGCGCAACGGCGTCAAGCTCACTTATATGCCGTTTATCGCCCGCGCCGTGACTGCTACCCTGCGCAAGATGCCCATCATCAATGCATCCATTGAGGGTGACGCGGTCCGGTATCATGCGAACGTCAACTTAGGGATCGCGGTCGCTTTGGATTGGGGCTTGATCGTGCCGGTCATCAAACAGGCCGAGGAGCGCAGCTTTCTGGGTGTCGCCCGCGCGATCGCCGATTTGGCCGAGCGCGCCCGCGGCAAGAAGCTCAAGCCCGACGAGGTGGGCACCAGCACCTTTACGCTTACCAACGCCGGCATCTATGGAGAACAGTTCGGAACTCCGGTGATCAATATGCCGGAAAGCGCCATTCTCGGCATCGGCGGATTGTTCAAGGAGCCGGCTGTAATCACGGACGACTTAGGGACTGACTCGATCGCAATCCGAAACGTCATCCACCTGACGCTCGGCTTCGACCATCGCATCATCGACGGATCCGACGCAGGCAAATTCATGGCCGAGGTGAAGAAGTCTCTTGAAAACTGGAGTGAGGACATCGGTTGAGGATTGAGGCAACCTCATCCCTCTACAGTTGTTAGTTGCTTTTTAGCAAGTAAGACCCGTTCAACCGCCTGCTCTGGAGTGTCGGCAATCGCGGATAAGTGGCCCATCTTTCTTCCAGCTCTAGGTTGTTGCTTTTCGTATAAGTGAAGATTTACGCCAGGGATGGCGAGCGCGCGATCGAAACGCGGGTGTCCTGCGAGCCAGAGATCTCCCAGTAAATTTACGATCGCCGCGGGCCGCACAACGTCCGTATCCCCGAGTGGGAGATCGCAAACAGCCCGGATTGCCTGCTCGAATTGACTGGTAGAGCAGGCTCGCTCACTCGTGTGATAGCTGTTGTGCGGCCGTGGCGCAAGCTCATTTATTAGAAGCCGGTCATCCTCTGTATGAAACATCTCAACGGCTAAAACACCTTCGAGATGGAGCTTTTCGGCAAGCTCCATTGCTATTTGGCGAGCAGTGCGCTCGAGTTCGGGCGAAAGCGAGGCAGGTAGGGCACTCCAAACGAGAATCTGCTTCTCGTGATGATTGTGTGCGACTGGGAAGATCCGCACCTCCCCGCTTGGCCGACGTGCGACCATCACGGAGACTTCCTTCCGAAGAGCGATCGCTTGCTCCGCAACGCAGGGCTGTTTTCCAAGCGACTCCCAAGCACTTTCGAGTTCAGCCGGGAATCCAGCCATGATGCGAACCTGGCTTCGCCCGTCATAACCGCCTCGCGCGCTCTTTAGGAACAAGTTGGGTCCAAGCGCAATCGCTACTCGCTGAAGGTCGTCAAGTGACCGAACCGGCAGGAAAGGGCCCACCGGGAAACCTGCTTGCGCCAGCCAAACCTTCTGTTGAATGCGATTTTGCACCAGCGTCATCGTCGCGGGGTTTGGCCTGACCGGCGCATGTTGCTCCGCTGCAGTCAGGCACTGCGTGCTAACCTGCTCTATCTCTAACGTCACCACATCGCAGCCACGCGCGAGATCCGCCGCAACACTCGCATCGTTCCAGCCGCCTTTCAAGCAGCTGTCCACAACGAAGCGCGCTGGACACGACGGGTCGGGATCCATTACTCGCACGTGGTAACCCAGCGAACGAGCAGCCATGGCCATCATCCGGCCAAGTTGCCCTCCGCCTAGGATGCCGATGGTTGCCCCGGGCAGAATCGGCGTCATCCCGAAAACTCCTGTGATAAGACTTGCCGCGCCTGCTGCTCTCGCCAGACCCGAAGTTTGCTCGCCAGGCCGTCATCCGAAAGCGCTAGAATTTGCGCGGCAAAGATTGCGGCATTGGCAGCACCCGGTTTACCGATGGCCAAAGTGCCTACTGGGACTCCGCGAGGCATTTGCACGATGGAGAGGAGCGAGTCAATTCCATTTAGAACAGTCGCTGGTATGGGTACACCCAGAACGGGAGTAATCGTCTTTGCGGCAAGCATTCCGGGCAAATGCGCTGCTCCTCCGGCACCCGCAATTATCACGCGAACTCCCCGTTCCCAGCTGGAGGAAGCATAGTGAAACAGGAGTTCGGGCGTTCGATGGGCGGATACAATTCGCGCCTCATGAGGTATATCAAACTCCGCCAAGAGCTGAGTGGCGCTTTGCATCACTTCATAGTCACTCTTACTCCCCATCAGAACACCCACTAGCGGCCCATTGTTCATTCCCGCATTGTAAGCTTTCCAAACTCTGCGCTCAACCCGGCCCGCACCTCCAAACGCTCTAGCGCATCAAGCGATCGCATAGCTTGCCCTTTCCTTCTCCTAGTGCCCCCCCGTAGCTTTCGCGTTACTGTCCTACCCTACTTGAGAAAGGGGGGTGTTTTCAGGGTCGTCACTTCGCTACCTAGAAGGCCTGCTCTATCCAGATTTGCAGCGAGCAGATGCAGGAATCTGAATAACCACTGGTATGTTTGGCTACTCGTGGCTACGGGTGAGCTCATTGCGCTGACAGCAGCTGAAAATACCCACAAGACGATTGCGCCGCAAATGAAGGTGTGAGTCTCTCCTCCGGGCATTATTAACGATGAGGCAAGCATGCTGTTTTCCTAAAAAGTAACGTTGATCAACACTGCAGCTGAGAAGGCGGAATAGTTCGGCGGAGTTGACCCGTCGTAGATGCGAAAGAAATACGCCTCTCGCGCGCTAACACGAGGAACAGTGATGGACTCCGTAGAAGACCTGAGCACCAAATCGGAGTCGCTTCCCGGACCAAAAGTGTCGTCCCGCCTGCGTACTTCTACTCCTCCGTTTACCGGTATGGCCGCGCCGATGCTCACCTCCAAGGTCGTCCCCGTGATCGCCGTGACCCCCAGCTCGCTGAGACTAGGTACATTCGCGGTATACGCCGTTGCCTGCTGCGGCAATGTAACGTCCTGCGGAATCGAATGTGACAGCTGCATGCTGACGGTGCTGTTGGGTTCACTAGCAAAAGCAGCTTCGTACGAGACGAGCGGAGGCGCTCCGCCTAGAAGCTTGAGTTGCACGGAGCGAACGATTCCGCAGGGGCTCACATTACCTTCTAAGTTCTCAGAAACGAGCGAATCGCCAGGCCACGGATTGTAAGCCGAGGAAGATGCGATCACTGAGTAAATGCCCTTAACCGGCGCAATGCCGCTAGATACTACGCCTAGTAAAGCATCCGCGGCGTAGCCACAATCCATGCTGCTCCAAGCGGTCGGGCGAGTCACCGTGCCTATCCAGGTCAAGGCTGAAATGGGTGCCCCTTGGCCTGAATTAACAGGCAGGATGCGCCGAGCAACGGATCTCCCCCGATTGCGATACGACGCATATATCAGCGAGCCTGGAGTTGGCACGCTTTCCGGGTAAAATGTGAGTGTGTCCGAGCTTGTTAGGTGGCAAGCGCCGCCCTGTTGTGAACTGCCGACGATTAAGGGCGTCGGTTTTATTCCGCCCGTCTCACTCGATCCAACCCAAAGTGGCCCGGATTGAGTGCACGTCAGACTTTTCAAGCTGTAGGATAGCGATCCGCTACAGAGGGGCCCCACAATGCATGCGGCCGGAACAACAGCGATTGCCCCTGAAAATAGAACCTCCGAAACCGACGGCGTCCCGCTCGTCACATCTTGTATCTCAAAATGGAGCCATCCTGCGCTCTGAACGATTTCTCCTCCCGATGAAGCGCTCCCTTTAGCTCCTTCGTAAAAGTAGGACTGTCGAACGCGCTCTACTTCAGGTACGACGACTCTCACGCGCAACGTGTACAGCCGGCCCGGGATCACTTGAAAAGTGGACCCGGATTCCATTCCATTTACAAGTGAAGAAACCAAGATCCTGTCCGCCGACGATGTTAAGATGAACCCTGCGAAACAGGACTCTACACTTACCGTGCCGGCAAACAAGCCGCAGACGACCCCAGAACACCCTGGGGAAAACTGTCCGCCTCCCGCCTCAAGGACAATGCTCCCACCCATCTCCAACTGTTGAACCGAAGAAACGGTACTCTCATTGCTTTTGCCAGAACCCCCAGTGCAGGTAAGTCCTCCAGCCGCAAGGGCTATGTGCCCGCCGGGGTCGACAAGCGACCATAGCTGGGGATTGAGATGTGTGCCTTGAAATAGATCGACTATGGAAGTCTTTTGCTGCGCGCTCGGGACAAAGGGTTTTTCAGACAAAAGAAACGACGCAGTGACTCCGTCTCCCTGGAATATTTCCGTTATGTAAGCCCTGGGTTCTTCCCGTCCGATCACGGTTATGTCACTGGCTAGCCAGCGCAAATCATTCGGACTAACACTGTCAAACTGCAAGCCAGCGTCATCCTCTCGAATGGTGTGCACGGTTGTACCCAGCGGAGACACGTGAATCCGGGAAGCCACGCTTTGGTAAGCACTTCGTGTACTCGCAGCTAGTTCGCTTGCGGACTCCGACCACCGGCTCCCTTGGTTCAGCTCCAACCGACTCGCGCTTCCCAGCTGTTCCGCTAGCGAGATGGTTATACCGGCTTGCCTTGGCAACAAACCGAGCGCGCTCCAGTTCTGCTGTGCTGACTGTGCGAGCAGCGTCCTTCCCGCAGTATTAACCGAGCCATCGAGCACGGCCTCTTCGCTGGCCGCCAAGATGAGTGCGGACCGGACTGCTCCGGCTGCCTGTTCCCCAATGATCGCGACAGCAGGTGCTTCGATGACAAAGCCTGTGAAAAGTATCTGGCCGTCTAGCGAAGCAATCTGAACGTGTGCTCCCGGCTCAGGAAGTCTTAAGCTCGATCCGATCAGAAAAGGTAATCTGCACAAGGTGGGCTCGTTCAGTGAGCGCAAGATTGTGGCTTCCATGCCAAATTGGATTCCGGGTGTGTAGTCTATCGCGCCTGACCCGTCGAAATTGTCGATAAACACTCTCATAAAGCGCCTCTAAGGTTTAAATTCGGTTCGCGGGTCCTGGGATAAAGCTTCGATAGCAAACAACGTGTGAGCCGTCGCTTCCGTCAATCACTGGAAGGGCCCTGAACTTAGCTGCCGGCGACTTTACTTCGAGTAGCGAACCCAGAGGGGTCGACGCCTCCGTGGCCCCCTGGCACGCCTGCAGACGCGGGTAGTAATGGAAAAGCGTTTCACCCTGCGAGCCTTCGGTTACAAACAAAGCAGACCACTCGTGGAAAAACAACCCACCTTCTCGGTCGACGAAGCCGACTATTTGCTGTACTTTCATCGTTGCGGAAGGAGTGCCGGCAAGCAGCGGAGTCGCAAGCTGGACCCCTCCGTCCAGACCAATCGCGACGACCCTACCTACATTAATTGAAACGCGGCGTACGTAATCGGGCTCGTTCTGAATTAAAGCAGGATCCCGCACCCAGCTTCCGGCAACGCCGGCGCCCACGAAACCTGTTTGCCCGGCATAGTCGTCATCCACGACGACCATGGATCCAATTGTCAAAGCCATGCCCGACGATGGCGGAAGGTACAAAACGCTCGCACTAGAATTCGCCTGGAGCGCCACCGCCGGTGCGGCTTTTCCTCCTGATGCCACCGTGGGAAGAGACGACGACGGCGCAAGCAGATTCATGTGCTGAGAACTAGTTGCCAAGGCCATGGAGAGCTTGCTCCAAGCATCGAATTGGAAGCCCACTGCAGCCCCCAGGCTTTGTCGGCTTTGGAGCTGTAAGGTCGCGGGCGCTCCCGCCGTCAATTCGGTAATCTTGCTCTCCGCCGTCCTGGTGAACGCTGTCACTCTTCCCAGATCTACCCACGGTTCCGTCGGTGCGTCCACTAGCCAATTCCATTGCACCGCAGGATCGAAGACTGTAGGTGCTCCAGTAACCCGGTTTACAGGAGCGTAATAAGCGCGTGTGCTCCGTGTAACAAATGGGATCAGCATTGGCATAAGCACACCCGGCGTTGTCATAGCTCACCGCTTTCTTCAAAACTAAACACAGTAGTCCTCGCCGTGCGGGTAAGCGCATTTCGGTCCGCGACAGTTATCCCCAGCTCCGGCTCCGTCCAAAACACATTGGTGCGCATTGCAGCTGTCGGCGCATAGTCCCGCTTTGGCGTGCAAAGCGGGTGAAGAATCGCCAGCAGCTCTCGGTCCATCTCGCTCAAAGAGCGCCCGCGGTCCAGCCCCGCAATCCCCTGTGTTCCGCTTGTGCTATAGATTAGCTCGCAACTTAGGCTAATCAATCGGCACGAATACTGTGGAACCACAGCAACAGATGTCCATCGCAAGACAAACACGTCGTTCATTAGCTGGTTTTGGGCTGTCTCTGCGTCTTCCACCAGGAGCGACGGCCGCTGCGCTCCGCGTACCTTCACCATGCGCACTGGGTTTAACGCTGCCAGCCGGTCCCGCAGCGCAATGTAAAAGCTATCCTTCGCGTTCTGCATCGCTCCCCCTTAACTCTGCGGCGTTTGCGCCTTGGGGGTGCCCGCCCGTAGCATCAGCCGGTAGAACATGGGCTGCCCTAGGTGCACCGTGCATCCCCAGCCTTCTAAATTCAGCTCTAGCCCGGCTATCGTGATTCCGGCCACAATTTCAAATAGCGCAGCCGCTGAACCCAGCTGCAAGAGTCCAACCTGCTCTGCTACCGCGGAAGCCGATACAAGCAGCTCATACTTAGCAGCTTCTCCCTCGGCCATCACTGGCCGTGTCCGCCGAAACGTCACGGGCCCCAGCGCAAGCGCTTGGAAACTCGGCGGAGTGAGCCCTATCTGCCCGCCATCAGTGGCGTCTCCCTGCACCGGCGAGACCAGCAACGTCGCCGTTGTACCCCCGGTCGCGCGCAAAAGCACATCCGCCATTCGCTGGGCACTTTCATTCTGGTTTCTTACGCTCCAATCCGCCATTGCTCACCCCAACCGGTTCGCGACCCACGGCCGCAAAAGTGTCTTGACCGTGCTGTCCACTAGCTGATCCGAGAAATACTGTACCTGCAGCATGTCCACCCGGCTCGACTTCACATTCATCCCCGGCGTACTCTGCGCGTTCTTTACAATTAGCGCGCACGCGCTCTTCACAGCGTCAGGAACAGCCGTCAGCCCCGCCGTATACGTCACCGCTATTTCGTTGAATGGCAGCCCAAGCACGTTCAGGGGCAGCGTCAAGCCCCCATCCGGCATCCAGTCCACCGACGTTGGGTCGATCGCGACCCAGCTTCCCGGCAGCGAAAACGCTGTCCAAATTCCTTCAAATTCATTCTGCGGCTCCCCCCGCCGCGGAAAGGTGTATCTCGCCTGTATCTGCACAATCGGGTTCGCTGAGGGTGCCACTGCAACCAGCGGCAGATAACTCAACTGCAGGTCCTGCGATCCCGCTAGCAAACGCTTACGCTCCGTATACTGCGTCGCCAGCAAGCTGATCCGCCGGCAGTAGGTCTCCATTACTGCCGAAGCCACTCTTACCCAGTCATCCGTTGTGTCCGGCGCAAGCCCAAAAGTCTCATACTCAGTCGGCTGCAGATATCCCATTCCACCCTCCCCACAAACAAAAAGAGGCTGCCCAGGTTCGAGCAGCCCATGTACACCATCTCAACCACAGCCCAGCATGGACTGGAGAGCAGTACGCGTGTCCCACGTCTCAACTCTGAGACGTGGGTCTTCGTAGGCGTAAGCCCGTACCGCTCTCCCTAGCAACCAACCGACTAGCGATCTACCAGCACTTGTGCGTGCGCATAACTCGCACCCTTTACCACCAACCCGCCGAATTTCGCCACTACATATTGCTGTGCCAGCGAACCAGGCAAGCCTAACTGGAAAATGCGCGCATTCGGGTCGCCCAGCCAGTGATACTCGATCATATCCTCGGTCACGATGTAAGCCGGCAATACCGCGCTTCCTGAACCCGGCGTTCCCGTGTAGCTCAAAGTCCAATCCGGAATTAGCGGCAGCTCTCCCGCCTGCGTCGACAAAGTTTTTACACGCAGCCCAGCCGAAACTTCCTGCGTGCTCAACACCACGTTAAATTCTGTTTTCAATTCGCGATCTAGCAGATCCAGCAGCACTGGATTCGCATAAATCGCGGTTGGCCGCACTTCGAAACCTGAGTTCGCCACCATCTGCGCCACCACGGATTTAAGTCCATCCGTGATCGAAGCGCTCGTCCCAATCGTCGTCGTCGAGTTGCCGCCCGCCGCGATCTGCGCGGCAGCCCCGTAATACTGCGCGGTGGTCGGAGCAGTAAGCGAAGTATCCGAACCGTTCCAAAGCGCCACATCGTGCGATCGCAGCACGCCGTCTACTGTGTCTAGCAGATCCTTCGCCTGCAGATAAGCGAATCGCTTCTGCTGTACACCCAGCTCCACGTCGAACAAGTTATACGCCAGCTGCGCTACGACTGCCTTCAAGGGAACCGAGCGCTCCACACGCGTTGGCGTCACCACGGGTGCCGCGATGTTTCGTGGGTCTACAAAGCCCGCCGCTCCCGGCGAGGGAATGGCTGTCTCCTCGAAGAACCGCGAAGGGTGTCCGGTCGCCGGCACCTGCCGGATCCTCTGCCCAAAAGCTCCGCGCCGCCGCACAATGTCCGTAATTTCACTCTGATACAACGGTACTTCGACAGCGCCAGGCCCGATAAAGTCGGCAGCCGAGTGGATTTCTAAGAAATTCGCCTTCATTCGTTACTCTCCCTGCCCACTTAGGGCGTTTGTTACTCCGTTAAACTCGAAATGCGATGAGGGCCCCTAATTCAAAACCTCTTCGCTCCAGCTCAAACCGCAAGCGCCCGCGCCTTTGCCAGCAGGCGAGGCCCTCCTGAGCAAAGACTTGGGCCTTCAGCGCTCGCAGCCGGCCATCGCCCGCGCGCTGAGGCGCTGCCCGCCCCGCCCTTGCACCCTAGAGCGTTAAGGTCCCCGCCCGCAGCATCTGCGATTTCACCGCGATCCGCTGCTCCACGCTCATCCCCTCCAGCGCCGCGTCCAGCGCCCGCACATCCATCGCCTCACCAGCGTCGATCCCCTGCTTCGCCAGCAGCTGCACGGTCGCGGATGCAAGCGTTTTCCGCGCCGGGGCCGCCGCGCTCGCCCGCAGCGTCGATAGCTCCCGCTCCGCCTCTTCGAGCCGGTGTTCCAGTTCCGCCTCGCGTGTCGAGCTCTCCACCGAGGCCGTAATCTTGCCGACTTCGCCCGTCTGCGAAGCCCCCAGCTGCTCCAGCCGCGCAGCCGAGCTCTCCATCAAGCTCATTGCCGCAGCTACCCTTTCGCCTAGCCGTTCGAGGCTTGCATTTAAACTCGCCAGCGGTTCACTCATCTCTAGCTCCATTGCAGTCCGTATCCTTTCTGTCCAAAACCTGTTTCCCGCGCGGGAGAGAACATCTCCCGTGCCCGCTCCAAACCCGCCGCCAGAGATGGCACCCCCACCCGGCACCGGTTCCGCACCAGCCGGAACGAGGTTCCCCGGTACGCCGCCTTGTCCCGCAGCAGCACCGCCGCCCCGGTAAACATCGCCCGCTTTACCGTCCACACATCCGCGAGCATGTCCTCCACCTGCGCCTCTGCCAGCTCATAACTCATCCCCATCGAGCCCGGCACCGCAGCTTCCACCTCCCGCACTACTTCCGGGAAATCCCGCCCATATACATACCCGCGCACCCGCAGCTCCCGGCCCACCACATCCGCCTCCGTGATGAGCCCACACTTCCGCCGCACATCGTGCCCGTCGTACCCCGGCGTAAACCCCACCGCCATCCCCAGCAGCGAAGGGAGTGCCGCCAGCGCAGCCGCGCTCGTCAGCACAACCCGGTGCCCCCTCGCCCCCGAAGGCGGCCGTGTGCTCGGCTCATCCACCGTCGTCAGCACCCCTTCAAACAAAATTCGGTTCGGATGCCCCGCAACTTCTGGCACCCCCATAGCCATCGCCTCCAACCGCATTCCCGCCTCCCCTCTTCTGCCCACGCCCAGTCATCCCACCAACCCCGCCGAATCCTCCCTCCATCTCCTCAGTAGCTAGATAGCCGCCCGAATGGGCGCCCATGTTTCGCGTTTGAGACGTAGGTCCTCGTGAGCCAAAGCTCGCGACACGCCGGTCCAATTCGCAAAGACCTCGGTCATCCTGGGGAGCGCAGTGATGAAAGTCCTACTTTCCTCCCCCCAGAAAGTCACATTCCGAACTTTCAAGCTGGCGAAGTGGCAGCTGCTGTCGAAAAGGATCCAAGCGGCGCTAACCCCCGCATCGCCCGCACCTCATCCACTGTCAACACCCCCGCCTGCAGCAGCTGTACCTGCATCCCCACCGTTTCCAGCTCATCGGGTGCCTGCAGTTCCACGAAGACAAACTCGAACTCCCGCCACCCCAGCCGCTTCGCAAACAAATCCCGCGTCAGGTGCTCCGCTACCAGCCGCGCCAGCGGTGCCACCGCCGACCGGAACAGCTCATCCGCGAGCGCCTCGGCCGTAGCCCGGTTCACATCCCCCTCGAGACCCAGCACCATCGGCGGCACCCCAAATGCATTCGCCACCATCCGGATCAAGAACTGCTGCCAGCTCAACCGCAAGTCCGCATCTGTTCCCGCCGCAAACCGCAGCACCTCCGGCTTCTGCTCGGTCGAGAGCACCGGCACCCGCCCCGTCCCCTCCACCTCGTCCTGCCACCAGCGCACCACACGGTCATGCTGCTCCGGCGTAGTCTCGTTCATCCACAGCGCATATTGGCTCACCGCATTGCTCGCCAGCCGCCCCGCGAACCGGTGCGCCGCCAGGAACGAGTTCACCGTCTCAAATGCCACCTCCAACGGCCCCAGCCCAAACGGCGTATGTGTCCGCGGATTCATCCGCAGATACATCAGCTCCTCGTCCAGCAGCAACACCTGTCCACCCGCCGGCCCCGCCGCAACCCCCGTCGTCTGCGCCCACCGCGCCGTCGACGGCGAACCATCCCATTTCGGATTCACCTGAATCGTCGCCGCATCCACCGGCCATAGCGAAAACGGTCGCTCCGGGTCGCCCGTAAGCTCCATCTCGATCGCTCCGCCCCCGCTCACCAGCGCGTCCTCAAGCACCTGCTCCAGCAGCGACCGGAACGAGTCCACTGCATTCGGCTCCTCCAGCGCAAACCGCAGCGCCCGCAGCTTCGCGTCCGCACCCTCTACGCTGCCCGCCGCCGACCCCTTCACCCGCACCTGCCACTGCAGACTTGCCACCCGGTCTTTAATGACATTGATCGCCCGCCGCGCCACCGGCGTCTCCGCAAATCGCCGCAAACTCACCGGCGTCATCTTCGGCAGCGCCGCCCTTGCGCCGCTGTAGGGCTGCAGCAACCCCGGCAGCCCCGCCGACTTCCGCCGGGCCGCAACCTCCCCAACCCCCGCCGCCAAGTCCAGCTCCGCAGCCGCTTCACGCGCCGCCCCACCCCACAACCGCCGCACCGCCTCCGCCACACCCATCCCGCCGCCTCCCTTTAGCCCAAACAAAAAAGCGGCCAGCCCGAAAGCCAAACCGCCTTACTTACTCCCAAAGTCAAAGCCAAGCCGCCTACTGCGCCTTAGATAGTGCGGCGCCCGGCTAGCGGCCACTTCTGGGGCGTAGCCCTGCTTCGTGGCGTGTGCTTGCTAAGTATTTCATTCCATTCCCCTTGAAACAAGGTCATCCTGAGCAGAGCTAAGGACCTGCTTTTCGCCTTTCCCATTCACGCGCAAACACAAACGGCGCAGCTCTTAAGCCGCGCCGTCCAAGACTTCATCCTTAACTCAAGCATACCGCGCAACCCGCAAATACTACGCCAACTTACAAATTCGAATCCCACGCATTCATCGAAGAAGTCGGGTGCCCCACGTCTCGATTCCGGGGTCCCCAGCGAGCGGTCCATGCTCGCTGGGGTGGCTCAGACGTGGGTCTTCGTGAGCGAAAGCTCACGACCCGCCTTTCGACCGCACAGCAGCAAAATCAGCGCAGCCTAAAGCAGCACCGTTCGAAACACATCCATAACTCAAGCCTACCCGTTTCCCGCAAATACTACGCCACCCTTCAGCGCAGCCTGGTCGGCCACTCGTTCCAGCAGGTCAGATTTACACCAGCTCCCGCCCACTCGCATCGCAAGGCGCCGCTGCGACTACATCGATATAGAAGCACTTGAAAGATGCACGAAAACCGAGAGCTCCCTCCATCCCAACCAGGAAAGGAGTGAGACCACGCCCCTTAGCTTCCCCCTTTTCGATCGAAAGCTCAAGGATTGTATTGATGTGGTTGAAGTGAGACATTCTGAACTCAGAAACATCTCGAAAGCGCAGCGTAACCCGCGTGTGTTTCCGCAGCACCAGATAGCCCTCCGAGTCTGTTTCCCGAGTCATCTCCCAAACATGAACCAGCAAGGTCAAAACCGGAAAAACCCACAAATCCCGCTCCGGAACGACCTCCCCTCGCCAGAAATCAAGATTCAAGATCTCCGCATCGTGAAAAGAAGGCCAGGACCCGAAGATTTCAGTCAGCTTCTCGCTGCCCGCGATCAGGCTCTCAACATCGTCCGTCATAGCATGCCTTGGACTTGCCGCATCACTTGCACCGCTCCGTAGCTGATCCCGAGAAACAGCAAAATCACAACCGGCTGAAGGAGCGCGCCAACAACCGCATAAGACAAAAACGCTAAGGACGATACGCCGAAACTCGCCCGCATCGCAGCTATTGCCCAAACCGAATATGGCAGCACCACACCGACAGCCGTCGCCGTCCCAGGCATCATCGTCCTCCGCTTCAAAGTCAGCACACAATGCCAAGCGCAGTTCAGACTCAGCGCAAAGATCGCAACCTGCGCAGCAGCCGACAAGGCGGAGCTTTCCCGCAAGTACGTCATCCCATCCAGCATCGCGGCAGCAATCGTCAACAACACCATCGCATTTCGAATCACGCCCCGCGTCAGGATTTATCCTGCTAACCGCCCCCGGTACGCCCCCGCAAACTCCCCATATCGCGCATACTCCTCCGCATTCTGCACCGCCAGCACGACCGGAAACAGCAGGTTCACCGCGACAAAGCTCACACGCCCAATAACTCCCGCCGCGCCGTCTCCGCTATCCGCGGCAAATCCGAGGTCGTCATCACCCGGATCCCCCCTACCTCCATCGTTTCCACCGCGAACCGGTACGCGGCCACCTCATCCTCCTCTGCGTCCGAAGCGACCTCCCGCAAAGGCTCCACCACCGCCGTAAACTCAAGCGTCGCCCCCTCCACCCGCGCCACCCCCTCCCGCAGCGCCGGCATCGAAAACGCCAGCACCTTCCCCAGCTCCGTTTCTCCATCCAGTGACACCGCGTGCATCATCCGGATCACCCCGTTCGGCCGGTAGCCGCAATCGATCTTTAAAGGATCTCCCGCCCGCGTATACCCTGAGGCCGCGATCCGCTTCCGCATCAACTCCCAGACTCCCGCCCGTTCAAACTGCCCTCGCATCGCGGCCTGTATCTTCGCCCTCCCGCTCCGCTTCCGCGCGCCGCCTGCCACCTTCCGGGGCTCCACATATACCCGCATCAGCGACTCCACCTCCGCGATCAGCGACTCCGCCAGGGTTCCCTTGCCCTCCGTCACCTGCAGTAGGTTTGAAAACGAATCCTCCATCCCCTCCAGCACGCTCCCGGCACCCTCGCTCGCAAGCCGCCCCCGCAGCTCCCCCTCGAGCGCCTCCAGCATCTCCGTATCCGCCTCCGGGTCCACGCACCGCACCCGGCCCCAATCCCGCGTAAACCGCAGCACCGGCGCGCTTGCCGGTCCTTCCTGAGGGAAAGCCTCCCGTAGCAAGACCCCGATATTCACATACTCGTTCCTCACCGCATCCGCGACGTACCGGATCAGAAAGAACTCGCATTCCCGCCGCCCATTCACCACAAGCCCACCTTACTGCACTCCACCTCTAACATCGTCCCGCCCAGGTGCCGCAAACAGCCTCCTCCCCACCTCCGCCTCCCCCCGCATCCAATTTGGGAAAGGTGCCCGCGACGATTCCCGAAACGCCCCAATCAGCTCCGGTACCCGTGCCCGCCGCGCCAGCAGCTTCTCAACCAGCTGTTCCATCTCCGAGATCGCACCGCCATACCATTCCGGCGGCACCCCCTCCGCGATCTCCCAAACCGCCTGCGGATCCAGCTTTTCAAGCCGGCTCATCCACGGCTCAAAGCTCCCCCACCCCGTCACCCAGGCATACGGGAGGTTCCTCCCATATACCCCCCGCAAGGGGTTATCCTTCAGCGTCCAATCCCCCGCGCAGAAACAGTACCCCTGGTCGATAAACGTAGCCTCGTATCGCTTCTGCCGCGGACGCTTATGGAACACCGCCTGCCGCCCATTCGCATTGGAGGTCCACTTATCCAGCACCAGCATTCCCGCGAATTCTTGAAGGTTCCGCACCTCAGCCAACTGCGTCTCCGGCAGGTAGTCCACGGTCTGCCCCGGCATCAACCCGCCCACCAGCCGCGACCCGAACTGCAACCCCGCTCGGCAAGGCTCCTCCACCCCGCCCGGGGTTTCTACCGTCAGCTCCCGGGTTCGGCTCACCAGCCACTCCGACACCTCCACCACATCGCAATGGGGCACCGTCAGCCCCAGCAGCCCGGCCAGCTTCGTCGCCAGCAGCTCCGCTGCCAGCACCCGCAGGTTCTGCCCATTGTTCTGGAACTTCACCACATACGCGTGCCCATCCGAGCCCAGCATCAAGTGGCTCTGCGCCCCGCCCCGCATCTTCCGGATCTGCTGCAACGCCGTTACCGCCAACCCACTCCCTCAAAGCCAAACCGCCTGCGCGGCTAGCGGCCACTTCGTGGCATGTCTTTGTTGATGCTCGCACACCAAACACCCGGTGATTGGCGTCAACCATCCCGGCGATGATCCACGGACGCCCCACTTCTTCTCCTCAATGCCGCCACGAAAAGCTCGTCATGCAGAAGGTTTACCGCCGCCCCAACAACTCCCCCCGAACCGCATGCGCCATCGCCATTGCCATCACGCAGTCGTCATGCATCCCGCTCCCCGCCCCCGTCCTCCCATTCGCGAGCCGCACGAACCCCCGGCACTCCCGCAGCAGCCGCTTGCTCGCAAACAGTTCCGGCCGCTCCACCAGCATCGCTCCCAGCCCCGCCAGCATCCCCGGCCGCGATGCCGGCGAGGTCAACCAACCCGCCTGCCCCCGCTCGGCGTACACCCGCGAAGGCCCCACCATGGTTTCCAAATGCGCCAGCACCCCAGCCCCATGGTTATTCCGCTCCACCACCACCCAAGCCAGGTTGTACTCCCGATGCAGCCGCGCCACTTGCTCGCTCAGCTCCCGCACCGGCATCTTCACCCGCAGCTCCGCGCACTGCAAGCCCGTCCCCAACTCCACCACCTGCGCCACCGAGTAGTCCCCGCCCGAGCCCCCGCCCGCCGGGTCCACAGCCACCACATACGCCTTGCCCACCGTCGGCGGCAGCCACGTCCAAACGTTTCGCGCCGTATCGATAGGAGGCTCCACCGAAGCCAGCCGCGCATCGATCGCCCCCGTATCGAAAATACAGTCCCCGCTCGCCGCAAAGCAGCTTTCCGGGTCCTCCGCGAACTCCTGCGCCGCCAGCTCCCGGAATCCTGCCTTCAGCATCCGCCGGTACCCAACCTGCTCCAGACTCAACCCATGCTCCGCCCGCAGCCGCCGCTCGTCCTCCTCCAGCACATCCTCCGCGATGGCCATCCCCACATACGACGCCTCCCACCACCACGGAAAGAAGTGCCGCACCGCGCCCGTTTCCCCCGCCCGCTGCCACTCCTCCCAAAAGCACCCTTGCGCCCCCTGCGGCGTCGACTCCAACACCAGCTCCCCCCCAGGTGCCAGCGCCGCCCGCAGTCCCTGCAGCACCGCCGAAGGATCCCCCGGCCACCGCGCCACCTCGCTGCAGTGCAGGTTCGAGATCGTCAATCCCCGCCCCGCATTCGGATCCCCCGCCGACTCCACCCGGAACCCCGAATCCAACCGCCGAAACCGGATCTCCCGCGCATTCGCCTTCGAAGTCGCCAAAGCGCCCTCCCGCAGCCACTCCGGCAGCAGCGCCAAAAACCGGTGCGCCATCCCGAAAATCGCCTCCGCCGCCTCCTGCGTATGCGCTACCTGCACACTCAGCGTCCCCGGCACCGTAATCGCCTTCAAAAATAACCGCGCCGACACCCAAGTGCTGATCCCCATCTGCCGCGCTTTCAGCACCACATTCCGCTGCCCGCGCCGCTCTTCAAACTCTCTTTGCGCGCGATTCGCCCGCAGGGGAATCACCCGCCCATCCCGCCCCCGCACCTTTAGGAGCGACTCGGCCAAAAACATCGCCACCGTCCGGCCCCCCAGCATCGCCGGCCGCTGGTCCAGCATCCCCCCATACCGTAAAAGCTCATTTAGGTCCGCCTGCGCCCCCATCCCACCCTCCTTTCTCAGCAGTCACCCCGCACTCACCAACCCGCTCGCCCGCAGCCGCTGCTCTTCCGCTTCCACCCGTTCCAAGTCCCCAGCCGCCGCTTTCGCGCCATGGTTTGCCTGGAACAAATCCAGCATCCGGCTCACCACCGCGCCCAGTACCTGATGCTTCCGGGCCATCAACGCCGCGTCGGTAGAGATCGTCTCGTCTTCCGCGCCGCCCAGTGCCACGTTCGCCGCCATATCTACCGCGACGAGCACCCGAAGCAGGTACCCGTCCCGCTTAGCCGCGGTCTCCTCGACCGCGGTCTCCGCCGCACTCAACGGCGTAATCACATCCATTCCCGTCCCCTTCGTCACTTCCAACGACCCGCGTCATCCCGTTCTTGCGGCATGCCCGGCAAAGCACGCGGCCCTTGCACAGGCACACCCTGCTCTCGCATCCGGTCCGCTCCTGTCCTCAACTCCCCCAAGCGTCCCAGCGCATCCGGTGCACCCACGCCCAGCAGCTGCCCACCCTGCTTCTGCTCGATCCGTATCTCCATACAGTCCCCCCTTCAGCTCGCCGTCACCTGCGCCACGACCTTGCCATTGCCATCCAGCGCCAGATACATATGCTTATCCGGGCTCTGGTTCACATGCGCCAGCTTCGGCGTACGCAAAAGAGTTGTCCCTTGCGCAGCCGTCCGGGCCGCCTGCAACCAGGTTGTCAGCTGGCTTGCTGTCGTAAGCCCCGCATCGTTATCCACGACCTGGCACAAGCCCACATTTGGAATCTGCACCATTTGCCCATGGGTGGTCGCTTCACCCGCTTGCATCACTCGCACTATCATCGCAGCCCTCCTTGTTCCAATCCTTGCGCCGGCTTCCCCGGCGCATGCTCCCGAACCGGCGCGCGTTTCACAGTGCGCGCCGGTCCGGGCTCCCCGGAGCTTGTCTACAACGCTTCGGCCAACGCCACAATCTGCGGCACCGATTTCAGCAGCGTTTCCACCGTCGTCAGCACACGGATGTCCAGCCCCGTATCCGCCAGCTTCTGCTTCGCCGCCTCGCTCCCCGCGCTCAACACCGCCGATACCTCTCCCAGCACCGCATACGCCGCGCGCTCCGCTGTCAGCAGTCCCGCGCCCGCCGCTCCCGGAACCGCCGCGCTCACGCCTTCGACCACCGTTACCGTCCCCTCGATCTTCGGCAGCGCGTTCTCCGCCTTTTGCCAAAACGTCGCAAACAAGTGCCCTACCGACTTAAACGTGATCGCCATTCCATCCCCTTTTCGTTGCCTCGCGTTGACCAACCTGCACTTAGCCCCACACGCACCAAGCGCCCGCCCCAAAAACAAAAGGGCCGCCGGCGCTCCACTTTGGAACGCCGCCGGCCCTTCTCCATCAGCCGCCTATCCAGCCCCGGCCGAGCCGCCCGCTCCATCACCACCCCGCCGAAGGCGGCCCGCCCGTACGGCTAGTACGCGTACCAGTTGTTGTCCGGCCCGCACACCATCGAGCGCTTCCCCGCCGACCCGATCGCCAGCGTTCCCGCGCTCGCCCCCGCATAGTTGATCGTCTGTCCGCTCACCGCCTGCAGCGTCACCGCGTTCGACGACCCATCCGCCTTTACCACCGTCAGCTCCAGCCCCGTGGGCGAGGCCTTATCCGCCATGGGGGTATAACAACTCGGCAGCGCGATCGTTTGCGCTCCCCCGGAAGTGTTCGCGATCACATTCTTGTTCGCCGTCGTCAACGCCAGCGTCGAAGCCGTGTTGATCACCGTCGACAACGCCAACCCGCCGGAAGACCGGATCGTTCCCTGATACGTAATGTTGAAGAATGGCATCTGCCCGGCAATGTGCCCGTCGAATAAATCCCCCTGGTACCCCGTGTACTCCTGCGCCGAATACGCCGAGTACGTCGCCGACCCTGCCTTCGGTGCCGCCCACACCGCCGCCACCGCCCCATTTCCCGGAGCGTTGTTACTCGCTCCGCCGCCCGAAAACCCGGTCGTCGTCGCCGGTTCCAGCGCCTGGTAGTAGTTCCCGCACCCCGTCAGGTGATGGATCGAAGCAAACGTCGGCGGCACCCCCGAAGCGCTCTGGTAGTTGATCCAGTTCGCGCCCCCGCTCATCCCCAGGCAGCTCACATCCGAAATCAACAGGTTATTCGTCACCGCGCTCGACACCGTCGCCAAGTTCGCCGCCGGGAAACTCGTATACTCCGGCCACTGCACGTGCCCCCCATGCACCTCCACCCCGTTCGCCCCAATCATGAAGCCGGAAATCGCAGGCGAGTCCGCATACACATCCGTCCACACGTTTCCGGCGCCGCCCGTATCCTGCACCACATAGTTCGTCGCCCAGGAAGCATTCGCCGCACTCGACGACGTCGCCGTGTTCGAGCAAGGCGCCGTTGTACACGTATACGGGTATCCAAAACCGTGAATCGCGTATCCCGTGTTTCCCGTACCCTCGTTCCAAACCGAGGCCGCCTGCGCGTTCCGCACCAGAATCGTGTGCATCACCGAATCGATCGCTGTCTTCTGCAAATGAATCCCGTATAGCGGCCGCCCACCCGGCGTAAACGCCGCAGAACTGTAGCTCACGGTCACGTTCCGCAGCAGCGAGTTCATCTGGTGCGAGCCCGAGCTCTCCCCAAGCAGAATCCCCTCAGCCGTCGTATCGTTCACGTCCACCGTGTCCAGCAGCATCCCCCGCGCCCACTGGAACTCGAACCCATGTGTCGCATTTTTCGCGGCCAGAATATTCAGGTCCTTGAACGTGCAGCCCTCCGTCAGCGTTGTGTTGCCCAGGAAAAACACATCCCCATTCAGGTTTCCGGGCACCGTCAGGGTCGTCGCCGTCGAACCGATATTCGCCCCCACCGTCATCCCCGCCGAGCCGATCACACTCACGCAAGCCCCATTCGCAGGCTCCGCCAGCGTTGCCGTCACCGGGTAAGCCCCCGGCCCCAGCCAAATCGTCTGGTTCTTTCCCGTGGAACTCGCCGCCCCTACCGCCGCCGTCCACGCCGCGTTCAGCGATCTATACGTCGTCCCGTCTACCGTAATCGTTCCATTCACGCTCGAGGCCGTCAGGGCTCCACCGACGCCCACCCCTTTGGTGAAAGTAGAAGCGCCGCTCGCCGTCAAAGCACCCGCGATCGAAGCCGTCCCACCCACCGACACGCTGCTTCCAAACGTCGCAGGCACAGCCGCATTCAGCGTCCCCGTCCCGTTCTGCCCAAAGACTTTAAACATCTGCACCCAGTTCGACCCATTCCAGTTGTCGTACTCGATGCCGCCGCCATACCCTGTCCAGTTATTCGCCGTGTTGTTCGGCCCACCGCCCTGGCAGAACCGGTTCTGTACATGCCCCCCATCCGCCGCCGGTGAGTCGAACATGCAGTAAAGATTTTGGTACTGCAGCCCGTTCATAAAAGCCCCGTACTGCTGGTACAAGCCAAACTGCGACGTGTGTTTGTGGAACACCCCCCGCAGCGAATCCCACAGCTCTTCGCCGCCGTTCATCGTCAGGGTTACCCCCGCCGGCGTCCCGCTTGCATACATCGGGGCGAACACCACACTGCCGCCCGTGGCCCCCGCGATGCTCACCTCCATGCCCGTCGTGCCCCCTACCGTCGCCGCCGTGCTCTCCATCCGCTCCGGGTCTATCGGGCCGTCGATCGTGATCACCGCCCGGTGTTCGGCCACGATCATCCCGATCGCCGGATTGCTTCCACTCGAGAACATCTCCATATTCCGCATCTGCAACGCCGACGTCGCCCCGGAAAACAAGTCGTTCGGATCGCCCAACCCCGTATACAAACCCACCTGGTTTGTCGCCGGGTTCGCCGTCGGTGCCTGCACATCCGGCATCACCCCAACCTCGATCTCCCCGCACGCATTCGCGTTCGTCTCATTGCAGCCCGCGGCCCAACCACCCGCCACCTGCGGACCCTGCACCTGGTTAATGTGCACCGCATCCAGCTCCACCGAGGAACCGCCTCCCCACTGCTCCACCACCGTCCCTGCCGGCCACGCCACCCCCGCGGGCGCGGTCCCGCCGGAGTTCCGCCCATCCGGCTGCAGGTGCAGCATGCCGTCCGCCGTAAACCCTTCCGCGTTCACTACCTCAAACTGGTTCCTCTTCACCCCGCTCACATACGCTGAAGGAGCCGAACTCGTCCGGTCATAATCCTGCGGCAGCAGCGCATACAGGTACCCATTGCCGTCGTTCGTCGGCGCATCGATCGCTGCCCCGAAAAACTGCGGCATCCACGACGTATCGTTCACCGCCGCCAGCGTTCCATTCCCGCTCAACGTCCCCGTCAGAAAGGTCTGCTCCGCCTTGCCGCCAATCAAATACGCCCGGTTCGTCGGCAGGGGATTGCCGCCCCCGTAGTACACACCTTCGTGATAAAAGTTCTGGAAGCGGATCACCGATCCCCCCCACACCCGCACCCCGCTTAACATGTACGTCGACTTCACTGACCCGCCGATAAAACTCACATTCACGGCCTTTTCAATGTCGATCGAGCCATGCGGGTCCGGCAAAATCGTCGCCGGAGCCGCCGTCGTCCCCTGCGCAACATACTGCCCATTCGTGCAGTTCACGCTGTAGCACCAGCGGCCCACCACCCCGTTGCCGTTGCCGCCGTCCCCAGTCTGCCCAGCCTCGATCACATGCGTGTTGTAGAAGTAGTCTTCGTTCGAATCCCCACCCATCACAATCGGCCAACGCACCTGGTAAAAGCTCAGGTCATAACTCATCAGCCGTTCCGAGCCGCCATTCATCTGAATCCCGCGCCCGCCGTGATTGAAAAAATGAAGGTTCTTGAGCGTAAAGTAGCCCGAGTTGATCTCCAGCAGCGTCCCCGAAGTCTTCTTTCCCGTGCCCTCTAACGTCAGGTTCTCCACACCCCCATAGCACACGTAGGTCGAGCAGGCCCCACCCGTATACACCGTGATCAAGCTCGCCGTCGGGTTTGTCTCCTGCAAAATCGTCCCCGCCCGGCTGTCACCCATCAGCATCACCTGGTTCGGGATCCGAATCCCCCCGTTCATCAAGTAGTGCCCCGGGGCGAAATACACCGCCGGATACGTCCCTTCATGAGACGGCGAGCTCGCCATCGCGAACGCAATGGCTGCCTGAATCGCCGCTGTCGAGTCCTTCACCCCAGTCGGATCCGCCCCGCCCGCAAAATCCGTGCTCCGCACATCCACCCGCGGCAGCTTCGCGATCGCATTCGCCATCGCGAGGGTGCCCGATATCACCCCGCCCGTTACAGGAACCGCCCCCGCCACTGCCGTGTCCACATAGTGCTTCGTCGCCGCTGCCCCCGCTGCGGAAGGGTCCCCAGACAGCGTCAACGGTCCCGTCAGCGAGCCGCCCGCCAGCGAAAGAAAGTTCTGCGTCGTCGGCGTCGTCTGCGCGAACAGCCCATCCACATACGCCTTGCTCACACTCTGCACCGCTACCGTCGCCGGCTGCAGCTGCGCCCGCACGCTCGCAATCGTCGCGGTCCCGCTCGCCGGCACCGTCCAGTACTCCCGGCTCACCGTCCCGTCGTTCAGGTGGTACACCACCGTGTAATAGCTCCCCGCCGGGCTCGCCCCCGCATTCGGCGCCAGACCCACGGACGCAAACCCATCCGAGCCCACCAGCACCTGCAAACTCCCCGCCGCCACCGCCTGTCCCTTTGCGGTCGAGAACGCCGGCCAGCTCACCGTTAACGACCCGGAAGCAGGCGCTCCATTTGCCCGATATACCGTGCCCTGCACCGTCGTCAGCGCCACCTGCGCCCGCGCGCCTACCCCCACCAGCAGCAATCCCAGGGCAACCGCCACCCGCCACACAATCCCCGTCACTCTCATCGCTCTCCCCAAAACTCCCGCCGGCTCACAAAAAAAGACCGGCGCGGCTGAAACACATCCCGCCGCGCCGGTCCAAACTCAAACAACGCACTTCCAAAGAACGCGCCCCAAACTCGCCGCAGCCGGCAAGCCCGCCCAGCCCCTACTTGGCCCCCTTCAGCTGCTCCATCAGCAGCTCCGCCAAGGTGTCCCGAGCCTCTTCCGCCGCAGCCGAGCCCTTCCGCTTCAGCGACTTTTCCGCCTTGTCCCAAAGCCATTTCGTATGGACGAGGCTTCCACCCTTCGCCTTGTCCACCTGCGCCTTCACAATGTGGGGCGCCGCTCGCAAAAACTGCGCCTCCACTTCGTCCTCCGGCGTCCGCCCCTTGCACCGCGTTCGCACCTGGGTGCCTCGGCTTTTCCGCACCGGAGAAGCCGCCACCCCTTTCCGCTTCACATCGCCACTACGCTTTCCGTCAGTCTTCACCCACACCACCCAAGCCAAAGAAGGAACAAAGAAGTACAGCAAATCAGCCCCAAACGCGAAAAGGAGCGCTCCCTACGGGGCACTCCCTTCCACACTCACGACCTAACCCAATCCTACTTACAACGTGCGAAATATTACGCCACTCAAACGGAGCCTTCGTTCACGCTCGAGCTTTGCATTTGAAGCGGAAACAAAACTTGGTAAGCCGTGGAACCGCTTTCAACCTATCCTCCGAACTCCTTCAACCAAGCGCCCCCTGCTCCTCCAGCTGCACCATCAGCGCCTCCCACTCGCCCGTAAGCGAGGCGCACTCGCCCCGCAACCGCTGGAGCTCCGCCGCCAGCTCTTGCGTCCTTTCCGCACTTCGGTAGCTCGCCAACTCGGTTTCCGTCGCCGCGATCGCCGCCTCACACCGCGGCACCTCCTCCTCCACCCACCGGAGCCGGTCCTGCATCTGCCGCAGCCTGATCGGGTTCAGCTTCTTCGCCCGCGCCCCCGGCTCAACCGGCATTGCAGCCGCAACAGGCCGCTCACTCATCTCCGGGGCGTGAAAGCCGTTGCTGCTCGCTTTCAGCACTGCCCCGTTCTCCACCGCGCCCCTTTCCGCAGCCGCGCCCTTCCGGTACAAGTAATCCTCGTAGTTGCCGGGATACACATGCACGTGCCCGTCCTCCACTTCGAACACGCGCGTCGCCGCGCCGTCGATAAAGTACCGGTCGTGCGAAACAAACACTACGGTCCCCTGGAAGTGCTTTACCGCATCCAGCAGCACATCCTTCGCGCGCATATCCAGATGGTTTGTCGGCTCATCCAGCAGCAGGAAATTCGCCGGGCTCACCAGGATCTTCGCCAGCGCATACCGGTTCCGCTCACCCCCTGAAAGCACCCCAAGCGGCTTGAACACATCATCGCCCGTAAACAAAAAGCAGCCCAGCAACCCCCGCAGCTCCGCGTCCGGCACCCGCGGCGCAATCGCGCTGATGTCGTCCAGCATCCGCGCCCCCGGGTCCAGCACCTTGTACTGGTCCTGCGCGAAAAACTCCGGCAGCACATTGTGCCCCAGCCGCAGCGCGCCCGCCGTCGCCGGCTCCTGACCGCTCAGCAGGCGCACCAGCGTCGACTTGCCCGCCCCATTCGCTCCCACCAGCGCAATGCGGTCCCCGCGCTCGATCGTAAAATCCACCGCACGCAAAACCTGCTTCGGGCCATAAGTCTTGTGCAGCTCCTGAACCTCCACCACCGTGCGCCCCGAGGACTGCGGCTGCGGAAACGTAAAGTGAATCGCCGTTTCCTCCTCCGGAATCACGATCCGCTCGATCTTCTCGAGCTCCTTGATCCGGCTCTGCACCTGCTTGGCCTTCGTCGCCTGGTAACGAAAGCGGTTAATAAATGCTTCGAGATCCTCGATCCGCTCCCGCTGGTTCTTATATGCGGCCTCCAGCTGCGTGCGCCGGTCCTGCCTCTGCTGCTCATACTTCGCGTAGTTGCCCGTGTAAGAGTGCAGCCGCTTGTTCCAAACCTCCACGATCTTCGTCGCGGTCGTGTCGATAAAAAAGCGGTCGTGCGAGATCAATATAAACCCGTTCGGGTACGTCTTCAGATAACCCTCAAGCCAGGTCCGCGTCTCCAGATCCAGGTGGTTTGTCGGCTCGTCCAGCAGCAGCAAATCCGGCTTCGCGAGCAGCAGCTTCGCAAGCGCAATGCGCATCTGCCACCCGCCTGAAAACTCCTCCGTCTGCCGCGTCCAGTCCGCCTTGGAAAAACCAAGCCCCGCCAGCACCGCCCCTACCTGCGCATCCAGGGCATACCCATCCTTCGCATGGAAGCGGTTGTTCAGCGACGAAAACCGCTCAGCCGCGGCCGCGTACTCCGTGCCCCCAGGGTCCAGCTCCGAAAGCCGCGCCGACAAGCTCTCGAGCTCCCGCTCCATCCCCCGCAGCTCGTCGAACACACTCAAGCACTCGTCGAACACCGACCGGCCCGCCAGCGTCAGCCCATCCTGCGGCAGATACCCAATCTCCGTGCCACGCACGCGCTGCATCGTTCCATAATCGAGCGTTTCGAGCCCCGCCAGCACTTTCATCAGGGTCGACTTTCCAGTTCCGTTCGCCCCCACCAGCGCGGTACGCTCCGCCCCCGTAATCAACCAGTTCGCATGCTCAAACAACAGCTTGTGCCCGTAGCGCTTGCCCGCATCGGCGAGTTGCAACATACGCCTATCTTACTGTCCAGCCGTGCTCCGAATCGCCTGCTCCATCGCGGCCAGCGTTTCCGGCGGCAGCTCCGGCATCGCGCCCGCCTGGCTCGCCACCCAAGCTCCCCAGCGGTTCGCCGCCTCGCTCTGCACCGCGAGCGAAAACCCAAGCAGCCGGTACACCACCAGCGCCGCCGTAAACGCATCTCCCGCCCCAACCGTATCCACCACCACCGCCGGCACTCCACGGTGCCGCACAGTTTCATCCCGCGTCACCAGCAGGCTCCCATGTGCCCCAAGCGTGATCGCCACCAGCTCCAACCCCGCAAAAGCAGCAAGCAGCCTGCCCGCATCCCCGGCCAAAGCCCGCTCCCGTTCCCCGTCTTCCCCCGCGCGGTACTCCGTCGCCCCTTGGAGGCCCGCCAGCGCAAGCAGGTGCGGCATCTCTCCATCGTTCAGCTTCAGCACTGAAGCCTGCTCCAACGAACGCGCCACCGCCCGCGCCGTAAAAAACGGAGCCCGCAGGTTCACGTCGAACACCCGCACACACTCCCCGCGCGTCGCCGCCAGAAATGTATGGATCGTGTTCTCTGAGCGCCCATCCCTCTGTGCCAGCGTCCCCCAGCACACCGCGTCGGCCCGCCCCGCCAGCTGCTCCCACTCCGGCGTCATCTCCAGCCCGTCCCACGCCACCGGCGCGTGAATCGTATACTCCGGCTGCCCATCCTCAACCCGCACCGAAACCGAGCCCGTCGGACGCTCCGCATCCGCCTGCAAAAACCGGCTGTCCACAGGCAGCGCCGCAAGAAGCGCCCGCGCCGCCCGCCCGCGCTCATCCTCGCCCAGCCGGCTCGCAATTACGCCGTGCACGCGGAGCCGCGAAGCCATGACCGCAAAGTTTGCGGGTGCCCCACCCAGCCGCCGCCCGCCCGGCAGCTCGTCCCATAGCAGCTCACCC
The DNA here is from genome assembly GCA_965218545.1 of Acidobacteriaceae bacterium. GTDB lineage: Bacteria > Acidobacteriota > Terriglobia > Terriglobales > Acidobacteriaceae > EB88. Next base: position 219,344 of record CBDCLB010000003.1, on the reverse strand, counting down.
AGCCCCACCACCGCAAAGTCGCGCTCGGCCTTCATCTCTCTTCCCTCAACCCGCACCGCCTCTTCCGCGCGATCGTAACCCAACGCACCGGCGTTTGACCCTCAATGCAAACCGTATACTCAAACCAGCATGCACCTGGATCGCATCCTCGCCAGCACCCGCGCCACCGTGGCCGAACAGAAACAGCGCGTTTCCGAGGATCGACTTAAAGAGCTCGCAACCCTGCATGCCCCCCGCGGTTTCGCGCGGGCTCTCCGCGCCCGTGCCTACGACGCCCCCGCCATCCTCGCCGAAATAAAAAAAGCTTCCCCCTCCAAAGGCGTCATCCGCCCCGACTTCGACCCGCCCACGCTCGCGCGCCAGCTCCGCGCCGGCGGCGCAACCGCTCTTTCCGTCCTTACCGACGAGCCCTTTTTCCAGGGCAGCCTCGAATACCTCGAACAGGTTTCCGAGGCCGGCAGCCTCCCGTGCCTCCGCAAAGACTTCATCGTCGACTCCTTTCAAATCCTTGAAGCCCGTGCCCACCGTGCCGACGCCATTCTGCTCATCGCCGCCGCGCTCACCGACGCCGAACTCGAACGCTTCACCGAGGAAGCCCACGCGCTCGAACTCGACGTCCTCTGCGAAGTTCACACAGCCGCCGAGCTGGACCGCGTTCGCGATCTCGGCTGCGATGCCTACGGTGTCAACAACCGCGACCTCGCCACCTTTGAAGTGACTCTCGACCGCTCCCTCGACCTCGCGGCAGATCTGCCCCCCGACGCCGTGCGCATCGCCGAAAGCGGCATCCGCTCCCGCGCCGACATCGACATGCTCCGTGAGGCGGGTTTCCACGCCTTTCTTATCGGCGAGTCGCTCATGCGCGCGCCTAACCCAGGTGCGGCCCTCGCCGCCTGGCTCACCCCCGCCCTCGCCGGCTAGCTTGCATGCAAGCCACAGGCCGCCTTTGGATCAAAATCTGCGGCAACACCAACCTCCACGACGCCCAAACCGCCGTGGACGCCGGAGCCGACGCGCTCGGTTTTGTCTGCGCGCCCAGCCCGCGGGAGGTTACCCCCGCACAGGTCGCCGCGATCACCGCCCACCTCCCCGCGCACGTCGAGTCCTACGGTGTTTTCGTGAACCCCAGCTTCGCCGAGGTGGTTGCCACGGTCGAATCAGCCGGCCTCACCGGCATTCAGCTCCACACATCCACTGACCCCACCCTGCCCGCCAAACTCCGCGACCACTTCGCCCCTCGCGGCATCCCCTTGCTCCACGCCCTGCACTACACCGCCGACAGGGAACTGTTCCGCCCCCGCCTCCAGGCACTCCAGGGAGACCTATCCATCCACGCCATCCTCGTTGACTCCCGATCCGCGGTCGCCGAAGGCGGCACCGGACTTCGCTTCGACTGGGAAGAAGCCCGCACAGCCTTTTCCGGCACAGCTTCGAGCTCCCGCATGATTGTCGCCGGAGGGCTTTCGCCGGAAAATGTTGCTCAAGCCATCGCCACCCTCCAACCCTGGGGCGTCGACGTCGTCACCGGAGTCGAAGCCTCACCCGGCATCAAAAATCCGGAAAGAGTGCGAGCCTTCATTACCCGCGCCCGCCAGGTTTTTTCCCCGAACTAGACGCGATATTTTTCCGCATCCTGCCGCTTCAGCTCCAACCCGCACCCGGCTCGCGACACATCCGGAACCATGCACCCGTTCACGGGTTCGCAGAAGCCATCGAAAAACATCCGCTCGATGCGCGCATGATCGTGGAAAAACTCCATATGCACCGCGCGCGGCACCGAGCAGCAAACATGGAGGTGCATGCTCGGCCCGCAATGCGCCGAAAGCGGCACATTGTGCGCCCAGCAAAGCGCCGCCGCGTCCAGAAAGCCGCTGATGCCCCCGCACCGCGTGCAGTCCGCCTGCAGCACCGTCACCGCCTGCGCATCCAGCATGCGCCGGAAGTACCAGGCCGTGTACCCGTACTCCCCCGCGGCGATGTCCATCCCCAGCGGTGCCCGCGCCCGCACCTGATCGAGCCCCACCGGATGGTCCGAGCTCACCGGCTCCTCAAACCAGCTCACCCCGGCTTGTTCCGCGAACGTATGCGCCAGCGCGATCGCCTGCGTCACCGTATAGCCCCCGTTCGCGTCCACAAACAGATTGCACTCGGGCCCAATCGCCTCCCGCGCGGTCCGCACCCGCGCAGGATCCTCCTCCGGGTGCGTCCCAATCTTCATCTTCACGTTTTTGAAGCCGGCCGCCGCCCACCCGCCCAGCTGATCCGTAAGCTGCTTGCTCGTGTAGGTCGTAAACCCCCCACTGCCATACACCGCGATCGAATCACGCACCTGCCCCAACAAGCTCACGAGCGGCACACCGAGCAGCCGCGCCCGCAGATCCCACAGCGCATTGTCGATCGCCGAAACCGCCATCATCGCGATCCCGGTCTCCCCTAGGTTGCGAATCTGCCGGAGCATCTTCTGCCGCGTCGCAGCCTGATCGAACGCATTGCTCCCCACTACCACGGCATCCAGCAGCTTCTTCGCCGCAAGCCCGGTCGCCGTGTCGGCATACGTGTAGCCCAGTGCCTTCACGGGCCCGCTCTCAAGCTCGACCAGCACCATCGTGGTCGCTTTCCACGATAACGTTCCGTCCGCTTCCGGCGCATCCGTCGGCACCGAGTACACCGATACAGAACCACCCATAATCTTCGTGTCTGGCTTCATCGCTCCCCGCCCACCTAGAAATCCGTTAACACCTCGACGCCCGTTTCCGTGCACGCCACCACGTCGCAGTGCCGCATCCCGCCCACCCCGCCGAAGTAAGCGGCAGGCTCTATGTTGAACGTCATCCCCGCCTGCAACACGTCCGGCGACTCAGGATGCACGCGCGGCATCGCGTTCGCATTCGCCGCCACGAAACCCACCCCATGCCCTGTTGCATGTTTAAACTCCGCGCCGAACCCCGCGCGCTTCAGCACGTCGCGCGCCGCCTTGTCCACCTCCTTCGCGGGCACGCCCGGCTTCACCGCGCGCAGCGCCGCTTCCCGCGCCTCCGCAATCGCATCCGCCACCCGCTGCTGCCGGTCCCCGCGCTTCCCAGGTACATAGTTCCGTGTAACGTCCGTCCAATAACCGTCGCCCACTGTGTTGGCGTGGACCATCACAAAATCTCCGTCCCCGATCACACGCCTGCGGCTGCGCGCATACGCTCCCGCCGCTTTCGCCGAGTTGGGGCCGGACATGCAAAAGTAGTACCCGCGCCCACGCTCAAACCCGTCCAACGCCACCTGGGCATACGCGGCTTCGATTTCCGCAGCGACCTCGTCCTCGCGTCGGCCGGCTGCCACCGCCTCCTGCGCCTTGCGGAAACCCGCGCCCGCCAGCGCGCAGGAGCGCCGTAGCAAACCGAGCTCGGTGGGAGTCTTAACTGCGCGCAACTCCGCCAGTAGCCCATCCGCCAGCACCACCTTCAGGCCGCTGGATGCCTGTCTCAGGAGGTTTCCGGCGGAAGTGCGAAACCGGTGCTGCGACTGGTACGAAACGCCTTCGCTCCCTCCATCCAGATCGACGCCCACCTTCTCGCCCCCCAGCCCCAGGTGCGAAACCAGCTCGCCCATCGGCTCCGCCAACGCCTCCACCGGGCTCGTGAGCCGGTGCAGCGTTTCCGGCTTATACGGGATCAGCCGCGCGTCCGAACTTGCCTCCGCAAGCTCCTTTTCATCCTCCGGAACAATCACGCTCGCCTCGCCATGCGCCGTCACCACGGCGATGCTTGTGCCCATCACCGGCCAGTACCCGCTTAATAGCAAAACGTTTGCAGGCGAAAAACAAACCAGCGCACCCAGGTCGCCCTTTTCAAGCGCTGCAACGATCGCCGCTCTTCTTTGTGGATCAGCCGCCATGCCCAGCCTTTCTTCGCGGCCTTGGCCGCGCACTCAGCTTTTCACGCACTCAGCTTTTTATTGATGCGCTGGAACTCGCGCGAAGCCGTAAGCGGCCCGCTCCGCTGCCGGGCAAAAAATCTCCGACGAGCCCGGCCCCCGGCACTCCCCGTATACTCATGGTGTGCAAAGCAGGGAAGCGGGCATGGCGAACATACGCGGTCGAGAACTCCGCGGAAAGGGCGGCCCATCAAGCGCCGCCGGCCCCCCGCGCCCGCTTCTGCTCGCCATGCTCCTGCTCGGTTTCGCGGTCGTTTTCTGGGGGTTGCACGACAAGGTCTCGCTTTACAAACACACAGGTGCCGCGCCGCCGGTCGCAAAGGCGAAGCTGCTCAGCGGCCGCGAAGCTCACGCCGATCTCCCCGCTCCCGGAGCCCCAACCTCCCCCACCCCAGCCGCCCCCGTCGTGCTCTTTCTCGGTGCGACCTTTCTGCGCCTTTTCTCCACATGGAAAGCGTGCCGCGGCCGGGGAGCGCCGGGTCTCGCCTCCCCACCCCTCAAAGCGCCGCCCTTTTCCAGGGCTCTCCGCCACCGCCCTCCCCCTGTCCAGCTCCACGCGTACGCCTAGCAGCGCCTTTCCCGGCGCTCGCCCAACTGCCGTTCGTTAAAAATGCGAGAATCCCCCGTTCCCGCGCTTCTGTGGAGTACACCTTAGCTATGCGAACCTCCCGCTGCATACCCAGGCTTCCCTGGTTTGCGCCTGTATGCCTTGCCCTTTCCTTCCTCGCCGGCTGCCGGGACCACCCAGCCTCCGCGAAAGGCGCAGCGGAGCCGCCCTCCGCCGCCGTTGCCCTCGTGCAGCGCGGTTCCATCGCCCACACCCTCAGCGTCGCCGGCCAGTTCCAGCCTTTTCAGGTAGTCGATATCCACGCCAAGGTTTCCGGCTACCTCCGCCATATCTACGTCGACATCGGCGACCGCGTCCACGCCGGCCAAACCCTCGCAACCCTTGAAGTGCCCGAGCTCGCCGCCCAGTACCGCGGCACCGAGTCCGAAGCCCTCCGCTCCCAGGCCTCCATCTCCGCCGCACAAGGCGAAGTCGCCCGCGCCCGCTCGCTCCATGCGGCGCTCGATGCCAACTACTCCCGTCTCCAAAAGGCCGCTCAGGAGCAGCCCGGCGTCATCGCCGCCCAGGAGCTCGATAACGCCCGTTCCCAAGCCGATGCTTCGGCAGCCCAGGTAGATGCCGCCTCCGCCGCCCTTGCCGGCGCCAGGCAAGGGGCCGCCAGCGCCACCGCCGACCGGCAGCGCGTCGGCGCGCTGGAGGGCTACACCACCGTCAGCGCCCCATTCAACGGAGTCGTGACCTGGCGCTACGCCAACACCGGCGCCCTCATCCAGGCCGGCACCAGCTCCGACACCCAAAGCCTTCCCATCGTGAAGCTCTCCCAAAGCGACCTCCTGCGCCTCCGCGTCCCCGTCCCCGAGGACGCCGTCCGCTACATCCACCAGGGCGACCCCATGCAGATCCGCGTCGAGGCCCTCGGCGAAAGCTTCACCGGCAAAGTAGTCCGCTTTACCCGCTCGCTGGACCCCGTCACCCGCACCATGGAAACCGAGGTCGACGTCCCCAACCCGAAGCTCACCATCACCCCCGGCATGTACGCCAACGCCTCGCTCCAGCTCGCCCACCGCGACAACATCCTCACGGTCCCTATCGCCGCCGTGCAAGGCACCGGCGAAACCGGAACCGTAGACGTCCTGACCGCCAACAACGAGGTCGAATCCCGGCAGGTGAGCCTGGGCCTGCGCGGCTCGGTCCTGGTCGAGGTCACGGGCGGCCTCCAGCAAGGCGACCGCGTGGTCCTCAACGACCCTTCCCGGTTCCACCCCGGCGAACAGGTCACCCCCAGGCTTCAATCCGAGCCCGCCGGCGACACCATGCGCGAAGCCAACAGCGTGACCGACCCTAACGAAGGGGGCGCATAAATGCCCAAGTTCGCCCTCCGCTATCCCTTCTTCATCCTCATGCTTTCACTCATGGTCCTGCTGGTCGGCGTCGTCAACACCGCCACCATGCCGGTCGATCTGTTTCCCGAAATCGACATCCCTGTCGTCGTCGTCGCGACCTTCTACTCCGGCATGCCCCCCGCCCAGATCGAGGCCGACATCACCGGCACCTTCGAGCGCTTCTTCACCCTCGCCGCCAACGTCGATCACATCGAATCCCGTTCCCTTACCGGCGTTTCGCTCATCAAGGTTTACTTCCGCCCCGGCACCGACCCCAACTCCGCCGTCAGCAACATTTCCTCGCTCGCCCTCGCCGACCTGCGCCGCCTTCCCTCCGGCACGCTCCCGCCCGTCGTCCTCGGTATGACCGCCTCCAGCCAGCCCATCTGCCTTGTGACGCTTAAAGGCAAGGGCCTCAATGAAACGCAGCTCAAGGACATCGCCCAGTTCAACGTCCGCAACCAGATCGCCCACGTCCCCGGCGCGTCCGTTCCCCAGCCCTACGGCGGCCGCTACCGACAAATCCAGGTCTTCGTCGACCCGCTCAAGCTGGAAGCCCACAACATGAGCCTCATGGACGTCGTCCGCGGCGTGGACGCGTCCAATCTCATCCTCCCGGCCGGCGACGTCCGCATCGGCAACCGCGACTTCAACATCTACGCCAACGCCCAAATCCCCACTCCGGAGCAGATCAACTCCCTCCCGCTGAAATCCGTCGGGAATGCCTCCGTGCTCGTCGGCGACATCGGCCACGCCGAAGATTCGGGCGCGATTCAAACCAATATCGTCCGCATCGACGGCCAGCGCTCCGTCTACGTCCCCGTCTTCAAGCAGGCCGGCAAAAGCAACACCATCACCATCGTCAACGGCATGCGCAAAGCAGTCGCCAACCTGGTCGACATGCCCGCTGTCGCTAAAACCGCTGTCGTCTTCGATCAGTCCGTCTTCGTCAAGGGCGCCATCCGCAACCTGCTCAAAGAAGCCGGAATCGGCCTTCTGCTCACCGGCGCCATGATCCTCATCTTTCTCGGCAGCGGCCGCGCCACAGCCGCCGCACTCATCGCCATCCCGCTCGCTGTGCTCACCTGCCTCCTCGTAGTTAACGGCATGGGCGGGTCCGTCAACACCATGCTCCTGGGCGGCCTCGCGCTGGTGCTTTCTCGTCTTATCGACAACTCCGTCATCGTGCTTGAAAACATCTTCCGCTTCATGGAAGAAGGTGCCACCCCCGAAGTCGCCGCGGCCCAGGGCGGAACGGAGGTCGCGCTCCCCGTGCTTGCCGCCACCGTCACCACCTCCGTCGTGTTTTTTCCCGTTTTCCTGCTCAGCGGCGTCAGCAAATACCTGTTCACCGACCTCGCCTACGGCGTCGTTTTCTCGATCTTTGCCTCATACGCTTTTTCAATGACCCTTGTGCCCCTCTTTTGCGCCAAGTTCATTCGCGGCCACGGCGAGGCGCACAGCAAACCCTCGCTCTTCCAGCGCGGCGTCGGGCAGTTCAACCGCGCGTTCGCCGCCATGCTCGACCGCTACGAGAAGCTCGCCTACCGCTCCATCCGCCGCCCAGGCCTTGCCGCCGCGGTCATGCTCGGGGCCATCGCCGTTGTGCTCGCGGTTTCCATCCCTTTCCTCGGACGCGCCTACTTCCCCCGCACCGACCCCGGGCAGTTCATCGTCCACGTCAAAATGCCCTCCGGCACGCGCCTCGAACGCAGCAACGACTACGTCGCCAAAGTCGAATCCGTGGTCCGCGAGGTCGTCCCGCCCCACGACCTCGGCATGATCGTCTCCAACATCGGCGTCACCCCCGACCTGTCCTCCATCTACACCCCCAACTCCGCCATGGACACCGCCTTTGTCCAGGTGAGCCTCAGCCCGGAGCACGCTACCGGCAGCTACGTCTACATCGACAAAGTACGCGCCGCCCTCGCCTCCCAGCTGCCCCAGCTCACCACCTACTTCCAGGCCGGCGGCCTCGTCGACTCAGTCATCAACCAGGGCCTGCCCGCCCCCATCGACATCCAGATCGGCTCCAAGGACCAGAACGCGGCGTACGCGCAAGCCCAAAAAATGGCCGCCAAGCTCCGCGCCCTCCCTTCCGTCGCCGATGTCTACATCCCGCAGGACCTCAAATACCCCGGCCTCGCTCTCGACATCGACCGCGAGCGCGCCTCGCTCATCGGCCTTTCGCCCCGCAGCGTCGTCGACAACGTCATCACCGCCATGACCTCCGACGGCGTCATCGCCCCCAGCTACTGGGTCGACCCCAAATCCGGCAACAACTACATGCTCACCGTCCAGTACTCCAACCAGCGCCTCGGCCACATGACCATGGAGCAGTTCAAGGACATCCCCCTTCACGGCGAGGGCGCATCCGGCTCCACCCCCCTGCGCTCGGTCGCGTTCATTCACCAGATCGACACCCCCACGGAGGTCGACCATTACCAGCTCCGCCGCGTCATCGACATTTACGTCGAGCCGCGCTCCGAATCCCTCACCACCGTCAGCCGGCAGATCGATAAGCTCATCGCGCAGGTTCCCACCGCCAACGGCATGCGCACCGTCATGCACGGCGCTGTCGAGAGCATGAACACTGCCTTTCAACGCTTCGGTCTCGGCCTCATCCTCGCCGTTGCCCTTGTCTACCTCATCCTCATGGCGCAGTTCACCTCGTTTATTGACCCCTTCATCATCCTCATGGCGGTCCCACCGGGTCTCGCGGGCGTCGCCGTGCTTCTCGTCCTCACCGGCTCCACTCTCAACATCATGTCGCTCATGGGCGTCATCATGATGGTCGGCATCGTCGTTTCCAACTCCATCCTCATCGTCGAGTTCGCGGGCATCCTCCAGGCCGGCGGCATGACCTACCGCGACGCCGTCGTCCAGTCCTGCAAAATCCGCCTCCGCCCCATTCTCATGACCTCGCTTGCAACGCTCCTCGGCCTCATCCCGCTCGCCCTGGGCCTTGAAGCAGGAAGCGAACAGTACGCCCCGCTCGCCCGCGCCGTCATCGGCGGCTTATCGGCATCCGTGGTCGTGACCGTCTTCCTTGTTCCCGCCGTCTACATGCTCGTCCACGGCCGCAAAGACCGCACAGGCGGCGGGGAAAGCACCGAGCGCGCCAAGAGGGAAGCGCGGGTGGAAGCCGCGCAGCCCGAGGGGATCGTCCATGGATAAACGGCAATCGCCCCTCGCTCTGCTTCTGCTCTGCGCTGCCTGCGCGGGCCAAAGTGCGTTCGCGCAAACCGCCGTCCCCGCCGCGCCGGAGCCGCGGGCCCCCATCGCTCGAGCCACCCTGCCCGCTTCTCCGCCGTCCCCGGGAGGGGGCCCCACCCTCACTCGCGCCCAAGCCGTAGCAATGGCCGTCAAAGGCAATGCCGGCATCACCGAAAACCACCTGCTTGCGCTCGCCGAGGAGCAGCGCGTCCGCGAGTCCCGCTCCGGTGAATACCCGCTGATCAACGGCAGCATCACCGCCGAAGGCGCGAACGACGGAAGCCGTCTTGCTTCCGGCTCCCTCAGCAGCACGCGCCTGCTCCAAAAAGTGGGCGGCGGCCTCCTTGTCTCGCAGCTCATCACCGACTTTGGACGCACCCACAACCTGGTCGCCGCCTCCAAGCTCCAAGTCGCGGCGCAACAATCCAGGGAGGCCGCGACCCGCGACGCGGTCGTGCTTGTTGTGACCGAAGCCTTCTACAACGCGCTCCAAGCCCAGTCCGTGCTGCAGGTCGCCCGGCAAACCGTCGCGACCCGCGAGGCCACCGGGCGGCAGATCGCACAGCTGGCAAAGAACAACCTGCGCTCCACCCTCGACCAGTCCTTCGCCGAGGTCAATGTTTCCCAGGCGCGGCTGCTGCTCATCGACGCGCAAAACAGCGCCGATGCGGCCACGGCCGTGCTCGACGACGCGCTCGGCCTGGATCACGCGCAAGCCTACACGCTGGTGGAGGACCCCGGCGCGCCCCCGCCTCCACCGCCCGACGTGGACGTCCTCACGCAAATAGCGCTCGGGCAGCGCCCCGAGCTCCAATCGCTCGCCCACACCCGCGACGCCCAGGAAAAACTCAGCCGCGCGCAAAGCGAGCAGCGCCTCCCCACCCTGTCCGCCATCGGCACCGTCGGCGGCACGCCCGTCCGCAACGGCCGCTACTACATCTCCAGCTGGGACGGTGCGGCCGCCGGCAACCTCAACGTGCCCATCTTCAACGGGTTTCTCTTCTCGTCGCAGTCGCGGGAAACTGAGCTCCGCGCCAAGGCCACCGAGGAGCAGTCCCGCGGGCTGCGCGACGACATCGTGCGCGACGTCCGCACTGCCTGGCTTGCGGCCAACAGCAGCTTCGCCCGCATCAACGTCACGGCGGAGCTGCTTACGCAAGCGAACAGCACGCTCAAGCTCGCGCAAACCCGCTACAACCTCGGCCTTAGCTCCATCGTCGAGCTCAGCCAGGCCCAGCTGGCCCAAACGCAAGCCGAAATCGCAAACACCAACGCCGGCTACAGCTACCGCTCCGCCCTGGCCGCCCTCAACTTCCAAACCGCCCAGCAGCCCTAGAAACGAAAACCGCCTACGCGGCTGGCGGCCACTTCGTGGCGGGTCTTTGTCAGATCTATTCACACAGTGGGAACGGCATTGGATGCCCCACATCTCGCTCTTGAGATGGGGGTCTTTGAGCGGCAGCTCAGAACCCGCTCGCGCGCAAATTCGGCCGAGGCAGAACCTCCAAATCCAGCAATTCCACCTCCGGCGTCAAGTACCCATCCCGCACAGGCTCTTCCTTGAGTAGCGCCGTGCTCAGGTATTTCTTGTTGTCGTCCGGAAATACCGTCGCGACCACTGGAGCCGCCCCATCCACGCGCTCCGCCGCCATCACAGCCGCGAGAAAATTGCACCCCGACGAGATCCCAACCCCCAAACCCAGCGAAGAAGCCAGCTTGCGCGCCATCAGGATCGAGTCCCCATCCGACACGGCGAAAACCCCCTCACATTCCTTGAGCCGCACGATCTTCGGAACAAACTCGTCCGAAATCCCCTGGATTCGGTGCGTCCCTACCTTGTATCCCGTGCTCATCGTCGGCGATTCCGCCGGCTCCACCGCCCACACCAGGGCGCGTGAGGAGCGAAGCGCCCGCGCAAACCCCATCACCGTCCCGCCGGTCCCTACACCCGCCACAAACGCGTGGAGATCGAGCCCAGCCGCCGCCAGCTGCGCCAGCAACTCCGGCGCGGTCCCCAGCCGGTGCGCGTCCACGTTGGCCTCATTTTCAAACTGCCGCGGCAGAAACACCCCCGGGCACTCCGCCGCCATCGCCTCCGTCTTCGCGATCGACCCCAGAAACCCGCCTTCCCCGCGCGAAACGAGGCAGATCTCCGCGCCATACGACCGCAGCAAATCCCGCCGCTCCTGGCTCATCCAGTCCGGCATGCAGATCGCCACCCGGTGCCCCAGCGCCCGGCCCAGCGCCGCGAACGCGATCCCCGCGTTCCCGCTCGTTGCCTCCGCCAGCGTCTCCCCGCCCCGCAGCAGCCCGGCCTTGTACGCGGTCCGCAGCACGTGGAGCGCCATCCGGTCCTTGATTGACCCCGTCAGATTTCCCTGCTCAGCCTTCGCGTACACCACGCGAACCGTCTCGCGAAACCGGTACGTAATCGCAAACAAGGGAGTGTTCCCAATCGCCTCACCCAGGGCCCGCAAACGCCGCTGCGCCGGGCAGGGAAGAAGAGGTGGAACCGGAACGGAGGCGAGCGGGCTGGCAGTGTACACATAGCAAGCCTAGAAAGCTTGAGCCCGCCTGAACATCCCCAATCGAAGGTTTTTCGCAGTTTCCCATTACGATCATTTTGTGATCTGCTGAAACGCCTTAGCCTGCGGCAGAAAAGGAAACATGACCGAGCTCCTGGACACCCTTGACCACAAGATTCTCGCCGAACTCCAAACCAACGCGCGCCTGAGCTTCGCCGAGCTGGGCCGCCGCGTGAGCCTGTCCACCCCCGCCGTTGCGGAACGCGTCCGCCGCCTCGAAGACTCAGGCGTCATCACCCGCTACGCCGCCCTCGTCGACCCCGCCAAGGTGGGCCTGCCCGTCCGCGCCTTTATCAAGATCACCGTCCCCGGCGACCGCCTACCGCATTTCAGCGCCCTGGCCCAGCGCATCCCCGAGATACGCGAATGCCACCGCGTCACCGGTGCCGAAAGCTACATCCTCCAGGTGGCCGTCCGCGACCTGCCCCACCTTGAAGCTGTGATCGACTCGCTCAGCCCATATGTCGCGACCAACACCTCAATGGTGCTCGCCTCGCCCGTCCCCTGGAACCCGGTCCTGCCCGCTTCCGCTCGCAAGCGCTGACTCACTGCGCCACGCCGGCCTCGCTTGCATAGAGCAGCTTCACCTTCCCACCCTCGACGCCATACAGCGCGAACTGCCGAGCAGCTGCAGGGTTGCGCATCGACTCCGCGCTTTGCCTGCTGAACAAAAGCTCCGCCCGATTGTCCCCGTCCGCGTCCACCGCGTCGATCAGGTGCAGCGCCGGGGTCTGGTCCAGCAGCTCACCCCGCGTCGTCTGCGAAAACACCACCTGCGGCTTGCCGTAAAAGTCCGGCTGCGCGATCACTGTGACATAGCGCGGGTCCGTACCCGTTGTGTGCGCGGAATACACAAACGTCGCGCCCCCGCCATAGCTCAACTCCCAAGCCGTGAACTGCGGGTCCACCATGGGGTCAGTCGCGGCTGCCGAGGCTTTTCGCCCGGCCCTGCTCTTTGCCCCCGGCCCAAAGCTCGCCCCCGCGGCACCGGCCGCCTTCCGCAGTGCCGCATCGCTCTTCGCCGCCGGACCAAATGTTGCTTTCGCCGCATTCGCGAGAGCGCGCAAGGCCAGCGCACGCAGCGCCTCCTCCGCATCGGCCTGCGCCTGAGGGCTGGGCCACGCATAGCGGAACGGGTGCGCCTCCTCCGCCACCGTATCGGAAACCGCAACCGCCTCCCCCACCGGCACAGGCGCGGCGTTCGCGCCGGGAGTTGCGGGTTTATCGGAAAGCAGCGCGGGCTCCACCCGGCCCTCGTCCGCGGTAGCTCCATAGCGCAGGTGCGGACGGTCGGGGTCAGGCGCGGAAACCGTCGCCGCGCCCATATCCGCATGGCGGTGCAACGTGGGCCGGTCCCGATCGGGCGCTGCGCTGCCACTTGCTGGGTCCGCGCCCGCCCGGTGCAGCGTCGGCCGATCCGGGTCCGGCGCCGGCGCTGCACCCGCATCCGTATCCCTGCGGTGCAAGGTAGGCTGGTCCCCGCCGGAGCTTCCGGTTGAGGTACCTCCCGTCCCGTTGCTTTGCGGAGCGGTCGTATCCGTATCCCGCCTGTGCAGCGTCGGGCCGCTGCCGTTCGTATCGGAACCCGAACCCGTGTCGGAACCCGCTTTGCGATGCAGAACCGGCCCGCCGTTATCCGAACTGGTTTCAGCGCCGGCCTTGCCACGCCCCGAGCCGCCCTTCACCACCGGCAGCGTTTTTGAAGCAAGGAGCTTCGGCGCGGGCTTCGGCGTCTCCGCTTGGAACCGCCCCAGCCCCACCCACCCGCCGCTCCCGAGCTGCGCGGCCGAGCTCACGTCGAACAGCCCTTCCGGTTCGCCGCTCTTTTCCAATACATACTGCGTTCCCGGCGCGACCGCCAGCGGCTCCGGCCGCGCCAGATACAGCCCGCCCGGCTGGTACCGCTCGCCGTCCCACACCACTACCGGTACCAGGCGGCTCGCATTCGGTTTGGCCGGCGCGCCCGTGTACTCATATACCGCTACCGCCCGCAGCACGGGCTTCTTGGCGGCTTCCACCTTGCCCACGTACTGCCCTTGCGCGGCCAACGCCGGTAGAAGCAGCCATCCCAGATAGTTTTGTCTTTTCATGGCTTACGTATCTCCTTGGACGCAGCGGGCGCGCCCAGGACATGCGCCTGCGAGACAATGCTGGGGAGGAGACACGCCCATGGTAGCGCTGCACACCCCCGTCCCAGACTTCACGCTCAAAGATGACCAGGACCAACCCCGCTCGCTCCACGAGTTCCGCGGCAAACCCGTCGTCCTGTTTTTCTACCCCAAGGCCGACACCCCCGGCTGCACGGTCGAGGCCTGCGGCTTTCGCGATACCTTTGCACGGCTTCAGGACGCGGGCGTGGTCGTCCTCGGCATCTCCCGCGACACGCCCAAAGCCCAGGCCAAGTTCCGCGCCAAGTACGAGCTCCCCTATACATTGCTCGCCGACACGGAAGCCGAGGTGTGCAACCTGTTCGGCGTGCTCAAGGAGAAAAATATGTACGGCAAAAAGGTGAAGGGAATCGAGCGCTCTACTTTCCTGATCGCCCCCGACGGCACCCTGGCCAAGGTTTGGGAAAAGGTCAAGCCTGAAAGCCACGCCGAGGAAGTGCTGGCCGCCGTGCAAGCCGCCTAAGCCGCCGTGGACACCCCGCTTCCCCGCGATTTCTTTCTTCCCGCGCCTGACGTGGTCGCCCGCGCCCTGCTCGGTAAGCGTCTCCTGCGCCGGTGGCAGGGCCGGTTGCTCATGGGCCGCATCGTCGAAACCGAGGCCTACTTCGGCACCGATGACCCAGCCGCCCACGCCTTCGCCGGCCGCACCGCGCGCAATGCGGTCCTGTGGGGACTCCCCGGCCACGCCTACGTGTACTTCATCTACGGCCTGCACGCCTGCCTCAACGTCAGCTGCGAGCCGGACGGGATCGCCGGCTGCGTCCTGCTGCGCGCGCTCGCACCTCTCGAAGGACTCGACGTCATGGCCGCTCTGCGCGGTCTCGAACCGGGAGCCGCGCCACGCCTGCTTACGAGCGGCCCCGGCCGCTTGTGCCAAGCCCTTGCCATCACACGCGAATGCTTGAACGGGGCCGATCTGCTCGATCCCTCCGGAGATCTGCTGCTCCTCGACGCCGAGCCCGGCTACCAACCGGGCGAGATCGCCGCCACGCCGCGCATCGGCATTACCAAAGCTGCCGACCGCCCCCTGCGCTTTCTGCTCGCAGGGGAACCCTGCGTTTCCGGCCCGCGCCGCGCGCGCTAGCGCAGCAGGAGCATCGCATTGTCGATCAAACGCGTCGCCCCCACCCACCCAGCCACGGCCAGCAGCGCGCATTTATTGGGCTCAAGCAAAAGCACCGGCTCTAAAGTGTCCGGGTCCACCAGCGCCAGGTAGTCGCGCCGGAACCCCCGCTCCTCCCCAAGCACCACGCGCGCCGCTTCCAGGAGCGGTGCCGCCTCCGCCATCCCGTGCAGGGCCAGATTTTCAGCAGCCAACAGCGCCCGCGACAAAACCAGTGCCCGCGCGCGCTCCTCCGCCGACAAGTACCGGTTGCGCGAGCTCATCGCCAACCCATCCGGCTCACGCACGATCGGGCAAACCACCAGCTCCACCGGCAGCGAAAGGTCGCGAACCATCTGGCGCAGTACTGCCACCTGCGCCGCGTCTTTTTGGCCAAAATAGGCGCGCGTAGGCTCGGCGATGCCGAACAACTTCGCCACTACCGTCGCGACCCCCGCAAAGTGCCCAGGCCGCGAAGCTCCATCCAACCGCGTCGCGACCGGGCCTACATCAATCGCCGTTGCAAATCCATCGGGGTACATCTCCGCGGGCTCCGGCGCGAACAGAAGATCGACGCCCTCGCGCTCCAGCAGCTGGCGATCCACCTCGAACGTGCGCGGGTACTTGGCGAAGTCCTCGTTGGGTCCAAACTGCGTCGGGTTCACAAAGATGGACGCCGCCACCCGCTCGTTTCCAACCCGCGCCGCGCGCACCAGCGACAAATGCCCCTCGTGCAACGCACCCATGGTTGGTACAAATCCAACGGAGGCACCCAAACTGCCGCGCCAGGCGCGCGCATCCGCGATGGTGCGAGCAATCTTCAATCTTTAGAACCGTCTACGCGGCTGGCGGCCACTTCGTGGCGGGTATTTTCTAACTTCTCATCGGCATTCGCCCAAGCTGCCCGGGCCGCCTCCGGCAAGTGATAGCTCTCGCCCTCTGCTGGGAAGCGCCCTTCCCGCACATCCCCCGCATACCGGCCTATCGCGTCCCGCATCGCCGCGCCCACGTCCGCATACCGCCGCAAAAACTTCGCCGGGGGCGCGAACGTGAGCGTCAGGATGTCATGGAGCACCAGAATCTGCCCGTCGCAATCCGGCCCCGCGCCAATCCCAATCACAGGAACCCGCAGACTCCGCGTCACCCGCGCGGCCACCTCGCGCGGAACCCCCTCTAACACCAACAGAGCAACCCCGGCCGCCTCCATGGCAAGCGCATCTGCCACCAAAGTCTCGGCTGCGTCGACCGTGCGCGCCTGCACCTTGTAGCCGCCCATGCGGTTCACTCCCTGCGGCAGCAGCCCTAAATGCGCTACAACCGGGATTTCCGCTTCCACAATCCGGGCGGCCAGCGCCGGGCGTGCCCCCTCGATCTTGATTGCCTCCGCCCCGGCCTCCTTCACGAGACGCACGGCATTCCGCACCGCCTCGGCCTCGTCCGCGTGGTAGCTCCCAAACGGCATATCCGCTACCAGCAGCGCCCGCCGCACCCCCCGGCGCACAGCGCGGGTATGGTGCAGCATCTCGTCCATCGTTACCGGCAGCGTCGAGTCGTACCCCAGCACCGCCATGCCGAGCGTGTCGCCCACTAACAGCACATCCACCCCGGCCTCGTCCACAATGCGCGCGCTCGGGTAGTCGTAAGCGGTGAGCGCCACGACCGGCTCACCCCGCAGCTTCTTCTCGGCCAGCGCGGGAAAGGTGATCTTGGAAGGAGAAGCGGGCGCGAGGTCGCGCGGAGTGTGCAGGCTCATTGGGGGTTAAAGCTCCAGGCCGGAATGCCAGTGCCGCAGGCAAGCCGGCATCTCACAAGGGTAAACCTCAGGCAATGCGCGCCAGCGGAGCGAAATACTCGCGCCCGTGTACCGGGGCGAGGATGCGGTCGAGCAGCAGCTCCCGCTCCGCCTCGCTGTGGACGAAATCGATCGCCGAGGTATCGACTACCAGAAGGCGGCTCGCCGTATAGCGGGCGAAAAAGTGCTCATACGCCGCGCAAACCTGCCCCATGTACCCGTCGCTGATTCCTTGCTCCTCAGGGAGTCCCTTGCGCCGCCGCCGTTCCAGCAGAACCTCCGGTTTCGCCCGGAGATATACCACCAGGTCTGGCCGGAAGAAAACCGGCTCCGCCGCATACAGCTCCTTGTAGGTCGCGAGCTCCGTGTCGGACAGGTTCAAGAATGCGAACAGCTTGTCCTTTTCGAGTATGTAATCCGAGACGACAGGGCCGGGAACCGAAGCTGCCGCCCGCAGTTGTGCGATGCGCTCACGGAGAAACCACATCTGCGCGGCAAAAGCCATTCCAGACTCACCCGCGTAAAAACGACCCAAGAACGGGTTGTTGTCCGGCTCCGCCATATGCGCGGCCCCCATTCGCTCAGCTAGGAGCCGTGCCAAGGTTGACTTGCCCACGCGCGGCGGCCCTTCTACCGCAATGTGCAAGGACGCTCCCGCTCCGGCCCGCGCCACCGGCTTGCGTACAAGGGAAGCATCAAGCGAAAAAAGCAGCGGCAGCGGCGCTTGGGAGGACTCGTCGGATCTGAAGGGCTTGCGCATGACAATGCTCACTTTCTTAGGAAATGGGTGAGTTCGCGTGTGTAAAAGATGCAGCTTAGATCAGTACGAAACCGGCATAGGCGAATAATAAGCGAAGTAAGGTGAAAGGAAAAGCGAAATATTTTGACAATGTGGAATCCGCCGTCAAGCAGGGCCGGCGGTACACTGGAGCCCATGGGTTGGGTTCCGGAGGTAGCAGGGGCAGGCGCAGCCGCGGTCGCGCTGGCAGGCGGCTGGCAAAGGTCGCAGTGGTGCACCTCGCAAATATGGGGCAGGACGCTGGTCCACGGTCCGCATCCGCGCGAGCTGGCTCTCACCTTCGATGACGGTCCAAACGATCGCTACACGCAGGAAATCCTCGAAAAGCTTGCGGGCGCGAACGTTCGGGCCACTTTCTTTATGGTCGGTGCCTATGCGCGGCAGCTGCCATGGCTTGCGAAACAGGTCGCTGCGGCCGGCCACGTCGTCGGCAACCACTCCATGTTTCACACCAATTTGCTGTACAAGAGCCGCAAGGAGATCTGGGCCGACCTCCGCGACTGCTCCCTCACCCTTGAAGACACGATTGGCCAGCCGGTCCGCTACTTCCGACCGCCCTACGGCAAGCGCCGCCCGGCGGTCCTGCGCGCCGCGCGCGAGCTCGGCATGCAAACCGTCATGTGGAACAGCATGGGCTTCGACTGGCGCAGCAGCCAGGTGCCCAAGCAGATTATGAAAGCGGTCGAGCGGGGCATCCGCGGCAACCGCAAGGCTGGCCACGGCTCCACCATCCTGCTCCATGACGGCGGCCCCCGCTCGATCAACGCCGAACGCAGCCGTACCGTTGCGGCGCTCGGCTCGCTGCTCACGCGCGGCCCCGCCGCGAACTACCGCTTCGTCCCGATCAGCGAGTGGTGGCCTCCCCAGCCATAAAGCAATTCTCCTGTTGCTATGGAGGCGCAGAGATCCTCTCCATGTGGCCTTTCTTTACGGAAAGGCCACGCTCACTTTCGCTGGCCCCTCGACACCTACAGGAGAATTGCCATAATCCGCCGGTACAATGGAGCCATGGCACACATGGTTCATTGCGCGCGCTACAAGCAGGAGATGGAAGGGCTCGACGAGCCGCCGTTCGACTCGGACTTCGGCCACAAAATCTACAACAATGTGTCGAAGAAAGCGTGGGGCGAGTGGGTCGAGCACCAGAAAATGCTCCTGAACGAGTACCGCCTCCAACCCTGGACGCCCCAGGCGCAGGAGTTCCTGGTCGAGCAGATGGACCACTATTTTTTCGGCGAAGGCTCCGGTCTACCGCAGGACTATATCCCTCCCGCCCGGTAAGCAGTTTCCCTAAAGAGGTGAAGGCGCGCGGTCGTGAGCGTGGCTTTTCCGGCGGAAAAAGCCACATGGAGATATGCTCCGCTGTTGCGCCAGGTCAGGGAAACTGCTTCAGCCCCGCTGGTGTACACTCAAGCGAAAGAAGCCCCTGTCGGGACGTGGCTCAGCCTGGTAGAGCACTCGCTTGGGGTGCGAGGGGTCGGCAGTTCAAATCTGCCCGTCCCGACCATTTGACGGCGCGGCTTCTTTTCTCTTAATCCGCATCCATCTCATCGCTTTTCAGTTCCTCGCCCTCCTTGGGCGAGACCTGCCCAATGCTGCGCAGGTATTTCGCATAAGCGCGGCTCGCATACACCCGCGACTTGCACTTGCGGCAGCGCACCGGGTAGCGAAACAGGAGCATCTGCAGCCGGTCCGCCGGGCGTGGGCGGGAAAGCTGGAACTTGGTCGACCAGCACGTGGGGCAGTGCAGAACGGGTATCGTGTCTTCGGCCAAGCTGTTCTCCCGCGCGGTGACTTCCGTGCGCCTTTCTTTCTTATCTTAATGCGGTGCCCGGTCCAAAGCGCGGTAACGTATCCCTTACCTGCTCCCCGCGAGGACTTGAAACTCTATGGTTTGGGATGTGATGTTTAGCTGCGATATCTGCGGCAAAACCAAAGGCGAAGCGAATCACTGGTGGTTGGCTATGCTGGCACCCCACCCACCGGAAACCGCGGAAAGCGACGCGCGCTTCACTCTCCTGCGCTGGTCGCGGGCAGAAAGCCAGGGCGAGGCCATGTACCACCTGTGCGGGCAAGGCTGCGCCATGCAGGCCATGGAACGGTTCATGACCGAAGGCACCATCGACCCTGCCTGAGTTGGTACGAGGTATGGCAAACCGCGCGTCTTTCTTGCTAACCTCGGGTTTCCATAGCCGTCCCACTATTTCGAGTCGGTGGAGCGCTGGGAAGCCGGCCGCCTGCCGGGAGGAGAACCTGCACCATGTCCGCAGCCGATGTTTACGGTCTCCCATCTGTTCGAAGCTCCTCAGCCCGCCCGGCGGTCAAAGCAGCCGGGGCCGGCACGCTGGCGGACGAAGCCGGCCGCGCGGCCGAAGTTTTGCTGATTCGCGAAGCGCAGGCCGGCTCCCGCGCCGCGTTCGACGCACTTGTGCGCCAATATGATGCTGCCGTTCTGCGGCTGGCCCTCCGGCTTACCGGGTCTGAGCAGGATGCCCAGGATATCCACCAGGAAACCTTCCTGAAGGCCTACCGGTATCTCGGAAACTTTCGTTTCGAGTGCTCCTTTTACACCTGGATTTACCGCATCGCCACCAACCTGTGCCTCGACCACCTCCGCCGCCGCAAGTCGCGCCGCGAAGACCAGGCGGTCGTCCTCGACAGCAGGGGCGAGGAGTTGGACGTGCTCGGCAACGTGCCCGATAACCGCTCCGGTGCCAACCCCGCGCGCGAGCTCGAAAGGAAGTTCCTGGGCGAAAAGATTCAGGAAGCCCTCGGGCAGCTCACCCCGCGCGAACGCACCGTATTTGAGCTGAAGCACTATCAGGGGCTTAAGCTCCGGGCCATCGGCGAGATGTTGCAAACCACCGAGGAAACGGCGAAAAATACTCTGTTCCGCGCGACCCGCAAACTGCGCTCGCGCTTAGCCGCTCTTCACTCTTAACCGGGCGGTTTCTCGTTCCATGCCAGCCGTGGCACAACGGCGGTGATCTATGCAAGCAGACGTTTTCTTTTGGAGGATTCGGTGAAGCACGGAGGAGACCATCCCGGCGGGATGAGCTGCGAAACGGCCCAGCGCGCCATGGCGCTCACGGCCATGGCGCAGGCGGAATACGAAGATACTGCCCACATCTCGGCTACCCGCGACGCGCTTTCTCCTGAATCCGCCACGCACGGAGACCGCCTCCCCCGCCATGAGCAGGAAGCGCTTGCCGCGCATCTCCAAGAGTGCCGCGCCTGCCAGGCCGAAATGGCTGCAACAACCGCTTTTTTCCGCGCGCTTGCCGGCGAAGCCGGACCTGAACCTTCCCCAACCCTTCTGGCCCGCGCTCGCCTGCAACTCGATGCCACCCTCGACTCCTGCGGGGAGGCCGGGCTTTGGACGCGGCTGACCCAGCGCTTTGCTTTCACCGCCGGACGCCTCCGCGCCGCGCCGGCGCTCTCGTCCGCGCTGCTTTTTCTCGGCCTCATGGCCGGCGGCTATGGGGGCTACCGCGCCGGGCACGCCGCGCACACGGAAGAGCAAACCGCCCTTCTGCTCGCCCCGCCCCCGCCCGAAGCGCCGTCGGTCGTTGCCGACGTCAGCTCGGTCCGGCAGGATCCTTCGACCGGCATGGTGGAGGTGCAGTACGACCGCCTTGTGCCCGATATGCTTTCCGCCCCAGCCGGCGACCCTTCCATCCGCGAACTTTTGATGGCCGCGACCGAAAATGGGATCGACCCCCAGGTCCGGAATATGTCGGTAAGCCTCCTTGCCGGCAGTTGCCGCCCGGGCGAGCCGTGCGGCAGCGGGGCAGGCACCCCGGCGCGCAACGCCCTGCTCCACGCGCTCGAAACCGACAAAGCGCCCGAGGTGCGCCGTGAAGCTCTGGCCGGACTGCAACCCTATGTGGCCGAAGATACGGAGGTGCGCGATGCCGTGCTCCAAGCGCTGATGGACGACCCGAACTCCTCCGTGCGAATCGAGGCCGTCCATGTGCTCCAGCCGGTTGAAGTCGATTCCAGTGTGCGCCAGGTGCTGCACACAGTCGCAAACCGGGATGGCGATCCGGAGATCCGTTCCGCCTCCGAAGCCGCGCTCAAAGCCTTGCCGCAGATTCAGTGACGCCCCTCCAAACACCACGGCATCGGCTGCTTTCCAACGTCCAACCTTTGGCAGAACAGTCCAGTATTGGAGGGTTGGTGACGCGCCCGATTGCCATCTCAGGCCCACCGAACGCGTCGCGCCGCACGCGCGGGCGCACATCCCGCCGGGCCGGCACCTTGCTGCTCGCAATTCTGCTCCCGTGCGGCGCGCGCGGGGGGGGGGGGCAGGAGAAAGCGGTTTTCGCGCAAGCGGAGCGCCCGATCGGCCCACCCTTGCAGCGGCCCGGCTACCTGGGCGTGAGCCTCCGCGATCTTGATTCCGCCGAGTCCACCCGCCTGCACCTCCCAAACTCCGGCCACGCCGCCATGGGTGCCATGATTGTCACGGTTGACCGCGACGCACCCGCGTGGGCCGCCGGTTTGCGCCCGGGCGATGTGGTGATCGAGCTCAATGCCCAGCCGGTCGCGGACGTCGAGGACCTGCGCCGCCGCCTCCGCGAGTGCCCCGCCGGCGAGACCGTGACACTCCGTGTGCGCCGCAGGGGTGGGGAAAAAAGCTTCGCGGTCGCGCTCGGCGATCAAGACCTTGTCGCGCAAAACGCCCTGAACCGGCATCTACGGTCCGCAATCTCCGACCCGGTCGGCGGCGCGAGCCTATCCGCAGTTCCAGGCAGCTTCGGGTGGGCGGCGGCCTCCCCCGCGCCTGCCGCGCTTCCGTCGAGGGGCATGGCCTCCACGCTGTTTGACGCCCTGCTTCCCGGCTCCTCCTACACAGGGCTGGAGGTAGACCCCCTCACCCCGCAGCTCGCCGCGTTTTTCGGCGTGCAAACAAAAAGCGGCCTCCTGGTCACCTCTGTCGCGGAGGCCTCCCCCGCCGCCCTCGCGGGCCTCCTCGCCGGCGACGTCATCGTGCGCGCAGCCGGCAAACCCGTTACCACGCGCGGCACCCTCGCCCACGCCCTCCATACCGGCAAGGGATCGCCTGTGCCGCTCGCCATCGTGCGCGACCACCGGGAAATCACGGTGAGCCTGCAGCCCGGCAGGCGGAAGCGTTCCTAATTTGGGACACTCGCCGCACGCCAATCGCGCGTAGCCGCATCCGAAAGTTGGTCCGGGCCGTTACCCTGGGCGAGATGCATTCGAAACGACCCTTTTTGCCTGCCATTCTTTTCTGCCTTCCTCTCCTGGCCAACGCACAAGGCGCAACCGGGTTTAACGGCTTTATCACTTCCGCTCCCGGCCAAAGCCCAATCGCTGTCGACGGGCGGCCGCTCCTGCTTGTGAAGGACCTCTCGTATGCATGCCAGTCCTCAACACCTGTAAGCATCGAGGTCCAGAATGGCGTGCCTGTTTTTCCGCAGGGGACACAGGTCGAGGTCACAGGCAAGTGGGACAAAAAAGCCGCTGCCTGGCGCGCCGGCGAGCTCTGCGTGACCGCCTTGCCCGCCAAATCCATCCGTGGGCAAGCCGTCATCGACGCCGTCACGGGTGCCGCGCCCGATTTCACGCTCACCGCCGACGGCCGTCAATTACACGAAGCTTTGGCACCCAGAACCCATCTCACCCTTGCTCCACCCCTCACCGCCGGCAGCACCCTCAGGCCGGGCCAGTGGCTCCGGTACACCGCCGACCTGCATCCCGATGGTTCGTGGGTTCTCCGTGACGCGACGGTACAGGAGGCGCTCGACAATCGCGCGGCACGGAACGAACGCAAGTGGAAACCCCTTAGCTTTACCGCGCCCACTCCGGGCCACGAAGGAGCCATCAAGCTTTACCGCCTCAGCTCTTCAATCAAGCTGCCCTCCGACCCTGAGTTGCAGACGCGGGTCGCCCGCGTGGGCGCAAGCGTCGTTCCGGCTCGGGAGAACCCATCCACCGCGGCCTTCGCGCGCGAAGGCCGCTTCCACTTCTACGCCGCAAAACTCCATGGTGCTGACTGCATGCCTCTGGCCGACGGCACCATTCTGGTGCCGGAAAGCACAGCCAAGGCTCTACCCAACGATGGGGAGCTCGCCGCTGTTCTCGGCGGGTGTGTGGCCGCGCTCGAGGAGGAGCAAGCAGCGCAGATCGCCAATAAGCAGCTCATTGGAAACAGCTTGGAAGCAGCATCCATCGTAGCGATCTCTCCGGCAGGCCTGGTCGCGACGCTTGCCTACGACGAACACATGCACCACATCCAGCTCCTGCAGGAAGAACAAAGCGCCCGCGTCGCCCTGAGCTATCTCCAGAACGCCGGCTATCCCGCGTCCGCCGGGCCGGCCGCCTGGGAAAAGCTGGAAAGCAAGCATGGGCAAGCTGGCCCGAGCCGCCCGCCGGGTCCGCGCACGCAGTTGATGTACCAAGCCCTGACTGAGCACGCCGCGGCGGCGGAAACCGGCGCGCAAACCGCACGCTCGTCTCGATAGGGCTGGGTCCCGGTTCCCGGCGCAAGTCCGGGACCACTCGCTTCGAGTAAGCAAGTGCCTGTTTCGCGGAAAGGGGCTATTCTCGAACAAACCTGTCTCCAGGAGGCGACGCTTGCGGCTTGCTTGTATCCAGTGGTCCACCGGGTTCCTATTAGCCTCGTCCATCGCCCTGGCTCCCCCGCACGCCACGGCTGAAGACGCCGCCCCGCCGCCCAAGCCGGCCGTCATGCCCATGCCGCCGGACAGCACCACCTCCGGCACGCTCGACGCCGGAGGGCACCACATCGCCTACAAAGCTGTGATCGGGACCATCCCCGTAGCCGCGACGGATGCCGAGGACGCCATGCTCTCCCCCGAGGGCGTTGTCCTGGACGGCAAACCGCATCCCGACCCCAGCAAAGCGCCCCCGGTAGCTTTCATGAGCTACGTGTATTACGCGGCGACGGGCACACAGGGCCCGCGCCCGGTCACGTTCTTCTACAACGGCGGCCCCGGCTCCTCGACCATGTGGCTCCACATGGGCTCGCTTGGACCCAAGCACGCCGTGACCGCGGACCACAGCCCCACGGGCGCGCCGCCCTATCATTTGGAAGACAATCCCTCCAGCCTGCTCGACAGCAGCGACCTGGTGTTCATCGACATGCCCGGCACCGGCTTCGGCAAGCTCACCGGTCAGGATCCCGGCAAGGCATTTTGGGGCGTCGATGAGGACGCCGGTGCCTTTGCACGCTTTATCGCCCGCTTCGTCACCAAGTACGACCGTTGGAACTCGCCCAAGTACCTCTTCGGCGAGAGCTACGGAACGACGCGCTCCGCCGTGCTCGCCAATATCCTTGAAACCCGCCGCAATATCAGCCTGAACGGCGTCATCCTCCTTTCGCAGATCCTTTTCTTCGATACCGATATCGACACAGTGACCCCGGGCAACGATCTTCCGTATGAGCTGGCATTGCCAACCTACGCTGCAACGGCGTTCTTCCACCACAAACTGCCGCAGCAGCCGCCCGCGCTCGCGCCGTTCCTCAAGGAGGTGGAAGCCTGGGCCACAACCGACTACGCGCAAGCCCTAGCCCAGGGCAACGCACTGCCCGAAGACCAAAAGCGCGCCACGGCCGAAAAGCTGCACGGTTACACCGGCCTGCCGGTCGCGTACCTGCTCAAGGCCAACCTCCGCGTGATCGGAGGCGAGTTCGAGCACACTCTGCTGGGGGATGACGACACCTCCACCGGCCGGCTCGACACCCGGTTTTCCGGGCCTTCCCTCGATCCGCTTTCCCAAACCGCGGACTATGACGCGGCCGGCGCGGCCACCGCCGGCGCGTACGTCGCGCTCTTCAACCAGTACGCCCGCGACACGCTGCACTATGGCAGCGATCTCACCTTCAAGCCCGGTGCCTATGCCGATCCGAATTTCAACTGGGACTGGAGCCGCAACGGCAAGCACGTGAGCCTCCCAACTTCGCTCGAAGTGCTTTCCGACCTGGCCAACGCCATGAAGGAGCAGCCGGAACTGCACGTCATGGTCAACGGCGGCTACTACGACCTGGCCACCCCGTTTTGGGCCGCGCACTACGAGGATGAGCACCTGCCCGTGCCCTCAAAGCTGATGGGCAATCTCGAGTTCGACTGGTACGAGTCCGGGCACATGGTCTACCTGCACCAGGACTCCCTGCGGCAGCTCCATGACAATGTCGCCGCGTTTATCCGCAAGACACAGGCCGGGGGAGGGGCAACCGCGCGCTAGCTCGTATGTTCAAATAATCTCTATGGCGACAGCGGCAAGCACGGCAGCGGTTCCGTTCCAAACCGGCGGCGTTCCCGCGCCAAGGCACCCCGTCCGCCGCCGCTGGAAGCTTGTGACCCGCCGGGTTCGTGAGATCGCCGCCGTTGCCCATGCACTGCTTTCGACCCGCCACCCGGTCATGGCCCAGATCGTTCCAGCGCGCTTTTGCAACCTGAGCTGCACCTATTGCAACGAGTACGACAAAGTCTCCGAGCCTGTGCCCGTCGCGGAGATGCTCCGCCGCATTGACGCACTCGCCCGTCTCGGCACCTCCATCATTACGATCTCGGGCGGCGAGCCGCTGACTCACCCCGACCTCGACCAGGTCATCGCGCGCATTCGCCGCCACGGCCGCATCGCCGGTATGATCACCAACGGCTACCTGCTCAACCCCGAGCGTATCGAGCGGCTCAACCGCGCGGGACTCGACCACATGCAGATCTCGATCGACAATGTGCTGCCGGACGAGACCAGCAAAAAAAGCCTCAAGGTGCTCGACCGGCGCCTCGAAATGCTCCGCGAGTATGCCGATTTCCATGTCAATATCAACTCGGTCGTCGGCGGCGGCATTCAGAATCCCCAGGACGCCATCACCGTCGGCCGCCGCGCCCTTGAGCTCGGCTTCACCTCGACCATCGGCATCATTCACGACAGTGAAGGCCAGCTCAAACCGCTTGGCGGCGAGGAGCGCCGCGTGTGGGCCGAAATGCGGAGCTGGAAAAAGAAAAACTATTCGCAGTTCAACCAGTTCCAGGAAGCCATCGCCAACGCCGAGCCGAACGACTGGCGTTGCCGGGCCGGCGCGCGCTACTTGTATATCTGCGAAAACGGCTTGGTCCACTACTGCTCCCAGCAGCGCGGCTTCCCCGGCGTCCCCCTGGCGGCTTACTCCAAGGTCGACCTGCGCCGCGAGTTCCTGACCGAAAAAGGCTGTGCCCCCCACTGCACGGTTTCCTGCGTCCACCAGATCTCGCATATCGACCACTGGCGCGCCCCGCAAAAGCGCACCACCTCGCCGGGTTCGGCGGAAGGCCTCGTTAACATCGAGTTGTAGGCAATCCGGACCGCTTCCCCGCAAAACACCGCGCGTCATAAGCAAAAGCTCTCCGGCGCATTTGCCGTTTGTATGCGGACTTTTTCGATCCCACATACGTGGTAGTCTTGCGGCAATGTACCCAACAAGGCAGCTGAAACAAGGCCCCCGCTCTCCCCGCGTCGATCGGGCCTGTTCCTGTTAATGCGCTCCGCGCACTTTGCTGCTTGACCCACGTACCGGCAACACACCTGCAAAACTTGGAGGACCAATCCCAGATGAAGCCCTTCCGCTTCTTCCGCAATAACACCCCCCGCCACGCGATCGTGGCCCTGGCCGGTTTCGCCCTCGCCGGTGTGCCCGCTGCCCTGTCACAGGCGGACACCGGCTTACTTACCGGGACAGTCACAGACTCATCCGGTGCTGCCATCCCGAATGCGCAGATTCAGATTCAAGACACGCAGAATGGGGCTAACCGTACCGGCAAGAGCGACGGCAATGGAAACTACACCTTCCCATCCCTTGCGGTCGGCTCCTACACGGAGACGGTCACCGCGCCCGGTTTTTCCACTTATAAGGCGAAAGTCACCGTAAACGTGGGAGGGCACGCCACTGTAGACGCGAAATTGCAGGTAGGTGCGACCACGAACGTCGAGGTCACCACCACCAACGAAGCGACTCAGGTAGACACCAACAACTCTGAAATTTCTCAGGTGATCGACTCGCGCCAGCTGACAAGCTTGCCCAGCTTGACCCGGAACCCGTATGACTTTGTTTCGCTTTCGGGAAACATTACGTCCGACCCAAACAACACCGCCGGGCGCGGCGTCGGGGGCGCTTCGCTCAGCGGACAGCGAGCTTCCGGCACCGAAGTCCTGCTGGATGGCGTTGAAAATCTCGATAACTATGGCGCTACAGTCGGCCAGGTAATTCCGCTGGACTCCGTTTCGCAGTATCGCGTGATCACCAACGGCTTTGACGCCCAGTACGGACGCGCCTCGGGCGGCGTCGTCAACCTGATTACTAAGAGCGGCACGAACGCCTTTCATGGAGCGCTCTACGAGTACAACCGGGTCTCCGACCTGGCGGCAAACACCTATGAGGAGGATGCGCAGAACTACGCGAATCGCGCCGCTGGGCTGCCGAACAATCCGCCGAACCACTTTACGCGTAACCAGTTTGGTTACGCAGTCGGCGGCCCAGTTCTCCATAACAAGCTGTTTTTCTTTTCCAACACCGAGTGGAACCGCATCCGGAGTAACGGCTCGAAAGTCTTTGAGATCCCCAGCGCTTCTTTTCTCGCCTCCAGCGCGGCAAACACCCAGACTTTTTTCCAGAACTTCGGTGCCATTGCCGCTACCACGCGCCTTGGCCCTACGGTGGCGGTTGCGGGGTATAACGGGCCCGATCCTCTTCAGCAGGCTACGGCGGTTCTACCATTTGACGCCGGTGCCGGCGCTCCGCTCAACCAGTGGTACACGCTGAACCGCTTCGACTACGCGTTTGGCTCGAAATTCACGATGTATTTCAGGGCAGCCAACCTCAAGGACGCCTACTTTCCGGGCTATAACTCCTCCAGCCCATATGGCGGATACAACACGGGCCAGGACGACTTCGATCAGTCCTACCTGTACGACTTGAGCTACGTCATCTCGCCCACGCTTGTCAGCGACAGCAAGGTGAGCTATTCGCGCATCAACACCAACCAGCCGATTAATGGAACAAATCTGATTCCTGGCTTGTACCTCAATCAAGCGAACACGCAAAGTACCGATGGCGCGACAAATAACCCAATCGCCCTGCCGGGCTACCTGCCTACCGCTCCGGGAGGTGCCTTGCCGTTCGGCGGCCCGGCGAATAATTATCAGTTCCTCGAAGACCTCACCTATACCCACGGCAACCACACCTTTCATTTCGGAGGCGAGTTCTTTCAAATCCGCGACAATCGTACCTTTGGCGCTTCGGAAAATGCCACCCAACTCGTCTCGAGAAGCGGCACCAATCTAGCGACGGCGCTGCAGGCCCTTCAAGCGGGTAATGTTTATACCTATGCCGTGGCGGTCAACCCGCAAGGGAAGCTTCCGTGCTCCTATCTCCCCGATGGAACCCTGAACGTAACGCCCGCCTGCTCAATCTCACTTCCGGCGACTTCTCCCGATTTCGAGCGTGAGAACACCTTCAATGACGGTGCCTGGTATGCAGAGGACTCCTGGAAGCTTGCCCCGACCCTTACCGTCGACCTCGGCATCCGCTGGGAGTACTACGGAGTGCAGCACAACCATAATCCCAATCTTGAATCCAATTTCTACCTTGGATCGGGGACGAGTTTGCCGGAGCAGATCGCGAACGGGCAAGTTGCGACCACCCCCCACTCGCCGGTAGGCGGCTTGATCGCCCAGGACAAAAACAACTACGCGCCGCGTATCGGCCTCTCCTACGATCCGACTGGAAACGGCAAGTGGGCGATCCGCGCCGGCTATGGCATTTCCTATGAGCGGAACTTCGGCAATGTCACCTACAACGTCATCCAGAACCCGCCGAACTATGCAGGTGTGACACTTACTTCCGGCGCATCCAACCAATATAAGATCAGCACGACCAACTTCGGGCCCTTTGCCGGGACCACCGGTTCGGTCGGTCTCTCGGCACCCTCGCTGCGCGCATTGCAGCAGAACATGCCGACCGCTTACACGGAGAGCTACTCATTTAGCGTGCAGCACGAAGTCGCCCCCAACGACCTGCTCTCAATCGAATACTCCGGCGCACACGGTGTCGATCAGTACTCGATCGCCAACGTGAACGGCATCGGGTACGGAACGTTTACCGGTAACACCAACCCGACAAAGGCAAACCGCTACGGGCTTAACCGCATCAATCACCAATACGGTTCGATCAACCTCCGCGAGGCGAACGGTCGTTCTCACTACGACGCCCTGAATGTCCGGTTCGACGCAAACAACCTGCGGCGCTTCGGGCTTGTCGCCACCGCCAATTACACGTTTTCTCACTCACTTGATAACCTGAGCTCAACCTTCTCTGAAAGCGGCAACAACTTCAATCTCGGCTACACCAATGCCTTTAACCCTTCCCTGGACTATGGCAACGCCGATTACGATGTGCGCCACCGTCTCGCCGTCAGCGCCGATTGGGAGCCGACCTTCCTTGAGTTCCGCGCAAACCCGGCGCTCCATGCGGTTTTCGGAGGCTTGGAGTTTGCACCGATCGCCTATCTCAGGACCGGAACTCCGTTTACTATCTACGACTGCACCAACGGAGAAAACTCCTGCCCCCGCATTGTCGCCGCGCCGGGACTTAAGTACACGGGAACTCCAGTGGCCAACGGCGGTGTAAATTCGTATAACTACATCGCCATACCGGCAGCTTCCGCGAACCCGTTCACCAACTCACAAGGCTATTCGGATTTTCCTGATACTCTCGGCGGCTATCAGAATGTCGGCGTTGGAAGGAACCAGTTCTACGGCCCCAACAATTACACGTTCAATCTCGGCGCGTATAAGAACTTTCACTTCGGAGCCGAAAACCGCTATACAGTGCAACTGCGCAGCGAATTTTACAACGTGCTGAACCACCATAACTTTTACCCGGTTGTCGGCTCGGCGGACATCTCGCAAGAGTCGGTCATCGGCGCAATCAAAGGCTCGCCGACCGGCAGTCCTTCTTCGGCCGACGAGCGTCGCAATACTCAGCTTGCCCTGCGCTTCGAGTTCTAACTGGGCAGCTATAACAAAGGAGCCGTCCCTAATTGGGACGGCTCCTTCGTTGACAGGCAACAACTGCCCGAGCCTCTCAACCACAACTCCTTTACCCCTTGTCGCCTTCCTTCTCGTCCTCGCCCTCTTTCTTGTCTTCTCCGTCCTCTTTGGCCTCCTCCTTGGTGTGCCAAAAATTCCGCATCGCCTCTTTTTGGTGCTCCGCCTGCCAGCGCAGGAGCCGTTGCTCGGCGTCGCCTCGCGAGATCTCCTCGACCGAGGTCGTCTCTAAACCCCGCACCCGGTGCCAGGGAATGATAAGGGAGCCTCGCAAGAGAAAGCCCGAGCTCGCCCAGCCTCCCACCAGCTCCGAAACCTTGGCCTTGACGTCATTTTGGTCCACAAACGGGTACAGCTCGATGGTCGAGTCGTCGAGCAGGTGCGCGGTGACATGCGCGATAAGAATGGTTTCCGGCGGCTGCTGCCGCTCGTGTTCCTGCTTTTGATCCTGGTCTGCCATGCGGCGAATGCTCCCCCTCTGCGATAGCGAACAGCAGCTTGGATGCGGCAGCGCTCCCTCGCGCGTCAGACGGACGGCTGCGCGGGGCTTTGTGTGAGCGCCGCGACGGAGTCCCGGTCCTGCTGGCTCCTGTGCCGAATCACGACCAAACGCACGGTCAAGGCGATCGCTCCCCCAAGTGCCGTGCACACGACGCGCCGGTGGGCTACGGTGGCCCCCGGCAGGTGATCGAGCGAAAGCAGAAAAACGATGTAGGAGGTGAGAAACACGGAAAACAGCCCGTAGTTCACATTCACCACGCTGTAGGAAAGCCAGGTAAACAGCAGTACGAGTGCCGCCAAGCCGATCGTGTTCGGATGGACATACACGAGAAATGTGCTGGAAAGGAATGCCCCGGCCACGGTGCCCGCTGTGCGTGCGATGGCACGGCTGGCTGTGTCCGCGAGCCCCGGCCGCAGCACCAGCAGCGCCGTCATGGGGATCCAGTAGCCGCTTTGGAATGCGAGCTGCCGGTAGATCTCCGTGCTGATGGCGAGCACTGCCGTGAGGCGCAGCGCGTAAGGGAGGGCGGAGTCGCGCAACTGCCGGTGCTTCAACGAGATCACCGCATTCAGGTAGGTCTCGCGCAGGGCATGTTGCTCCTCGTGGACGTATCTGGCAAGCCCGGAGACACGCACACTGAGGTTGCGAAAGGTGTGCAGTATGAGTGCCGACAAGATGAACTGCACCAGGCCGCCCGCCGTGATCAGCAGGGCTCGTACGGAAGCGTCGCGAGCGGAAAAGGGAAAGGCGGAGGCGACCAGCAGCGTGACCACGCACTGCTGGCCCACCCAGCTATAGCCCGCCTCCCGCTTCGACAGCATGCCATAGCCAAACCCGAACAGGGCAGCGACGGCCGTGAGCGTCCAGCTGCTGTGCCCGGCCACCATGCCGACAAACGTGCTGAATCCCATACCGAACGACACAAAAAAGATCGGCAGCAGGGGAGAGCCTTCAATATTTTGTTTGGTGCCAAACCCCGCCGTCATGGCACCGCCGCCCGCAATCAAACCCGCGCCGGGGTGTCCGGCACCGATCCCGATCGCCAAGCAAAGCCCTACGGCCAAGACGAAATACCAATCGGTCCGGAACGAGGCAAGGTTCCAGCGGTAGACCAGGCTGTCAGCCAGATATGTAAAAGCCGGTTTGATTTCCGGACGGGCTTCCGGCTTGGCCGCGCTAGGCAGTGGCGGCGTCCTCGACGGGTCTTTCCGTTTCAGCGAGGAAAGCCTTAAGCCAGGCAGCGAGATCGGCCTTGCGCACCTGGTTCCGCAACCGCGTCATCCGGCGGCGCTGTTCGGCTTCGTCCATGGTCACAGCCTCGGCCAAGGCTCGCGCCACGGCGCTCTGGTCATAGGGGTTTACCAGCAGCGAGCCCACCTTGAGCTCTGTGGCTGCCCCGGCGAACTCGCTGAGGATCAGAACGCCGTCGTTCTCGTGCCGGCAGGCGCAGTATTCCTTGGCAACCAGGTTCATGCCGTCCTTGAGCGGAGTGATGAAAGCCACACGTGAGGTGCGATACAGGGCCAGCAGCTCGGTGCGGGGCAAAGCGCGATGAATGTAGTTGATCGGCACCCAACCGGGTTCGCCGAACTCGCCGTTTACCTGCGTCACCAGACGCTCGATATCCGCTTTCAAAACCTGATAGCCGGGGATAGTCTCACGGCTAGGCACCACGATCTGAATTAGGCTTGTTCGGCGATGCAGTTCCGGATGCTGCCGGAGGAAAAGCGCATACGCCTTGAGCCGTTCGGGGATGCCCTTTGTGTAGTCGAGGCGATCGATGCCCAAGACGGTGACCATGTCGCGGGGCAGCTGGTTACGCAGGGCGGCGGAGCGGCGGCGTACCTCATCCGCATCGGAGGCGCGTTCGAAATCGAGGAAATCAATCGAGATAGGGTAGGCGCCCACCAACGTTTCGTTGTCACGATAGCGGACCGCGCGGGTTTCACCCGCTCTTCTGGAGATATGGACTTCTGGAAGGAAAGCACGCATGCAGGCCAGCAGATTGCGGACATCCCGGGCGGTTTGGAGCCCAATGACGGTGTGCGCCAGCAAGCCTTCCAAAACCTGACGCCGCCACGGGAGCTTTTCAAAGATGTCCGGAGGAGGGAAGGGGATGTGCAGGAAAAAGACCAGCCGCGCGTTCGGACTCGCTTTGCGCAGCACAGGCGCGACCTGCATCAGCTGGTAGTCGTTGATCCAGATCAAGGAACCATTTCTTGCGACTTTCCCGGCGCACATGGCGAACCGCGCGTTGACGCTTAGGTAGAACTCCCAGTAGCTGGGGTCGAAGTTGCAGCGCGACTGGAGATCGTGAAATAAGGGCCACACGATCTCATTGGAAAAGCCTTCGTAGTATTTTGCGTGCTCCTCCGGCGTCAATGCGATCGGCTCATACCTGTAATCGTGCTCCCGTGAAAGCTTGGCGAGCTCTTCGCGGATCTGCTTTTTAAGCTCGGGATCTTCTTCCGTACTGGCGGAACCTATCCAGATGCCGCCATGTTCCCGCAGCAAGGGCTCCAAAGCAGTGACCAAACCCCCGCTGCTTTGCTTTGTCCGGATGCCTTCGGGGCTTTTCACGAAGGAAACCGGCAGACGGTTGGATACAATGACGAGTTCTTGCTTGAGTTGAGTCATTCTTCTCCTCAGCATACCGGCTGCAGCCGCCTGTTCATACAGCTGCGGCTTGCGACCAATCTTCAAGAAAACGCAACAACTCGTCCGGCGGACGGAGCGCAAATGCCGCAAACGACGGACGAGCCGGTTCGCGTACCAAAATCCCCAAGCCTCCCGCACCGCGGATTGCCTGGAAAGCGTCTTCGTCCGTGGTGTCGTCTCCCAAAAACGCCGCCCCCCCGGCATCCATGCCGGCCAACATCGATTCCACGGCATGAGCCTTTGTATGGTCCTCGGCGCGGAGCTCTAGCCCGCCATCGAAGGGGAGCAGAGCCATCCGGTGTTGGCCGGCATGGGAAGCGAACGCGCTCTTCGCGGCCTTCTTGGCCGTGAGCAACAAACCTTGGTCTGCCTCGCCTGCAAGCGTCCGCCAGTGCAGCGCCACGCTGCCGATCTTTCGCTCAACAAGTGAGCCCAATCCCGCTTTGCGCAGCACTTCCTCGCCTTTGTCCAAGGCCGCTTGCTGCCCGGCAGTGGGTTCTATCCGCCGGTACGCGCCTCCCGGAGCACGGTGCTCGCGTCCGTGCATGCCCCAAACCTCTACCGTGGCAGCAATGGGCAATAGCTGCAGCAGCTCCGCGATGGGCCGGCCCGATACAAAAGACAGCTTGGTGCGGCCCCCCGCGATCCGGGCCAGCACCTCTTTAACGCCCGAATAGGGAAACGCCTGCATCTTGTCTTGCTGGAAAGGGGCGAGCGTTCCATCGTAATCGCAGATCAGCGACAGCGGCTGTGCTTCGGCGATCCTTTGCAGGAACTCGTCACGCGCATTTCCGCTCCCGTACCATGGAGGGGGAATAGAAGCAGCGCCGCCAGCCAGATTTGCACCCATGTTCTTTTTGATGCCCTTCCCGAGCTCACCGCCCGTTCGAGCTTTCTCCAGGTGGAGGTGGCGGCTCCACAACGACAAGGTCGACCCGGCGATTTTTCTGTCGGCCTTCCGGTGTCCGGTTGTCTGCCACTGGCCGGTACGCGCCGTACCCCGCCACGGAAATCCGGGTCGGGTCGTAGTGCGTTTGATCGACCAGCAGAAGCAGAACCGTCATGGCTCGCGCCGCGGAAAGCTCCCAATTTGAGGAAAACTCGGCATTGTGGATTGGCTGATCGTCGGAGTGGCCCTCCACCCGGAGAATCAGCCCATGCTGCTCAAGAATCGCCCCGGCTTGCTCGATTTTGGCAGCTTGCCCTGGAAGCAGGCCCGCCTCGCCGGAGTGAAAAAAACCAAGCTCCTGAAATGAAATCACAAGGCCATCCGGCGTTTGCTGGAGAGACACTTCGTGCTTTTCGATAGAGTCGCCCAAAACCGATCGAAGCTGCGCGGCAAGGCTATCGCGATCCGCAACCGCTGCTTTGCGCGGCAACATAGTAGAGCCACCTTTCGGCGTTTTAGCAAACGTGCCTGAAGAGTTCCTGCCGGAAAATCCGGAGTGGATCGCCCCTGACAGTTTGCCCAGGGCGTCCGAGCTGTGCCGCGTAGTCGCAAAAAGCACGACGAAAAACGCGAATAGAAGGGTCATGAAATCCGCGTAAGACACAAGCCACCGATCATGGGACACAAGGGCCGTCTGCCTGCTCCGCCGCCGTCGCGAAACAGTAGGGCCGCCGGCAGCGCCTGCCGCGCTCACCGGGCCACCAACTGCGCAACCCGCGCCGGCGCGCGCTCCCCGGCTTGCGCTCCCAGGCGCTCCCGCAGCGTGCGGGGACTCGCGCCCTCCACCATGGCCAGGATGCCTTCCAGCGTCGTTTCCCTCAGTCGCTGCGCCTCACGGGCGCGTCCCCGCAATTTGCCGGCGACAGGCAGAAGAAAAAGATTTGCTAGACCCACCCCATATAAGGTCGCTACAAAGGCCACCGCGATTCCCCGGCCAATCTCGCTCATGTCGTCGAGCCGCTGCATGACTTGAATCAGGCCCATAACCGCGCCAAGGATACCGACCGTGGGCGCAAATCCCCCAGCCGCCTCCCACACCTTCGCTAACCGCTCATCTTCTTCTTCTAAGCGTGCCAGCTCCAGATCCATAATGTCCCGGAGCTCCCGCGCATGCACTCCATCGATGGCCAGCATTAAAGTTTTACGGAAAAAGGGGTCATCAATCTTTTTGAGCTCTGGATCGAGCGATACGATGCCGCTCCTTCGAGCTTGGAGTGCAAGCCGCACAATGTGATCCATCCTCGTGCGCGCCTCACCCCCGCCCTCAACAAAAATTTGAAGGAAAGCCTTGAATGCCTGCCGCACCAGGGGGATAGAAAACTGCACTAAGACCGCTCCCAGGGTGCCCCCCAATACAATCACCGCCGCCGTGGGCTGGAGCACCTGCCCGAGCCGCCCTCCTTCGAGTGAAAAGCCAAGTGCGAGCGCCGTGGCCGCGACCACCAAACCCCCAATCGTGCTCTTTTCCAACCTCCCCATCGATTCCTCCCGCGCTGGCCTTTTATCCATATCGGCAGCCCGCGCCATTTCTTGAGCCGCTCTTCCGGGCTAGCTTGCCACGCTGGAAATCGCTTCCACCGGCAAGCAAAGCTCCCGTTGAGCCTGCTGCAACTCATCAGACACGGGAAATCGCTCCAAGCCACGCGAAATTACCTCGGCCGCCGCTGCCCGCTTCCCAGATTGGTTCAGAATGGCAGCGTGTCTCATAATGGAACGCGGCTCGGGGACGAGCAAGCTGATTTGCCTGGCGGCCTCTGCGGCTTCGTCCAGCTGCTCTGTCGCGACCGCGGCCCGGAGCCGCATCTGCTGCAATGGAACCAACTCCGGGTCGTGCGCAAGCCCAGCCTGCGTCATGCGCAGCGCCTCGGGCCACTGCTTGATGTGCGCATGGAGCTCCGCCGCATACAGGAATGGATAAGCATGCGTGTGGGCCAACGCCTGCTCTTCCGCCCTCGCGATCGCCTTTTTCATCCGCGCCGTGCCCCCCTCGAGCTCGCCATCCTGCAGCTCGACAAGCGCCAGCTTGGCTTCAAGGGCGATGGATTCCGGTTCATGGGAGAGCGCTTCCGCGAAAGCCTCCCGTGCCTCCTTCCAGCGGCTCAGCCCTCCAAGCGCGTCGCCCTCCATCCGCGCGCGCATGCCTGCGCGGCCCGCGCTCTCCGGGATCTGCTCCGCGGCGATGAGCGTTGCTTCAAGCTGCCCCAGCTTGAGCAGAGCGGACGCGATATACAGCCAGAGCCCCTCTTGCTTGCTCCCCAGGGCCGCCGCCTTCATAAAGCAGTCGAGTCCTTCACGGTACCGGCCCGACCAGGCGCAGAGCGCATCCCCGTACTGCAGCAGGGTTTGCGCGTCGTCGGGCCGCTGCTTGACCTTTCTTTCCAGGAGATCGTGGTAGAGTTTGCGCTTCCGTTTCATCCCATTGTCGTCAATCAGGTACCACCCGAAGTGGTGAATGAAAAAGCCCGCGCGCCCAATCGGGCGTCCCAGCTCGATCATCCGGTACTCAACCTGCTCATGGACGTGCCCCACATAGTAGATATCCGGTTCGCGGCGAAACAGCCGGATGACTTCGCTATGCACGTACGCGACCGCGTCATGCGCACGGGGGTGCCGCTCGGCGGACGCCAGTGGAAAGACGCCGGTCAGAGGATTGTCCCAGGGCTTCAGATAGTTACGCACCGGGACGATGTAACCCTCAGCCTTTGGATCCGCCAGCTCGGCCCGGATCCAGCTGTGGGCCGCCGGGTCCAGCTCCTCATCCGCGTCCAGCACCAGCACCCAGTCCGTCCCGATCGCCGCGAGCGCAGCATTGCGCGCCGCCGCGAAATCGCCGCCCCAGGGTAATTCGAGAACGCGTGCGCCGCACTCACGCGCAATCTCTATGGTGTCGTCCGTCGAGCCGGTATCGACCAGCACGGTCGCGCTGATCAAACCTTTAACACTTGCGAAGCAGTCGCGCAGCGTGGCCGCCCCGTTCTTCACGATGACGCACAAGCCCAGGGTGATCTTGCTCGAGCTCAGGTGTTCCATAGCCAGGTCCTGTGCACGTCTGTGGCCACATAACGGGGGCAAAACGCGCCATGAAACCGCGAACGTTAAAGACGAATGAGAGCCCTACGAGGAGCGCCGCTCACTCAATCCGGTAACGTTACTCAAAACAAAAGAAAAGAAACATCACATTACCTCTGAACGGATTGCTTGAAAGGCCGATAGATGGGTTGCAAGACAATCCAGCCGGAGCACAAAGCCAAACGCGGAGAGCGAGCTGGTTGTGCAGGCAGACCAACTGAATAAGGAGCAGTCCACTCATGTCTCTCAGCATCCTGAACAACATCTCAGCTCTCGTAGCCGAAAACCAACTCAACATCACCACTGCGGCTGCCAACAAGAGCCTCCAGCAGCTTTCGTCCGGTTCGCGCATCAACTCAGGTTCGGATGACGCCGCCGGCCTCGCGATTTCCAATGGCCTCAACGCCAACGTAGCCGCCCTGAACCAGTCGGCCCAGAACGTAACGAACGGTGTTGGGCTGCTTCAGACTGCGGATGGCGCCCTCTCGCAGATCACCGCTCTCCTGAACCGCGCTGTGACGCTTGCGACCGAAGGCGGCAATAGCAACGTGTCTCCTTCTCAGGAAACTGCGATTAATGCTGAGTACGTTGCGATCCAGCAAGAAATCAACAACATTAACAAGACCACTAACTTCAACGGCCAGTCCGTGTTTAGCCAAACCGTCGGAGCGGCCGCCGCAAATACGTTCAGCGTATTTACGAGTGATGGAACGACCGGCGGAGCCCAGCCGTTCACGATTTCCGTTAGCGCCACCAGCGCGGGAGCACTCGCGCTGACAAGCGGCGGCTTCGGCAGTCCCGGTGCTGCACAAAGCGAGCTGGTCAACATCACTAATGCGATTAACTTAGTGTCCGCGCAGCGCGGCACCCTCGGCGCGAATGTCGAGCAGCTCCAGGCGGCTTCCGCCGTAGCTACGGCGGAATCGCAGAACCTGGCCAGCGCATCCAGCAACATTACTTCGGCTGACATCGGTCAGACTGTTGCGAACGACACCAAGTACTCGGTTTTGGAGCAGACCGGCATCTCGGCCCTGCAGCAGGCCGATCAGCAGTCGCAGTCCGTGCTGAAGCTGCTCCAGTAATCCCGAAAGCGAGTAGCAGGATCGATCTGCTACTCGCTCCTTCGTACCACTGTCCGATTGCTTTTGTTTGACAAGCCAACTCCCGTTCCCCGGATTCAGCAGGAGTACCCATGAGTACTGCTTCAACTTCGGCTCTTAGCTCGCTTCTGAGCTCGCTCAACAACGGCAATAGCGGTCTGGACGTCGCCTCCGCCGTGGCCTCGGTCATCTATGCAGAGCGAGCCCCGGAACGCGCATGGCAAGCGCAGCAGACCACCCTGAACGGCCAGGCCGGCGCGTTGCAGCAGCTCGAAGGCGAAGCGTCCTCCCTCACTGAATCTTTGCAAAGCCTGAGCGATATTTCCGGGGCGTTCAGCGCCCTTTCCGCTTCTTCCTCGGATTCCACGGTTGTGACCGCGAGTGCGTCATCCGGCGCTGCGTCAGGCACACACACAGTGCTCGTGCAAAGCCTCGCTACGACGGACTCCTGGTACTCGAGCGAGGTCGCCGGCAGCTCCACCGCTTTGGGCTCTGCAACGTACAACATCACCGTCGGCAGCACAACCAAAAGCTTTACGACAGGAAGCGGTACCAACACCCTCGATCAGCTCGCCGCCGCGATCAACAGCGCAAGTATCGGCGTCAATGCCTCCGTGGTCAATGATGCCAACGGCGCAAGACTTTCGCTTGTTGCGCAAAGTTCCGGTGCTGCCGGGAGCTTCTCCGTAGCAAAGGCAGCCGGCCTCCCCGGCGGAGCGAACTCCCTCACCTTCACCCATTCGGTCACGGGAGCGAATGCGTCCATCCAGGTGGACGGCGTTCCGGTGAGCAGCGCCAGCAACACCGTCACGGGTGCGATCGCGGGCGTGACCCTCAACCTCCTCAACGCGAACACGACCGCGGCTACAGTGTCGATCTCACCAGATACGAGCACGATCAGCTCCGCCGTGAGCGGTTTCGTAAGCGCTTACAATGCCATCGTCAATGACTTGAAGGCGCAGTTTACATACAACGCCGCGACCGGCTCGGAAGGCGTTCTCGGCTCGGACAGCTCTGCTCGCGCGTTGCAAAACGACGTCCTCAGCGCAGCCAACGCGAAGATCGGCTCAGGAACGCTGTCGACCCTGCAATCACTCGGCATCTCGACACAGCAAGACGGCACGCTAGCGCTGAATACCGCAACGCTAGACTCGGCCCTCTCCAGCAACTACCAAGGCGTCCAGAACTTCTTCCAGGGTAGCGGTTCGACTACCGGGTTTGCGTCGACGCTGATCACCACCTTGAACCGCTATACGGATGCCTCGCAAGGCGCTTTCACTGTTGATCTCCAAAGCATCAGCAATGAGTACCAAGACCTCGGCCATCAGATCGACAGGTTTGAGCTTTATATCGCGACACAGCAAACAACTCTGACGGCTCAGTACAACAACGCGAACATCGCGCTTCAGCAATTGCCTCAGCAGATTAAACAGGTGCAGGCTATTCTAGGCGACAACAACTCAGGGAAGAACTAAGACATGACTCTCACTCCGCCCGCCCTTGCCTATCGACGAGCTGCCGCCCAGCAAGCTTCCGCTGTCGGCCTTGTGATAGCGCTTTATGACACTCTCGCCGGCGATCTGACGAGAGCGGCTGAAGCGCTCCGCAGCCGCGATATCGAGGAGCGAGCGGCACAGCTGAAGCACGGATTTACCGTTCTGGCCCAATTGCACGGCCTTCTGGATTCGGAGTGCGGAGGGCAGGCGGCATTGAACTTGCAGCGCTTCTATGAGCACTTGCGCCGGGAAATGCTGAGGGCACAGTTCATGCAAGAACCGTCTGTTCTGGATCGCGCAAGACACCTTTTGATCGAGGTGCGTGGGGCTTGGCACGAGGTCGATGCGCGGAGTTCGACAAACTCCGGCTTTCCTGCTAGAGACGAGCCGCTTGCACATTCCAGGGCCGCGCACATCTCGGTGAACTGCTTAGCTTAGAAGCGCTCTTATCCATGCTTTCGCGGTAGCGGCCACCCGCTTAAAACCACTCTTGGGGCTGGTCTCATCCGGGCGTTACACGGGCTTGCAGCATTTCGAAAACCGCT
Organism: Acidobacteriaceae bacterium; assembly: GCA_965218545.1. Classification (GTDB taxonomy): domain Bacteria; phylum Acidobacteriota; class Terriglobia; order Terriglobales; family Acidobacteriaceae; genus EB88. Next base: position 178,415 of record CBDCLB010000003.1, on the reverse strand, counting down.
GAAAGTCTCTGCACGCCCTCTTAGCTGTCGAGCCAAAGCGTGACGGATTGAGGCGAATCTGAAGCAAGAATCTCTAGGACGTGTTAACTCAGTCGGAGCGCCCCCACAATGAGGGAGGGGTAGAAAGGCGAGGCAAGGCGCGTCGGGCTGTCGAAGCGGGTAAAGACGCGGCAATAACCTTCGAGACTACGGAAAAGCCGCTCGATCTCGTTGCGCCTCTTGTAAAGTTCCCGGTCGTGGCTCCAGGGTAGTGTGCGGCTGCCTTTGGAAGTCACAGCCGGTGCCACGCCAATCGAACTGGCGAGCGAGTTTGCCTACCTCCCCAACCCCGATCAATCAGCGAAGGCAAGCCCTCGGGCACGGGCCCGAGCCCGCGCAAAAGCTCCCGGCCCTCCGGCGCGATATGCGCGCGGCCGGGCACGAGCCGGAAGTTTATGCCCGTGCAAGCATCCTCGGCAATCAAGGGAGGCTTGGTGGCCCGGCCTCTGCGCGAGCGCCCGATGGGCTGCGGCCCGTTTTTCAAAGCGCCGGTCCCGTCTGGTTGCACCTAGATCGAGGTGGAGGCCAGAGTGAAAGCCTCAATCTTGAGGCTTTTGCTCTGTTCTAACTGCAAGCGCTCGAACACCCGTTCCAGCACGGGGAACTTGGACCAGCGGTTCATGCGCGGGTAGATGGTGTGCCAACCGCCGAATCGCTTCGGCAGCCCGCGCCAATTGCATCCGTGCTCCAGCGCATACAGCACAGCGAGCAGGCAAGGGTGAAGGGAAGACCGAGCCAGTACGGAATTCGCAGCCTGGAGCTTATTTACTCAGTCCTTGACAGATAGCAAGGCGAGCCCGCGAAAGCCACGGTGGCCGTCTCCTGCTCCACTGAGAAATGGAGTTGCATTGGGCTTTCCGGGGCTATCCGCAGATCAGTGGCATACTCGCGTCGCTCCCGCTCGCCTGCCGTTATCTGATCGGCAATCCTGTGTGAAGGCCAACACCGTCAAGCTCCCCTGGAAGTGCATCGAGCGGGAAGCGGGGTAGTCCAGAAATGGACCTGATTTATGTTCGGCGCTCATTGGCAAACACCACTTCAATGCTGGGGGTGGTCTGTGGTCGTGAATCCGTTTAGGCAAGTGGACCAGAGCGTGTTAACACTAGAATCGGTCTCATAAAGACCGCAGCAGGATTTTGAGGCAGCCGAGCTGGACGAATCCGAGGAAGTTTTCGGCGTGGCGCTCCCAGCGCGTGACCAGGCAGCGGAAGAGATGCAGCCAGGCGAAGAGCCGTTCTACCTTTCAGCGCCGTTTGTACCGGCGCAGCGGTCGCCCGTCTTGGGTTTTGCTCCTGCGCCGCCGATTTGGCGCGATCAGCTCGATGCCGTATTCGGTCGCGAGTTGGGTGTCGAGCGCGTCCGAATCGTAGGCCTTGTCCCCGACAAGCCGGGCCGGAAGCTGGTCGAGGAGGCTGCCGCCGAGCACCCTTCGACGAGACGGCATTCCGCCGGGCTAGCGTTTTCAACAGATACGGCGAGAGGTAAACCGTTACCAGCGGCGACAGCGACGATCTTCGTGCCCTTCCCGCGCCGGGTCGGGCCGACGGCAGGCCCCCTTTTCTTGCGCCCGCGAAGGTGGCATCCACGCGCCGCCTCATCCAGGTCGAGCCGTTCTCGCTCATGCAGATGCGCGGCCAGTCGCTTCAACGCCTCGGCCAGCTTGCCCGAGCGGATCCACTGCTGGAAGCGCCGGTGGCAGGTCTGGTAAGGCGGGTAGCGCTCCGGCAGCTCGCGCCAGTGCGCGCCGCTTCCCAGCACCCAAAATACCCCGTTCAACACCGCGCGGGTTTCGTGCCACGGCCTGCCGCGGTCGTTCTCGCGCCGCGCGGGCCGCAACACCGGCTCCACAGCCGCCCACTCCTCATCCTTCAAGTCCCAGAGTCCACCCATCGGCTGCAACGGAGCGCCCAGAGCAACTCCAGTGTGCCACCGATCAAACCGCTCATGTTTATGAGACCGCTTCTAGGGCTCGTTCCTTGGTATGGCTGTGGCATGCGGATCAGCGAAGAGCAGTATGCGCGCATCAAGGATGTGCTGCCGGTGCAGCGGGGCAATGTGAGCCTGACGAACTTGCAGCTGTTGAACGCGCTTTTGTACGTGCTGGAGAACGGCTCAAAATGGCGGCAGCTGCCCAACCAGTTCGGCAATTGGCACACCATCTACACGCGCATGAACCGGTGGTCGAAAAACGGTGTGCTCGACCGAGTGTTTGAGAAGCTGCAGCTGTGGCGGATTCTCAGCGTCCGGGTTGAGCTGTTCGCGCTCGGCTCGACCTCGATCAAGGTTCATCCGGACGGCACGGGAGCGCTGAAAAAAACGGGCCGCAGTCCATCGGTAAAAGCCGCAGAGGCTGGAACACCAGGCTTTATTTGGTTGCCGCGGATGCTCGCACGGCCGTGAACTTCCGGCTTTCGCCCGGCAACGCGCACGGCGCGCCGGAAGGCCGGGGAGCTTTTGCGCGGGCTCGGCGTGATGCCCGAAGGCCTGCCGTTGCTGATGGACCGGGCCTACGAGGACAACGAAACCAGGACTCTCGCGCGTTCGCTTGGCATGACGCCGGTGGTGCCGCCCAAGCGCAACCGCCGCGCCCCATGGGCGCACGACAGGCAGCTTGGTAAGCGGCGCAACGAGATCGAGCGGCTTTTCCGCAGGCTCAAGGCATACCGCCGCGTGTTCACCCGCTTTGACAAGCTCGACGCGCTTTACCTCGGCTTCCTTTGCCTCGCACTTATCGTAGAAGCGCTCCGACAGTGTTAACAGAATCTAGATTCCACAGCTATATCGGAGGCTTTTGGCCGGCCCGCATCAACCCACGACGATCTATTTCGCCACCCTTCCTGACCATTCGAAGGTCTAGAATGAGAAGGACGATGCTCTGCCGCGCCCCGCTTCTTAAGCGCTTTCAACGCGGCCGCCACGACCGCGGCCGCAAAGCCTGACGCGCGCGCATTGTCCCCATCGACCTACCCCTTAGCCGCAAAGGACCGCCTATGAGCACCCCGTTACATTCTTTCCAGGCGCGCGCCTCGTTCCGCTCCGGCGACGAGACCTACACCATTTTCCGACTCCAGGCTTTGGCCGAGCGCGGCTTACCCATCCAGCGCCTTCCCTGGTCCCTCCGCATCCTGCTTGAAAACCTGCTCCGCCGCGAGGACGGCGCGACTGTCACCGCCGCCGACGTCGAATTCCTCGCTCACTGGGATCCCACGGCCGAGCCCTCTCGCGAAATCGCTTTTATGCCCGCCCGCGTCCTCATGCAGGACTTTACCGGCGTCCCGGCCATCGTGGATCTCGCCGCCATGCGCGACGCCATGCGCCTGCTCGGAGGCGACCCGCAGAAGATTAACCCGCTCCAGCCCGCGGAGCTCGTCATCGACCACTCCGTGCAGGTAGACGAGTACGGGACGCCCGCCGCCTACAACATCAACTCGCTGCTCGAGGTCGAGCGCAACCGCGAGCGCTATGCCTTTCTCAAGTGGGGCCAGAGCGCCTTCCGCAATTTTTCCGCCGTTCCTCCCGGCATGGGCATTTGCCACCAGGTCAATCTCGAGCACCTGGCCCGCGGTATTTTTACCTCCACGATGGACGGCGAGCAGTACGCCTACCCCGACACCCTGGTCGGCACCGATTCGCACACCACCATGATCAACGGCCTGGGCGTTCTGGGCTGGGGCGTGGGCGGTATCGAGGCCGAGGCCGCCATGCTCGGCCAGCCTCTGTCCATGCTGATTCCGCAGGTGGTTGGGTTCCGGCTCACCGGCCGGCTCCGCGAGGGTGCCACCGCTACTGACCTTGTCCTCACGGTCACCGAAAAGCTGCGCAAACACGGCGTCGTCGGCAAGTTCGTCGAGTTCTTCGGCCCCGGCCTGCCCGGGCTTTCGCTGGCCGACCGCGCCACCATCGCCAACATGGCCCCTGAGTACGGCGCCACCTGCGGCATCTTCCCCGTGGACGAGGAAACGTTGCGCTATCTCCGGCTCACCGGGCGGCCCGCCGCGCAGGTCGCGCTTGTGGAGGCTTACTACAAGGAGCAGGGCTTATTCCATACCCCCGGCACGCCCGAGGCAGAGTACTCGTCCACCCTGGCGCTCGATCTCGGGGAGGTGGAGCCCAGCGTTTCCGGCCCGAAACGGCCTCAGGACCGTGTCGCGCTCGCTCAGGTTCCCGCGGATTTTCAGAAGCAGCTTCCCAGCCTTTTCGGCCCGAAAGCAGGTGCGTTCGGCGAGCGCCAAGCCCAGCGGTGGGAGGGCGAGGGCGGCCACGCCTCCGCCAACGGCCAGGTAGACAGCACGGAAGGGGCTCCCGAACCCGGCAAGCTGGTTGACTCCGACCCACCCCTCACACCGGCAACGACCCTGTTGCAGATGGTGCCGGCCGCGCAGGCGGTTTTAGAACGTTTTGGAGTCGACCCCGACCGCTATCTCGACCACGGCTCGATCGTCATCGCCGCCATCACCTCCTGCACCAACACGAGCAATCCCTCGGTCATGGTCGCCGCAGGCCTGCTCGCCAAAAAGGCAGTCGAGCGCGGTCTTCGGACCCCTCCCTGGGTTAAAACCTCGCTCGCTCCCGGCTCTCGCGTCGTCACGGATTACTACAAACGCGCCGGCCTGCTCCCCTACCTTGACCAGCTCCGCTTCCAGGTCGTCGGCTACGGCTGCACCACCTGCATCGGCAACTCGGGCGCTCTCCCAACTGACGTTTCCGAGGCCATCGACGCCCATGGCCTGGTCGCCGTTTCGGTTCTGAGCGGCAATCGCAACTTCGAGGGCCGTATCAACTCCGACGTCCGCGCCAACTACCTGATGTCGCCGCCCCTAGTTGTAGCCTACGCATTGGCCGGGTCCATCACGCGCAACCTCGAAGAGGACCCGCTGGGTCGCGGCCGCGATGGGCAGCCCGTGTACCTTCGCGATATCTGGCCCACCCAGGCCGAGGTAGACGAGGTCGTCGAGCGAGCCCTTACGCCTGAATCGTTTGCAAAGGAATACGCGACGGTTACGGCGGGAGACGAGCACTGGCAGCAGCTCCGCGTCCCAAAGGGCGACACCTACGCCTGGGAGCCGGACTCGACCTACATCCGCCAAGCACCCTATTTCCAAAACATGCCGGCCCAACCCGCGCCCGTACAGGACATTCGCGGTGCGCGCGTGCTCGCCATGCTGGGCGACTCGGTCACAACCGATCACATCTCCCCCGCGGGCTCCATCAAGAGCAACTCCCCGGCAGGCCAATACCTCATCGACCACGGGGTCAAGCCCACCGACTTTAACTCGTACGGGTCGCGCCGCGGTAACCACGAGGTGATGGTGCGCGGCACGTTTGCGAATGTCCGGCTGAAGAACAAACTTGCTCCCGGCACCGAGGGCGGCTTTACCCGCCTGCTACCCGAAGGCACCCAAACCACCATCTTCGAAGCCGCCGAGGAGTACGGCCGCCGTGGGATTCCGCTCATCCTGATCGCCGGCAAGGAGTACGGCTCCGGCTCTTCCCGCGACTGGGCCGCCAAGGGGCCGAAGCTCCTCGGCGTCCGCGCCGTCCTGGCCGAATCCTATGAGCGAATCCACCGCTCCAACCTCCTCGGTATGGGCATTCTCCCGCTTGAGTTCGCGCCCGGCGACTCCGCCGCATCCCTCGGACTCACTGGCGAGGAGCTTTATGACTTCCGCGGCTTGGTGAAGATGCTTGAGGAAGGGTTCCGCAGCGGACGCACCCTGACCGCCCGCGCCACCGCTTCGGGCGGCTCAGTGAAGGAGTTTCCGCTCCGCGTTCGCATCGATACGCCCGGCGAAATCGGCTACTACCGGCACGGCGGCATCCTGCAGTATGTGTTGCGACAGTTGGCGGGCGCGGCTTAAACCGCGGCGGGGGAGCGTCCCTCCCCCGGCAGCCGCAGCTGCGAGGCGACCAGCGCCGAGAGCACATACAACCCAGCGAAAATCCAGATCACCCCGGAAACCCCCAGGAGCGGCAGGAAGATTCCCGCGATCGCCGGCCCCAGCCAGATGCTCGTGCCCGAGCCCAGGTTCATCACGGACATGGCGGCACCGCGCGATTCTGGCGCGAGCGTCGCCATGATCGCGCTCAAAGGCACAAAGCCCGCAAGGGTGATCCCATACGCCATGCCCGCGAACATCAGGAGGAGGTAATTCGGCCCGAAGTGGTGCGGCACATAATACAAGCCGAGCGTCGCGACCGCACAGCCGCAAGCCCCGACATAGGTGATCGTCCTGCGCCAACCTACACGATCCCCCACGGCACCCCAAATCAGATTGAAAACAACGTTGGTCGCGAACATGATGCTGAGTATCTGCAGCCACTCCCGCAAAGAAAACCCGACCGTGCGCGTGTAATAGATTGGAAGAAACAGAAGAAAGCCGAATTCGGAGGTTGTGGTAATGATGGCAACTAAGCCGCCCAGCCCGACCTTCGGCTTTTTCCAAATAATGGAAATCCCCGAAAAAAGGACGGCGAACGGGTGGCCCGTCCTGCCCACCTGGAGCCCGCGCCGGCCCCGCTGCTCATGCACGCCCAGCAAGGCGATCAGGCCGCCTGCGACGACAAATACCGTCGAAATCCAGAGCGAGGCGTACATGCCGTAGCGCGGCACTGAGAAGCTCGCGAGTAGCGAGCCGAGCGTAGGCAAGCCGCCGGTGCGTGCCGCCCAAAACCAGCCGACGGAGGTTGCTAGATATACCTGCGGCGTCGCCGCGGTAACCCAAACCAGAAAGCCGAACGCGAACAAAGGGTAGCCGAAGCCGCGCAGCATGTAAGTCGCCGCGATAACCGGGTAGTTCCTGTGCGCGATGCCGACAAGCAGGAAGGGTATTTCGCAGCCGATCCAGATAAACAGCCCCGCCCACATGACCTTCTTGGGGCCCCATAGGTCGGAAAGCGTGCCGCTAAGCCAGGAGGAGATAGCCGCTGTAGCCCCATACAGCGTAAAGACCAGAGCCACTTGCCTTTCGGTGAAGTGCATGTCCACCAGCATGGGGGAAAGAAAGCCCGCCTCTACCCCGTCACCGACCATGAACAGGAGCACCCCGAGGTAGCCGATCGCGAGTGGTGGGAAGATGCCGATCCGCTCCAAAAAGCCCGGCTTGCCCGCTCTGAGTGTCGTCACCGGGCCCGCTCCCCGCCCGCGGTGTACCGGCGCAGGGTCGCGGCCACCCCCGCCTTGTCCAGCATTTCCAGGGCACCCTGCACCTCCCGCGCAAACCCTTCATGCGCAGACAGCACGTCTCCAAAGATGGAGCGGACAGCCAGCATGGGGCGAGGGTCGTCCCCCACAGACTGCGCGACCGCGCGAAGCTCCGGGGCGCGCGCGTCGAGGATTTCAAGCGGCTTTCCGCGCTCATCCACCCCCTTTTGCAGGTAGCGGATCCAGCTCGCCACCACGAGGCTCGACAGCTTTACCGCCCGCCCCATTTGCAGTAATTCCACGATTGAAGGCAGCAGCCACTTCGGTATCTTCGCCGACCCCTCGGAACAAATGCGGGTCACCTGGTCGCGAATCGCCGGGTTCGCGAACCGCTCTATCAGCGTTTTCCGATACTCGGGAATGGACACGCCGGGTATTTCCGGGACCACCGGCGTGACCTCCTCCATGAATTGCTCAATAAACGCGACAAACAGCTCGTCGTGCATTACCTCGTGGACATAGGTGTACCCGGCAAGCGCCCCCAGGTAGGCCATAGCCAGATGGCTGCCGTTCAGCAGCCGCATCTTCATCAATTCGTACGGGGCCACGTCTGGCACAATCTGGGCTCCTACCTTTTCCCAGGCCGGGCGTCCGCTGACAAAGTGGTCTTCGATCACCCACTGCAAAAACAGCTCCGTCATCACCGGCCAGGCATCCTCGATGCCGAACTTCGCCCGGAGCTCCTCGCGGTCCCCGGCGGTTGTGACCGGTGTGATCCGGTCCACCATGCTGTTTGGGAACGCAACGTGCTCCGCGATCCACGGCTCCAGCCCTCCGCCGCGCATCGCCGCGAACCCCAGCAGCACACCCCGCACCACCGCGCCGTTGCTTTGCAGGTTGTCGCACGACATAAGCGTCCATCCGCCCATACCGCGCTGCCGCCGCCGCTCCAGCGCCTCTGCGATCAAGCCGATCGAGGTTTCCGGTGCTCCCGGATTCTTAAGATCCTTCTGTATCTCCGGGCGCTCCGGGTCGAACTTCCCCGTGCCTTCGTTCAGGAAGTACCCGCCTTCGGTAATGGTCAGCGACACGATCCGGGTCTCCTCGGCTGCGAGCTTTTCGATCGCCCGTTCCCGGTCCTCGGGGGCATAAAGATAATCCGCGATGGACCCAACAACCCGGGCCGTTTCCGTGGATTCGCTCCGCTCGAGGAGCGTGTACAGGCAGTCCTGGCTTTTCAGGGCGTCCCGCATTTTGTCGTCGCTCGGGAGCACGCCCAGCCCGCACTCGCCCCATCGAGGCTCGCCGTCCATCGCCAGCAGGTCGTCGAGATATACCGCCTGGTGCGCGCGATGAAACCCGCCCACACCCATGTGCACCGTATGCTGCCGCAGCGCACCCCGGTCATACAGCGGCCTGCGCACCGAGTCCGGCAGCTGCCGAAGGGTTTCCTCGTTCAATTTCACCCGCGGTTCTCCATTTCCAAAGCAAGTCAGCATAGCCTGAGCGGGGCACGACGGACAACGCCGGGCTATCGCTTCCGCCCGTCCATCACGTCGCGCATCGTGTAAAAGGCCGGTTCCGGCCGAAAGTTGTCGTCGAACGGGAGACAGATCTCTTCCCGCTCCGGGTGCCTGGGCCGGAACTTCGCGTTGGCGGGCGCGTTCAGCCATGAAGCCCGGTTTTCCACGCCCCAGCACAGCACATCCTTGACCGCCGGGTTCGCGAGCATCAGCCGGAGGTACTGCCCGTAGATCGCAGCCACCTTGTTCGCCCGTACCGCTGAATCCTGGTCCTCGATCGCGTCGTCATTCACGTCCAGCTCCGTGATGAACACCTTCAGGCCTAGCCCCGCCGTGTGCTCCACAAACGTGGCCGGCCCGCTCCCAATCGAGGCGGACGAGCCCGCCGACAGGTGCGACTGCACCCCAAGCGCATCCACCGGAGAGCCGCTCTGCTTGAGCCGCCGCAGCAGCCCCAGCACCGCCGCGCGCTTCGCCGTCGCTGGGGCATCGGCGGTTTCCAGGCCGTAGTCGTTGTAGGTCAGCAGCGCTTGCGGGTCTGCTTCCCCCGCCGTTTGGAACGCGATATCGAGGTACCGCGGCCCCAACAGCTCCAGCCATGGGCTCGCACGCAACCCATCCGACCGGCCATCTTTGGGGTCCACCGCTTCGTTCACCACGTCCCAGGCACGGATCTTGCCCCGGTACCGGCCCACCACCGTGCGGATGTGCTCCCGCAGGATCTGCTCGGCATTGCTCTTGTTCACCGAACCCGCGAACCAGCCCGGCAGCGCCTCATGCCAGCACAGGTTATGCCCGCGTATCGCCATCCCGTGGCCTTCGGCCCAGTTCACAAACCGGTCCGCCTCGGCAAAATCGAACTTGCCCGGCGCGGGCCGCAGGGCTGCCCATTTCATCGCATTCTCGGCCACGACCACGTTGCATTGCTCCGCAACTGTCCGCGTGTACGCCGCGTCGCTCCCGAGCCGCCGGGCATTGACCGCCATGCCCGCGCGCAGCTCCGCCGCCGCAGCGTGGGCCCGCAAGGAAGCCGCCCCAGTATAGGCGCGGGCGTCCGTGCCCCACCCCGTGCGAGCCGCCGGCACAGCGGAAGCCAGCAAGCCTTTCCCAAATGTCCGCCGTGTTCCCACGCCTGCTCCTTCAGCTAGACCCTAGAAAAGACTTGCTCCCAAGCCCATTGGTAACGCATCATAATGCTGTCAGTTCGTCTTAGTGAATGTCGGCTTCATGCCGTTGCCTCTTCGGTGAGGCTTAGCTAAGAGGGCTGACCCTTTCAAAGTGGAACGGGTTTTTCCTTGTATACAAGGTTGAGCCTCCCGCCTTTTGTACATCAAAGTCGTAAATCCCACACCACCTCGAGATTGTCGCTAAGGTACTCGAAATACCGCATCTCGTGGCGTTCGAAAGCCCGTTGAAGACCCACAATGCATAGTCCGCTGCTTGCAGCAGAGGCTCCTCCGCCGCGCTGGCGGTCTGGACGTCAACGGTCGTCGCTGCTGCCCCCGGATACTTGAGCCGGCACGCCCCGATGCCGGCCTCGACCGCTGCTCTCAGCGCATGTTGCCTCGTTTTGTCGCCACGCCTCGCAAACAGAATCGTGTTCTGAGTCGCCAGATGGAGCTGCCGCTCGAATAGCCTGCGGATAAGGTCGTCATAGAAAGCATCTTGCGATTGTCCGTGCCCGGCTTTGAAGATGTGCTCCAACTTGCGCGCTATCACGACTTGTACGGAAAAGTCGAGCTTATCCAGGCATTCGAAGACGGCCTTTCGCACCTCGGGGCAGTCGTCTTTCGCGTGAAACGCAACAAGCGTCCTCCTGAGTGAAGGGATGTCTCTCAGATACCGGTCCGCCGCAATACGGCTTCGCAGCTCCGTCAGTTGCACTCGAATGGAAACGGGATTTGGCGTTCGCAGGAATCCAACACCGAAGGTTTTCGAACAGCCCTCGGTGCCTACAATGAGCTTTTTTCCTCTTGCGTAGAAGTTGGGTCGCCGGTTTCATCTACGTAGAAGAATCGGTGCTCGTCCAAAGCTTGTTTCATTTCCGCCCGAAGCTCTTTCTTCTCTTCTTGCCAATACTCCTCCAGGCCCTATGCCAAACATGAATAGCGGCCCCCGTGGGGCCGCTATTCATGTTTGGCCTGAAAAAGCCCTAAACCGCAGCCTGCACTTCCTCGACGTGCGGCGGCAGGTACTCTGCCTCCGAAATCTTGCCCATCATGATGTCAGCCGTGTTGGGCGAGAAGATGGCCTTGGTGTCCGTGATTCCAATGAATCCCAGGATGCTCTGCAGGTACGGGCTCTCCTGGTTGTACTTCTCCGCCGGGGCGCCGGGGCTGTAGTTGCCGCCGGTTGCGATCAGAAAAACCGCTTTTTTGCCCTTGCCCGCCAGCAGGCCTTCGTAGCCCTTCGGCCCGGCATTGAAGGTTTTGCCAATGCGTACGATGTGATCGACCCAGGCCTTGAGCCGCGCCGGAACCCCGAAATTGTACATAGGGGTGCCGATGACGATCTCATCCGCCTGCTCAAGCTCCGCGATCAGCTCGTCCGAGAGCTTAAGGGCCTGCTTGTGCTCGGGCGTTTGCTGGTCGGGCGTGGAGTACGCGCCGGCGATCCAGGTCATGTCGACGAAGGTGAGCTCGGTTTGGTTCAGGTCGCGGTAGACCAGCGTGCCGTCCGGGTTTTTCGCTTTCCAGGCTTGGGCATAGGCGGCGGAGAGTTTGCGGGAAATGGAGTAATCGCCGCGAGAGCTTACGTCGATTTGCAGCAAAGTGGGCATGGATCTCCTTGTGCGCCATAGCGCGGCTAACCGGAACAACCGGGTTCGCTCGAAGAAAAGATGCCGCACCCCGTGTGCCCGATTCGTGAAACTTCGCCCGGCGAACGCGCCCGGCTGCCCGCCAGGCAACCCCGAGGAGGCCCCAGTTGGGCCTTCCCGCCCCCGTCTTCTATAATCGGGATTCGCTCGAGCCGTGATTTTGCTGTACCCGAGGGTGTCTCTATTTTTTCCGAAATCCGCGGGGGCGCAAGCTCCCCAAGCCTCACCAGCCGGCGCGCATGGCACTCGCGCGGCCTGCGACAGATCGCCGTTCTGCTTTTCTGCTTCTCCGTTGCTTCGATTACGTGGGCGCAAGCGAACATCATCACCAACATCCGGGTGATCGGGAACCGCCGCATCCCCAAGGAAACCATCCTCGCGCGGCTGTTTTCGCACGAAAACGAGCCCTACGACCCCGCCACCGTCGAGCGCGACTTTAATTCGCTTTGGAACACCGGATATTTCGAGGACGTCCGCATTGAGCGCGAGGACACCCCCAAGGGCGTCATCCTCGACATCTACGTCCACGAAAAGCCCACCATCCGCGAGATCAACTACAAGGGCCTCAACTCCATCACGCAGTCCGACATCCTGGACGCCTTCAAGAAGGCCAAGGTTTCGCTCGCGCAGGAGTCCCAGTACGACCCCACCCACATCGCCGAGGCGGTCACGGTCATCAAGGAGCTCGAGGCCGCGCACGGCCACCAGTTCGCCACCGTGCGCACGGATGTGAAAACCATCCCGCCGTCGAGCGTTCAAGTCAACTTTTCGGTTAAGGAAGGCCCGGTCGTCAAGGTCGGCAACATCACCTTCTCGGGTAACGAGCACGTTTCGTCCCGCGTCCTGCGCGCGTCGATGAAGAACCTCAAGCCCATCGGCGTCCCGCACTCGATCATCCTCGAGAACCTGTTCGCCCGCACCTACGACGCCACCAAGCTTGAAGAAGACACCGAGCGCGTCCGCCAGGCCTACCGCGACCGCGGCTATTTCCGCGCCAACACGGGCGAGCCTCAAACGCACATCCGCAACCAGGGCGGCCTATCCCTGCTCACCTTTCGGCCCAAAAACGGTAAGCGCATCGACATCCATATTCCTGTCGAGGAAGGCGGCCGCTACCGCTTTACCGGCGTCACCTTCACCGGCAAGAACGTCGCTAAATATAACCAAAAGGCGCTTCGGGCCAACTTCGCCATGAAGGACGGCGACTGGTTCGACGCGACCGCCTTCGGCAAGGGCCTGCAAGCGTTGACCAAGCAGTTCAATCAGGGCGGCTACATCAACTTCGCCCCCGTGCCCACCCCCAAATACAACGACGCGGCCAAGACCATCGCCTTCAACATCGACCTGGATGAGGGCAAGCAGTTCAAGGTGTCGCGCATCGAGTTCACCGGCAACAAGATCACCCGCGACTTCGTCATCCGCCGCGAGCTCCTCGTTGAAGAAGGCCAGGTTTACAACTCCGCCCTCTGGGAGGCGAGTCTCCAGCGCCTGAACCAGCTTGAGTATTTCGACCCGCTCAAGGTGGACCAGGACACGGAAACCCACCAGAACCCTGAGAACGGCACCGTTGACCTCCTGCTCAAGGTTCACGAAAAGGGCAAGAACTCCATCGGCCTCAACGGCGGCGTTTCCGGCCTGTCGGGCTCATTCCTGGGCCTCAACTATCAGACCAACAACTTCCTCGGCCTCGGCGAAACCCTTTCCGTCCAGGCAAGCGAAGGCAATCTGGCCCGCAATCTTAGCTTCGGGTTCAACGAACCGTATCTCCGCAACAAGCCCATCAACGTCGGCTTCCAGGTCTTCACCAATAAAACCGACTACAACTCGAACAAGAGCTACGGCCTGGGCGCGGCCGGCAATCCCGCGGGCCAAAACGCGAATGCTGCCACCAACTCCCTGGTCCAGAACTACAACCAGTCCTCCACCGGCTTCTCGCTGTCGGCAAGCTATCCCATCCGGCGGTCGTTCAAGCGCGTGGGCTTTACCTACTCCTGGAACCGCTCCGCTGTCACCGCTTTTTCGGGCGCATCGCAGAACCTATTCCAAACCCTGGCTTTCCGCTCCGGCATCCAGGGCCAGAACGCCCTCACCGGCATTGTCACCAGTCAGGCCTCGTTCTCCTACAACTACAACCACCTCGACTCATCCTTCGCCCCGCACTCGGGCTCCGAACTCCAGGGCGTCTTCCAGATTGCGGGCCTGTACGGAAACGTTCGCTACATCCAGCCGGTTCTCGAGTTCAAGCAGTGGTTCCCCGTCCGCGGACTCCACCTCGACCCCCAGGGCCGCAACTCCCTTGGTTATCGCTTCCAGCTTTCCTACGTGCAAGGCATCGCCGGCGACGTCGCGCCGCCCTTCCAGCGCTACTATACGGGCGGCGAGTCGGACCTCCGCGGCTTTGATATCCGCTCCGGCACCCCCTACGCGTTTATTCCAACCCGGGTGTTTTTCAACCTGACCAACCCCGACGGCACCTGCGTGGCCCGCGAGCCGGGAGCAGCGCAAACCCAGCAGTGTCTCCAGGTGCCCCTGCCCGTGTACGGGATCGTTTCGGCCGGCGGCGATACTTCGCTCATCAACAACATCGAATACCGCATCCCGCTGGTGGGCCGCACCGCGGCACTCGAGCTGTTTAACGACTTCGGCATCAACGTGGCGCTCAACAAGAACCAGCTCCGCCAAAGCCCGCAGGGCATCGCCAACCTCGACTCGCCCCTGTACGGCTGCCGCACCTACATCAACGGTGCCTGCCAGGGCGGCGTCCAGATCGCCTTTAATAACAATGTGCGCCCCATCTACGGCACCAACTTCGTGCCCCGCGATTCAGTCGGCGCACAGATCTCCGTCCTGCTCCCGATCGTGAACGCGCCCTTCCGGATCTATTACGCTTACAACCCCTTGCGTTTGGTCAAGAGCATTCCCGGCGAGAACCTGATCACGCGCGGGCTCTTCCCCCAAGGCACTGCGGGTGACTATACGTATGCGCAAGCTACCCAGCTGTATGGGGCGCTGTACCAGCTCCGCGAGCCGGCGAAAACCTTCCGCCTGACCGTTGGCACGACCTTCTGAAGCAGGTCGCTAACGAAACAAAAGGCTGGGCCTTCGGGCCCAGCCTTTTGTTCTTAACCCTAAAGATGCGAGCTCTATACGCCCATGCCGTACTCGGCCCCGCTCAGCGAATCTCTGCCCGCATTCGCGAAAAAGTCCGAAGGCGTCCGGCGCTGAAACTTATAGCGGAACCGGAGCTCCCGCCCCACAAAGAGGCCGAGCGTCACCACGCCCACCACCGCCGTGGCCAGCCCTACAGCTCGCAAGGGAGAGAACTCTTCGTCCTCGTCATTGAAATCCATGGAGGGGATCGAAAGCTTCAGCAGCACCATGCGCCCATCATAGCGCAGCGGGAAAAAAGGGAAATGCTTTCCACCCGCCCGTCCGGTACAGAAGTCACATTCCGGTTCCACCCTGCACAACTTAGGCGTTACCGGCTCACGGCGTCATACGGCAAAAAGAGCGTAAACACCGTGCCCGCGCCTTCCCTGCTGCGTACCCGCAAGTTGCCTCGGTGACGCTCCACAATCTCCTTGCTCACCCAAAGCCCCAGCCCCGTGCCGCCCACCCCTTTTGTTGAAAAAAACGCGTCAAACAGCCGCCGTTGGGTCGCTTCGCTCATCCCGGACCCCGTATCGGCAACTGTCAGGGTCAACCCTGCTCGTCCGCTCGCCCCCTGGGCCGTCTGCCGGCTTCGCAGCACGAGCCGTCCGCCGCCCGGCATCGCGTCGATCGCATTCCCCAGCAAGTTGTTCAACACCTGCCGGACCTCGCCATCGAAACACAGCACCGGCTCAGCCTTACGTGCGCGCCGTTCCACTGTGATTCCCGCGTTGACCAGCCTGCCCTGGTAGATCGACAAAGCCCCCTCGATCAAGCTTTCCGCGCTCACCGCTCTGGGGTTCGTCGCCTGCTTGTGGAACCGCAGCGTTTGGCTGGTGATCGCCGCGACCCTCCGCAGTTCCCGCTCTGCGGTTTGCAGATAGGCCCCGGCCTCCGCCGGCAGCCCTTCGCTTTCCGCCGCCAGATAGACCAGGTTCATGACTGACTCGAGCGGATTGTTCATCTCGTGCGCGATCGTGCTCGCCAAGCGGCCGACCGCCGCGAGCTTCTCGCTTTGCCGGAGCGCCGCTTCCGTGCGCCGCTGCTCGGTCACGTTCATGTTGATGCCTACCAGGCGCGCTACCTTGCCCTCGGGGGTCAGCACCGGGGCCGCGTGGCCTGCGACCCAGTGCGTGGAGCCGTCCGGCCAGTACACGCGAAACGTGGCGTGATACTCACCCGTCCCTCGTAAAGCAGGCTCCAGCGCCTCCCGGACGACGGGCAAGTCTTCTTCGTGAATGATGGGAAGAATGCGATCTACATGCCCCATCTCCTCAGGGGGCCTGCCATAAACCCACTGGCTATCCCCGGCCCAGAGAAACCTTCCCGTCGCGATATCCCAGTCCCAGGTGGCAATCCGTGCCGACTGCTGCGCCAGCTGTAACCTTTCCTCGCTGCCTCGTAAGGCCAGCTCCGTTTCCCGGCGCGCCGTGATGTCGAGCGCTGCCCCCAGCAGCCGGGCAGGGATCCCGTCAGTCCCCCGCTCTACTCGCGCCGTAAGTTCCAGCCACGCATGTCGCCCGTCGCCGCGGCGAAACTTGCCTTGCCAGGAGAAAGGCTCCCCGGTGCGCATTGTTTGCTCCAAAGCAGCAAGGTAGGAACGGGCGTGCTCCGGAAACACAATACCCGCCGCGAACTCCGCAGCGCTTACGGGACCTTGTTCCGGCGGACGCACTAGTATTCGATACATCTGGTCGTTCTCCCACCGCGCCCGGTCTCCCTCGGCCTCCCATGAGAAAATCCCGATTTCCGCGGCTTCCACGGCCAGCTCGAAGCGCGCCGCCACTTCTTGCATCTCGCGCTCCCGCACCGCCTGCTCCGCGATCGTCCGGCGCTGCTCCAACAACGACATCACCTGCCGGGCCAAGGCCTCCAGCGCTGCTTTCTGGCTCGGCCCGAGCGAGCGCGGCACGGTGTCGACCACGCACACCGTTCCCAGGATGTGTCCGGTCCCATCGATCAAAGGCGCACCGGCGTAGAACCGTACACCCGGCTCACCCGCAACGAACGGGTTGTCGCTGAACCGGGCATCCTTCAACGCATTCTCGACCACAAGCATCTCGCCCGTTCCGATCGTATGGGCGCAAAAGCTCTGTGTTCGGGGCGTTTCCCGCTTTCCAAACCCCCGCTCCGACTTGAACCACTGCCGGTCCGCATCCACCAGCGTTACCAGCGAGATCGGCGTGCCGCAGATAAAGGAGGCCAGCTCCGTCACATCCTCAAAGCCCTGCTCCGGCGGCGTATCCAGGACTTGGTACTCCCGCAAAACCTCAAGGCGCGCCTCTTCTGCCCGTTTGAGCTCATTCATCTCCGCGATTCTGGTCCCGCCGTTCCGCATGCAGCTCTGTCCTTTTCTATCTTGGCCCGCGATGCAGCGTTCCCGTCCTGACGAAGGGAACGTCTGCTACTCAGCAGACAGTTGCCGCAGGATTGCGACCTTGCGCTCCGCCGGCAGAAAACTTGCCTCGATGGAGTTCGCCGCCAACTCCCGAAGCTGCTCGCGCGAAAAATCGAATCCACGCGCAGCCAGCCGGTACTCCCCCTGAAGATCGCTCCCAAACAATGCCGGATCATCCGAGTTTAAGGTCACCATCAAGCCCGCGTCGAAGTACGACCGCACCGGATGCTCCGCAAGCGAAGGGCAACAACTTGTTCGCAGATTGGAGG
Source organism: Acidobacteriaceae bacterium (assembly GCA_965218545.1). GTDB lineage: Bacteria > Acidobacteriota > Terriglobia > Terriglobales > Acidobacteriaceae > EB88. The sequence goes on along the minus strand of CBDCLB010000003.1, from coordinate 161,077 downwards.
TGATGCACACTTCCAAAGGAATCTGCCGCTCGGCCAGAACCCCCATGAGTTCCGGGTCTTCAATCGCCGACAACCCATGGCCAATCCGCTCGGCCCCAATGTTGAGCGCCCCCCAGATGCCCTCCGGGCCCACAGTTTCCCCCGCATGCGCCGTCAGCCGAAGCCCTGCCTCCCGCGCCTCCGCGTACAGCTCCCGGAACGGCTCCGATCCGGTCCGGCGCTCATCGCCGCCGATCCCTATCCCGATGATGCTCGGGTGCTCGCGCCGCATCTCCGCGGCCTTGCGAAACACCCGGGCAGCTTGTTCCGCGCCAAAATGCCGCACCGCGTCAAAAATCCAAAGGCAGGTGATACCCCAGCGCCGCTCCGCTTCCATGCGCCCCCGCTCCATGCCCGCGAAGAGCGGCTCGAACTCCGTGCGCCGCCAGTAGTACACAACTCCAACAGAAACATAGACTTCGGCGTGAACAATACCTTGCCGGTGGAGCTGCTCCAGCATCCGCAGCGTGGCCAGCTCGTAATCGTTCCCGGTCTGCAGCTGCTCCGTTACGGCCTTAAAGGCCAGCAGAAAGCCTGAAAAGTCGCTGTAGTCAAAAAGCGCCCGCGCCGCCTCGGGCCGCATCGGTTCGCCATTGCGGACGCTCAGATCCACAAGGGTGTCGGGAGTGACTGTTCCTTCCAGGTGAAGGTGCAGCTCCGCTTTTGGCAGGTCCCGGATAAAGGAAGAAAGATCGGCAGCCATCGTCCAGCCCAGCATACTCTGTCGACGGTTCTCACACCCTTACGATCCCGCGGGGTTCCATAGCAACTTCCGCCGCCCAAGATCAGGATAGATTGCAGCACCATTCTGCTCAGATACAGGAGCGCTCAACAACAGGTCGAATCTACCAAGAAGGATCATAGTGCGCGAAACAAAGACTGTTTCATGGTGTGACGCGGGAGGCTGCTGCTGATGTTACTTGGGGCACTATCAAGAAACGATGAACGGTAGGAAAGCTCATAGGCCGATACCCGGCAAAGCAGGTTGCAACAGATAAGGCGTAAGTGCCTCGAAGCGAATGCAACAGGGAAGTCGGGGCGACTTTGCTCCCATCCACGTCGAGAACATTGCAAATCCCTCGCTGTTGGGCCAAGCCCCGCGTTTCGGAACTGTTTACCCGCATTCAAAATGCATAAAACAGCGCCGTGTGGTCCAATGGTCAGTCTGATTCTCCCAGCGCATTGACTGCTTGAGCGAAGATGCACTGCTTCGCTGCCGATGCAGCGTTGGCGACGCTTTATGAGCTTTCGTTTTGAAGCAGAGTTCGTTGCTACAGCTGAAGTTTCCCAGGCGATCCCTCCTTTGCGACTGTAACTAACATCGCTCGTATCCGGGCGTTTGCTGCTGACGAACCGGCAGCTGCAGCTATGCAAAATCGCTGGTGCACCTCGACGCCCCTTGGGACGCGGCGGCAACGGATGCCTATGTGGGCAGGAACTGCGCGCAACCGCAGTGGAAGGCGAGGGCGCACGGGAAACATCTTTCGGCCGGTCATTCGTTCGACATAGTTGGCAAGGTAGGCAGTCAGGCACAAGCGTAAAAAGGGTCCCGGGCACCCCGGTCCGCGGCTTGCGACCCGTCCTCCGGCACCAATGGCGCCTCTAAACCACCTTCCCAATCTTCGCCGCATCCGCTCCCGGCAATTTGGCAAACTCTTCACCCGCACCGGTGCCGAGCGCCCACCGAAACGCATTCGCCTCCGCAAAAATCTCCCGCAAAACCGGTTCGCGCAGGTTCTCACGCAAGTGCGCCAACTCCTGCTCTAGGCGCAGCAGCGCCGCCGCGATCGGGCCTTGATTCGCGATCGCCACGTCCCGCCACATCGAGTAAGGGCTCGCCCCCAACCGCGTCATCTCCCGGAGAGCCCGTCCGCCGATCCCCTTTAGCGCGCCGCTTTCCTTTTCCGAACCGAACTGCTGCTCGAGCATTGCGGAAAGCGCCGAGGCGAGCATCTGCGGCAGATGGCTCGCCGCAGCGCAGATCCGGTCGTGCTCCGCGGGCGCAAGCGTCAAGCATCGCGCGCCGAACCGCTCCACCCACCCCAGCCATTCACCTACATACGGATGGTCCGGCAAGGCCACCGGCTCCGCTTCGGAAGCCCCGGTGAAAAGCCAGGTAGCCCCGCGAAACAATCCGCCTTCCGCGTTCCAAGCTCCGGAAATTTCCTTGCCCGCCATGGGATGGCCTGGAAGCCAGGCCGCCTGTTTTTCCCTGTTGTAAAGCGGACCGGCTCGCTCCACCAAAAAGCTTTTGACGCTTCCGACGTCCGTGACCAGCTGGGACTGGGCAAGCACAGGAGCCAGCTGCTCAAGCCAGTCCGCGATCGCAAAAACGGGCCCGGCCAGCACGACGACGTCGGCCGCCAGCGCACACACAAACGGATCGTCGTCCGCTTCGCCCGCTGTCCTGGCGTCGACCGCACCCCGCTCGCGAGCGGCCGCCAGCATTTCCCGATCCGAATCCCAGCCCAGGATTGCCCCGGAAAAACCCGCCTCCCGCAGCGCTAAGCCGACCGACGCTCCGATCAGCCCTGTCCCTAGGATCGCAACCCGCCGAATGCCGCTTCCCAGCTGGTCCACAACGCGCCTGTTCAGCTCCGTATGCATCCCGCCCCTCTCTCCATATCCTCACTCCAACTCTAGGCCGGCCCCGCAACCCTGCGTCCCAGGGCCGGAGCCATCAAGCGCAGTTCCGCCATCAACTTTTCCAGCTGTTCCGGATAGAGCGTCTGTGCTGCATCCGAAACGGCCTTTTCCGGATTCGGGTGCACCTCCACAAGTAACCCGTCCGCACCCGCAGCTACCGCCGCCCGCGCCATCGCGGGAACCAGGTCTCTTCGCCCGCAGCCGTGTGACGGGTCGCCCAGCACCGGCAGGTGCGACAGCTTCTTCACCACGGGAATCGCTGAAATGTCCATGGTATTGCGCGTATACGTTTCAAACGTCTTGATCCCCCGCTCGCACAGCATCACGTCGTAGTTCCCGCCTGAAAGCACATACTCACTCGCAAGCAGCAGCTCCTCTACCGTTGCCGCCGGACCCCGCTTCAACAGCACCGGCTTACGGACCTGCCCAAGCTCGCGCAGCAGATTGAAGTTCTGCATATTGCGCGCACCTACTTGATAACAGTCAATGTAGGGCAGCATGGGCTCAATCTGCGCGATCTCCATGACTTCGGTAACGATCAGCAGTCCCGTTTTGTCACCGGCTTCCCGCAGGAGCTTTAAACCGTCCAGCCCCATGCCCTGAAAAGCGTAAGGGGAGGAGCGGGGTTTAAACGCCCCGCCGCGCAGAAAACGCGCTCCCACAGCCTTAACGATCGCCGCGGACGCGAACAGCTGCTCCCGGCTTTCGACCGCGCACGGCCCCGCCATTACCGCGACTTCTTCGCCGCCGACCGAAACACCGTTCGCGAACCGGACGACCGTTCCCTCCGGCGCGAAGCTTCGCCCAGCCAGCTTGTACGGTGACGAGATGCGATACGCCTCCGCGACCCCGTCCAATACCTCGTATTCCCTGACGTCGAACGAATCAGGCCGGCCCACGCCCGCCAAAATCGTCTGCGTAGTGCCCGTGGTCCGGTGCACTTTGAACCCATCCTCGACCAGGCGCTCCATCACATGCTCGATCTGCGCGGCTGTCGCGCCTTCCTGCATCGCAACGATCATGTTTCCTTCCCTTCGGCCGCTGCGGCGCGTGCCCGCTCGCTGGCCAGCTCGTCCTGCTGGAGCGCCCGCATCACGTCGATCAGGCGCTCATAGATGTGGGTCAGCTCGATATCGGGGAGCGGGCCTTTGTTGGCCGCACGAACATTCGCGAAGATAACGGCTTCCCGGTTGGGCTCGTACACCGGCAGTGTGCTCGATTTCTTCAAGCGCCCGATTGCCTGGGCCGCCCGCGCCCGTTCGGAGATGAGCGCGACGATTTCCCGGTCGAGCTCGTCAATTTTGAAACGCCATTGTGTAATGTCCATGGAAAGTTCCTCAAGGCAACGGAGTGCAGCGAGGTGCTCGCTCAGTGCTGACGAACGCGTTACGGGCGGGCCAGCGCAGGGCGCAGGCCCTCGATAAATCGTGCCGCGGCTTTTGGCGCAATCTCCCGGCTGCTCGCCTCGATCAGTGAAACCAGCGCCGAACCGATGACTGCGGCATCGGCGAAACCTGCTACGTGCTCCACGTGCTCCGCTTTCGAGATGCCGAAGCCCACAGCAATGGGCAGGTCCGTGTAGCGGCGCAGGCGTCGGCAAAGCTGTTCCGCGTCGGCGGTCATCGATTGCTGCGCCCCCGTGATGCCCACGCGGGAAATCGCGTAAATGAAGCCTCGCGATACCTCGGCAATACGCCGGAGCCGCGCATCCGGGCTGGTGGGGGCGGCCAGGAAAATGGGCTTGAGTCCATACTGATCCATGGTGCGCAGGTATTCGCCGGCTTCCTCAACGATCATGTCGGTCAAGAGCACCCCGTCGACGCCCGCCCGCGAAGCATCCGCGCAGAACCGCTCCATGCCGTACCGGACCACAGGATTAAGATAAGAAAAGATGACGAGACCAGCCGCGGGCCGGGCTTCCCGCAGCTTCCCGGCAAGCTCCAGGACGTCCGCTAGCCGCACACCGCGCGCGACGGCCCGCTCGCTCGCCCGCTGGATGACTGGCCCGTCGGCCACCGGATCTGAAAACGGGACGCCCAGCTCAAGGACGTCCGCACCCGCATCCAGGGCGGCAAGCGCGATGGCGTGCGTTGCCGCAAGATCCGGGTCGCCGGCCGTCAGGTACGCCACAATTCCCGGTTTGTGTTCAAAGTGGATCGGCATTGCAGCTCAGGCCCCTTCCAGCTTGAGCTCGCGGGTGAGTATACCCAAGTCCTTGTCGCCGCGGCCGGAAAGGTTAACCAGCAGAACGTCTTCCGGGCTCATCGCGGGGGCAATCCGCATCACTTCAGCCACTGCGTGCGCGCTTTCGAGCGCCGGGATAATTCCCTCGGTCCGCGATAGCGCCACAGTCGCTCGGAGCGCGGCATCATCACTTGCGTCGACATACTCTGCGCGGCCCGCGTCATGCAGGGCCGCATGCTCGGGGCCGATCGAAGGATAATCAAGGCCGGCCGAGACCGAGTGGGTCGGCACAACCTGGCCGGCTTCGTCCTGCAGCACGTAGGAATAGGTTCCCTGGAGCACCCCCGGCACACCGCCGGCACCGTGCGGCCGCAGCCGCGCCGCGTGCTCGCCTAAACCAGCGCCGCGCCCACCTGCTTCCACGCCGATCAGGCGTACGTTCGTGTCGGGCAGAAACTCATAGAAAATCCCCATTGCGTTTGAACCGCCGCCCACGCAAGCGACCACAGCCGTTGGCAGCCGCCCTTCGCGCTCCAGCATCTGCTGCCGCGCTTCCTTGCCGATTACCTTATGGAAATCGCGCACCATGGTTGGGTATGGGTGCGCGCCGAGCACACTTCCCAGCAGATAGTGCGTGGTGCGCACGTTGGTTACCCAGTCGCGCATTGCTTCATTGATCGCGTCTTTAAGCGTTCTTTGACCGGAGCGCACGCCGCGAACCTCGGCCCCGAGCAGGCGCATGCGGTATACATTCAATTCCTGGCGCCGCATGTCCTCCTCGCCCATGTAGATCACGCACTCCATGCCAAACAGCGCGCACACCGTCGCGGTCGCGACCCCGTGCTGGCCCGCGCCGGTTTCGGCAATGACACGGCGTTTGCCCATACGCCGGGCAAGCAAGCCCTGGCCGATGCAGTTGTTGATCTTATGCGCGCCGGTGTGGAGCAGGTCCTCTCGCTTGAGATATACGCGCGCCCCGCCCAGCTGCTCGCTCAAGCGCCGGGCGAAGTACAGCGGGGTCGGCCTCCCGGCATAGTGCTCGAGAAGGTTGTCGAGCTCGGCGCTGAACGCGGGGTCCGCCTGAGCCTCGGCATAGGCTGCTTCAAGCTCCTCAAGCGCCGCCATCAGAGTTTCCGGTACATACCGGCCACCGTAGTCGCCGAAACGGCCCGGGGTCGTTCGATTTTTCTCGCCTACAGGGGTTTCTACCGCAGTGCTCATGCGCTCGCCTCGCGTTTCCTTAGAGTACGCCGGGGAACGGCTTAGCTCAATCTCTCTCCTCCTTGGGCAGCTTGCTACGCTCGCACAAGTGCTACTTCAAATAGTCAAGCAGCGTGGTCGGCAATACCTTTGCAGCCGCGGCAAGCACGGCGGAGTTGTGGGCTTCCGCTTGCGCGAGATTTTCCGCCGCGGTCGCCGTGTCGATCCCAACCAGGCTGTTCGCCTCCGAGCTGAGAGTGATCTTGTCCTGCCCCAGGAACGATTCCTGCGCGTTGATTTGGCTGATGCTGTTTCCGTAAACCGAATGCTGCGCGGCGAGGTAGTTGAGAGCCGTATTGACAGAAGCAGTCGCTGTGCCGATCTCGGCCGCCGTGCCGCTCTGAAGCGCGGCCGCAAGCTGATCCAGGGAGCCAAGCACGTCGCCCGCTGAATTTGTGAAGAGCTGATCGCCAGAGACGTTTACCTGCAACTGAAGCTGGTCGCCGACCTGCACCTGGTTCACGCCGCCATCGCCCTGGTAGGTATACCCTCCAGTTGAGCTCGCAACGAAGGCGGTCGAAGTTTGTGCCGTGCCCGCGAAGATAGCGACCCCTTGGTAGGTAGTATTCGCGGCCGACACGACGCTGGCCAGAATGCCTTGAATCTGCGCCGCGATAGCCTGCCGGTTGCTGGTCGTATTGGTGCCGTTCGCGCCTTCTGTCCCGAGCGTTACCGCTTGCGTCAGCAATGCGTTCACCGAAGTCAGAACAGAGTCAGCGGTTTGCGCTTGCCCCAATGCCGCGCTCGCATTCTTCGTGTACTGATCATCCTTGTTGCTTTGCTCTACGTTTCCCACCAGAAGAGCGGATGCGGTTGGGTCGTCGCTGGGTAGGTAGACGCGTTGTCCGGTGGACACTTGCTGCAGCGCCGTTTGGAGCGCCGCCTGGCTTTGCTCGATACCGGCAAGGATATTGGGTTCGAGATTGGAAGATACGCGCATTGCAGTCAGCCTCCGTTGGATACCATGTTGAGGGTGGTGGTGAACAGGGAATGAACCGTCGTCACGACCTCAGCGGCAGCCTCATACGCCTGCTGAAAGCGGATCAGGTTTGACGATTCTTCATCGATCGAAACACCGGACACGGCGCTTTGCTGGTTTTGCAGCTGCGTCAGACTGCTTTGAAGCGCCGAACTTTGTGTGCTCGCGTTCAATGCCGCATTGCCGACGGAGTTGACGAGTGCGGCAAAGGCACCGGTCGGGCTCAAGCCGCTGGGGGGAACCTGGTCCTGCACGGCGGTAAGAGCCTGGAGGTTCGCATTGCTCCCGGCGGAACCGTCGCCGCTGACAGCGAGAGCGCTCCCGTCCTGCGAGCTAAGGGTGATGGAAGCCGCAGCTCCGCTCGCGGTGGAGGGCAGGGTAAAGAGCGATGCGCCTTGACTGCCGGACTGGTCATAGCCGTTAATCTGTGCCGCATTGAAAGCGGTCCCGAACTGGTAAGCCAGCGAGTCCAGCTGCGAAAGAAAGCTGGGGATAGCAGTGTCGCGGACCTGGAGAAGGCCTCCGAGATCGCCGCCGGTGAGCGTTCCGGTCACGGTGCTGCCGAGGCTGTCCTTGATCTGCAACAGGCCGTTGCTGCCCTGACTTGTGGAAAGAGCAAAGCTCCGCGAAGCCACCACGAGCGCGGTTCCATTGCCCACGGTGATTGTGTCGCCCTCGGAAGTCTTGGTGATGGAGGTGCCGACGAGCGCGGCCAGCTGCTGTTCGAGTCCGGCGCGGCTGTCTTCGAGCGCGCCGCCTCCATTGGGCTGCCCCCCTCCCGCGATTTGCTGGTTGAGCGAAGCAATCTGTTGCGCAAGCGAGTTGATTTTTGCTACGTCGCCCGCGACTTGGGTGTTCAGACCGGACTGCGTGGCTGTAAGGCCGGCGCTGGTCGCGTGGAATTCATTGACGAGATCCTCCGCGTTGCTGATTGCCGTTTGACGGGTGGCGGCGTTGGAGGGAGCCGAAGACAGCGCGGACAAACTGGTGAAAAAGTTCGACAAAGCAGACCCAATCGTTCCGGAAGACCCGGAAAAGTGAGGTTCCACTGAGGCGAGCGCGCCGCTTTGCGCCGAAGCGGCGCGCTGCGAGGAGGTTTGTTGCTGAATCCGGAGGTCCAAAAGCTGATCGCGGACGCTCGTGACGCTGTCCACGTTGACGCCGTTGCCGATCGAGACCCCGCCTACCGTTGTCGACCCGGCCGAGGACAGATTCACAATTTCACGGCTATAACCCGGCGTGTTTGCGTTGGCGATGTTGTTATCGACCGTTTCGATCGACGCTTCCTGCGCGGCCAAAGCGCCGGTTGCAATCGAGAGCGCTGCATTCAATCCACCCATCGAACTCCCCTCCTCACCCTTTCCAATTCCTTGCCCCGGACCTACTTAGGCCGGCTCGCCCGTCGGGGGCAACAGCCTGCCCGTGGAGCGCCGCGATCAGCGCGAGCGACTTTCCCGCGTGCGATAAAAGAGCGGCGTATTCTTCGTTTGCCGTCCAAAGCTTTCGCGCTGCGTCGCGCGTAAGATTGGCCGTGGACGCTGTCCCCTGCGGGCTCCGCATCGCCGCGAGTTCCGCACGCGCGGCTCGGAGCTGGTCTGCCTGCTCGACCTGGCGCTGAACGCTCGCTTCCAGCGCTTCGACATCGTTCGCCGCGATCGCCTCCATCGCAATGCCGATCTCCCGCGCGAGCCGATTTCCCGCGGCAAGCAGCTCTTCGCTACGGCCCCCGAGTGCCTCGTTCATTCCTTCGCTTCTCATTGTTTCCCTCGAACTGCCCGGCTACACGCCTTCGTTGATCATCGCTTCGGCAACGAGTGCCGGGTCGACATTGTATTCAGCCCGCGCGACCGCCTGGCGCATAGCTTCTACTTTCGCCGCCCTCGCACCAGCCGAATCGAGCACCTGCGACGCAAGCGATGAAAGAGAAAGCGTTCGCGGCGAGAGCGACGCCGTATCCTCCGGCGCGGCAATGGCGGCTCGCCCAAGCGCGCTCGCGGGCGATTTTGTGGCGGTTGTGCTCCCGCTCTCATACCCTGCTATTCCTAAGCTTCCCGTAAGATCGATTCGCATCGTGACCTCCCTTGTCGGAACGAGTGCCATATCGGCACACTTCCCGTTTTCGTTCAGGTCATGATGAATAATTTTTCTAATTTGCACCACAGTCGATGCATCCGCTCTAATTTCGTTCCACTTCAGGAACATTGCCGGCTGCCGCCTGCAGGTGCTGCACGATCATTTTTCCGATTCCGATGCCGCCCCCACCGGCCAGAGTTCCAGCGAGCTGCTGCATCGCCATTCCCATGAACTGGGACTTACCACTATCTTCTTCGTCCTCGTTCCCTCCCGGGGCCGCCGCGAAGCTTTCCTCGGCCCCTTGCAGCCAGCTTCCGAGCAGGATCGATTCGAAATCTTTCCCCGCTTTCTCGATCTTGCTCTGATCGCGGGAGCCGCTGTTTTGCTGTGCCTCATGGAGCAGCAACTCGCTCCCCGCGTTGGCTTCCGCACCCGTTCTCGCCCCGATCCCTGTCACTAGATCACCTCCAGGTCTGCTTGCAGGCCGCCCGCCGCCTTGATGGCTTGCAGGATGGCGACGATGTCGTGCGAGGTGGCGCCGATGGCATGCAGCCCGCGAATCAGCTCGTCCACATCCGCCCCGTTGTCCAAGCGAATCGATTGCGCGGGTGCGTCTTTAACGCCCAAGGACGTTTCCGGCACGACAGCGGTGGTCCCGTTGCTCAATGCCCCGGGCTGGGAAACGGCGATCGCCGTGGCCACCTCAATCGTCAAGCTGCCGTGGAGCAGAGATACGGGCGAAAGCTTGACGTCGCCCCCCAAGACGATGGTGCCGGTGCGCTCGTTGATGACGACCTTGGCCGGCTCGTGGAACTGGATCGGAAGGTTTTGCACCCGCGACAGGAGCAACGGCACGGACGGTTCGCCGGAAGCCGCCACGTCCACTACAATCCTGCGGCTGTCCACTGCTGTCGCTGCCGGCCGGCCCAGGCTTTTATTGATTGCATCCGCGGCGTCGCGCGTCGCGGTGAAATCGTCGTTGCGCAGCAGGAGCGAAACAGTCCGGAACTGGGAAAGGTCGACCGCATCGCCGCGCTCGACGATCGCGCCATTCGGAATGCGCCCGGTGGTAGGCAGGTTGACGGAGCGGAGATTGCCGGCAATCCCCTCCGAGTAGCCCCCAAGGGTCAGGGGCCCCTGCGCCTCGGCGTACACCCGGCCGTCCGGGCCGCGCAGGGGGGTAAGCAGGAGCACGCCGCCTTCCAGGCTTTTCGCGTCGCCGACCGAGGAAACCGTGATGTCGATCTTCATGCCGGGACTTGCAAACGACGGCAAGGTCGCCGTGACAAAGACGGCGGCGACATTCTTGACCACCACCTGCGCCGGGTTGATCTGCACGCCCATGCGCTGCAGCACGTTCGCCAGCGTTTGGACGGTGAAGAAGGTTTGCTGCCGGTCGCCGGTCCCGCGCAGGCCGGTGACCAGGCCGTAGCCGACAAGCTGGTTATCGCGCACGCCTTCGACATCTGAAATGTCGCGCAGGAGCACGGTGCGGTTCGGAGCTGAAGCGTAGGCGCGTCCGGAGCAGGGAAGCGCGGAACAAACGGCCAGCAAAAGGGGCCAGCAGCGGAGAAGTCGTCTCATAAATTTAAAAACCAAAGAGCCAGAGAACGGCCCGGGTAAGCGCGTTTGGCGAACGCACGCTGTCGGAGATAATCCCTTTGCCCCGCATCTCGATTTCGAGGTGGGAAAGGGCAGCCGAGGGAACGACATTGCCCGCGGAAATGTCGCCAGGGCGCGCGACGCCGCGGATCACCACATTTTCATGCTGGTTGTTCATAAAAATCTCCCGCTCCGCCTCGATAACGAGGTTGCCGTTCGGCAGCACCGCGATCACCTGCCCGGTCAGGCTGGTGGCGAACGTGGTGTTCGAGGCCGTTTGCCCCTGTCCTTTCAGCGCCGTGTTGCTTTGCGCGTTGAGCAGCGGATTGACGCCGTGCGTGGCGATGCCGCCTACCAGGCCGGAAATGCCGGAGGTCGTGGAGAACTGCCGTTGGCTGTTGACGTTGCCGCTTTGCGCCGCAGTGGTTTGCACGGAAACCTGCACGATCACGGTGTCATTGAGCGTGTGGGCCTTGTAGTCGGAGGAAAGATCGCCGAGCGCGGCACCGGGCGACCATAGGCTCCCGACTGACGGCGCGTACGGCGCAGGCACATTTCCTTGCTCGAGCCGGTCGATGTAATCGGCCCGCAGCTCGGCGGGATCTATCTTTTTAGGCTGGAGCTTTTTGGGCAGCACGCTTGTGATGTCCACGGCGTGTGCGCGCGGAGCTGCCGCGTGCAAAGCGGAGGCGCACAGCAGCAGGGCGAGGAGGCGGGGCGGGCGCATCACAGCCTCCCCCGAACGGTGTTCCCGTCCACGACCGAGGCCTCGTATACCTTTGAGCGCGATGGCCCCGCGACACGGATGACGCTCCCGACTGCCCCGCTGCCCAGGCACGTTACTGGAATCCGCAGGTGCAGCAGGCCGCTATCGATGACCATGGACACGCGCTCGCCGGAATGCAGCTCCTCCGTGTGTGCGGTCTGCTCGCGCCGAGCAACCGCAGGTGCGGCGACCGCTTGCGCATCTGGGAGGTGGACGGAAGCATAGAAGGGCAAGCAGGCACCCTCGCCCTGGCAGCGCATGCGCACGTGCGCGGTCGCACTGGCCGTGCCGCCCCAGCGCTCCACCGGCCCAGCTTCGAGCACAGGCTCGCTTTCGCGCGCGGCGGCGCTTTCAGGCAGGTCGATGAGGTCGCCGGCCAGCTCTGGATGCGCGGCAAACACGGCGCGGGCCACCTGATCCGCATGGATCGGGTACCGGACCGGGCCGGCCGCCGAGGCCGGCAAACCCATAGCCGAGGCTCCGAGCAGCAAGGGCCAGAATGTGTTCCCAAAGCGCTTCATTGCATTCTCTCCAAGCAAGAGCCGAACTACTGGGTCAGCTGGTTGATCTGCTGCAGCATTTCGTCCGCCGCCTTCACAACGCGCGAGTTGGACTCATACGAGCGCTGGGCGACAATCATCTGCACGAACTGGTCGACGACGCTGACATTGGATTCTTCAAGCATTCCCTGCTGCAGCGAACCGATGCCCTCCGCCCCGCCCGGCGCGCCCACAATGGGATCGCCCGACGCGGTGGTCTGAAGGTAACGGTTGTTGCCGGCGCTATCGAGCCCTCCCGGATTGGCGAACAAGGCGAGCTGGATGGAACCCACCTGCTGTGCCTGCGTTTGCCCAGGCTGCGTCACGGAAACAGTTCCATCCGCGCCGACCGTGATCGCGGTCGCGTCCGGCGGCACCGTAATGCCGGGCTGGAGCGGATCGCCGTTCGAGGTCACCACATTGCCTTGGGCGTCGAGCTGAAACGAGCCCGAGCGCGTATAGCCGGTTTGGCCGCTCGGCAGCAGGATCTGAAAAAAGCCATGGCCCTGAATCGCCAGGTCCAGCTGATTGCCGGTCTGCGACAGATTGCCCTGGGTTTGCTGGATTTCGGTCGAGATCGGGCGCGCGCCGAGACCCACCTGCAAGCCTGCGGCGACCGTGGTCTGCTGGGAAGCTGCCGAGCCCGGCGAGATCTCGTTTTGGTACAGGAGGTCGGAAAACTCCACACGGCGCTGCTGAAAGCCGGCGGTGCTCGAATTCGCGAGGTTATTGGCGATCGCGTCGAGGTTCATCTGCTGGGCGGTCATGCCGCTGGCGGCGGTGTAAAGGGCGCGAATCATGGCGGAATCAGCTCCTGGATGTTTGGTTAGTTCGTAACGCGCGGCAAGTCCTGCGCGGCGGTTTTGTTCAGTTCCGTGTCGAACATGGAAAGCGCGTGCCGCATGGTTTCGGCCGAGCGCTGCGCGTCAATCAAGGCAACGACGCTGGTGACGGGGTTGACGTTCGAGTTTTCAAGCATGCCCTGGCGCACAGTCGAAGCCGTTGCCGTCTGCGCGCTCGCCGCCGGGGCCGTATAAAGGTTGTTGCCGGCGCTTTGGAGGTCAGTTCCCGGCTTGAACTCGACGATCCTGAGCCGCCCGGATACCGCGCCATTCGACGAGATGGTTCCATCCGGGCTAATCGAAAGCGGGCCGGGCGCGAGCTGGATCGCACCGCCCTGCCCCAGCACGGCTTCCCCGTTCTGCGTGATGAGCTGGCCCGTGGGCGATATGCGGAACGCCCCATTGCGGGTGTATTGTGTGCCGCTCGCAGTCTGGACGGCAAAGTATCCCGGGCCTTCCACGGCAAAGTCCATCGTGTTCCCGGTCGTGGTCAGCGAGCCCTGGGTCGGGTCCATGCGCGTCGCGCCCAGGACTCCATAGTTGTTGGTCGCCTGGTTGAGCACCGAGCCGGGCGGATGCCGGTCCGATTGCGCGAGCACGGACGAGAACGAGCCTTGCCGCGCGCGAAACCCGGCGGTGCTCGCGTTGGCGAGATTGTTAGCAATTGCATCGAGCGAATCGGTGCGCGCCATCAGGCCGGCGCAGGCCGCGTACAGTCCGCTGTTCATCGATCTCTTCCTCGCAAGGAGCTAGTGCAAGGAAGGGGCCATTCCAACCCGGCAATTCTTGCCGGGTTTTCCCTGTTTTGGGGCGAACAAGAACCCCTCGTGGGCCTAAGCATGAGAAGTTTGTGAGCGACCGGCTGCCCGGTGAAGGAATTGTGAAGCGCAGCTGGGCGCAGGCCGCGGAATGATCCGGGAGTTAAGCGGGGCTGCGGCGGAGGTCGCGCCGATAAAGAGCGATGGCTAGCCCTGGCCGGTGAAGACCTGCCACAGCAGCATCGCATTCAGCCCGAGGATCACGAAGGTGATGATCCACCCGGTATAGCGGGTCGCGGCGGCATTGGTGAAGCGGTCCATCACCTCCCTGCGGCCCGTGAGGAGCAGCAGGGGAATGAGCGCAAACGGCAGCGCGAAGCTCAGCACGACTTGGGACAAGATGATGATCTTGACCGCGTTCAGGCCCATGCCAATGACGACGAGCGACGGCAGAAGGGTGAGGAGCCGGCGGAGAAAGATAGAAAAGCGGACATCGAGAAAGCCTTCCAGCACAACCTGGCCGGCCATGGTGCCGACGGTGGACGAGGACAAACCGGAGCACAGCAGGGCCACGGCGAAGATGGTCGCCGACGCGGGGCCGAGCAGGGGACCCAACGTATTGTGTGCGTCCTCAATGGAAAAGCCGCTTTGCGCCGCATGAGTGTGGGCAAACGCGCCGGCCGCAAGCACCACCATGGCTGAATTGACGAGCCACGCACCGTTCATGGCGATAAGCACGTCGAGTTTTTCGTAGAAAAGCAGACGGGAGCGCGCGTCCGTGCCTGGCTCGCGCGCGGCCTGCTCGCGGATGCGTGGGAGCACCAGAGAGGAATGGAGATACACCACATGCGGCATCACTGTAGCGCCGAGCATGGAAACCGCGACATAGATGCTTTCGCGCCCAACCCGAGGGATCAGGATGCCTTTCGCGATCTCCCTCCAGGCAGGGTGGATAAGCGTGAGCTCGAGCGCGTAGCAGATGCCGATCGCGGCGACAAAGCCGATGATCGCGAGCTCGAGCTTGCGAAAGCCACGGGTTTCGAGCGCCAAAAGTGTGAAAACCGCAATCGTCGTGAGCAGCGCGGCGAAAAACAAGGTAGCTGTGCGCGACCAGCCGTGCCCGAGGAACCAGGGGCCGAACAGGAGATAAAAGCCGAGAGCCGCGCCGAGAAACTCGGCGAGGTCGGTAGCCAGGGCAGAAATTTCGGCGGCAACCCAAAGGGAGATCGCGGTGCGGCGGGAAAAGTGCTCGCGGCAGTTTTGGGGCAGCGTTTTGCCGGTGGCGATGCCGAGCTTGGCCGACAGGTACTGAATCAGGATGGCCATCGCATTGGACCACAGGAGCACCCACAGGAGTCGGTTGCCGAAGCGCGCCCCTGCTTCAAAATTTGCGGCGAAGTTGCCGGGGTCGATATACGCGATGCTGGCGACAAAAGCGGGGCCGAGGTGGAGAAAGAGCCGCCTGGGGGTGAAAGCGGGGGTCGGCGCGAGTTGGGCGGCTTTGGGCACTTTGGTTTGAGTATAGGTGGGAGAAAACTGCCTACGCGGCCGGCGGCCGCTTTGTGGCGCGTTCTCGGCTTCGCGTGGTCCTCCCGTCGGTCGGGATCGGCAGTCTCGGTCGCGACCAACGGGAGCGCCCCAATTCCAACGAATACCCGCCACGAAGTGGCCGCCTCCCGCGTAGGGGGTCCTGCTCTTTCATTATTATGGCTTCTATGCCTGAGAACGAAGAACTCGCAAGCCCGGATGTGCTGGAGCGCGCGCGCAGGATCAAGGTTTTCCTGATGGATGTGGATGGAACCGTGACCGACGGCGGCGTTTGCCTCATCGCGGCAACCGATGAGTCGGGAACCAGCACGGTATCCGAGATGAAAGTGTTCAACGCGCAGGATGGGCAGGGCTTGTCGCTGGCGCACACCATGGGGATTGAGACCGGGTTCATCACCGGGCGGCGGTCGCCCGCGGTGCTTCGCCGCGCACAGGAGATGAGGATCACCTATGTCTACCTGGGGCAGGCGAAAAAGACAGCCGCCTTTGAAGAGGTGCTGGATAAAGCAGGCGTAACGGCGGAGGAGGTGTGCTGGATGGGCGATGACCTGCCGGATATCCCGATCGCCGAGCGCGCGGGCCTGGCCGTTTGTGTGGCCGACGGCGCGCCGGAGCTCAAGCGCGTTTGCCACTACGTGACCAAGCGGCCGGCCGGGCGGGGCACCGCGCGCGAGGTGGTGGAGTTGATCCTGAAGGCGCAAGGCCGTTGGGAAGAAGCCGTGCCCAAGGCGCTGGCATAGCGATGGACGAGGCAAAGGTCCTGATTATCGGCGGAGGCGGGCGCGAGCACGCGCTGGCTTGGGCGCTGCGGCGGTCTCCGCAGGTGGGCGAGCTCGTGTGCGCGCCGGGCAATGGCGGCATCGCGGCCCTGGCCCGGTGCGTGCCGGTGGATGCGGGCGACCTCGACGCGCTGGTGCGGGTGGCGGATCGGGAACGGCCCGCGCTGGTGGTGGTGGGGCCGGAAGCGCCGCTGGCGCTGGGGCTGACGGATGCCCTGCAGGCGCGCGGCATGCGTGTGTTCGGCCCCACGCGGGCCGCGGCGGAGCTCGAATCGAGCAAGGGATTCGCGAAGCGCTTCATGCAGCGCCACGGCATCCCCACGGCGCACTATGCGGTATGCGCGTCGCCGGCCGAAGCGAGGGAAGCGTTGGAGCTATTTAGCGGGCCGGTGGTTGTCAAGGCCGATGGCCTCCACGCGGGCAAGGGTGTGATCGTCTGCGCGGGGCGCTCTGAAGCGGAGCGGGCGACCGCCGGGCTGTTCACGGGCGAGCTGCTTGGCGCGCCCGCGGGCAGCGTCATCGTCGAGGAGTTCCTCGAAGGCGAAGAGCTGTCGCTCCTCCTGATGAGCGATGGCCGGCACGTTGCGCCCCTGCTGCCCGCGCGCGATCACAAGCGGATCGGCGAAGGCGACACGGGCCCGAACACGGGCGGCATGGGCGCGTACACGGCCGATGGGCTCCTCGCGCCCGAGATGCGGGAGTGGATTGTGCGGCACATCGCCCAGCCCACGGTCGACGGCATGGCAGCCGAGGGGACCCCTTTTGTAGGGGTGCTCTTCCTGGGGCTCATGATGACGGCGCGCGGCCCGGTGGTCCTCGAGTACAACACGCGGTTCGGCGACCCGGAAACGCAGGCGATCCTCGTGCGCCTGGAAAGCGACCTGTATGAGGCGATGGAAGCCTGCGTGGAAGGTCGCTTGAGCGGCACAAAGTTCCGCTGGCTTCCGGGTGCCTCCGCTTGTGTGGTGGCGGCTTCCGCCGGCTACCCCGGCGCGTACCGGCGCGGCGACCGCTTGAGCGGGCTTGCTGAGTTGAAGCTCATGGCGGGGGTCGAGGTGTTTCACGCCGGGACCGAGCTGCGGGAAAACGAATACTGGACTGCGGGCGGACGGGTTTTGAACGTGTGCGCAACGGGGTCGGACCTGCGCGCCGCACTGGAAAGGGCCTACTCCGGCATGGCCAGGGTACGGTTTGAAGGAATGCAGGCGCGACGCGATATCGGCCGGCGCGGGCTCGGGGAGGAAAAGGCATGATCCTGAAAGACGATCTGGTGGTGGACGTCCCCACGGCAAACGGCCCGATGCGGACGTACTTCTTCCATCCGGCGGCGGAGGGCCGGTTTCCGGGGGTGATCCTGTACTCGGAAATTTTCCAGATGACCGAGCCCATCCGGCGGTTTGCGAGTTTCCTGGCCGGGCACGGCTACCTGGTCGCGGTGCCTGAGGTGTACCACGAGCTGGAAGCGCCTGGGACGGTGCTCCCCTACGACCAGGCCGGCTCCGACCGGGGCAACCACGACAAGTACGCCAAGACTCTAGCGGCTTACGACGATGATGCGCGCTCCCTGCTCGCGCACATGGCCGGGATGGAGGGGTGCAACGGGCGCTTGGGCGTGGTGGGCATCTGCCTGGGCGGCCACTTGGCCTTTCGCGCGGCCATGAACCCGGAAGTGCGCGCGGCGGTTTGCTTCTACGCCACAGACATCCACTCAGGTACGTTGGGCGCGGGCAAGCGGGATGATTCGCTTACCCGCGCGGGGGAAATCCGGGGAGAACTGCTGCACATCTGGGGCCGGGGCGACCCGCACGTCCCGCTCGAAGGCCGGCGGAAGATCCTGGCGCGTTTGGATGAGGTAGGGGCGGACTACCAGTGGCTCGAGGTCAACGGGGCGCATGCTTTTATGCGAGATGAAGGCCACCGCTATGACCCAGAGCTGGAGTGGCAGCTAAAAGGGATGATGCTTTCTGTGTTGCACCGGCGGCTCGCGCTCCGATCCTGATCCGGCTGCGAAAGGTGGGCAACGGCTGCGTCACAGGGGGTTCGGCGGCAGTATCAACCACCACGGCGCGCTTGCCCAGCAGTGGAGAAACATCGCACAGCATAGAGCGCGTGAGCTCTATCAGCGCTCCAGGGCCAAGCCGCCATGGAAACGCCGCGTCCAAACGGGAAGCGGAACGGTAGCGCACGCCAAGCTCCCCGATGAAGATGAGCCGGGTAAGCGGCCAAAACAACTCAACCAGCGTGCACACGCGCAGCGTGTCCTGCTCGGAAAGTGTGTGGCAAAGAACCACAACGTCGAAAAACTCCGCTTGCAGCAGCGCGAGCGCGGGTTCCATCTGCGCGCCGTACAACTCGGCACCCGTCTGCTCCAGAACCAGGCCGCGCGTATGTAGTAAAGCAAGGTCGGCACCCACCGCGAGTATCTTTCCCATACTTGGCTCCAAAGGTCCTATCTCGCGCAGGCAGCCGGTGGTCACCGGAGGCCGTAACGCAAGATGTGCTAGTAATCATGGCAAAGAATCCCTCTTGGGAAGTATTAGGTGGTGAACAAAGGCGCGACAGCGATTTTTCTGTTGTTGCAGTCCTGCAAACAGTCGCGATGCGGACGTGCTTGACGAAAAATCGGCTGGGAGAACTACGGCTTCGGTCGATAGGTAAAGAGATTGGCCTTACGCGCGTGATGGGTACACGGATCGAATGGCTTTATCGATAATGTCGTAGCACTCGCATGCTACGCGCCGCAGCTTTTCGCGGTTGAGTATTTCGAGTTGGCCGCGGCTGTAGGTCACTAAGCCCCCGCGCTGCAGGATCCCAGCCGCAATGGTGACAGCCGGACGGCCAACGCCCAGCATCTCCGCAATGTACTCCTGGGTCAGATGGAGCGTGCTCGTTTCCATGCAATCGGCCGCCATCAGAAGCCAACGCGCCAGCCTGCTTTCCAGTCCGTGGAGGCGGTTGCAAAGAACCAGTTGCGTGGTCTGCTCCAGCAGCGTAAACACAAATGCGTGCACGGCACTGATGAGTTCCGGGCTTTGCGCAAAAATGCCGCGGAGTGCATCAGCCCGGACGCGGAAGCCATCCCCGGAGCCTTGCATGACAACCATATTCTGCGTATGGCGCTGGCCAAGGAGAGCTTGCACGCCGACTATACCCTCGCGGCCGATAATCCCAACCTCGAGAGGCGTACCGGATAAGTCAAGGCTACTTACAGAAGCCATGCCTCTTTCAAGAAAGTAAATCCAGGAGATTTCACTGTCCGATTTCACGAGGACCGTGTGCTGCGGCAGGTCTACGCGGTTTAGAAGAGGAGCGAGTTTCTCAATGAGCGTCTGGGGAAGTGCAGCTAGCGTGAGATTGCGCGGAGCAATGCCGGCAACCGCTCTAAATCCATCATGTGGCATCGCACGTCCATCGCGAGAGGGCGGGAGATTTCCCGGGTGCGACTAGAACGAGGTGTGAGGGAGTGAAACCGTCATCGCCATCCTAAGATAGCTGCGCAAAGGTGTCGGAGTCTGTTCGATACGGTACGCTTCCCAACGCGCGCTCACGCGTCCAGCTTCCTCGTCACGAGCTCGTTGAGTAGCGCGGGGTTCGCCTGGCCCTTGCTGAGGCGCATCGCCTGGCCGACAAAGAACGCTGCGACCGTTTTCTTGCCGGCGCGGTACTGCTCTACCTGCTTGGGATTCGCCGCGATGGCTTCGTCGATCATGCGCTCCAGCGCGCTTGTGTCGGAGATCTGCTCGGGCCTTTCGCGCTCGTACACGGCGGGGAAGTCTTCCCCGCTTTCGAAAGCCGCGTCAAAGAGCTGCTTCATCTGCTTGCTCGAAAGCTTTGCTTCTTCCGCGAGATCGGCGGCAAACGCAAGGCCGCTCATGCTGATGGGCGACTGTTCGAGCTCGAGCCCGCGAGCCTTGAGCCGCGCGGTGAGCTCGGACTGCACCAGCGCGGCCACGCGGCGCGGGTTTTTGGCGGCGCGAGCGGCGGCCTCGAACTGGTCGGCAAAGGCCCGGGTGGCGGTCAGGGTTTGGGCGTCCTGGGGGGCAATGCCGTACGCGGCGATCAGCCTCGTGCGGCGGGCTTCCGGCAGCTCCGGGAGCGTGGCGCGGATCGCTTCTTGGCGCTCCGGACTTACGACGAGCGTGGGAAGATCGGGCTCGGGGAAGTAGCGATAGTCGTGGGCCTGCTCCTTCGAGCGCATGGAGAAGGTTCGGCCTTCCCCGGCGTTCCACAGGCGGGTCTCCTGCACAACGCGCTCACCGGATTCGACGATCTCGACCTGGCGCTCGATCTCGTACGCGAGCGCCGCGCGAATATAGCGGAAGGAGTTGACATTTTTTACCTCGGCCTTGGTGCCGAAGCGCTCCTGCCCGCGCGGGCGCACGCTTACGTTGGCGTCGCAGCGCAGGGAGCCTTCGTCCATATTGCAGTCGGAAACGCCGGTGTAGAGCAGGATTTCCTTGAGCTTCGTCAGATACTCGTAGGCCTCATCCGGCGAGCGCAGGTCAGGCTCGGAAACGATCTCGATAAGCGGCGTCCCGCAGCGGTTCAGGTCGACGGAGGTGCTGGTGCCCGAGTCCGGGAGGCCGTCATGGAGGCTTTTGCCCGCGTCCTCTTCCATATGCACGCGGGTGACGCCGATGCGCTTGCCGCTGTCGAGCCCCAGCCATCCGTGCTCGGCTAAGGGCTTATCGAACTGCGAGATCTGGTAGCCCTTGGGCAGGTCGGGATAGAAGTAGTTTTTGCGGGCAAACACGCTCGTTTCGCGGATTTCGGCGTTAATCGCCATGGCGGCGCGCGCGGCGAACTCGACCGCGCGGCTGTTCAGTACCGGCAATGCACCGGGCAGGCCCAGGCAGACCGGGCAAACCAGGGTATTGGGCGCAGCCCCGAACCGGTTTTCGCAGCCGCAGAAGGCTTTTGTGCGCGTAAGCAGCTGCACATGGACCTCAAGGCCGATGACGGGTTCGTATTTAGAAAGAAGGGCTGGGGGGAGAACGGCGGCGCTGGCCATGCCTTGAGTTTAGCAATCGCCGCGTGGAAAATCGTCAGTGCGCCGGAGGCCGCTGCTCATCGCACCCCTTTTAGGCAGCTCAGTTGCACCGCGGTCTCCCTTGCCCCGCCGCCGGGTCTAATGGAGGTCCCGGCATTGAGGGAATGCATTTCGCAGGCCTCCGCCGCGCCCTAAGAGGTGCGAGCGCAGCGCGTTTGAGCGAACGGCCTCCCCCAGGCGAAAATTGCCCGGCTACAATCAAGCCCGATGCCCCCCGCCGCTTCTTCTGCGCTCCGCCGCGCACTGCTTGCTCTTCGCCCCACCTCGGCCCAATCCGCGCTTACCGCGACACTGCTCCTCACCGCCGCCGCCTTTCTGTCCAAGATCATCTCCCTGGTCCGCGTCAAGTACATCGCCTATCTGCTGGGACGCGGCCCCGCCGCGGACGCTTTCGGCGCAATGTTTCAGCTTCCTGACACGATCTCGTACTTCCTAATCGGCGGGGCCACCTCCATCACCTTCGTCACCATGCTCACGCGCTATCGCGAGCGCGGCGAGGAGGCCCAGGCCCAGGAAGCGCTTTCCGTGATCTTCACGACCATGCTCCTGGTGCTGGGCGCTGCCGTGCTCGCCGCCGAGTTCCTCGCCCCCGCGTATGTCCGCCTCTTCTTTCCCGGCTTTGCCCGAGACCCGTACAAGTTCGCCCTGTGTGTTCACCTCACCCGCATCATTCTTCCCGGACAGATTTTTTTCTTTGCCGGTGGCATATTCGCCGCGGTTTTGTTGGCCCGCAAGCAGTTCACGCTCCAGGCTTTCGCGCCGCTCATTTACAACATCGGCATGATTGCCGGGGGTGTTCTGTTTTTTCGTTACCTTGGTGTTTCGGCCATCGCCTGGGGCGGCCTCGCCGGCGTGATCCTCGGCCCGTTCGCCGTAAACGGCCTAGGCGCGCGCGCTGTCGGCATGCGTCTGCATTTCCACCTCGACTTCCGCAACCCCGGGCTGCGCCAGTGGGTCCGCACCACCCTGCCGCTGATCCTGGGCTTTTCGCTTGTAACCGTCGACTTGTGGATCATCTCGTTTTTCGCGTCCCGCATCGCGGGCGCGGTCGCCCTGCTCAACTACGCCAAGCAGATGTTCAGCGTCCCCCAAGCGATCGGGCAAGCTGCCGGGGCCGCGTCGCTGCCGTTTCTCGCCTCGCTTTACAAGCCGGAAGCGACCCGCGGGAAAGGAAACGCCGGGGAAGCCGAAAACCCCAACCGCCCTTTCGCCCGGTCCGTCAACCAGTCCGTTTCCCGCCTCGGCGGCATTTCGCTCTTGCTCGCCGCGTTTATTGCCCCCATGTCCGGCCCGGCTGTGGATTTGTTCTTTCGCGGAGGGGAGCTCCATCGCTCCGATACCGCCCAAATCGCGCTATACCTGGCCATCTTCACCCTTTCGCTCCCAATGTGGTCCGCGCAGGCGTTGTATGCGCGGGCTTTCTACGCGACCGGCAATACCCTGACCCCCATGGCCGCCTCCTCGATCATCGTGCTGCTGTCGCTTCCTATCTATGCGCTTCTTTTTCACGCGGCGGCGGCTCCGGGGTTGGCGTTGGCTTCCGATATTGGGATCACGCTCCAGGCGTGCACCTTTGCCGCGCTCCTGCACCGGCGGCATCTGGTGCCCGCAAGCGGCCTGGACACCCGCGAGCTAGGCCGCTCCGCCCTGGCCGCCGCCTTGACCGCCGCCGCCTTGTTCACTCTCAGGGCAGCGCTCCCCGGGGCGCTTTCAAGAGCCCAGGAAGCGGTTCTTCTGTTTGGGGGCGCAGGGGTGTGGATCGCGCTCACGGCATCGATCCTTTTGCTCACCGGCTCTCCATTACCTCCGGAGCTTGCCGCGCGCTTTCGCAAGCGCCCGCATTAAGGCGTGTGCGCCGCGCGAGCTGGAGCCGCGGGGCGGCTTGTTCCCGGGCTGCGCCATTGCGCGACAGGGTTCAGGTTTTGGCTCTGTTTCGGCAACCGGGGCAGCTCCACGTACTCTAATGCTTGTCAGGAAAGTGGAATGCGGGAGGAAAGCGGGAGTTGTTGACCGTTTCGAACAAATTAAGAAGTGGGCTCCTATGCACTTTGCTGTTCGCTCCGGCCGGCGCTTGGGCGCAGGCGGCCGGCACTTTGCCGGCTGCGCCAACGCCCAACGCGACCACGAGCGCAAGCACGAATATGCAAACACCCTCGCTGGGCGGGAGCACGGGGGGCGGTTTCCCGGTGCAGGTCCCTTCGCAGAGTTCGTCTTTTAACCCTTATTTGGGCAGTGTGCAGCTTGGCCCGGCCGTACCGCGGGAGATCCCACTGACGCTCGATGACGCGTTCAAGTTGGGAATCGAAAACAACCTCGGCCTGGTGTACGCGGAGCAGAGCGAGGTTCAAAACCGGGCGCAGCGCTCGCAGGCTCTCAACGTGCTCTTGCCCAACATCGATGTTTCAGGCAGCACGGCGTTTCACCAATTCAACCTTGCGGCCCAAGGGTTCCGTCCGGGAGTGATCTCCCAGTTCGGCTCGCTCTTCGGCGGCGGGGGCGGCGGTGCGGGGACCTTTCCAACCATCGTCAAGGTGGATGTGACGCAAGGCCAGGCGACCTTTTCGCAGTACCTGTTCGACTGGGAAGGGTACGACCTGATTAAGGCGATCGGGCACCAGGTGAAATCTTCCATCCAGAACGCAGCTTCCTCGCGCGGGCAGGTGGTGCAGAATGTGGGGGCGGCGTATCTGCGGGTGATCGCGGCGCGCTCGCAGGTGCAGTTTGACCAGGCGCTGCTGCAAACGGACTCTTTTGTCCTGTATCAGACCCAACAGGAGCACCAGGCGGGAACAGTGGCAAACCTGGACGAGCTGCGGGCGCGGGTGCAATACCAGACGCAGGAGCAGGCGCTGATCGCCGACCAGAACACGCTCCAAAAGGCGAAAATCGCCCTGAACCGCTCCATCGGGTTTGCGCCGGAGCAGGAGATCACCGTGGCGGACGCGGCTCCCTTTCCTAACCTCGTGGCGATGACCCCGGAAGCCGCCGAGGACGAAGCCCTGCGGAGCAGGCAGGACTACGCGAGCGCCCGGGAGCAGCTGCTGGCAGCCGAGGAAGAAAAAAGAGCGGCGAGCCGGGAGCGTTTCCCCACCTTGCTCTTTAACGCCGATTACGGCGTGCAGGGCACCTCGGGCGGTGTGTACCACGGTGTCTTTACGGCCGTCGGCACGCTCGACATCCCGGTTTTCCTTGAAGCGCGCATCCGGGCAGACCGGGATACGGCTGAGTTTCAGCTTGCGCAGGCGCGGGCCCAAGTGGCGAACCTCCATGGCACGATCCGGCAGCAAGTGCGGGATGACCTAATCAACCTGCGGGCCGCGTCCGAAACCGTTGCGGTTGCGAAGAGCAATGCCAGCCTGTCGCAGGTTGCGCTCGAGCAGGCGCGGGAACGTTTCCAGGCCGGGGTGGAGGACAACCTGCCCACGATTGAAGCAGAGTCGACCGCCGCGCAGGCGCAGGTGCAGCTGGTGAACGCGACGTTTCAGGTCAACCAGGCGAAGCTGAACTTCGCGCGGGATTTGGGGATGATTGATGTGGCCTTCCATCCGGAGTGGCAGGGCGGCCGGCCGGCAGGAGTCATGAGCGACCGGGCGGCGATGGGGCGGTGATGCGATTGGGTTGGGTCCCGCTGGGGTTGGCACTTGCATTGCTGCTCGGCTGCGGAAACAGCTCGGGCGGCCATGCGTCCTCATCCAAGCCTTCTTCTTCGGGCCAAGGCAAGACCTTCGCACCGGCGAAGAAGGGCACGGCCAAGGGAGCGCAATCCAAAAATGAAAGCGGGAGCGGCGAAAGCGGCGTTCTTCCCATGCCCGCGCAAACAGCGAATGGAAGGGCTTCGGCGGCGTCCGATGAAGGTACCATGCAGGCCACACAGGGGCAGGTCGTAGTTACCCCCGGTGCGCCCGTGGCGAAGGGGAAAGCGGGCAAGCATTAAGGTTTAGCTGCCCCCGCTTCCGCTGGAGTTTATCTATTGGCGACAACCACGGCCTGACCCACGTAGAGATCCGTCGTCAGCTGGTCGACGAGGAAGCCGGCGAGGTTTTCCCGGGTGATCTTGTGGGCTTTGCTGCCGCTGGGAATGACCATGACCGAACCTTTTGCGGGGTCGTCGGTGAGGAGGGGCGGCCGCGCGATGACGAATTCGAGCCCGCTCCCTTGCACTTCGGCTTCCATGGCGGTTTTATCTGGGGTGGTGCCGCGGAGAAATGTGGGCTGTAGCAGGTGTTCATACCAGAACGGGGCTTGCTCGGCGCTGTCTCCGATCCCCATCATGGAAATCACGACGAGCCGCCGGACGTGCTCGGCCTGCATGGCATCGATGATGGTTTGCGCGGCGGAGCCCTCCAGATCTGTCTTCTTGTAGGGCGTGGTGCCGCCAATAGCATCGATCACCGCGTCTTGCCCCGCGACGGCGCGCCGCACGAACGCTGCCTCTTTCGCATCGCCGGTCAGGACTTCGACCCCTTGGGGAAACGAGTGCTCGGCACTGTGGGTAATGGCGCGGACGGTATGACCGGCGGCAAGCGCTTTCTCAACAACCAAACTGCCGGTTTTGCCCGCTGCTCCAAAGATGACGACTTTCATGCTGCCTCCTTACCTTCTTCCTTTTCGGATGCAAGGCTTTGGCGGCGGGCAAAGGCGAGCGTGTGCAACGCTGGAAACCCGCGTGCTTCCAAGAGAAGAACTGGGATAGGGGGAGTGAATGCGCAAAACAGAAGCATCGCGGGCGCTGCAGGCCCGGGCGGAACAGCTGCTGCCGGGCGGGGTGGACTCACCCGTGCGGGCGTTTTTGGCGGTGGGGGGCGAGCCGCCGTTTGTGGAGCGCGGCGCGGGCGCATACCTGTGGGACGCGGATGGGAACCGCTATCTCGACTATTTCGGCTCGTGGGGGCCTATGATCCTGGGCCACGCGTTTCCGCCTGTGGTCGAGGCGATCCAGCGGGCGGCGGAGCGGAGCTCCAGTTTTGGAGCGTCCACGGCGGCCGAGGGGGAGCTCGCGGCGCTGGTGCGCGAGGCATATCCGGCGGTCGAGATGCTTCGGTTTTGCTCTTCGGGGACAGAAGCGACGATGTCGGCGATCCGGGTGGCGCGGGCGTGGACGCGAGCCAAATACATCGTCAAGTTCGAGGGCTGCTACCACGGCCACGCGGATGCGTTTCTGGTCAAGGCGGGTTCGGGGGTAGCCACGTTTGGCATCGCGGGCTCGGCGGGAGTGCCGGAAGAGGTAGCGCGGTTCACCCTGGCGCTGCCGTTCAATTCACTCCCGGCGGTAGAGGAGGCATTTGCGCTGCACCGGGGCGAGATCGCGGCGGTGATCGTGGAGCCGGTGGTGGGCAACATGGGGTGTGTGCCGCCCGCGCCCGGCTATCTTGAAAGGCTGCGCGCGATCACGGAGCGGGAAGGGGCGCTCTTGATTTTCGACGAGGTGATGACTGGGTTCCGCTTGGCGCTGGGCGGTGCGCAGGAGCGCTACGGGGTTACCCCGGACATGACGACGCTCGGCAAGATCGTGGGCGGCGGGCTGCCGTGCGGCGTGTTTGGCGGCCGCGCAGAGATCATGCGGATGCTGGCACCCCTGGGCCCGGTGTACCAGGCGGGAACCCTGAGCGGGAATCCGCTGGCAATGGCCGCCGGGCTGGCCACGGTGGGCTACCTGCGGGCGCACCGAAGCGAGATCTACGACCGGCTGGAAGAGCTGAGCGCGGCGGTAGCGGATGGGGTAGCGGCGGAGGCGGCGCGAGCGGGGGTGCCGGTTACGATAAACCGGGTCGGGGCGATGTGGACCTGGTTTTTCACGGGCGCGCCGGTCGAAGACTTTACGACAGCTTCGGCAAGCGACACGGGGCTGTTTGGGCGGTTCCATCGGGCCATGCTGGAACGCGGGGTGTGGCTGCCGCCCTCGCAGTATGAGGCGGCTTTTCTGGGAACGGCGCACACGGACGAGGACGTCCGGGCAACGGTGGAAGCGGCGCGGGCGGCCTTTGCGGAGCTGACTTAGAGAGGTGAGAAATAAGTGGCCGCATCTCCGCGCCTACGCGTATCGTGAAGGCGGGTAAACGGGTGTGGGCGCGATGGCGGCTAGGCGATGGAGTGGAGCTGTTCTTGTGTCGCTGGGGTTCGCCGCGGGAGCAGGTGCGCTGTGGGCGCAAACGCCTGCCTCGCCGAAGATGCAGGAACCGGCGGACCAGAAGGCCTTCCAGGTCATAAGGCACACTCACGACAAAGGTAAGCAGCTGACCGCCTTGCAGGGGTTTACGAAGAACTATCCCAAAAGCGAATACCTGTCCTATGCACAAGAGCTAATTCTGGATGACATGCTGGCGACGAAGCCGGGAGCGGACAAGGAGATCGAAAAGCAGGCAAATCTGGTGCTGAAGGGCTCCAAAAAAGGGCCGGACCGCCGGGGCGAAGAAGCCTCCCTCGCGCGGGAGCTGGCGAGCACTGGAAACAAGGGTGTGGACCTGCCGCTTGCCGGGAAGTGGGCAGCGGACGCGGAGAAGCACCTGAACGAAGCCAGGCACACCAACGACGAGTTAGCCATGTACAAGCACTTCAAGATGCCGGCCCCGGATGCCGCCGAGCTGCACCAGAGCTTCGAGAGTGACAGGGCGAGAGTGCTGGCCGCTGTTACGCAGGTCGACATGGCCAAAGGGGACTATGCCCAGGCTGCACGCGTGGCGAGCGATGCCTATGCGGCCGACCCGCACAGTATTACCGTGAACGAAGAACGGGGCGAGATCGCGCTGCACAACGGAAACAACGCCGAGGCCCTGGACGCGTTCGAGCGCGCGGTTTTACTGGGCAAGTTAACTGACGCGAACCGGGCGAAGCTGAAAGGCTTATACCGGGAAGAGCACGGCGGCTCGGACAGCGGGTTGGAAGCGGCGCTCGATGCCAAATACGCGACCCTGTACGGGCCGTCGAACTTCAACCCGGCACGGGCGGCAGCCATACCAGGCGGTCACACGGCGCTTTTGGAGCTGTTTACCGGCTCGGCCTGCCCGCCGTGCGTGGGCGGCGACATCGCAGTCGAGGACTTCGCAAAAGCCTACGGCGATAAAAAGCTGGTGACGCTCGCATTCGACCAGCACATCCCGGAGCCGGACCCCTTGGCGAATGCCGCCTCGCTCGACCGCGCGAAGATGTATGGTGTGAACTCGACGCCGAGTTACATGCTTGACGGCAAAAGCATGGGCGGCGGCGGATGGGATCGCGATCACGTGCAGCGCGTGTATGACCGGCTGAATAAGGACGTCGCCGAGGAGATCGCGCTGCCGACCGCTGTGCAGCTGCGCCTGACGGCGAGCCGGGGCGCGGATGGCATCATTCATGCGCAAGCCACGGTCACGGCGGGGGATACGGGCCGGATCGCGAAGGAGATCGTGATGCCCGCCGATGCACCGAAACAGGGCAAGGGCGCGAAACCGGCGAGCGCCCCGGCCCCCGCGAAACCAGCGCTGCCGCCCACGCCGCACCTCGTCGTAAACTTCGCGCTTGTAGAGAACGATGTGCGCTACAGCGGCGAAAACGGGGTGCGCTTTCACGCCGATGTCGTCCGCGCACTGAGCAAACCCGCGGATGGCGGCTATCCGGTGGAACTGGGCAAGACCGCGGATGTGGACGCGGCGTTCGACCCGGCTGCCGTGAGTAAAGAATTGAGCGCCTACCTGGCGGGCTACGCGAACGCCAAGGACATTCACTTCCTGTCCACGGATACCGCGCTCAACCCGGAGCACCTGCTGGTCGCGGCCTGGGTGCAGGACGCGGGGACGCACCGGGTGCTCGATGCGGCGCTCGTCCCGGTGGAGGGCGGGCAGCCGGCGGTAGCGGCGAAGTGAGACGAGTCTGGCTGGGGATTTTGCTGGCAGTGCCCGTAGCCGGGTTTGCGGGCGCGCCTGCGCCGCCGGTGCACTGGCGCATCGCCGGGGCGCCGCACAATGCGGTCAAGCCGGGAGCGAAGTTCGACATCACGGTCGCGGGCGCGATCGACCCGGGCTGGCACCTGTATGCGCTCGACGAGCCGGACGGCGGCCCCATCGCCACGCAGGTGGGCCTGGCGGACGGTGACCCGGCGGAGGTCCTGCGCGTGAGGAGCACGAAGCCGCTCGTAAAGCGGGACAGCGCCTTCGGCATGGACACGGGGATGTTCGAGGGGAGCGCCGCGTTTACGCTGCACCTTCGCGCGGCAGCGGGGCCCGATCCCGTGCACAGTGTTGCCGTGCTCGTTCGCTACCAGGCCTGCAACAATGAGGTATGCCTGCCGCCGCGCACGGATACGGTGCCCGCGCACTTTAACCCAGGACAGTAGAGACTTACACGGCCGGAAGCTGCCAGGTGTCGCCCGGCCCGAACGCAATGATCTCTGCGTCGCCTGCCGCAGCCTGGCGGAAGCGGCGCGGCGGTTCATCCCAGGGCTCGTCGGTGAGGGGAAACGTACCCCAGTGGATGCCGAGGGTGTGGCGGGCGCGGCAGTCGCGCGCGATCTGGACCGCTTCTTCCGGATTGGCGTGCTGGCGGGCCATGAACCAACGGGGCGCACAGGCACCGATCGGGAGCGCGGCGACCGCTGGCGGCCCGAAACGTTTGTCAATCTCCCGAAAGAGCTTGCCCTCTTCGCGGTATGCCGTATCGCCGGCAAGGTAGACGGCCCCTGCAGGGGTTTCAAGCACAAAACCGCCCCAGAGCGCCATGCGCCGATCGGCAAAGCGGCGTGCCGACCAGTGATAGGACGGCACGATTGTCGCGCGCAGGCCGCCCGGCAAGGTGAACGCGTCCCACCAATCGCCCGTCGTCACTCGCACCTCGGGCGCGGCGGCTCGGATCACGCGGTCGTTGCCGAGCGGGCTCAGGACATAGGGTTTGCGCGCGCGCCACAGCCGTGCGAGGAATTGCGTATCCATGTGGTCGTAGTGGTTGTGCGTGACGAGCACGGCGTGGATCGGCGGCAGGTCCTCAAAAGCGACGGCAGGGGGATTGCGGCGCCGAGGCCCGAGCACGCGGAAGGGGCTGGCTCGCGTGGCGAAAACGGGGTCGATGAGAATGTTCATGCCCGCGGCTTGCACGAGCAGGGAGGCGTGGCCGATCGCGGTAATTTGGAGGTCGGCGACGTAGGCGGACGGTTGGAGGCCGGAGCGCGCGTCGATTTCCTTGGGCCAGGGTGCCCGCTTACCCTGGAGCCGCCAGCGGAGCAGCTCGGCGAAGCTCTTGTCGGAGGTGGGCAGGCCCGGGTGGAAGAAGCGTCTGCCGTCGAAGTGATCGGAAGGCGGACCTGCATAGTAACGGTTAGCCATGGCTTCTTATCTTTGCATGGCCGCTACCCGGGCACCTAGGGACGCATTGCCTGGCGGAGAATGCGGTCAATCTCCGCTTGCCAGCCTTTGCCTCTCGCACGGTAATGGGCAAGCACGTCGGGCGAAAGGCGGATGGAGATGGGCTGCTTCGTGGGCGACTTTTGCGGGCCGCGGACCCCGCGTGTCACCGTGCCCGCAGACCAGGCAGCGCGGACAGCCTCGGCGTCGTTCGGGTCATACAAGCCTTCGGCGCGGTCCTCGTCGTCGTAAGCAATCGGCGCATTTCGGTCGTACTCGCTGAAAACCCTGTTCCAGTCGGTTTGGCTTGTTCCGCTAGCGGGTGTGGCGCTGGTCTTCTGCATAAATCTTCCCTTCTTCCTCCGACGCTGGACGGAACGAGATGCAGCGAACGGTGAAGTCCCGGATTACGTATACCAAGGTGAAGACCCTGTCTGCTGTCAGAACCAGAGCAATGTCCTGTTTTCGGTCTTCGCCGTTCCGTTCTGTATTCAAAGTGGTCTTGAGCTCGTTTTCAAAAACCAGGGCAGCGTCTTTGAAGTCAAGCCCGTGCTTGCGAAGATTGGATAACCGTTTTGTCTCGTCCCATGTGTATTGTATTTAATTGTATATGCGATCTGGATGGATTGCAAACTTAGGCTTGTTGTTGCTGCTGCTGACGGGCCTCGCCCAGGGTAACGCGCGCGGTCATGCGGCGCCGGCCGCGGTAGAACGTCACCGTGACCTGGTCGCCTACCTGGTGCTTGTCCATGAAGTCGGAGATGTCCTGAGCGGAGTTGACAGGCGCGCCGTTGATGGCCACCAGGAGATCGCCGCCCAAAAGGATCTGCATATTGCCGAGCAGGGCCTGCTCCTGCCCACCGCGGAGCCCTGCCTGCTGGGCCGCGCCGCCGGGTACGGTCTGCTCGATCAGCATGCCGGAGTTTGCGGCGAGGCCCATCTGCTGGGCGAGCTCGGGGCCAATGGGCAGCGAGATCACACCAAGGGACGGGCGCCGGGAGTAGCCGTATTTTTCAAAGTCGGTCAGAACGGCTTTGGCGGTGTCGATGGGGATGGCGAAGCCGATGCCGGCGCTCTGGTCCGAGCCCTGGCCCTGGTTGGGATTGGTCGCGATGAGCGAGTTAATGCCGATCACCTCGCCATGCGAGTTCAGCAGCGGCCCGCCTGAGTTGCCGGGATTGATGGCGGCGTCGGTCTGGATGGCGTTTTCGATCTCGCCGCCGAGGGGCCCACGGATCGAGCGGATCGCCGAGATGATGCCCGAGGTCATGGTGCCGTTCAGCCCGAAAGGATTGCCGATGGCGTAAACCTTTTGCCCGGGCACCAGGTCATGGGAGCCGGCGAGCGTGACGGGCTGGAGGTTGGGCGCGTCGATCTGGAGCAGGGCGATGTCGTGGTGCTGATCCTTGCCGACAATGCGCGCTTTGTAGCGATGCTTATCCCAGGTCTGCACCTCGATATTTTGCGCGTCGGCGATGACGTGGTAATTGGTCGCGATGTGGCCCTGCTTGTCGAGAATAAAGCCCGAGCCCTGGCCCTGGCTGGGGACCGGGCCATAGAAAAAGTCCATCTGCACGGTGGTCGAGGTGACGTTTACGACAGAAGGGAGCGTGCGCTTGTACACAGCGATGTTGTTCAACTCTTCCGGGTCGTACTCCGGGGCGGCGTTGACCTCCTGGAGAACAAGCGGTGCGGTGGAGCGGCTGAGAGGCACGAACGAGTGACCAGGGAGCCAACAGGAGGGAGCGAACCCTGGCAAAAAGGCGTGGCCTGCGGCGAAGTACCAAACGCCTGCAACGATCAGGGCAGTGATGAGGGTGCGACGGAGCATGGGCGGGCTTTCCTTATGGGCTGGCTTCAGTGGGCTTAGACCGCCGGGGCGGCCTGGGGTTTGCTTCCGGGCGCACTATGCGGGTGTGGCAGCCGCTTCCGCATCGCGGCGCAGGGCGGCCAGCGCCCGGAGCGCTTCGCGGCGGAGCAGGACGAGGGACCGGTTGTTTTCAAGTATGTAATCGCAGAACGGACGCTTCGCGCTGTCGGACATCTGCGCGGCTATCCGGCGTCGCGCGTCCTCCCGGAGCCGGTGCCTTTCGGCTTCGGAAGCGTCGGGGGCGGCCGCGCGCGTGACAAAGCGTTCAATACGGGTGCTTTCGGGCGCGGAAACGAGGACGAGCTTGTCGAAGCGCTCGCGCCAGCCGGGGGCGTGTTCGCCGGAAGCCTCAAAGATGAGAGCGGATTCAACCGCGGCAAGGGGGTGCCCTGCTGCGGCAAGGGTTTGCAGTGCGCGCTCCTGCGCACTGATGACCGCCGGATGGACGAGGCTGTTCAGCTCGGAAAGCCGGGAGTTTTCAAACGCTTCGCGGGCCAGGGCGACGCGATCCAGCTCGCCCGAGGGAAGCGTGACTGCCGGGCCGAAGTGCTCGAGTATTGCCGTGTGGACAACTTCGCCCGGTCGCATCAGGGCGCGTCCGAGCTCGTCGGCGTGAAGCACGGGGACGCCTTCCGCGGCCCAAACAAGCGCGACCGCGGACTTACCGCTGCCTAAACCACCGGTGAGCCCGACACGAAGCATGCGCCTAGAATACGGGGCTAATGTACGGGGCTAGAATACCGGGGTGGACAGTCTCCCTCCTGTGCTCGCACTTACGGTTTGCCCTGCTTGCCATGCGGAGCTGGCTTCCTCAACAGCAGATGCCGTGCTTTGCCGCGGCTGCGGGCGAAAGTACCCGGTACGCGATGGCATTCCCGTGCTGGTGGTTGCCGGCGCAGGGGGGTACCGGGATGGGACAGCTGTGTAAGAAAGCGCCGGCGATGCGGCAACGCGGAGCGAACTTTACCGCTCCTACTCGTGTACCTGAACAAGACAGGGCGCGAGAGCGAAGGTAGGGGAGGGCACATGCGGGAAGCAAGCCGGGTGGAAAAGTTCGACAGCCATGATTTGGGCGCGCTGCGGAGTGTACTGATGCAGGCGGAACTTGACTCTTTCCAGGCTTCCGAGGTCCTTTCCGCCTTCTTGAACGGGCGCGGCTATGGTGTGGACGCCAGGCTGGTGCGCGATGCGGTGATTCGGATGGAAGACGGTCCTTGCGATGCGGCGGCTATGCAGGCGGAGTTGGAGCGCGTGGCACTGGTGATGTAAAGGAGGCCGCCCCGCGGCCTCATCGTTCCCGTTCAAGTCGTTCGGCCTGAGTTGGCTTGATGCCTCCGTGCCGAAGCAGAATCCCTTGCAGTTTTGGAAGCAGCGGCGAGGTTTGGTTCAAGAGCCAGCACTCACGGTCTTTCTTGCCTGGAGGGAAATGTTTGGATTCCTGGTAAAAGTCTGACCCATATTGAGTGAGCCAGAGCTCATAGTGGCCCTTCGCGGCTCCAAGCACGAGATTGCGGGTCATATGCGGCCACGAGCGGTTTGGGTAAGCCGGGGCCCAATCTCGCTGCGGCACGCAGGACTCGCCGAGATCCGGGTGAAAGACAATCAGGTCCGCATTTGCGCGGAGCACGTCCTCCGGCTGAAAAAAGCGATGGGCGAACTCAGGGGTGTTGAGCCCCCAAGGATCGATTGAGGGCCAGCCCGAGTAATAGGGCAGGAAACCTGCCTCTGAGGTCAGCAGCGTGCCGTGCCTGGGCAACGCACGGAGAGCCTTAGCGATCGCCTCCACATTGCGGAACTGCATGAAGCGAAAAGTGAGCGATTCGCGGTAGAGCGGAGCGGCTAAAAGCAAAAGCCAGGCAAGAAAGGCCGTGCGGAAGGTAAGCCGGTGGTCTAACGCGTCCCAATTCATGGCGATGAGAAGAGCGGCCGCGATCGGCAGGTAGTAGAAAAAGCGGGAGCCGACATTCTGGTCGAGCCGGACGCTCCAGTAAAACAGGGTGGGAGCACCGATGAGGGCGAGGGCAAACCAAAGATTGCTGCGTCTCCTGAGAAGAAAAACCGGGGTAAGCACCACCGCGGTGAACAGGAGCGGGACAAGGCTGGCGCGGACCGAGCCCGCGATCAAAAAGCCGAGCTCGCGGTGGAAGTCGGTTTTAACGAGGAACGGAAGCGGGAAAAGCTCGCCGAAGTAGTGGACGCGCCAAAGGAAATAGAGCAGGCCCGGGGCCACAAAGAAAAGGCCGACGCGGGTGGCGGCCCGGGCGCGCTCCGGGGAGCGGAAGAGCAGGATCAGCAGCAGCGGCACGGCAAGCACGACGCCATCGGGCCGGAAAAGGCAGAAGAGCAGGGCGGCGAGCGCGGCGGGCGTGGCGCGGGTTTCGGCTACGAAAAGCGTAAGCATGGCGAGCAGCAGGGCATCGGGCAGGACGGCAAAGCCCGATGCCGCGGCGAAAATCTGCCGAAAGAGCGCTGCGGCTCCAGCAATGGCAAGAACGCGGGCCACAGTGGGCCGGCGGTGGGCGATGTGCAGAAGCACCAGCGCGAGCGAGACGAGGCAGATGACATTGGCCAGGGCGCAAAACCAGAACGGCGGGATGCCGCAGCGCATGGCCCCGGCCAGCAGCAGCATCCAGGCAAAGTCGGTTGCGCCTTCCACGTGTGGACCGCCCGCGAGGTAGGTAATCGCGCCGTGGACGGCGAGGTTGCGGCTGTACGCGAAAAGGATGACCGCGTCCTCGGCGGGCAGGAACCGGGCCGGCACAAGGGCGAGGGCCAAGAGCGCGATCGCGCCCCAAAGCTGAAGGGCGCGCAGCAGAACATAGTCGAGGAATGTAAATCCGCGAACAGGCGTGCCTGGGGCTGGAAGCATGCGGATGTGCATGGTGGTCTGGGAACAGGGTAGTACGGGCAGCGGTTTGGGGTGAAAGCCGGCCGCGTCCGATGCAGACCCCTTCACATGCACAGCCCGAACAGGAGCGCGCAGTCCGCCGGGGAACGCAGGGAAGCAATCCAACGAAAATACAAGCGCTTCCGGGCGGGGGGCGGCATCTGTATGTGCATGCAATTCGCCGGGTCCCTTGTCCGCAAATGTGTATTTCCCTCCCTTGCTGCCACCTTTTTAGCGGCTGCCGCGGGCTTTTCGGCCTGGGCGCAAGCGCCGCCGCCAATCGCGCCCGCGCCGAACCCGACCATTCCAGCGCCGATCTTTCTCTACCCAAAAGGCGCGCCTGGAGCGCTGGGCAACGGTCCCGCGGACAAGCCGAGGCTGTACCCCTTTCTGCCGGAAAACCGCACGAGCCGCGCGGCTGTGCTGATCTTTCCGGGCGGCGGCTACCAGCACATTGCGCTCGGGCATGAAGGCTTCCAGTACGCGGCCTGGCTCAACGCCCAAGGGGTCGCGGCGTTTGTGCTGGACTACCGCGTTGGCCCGTACCGCTACCCTGCCGAGATCGAGGACGGGGTGACGGCGATGCGGATGATCC
Organism: Acidobacteriaceae bacterium; assembly: GCA_965218545.1. Classification (GTDB taxonomy): domain Bacteria; phylum Acidobacteriota; class Terriglobia; order Terriglobales; family Acidobacteriaceae; genus EB88. The sequence goes on along the minus strand of CBDCLB010000003.1, from coordinate 125,352 downwards.
GCGCACACGCCTCGGATTATGGGATCGACCCGGACCGGATCGGCGTGTGGGGCTCATCGGCGGGCGGGCACCTGGCGGCGGTAATCGCAACGGAATGCAAGCTGAGCGACCAACCGAACTCGGGACTTTCGGGCATCAACTGCATCCCGAACTTCGCCATTCTCGAGTACCCGGTCATCAGCATGGATCTGCCCCTCGCGCACCCTGGTTCGCGGCAGGAGCTGCTGGGCCCAAATCCGGACCCCGCGCTCGCGACAAAGCTCTCGCCGCAGTACGCGGTGAGCACGGAAGCGCCGCCCACATTTATCTGGGCGACCACGGGCGATCCGGTGGTGCCGGTGGGCAACAGCGTCGCGATGTATTCGGCGCTCAATGCGAAGGGCGTACCCGTTGAAATGCACCTGTTTGACTTTTCGAACCATGGGTGCGGCCTATGCGGCGACATCCCGGAGCTTGCCGGATGGCCTATGCTGCTGCGGACCTGGATGGTGCACCACAACGTACTGCCGGCCAACGCGCCGCCCCCTCCGCCCCCCGCGCAGAACATGCCGGACTGGCCTTCAGGGGTGGATGGGCCGGGCCACTCGGACTAGGGGCAACAAGGAGAGCAGGACCGCCTACGCGTACCTAGGACGCCGACCAACGGGAGGCCCACGCGAAGCCGAGCACCCGCCACGAAGTGGCCGCCGGCCGCGCAGGCGGTTTTGATTTTTCGACTGCTACGCTTGAGCTCATGGCCTTATCCGAACATCTCGCCCCTCCCGAAGCCGCGGGCTCGCGGCTGGACAGTTGGCTGACCGCGCAGCTGGATGGTGTAAGCCGGGCGCGAGTGCAGCTGCTGCTCGAACAGGAAAGCGTGCTGGTCGACGGCGCGCCGGCAAAAGCCTCGTTGCGGCTGGAAGGCGGGGAGCGGGTGGAAGTGCTGCGCGAGCCGGTGCTGCCGCCGCTCAAAGCCGTGCCCGAAGCGATCCCGCTCGCGATCTTGTACGAGGACGCGGATCTTTCCGTGGTGAATAAGCCGGCGGGCATGCTGGTACATGCGGGGGCCGGTGCGCGCTCCTCAGAAGACGAGGAGGTCGAGGATACGCGCGACCGGGGCACGCTCGTCAACGCTCTGCTGCATCATTACGGCGAGCTGAGTTCGGGCGCGGGCGACTCGCTGCGACCGGGGATCGTGCACCGGCTCGACCGGCAAACGAGCGGGCTGATCGTGGTGGCGCGCAACGACGCGGCGCATGCGAAGCTAAGCGCGATGTTTGCCGAGCGGGCGCTCAAGAAAACGTATGTGGCGCTGGTCCATGGGCATGTAGAGGCGGACCGCGGAACAGTGTCGGCCCCCATCGGCCGGGATGCGGTGCGGCGGACACGGATGACTACCCGGCGCGTGACAGGGGCGCGCTCTGCCGTGTCGCACTACGTGGTGGACCGCCGGATCACGACGCGCTTCGGCAAGTTCACGCTTCTGCGGGTGCGGATTGAAACGGGCCGGACGCACCAGATCCGCGTGCACATGAGCTCGCTGGGCCACCCCATCGTGGGAGACACGCTGTATGGTGCGCCGGGGGAGATCCGGGCGGAAGGCGAAACGGCGGGAAAAGCCATCAAGAAAAGCCGGAGGCGGGCGCTCGAAACAGTGTCGCTCCCGCGGAACTTCCTCCATGCCGCGGAGCTCGAGTTTGCGCACCCGCGCACCGGGGCGGTGCTGGCGCTCAAGGCCGAGCTCCCGGGGGAGTTGGTGGGCTTTCTCGAAGAGCTGGAGCGGCCGTAGCGCGAATGTAGAATCAAGAGCGTGCTAACCAAGCTGCCGACCGTTGTTGCCCTGCTGTTCTGCCTTTTCTGTGTCGCACCGGGCAGCTTTGCCCAAGCCGCGAAACAGCCCGTATCCCCTGCGAACGCTGTGCCCCTGACGCAGGCCGCGCCCGCGGCGGGCCCGGGGCCCGCTACCCCGGCTGCGCAGGCTCCAGCGCAGGGCGCCAAGCCCCAGCAGCCTCAGTTCACCATCACTACGCAGGTCAACGAGGTATACCTGACCTTTACCGTCACGGACCGGCATGGGCACTTCGTAAACAACCTGCAGCAGAGCGACTTCTCGCTGCTCGACGACGGCAAGGCCCCCGCGCAGGTGTACAGCTTCCAGCAGAACACCAACCTGCCCTTGCGCGTCGGCATGGTCGTCGACACGAGCACCTCCATCCGGCAGCGCTTCCAGTTCGAGCAGCAGGCCGCGATCGAGTTCCTGCTGCAGATTTTGCGGCCCAACTCCGACAAGGCATTTGTGGAGGGGTTCGACATCACCCCGGACTATAAGCAGGACTGGACCAATAACCTGGATGCGCTGACTGCGGGCATCAATGGATTGCATTCCGGCGGCGGCACGGCGCTGTTCGACGCGATCTACACGGGCTGCCATGACAAAATGCTGGACGCAACGCTGCACCACGAGCCCGCGCGCAAGGCTATGATACTGATCTCCGACGGCGACGACAATTCAAGTCACGCGTATCTTGAGGACGCGATCAAAGAGTGCCAGCGGGCAGAGACCACAGTCTACGCAATCAGCACGAACGTAAGTCCAAGCCGGGACCGCGGGGATGACGTTCTGCAGAAGATCGCGGATGCCACGGGCGGCCGCGCGTACTATCCGAACCGCGTGGAAGATATGCCGGTAAGCTTTGGGCAGATACAACAGGAGCTGCGCTCGCAGTATGCTTTGAGTTACAAGCCGGCGGACTTTACAGCGAACGGCGCGTTCCGGACTATCTATTTGTTTTGCCTCGACCGTAAGTATCAGGTGCGCTCCAGGACGGGGTACTTCGCGCCTCGGCCATAACCGGCGCGCATCTTTGCCAGACTTGGCGCGGCCCTTCGAGCCAGGAGCACTGCCGCGTGCGTCAGGAGCAGAACGTCCAAGGCGGGGCGAAAGCGCGGGTCTGCGTTGGTAAGCAGAAACGGAAGAACATAGGCGATCGCGAACAGGACAAAAAGCCGGTCTGTCTTCCTGAAGGAACGCGCAGAGGCGAGCAGAATGAGCCACACGGGAGCGCTAAGGCTTGTAAGCAGCTTGAGGAAACCCGTTCCCGTCCAGAGCGCGTGAGCCTTGGTGTCGGGACGCAGCAGCGTGGCCAGCTTGACAAGGCCAAGCCAGATCCATTGGAGCGGGTGCGCCGCGATGTAGGTGAGCGCAAGCCGCGTGTAAACCGGCCTCAGGCTTAGGTTGTAAAAGGCGGTGGCGGGATAGCCGTGGTCGGCCATTGCGGGAGCAATCGAAGGTTCGGCATTGTAAGCATGGAGCAGGGCGAACTGCGTGTGCGAGTTGGCGCCCGCGAAGAAGTTGTAAGGTCCGTTCTGGGGAAAGTACAACGATCCGTGAGCGGCTACCGTCGCCGCCGCCAGCGTAGCAAACGCGCATGCCGCCACCAGCGCCCCCCATTTGAGCGCGGCTCTCCCGTAAGTTATCCAAAGGGCGTAAGCAATGGGCAGAGCCATGCATGCGAAGTAAGGCCGGACAGCCAGGCCGAGGCCCCAAACAGCGCCGAGAAGCCACAGGCGCGAAGGCCGGCTGGGACGCAGCGCAAGGCTGACGGCAAGCAGGGCAGCCAGGAGAAATACCGTGATCTCCGTGTCCACACCTTGGGGATGGAAGAAAGAAGGTCCGGATCGAGCAGGATAACAGTCGAGGCGGTGACAGCAGCGCGTCCGCTGTCCATCAAGCGGCGCAGCGTAAGAAGTGTGCAAGCCGCTGTGCCGAGATAGAACCCAGCCTGGAGGCCGATAATCCCCGACGGGCCGAAAGGTTTGTAGAAGAGCGTGCAAAGAAAGGGATAAAAGCCGGGCAGAAAGGTCGTTGTCACGCGGCCGGTGTGGATGCAGACCTGGATGTTATTCCAGAAATCGCCTTCGCTGTGGGAAAAAGGAATCAAGCGAATGGAAAAGAAAACAGCAAGACCGAGGATTAGGCAGAAAACGGCGTAAGCTTGCGGGTGCCGGATCGATGGGTGGTCATGGTGTGTTCTGGAAATCATACTTCGATCGCTTTGCGGGGGAGTCATCAAGACAGGCGCAGCTCCTCGTGCGGGTGCCCAAGCAGAGTGCACAGCGCTTCCACAACCAGCGCGTGGTCTTCCCGCTGCGGCAACCCGGAAACCGTTACGGAACCGAGAACACCGGCCCCCGCCGTGGCGACGGGAAAGCTGCCTCCATGCGAGGAATAGTCGCGCGCGGGCAGGGCATACCTTTGCGTCAGGTCCGAGCCCGCCGCCTTGAGCTCGAGCCCAATGGCGTAAGACGAACGAAGAAAGCGCGCGACCGTGTTCGACTTGCGGCGCACCCAATCCATGTTGTCGGGCGTGGTGCCGGGGAGCGCGGCAAAGAAAAGCGGCTGCTCGAAGCGGCGCACGTCGACGACAACGGCGAAACCGCGTGAGGAGGCGGTTGCTCGCAGCCACGAGCCCAGCTGCCAAGCGGTGTCGTGGTCGAAGCGCTCGAATCGCAGGGCACGTTCCTGCAGCAGGATGCGTTCAAGGTCTTGCTCAATGTTCATGCTTTTCCTTCGCGGAGAAGCCGCAGCAGCGCGGGTTCGTCCAACACGGGCACACCTAGGCTTTGCGCTTTTTCGAGCTTAGACCCGGCTTCCTCGCCGGCCACGACGTAGCTGGTCTTTTTGCTGACCGCGCTGGAAACCTTGCCGCCGGCGGACTCAATCTTTTCCTTGGCTTCTTCGCGGGTAAGGGTGGGCAGCGTGCCGGTGAGAACAAAGGTCAGGCCCGCGAGCTCGGCCGAACGCTCGCGCTTGGTAGCAGTGAACTGGAGGCCCGCGGCGCGTAGATCCTCAATAAGCTGCCGGTTGGACGGCTCGGAGAAGAACTCGCGGATGCTCGCCGAAACGCGGGGCCCGACCTCATTCACTTCTTCCAGCTCCTCCTGCGAAGCGTTCATCAGGGCGTCGATCGATCCGAAGTGCTCGGCCAGGAACTCGGCGGTGCGCTCGCCCACAAACCGGATACCCAGGCCGAAGAGCACACGGGCGAGCGGGGCGGAGCGGGACTTGGCGATCTCGGCCAGCAGGGCGTCGGCGGTTTTTTTGCCGATGCGATCGAGTGAGAGCAGCTGGGCTTCGGTGAGCCGGTAGATGTCTGCAACTGAGTGCACCATGTCGTTTCCAAGCAGCTGCGCGATCAGGGCTTCGCCCAAGCCTTCGATGTTCATGACGCCCCGGGAGGCGAAGTGCAGCAGCGAACCGGCGACGCGCGCCGGGCAGGTAGCATTGACACAGCGGTGGTCGGCCTCCCCCTCGGCGCGTTTGATCTCCGACCCGCACACGGGGCAGTGGGTGGGGAACTCGAACTGCCGCGTGCCTCGCGGTTTATCCGTGAGCACCTGCACCACCTTGGGGATCACGTCGCCCCCGCGCTCGACCCGAACCTGGTCGCCGATGAGGAGGCCGAGCCGGGCGATCTCGTCCGCATTGTGGAGCGTAGCTCGCGTAACGGTAATGCCGCCGATGGACACAGGCGCAAGCGCGGCAACCGGGGTGAGCTTGCCGGTGCGGCCCACCTGGACCAGGATGTCCTCGACCTCCGTTTCGCCGAACCGCGCAGCGAACTTGTAGGCGACCGCCCAACGCGGAGCCTTGCCGGTGTAGCCCAGGCGGCGCTGCAGCTGAGTGGAGTCGACCTTGATGACGACCCCGTCGATCTCATAACCCAAACTGGAGCGGTTTTGCTCGGCTTGTGCGATAAACGCGAGCAGCTGGTCCAGTGAGGGAAAGGCCTGCCGGTGCGGGTTAACGCGAAAGCCCGCGGCTGTGAGGGCGTCGAGCGCTTCAGTCTGGGTGGGAAAAAGCGGCTCGCCTGCGGGTGTAAGAGCGAAGTAGGCGTAAAAGTCCAGGCGGCGCTGGGCCACGACGTTGGGCTCAAGCGTGCGGATGGTGCCTGCGGCGGCATTGCGGGGGTTGGCGGCGGGCGCGAGGCCGCTTGCTTCGCGTTCCTCGTTGAGTTTGAGGAAACCGGCGATGGGCATGACAATTTCACCGCGCACCTCAAACACGGCGGGCAGGTGGGCTTTGCCGAGGCGCTCCGGCGCGATGACGAGGGGGACGGAGCGGATGGTGCGGACGTTTGTGGTCACGTCCTCGCCGACCGTGCCATCGCCGCGGGTCAGGCCGCTCCCGAGCCGGGTTTCCGCGTGGCCGTTTACGCCGTAATGTAGGGCCATCGAGAGCCCGTCCAGCTTGTACTCGCACACATAGCTGATCGCGGCACCGGGGCCGGCAAGCTCGCGCACGCGCCGGTCCCAGTCGCGCAGCTCCTCCTCGGAGTTCACGTTGTCGAGCGAAAGCATGGGACGGGAGTGGGCGACCTTGCCGAAACCCTCGGCCGCTTTGCCGCCCACCCTTTGCGTGGGCGAGTCGGGGGCGATCCACTCGGGGTGCGCGACCTCGAGCGCCGCGAGCTCGCGCATCAGCGCGTCGTACTGGAGGTCATCAATTTCGGGCGCGTCGAGCACGTAGTACAAGTACTCATGATGGCGCAGCTGGTCGCGGAGCGCGTCGAGGCGGGCCCGTGGATCGGCTTCGGAGGGCATGGGGCCATTGTGCCACGCGGCAGGTTCCGAATCAGGAGGAGTGCCAGGATGGGAACTCCACTCGGCAGCGCTGGAGATTGTTCGAGCGGCAGGCGGCTCCATGGTGCATGCTGGGTATGTGGAGCCGGTGACACACTTTCTGACGGGCGCTTGCCTGGGGCGCTCGGGGTTTAATCGCAGGACCGCCTACGCGACCCTGACAATGGTTTTGGCGGCGGAAGCGCCGGACATCGACATCGTGTCCGGGTTTGGCGGGCCTGTGGCGGAGCTGCAGCATCACCGCGGGATTACGCATACGCTTCTCGGCGCGCCGCTCATGGCCCTGATCATTACGGCCATTGTGTGGGGGATAGCGCGGCTGCGGCGCAAGCCGTTGGCCCGGCCGGTGCGGTGGGGTTGGATTTGGCTGCTGGCCTTGATCGCGGACTTCAGTCACATTCTTCTGGATTACACCAACAACTACGGAGTCCGTCCCTTTTTCCCGTTCGACGCGCACTGGCATGCGTGGAGCATCGTCTTCATCTTCGACCCAGTTATCTTCGGCTTTCTCCTGCTGGGGCTTACAGTCCCTGCGCTGCTGGGGCTGGTGGAAGGCGAAATGCGCCGGCGGCTGCCGGGTGAGCTGCACGGGCGCGGCTGGGCGATCGCGGCGCTGGTGGGCGTGGGGTTGTGGTGGGGTTTGCGCAATGCCGAACATGCGCGGGCGATCGCGCTTGTGCAGAGGGCCGGCAGCGCGACCCGGGAGCCGCTGCTTCGGGTAGCGGCGGAGCCTTCCATGGCGAATCCGTTTACCTGGCATTCGCTCGCGGAAACCCGCGACGGCTTCCAGCTCGCGACGGTGCAAACGCTGGGCGCGGGGAGCATCGCGCCGGAAGGCATGGTGGGTAAGCCGGAGGTGACCCCGGCGGTGGCGTCCGCAAAACGGAGCTACCTGGGCCGTGTGTACGGGGATTGGTCCAGCTGGCCGTTGGTGGAGGATGTGGGCGCGCTTGCGCCGCCGGGGGATGCGGAGCCGGTTCCGAAGGAAGCGCACACGGTCGAGTTTCGCGACCTGCGCTTCGCTCCGAAAGCCCTGGATCCAGCGGCGAGAGATCCGGTCTTCAGCGGCTGGGTGGTTACAAGGCCCGGTGCCGGGGTCATAAGCGAATGGATGGACGCGCGGCGGCAGCGGTGAAGGTGCCAGGCCATCTCGCGGGCAACGGTATGCATCTTTGATGGGACGGAGTGTGAAAAGCCATGGGTAAGTTTCTTTGGATTGTAGGTTTGGCCTCGCTGGGCGTGGCTGCGTATGTCATTCTGAACGAGCAATCGGGCTCATATGCGGGTGCGGACGGAGAGGAGTTGAGCGGCAAGGCAGGCCTTTGGGGCACCAAGCAGCGGGTAAAAGGCACCGGAGGTGTTTTGGGCGGAAAAATCGAGAAGGGTCTTGGCGACCTGGCAGATGATCCCGCGGTGAAGGGTAAGGGCCTAGTGGACCAGGCCGTAGGGACTGTGAAGGACACAGCCGGCAAGGCTGCACACGCGGTCAGCGACGCTCTTAGCGACGCGAAGAGCTAACCTTGTCCACGCTCGTGCAAACAACGCCTTCGTCCGAGGTTGCGGGCGGAAACGCCGCATCAAGTGCTCCTGTCACTTCGCCCGGCCCGCATGGAGCTGCGCCTACGCGAAAAGCGCAGACGTTCTTGCAGCAACTATGGGATCCTCGCGTTTCCCGAGTGGTGACTACGCTGCTCGCGTATGTCGTGGCATTTGCATTCTGCCGGGCGGCTCGGGAAACGCTCACCCTGTTTCTGTTCGCGATTCTATTCGCTTACTTCCTCGTCCCACTCGTAAACTGGCTGGAAAAGCCATTGCGGGGGCGCGGAAAGGCGATCCTTGTTGTTTATGCCGTGTTGATAGGCGCACTGATAGGGATTGGATTTGTGGCTGGACCGGCGATCGGGCAAGAGGCAAAGCAGCTTACCATGAGTCTGCCATCGCTGCTGGACCGGCTCGGTTCGGGTGAGTTGATAGCACAATTCGGGCGAAATCATCACCTTCGGCCCGCCGTAGTTGCTCAAATCAAGCAGTTCTTTACCTCACACCGGAACGACATTCTAAATTACGGCAAGGAACTGGGTTCCAAACTGGCCGCACCCGCGCAGCATGTGTGGTGGTTGATTCTGATTCCTATCTTAAGTTTGTTCTTTCTTAAACAGGGATTCAAGATTGCCGACGACGCGGTCCACCTTGGGCGTTCCGCGAAAGAGCGTCGGCTTATCGATGGCTTGCTCGACGATATCAACGTGATGCTTGGTAGCTACATCCGGGCTCAGATCATCCTGTCGCTCCTCACTTCAGTTGCTTTTGCAATTGTTTTAGGTCTCATGCGGGTACCTTATGCTTTTATTCTCAGCCCAATTGGCGGATTCCTTGAATTTATTCCCGTGGTTGGGCCGGCGCTTGCGGCCATTTCGATTGTTCTTATCTCTATTCTGGCCGGCTACAGCCATGTACTGTGGTTAATCGTGTTTCTTGGCTGCTGGCGGTTGGTGCAGGACTACGTGAACGCGCCGCGCATTATGGGCAAGAGCGTCGAAATCGACCCTCTACTGCAAATTTTTGCTGTGCTGGCGGGGGGCGAGATTGATGGGGTGGTTGGGGCCCTCATTGCGGTGCCGGTCGCGGCGACAGTGCGCATCTTTGCCCGGCGGTTTCGGAGGCAAGACGAAGGGGAAAATCCTTCCGTTACGGAAGGGTCGTCCAGCCAAAGCAAGCTGGGCTAGCTCTCATCAGTCCGGTGTGAAAGCAGACACCCGGGTGCGACAATGGGGACGGTGGATGAGGAGAGATTCGGATGCTTCCGTCGTTTCTGTTGATTGCCGCGCTTGCAAGCCATGTGCTTCCGCATCCGTGGTGGAACTTCACCGCGGTCGGTGGAGCTCTTTTGGTCTGGGGGGCGCGACGCCCTGTTTGGACCGCGATCCTTCCTGTGGCTCTGCTCGCCGGCGCAGATTGGTATCTGACCCGTTTTGTCTACAGCTATGACTTCCATGTAAGTGCGTACGTGGTTACCTGGCTGTGGTACGCCTATGCCATTCTGCTGGGGCGGCTTTTTCTGCGAGGGCAGCCTGGGTTTGCGCGCGTGATCGGGGCTGGCGTGCTTTCTTCAACCTCGTTTTTCCTCGCCAGCAACTATGCGGTGTGGGCGATGCCGGGCTCTTGGTATCCGCACACGCCGGTTGGTTTGGAAACCTGTTTTGCTGCAGCACTGCCGTTCTACCGGAATGATCTTTTTTCCACGCTGCTGATCGTGGGATTGGTCTTTGGCTTGCCAGTGCTGCTGGTCCTTACCCGGCTACGCTCGCTCGTCGGTGACTTGCGCCCGTAGAAGGCCGTTTAGCTCTACGCCACGCGCGCGTGGTCCGCGCTGGAAGGAAGCAGCGGCAGCCCTTTCATGCTTCCTGCGGGTTTAAGGACCGATAGTAGCGGCCGGCTGGGTCGGCGCAACCATGGCAAAGCTTTTCGCCGCCGCACAAGACCCAGCGCTCGTAAGCGATGCCTTCCCCGCAACGGGCGCAACTTATACGCTCGCCCTTATAGCCGGGCATTTCCTTTGCGTCGAGCGGGACTTCCACCCAGCTCTCGGTGAAAAGTTCTTTCTCACCCAACTCGCGATAGGCGCGCATTTGCTGCTCGTTTTTGTTCTCGATCTCCGGGAAGAGCTCGCGAGCGCGCTGCTTCGAGCTTTCTGTTGCGGCGATGCGGATGGCCCGCCCGCTAGGCAGGTCGATAAATGTAGCGGCCATCTTGCCCCAGTCGCGAAATTTAAGCGCGCGCTTGCCGAGCCGGCAGCCGGTAACCACACCGATGGCATCAGTGGCACAACGGTCGATCTCAACCACGGTCACAAGGCGCTTGCGGTCGCGGCCGCGCGGCTCGTCGATGCCAAGCCGCGCGCAGCCGAGCATCGCCATGCGCACCCCGAGAATCTGGCCCGCGCATAGGTGTCCGTGCGCCTGTTCGGCCTCGGCAAGCAGCTGATCCAAAGAATCCATAGCCCTATGTTAGCCGGGATCTCAGACTTCAAGCCGAGGGCTATGGGGCTTTGTCGCCTCCTGTGGGCGGGTCGCCCGCGTCACCATCCTCGACCAAAACAGCGGACGCACCGACTAAGTCGAAGGAAGAAGACCCGCCCCCGGTGGGCTGAAAAGTAATGCGCAAGGGCTCACGCTGCCACGCCGCTGGAGCGCAGGCCTCCGCAGTCCGTGGCGCGGCAGCATCCCAGGGCGCGAGCTTCTTTACGACCAGCGGTTTGCGGGCGGCCACCTGCGCAACGACGGCGTAGAGCTGCTTGCCGGTCGAAGCAAGGCCGCAGTAGGCGGCGTAGTCGCGAAACCAGCTCACTTCGGAGACGGAAGGGTCGTAGTCCGGCAGCTTAAGCGGAACGGAGTGACCGGCGGTGCGATCGACCAAAAGCCAAGGGCCCCGCTGCCACACCCAGTGCTCGGCCTTGTCGGTAGGCAGGGCGTCGTTGATGCGGAGCGCGCGGCGCACCGCGAAAGAGCGGTCGGTCACGTCATGCGGCTCGCCGGTGGTCCAATCCTTCACGCGGCCGTCTACGACGAGCGGCCGCACCCGCAGCTCCGACTCGCCCGGAAACGCTCCCGCCGGGTCGCCCTCCTTGGAATAGGGAACCCGTTTTGCGGAGCCCAGAGCGACAGAGTGGGTGCGCGGCGGCTTTGCGGGCTTGGGCTTTTTTGGATCTGCGTCCTTTTTTTCGCCCGCGTGGGCCGCCCCGGATGCAACAAGCAACAACAGCAAAAAAGCAGAAAACGCACGTGTGCAGGAAAGCATGGGCCTACGGTAGCGCAGAACAAAGCCGACGCAGTGAAAAATCGGAACAAACAGTCCCTAACCAGCCGCAACAGATTCCAGAACGGAAAAGGGCTCATTCCGAAAGTCACACGATTTCTAGCCTGTACTATGAACGGAATGCGAACTGGGCCGAGACGGGCGAGGAGGCGGTAGCTTGACGGGGTGGAAAGCGAAGGCATTGTGGGTGGGCGCGGGCTGTTGGCTCGCCATATCTGTTGGCGCGCAGCAGGTGCATGGGGGCAACGGGGTCGTCCTGCCGCCGCCGCCGCCAACGCCGGTGAAGGTCGCGGAAGAGCAGATCGGCGGCCACACGGTGATGGACCCCTACCAGTGGCTCGAGGACCAGCAAAGCCCGCAAACCCGCGCCTGGATTGCCGCCGAGAACGCGTACACGGCGAAGTATCTCGCGCAGGTGAAAGACCGGCAGCGCTTTACGGATACGCTTCGCAAGCTCCAGCGTGTGGACGAGGAAACCACGCCGGAAGTGCGCGCGGGCCGGTATTTCTACGAAAAGCGGCTGCCTCACGAAAACCAGTCTTCCATCTATATGCGCGCCGGCTTCGGCGGGGAGGAGCGGCGCTTGCTCAACCCGGCGAAGCTCGGCGACGCGAACACTTCTGTGTCGATCGCCGGCATTTCCCAGGACGGCGGCTTGCTTGCCTTCGCCGTGAGGCATGGCGGGGCAGACGAGGCCGAAATACATGTGTTGAACGTGGCCGCAGACAAGGAGCTGCCGGACACCCTGCCTTTGGCGCGCTATTCGGGCGTGTCGCTTGCGCCGGATGGAAAAGGCCTCTACTACGCACGGTTTTCGCGCGAAGGAAGCACGGTGCGGTATCACGCGTTTGGAACGCCCGCGCCGCAGGATGCCAAGTTGTTTGGAGGCGAGTACCGGGGCGAGCCGCTGGGAGAGATGGCGCTTGTGTACATTAATGTAGCGCCGGGCGGGCACTGGCTTTTTCTCACCATAGCCCGCGGGGTGCCGGCGAAGCGGGAAGACATCCTGGTGAAGGATCTGCGCGACCCCAAGGGCGAGTTCCAGGAGCTGGTGTACCGGGTGGAAGCGCATATGAGCGCGGAGGTGGACGGGGATCGCTTCTTCCTGCGCACGGACTATGGGGCCCCGAACGGCAAAATTGTGGAGCTCAAGCCGGGCGACCAGCCCGCGGCGTGGAAAACGGTGGTTCCCGAGGGCAAGGATGTCATCCAGGGCTTTTCGCTTGCGGGCGGTCGCATGTTTGTGGAGCGGCTCCATGACGTAAAGACGCAAACGGCGGTGTATACGCTGGATGGCAAGCAGGTGGGCGCGTTGACATATCCGGGTATCGGGACAGGCTCGCAGGTGAGCGGCGAACCGGACCAGCCCGAAGCGTTCTACACGTTTCAGTCCTTCAATCTGCCGCCGACCATCTACCGCTACAACGTGCCGACAGGGAAGACGGACGTGTTCTTTCAGCCCTCCATCCCGTTCGCAAGCGGCGACTATGAGGTGCGGCAGGTCTTTTATCGATCAAAGGACGGCACGCGCGTGCCTATGTTCATTGTCGGCAAAAAAGGCCTCAAGCGCGACGGGAGTGCGCGCTTGTTGATGACCGGCTATGGCGGCTTCGACGTCCCGATGCTGCCGGTGTGGAATGCGGAGTACGCCGCCTGGCTTGAGGGTGGCGGGTGGTTTGCGCTCCCAAACCTGCGGGGCGGCGACGAGTACGGGGAGCGCTGGCACAAAGCCGCGATGTTCGAAAACAAGCAAAATGTGTTCGACGACTGGTTCGCGGCGGCTGGGTATTTGCTCGAGAACAGGTATACCTCGCCCGCGCACTTCGCCATCCGCGGCCGCTCGAACGGCGGTCTGCTGATGGGGGTCGCGATCACGCAGCGCCCCGAACTTTGGGGGGCGGTGTGGTGCGGCTATCCGCTGCTTGATATGCTCCGCTACCAACACTTCGAGTTCGGCAAGCTGTGGACCACCGAGTACGGCAACGCGGATGACCCGGCGATGTACCCGTACCTGGCGCGCTACTCGCCCTACCAACATGTCATGAAAGGCGTAAAGTACCCGGCAGTCATGTTCTTTACGGGTGACAGTGATACGCGGGTTGCGCCCCTGCACGCACGCAAGATGACGGCCCGCATGCAGGCCGCGACCGCGAGCGGGCGACCCGTGCTCCTCCACTACAGCCTAAGCGGCGGCCACAGCGCGGGGGTGTCCTTGGAGCAGGAGATCCAGGACGAAACGGACGAGCTTGCCTTTCTGTGGAACGAGACCGGTCCGGAATAATCGCGACACATTGGGTTGATTTTGCCGTGCGGGAGCTGGCGCGGGCGTGCTAGACTCCCCGCCATGGGACTGATCATTCTTCTTATCATTCTCCTCCTCTTGTTCGGAGGCGGCGGCTACTATATGGGCCCTGGGATCGGCTACTACGGCGGCGGGGCTATCAGCCTTATCCTGTTTCTAATCATTCTTTGGCTGCTTTTCGGGGGGAGCCGCGGCACGCGAACCTAAGGCATCGCCTACCGGTTGCATTCAGGCGCATTACGCTCAACTCCGGCCGGGGCCGGGTTCCCGCTGTCTGCTATCTGCTATCTGCAAATCGAGTGCAACCTAGTCCGGCCCAATATAAAGCTCAACCGGAGAAAAGCCGATTTGCTTGGTTTTATGGTCGACGCGCAGGAACAAGGGCGTTTTGCCGCCGTTGATGTCCACTCCCATCACGACGCCATTGCCCACGGTCTTTGTGATTACGATCTTGTGGGAAGTAATTCGTCCGTAGTCGGAGTCCGGGCCCCAGTCCTTGGCGAACTGGGTGTAGCTGTAGCCGGAATAGCGGTTCGGGTGTTGGCGCCACTCGGGGTCATCATCCCAGTAGGCGTAGGCATCGGGAAGGTCCTGCTTTTCGACCAACGAAAAGAAATGATTGACGCGGTGCTGTTCGGGCCAGTCCCAGAAGAGAAAAGTGAGAATGGCCCCGGCGATCACGACGCACAGCGTGATGAGGATGCTGTTCCGGATGAGCCGTGCGCGGCGTGCGTTGTAGCTGGGGGCGTCGAGCAGGGTCATCGCTCTGGGTTCTCCTTCAATCTTTCGGATTAGACACGTGAAGCCGCGTCAGGGTTCCCTCACTCTCGGCTGAACTGCGTCGCCTCGCGCTCCCCGGCGCGTTCGAGCGCGAACTCGATCAGGCGATCAATCAGCTCGGGGTAGGCGACGCCGGAAGCAGCCCACAGCTTGGGATACATGCTGATTGCAGTAAAGCCGGGCAGCGTGTTGATCTCGTTGAGGTAGATGCGGCCGTTTTCGCCGGGCTCCATCAGAAAATCAACGCGGGCGAGCCCGGCACAGTCGCAGGCTTGGAAAGCCTGAATGGCCATGGCGCGGATGTTCTCGGACTGCTCGCCCGTCAGCTTGGCTGGAAGCACAAGCCCGGAGCCCTCGCTCAGGTACTTGGCTTCGTAGTCATAGAACTCCTTTGCGGGGACGATTTCGCCGACCACCGAGGCTTGGGGGTCGTCGTTGCCGAGGATCGCGACCTCGAGCTCGCGTGCTTTGCCCGTGCCGCCGATGGCCTGCTCGACGACGAGCTTACGGTCATAGCGGGCGGCTTCAGCGAGGGCGCTTTGAAGTTCTTCGCGGTTGTGAGCCTTGCTGATGCCGACCGAGGAGCCGCCGTTCGCGGGTTTGGCGAAGAGCGGATAGGGCAGCGCTTGTTCGACGGACGCGATGGCCGCAGCTGGGTTACGCTGCCAGGCTGAGCGGAGCAGGGTGCTGTGCGGAGGGATCGGCAGCCCGGCCGAGGCGAACAACCGCTTCATTACGTCCTTGTCCATGCCGGCGGCGGAGCCCAGCACCCCTGAGCCCGCGTAAGGGATGCCCGCAAGCTCAAGGAGGCCCTGGATCGTGCCGTCCTCGCCGAAGGTGCCGTGGAGGATGGGGAGCACAACATCCAGCGCGAGTGCCTCCCCAGGCCCGGTGCTGGTTTGGAACGGCACGAGTCCCGCGCCCGGCTCGGGGGGCATCAGCGTGGCCTCGCCGTAGGCGAGAACGGCGGCCGAGGAGGTGGCTTGCGGGTCGCCCGCGCGGAGGTGTTCGCGTTCCCCGGCCGGCGCGAGCATCAGTTCGGCGTCGCCGGAAGTGATCCAGCGGCCCTCCTTGGTGATGCCGATAGCCGTGACCTCATATTTCTCGCGGTTGATGGCAGCGAGGACGGATGCGGCGGAAAGAAGCGAGACTTCATGCTCGCCCGAGCGGCCGCCGAAAAGAATGCCGACGCGGAGTTTGGACATGCTTTGTCGATGGTAGCTGCCTAGCGGGCCTCTATGGATCCTCTTGCATCGAGAATCCGTGTGCAAGGAGGATTCCTGCTTGCGCGGATGCCTTTTCCCAATTTGGGAGGGCATTCGGTTTCGGAACGCTGCGCGGTTGGACAGGAGGCCATAGCTGACATTTGTGTGGATGTTTAAGCCGCGGCTGTCGATATTGGAGCTGAACCCACAGATGCTGTTTCAGCTGTGTGTACGAGAGCTCGAATATTCTCATCGCCTCGAGGATTAACGCCATGTACTGCCTTGTTCTGCTGCTTTTTGTGCTCAGCGCTGCTAAACTTTTTCTCGCGTCGTCAAGCTTTCGTGCAAAGCGGCATCTTTGCGGAATCAGCGGTGCTCTCCGCGCTGTACGTTTTTGCTTTGCGAGGGCGGCAGGGTTTGTCCTTGTGCTTGGGTGCGCCGTCGGGCTGACCGCGCAAGCGCAGACAGCACATTTCGCCGGCGCGGTGAGCTCTATCGGGAGTGGGCTCGCGATGAATTGGGGCGTGGCCGTCGATAGCAGCGGAAACGTTTATATCGCTGACGCTGGCAACAGGCGCGTTTTGAAGGAGACCCTGTCTGGGACCACCTATGTACAAAGCATCATTGCCGATTCCAGTACGCTGGGCCGGGTCGATGGGTTGGCGGTGGATGCCGGGGGCAGCGTTTATATGGCTGACTATGGCGCCGGCCGGGTGCTGAAAGCGACGCCTTCCGGCGATGCTTATCACCAGAGCACGGTGCCGACGAGCACCCTTAACAACGTAAGTCAAGTCGCCGTCGATGCGAGCGGAAACGTTTACGTTGCCGATTCCGGAAACAACCGTGTGCTCAAGGAGACTGTGGCGGGTAACAGCTATGTGGAGAGCCAGATCTCTACCGCCAGCGGCTTAGATTATCCTATCGGCGTAGTTGTCGACCGCAGCGGAAACATTTTCATCGCCGACTCCAACAACAATCGGGTGCTTAGAGAATCGCCTTCCGGCAATGGCTATGCCGAAGCCATAGTGGCTTCGGGACTGAACGGACCTTGGCGCATCGCGCTGGATGCAAGCGGGGATGTTTTGATCGCTGATTATGGAGATAGCCGCCTTTTGAAAGCGGCTCCTTCCGCCAATGGCGGCTACGCCGTGAGCACGATTTTCTCTGCTCCTGGTTTTGGTATGTCTGACGTTGCATCCGACACGAGCGGCAATCTCTATGTCGCTCTTGCGGCGTCGAATCAGACCATAAAGCTGCAAACCGCTAGCGGAAATTTTGGGGATGCGAGTGTCAGCCAGGCACCGCAAACTCTCGGGCTGGTGTTTACTGCCGACACCCCGGGAACGTTGGGCGGAGTTGCGGCAGTAACTGAAGGTGCACAAGGACTGGACTTCACGGTTGTGTCTCTAGTGAACTGCGCCTCGGGTACATCCCTCAATGTCGGCGACAGCTGCCTGGCGTATGTTCAGTTTTCGCCGAAGCTGCCGGGTGTCCGGCTCGGAGCGGTACAGCTGCTAGGCAGCTCTGGAAGCGTGATCGCGACAGGCTACGTAGCAGGCACGGGCACGGGGCCGCAGGTGAGCTTTTCGCCGGGAACTCCAACTCCTATCGCGAGTGGACTTATGAATCCTCGCGGCATTGCCACAGATGCTGCCGGAAATGTTTATATAGCCGACACCGATCACCAGGAAATCCTGAAGGCGACTGTTTCAGGCGGTAACTATCAAGTGGCAACGTTGGCCAATAGCGGTCTTCGCTACCCTAACGGGATCGCGATCGATGGAAGCGGAAGCCTTTACGTTGCCGATTACTTAAACAATCGCGTCCTCAAGGAAACGCCGGCCAGCGGCGGTTACGTGGAGAGCGTCTTCAAAACGGCATCTCCATTGTCGAGTGCACTCCGCGTGACGGTCGACGCGGGTGGAAACCTATACATCGCGGACAGCGGCAACAAGCGCATTCTAAAAGAAACGGTGAACGGCAGTACTTATGTAGAAACGATCATCCCCACACCCGAACTGCAAGCAGGATCAGGTGCGCAGAAGAGCTTGGATGGAGTGGCCGTCGATGCCGGCGGAAATGTCTACTACTCCGACAGGACCAACAATGTGGTCATGAAGGAGACTCTGGCGCGCGGTGTTTATACGGAAAGCACTGTATCTTCGGGTTCGCTGAAAATACCTCTCGAAATCGTCGTAGATGCGAGCGGCGCTATCTATGTAGCCGATTCCGGAAATAATCGGGTGATGAAGGAAACACCGTCGGGTAACAGCTACATCGAAAGCATTGCAGTTCCTGCAACTGCCGGACTGGCAGCGCCTAACAGCCTGGCGCTGGATGGAAACGGCAACCTATACATTGCAAATACGGGCAGCGGGAATGTCGTAAAAGTCGATGTAGCGGACCCGCCCAGCCTGAGTTTTGCATCCACCGCGGTTGGAGCGACAACGGCTGCGCAAACTATTGCCATCACAAACATCGGCAACAGCCCGCTCACATTCCCGGTCCCTTCATCCGGCAATAACCCGGCGGTTTCGACCAACTACACGCTTGACGCGAGCGCCGCGAACGCCTGTCCGCAGACCACGGCGGGCGGGGCTGCGAGCCCGAGCCTGGCTCCAGGGGCGAGCTGCGCGCTGGCGATCCGCTTTGCGCCGACGCGCACCGGCAGCTTGCAGGGTGACCTGGTGGTGGGGGATACAAACCTGAACGCGGCCAACGCCATGCAGTCCATTGCGCTCAGCGGGACGGGCACCACGGCACTGGCGAGCCTTGCTCTGTCTGCACCGGCCAGCGCTGTGTACGGCAATGCGGTGACAGTTTCGGCTTCAGTCACGAATGAGGCGTCGCAGGGCCCGGTGAACGGGGGGACTGTCGCCTTTTCAGACGGCATCAGCAGCTTTGGGTCGCAGCCGGTGGCAAATGGCTCGGCTGCAAGCTCCTATCTCGCACCCCATGTGGGCAGCTTTACCTTGAGCGGCAGCTTTATCCCGGGCGACGGCAACACAACCAAAGCTCAGGGACAGACCACGATTCAGATCACGCCCGCCCCGCTGACAATCGCGGCCGATAACGCAACGCGCCTTTACGGAGCGGCCGACCCGCAGTTCACAGGCGCAATCACCGGCGCGATAAACAGCGACAGCTTTACCGAGGTCTTGAAGGTGTCCGCCACGGCGTCCTCTCCGGTGGGTTCTTACCCGATCGTGCCCTCAGCTTCCGGCGCAAACCTGGCGAGCTACACCCAAAACGTGCAGAACGGGACGCTGCAGGTCACCGCGGCCTCGCTGACGGCGACGGCCGATGACGCAACCCGCCTTTACGGAGCGACGAACCCCGCGTTTACCGGATCGATCTCGGGCCAGGTCAACGGCGACGCATTGACGGAAACCTTCAGCACGACGGCCACGGGCGCCTCGCCGGTGGCGAAATATGACATAGTGCCGGGGATCTTCGGCGTCGCTGCAAAGAACTATAATCCCACGCTCAAGAAGGGAACGCTGACCGTGACCCCCGCCGGGCTGACCGTGTCTGCGCACGACGCAACGCGTGTTTACGGTGCCGTTAATCCGTCGTTTACCGGCGCGATTACCGGAGCTGTCAACGGCGACAGCTTTACCGAGTCGTTTACCACCTCGGCGACGCAGAGCTCCCCTGTCGGCACGTACGCTGTTATGCCTGAAGCGAATGGCACCGCCCTCAGCAACTACAAGCTGACTGTCCAGAAAGGCTTCCTGATTGTCAGTCAAGCTGCCCTGTCAGTAAAGGCCAATGATGCGACGCGGCCCTATGGAGCGCCGAACCCGTCGTTTACCGGAGCCATAACTGGGGCGGCGAGCGGGGACACCCTGACGGAGAGGTTTACAACCGTCGCCGCGGCGGCGACGGCTCCCGGCACCTATGCGATCGTGCCTTCGGCGCAGGGCAGCACGGTTGGGAACTACGCCGTTACTGCGGTCAACGGAACGCTCACCATCACGCCGACGCAGTTGACGGCTTCGGCCGGAAACGTCACCCGGGTTTATGGCGCGGCGAACCCCGCGTTTACAGGCACCGTCATGGGCGCGGCGAACAATGAGGGATTCACGGAAACCTTTACAACCGCGGCGACAGCGCAATCGGCGGTCGGCGTGTACAAGATCGAGCCGGCGCTCGCGGGGGCGACCCTCGGCAGCTACCAGCCGGTCGCAGTGGCAGGTCAGCTGACGGTAACGCCCGCTCCGCTGACGGCCACGGCGGCGAGCTTTACCCGGCCGTACGGAGCACCGAATCCTGCCCTAACCGGAACGCTTGTGGGCGTTGTGAACGGCGATGCACTGGCCGCTAGCTACTCAACGCCGGCCTTGGCCACGGACGCGCCGGGGCAGTACCCGATCCTGGTGAGCGTGAGCGGGGCGGCGCTGGGCAACTATGCGCTTGGGCAGAGCAATGGCGTGCTCACGATTGCAAAAGCCGCGACAACGGCCGGGCTTACTTACGACCCGTCGGATGCAACGCAGCTCCTGGTGCAGGTGCAGCCGGCGACCACCGGTGTACCCACGGGCTCGGTGCGGCTGCTCCATGGCACGCAGGCGCTTGGGGAAGCGGCGCTGGTGAACGGCTCTGCCACATTTGCGGCCAGCCTCCTCCCTGCGGGCAGCACCGAAACCCTAACGGCTGCGTACGAAGGCGATGGCAACTTCCTGCCCAGTGCCTCGACGGCGCTCACGGTGACCGCGGCGGCTGACTTTTCGGTGGCTCCGGCCGCCGGGGCGCCCACAACGGTGATTCCAACTGCCGGACAGGCGGCATTCCTGCTGAGGGCGGCTCCGGGCGGCTCCGGCGTATACCCCGGGCTTGTAACGTTCTCGGTTTCGGGCCTGCCCGAGGGGGCGACCGCGGCCTTTTCCCCGGCGACGCTGGGAGCTGGAAGCGGCGCGCACGTCGTGACTCTGACCGTGCGAATGAAAAGCGTATTGGGCACCTTGCCGGTCCGGATCACACCGGGTACGCTCGCCGGGCGCGTGGCTCCGGCGCTGGGTGGGGCGGCGCTCGCTGTCATAATGCTGCCTTGGTCGGGAGCGCGCCGGCTGCGCCGGGGCGGCGTGCGCCTCCTACTGCTCTGCCTGCTGGCTGTGAGCGCGATCGGCGGTGTGGGTGCGCTTACCGGCTGCGGCGTGACCTCAACAAGGGACGCGCTCGGCGCGAAGCAAACCAGCTATCCGCTGACCATCACCATGACTAGCGGAGGCATAAGCCGGACCACAACCGCGACGCTGACCGTGGGGCAGTAAGGGTAGGAGCGTGAGCCGAAGGGCCGGGCTATTGCGCTCGGCCCTTCGGCTTTTAGCACTGCAGA
Organism: Acidobacteriaceae bacterium; assembly: GCA_965218545.1. Classification (GTDB taxonomy): domain Bacteria; phylum Acidobacteriota; class Terriglobia; order Terriglobales; family Acidobacteriaceae; genus EB88. Next base: position 104,291 of record CBDCLB010000003.1, on the reverse strand, counting down.
ACAGCTGCGGCAAGTTCGCCGATGTGCCCTTTCAAGAACACGCGCCACGATATGGCCGCCGGCCGCGCAGGCGGTTTTGCCTCCGCCTTTACACGGGCGCAACTCGCCCGCTACGGGTACATGCGGTTGAGCGTGCGCGCGAAGGGGATGGTTTCGCGGACGTGGTCGAGGCCGCAAATCCAGGCGACGGCACGCTCGATGCCCATGCCGAAGCCGGCGTGCTGGACGGAGCCGTAGCGGCGCAGGTCGAGGTACCACTGAAAGGCATCGAGCGGCAGGTTGTGCTCCGCAATGCGCTGCTTGAGCAGGTCGTAGGAGGCGATGCGCTCGGAGCCGCCGATGACCTCGCCGTAGCCTTCGGGGGCGAGGACGTCGACGCAGAGGGCGTACTTTGGATCGGCGGGATCGGGCTGCATGTAAAAGGCTTTCACCGCCGCCGGGTAGCGATGGACCATCACGGGGCGGTCGAACTGGTTGGACAGATAAGTTTCGTCGGGCGAGCCGAAGTCGTTGCCGTACTCGAAGGACTCCGGGAGTTCGCCGCGGGCGTGGGCGTCGTTGAGCATCTTTGCGGCCTCGTCGTAGCGCAGGCGCGGGAAGGGAGCCTTGATGGTCTCGAGCTTCGCGATATCGCGTCCGGTCAGGACGAGATCGGCGCGACGGCGGGTGAGGACGCGGTCCACAATAAAAGCGATGAAGTTCTCGGCGAGCTCCATCAACTCATCAAGGCCTGCATACGCCATTTCCGGCTCGACCATCCAGAACTCGGTGAGATGGCGGCGCGTTTTCGATTTTTCAGCGCGAAACGTAGGTCCGAACGAGTAAACCCGTCCCAAGGCGAGCGCGGTTGCCTCGATATAAAGCTGACCGGACTGGGTAAGAAACGCCTGGTCGCCGAAATACTCGACCGGGAAGAGCGTGGAGGTGCCCTCGCAGGCGGCGGGGGTCAGTACCGGCGGATCGGTGAGGGTAAAGCCCTGCTCGTCGAGGAAGTCGCGGGCCGCCTTGATGATCTCGGCGCGGATCCGGAGGATGGCGGACTGGCGCGGCGTGCGGATCCAGAGGTGGCGGTTTTCCATTAGGAAGTCGACGCCGTGCTCCTTGAGCGAGATGGGGAAGGGGGCGTCCTCGGGGACGCGCTGGAGCACTTCGACGTTTTCGACATCGAGCTCGTAGCCGCCGGGGGCACGCTTGTCGGCCCGCACCTTGCCGGTGACGATGACGCTCGATTCCTGGGTGAGCCCCTTCACACGCTCGAAGACCTCGGGGGCGACCGCGGCTTTGGGCACGATGCCCTGGATCGTGCCGGAGCCGTCGCGAAAGATGGGGAACAGGAGTTTGCCGCTTTCGCGCAGGTTATACAGCCAGCCGCGCAGGATAACGCTTTCCCCCTCGTGCTGTCCGATGGAAGCGATGGAAGTCGTCGTGCTCATCCTTCCTCCGCTTCATCGAACTGCGCGAACGCGATCTTCGCCCGCTCCGCGACCCGCGCCGGGTCCGAGCCGTAGCTGTGGTGGATCTCAAGCACGCCGGCGGGGGCCTGCTTCGCTTGTTTCAACCCGAGGAGCGCTGGGGGAAAATCGATGGTGCCTTCGCCCGGCCACAGGTGCTCGTCGCGCTCGCCGTGGTTGTCATGAATGTGCGCGGTGCGCAGGCGGTCGCTCAGGGCCTCGAGTGTAGGCTGAACGCCCGCGCCCAGGCGGGCATGGCCCAGATCCAGGCAAACGCCGACGTCGTCAAAGTGGCCGACTTGCAAGATTTCAATTAGGTGCTCGGGGGTGGTGACCTCGTTCTGGATGTTTTCGAGCAGGAGCCGGACGCCCAAAGGCCGCGCGTAGGTTTGGAGGTGCTCGACGGCGGTGAGGGCGTTTTCGAGCGTGCGCGAGCTCCACTCGTCGCCGCGGTCGCCCAGGTGGAGCACCAGGTGGCGGAAGGGGATCTGCTCGGCGGTTTCAAGCGCGCGCTTGACCTCGTCCATGGCGGCGATTCTCCGGGATTTCTCGGGGTGCACGACGTTGACGGAGGGCTCGCCGCCGCGCCCGGACTCCTCATCCGCATATAAGGGCGCATGCATGGAGAAAGCTTCGACAGGGTTGGCGCGGAACCATTCGGCCAACTCGCGGATGGCGGGGCGCTCGGTGTAGTTGAAGTGCTGGCGCGCGGCGAACAGCTCGATCGCCTCCGCGCCGGAGCGGGCGAGGGTATCGAGCAGGCCGGGATGGAGGCGCGAACGGAGAAAGACGTGGGAGGAGATGACTTTACGCATGGGCTATGGCTGCGTTTTATCTTCTCATCTCCGGGGCCGGTGATGGCAGGGAGGTGAAATCGCCGGCCTTGCCAGCATGGGATCCGGTTTAAACTGTCGAACGGACAGGAGCAACGCTTCCATAAAATGAGCCGCAGTCACCTCCAACCCGCGCCGATTCTACAGGCCCGCACGGCAACCCTCTATAAGAGCTTGCTGTCGCTGGTGCTTGTTGCGTGCTTGCTGGCGTATGGTGTGGTCTCCAGGCATTGGCTGCTGGTTGGGGACGCCCCGTTGTTTCATTACATCGTCTTTCTTATGCACCATGGCATGGTGCCGTATCGCGACATTGTCGACCTGAATCTTCCGGGGACATACCTGATTCAGGCAGCAGCCATCAAGCTATTCGGTTCCGGCTCGCTTGGGTGGCGCATTTTCGATTTAACACTTCTAGCTCTCGCCGGAACAGCCAACTTCAGCATATGCGGACGCAAACGCTTTTCCGCGCTGTTCGCCACGGGTGTGTTCGCGCTCATCCATGGCCGGGACGGCCTTATCGAAACCGGGCAGCGCGATCTCGTCATGACGGTCCTGCTGTTGGGGGCCGCGGCGTTTCTTCTAAGGTCCTTGCGGCACACCGGGGCCGCGCAGCTCGCTCTCGCCGGAGCCTGCGGTTTGTGTGTAGGCGTCGCGGCAACCGTGAAGCCTCTCGCGTTTGTTCTGCTTCCAGCCTGGCTTGCGCTGCTATGGAGCAAGCATTGCAAGGATCAAGGCTCCCCCCCCCTTCGTCGCAGCGACATCTGCCGCACTCGCAGCTCCCCTCGCGGCATTCATTGCATTGCTGCACTGGCGAGCTCTCGACGCTTTTATGCTCATCATGAGGAATCTCGTTCCACTGCATGCCGATATGTGGCGCCTCAGCGCAAGCCGGCTTGCAGCCGGCGGCATATCTTCCGTTATGCTCGGTATTTTCGCGGCGTGGCTGCCGGTCGCTTTGTATCAAAAGCCTTGGCGGAGGATAGAACCCTCCATTCTGCTGATCGGCTTTGTCTTCGGTCTTCTGTCCTTTGCCGTGCAGGGCCGCGGCTATCCATATCACAGATACCCGTCCGAAGCTTTCCTTTTACTGCTTGCGGCACAGGCCTTTGAGTCTGGCCTGATGAGCAGCCGCCGTCCCCTTGTCTTGGCATCCAGTCTCGGGCTTGCGTTCGGCAGTCTGATCGTCGTTCCTAAGTCTCTCGCGGCCATATGCCGCTTCAACGGCACAACGGATGAGTACGGGTCGGCACTCATGCGCGATTTATCCGTCCTCCGTCAAGGGCAAGACTTGAACCACCAGGTGCAATGCTTCGATCAGGCCGGCGGCTGCATCACGCAGCTCTACAAAGCGCGTATCGTACAAAGCACCGGATTTCTTTATGACTGCTACCTTTTTGTCGAGCCTCGGAACGCACAGGATGCTCGGGATCAGGAGTTCTACAGGCAGGTCTTTCTTAACAGCGTTGAGGCGGCCAATCCCAAGTACCTTGTCGTGACAAGCGATGAGTGCGGGTTGAGGGCCGACGACTTTTCCTATAGCAAGCTGCAAGCATGGCCAACGATCGACAATGTTATAAGCCGCCGCTACGATCTGCTTCAGGAGTGGATGCCAGATCAAATGATCGACTGGGGTGGAAAGCCAAGATTGCCCTATGGATTTCGCATCTATGAACGAAAAGGATGACGAGAATGCTGGCGAGCACACTTGTGTGCTCGCCAAACAGCTATTGTTAATTAGTTGCCGAGAACGATGTAATCTTTTGCCCGCCAAACCAGAGCCGATGATCCGGACCGTTTGACTGGAAGCCGACAAACAAAGTGGCATTGTAAGCGAATGGCCCTGTAGTCGGCGTAAAAATCGCCATGGCTGGGCTGCTGCCAATTTGTGCGTTGTCCTGACGAATGTAGTTGAGCCCGTTTACAGCAGAGCTGTACGAGGCATACCAAAGATGATGCGCGGAGTCATTGGCCTGGAAGGCAATCAGGCCGACTTGCCCGGTGGTACCATTTTCTGTCACAAATGCGGGTGTGCCATCAATTTGAGGCGTCTCTATATATGCGGGCTGAAAATTGGATCCGTTCGAGCTTTCCTGCAAAAAAGTCTGTGGCTTGAATCGTTGGCCTGAAAAGCCAAAATCAGATTGTTGTTGAGAATGCTTAACGCTTCAGGCGTGCCTGAGGTGCTGCCCGCTGAGGACGGCGAGGTAAAGTTAATCCCGTCCGAGCTGCTAATGACGTATATGCACTTCACATCCCAGAGGCCAATGTAAAGCCTATTGTTGTATACGGTCATTGCAGGCACTGAATCTGAGGTGTTTAGAAGTTGGGTGCAGCTGAAATTCACCACATCACTTGTGCTGCAGACGAATATCCCACCCTGCCCATTTTCAGGAGTAAAGGCGATGTAGAGCTTCCCATTGTAGGCGGCGAGGGTGGGAGTGCTTCCAACCTTTATGCCGGCAAATTCGTGCGCACCTAGCAGATTCACGCCGTCGACAGTCGAGTCGAGGAAGAGGGTATGGGAGGAGTTGTTGGATTTAAAGGCGATCCACAGCCGGCCATTGAAGGCGGCAAGCGAGGGAGCGGAGCCTATCTGCTCTCCTTCTTGAGTGAAGTTGAAGCTCGGCAGCCCGTATGTACTTTGCGCGGAGCTAACGGTGGGGGTCAAAGCAAAGGCAGCTAAGAGGGGGGGCTAGTAAAGACACGATACGCATAGGGGAGTTCTCCGGGGGTGGATTGTGAAGCGGGAGAACAGTAGCACAAACGATATGCGTAGCGCATGCAGAAAACGTGCGTCGGCAAAACAAGTCGGAGTTGTAAGCAATGCGAAGGTTGAGCAGGCGTTCAGGCGGGAGGCAGCCTCACTCCCCGGCGGCCTTGCCGAAGTCGCGCCGGTGGTCTTGCCCGGCGGACAGGACGCCGGTGGCGGGGTCGCGGGCAATGCACTCGCCGTCGGACCAGGGTTCGCGGCCTTCCGTGACTTTGTAGCCCATGGCTTCGAGGTTTTTCACGAGAAAGGGCGCGAAGCCGGGCTCGACGTACAGCGTGTCCGGCAGGAACTGGTGGTGAAAGCGCGGGGCGTCCACGGCGGACTGGATATTGAGGCCGCCGTGATCGACCGAGAGCAGAATGTTGGCGACGGTCGTGATGATGCGCGCGCCGCCGGGCGAGCCTAGGACCATGCGCACCGTGCCGTCCGAGGCGAGCACAATGGTCGGGGTCATGCTTGAAAGCGGGCGCTTGCCGGGGGCGATCGCGTTGGCCGGGCCCTGGATGAGCCCGAACATGTTGGGCGCGCCGGGTTTGGAGGCGAAGTCGTCCATCTCGTCGTTGAGCAGGAAACCCAAGCCCGGCGCGGTCTCATACGAGCCGAACGCGCCGTTGAGGGTGGTGGTCACGGCAACGGCGTTGCCGTCGCGGTCGAGGATGGAGAAGTGCGTGGTTTCCTGCTTTTCAGGCAAGCGCGTTCCGCCGTCGGTGGGCGGCGGCGGCAGGAAGCCGGGAGGCCGGACAAGCGCTGCCGACGGGGTCGCGCGCTGGGGGTCGATGGTGGCGCGCCAGGCCGCGGCGTAAGCCGGGCTGAGCATGGCCGCGATCGGCATGCGGACAAAGGCCGGGTCGCCCAGGTAGCTGTTGCGGTCCATATAGGCGCGGCGAAAGCTTTCGGTGATCCAATGAATGGAAAGCGGCGAGCGGTCGCCAAGGGCGTGGAGGTCGGGGTTGCCGGGCTGGGCGCCGAGGATATTCAGGATTTCAAGCAGGGTGATGCCGCCCGAGGAAGGCGGCGGGGCGCTCACGATGGTTTGCCCGTCGTAAACGCCGCGCACGGGCTCGCGTTCGATGGCGTGATAGGCGGCGAGATCGGCCGAGGTGATCGGGACGCCGATGCTCGCGAAGCCGGCGGCAAGCTGCCGAGCGAGCGAGCCGCGGTAGAAGCCGTCGGGGTCGCGTGCGATGCGGCGCAGGGTTTGGGCCAGCGCGGGCTGCTTGAACGTGTCGCCCGCGGCCCAGGGGTGCGGGGCAAAGATCGCGCGGGTGGCGGGGTAGTCCTGGAGGTGCGGGGCGTTCAGGAGCTTCGCTTCCTCCGCGGTAAGGGCGAAGCCGTGCTTGGCGAGCGCGATCGCCGGGGCCATGGCTCGCTTGAGGCCAAGCCGCCCATAGCGCTGCTCGGCGAGGGCCAGGCCCGCGACGGAACCGGGAACGCCGATGGAGCGCGGCCCAAGAATACTTGCGCCCGGGATCACCTTGCCTTGCGCGTTGAGGTACATATTGGCGGAAGCAGACGCGGGCGCAGTTTCGCGGAAGTCAATGAAAGTATCGCGCGCCGGGCCGGACGCATGCTTGCCGCCGCGGCCCGACAGGTGGACGAGCATAAAGCCGCCGCCGCCCAGGTTGCCCGCGAAGGGGTACACGACCGCAAGGGCAAACGCGGTGGCGACGGCTGCGTCCACCGCGTTGCCGCCCCGCTTAAGGGTGGCGGTTCCCGCGTCGGTAGCCAGGTGCTGCACGCTTACGACCATGGAGTGCTGCGCGCGCACGGGCTGCTCTGCAAGGTAGTCCGGGACGGGCCCGCCCGCGCCTGTTTGGGGCTGCGCGGCGCAGGGCAGAAGAAGAGCGAGCAGGGCGGCGAGAAGCGGGCGCATAGGGTAGCGGCAGTGTAGCGGAGCCGCTTCATTGCGCGGAAAGCATTTTTCCTGGTAATGGCGCGGATAAGATAAGGCGATGCCGGTGACGCTCCGCTCTTACGCAAAGGTCAACCTGGGGCTCGCGATCGGCCCCGCGCGCCCGGATGGCTTCCACGCGCTCGCGACCTTGTACCAGACGCTCGACGCGCACGACCTGCTCACGGTGACCGTCGAACGGGAGCCGGGGCGCGCCATCGTGCTGACCTCGAATGACAAGCGGGTGCCGCTCGACGAGCGCAACACGGTTTGGAAGATGCTCACGCTCGCGCTCGCTCCGCCTGATCGCGCGGGCCTGCGGGCGCGGGTGCACCTTGAAAAGCGCTTGCCCATCCAGGGCGGCCTGGGCGGCGGATCCGGCAATGCCGTGGCGGCGCTGATTGGGCTGGAGCGGGAGCTCGCGCGCAAAGCACTGGCGGCCCCCTTGAGCGGGGCGGAACGTTTGCGGCTGGCGGCGGAGGTAGGCTCGGATGTGCCGCTATTCCTGCTGGGCGGCGCGGTGCTTGGGCTGGGCCGGGGCGAGGAGGTTCTGCCCTTGTCCGACTTGCCCGAGCTGCCCGTGCTGCTGGCGTTGCCGAACGCGGGGGTGTCGACCCCGGCGGCGTTCCGGGCCTGGGATGCGGACCAGGCCGAAAGCGGGTTGACGCCGGAAGCCCAGGCCCGTAGACTTAGTGAGTTGAGTCGAGCTCTCGCGTCCGCATGGGCCGGGCAGCACGCAGCCGGTGTCTTCTCCCCCAGGGGCGAAGACCTTGCGGGGAACCTGCTTTCCACGCTTGTCCAGACCGGGCTTCTCGGGAACGACTTTGAACAGGTCGTCTTTCGCCAGAACCCTTCCCTTGGACAAATCAAGCGTGAGTTAGACGGGCACGGAGCGTTGTATGCGTCCTTGTCCGGCTCCGGCTCTGCGTTGTTCGGCGTGTATCCCGTGCCGGAAGCGGTTCGGATTACGGAGCGCAGGCTCCGCAGCCTGGGGGTCCGCACTTTGCCGGCGAAACTGCTGGGGAGGTCCGGTTACTGGTCCGGGATGATTGTGGACGAGGGTTGAAAGGGGTTTTTGGGCGATCGACTAATGGTAGGTCAAGTGCCTTTGACGCACTTTGTCTAGGTTCGAATCCTAGTCGCCCAGCCAGGTTTTGCGAAGTGTCATGCGGGGTCGGCAAAACAGCCGGGCCGTCATGGAAGATGGGGAACGGAACCAGCGGAGGAGGCAAACCGGCCTCGCGAAAGGTGGCAACGTGAAGCACAGTATCGGGCTTGGGGAAGTGGAGGAAGTGGCATCGGCGGCCGTCGCCGCGCGGGATGGGCATAACGGGGCGAAGCCGGCGGCGGAACGCAAGCGGGGCTCACGGCTCCGGGATGACAAGCGGTTCCGGATCCTTTCCGGGAGTGCAAACCCGGAGTTGGCGACTGACATCTGCCGCCACATCGGGGTTCCGCTGTGTGAAACACGCATCCAGCGGTTTGCCGATGGCGAGATGCATTTCCAGCTGCTTGAAAATGTGCGCGGGGCGGATGTATTCGTGGTCCAGCCCACCTCCAACCCGGTGGATCGGCACCTGATGGAGCTGCTGATCATGATCGATGCGCTCAAACGGGCCTCGGCGGGCCGGATCACGGTGGTGGTGCCGTACTACGGGTATGCGCGGCAGGACCGGAAGGACCGGCCGCGGGTGGCGATCTCGTCCAAGCTGGTCGCGGACCTGCTAACCACGGCCGGGGCGAACCGGGCCTTGTTCATGGATCTTCATGCGGCGCAGATTCAAGGCTTCTTCAACATCCCGGTCGATCACCTGTTCGCAAGCCCGGTGATGGTGAGCTACTTCCGGGAGCTTGACCTTCCGGACCTGACGGTAGTTTCGCCGGACGCGGGCGGGGTGGAGCGGGCACGGTTTTTTGCGACCAAGATGGGCGCGCCGTTGGCCATTGTGGACAAGCGGCGGACCGATATGAATGTGACGGAAGTGATGCACGTGATCGGCGATGTGCGCGGGCGAACCTGCCTGATCATCGACGACATTGTGGACACGGCCGGCACGCTGGTCAAGACTGTGGACGCGCTTCTCGCGGAGGGTGCTGCCGAGGTGTACAGCTGTGCATCGCACGCCGTGCTTTCAGGGCCGGCAGTCGAGCGGATTGCCGGCTCGCCGCTCAAGGAGTTGGTGGTCAGCGATTCGATCCCGTTGTCGGAAGCGGCGCGGGCGGTCGGAAAAATCAAGGTGCGTTCGGTAGCTGGGCTCCTGGGCTCGGCCATCGAAAGCATCCATATGGAAACCAGCGTCAGCTTGCTGTTTAGCTGAGGCTCGAACAAAAGGGAGCGCGGTTAGCGCGTGCCCGAAAGGATACGGAATGGCGACGACGGAAACGGTGAGCGCGGCGGTCCGCGAAGGCAAGTTCAACAAAAACGCGGCGCGCCGGTTGCGCGTTGCGGGTAAGCTGCCCGGGGTAGTGTACGGGGCCAAGGAGCCCGCGGTGGCGGTCGAGCTCGACCCCAAGCAGATGCTGCGCATCCTCCACTCTGAGTCCGGGCACAACACGATCTTTGACCTCGATGTAGCGGGCGGACGCACGAAAGCGATGATCGTGGACTGGCAGTTCGAGCCGATCAAGGACAAGCTGATCCATGTGGACCTAAAGCGGATCGCCCTTGATAAGGCCATGCGCGCTGAGGTGCCGGTGGTGCTCATCGGGACCGCATTCGGCGTCAAGAATGAAGGCGGCGTCGTGGATCAGGTGCTGCGCGAAGTAGAGATTGAGTGTCTTCCCTCGGATATTCCGGCGGCCATCGAGGTGGATATCACGGGGATGAAGCTTGGCGATGTGATCCGCGTGGCGGACCTGCCGCACGGGGGCAAGTTCCGGTTCATTGCGGACGAGGAAACCACGGTCGCGCACCTGGCCTTGATCAAGGAAGACCCGGCGACCCTGGAGGCGGAAGCAGCGGCTACCGCCGGTGCCGAACCGGAGGTCACAAAGAAAGGCAAGGGCGAAACGCCCGCGCCGGAAGAGAAGTAAAGGATGCTGCTGGTTGCCGGGCTGGGCAATCCCGGCCCGGAGTACCAGTGGACGCCCCACAATGCGGGTTTCCTGGCGGTGGACCGGATTGCCGATATGCACGGAATTGCGGTTGGGAATCGGCGGGGCCGGGCACTGACCGGTCGCGGTATGGTTGGTGGCCGAGAGATCGTTCTAGCCAAGCCGGAAACCTGGATGAACAATTCAGGAGAATCAGTGGCGGCCTTGGTGCGGGAACTAGGGCTCGACCCGGAGCACGAGCTGCTGGTGGTGTACGACGAGCTGGCGTTGCCCTTGGGCACGGTGCGCATCCGGCCGGGCGGGTCGTCCGGCGGGCACAACGGCGCGAAAAGCATCAATGCGCTGCTGGGGATGGAACGGTGGGCGCGTATCCGGATCGGGGTCGGCCCGGATGGGGAGGCCGGCAAAGGTCGGCGCGGCGTGAACTACCTGCTCGCCCCCATGCGCCGGATGGAGTTGAACCTGCTCGGGGAAGCGCTGGACCGGGCGGCGGAAGCGGTGGCGGTGATCGCGGCCGAAGGGGTCGCGGCGGCGATGAACAAATTCAACGGGCGCGAAGAAGCGCCCGCGTAGGCGGGACTGAAGGGAAGCGAGGAAGCAATGGCGGAAACAGCAGGGCGGTTTTACGAAGTGATGTTTATTGTCCGTCCCGATGTGGCGGAAGAGGATCTCGACAAGCTGATCGCGGGCTTTGAGGGAACGGTGACCACGGGCGGCGGCCATGTGCGCTCGGTCGAAAAGATGGGGCGGCGCAGGCTAGCCTACACGGTGCGCAAGTTCAACGACGGGAATTACGTGCTGCTGACGATCGACGCGGATGGGGCGCTGGTGGCCGAGCTCGAGCGGCGTTTGCGCGTGTCCGAGCCGGTGATCAAGTTCCTGACCGTGCGCATGGACGAGGAAGAAAAGCGCCTGGAAAAGGTAAAGGCTCTGCGGGCTAAGCGTGTGAAGCGCAGCGATCAGCCGACCGCTGCGGAGCCGGGTGAAGTTGCTCCGGCAAGCGCGCCCGCGGAAACCCCGGCGCTGGCATAAAGAGAACCGCCGAGGCCCAAGGGCCCGGCAAAAGGAAACAGCATGGCAGACGAAACAGCACAAGCACCCGCGTCGCGCATCGATTCACCTGCGGCGACCACAGCTCCGGCATCTTCAGGAGCCCCCACGGGCCCCGGCGGCCCGCGCCCCCCGCGTCCGGGCGGCGGCGGCCGTAAATTCTTCAGACGCAAAAAAGTTTGCAAGTTCTGCGTGGAAAAGATCGAGGCGATCCCGTATCGCGACGTCCGGCTTTTGCAGCAGTTCGTGGCCGAGCGCGGCAAGATCACGCCCCGGCGGCTGACCGGCGTGTGCACGACACACCAGCGCCGCTTGACCCGCGCCATCAAGCAGGCGCGCAACATCGCGCTGTTGCCCTTTGCGGCCCGCTACTAACAAACTCGGAGAGAACCGATGGAAGTCATTCTGAAGGAAGATATCGACCACCTGGGACACCGCGGCGAGGTGGTCAAGGTGGCGGACGGCTACGGCCGCAATTACCTGCTGCCGCGCAAGCTCGCCATGCAGGCGACGACGGCGAATAAGGCCGTCATCGAGCAGATGCAGCAGTCGGCCGTGCGGCGTTCGGCTCGCGAAAAGGGCGAAGCGGAGCAGCAGGTCGCGCAGTACGAAACGCTGACCCTGAAGTTTGCCCGCAAGGTGGGCGAGAATGAGCAGCTGTTCGGTTCCGTGACCTCGTCGGACATCGCGCAGGCGCTTGAAGCGCAGGGCTTCGCGACCGATCGGCGCAAGATCCAGCTTGAGGACCCGCTACGGCATCTGGGCGAGTTCCATGTGCCCGTGAAGCTGCACCGCGAGGTGACGGCGCAGGTCAAGGTGATGGTCGAGGCGGAGGCGTAAGATACGCGGGCGTTCCGCTTCGTGAAGAAAGGAACGCCGTTTCCGGCTTGTGGGTGGAAGGAAAGCGCAACGATACTAGAAGCCGTTCGGGGTCAGAAAGGACGGTTGGTGTTGTCCAAAGCCTATACTGAGGATGGTTGGCGAAGCACTTCGTGGAGTTGGAGTCCTCGTTCTGCTGTCTGCATTACTGGATAGGATGATTGCCGGGCTGATTACATTTCTCTGGACTGTGCTCGCCTTTCTGCTCAGCTTTGCGGTGTTCGGTTACGGTCGCTTTCCTGAAAGGCGGAGTTCCGATGCATGGATTTCTTCAGGAGTATGGTTCTCTTCTTATGGGATTTCTTGCCTGTACCGGCTTGTTTATCTCTGGTCTAATCAGCAGCAATCGGGAAAAAGCCAGGCGAGCTAAAGCCGGCGCGCATCGGTCTCAAGCAAAGACCGCGACATAACTCCTGTCCGGCACTGAAACCAAGCTTGCGAGAGTCGCCCCTAGCCGCCCTGTTTGGGCGGCTTTGCTATCAGAAAGGATCTATCTCGTGCCCAAGCCCATCGCCATCTTCTACGAGCAGCCCCACTGGTTCAAACCGCTGTTCGCCGAACTGGAGCGGCGTGGCCTCCCGTTTGAACAGCTCGACGCGACCGCCCACAGCTACACGATCGGAGACCACCCGGAGCAGCGCTATTCGCTCGTCGTGAACCGGATGAGCCCATCGGCATGGAACCGCGAGCACGGGGACACGATCTTCTACACGCTCGGCTTTCTGGATCATCTCGAAGCGCGCGGGGTGCGGGTCATCAACGGCTCGCGGGCGTTTCGGACCGAGCTTTCCAAAGCTTCCCAGCTTTCCTTGCTGGAAAAGCTCGGGCTCGCATACCCTCGGTCGCGGGTAATCCACCGGACTTCCCAAGCAGCGCAGGCGAGTGAGGGGCTGCGCTTTCCCGTGGTGGTGAAACCGAACATTGGCGGCTCGGGCGCGGGGGTCACGCGGTTCGACGCCCACGAGCAGATCGCGGCCGCGGCTGTTGCCGGCGAGCTGCAGTTAGGGCTCGACTCGACTGGCCTCGTGCAGGAGTTCATCCCGGCCCGTGGCGGCTATATCGTGCGCTGCGAGGTGCTGGATGGCAAGTTCCTGTACGCGATCAAGGTCCACACGACGGGCGAGACGTTTGACCTGTGCCCAGCCGATATCTGCCGCACGACCGAGGGCGTCGAGCTGAACCGCGCGGCCTGCGCGCTGGACGCGCCGAAGTCGGGGATTCGCGTGGAAGGCTATGAGCCGCCGGCCTCGGTGGTCGCGGACGTGGAGCGGATTATGGCCGCGGCGGGCGTGGAGTTGGGAGGGGTCGAGTACATGCTTGACGAGCGGGAAAGCGAGAACGCGGTTCCTTTGTACTACGACATCAACGCGCTTTCGAACTTTGTCGCGGACGGCGAGCGTGTGGTTGGGTTCGACCCATTTGTGCGGCTGGTGGACTGGCTCGTGCTCGAAGCTGAAAAGGCGGACGCGACCCAAGCGCTGCACGAGCAGGTCCTGGCGGGGGCGCGCTGATGCGGTACGGGTTCTGGATGCCGGTGTTTGGCGGCTGGCTGCGCAACGTCGAGGACGAAGGCATGGAGGCGAGCTGGGCATATACAAAGCGGCTCGCCCAGCGCGCCGAGCAGCTGGGCTACGATCTTTCGCTCATCGCCGAGCTGAATCTGAACGACATCAAGGGGGTAGAAGCCCCATCGCTCGATGCCTGGTCGACAGCGGCGGCGCTGGCCGCAGTGACCGAGCGGCTTGAGTTGATGGTCGCGGTGCGGCCCACGTTTCACAACCCAGCGCTGCTGGCCAAGCAAGCCGCCAATATCGATCGGATTTCGGGCGGGCGATTGACGCTCAACGTCGTTTCCAGTTGGTGGGCGGATGAGGCGACCAAGTACGGTATTCAGTTCGACCAGCATGATGATCGGTATGCGCGCACGAACGAGTGGCTCGACGTGCTGGACGGCTGCTGGCGCGAGCAGGGGTTTTCATACCAAGGCAAGTACTATAGCGTTGCCGAGAACGTCCTGAGCCCGAAGCCGGTGCGGCAGCCGAGGCCTACTTTGTACGCGGGCGGCGAGAGCGAGACGGCGAAGAACCTGATCGCGGCGAAGTGCGACGCGTACCTGATGCACGGTGACTCGCCGGCACGGGTAGGCGAGAAGATCCGCGACATGCGGGAGCGCCGCGAGCGCCTGGGGCTCGGACCCATGGTGTTCGGCGTGGCCGGGTACGCGATCGTGCGCGACACAGCCGAAGCCGCTCAAAAGGAAGTCATCCGCATCACGGACGTGCAGCAGTCGGCGCAAGGATACAAGAACTACCAGCAGTGGATTGCGGGGTCGAAGCTCGAGCAGAAGGTCTCGCTCGAAGACTATTCGGTCTCGAACCGCGGCTTGCGCTCGGGGCTGGTGGGTACACCGGATCAGGTGAGGGCGCAGGTGGCGGCGTTTGAGGAGGCGGGGTGCGATCTCCTGCTGCTGCAGATGTCGCCGCAGTTGGAGGAGATGGAGCGATTCGCGGAGCAGGTGATAGGGTGAGCGGCGGGCTGGCCGCGGTGCTGGAAGAGCTGATCGCCCGCGAGCCTATCTTTCATCGCCCGGAGCTCGGAACCACGCGCGCGGACTTCGACGCCATGATGGCGGACGACTTTTGGGAGATCGGCGCTTCGGGCAAGATTTATGAACGGGCCCTTGTTCTGAATCTGCTGGAAGAGCGACACAGGACGCCGCAGAAGGAAGATTTGCAGCCGTCCTGCTTCCGCATTCGCGAGCTTTGCGAGAATGTTTACCTGCTCTACTACGACCTTCTACAAGGCGAGCGCCGAACGCGTCGCACGACAGTTTGGCAGCGAGCCGGTGAGGATTGGAAGATCGTTTTCCATCAGGGAACGATGATTGAGGAGTAAGCACTCAAGCAGGGTTAGCTCTGAAGTTCAAGACGTACTAAGTATCCCGTGATGAGCGCCATGACGGAAGCAAAGCAAACCAGCCGGTAGCGAGCTTGGGTGTACACCCAAGGCAACTCGATAGCGCCATAGCCCGTAGAGCGACACGCGTACCGCGCCGCAGACTTTCACTGCTCGCTGAACTGAGGTTTGCGACAGAAGAAAAGTTAGCGCAAAACTCGCCCCGCGGGGCCGTAAGCGGGCTTGCCGGTGAACCCGTCCTAAGACGGTGGGAACTCTCCGCGGTTCTTTAGGCATTCCGGACTGGCGGACACTGCGCACCGAACCGATTGTCGAGTCGAGCTCCCTGTTCAATGAATTATAGGTTCAACCGGCTTGACCCAACCTACCTGCTTTGCAGGGCGAGTCTCACTTCCTCGGATGCTAGCCGGAGCGGGCCCGGTTTGCAAGCCCGCGCACCGCACCAAAGTAAGCACTGACCATCAGACGCGCTAAGCCGGCTCGGGGATGCAGCTAGCCCGCGCGGAGACTGCCGACGGCTTGTTCGTCTTCAAGCACCTCATCGAGCAACCCGGCCAGCGAGTGGGCACGGCTGCGCTGATCCTGCTCCGCATCCTGCACCGAGTCGAGCCGCGCGTTTGCCATCATGAGCTCGTCCGCGATATTCAGCGCGGCGAGCACGGCAACGCGCAGTGAATCCACAGTGGTGCCGTGTTCCGCGACGGCACACATGCGCGCGTCAACCAGTGCCGCCAGCCGCTCGATGTAGGCGGGGTTTTGTCCGCGTAGGTGATAGGTCTGGTCGTAAATGGAGACTGTGACGAACTCGTTTTTGGTTCGATGGTTGTGTGTGTTCATGCCCTTCCGCGCTGCTTTCCAAGGGCTGTTAGCCCAAATCGTCCAATTGTTTCAACAGCCGCTCCACGCGGCCGCGTACCTGGTCCCGCTCGTCGCCCAGCGAGCGCAGCTCCCCTTGGGCGCGCTCCAGCTGGCCGCCCTGCTCGTCGAGCAGCTGTTGCAGGGTCGCGGCGGTTTCTTCCGCGCGTTGGCGCTCGCGCCGTTCGTTCCTCAGGAGCTCCACCATGCGCATGACACGCTCTTCAAGAGCGCCAAAATCGTCGGCTTGCGAAAGGTCTTCCTCGTGCAGGTGCGGGGCTGTGGCCATCGTTGCGTGTTCTCCCACCAAAGTATAGCGCGGTGGAAAACCGGAAAACGAGGGGCGGAACCTCGCTGTTTACTTCCTGGCTACGCGCGGCGCACCCCCGCTTACAAGGCTTTCCGGGATCTGAGCCTCCGCCGCAGCGAGCGTTGCTTCTCGCTGGAGCGAGGCCGGCAGCGTGTGGGCTCACCAAGCTACGACTTAATGTCCGTTGAGCGCGGCCGTGTACTGGTCGCGGAGCTGGGTAGCGAGCTGGCCCAGCACCCGGAGATCGATCATCACGGTTGCAGTGTCGTGCAGAAGCCGATCGAACTCCCCTTGGGAAATTTGGGCACTCTCTTTTTCCATCATCAGGGGTGAAACTGCCTCGACCTGCTGACGAAAGAGGCGGACCGCTTCATTGTTCACAATCTCCTGCTGTGTATAGACGTCCGCATAGCGTTGGACCTCTGCGTAGGGCATATAGGCAAGCGCACCGGTATCCCGCGCGGTCCGCCATGCGGCATCGTCCGTGCCGGACCAGCTGAAGTTGGACTGGACGGAATGGTGCTCTTTCGGATGCGCGCGCAGGTCCCGCTCCTCCTCCAGATTGTGCTCGAAACGCGCGCGGTCCTGCTCGACGTTTGTGATGTCCTCGATCGTGGCTTTCCGGTTGTCGGCGATCTCCTGCCGAATGTTCTCGCGCGCTTCGCGGACAAGAGCGCGATGGTGGCCCCATTCGACCAGCCCTTCAAGCGTGAGGGCGATCAGCAGCCCGCAGGTGATGGTGAACAGGTGAATGAAGAAGTCGCGTTTGGTCTCGATGGGGTGGTGCGGCGGTTCGATGTCCATGCCTGGGCAGCCCTCGCGTGGTCTCGCGCCCATGGTAGCGTACCGGACGCTGCAAGATACCTTTGTGCTTGGGCTCCCGCGTTCCGTGTGTCATCCGTAGCACTGAGTGCTAGGTTGGAGTGCGAGCGCTACCGACTTTTACCGAGGCGGAGGTATGAATGAAAAGACGATGCGCGAGTTCGCCTCATATCCTGCGCATCGGCGCGGCGGAATACGCGGGGATCGGCACCGAAAAGAACGGCGGCACGCGTTTGTTCGGTATCTCCGGCCACGTCGAGCGGCCCGGCGTGTACGAGCTACCCATGGGCTATTCGCTCCGCAAGGCCATTTATGACGTCGCGGGCGGCATCCCGGGCGGTAAAAAGCTCAAGGCGGTCGTGCCCGGCGGGTCCTCGACGCCCGTGCTCAAGGCCGACGAGATAGATGTCGGCATGGACTTCGACCAGCTCGCCAAGGCCGGTACCATGCTCGGCTCAGCCGGGATTGTGGTGCTCGCGACGTGGCTTGCCTGATGCCGATTCTCGAGATGAGTCCAGAGAAGATACGGGCATTGCGAACGCGCGAAAAGGCAAGCCAAACAGTTTTCGCGGCTTACCTAAATGTGACACCCAGCCTGGTGAGCAAGTGGGAGCGCGGAGAGAATCATCCACGAGGGGCTTCGCTCAAGCTACTTTCCCTGGTTGAGAAAATGGGTCTGGATGCGGTGGCCTGAGCGGGCCGCTGTGCCCGCGGGAATTGCTGCCAAACACATTTGGCGTTGAGCATCCCGACGGGGGTGCCCGAGTAACCCCCAAGCCAAGCGGATTCAGCCAATTCTTGCCGAAACGTCGGGTAAAATAGGGTTAACGCCTTCCCCGGCCCGGCTTGCCTCGAGCAGCCCTGCTCACGGCGCGACCCTCCCTATGGCAGACGACGAAATCCCTCAGTTACCCCTCCCCGACGGCAGCGACGGCACAGGCGGCGGCGATCCGCCCTCAGGCATCAACGCGCCCGGCGCTCCCGGCGCGGCCTCGCTGATCCCCATCAACCTGGAAGAAGAGATGCGCCGGTCGTATCTCGACTATTCCATGTCGGTGATCATCGGGCGCGCTTTGCCCGATGTGCGCGACGGCCTGAAACCCGTGCACCGGCGCATCCTGTACACCCTGCACGAGATGGGCCTGCAGTACAACAAGAAGTACACCAAGTGCGCCAAGGTGGTGGGCCAGGCGATGGGCCAGTACCATCCGCACGGCGACTCCGCCATCTACGACACGTTGGTGCGCTTGGCGCAGCCTTTCTCGCTGCGCTATCCGCTGGTGGACGGGCAAGGAAACTTCGGCTCGATTGAAGGCGATCCGCCCGCGGCGATGCGCTACACCGAGTGCCGCATGATGCGCGTCACGGGCGAGATGCTCGCCGACATCGACATGGAAACGGTCGACTTCACGCCCAACTACGACGAATCGACCTTTGAGCCGACAGTGCTGCCGGCGCGGATCCCGAACCTGGTCGTCAACGGCTCGAACGGGATCGCGGTGGGCATGGCGACTAACATTCCGCCGCACAACCTCACCGAGGTGCTGAACGCGACCATTGCGCTCGTGAAAAACCCCGAGGGTGGGCTCGCCACGGTGCTGGAGCACGTGAAAGGCCCGGACTTCCCGACCGGCGGCTTTATCTACGGCCGCAGCGGCATCGCCAACGCGTACAGCACCGGACGCGGGCGGTTCCTGATGCGCGCCAAGGTGAAGACCGAGCCGATCTCGGGTGGGCGCCAGGCCATCATCGTGGACGAGATTCCCTACCAGGTGAACTCGAAGACGCTGCAAAAGCGCATCGCCGAGCTGGTGAACGAGAAGGTGATCGACGACATCAGTGATCTGCGCGACGAAAGCGACCGCGACGGCATGCGCATCGTCATCGAGCTCAAGCGCGGGGCCGAGTCGCAGATCGTGCTGAACCAGCTGTACAAGCACACGCAGATGCAGGAAAGCTTCTCGATGATCTTCCTGGCGGTCGTGAACAACCAGCCGCGGGAGCTGCCGCTCGACGAGGCGATCGGCCACTTCATCGATCACCGCGTGGATGTAGTGCGGCGGCGGACCGCATTCCAGCTGCGCAAAGCGCGGGAGCGTGAGCACATCCTGCTCGGCTACCAGATCGCGCTCGACCACCTGGATTCGGTTATCCGCATCATCCGGGGATCGAGTTCGCGGGCCGACGCGCGCGAAAACCTGTTCGGGTTTTTCTCCGGGCGCACGGTTACGGTGCGGGGCAATGCCATCGAGGGCGTCACGCTCGATCCGGCAAAGTATCTTTCGGACGGCGTGACCATTCTGCCCGCGACCCTGATCCTGAGCTACCGGCAGATCGACGCGATCCTCGAACTGCAGCTGTACCGGTTGACGCAGATCTCGATCGACGAGCTCCTGAACGAGCTCCGTCAGGTGCGGGCCAACATCGCCGAGTTCGAGTCGATCCTGGCGAGCGAGCCCAAGCTACGCGGGGTGATCATCAAGGAGCTCGAAGCTGTGCTCGACCAGTACGGCGACGCGCGCCGGACGCAGATTTTGGACGAAACCGCGGAGCTGCAGCTCGAAGATCTGATCGCCGATGAGCAGGTCGCGGTCACGGTGTCGCACTCGCAGTACCTCAAGCGCACCCCCATCTCCACCTACCGGCAGCAGCGGCGTGGCGGCGTGGGGCGCATTGGGATGAAGACGCGGGAAGAGGATTTCGTTCAGCAGCTAATTGTGAACTCGACCCATGCCTTCCTGTTGTGCTTTACCAACACGGGCCGCATGTACTGGCTCAAGGTTTATGAGATTCCGGACGTGGGCGCGGCCGGCAAGGGCAAGTCCATGGCGAGCCTCCTGAACCTGCAGCCGGGCGAACATGTGCGGAACATCCTGGCGGTGCGCAACCTGGAGGAGGAAGGCAAGTACGTCTTCTTCGCGACCCGCAAGGGTACCGTCAAGAAGACGCCGCTCAAGGACTTCTGCAATGTCCAGTCGCGCGGCATCATCGCGATCGGCATCGACGACGAAGACGAGCTGATCGGGGTCAGCATCACGGACGGCAAGCAGATCGTTTTCCTGGCCACCCATGAGGGGCTCGCGATTCGTTTCGGCGAGGAAAACGTACGCTCCATGGGTCGCCCCGCGTACGGGGTGCGCGGCATCGACCTGCAAAAGAACGACTATGTCGTCGGCCTCGCGGTCACGCCCGCGGAACGTACCACCGGTGACGACGGCGCGCACACCCCATCGCTGATCCTCACCGTGACCTCCAACGGCTTCGGCAAGCGGACCGACGTGGACGAGTACCGCCTGCAAACTCGCGGCGGCAAGGGCGTCATCAACCTGAAGACGAGCACGAAAAACGGCAAGGTCAATGCCATCCAGCTGGTCGATGAAACCTCCGAGCTCATGGTGATCTCGCAGTACGGCAAGATCATCCGGATCGATACAAAAACGATCCGGGCGGCGGGCCGCTCGACGCAGGGCGTGAAATTGCTCAACCTGGACCCCGAGGACAAGGTCGCGGCCGCGGTCGTGATCCCGCCGGAGGAGCTCAAGGACGAGCCGCCGCCGCTGCTGCAGTAAGCGTTTTGGAAAAGGGGCGATCCACGCCCCTTTTCCCTCCAGCTTGCCTCACCCCTGCTCGCGCAGGATGCGAGCGGAACACTGCAATCCCGGACGGAAGGACTACCGCCGGCACCACAGTCTCGGGTCGCGCCCGCGGCCAAGGAAACTCCGGTGTTCTCGCTTTCCGTCGGATTTACCTACCTGCAAACTGACCTGACGGACGTGCCGGGAGGCGCGGGCAGCTACCGGATGGGCTGGTACGGCATACCGCAGCTTCATCTGACCAAGCACCTGAGCCTCATCGCCGACTTCACCAACTTCTACAATTGTCACGCGCACGCGGGCGAGAATGTACACGGTTTTACGGGCGGTCCGGCATGGGCATTCGCGCCCAAATTCCACGTCAACCCTTTCGTGTTTGCGGAGGGCGGCGCGGTGCGCGATTCCAAAGCAGGCGCGGTGAACTGGAACGCAGCGGCCGTGGGCGGCCTGGGCCTCGGCTTTAAGCCGGCGCGCGGGGTCGATTTTCAGGTGATCCCAGGCGAATACGTCGCGACGCATTTACCGAATGGAAACCGGCAAAGCAACTACAACGCAAAAGCAGGCCTCACCTTTACTTGGTCGCGTCCAAAGAACTCTTGACGCAGAAGGAGAAATACCATGGCAGGCAAACGACTGGCGCTGGTTACCGGCGCTTCAGATGGAATCGGCTATCAACTGGCAGAACAGTTGGCAGAGGACGGCTACGACCTGGTAATCGCGGGCAAGCAGCAAAGCCTGACCGCGAAAGCGGAGCAGGACTTCAAACAGCATGGCGTCGAGGTTACATCCTACGCGGGCGATCTAAGCAAGTTCGACTCGTGCGCGGAGTTGTGGCGGGCAGTCGAGTCGGCGGGGCGTCCGGTCGATGTGGCTTGCCTGAACGCCGGGCTCGGCGTGGGTGGCGAGTTCGCGAAGACCGACCTCGACCAGGAGCTCGAGGTTGTGGGTGTCAATTGCGCGTCCACGGTGCACCTCGCGAAGCTGGTGGTCAAGCAAATGGTGGGTCGCGGGGCGGGGCGCATCCTGTTTACGGCCTCAATCGTAAGCGAGATGCTGGCCCCGAACGAGGCCGTCTACGGAGCGTCGAAGGCGTTTGTGCTGCAATTCGCGAAGAATCTGCGCTATGAGCTCAAGGACACAGGCGTGACAGTGACGGCGTTGCAGCCGGGCCCCGTGGATACCAACTTCTTCAACAACGCCGGCATGGGCGAATCGAAGGTGGGCACGGAAGGCAAGAAGGAAAGCGAGCCGGACGATGTGGCGCGCCAGGGCTTGAAGGCGCTGTTCGCGGGCGACGAGCATGTATATGCGGCTTCGCTTAAGACCAAGATCGAAGGCGCGGTCATGGGCGTGGTGCCGGAAGGGCTGCAGTCGGCCATGCACAAGAGTATGCTGGAGCCGGCGGATAAGTAGACGCTGGTTGCAGGAGAAGCAAAAGGGGTGCCCGGATGGGTGCCCCTTTTGCATGGAGCAATATCCGGTGAAGACCGGTGCGGCGTGAGCTTGCGGATCGGGAGTTTTGAAGAGGGTTCCTCTTCATGGCTGATTCCGCTGGCGTATGCGGCGGCCTTGCACTAGACTGGCGGCGTTGCGGAAAGGTCGGCTTACCCATGACGTCAATGCCGGGTGCGATGGTGAACTTTGAAACGGAACCCGCCGCTCCCTCGCCGTGGAAGCGTGTGTGGCTTGCCTTTGGCGCCCCATCGCGAGCTTTCGCGGGACCGGGGGTGGCCGGAAGCTGGTGGGCACCGTACCTGTTGTTGCTGGTGGTAAGCCTGGGATATATGGCCACGGTCGGGGCCCGGGTCGGGTGGGAAACCGTGGCGCGCAATAACTTGGCAAACTCGCCCAAGCAGCAGGCGCGCCTGGACCAGGTGCCCCCGCAGCAGCAGGCCGCGCAAGTTGCCCTGATTGCGCGCATCACGCGCATCGCGGCTTATGTCACTTCCGCGATTGGACCACTGGTGTTCGCGGCTATTGTGGCGGGGCTTTTGCTGGCGACTCTGAACTTTGGCCTGGGTGCCCATGGGCGGTTCGGGCCTTTGTTCGCCGTGTATTTATTTTCGGCGCTGCCGCAGGTGATCAAGCTGCTGTTGGTGATCTTGATTTTGTTTTTGGGCGCGGGCGGCGAGGCGTTTCAGATCAACAACCCGCTTGGGAGTAATCCGGCGTTCTATATGCAGGGTTCCGGAGCGCCCCACTGGCTTGCTTCTGTTTTGAGCTGGGTAGATGTATTTGTGATCTGGCAGCTTGTGCTGCTTACCCTTGGCTGCGCGATGGTCGCGAAGGTATCGCGAGGCAAGGCGGCGATTGCCGTCCTTGCGTGGACGGCAATCTTTATCGCGGCCGGAGCGACGCTCGCGCTGCTTGGGTAAGGCTACTCGCTCCAGCGCTTAAAAATGAGCGAAGCATTGGTCCCGCCGAACCCGAAGGAGTTGGACAGCGCGTATTCGAACGGGAACTGTTCCGCGCCGCCGCTCAGGTAGTTGAGCGTGCAGCCTTCGTCGGGGTTCCGGAGATTGATGGTCGGAGGCGCGGTCTGGTGCAGGAGCGAGTAGACCGCAATGCCCGCTTCAAGCCCGCCCGCCCCGCCGAGCAGGTGCCCGGTCATGGATTTAGTGGAGCTGATGCGCAGGGCGTGGCTGGTGGCGTGCTCGCCGAAAAGCTTGGCGATCGCGGTGCTTTCGTTTATGTCTCCAAGCGGTGTGCTGGTCGCGTGCGCGTTCAGGTAGCCCACCTGCTCCGGATCGATCCCTGCGACGCGCAGGGAAGCGCGCATGGCTCGGAAACAACCGTCACCCTCGGGAGCCATGCCGGTAATGTGGTAAGCGTCACCGCTCATGCCGTAGCCGACGATCTCGGCGAGGATCTTCGCCCCGCGCGCCCTGGCGAACTCCAGCTCCTCCATGACCAGAATGCCCGCGCCCTCGCCTACCACGAAGCCGTCGCGATCCTTGTCCCAAGGACGGCAAGCCGTGGCCGGGTCGTCATTGCGGGTGGACAAAGCGCGCATGGCGGCAAATCCGCCCACGGACATGGGCGTGATCGCAGCCTCAGCGCCGCCGGCGATCATCACGTCGGCGTCGCCGCGCTCAATAATGCGGAAGGAGTCCCCAACAGAGTGCGCGCCGGAGGTGCAGGCAGTGGCCGCGGTTTGATTGGGCCCCTTGGCGTTGTGACGGATCGATACATGGCCGGCTGCCAAGTTCACGATCGTAGCGGGGATAAAGAACGGTGAAATCTTGCGCGGGCCGCCATTCATAAACGACGTGTGCTCGCGCTCGATCACATCGAAGCCGCCAATCCCCGAGCCGATGTGGACGCCGACGTTTTCTGAAATTACGTCCGTGATCTGGAGACCTGAAGTTGCAACGGCCTCGTGCGCCGCCGCGATCCCCAGCTGGATGAAGCGCGACATTTTGCGCGCTTCCTTTTTGTCGACAAAGGTGAGCGGATCAAAGCCTTTGACCTCCGCCGCGAAAGTCACGGGAAAACCGGTCGTGTCAAAGGAGGTGATCGGCGCAATGCCGCCGTTTCCGGCTGAAAGATTGGCCCAAACCTCCGGTGCCGTGTTGCCGACCGCGCAGATCAGTCCGACGCCGGTGATCACTACTCTTCGCTGCGGGCGCATGGGCGGCGTGGGCAAGCCTACTTGCCACCCTTCGCGTGCTGCTCGATGTACTCGTTCGCATCCCTGACGGTCTTGATTTTTTCTGCGTCCTCATCGGGAATCTCGAGATCGAAGGCTTCCTCGAACTGCATGACCAGCTCAACCACGTCGAGCGAATCCGCGCCCAGATCCTCCTGGAAGGAGGCGTTCGGAGTGACCTCCGCTTCGTCCACCTGAAGCTGCTCAACAATGATCTGTTTTACTTTTTCTTCAACCGCCGCCATGCTTTTCTCCCTTTTCTGTGGTCCGCTTCGCTTTTCCGGGTTCCGCGAAAAAAACAGCTCGATGACGCAAAGATGCCCTTGCCCCGAAACTTGAAGTGTACCGGTGGCGCTCCCGGCGTGTAAAGTGCGAGCGGCGCGGCCCCCGGTCCATCGCGCAGGCCGGGAAACAGCATACTACTTTCGATGCTCGCCTTTTCTTCGCCTCCATGGCACACTCGTGGCATGAGTGTTTCTGTCCTTCTCCTGCTGTTTGCCGGTCTTCTGGTGGCTGTCCTTGCCGGCTTTGTGATCGGCCAGGGCTTGGGCCGCGCGCGGGGTGAGCGGGTGCGCTCGCAGGAGCGCTTGGAAGCAGAACGCAAGCGGGCCGAGGAAGGGCAGGCGGCCGCGCTTTTGCGAGTGGAAGCTGCAGCTGGGCACCGGGAACGCGAGGAGCTGGCAGGGGAACTCGCGCGTGTGCGAATCGAATTGAGAACGGGAGCGGAGCAGCTGTCCGAAGCCCGCGCGGCACGCTCGGCGGCAGATGCGGAAGGGCGGGCCCGCGCCGAAGCTCTGCGCGAAAAAGAAATCCGGCTCGCCGCGGCGGAAGCACTCGCGGGCGAGCTGCAAACCGAGCTGCGGCACACAGGCGCGGAGCTTGAAAGCGCGCGCAAGCAGATCGAGATTGAAGGCGTGGAAGCAGACAAGAAGCTCAGGCTCTTGGCCGACGCAGAAGAAAAGCTGGGAAATCAGTTCAAAGTGTTGGCGGCGGAGATCTTTCGGGAAAAGTCGCAGCGGTTCCGCGAGGAAAGCGAAAAAAGCCTCGGCGGCCTCCTAAACCCGCTGCGGGAAAATATGGGCGAATTCCAGCGCCGGGTGGAAGAGCTGCAGAAGGAAGGGATTGTCGGTCGCACGGAGCTGCGCGAGCAGCTCGGCAGCCTGAAGACGCTCAACGAGCAGCTTTCTTCAGAGGCGAGCAACCTGGCCCGGGCCTTGAAGGGTTCCTCCAAAACGCAAGGGGACTGGGGCGAGGTGCTGTTGGCGCGCATTCTGGAAGGGGCCGGGCTGCGGGCAGGCAAGGAATACCGCGTACAGCAAAGCTTCAGCACGGATGAGGGGCGGCAAGCGCGGCCGGATATCATCCTGGACCTGCCCGGGGACAAGCACCTGGTGATCGACTCCAAAGTCTCGCTAAACAGCTACACGGAGTATTGCGGGTGCGAAGACGAAGCGAGCCGCAAGCGCCATGTGGAGCGGCATGCCAAGGCGTTGCGTGAGCATGTGGAAGGCTTGTCCAGCAAGAAGTATCAGGCGCTGCACGGCTTGCACTCCGTTGACTTTACTGTCATGTTCGTGCCGATCGAGCCCGCGTATCTGCTGGCCATTGCCCACGACGAAGAGCTATGGCAGCACGCTTGGGGGCGCAACGTTCTGCTGGTGAGCCCGGGCACCCTTTTTCCGGTGATCCGCACGGTCGCGCACATCTGGAACCAGGAAAAGCAAACCCGCAATGTGGAGCAGATTGTGAAGCAGGCGGGAGCGCTGTACGACAAGGTCGCGGGTTTCGCTGAAACGTTTCTTGAGGTCGGCAAGCGGCTGGACGGGGCGAAAACGACCTATGATAAAGCGATGGGGCAGCTTAAGACCGGCACCGGCGACGTGCTGACGCGCATTGAGCGCATGCGGCAGCTTGGCATTCCGGCAACCAAAAGAATGCCCGCGGGGTTCGCGGGCGAAGGGGAAGCTTTTGAAGAACTTAAGCTGGATTCCGGAAGCGCAAACGGGCAGGAAAGCAGGCCTGCGAGCTAAACCGAGTTCCCCGTTTGCAATCAACTACTTTTGGCCGCTGGATGAGCCGGTAAAACTGCCCGTTGAATGGTAGCCCGCGGTGCCGCCGGGCTCCTCTTTTTCGAGCCGGTTCGCCTTTTCGGCCCAGCCTTCTTGCTCCGACCCGCTGACATTGCTGTGGAGGGCTGCACGCTGCGCGCCTGTACCCGCTCCTTCCGCTTGAGGGTCTTGCGGCGCGACCGGTTCCACGCTGGTGGGCGGAGCTTGTGCCGTGGCCTGCTGCTGCTCTTGTTCGGGGCTCTTGTCCAGGGAGTGCCCGGAGCCTCCTTGTCCATCACTCATGCTGTTCTCCTCGACGGGTGAGATGCGGACAGCGGTCAGCGGAAGCGGTCGTAGCGGGCGAAGGTTTCGGCCGCGTCGAGGTCATGGGTGGGAGCTCGCCAGCAATGGATTCCAAGCCGGGATAGGGAACGGTCACTTGAGGAACTGCTCGATCGAAATCGCGGCCGCTGTCGCCATCACGCCTCCCATGCTGCTCGCCCCATCATAGGTCCGCTACCAGGTCTTTTCCAGCTCCGCGAAGGCCTTCCGCAGCCGCGCCCAGGTCACCGGCAAGGCTTCCGGCAGGGTGCGGGTTTCGCCGAGAGTGGTCAGGAAGTTGGTGTCGCCCACCCAGCGCGGAACGGCGTGAAGGTGGAGGTGCCCGGCAACGCCCGCGCCCGCGGCCGCGCCTAGGTTCAGGCCCAAGTTGTAGCCGTCGGGCCGGTAGGTCGCACTCAGGGCGCGCTCGGCTTTTTGACCCCACGCCATCAGCTCCGCAGCGGTTTCGGCGGGCAGCGCGGCGAGCGAGGCCTGGTGCTCGTAGGGAACCACCATGACGTGGCCGGAGTTATACGGGAAGCGGTTGAGGCACACGTACACGTGCTCGCCCCGGCAGACCAGCAGGGCGGCACGTTCGGCCTCCTCCGCCGGCATGCCATGCTCAATGGCGTAGTCGGTCGAGGCGAGGAGGTTGCAGAACACGCAGTCCAGGTCACCCGGCCACGCACGCAGCTCGGGGCATACACCCTTGCGCGGGTCCTCACCCTCTTTTTGCCCGGTGATGTAGCCGTACCGCCATGGTGACCAAAGGTGCTCCATCCGTCGAGTATAGGGGGCTGCCGCCGGCGGCGGCTTTATACTTTCCCCATGCCTTCGCCCCCATCCTTGCATGCCATTTTGGAGCAGCGGTTCGGCTTTCGCGCTTTTCGCGCCAACCAGGAGCAGGTGTGCCGGGCCGCGGTCCAAGGGCGCGACGTGCTGCTCGTGATGCCGACCGGCGCGGGCAAATCGCTCTGCTATCAACTGCCGGCGCTAGCGCGCGGGGGCACGGCGCTTGTTGTTTCACCCTTGATCGCGCTGATGGACGACCAGGCGGCGAAGCTCGACGCGCTGGGCTGCCGGGTCGCTCGGATTCACTCCGGTCTGCCGAGGGAAGCGGCGCGCGAAGCCTGCCGAGCGTATCTCGACGGCTCGCTCGATTTCCTGTTTATCGCGCCGGAGCGGCTGCGGGTGCCGGGTTTTCCGGAGATGCTCGCGAAGCGTAAGCCGGGGCTGATCGCGATCGACGAGGCGCACTGCATTTCGCAGTGGGGGCACGATTTCCGGCCCGACTACCGGATGCTCGGCCAGCACCTCCACGCCCTGCGTCCCGCGCCGGTAATCGCGCTTACCGCGACGGCAACGACCCAGGTGCAGAGGGACATCGTGGCGCAGCTTGGGCTCGGAAACGGGCAGGAGCCTGCCGTGTTCATCCACGGCTTCCGGCGCGAAAACCTGGCCATCGAAGTTGTGGAGGTTTCAAAGCCCAAACGCCCGGGGCTTGCCGCCGAGCTGCTGGCCGACGCCGCATCGAGGCCCGCGATCGTGTACGCGCCCACGCGCAAGGAGGCCGAAATGCTCGCGGGCGAGCTGGGCCGGAGCTTCAAAGCGGCGCCCTACCACGCGGGGCTCGACCCTGACCACCGCGACCGGGTGCAGCGGGCGTTTCTTTCCGGGCAGCTGGAGGTGGTGGTCGCAACCATCGCGTTCGGCATGGGCATTGATAAGGCAAACGTGCGCACGGTGCTGCACACCGCTCTCCCGGCGACGCTGGAAGGCTACTACCAGGAGATCGGCCGCGCGGGCCGGGATGGGCTGCCTTCGCGGACGGTGCTGATGCACGGGTTTGCGGACCGCAAGCAGCACGACTTTTTTTTCGAGCGGGATTACCCGCCACCGCCGCGCTTGGACGCGATCTTCCGCTGCCTGGGTGACGAGCCGGTGCACTGGGAAGAGCTGCCGGAGCTGATCAAAATGCGCGAAAAGATCAAGCTGGAGCCGGACGAGCTTGACAAGGCGCTTGAAAAGCTCGTGACCCACGGCGGTGCGGCCATGGACTACAGCGGCTTTGTAACCCGCGGCGGCGAAGGCTGGCGCAAAACCTACCTATCGCAATCCGAGCACCGGGGCGCCCAGCTCCAATGCGTTATCCGCTACACCGAAAGCGCGGAGTGCCGCATGGGGCAGCTGGTGCGGCACTTCGGCGATACGGAGGACGTCCGGGCGGAGTGCGGGGTGTGCGACATCTGCGCGCCGGAAGCCTCGCGCACCCAGACCAGCCGCGGGCTCGATGAGAGCGAAAGGAAGCTGTGCCACGCAATCGTCGCGGCGCTGGGCGGGTCGGGCTACGGGGGCGGCTCCAAGTCGACCGGCAAGCTGCACGGGGAGCTGTGCGCCAAGAACGGCCTGAGCCGGGACGCTTTCGAGGATCTGCTGGCGGCGCTCGCCGGGGCGGGGTTTGTCCGGCTCGACCAGGCGTCGTTTGAAAAGGACGGGAAAACCATTCCTTTCAAGAAGGCGAACCTGACCCACGAAGGCGCGAGCTTCAGCGAGCGAGACGCGGATACGGTAATCGTGCGCGAGCGGGCCGGTGCCGGCGCGGAGGCTCCCGCGCGTTTGCGAAAAGGAGCGACGCGTGCGAGTGCGCCGGTGCGCCGGGAAGTCGAGCCGTTGTCCGGTGCCGCCGCGTTGCTCGAGGAACAACTTCGCGCCTGGCGCAAGGCGGAGGCGCAAAGGCTCAAGCAGCCCGCGTACTGCGTCCTTCCCGATCGCGCGCTCCGCAATATTGCCGAGGAGCGGCCCGGCTCGGAGGATGACCTGCTTGCCATCGCCGGGCTCGGCCCTGCCAAGGTCAGCAAGTTCGGAGAGGAGATTTTGCGGGTCTGCTCGCAATCGCACTAACCCCCTCGCGCCTGCCCATCATTGTGGATTTGTGAATGGGAGATGAGTTGCGGACCCACTGCATAACTTTCGTTGACACCCCAAAGCCGCACACCTATAGTTTTGGTGTGGGCCCCTTTGCCCGCGCACCACGCCTTTGCGAGCGCTCCTTCCCGACAACTCCGGCATGGGTCTGAACCGCTCGCCAAGCGGTCTCGCTCCCATCTCCCCGGTTTTGCCCGGCAGGCAGCATCCGGGCAGCGCTGGACTGTATCAAATACTTTGAGCAGCCGGCCGTGTTGCGCAGCGAGAATGCCCGCGGCGCTCTATCTTGCACGATCCCCGGATACTGACGAGCCATGGCCGACGCCCCCAATTCCACTTACTCCGAGACCACTCCTCTGAACACTCAACTCGAAACCCTCGAACCAGTCGAATCCACGCATGCGACCGAGCCCCAGGCTCCCTCGACCGAACCCACCCCAACCCCGCAAGCGGTTGCGCCCGCATACACGGCCCCCGCAGAAGACACTTCCGATTCTGACGACTTCACGGACTTTGCCGCCGCGCTTGAAAGCTTCGACCGCGAGCAGGCTGCCGAAGCCGCTGCCCAGCAGTTCGATGAAAATGTCGTCACCGGCACCGTCGTCAAGCTCACCGACAAGGAAGTCGTGGTCGATGTGGGCCTCAAGAGCGAGGGCCGCATCCCGATCGAGCAGGTGACCGACCACAATGGTGTGTCCCGGCTCAACCCGGGCGATACCGTGGATGTCGTGGTTGAGCGCGAAGAGGCCGAGGGCGGCTACCTGCTGAGCTACGAGAAGGCGCAGAAGCACAAGGTTTGGGACACGATCGAAAAGGCGGCGAACGAGAAAACACCCGTAATCGGGACTGTTCTGGGCCGCGTCAAGGGCGGGGTCACGGTCGACGTGGGTATCAAGGCGTTCTTGCCCGGTTCGCAGCTGGAGATCCGTCCGGTGCGCAACCTCGATGCCTATATCGGCACGCAGATTCAGGTCCGGATCATCAAGCTCAACAAGAAGCGCGGCAATGTGGTCGTTTCGCGCAAGGAGCTGCTCGAGGAAGAGCAAAACGCCAAACGCGGCGAGACCCTGGAGCACCTTGAAGAAGGTTCCATCCTGACGGGCGTTGTCAAAAATCTGACCGATTACGGCGCATTTGTGGATATGGGCGGTCTCGACGGCCTCCTGCACATCACCGATATGAGCTGGGGACGGCTGACCCACCCGCGCGACCTGGTCAATGTGGGCGACGAAATCCAGGTCAAGGTGCTTAAGTTCGACAAGGACAAGCAGAGGGTTTCGCTCGGCTTTAAACAGCTGACACCCGACCCGTGGCTCGATGCCGTGGAGCGCTATCCGGTCGGAGCGCGCGTTCGCGGCCGTGTATTGTCCGTCACCGATTATGGTGCGTTTGTGGAGTTGGAGCAGGGCATCGAAGGTCTGGTTCACGTTTCGGAGATGACCTGGTCCAAGCGCATGAAGCATCCGTCAAAGATGATCCACCCCGGCGACGAGGTCGACACCATTGTTCTGAGCGTCAACCCGAATGACCGCCGCATTTCACTTGGGATGAAGCAGCTCCAGGAAAACCCTTGGGAAAACCTGTCGGATCGTTACCCGGCCGGCACCGTGGTCGAAGGGCGCGTTCGCAACCTCACCGACTTCGGCGCGTTTATCGAGATTGAGGATGGGATCGACGGCCTGGTTCACGTTTCAAACATGAGCTGGACCAAGCGGATCAAGCACCCGTCGGAGGTCCTGAAGAAGGGCGAAAAGCTCCGCGCCGTGGTTCTTGGCGTGGAGCCCGAAAATCGCCGGCTGTCGCTCGGGATCAAGCAGCTGGAGCCGGATGTTTGGGAGAAGTTCTTCGACCAGCACCGGGTCGGCGACGTGGTGCACGGCAAAGTCTTGCGCACCGCGCAGTTTGGAGCCTTTGTCGAGATCACGGACGGCGTCGAGGGCCTGTGCCACATCTCCGAGGCGACCGATTCTGACGGCAACGGCGTGAATCTTGAACCCGGCCAGGAGCACGAGTTCAAGATCATCAAAATGAGCCCGGACGAGAAAAAAGTCGGCCTGAGTCTCCGTGCTGTGGGCGAGGAAGGCAGCCGCGCCGACGTAGAAGCCTACAAGCCTCCTGTATCGAGCTCGACTACAACCCTGGGCGACCTGATGAACTGGAAGCGCCAGTAGCCTGCTTGCAAACAAGAAAAGGCACTGCTTGCGAAAGCGGTGCCTTTCCTTTGCTCCGAGGGGCGCTTACTTCCCGATGTGGAAGTCGTAGGTGATGACCGGCTTGGTGTCAAAGGAGCTGATGAGCTTGTCTTTGCTCTTTTCCCCCTTGTATTTGGCCCAAAGCAGGTAGTCCGTGTCGGTAGACAGCTGCCCGAACCGGTAGCTGCCGTCGTCGGTCGCAATGTAGGTCTTGACGATATTCGTTTTTTGATCCTGGAGGTAAACAATGCTGCCGGGCAGCGGCGCGCCGCTGCCGTTCAGGGCCTTGCCCTCCACAGTCCGCACCGTAGTTTGCGCGTGCACAGTGGCTGCGAGCGTTGCAGAAACAAGACATGGCAGACCAAGGGTCCACCATAGGACGGGGCTTCGCGCCCCGCGCCTCAGCTTGGCCCGGTACACCGCGAAGCATTTCCCGCTCATTACTCTTCCTCTTCCTGGGCCAGGTTAAGGCCCTCTTCGTCGATCTCCTCGTCTGTGCGCGCGAGCTCGAGCGGATCCGTGGCGACGATTTCAAATTCGGTCCCGCACTCATCGCAAGTTACCGAGTCGCCTTCTTCAACATCGTCGGCGTCGATATCCAGAGCGTTATCACATTCTGGGCAAAGCATGGAAATTCCTCCGGGATCCAGTTGGGGGTGTAAGGTTGTGAACAACAGAAACTGCTCTGCTTCCCATTGTGCATTGTGTTTGCGCTTACGCTGTTTTCTTCTGCGTAGAGATGCGTGAGCAGAGCCTGGAGACGGTCGATCTATGGGGAAAAGTTTTCTCTCAATCCGCGGCGGGGCCGGAGCGGCCTTTCTCGCAGCAGGCGCTCTTGCCATTCCCGCGCATTGCTTTTCTGACGATGGGAAACGCGATCTGGATGCGGCCGGTGCCCATCTCACCGCGCAGCCCGCGGATCCGAAGATCGCCGCCGCGCTCCACACCATCTCTCCGGACGCGATCCACCACGATATCGAGACCCTGATCGGCTTCGGGAACCGGTCCACCTTGTCGAGCATGACGCCGAATCTTCCGCCGGGGACCGGGGTAACGGCTGCGGCCGACTGGCTCTTTGCGCAGTACACGGCCATCAGCAAAGAATGCGGCGGCTGCCTCCAAGTGAAGCGCGACACTTTTGTGGAGCAGCCCGGGACGGGCAACTACGGGAGCCGGATCCCGCGGCCCACCACAATCACCAACATATACGCGGTCCTGAAAGGAACGGATCCGGCCGAGGCGAACCGGACGGTTCTGGTGACGGGCCACTACGATTCCCGCAACTCTTCAAACGAAAACGCCACCGATCCAGCGCCGGGCGCGAACGACGACGCTTCCGGCGTGGCGGTGTCGCTCGAGTGTGCCCGCGCGCTTTCCAAACTTCACTTTCCCGCCACGCTCATCTTTGCGACGGTCGCCGGCGAGGAGCAAGGGCTGTTCGGCAGCCGCCACCTGGCGCAGCTGCTCAAAAGTGAGAATGTGGACCTGGAGGCCGTGCTGAATAACGACATCGTGGGCGGCAACACCACGCCCGGCGATCGGTTCCAGGACAAGGGTGCGGTCCGGGTGTTTTCCGAGGGCATCCCCGCGACCGCGACGCCGGAGCAGACCAAGCAGATTGAGCTGCTCGGGTATGAAAGCGATTCGCCCTCGCGGGAGCTGGCCCGCGCCATCACGGGCGTGGACGCAACCTACTTCGGCCACGGTGCCCAGCCGGCGGCGGGCATTGGGAGCTCGATCGGGTACTTTCACCCAGTCATGGAGCTGCGGCGCGACCGCTTCCTGCGCGGGGGCGACCATAGCTCGTTCAACGCGGAAGGGTTCGCGGCGGTGCGCTTTACCGAGTGGCGCGAGGACTTCGAGCACCAGCACCAAAACGTGCGGATGGAAAACGGTGTGCAGTATGGAGATCTGCTGAAGTACGTGGATTTCAGGTATGTCGCGGAGGTCGCGCGGCTGAACGCGGCCACGCTCGCAACCTTGGCCGGCGCGCCACCGCCGCCCATTGAGGTGCAGGTGGTTACCACGCCGCCCCCGGGGCTATCCGGCGTCAACACCTCTACCCTGCGCTGGAAGCCGGGCCCGGGCGCGCCCGCGGGCACCCGCTACCAGATCCTGTGGCGTGAGCTTGCGGCCACGGATTGGCAGTACGCCGCCGATGCCGCAAAGTTCGGCGACGAAACTACGGCGACCCTGCCCGTGTCCAAGGACGACGTGATCTTCGGCGTGCGCGCGGTGGACGGCGAAGGCCATGCGAGCCTCGCGGTGGTGCCCTTCCCGGTGCGCTGAATTGTAGACCGTACGACCGCGCTTTCAAGTAGGGGCTTTCCGGTGCGCACAGGGTTAGAGCGCATCTGCCTCGTGCAGCTTCGCCTCAGCGTCCGACGGGTTCCTCATGAGGGTGAGAAGCTTGGCGTGGAACTCCAGCGACTTTTTCAAGGCGTCGGCGTAGCGGCGCTTCAGGTCTGGGTTGGGTGCGCCGCGGAGCGCCTTTCGGAGCCCATTTTCGGCCAGGGTAAGATCCCGAGCCGAGGCTGCAACATCACCCCCGGCGGCGCCGGCTTGAGCCATCAGTAGATAAGCGGTGTTCGCGCCTGCGGGGTCGGCCGGGTCCTGCGCAAAGAGCGGCAGCGCTTTCCCAGCCCAGGTTGCGGCCTCAGGGAGCTTGCCGGTCCGGGCCAGCGCCACCGCATAGTACTCATCCGCCTGCCTGCGTTCCCCTGGCCGGGTTCCCGGCGTGAACTGCGCGGCCTCCCCGGCGGCGAAGCGGCACGCCGCCAGCTGCTTCGCGACATCGGTGCCGGTGCTCACGGCAGCAGCGCAGTCCTTCCAGAGCGGGCGGTATTCGGCGAGCAGCCGCTGCTGCTCGGCTTGCGCGGCAAGCTCCCCGAAAGGAACGCGCACGGTGGTGTGGACCTCAGCGGGGGCGTTCTGGACCGTGAACGGGGCATACTTCCATTGCCGCACCGCCTCTGACGCCGCAGGGACGAGGAGGACGGGGCCGCTGACCGGGACGATGTGCGCGACATGGCCTCCCTGGTCGATGGTGACCCGCAAGGTGACCGTGCCCGCTACCTGCGCTGCCTGCGCGGCATCCGGGTAGGTTGGCTCGACGCGCCGCTGGAGGTGTTCGTGGGCTTCAGCCTCGCTCACCGCCGGGATTACCGGCGCACCCGGCGCTGGGGTTTGCGGGCGGGCGGCAAAGGGCAAGAGCGCGCACGAAAGCGCAACGTTGCGGATAGCTCGCGCGATGGGGCGCACCCTCACCCCGCCACTCTACCCGAAACCGCCGGGAACGCGCCCGGAAAACTCTGTGGGGATTCCGCACCGAAGTCACGCCGACCTGAGACAATAGACGGCATATGCCGCCGTCCTTCCGTTCCGCCGGAATGCTTGCCTTCCCCGACTTTCGCGGGTTTACGCGCACGCTCATCATTTGGAATCTGGGCATTTACTTCGCATTTCTTCTCCTGCACCTGGCCGCCCCCCTCCTGGAAGCGCACCTCCTGCTCTTGTTCGCGCTGACCCCGGCCATGGTGATGCACGGCTCGGTGTGGCAGCTCGTTACCTACTGCTTCCTGCACGGAGGCCTGCTGGGGACGGCGCTGGAACTGCTTTCGATCTGGTTCCTGGGCGCGTTTCTTGAAGCCAACCACGGCAGCCGCTGGGTAGCCGAGCTGTACTTTATCTCCGTGCTGGGCGCGGCGGTGGCGGCGGTGGGCCTGGCCTATGCCACGCAGGCGAGCGGCGGCTTGTTTATCGCGGGCCTCACCGGCTCGTTCGGCGGCATCTTCGGCCTCCTCATCGCCTTTGGCGTCTTTTACGGCGACATGCAGTTCACGCTCTTCCCGCTTCCCGTGACCATGCGGGCTAAATACCTGGTCGCGATCTATATGCTGTTCGCGCTGGCGCAGTTGTTTGGGGAAAGCCGGGTGTATGCGCTGGCGCAGCTCGGCGGAGCACTCGCGGGCTTTCTGTTCATTAAGGCAGCACCGCGCCGCGGGTTTACGGCCGCCACCGGCCAGCGTTATCTGGACATGCGCAACGATTATTACCGCTGGAAGCGCCGCGATGCCGCGAAGAAGTTTGAAGTGTACATGCGCAAGCAAAACCGCGACGTGCATTTCGACTCCGAGGGCCGTTACGTAGATCCGGATACCGGGCGCCCCACCTCGGGCGGCCAAGGGCGCCGCGACCCGAATGACCGCCGCTGGATGAACTAGAGTACCTTAGCGCTTCAGCCTACCGGGGCGATACGCTCGCGCTATGCTAGAAAACGATGCTGTCCGGCCGTTGAGCGGCGCGCGCGCCCGGAATCCGGCCGCCCCTTCCCGAGGAGATTTTCGTTGACGTTTCGGAAACACTTTCTGTGCGCGGTGCCCTTTGCTATCGCCGCCCTCTTTGCCCCTTCGCTTTACGCCCAGGTCACGGCAACAGCGCCTGCTGTTGCCGGCGCGAGCGATGCCGAGCGCCTCGACGTGCAGGGCGGCGCTGCCTATTCGCACTTCAACCCCGGGTTCGCCCACCAGGTGCGCGCGACCAATCTTTTGGGCTGGCAGGGCTCCGCGACCGGTTGGTTTGGCGACCTGTTCGGTCTTGAAGCCACCGCGAGGGGTTTATATGGAAACTACGACCTCCCCATTAACCCCTACGCCCTGCCGTCGACTTCATCCATGTCCGAATACCTTTTCCTGTTTGGGCCTTCTTTCCGGCTGTATCAAACGGACAAATACACCGCAGGCGCGCACATTCTGATCGGGGGCGCCCAGGGCAACTTCGGCCAGGCTTTCAGCGGATCCGGCATCCAGCCGCGCCAGATCGGCATTTACAACTCACAGCTGGCCAGTGCCTACGCCCTTGGCGGCTGGGCTGATTACAAAATCGGGCCCAAGTTTGCCGTCCGGTTTACCGGCGACTACCAACCGACGCACTACTCGGGTATCGGCCAGAACGAGTTTTTTGGGGCGGTTGGCATCGTGTACAAGATCGGGCATCGCAAGTAGTCCCATGTCTGAGCGCCTGCTTGTTTTGCTGCGGGGCATGGAGCTTGCATGGAGATAGAGACTTGGGCACGATCCGCATTGATGCAGTGTGGTTTCAGGTATTTCCGGACGATCACTTGCCTGCCCACGTTCACGGCTTTAAGGCCGAAGTGGAAATTATTGTCGACCTGCTGGAGGATGGGACCGTAGCTCTTTCGGCGCGGAAGAGAAATGTGAAACCCGCAAACGCCAAGTCTTCCGATGTCCGCGCAATCCTTGAGCTCGCCTCGGAAAATTACGCCGCCCTTAAGGCTCTCTGGGAGGAACACCATGGCTGACCCAAAGCACCCGGTCAGAACCACCGACGCGGAAATTGAAGCTGCTTTGAAAGCGGCCCGCGTTCGCGAGAAAAAAGAAGGCTCAGACCCCTACGCGACCAGAGTCGAATACCTGGAAAGCTCTCACATCCTTGTTATTTCTCTCAGCAATGAGCTTCGCATTGCCATTCCCGTCGAAAATCTCCAGGGTCTGGAGAATGCGAGCCCCCAGCAGCTCCGCAATTACGAGATGATGGGCATCGGTTTTGCATTCCGTTTTCCGGATCTGGACGCCGACTTCCACGTGGATGCGCTGATTGAAGGCGTTTACGGCAGCCGAAAATGGATGGCGGAGATTGGCAAGCGGGGCGGGTGCAAGCCTGAGCGCAAGCAACACGCCTCACGCGCCAAGAGCAGGAAGCTGAGAAAAGAGAGAGTACCGGCGTAAGAAACTACACGCCTACGAGCTAGCTCTTGAGCGCTGTCCGGATGTGCAACTCGCGCAGCTGCTGCTCGGTTGCGGGCGTGGGGGCGTCGACCATCAGGTCGATCGCCTTTGCGGTTTTAGGGAACGCGATGACCTCCCGCAGCGAGCCCGCACCGGCCAGGATCATGACGATCCGGTCAAGCCCCAGGGCGATGCCGCCGTGGGGCGGGGTGCCATACTCGAGCGCGTCGAGGAAAAACCCGAACCTTTGCTTCGCTTCCGCCTCGTCCATGCCGAGGGCCTTGAAAATCCTGCGCTGAATGTCCTGCCGGTGAATCCGGATGGAGCCGGACCCGAGCTCGAGTCCATTCATCGCCAAGTCGTAGTACCGGGCGCGGACCGAAGCAGGGTCGCTGGTGAGGCGGTCCATATCGGCCTCATGCGGCGAGGTAAATGGGTGATGCGCGGGCGACCAGCGACCGGTTTCCGCGTCCTGCTCGAACATGGGGAAGTCTGTGACCCAGATGGGATGGAAGGCCTGACGCCCGTCCACAGCCGCGGGCCGGTCGAGCTCGGACCCGTCGCCATGCCCGGCATGAAAGCCGCCGTGGAGCGATTGGCTGAGTTGCGCGGCGGCCGCGTCGACCACGCGGCCGGTTTCCGTAAACGCGCCGTGCCGGTCAGCGTATTTGCGCGCGAGCTCGACGCGCAGCGCTCCGGCGGCGCTCAGGACGCCGATCTCGCGCTCGGACAACCGGCCCGGCGATTTCGTTTCCGAAAGTTTCACGGGAGCCGCAGCGTCGCCCGCGACCAGCACGAGCAGGTCGTCCGGGGCAGCTTCGGCGTGCTCGCGGATGGTCGCGACGGCTTGCGGGAAAGTTTTTTCCAGGCGCTTGAGGTCGTCGATGAGCTTGCCGCCCTTGCGTGGGTCGAATAGCGGGCGGTTTTCGTCCCGCTCCTTGCGCGACAGCTCGCCCATGCGTGGGATGCGGACGGCGACGACCGGCAGCTCGGGGTCGATTGCGAGCGATTGCAAGTCTTCGGGCGAGAACGCGTCGCGCACGTCGGTTAGGCCCGGCAGGCGCAGGTCCGGCTTGTCGATCCCAAACCGCCGCATGGCCTCGTCCCAGGTGATCTGCGGGAAAGGCGTTGGCAGCGCGATGCCCACCGCAGCGAAGGCCGCTTTCAAGAACCCCTCGACCACGCCGAAGATCGTGTCCTGCTGCGGAAAGGTCATCTCCAGGTCGATCTGCGTGAACTCAGGCTGCCGGTCCGCGCGCAGGTCCTCATCGCGGAAGCAGCGGGCGATCTGGAAGTAGCGGTCGAAGCCCGAGATCATCAGGATCTGCTTGAACAGCTGCGGCGACTGCGGCAGCGCGAAAAACTCGCCCGGATGCACGCGGCTGGGTACTAGATAGTCGCGGGCGCCCTCGGGGGTCGACCGCGTCATCATGGGCGTTTCGACCTCCAGGAAGCCGAGCGAAGACAGGTACTGGCGCACGGCGAGCGCGACCTTGTGCCGGACCAGGAAATTGCGCTGCATCTCCGCGCGGCGCAGGTCTAGGTAGCGGTACTTGAGCCGGACCTCCTCGTTCGCGATGGCATCCTCGGCGGGCGAGAACGGCGCGAGCTTGGCGTCGTTGAGCACCCGGAGCTCGCGCGCGACGACCTCGATAGCGCCCGTGGCCATGTTGGGGTTCGTCGCGCCCTCACCGCGTGGGCGCACGGTGCCGAGCGCTGCCACGACGTACTCGGGCCGCACGTGCTCGGCCTTCGCGTGGCCCTCGGGCGCGAGATCGCGGTCCAGCACAATCTGCGTGATGCCGTAGCGGTCGCGCAGGTCGAGGAAGATGAGGTTGCCATGGTCGCGCCGCCGGTTCACCCAGCCGAGCAGGGTGACCTCCCGGCCAGCGTCCGCGGCGCGCAGGGCGCCGCAGGTATCGGTGCGTTGCAGTTGTCCTAGGTGGTCGAGCAACGGGGGATCCTCTACTTGCACGAATGTCTCCGCTCAAGTGTACTGAATCCGCTGCTCACGACTACAGCGCAGCCGGCTTCCAAAGCTCGAAGTTCTCCCAGCGAACAGGAAAGCCTGCTTGAGTTAGATTTGTTCTCTCGGTAATGCGAAAGCTTGCACAGTGCAATTTAAGTCTTTGCGCCCAAGATGAAGCTGGATGGATTGTACGCAGCAGGAATTGTAAAGCGGCTGCAGACGCATAAATGCGGACAAGCGCCCTCTGATCGGTAGCGAGATGGTCCAGCATCGGGGTCTCGCCGACACGAGGCGGCGCGATTTGATCGATAGGCGATCTGTTCCAAAACCGGCTATGGTGGGCGCAGATATTGCGGATATGGTTTAGGTTTCGTACCCAGGAGGTGAGCAGCTCCGGGCGACGTAGGTGGTACTTGGCTGCAAGCTGCTCCTGATCGGCGTGCTTCAGCCCACTGAGTAGTACGGAGAGCAATCCGAAATCCCAGAGTTCAATTGCAATCCAAAGAGGAAGATTTTCGCGAGGATACTTCTGTTTAAAGTGTCTGACGAACTCTTCGTGAGAAAGCGCAAACTTTCGGTCTAGCTTGGCAAGCCATTCCTGGTGCTTTGCTTTTCCGCTCTTTGGGTCAGCTACTTTTGTAATTTTCCATGCAAATGCGCTGGGTCTCGATGGGCCCAACCGCCACGCGCTCCGAGTAAGAGGG
Source organism: Acidobacteriaceae bacterium (assembly GCA_965218545.1). Classification (GTDB taxonomy): domain Bacteria; phylum Acidobacteriota; class Terriglobia; order Terriglobales; family Acidobacteriaceae; genus EB88. Next base: position 64,312 of record CBDCLB010000003.1, on the reverse strand, counting down.
CGATGTCGACGCGCAGCGCGACTTCAACGCGCTCTAGAGCGTCGAGAAAAAGCAACCGCAGCTGCCTATCAAAGACATACAAATCCATGATTTGCTGGAACGTGGTCCCCGGAGCGAAATTATCGCCATCTGCATCCTCCGCCACTGCGGATGAGTAGCTCTCGACAGCATTTTTCTGCCTGAAAGGGTACCAGTATGCGCTCAGACGATAATAGCCAATGCGCTCCAGGCAGCTTTGTGCGGCCGCCATATCGGTAATGATCATACCTCGGCCGGCCAGAATTTCGAGTTGTTCCGCTACGCTTCGGTAGGGTTTCGCGTACAGATGTGGCAGATGTAAATCCCACAAATAGAAAACCGGCCCGTACGCTTTCGCGAAGAGGAGCCAGCCGTATTGGTACTATTTTGGATCGTACTGCGTACGATGTCAACTGGAAAATTGTTCCGGCATCACGAGAGGCGACGCTGGTTATACACGGCTTCGGGCGAAGCAGTCGCTAGCTCCTGCCGGGGTACTTTGGTTTGCTCGCCGGTTGCGAAGTCCTTCACCGTGAGCATCCCGCTTGCCACCTCATCCTCGCCCAGCAGCACGATCTTGCGCGCGAGCTTGTCGGCGGTTTCGAACGACTTCTTCACCCGGAAGGACCCGTCACCCAGCTCGATCCGCAACCCCTGAGCCCGCAGCTCACGCGCGAGCTCGAGCGCGGCGGGGTTTTGCGCCTCGCCCACGGGGGCAATGAAGAAGTCGGCCTTAATCGCGGCGGGCTCGCTGGCTTGCGATTGGAGCGTGAGCACCAGCCGGTCGGCGCCGATCGCGAAGCCGATGCCCGGCGCGCGCGGGCCGCCCAGCATCTCCGACAGCCCGTCATACCGGCCGCCGCCGAGCAGGGCGTTTTGCGTCCCGAGCCCCGCGTCATGAGTGAACTCGAACGTCGTGCGCGTGTAGTAGTCGATGCCGCGCACCAGGCGCGGGTTGACGGTGTACTCGATGCCGCAAGCATCGAGACCGGCCAGCACGGCGGCGAAGTGCGCGCGGGAGTGCTCGTCCAGGAAGTCCGCGATCTTCGGCAGCGCATCGATCTTCGGCTGGTCCTCGGGCACTTTGCAGTCGAGCACGCGCAGGGGATTGGTGTGGGCGCGGTTTTGGCAGTCCGCGCAGAGCTCGGGCGCGACCGAGGCGAGGGCCTCCCGCAGAGCGGCGATATACCGGGGCCTGTCCGCGAGCGAGCCGACGGAGTTGATCGCAAGCCGCCATCCCGAGATGCCCAGCTCATTCAAGAACGCCGCGAGCATTTCGATCACTTCCGCATCGCGCAGGGGCGACTCCGACCCCGCCGAAGGCGGCCCGATCACCTCCGCACCGATCTGAAAAAATTGCCGGTACCGCCCTTTCTGCGGGCGCTCGCGCCGGAACTGCGGGCCTATATAAAAGAGTTTTTGCAACAGGCCTGTTTCGCCCAGCTTGTGCTCGATATACGCGCGGACCACGCCGGCCGTGTTTTCCGGCCGCAGCGTGAGCGACTGCGCTTTTTCGCTCGCCGCGCGCGCCCGGTCCTCCCACGTGTACATTTCCTTCGAAACAATGTCCGTTTCCTCGCCCACCCCGCGCGCGAACAGCTCTGTGGCCTCAAAGACGGGCGTACGAATCTCGCCGAAGTTGTAGCGCGCAAAGACGCGCCGCGCGGTCGCTTCTACGCGGTTCCACAGCTCGGTTTCCGGCGGCAGCAGGTCGCGCGTGCCGCGGACTGCTTTCAAGGGGCTCATCGACTTGATATCAGCAGTTTAGCAGTCGAAAAGGAATGGTGAGGGAATGGCTCGAACACCGATGCGCGTAGCTTTGCGCCTATATGTGTGGCCGTCGAAAATGAACACAGAAATCTCTTGCAAATTGAGAGTTGCTGGCATAAGGATGAGGTATGGCACACCATCTCCTCGCTCCCTTCGCCTTCATTGCTTTTCTAGTGGGCTGCGGTCTCGCACTTGCTGTGTACTTCCTGCCGCTCATCATCGCAATTCGGCGTCGTGCTATGAGCAGAATTGGCGTCGGGATAGTGAATTTTCTCTTCGGGTGGACGGTACTTGGCTGGGTGGCGTCTTTAATCTGGGCGTATACCGACCGTACAGAGCAGGATCTCGACAGAGAACGTGAGCAGCAGCGAACGATGCAAATGCTCGCAAACCAGAACCGCCCTTAACTAGAGGGGAGACCAGCTTCTCTCTTGTAAACGCTCGTATAGTCGAGATAATTGCGCGCGTACATCTTGATCCGTTCGTAATCCTCCGCGTTAGTCTCACGCCGGAGCCGCCCAGGAACCCCCGCTACCAGCGAACGCGGCGGCACCACCATTCCCTCCGGGATCACGGCTCCCGCTGCAACGATCGAACCCTCGCCGATGCGCGCGCCGTTTAGTACGCGCGCGCCCATGCCGATCAAGCAGTTATCCTCGACCACACAGCCATGCACTGTGGCATTGTGTCCGATCGTGACACCCTCCCCTACGTGCACGGGGTGTAAACCTCGCATTCCATGTAGCACCGCGCAGTCCTGCACGTTGGATCGCGCTCCGATGTGAATGGAATGGACGTCGCCACGAATGACAGCATTCATCCATACGCTGGCCTGCTCGCCAAGCACCACATCGCCGATGACCTGCGCGGACAGGTCGATGTAGCAGCTTTCGGGAATAACAGGACGGTGATGCAGGTAGGAGCGAATCATACGCAAGATAAAAGCAGACCTCGGGGCGCGAGGTCTGCTTGTCTGGTAAAGCCGGTTAGCTCGAAGCCGCGTCGCGAAAACCGCGAACCATATCGTGCGATTGCTGGACGTGCACGTATTGCTCGGAGATCAGGGTGCGAATCGTATCCGAAATGGCCGTATCGTCGAGCGCTTCCTTGTAGGCCTTCTTCGCGGCGTCCTCGCCCTGTTCCGCGGTATCGAGGAGGGTCTTGTCGCCGCCGCCCAGCTTGGCCTTCAGGTCGCCCCAGCCCCGGTGAATAGCGCCGACCGTTGTGCCGCTCTCGTGGACATCGGCATCCGTTGTCCGGTTCACCGCGTGCTCCAGCTCATCGGCGTAGCGTCCGCGCACCTGCGCCTCCTGCATAAAGAAGGACTGGTGCTCCGGATGCTGCAGATGCTCACCGATGTCGACAAAACCCTTTTGTCCATCCCGCAGCACCGAAATTAGATTCTTAACCGCCCGATCGTCGTTTGCCATGTTTTAGTTCCTCCCGTAGCAGGGATGCGGGTGAAGGAGAGGGTGTTGTGCGGCCCCAACGGACCCGAGGAAATCGCAGGCGCGCACAAAAAAGTGCGCCATTGCGGGCGCACTTTGATCGTTCGGGTTGGGGGAAATTAGGCGGCGCTTGCCTGCGTGCCCAGCGCGGCCTTTGCCTGCCCAACAAGCGCCGCAAAGCCTTGCTCATCATGCACGGCCAGCTCCGCGAGCATCTTGCGGTCAAGCTCTACGCCGGCTGTTTTGAGGCCGTGCATCAGTTGCGAATAGGAAATGTCATTGAGCTTGGCGGCGGCATTGATACGCACGATCCACAGCGAGCGGTACTGCCGCTTCTTCTGCTTGCGGCCGCTGTAGGCGAACTTCAAGCCGCGCTCAACAGCCTCCTGGGCTGCCTGGTACAGCTTTGACTTTGTGAGGAAATACCCGCTCGCGCGCTTCAGTATCTTTTTGCGGCGGTCGTTGCGTTTGGTTCCACGTTTGACGCGTGGCATAGTTCGACTCCTTTTTTGATTGGCTGGATTCGCGGCTGGAGGTAGGTGGACCTCTTCACACGCGTGCGCCTGGAAGGCGCTTCAGGTTGAGCCCCGAAGCTCGGGAAAGCGCTCAGGCGTAGGGGATCATCCGGGCGACCTTGGCGTGGTCGGCATCCGAAACCAGAGCGGTGTGGGCCAGCTTGCGCTTGGTCTTGGTTTCCTTCGACGTCAAGATGTGGCGCATCTTCGATTGGCCGCGCTTGATCTTGCCGGTGCCGGTTTTCTTAAAGCGCTTCGCTGCGCCCTTGTGCGTTTTCAGTTTAGGCATGGGTTTCCTGCTGGGTTGCGTGCTGGTTGGGACATCCGTCAGTATACACGCGTCTTCGCGGCCTGCGGGAGAGATATGGCCTTATACTAGGCTTCTCCCGGCAAGGGACTGCGCCCGCGAGTCCCGGGCGGGGCCCACGCATCAAAAAGAATGAACGCCGCAGAGCGAAACCCGATGGCCACGACGCTTGCTCCCATCCCGAAGACCTCCCCACCCCTCGCCCAAGCTGGTCTTGATCTTGCGGGAAAAGGACTCATGGACAAGTTTGGGCGCCGTATTACCGACCTGCGGGTATCCGTAACCGACCGTTGCAATTATCGGTGCGTGTATTGCCGCTCCGGCGAAGCAGCCACTCCTCCGGCGGAGTTGCCGCTAAAAGATTACCTGCACATGGTGCGGGTGTTTGCCTCGCTGGGCATTGAGAAGGTGCGGCTCACGGGCGGCGAGCCGCTTTTGCGGCGGGGCCTTGTGGAGCTGATCCGCGAGCTGTCACACCTGCGGACGCCGGAAGGCAAGCCGCTGGATTTGGCGCTGACAACAAATGGGCATCTGCTCGAGAAGCTGGCGCACCCGCTCCGCGCGGCGGGGCTTAACCGCGTGACGGTGAGCATGGATGCGGTCGAGCCGGAGCGGTTCGCGCGCATCACCCGGGTGCCGGGCTCCTTTGATCACGTTTTGCGCGGCGTACGGGCGGCGCGGGAGGCCGGGCTGGGTCCCGTCAAAGTGAACTGCGTCGTGCTGCGCGGCTGGAACGACGACCAGATCGTACCTTTCGCGGAGTTTGCCCGGACCGAAGACGTGATTGTCCGGTTTATCGAGTTCATGCCGTTGGAGGAAGATCGGATCTGGGCTCCGGACACTGTGGTACCGCTGGCCGAAGTGCTCGAAATGCTGGCGAGCTTCCGCCCGATCGTGCCCCTGCCTGCAAACAACCCGAGTGAAACCGCGCGGCGCTATACCTTTGACGACGGCGTCGGGGAGATCGGCGTGATCGCGCCGGTATCGCAGGCCTTTTGCGGGGCGTGCAGCCGGGTTCGCCTGACCTCCGACGGCAAAATCCGGACCTGCTTGTTTTCTCATTTCGACCACGACCTGCACGGTGTCCTCCGACGCGGCGGCACGGATGATGATATTCGCGGCTTCATAGAAGCGACTGTGGAGAAAAAGGAAGCCCGGCACCATATCGGGGAGGCCGGCTTCCTGCAGCCCGGCCGGACCATGGTGCACATCGGAGGGTAGGCCTAAGACCCCCTTGCGCGGCCGGTGGCCACTGCCTGGGGCTGGCGTGTAAAGATAATCTGGAGTTCCATGGCCATTCTCCGATCCACCTTCATCACGCTTTCGCGCAACCAGCCCCTGCGCAGGTTTTCCGAGGCTTCGGCTGCGGGTAAGCGCGTTTCTTCGCGTTTTGTCGCCGGGCTTGAGGCGGAAGAGGTGCTCGCCGCCGCCGCGGCTTTGAACCGCGACGGCCTGCACGCCACTCTTGACAGCCTGGGAGAGAATGTCCACACGCCGGAAGAGGCCGAGCGCTCGGCCGCGATCTACCATGCACTGCTGGACGCGATCGGGCAGCGCGGGCTCGATGCCCATGTAAGCGTGAAGTTGACCCAGATGGGTATGGACCTCGATCCGGCGCTGGCGGAACGGATTGTCGGTTCCCTGGTCGAGCACGCCGCGCGCATCGGGACCTTTCTGCGCGTGGATATGGAAGGCTCGGCTTACACGCAGGCGACGCTCGACCTGGTGTGCCGCCTCCACCGGCGCTACCCCGGCAGCGTGGGCGTGGTGATCCAGGCCTATCTCCGCCGCTCGGAGGAGGATGTGCGCACCCTGAACCGCGAGGGCATCCGCATCCGATTGTGCAAAGGGGCCTACCAAGAGCCGCCCGCGCTCGCGTTCCCCGCAAAAGCGGACGTGGACGCAAACTATCTGAAGCTCACAGAAATGCTGCTGTGCAGCGGCGTGTACCACGGGGTTGCCACGCACGACCCCAAGATGATCGCGGGAACGGAGCGGATCGCTCGGGAGCGGGGCGTCCCGCTCGACCGCTTCGAGTTCCAGATGCTGTACGGCGTGCGACGCGACCTGCAGCGCGCGCTGGTGGCCCAGGGTTACCGGATGCGGGTGTATGTGCCGTTTGGGCGCGAGTGGTACCCGTACTTCATGCGGCGCCTGGCCGAGCGTCCAGCCAACGTGCTGTTCCTCGCGAAGAACTTCTTTCGGCAGTAGCTAATCTTACTGCGGCGGCTGGTACGGCTCGATCGAGAGCAGGTTGCCGAGCACGGTGCGCTCCTGGGGAGAGTATTCGGCCTGGAAACGGGCCGAATCAAGCGCCCGCTCGCGCTCTTCCGGGGGCAGGGCGCGCAAGTCACGAAAGGCCTGCCGCAAAGCCTGACGGCGCTCCTGAGGCATCTGCCCCAAGGCTTGGCCGGCCCCGCGAATCTCCTGCTGGCGCTCGGGAGGGAGCGCCTCGAAGCGCTCGTTTCGCTCCATCATGCGCTGCCGGCGTTCCGGGGGCAGGGTATCAAGCCGATGGAGGCGGTCGATCAACCTTTGCTGCTGATCCTGAGGAAGGCGGCCAAACCCGGGCTCGCGGCGCAGGGCGTCTTCCTGCTGCGCGGGGGTGAGCTGTTGATGCCGGGCAAACCACTGGGGAAGGTGTTCGCCTGAGCCGGTCCGGGCGCCGTGACCGCCCCCCTGCCCGAAACGGCCGGGTACCGCGCCATGCCCGCCTGCACCGTGCTGAGCCAGGCCCGTCCGCAGGGAAAGAGGCGAAAAAAGAAAGGAAGCCAGCAGCCCTGCTGCGAGCTTTCCCTTCCGTGTCACCCCGTTCCGCATTGTGTCTCCTTTTTTCTTACTTCTACACTAGAAACCGAGAAAACTTTCCTCAGTCCGTCCCCTGCGTGCTTGTATCCGGCGCGTCCAGCGTGGAAAGCTGCTGAAACACCTGCGCGTTCTCATTCAGCGACTGGAGGTCGCGCACGGTGTTTGAGGCCTGCGCCGCCGGCACCGGATGGCTGGATTGAACATCGAGCCAGGTGCCGCCGCCTACCGCCAGGACTACCCCAAGCGCGGCCGCGCCCGCAACCGGACGCAGTGTGTAATTGCTGAGCCACACACGCGTCCGCAGCCGCTCCCGAAAGCCCGCCCATCCGCGCGCGGGCCGCGCCTGTTCTTCACGCAAGCGCGCACCCATGCGGGCGTTCCAAAAAGGCGTGGGCTCGGGCGCTTCCCACCCGCTCAACACGCCCATAGTCCGCTGCAGGGCTTGCCACTCCCCTTGGCAGGACGCGCAAGCCGCCAGGTGTGCGCGCGCCGCGGCGGGGGCTGCCGCGGGGTCGAACAGGAGATCGGGCATTGCCCGCTCCATCCCCCTGCAATCTATCTCGTTCTTCATCGCCCTCACTCCCGTTTACACGTAATCCTTCAGCCGTTCGCGCAGCGTTTGATAGGCGCGGAACAGCAAGCTTTTTGTCGCCGACTCCGACAGTTTCAGCACGGAGCCGATCTCGCGGTAGTCCATCTCCTGGTACTTGTGCATCAGCACGGCCTGCCGCTGCCGCTCCGGCAGGGCCATCACCTGAGCGCGAATCCCGGCCATCCGCTCGTCCCGCATCAGGGTCTGCTCCACCGTCATGCGGCTGTCGGCCACGTCCGGCGTTGTGCCGGTTTCCGCGTCGGGCTGGTCCAGGTACACGCTTTGCGCCGCCCGCTCATGCTTGTGGTCCCGCGCGTAGTTCACGCCCAGGTTGGTTGCGATGCGATAGAGCCAGGTGGAAAACTTCGCCTCGGCCCGGTAGCTTTCCCGCGAGCGGTACACGCGCAGGAAAACCTCCTGCGCCAGCTCTTCGGCCACCGCCTGATTGCCGGTCATGCGGAACATGTAGTGGATCATCCGGCGGCGGTACTTCTCGATCAGGTAGCTGAAGCCCGACTCGTCCCCTTCGCGCACGCGTAGCATGATGGCTGCGTCGGAGCCGTCCTCCGGGAGCGCTCCCGCCGAACGCTCCGCAGATTCACTCGCTGCGGGCGCTCCCCAGCCCCGGTCGTACACCGCGGTCGCCATATCCTCGTGAACCCCGGTCGTCGCGAAAGGTTGCGTTTCCTGATCGTCTTCCTGCTCTTCTTCCCGGCTGTCTTCCTGGTCTCCGCCGACGCGAGCTTCTGCGTCCGCAAATTCTCCGGCGGGAAAGCCCTCCTTGCGCTCACGTGCCGGAGTTCGTGCGTCGGCTGGGCGGGTCGGCTCCACAGGTACTCATCTTACCTGCGGGCAGCTTCCGTCCGCGATCGGTCGCCGCGTGGGCAAATCGCGCCGCTTCCGAAACCCTGACCGCCGGTGCTATGCTTGATCTCGTCGCGTTTCCCCTTCCTAAGGGTTGAGCCGAGGCCGATTCAGGGGCGCATAACTCAGCGGTAGAGTGCCACCTTCACACGGTGGAAGTCGTAGGTTCAAATCCTGCTGCGCCCACCACCGTCCACCATTCCTTCTTCCTTTCTGTAACGTTTTGGAGTCGTCCGGCTCCTATGCATAACAGTGCATGGCTGTTCGCGCGCCTTTCGGCCTGTTGCGAACCAGGAGGAACAGCTCTGACGGTGACGGGGCCAGGAGAAAGGGACGAAGCGGCCATGATCGCCGCGATTCTCGCCGGGGACACGGAGGGATATCACGCGCTGATCCGGCCTTATGAGCTCGCCGTGTACAAGATGGCGTTTTCCCTGATGAAAAACCCCTCGGACGCCGAAGATGTTGCCCAGGAAGCGTTTTTAAAGGCGTTCCGGAGCCTCGCGGGTTTTCGCGGACAGGCGAAGTTCAGCACCTGGCTCATCAGCATCACCCTGAACGAAGCGCGAGGTCGGCTGCGGCGGCAAAGCACGGTGCGTGAAGAGTCGCTCGACGAGGAGCCCGCAGCCGCGCCGGCGCTCCTGCGGGACTGGCGGGAGATCCCGTCCGAAGTGCTGGAGCGCAAGGAGATGCGCGCACTGCTGCAAGGGGCGATCGGCGAGCTGCCGCTGATCTACCGCGAGGTCGTGATGCTGCGCGACGTGGAAGAACTGAGTGTGGATGAAACCGCCGCGGCGCTCACCATTACCGCGGCTTCCGTCAAGGTCCGGCTTCATCGCGCGCGGCTGATGCTGCAGCGGCGTTTGGCCCCGGAGCTCAAGAAGATGAATCCAAAGAGGAGGTGGTTCCGGTGATTCTCGCGTGCAAGCATGTCTGGGATTACATCTCCGGCTTCCTGGACGATACCCTGCCTCCCGATGTTCGGGAGCAAGTGCAGCGGCACCTGGAGTATTGTGAGATCTGCTCCGCTATCCTCGACTCCACCCGCAATATCCTGGTGCTGACGGCGGACGACCGCGTATTTGAGCTGCCCGTGGGGTTTAGTGAGCGCCTGCACGCAAGGCTGGCCCGGGAGATCACCGGGCCGACGGACGAGGGCGCTAAGCAGAGCCTTTAAGGTAAACATGCGCCGCGCACTCGGCGGCGACGAGCAGCAAGGTGAGGATTGCGAGCGCGATTTGAAGGTTTTCCGCGCGTTTTTTTTCAGGCGCGATCGGGCTGACCCGCCACCGGGCCGCTGGGCGCGCGCGCAGCGATCGGATGAGCCACACAGAATACAAGTTGAGGAGCGAGCCGACGACGGCGAACAAGAGCATGGGGATGCGAATCGCATCGCCATGGATGGCGGCCATGAACTTGAGGCCCCCCGACGCCGCGGCAAGGGAGCCGACGCCGATAACGAGGCGCAGGCCGCTGATCGCCATCACCGCGGTGCAGGCGCTTTGAAGCAGCGCAAACAAGAGACTCCCGAGCGCGAGCGCCCACGATCGGTCCTTCCAGGCTATTTCCTCGCGCGCTGCGAGCTGTGCCTCCTGTGCGATCACGCTTCCCCGCTTTCCGAACTGCACCCCTGATCCTAGACCAGCCAACCGCTGCCGAGTGTTAAAACGCATGGGTATCGACACCCGCCACCGCGAGAGTCCCCCGGGCTTGCGCAAAAAGCACGAGGTGGTGCCCTGTTCCGGACGACTGGACCAGGGCCGGGGGCAGAGGCAGGGTGACCGTTTGCGCCGCGGTTGGCCGCAGTGTTCCCAGAGGGGCGAAGCTTCGGGCGACCGAAACATGGATCAGGTCGCGCCCGGAGTTCTCGCCCCGGAGGACATCGGAGCGATCCGCGTCGTCCACCAGCACCGCAAGGAGGTCGACCGGGCCGCCTTGGGGCAGGTCCGCGGCGGAATAGGTGAAAAGGAGATTCGCTGCTTCCTTTTGCGCCGAAAGGATGTGCAGGGTGGCATGCGGTTGCCCCGCTTCCTGCGCGAGCGCTGTTTGGAGCGCGCGGGCGTCGCTGCCCACCAGCTGCTCGCGCCCGTTCACCACCATCTGCGGCGTGTATACGCTCCCGAGGCCAAAGTGCGCACCGTAAACATTCTGCCGATCGGTGGACGTTTGGGAGGAATACGGGTCGCGCCAGCCCAGGCCGTCCCAGTAGTTCACGTGTTCGCTGAGCCCGACAATGAGCTGCCCTTCCGCGGTTTTGCTCCCGTTCGTCCGGCGCAGCAGCGCGTCGGCCGGCGGACAGCTCGAGCAGCCTTCGGAGGTAAAAAGCTCAACCAGCACCGCGCTGCGCTGCCCGTTTGTGCCGGTTTGGGCCGGAGCACTCAAGAAGGGGAGTGCAAGCGAGGCGGAAAGGGAGAAAACGCGGAAAAGGGATAGCATGGCAGCGCTCCGGGAATTTGAGGTGTATGTCGGGGCGGGCCCCGGCGAGCTTGCTTGCAAGCAGCAGGGGTGGGACGCGGAAAGCGAAGAAGAGGTTACACCGCGGCTCGTTTCGGAGCGCGGCCTTGTAACCTTTCAAGGCCGCGCTCCCTCCTATGGAGAGCGGCAAGGGCGGGAACAGGAGCGCATGGGCATGGCGACAAAGAAGAGCGGTATCCCCTGGGGCGGTTGGCGGTTGGCGGGGATTGTGTTGAGCGCGGGCTTGCTCCCGGGCGTGGCCGGGGCGCAAACGCCTGAGAAGGGCGCAGCCGCGCCTGACTTTACTTTGTCCACGCCTGCGGGCGCCCCCGTGGACCTGGCGCAGGACGCCGCGAAAGGCGCGACGGTGCTTGTGATGCTGCGCGGGTACCCGGGCTACCAGTGCCCTTATTGCGTGAAGCAGGTGCACGACTTCGTGGACCACAGCGAGGGGTTTGCGGCCAAGCACGCGCATGTGCTTTTTGTGTATCCGGGGCCGCCGGCCGAGCTGAACGCGCACGCCAAGGAGTTCCTGGAAAAGCAGGCCAACCTGCCCCCGGACATTCAGTTGGTGGTCGACCCCGATTACAAGGTGACCAACCTGTATGGGCTCCGCTGGGATGCCCCGCATGAGACTGCTTACCCGGCGACATTTATCCTCGACCCGCACCGGACAATTGCCTGGGAAAAAGTCAGCCACACCCACGGCGATCGGACCACAGCGGAAGAGGTTTTGGCGGAGCTGCCCGCCCGGTAACCCGCTAAAAAGGGAGGCGGAGCTCCGCTTCGGCACCGCCTCCTGAATGGTTGCGGAGCGCGACGGTGCCGCCGTGGGCCTCGGCGATCTGCTTGACCAAGGCCAACCCGATCCCTGCACCGCCCGGCTTGGTCGTGTAAAACGGCACGAATAGGTTGGCGGGGTTGGCGATGCCCAGGCCCGAGTCGCGCAGGCAAATGACGGCGCGGCTCTCGTTCTCGAACCACCGCAGCTCCAGGCGCGGCACTTCCGCGCTGTTTTCGAGCGCGGCCTCGGCCCCATTGCGGAGCAGGTTGATAACGGCCTGGCTCAGCTGATCGCGGTCGGCGAGCAGCGTGCGCACAGGCCCGGGATGGAGAGCGACGGGGACACGCGTTTCGAGCGCCGAAAGGCTTTGGAGCAGCGGCCCCAGCGCGAGCGGCTCCCGGCGGGGCGGAGGCAGCTGCGCGAGTTGGCGGTAGGCGGTGAGGAAGCGGTTGAGCGAGGCGGCGCGGTCCTCGATGATCTCGAGCGGGCGCTCAAACTGCTGCGTGGGCGCGCCCTGGGCCGCAAGCGTGCGGAGCGAACCGGCAAGCGACTTGATGGGCGTGAGCGAGTTGTTGATCTCGTGCCCCAGGACGCGAATGAGCCGCTGGGAGGCTTGCCGCTCCTCCTGCCGCAGCGCCGCGCTCACGTCGGACAACAGGAGCAGCAGATGCGGGACGCCGCTCTCGCGAAACCCGCTCCGGCGCACCATCCATTGCACGACCCCCATCGTGACGACCTGCTCGTCGGGTGCTTGGAGCAGGTGCGCGACGCCGAGCGCTTCCGCGTGGCGGCCCAGCGCCGCGTCCACGGAGCGGACCCGGAGAAGGGAAGCGGCCGCGTGGTTGAGCAGGCGCAGCACGCCGCGCTCGTCAAAGGCGAGCACGGGCGCTTCAAGCGCCATGAGGACACGGCGGATCAGCGCTGCGGACTCGATCGAAGCCGTGCGCTCGCGCTGCAGGTCGTTGGCCAGGGCGTTAATTTCGAGGGCCAGGTCGCCCAGCGCGTCTCCCCGGCGCGCGCCCCGGGCGCGAAAGGAGTAGTCGCCTTCGCGCAGCGCGGCCACGACGTTGGCAAGCGTTTGCAGTGGGCGCAGCAGCTGCTCCGTGACCGTTGCCTGCAGCAAAGCCCAGCCGAACGCGACAAATACGAAAGCGGCAATGGAGGGGAGCGCTGATGCACGGAACTGGTGCAGCAGTACGGCGGTGAGCGCGAACACGGGCAGGCTGAGCAGGAGCAGAAGCACACGCAAACGGCGCTCATACCCGAGCCGCCGGCGGGTGGGCCCCAACGGCACGCGCCGCCTAGGGCGCGATGCCATGCTTTTCCAGGCGGCGGTACAGCGACCCACGGCTTAATCCGAGGAGCTCCGCCGCTTGCGTCAGGTTGCCGTGGGCGCGGGCAAGTGCTTTGCGGACCAGGAGGGCTTCAACCGCTTCGAGGTCGAGATCGTCGATGCGGGACTGGTTCGCGCGCGCGGCGGGAAGGTGCAAGTCGGCGGCCTCAACATGCGCGCAGCGAGCCATCAGCACGGCGCGCTCCATGGTGTGGTCGAGCTCGCGGACATTGCCGGGCCACTCGTAGGTGAGCAGCGCTTGAAGCGCCGCGGGAGCAAAGCCGGTGAGCGCGCGGCGGTATTTCTGCGTGTAGCTCGCGAGGAAGTGCCCGGCCAGTAAAGGGATGTCTTCGCGGCGCTCGCGCAGGGGCGGCAGATGGAGCTCAACCGTGTTGAGGCGGAACAGCAAATCTTCGCGAAAGCGGCCTTCCGCTGCTTCGCGCGGCAGATCGGCGTTGGTCGCGGACAGCACGCGGGCGTCCACGCGTGTGGTTTTGGATGAGCCCACCCGCTCCAAATGTCCGGTTTCGAGCACACGCAGCAGCTTTGCCTGCTGGCGCAGGGGCACATTGGCGATCTCGTCGAGAAACAGGGTGCCGCGGTCGGCCAGCTCGAAGCGGCCCACGCGATCCGTGCGAGCGTCGGTAAACGCGCCGCGCACGTGGCCGAACAGCTCGCTCTCAAAGGTGCCCTCCGGCAGCGCGCCGGTATTGACGGCGACCAGGGTTTGCGCAGCCCGCGCTGACACGGCGTGGAGGGTTTGCGCCACAACCTCCTTGCCCGTGCCGTGCTCGCCCGTGATCAAGATGTTCGCGTCGGACGGGCCGATGCGGGCGATGCCGTCGAGCAGCGGCTGCATCGACGGGGCGCTCGCAATGAATGTGGGGCGGTTGGAAGCGCGCAGCAGCAGGTTTTCAGCCTCCAGCATCCGCGCCCGGCGCAGGGCCGCCCGCAGGTCTACCTGGGTGCGCACGATGGTGAGCAGGCGCGCATTTTCCCAGGGCTTCTGGAGGAAGTCGCGCGCGCCCAGGCGCATGGCCTCGACCGCCAGCTCCACGTTGCCCCACGCCGTCATGACGATCACCGGCAGCTCAGCGTCGAGCGCGAGCGCGTCGCGCATCAGCTGCAAACCCTCGAAGCCCGAGGTCGTGTCGCGCGCGTAGTTCATATCCAGCAGGGCCGCGTCGAAGCTGTCGCACGCAAGCTCCGCGAGCGCGTCCGCCGGCGACCGCGCCGCGTGCACCTGATAGCCCTCCGGCCGCAGCAGCAGCGCGAGCGCCTCCAGGATGTGCGCCTGGTCATCGGCGACCAGCAGGCGGGCTTTGGGCGAAGGCGCGGCCATGGGGTTGATTATGGGGTCCGCGCTGGTACAACGCCAGTGCGGGCTTCGGCCAGCGAAACATTGTAGGTTTCCAGCGTGGAGCCGGTGGCGCGCGCCAGCTCCACGCGAGCCTTCTCAAACGTGGCCTCGACTGCGGCCAAATTGGACTCGGCCAGGGCCAGGTCGTGCTGCGCGGTCAGCGTCTGCAGGTTCGATCCCGCGCCCAGCTTCTGCTCCTGCTTACTGATCTCGAAGGTCTTTTGCGCGAGATCGCGCGCCTGCCTCGCGGAAACCACGCGCGCGCCCGTCTGCTCCAGCGCGTATTGGGCGTTGCGGACCTCGATGCGAATTTGTTTTTGCAGCTGTTGGGTGCGGAGCTCGGACTGCCGATACTCAAGCTCGGACCGGTACTGGTCGGACTTGGCGACCCGGTTGCGGATGGGGATCGCGACGGAAAAGCCGACAAAGTAGTCGGGCGAGCTGTTATCGAACGCCTTGCGCTCAGAGCCGTAAAAGTCGCCCGGCACCGGTGAAATTGTCCCCGAAAGCGGATTGCTGACCCCGGCAAGGCCTGTGCCGCCGTAGTAGCCCGTGAGGTCGACCGTGGGCAGCAGGGCGTTGCGCGCGGCGCGGCGGCTTATGTCGCGGTTCTTGAGGTCAAAGCCCGCTTCCAGCAGCTCGGGCCGGTCGTGGAGCGCTTGGGCGATCAGCTCCGGCAAAGGCCGAACGCTTTCAGCTGCGGCGGTGTTGATGGTCGCGGTCGGCACAACCGGCACTTCTTCTAACTGCGCGTCGTCCAGGTTTTTGGTCAGCGCGTTCTTGATCAGCGACTCCTGCAACTGGAGGGTCGTTTTTGCGACGGTGAGGTCGCCGTCGCGGTTGGCCACCTCGGCCTCGGCCTTGGTGACGTCCATGGCGGGGATGGCTTGCAACGCGAGCTGTTCGCGATCGCTCCGGAGCTCGTCCTGCGCAAACCCGAGCGAGCGAGCCTTGACCTGCTCGTCCTGATAGGCGCTCACCAGGTCCCAGTAGATGTCGGCGATCTGGGTGATGGTCGCGATCACTTGATCTTTGAAAGCGATCTCTGAGATGGTGCGGTCGTTGCGCGCGATGCGGAGGTAGCGCAAGTTGGGCCCCGTGCCGAAGCCCGCGAGCAGGGGCTGCGTGAGCGTGACCCGGTAGTAGGCGTTGAGCGCTGGGGAAAGAAACGAGTAAGGGCTGTTTTCCGCCGTGCGATTGTTTTGGAGCGAAACGCCCAGCGCGGTGCCGGTGGGGAACGCCTGCGTGTAGTCCCACACACTGGTGACCGTGTTGAGCTGCAACGAAGGCACACCGTAGATTTGCAGGTTGGAAAGCGGCTCTGTAAGGTGCTCCACGCCGACGCTGCCCGTGATCAGCGGGTCATAGGAGGACACCGCCGTGCCCGTGCCCAGGGTGGACTGGACGAGGCCCGAAGCGCCCGAACCCGCGCCGCCCGCGCCCCCGGTAGTCCCGCCCGCCCCCGCGCCCGGCGCGCCCGAGCCAAACCCGCCCACCCCGCCGCCGGGCGTGTTCTGCACAATGCCGGCATTCACGCCGCGGGTCGAGCCGCCCGCTTTCGTGCGCTCGACGTCGGCCTCGGCGATGGGCAGGTTGTAGCGGGCGATCGCGATGTCGAGGTTGTTTTCAAGCGCGAGCAGGATAGCGTTGTCGAGCGACAGGGAGAGCTTGCCGTCGCTTATTAAATCTTCAATACGCGGCGAATTGGTGAGGCTTGCCTGCGGGACGAGACTGGCGCGATAGGTGTCGAGCGGGTCGTTGGAGTGCGGATAGTCGAGCCGCAGCGCGGGCACGGGGGCGGTTTGCGCGAGGGCCAGCGCGGGCAGAAGCAGCGAAAGGGAAATAGCCGAAGCGCGTTTTAAAAACAAGAAGTTCACCGAATCTGTACTCCTGGAACTATGTCCAACACGTTTTTTTTGCCTGCAGGGAAACACCGCGGGTGCTCCACGTCTCGCGTTTGAGACGAGGCATCAAGCCCGCGCCTCGGCCGCACGTCCAACGGGCGCCCCGGAATCCCCCGTCATCCACCCATCCCGCAGCTCAATCACCCGATTCCCATACGCCGCGTTCCCGTCCGAGTGCGTCACCTGCACGATCGTGGTCCCTTCGTCGTTCAGCGAGCGAAACATCCGCATAATCTCCGCGGCCTGCGCGGAGTGGAGATTGCCCGTGGGCTCATCGGCGAGCAGCAGCGTGGGCTTGTGGATGACCGCGCGCGCGATGCCCACCAGCTGCTGCTGCCCGCCCGAAAGCTGGCTCGGGTACAGGTCCTTTTTGCCCACGATCTGGAACCGGTCAAGCGTGTCGGCGACCATCGCCTGGCGCTCGGAGCGAGGCAGGTTTTTGTACGAGAGCGGCAGGTCGATATTCTCGGCCACGGTCAGGTCGTCGAGCAGGTGGTAGCTCTGGAACACCATCCCGATCCGCCGCCGCGCCAGCTCCGCCCGACCCTTGCGCGCAAGCGTGTGCACGGGCTCGCCTTCAAGCAGGTACTCGCCCCGCCAGTCATCGTCGAGCATCGCCAGCACGTTCAGCAGCGACGACTTCCCCGCGCCCGACGGACCCATGACGGTGACGAAGTCGCCCTCGCGGATGAGGAGGTTGATATTGCGCAGCACAAAGGTTTGTGCCGCGCCGGTTTTGTAGCTGCGTTCGATGTGTTTCAGTTCGATCATGGGTTACTCCGCTCTCAAGGCTTCGATAGGATCTACCTGCGTGGCCCGGTATGCCGGTACAGCCGCCGCGCAGGCGCATACGACCAGCAGGACGAGCGCGGTCGCGATCAGGGTTAACGGGTCCAGCGGCTTGACCCCGAAGAGAAACGACCGCACCGCCCGGCCCGCGGGCCACGCGCACACGAACCCGATCGCGAGCCCCGCCGCGACCATCACCGCAGCCTGACGCAGCACCAGTTTCATTGCGCCCTGCCGGGTAGAGCCCAGCGCCATGCGAATGCCGATTTCGCGTGTGCGCTGCGCGACCGAGTAGGCCAGCACGCCATAAATCCCCACCGCCGCCAGCAGGAGCGCCACCAGCCCAAACACCGCCGCCAGCCGCAACGCCAGCCTTCGCATAGTGAGCGAGAAAGCAATTGCATCGTCGATTGGAGTGATTTTCATTTCGGCCATATCGGGCGCGCTCTCCTTGAGGACGCTCCGAATTTCACGCAGCAGCGTGGCCTCGGGCAGCGTAGACCGCACCGCAAACTGCGGCGCTAGCCCGAAGAGAAAGCGTGCCATCGGTTGGTCGGTCGAGAACTGCTTGTAGTCGACGGACACTGTGGGGCCTGGCCGAAACGACAGCTCCCCGCCGTCGATCTCGTCCGGCATCACCCCCACAATCGCGAGCGGTGCTTTCATCAAGCGATTGTCTGTTCCATCGGTGGCGTCTTTGGTGAACTCAACGTAATTGCCCAGCGTGCGCTGCCCAGCTAGGAACCGCCGCACAAACGCCTCGTTGACCAGGCAGACCGGCTGCGTTCCTGCGCTATCACTCGGGAGAAAGCCTCGGCCTGCGAGCATCTGAACGCCCATCGTCCGGTTGTAGTCTGCGCTCACGAGCGTGAAGTCTGTTTCGACTGCCTTCTTGTTCTGAGATTGACCCGGGATTCGGAAAGCGCCGTTCATCCCAAGCGTGAACCTTGAAAATGGCATGGACGTCTGCGTAGCTGCGGCTTCCACGCCTGGCAGCGAACGGAGGCGGTCAAGCAAGCGGTCGTAGGTCTGCACAAAAGCGTGTACGTCTTCCAGCGGATTAACAGGCATGAGCGTGATCTCGGTAACGTGGTGCGGGTCGAAGCCGAGCGGAGCATGCTCGAGCGCGCGAAAGGTACGCAGGAACAGGCCCGCGCCCGTAAGCAGGACGCAGGTAAGCGCGATCTCAAGCGCCACCAGAGAGCCGCTCAGGCGCGAGCGACGCGTGACGCGCATGGACTGCGCGGAAGGCAAGCTGGCAACGGTCCGCATTGCGTTCCACGCGGGCGCAAGCGCAGCGAAAATGCCGGTGAGAATGGCCAGCAGCGCGCAGGAGGCGAAAACAGCAGGATGAAGCGCGAGTTCGTCGAATCGGGCGAATTGTTCGCCGTACACAGCGCGTATGCTGTGCACGATTCCGTAGGAAAGCAAAAGCGCAAGCGCCGCTCCAAGGAGCGAGACCGTAACGCTTTCAATTACGATCTGCTGGAGCAGTCGTGCGCGGCTTGCACCGAGCGCCGCGCGAACCTGCATCTCGCCCGTACGTGCGATCCCGCGCACAATTTGCAGGTTTGCCGAGTTAGCGCAGGCAATGAGCAGCAATAGTGCAACAGCGCACAACAGAGCGAGCAGCGCAGGCTGCTCGTAGCCGGTCATGACTTCGCGATACGGGCGCAAGCCAAGCTGCCCCCAGTCTCCCTTGTACGCTGCGACAGCGTGGCCGTAAACGGCGCGCGTCTCCCCAAGCGCAGCTGCAAACGTTACGCCGGGCCTTAGCCGCGCCATGATCTGCAGGGATTCGAAGCCATGCTCGTCCTTTCCTTTGTCGTTGAGCAGGAGGGGGACGTATAGCATTTCTCCCTTAAGGGATTGCGGAAAGCTGAAATTTGGGGGCATGACGCCGACGATGGTGAGGAGCCGATTTTCCACTTTGATCGTGGAGCCGATCACGCGTGGGCTTGCGGCCAGCGGCCCTCTCCAGAACTCATCACTTACGACAGCAACGGAGGCCCGGGCATCCGCAGCAGAGAGAACCCGCCCCATGTGCGCGCGCACTTCGGCGACAGAAAAGAAATTCGGAGTGATGCTGACGAGATCGGCGATGCGTGTTCCGGCGGAACTGGTGACCGGAGCAGGAAGCGTACTGAAGCCGGCAACCGCGGCGAAGCTCTTTCCTTTTGCGGCCAGGAGCTGCAGGTCTTCTGACGTAAGCCCGAATGCGTCACCATGCACATGGCGTGTCAGCATTACAATCCGCTCCGGGTGCGGCAGCGCCACGGGCCGCATGAGCACGGAGTCCACGATCGCGAGCATCGCGGTGGTCGCGCCCAGGCCGAGGGCAAGGGTAAGGACGGCGGTGAGGGCGAACACGGGCGCGTTGCGGAGCTGGCGCAGGGTGTAGCGAAGGTCTTGCCGAAGTGTGCGCATTGGCTTACTCCTCCCGGAGCAGTTGGGCTGGGTTGGCGTGGAGAAAGGCAGCCGACCGCGCCGCCGATTTCACATCTTCAAGTGCAAGCGCGATCATGTTCACTCCGCTCTCAAGGCTTCGATTGGGTCAATGTGTGCGGCGCGGGTGGCGGGTGCGAGCGCAGCGATTACGGCGGTAAGAAAAAGAAGCAGGGCTGCAGCCGCGTACAGCACGAGGGGCGCGGCGAGGAGGTCCGCGATCTCGGCGTGCAGCAGCCGGGAGCAGCTCCAGGCCAGCACTCCGCCCCAGCCCAGCCCCCATACCGTAAGGCGCGCCATCTGCCGAAGCACCAGGCCAATAACGCGCGCGCGGCTCGCGCCCACCGCGATGCGCAGGCCTATCTCCCGTGTGCGGGTTGCGACCTGGTACGAGAGCACCCCGTACAAGCCCACCGCGGCCAGCAACGCAGACAGCGCCCCGAGCGCCGAGGCAAGCAGCGCAAGCAGGCGCGTGTCCGCGATGTCCGCGCTCCACTGCTCCTGCATCGTCCGCAGATCGAGCACGGGCAGCTTCGGGTCGATGCGGCGCACCATCGCGCGCACGTCGGCGGCGAGACGGGTCGGGTCGCCCTGCGTGCGGATGTAGAAGATCGCTGGAAGCTTCGTAGAAGGTGAAAGGTCGGGCGTGTATTGCTGCTCGTATGGCATGTACACGAACGGCTGCGTTGGCGCTTGCGCGGTCGAATACGTGTACGTGGAAGGGATGACGCCGACGATGCGCTTTTCGTAGCGCATGTGGTCGCCCGTCCCGAAGCCAAAGTGCGCGCCGACCGCCCGTGCTGCGTCACCGCCAAAGTAGGTTTGAACAAACCTTTCGCTGACGATGGCGACTTGCTCAGAGCCGGCGCGGTCGTCCTCTGTAAAGCTCGATCCGCGCAGGAGCGGAATACCAAGGGTGCTGAAAAAGTCGGGGCTGATGTAATCTACACCCGCTTCCGGGTCGCCTGGCCGGTTCGCGCGTCCTGCGATCGACAGATCCTCGCTCCAATCATTCCCGGCGAGCAATCCGTCCTCGGAGTAAGCTGCCGAAACGACGCCCCCATGCTGCTGCGCCTCGCTCAGCAGCTCACTGTAAACCTGGTCGACCCGCGCGGGTGTCGCGCCGACCGAGCTCTCGTCGACCCGGAAGGTAAGCAGGTTTTTTGTGGAGAACCCAAG
This sequence comes from Acidobacteriaceae bacterium, assembly GCA_965218545.1. Lineage (GTDB taxonomy): Bacteria > Acidobacteriota > Terriglobia > Terriglobales > Acidobacteriaceae > EB88. The sequence continues at coordinate 43,742 of CBDCLB010000003.1, read as the reverse complement.
CTGGGCCGTGCTTTGCTTCCAAAGATTCCAGCCCACCAACGCCGAAGCCAGTAGCAGGAGAAAGCTGAAAGCGATGGCGCCCGAAACCAGCGCGCGCTGGAGCCGCCCCGCCGCCCCGCCCACCACCCCGCCCGACCGGCGAAGCACATCGGCCGGTTGTACGCGCGAGGCCGCAGCCGCCGGGCCGACACTGAACAGAAGGCTCGTAACAATGCCGGCGGCCGCCGCGAACAGCACCACGGGCCATGCAAACGGAGCTTCCACCGCGAACCGTGTGCTGTTTTCCGCCGCGATGGAGTGCCCCAACAACCGAAGACATGCCCAGCCCAGCGGCAGCCCGAGCGCGACGCCCCCGCAGCCGAGCAGGCACGCCTGCGCCATCGCTTCAGCGGTAAGCCGGGCCCGGCTCGCGCCCAGGGCCAGGCGCACCGCCTGCTGCCCGCGCTGCCGTGTGCTCTGCGCCAGCAGCAGGTTCGCAAGGTTGGCGCAGCACACCACCAGCAGCAGCGCGGTCATGGCTTGCAGCGCGATCACCGGCGTGCCGAAGTTCTGCGCCAGCACGGAAACGCCCCGCGCGCCGCTTTCTACCGCGAGGTGCGTTCGCATCCAGCCGCGCTTGTCGGAGATTTTGCTTCCGCGGGTTGCGAGCACATCACGCCGCCAGTTCCACCACTCGGTGTTCATGGCCGCCGCGACGGTGGGGCGCGCCTGGCTACTAGGAATACGGCCAATGGCCAGAATAAAGCGGGCGAACGGGTCTTCAAGCGAGTCCGGCTGCCCCACTTTGAGCGCGACATGCGTCGCAAGCGGCGCGAACACAGCCGCGGGGCGCGCATCCATCAGACTTGCATGCGCCGCCACGCCCACCACTGTGTAGGGCCGGCCGTTGAGCAGCACCACGCGGTTCAGCACCGCGGGGCTCGCGCCAAACGCGCTCTGCCAGTAGCTTTCGCTCAGCACCGCCACAGGGTTGCCCGCATGGAGGCGGTCGTCTTGCTCGTTCAGAAGCCTGCCCAGCATGGGCCGCGTGCCCAGGACCGTGAAGTAGTTCCCCGTAACCAGCTGCGCGTTCACGCGTTCGGCGGTGCTGCCCGAGAGCAGCGTGACCGAGGCCGGCGCCTCGCCCGCCAGCAGCGGCTCCACCTTGCGCAGCGCCTCAATCGCCGGGTAAGCGAAGTAGTTCTCCGCACTGCCTCCATGCGTGCTGATCCACCCCGTGCTGTACGCGGACTGGTCGGCAAGCAGCACAAGCTCGCCCGGGTTCGGCACCGGCATCTCGCGCAGCAGCACCTGCCGGAATACGGCATACACGGCGGTAGCCGGGCCGATGCCGAGCGCAAGCGTGAGCACGGCGGTAAGGGTGAGCGCCGGGTAGCGGCGGAGCTGGCGTAGGGCGTAGCGGACGATTTTTGAGAGTGGTTGCATTTACTCCTCCCGGAGCAGCTGGGCTGGGTCGGCGTGGAGGGCGCGGCGGGCGGGGAGCCAGGTGGCGAGCAGGGCAAGCAGCGCCATGCTCGCGACCACGCCGCCGAGCACCACCGGGTCCTGCGAAGTGGCCCCGTAGACGACATGCGCGAGCAGGCGGCTCGAAGCCGCGCCGAGCGCGATGCCCGCCGTTGAGCCTAGAAGCAAAAGCCGTGCGGGGCGGCCCAGTGCGGCGCGGAGCACATCCCCGCGACCCGCGCCGAGGGCCACGCGCAGCCCGAGCTCGCGCATGCGCTTCGACACCGCGTAGGAGGCCATGCCGAAGATGCCCGTGACCGCGAGCATCGCCGCGAGCCCGCCCATGATGCCGAGCGCAACCGTGGCCGCGATCGAGGGGAACAGCTCAATGCCCATGGCCTGCTGCCAGGAGCCGATCTTGACAGGCAGGTCGGGGTCGAGCTTGGCGAAAACGTTTTGGATAGCGGCGGCGGTGGCGGCCTCGCCCGCCCGCGAGCGCACGACGAAGACCGCCGCCGTATCCAGCCTTTGCGCCGAAGGGAGAAAGAACGCGGCGGTTGGGTCTTCGGTCAGGGTGTTGTATTTGCCGTCCTCGACGATGCCCACGACCTGTCTGGCCTTGCCGCCGCTGTTGAAGCGGCGTCCGACCGCGTCCGTTGTCCCGAACACCTTGCGGGCGAAGGTCTGGTTCACAATCGCGACGAGCGGCGTTTGCGCGTCGTCGTGCCAGGTAAAGTCTCGCCCGGCGACAAGCCGCGTTTGGGCGGCCCCGAGATAACCCGGAGAGATGTTGTACTTGTTTGCGTCCGCGCGGGCGTTCCTGTCGCGGAAGTCCGTGGTTCCTTCGGGGTAAATGTTGGTGTCGTTGCTGCTCAGGTTGAGCGGGAGGCGATCCACATAGCCCACAGCCGCCATGCCCGGCATGGCCGCGATGGTATCGAGGGCGCGGTGCTGGATGGCGAGCGCCTGCTGGTCTGTGCGGCCGGTCATTTGCAGGTCGAGGCTCGCGAGCATCGCGCCGCGCGGCTGGAAGCCGTAGGGCATGTGCAGGCTGCGCGCCAGGCCCCGGACGGCTACCAGCGAAGAGGTGACAAGGATTGAGCAGAGCACGATCTGAAGCACCAGCAGACCGTCGCGCAGCGTCCACCGGCTGCGGCCTGCGCTTGTCGCGGGGCCGCTCTTGATGACCTGGTACGCGTTTGAGCGCCAGATCTGGCGCAGGGGAGCAAGGCCGAAGAGCACCCCGCTCGCAACCGCAAGCAGGAGCGCCAGCGCCGCAACGCGCCCGTCCGCGTGGACATCGAAAGCGATCGGAAAATCCGGCGACGGACGCCAGACGCTCAAGAGCCGCAGCATCGCCTCTGCCAGCGCCAACCCCAACGCGCCGCCCAGGAGGGAGACCATCACTGCTTCCGTCAGGAGTTGGAGCGCAACTCGGCCCCGGCTCGCACCCAAGGCAAGCCGCACGGCCAGCTCCCGCGCCCGGTCGGCTGCGCGCGCGGCGAACAGGCTGCCGAGGTTGGCGCAGGCTGCCAACAGCACCAGCCCGGCCAGCGCCATAATGCCCCACAGGAATGCCTGGACGGGCCTGCCCAGCATGTCCCCCAGCAAGCCGGGACGCGATAGGTGGAAGCTCAGGTTGCCATCCTCCACGGGGTGTGCGGCGGCCAGGCGTTTGCTCACTGTGTTCAGGTCGGCTTCAGCCTTCAAAATGCTCATGCCCGGCTTTAGCCGCCCGATGACCCACACATTACGGCTGCCGCGCCACTCAAGGTAGTTGTAACCGTCGATCTGCGCCTCGTTCTGCATCGGCACCCAAAAGTCCGGGCGGAAGTACAGCTCCGTTCCCTGGAACTGTGCCGGAGCGACACCAAGCACGGTAAGCGGGTGCTTGTTGAACTCGATCCGGCGGCCCAGAACGTGCGGATCACCATGGAACTCGCGCTGCCAAAACGCGTAGCTCAAGACCACATACGGGCTGGAGTTGGGCCCATGCGCGTCGGACGGATCGAAGAACCGGCCTAGCGCGGGCTTGGCTCCGAGCACGTCGAAATAGTTCTCTGACGCTTCGTAGAACCATGTTTGGCGCGGGGGGCCGCCGGCTTGCACGCCGGCGCGCTGGATGGCATACGCCGCCAGCCCCGAGAAGGCGCGATTGTTGTAGCGCAGGTCGCGGTAATCCGGGTACGACTGCGAGGGCGAGGAGGCAGACGAGCCTGTGTTGCCGGTGCGGTTGAGCGAGACCAACTGCCGCGCCTCCGGCAGCGGCAGGGGCCGCAGCACCAGCGCGTTGAGCACGCTAAATACAATCGCGTTCGCCCCCACGCCGAGGGCGAGCGTGAGCGCGACGGTGAGGGCAAAGCCGGGCGAGCGGCGGAGCTGGCGGAAGGCGTAGCGGAGGTCGGCGAAGATGACGGGCATGGGTGGCTCCTGTTTCGTGCGGTTACTCGGCGCGAAGTACCTGGACTGGATCGACGGAAGCGGCGCGGCGCGCCGGGGCGGCGCAGGCTAGGAGCGCGAGCGCTTCCATGCCCGCCGCGAGCGCGAGCACAAACGCCCACTCATGCGGCGCGCGGGTTGTGAGCACCGAAGCGATAACCCGGCGCAGCATCCACGCCGGCACGAGCCCCGCCGCAAGCCCGGCGAGCGACACCCGCGCGACCCCCTTGAGCACGAGCCCCACCACCCCGCCGCGCGTGGCCCCAAGCGCCATGCGGATGCCGATCTCGCGCCGCCCCCACTCCACCTGCTGCGCGATCAACCCATACAGCCCCACCGCGGCCAGCAGCACTGCAAGCCCGGCGAAGACGCCGAACAACCAGCTCTCCATACGCTGAAACACGAGCGCCTCGCCGATCACGTCGTCCATGGTCTGGACAGGACGAAAGGGGAGCGTGGGGTCGATCTGCTGCATGGCCTTACGGAGCGGCTCGGCCAGGGTGAGCGGGGGGACGCTCGTGTGAATGACGAGCGAAAACTGCTGAATATAGTCGCGCCAATCAGGCGGGATTTGCGCGGCGGGATAGTCCATTTCAGCCGCCGGGCCCTCAAACAGGCTCTGCCGTTGGTCGCTGACTACGCCGATGATCTCGGCCTTCGCTTCGCGCGTGATGTGCTTGCCGACGGGGTCTTCGCCGGGCGAGAACAGCTTTTCTACAAAGGTTTGGTTCACAACAACCACAGGCTGCGAAGCTGCGGTATCCAGCTTGTCGTTCATCAGCCTCCCGCGCAGGAGGCGCGAACCCATCGTCCGGTAGTAATCCGCTGTGCCGAATCGCATTTCAACGATTTGGCTGTTGTTCTCCCTTGCAGGTTTCCCGGCGATCTCGACGTCGCCGTTTGAGCCCATGCTGGTCGGGGGAAGGCTGTTGAAAAGCGCAGCCGACTCGACGCCGGGAAGCTGCCGCACCCGCTCCAGCAAAGGCATATAGTAGCTCGCAACCATGTTCCGGCCCGCCGCGGCACCCGGTGAGGGACGGACATCCTCTATGAGCAAATGGTCCGTGCGGAAGCCGAAATCGGCATTGCGGAGCTGCGAAAGGGTTCGCAGGAGCAGACCGCTGGTCGCGAGCAGCACCATGGCAAGCGCCATCTGACTCGCGACAAAAGCGGCGCCCAAACGCTTGCTGCCCCGGTCCATACCCGAGCCCGCACCGCCCGAGCGCAAGGCGTGCGCGGGCGCCACCCGAAGCAGCTGCCGCAAAGGGAGCATGCCGGCGATGCCCAGCGTAAGCAGCGCGGCAAGAAGTGAAGCGAGCAGAACAGGTACGTTCAGCGTCGCCTCGGAGCCGCGCGCGAGCGATACGATGAGCAAGGACCGTATTGCTGTGAGGAGTCCAGCGGCTGCCAACCCTCCGCCGACTGCCCCTGCGAAGGCAAGCACCGCGACCTCCGCGAAAAGCCTCCGTGTCAGCTGGCCCCGCGAAGCTCCTAAAGCCACCTGCAGCGCGAGCTCCCGTTCGCGCCGAAGACCGCGCACAAGCATCAACCCCGCAATGTTGACGCAACCCAGCGCAAGCACCGCAACAACGGAAAGCGCGAGCACGGGCACGAACCCTCCGGTTTGGCCCAGCAGGGCATCGGCGATGCGCTCCACCTGGATGTGCCGCCCTTTGCTGTCCGGCTCGATCCGCGCGTAAGCAGCCATCACGCGGTTCATGTCAGCTTGGGCTTGCTGTGGGCTTACTCCCGGCTTGAGCCGCCCGAAGGTTGGCAGCCAGTGGAAACCCGCGCCGTTCTGTTTCAGCTTCTCCGGGGTCAGGGGCGTGTACACGGTTTCCGTTTGCGTGAGGGGTCAGCGGAACCCGGCAGGCATCACGCCGATCACCGTCGTGGGACGCCCATCCAAGTCGATTTTGGAACCCAGCACCGTCTGCTTACTGTCAAACCGGTTCTTCCATAGGGCATAGCTCAGAACGGCGATGTCATCGCGTTTCTTCGCTTTGTCCTCCGGCCCAAAAGGCCGACCCAGCAAGGGCGCAACCCCGAGCGCGGCGAAGAAATCCTCGGTCGCGTTGACCCCATGCACAACCGAAGCGCCCTGCGGCCCAAGCAGGTTCAGCTCCTCGACCGTGCTCCCCGCCATCGCGGCATACGTGCTGTTGTGCTCGCGCCAGAACTTCAGCTCGGGCAGGCTCGCGGGCTGGTTCCACCCGTTCGCCGCGAGCGTGTGATTGTTCACAATCCGGTCCGGCTTCCCATACGGCAGCGGCCGGACCAGCAGCGCGTCAAACACCGAGAACACGGTCGCCGCGAGCCCTACCGTGAGCGAAAGCGTGAGCACGGCGGTCAGCGCAAAACCAGGCGAGCGGCGCAGCTGCCGAAGAGCGTAGCGAAGGTCAGCGAAAATCATGGGCATGGGCAGGCTCCTATATCGTCCGGCACTTACTCGCCGCGAAGAACTTCCACGGGTTCAAGGGCGGCCGCGGCTCGAGCCGGCAGAAACGCCGCCAGGAGCGCGAGCAGCAACACCGCCGCTGCGGCCAGGAAAAATGCCGGGAGGTCAAATGCGGGTAGCTTGCCCACAACGCTATCGAGCACCCGCGAGGCCGCAAGCGAAAGCGCAACCCCAATAGCGATCCCGACGCCCGTGATCTTCGCCGTGCCGCGCAGCACCATGCCGAGCATCTGCCCCCGCGACGCGCCGAGCGCCAACCGAACCCCAAACTCGAAGCGCCGCTGCGCCACTGTGTACGCGGTTACACCGTACAAACCCACGCCCGCAAGCAGGATGCTGACCCCGGCGAAGCTCGCAAACAGCACGGTGCGGAACCGGTCCGCTCCCTCCGTGCCCGCGATGTTCGCGCGCATGGTCGCGCCCTCGATCGCGACCTCCGGGTCCGCCTGCTTTAAGCGCCGGCGCAAGGCGTCCACCATCCCGGCAGCATCGCCCCGGCTCCGCACGATGAGCTGCATATCGGCGGCCCGCCCAGGGTGCTGCGCAACCGGGATGTACATGGTCGGGCGCGGCGCTGCCGCGGGCGAGCTGTCGCGCACGTCGCCGACTACACCCACGACCGTCCACCAACGGCTCGTTTCCTCAAGCCCGCACATGATCTGCCGCCCGAGAGGGTCCTCGTGCGGAAACACTTCACGCGCCAGACTTTGGCTGATGAGCAGGACCGGCTGCGTGCCGGAACGGTCCGCGGAAGTGATCTCGCGCCCGCGCAAAAGAGGAATGCGCAGCGTGCCGAAAAAGCTCGGCGTCACCGCGTTCACATCGGCGTTGGGCAGGTGCTGCGCGCCGGGGGCAAACACCTGCCGCCCGCGCACCGCGTAACCCACGTCGGTCAGTTTGGCGGCCATGGGCGCGCCGTCCGCCGCGGTGACGGAAGCAACCCCGGGCACGCTTGCAAGTGTGCTCAGGGCTGCGTTGAGCCGGGCTAGCCGCTTCGCATTGAAGGCATCGCGCACCGCCGGGCTTATCGTCCCGTCCAAAGCCGACGGGCTCGTGTTCTCCACAAAATGGCTGTCGAGCGTGATGAGGTTTTCGGCGGCGAAACCCAGGTCCTGCCGAGACTGCGCGATAAGCTGCCGGGCCAGCGTCACCGCGGCAACTGAAAGCGTCAGCGTGAGCGCGATCTCGGCCGCGAGCAGGCCGTTGCGCAGCCGGTGCGACCCGCGGCTTTCCATGCCCCGCGCCGCGTCCTGCCGAAGCGCGAACGCGGGGTCCACGTGCCAGGAGCGCCACACCGGCAGCACCGCCGTGAGGCACATAAGCACCAGGCTCGCGAGAAACGAAAGCAGAAGCACCTCAAGGTTCAGGTGCACCTCGCCGAGCCGGGGCGTATCCGCCGGCGCGAAGTGGATCAGCAGCTTGAGAGCCGGGGGAGCCAGCAACAAGGCGCCCGCGCAGCCGGCAGCCGCCAAAAGCGCCGCACCCAGCAGCGCGTCGGCAGCAAGCGCGGTCCGTGGAGCACCAAGCGCGCTGCGGATGGTGGTCCCGCGCAGCGCGCGTGTCGCCCTCACCAGCTGCAGGTGGGTGATATTGGCAAGCACCACCAGCAGCACAATGGCAGCCGAGCCCATCAGCAAACGCAGCGTCGGCCGGATATCGCCGGTGAGCTGCGCTTGCAGCGGCACCGCCTCGATCGCCTTTGCGCGATCCTCAGGAAATGCGTGCTGCAGGTGGGCCGAAAACGTCCCGAGTTCCGCCGCAAGCTGCGCGGGGCTCACCCCGGCGCGGCGTTTGCCGATGGCTTGCTGGTTGTAGGCGGACCGGCTCGTGCCCTGCGGCGTGGGCCCCATGTTGAACCAGACAGCGGTCTTGCCGGGGAAGGAAAAGCCCTCCGGCAGGACGCCGACGACCGTGTGCAGAGCCCCAAACGAGTGAATGCCCTTGCCCAGCGCTGCCTGTGTGGAACCGAAGTGCTCCCGGGCGAAGGAGGCGCTCACCAGGGCGTCGCCGGTATCCGCGCTGCCCGGCCGGAACGCGCGTCCGGCCGCAGGCTCCACGCCCATCACCTGCAAAAACCGCGGGCTCACGCCTGCTATGGGGAGATACAAAGCGTTCCCGGCCGACTCGATGCCGTACAGGCCGCCCCAGTAATACGCCGCGGCTTCCAACCCTTTCACACCCTGCGCAAGGTCGCGGTAATCCCCGTCGCCAAGTCGCGGAATAGACCGCCCCTCGTCCAGGAAATGCGTTTCTAACGCCACAATGCGACTGGCGTCGTGGTAGCCCAGCGGGCGGAGAATCACGCAGTCCACAACCGTGAAGATCGCGGCGTTCAGGCCGATGCCGATGGCCAGCGTGGCGATGACTGTCAGTGCGAACGCAGGCGAGCGGCGCAGCTGGCGCAAGGCATAGCGGAGAACAGGCATAGTTAGCTCCTACTCGGAACGAAGTGCAATCACGGGGTCGATCGAAGCCGCGCGCCGCGCCGGCAGCCAAGCGGCAACGATGGCGAGAGTGAATAAAAGGGCGGCAGCCCCGGCGAGGGCAGCCGGATCATTTGGCGCGACTCCGTAGAGCATGGAGCGCACGAGCCGAGTGAGCACTAGCGTGATTCCCAAGCCGACAGCTAATCCCGCAGCAGCAAGAACCGCCGCTTCATGCAGGATCATGCGGCGCACTTCACTTTGCTGCGCGCCAAGAGCCAGCCGTATCCCAATCTCGCGGGTACGCTCGGCGGTCTTGTAGGAAAGCAAACCATATACCCCGACCGAGGCGAGGAGAAGCGCGAGGGCACCGAAGCCGAGCGAAAGAGTAGCCATGAGCCGTTCCTGCCGGGTAACCTGGGCGATTTGCTCCTCCTGCGTTCGGATATTGATAAGCGGCAGGCTGGGGTCGAGGCGCGCCGCGACGCGGCGGAGAGAAGGAACCACTGAATCAGGCTTGACCGTGGTGCGGAGAATGTAGGTGCCACCGTAAACTTCGTTTCCGTGGGAGAGCAAGTCGAAGTGGATCGGCGGAGGTGGGGCGTGAGGGTCTTCGTAGCGGGTATCAGCGCAGATGCCGATGATCTGTGTCCAGGAACCCTTGTCGGAGGTTCGAAACGCGCGGCCGATGGGGTTCGCGTTGGCAAAGAATCTGCGGACAAGGGCTTCATTCACAACCGCCACATGCCGCGTGCTGCTCGAATCCGCTTCGGTGAAGCCGCGTCCAGCGAGAATTGGAATCTGCATCGTGCGGAAAAAATCCGGTGTGACCGCGTCGCGATCCACATCCTCCCCCTCGTCCTTGTACGCCTGCTTCCCCCCGGGCTGCTCGAGATGGAAGGAACCATTGGAAAGCGAATTGGCTAATAGCGGTACCGTCGCAAGGCTTGCGCTTTCAACGCCTGGAACCTGCCGCATCGCTGCGAGGAGCTGCTGGTGCATGGGGAAAGTCTTGTCAGCCGGGTAGCGCAGCTGCGGCAAGTTCACGTCGAATAACAGCAGGCCGCGCGCATTGAAGCCGGTGTGAACGCTTTGGAGATTAATCATGGTGCGCAAGAAAAGTGCTGCCCCCGCGACCAGCACGAGTGACAATGCGACTTCAAGCGCAACCAGGAGCTTGCCGCCAAGAAAACGCCGCCGTCCGGTGGCTGACAGTCCGGCGCTTTTGAGAGCCTCCCCAGGTTGCGAGCGAGTGGCCTGCCAAGCGGGTGCGAGGCCGGAAAGGACGGCGCTCAGGACTGTAATTCCGGCGGTAAAAGCAAAGACCTTGAGATGGAAAGGAATCACAAGAGTGCTGCTGTCCGCGCCTGCCCAAAGCAGGCGGGGGACTACATTGCGAACCGCGTAGGCGAGCAGCAAGCCCAAAGCACCTCCAATCGAGGCGAGCAGGAGTGACTCTACAAGGAGTTGGCGGAAGACGCGGATACGCGACGCGCCCAAAGCCATGCGGAGACTAAGCTCGCGGGAGCGGGTCCGGGCTCGCCCGAGCATCAAGTTGGCGACATTCACGCAGGCCAGCAAAAGCACGAGCAACACAAGCCCCAGCAGGGCGTAGACCGGCTTCCCGTAGCGCTCCCGCGTCCAGGCCAGACCGCGGCTGCCGTCCTTGATAGCGATCCAGGGCAGGGTTTGGTTCGCCTTGAGTGTCTTGGTCGCACGGATTGCGGCTGCGAATGCAACGGTAAGGTGGGCTGCTATCGCGCTGTCAGAGATGCCGGGATTAGCACGAAAACCCACCTTAACCCAATCCAAATCGCTGGCGCTGAGCGGTTTTTCGTTCCCCACGAGCGGCTGAAGTGCAACAACGGCGGTGAGCGGGACAAATACGTCTGGAGAAATCTGCACGCTCGCGGCACCGGTAAAGCCCGGCGGGTTCACGCCGACTATCGTGGCAAGCGCGCCGTTGAGTCGTATCGTGCGGCCGAGAAGGGTGGTGGCACCGCCAAAGGCACGCTGCCAGAGTCCGTAGCTGAGCACGGCTGCCAAGGGCGCGCCTCGGTCCACATGGTCGTCTGTGGGGCCGAGTGGTCGGCCGAGCATGGGCCGCACTTCCATTTGCCCGTAGAAGCTGCCGGAAACCATCTGTACGCTGACAGCTTGCGGGTTCCCAGCCTCATTCCCAGTTCCATTCATAGATACGTAGAAAAGGTTTTGGTAGCCAAACAACGGTTCACTTGTCTGCTGCCGCAAAAGCAGCTGGAAAGCGGGGTACGACAGAACATCGCGCTCGCTCAAGCCACCGACTGAATCCCCATAGCTGTTCCAGCTACTCTGCCCGCCGCCGTGCATGTCGTGAACAACGAAAACACTGCGCAGTTCAACGGCGCGCGGAACGCTTAGGCGAGCGAAAAGGAGCTCATTTGCCATGGAAAAGATGGCAGTGTTCGCGCCGATGGCCAGGGCGAGCGAAATCACGATGATCGCGGTCAAGCCAAGATTTTTGGCTAGCAGCCGGTGCGCGTAGCGAATGTCGGCGAGGATGGTGAGCATGTACACGCTCCTAGTGCAACTGTTTGCGAATCGGCTCAGACTCGGCTGCGCGAGCAACTTCCGGTGCAAGGCTGGCTGCGGCCTAACGGTTCTTTGCTAGCCTTCAATCCTTCACCCGCGTCACCGTGCTGGCATTCCGCTCCGGGTCCTGGAGCTTGCGCTTCAGCTCGTCCTCGCTCACCACTTTGCCGTCGAACAGGTTCACCTGCCGCTCCGCGTGCGCCGCGAACCGGGGATCGTGCGTCACCATGCAGATCGTCGAGCCCTCCCCATGCAGCTCGCGAAGCAAGTCCATCACGGCCTCGCCGTTCTTTGAGTCGAGATTGCCCGTGGGCTCGTCGGCAAGCAGGATCGACGGCGCGCCCGCCAACGCCCGCGCCACCGCGACGCGCTGCTGCTGGCCGCCCGAGAGCTGCGCGGGGTAGTGGCGCATCCGGTGCGCCATCGCTACTCGCTCGAGCGCGCGCTGCACCCGATCCCGCCGCTCTGCGGCGGCCATTCCAGCCCGGTAGGTGAGCGGAAGCTCGACGTTCTCAAACACCGTGAGGTCGCCGATCAGGTTGAAGCTCTGAAAAATAAACCCGATCTCCTGGTTGCGGATCCGCGAGCGCTCGGCGAACGACAGGTTCTCAACCGGCTTGCCGTTCAGCTGGTACACCCCATCGGTCGGCGTGTCGAGCAGCCCGATGATCGACAGCAGGGTCGATTTGCCGCAGCCCGACGGGCCCGACATCGCGATGTAATCCCCGCGGTCAATCCGCAAGTGAACGCCCGAAAGCGCGTGCGTTTCGATCTCGTCCGTGTAGAAACTTTCTGCAGCGCCTCAATCCGTATCAGTGTTTCGCCCATTCGTTCCCCCTTAATCAAGTCGAATCCGGTCCACGTTATCCCAGCGCGACATGTCGGACAGGATCACCGTGTCGCCTTCCCGCAACCCGCCCAGCACCTGAATCGCGTTCACCGACGCGCGCCCCACCTTGACGGGCACGCGCTCCGCGAACTTGCCGTCCGGCGTCAAGCGGAACAGGCTAATCGTCGAGTTCTCATTCCCAAACGCCGGGCGCCCCACGTACAGCACGTCGGCCAGCCGGTCCAGGTCGATGGTGCCGTCCACGCTCAGGTCCGGCCGCGCCCCCTGCGGCAGCGCCCCAATCAGCTGTACGTCCACCGTCACGGTTCCGTTCAGCACCGCCGGGTCAATCCGCGAAACCGTGCCCGCAATCACGCCGTTGTGGGTGTCGATCTCCGCCGGCTGGCCTAGCTGGATGTCGCGCGCCTGCGTTTCCGCGATCTTGAGCGAAGCCTTCAGCTGGTCGGGCTGCACCACCTTGGCAAGTGTGGTGCCGGGGGTCACATGCTCGCCCACCTGGTGCGGCAGCTCCACCAGCACGCCCGCGATGCCCGCGCGCACCTCGAGCGCGGCCTGCTGACGCTCTTTCAAGGCCAGCAGCGCCTTCGCTTCATCCACCTTTGTTTGCTGCACCTCAAGCTGCGTCGCGACCGCCTGCTGGTTCACCCCTATCCGGTCCGCCTCGATTCCGTCGCGCGTCTTCAGCTCGTCAGACTTGCCCTGCGACGCTGAGTAAGTCAGCCCCGAGATCACCCCCAGGTCATACAGTGCCTTGTCGGTCTGGGCCTGCTTTTGCGCTTGGGTGTGGTCTGCGGTGACGGTTGCCGCGCCCGCGCGCTCGGTCATCATGTCGCTGCGTAGCTTGGCTTGCAGGTTGGTGTAGTCCACCCGCGCCGCCTTCACACCCAGTTGCGCGGAAAGCAGCTCCTGCTCCAGCTGCGGGTCGGTCAAGTCCATGATGACCGTATCGGGCGCAACCTTCGCCCCCGGCAGCACGCGCAACCGCACCACCGTCGCTTCCGTCTCGGCGGGGATGAGCCGGATGCGGTCCTCGCGCGGCACCAGCGTCCCAATGCCGCGCACCTGCCGCACCATGGGCCCGCGCTTCACCGTGTCGGTCCACACGGTCGAGCGATCCACCGTGGGCGCGGCAGGCTTGAGCCGCGCAACAGCAAAGCCCGCGCCGGCAAGCAGCAGCAGGGCAACGAGCGCCAGCAAGAAGCGCTGGCGGGTTTTCTTCCGTTTCAGGTCTGGGCGTGCGATGTCCATGCAAGGAAACCTACTTGCACGGGGGTTGCCAAAGCCAGAGGCTCGTAAGTGCTTGATACCACTGGCAGCCGAGAGGGAAAGACGCGCCCGACTGTCCGGAACCGGACAAACGCGTCCATTTCCGGACACTTGGCTTTCTGCCCAGCGCTCAAGCCCGGTCAACCGCTAAACGTCCGGAAATGAACGGGACTGTTCACAAATGGACGCTTCTCGCGCCGCCTCCGCGCGCGTTTTCGGCGGGTTTCGCGCCATTCCACTTCGGCCAGCAAAGTGCAAGAGTAGTAGCGAGAGGCCCAGCCATGTTCGCCAATATCCGCTACGCGCTCCGCCAGCTTCGCCAGGCTCCGGGATTCGCCCTCACCGCCGTGCTCACGCTCGCGCTCGGCATCGGCGCGTCCACGGCCCTGTTCGCCGTGCTCGACGCGGTCCTGCTGCGGCCGCTGCCGTTCGCGCAGCCGGACCGTCTGGTCGCTATCCGGCCAGTGCCCTACGACGTTGCCTCCATCCCAACCATGCAGGACTACCAGGAGGGCGCGCCCGCTCTGGCCTCCGTGGCTGGGTATGCATCGTGGAACCCCGAGCAGAAGCCGGTCAACGGTGTGAGCGCCCAGCGTGTGCTCAAGGTTTCGCAGCGCTTCTTTTCGACGCTGGGCGTCCAATTCGCCGAGGGGCGGAGCTGGGCCGCCACCGGCAATGAGGCGGACTGCCCGGCGGAAGCGGTGGTGAGCGGGCAGTTTTGGCACCGGCTGGGAGGCGGCGCGCTGGGCAGGCGCATGCTCAACTTCGACCACCGGCCGTTTCTGATTGTGGGCGTGCTGCCCATGGCGCAGGAGATCGAGGGCCAACCCCCGCTGAACCGGCCGGAGGTCTTCATGTCGCTGGGCTGCGATCCGGGCGACAACCCGAAGAGCCGCGGAGATGCGGCTTTCGAGGTGCTTGGGCGGCTGCGGCCCGGCGCTACAGCCGAGGCGCTCCGCGCGCAGCTGGCCATCATCGACCGTCGCGAGCGTGAGCAGTACCCGGGCAACTACGTTTCTTACAAAGCGGAGTTTCGCAGGCCGCCGGTCGTCGTGCCGTATGTGGAACGGCTTGTCGGCGCGGACACAAAGCCCACGCTATGGATCGCGTTCGGCGCCTGCGGGCTTCTGCTCGCCATCGGCTGTGCCAACCTCGCGAACCTGCTCCTGGCCCGCGCGACGCGCCGCCGGGACGAGTTCGCTTTGCGCGTGACCCTGGGCGCCACGCTCGGGCAGCTGCTGCGCCAGATGCTGATCGAAAACGCGATCCTGCTCACGCTGGGAGCGACCTGCGGATTGCTTCTCGCAAGCGGCTTAATCCGGTTGCTCCAGGCCGCCACTTCGCTGACCCTGCCGCGCTTGCAGCACGCCTCTCTCCGGCCCGGCGTGGTGCTGTTCGCGCTTGCGGTCTCCTCCGCCGTCGCGGTCCTGCTCACATGGCTCCCGGCGCGCCGCACACTACGCCCGGAGCTGTTGCGCGACCTGGCCGGAGCAGGCCGCAGTTCGGCGGCGGGCAGTCTGCGGCTCGCGGGCCGGGCGCTTGTGGTGGCGCAGCTCACGCTCACGCTGGTGCTGGTGGCCTGTTCGGGCTGGCTTGCGGCCAGCGTGTGGGTGCTGCTGCACCAGCCGCTCGGCTTTGAGCCGCAAAATTTGCTGCTCGTGCATGTCACGTTTACGGGGTACCACTCCAAAGAGGACGCGGTGAACGCCGAGGAGAAGATTCGGCAAGTGGGCGGGTTCCTGCGAACGCTGCCCGGCGTCAAAGCGGTCGCGGCCACCGATCACCAGCCGATCGGCCATTCCATCAATCGCTACACTTTCTGTTCGGACGCCCACCCCGACCAATGCGGGCATCAGGTCACGCTCAACCCAAACTCGTTCGCTATCAACCCCGGCTACTTCGGAGCGATCGAGCAGCCGCTTCTCCAGGGCCGCGATTTCAACGCTGCGGACGACGGCCGCAACCCGGTCGCGATCGTGAACCAGGCGCTGGCTCAACGCGAGTGGCCGGGCCAGTCGCCCATCGGCCATCACATTTCCACTGAGGAAGTACAGCCGGATCCGGGCGCCCCGAAAGGCAGCCGGGTGTGGCTTACGGTCGTTGGCGTCGTCGGGAATGTCCGCAATGTTGCCCTGGAGACCGCGCCCGAGCCCGACTTGTACATTCCGCGCTCGGAGGATCCGAGCGGGTATGCGATCTTCGCCGTACGCACCGTGGGGCCGCCTGAGCTGATGCATCGCACCGTGGAAGCCGTCCTCCGTAAGCGCTACCCGGAGGCGAGCTCGCGCTGGGCAGCAAGCATGAGTGAGGTGATGGCGAGCGACCTGGCGGACCGGAGTTTCCTGATGCAGGCCGCTGGGGCCTTCGCCGCGACCGCCCTCTTTCTCGCTATCCTCGGCACCTACGGCCTGCTCGCCTACGAGGTGTCCCTGCGCGAAAAGGAGATCGGCATCCGGCTCGCGCTCGGCTCCTCGCGCGAGGCGATCGTGGCGCTGCTGTTGAGGCAGGAGGGCCGCTGGCTGGCGCTGGGCGGCGCTTCCGGGCTCGTGTGCGCCGCCGCAGCCGGCTACCTGCTCCGCGCCCGGTTTTACGGCGCGCACAGCACATCGCTCCCTGTGCTGCTCGGCTCAACAGTGCTGCTGCTCGCCCCCGCGCTCGCGGCGGTCGCGCTGCCGGCGCGCCACGCCGCCCAGCAGGACCCGGCGCAGATGCTGCGGCGTGAGTGAGCGCCTTAGAACAGCGACCGTATCTTCGGCTCAATCACTTTCTGAAGCAGCGTGACATCGCGCGTCTCAGCGCTTACCTTGACCTTCTCGAATAAGTGCCACTCCTCGACGAGCGTGATCGACTCGCCGGGTTGGACTACGCGGCGAGGCCCCAGCAGCTCTACCTCCATGTAACTGCCCTCGACATAGACCTCGTTATTCACGTCGTAGTCCGGGTAACTTGCCTGCTCTTCGTTCTGGAAGCGCTTTACAAAGAGCGTGTCATTGACTAAGTGGGCACACCAATCCTGCTTGTTCCTAAGCCCGAACTTCTGCGAATGGGCAAGGTTCGGGTCGGCCCGCAGTAGGACATACGGCAGCCCCAGAGTAAATCGCGGGTCTTGCAAGTCGGTGAAAGCGCAAAGGGCCAGCGGCTGCTTCACCGTCACGCACTCATCGTGCGTCTGGAACGGAACGCGCGGCACGATCGCCGTCCCGCAGGCGACTACCGTAATCGCCCAAGCCGCAATGTCCACGGGCCACAGCGCATGGCTGGTCACGGTTTGCTCGAGCTTCACGCGCGGGCCGCTTGCGTCCAGCGTCACGCGAATCTTCTTTTGCATCCCCGCCGCATCCACAGGCTGCCGCAGCGTCAGGCTCAGCTCGCCGTCTGCTTCGTACTCGATGGGGTCGTTGTCCGGCGCATAGGTCGCGGGGAACAGCTCAGGCCACACCCACAGGCGATGGCCCCCATACGGCTTCCAATCGCCCAACGCGGTTTTCGTCGAGTTTTTCGGGAAAAGCGCCAGCAGGTTCTCCCCGCCGCTCGGCCCGTAAAACAAGATACGCGGCCCCACATCGGTCGTAACAATCACATCGACGCTGCCGTTCGATAACTTCAGGCAGTGCGGCAGGTCCATGAATGAGAGCGCTTCGATGCTCATAAGAAACTCAACTTTCCAAAGTTAGGAAACTAAACCGCGGTCCAACCGCCATCGATCAGCAGCGTATGTCCGGTAATCAACGAAGCCGCCGGCGACGCGAGAAATACGACCGCGCCCGCAACCTCGGGCGGCTCGCCGATGCGGTGCAGCGCGGCGATGTTCTCGACCGTGGCGGCGCGAAACTCGGGGCGCGACAGAGCGGGTTCGGTTCCCGGCGTGTGAATAAATGTCGGCGCAACCGCGTTCACGTTGATCCCGAACGGCCCCCACTCGACCGCCAAGCACTTGGTCAGGTGCGCGATGCCCGCCTTGGTCATGCAGTAGACCGACTCAGTAGGAAGCGCCACAAACCCGGCCTGCGAGCTCATATTGACGATCCGCCCGCCGCCCTGCCGCTTCATCACGCGCCCGGCGGCCTGGCACGCGAAGAACGTGCCCTTCAGGTTGATTGCGAGCGTCCGGTCGAAGTCGTGCTCGTTCACGTCGAGCGCGAGATTTACCGGCGCAATGCCCGTGTTGTTTACCAGCAGGTCGAGCCGGCCGAACCGCTCGACGACCTCGTCCACAGCGCGCGCGATCTGCGCCGGGTCGCTCATGTCCATCTGGACGGGCAAGGCCTTCTGCCCGCGCACTTCGACCTCGGCAGTCACGCCGCTGTCCGCGTTTTTATCGCGCAGCCCGAGCGCGACGGACGCCCCAGCTTCGGCAAGAGCCAAAGCGATGGCCCGGCCCAGCCCACGCGCCGCACCGGTGACCAGAGCAACCTGGCCGTCCAGGCGAAAACTCGGCAATGCATTCATTCGCAAGCTCCGATCTGTGGGATGCACGTTCTACAAAGGCACTTCCACGGGCAGCGACTCAGCCGCTCGCTCCGGCGAGACTTCCGAGTCTTCCCTTGCTTGAAACGTAAGCAGAAATAGCACAAGCACGGCGAGCGACGCTCCACCCGCGATCAACCAGATCGCCCGCCAGTCATGACCTTGCGCAAGCGTGTAGTGCTCCACCACCGCGCCCGACAGCCACGAACCCACGAACATCCCGAGCCCGTAGGTGATGAAGGTGATAAGCCCTTGAGTCGC
This sequence comes from Acidobacteriaceae bacterium, assembly GCA_965218545.1. GTDB lineage: Bacteria > Acidobacteriota > Terriglobia > Terriglobales > Acidobacteriaceae > EB88. The sequence continues at coordinate 25,564 of CBDCLB010000003.1, read as the reverse complement.
GGCGCGCAACGCGGGCGGCGAGCGCCGGTCGATAAAGATTTGCCCTGTCACAAAGAAAAAGTCGTAGCAGATGCCGTGGAGAAGGATGCCGCCCCACAGCATCCACATGCGCCCGCCCACGCCGCCGTAGGCAAACAGCAGATATCGCAGCGCCCACGCCGCCATACCCGCGACCAGCATGTACTTGACCCCCAGTCGCCGGAAGAACCAGGGGATGAGCAGCATGCAGGCCAGCTCAGACATTTGCCCGCCCGTCATCTTGCCCGCCGCGTCGGCGACGCCTTTTTCGTTCAGGAACAGGTTGGTAAACGCGTAGTAGAACTGGAGCGGAATACAGATCAAAAACGAGGCGAGCGCGAAGACAAACATCGAGCGTTCGCGAAGCAAAGCCACCGTTTCGCGCGGAAACACACTGCTGAGCGTGAACCGCGACTCGGCCGCGAGCGGCGGCGTCGCCGGCAGAGTCAGGCAGTAGAGCGCCATGGCGAGCGAAGCCGCCGCGGCCAGCTCCACCGTGCGATTCGTCTGCTCCCAGTTGAGCGCGCCGACGAGCAAGCCTGCAACAATCCAGCCGCCCGAGCCCAGCACGCGGACCGAGCCGAACTCGGCCTTCGGATCGCGCATCTGCCGAAAGGCGAGCGCGTTGCTTAGGGCCAGCGTTGGCATGAAGAGGAGGCAGTACGCGAGCTCGATCGCGTAGAGCGAGCCAAAGCTCGTCTGCCGCGACATAAAAAACAGCAGAAGCGCCCCCATCCCGTGCAGCGCGGCCAGCACCCGCTCGGTGGCGAACAGCTTATCCGCAACCAGCCCCACGAAAAACGGCGCAAGGATCGCACCCACTGCAGTCGCGCCCGCGGCAAGCCCCACCTGCTCGCCCGAAAACCGCAGCCCGTGCGCGAGCCAGGTGCCGAGCGTGACATACCACGCGCCCCAGATGAAGTACTCGCCAAACATCATCGCGCTCAGGCGGGAGCGCATCGGCCAGGTCATTCGGTTCTCCCTTGCCGTTGATGGTAAAGCTCAGGGCACGCCGAACGGACACGAACCTATCTCGAATGCTTGCGCCGCTGGAAGGCGACGCCCAAGCTGACCCGGGAAAGTGAAGCGGGCTATGCGATCGACCGCAACTACGCTGAGCAAATCCGCCCGCTCAAGGGAAGTCACTTAGGCCGCCAACTACAACTTGCGCCGGGGATTTCTTCTGCGGGGGCGAGTACCGGTGCGGTCTTTCAAACCAGCGCTTCTTCCTGAGCGGCACGCAGGGCGCGCCCGACCATGCCCAAACAGCAGCGATGGCAGAACTGCGTACTGGTGGGGAGTGAGGCAGCCGGCCCCCTTTACTTAAAAGTTGCCGTTTCCACTGCTAAAACCGCGACCCCCGGCTCGCCGCCTGGAATCCGGCAGAGCCGTTGGTGCAGCGTCCAGGCGATTGCGGGCGTTTGTGCGGTTGGCAGCATTTCGACCTGCAGGTCCGAAGGTTCCCCCGTCGCGAGCACCCGCTCTTCCGCGGACTGAATCCGGTCCGCGATTTCAGGGGACCAAAGGTCGAAGCTCGTTTTTCCAAGCCACTCCCGCTCCCCGATCCCAAGCGCCCCGGCGAGCACGCGGTTGTAAAAGACGAGTCGGTGCTCCTTGTCCTTCAGGTAGCAGGGAAAAGGCAATGCTTCGGCAAAAGCCCGAAATAGAGACTCGGTCTGCGCTGCGGATGCCAGCGCGAGCTCGGCTTCCCGACGGCGCATCCTCAGCTCGATCCGTCCTGTGACCTGCTCTGCGAGCAGCGCGAGGGCGCGCGCCTGCCACGGTTTCAGTTCGCGCCGTACCGAATCGATGACGCACAATGCGCCTACCTTCGCGCCGCTGGGCGTGTAGACCGGTACACCGGCATAGAAACGAATGCCCGGCTCGCGGTTCACGAGCGCCAACCTGCGAAACCGCGGGTCGGATTGGGCGTCGGCGACGACAAAGATGCCTTCTTGCCGCACCGTGTGCTCGCAAAATGTATCGCCCCGGGGCACGCTCGGCAAGCTGCACCCGACGGAGCCCTTGTGGTACTGCACGGTTTCGCCCATAAGGGTTACAAGGCTGATGGGGGTAGAGCAAATGGCGGCCGCAAGCTCGGCCAGGTTGTTGAAGTCGCTTTCCGGCTCAGGGCCGAGAACCGTGAGCCATGCCTGGTTTTCGACAGGGCAAAGCGCAGGGTCGGGAACTTCGCCCTGGACCGTTGGCGTTTGGGGGAGTGGATTGGACACAATACCTCGTCTTGAATCGACCGGCGGCGTGCAAGGGCGTCCACGCGCTCGAATGCAGATTACAGTTGGCTAAGGGTGTTATGTTCACTGTATCAACAAGAGGACTGGCGTGAGTCTTTCAGTAGGCCAAACTTCGGAAATGTGTATTTCATGTGACTTTTCGGCCCGCATAGTCGACCGCATCCTACCCGGTATGAGCAAAGATCCCCTAGCGCAACTCGCGGAGCGGCAAACCTGGACCGCGCCTTACGAAGAGCCCCTCCAGCATGCCGTCCATGCGCTTTTCGCGAAGCTCGGCCCTGCTGGGCACACAGTGCGCAACATCCTGCACGGCACCTGGCTGAATGAGCCGCTCCACGCGGTTCTGGTGGAAGTTCCGGTCGGTGCCTGGACGGGCACGGTGGTTTTCGACGGGCTTGCGGCCCTGACCGGCAGCAAAAGCATGGACACTGCCGCAGACGCTACCTTGGCTCTGGGCTTGGTGGGCGCGCTGGCGGCGGCGACCACGGGCATGAACGACTGGGCCGACACAGAAGGGGCGCCCAAACGCATCGGCATCGTACACGCGGCGCTGAACGTGGCTGCGGTCGGACTGTTCGGCGCATCGTGCGCGTTGCGTCTACGCAAGAGCCGTCCGCGCACAGCGGCGCGTGTGCTTGGGGGCCTGGGCTATGTGGTTGTTTCGGCTTCCGCACACCTGGGCGGCAACCTTGTCTACGAGCACGGCGTGGGCGTGCAGGATACCCAGCCCCTCGTCTAGACTTTCCCGGCAGCCGAGCGTACCCTTTCCAGCTCTTCCACTGCCGGCGGAGCCGCCAAAAGGGGCAAGCGGACCGTCATCCTCGTTCCACGTCCCGGCTCGCTTGCAGCTGTAATCGCACCCCCGCCTTTTTCGCAGATCGCCTTGCAGATGGCCAGGCCTAACCCTGTCCCCCCTTGCTTGCGGGCGCGGGCTTCATCGGCGCGGAAAAAGGGCTCGAAGATATGCGGCAGGGCCCGCGGCTCGATGCCCTCGCCCGTGTCGCGCACTTCCAGAATTGCAAAGGCCCTCTCCGAGCGGACTGAAACCACTACCGCACCGCCCGCAAGGCTGTGCTGCACGGCGTTTTCCATAAGGTTTGTGCACAGCAGTCCCGCATCCCTGGCCCGCAAAGAAACGGGGAAGCGGTCCAGCCGCGCGAGCTCAAAGCGCACACCGTGCACTGCGGCCATGGATGCGAGAGCGCTCGCGGCCGCTTGAGCGCACACAGCCAGATCGGCGCTTTCCTGGGCTGGGACCATGGCCTCGTGCTCAAGCCGCGCTAAGGCGAGCATTTCCCCCACTGTTTGCTCGATGCGCTCGCAATCGGCAAGCGAGCGCCCGAGCCCTGCCCGGTACTCCTTCGCCGATCGCGAACGCATGGCAAGCAGCTGCAAGGACGATTTGATGATGGCCACGTCGGTCTTGAGCTCGTGAGCCGCATCGCTTGTCAGGCGGCGCTGCTGCTCAAACGAGCGCTGGAGCCGCCGTATCGTGGCTTCCATCGCATCGCTCAAAGGCGCGAGTTCTTCCCACCGCCCGGCACTGGGCGGCGGGTGGAACCGCCAGACCGGGGAGGCTACCGCGGCTGCGGACGCGGTGAGCGCTCGGAGTGGAGCCAGCGTGCGCCGCAAAAACCATGTAAGGAACGCGGCGCTCACAAGCAGCACGGCTACAAAGGTCAGGGCGTAAAAGCGCACCGCTTCCCACACTTCGTGCCGCACCTGGGCCGTGGGGCTTGCGTACAGGATGAGAATCCGGTGCGGCTTACCCCCGTCCGGCTCGCCGGGGTCGACCACGCGCATCCCGTGGAGCGCAACACCGCGGTAGCGCCGGCCATGGGACCGTCCCTCGAAAGTGGGCGCGCCAAACCCTTGGGAAACCACCGCGAAAGGCCACTCGCGCGACCGGCCCAGCAACCCGCGGCCCGGCTCGGAAACCTCAAACAGGTCGCCGGGCGGGATAGCAAGGCCGCGCAGGGCAAGCACCACGTTGTCGCCCGGGTCGTCGGCATCGCCCACCGCGCCCAGCAGGGCGGCGGCCCTGCCTCGCAGGGTGGCATCGAAGGCGGCGTAGCGCACACCTCTTTCGTGCACGGCCGTGGCCCCCGTAAGCAGGACGGCTGCCAGCAGCTCCAGGAGCAAAACCGCCGCGATCGCCCGGCGCAGGATGGAGCGTCGCGGCTGAGCGGGTCTCACGAAGCCGCTCCCCGTTCCTGCGCCAACCGGTAGCCGCGGTGGCGCAGCGTTTCGATCAGGGGGAACCCACCCTCTCGGTCGAGCTTGCGGCGCAGGTTGGAGATGTGCGCCTCGATCACATTGGAATGGTGCTGCCAGTTGTAGTCGTACAGGTGCTCCAGCAGTTCGCGCTTGGAAACCACGGCGCGCGGCCGGTGCGCCAGGTATTCGAGGATCCGGTACTCGGTGGGCGAGGTTTCCACGGGCCGCCCGCCGCGGCGGACGGTTTGCGCGACCGTGTCGATCTCGAGCGCGCCCACGCGCAGCACGGGGTGCGGATTGCCCTTGCCCCGCCGGATCAGCGCCTTGGCCCGGGCCAGGAGCTCGCCGAGGTCAAAGGGCTTGCTCAGGTAGTCGTCCGCCCCGGCGTTCAGAAGCTCGATGACTGACTCCGCGCCTTCGCGGGCGGTCAGGATCAGCACGGGCGTCCCGTCGCCTTTGCCGCGCACTTTCTTCAGGGTCGCGAGGCCGCTCTGGCCGGGCAGCATCAGGTCCAGGATGATGAGGTCGTAGCAGCCGGCCCCCGCCAAGTGCTCGCCTTCGGTGCCGTCGGCGGCCTGGTCCACCGCCATGCCGCAGGCTTCCCGGAGCGCCGCAGACAGGTTTTCCGCCAAGCGGAGCTCGTCCTCGACGATCAGCACACGCATACGGCTCCTTCTCGTCCAGTATCGCTCCCCCGCGAAGCAGGCGAGCAAACCACGTGCCAAACGGCGAAGTTTGGCACGGGCGGGCTGCCGAGCAAGGGCGCGCCTCCCACAAAAGTCGCATGGGAGCCGCATGGCAGTGTAGGCTTGGGCTGCAACCTTTAGGGGATAGGCCGGGAATCAGCTCTTCCTGCGCGAAAAAAGGGAAAGGCGGAACCCGTTTTGCCGAACGGTGCGTTCTATGGATAGCGAGCTGACGGGGCAGGGCATGCCGGGCGACGACCTGGCTCTGCTCCACCGCATCCGCGGGGGAGATCAGCAGGCGATGGTCGCGCTCTTCGACCGCCACGCCTCCGTGGTATACGCGGTGGCTTTGCGGGTTTTGAGCGATCCTTCGGGCGCGGAAGACGTGATGCAGGACGTGTTTCTGCGCATCTGGCGTAAACCTCCGGTGATGGAAGCGCCCTCAGGCACGCTTGCGGGATGGTTTGCCGTGCTTGCCCGCAACCGCGCCATCGATCAGCTGCGGCGGCGGCGGCCGTCCGACTCGCCGGACGATGTGGTTCTCCTGTCTCCGGTCGATGTGGCCGCGGAAGGGGAGCACAACATTCTGTTGGGTCGCGCCCGCGTCATGATGGAAGCGCTGCCGGAAGAGCAGCAAACCGTCTTGCATCTGGCTTTTTTTGACGGGCTCAGCCATTCGGAGATCGCCGAACGGCTCCACAGCCCGCTCGGCACCATCAAGACCCGGCTCAGGCGCGCTGTCCTGACGCTGAGAAAGGCGGCAGAGCGATGAACGCGAACGACCATATCGCAGTGGAAGATCTTGCTCTGTTGGCCTTGCTGCTGTTGAGCGAGGAAGAAGCGGGGGCGGTGCGCGCGCACATGCGCGAGTGCACCTTGTGCACGGAGGAGTTTGGCCGGGTGCGGGAAGACCTGGCCCGGTACGCGCTCGCGGTCGAGCCCGTGGTGCCGCCGGTCGGCGCGCGGGACCGGTTTGCCGCGAGCCTGGGCCGGGACGAGACAACCGCGGCGAAGCCTGTGTTGGTGGAAAGCGCGGGCAGCCGGCCGCGCCGTTCCATTGCCGCGCACGTGCTGACCTGGGCAGGCTGGGCTGCGGCCGCGGCGGCTATCGTGATCGCCCTCGGGCTCAAGGAAAACCGCGATTCGCTGCGGGCGGCGCTCTCCACGCAGCACGCGGAGCTTGCGCGCTACGAGGCGAGGGAAGCGCGGGCGCGCAGGATCGTCGATGCCTTAAGCGATCCCGCGGCCGTACGTGTGACGCTTGCCGTTCCCAAAGCCGCGAAGGAGCCGGAGGCGCGCGCCACCTACCAACAGAAGAGCGGCACGCTGCTGCTCCAGGCCGGCAACCTCCAACCGCTCGCGCCTGCAAAGGTGTATGAGCTATGGCTGATCCCAGCCGACGGCGGCGCGCCGATTGCAGCCGGGACGTTCACGCCCGACGCGCACGGCAATGCCAACCTCCTGGTGCCTTCGCTCCCGGGCGCGATCGCGGCCAAGGCGTTTGGGATCACGGCGGAGCCGGCCGGAGGCTCCCCCACACCGACCATGCCCATCCTTCTCGTGGGCTCCCCCGCTTGAACTAGTACTTTCGTAACGGGCAAGGGCTGTCTATTTTCCAGACAGCCCTTTTTCTTTGCATCGGAAGAATCCATAGTTCCAAAAGGGACGTTTCCTAATCAACGGCGCGACACGATCGCTCCTTGAAGAGAAGGCTATGGACAATCTCAAAGCAGTACTCAAGAACAAGGTTTCGCGCAGGAAATTCATCTCCGGCGTAGGTGCCGGAGTGGGTGTGGCTGCCTCGGCGTCTTTCGCTGCCGGTTGCGGCGGCGGCGGCAGCACAGCCGCGAGCGCGCCGCCGCCGACCTCGACGGTGACCCCGTATACCGACATGGACCTCCTGAACTTCGCGCTCAACCTCGAATATCTCGAAGCCGAGTTTTACCTGCGCGCTGCGACGGGCACGGGCTTGGCGGCGGCGGACATCGGCGCAAACCCCGGAACGGTGACCGGCGGAGCACAGGTCGCCTTCAAAACGCCCGCGATCCAGCAGTATGCGATCGAGGTTGCCGCAGACGAGCAGTACCATGTGCAATTCCTTCGCGCCGCAATCACGTCACTCGGCGGCACACCCGTGGACCGGCCGGCGATCGACCTGACCGCTTCTTTCAATGCGGCGGCGATGGCCGCGGGCATCGGGCCGACGTTCAACCCTTTCGCGGATGAAAGCAGCTTTCTCGTGGGCGCGTTTGTGTTTGAGGATGTGGGCGTGACGGCGTACAACGGCGCGGCCCCGCTGATCACGAATAAAGCAACGGTTTTGGCGGCCGCGGGCAGCATTGTTGCCGTCGAAGCCTACCACGCCGCGCTGATCCGCACGAGCATCGCCTACCTCGGCGACCCGTACATCACCTATGCGAACCAGATCTCGGCCCTGCGCGGAAAGGCGAGCAGCGCGGTTGCCGGCGCGGTAAGCGGCGCGGCGGAAACCCCACTCTCGTCCGGGGGCAACATCTACCTGGTCGCGGCGGACTCCAACTCGCTTGCGTACAACCGGTCGCCCGATCAGGTTCTGCATATCGTCTACCTTGCCGCGACCGCGGGCGTCGTTTCCAAGGGCGGGTTCTTCCCCGCCGGGCTGAACGGCACAATCAAGGCAACGACACTCTAACCGCGGCGCACACTCCCGAGGAAAAGCATGAACACCACCGTAGATTTGCAGCAAGAAGAAAGCATCCGCAGCCGCCGCTCGGCCCTCCTGATGGGCTCGGCGGCCCTGGCCGGCCTGGCGCTCAGCCGCAGTGCGCTGGCGCAGGCGGCTGTTACCGACAATGACATCCTGAACTTCGCGCTCAACCTCGAATACCTGGAAGCGAACTTTTACTCGCTCGCCGTCAACGGGACGACGATCGACGCGACCCTGCTGGCCAGCGGCGACGGCAAAACGCCGGCCGGGACCATCACGTACAAGACCAGCGCGAGTACCAAGGTCAACTTCACCACCCCCACGCTCGCCGCTTATGCCGCGGAAACCGCGAACGACGAGCTCAACCACGTAAAGGCGCTGCGGAGCACCCTGGCCGCGAACGCCGTGGCGATGCCCAATATCGACCTCCTTAACAGCTTCAACGCGCTGGCGCAGGCGGCGGGGCTGGGAGCGACCTTCGACCCGTTCGCGGATGAAACCAGTTTCCTCCTTGGCGCGTTCATCTTCGAGGATGTAGGTGTGAGCGCATACCTCGGGGCAGCCCCGCTGATTTCGAGTGCGACGGTTTTGTCGGCCGCGCTTGACATCCACGCGGTGGAGGCATACCACGCGGGCAGCATCCGCACGCAGATCTACCGCAATGGCGGCCCGACGGGCGCTGCGGCAATGGCTTCGCAGGCAATCGCGAAGACACGGGCCACACTCGGCGCTACCGATCCCACGACCGACATCGGCGTGATGACTGCGACCTGGCCGACCGGTGCCGGTTCCACCATCGTGGACGCAAGCGTGTCCACGGGACGGGTTGCTCCGCGCACGACCACGCAGGTTTTGGGCGTGGTGTACGGCGGCGGGGCTGCGGGCAAGGGCGGCGCGTTCTTCCCTAATGGGCTGAACGGCACCATTAAGTAGATTTCTCCACAAGTTTCACCGAAAGGCGCTGGGCCGCATGCCCAGCGCCTATTTTTTCGCTCGGCATAGAATGAGTCTGCGGCACGGGGAGGCCGCGACGGGATGGAAGCAAACGCAGTGCAGGAACTGCACGAGCAGCATGAGCACGCGCGCGGCGAAGGCGGGCACGAAGAGCATGGAACAAGCCTCAAGCCAGTCAGCTTCAGCATGAGCGTGCTGGCTGTACTGGTTGCGGTGGTCACCGTGCTCGGCCACCGCACCCACACCGAGGCTGTGCTGTCGCAGGCCCGGGCGAGCGATCAGTGGAACCTGTACCAAGCCAAGAAAATTCGGCAAAACGATACGGAGCTCGCGGTTGACCTGCTCGGCTCGCTTGCGGTCCGCGACGCTGCGGCAGAGCAAAAGATTGTGTCCGCGTATAAGGCGCACATGGAAAAGTGGAGCGGCGACCTCGAAAAGGAGCAGGAAGTGGCGCGCGGGTTTGAGGAGCGGGTGGAGGCGGCAGAAAGAAAGGCCGGACGGTTCGATCTAGGCGAGGCCCTGCTCGAGATCGGCCTCGTCGTGACCTCCATCACCCTGCTCACCCGCCAGCGCTTGTACTGGGGCCTGGGCATGCTTTTCGGGGTTGCGGGGCTTGTGGTCGTCGTCCAGGGCATGCTGCTGCACTAGCGCATGAAACCCGCGCGTGGGGCCGCTCTCCTTTTGCTTTTCTGCGCGGGCTTGGCGCTTGCACAAGCGCCCGATGTCCCGGGTGCTCACGGATCGGATGTGCCGGTCCAGCAAGCGAAGCATTCCGTCGTTCTCGTTTCGCTCGACGGCTTTCGCTCCGACTACGCGCGGAGGTACGGCGCGCGCAATCTCCTTGCCATCGCGGCGCACGGTGCGAGCGCGCCTGACGGCATGATCCCGTCCTATCCCGCGACCACCCTCCCAAACCAGTACACGCTCGTCACGGGGCTCTACCCGGAGCACCACGGCATCGTCGCGGAGCGCTTCTTTAACGCGGAGCACACAAAGGAGTTTCGCTCCGACGACCCTGCATCGAGCACGGACGGCAGCTGGTATGGCGGCACTCCACTGTGGGCTTTGGCCGAGCAGCAGGGCATGCACGCGGCTTGCGCTTTCTGGGCCGGGTGTGGTGCGGCGATCGGCGGCTCCCGTCCGTCGCTTTCCGTTCACTCCGACAGCCAATTATCCGACGCGGCGCGGGTGGATCAGGGGCTCGCTTGGCTAAAGCTGCCTGCGGCGCGAAGGCCGTCCTTGATCGTGCTGGCGATGGACGGTGTAGACCGTGCCGGGCAGGAGTTCGGCCCGGACAGCCCGCAAACTCGCGCCGCGGTCAAACAAGGGGACGCGCAGGTGGGTCGGCTGCGCGCCGGGATTGCGGCAACAAAGCTGCCAATCGACTTCGTGGTGGTGAGCGATCACGGAATGGCCAAGACCGAGGGTGGTTGGATCGACCTAGACACGTACACGGACCTCCTTCGCTTCAAGACGGCGGGCGCGCTCCTGTACGCGCCGGATGAGGCGGGCGCGCAGCAGGCTTATGAGCAGCTCAAGATTGTGGACGCGCGTTTCAGGGTGTATCGCCGGGCGGATGTGCCGCGGGAGCTGCACTTCAACACAAACCCGCGCGCGGGCGATCCGGTGCTTGTGCCGGCAGCGCCGGTGGCGATCCGGGCCCAAAAGCCGGATCACCCGTCTCCCGCGGGCTTGGACGGGCTCGATCCAAGAGACTTCCCGCAGATGCGGGCGATCTTCTACGCGGAAGGCCCGGATGTTCGCGCCGGGGTCAAGCTAAAGCCGTTCGAGAACACGAACTTGTACCCGTTCGTCGCGGAGATTCTTGGGCTGGGGCACCCGCGCGTGGATGGGAGCGCGAGCGTGCTGTCGTCCGCGCTGAAGGACGGGACGGCGGCTCCTTAGACGTCGACCCGCACTCCGCCCAGGTAGGTCGCGCGAAGTTCGCCGGCGGGCGTGAGGACGTTGAGATCGGCGCGCTCCCCAAGCCGCAGAAAGCCCGCGTCGAGCCCGGCCATGCGGGCCGGGTTGCGGGTCGCCGCGTGCACCGCGTCGGCGAGCGACACCTCCGCCTCGCGCAGGTAATTGCCGAGCCCGGCGTCCAGGGTCAGGGTGGAGCCGGCAAGCGTGTTTTCCCCTGTAATGGCGAGCCCCCCCGCGACGCGCACGTCCAGCTCGCCCAGTTTGTAGGTGCCGTCGGGCATACCGGTGGCGCTCATCGCGTCGGTGATGAGGATCGCGCGCTCGGGCCCTTTTGCGCGGGCGAACAGCTTGACGATCTCGGGCGCGAGGTGGTGGCCGTCGCAGATGATTTCGGCGTAGAGCGCGTCGCTTGCGAGCACGACGCCGAGGATGCCGGGTTCGCGCTGGTTGAGCGGACGCATGGCGTTAAAGGTGTGGGTGGCGGAGCGCGCGCCTGCCGCGACTGCGGCCCTCGCTTCAGCCGCGAGCGCATCGCTGTGGCCGATGGAAACGCGGACCCCGCGCGCGGCGGCGTGGGCGATGAGCTCAAGCGCGCCGGGCAGCTCGGGGGCGAGGGTGATGAGCACAATGCGGCCCTCGGCGGCCTCCCACATCGCGTCGAAGAAGGGGATGGAGGGCTCGAGAAGGTCATGCGCGGGGTGCGCGCCGCGCTTGCTGTGCGACAGAAACGGCCCTTCCAAGTGGATGCCGAGCGGGCGCGCCTTGCCCGGCTCGGGCGGCCGCGCGATCTCCCGGGCGAGGCCCGCGAGCGAGCGTAGGGTAGCGTCTTTCGGGGCGGTGATGGTGGTGGGCAGGTACGCGCCCACGCCGTGCCGGGCGCTGAAGCGGCTGACCGTGGCGAGCGCGTCGGAGGTCGCCTCCATGACGTCGCGCCCGCAGCAGCCGTGGGTGTGGACGTCCACAAAAGCGGGGGCGAGCGTCGCGCCGGGGTAGGGGTGGTGCTCTTTGTGCGGCGGCAGCTCGCTTGCGGCCCGGCTGCCGATCTCCGCGACGACGCCGTCCTCGATCGCGACGAAAGGGTTCGGGAGGAGTCCATTTTCGGTGACGAGGGAGGCGGCGGTGAGCAACGTACGCATGCGCCCCTAGAATACTGGCTATGGCTACCAAGCGAATCGGAATCCACCTGGGCACGGCAGGCGGGGCGCACACGGCGGTGGAGCGCGCGGCGGCGGTGGGCGCAAACACGTTTCAAATCTTTACGTCGAGTCCGCGGACCTGGCGCGCCGCCCCGATCGCCCCGGAGGTGGCCGCGAAGATGCACGCGCTGCGGGCGGAGCACGATATTGGCCCGGCGGTGGTCCATGCGAACTACCTCATCAACCTGGCCTCGCAAACGCCCGAGGTGCTGGAAAACTCGAGCAAGGCGTTTCGCGGCGAGGTGGAGCGAGCGCTCGCGCTGGGCGCTGAGTTCCTGGTGCTGCACCCGGGCTCGTGGAAGGGGCTGACGCGCGAAGAAGGCCTGCGCCGGGCGGCTGCGGGGATCGAGCGCGCGGTGGACGGCCTCGATTTCGCGGGCAAGCCCTTTCACCTGTTGATCGAGAACACCGCGGGTTCGGAGCACTCGCTTGGCGGCAATTTTGAGCAGGTGGCGGAGCTGGTCGAGCTCCTGCGGGCGCACCTGCCCGTGGGTGCCTGCCTGGATACCTGCCACACGCACGTGGCCGGGTACGACCTGGTGAGCGAGAGCGGCTGGGAGGAAACGGCGGGGGAGATCGAGCGGACGATCGGGCTGGGCAACGTGCGGGTGTGGCACGTCAACGATGCGAAAGCCGCCCGGGGCTCGAAGCTGGACCGGCACGAGCACATCGGCGAGGGCACCATCGGCGGCGGGCCGTTCCGGCGGTTGCTGAACGACCCCCGGTTCGCGCACTGCGCGTTTATCGCGGAAACGCCGGTGGACGAGCCGAGCGACGTGGAAAAGAACGTGCGCGCGCTGCAAGGGCTGGCGGCCTTGGGGCCCCTTGCAGCCAAGTAGAATAGAGCTTCCTATGGAAGCGAACGAAAAAGACGCGCGCTACAGCCCCGCCGAGCTGGAAGCGAAGTGGGCCGGGCGCTGGGCTGCCGACCCTGACCTGTACGCGGCCGAGCCGGCGTCGAGCGGCAAGCCGAAGTATTACGTGCTCGAAATGCTGCCGTATCCCTCGGGGCAGCTCCACATGGGCCACGTGCGCAACTACGCGATCGGCGACGCCCTGGCGCGGTACAAGTGGATGGGCGGCTTGAACGTGCTGCACCCCATGGGCTGGGACGCCTTCGGGCTGCCGGCGGAAAACGCCGCGATCAAGAACCGGACGCCGCCGCGCGAGTGGACGCTCGCAAACATCGCCGCGATGAAGCGGCAGATGCAGCGGCTGGGCCTGGCCTACGACTGGCGCAACGAGATCACCACCTGCCTGCCCGACTATTACCGCTGGAACCAGTGGTTCTTTATCAAGATGTATGAGCGGGGGCTCGCTTATCGCAAGCAGAGCAAGGTGAACTGGTGCCCGCTGTGCGCGACCGTGCTCGCAAACGAGCAGGTGGTGGACGGCTGTTGCTGGCGGCATGAAGACCAGCCGGTGGAGCTGCGCAACCTGGAGCAGTGGTTCCTGCGGACGACGGACTACGCCCAGGAACTGCTGGACGGGCTGGACGCGCTGCCCGGCTGGCCCGAGAAGGTGCGCACCATGCAGCGCAACTGGATCGGCCGGAGCGAGGGCGCGGAGGTTTCCTTCAGCATGGTCGCGGGCGCACGCGATGGTGCGGGTACGGCGATTGAGCCGGGCGAAGGCGCGGCGCTCACGGGCGAGCGCATCACGGTATTTACTACGCGCATCGACACGATCTACGGCGCGACCAGCATCCAGCTTGCGCCGGAGCACGCTCTAGTGCGCGGGTGGGCCGCGAGCGACCCTGTCTTGCAAGCCCAGGTGGACGCGATGCTCGAAGAACAGCGGCAAGCGCGCGAGGCGGGCGACATGGCCGCGCTCGAGAAGAATGGAGCGTTTACCGGCCACTACGCGCAAAACCCGTTCACGGGCGAGCTGCTGCCGGTGTGGATCGCCAATTACATCCTGGCGGACTACGGCACGGGCGCGATTATGAGCGTACCCGCGCACGACGAGCGCGATTGGGAGTTCGCGGGCAAGTACGGGCTGCCCGTGCGCGTGGTGGTGGAGGTTCCGGGCGCGGAGAATACGCTGCCGGTGCTCGCGGATGCCGAGGACGGCGCAATCGTGATCGCGTCCGGCCTCCCCTGCGACGAGGCGCGGCGGGCGCTGAGCGCGCAGGCCGAGCGCGGGGGGTTCGGCAAAGCAACTGTGACGTACAGGCTGAAGGACTGGGGCGTGAGCCGCCAACGCTATTGGGGTACGCCCATCCCCATGCTCTATTGCGACGCGTGCGGGATCGTGCCTGTACCGGAAGACCAGCTGCCGGTGCTGCTGCCCGAGAACGTTTCCATTACGCAGCAAGGAGGGTCGCCGCTGGCACAGGTGCCGTCGTTTGTCCACGCGACCTGCCCCAAATGCGGCGGCCAAGCCCGGCGCGAAACCGACACCATGGATACCTTTGTCGACTCGAGCTGGTATTTCTACCGCTACACTGACGCGCGCAACAACGCGGCCCCATTCGCGAAGGAAGCCGCCCGCTACTGGTTTCCGATCGACCAGTACATCGGCGGCGTGGAGCACGCGATTTTGCACCTGATTTACTCGCGCTTTTGGACCAAAGTGATGCGCGACATGGGGTTGATTGAGAACGCCGAGCCGGCGGCGCGGCTGTTCACGCAAGGCATGGTCATCCGCAACGGCGCGAAGATGTCGAAATCCAAGGGCAACGTGGTGTCGCCCGACGAGATGATCGCCCGCTACGGCGCGGACGCGACGCGTATGTACGCCTTGTTCGCCGCGCCGCCGGACCGCGACCTGGAGTGGCAGGAGGACGGGGTCGCGGGGGTTTCGCGGTTCCTCGCCAAGGTGTACCGCTTTGTGCTGCGCCATGCCCCGGCGGCCGCGGGCGCGCCGGACGGCTTGGAAACGAGCGCCGCGGCCGCCGGCGTGCTGCGGAAGCTGCACCAGACCATCCGCAAGATTACCGAGGACTTCGACGACCGCTGGCACTTTAATACCTGCATCGCGGCGATTATGGAACTCCTGAACACGCTCACCGCGGCGGACGAGCGGTTCGCCTCGGGCGAGATTGCTCCTTCCGCGACCCGGCATGTGCTGCGCAATCTGGTCCTGCTCCTTGCGCCGTTTGCGCCGTTTCTGGCTTGCGAGCTGTGGGAAATGTTGGGCGAGCAGGACAACCTGCTGCGGGTGCCCTGGCCCCGGTTCGACGCGGCGCTCGCGAAGGAAAGCGAGATCGATCTGCCCGTGCAGATCAATGGCAAGCTGCGCACGGTGGTGCGTTTGGCCGCCGACGCGGGCGAGCCCGCGCTGCGCGCAGCCGCGCTCGGCGACGAGAAGATCCAAGCGGCGCTCGCGGGCAAACAGGTTGTGAAAACCATTGTGGTGCCGGGTAAGCTCGTGAACCTAGTCGTTCGCTGAAGTGCGGCTTTCAAATAACCGCGGAAGGAGGGAAATACGAGCGCGTGAGCACCCCTCCCATCCCGTACGCTCCCAAGGAAGCACCGCTGTTCGCCGAAATCAGGCGGCGACCCCACCTGTTCCTACGCGAGCTCGGGTGGCGTTGGAGCACCGCCGCACTGCTGCTCGCCATCGCCGGCTATGATGGCCGGCGCATCTGGAGCCGCTCGCTGCCGAGCCTGCGCGCAACCGGCGTGTTTGCATTGTCCCCTGACGGCGCGCTCGAAAACCCGACCCACCTCCTGGATGTGTTCAACGGGATCGTGCGGCTGTTCGGCCCGCAGATTGAGCGGGCCTGCTACGGCCTCCTGCCGTTGGCAATCTTTTGCTGGGTGTGCGCGTTCGCATGGGGCCGCACGGCGGTCTTGCAGCGCTTTGACCCCACCTTGCCGCGCCGCCCTTGGCTCCTGGCCGAAAGCGAGGCCTTCCGCATCTGCGGCTTGCTCGCCTTTGCGGTTGTGTGGGGCGTTGTTGTTCAGGCGCTGTATCACTCCTTGGCTGAGGGCGCATCGCCCCACCCGTTTCTGTTTCTGCTTTCCGCCCTGGCAGTCACGGGGGTAGAGCTGGCCTACTCAGCGCACTTCCGCCGGGCGGCAGTTTTGGCTTCCGCTTTGGTTCTCGTTGAGCGCCGCTCGGTGTGGAGCGTGTTTCGCCGCGCCTGGGGGCTCCATCGCGCCGATGAGGTCCAACCCATCCGCCAAGCGGTGATCCGCATTCGCTTCCTGCTGACGTTGGCCGGTGTGGGGCTTGTGTTTGTTCCCGCTCCGTTTGGCCTCGGGTGGCCGCTGGTCGCGTGGTGGGTAGCGTGGTCGCTGCCGCCGCTTGCGGTCGCCGATGCTTGGCGTTTGGGTGCCTATCTGGAGCTGGTCCGGGTGCTGCGGGAACGCGGCGGCAGGCCGTAAACTGGACCCGTGCAATCCTCCATTGTCATCCTCGATTTCGGTTCCCAGTACACGCAGCTGATCGCGCGGCGCATTCGCGAGCTCAATGTGTTTTCGGCGGTGCTGCCGTGCACCGCGCCACTCGCGGAGATCCAGGCGTTACAGCCGCGCGGCGTCATCCTCTCGGGCGGCCCTTTCTCCGTGTACGACGAGCACGCGCCGAAAGCCGACCCTGCGATCCTCAAGATGGGGCTGCCGGTGCTGGGCATCTGCTATGGCTTGCAGTGGATCGTGCATATGCTGGGGGGCAGGGTGCAGCCCGCGGCGCGGCGCGAATATGGGGACGCGGAAGTGGCCGTCCTGGACCGCGAGACGGTACTGTTTCAGGGGCTGCCCGCGAACCTGCGGGTGTGGATGTCGCACGGGGACGAGGCCCTGGAGCTTCCGCCCGGCTTCCACGTAATAGCGAAAACCGCGAACGCGCTCGCCGGGATCGCGAACCCGGCGGAACGCATCTGGGCCGTGCAGTTCCACCCGGAGGTGCAGCACACCCGCGAAGGTACAGAGTTGCTGCGCCGGTTTGTGCTCGGCATCTGCGGCGTGAGCGCGGACTGGACGCCCCAGCACTTTATCGACTCGACCATAGCAAACATCCGCGCGCGCGTTGGTTCGGGCCACGCGATCTGCGCGATTTCGGGCGGGGTCGATTCTTCGGTTGCGGCGGCGCTCGTACATCGGGCCATCGGCGACAAGCTCACCTGCGTTTTTGTGGACAACGGCGTGCTGCGCAAAGACGAGTTTCGCAAGGTCCAGGAAAACCTGCGCGGCAAGCTGCAGTTAAACCTCGTCGCGGTGGACGCGCGCGAACGCTTTCTCGAGAAGCTCGCCGGAGTCACCGACCCGGAGAAAAAGCGCAAAATTATCGGGCGCGAGTTTATTGAGGTGTTCGACGAGGAAGCCGAGCGCATTGCCGTTAAGGCGGGCGGTCCCGGCCGTTCCGGAATAGACTGGCTGGTGCAGGGCACGCTCTACCCCGATGTGATCGAGTCGGCCTCCGTCCACGGCCCTTCGCACGTCATCAAGAGCCACCATAACGTCGGCGGGCTGCCGGAAACCATGCGCCTGAAGCTGATCGAACCCCTCCGCGATTTATTTAAGGATGAAGTGCGGCGTGTGGGCCGCGATCTAGGGATGCCCGAAGACATCCTGGGCCGCCAGCCGTTTCCGGGTCCAGGCCTCGCCGTGCGCATCCTGGGCGAGGTCACGCCGGAGCGTGTCGCGATGCTTCAGGAAGCCGACGAGATCGTCGTGGACGAGATCAAGCAGGCCGGGCTGTACCGCGAAATCTGGCAGGCCTTTGCCGTGCTGCTGCCGGTCCAGAGCGTGGGCGTCATGGGCGACCAGCGCACCTATGCGAACGCCTGCGCGATCCGCGCCGTGACTTCAGAAGACGGCATGACCGCGGACTGGGCGCAGGTGCCGTACGCGGTGCTGGCCCGCATCTCCAACCGCATTGTGAACGAAGTGCGCGGCATCAATCGCGTGGTCTACGACATCACCTCTAAACCTCCTGGCACCATCGAGTGGGAGTAGGCGCATCCTACCCGCCTGAGCTGAGGGGAGTGGGGAATTGCATGGCACAGCGGATTGAAGACTACGGCATCATCGGCGATTGCGAAACCGCGGCGCTCGTGGGCAAAAACGGTTCCATCGACTGGCTGTGCTGGCCGAACTTCTCGTCGGAAGCGTGCTTTGCGGCGATTCTGGGCGACGAGGAGAACGGTCGCTGGCTCATCGCGCCCTCGGAGCCGCAGCCGGGCGAGGAGGACTGGAGCGCGACCTGGCGCTACCTCCCTGAAACCCTTGTGCTCGAAACGCGCTGGAGCCGCGGCGAAGATTTAATTCTGGTTACGGATTTCATGCCTTCGCGCGGAGGGCACTCGCATGTCGCACGCAAGGTGGAGTGCTTGCATGGCCAAGCCTCTATATTTATGCAGCTCACCCTTCGCTTCGACTATGGCCGGGCCATCCCTTGGGTGACGAGCGAGGAGCGAGTTCTGCGCGCGATCCTGGGCCCGCATATGGTCCTGCTGCGGTCCGTGATCCAGGTGCATGGGCGCGACCACAAAACCGAAACGACGTTTACGGTCAAGGAGGGAGAGCATGTCTGGTTCACGCTCTCCTATGGCTACTCGGCTGAGGCCGAGCCGCCCGAAATCGATCCGGATCAGGAGCTCGAAGATGCCAAACGCTACTGGTCGGAGTGGGCGTCTAAGTGCACGCCCGCGGGCCGCTACACCGAAGCTGTGCAGCGCTCACTCATCACCCTCAAGGCCCTCACGTACCGGCCCACCGGCGGCGTAGTGGCCGCGGTCACGACCTCTCTGCCGGAAGCCCTGGGCGGCCCGCGCAACTGGGATTACCGGTTTTGCTGGCTGCGCGACTCGACCTTTACCCTGCTGGCGCTCATGAACGGCGGCTTCTACAAGGAGGCCGAGGCATGGCAGGATTGGCTGCTGCGCGCCATCGCCGGCTCCCCTGAGCAGGTGCAGATCATGTACGGGATCGCGGGCGAGCGCAACCTGCTGGAGTGGGAGGCCGGCTGGCTGCCCGGCTACGAAAATTCAAAGCCCGTGCGCATCGGCAATGCCGCGGCGGAGCAGCTGCAGCTCGATATTTATGGCGAGGTGATGGACGCATTTTTCCATGCCTTGGCCGCGGTCAAGGCACCGCGCAAGGTGGATCTGCATCTTCAGAGGCTTTTGATCAACCACCTGCTGAAGGTATGGCAGCACCCGGACCAGGGTATTTGGGAGATGCGCAGCGGCCCGCAGCAGTTTGTGTATTCCAAGATGATGGTGTGGGTGGCGCTGGACCGGGCCATCGCCATCGCCGAGCACACGGGCAGCGAGGGGCCGCTGGATGTGTGGCGCGCCACGCGGGACCAGGTGCACGCCGAGGTGTGCGCCAAAGGCTTCAATCAAAAAGTAAACGCGTTCACGCAGGTCTACGGCGGCGAGCAGCTGGACTCATCCCTGCTGCTGATGCCCCAGGTCGGCTTCCTCCCTGCATCCGATCCGCGCGTCAAGGGAACGATCGAGGCGATTGAAAAGGACCTGATGCGCGATGGATTGTTGCTGCGCTACGACACGGGAGCCGATTCGGATGGCCTGCCGGCGGGCGAGGGCGCGTTCCTGGCGTGCTCATTTTGGATGGTGAGCTGCCTGAAGATGATCGGGCGGGAAGCTGATGCGCGCAAGCTGATGGAGCACCTGCTTTCTCTGCGAAACGACCTGGGCCTGCTGTCGGAAGAGTACGACGCGGAAAAGCAGCGCCAGGTCGGGAACTTCCCCCAGGCGTTCTCCCACATCGCGATGGTGAACGCGATCTTTGACCTGGAAGGCAGCGACCAGCAGGTGCGTATGCGGCACCAGCGTTCCACACGCGCAACCGCGGCCCCTCAGGCGGAGGAAGCGTCTGCCGCCGGCACACCTGAGCTGGATCCCAAGCCGGCCGATGAGCATGCCGTAGGGGAGCAGGTCGCCAGCCAAACAACGGGCACCGCATCTACCTAAGCGGGAGAAAAAGGAAAGAGTATGCACACGTTTCGAGTTTGGGCGCCAAAAGCGCAGTCGGCGGAGGTGGAGGTCAAGGAGGCCAAGCACCCCATGAGCAAGGAGGATGGAGGATGGTGGAGCGCCTCTGTCCAAGACGCGGGCCCTGGCTCGGACTACTTTTTCCTTCTTGACGGGGAAGACCTGAAGCTGCCCGACCCGCGCTCGGCCTTTCAGCCCGAGGGCGTCCATGGTCCCTCGCGGGTGGTGGACCATAGCGCCTTTCAATGGACGGATGGCGATTCCCACGCCAAGGCCTATCAGAGCGCGATCATTTACGAACTCCATGTCGGCACATTCACGCCGGAGGGCACATGCGACGGCGCGATCGAAAAGCTGGACTACCTTCGTGAACTTGGCGTTACCCATATAGAGCTGCTGCCGTTCGCACAGTTTCCGGGCAAGCATGGGTGGGGCTATGACGGCGTGGACCTGTTCGCGCCGCAAAACTCCTACGGCGGCCCGGACGGACTGAAGCGCCTGGTGAATGCGGCGCACGGCAAGGGGCTGGGCGTCATCATGGACGTCGTCTATAACCACTTTGGCCCCGCAGGCGCGTATGTCAGCAAGTTTGGCCCGTATCTCACGGCCGAGCATAAAACGCCCTGGGGCGATGCCGTCAATTTTGAAACGGCGGGCTCGTATGAGGTGCGACGCTTTTTCTGCGACAACGCGCTGATGTGGTTGCGCGACTACCACCTGGACGGTCTGCGTCTGGACGCGGTGCACGCGTATATCGACCGCTCGGCGATCCACTTTATGGAGCAGATCAACGCGGAAGTGCACGCGCTGCAAGCGGAAACCGGCAGGCCCTACGTGATGATCGCCGAGAGCGATCTGAACGACCCGCGGCTGGTGCGCTCGAAGGAAGCCTACGGCTATGGCTTCGACGCGCAGTGGAGCGACGATTTCCACCACGCGCTCGTCACGCTGCTTACGGGCGATCGCAGCGGCTACTATGCCGATTTCGGCGAGTTTGCCGACCTGGCCAAAGCGCTTTCGCAGGCGTTTGTGTATGACGGCCAGTATGCGCCGCATCGCGACCGGGTGCATGGGCGTCCGGTCGAAAACCTCGCGGGCTGGCACTTCCTGGGCTATTCGCAGAATCACGACCAGATCGGGAATCGCGCCCAGGGCGAACGACTCCAGCACCTGACCGACGTGCCGCGCGCGAAGATCGCCGCCGCGCTTACACTGCTTGCCCCGTTCCTGCCCATGTTGTTCCAGGGCGAGGAGTGGGCGGCTTCTACCCCATTTCAATACTTCACCGACCATGAGGACAAAGAGCTCGGGCGGCTCGTTTCCGAAGGGCGCAAAAAGGAGTTTGAGGCGTTCGGGTGGGATCCGTCGGAGATTCCCGATCCGCAGGCCGAGTCGACCTTTGAGGCTTCCAAGCTGAAGTGGGACGAGCTGAAGGAGCCCGAGCACGCCGATATGCTGCGCTGGTACAAGGACCTGATCGCCCTTCGAAAGTCGCGCCGCGAGCTGACGGATGGTGTGCTGGAACAGGTTGATGTGGACTTCGACGAAGACGATGAGTGGTTCACGATGCAGCGCGGGGGCATCGTGCTCGTGTTCACGCTGGCCGAGGATGGCTACTCGGCGAGCCTGGAGGAGAACGTGAAGCTGCTGCTCGCGTCGGACCCTGGGACGACAATTGAGGGTGGGCAGCTGGCATTGCCGGGGGTCGGAGCGGCGGTGCTTTCTGTCGAGTAAGCGGTGGGCTGCAGCTGCTTGAATGTCGGCTCAGTTTGACTGTTTTCTACCCAGAAAGCAGTCAGCTCGGATGAATCACGGACTTCCCGCGACGCAAACACCTCGCCGCCCATCAGCAGAGTGGGCGCGGGTCCAGGCGCGGTGGCGTGAAGCAGGTCGAGCGTCGTGCGCATGACATGCTGGTCCGGCCGTCCGGCGCGCGAAACCAGCACGCAGGGGTAGTCGCCGGGCAGCCCGGCTTCTCGCCACTCACGGGCGATGCCGGTGAGGTCGCGGCCGGGCATGTAGACGATGCGCGTGGGTTCGGGGTTTGCGGCCTCGCCCGGCGCGTGATGGGCCGTGCTCAGTAGAACGCTTGAGGCCGCGCGGCGGTCGGTAAGCGAGCAGGGCATGGCCGCCGCTGCCGCAGAAGCTGCGGTCACTCCCGGTACGACCTCGAAGGAAATCCCCGCGGCCCGGAGCGCGTCCATCTCCTCGCCCGCGCGGCCGAACAGCAGCGGGTCGCCGCTCTTGAGCCGCACCACCCTGCGCCCCGCGTGCGCGCCCGCGATCATCAGCTCGTGAATCTGCTGCTGCGTTACGCCCGCGCGCCCGCAGCGCTTGCCTACGTTCACCACCTCGGCTGTTTTCGGAGCTAGCGCGAGGACCGGCTCGGGCACCAGATCGTCGTGCAGCAGCAGATCGGCGCTTGCAAGCAGCCGGGCGGCTTTTACGGTCAGCAGGTCGGGGTCCCCCGGACCCGCGCCCACCAGCATCACCGTGCCCGGCGCGTGTCCGTGCCGCGGCAGGGCAGTCGCGCGCGTGGGGCAGTGCGCGGCATCGCAAACCTGGCGCTTTGCGAGCTCCCCCAGCAGGTGTTTGCGCTCGTCCCCGGCTGGGTAAGCGACCAGAACCTCACGGCGCAAGCGGCCCAGCGAGGCAAGCCAGGGCCCTAAATCCTGCGGGAGCGCCGCGTCGATCTCATGCCGGAGCCGTTGCGCTGTTGAAGGGCTTTCCCCGGCAGTAGAAATGGCGATTTGCAGGTCGCCGCGCCGCACCACCGAGCCGTAATAGAAATCGCAGTGGGGGATGTCGTCGACCGCGTTGCACAGGATGCCGCGCGCATCGCAAAGCCGGTAAACATGCTGGTTGACAGCTTGGAGATTGGTCCCGGCAACCACCACAAACTGCCCGTCGATGTCGCTGTCGAGGAACTCACGCTCGTGCCAATCAAGGTTCCCGCTCTCGGCCAAAGCTATAACTTCCGGCTTGGCCCAGGGCGCAACCACCGTGACGCGCGCTCCCGCGGCGACCATGCTTTCGACTTTGCCCGCCGCCACTTCGCCCGCGCCTACTACCAGGCAGGGTCTGCCGTCCAGCTTAAGAAACACGGGAAGCATGCTCATCACATATCCGTTGCGACGGCGGGGCTGGCCGCGTCCCGGTCAACGGGCGTGACCGCTTCGCCCGCCAGCTGTGCCCGCAGCTCGTCGTTTGAGTGCCGCGCGAAATACTCGCGTAGGGTCTCGCCTTCGCCCAGGCGCCGGCCCTGGTAGGTTTTGAGCAGCCGCTCGATCGCCTCCGGCACCTCCGTCGCGGGAATGCGGTAGCCCACCGGTCGCGCTGTCGCCGCGAACTGCCCGACCGAGCCGCCCACGCAGAAGTAGTAGGCGTCCACCATGCGGCCCTCGTGCTTGATCTTTTTACCCTCGATCCCGATGTCCGCGATCCAGTGCTGGCCGCACGAGTTGGGGCAGCCGGTCACATGGAGACGCAGCTGCTGGTCGAACTCCGGTACGCGCTCTTCGAGCTCGTCCACCAGCCAGCGCGTAAAGCCCTTGGTTTCCGTGATCGCGAGCTTGCAAAACTCGGTCCCCGTGCAGGCCACCGCGCCCCGCCAAAACTGCGAGCCCTCGACCTTCAACCCATGGCGCCCAAGCGCGTCCACAAACTCCCGCGCGCGCTCCGTGGGGATGTCGATGAAGAGCAGATTTTGCCCTACGGTCGTCCGCATGTGGCCTGAGCCATACTGCTCGGCCAGTTCGGCCGCGGCGACCATTTGGTCGCCGGTAAGCCGCCCGCGCAGCACCGTCGCGCCAACGGAGGACAAGCCCGGCTGCTTTTGCGGGTGGATGCCGACATGGTCGCGCAGAACATCGTCCGGCACATGCTCCTCGACCGCCGGGGGCAGCTTATAACCGAGCCGGCGCTCCAGCTCGGCGAGGAAACTTTCCGCCGTCCAGCCTTCCTTTAGGAACAGGTGCTTCATCCGCGCGCGGTCGCGGCTCTCGCGCAGCCCTTGCTGGTCACGAAAGATTTCCGTGATGCCCCGGACCACTGTGAAGGCCTGCTCCTTCGCGACCCATGCATCCACCTTGACTGCCAGGTGTGGGTCACTCGACAAACCCCCGCCCACGCGCACCGTAAAGCCCTCCTCTGCGCCCCGCAGGGTCGCGGTCAGGCCGATGTCGTTGATCTCCGGGTAGGAGCACCAGAGGGGGCAGCCGGTGACGGAGATTTTGAACTTGCGAGGCAAGTTGTAGAACTCCGAGTTCCCGATAAGTTCATTTGCCACGGCGATCGCCACGGGCGAGGCGTCGAACACCTCGTGCCCATCGATCCCGGCGAGCGGGCAGCCGGTCACGTTGCGGACCACGTCGCCGCACGCCCCCTTGGGCGAGAGGCCCACCGCATTGAGCGCGTCCACCACCTCGGGGAGCGACTCGATGGTGAGCCAGTGCAGCTGGATATTTTGGCGCACGGTGATGTCGGCCTGGTTGCGCGCGTAGCGTTTCGTGAGGTCGGCAACTACCCGCATCTGCGCGGAGGAAAGCTGGCCCGCGGGCGCGCCGATGCGCATCATGAAGTATTCGGTCGCGAGCCCCTCGCCGCCCTTGCCGCCGGTCACGCCCGCGCCGTCGCCCTGGGTGTATACGCCCCACCATTTAAAGTAGGTTCCGGCCCACTCGGGGACAACGCTCGCGCGGCCTTCGCGGGCAAACCGGCGCACTTCGTCGAAGGCTTCAAAAGGGTCTTTTTCGAGCTTCAAGCGCTCCATGCGCTGTGCTTTGGTTTCCTTCGGTGCGGCGGTCGTTTCGGCCATTGTGGTCCTCACTGCGGGTTTTGGGGGAGAAACAAAAACCCGCCAAGCATTGGAGCCGGGCGGGTCAGGGGTGGATTCGCGAATGGGTTGCGGTTATCCCCCGAGCGCCGCGCGGGCGTGCGTCCGACAAGGACAACATAGGCCGCAGCTCAAGGGAAACGTCATAAGATCAAGCTTACACGCCTGGCCGCCCGCCGCGTCATTTGTGCGGTTGACCGCATGCGCGGGGCTAAAACGAAAGCCTGGCCTGGAGGAAAATGCGCCGCGACGCCGCGCCATTGGGTGAAGAAAAGATGCGCCCGGCAAGCGCGTTTGACCGCCCGAAGTTGGGCGAGTCGATGGTGCCCGTGGGCGGGGCATAGTTGATGATGTTAAGCAGGTTGATGGCTTGCGCGTTCAGGGTGAAGTTATAGCGCCGGCCGGTGTTGCCGCTGTCGCCGAAGGGGCCGCCATGGTGGCCGCCGCCGTGGTGCTCTTCAGGCGGCCCGCCCCCGCCGGGGCCGCCCTCGCGATTGAGCCGCTTTCCAAAGCCCCAGGTCTTGCTTACTCGCAGGTTTACGGCGACCAGGCTGGGCCCATTGCCGTAGTTGATGGGAATGGGCGGCGTGCCCGCAGTGGGCGCGGTGTTGAATGCGCCGTAGCTGTTGGTGACTACGCCGGCCCCGGACGCGCCCGCGGCAGCGAACGAAGGCCGGTCCGTGAACAGGGAGTCGCCGTTCTGGTCCTGCGAAAGCGTGATATTGAACGGATTGCCGGACTGGACCACGATAAACGGCGAAAAGCGGAAGGAGTGCGGGGCTGCATAGGTGCCGACCAAGAATAAACGGTTCCGCACGTCGTTGTTGGCGCGGCCGTAATCCTGCCGCAGGTTCAGCGAGTTGGAAGGAAAGCTCCCCAAGCCGTTGAC
>CBDCLB010000002.1:0-927800 GCA_965218545.1 Acidobacteriaceae bacterium | reverse complement strand
CTCGATCTCGTCGCCGTCCTTGAGCTGTAGCGCGTCCACCACTGCGGCCGGCAGCCGCACGGCCAGGCTGTTTCCCCATTTCCCCACCTGCACGGCGCATTCTCCTGGATAGACTGACCAAAAGTCTATCAAGGACATCGGCAGTGCGCAAGCATTAGCGGCCGTAAAGCACGTTTAGCGGACCTAATCACCTCGTCGCAACCGGACCAACCTCTATGAGCGGAAATGCATTACACCGCCTTAGTCGGCTTGCCGCGATTTCCGAGCGCCGCCAAGATGCTGGCGGAATGCAAAGCCTTGCCACGACCGATACCGCCCAGGCGGCCCTGGCCGCCGCCGGTCCTGGCAGCCCGGCCGGAGCGCTGGCCCGTGCCGTCGGCACGCCGCTCGCCGAGCCTGCTTCCGCCAGCCTGGCGCTCTACGCCGCCGACTGGGCACGCTTCGCCGCCTGGTGCCGCACCCACGGCCACACGGCCCTGCCGGCGACGTCCGAGGTCGTGGCGGCCTTCCTGCTCGCGATGGCCACCGGCCGCAGCCGGGGCAGCCTGGGCCGCCTCCGCGCCGCTATCGGCACCACCCACCGCCGCGCAGGCCTACCCGTGCCGCGCCTCGACGCCAACGCTCGCCGGGCCCTGCGCGCCGTCGCCACGCCGAAGCAGACCGCCCGCTCCGGCCCGGCCCAGTCCCCTGCCACCCTTCTCCGCATGTCCGGGCGCTGTGCCCGCGACACCGCTGGCCTGCGCGACCGTGCGCTCCTGTTGCTCGCTGCGGGGCTGCCGGCCGGGCGACGGTCCGGGGTGGACGGCGGTCCGGGCGTTTCCCGGCGCGCCCTGCTGGGCCTCGACGCCGAACACCTCCGCCTCACGCCGGACGGTGTTGTCCTCCAACTGCGCGCCCATGACGGCGAGGCCGAGCCGACGCGGTCCGTGGCGCTCGCCCGCAACACGGACGCCCTCACCTGCCCGGTGCGGGCCTTGGAGGACTGGCTGCGCGCCTCCGACACACGCTACGGGCCGGTGTTCCGCAAGGTGACCCGTTGGGGGTCGTGTCGAGCACGGCCGGCTCGGACCCGACGCGTGGCGCCGCATCCTTCTGCGGCATGCCGGCGAGGCCAGGGTGCGCCGGCGTGCTTGACGGCCGGCACCGCGTCGTCGCCCGGGCAGAGCAGGCTGCCGACGAGCTGGACGCCTTCCTGCGGCACCGCCGACCGGCACGGCCCGGGGCTGCACCGGAGCAGGACCGCGTAGTCGCCTCGGCAGGCGAGCATGGACGTGGACGCAACACCGCCGCGCTTGGACGGGAAAAGGGCTGGCATCCATGCCGCGATCGGTCCCGGCGCTTCGCTGCAGCTCCCCCACCCGGACTGGCTCCATCACGAGATGGACGTCGCCGGGCCGGACGGGGAGGTGGCCGCCTTCGCCTCGGCCGCGTGCGGGTCGGGCACCGTGCCCTGGACGCTCGACTTCGAGCGGATGGAAGAGGACCTGTTCCATCGCCTCCTCGTCGCCCGCGAACTCAGCCTCGCCGGGTCGCGCATCCTGGCCCGCCAGCTGCGCGAGGCCGCCGAGCGCCGGCACGGCCTGGCCATCGCCAGGGTCGGACGCAGCCGAGCCTGCCCGCTCGACCTGCACAGCCTCGTGCCCGTGCCGTCCGCGGTTCTCGCGCTCGGGCCCGACAACCCGGACAGCCTGGGCTGGCTGTGGGAGCACTGGGGCACCACGCACGCGCTGCGCCACGTGACGGTGGTGGCCGGCAATGGCGACCGGCGTGACCGCGGAGCGACCGGCCCGGGCCTGCGCTACCGCTTCTGGTCGGCAGACTGGTCGCCGTGGCGGGCACTGGAGCAAGTGCGCTCGGACTGGCCCGGCCTGCGCCTCAACCTGCAGCCCCGCTACGATCCCGGATGACGGACGGCGACGCCACGATGCTTCCGGTGCCGCCGAACGCCCGGGACGGCTGGGAGCAACCGCCGCGCCGTGCCCCGGCCGATGCCGCGCCGGTGCTCGCGGTCGACGGCTTCGCGGGCCCGATCGACTGGCTGGTGGAGCAGGTCCGGGCCGGGCGGATCGACTTGGCACGGCTGTCCATCTTGGCGCTGGTGGACGCCTTCGCGGACGCGTTGGCGACAGCGCTGGACGCAGGCGGCGGCAACGGGGTCCAACACGACGGGAGCGGCACACGTCCGGCCGCCGCAGCAGGTACGGTGCTGGCGTGGTGGAGCGCCTGGCTGGTGCTGGCGGCCGAGCTCGCCCTCCTGCGCTCGCGGCTGTTGCTGCCGGCCGACCACGCCGAGGCACCGGTGGCGGCCGAGCAGGCGGAGGCGCTGCGGCGGCAGGTGAGGGAGCGTGCCACGGTGGCGGCCGCCGCCGACTGGCTCGAGCGGCGGCTCCAGCTCGGGCGCGACGTGTGGGGCAGGGGCAGACGGAGGTGAGGCCGACAGCCGGGCGGGCCGGTGACGTCACCGGCCTGTTGCGGGCCTGCCTGGTGGCGTTGCGGGTGCCCGACGAGGCGGCGGCGGTGTTCCGGGTGCGGCTGCCGTTCTGGTCCCTGGCTGAGGCGGCCGCGCGCATCCGGACATTGCTGCCGGAAATGGGGGAGGGCGGGGCGCCACTGGAGCGCTTGCTGCCGGAGGTCGCGCGGAAAGACCCCGACTACGGGCTGCGGTGCCGGGCGGCGGTGGCGGGCACCTTTGGGGCCGGACTGGAACTGGCACGAGAGGGTGCCATCACCCTCCGGCAAGAGGAGGCGTGGATGCCGCTTGAGGTGCAAGGGCGCGAACCGGCCGCACCCATTCACCGTTGACGTGGATCAGCAGGGCGTCGCCCAGTGCTGACCCCGGTCCGGGTGCAGCCCGGCCACCTCGTGTCCGTGCACATGGGCTTTGGGGTTCTGTCAGCTGTCGTGCCATTCTGGGCTGGTACGGTGTTTGGCCGGGGCGGCTGCCTATGCAGCCTGCATGATGCCGAACGCGATCCGGGCGGCTTTGGTGAAACGCGAGCGGCGGGTGGCAGCGGGAACAGGTTGGTGGTGACGACGACGGCACCGAAGCAGAACAGGTAACTCGCCGTGCTCTCGGCAGAACCGACCGGCAGACTGACCGGACTTGAAGCCCCGCATACATCGGATCCGTCCCTTGATGCCGCGGTGGTCCTGCTCCAGCCGGTTGTCCAGAAAGGCGCTCGTCCTATGCCGGACCGTGCGTCCCAGCACGATGCGGATCGCCCGGGGGTAGGAGCCATGACCATCCGTCGTCACGCGCGCTGGGCATAGGCCGGTGGTAGCCTTGGCCGAGCGGAAGAAGGCCTTGGCGGCTGCCCCTTGGCGGCTGCCATGTCGCGGTGCTCGCTCAGCATGGCGTCGATCAGGTTTCCGTCCCGGTCCACCGCACGATACAGGTAGGCCCACTTGCCCCTGACCTTCAGATACGTCTCGTCCACGTGCCAACTTTCACCAGGGCCACGTCGCTTGCCATGCCGTCGCTTGCCATGCCGCCGCTTGCGCAGGTCCTCGCCCATGACCGGCAGCAGCTTGGCTTCCAGTCCGGCACCGCCTCGTGGCTGACCTCGATGCCGCGCAGGATCAGGATCTCGCTCAGGTCGCGCAGCATCAGGCGGGAGCGCAGTCGGCAGAACACCACGAAAGCAGCCACGTCGCTGGGCAGGCTGCTACGGTTCAGCACCCCGCCGCTGCGCTCGTTGAACTGACGGCCGCAGTCCGACAGCGGAACCGGCGATAGCCTCTGGCCGTGACCTCGGGCCGCTCCATCACGCCAGCAGAGCCACAGCAAGCACAGTCCACCCTGCTCGCTCAATCCGAACCTCAGCAAATCGACCCTACGCCACCCATGCCTCTCAAGCCAGATCGCACCCATTGGCGCGAGATCTGACAGAACCCATCCACTCAGCCGCGGCTTTCGTCGCTCCGTCCACCGTGGTGACGTGGATGTTGCCGCGGAAGCGGATCACGTAGCCCATGCCCAACTCGGCCAGAAAGGCGAACAGCTTGCAGTCGCCAAAGCCCCGGTCGGCCAGGGTCGTGACGCGGCAGCCCTCGGGCACCAGCTCGCGCAGCCGTGCCGGGCAGGCGTCCTCGAAGGCGCTGCGCTGGACGGCAAGCTCCTCTTTCCACACGGTCAGCCACAGCAAGGGTGCCGCCCGGCCGTGCCCCGTAATTAGGCTCAGCACCAGCGTGGACTGCCCGTCGCGGTCGAAGTCGGTCCAGTCCATCGGCACCAGCGCCTCGCTGCACGCCCCGATCTGGCTCGGCACTCAGCGGGCAAGGCTGTCCCACACGTCAATGCCCGCGTTGCCAAGCAGCCGATTTAGACGCATCGCGCCTCAATCCTGCTTCGTCGCGTGCTTGGTGACAAGGCCCCGCGCCTGCGCCAGGGCCTGGCCGATCGCCGCCACCGCAAGCGACGCCCCCGCCATCACGCCCAACATCGCACCCGCCAGCGCATCAACCCGCTTGGCGTGCAGGTCGCCCCCATACAGCTCGTCAATAAAGCTTCGCACCTCGGCCTGCCGCCGCACGACCGACCGCGCCAACCCCACAGCCTTGCCCATCGCCATGCTCCAGCCCGACACGGGCCAAAGCACCTACACGATCCAACCAAAACGCGCCCGCATGGACGTCAACCGAAATGAGGGGATCGGTGAGCCCCGACGCGGGTCACAGATCCCGAGCGTTGGTTCGTTCTTGAGAAAAAGAACAAAAGTTCTCGAACAGATTAATCAGGAATTTATGGTCGAGGTGAAAATGCAGTTTAGTCTTGCTAGTCAATTCTCGGTGTAGTAGGAAGGGTTTCGAACCGGACCGTCCACAGAGAGAAGAAATTGTCCGATATTGACAGAGCTTTAACACTTATCGCAGAGCCGGTTTGCACTTCACCCTGCCCATCTGAGCGGGGCAGCAAGTCGCCTGCACTCATCTTTGGTCCGAATCCGGCCCCGGACGCCTCCGAACCGTCTGCCCAGGGCGCCGAGCGGAAGCAGCCTGCCGCTCCTTGCGCAAGTGGCGGTGCATACCCTCCTCCATCGGATCTGCCGACCCAGGAAGGGCCGGACGGGATCAGATTCGATTTCAACCTGGGGGCACGTATCACCCTGCCGCAGGGCGCGGCCTGGCGGGTCCGGTTGACGGACCTCGACACTGGTAACATGCTGTTCGAAAGCAGCAACGACGGCGCGTTCGTCAGCTCGTCCAAGCGCTACCATGTCCGCTTCGGCCTTGAGGTCTGGAAGGACCAGGCCCTGTTCTTCACCCACGAGTACGACTGCTCCGGGCAGGACGTGCTCATCCAGTTCCCCGTTGGAACCCTCGGTGACGTGCTGGCCTGGTTCCCCTATGCCGACCGGTTCGCCCGCGTGCACGGCTGCAACCTGACCTGCGCCATGTCGGAACTGATCTTGCCGCTCCTGGAAGCCGCCTACCCGCACATCCGGTTCGTGTCCCATGCGGAGGTGCGCGAGCAGAAGCTCGCCGAAACGTTCTACGCCACCTACAGCCTGGGCCTGTTCTTCGACGACGCCGCAAACAACTGGCAGCCGTGCGACTTCCGCCACGTCGGGCTGCACCGCACGGCCGGCTACATCCTGGGCGTGGACCCGGAGGCGGCCGCGGCCCGCATCGTCCTGCCCGACGAAACTCGTCCGATCCCTGAGCCATACGTGGTCATCGCCACCCAAAGCTCCAGCCAGGCCAAATACTGGAACAACCCGACCGGCTGGCGCGACGTGATCGCGACGTTGAAGGAGGCCGGCTACCGGGTCGTCTGCATCGACCAGAAGGCCGTGCACGGTACCGGCCTGGTGTGGAACCACCTGCCGCACGGCGCCGAGGACGAAACCGGCGACCGGCCGCTGACCGAGCGGGCGCGCTGGCTGCGTCACGCCAGCGCCTTTGTCGGGCTTTCGAGCGGTCTGTCATGGCTGGCGCAGGCGGCCGGCACCCCGGTGGTACTGATCAGCGGGTTCACACACCCGACCAACGAGTTCGACACGCCCGGCCGCGTCATCAACTACCACGCCTGCAACTCCTGCTGGAACGACCCGCGGGTGCGCTTTGACCATGGGGATTTCCTTTGGTGCCCGCGCCACGCCGGAACCGCCCGGCAGTTCGAATGCACTCGGCTGATCACGTCGGCCCAGGTCATCGCGGCCCTGAAGAAAACACCGGGGCTGATCCCGGACTGACCAAGAAAAAGCAACCTTCCGACAAAGACAATCCCGTCAAACGGTGAGCGTCAGCTCACGCCTTCAATCTGCGAGAGATCGACATGGCATTCACAATCGTGAGCTCCGGAACCACCGTGTCCAACGCCGTCCTGAACGACGGGGACATTCAGCAGATCACCAGCGCCGGCACCACGGTCAACACGGTCATCAACTCGGGCGGAACGCAGAACGTCTACGGCAACAACGGTGTGCCCGGCGTGGCGAGCGGAACCGTTGTCAACGACGGCGGCGTCCAGGACGTCTCGGCCGGCGCAGCATACTCCACTCTCGTGAACGCTGGCGGCTCGCAGATCGTCGAGAACAACGCCATCGCGAACACCGTGGTGGTGTCCGGCGCGGGGGCGAGCACGACCGTCCGCGCCGGCGGGGTGATCAGCGGCGTCACCCTTTCGGCGGGAGGCAGCGAGATCGTCCGCGCCGGGGGCACGGCCTCCGCCACCTCCGTCCGATCGGGAACGCTGATCAACATCAGCGGGGGCACGGCTGCCGCGACGACGGTGACGGCCGCCGGGTCGGCCGTGCTGAACGGCGGCAACAACTACAGCACGGTGGTGAGCAGCGGCGGCGTGCTCACCGTCAACGCGGGCGGCGACTATTCCGCGACGATCAGCTCCGGCGGCATAGAGTATGTGTCGGGCGGAGTGGCGTATTCGACCACCATCCTGAACGGTGGCGCCCAGATCGTGCGGGCGGGCGGGACCGGGTCGGGTGTTTCGGTGCAGTCCGGGGGCGTCCAGACGATCTCGTCGGGCGGCCTCGGGCAAGCCGACGCCGTCAACAACGGCGGCGTCCAGACGATCTCGTCGGGCGGCGCGGCGAACTGGGGCGCGGTCAACAGCGGCGGCACCGAGAATGTCGGCCCCGGCGGCACCACCTACTCGGCGACCATCCAGGCGGGAGGATCCGCGAACGTCGCGTCCGGGGCGATCACCACCCTGACGATCGTCAACGGCGGCACGGAAACCGTGTCGTCCGGGGGGCGGGCGAACGCGGCCCGCATCTATGGGGGCACGGAAGCGATTCAGGCCGGCGGCCTCGCGAGCGGCGCGGTCGTCTATGGCGGAGCCTTGTCGGACGCCGGCACGATCAGCGGTACGGTGATGAGCGGCGGCGCCGTGGGCGTGGCGTCGGGCGGCATCGCGTCCGGCACCACTGTTTCCGCCGGCGCGTTGACGGTCAGCTCGGGTGGCAGCGCCAGCATCACGACGATCGTTGGCGGCTCGGAAACCGTCCAGGCCGGAGGCCTCGACCAGTCAACGGCCATCTACAACACCGGCGTGCAAACCGTGGCCGGCATCGCGGTCAGCGCCACCCTGCAGGCGGGCGGGCGTCAGTACGTCAGCGGCGGCACCACGACGGGAACCGTCGTCAACTCCGGCGGCGGCGAAACGGTGCAGGCCGGCGGCACCGCTTCCGCCGTGACGGTGAACGGCAGCGGCACGGAGATCGTGACCTCCGGCGGCGCCGTGATCGGCGTCGTCGTCAACGGCGGCGGGCTTGAAACCGTCTCAAGCGGCGCGACTGTCAGCAGCGCCACGATCGCGGGCGGCACGCAAACGATCCTCGCGGGCGGCACCGTTACCGCCGCCGTCCTCACCGGCAGCGGGTTGCAGACCGTCAGCGGCACGGCATCCGGAACGGTGGTCAGCAGCGGCGCGACCCAGACCGTGTTCGGCTCGGCTGCCGGAGCGACCGTGTCTTCCGGCGGCCAGCAGCTGGTGCGCGCGGGCGGCACGGCTTCGGCCACGTCCGTCAGCGCCGGGGGCGTCGTCCTTGTGTCCTCCGGCGGCACCACGAGCGCGGCGCAGCTCACGTCCGGCGGCTCCGAAATGGTTTTCAGCGGCGGCCTCGCCCAGGGAACAACTGTCGGGTCCGGGGCAACCCTGGTCGTGTCCGGCGCCGCGGCCTCCGCCGCGACTGTGTCGTCGGGGGGCGTGGTTGTCGCCGTTGGCGGCACCCTCAGCGCCAACACCCTGTTCGCCGGCGCGGTCCAGACCGTGTCGTCGGGCGCGGCCGCGGCCGACACGGTCATTTCCGGAGGCACGGAGAACGTGCTGTCCGGCAGCGTGGACCGCAGGGCCACGGTCGGCTCGGGCGGCAACCTCAACGTGTCCGCCTTCGGCGTCACCAGCGCGGTCGTGGTCACATCGGGCGGCGTGCAAACGGTGTTGAACGCCGGCGTGGCGTCGGCTTCCGTACTGTCCGGCGGCACGCAGGCGGTTTCGTCGGGCGGCGTGGCGAGCGGCGGCACCGTCGCCTCCGGCGGCCTGCAACTGAT
The DNA here is from genome assembly GCA_965218545.1 of Acidobacteriaceae bacterium. Taxonomy (GTDB): domain Bacteria; phylum Acidobacteriota; class Terriglobia; order Terriglobales; family Acidobacteriaceae; genus EB88. The sequence goes on along the minus strand of CBDCLB010000002.1, from coordinate 919,286 downwards.
CTCCGCAGGCGGCATCGCCCGCGCCGCTACCGTCACGTCGGGCGGCGTGGAGCAGGTCGTGTCCGGCGGCGCCGCAAGCGCGGCGGTGATCAGCAACGGCGGACTACAGACGGTTTCCTCCGGCGGCGCGGCGATCAGCGCCCTCGTGAGCTCGGGCGGCACGCAGACCGTGCTGGCGGGCGGTACTGCCACGCTCACGACGCTGGCCGGCGGCGGCAGCCTGGTCAACCACGGCACCACCAGCGCCACCAGCGGCACGGCCGTGTCCGCGACGGGCGGAAACGGCAGCGTGGTCAACGACGGCACGATCATCGGCACAGGCCTGAGCGTCGGCGTGGGCATCGTGATGAACGGCGGCACGGTGACCAACAGCGGCAGCATTGTCGGCCTCGGCGGCACCGCGATCAGCTTCGGCGGCACGGCCAGCAACCGCCTGATCCTGACATCGGGCAGCATGATCAGCGGCGTGGTGTCCCGCCGCCACGACGGCAAGCAACACGCTGGAGCTGACGGGCGCTCCCGCCGGCGCCACCCTGTCCGGCTACACCGCCGGCTACCTCGGCTTCCAAACGGTGCAGGTCGACTCCGGCAGCACGTGGGACATCGCCGGAACCAACACGCTCGGCGCGCTGGTCAACAACGGCACGGTCGCCGTGGGCACGGCCGACCACCTGACGGTGAGCGGCGCCGTGACGGCCTCCGGCTCCGGCGGCATGTTCCAAGTGTCCGGCAACGGCGTGCTCACGTTGAACGGGGCGGTCGGTAGCGGCGAAACCGTGGTGCTGAACGGCACGTCGGCCGATCTGGTCCTGGGCGCCCCGGGCAGCTTCGCCGGGACGGTGCGCGGCTTCAGCCGCGGCGACATCATAGATCTCAGCACCGTGCCGCTGTCCGGCACGACGGCCACCCTGTCGGGCAGCCAGATCCTGGTGCAGAACGGCGGCGCCTCTTACGCCATCACCCTCGCCGCGCCCGTGGTGGGCTCCGCCCTCAGGCTGCTGGCCGACGGCAACGGCAAGACGGAGATCACCCTGGTGCCGCCGGTGACGGAGGCGCTGGCCAGCGACACCGGGTTCTCCTCCACCGACCTGCTTACCCGCACGGCGACGCTGACCGGCCACGTCGACCCGAACGCCACCGTCCGCCTGACGGAGAACGGGACGCAGGTCGCCACGGCCACCGCCGACGGCAGCGGCACCTGGACGGTGACGCCCAGCCTGTCGGACGGCACGCACACGGTCGTGGCCACGGATACGGACGCCGCCGGCAACACCGGCCTGGCCACCCTGACGTTCACGCTCGACACGCAGGCGCCGGCCCGGCCCACCGTGTCGCTCGCGGCCGCCAGCGACAGCAACTTCGTCGGCGACAACGTCACGAACGTCACCACGCCCACGCTGGGCGGCGCCGCCGCGACCGGCAGCCTGGTGAGCGTCTATGACGGCCCCGCCCTGCTCGGGACCGCTACGTCCGTGGCCGGCGCGTGGTCGCTTCCGGTCGCGACGGCCTTGTCGGACGGCACCCACGTCGTGACCGTCACCGCGACCGACCCGGCGGGCAACGTTTCGCCTGCCTCAACCGCCCTCAATCTGGTGATCGACACCACCGCGCCCGCCGCGCCCGCGGCCACGCTGGCCGCCGCAAGCGACAGCGGAACTCCCGGCGACGGCATCACCAACGCGACCCGGCCGGCGATCACCGGCACTGGCAACGCCGGCGACACCGTCGCGCTCTACGACGGCGCGACCCTCGTGGGCAGCGCGACCGTGCAGGCCAACGGCAGCTACTCGGTGGCGCCCACGGCCGCCCTGGCCGACGGCAGCCACAGCTTCACCGTCACGGAAACCGATATCGCCGGCAACACTTCGACGGCGTCCGCGCGGGTCGCCGTCACGATCGACACGGTTCTTCCGGCAACCCTCGCCTCGCCCGTGCTCGACCCCACCAGCGACAGCGGCGTGGCCGGCGACGGGCTGACCAACGCCACCCGCCCGGTGTTCACCGGCACCGGCGCAGCCGGCAACACGGTCACCCTTTACGTCGGTGGGGTCTCGGTCGGCACGGGCACCGTGCAATCGGACGGCACCTACGCCGTCGCCCCCACCGCTGCCCTGGCGGACGGCGCGCACAGCTTCACCGTCAGGCAAACGGACAGCGTCGGCAACGTTTCGCTCGCATCCCCGGCGCGCGTCGTCACCACCAAGTCGGTGCCGTCGGCACCCCCGGTGCTCACCCTGTCGCCGGCGAGCGACACGGGAGTCGCCGGCGACGGCATCACCAGCAACACGCACCCGGCGATCGCCGGCACCGGCACCGCCGGCGACCTGATCACCCTTTACGACGGCGGCGTCCAGGTCGGAACGGCGACGGTGGCGGCGAACGGCACGTTCTCTATCACCCCCGGCACGACCCTGGGCGACGGCGTCCACAGCTTCTCCGCGACCGCGACAGACCCCGCCAGCAACGTTTCGGCCGCCTCCACGGTGCTGGGCGTCACGATCGATACGGTGGCGCCGGCCGCCACCTCCACGCCCGTGCTCGCACCGGCCAGCGACAGCGGCATCGCCGGCGACGACATCACCAACGTGGTCCGCCCGGCCATCACCGGCACCGGCGTCGCCGGCAGCACAGTCACGCTCTATGACGCCGGGGTCGCGGTCGGCACGGGGACCGTCGGGGCCAATGGCACGTTCAGCGTTGCGCCGAACCAGGCACTGGCCGACGGCGCCCACAGCCTCACCACCACCCAAACGGACCCGGCGGGCAACCAGTCTGTCGCCTCGGCGCCGCTGACGGTCACGGTCAACACGCAGCCGCCCTCCGCCACCTCCAACCCCCTGCTTGACCCGGCCAGCGACAGCGGCAACGGCGACGGCTACACCAACGCGACCCGGCCGGCCTTCACCGGCACCGGCGTTCCCGGCAACACGGTCACTCTTTACGACGGCGGCGTCGCGGTCGGCGCCGCCACGGTCGGAAGCAACGGCAGCTTCTCCGTGGCCCCAACCACCGCGCTCCCCGACGGTTCGCACCTGTTCACCACCACCCAGACGGACCCGAACGGCAACACCTCACCCGCCTCGTCCGGGGTCGGCCTGATCGTGAAGGCCACCGCACCCACGACGCCCATGCCCGTGCTCTCGCCCGGCAGCGACAGCGGCATGGCCGGAGACAACATTACGAACGTGATCACCCCCGCCATCACCGGCACAGGCCGGCCCGGGGACACGATCACGCTGCTCGACAACGGCACGGTTGTCGGGTCCGCGACGGTGGGAGCGAACGGGACCTTCTCCGTGTCGCCGGGCACGGGCCTGGCGGACGGCGTGCATCCCTTCACGCTGATCGAGACGGACCCGGCCAACAACGTGTCCGCGCCTTCCGCGGCGCTGAACGTGACCGTGCGCACTGTCCTTCCGGCCACGACGGGAAGCGTGGCCCTCGCGCCCAGCAGCGACAGCGGCCTGGCCGATGGCATCACCAACGTTGGTAGGCCGGCCATCACCGGCACCGGAGCGCCCGGCGACACGGTGACGCTCCTTGATGGCGGCGTCGCGGTCGGTTCCGGGACGGTTGGGGCGAACGGCACCTTCTCCGTCACGCCCACCCTCCCCCTCGCGGACGGGGTGCACAGCTTCACCACCACGCAAACCGATGCGGTCGGCAACACGTCCGTCGCTTCCGCGTCGGTCGCCGTCACGATTGACACCACCTTGCCGGCCGCGACCTCCGCCCTCGCGCTCGATCCGGGCAGCGACAGCGGGCACGGCGACGGCTACACGAACGACACGCGCCCGGCGCTGACCGGCACCGGCCTCCCCGGCGACACCGTCACGCTTTATGACGGAAGTGCCGCGGTCGGGACGGCGGTCGTGCAGCCGGACGGCACGTTCTCCGTGGGCCCCTCGGCCGCGCTGGCCGACGGCGGCCACGTCTTCACGGTCACGCAGACCAACGGGGTCGGCAACACCTCCGTCGCTTCGGCGCCGCTGAGCCTGATCACGAAGGCCACGCCGCCGACGGCTCCGTCGCCGTCGCTCGATCCCGCCGGCGACAGCGGCGTGGCAGGCGACGGGCTGACCAACGTCACCCATCCGGCCCTGGTCGGCACCGGCGTCGCCGGGGACAGCGTGACGCTGTATGATGCAGGCGTTGCCGTGGGCACCGCCGTGATCGGGCCGAACGGCCAGTTCTCCGTCGCCTCGGCCAACGCGCTCGCGGACGGCCCGCACAGCCTCACCGTGACGGAAACGGACCTGGCCGGAAACGTGTCCGCCCCTTCCGGCGCGGTTGCGGTCACGGTCGCCACCGTGCTTCCCGCCCTGCCCGCCGGGCTGACGCTCGCCCCGGGCAGCGACAGCGGCGTGCCCGGGGACGACCTGACCAGCGCCACTCGTCCGACCATCATCGGCACCGGGGCGGCGGGCGACACCGTCCTGCTCTATGATGGCGCCACGGTGGTCGGCACGGGCACGGTGGCGCCGGACGGCACCTTCGCGGTGGCGCCGACGGCGGCGCTCGCTGACGGGGTGCACCGGCTCACCGTCACGCAAACGGACGCCGTCGGCAACACCTCCCCGGCCTCGGCCGCGCTGGCGGTCACGGTCGATACCCAGGCTCCGGCCGCGCCGACGGCGCTGACGCTTGCTCCGGCGAGCGACAGCGGCGTGCCGGACGACGACATCACGGACGTCACCCGTCCGACCATCACCGGAACCGGGACGGCGGGCGACACCGTCACCCTGTTCGATGCCGGCACCGCGATCGGCACCGCGACGGTCGGGGCGAATGGCAGCGTCGCCGTCACCCCGGCGGCGGCCCTCGCCAACGGCGTGCACGCGTTCACCGCCGTGGAAACGGATCCGGCCGGCAACGCGTCCATGGCGTCCGTGCCTCTCGGGGTGGTGATCGACAACGCCCCACCCGCTGTGCCGGCGGGCCTGGGCCTGGACCCCGGCGACGACAGCGGCATCTCCCACTCGGACGGGATCACCAACGTTACACGGCCCGCCCTCACGGGCACCGGCACGCCCGGCGATACCATCACCCTGTTCGATGGCGGAGTGGCGGTCGGCAGCAGCACCGTGGGATCGAACGGGACCTACGCGGTCAGCCCGGCCACCCCGCTTGCCGACGGCGTGCACAGCCTGACGGTGACTTCCACGTCGGTGGCGGGCACGGTTTCGACCCCATCTGCGCCCGTCGAGATGGTGGTGGACACCACGCCGCCCGTCATCGGCGCGCAACTCGCGACGGACACCGGCACTTCCGGCACGGACCGGGTCACGACCAACCCGGCCCTCGTCGGAACGGCCGATCCCTACGCCGTCATCACCCTGGCGGAGAACGGCCAGGTCATCGGCACCACCAAGTCGGATGCGGCCGGCGCCTGGTCGTTCGCGCCGACCGGCCTTCCGGACGGGACCCACGCCATCACGGTGATCGAGAGCGTGACCGATACGGCGGGCAACGCCGGAACGGGCACGCTGAGCTTCACGTTGGACCGGAGCCAGCCCCCGGCCACGTCCAGCCCGGTCCTCGATCCGGCCAGCGACAGCGGGGTAACCGACGGGATCACCAATGTGACCCGGCCCACGATCACGGGAACCGGCACGCCCGGCGACACCGTGACCCTCCTGGACGGCGGAGTGCCGGTCGGTACCGGCGTGGTGGGGGCGAACGGAACGTTCGCCGTGTCGCCGACCGCTGCCCTGGCCGACGGCGTTCACAACCTCGCCACGACGCAGAGCAGCGCGGCCGGCACCGCTTCGTCGCCGTCCCCGGCCGTGCAGGTCACGGTGAACACGGTCCCGCCGCCGACCCCCGCCACCGTCCAACTCACGCCGTCGAGCGACAGCGGCGTTGCGGGAGACGGGCTCACGAACGTTGCGCAGCCCGTTCTCACCGGCACGGGCACGCCCGGCGACACCGTCACGCTCTACGACGGCAACACCGTTGTGGGCACGGGCGTGGTCGGACCGGACGGCACGTTCTCCGTCGCACCCACGGCGGCGCTGGCCGATGGGCCGCACAGCCTGTCCGTCACGCAGTTGGACGCGGAAGGCAACATGTCGGTCCCCACGGCTCCGACGAGCCTGACCGTAGCCACTACCGCCCCGGCCCCGGCCGGGTCCGTCGGCCTGGCACCAGGCTCGGACAGCGGCGGCGTCGGCGACGGGCTGACCAACGTCGCCCGTCCGGTCCTGACCGGCACAGGTGCGCCGGGCGATGCCGTCACGCTCTACGACGGCAGCACCGTCGTGGGCACCGGTGTGGTCGGGCCGGACGGCACGTTCTCCGTTGCACCCACGGCGGCGCTGGCCGACGGCCCGCACAGCCTGTCGGTGATGCAGACGGACGCGGCCGGTAACGTGTCGTCGCCCTCGGCTCCGGTGCAGCTCAGCGTGTCCACCGTTGCTCCCGCCCCGGCTGGTTCCGTCAGCGTGGCACCAGGCTCGGACAGCGGCGTCGTCGGCGACGGGCTGACCAACGTCGCCCGTCCGGTCCTGACCGGCACAGGTGCGCCGGGCGATGCCGTCACGCTCTACGACGGCAGCACCGTCGTGGGCACCGGTGTGGTCGGGCCGGACGGCACGTTCTCCGTTGCACCCACGGCGGCGCTGGCCGATGGGCCGCACCAGCTCGGCACCACGGTGACGGACGCGGCCGGCAACGTGTCCGCGGCGTCGGCGCCTGTCCTCCTGACGGTTGACACCGCGGCGCCGGCAGTCGCTGGTGTGGTCACGTCCACCGGGATCGAGAGCCTCGGCGTGGGCCAGTCCGCGACCTTGACGGTGCAACTGGGCAAAGCGGTGACGGTGGCGGGCGGCGTGCCCAGCCTCGCACTCAGCAACGGGGCGACAGCCAGCTACGATCCGGCGGCGTCCAGTGCAACCAGCCTCGCCTTCACCTACACGCGGGGCGCAGGCGACGACACGGACGCGCTGACCATCGACGCACTGGCGCTGAACGGCACCAGCATCACCGACGCCGCGGGCAATCCGGTCAACACCGGCACGCTGCACGGCGCCCGGCTCGGTGCGACAGGTGCGGTCGCGGGGTTCCACCCGTTTGCCGACTTGGTGACCAGCAGCACCACCCCGGACGAGGTCATCACCGTGCGCGCCGCGGTCCAGCCGTCCATCCCCGGCGCATACAGCAACCTGGGCATCGGCCACATGGCGGATGACGGCGTGACCTACACCGTGACCGGCACATCGGCCCAGGTGAATACGGCGCTGGCCGGCGTGCTGCTCTCACCCGCCGCCGGAGCGCCGGCGTTGACCGGCCTCACGACCGACATCACCGACGCGAACCCGGCGATCACGAGCCAGCTCAACAACACAGGCGCGATAGGATCCAGGTTGCTGGCCACCACCGCCGGCGAGGTCGTTCATGCGGGTTCCGGAAGCGACACGCTCATCGGCGCCGCTGCGGGCACGACGCTGCTGGGCGGCTCCGGCCATGACGTGCTGGTCGGCAGCGCAACGGGAAGCGTGCTGATCGGCGGGTCCGGCGACAGCACGTTCTTCAGTCTCGGCGGCAAGACCTCCATCCAGGGAGGCGGCCAGCACGACGTGATCGCCGCCCAGGCGGGCGATGCAACGATCCTGAGCAAGGCGGGCGGCAACGCGCTGATCGCCCTTGGATCGGGTTCGAACATCGTGAAGGGCCAGGGCGCCGATACGATCTTGGGCGGAAGCGGAACCGCGTTGGTTAGTGCGGCCAACAACAGCCTGGTCGGGCTGGGCAGCGGCGACTCGACGGTATTCGCATCGGGCGGCAGCACCGTAATCGGCGGCGCCGGCTCCGACACGATCGGCACCGACGGCAGCGTGCTCTATTTCCAGGGCTCCGGCTCGTCCACCTTCATCGGCGGCGCCGGCAGCAGCACGGTGGCCGGCGGAACCGGCGGGCATGCGCTGGTGTTCGGCGGCACGGGGGGCGGCCTGCTCGGCGCCGGGTCGGCGGGCGGCAGCACGATCGTGGGCGGACTGGGCGCGACGACCATCTTCGGCGGGGGCGACGGCGACCAGTTGTTCGCGCAAGGTGCCGCCGGAACCATCATCAAGGCCGGGAGCGGGAACGAGACTCTGCAAGGCGGAACCTCGTCAGGCAACGACGTCTTTTTCGGCGGATCTGGCAACAACCTGGTGGGACTTGGGTCCGGGTCGGACATGTTCGTCGCCGGAAGCGGTGCCGCGACCGTGGTGGCCGGTTCGGGAACCGACGTGTTCGCCTTCGTGAAAGGACAGTCGGGCGGGACCGAAAGCATCGCAGGCTTCAAGTCCGGGCAGGACCACATCGACCTGCTCGGTTACGGGGAGGGAGAGGTCGAGCGCGCGCTGGCCAGCGCGAAGCCCGTCAATGGGACCGCGACCGTCCCGGCGGGCACGATGTTGACGCTGTCCGACGGCACGAGGATCAGTTTCGACGGCATCGCCGGGGTGACACGGGGCACTTTCTTCTAAACGGGCGCCCGCCGGCACGGGTTGGCGAAGGATATGAAGGACGAAGCTGACAATACGGCAGCTCCGTCCTTCATGTTATAAGAGTCTTCTCTGATTTGGGTTGTTGGATACAAGGCATTTTTCGTGCTGATGACTTGGATGTCCGCCCTGTCGCGCCCGTGGGTCACTCGCTTCTCGTCGCGGTCGGTGCGAGGCCGCCGCAGGATGGGGTCAGGAGGGCGAGGCGTCCCAATCTGTTTCGCGACCTTCGGGAGCATTGCTGCCATCCTCCAGTTCCGGACTCTCAACGGGATCGCCTCGCCCATCGTCCCCACGGGAACGACGCGGCATCCGCCCTCTTCAGGCGGAAACTGGAACTTCTCTCGTCATGCGGCGACGGCGGATGCGGCCTGCTTGCCCCAGTGGAATTCGCTGCCGTCGGCCCACATGCGGTGCAGGATCACCGAAAGCTTGCGCGCCACCGCGACCCGGGCGCGCGCCATGCCCCGGCGCTTGGCGATGTTCATGCCCCAGGCCCGCAGCGCCGACCACTTGCTGCGGATCAGCAACGAGCGCGCCGCCTCATACAACGCCGTTCGGGCCAGCTCGTCGCCGCAGCGGCTGATGCGGCCTTACACGTCGGTCTCGCCAGATTGGTAGCGCCGGGGCGTCAGGCCGAGATGGGCACCGACGTCGCGCGACTTCCGGAAGCGGTCCGGCTGATCGATGGTGGCGCGGAACGCCAGCGCAGTCAGCGGGCCAACGCCCGGCACCGTCATGAGCTGGCGGCACGTGCGCTCGGTCTTTACCTCGTTGAGCACGCGCTTGGTGAGCCTGTCCACCTCTTGGTTTATGACCTCGATGACGGACAGCAGCGACTCCGACAGGGCTGCGAGCACCGGGTCATCACCGGCCAACTCACGCACCCGGACGGGGAAGCCCTTGCGGCTTGGCGTGCCGACCTTCAGCCCGGCCTCACGCAGCAGCGCCCGCACGCCGTTCTCCACGTCGCGACGCTTGTTGAGCACCAGGCGGCGCGCCGTCAGCAGCGCCCGCCAGGACCGGCAGGCAGGGCTTTTGACGTGAACCGCACGATACCAGCCGGTGCGCATGATCTGCGCGATCCCGCGGGCGTCGTTCCGGTCGGTCTTGTTCGGCATCGCCCCCACCGCCGCCTTGGCCTGGCGCGCCTCAATGCAGATCGCTGGCAGGCCTGCCTCCGTCAGCCCGGCATGCAGCCAGGCCGTCAGCGAGCAGGCTTCCAGGCCGATCCGCTCCATCTCCATCCCGCAGGCCCCGAAGAACGCAACCAGCGCTTCCGGCTCGCTGGTTGTCCGCGCCTCCCTCACGAATCCCCTCATTTGAATTGACCTATTTCTAGGCCCGATTCGTTCCTGTTCTGTATGACCGCGGGACAGCGGATATGGGGCATGGTGATGGTCAAGACGGAGTTGCCACGCAAGCGGCTTTCGCAGGTCCGGGGCTTTCTCGGCGAGCTTTATGGGCATGACCTGCACGCCAAGCGGGTTGAGGCTTTGGCGGGAGCGACGCTGGGCGTCATGACAAGCGCTTCGTTGGCGGTTGCGACCATCGGCCAGGCGCTGGCGCATGCGCGAGGCCTGGTGACCAAGCACGCAATCAAGCAGGTGGACCGGCTGATGAGCAACGCCGGCATCGACGTGTGGGACAGCTTCGCCCGCTGGGTCCCGCACCAGGTCGGCGCCCGGCCAGAGGCCCTGGTGGCAATGGACTGGACCGACTTCGACCACGACGACCAGTCGACCCTGGTGCTCAGCCTGGTGACGGACCACGGCCGGGCAACCCCTCTCATATGGCTGACCGTCTGGAAAGGGAGATCGCGACCCGGCATGCGACCCGGCGCAACGACCACGAAGATGCCTGCCTGCGCCGCCTGGCCGAGACATTGCCGCCGGGGTGCCGGGTGACGGTCCTGGCAGACCGGGGCTTTGGCGACCAGAAGCTGTTCGCTTTCCTGGGCGAGCTCGGCTTTGGCTACGTCATCCGCTTCCGCGGCATCCGCGTGACCGACGCGGACGGCACCTGCAAACCTGCCGCCGACTGGGTGGGCAAGGGCGGCCGGGCGCGCAAGTTGCGAGAGGCCCGGGTGACGGCGAAGGGACAGCAGGTGGGTGCGGTGGTGTGCGTGCATGCCAAGGCGATGAAGGAGCCCTGGTGCCTGGCGGCCTCCGACCCGGAGGCGTCGGCGGCGACGCTGGTCAACCACTACGCCCGCCGCTGGACGATCGAGCCGCAGTTCCGCGACACCAAGGACCTGCGTTTCGGCATGGGGCTGTCATCGACCCGGGTGGGCGAGCCGACGCGCCGCGATCGGCTGCTGCTGGTCAGCGCATTCGCGGTGGCGCTGCTGACACTGCTCGGCACCGTGGGCGAACGCCTCGGCATGGACCGGCTGCTCAAGTCCTGCTCCCGCTTATGGAAGCATTCGAGAAAGCAGTCGCAAACGCGCTCGAATTCAGCAATTCCTATGCAAAAGCAGAATGAGGGGATGGCTGAGCGCGCCTCCCGCAGGATCTTGCCCGTCTCGTCAACGATGCAGATCGCCGTCTCTTCCAACGACACGTCCAACCCAGCAAAGTGGCTCTTACCGGCTTCCTGGGTGTTGGTCCGGGTTCATAGCCAGTGCCGCCACAAGGGCGCCGAGCAGCGCTCTGCCGCGCCGTCGGGCGTTGTGCACGAACTGGAAGCCGAGGCAGAGCGGCAGCTTGTCCTGTGACAGGCCGCGGTGTGGGCGCAGCCAGGAGCGCAGCAAGGACCAGAACCCTTCCATGGTGTTGATGTGCACCTCGCAAAAGCCGTCGCCGTCCTCGTCGCGTGCATACTCGCCCCGGCCGTGGCAGACCGTCTTGTGCCGAAAGCCCCAGGCTTCCAGGCGGGCGTAGACGCCATACTCGTCCGTGTGGACCAGGCTGCCTGCGGTGACGGTGCCCTCGATAACCGGCTTGATCGTGTTCTGCTGCACGTTGGCCAGCATGCGCAGCACCACCTCGCCGCCGCGCTGGATCAGGCCCAGGATGGGCGGCTTGTCGTTCTCCAACGTGCCCCGTCCCGGCGCGCCTGCCAGCCTGCGACGGCGCCCGAGCCGCCCCTTTTGGCCACCGCCGTGGGCTGGCCCTTGTGTCCGGCCACCACGTAAACCTCGTCGATCTCGACCTCGCCCTGCAGCGCCACCGGCGGCACCCGTGCGACCAAACCCCGGCGCAGCTGCTCCGTCATGGCCTGCACGTCGGACGGGCTCAGGCCCAGCTCCAGGGCGATCTGCCGGTTCGACAGGTTCAGGCCCATGAACAACAGGCACAGCACCCAGACCCGCAGCGGCTGGTCACATCCGCCACGGATCACCGTGCCACTGTCGCAACCGGGGCACCGCGCGCCATCTGGCCAGCGCTTCTCGCGCACAAAGGCGAAGCACTTGGCGTCGTCCATCAGGCCCGAGATGTTGATCAAGTCGGATATCGCCATGATCGTGCGGGCTCCTCGCGAGAGCGGGTCAGCTAAGCCCACTCTCCGCCGCGCACCAGCCCTCTTCAGCCCTGCAACCCCGTCCCATCCTCACCACCCCGGAACCCGACAAGAGCCTTCCTCGAAATACAGCATCTCCTCCGGCACCGCCCGCTGGCTGACCTGCGACATCGCCCGGCGGCTCCGCGCGAGCGCGGCATCCAGCGCGCTGACATAGGTGTCCACGCCGAAGCGGTCGCACATCTCGACGACACACCGCTCGGCCGCCGGACCGGGCAGGGCGCCCGCGCTTTCCGGTCCCACCCGCAGCGCGCCCGTCAGTTCCGGAACGCGGGCCAGCGAACCGCCGCCGGCCCCCACCGTGCGGATGTCCAGGGAGGGCGTACGCACGGAAACGTCGCCCACGGCGGTTTCACGCCGCAGCCGGGCCTGGCCGTCCTCCACCAGCGCCACGTCCGTGGATATGCCGCCCATGTCGAAGGTGAGCAGGTTGTGCAGCCCCGCTTGCCGGGCCGCCCGGATCGCGCCCGCGATGCCGCCGGCCGGGCCGCTCATCAGCAGGTTCACCGGCGCAGCACGGGCGGTCCCCATGAGGCCGCCGTCCGAGCACAGCACCCGCAGCCTGGCCCGCATGTTCCGCGCGGCGCCCTGGTCGTCCATCCCTTGCAGGGAGCAAGATACTACCGGGCTGACGTAGGCGTTGGCGACCGTCGTCGCCGCACGCTCGTATTCGCGCATCTCCGGCAGGACGTCACACGACAGGGACAGCGGCACACCAGGTGCCGCTTCCCGGGCCAGCTCGGCCACCCGGCGCTCGTCACGGTCGTTGGCGAACGAGTTGACAAGCGATACCGTGACGGACGCGACGCCGGACGCGGCCATGGCCGCAAGGGCCTCCCCCGCGCGCCTCATCGAGCGGGCGGACCACGCTCCCGTCCGCGCCGATGCGTTCATAGAGGTCCGCCGTGTCCTCTAGAGCCGCAAGCTCGTCCTCGCGCCGCCACACGATCCAGCCGGCAAGGCCGCCCGAAACAAAGGAGCGGGCCATGTGTAGCACCTGGCGGAACCCGTCCGTGACCAGCAGCCCGACCCGCGCGCTCTTGCCTTCCAGCACGGCGTTGGTCGCAATCGTCGTGCCGTGCATCTGCTCCGCGATAGCGTCGGGCGCGACGCCGGCGAGGGCGCACTCCTTATACCGGCTAGGACGCCGAGCGATTGGTCTGCGGAGCAAGCGGCACTACCTTTGGCGCGTTGTCGACCAGGACGGGAACGTGCTGGACATCCTGGTCCAGAGCCGGCGCAATGCCCGCGCCGCCAAGCGGTTCTTTCGCAAGCTGCTGCGGGGTCTCCAGTGTGTCCCGCGTGTGATCGTGACCGACAAGCTCAAGAGCGACCGCGCTGCCCAACGCGACATCCTGCCGCATGTCGAGCACCGGCAAAGCAAGTGCCCGAACAACTGCATCGAAGTGTCGTACCACCCTCCGCCAGCATTCTAGCGACGCTGTCGCTGGAACCTTGGCTGGCTCCGCCCACGTGACGACGAGAGCGGCAGATGCAGCGGTTCAAGTCAGCGCGGCACCCCTCCAGCAGCTTTCCACCTGCTTCGTAGGCAGAACCTTTGCTGCTTCCGCCCAGCGCTTCCTGTCCACCCACGCCCGTATCCACAGCCACCTCCAGCTCCGCCGCCACCGCCTCACCGGCGCTCAGCACCGTGCCGCTCGCGACGACGCCTTCCGCACTTGGCGCGAGGTGGTCGGCTACGCTTCCGTCGCGTATGAGCCCGATCAAATCCCGTTTCTCGACGTCGCTCCACTCGCCAAGCTGACAACACCATCCCGGGCCGGTCAGCCTTCCCCACCTGGTCCGTGTGCGAACAGGCTGCCCCAGCCCTTGACGGTGGCGGGGTCGAGTCCCGCCATGCGCAGCGCCTTCCATACGACGACAGACACCGTGTCGTAGACCGGGATCCCGGTTTCCCGCTCCAGCGCATCCACCAGCGGCGCGGCCCGCAGGTTGGTGCAGAAGGTCGTGATGCAGCTCGGCCGGGCGGCGGCGACCTCCCGGACCATGGCCGCGATCTGCGCGGCCGACACCTCCGAGAACGAGAAGTTCCCGGGATCGTTGAGGTGCCGTTCCGCCACGCACTCGAATCCGTGCCGGCGATAGGTCGCGACCACGCGTGCCTGGACATCGTGCAGGTAGGGCGTCACCAACCCGAAGCGCGTGGCGCCCGTGGCCCGCATCACCTCGTTCAGCGCCAGGACCGAGGTGGTGCTCGCGATGCCGGTTTCGCGCGTGATGGCGGCGCACAGCGCCTCGTCGGCCTCGAACCCGAGCCAGCCGGAGGAGGTGCCGTTCCAGGCGATCACGTCCACGCGGGCGTCGGCGAGCAGGCGGGCGGCGGTCAGGATGGGCGCCGCCTCGAACTGGCCGAGCGCGTCCCCGCCGAGCGAGATTTCCGTCACCCGGAAGCGGCTGAAATGGGCGGACACGCCGGGCAGGCCGGCCAGCATCGCGCCCGTCACCGGTTCCAGCACGGTGTTGGAGGACGGCGTCAGCATGCCGATCAGGGTGCGGCGGCTCACCGACTCACCCCTTCACCGCGCTCATGGCGATGCCGCGCACGAAGAAGCGTTGCAGCAGCAGGAACAGCACGATCAACGGAACAGTCGCCACCGTCACCCCGGCGAACGTTTCACCCCAGTTGGGCAGTTGACCCGGCGCCACCGACTGCGCGACCGCCATCTGCACCACCGCGTTGCGGGGGGAGGACAGCACCACCAGCGGCCACAGGAACGCGTTCCAGGAGAACAGGAACGTCACCAGCCCCAGGGTCGCCAGCGCCGTGCGCACGTTCGGCAGCACGACGCTCCAGAAGATGCGCCAATGGCCGGCGCCGTCTAGCCAAGCCGCCTCGTCCAGCTCGCGCGGCAGCTCCTCGAAGGCGGTGCGCAGCAGGAACAGGCCGAACGGGCTCGCGATCCAGGGCAGGAACACGCCGGGCAGCGTGTCCTGCAGGCCCATGCCGCTGACGGCGATGTAGAGCGGCACCATCAGGCTTTCGAGCGGCAGCAGGAAAGTCATCAGCACAATGGCGAACACCACGTCGGCGCCCCGGAAGCGGACCCGCGTCAGGCCATAGGCGGCCATGGAGCACAGCGCCAGCGTGCCGGCCACCTGGCCCGCGGACACGATGGCGGAGTTCAGCAGCGCGCGGCCGACGCCGCGGTTGACGAACAGGCCGGTGATGTTCACGGTGGTGGCGTGCACGGGCACGAAGGTCCGCCAGGACAGCGGCGAAAGGTCGCGGAAGATCGCGCCCTGCGGCTTGAACGACGAGGCGATCACCCAGGCGTACGGCGCCAGGAACACTGCCACGACCAGCGCCAGCACGGCCGCGCTGGAGAAAGAAGATGAAGTATGAGGTGTCGATGGTGAAGCAGGCGCGCTTGTCCTGGAAGGCATTGGGGATGCCCGCCTTGGGCGTGACCTTGGCGACGTTGAACAAGCCGGAGAAGAACGTCGCGCCCTCCACCGCCTCGGGCGGGTTGAGCCAGCCCTGGGCCGTCTTGCCGTCCGGCGAGATGGCGAAGAACGTCTTATAGAGGGAGCTGTCGGGTGGGGCCTTCGGGTCGCCCATGGTGCGCAGGTTGATCAGGTCGCGGTAGACGAAGCCGGGCACGGCACCACCGAACCGGCTGGGCGCCAGGCCCCACACGGACACGTCGTCGCCTTCGCCCACCTGGCATTTCTTGAACGCTGCCAGCGCGTCGGCCCAGGTCATGCCTTGTCGAGGGCGCGGGGCGGCGTCGCGATGCCGGCCTTGTCGAGCATGTCCTGGTTGTAGAACAGGGCCAACGTGGTTTGCTGGAGGCCCGGCGAGTAGAGTTTTCCCTCGTAGCTGTGCTCCGCCAGCGTCGCCGGCAGGATGTCGTCCCTGAGACCCGGCGGCATGTAGGAGTCGAGCGGCAGGAGGATGCCGGACGCGGCGTAGCTCTGCGTGTTCGGGCCGTCGTACACCAGCACGTCCGGCGGGTTCCCGGACGCGGCCAGCACGCTGATCTTGTCGGCGAGTTGGCCGAACGGCACTTCCTGGATCTCGGTCGCGATGCACGGGTTGGCGGCCTTGAACAGGTCGAGCTGCGACGGGTAGGGCGGATTGTTCTGCGGCTTGAGCACGCTGAGCGTGACGGTCCCGCCCGGGCACGCGGCCGGCGTCTGGGCACTGGCGTGGCCGGCCACGGAGGCTGCAAAGACGGTCGCGAGCAGCAGGCGCTTCATGCGGATGTTCCTTCGAGGTAGGCCACGGTCAAGCAGTGCGGGCGAGGGTTTCGAGCATCATGGCCACGAACTTGGCCCGGTCGGCGCCGAACGCAAAGTGGCAGTTGGGCGCCCCGTCCCCGCGCTTGTGGGTGTCGACCACCGTGCGGCCAACGGTCAGCGCACCCTGGGTTTCCACCGCGACATGGAGGAAGCGGGTGGAGATCACGGACGGGTCCACCAGGTAGGCCACGCACAGCGCGTCGTGCACCGGAGCGGCGCCGCGCTCGGTCATCGGCTGGTTGGCGTCGTAGGCGCCGATGCGGCGGCCGATGAAGCGGGCGGCGGCGGTGCCGGCCGGGGTGCCCATCGCTTCCATCTGCTCCACGTCCGCGCGGCTCACCAGCGCCTGGTGCGTCGCGTCCAACGGCACGCACACCAGCCGTCGGAACCCGGCCGCGAACACGCTGGCGGACGCATCGGGATCGGCCCAGATGTTCATCTCGGCCGACGGCGTCACGTTGCCATGGTCGTGCGCGCCGCCCATGAGCACCACTTCCGGCACCCGCTCGACGAACCCGGGGTCGAGCGCGAGGGCGGCGGCGATGTTGGACAGCGGCCCGGTCGGTACCAGCACGATCTCCTCCGTCGCGGCCCGGTAGGTCTCGATCAGGAACTCGACCGCGTGCCTGTCCGCTTTGCGGCTCCGCGCGGGCGGAACGTCCAGCTCGGTGCCGTGCACGCCGGTGGACTTCTTGATGGCGCGCGGAATCGGGAAGTCGGGCCGCGCGATCGGACGGTTCAGACCCTCGTGCACGGGCACGCTGCCGCGGTTGATGAAGTCCAGCACGCGGAGTGAGTTGTCCGTGCAGTGGTCGACGGTGACGTTGCCGTTGACGGTGGTGACGCCGACCAGCTCGAGCGCCGGGTGCAGCGCGGCCATCATGATGGCGACGGCGTCGTCCGTGCCGGTGTCGACGTCCAGGATGAGTTTGCGAGGCATGGAGCAAGTCTTTCAGGCTGTGCGCCGGTCGATGATCCGCACGGCATCGAGAATGTGCGCCACCAGCCCCGGTGCTGGCGCGCGCGCCAGCGCCACGTTGGGCGGCTGTTGCGGCCGTATGCTGCCGAGTGCGGCGGCCGGCGGCAAGCGCCGGAGATCGCACACTGTCATGCCGCGGGTCACCGGGGACGCCAGCTCGACCTCCACGTGGGTATCTCGGTAGCTGATGAGCGCCGGATCGATGAACGGCACCAGCGCGCAGGGGTCGTGCAGCGACGCGGTTGTGAGCCCGTGGATGCGGGTGAGCGAGCCGAGAAAGAAGTCGAGCAGGTCTGTGATGGTGCGGGCGATGGAGCCGCCGTTCGCGCGCAACGCGGCGATCCGGGCCGCATCCACCCCCACTTGACGCGTCACGTCCAGCCCCACCATCCACAGCCGACAGCCGGAACGCAGCACGACGTCCGCCGCTTCCGGGTCGCAATGGATGTTGAACTCGGCGACCGGAGTGGTGTTGCCCATGCCCGTCGTGCCGCCCATGATGGTAATGCCGTGCAGCCACTCGCGCAGCCTCGGCTCGGCCCGCAGCGCCAGCGCGACGTTGGTCAGCGGGCCCGTCGCGGCCAGAACGAGCGTGCCGCGGTGGGCGTGGGCCTGTCTCAGGATCAGGTCCACGGCGTGGCCCGGCACGGGCGCCCGGTCCGGCTCCGGCAGATCCGCCCCGTCCAGCCCGGTCGCGCCGTGGACGTCCGCGCCGAGCAGCAACGGCCCAGCGAGCGGGCTAGCCGCACCCTGCGCGACCGGGATGTCCAGCCGGGCAAGCCGGCACAGGCTGAGCGCGTTGCGCGTCACGCGCTCGATCGTCTGGTTGCCGAACACGGTGGTGAGGCCGACCAGCCGCAAGTGCACCGCGGCGTAGAGCAGCGCCACGGCGTCGTCATGGCCGGGGTCGCAGTCGAGCAGGACCGGCGTCACGGCGTGCGCGACCGCACGGTGCGGGCCCGGCATGCGCTGGCGCAAATCCGGTGGCGGGGTTGTGCCTGCTCGGCATGGCGGCCGCGGTTTGACACGGGCACGCTGGTCCTGCTCGCGGCGGCCGACGGCACGGTGACGGCCCGGAGCTCAAACGGCATCGTCGATCGGCGATCCGGCTGTCCAGTGGCACAGGTTACGCCACAGGATGGCATAGCCCGGCCAAGCGATGAACTCGCGGGGGCACCAGTGCGGGCTGCAGTCGGACGTGAAGGCTGCCGTACGGCCGGCTCCCGCCTCCACCAGCGCCAGCAACGGGTCGGAGCCGGCCGTGACAAGGAGTTTCGCGCCCTCTGCCAGCAGAACGCGGTTGTAGCCGAGCAGGGCTGGCCAGGGTCCTTCGACGCCCCGGAGCACTTCGTGCCCGGACGCGGTAAGCTGTCCGGACACGCCTTCCGGCCGCTCGCACCGGTCATCGTGCGGCAGCATACGAACTGGAAGGATGTCCTCCACTGCGGTGCCACGCCAGGCGCCTTTGCCTTCGATGCCCATGAAGGTCAGATAGCCACCGACCATGATGAGGCCGCCGCCCGCGCGGACGTAGTCGGCGATCAGCTGCACCCGGTTGGCGGTGGCTTTGCCCGCCGTCCAGGTGTCACCGGTGAGCAGGAGCGTGTTGGCCCCTATGTCGCTGAGGATCACTGTCGAGTAGGCCTGCAAGCCCGACAAGTCGGCTGGAAACCGAGCCGGGGCGTCGTGGTTGGGGATGACATCGACGGCGAAGCCGCCGTCCTCCAGCGCGGCCTTGAGGAACGAGTATCCCTCGCCCAGGGAGGAGCTGGTAAACGAGTCGAACCCCTTGATGTGCGTCGAGTGGGTGATCCAGGTTTCACCGACAATGAGAACCCGGGGCCGGGTGTCCGCAGCGCTCACAGGCCGGCCTCCGAGGTGAATGTGTCCACCAGGCGCATGAACTCCGGCAGGTTGTCGCGATGGATGCCGTGGCCGACCTTAGGCACGATCCGCAGTCGGTCCGTGCCGATCGCCTGACGCACGCCCGGCAGATCGCCGGGCAGGACCCAATCACTGCCTTCGGGAATGATGTAGAGCACCGGCGCCCGCCCGTGCAGCTCGACCAAGCGGGAGCGGATGTCCCACGGCGCGTTCTCGGTAAAGCAGGCGTTGACCCCGCCCCAGCTCAGCCGTTGAAGGCCGAGCACGCGCTCGTGTGCCTCCTTCTCCGGCCAATCCGGGTGGGCGCGGGTGAAGGTGGCGATATCGAGGGGCATGACCTCGGAGTCGCGCAGGCGGGTGCGGGCGTAGTCGCGGGACGGCACCCAGTGTGTCGGGTCCTCCATCACCAGCGCGCGGGGGAGCAGCAGGTCGGTGAGCGCGCCCCAGGCCGCCAGCAGCCCGCCAAAGGAGTGGCCGATCACCAGGTCCACCTGGGCCGGCACGGACGCGGCGGCAGCGGCAACAAGCGCATCGAGGTGATAGCCGCCGCTGGGCTTGGGGCTTTCCCCGTGCCCCAGCGTGTCCACCGCGTGCACGTGGTAGCCGCGCGCCGCCAGTTCCGGCATCACGCGGACCCACGTGCCGGAGGAGCTGGTGATCCCGTGCAGCAGCACGGCCACCTTGCCGTTGCCCTCGCCGGCCGTGCGGACATGGAGCTTCATGCGGGACCCTTTCAGCCGGTGACGCCGGCGCGCGAGATGGATTGGACGAAGAAGCGCTGCAGCCAGAGCATGAGACCGGCGGGCACGAGCGACAGCACCAGCGCGCCGGCGAACATTTGGCTGAAGTCGACCACGCCCGACAGGCTGACCAGCCCGGCCAGCGCCACCGGGCCGACCTGCATGCTCGGGTCGGAGGCGACCAGCAGCGGCCACAAGTAGGCCTGCCATTGGAACACGAACAGCGTCAGCCCGGCTGCCACGATCGGCCCGCGCGCTAGCGGCAGGTAGACCGACATGGCAATGCGCCCCCACCCGGCGCCGTCGATCCGCGCCGCCTCGGCAAGGGACGGCGGGATGGCGGCGAAGAACTGCCGCAACAGGTAAATGGCGAACCCGTTGCCCAGCCCCGCCAGCGCCAGGCCCACGTAGCTGTTAGCGAGCCCGGCCGCCCGCACCTGCGCCGACAACGGGACCGCTACCGCGTCGAACGGCACGCTGAACCCGACCACGAACAAGGCGAACACCACGTCCCTCCCGGGGAAGCGCATTACTGCCAGGGCAAACCCGGCCAGCACCGCCATGGCGAGCCCGCCCGCCGTGGTCAGCGCCGTGACGGCCAGGGAGTTCAGCACCGCCCGGCCGAACCCGGTGCCGAACAGGCCCAGCACGTTGTCGAACGTGACATGCTGGGGCACCACGCTCCAGATCGTCAGCGGCGATAGGAAGGCGAAGATTTCCGCGTTGGGCCGCAGCGCGCTGGACAGCATCCACAACGCCGGCATCGCGAACAGCAGGGCGACGAGCGCACCCAGCAGGGTCCAGCCGTGCCTCATGCCCCGCCCCGACTCACGCTTTCGCCCGCAGCAGGCGGAACTGCACGCCGACGATCGTCAGCAGCACCAGCAGGACCACCACGATCTCGGCGCTCGCCAGGGCCGTGTCGCCCTGGACGTAGGCCTGCGAGTAGATCTCGAACATGACAAACCGCGTGCTGTCCTGCGGCCCGCCCTGCGTCAGGATGGCAGCGGGCACGAACTGGAGGAAGTTGGCCACCGTGTTGGCCACCACCACGAAGGCGAGCGGACGCGCGAGCAGGGGCAGCGTGACGGAAAAGAAGCACCGCACCGGCCCGGCACCGTCGATGGACGCCGCTTCCAGCACGTCCGCCGGCACGTCGCGCAGCCCGGCGATAAGGAACATCATCCAGTAGCCCACGCCGATCCAGGACGCGATCAGCACGATGGACGGCAAGGCCTGGCTGGCGGAGGCGAGGAACGGCTGCGCCGGCAGGTGCAGGCGCGCCAGCAGCGCGTTGAGGATGCCGTCGCTGCGCAGCGCCGTGCCCCACACCACGGAGGACACCGCGGTGGGAATGGTGATGGGCAGGAACACGACCGTGCGCCACACCCGCATCCCCGGCCCGCGCCGGGTAAACAACAGCGCGAGCAGCAGCGCGAGCAGCGTCTGCACCGCGACGGTGACGGCCACGAACACGACCGTCACCCGCAGTGCCGGCAGGAACGTGGGGGATTCCGCGAACAGGAAGCGGTAGTTGTCGAACCCGGCGAACCGCACCTCGTCCGGGTTGAAGACCGACGCCTTGTGGAAGCTGTCCCACAGCGCGGAGAGGGCGGGCAGCACGCGCAACCCCAGTAGTGCCAGAACGGCCGGCAGCACGAACAGCCACGCCGTGCCCCGTTCCCGCGCTCGATGGCGCCAACCGCTCACGCGAGGGCAACCTCAGCGCAGGCGTGAGAACGTCGTTTCCAGCCGGCTCTGCATCTCGTCCAGCCGCTTGCCCGCGTCGGCACCGTTGACGATGTCCGCATCCGCGTCGTTGAACGCGAGCTCAAGCTGGATGTAGCCCAGCGAGCGCGGGCGGTGGACGCAGGTGGTGGTGGTCTCGTGCGCGATCAGCTTCGCCAACCCGGCCAAGCCCGGACGCGCCGCCTCCATCTGCCGGCTGACCTCGTCCCGCACGAGCAGGTTGGCCGGGACATTTGGCGACTCCTGCGCCGCCGCGAACCCGCCCTCCTTCGTAGTGCCGAGCCACCGGAGGAACTCCACCGCCTGCGCCTGGTGGAGCGAGTTGGGGTTCACGCCCATCGCGAAGCTGTCGCACGCGGTGACGGCCTTGCCGCCCGCGAACATGGGCACGGCCGCGACGCCGAACGGGACCTTCTGGTTGGTGAACTCGCGCACCCGGTCACTGGTGGTCACCAGGAACGGCGCCTTCCCGCCGGTGAACAGCTGGTCCATCTGCGTGAACGGCACGCCCCGGGGCGATATGCCGTCCGCGAACAGGCCGCCGAACCAGCTCATCGCCTTCTTCCAGGCCGCCGTGTTCACCTCCGGCTTCATGTTGTCCGGCCCGGTCAGCCCGGTGCCGCCGCCCGCGGACATGATGACTTCCTGGAGCTGGTAGTAGCCTTGGCCCTGCGACCACAGGATGCCGCTGGGCGCGCCCGTCGCCTTCATCACCGTTCGCGCGTCCTCCACCAGCTTCTCCCAGGTGATGCGCTGCGCCGGGTCGATGGAGGGCGGGGCGACACCGGCCTTGCCCAGCAGGTCGGTGTTGTAGATCAGCACCTGTGTCGAGTTGAACACCGGCATGGCGTAGAGCTTGCCGTTCCAGCTCGTGCCTTCCAGTGACTCCGGGTTGACGGTGTCCTTTACCGCTTCGCCCAGGTAGGGGTCAGGTCCACCAAGTAGCGCCGGGCCGCCAGGCCCGCCGTGCGGGGCGGATCGACGATCACCAGGTCGAAGCTGCCGTCCTTGGTGCGCAGACGGGATTCCATGATGTCGCTGAGCTGCGCGAACGGCACCACCTCCTGCTGCATCGGCAGGCCGGGGTGGCCTTTGGTCCAGGCCTCGACGGCCGGGCCAAAGTAGCTGGCCTTGCAGCAGGACAGCATCCGCAGCTCGACCGTGCCGGTCTGCCCGGCACCCGGCAGCGCGGGTTGGGCCAGCACGGGGGTGCCGGACAGCACGCCGGACGCCAGCAGCACCAACGGTGCGGAAACGTGGAGCAAACGGTTCGCCCTCGTGCCACCATCCTCGCGTCCGCGCATCGTTCCGCTTCCCTGCCTGGCTGTTCCCCGAACGGTAAAGCGGTTTACAAGAACCGCGCAAGATGTTGCGTAGGGACGAAGGAAACCGCGATGACGAGGTTGGTGCACGACTGCGACCCCGGCAACGACGACGCCCTGGGCATCCTGGTCGCCGCCGGCCACCCCGGCCTGTCGCTCTTGGCGGTGACGACCGGTGCCGGGCACCTGGCCGCCGATCGCACGGCGCGCAACGCCGCCGCGGTCGTGGCCATGCTGTCGGGGACGCGTCCGCCCGTGGCGGCCGGCGCGGCGGGGCCGCTGGTGCGCGAGCGGCTGGTCGCGCAGGTGCTCGACATGTCGGCCGGGCTTGACCCGGAGCGCACCGACCTTCCGGTGGTCGACCTGTCCCTCCTGCCCTCGGCCGAACTGCTGCGCCGGATGGCGGCGGACGAGCCCGGCCTCGTCGTGGCCACGACCGGCCCGCTCACCAACCTGGCGCTCGCCTTGCGCAGCGACCCCGGCTGCGCCCGCAACCTCGGCCGGATCGTGATGCTGGGCGGGTCGTGGGGGCTGGGCAACAAAACTGCGGCGGCCGAGTGGAACATCCTGTGCGACCCGGAAGCCGCCGCGATCGTGCTCGGCGCCGGGATGCCGGTCACGCTGGTGCCGATCGATGCCGCCGCCGCCGTCACGGTCGACGACGCGCTGGTGGACGAGGTCGCCGCGACCGGAACCGCCTCATTCGCGGTCGAGCTGCTCCGCTCGCTCCGCGGCACCCACCGCCCGGGCCCGTTCGGCCCGGCAGATGCCCCGCTCAACGACCCGCTCGCCCTCCTGGTCGCGGCCGAGCCCGACCTCGCGCGCACCCTGCCGGCCCGGGTGGAGGTGGAACTGGCCGGACGCCACACCTACGGCCGCACGGTGGTCGACTTTGCCGGGCGCTCAGGACCGCCGAACTGCGACGTGGTTGTGGGTTTCGACGTGCCGGCGACCCGGCGGGCCTTTGTCCGCGCGGTCGCGGCGGCAACAGGGCCGCTTCGGTCACCGGGGGCCTGACCGGTTGGCCGTTACCGTACGGCTCAAGGACGTGGCCGCCGAGACCGACCTGTCGCCCGCCACCGTGTCCCGTCACCTGAACGGCTCCCTTCGCCTGCCCGAAAACACCCGCCAGCGCATCGATGAGGCGGTGCTCCGGCTGGGCTACCGGCCCAACCCGCACGCACGCAATCTCAGCCGCGGCCGGTCGGACCAGATCGCCCTCGTCATGCCCGAGCTCGCCAACCCGTTCTTCGCACGCCTCGCGGACGCGATCGAGCGCGCGGCGCACGAGCGAGGGCTGGGCGTGCTGCTGTGCACCACATCGAACCAGCCGGAGCGCGAGGTGGACTACCTGCGCCGGCTCCGCGGGCAGCACATGGACGGGCTGCTGTTCCTTACCAACCATGCGGATGACGGCACGCTGGCCGCCGCCATCAACGCGGCAGAGCGCGTGGTGCTGCTGGACGAGGACGTGCTGGGCACGACCGTGCCCAAGGTGCTGGCCGACAACGAGCGGGGCGGATGGCTCGCGGCCCGTTGCCTGCTGGAGAATGGCCACCGCGCCCTGGCGGTTATCGGCGGGCCGTCCGGGCTGATGAGCACGATCGAGCGTTCGGCCGGGTTCCGCCGGGCCGTCCGGGAGCAGCCGGGCGCGGTAGTGACCGCCGAGCTCCCCGGCGCCTACACACGCGGGCACGGGCGAGAGGCAGGGCGGCGCCTGCTGCGTGACACGCCGGGCATCACCGCTGTGTTCACGGCCAACGACGAGATCCTGATCGGGCTGCTGGAGGTGCTGGACGAGGCCGGATTGTCCGTTCCGGGCGACCTGTCCGTCGTGACGTTCGACGACGTCGGCCCGCTGCACCTGTTCAAGCCCGCGGTGACGGCTGTGCGCCAGGACGTGGAGGGTATGGGACGGCGCGCCGTGGCCGCCCTGCTAGCGCCTCGCCGATTCGGGTCTTCCCCCCGGGTCGGCGTCACATTGGTGGAGCGTGCGTCCGTGGCACCGCCCCGATCGTGAAGACGGTCGTGTTGAGGGCCGGGCATCGGCGTGCGAGTGTCCAGGATGAGGAGTTCAGGATGGTGAGAGTACAAACCAGACGCCGCGTGCTGGCCGGCGCGGTTGCGGCAACGGCCGGGATGGCGAGCGGTGGTCGGCCTGCGCGCCGTGAACGACGCCACGGTCGAGTTCAGACTGGTTGCGCCGGACGTGACGTTCCTGTCCAAGGTCTCGAAAAGCTTGTTCCGCCAGCGTGGTGCACGGATCAGGTTGGGCTTGGTTCCGAAGCGTTCAGCGGGGTAGGAGCGCGTTCCTTGCCGATTTCGGATGCCCACTTGCCCTTAAGACTGAACCAGCACCGGCGCCGCCACAATCCCCGCCAGCGGCACCGGGCTACGAACTGGCCGGCCTATGAGCCGGGTTGCGCCATCTCGGAAGCTTGACGGTGTAACTCACCGACGAGGCCGTTGCGGCCTGGACGGCTGAGCCGCACGACCAGTGGTGGCCAGCCTTGATATTCGATGCTGGCCATCCTAACCGCACGCACCTTGCCGGCCGCGTTCCATCTGGCGTTCCGGCAAGCCGAAAGCCTGATCGGCTCCATCGTTGGCCTGGGCGAAGCTGCGGAAGATGCTATGCGGGTGGGCGGCGGCCGGTTCATAGGCTGGCGTGACCGCCAGGGTAAGCCACGGGTCCCGAGGTCCACTGCCCCACCGCGACTGTGACGCTCAAAGCCGCCCGGCCTCGGCCCGCCTCCGGGTTCTGGGCTCGGCAGACGGCTGCGCCGGTCGCGGGGCTGCGGCACCCGCTTTCGTGGGCAGGAACGCCGGTCCCGGCTCCGTCGGGCCGTCGGCCATCGATCCGATCTGGCTTTCGATATGGGCCACCGTCGCGAGGAAATGTTCCACGTCCGCCGTCGTCAGGCCGCGCAGCAGCCGCTGGTGGCGGAGGACGACCTCGCCGAACGTGGTCTCATGCAGGGCAGCCCCGGCTGCCGTCAGGGTCACCGCCGTCCTGCGGCGCCTTTGCCCGGCCACGTCCTGCACGGTGACGAGACCGCGGTCCCGCAACCCTCGCAGTGTGCGCGTGACGGCGGCCTTGTCCAGCGCGGCCCTCGTCCAGATGGCGTACACGCTGGACGGACCTTCCGCGGCCACGAAGGAGATGATTCGCCATTCCAGAAGGTTGATGCCATAGCGGTCGCCGAAGAATTCGTTAGCCGACGAACGCAGCCTCCCCACCACGCGCGACAGCACGGTCGGCACGTAGCGGTCGAGGTCGATGGCGTGCCGAAGCTCGGCACCCGCAGGCGAACAAACCCTTGCACAACGTTTTTGCATTGATTGCTCCAGGCCGGTGCGTCGGGCCAGCCGCTACGACTTTAGCGGCTTGGGCGTAGGTCGCCAAAGCGGAGCGGCAACTGCTTCTGGCACTGCCACCGGCCCGCACCGGCTCCACACCGCATCCCAGCGGCTTGCGGTACGGCCGCTGCAAGGCCCCCACCCGCAGCCGTGAGGAAACCTGTTGCAGATAGGTGCAAAATCCCCTATCTGAGTGGTAATACTCCTTGCGACCTGCTTGCGACAAGAGAGGCTGGGATGGAACTGGACGCCAAGACGGGCCGCACGATCGTAGTGGGGGACAAGCACTCCGGAAGGGCCCTGGGCATTCGCAAACCCGGCTTTGCGGGCGCGGTCACGGTGATCGGGGGCAAGCCCGAGCATTCCTATGAACGGCCCGCCTTGTCCAAGCCGACGCTTGTCGACCTTCATGCCCAACCGGTCTTCCTTGCAGAAGAAGCGCGCTGGGCCGTCCTCGCGATTGGTGACGCGGCCACCTGGCCCGGACGCGACGGGCTTACCCGAAATGAAACCTGGGACCACGCCCAGCGCTCCGCCGGCATCGCCGCACGCGCTGTCCGACCTGCCGGCGGCCGCGGCGGAAGTGCCGTGGTTCTGGACCGACCAGTACGGCCACACGCTCCAGCTCGCGGGCACGCCGGCCGCCGCTGACGAGGTGCTCGGCCGTGGCGCCACAGGCTGTCTTTACCTGCACGATGGCGCCCTGGTCGGCGTAGCCTGCCCGGATGCGCCGCGCATGTTTGCCGCCGGCCGCCGCCTGATCGGGTCAGGCACCCGGTTGGACCGCCAGCGCCGCCAATGCCGGGATCGACCTGCGCAAGGCCGACTCCGCCTGAGGCGGTTCTGTCCGCCACTGAAAGGAATAGCCGTATGAATGCTCCGTTCCGCCCAGCCAGCGTGCTGTCCGATTTTTGCGGGCTGGTCGACGACCGGCCCTCCGACGGGGTGTTCCAGGTTGACCGGCGCATGTTCACGGACCCGCAGGTCTACGAGGCCGAGATGCGCCATGTATTCGAGCGCACCTGGAACTACGTCGGGCTGGAATCCCAGCTCCGCCGTCCCCACGACTTCCTCACCACCTATGTCGGCCGGCAGCCCGTGCTGCTGACCCGGGACAAGGATGGCCGGCTCGGGGGTTTCCTCAACACCTGCCGTCACCGGGGCACGGTGGTCTGCCCCTTCAGGCAGGGGCGGCAAAAATTTCACGTCTGCCGCTACCATGGCTGGGCCTATGACAGCGGCGGCCGCAACGTGTCCATCACGGAGGGAAACGCCGGGCATTACCCGCCCTCGTTCAACGATGCCGCACACGACTTGGTGCCGGTGGCCCGGCTGGCCAGCTATCGCGGTTTCATCTTCGCCAGCCTGTCGCCCGACGTCCCGCCGCTGGAGGAGCATCTCGGCGACGCCCGCGTTTTCCTGGACCTGGTCGTGGACCAGAGCCCGACCGGCGAGCTGGAGATTGTGCCGGGCGAGATCTCGTACACCTTCGACGCGAACTGGAAGCTGCAGTTCGAGAACGGCCTGGACTACTACCACTTCGCGTCCACCCACAGCTCCTACGTCGACATCCTGAAGCGGCGCAAGGCGGAAGGCCTGGGGGCCGGTTTCACGGCCGAGCCCGAAGGCGAGGAAAACGGCCAGGGCAGCTTCAACTTCGCCTACGGCCATGCCGTGAACTGGTCCGTCAAGACGACGCAGCTCTATGGCCGGCCGCTCGGCCTCGATCCCGGCGTCCTCGCCGCGGTTCGTGACCGGGCCGGACCGGACCGGACCAAGTGGATGCTGCGGCAGCGCAACCTGACGATCTTCCCCAACCTGCAGGTCATCGACATCCAGTCGGCGCAGCTCCGCACTTGGAGACCGCTCGCCGCGGACAGGACGGAGATGACCTCCCACTGCCTGGCGCCGGTCGGCGAAGGCCCGGACGCGCGGGCCCTGCGCATCCGCAACTACGAGGACTTCTTCAACCCCACCGGCCTGGCCAGCTCCGACGACAACGTCATGTACGAGTTCTGCCAGACCGGCTACGGAGCCGAGAGGGCCGGCCCGACCCAAGGCTACTTGCGAGGCATGGGAGCCGGAACACCCCCCGCGTCGCGCCACGCCGCGGAGCTCGGTTTCACGTCCGCCGACTCCGCCTTCGGCGGCGTGGCCTTCGGCGGCGAAACCAACTTCCACCCCGGCTACCGGGAATGGCTGCGCTTGATGCGGGTCGCGGCGCGGGAAGCATGACGATGGACATGCCCTTCCCGTCTGCTGGGCCGGATACGGCCGCCACGATCGCGGCGGCCGTCCTGGCCCGGGAAGCCCGGCTGCTCGACAAGGGCCAATGGCTGGAATGGCTGGCCCTATACTGCGACGACGCCGTGTACTGGGTCCCGGCCTGGCTGGACGAGTACCGGACGACGACGGACATCCGTACGGAGGTGTCCCTCATCTACCACGACAGCCGGGCGGCGCTGGCCGAGCGCATCGCACGCATCGAGTCACGCAAGTCCATCACCGCGCTGCCGCTGCCGCGCACGCTGCACGTGATCGGCAGTCTGGAGGTGGTGGAGGCCGAAGCCGACCGGATCGCCTGCGAGGCCACCTTCGCTGTCCACGCTTACGACCCGCGGCTGGCAAAGGAGCACACCCGCTACGGCCGCTACGAGCACAACCTGACCCGGCAGGGGGGGAATTGGCTGATCGCCCGCAAGGTCATCACCCTGGTCAACGACAAGGTGCCTACCGTGCTGGACTTCTACAGCGTTTGAAGGAGCGCCATGCCTGACCAGGAACCTCGGTGGCACAAGGCCGCCCTGACGAAAGACGTACCCGATGACGAGCCGCTGGCGATTGAGGCCGAGGGCCTGAAAATCGCGCTGTTCAACGTGGATGGCAAGTATTTCGCGATAGGAAACGTCTGCACCCACGCCTACGCACTGCTGTCCGACGGCTTCCAGGATGGCTACGAGATCGAGTGCCCTCTGCACAACGCCCGCTTCGACGTCCGCACCGGGGAAGCCAAGTCGAGCCCGGCCGAGGTGCCCGTCCCCACCTACCAGGTCCGGGTGGCCGGCGACGTGATCGAGATACTGCTGCCGATCTAATCCGGCCTCGGCCGGGCCACAAATCAAACGAGGGAACGATGTCCATCACCGAGCAGCCCCAGCGCCAGCCTTTGCCGGAAGCCCCAGTCGATGGCGCCGCCGTCGTCAGGAAGGTGGCGTGGCGGCTGATGTGGTTCGTGATGGCGCTGTACTTCGTCGCGATCCTGGACCGCGGCAACATCTCGTTCGCGGCGCTGTCCATGAACAAGGCTCTGGGCCTGAACGCCAGCATGTTCGGCATCGCCGTCGGGATCATGTACGCCACGTATTCGCTGTTCGAGGTGCCGAGCAACCTGCTGCTGGCCCGCTTCGGCGCGCGGGCGACGCTGACGCGGATCGCGATCCTGTGGGGTTTCACCACCTTGCTCATGGCGTTTACGACGGGCCCGCTGACGCTATACCTGTTCCGTGGCCTGCTCGGCTTTGCCGAGTCCGGTCTGTTTCCCGGCGTCATGCTGATGCTGAGCCTGTGGTTTCCGTTCGCCTATCGCGCCCGCTACAATGCGATGTTCAACTATGCCGTGCCGATCTCGTACGTCTGCGCCTCGCTTGTCTCGGGCACTATCCTGGAGTTGGACGGCACGTTCGGGATCGTGGGCTGGAAATGGCTGTTCCTGATCGAGGGCATTCCACCGATCCTGCTCGGCATCATCGGGATCTTCTATCTGACCGACCGCCCGGGCGACGCCAGGTGGCTGGCCCCGGCCGAGAAGCGCTGGCTGGCGTCGCAACTGGCGCGCGAGGCGGACGCGATGGGCACGGTTCACGGGACGGGCATGCTGCAAACGTTGTCGCAGCCGATGGTGATCCTGTTCGGCCTGTGCAACTTCGGCCTGTTCTGCGGGCTGGCTTCGCTGATGCCGTGGTTGCCAACCATGATGCGCGCCTACGGCATGTCCGTGTCGCAAGTCGGTGTGATGACGGCGATCCCGCCGCTGGTGGGACTGGTGGGAATGACGCTCCTGTCGTGGCACTCCGACCGGATCGGCGAGCGGTTCGTCTACGCAGCGGTCACGTTCTGCCTTGGGGCCGTGGGCTTCGTGATTGCCGGGACCGCGACGGATGCGGCTTGGACAATCAGCGGCTTCGCCCTCGCCAGCGTGGGCGTGTATGGCACGCAGGCGATCTTCTGGACTATCCCGCAGAGCTTCCTGTCGCGCAGCGCCGCGCCGGGCGCAATCGGCGCGGTAGGGATGCTGGGCAGCGTCGGGGGCGCCTTGATCCCTATGGCCATAGGCCGGATCAAGGATGCGACGGGCGGCTACGCCGGCGGCTTCTACCTAGTGGCGGCCGTCCTGGTTGCCGGCGGGATGCTCACCTTGCTGTCGCGCCCGTACCTGCAGCGGTCGCGGGCCGCCGCGTCCCTGGGCGAGCAACCGGTGCCGGCGACATCGGAAGCCTCGTAGCGGCGAGAAGCAGGGCATCCTAACCGGGATAATTCACCACGGTAGCTGGCGAGCTACTGCGCTGTGAGGTTTTCTCAGCCGGAAGCTGTAGTGGCATAGGCCGCCGTCGGTCCACTTTGGTCCGTTGGATCGGCTGGGCGGCTGGTGGGCGTTGGGGTTGATCAGCGCTGGCGGGGTAGGGGGCAATCCGCCCCGGCGGTCAGATACTGAGACGGGGCATGCGGGTGAGCAACATCGCGAACAGCGCCTGATCCGGCGTTGCCCGCGGCAAGTGCAGGCGAACCTGCGTCTTGAGCACCTCCATGCGCACCGCGAGCTTGATCAGCCGCAGCCGCAGCGTGTCGAACTGAGCGGTCCGCCAGCGCGACCTGCGTGGTGTCAGCGTGCGCAGGCTCCACATCAGCCAGTAGGCGCCGACATGCAAGAACAGGCACACCTAGAGTCATTTCGTCCTGACTGGAATCGGGATTTCGCTTTTGCGACGCGGGCATGGTGTGATTCTTAGGTCTCCAGCAAGGGTTGGAGGCGGTAATGGCAGGATCGGGTTCATGGCGTCGCGGACAGGCGTATTCGCAGCACCTGCGCGACCGTGTGCTGGCGATGGCGGAGCTGACGGCGCGGCAAGCGGCGGCGCAGTTCGGGGTCAGCCCCAGCTACGTGGTCAAGGCCCGAGCCAGGCTGCGCGACGCGGGCGAGCGCGAAGCGCGGGCGCAGTGCAACCATGTGCCGCCCCGGCTGGCCGGGCACGAGCAGGCGCTGGGAGAGCGGGTGCAAGCGGCACCGGATGCGACCCTGGACGAGTTGCAGGCCTGGCTTGCGGCTGAGCAAGCGGCTTGTGTGGGCCGCACGGCGCTCTGGAAAGGGCTGGCCCGCATCGGGCTGACGCTTAAAAAAAGCACCTCCGGGCCGCAGAACAGGATCGCCCCGACATAGCCCAAGCCCGGCAGGATTGGGCCGGCATGCAACCCAGGCTGGACCCGGCCCGGATCGTGTTCATCGACGAAACCTGGGCGAGCACGGCCATGACGCGCGTGCGGGGGCGCTGTCCCCGCGGCGAAGTCCTGCATGCCCCCTTGCCGCATGGTCACTGGCACACCACGACCTTTGTCGCAGGACTGCGCGCGGATGGGCTGGTGGCGCCACTTGTGCTGGACGGCGCCATCAACGGCGCGGCGTTCCTCGCCTACGTGCAGCAGTTCCTGGCACCCACCCTCCAGCCGGGCGACACCGTGGTCATGGACAACCTCGGCAGCCACAAGGTGGCAGGCGTGCAAGCCGCCATCGAGGCGCGCGGGGCCACCTTGCTCTACCTGCCTCCATACAGTCCCGACCTGAACCCCATCGAGCAGGTGTTCGCAAAGCTCAAGCGCCTGCTCCGTTCCGCCCAGGCACGCACCGTGGACGCGCTCTGGACCACCATCGGCAGCTTGCTCAACCGCTTCAACCCCGAGGAGTGCATGCGCTACATCCACCATGCCGGCTATCAAGGACAGTCAGGGTGAATCGAGTCTAGTGGTGCGAATCTAACACTTGGTGCCCTCGACGGACAGCGGCGATGATCTCGTCCGGGTCCTTTGTCCAGTGGAAGGGTTTGGGGTTCTGGTTTGCCTCTTTGACGAAGCGGTTGATGGCGGTCTGTAAGGCCACGATGGAGTGGAACACGCCTCGTTTGAGCCTTCGGTTGGTCAGCTTGGCGAAGAAGCCTTCGACGGTGTTGATCCAGGATGCCGAGGTCGGCGTGAAGTGGAAGGTGAACCGCTCATGGCGCCCGAGCCATTCGATAACCTTGGGGTGCTTGTGGGTCGCGTAGTTGTCGAGCACGACGTGGACCTGCTTGTTCGCGGGCACCTGGTTCTCGATGGCGTTGAGGAAGCGGATGAATTCCTGATGGGTGTGCCGCTGCATACAGCGGCCGATGACGTTGCCTTCGAGCACGCTGAAGGCAGCGAACAGGGTGGTCGTGCCGTTTCTTTTATAGTCGTGGGTCATGGTGCCGCATCGCCCCTTCTTCAGCGGCAGACCGGGTTGGGTGCGGTCCAGCGCCTGGATTTGGCTTTTCTTATCGACCGAGAGCACGACGGCATGCTCCGGCGGATTGACGTAGAGGCCGACGATGTCGCGGACCTTGGCAGCGAAGTTCGGATCGTTGGACAGCTTGAATTGCCGGATCTGATGCGGTCGCAGGCCATGGCTGCGCCAGATCCGGTGCACCGAACTGACGCTGATCGAGCAGGCCGCAGCCACCGCGGCGGCTGTCCAATATGTGGTTTCGCCCGGCGGCTCGGTCAGGGTCAGGGCCACCGCATGCTCGACCACTGCCGTATCCAGCGGCGGGATACGCGAGGGGCGGGTCTTGTCGACCAGCAACCCGTCCGCGCTTGCTTCCATGAAACGCTGCTGCCAGCGCCAGACGCAGGTCTTGGACGTGCCGGTGGCGCGCATGATCTCGTTGGTGCCCACGCCATCGCCAGACAGTAGCACGATCCGTGCTCGCCAAACGTGCTTCTGTGGACTGTTTCGATCCGCCGCGA
Source organism: Acidobacteriaceae bacterium (assembly GCA_965218545.1). Lineage (GTDB taxonomy): Bacteria > Acidobacteriota > Terriglobia > Terriglobales > Acidobacteriaceae > EB88. Next base: position 885,946 of record CBDCLB010000002.1, on the reverse strand, counting down.
TCTCGACAAGGCGAGCACGATCCGACGGGCTGAGGCTGATTGAGACACCGGTGAGCATCCCGCAAACTCGCACGGCACCCCTCCGGAGGGAATCCCATTCAGGACTCTTCCGTCAGGTGTTATCCACTAGTGAAGCCTGCTTAGGCGGCGAGGCCGGCGCGAGGTTGTTGCGGCACTTGGCCATGCCGACCAGCGCCGACACGGTGCTGCGGCTGGTCCGGCGCATGCCCCTGCCCGAGGTGGAAGTTCCCCGCATTGTGGCCGTGGATGACTGGGCGGAGCAGCCCAAGGTTCCAGCCGCGCAGCGGATGGAATGGCTGCGGAGGGGATCCGCAAGAGCCGGACCTACGGCACGATCGTGGTGGACCTCGAACGCCGCCGCGTGGCCGACCTGCTGCCGGATCGCAAAAGCGCCACTGTTGCAGAGTGGCTGCGACAGCGGCCCGGGGTGGAAATTGTTGCCCGCGACCGCTCCACCGAATACGCCCGTGCCGTCGGCATCGGCGCCCCCGGGGCGGTGCAGGTAGCAGATCGGTGGCACCTGCTGGCCAACATGCGCCAGGCGCTGGAGCGTTGGCTGCACACCGTTCACCCCTCCGCAGGCATTCCCCCCGGCTGACGCCGCGCGAAACCTTCGCCTGCTCCGCCCGGCTGCGGCGCCTGGCCCCGGCCCATGCAAAGTCCAGTGATGTTCCTGCGGCCCCGCCCCGCCGCGACCAGGCGTTCCGGCGTACCGGACCGGAGCGGGCGGCACGGGCAGAGCGGCACGGGCAGAGCGGCACGGGCAGAGCGGCACGGGTCGTGTCCCTGGGCGTGGTGTAGGAGGCGGTCACCGCGGTGAACCTGGGTAGGGTTGGGTTGCGAGTTGCAACACGAACCCAAGGACGCCACGATGACCGACCAAGAGACTGCCCTGCGTGAGCTGCTGGCGAAAGGCACGGATGCGAGCGTGCTGCGCGAGATGATCGGCTTTGCCGCCGAGCGCCTGATGGAGTTGGAGGTGGGCGGCATGACCGGCGCTGCCCACGGTGAGCGAAACCCGGATCGGCTGGCACAACGCAACGGCTATCGGGATCGCGATTGGGAGACACGGGCAGGCACCGTCGAACTGCGCATTCCAAAGCTCCGGCGTGGTTCCTACTTCCCGTCGTTTCTGGAGCCGCGGCGCACTGCCGAGAAGGCGCTGACCGTTGTCATCCAGGAGGCTTGCGTGCACGGTGTGTCCACTCGCGCGGTCGACGACCTGGTGCAGGCCATGGGGGCATCTGGCGTCAGCAAGAGCCAGGTGTCACGCTTCTGCGCCGAACTGGACGAGCGTGTCGGCGCCTTCCTCAACCGGCCGATCGAAGGCGAGTGGCCATACCTCTGGCTCGACGCGACCTACATCAAGGTGCGCCAGGCCGGGCGGATCGTCACAGTGGCCGCCACCATCGCCATCGCGGTGAACACCGACGGCCGCCGTGAGGTGCTCGGCATGGCGACTGGCGCCAGTGAAGCCGAAACCTTCTGGACCGACTTCCTGCGTTCGTTGGCCCGGCGGGGCCTGCGTGGCGTCAAGCTCGTCATCTCGGACGCCCATGTCGGCCTCAAAGCCGCAGCCAGCCGCGTGCTGGGGGCCGCCGCTCAGCGCTGCCGGGTGCACTTCATGCGCAACGTGCTGGCTCACGCAGGCAAGGGACATCGTCGCCTCGTGTCGGCCTGGATCGCCACCGCCTTTGCCGAGGCCGACGCGGATGCCGCCCGCAAGCAGTGGCGCAGTGTCGCCGACCAGCTCCGTTCCCGGGTGCCCAAACTTGCTGCCTTGATGGACAACGCCGAGACCGACGTCTTGGCATTCATGAACTATCCCAAGGAGCATCGGGCCAAAATCCACAGCACCAATCCCCTCGAACGCCTCAACGGCGAAATCAAGCGGCGCACCGATGTCGTCGGCATCTTCCCCAACGAAGGTGCGGTCACGCGCCTCGTGGCTGCCATCTTGCTCGAACAGAATGACGAGTGGGCGGTGCAGCGGCGCTACATGAGCCTTGAGACGCTCGCTCCCGTCAGCGATGATCCCTCCGTCAGCCTGTCCGCTGTGGCAGCCTGATACCGGCAACCCGACCTACTCGGGGCTGCCGCGGCCAACGCTGCTACACCACGCGGTGGGACACAATCCACCGGGGCGGCCGGGTCGTGCTCACCCAACTACAGGATCGCCCGCGGGATCGGCACCAGCCGGTGAAGGTCCAGTAAGCAGGTACCCGGCCCGGACCAGCCGGCGAGCACGCGGTCATGCCCGGGCGGCAATGACCTCCCGCAGCTCGCGCGCCAGCACCCTGGCCTCGACGCCGCCGGTCGCCATGGGCGCAAACAGCCGTGCCTCCTCCTCGTCCAGGTTGAGGTGCCACGGGGCGGCGTTGGTGCCCTGCGCCGCCGCCCGGAACCGGGTCACCTTGCCCGCCGGACCGCTGACCGTCAGCCGGTTCAGCAGCCAGTCGGTCTGTGCCGGCGCAAGTGGTTCGCCTCCGCTGGGGGCGACCTCCTCGCCGACCGAGTTGGCCGTGGCAGCCGAGGAGATGGCCACTCCGCGCTACAGGTCCAGCAGCCGGGCCGGGTTGTCGGCGGTCACGCGGGCACGCCGGCAGTAGCCGCGCATGGTCGAGTGGTCCTTGTGCCGCGTATGCACTATCACGGCCTCGTCCGGCGCGGCCGCAAGGTAGGCCTCGGTGATGAACCCCGCCCGCAGCCCGTGCGGCGACAGCCGCTCGCTGGCGTGCACGGTGAGCTTGGCCAACTTGGCTCGGGTCAGCAGGATGTGCGCGCGCGCCCCCGATTCGGGCGTGGACTGGAGCGTGCGGCTGTCGATCACCACTGCCGTGGGTTGCCCTTTGCGTCCGGCCCACTCGTGCAAGAGCGAGCGCACATCTTCCACCAGCAGCTAAAAACACCCAGCACCCACCCAGCGCCGCATCTGCCGGTACACCGCATGCCAGGGCGGCAGGTCGTTCGGCATCCAACGGCACGGCGAGCCGGTTTTCGCGATCCAGCGCACCGCGTTGAACACTGCCCGCAACTCGTACTCGCGCTGCGGGCTGTTCTGGCGGCACAGCAGCAGGTACGGCAGTACGAACTGCCACTCCGCATCCGTCATGTCGCTTGGATAGCCGGTCTTTTTACCTTTCCTGCCATGCTCAATCGGACCGCGAGCGCCGCAAAGTGTCTAGAAAGGTGCAAAGTTAAGAACAGGCTCTAGTTCGTCGAATCGGTCTAGCGTCCAGCACTCTCAAAATCGTGGTAAGCGAGTTTGGGGATAACCTGGGCTGCTCGTCCGGCGGGCACCAACGTAGGCCCGCTGTGCCAACAAACTGCGAGCCCGAGATAGCACGTAAGCAAACAATTGCAGACGATTGAAACCGGGCCGCCTTGCTACACCAGCGCCAGCTCGCGCTGGGCCCCGCGGCCCCGCTTCGCTTCCTCTCCGTGGAGGCGGACGCTGACGAGCTTGGAAACGCCGGGCTCCTGCATGGTGACGCCATAGATCATATCGGCGGCGGTCATCATGCGCTTGGAGTGCGTCACCATCACGAACTGGGTATCGCCGGCCATGGAGCGGAGCATGTCGGCGAGGCGGCCAACGTTGGTTTCGTCCAAGGGGGCGTCGACCTCGTCGAGGACGCAGAAGGGGGCGGGTTGGTGCATGAAGATGCCCATTAGCAGCGAGAGCGCCGTGAGGGCTTTTTCGCCGCCCGAAAGCAGGAACACGTTTTGGAGCTTTTTGCCCGGGGGCTGCGCGACGATGTCGATGCCCGAATCGCCGGAGTTCTCCTCGTCGGTGAGGCGCATGGAGGCCTGGCCGCCTCCGAACAGGCGCGCGAACACGGTGTTGAAGTTCTCATTGATACGGACAAAAGCCTCGTCGAACTTGGTACGCGAGATGCCGTCGAGTTCGCGGATGGTGGAGCGGGTGTTTTCGATCGAATCGAGCAGGTCGCGGCGCTGGGTGTCGAGAAAGCCGTGGCGGGTTTCGGCTTCCTGGAACTCGTCGAGTGCCATCATGTTGACGGGGCCCATGGCTTCCAGGCGGCGCTTCATCTCGCGGCAGGCGTCTTCCTCGGCGTGGAACAGCCCGGGTGCGAGCCGTTCGAGCTCACCCTCGCTCAGTTGGGCACGCAGCGCTTCGGGCTCCGTTCCAAGATCCGCGAGCGCCGTCTCACCCAGGTGCGCGAGTTCAACCGCGAGCCGGGCAGCGGCCGTGGAGCGCCCCGCGCGCTGTTCGCGAGCCGCATCGAGCGCGGTGCGTAGTTGCTTCAGGTTCGATTCAGCTTCCCCGAGGCGCGCGCGCAGCAGGCTCCCTTCCTCGGCCAGCACGCGGGTTTGCTCCTCGGCCGCGGCCCGGGTCCGGCGCAACTCCTCCGCGCGGGCGGCCAGGGTCCGGTTTTCCTCTTCGCGCTGCGCGCGCTCGGCTTCCGCGCTCGCGATGAGCTGCTCGGTCTGCGCGGTCCGGCGCTCCAGCTCCCGAAACATACGGTCGATCCGATTGAAGGTTTCCTCCGCGCCCCGGCTTCGTTCTTCCAGGCCCGCGAGCGCGGCACTTCCCTCAGCGGCGGCGGACTGCGCGGCATCCCGGGCCGAGCGGGCGGCGCTGACCGCGGCCCCAAGCTCGACCTCCTTCCGCTCCACTTCAGAGTGGGTGCGCTCCAGCTGCTCGGCTTCTTCGCGCTTGCGGGCGATCAGCGCTTCTTTGTCGGCGCGCTGGGCGCGGGCGCGGTCCCCCTGGAGGGCGTAGTCGTGGAGCCGCCGCTCCAGCCGCTGTGTTTCGCCTTCCATTTGGCGCAGAGCCGCGCTTTCGTGGGCACTATCGCGCTCGGCTTCCCGGCGCTGCTCAGAATGGGCTTCGATCTGTTTTGTCAGCTCGGCAACGGATCGGGCCAGCGTTGCGGCATCGAACTCGGCCCCGGCGAGCTGCTCTTCTACGGCGGCGAGCTTCCCTTGTGCGTCGCGCAGCTCGCGCTTGAGCGCCAGTGGGCCTTCCGCGCGGGGCTTGCCGCCGGTTACGGTCACGTTGTGGAAGCACTCGCCGGAGGGCGCGAGAAAAAACGCGTCGGGGTTTTCAAGAGCCAGGGAACGGGCAGTTTCAGCGTCGGGCGCTACATAGCCGTCGCGCAGTTTGGGGAGGATCACTTCGAGGGATTTGCCGAAGCCGTCCAGGACTCGGACGCAATCCTTGAGCCCGACTACCCCGTGCCGGGTAGCCGGGCCAGGGCCGGGCTCCACCTTGAAGGAGAACCGGGCCTGCGCGTCCTCGGGGTGGACCAGGAAGGTGGCGCGGCCGTCAACCCCGCCCGGGCCGGCTTTGAGCAGGCGCATACCCTCATCGGCGGCGTCCCAGCTCTTGACCACGATGTAGTTGAGCTCGTCGCGGAAAAACTCGTCGACGACGGACTCGTACTGCTCGCCGACTTCGAGGAAGTCGGCGAGGGTGCCGACCGGCTTGAGTCCGCCGGACAGGGTGTTGGCGCGGAAGAGTTTCTTAACCGTGTCGGTGGAGTAGCTGTGCTCGCGAAGGAGGGCTTCGAGCGAGTTGCGGCGGCCCTGGAGGTGGGCACGCTCAGAGCGCAGGGCGTCGCCGCGGCGACGGGCTTCGCTCTCCTGCGCGCGCCTGCTTTGTACCTCGGAGCGCATCGCGGCGAGCTCGCCTTCCAGGCGCTTGAGTGTTTCGGCGGCGGTTTCAAAGCGGAGGGAAACCTGCCCGCGCTCGACCCCCAGTGCGTTGAGGTCGCGCGTAGCCGCTGAGTGCTCGCCCTCCAAGCGGCTTCGGTCGCGGTCAAGCGCGGCGAGGGACTCCTCGGCCTGGGCTTGCGCGCGCCTGGCTTCTCCACGCTGATGCAGCAGTTGGGTTTCCTCGCGGCGGGCGGCTTCCAGGCGGCCTTCGGCCGCGCCTACCGCAGCGGAAGCTGCGCGAGCCTCAGCCTGCTTCGCCGCAGATTCGGCGCGGGCCCGCTGTGTTTCTATGGCGGCTGTGGAGAGAAACAGCCGGTTCTGCTCGCGTTCGCTGCCCAGGCTTCCAAGTTGTGCGCGAGCCCCTTCCAGTTCGGCCGCGTTGGCAGCGGTGCGTGCTTCGAGCTCGGCCAAACGCTCACGGTTGCTCGCTTCGCGGCTGCGGGCGCGCTCCAGCTCAACGGCGGACCCGTTTGCGAGGCGGCTTTGCTCTTTTGCGGACGCATCCAGCGCATAGCCCCGCTGCCGGCCCTCGGAAACCTCGGCCGCCACGGCTTCCACTTCCGTGCTCCCGGCCTCGATCTGCGCGGAAAACGCCGCGATCTCCCCTTCGAGCCGCGCCGATTCCTCGTCCATAGCTGCCAGCTTGCTCCCCAGCACGATGCGCAAACGGGCGCGCAGCTCATCGCGGAGCGCGCCGTAACGCTCGGCCTTGGCGGCTTGGCGCTTGAGCGTGACCATCTGGCGCGCGACCTCGTCGAAGATGTCGTCGACGCGGGCAAGATTTTGCCTGGCCTGCTCCAGGCGCAGCTCGGCCAGGCGTTTTTTGGTTTTGAAGCGGGTAATGCCTGCGGCTTCTTCAATGATGGCGCGGCGGTCGTGCGGCTTGGAGCTCAGGAGCTGGCCGATGCGCTCCTGCCCGATGATGGCGTAAGACTCGGGGCCGAGGCCCGTGCCCATAAAGATGTCGCGGATATCCGCAAGCCGGCACAGCTTGCCGTTGAGCAGGTATTCGCTTTCCCCGGTGCGGAACAAGCGGCGGGTGACGATGATTTCGCCGCGTTGGGCTGTTTTGTGGAATCGGCGGCGGCGGATCTTCAGGACCACATCGTCAGCTTCCGGCCCTTCCTGCTCGAGGCTTTGGCCGGGCTGCGATTCGGCGATGATCGCTTCAGCTTCTTCCGCTTTGCCCGCGCGCAGCCTAGCTTCGTCCCAGTCGGGGCCGCCGTCGTGCACAACGACCTCCGGCTCGCCGGCAAGCGGACCCGCTCCATAGGCTTCCGGGTCGATTAAGGCGATTGAAACCTCGGCCATGCCCAGGGCGCGCCGGTCGCGCGTGCCGGCAAAGATGACGTCTTCCATTTTGCCGCCCCGCAGCGATTTGGCGCTTTGCTCGCCCAGCACCCAGGTCACGCCGTCGAGGATGTTGGATTTTCCGCAGCCATTCGGTCCGACGACCACGGCGAGGCCCGCGCCGGACAGGGCGACCTCGGTCTTATCACAGAAGGATTTAAAACCGAGGAGCTGGATTTTTTTAAGCTTCAGCAAAGGCGCGGGGGCTCCCTGGGAATGGACTAGGTCAAGAGTATGCGCCGCTTCCGGCGCTGGGCAAGGCGGAAAGGTTGTCTCCGTCTGTAAACACCTGTTGAAGTGTGGATATCAGGGACAAACCCGTGCCGCGCCGCATCCAATGGCGCGATGCCCTTGCTTGAAAAGGAAATTGCAGCCCTTCCGAGTACCGCGCGCCCGGTTGCGGCGGGCCGCCCGTGGTCTTTCCCCGTGCTTGCGCAGGGAAGGCTTTGGCCGCTGCTTCGGCGGGGTGCCTGGCTGCTGCTGGCTGTGCTGGCCGCAGTGCAGTTTGTGGGGTCTTACATTTATCTCGAGTACCCCTATGTCAATCTCATCCTGTGGGAAAGGGGCTCGGAGCGTTTGCCTTTCCAAACCCGCTTGCTGTTGGCACCCGTATACCAGGCATGGGACAACTGGAGCTGGGCCCAAAACTACGCTGCCGAGCTGGCGCGCAATACATACTTTTTTCCTCCCCCGCGCGGAGTAAACACAGGCCTGATGCTTGAGTTCGGCATTGGAGTTGTGTGCGTGCTCGGAAGCGGCTGGGTCGCGGTCCGGATCTATGATGCCGCAACCCGGCGATCCTTGCTTCGCCCCTTGGTGTACCCGCTTTTCCTGGGCTTGTGTGTGGTGCTCTATATTGTCCACACCGTGCAGAACTTTCGGTATGTCTATGACATGCCGAGCCTCCTGACTTTTGCGCTCGGCTTTTACTGCATTTACTTCCGCAAGCCCTTGTTCTGGTTCGCGGCGCTGTTTGCCATCGGCACGCTCAACCGCGAAACCACGCTTCTGCTCCTGCCCTTTTGGGCGCTGGCGCAGGTGCTGGGTCCTGAAGGCCGGGTCAGGTGGCGCGCGCTTGCGAGCCGGGGTGTCCTGGTTCCCGGGTTGCTCATGATTGGATACTGGGCCGCTTGGCACGTGTACGTCTATCACCTGTTTGGGGCGAACGCCTCAGAGTACTACCCGCGCTTGCTCTTCAACGCCCATTGCTTTTTGCGGCTGCGGTACTGGCCGCAGCTCGCGGCTGCTTTTGGATTTTTGTGGCCGTTCTTGATCGCTCAACGCAAGCAGGTGCGCGATCCGCTGCTTAGGGCGTGGCTTCTGGTCCTCCCGTTCTGGTATGCGTTTATGTTTAGTTGGGCTATCGTGACCGAAACCCGGGTCTTCGGGGAGCTGATTCCTTTTCTTGCTCCGGTGGCGGTGATCATGGCTGAGGAGGTTTTTGCGGCTAGGGTTTTGCGCGGCACCCAGCACGGAGGCACAGTCGCAAACGTTCGCAGGCGCGAGGCGGCCTGAAAGGGGGGTTGGCGCCATTTAAGGCTTGGTCGTCGGCCGCATTAGAACCTCGCTCACAAAGCTTTGCGGCTCTTGGAGCACGAGCATTTCAACCACGTGCGCCACGTCGTCCGGCTGGATCTTTCGCTTCGCTTTCTCGTTCGCGCCGGTTTCCCCTCCGCCGAAGCCCGTGTTGACCGAGCCGGGAGCGATGACGGAAACGCGGATGTTATAGGGGCGGAGCTCTTCCGCAACAGAGTAGGTAAGCCCATTGAGCCCCCATTTGGAAGCGGAATACGCCGCCCCGTTCGCCACCGGGTTATGGCCGGCAAGTGAAGAGATGTTTACGATGTGGCCGCTTTTCTGCGCGATCATGAGCGGGGCAGCGGCACGGATCATCAGGTAGGGTCCGCGGAGATTGGTCTGGAGGGTCTCGTCCCAGCTGCCGGGCGGCATTTCGTGGAGCGGCTTGCCGAAGCGCCCCATGCCGGCGTTGTTGACCAGTACATCGCAGCGCTTCCAACGGTCTTTGAGCTCGGCGCCGAACCGTTCCACGGCTGTTGTGTCCCGCACATCAAGGCTGTAGGGGGTCGCTTCGCCGCCCTCGGCCTGAATGGCTTGCTGCACTGTTTTGAGCCGGTTCAGGTCGCGCGCGACCAGCACCACATGGGCACCCAGCCCGGCAAGCCGGCGGCTGATCGCCTCGCCGATACCGCGCGCCGCCCCTGTCACAACTGCCGTTTGCCCCGCCAATGCGCTTTTTTCACTCGTCATACCAGAACAGATGCGCCGCTGCGTTGCCTCGGCAGGCTTCCCGGCGGCGGCGTATTTCGGAAGGAAGGGTTTCTGGGTTATAAGAGGGGAAGAAAGATTCCGGCATCGGCCGTTTTGGCATCCATGGACGTAAGCTGCGCGGAAGCACCCCAGACCTGATACGAAGAACCTCCCTTAGGAGCGGAGCAATGAAGAAAGCCACAGTACTTCCGCTGCTCGCGTTTGCGGCCAGCACCCTTGCAATCATCCCTGCCGTCCCCGCGCATGCACAAGCGAGCCCCACGCCGAGCTCCGGCCAGGGCACAGCCCAGGCTGGAACCCAGACCGCAGCGCCGGCCGCCGGCGAGTCGAGTCAAATCACGATCAAGGATCCGGCCGAATATAACGCGTATACCAATGCTGTGGGGCAAAGCTCGCCGGCGGCCAAAGCGGCGGCGATCGAGGCATTTTTGCAGCAGTATCCCAACTCTGTGGTGAAGCAGGAAATGCTCGAACAGCTGGTTGGTGCCTACCAGCAGGCGAATGACACCCCTAAGACCGTGGACGCGGCCCGGCGCCTGCTCCAGGTGGACCCCACCAATCTTCGGGCGCTCACCTTTATCGTGTACGTCGAAAAGCAGCAGGCGCAAGCCGCGAATCCGCCGGACCAGGCCAAGCTGGACGACGCCGCGCAGCTGGCGCAAAAGGGGCTGTCCTCGCCCAAGCCGGCCGCCATGGGCGATGCCGACTATACCAAGCTGAAGAACCTGGCGACGCCGATCTTCCAGGGCGCGATCGCGGCTGACGACTCTGCCAAAAAAGACTACCCGGGTGCGATCGGCGCATATCAGGCTGAACTGAAGTCCTACACCGACCCGACCCAAACCCAAACCGGCCCCGGCCTTTTGGACACCTATCTGCTCGGGGAGGCTTACCTGAAGGAAACCCCTCCAGATCAGGTGAACGCGATCTGGTATTTGACGCGTGCAGCGCAGTTCGCGCAAGGCCCTTCGCAGCAGCAGATCGAGCAGGCGGCTGAGTACTGGTACAAGAAGTACCACGGGGGTATGGACGGCTTCGACCAGATTAAGACGCTGGCCCAGGCCAACCTGTTCCCGCCGGCCGACTATAAACCGACACCCGCGCCGCCGCCGCCCTCGCCCGCCGACCAGGCGCACCAGGCTGTTGTGAATACCCCCGACCTAAAGACGATGGCGTTGTCGGACAAGGAGTTCGTGCTGGCCAACGGCTCGCCGGATGATGCCGGCAAGGTTTGGGACACCTTGAAGGGACAAACTTTCGAGATCCCGGGCAAGGTCGTGACCGCGACCGCCGACTCGGTGCAGATGGCCGTGTCGCAAGACGCGCAGCAGACCAACAAGGCCGACTTCACCATCAACATGAAGACCCCGCTAAAGATTGCTCCGCAGCCCGGCGCGGACGTGAAGTACGTTGGAACATTTGACTCCTACACGCAAAATCCCTTGATGATCATCCTGAAAGACGGGGGTACCAAGCCAACCGCTGCGCCGACGCGGAGAACCACGACTCATCGACGTCGCTAAACGGTTCTTTTCCGATTTGGGAAAAGTGCAAAGAAAAAACGAGGGGCGGCTCTTAGCCGTCCCTCGTTTTTGTGCGGTGGATGGTAGAGTTAAATCGCATGAGGGGCTCCTTTTCATTGATCGCCGCGCTGGGTGTGCTTTTGCTTGGCCTTGCAGGGATCCCCTCCTATTGCCTGCAAAGCGATGCGGCACCCCAGCAAACCGGGGAGCCCAAAAGCGCCGAGCCGGCAGCGCAACCGGCTGAACCGGGAACCGAAGAACCCCGGATCAAACCCGCGAGCAAGGCACCGAAACGGGTTCAGAAGCCGAACGTGCGGCTCGATTCGCAGCCCCATACCGATATCGACGACACCGTTGACTCTTCAAAGCTTCCTCTGGACCTGGGTTTGGGCGCGACGCCGGAGATCGACCTGGGCCATGACATCCTGCCTACGACGCCGCCGGGGATGCTGTCGCGCAGCGTACCGGGCAATCCGCGTATGGTTTACTTCACCCTGCCGCATCGATCGGGCGACGGCATTTCCGAAGGGGACCGCGCCATCATCGCTGACCGTCAGGAAGATCTGGTGCGAGCCGCAGCCTTCCGCGGCTTCGATCTGCGCCAAGGGGGCTGGATGTATCAGCAGGGGATATGCCCAGCGACGCAGCCGGATGCGGACGAGGTCGTGGGAACCCCTGTTGCGGGAGACGGGGCGGGTTTTCTTCTGCTGCACTTTATCCGAAGCGATGCGGGGAAAAGTTCGGCGTTTACAGCGGTTGTGCCTCGGAATGCCGCGCTTCCCGTGCGAGCGATAGCCGTGGCGCACAGCAGCGTGGACGGGGGGCGAGAGTTGCTGACCGAGAAAACCAGCGGGTCCGTCGTGAACGAAGCGCTTCCTCCCTCGACGTTGTACAGGAATCTGCAGCCGGTCAAGGGCTGGGTCGCCGCCTCGGCGTGCATCGCGGAAATGGGCGGTGCTTACCCGCACATCCCCAACGAGCCGTTTCTCAGCGAAGCGCTCCTGACCGCGCCTACTCCGTATATACGTTTGTTACTGAACGGGGAGCGCAAGGTGACATTCACGGACCGGGTTGACAGTAAGTATTACGTGGTCTGGAATGAGCATGTATCCAATCACGGCCGAATGCTCGATGCCGCCCACGAAACAGTGCGCATTGTGCCGCGCCCGGTGACCAACCCGCCTGTGCCCCAGCCGCGGATGCTCGTGAACCTCCCAAAGCCGCCAAGCAAGCTTACACCCGAGCCGCCCAGCCCCCTTTCCGGCACAAAGCAATGAGTTAGCAACTTTTCCGCCAAACTCAGCCGGCCGCGTGGACTCCCTCCTTTATTCCGCATCCTAATTCCCAAAGTTGCAATTCTTTTCTCGGGAGAACTGTATGGCGGGCGTGGAAGCTTGGCTCTGGATAGGTGTGGTTGGAATGTTAATCGGGTTTGTACTGTTGTACTTCCCCTTGATATCGAACAAAGTCAACCGGGACGAGCCAGACTTGGTCTCCCACTTCTACGTACCGCTCATCGCTTTTACGCTGTACTTGCTCATGGCGCTTGGCGGGGGCATTATGACGACCGCCACCGGCCGGGTCTTCTACTATGGGCGCTATATCGATTGGGCCTTTACGACCCCACTGCTGCTGTTTAGCCTGGTGAGCGCCGGTCTCCTTGGAACCGGGGTCAAGCGTCCCGGTTTGATTGTGGGCCTCCTAGGCGCGGATGTGTACATGATTGCCACGGGTTTCGTCGCGGCTCTCACAGATAACCCGAACCTGAAGTGGAGCTTTTACCTTTGCAGCTGTTTGGGCTTCGTCGCGATCTACGGGTTGCTCCTTGGGCCCTTTAGGAAGCTGACGGCTCTCGGGCCTCAGGGTGCTGATTACAACAAAAAGATGGTGACCCTTGGAGCACTTTGGTTTGCGTATCCGATCGTCTTCCTATTTGGACAGGAAGGTCTTCGACTTTGGAGCCCGGTCTATGACGCCGCTTTCTTCACTATTCTGGACGTAACGGCAAAGGTTGTGTACGGGTTGTGGGCTGTGAGCCTCGCGAAGAAGTCTTCCGCGTCGCTGCCGGCGGATTACACCACGACCCAGACTGCCGCCATCCGCTAGACGGCTGTATTTCATTGAGGGAGCGCGGGTCATCTGCGCTCCTATTTGCGTTCAGAGGAGTCCGCGAGTGGGTCAAGTCGTCGTCATTGGTGCGGGGTTTGGAGGCATGGCAGCCGCTTTGCGGCTCCGCGCGGCCGGGTTTGCGGTTTCTGTGTATGACAACCAAGCCCAGCCGGGAGGCCGCGCAGGTCTTTACCGTCGCGATGGCTACACCTTCGACGCCGGTCCAACGGTGATCACCGCGCCTTTCCTGTTTGATGAACTTTGGAAGCTGTTTGGAAAGGAGCGGCGCGAAGCAATTGAGTTTCGCGAACTTGCTCCCTGGTATCGCATCCGCTTCGCCGACGGCCGCACGTTTGATTACGGCGGCACGGATGAGGAGCTGATCGCGCGCGTGGCTTCGTTTTCACCCGGAGACGTGTCAGGTTACAAGCGGCTGCTGCGAAAGGTCGAAGAGATCTACAAGGTAGGCTTCGAGCAGCTTGGAACCGTCCCGTTCGATGCGGCGGCCAGGATGTTGGCAGTCCTGCCTCGCATGCTTGCCCTGCGCAGCGACCGCTCGGTGTACAGCTTTGTGAGCCGGTATATCCAGGACGAAGCGCTGCGACGGGTGTTTTCATTCCAGCCGCTGCTGGTGGGCGGCAATCCTTTCCATACCACCTCGATTTACTCGCTCATCCAGCACCTGGAGCGCAAGGACGGCGTTTCCTTTGCGATGGGCGGCACAGCGGCGCTGGTCGCTGCGATGGCGAGGCTTATGGAGGATGAGGGCGTGCGCCTGCACCTCCGCTGCGGCGTCCAGCGAATTTGCGTCGAGGGTGGGCGCGCGGTTGGGGTTGAGTTGGACACGGGCGAGCATATACCGGCCGATTGCGTCGTCGCTAACGCAGACGCGCCCGCGGTGTACCGCCGTCTGCTTGCGCGGGAGCACCGCCGCAAGTGGACGGACGCGCGCATCCGGCGGCAAAAGTTCTCGATGGGCCTGTTTGTGCTGTACCTGGGCGTCCGCCGGCAATACCCGCACCTGGCCCATCACACAATTCTCCTGGGCCGCCGCTATAAAGAGCTGCTCGAGGAGATTTTCAACCACAAACTCCTGTCGGACGACATCAGCCTGTATCTCCACGCGCCCACGCGCACCGACCCTTCGCTCGCGCCCGAAGGGTGCGAAAGTATGTACGCGCTGGTGCCCGTGCCGAATCTGGAAGTAATCCATCGCGAGCGCGCCATCGATTGGTCGATCGCCGGGCCTAAGCTTGCCGCACACACAATTGAGGTGCTGGAGAATACACTCTGCCCGGGCCTGCGCGAAAGCATCGACGTCCAGTTTTTCGTCACGCCGGAGCACTTCCGCGAAAACCTGCGCACTGAGCATGGCACTGGGTTTTCCATCCAGCCGACGCTGGGCCAGTCCGCGTACTTCCGCTATCACAACCGTTCGGAGGATGTGCGCGGCCTGTTTCTGGTGGGCGCGGGCACGCACCCGGGGGCGGGGCTGCCCGGCGTCCTGTGCTCGGCCAAGGTGCTGGAGCACTACTTCGACGAAATGCGGGCGCTCGCATGAGCGGGACGGGCGCAGAAGCGGTTTTGGCGCGCGCGGGGCGCACTTTTCATCTTGCCTCGCGCTTTTTGCCCGCGCGCATGCGGGTGGACGCCGCGGAGCTGTACGCGTTTTGTCGGCGCATGGACGATCTGGCCGACGACTCTGCCGAAGGCGGGGGCGGTGAGCTGGCGCGGGTCATCGAGGCGCTGGAGCGCGACCCGCTCGGGGAAGAGGCTGAAGCTGTGGGGTGGCCCGTGGACCTCGAAGCACGCTTTTCAGGAATCAGCAAGGTGGCCGTGACCTTGACCCGAGCGCTGGCAGCGGACACCGGCCCCCGCCGGATTGCGACAGAATCGGAGCTGCTGGAGTACGCCTTTGGGGTCGCGGGCACGGTTGGATTGATGATGTGCCGTGTCCTCGACGCGCCGCCCGCGGGGGCCCCCGCCGCGTCGCACCTGGGCATTGCGATGCAGCTCACCAACATCGCGCGCGATGTGCGGGAGGACCGTGGGCGCGACCGCATCTACCTGCCCGCGGAGTGGGTTGCGCCCCAATCCGTGGATGCTGCGCTGGACGGGGGAGACCCGCAATCTCTCATCGCGGCGACCCGGCGGCTGCTGAGCCTGGCGGACCGTTATTACGTAAGCGCCCACGCCGGGATGCGCTATCTGCCATTGCAGGCACGGGCCGCCATTCTGGCTGCGGCTTCCTGCTACCGGGAGATCGGGGTGGTCGTCGGGCGCGACATCCCCGCGTCCTGGCAGCGCCGTGCCGTGGTGGTGGGGCGGCGCAAGGCCGCGCTGGTGGCACGAGCGCTCGCCAAAGCGGCAGCCCTGGGATCCCGCGCGCGGGCAAAGCCGGTGCACGTGGAGGAGCTCCCGTGAAAGCAGATGTGGAGGTCGCGATCCTGGGCGCGGGATGCGCGGGCCTAAGCCTCGCCGCAGCGCTCGCCGACGAAGGCGTTTCCCCGGGGGCAGTGATGCTGCTGGAGCCTCGCGAAGAGTACACGCGCGATCGCACCTGGTGTTTTTGGAATACGGACGAGCATCCCTTCCTGCCCGCCGTTTCGCACTCCTGGTCCAGTTGGCGGGTGAGCGAGGGCCGGCGCAGCGCTTTTCAGCAGAGCCGGCGCTACCGCTACTGCCACATCGCGGCGGACGATTTTTACCGGATGGGGCAGGACGTGGTGGAGCGCGCGCCGGAAATGGAACTGTGCCGAGGCGTGCGCGTTTTAGCGGTTGAACCCCGCCCGGACGGGCTGATCGAAGTGGAAACCGATCGCGGCCGGGTGCGAGCCAAACGGGTGTTTGACAGCCGGCCGTTGGATGGGAACGGCTTCCGCAGAGCAGCATTGCTGCAGCGCTTCCTCGGGTGGCATGTGCGGACCGCGGAGCCCTGCTTCGATCCGGAAACCGTAGACCTGATGCGGTTTTTGCCTTCGGACACGCCGGGGCGGGTGCGGTTCCTGTACCTCCTGCCGTTCTCGCCGGCTGAAGCACTCGTCGAAATGACCTACCTTGACGACCCGGGCTTGCCCGAGCCTGCCTATGAGCGCGAGCTCGAAGCCTGGCTCGGGAAGCGCGCTTCCCGCTGGGAAGTGCTGTACAGCGAGCGAGGTTCCTTGCCGATGGGCACTGCTCTTTCCCCTCCTGGAAAGCCGATTCCGGGTGTAATCCCAATCGGGGTGCGTGGAGGCAGGCTCAAGCCGTCATCCGGATACGGATTTCTGCGTATCCAGCGGCACAGCCGTGCGATCGCGCGCGCCCTGCGGGTGGGGGCGCGCATTCCCCGGACGGCGGAACCCGGATTTTATGGATGGATGGACGGGGTTTTTCTCCAAGCGATCCGGATGGAGCCGGAAGCGGCCCCCGAGCTTTTTCTACAGATGTTCGCCCGCTCGGAACCGGATGCTCTGGTGCGGTTCCTGAGCGAGCGGAGCGCGGGTGCGGGCGAGCTCCTCAGGGTGGCTTGGTCATTGCCGAAGCTGCGGATGGTGCGCGCGGCAGCGACTCCTGCGAGCCCATGCGCGCGGAGAACGCGATGAGCAGCGCTGCCGCGGTTTGGCGGGAGCCTGCTTCCGGAGGGGGGCGGAGCTTGTTTCTCCCCGCGCGGCTGGGCTCCTTCGCGTTGGTGGCCGCTGCCTGCATGGGCTTGTCGGCAGCCGGCGCGCTGCGCGGCGCGGCTGTTCTGCCGCTGGCCCTGGCCGCGGTTGCCGTCGCGATGTGGCATGGCGCATACGACCATGTGCAGGCCGAAACGATGCTGGCCCGTCCTTTGGGCCCCCGGTGGCTCCTCGTGTTCCTGGCCGGCTACGCGGGGCTGGTGGCGCTTACGCTCCTCGGTTGGTGGCTGTTTCCGCTCGTCTCGCTGGTCGCGTTTCTGCTGTATTCCGCATGGCACTTTGGCACCGAGCCCGAAGAAACGACTCCTTCCCCGCGCGTGGGTGCCGCCGCCCTGGCGCTGGGGGCGGTACCCATTGTAGCGGCCTGCCGCTGGCACGGGGCGGCGGTGGAGCCGATCTTTGCGCAGATGCTGGGGCAAGTGGATGCGGGAGCTGCCCCTGGGCTGACGGGCGTTCTTTCGCGCGCGTGCCGGCCCGTGCTCGCGGCGGCTTTCCTTGCGATTGGGAGCGGCGTTTTGGGCCGCTCCTGGGCGGCACGCTTTGAGCTGGCAGCGGTGGCGCTTTTGCAAGCCGGCCTTTTTGTTTGGTGCGATCCGCTGATCGCCTTCGCTGTTTATTTCTGCTGTTGGCACACCCCGGAGCACCTCCTGGCCACCAGCATGCCGGAGCCTGACCGCCCAAGCCTGCGGGCCAATCTCCGGCGGAATCTCCGGGCAGGCTTGGTGCCTTGGCTCTTATCCCTTGTTTTTGTAGGGGTGGCTTTCGCTTACGTCCGCCGGGGTGCCGCCGCGTATGAAGGGGAGCTGTTTGTCATTTTGAGCGCGCTTACGGTGCCTCACATGGCTCTTAATGAGTTGCGCCGGGCGCGTTGGCCACATCCAACATTTCAAAAGGGAGCGCGGACATGAGGGAAGCGGCGCGGGCGGCGATCGATCAGGAACTTGCGACCCTTATACCCGCAGAGGGTATCCTCCGCGGTCCGGTGGAGTACGCGCTTGGTGGCGGCAAACGTGCCCGTGGACTGCTGCTGCTCGCCTCCGGCCTGGCTTGCGTCCCCGAGCCGATGCTGCTGCGGGCGGCCGCGTCGCTCGAGTTGCTCCATGCGGCGACGCTGGTGCAGGATGACATCTTTGACCGCAGCCGCACCCGGCGGAGCCGCGCGGCAACCCATTGCGTTTTTGGGCCTCAGGTCGCGACGCTCGCGTCGGACTGGATGCTGGCCGAAGCTATTCACTCCGCATATCGGCTGCACCTGGACTGGGGAGAGGCGCTGAGCCGGGCCGCGCAGGCCGTCATCGCGGGCGAAGCGCTGGAGCTCGCGCCTGGAATCCACCGGGATTTCGCGTCTTTGCGCGCCGAGGTTGCGGCTGTCGCGAAGGGCAAAACCGGGGAGCTGTTTGGCTTGGCCGTGTGCGCCCCTTCACTGCTTGGAGGCAGCGGCTGTGCCAAGCACTTGCACGAGCTTGGGTGTGCTTTGGGAGTCGCTTTCCAGTACCTGGACGACGCAATGGATCTGTATGGAGACGGCGATGCGGCCGGGAAGCAGCTTCATCGCGACCTCCCCGCGCACCTGCTCACGCTGCCCACGCTGGACGCGCTGGCGCTGCTTCCACTTAAGTTTTCAAACGTCGCA
Organism: Acidobacteriaceae bacterium; assembly: GCA_965218545.1. Lineage (GTDB taxonomy): Bacteria > Acidobacteriota > Terriglobia > Terriglobales > Acidobacteriaceae > EB88. The sequence goes on along the minus strand of CBDCLB010000002.1, from coordinate 867,677 downwards.
CCGCGGAGCGGGCTGCCGCTACCCGCGTATCTGAAAAGCGCGTTTGACGAAGCGACTGTGCGGGAACAAATCCTACTTCGCGCCCGGGGGCAGTGGGCCGAAGCGCTCCGCTCATTGGGGAGTGAGTTGCCCGACGGGGAAGCGGTCGAAGCGCTTTTAAGCGGGCTGGCGGCGCGCATGCTCCCTTCAACAGAAAAACCGGCCAACTTAACCGCCGCGTAAAGCCGCTCAGTGGCTGCGCCACGTTTTATCCGGGGCCCAGCAAGTGGTTTCCAGCGGGCACTCCGCACAGCGCGGCTTGCGGGCGACGCAGATCGCCCGGCCGTGCAGGATGAGCTCATGCGAAAAGGCGATCCAGCGCTCGCGCGGGACGGTGCGCATCAGATCCTGCTCGATCCGGCGCGGGTCATCATGCCGGGTGAGGCCGAGGCGTTTTGAGAGCCGCTGGACATGAGTATCGACCACAACGCCTTCGGCCAGCCCGTAGGCCACACCCAGCACAACATTCGCTGTTTTGCGAGCCGCGCCGGGTACCGCGATGAGCTCGGACAGAGTGCGCGGCACTTCACCGCCGAACTGCTCGGTGATCACCCGGCCCGCGCCCTGGATGGACTTGGCCTTGGCGCGAAAGAAGCCCGTAGTGCGGACCAGCTCTTCCAGCTCGGGAAGCGAGGCATGGGCCATGGCGGCGGGGGTCGGGAAAGCCTGGAACAGCGCGGGCGTGACCAGGTTGACGCGCTTGTCGGTGCATTGGGCGGACAGGATGGTCGCGACCAACAGCTCCCATGCGTTGCGGTGCGTGAGGGCGCACTCGGCGCTCGGGTAGGTGTGGGCGAGGCGTTGGAGCAGGTCGGCGATGCGAGCCGGGGCAAGATCGCGGCGCGGGCGGGGGCTGGGCGGGTCAAGCTTGGCCTTTGCAATTTTTGCGCCCAGATCTTTTCCCGGTTCGGGGAGCGCTGCCTTGGCTCGTGCGGCGGCTTTTCCAGCTGCGGCAGCAGTTTGGCCCGAGCGGGACCGAAGGGAGCGCGTGTTCCCGGGCATGGCTTTGATGGTAACGGATGCGGCCTGCTGCTTGTTCGTGGGTCGATAGGCATAGTACAGGCGCACGCATCGAAGCGGTATGGACCAGCAACTGCCTTCTCTAGCCGACCCCAGCTTCCTTGATCCCTCCGGAAAGGGCGGCACGCTATCCGTCGTGATCGAAACCCCCCCAAGGGCAGCCGGAATAAGTACGCCTTCGACCATGAGCGGCATGTGCTTGTGCTCAAAAAGGTGATGCCCGCGGGGATGAGTTTTCCTTACGATTTCGGTTTTGTGCCTTCGACGCTTGCCGGGGACGGCGACCCCCTCGACGTGCTTGTTTTTATGGACGAGCCGGCAGTCCCGGGCTGCGTTGTCGAGACGCGGGTCATTGGCGTGGTGGAAGGCGAAGATGAGCTTCCCGGCGGCGGCACGCAGCGGAACGACCGCGTGCCGGCGGTTGCGCTCCTTAGCCAACAGTTTGCAAATGTTTCGACTATTGCGGATTTGCCGAAGCAGATGCTCGAGCAAGTCGAGCAATTCTTTATGAACTATCCGCGCTTGCTGAGTGGGAAGACTTTCAGGGTTCTCGGCGCGAAAGGGCCGGAAGAAGCGCTGCGCTTGGTGAAGGAGGCGCGGGAGCGGGCGGCGCGCAAGCCGGAGTGAGCGCCCCGGCCAAGGCGACTCATTGCGAAGGGTGGGTCAAGCCGCTTGCCAGAGTTTCAGGAGGCGAAGATTCGGCCGGGTGTTCGCTTCCGGCGCGGGCCTTTGCGGCGCGGCCAAGCTCGCGGTAGATTTGCTCATTGCGCATCAAGGCCTGGACGTATTCGCGAGTTTGAGCGAAGGGAATGGATTCCACCCACTCGTCGATCCCCGAATAGTCGCCGGATGCCCTCCAATCGTCCACGCGGGACTCACCCGCGTTGTAGGACGCAAAGGCGTACTCCTGCCGGCCGCCGAAGCGGTCGAGAGTTTGTTTCAGGTAGGCGCAGCCAAGCTTGATGTTGATGGCGGGGTCGAGTAGCGCGTTCGGGTCCAGGTGGTTGCTGAGGCCGGTTTGCCGCGCCATCTGCCGGCCGGTCGCGGGCTCAAGCTGCATCAGCCCATAAGCGTTCGCATAGGAGATCACGCGGGGGTCGAACTCGGACTCCTGGCGGATGAGCGAGGCGACCATGTAGGGGTCGAGTCCATTGCGTTGGGCCTCGGCCTGAATGATGGACCAGTAATCCTCAGGAAACAGGATCCGCCAGTAGTCGAAGGGAAGCTCGTCAATGGGGGCGGAGGTGTAGAAGGGGATGGCGCGCTTGAGTGAATGCATGGCGCGCTTGGCCTCGCCGTAGCTCGCGTAGAGCTTGGCCTCGGCGAGCGAGCCCCAGCCGTCGGAGCCTTCGGCGGCGTGGATTTCGGGCGCGAGATAGTCATTTAACCCGGCGTTCGCGAGCAGGCGAGCCTTGGCCAGGTGCGGGTCGTCCTCGGGGACATCCTCGGTGAGGGTGGGGATCTGCTCGGGTTGGAGCGCGTCGAGCGCAGGGATGGACGCGGGCCGCACGCTGGGGTCGAGCGCGAGGAGCCGCTGCTGGGCGATCTCCGCATAGTAGAAATGCCGGAAAACGCGGCTATCGGCCGAAAAATACGCCGCCGCCCTTGCGGGATCGTGCTGCTGGTCGAGGTACAAGCGCCCGCGCCAGTAAAGCGCCGCGGCGACGTTTTTGCCGTCGCGGAAGCTCACAAGCTGCTCATCCATCAGCTGCTCGGCCTGCCCGTAGTTGCGGACGCGATAGGAAAGCCAGGCGGCCCGCCAGTGAGCGCTGTCGGCGTTTTTGCTCTGCGGGAACCGGCGCGACAGCTCGAGGTAGTAGGGGATCGCCGAAGGGTAGTCCTTGCGGAGCATGTACATGTTGGCGCTCGAAAACAGCGCGTCGCCAAGGGAAGGGCTGGTGGGGAAGCGGGTGCGCAGCTGTTCGACCAGCGCCTGCTGCTGCGCAAGGTCGCTGTTCTCGCGGGCGACTTCCATGAGCAGGTAAAGCCGGCGGGCACCGTTTTCGTCGTTGGTGTCGGGGATCGCGGCCAGGGAGGCAGCGGACAGCCGCTTCAGCTTCATATCGCAGGTCGCGGCGGAAAGCAGCAAGCTGTCGCGCTCGTTGGCGGTGAGCGAAGGATCGGCCGCGAGGGTGCGAAACTCAGCCGCAGCCTCGTTGTCCTTGCCTCCGTGGAAAAGCGCGTCGGCGTGGCGGCGCCGTTCGGCGAGGGACAGGGCAAGCCACTGGCCGGTCTGCTGAAGCGCGACCTGCGCTTGCGTGGCTTCGGGGCTCAGGGGAGCTTCCTCAAGAATGCGCCGGTACAGCGCAAGCGCCGCCGCGGGCTGCCCGAGGGCCGCGGAGGCCTTCGCCATGGCGAGTAAGGCATCCGGCTTGCTCGCCAAGGGTTCCCCCGCGTGCGCGCGCAAAACCGCCAGCGCTTGCGCGGGCTGGTTTTGCTGGAGCAGGAGGTTGGCCTGGAGAACCGGAATCTGCGGCGCAAAAATGCTGTCCGGATATTTGGCGGCAAACCCGCTCAGGATGAGGCCGGCGGCGGGCAGCTGGTTGGACTGGAGGTTGGCCTGGGCTGCGAAGTAGTCCGCGTAGTCATCGAGTCCAGTGCCTTGCTTGTTGGCGCTCGCCAGGGCAGAAAGGGCGTCGGGGTAGCGATGGTCCAGCAGGTACGCGTGGCCCAGCGCGAGATAGGCTGCCGCGGCCGCCGCGCCCGTGTGGGTGTGGGCGTAGCCTTCTACCCCGGCGTAGGCTGCCGGGCTGCGATAGTTGCCGAGCTGCTGGGCCATAGGCCGCAGCTGGGTCGAGGCGACAAAAGCATGGGTGAGCTGGCGGGTTTTCGCGAGCTCGCGCGCAGACAAGGCACGGCGGCGGCCCCGGCGCTTAATAATATTGACCCGGTGGAGGCGACCACCAGCGCCGCGGCGTGCTTGCGCGGGAGCATGGGCCGCGTGGGCGTGGCGTACAGGCTTGTGGCGCGGCACCGGTTTCGCGGCTGCCGCCGGTAGGGTCCCGGCGAGCAGGGAAGAGGCGAAAACGAGAAGACAGGCGGCCGTGCGGCGGAATGGATTGAACAAAGGCATAGGGCAGCAAAGAAAACAGGAAAGTGCTTGCTTTCACTTGAGAGTAAGCGACGAGTCGCCTTTTAAGAGACGAAAAAACCGCAAAGGTATCACCGATGTACCGTGCACGGTTTGTTCGCGGGAGCAAGCGTCCGGAGTCGGCCTGCGCCGGAAAGCTGAACGCGGTAGCATCGAATGTGACGGGGGCCGTGTGTCCCACTTCCAGAAAGGCGCGAAAAGCTGAACCCCCAAAACCATGGCTTCCATCCAATCTGATACACAAGAGCCCGAAAGCGCCGGGATGACGTCGTCTCCGCCACTTGCACAGGCAGACGTTGAGGAACATCCGGATGTGCGGCTGGTGAACCTGGCCAAGGCTGGGGATACCCAGGCGTTTGAAAAGCTGGTGAAGCAGTATGACCGGCAGGTTTTCAGGATCGCGCAGCACATCACGCAAAACCGTGAGGACGCGGAAGATGTGGTGCAGGATGCGTTTCTGAAGGCGTATGAAAAGCTGAATCAGTTCCAGGGAAACTCGAAGTTCTATACGTGGCTGGTACGGATTGCGGTGAACGAAAGCCTGATGCGTCTGCGGAAGCGGCGGACGGGCAAGATGGTTTCGATCGACGAGGATGTGGAAACCGAGGAAGGTTCCATGCCCCGCGAGCTGGCTGACTGGGGCCCGAGCCCGGAACAGCAATACGGGCAATCGGAGCTGGGCGAAATCCTCAAGAAAACGATCAACGGCTTGCCGCCGGGGTTCAAGGTAGTGTTTGTGCTGCGCGATGTGGAAGGGTTGTCGACCGAGGAAACTGCGGAGTCGCTGGGCTTGAGCGTACCGGCGGTGAAGTCAAGGCTGCTGCGGGCGCGCCTGCAGCTGCGGGAGCGGCTGAACCGGTATTTCGGCAACAGAAACGTGGACGGGTTGGTGAAGCGGGATGGGAACGGTGGCGCAAAGTGAACTGCTCTGAGTTTCTTGTGCATTTAGACGATTTGCTGGACGGCGCACTCGATTCCGGCTTGCGAACGGAGCTGGAACGGCATCTCCAGGGCTGCGAGCACTGCACCATTACCGTGACGACCACGCGCAAAACCATCGAAGTGTACCGTTCTCATGTGCTCTACGAGTTGCCGGATGTGCTGCGTGACCGTTTGCAGGCTGTGATCTTCGCGAAGTGCAAAAAGTGCTGAAGCTGGTCATCATCGCGTTTCTCGTGGTGATTCTGCTGCGCGTGGTCAACCGTCCCCCGGGCAAGCGCTAGGGGCTGCGAGCAAGCAGGACAACTCCTCGCCCCTGGCGCTAAGATAAGCGCCTATGCGTAGGCGTGAATTTCTAAAAAGTACAGGCGTTCTCCTGGGAGCGGCAGCGCTGTCCCGCGGTTCCGCATTGGCGGCCTCCGGGTCTTCCCGCGTGGTGATGCCCATCAATCGAGGCTGGCGTTACATGGCGGCCAAGGTGGCGGGTGCCCAAGCGCCGGAGTTCGACGACAGTGCTTTCGAGCGCGTCGTCGTGCCGCACACCAATATCCGGCTGCCGTGGCACGAGTTCGATGACCGCGCCTATGAGTTCATTTCCACCTATCGCCGCCGGTTCCGCTTGCCGGAAGACGCAATGGCCGGCGCTGGGCCCCGGCGCGTGTTTGTGGACTTTGAAGGCGTCATGACGGCTTCGACCGTCTGGATCAACGGCCATCCGCTGGGCGAGTACAAGGGCGGGTTTACGCCCTTTTCCTTTGAGCTGACCCCGCACCTTAACCGCGGCGGCGAAAATGTACTCGTAGTGCAGGTGGACTCGACCGAGCGCCCCGACATACCCCCCTTCGGCTACGAGATCGACTATCTGACCTTTGGCGGCATCTATCGCGAGGTTTCGCTGCGCGTTGTTCCCGAGATCTACCTGGATAACATCTTCGCCCATCCGCAAAACGTACTGAGCGGGAGTCCATCACTCGACGTGGACTGCTTTGTCGCGGGCAGCGGGGGCGGGCATGTGACCGTCGCGGTAGAGCTGCGCGACGGCGAACGCGTGGTCGCGAAAGGCACGCAGGGGCTGCCGGGCGGCGCGTCCGCGCCGGACCCGAACGCCGCGATGGACCCGGAAACCAGCGCCCCCATGCACGAAAGCACCGAAACCGGGAAAGATCCCGCCAGGCACACGGTTTCCCTGACAAACCTGAAGGGTATCGAGCTGTGGAACCTGAGCAAGCCGAAGCTCTATACCGTGCATGTCAGCCTCCTGCGCGATGGTGCCGCGATCGACGAGGACACGCGGCGCATCGGATTTCGCGAGGCGACGTTTACGGACCATGGCTTCTCGTTGAACGGCGAGATTGTGAAGCTGCGCGGGCTGGACCGGCACCAGACCTTCCCGTTTGTGGGCCAGGCGATGGGCGCGCGCGGGCAGCGGCAGGACGCCAGGATCCTGCGCCAAAACCTGCATTGCAATATCGTCCGCACCTCCCACTACCCCCAGTCGCGCCATTTCCTGGACTGCTGCGATGAGGTAGGGCTGCTGGTGCTCGAAGAGATCCCGGGCTGGCAGCACATCGGCCCGGAGCCCTGGAAGCAGCTCGCGATCGACAACGTCGGGCGGATGATCCGCCGCGACTGGAACCACCCTTCCATCGTGCTGTGGGGCGTGCGCATCAATGAGTCGCGGGACGACGACAGCTTTTACGAGCGCACCAATGCCCTGGCCCACGCGCTCGATCCCACGCGCCAGACCGGCGGCATACGCAACTTCCGCAGCTCCCACCTGCTTGAAGACGTGTTCACGATTAATGATTTCGGCTTTCCGCTCCAGCCGCCTAATCACCCGCGCTACCTGAACACGGAGTTCGTGGGCCACACCTACCCATGCAAGACCGTTGACGACGACGCGCGGCAGCGCGAGCACACCCTGCGACACGCCCGCATCCACGACCAGCTTGCCTCCAACCCGCAGTACGCGGGCGGCATCGGCTGGTGCGCCTTCGACTACAACACCCATGCCAACTTCGGCTCGGGCGATCGCATCTGCTACCACGGCGTCACGGACATCTTCCGCGAGCCAAAGGCCGCCGCGGGCTTCTACAAGTCGCAGTGCGAGCCGGCCGAGCAGATTGTGCTGGAGCCCGCCTTCCACTGGGCAAAGGGCGATGAAGCTGTCGGCTTCAGACGGGCCGTGGTGTGTTCCAACTGCGACCGCATCAAGGTGTCTCTGCGGGAGCGCAGCACGGAAGAAAAACCCTGGATGGAGGTTTACGACATCGGCCCCGACCGCGCGGAGTTCGCACACCTGAAGTACCCTCCCTTTCAGTTCGAGGTGGATCGGATCGACTGGAACAAGCTTGGTTTTCCATGGGGAGACATCAAGCTCGACGGCTACATCGGCGGCAAACAGGTGATCTCGCGGACGATGTCGGGCGACGGCTTGGCACGGGAGCTGCTCGTGCTGCCGGATGAAACGAGCCTCCTGGCGGACGGCAGCGATGCAGTGCGCGTCGCCCTTCGCGCCGCAGACCAGTTCGGCAACGTGCAACCCTATGCGGACGATCCGGTCGAGCTGACCCTGGAAGGACCGGCCGATCTGCTCGGCGAGCCCGTGTACGGGCTGTTCGGCGGGCAGGGCGCGGTGTGGGTGCGCGCGCGGGAGCAGCCCGGAACGATCCGGCTGACCGCGAAACACGCGCGTCTCGGGACCAAAACCGTCACGTTTACCGCGACAGCCGTGCCTCCGGATCGCGCCTAGCTAGGAGGCGCGCCCTCCGGCAGGGATGCATCGGCGATGATGGCAAACCGGCCGTCCGGGGCGCGCCCGAGTGTGGGCGCGTAGGTGCCCAGCAGCAGCCGCCGCCACCAGTCGCCGGTCGCGCGCTTTTGTGCCGCGGTGGTAAACCAGTACTGCCACAGCACCGCGCGCACGTACCGGGGTGGAGCCTGCGGGAATGGATTGCCCGCGAACAATGCCAGCACATCCGGGCTGCCTTCGAGCAGCTTTTCTTCCGTGCGGGGCACCATCGGGTTTCCCTCCCATGCGCCGAGCGAGGCAAACCACAGGTTCCAGTCGAAGCGCGGCTGGTAGGGCGCGTAGATGCGGGGGCGCTCCGTCAAGTTTTGGGGCTTGTAGCGGAACGGGTAGGCGGTCCAGTTTCGCCCATCCTCTGAACCTTGGAACTCGATCTCGTAACGGTGGGGCGTCATGGTGGCGAACAGGCCGTAGCCGTTGGCGATGCGGAAGGGTTCGAGCGCAATGGCAGGGCCCGGCGGCAGAACGTCCCGCGCGAACAGGCCGACAAGCGGGACGAGCGCGGCATAAAACACCCACAAAAGCGCGACCGCAGTGAAGACGGCATCCGTGTTCGCAAAGGCCGTGGAGCGCGCCGGCGGAATCGCGAGGGTGCGCCTGCGCCGGGGTATAAAGCGCCGAAACGCTCGATCATCCAGCAGCAGAAACCCAAGCGCGAGCACCAGGTAATTGAGGAAGCAGTAGTTCGCGGTGAGGATCACGCCCACCTGCCAGAACGTGACGATCCAAAAGCAGGCGATGCGGAAGGGCCGGGGCAAAAAGGCAAGGAAAACGAGGCCGAGCTCCATTGCAAGCGTGAGAGCGGCCGTGCCGATCTGGAACCAGTGCGGCAAGTGCTGGAGATACCAGCCGATGGAGGTAGGCAAGGGGCCGTTTTGGTAGTACTCGTACATGGCGGAAAGGTTGCGCCAGGTCGGGTCGCCGCTCGCGAGCTTGACCACGCCCGACATGAAGTAAATCCGGAACCACTCGAAAAGCAGCAGCAGGAGGCTCGCATGGGTGGGCAGCGACCGCGCTCCCAGGCTCGGCCGGATGCCGCGGGGCGCGAGAAACCAAGCGAGAAAGCCTGCTTCGAGGAGCATGCCGTCGGACTGGTACTCGGAAAATGTGCCGGTCGCCGCGACGAACGACAGAAAGCAAACAAAGCAGACGAGGAGCGTAAGCCGGGGCCACAGGTTCGCTGCGAGGAGCAGGGAAGCCGCAAGGCCAACCCAACATAGACCCATGAGCATGCCGTTGCCCGAGGAGAACCAAAGCAGGGTAGGCGCGTACCACCAGTGCAGCGCGCCGGGGTAGGCACCGCTCACACGCGCGAGATACCCGCCCGCGGGCAGGATGCCGTCCGGCCCGATGAGGCCGCGGATCTGGAAAAGTAGCGAAAAGAAAGCGGAAAAATAGATGAGCCCAAGAGCGCGGAGGAAAACCCACCGGCTGAGGAGGTGATGGCGCGCGCCGTGATCGCGGCGGAAAAGCCACAGAAAGACGCGGATCAAAGGGGTGTCCGCGCTCGGGGAAAGGCCGGGCTCTTCCGTCATGCTGGGTGGGCAGAGCCTGCCGGAACCCTAGTTACTTTCGTCGCGCTTGTGCAGGGTGGGCCGGTCATCCCCTTGGCCGGGCTGCGCGTTCGGGTCGTTCGGGTTGGGCGTGTCTACGCGGCGCAGGGTCGGGCCGTTGCCTTTCTTTTTGTCGTCGAGCTTGCGCCGGTTCTCGATGCGGGCCAACCGCGCCTTGACGTCCTGGAACTCCGAGGTGGTTTCCAGATACTCGTTCTTTGGCGGCAGCAGCGTCGCGATCTCCTCCTGCGTTCGGGCAATGCGGTCGGGGGTTTCCGGGTGCGTTTCAAAAGCGCGCGCGATCAAGCCGGGCTTGTGTTTTTCCAGGTTCTCGATTTTTTCAAAGAAGCTCACCAGCGCCTGCGGGTCGTAGCCGGCCCGGTACAGGTACTGGGTGCCGAGAAAGTCCGCTTGCGCTTCAAAATCGCGGGAAAACTGCATAAAGGTCAGCGGCACCGCAATGCTTGATGCTTCGTACAATCCGTAGCCTAAACCGCCGCCTACCATGATGAGCGGGATGGTGCTCAGCTGGGCGTAGTTCATGCGAGTTTGCTCGCGCATGGCGTGGTGCGCGATTACATGCGAAATCTCGTGGGCCATAACGCCGGCCATCTCGGCCTCGGTATCCGCGTTGAGGATCAGCCCGGAGTTGACATAGAAAAACCCGCCCGGCAGTGCGAAGGCATTAATCTCGTCCGAGTCGATGACCTTGACCGTGAAGGGGATGCGGGCGTCGGAGTTCTTGACCAGGTTTTGCGCGATGCGATTGACGTACTCGGTCACCACCGGGTCGGTGATGAACTTGGTGCTCTTGTCGATCTCCATCGAGTACTGCTTGCCCTCGCCGATCTCCGTGTTGGTGGAATACCAGTTGCCCAGGCCGCGGCCGCCGATGGTGCGGGTACCGACCGCGCTCACGTCCTGCTCACTGCCGGGTTTGATGCCCTCGACCACGCCATTGGGACCGACCTTGGCCTCAAGCGGGACTGGCTTTTCGGGCTGCACGGGCGCCGGCGGCGCTGCCTTGATGTCGGTCTTGCCCGTCTTGCCGGGCACCGTCGGCGGCGTGGGCGTGGTTTGGGGTACGGTCGAGGGTGTCGGCTGCGGGGCCGTCTGCCCTGGCATTTGCGCCCACAACGTTGCCCCGGAGATGGAGGCGGCAAGAACAGTGGCGAGTGGAAGAAAACGCTTGGGCATGGCGGGCACCTCGGTTGGAAAAGGGAATCGCCTTATTAGACGTAGTATGCGCCCGCAGGTTCCAGATCTCCCACGCTTTTCCGTCCCGCGAAAAGGACGGGTTCGCTGAAATCCTTGTATTCGGACGACGCATTCGCGAACAGGAACCACTACACTGGTTCCCGTATGGATTTCATCGCGGAAGCACAACCGAGCTCGGAAGCGAAGGCGCGCCCGGCGCCCCCGATCACATTGGCAATCGACATTGGCGGCAGCGGCCTCAAGATGATGGCGCTTGATGCGAAAGCCAAGCCCATCACCGACCGGGTCCGGGCGGAAACCCCGATCAAACCCACACCGGACCGTGTGCTGGAGATCCTGGATACGCTTCGGAAGCAGATTCCGCAGTTCGACCGCGTGTCGGTTGGCTTTCCCGGCGTGATCAAGAAGGGGCACACCTGGACGGCCGCCAACCTCCATCCGGAGTGGGTGGGGTTTGACCTGCAAGGCGCGCTCACCAAACGCTGGGGCAAGCCCGTGCGGATAGCAAACGACGCCGCGGTGCAGGGCTATGGAGCCATCAAGGGCGAGGGCGTGGAACTCGTCATCACGCTCGGGACGGGCATGGGCTCGGCGCTATTTACCTTTGGACGGCTGGCACCGGGACTCGAATTGGGGCACCATCCTTTTAAGAAAAAGCGCGAATACGAGGATTTCTTGGGCCGTCGGGGCTTGAAGGAGTTCGGGCCCAAGAAGTGGAACAAATATCTCGAAAAGGCGATCGAGCAGACCGCGCATACATTCAATTGGGACCACCTGTATATCGGCGGCGGCAGTGCCAAGCTGGTCAGCTTCAAGCTCCCGGAGAACGTGAGCATCGTGTCCAACCAGGATGGACTGCTGGGCGGCATCAAGCTATGGACGGACGACCAGGGCGCGCCCGAGTGAAGGAACCCGCGGCGATCCGGGTGCTGGTGGCCGAGGATCAGGCGATGCTCCTGGGGGCGCTTGCCGCGCTGCTGGAGCTGGAACCGGACATCACGGTGTGCGGACGCGCGGCGAATGGACGTGAGGCTTTGGGTTTGGTTGCGAGCTTGCAGCCGGATGTGGTGGTCACCGACATTGAAATGCCGGAGCTGAGCGGGCTTTCGCTCGCCGCCGAGGTGCGGGACCGGTTCCCGGCAGTGCGGGTCATTGTGTTGACGACCTTTGCGCGGCCGGGCTATTTGCGTCGGGCGTTGGACGCGGGCGCGAAGGGCTATCTGCTCAAGGACCGGCCCTCGGCCGAGCTGGCCAACGCCGTCCGGCAGGTGCACGCGGGCAAGCGGGCGTTTGACCCGGAACTGGCCGCGGAAGCCTGGGCCGAAGCCGACCCCTTGAGCGAGCGCGAGCGGCAGATCCTGCGCCTGGCCGGGGAGGGCCGGTCGAGCGCGGAGATCGCGGCGGCGTTCCGGCTGTCGGAGGGAACGGTACGCAACTACCTGTCGGAGGCGTCGAGCAAGTTGGGGGCCGCGAACCGGGTGGAAGCGGCACGGATTGCTCGGGTGAAGGGTTGGTTGTAGCTTCACTGCGTTCGGGTAAATTCCTGCTCGAACACGGTAGCGGATGGGACCGGCGTAGATACCATGGAGGGAATGAAGGAGTCCCATGCGCGAACAGACGCACACCGCAGGTTCTCCGGCAATGGAGATGGAACGCGCCGCACTTGAGGAGGCCTCACAAAAAGCCCTCGCTCGGCGGCTCGCCAGTGGAACAGTCCTGACCTACGACCTGGATGGCTGGGTGGTCGAGGAATATCCGGATGGACGGATAAAGCGCCTGGCACCCACAGGTGAATTCCGTGCGGCGGATTTTCCTTATCCCGGCTTCACGCCTCCTATGCCTTGAAAAGGCTGATCGTTTACGCAGGTGCCAACGGCTACGCAGGTGCTAACGGCGCGGGTAAAAGTACTCTGCGCGATGCCGCGTCCGATCCGGTCGAGATTGCTATCGATGCCGCGCTCCGCGGACCTTGCTGCGGCGAGGAAGACCTTGCGACTGTTTGACCACGCCCTCAAAGCAGGCCTTTCAGTGTCTCTCGAAACCACGCTGGCTGGGCGCACTGTCCTCGGGCGCATTCGAGCCGCCAGGCAAGCCGGCTACGACGTCACCCTGCGCTATGTGGCGTTGAACGACACAGAGAAAATATCCGCAGGATCGATCAGCGGGCAGCAGCCGGCGAGCATTGGATCGAGCCGGACACGGTGAGGCGCCGAGCCGCGGCCAGCTTTGAGAATCTCCCTTCAGCAGGGACACTCGCCCACCGTTCGGTGCTGCTCGACAGCTCTAGCCGCGCGCATAGGCCTCTGCTCGAAGTTGAACGCGGTCGCGTCATCTTCAAAGCGCCTGATCTGCCGCGATGGTTCAACGGATTGATGCCCCGTGTTGCGGCCGTGCTCGACCCTACGGCACAGTTTTCGACGAAACTGAGCGTAAAGCTAAAAAACCCATGTCTCAAATGCGAGACATGGGCCACCCATAATCTTCTTCGAGATGCAACGGAGATAATACTTTATTGCTCGTAGTACTCCAACCCTAAATGCGTGATCAGCTCCTCGCCCATTACATGCCGCAGAGTATTCTTAAGCTTCATCAGTTGGATAAACAGATCATGCTCCGGGTAGAGACCCTCGGCAGTCTGCGGAGCCTTGAAGTAAAAGCTAAGCCATTCCTGAATGCCCGCGGAGGCGAGCTCCGGGGTGCGCTTCGCGAGGTCCATAAAAAGCACCAGGTCGAGCGCGAGCGGGGCGGCGAGGATCGAGTCGCGGCATAGGAAATCGACCTTAATCTGCATCGGGTAGCCGAGCCAGCCGAAGATATCGATGTTATCCCAGCCCTCTTTATTGTCGCCGCGCGGAGGGTAATAGTTGATCCGGACTTTGTGGTACATGTCCGAGTAAAGCTCAGGGTAGAGCTCGGGCTGGAGGATGTACTCAAGCGCCCCGAGCTTCGACTCTTCCTTGGTCTTGAACGACTCCGGGTCGTCCAGAACCTCGCCGTCGCGGTTGCCCAGGATATTGGTCGAGTACCAACCGGCGACGCCCAACATGCGAGCCTTGAATGCCGGGGCAAGCACGGTTTTGAGAAAAGTCTGGCCGGTTTTGAAGTCCTTGCCGCAGATCGGGGTCTGGGTTTTCTTCGCAAGCTCGACCATGCACGGCAGATCGACCGTAAGGTTCGGCGCGCCGTTTGCGAAGGGCACGCCCTCCATCAGCGCGGCATACGCGTAAATCTGCGAAGGGGCGATGGCCGGGTCGTCGTTATTGAGGCCCTGCTCGAAAGCTTCCAGAGTCGCGTGGATAGCCGTCGGCTCGATGAAGATCTCGGTCGAGCCGCACCAGATCACGACCACGCGGTCGACGGTTGCCGAGAATTGCTGAATGTCCGACCGAACCTGCTGGGCGAGGTCGCACTTGGACCGGCCGCTCTTGACATGCGTGCCGCTGAGCCGTTTCACATAGTGCTGGTCGAAGACGGCGGGCATGGGGCGGATCGCTTCAAGAAAAGGCTTGATCGTCTCGAGGTGCGAGCGCTCGAGTACGTTCGCGGTGCTCGCCGCTTGGTACATGTTCTCGTCGTAGATGTCCCAGCCGGTGAAGACAATATCGTTCAGGTCGGCCAGGGGCGCGAAGTCCTTGATCAGGGGAGAGTGCTCGTCGGTACGCTTGCCGAGCCGGATGTGACCCATCTGGGTGAGCGAGCCGATGGGCTTCGAGAGCCCCTTGCGTACCGCTTCGACCCCGGCGATGAGGGTGGTCGCGACCGCGCCCATGCCCACGACCATGACGCCCAGCTTGCCGGTGGGCTGCTTGGGCTTGTGTGTGTTTCCTTCCATTGCGTGTGTTTCCGTCCTCTTCTGCAAGATAGACCGTGGTCCAAAAAAGCGCGGCCCGTTCTCAACACCAAACAAGCTAGTGTCTCCTTTGCAGGACGGCTTTGGCAACTATGCGGCGGCCGGTTCCTCGCGCCCGCGACGAATGTGGCTCCACACAAACCAGACGATCGCGGCGAGGATCGCGACCTCGACACCGACCTGGAAGCGGTGGAAGATCGCCTTGAAGCGCGGGTCGGTATCCCAGGCCCTGCCGAGCCTCATGCCCACGTACGCCAGCACAAAGCACCACGGCCAGGAACCGAGAAAGGTGTACAGGTGGAAGCGCCACTGCGGCATGCGCGCGATCCCGGCCGGAAGCGCGATAAACGTCCGAACGACCGGCAGCAGACGGCCGATAAGGACCGTGATCGCGCCGTACTTCTCGAAGTAGTGCGTCGTGCGGTCCAGGTCGCGGCGGCTGAGCAGGACAAAACGCCCAAAGCGTTCGACCGCGGCTCGTCCGCCCCAAGCGCCGACCCAGTAGGCGATCACGGAGCCGAGATTGCACCCCAGCGCCCCCGCCGTCGCCACGCCCCACAATGTGAGGTGGCCGAGGTACACCTGGTAGCCGGCGAAAGGCATGATGACCTCGGACGGCAGCGGAATGCAAGCCGACTCAATGCCCATGAGCAGCGCGATGCCCCAATAGCCCGAGGCGCCGATGACGGCGGTGATGAATGCGGCAATCGCCGCGAGAACTTTGCCTGACATGCTCCGGGGAGTATACGCTGCGCTTGCTTCAAGGCCGAGCATCCCGGTTACCAAGGAGTGGCATGCACGGGAACAAGAAAGTTTCGTCGCGCAACCAGCAGCGCGGGACGGTGGAGGAGCTCGTGCCGGTACGGCTACGACTCGCGTCGGAGAAAAACCAGATTGAAAGCGTCATCACCCTGCAGAGCGTGGAGGAGATGGGCATGAAACAGGGCGACCCTGTCACAGCCCTAATCAAATCCATCGAGGTGAAGGTTGTGGCGGACTAGCTCGGGAGCGCAAAGCCATGGCGGCGAATGGGTGCCTTTCCTAAACGAAGCGCGTCTAGAAAACTTTTTGCGAGCGCTTCCGTGGTTAAGTTGTCAGCTGCGAATTGGCGGCAAGCTTCAAAAGTGTCTTCACCGATCGCGTTTGGAACCTGCGGCCACCGGCGGGCTTTCAGCAGAAAGCGCTTCGGGAGGGTCGTCATGGTATGCGATGGGCAGCTTTCTAGGCCGATAAAGTGAGGCACGCAGCCGTTTGCCAGGATTTCGTAGTGGCGCAGGCAGTCCCACCCGGCTTTCTTCATCGTGATTGCGACCATGCTTGAAGCATAATCGTCGTAGTAGTCGGCTTCATTGGCATAGACGTAAGTTTCGGGCCGTCCGGGAATGACGGTCGCGAGGACCTTCGTTTTTGAAAGCACTGTTCCGCGTATCGCATCCCTTGGGATCGCAAAGCTGATCGGCAGGCATTGCTGGTGGTTGCGGGTGCATTCACGCTTGAAGTAGCGCCCTAATCCGATCAGCTTGGATCGCACAGCTTGGCTGTCTTCGCCGTCGATGAAAGCGATCTGCGAGGCAGGGTAAGCCTCGAGTACCTGAGGAAGATAGTCGAGGTTTCGCCAAGCCGAGCCGTACACGACAAAATTGAAGTAGCGCTGTTGTATCTTTACTTCCAGGTCTGAGCGGTCAGCCTCTACGCTACTGAGCCGTCCATATACGGTAAATCCGCTTCCGTACAGATTCCGTTTAATTTCCGGCGTAACATCTGACCGGTACATGTACCAAAGTCGCCGGGCGTCGACCACGTCGGCACCCAACGTCTCGCGTAAGCCGTGGAAGAGCATATCGCATTGGTAATCCGGCCCGGCCGCGCCGGAGATGTATAGAAGTCTCATGGCAGACTACGCTCCATCTGCAAACTTGCGCCTGACGTGTGCACGGCTATCGGCATCATGCCTGCTTCAGGATCATCAGACCACTCCAGAAAGTCGGGTGACAATTCTGGCAGGTCTTTGCGTCGAAGAGGATATCGTACTTTCTTCCGCTTCTTGCAATGAAATCGAGAGTTGCTTCCCGCGGCTCGTCGCAGTTTGTATCATCCACAAAAATCAGGCAATCCTCTGAAAAAACGGCTCGGCGACCTGCAAACCCTCGAGCTGGTTTGCATAGCTATGCTCGCCGTCGTAGAGATACACACCGATGCTACCGTCGTGTACGTTCTTAAAGTACTCTCGGTAGTCCATATCGTGGAAGAAGTGCCTGGAACTGCGCTTCTGCTCGAAGGCCTCAAGAAACGTCGCGCGCGGGCCGCCAAACTCCGAGAAATTATCGACCCCGACGCAGGTTTTGTCAGGGTTGTTGATCATGGCTGAAAAGAGCGTAAAGCCATGCCAAACGCCTACGTTGACAAAGCTTTCTCCGGCGCTCATTCCGGCGACCGCGCGATCCAGGGCCGAGGCGATGGCGAGGGTAGACATCCTAGGCATGTTCAGCAACTCCCAGATATTCCTCGTTCTCGCTTTGTCTTTGCCCGGTACGAAGATGTTCATCATTTCGAGAATGGTCGTTGGATAGGTCCAGGACATCGTGGCGACAAATTGATCAACCTGCACCTCGGGTTGCAGGAGGGTGAAACCGATTCCATTTATAAATTCGGCATATTGCATGCTAAGTCCTTCCAGTACCGGTTCAGACTTCGTTTTGCATTACCTCGGCGCAGCAGCTGCGGTCGAGGCGGCAGACTTATGATCGGTCAGCCTCAAAAAGCTATACCTTCCGCTGCGAATATCGGTATGCCTTTCGCGGGGCTTGCGCGCTTTGCGGGTCGCTCAGGCCGTCTCAAGAAACTTTGAGCAGATCGAGATTCCTCGGCAGAGAGCATTTGTTTGCGCAGGTGCACCCGCATGCTATCCACCGCGCGCGGAGTTCGGACCACCGCTTCGCCGTCGACACGGCCCTTCAGGGTTTCGCCCAGCGGGCTAAGGACGAAGTCAAGCTTTGCGACTGTAAAGCGCGCCTCGGTCCACCCGAGATACCAGAACCACTCCGTGTAGTAAAGCCAGCTGCGCTCGTTAAAGGCGCGGACGTGCGTCGGGTCCTGCCAAGCTCCATGCGAAAGATCGTAGGGCACGTGGATGTTGAAGATCCCCCCCGGGCGGAGCAGCCTTAAGGCGCAGGTCATCGCGGCGGTGAGGTTGGGGATGTGTTCGAGCACATCGTTCGCGAGAATTTCATGAAGTGTGCCGGGCCCGATCTCGATTGTGCCGAAGCGCTCCGTATGGAGTTCGAACCGCTCGGGGAGCGGCTGCGAAATGTCGAGCACGGCATCGGGTTTCCAGTAATCGTTGATGTCGATGTTTAGGCAGTCCGCGCGCCAGTCTTTGCCGCTGCCGAGATTAAGCCGTCGAGGGAACGAGGAGGCCGGGGCTGCCTTGGAAGGAGTGGACAGAGCGGGGCGCAGAAGCTCCGCCTGGTTGCGCCCAGCGAACAGCGCTGCTCCGCGCTCCTCGAGAGCCCGCCGCTCGGCTTCGTTCGCGAGCAGAGCGAGGCAGCCTTCGATGAGCCCGTCGTAGGGGTGCGCTGAGACTGCGTTTACCAGATCGCCGAGGTCGGGCGAGGCTTCGGTGACGACGGCTTTTCCGTTTGCCAGGAGGTAGGAGACGCGGACGATCTCGAAGACCTCGGTCGCGTACGCGTGCAGGTTGAGGACGATTTTGGAGCGGGCGATCAGTGCGTCCCGTTCCGCCCCGTACACGCCGAAGGCGGTGTGGAGCTTGACGCCCGCTTGCTCCAGCGCGCGCAGGATGTGCAGGCGGCGCTCATTCACCGATCCGTAAAAAAGCACGTCGATGTCCTGGACCGGAGCTGCGGGAATGCGCTTGAGCTCGGGGGCGAAGCCGATCTCGACCAGCGTTGGCGGCTCAAGGCAGGGCAGCTGTGCCCAGCGCTCGAGGTTCAGCGGGCTGTAGTCCCAGATGTGGTAGCGCGCGGCCAGGGCCCCGTACCAGGCGGGCAGGGCTGCGCCGCCGAGCTGCTCGAGGTTGTAGATGACCGTAGATGCAGGCAAGCCCGCGGCTTCCCGCTCCGGCAGCAGATGCGCGCCCAGCAGGATGTTGGTGGCCTTGGCGTCGAGGGTGTTTACGTCGACCTTGGGAGCATGGCCGAGGGAGCCGAGCGCCGAATGCAATCCTTCGGCCACCTCCCGGAAGCACTCGCTGTGCGCATAGCCCTCCGGACGAACGATCGCGATGTGGTAGTTTGCCATGTGCCTCGGCCAGCCTTGCTGTTTGGAGAATCTCCGCCAAGTTTCGCGCCTGCCGGCAAGCGCGGCAACGTCACTACCGTAACCTTCGCTCGACTGTTCGCCGGGCCGAAGTTTCGAAGACGCTCTGCGCTAAACTTGGAGAGGGGCAAGGATATGGCAGAAGCAGTCGCAACACCCGAGGTTTTGGAAGGCACGGAAGCGGGGAAGCAGCAGGCGCGGGGCGGCGAAAAGCCGGTCCGGCGGCAGATTATCGGCTTCACCTTCTATAAGGTGCAGCCGGAGTGGCGGCGCTTGCCGGCGGCCGAGCGCGCGGAGCATAAGCGGCTGTTTGCCGAAGTGATTCAGCGCTGGAACCAGCCGGGGCGCATGCTTTCGCTCTCGTACTCGACCGTGGGGCTGCGCGGCGACTGCGACATGGTTCTGTGGACGATTTGCTACTCGGTAGACGATCTTAACCAGGTGCGCGCGGAGCTGCTCGCGACTCCGCTGGGCGGCTACCTTGAAACCCCGTACAGCTACCTGTCCATGACCAAGCGCTCACAGTACCTCATCGGCCACGAGCATGAGGGGCAAGCAGACTCGCGCGGATTTTTACGCCCGGGCGGGCAGCGCTATATCTTTATCTATCCGTTTTGGAAGACGCGCTCTTGGTACCTTCTGCCGATCGAAGAACGCCAGCGGCTCATGAACGAGCACATCCGCGTCGGCCACGAATTTCCGCGCGTCAAGCTCAACACCACCTACTCGTTCGGCATCGATGACCAGGAGTTCGTGGTCGCGTTTGAGACGAACTACCCAGAGGATTTTCTGGACCTTGTTCAGCGGCTGCGCGAAACCGAGATCAGCCCCTACACGCTCAAAGACACGCCCATCTTCACCTGCATCCGGATGACGCCCCAAGACATGCTGGAGCGGCTGGGCTAGCCAGGGTGCGAGAATAAGCGGGTGAGCGCACCCGCACCCCTCCCTTTTGTCGACCTCCAGGCTCAGTATCGCGAGTTGAAAGTACAGATTGACGCGCGCATCCACGCGGTGCTCGACCACGGGCAATACATCTTGGGTCCCGAAGTCGCGGAGCTTGAAACGCGGCTCGCGGCTCGGGTGGGAGTCGAGCACTGCGTGTCCTGTTCGAGCGGCACGGACGCGCTTCTGATCGCCTTAATGGCGCTGGGAATCGGCGCGGGCGACGAGGTCATCACCTCGCCCTTCACATTCTTCGCAACCGGCGAGGTCATCGCGTTGCTGGGGGCTACCCCCGTGCTCGTGGACATCGATCCGGAGAGCTGGAATATCGACCCCGGCTCCATCGAGGCCGCGATCACCCCGGGAACCCGCGTCATCCTGCCGGTCTCGCTGTACGGCCAGCCTGCCGAAATGGACGCCATCAACGAAATCGCCGCCCGCCACGGCTTGGCCGTCATCGAAGACGCGGCGCAAAGTTTCGGGGCGGTGTACAAAGGCCGCCACTCGGGGGGGGGCAGCACGATCGGCTGCACCAGCTTTTTCCCCTCCAAGCCGCTGGGCTGCTACGGCGACGGCGGTGCCTGCTTTACGGATGACGAAGCCCTTGCCCTGCGCATGCACCAGCTGCGCAACCATGGGCAGGAAGCGCGCTACCGGCACAGCGCGATCGGCATCAACGGCCGGCTCGACACGCTCCAGGCCGCGGTGCTGCTCGCCAAGCTCGACGTGTTTGACCGGGAGCTGATCGCGCGTGGCGAGAACGCGAATGCTTACAGCGGGGCGCTGCTCCCGTTGGCGAAAAAGGGCAAGCTCCGGCTGCCGGGGTTGCGGCCCGACCGCACCAGCGCTTGGGCCCAATATACGGTGGAAGTCGAGAACCGCGACGGCGTTGTCAAACGCATGAGCGAGGCGGGCGTGCCGACCGCTGTGCACTACCCGGTGCCGATGCACGAGCAGCCGGTTTTCCAAGGCCGATGCCCGGTCGTGCTACCCCCCGGCGGGTTGCCGCATGCCGAAGCGGCATCGCGGCGGGTGTTGAGCCTGCCCATGCACGCGTATCTTGGACGCGCGACGCTGGAGCGTGTTGTTTTTACACTGGAACGCGCCTTGGCGACTTTATAAAAGCGAACCTCTGTTGCCGGGGCGCAAACGCCGAACACGGCATTGCCGGAGAAATGCTTCAGGACAACCGTTTTGCAGCTACTCCGCTTGCTCGGAAACAGCTCAGTCCGTCATGGAGCGCAGCTCGAAAAAGGCAAAACGCGGCTTGACCGTTTTTGCGTCAACTGCTAAGTGTTTGAAATAACATCAGTTACTCGGGCTGCTCAAACTTTGGTGAGACTCTAACGAGTAACCGTCTTGCCAGACGCCTCACGGAGGCGGTACTTTCCTACTGCAATGGTGCGGGCAGGCGACCGCTCGCGCCTGCAATGAGGAAATTATCGATGATACACACACGCAGGATCGCAATCTTTTCAGAGGCAGCAGCACGACGCGCGCGCTTTGCGGTAGGGGCAGCGATGGTGACCGGGTGCATGCTGCTCCCGGCCGCTCCTTACGCGGCGGCACAAAGCACCACCGCTTCCATCACCGGCACCGTAACAGACAACACGGGCGCCACGATCCCGAATGCCAAGGTGACGCTTACCGATCTGGGTACGAAGCAGACTCGCACCACGGTGACCACAAGCTCCGGCGATTATGACTTTTCTCAACTCAATCCGGGCAGCTACTCGATCGCCGTCATCGACACCGGGTTTCAAACGTTTTCGTACCCGAGTGTGACTGTCGCGGCCGGCGACCGCGCCCGCGAAGACGCGAAGCTGAGCGTCGGCGCGGAGGCGACTACGGTACAGGTGACCGCGCAGACCCCGGCGCTGCAGACTGATTCCTCCGTGATCCAGCACGTCGTCACCGAGGCGGCAGTGCAGAATCTGCCTCTCAGCGGACGCAACTACATCAACCTCGCTCAGATTACCCCCGGCGCCAGCGAAGGCCCCGGCAACGGCCTGACCAGCGGTGCGCGGCCGGATGATCGTCGCCAAACCTCCGCTGTCGTCGCAAACGGACAGTCGGAAATCTTGAATAACGAGACGATCGACGGTCTCGACAACAACGAGCGCATCATCGGCGGCATCGGCGTGCGCCCCTCCATCGATGCAATCCGCGAAATCAGCATTCAGACGAATACCTACACTGCGGAAGTCGGGCGCACCGGCGGGGCGGTGATTAACATCATTACGAAGTCGGGTACAAATGCTTTCCACGGCTCGGCGTATGAGTTTTTCCAAAACGACGTTTTGAACGCGAACCCCTACAATTTCGGCCATACTTTGCCGAACGGCCGCCCACTGCCTAAACCGAAGCTGCGCCAGAACCAGTTCGGCGGTTCTATCGGTGGCCCTATCGTTCACGATAAGGTCTTCTTTTTCGGCGACTATGAGGGGCTCCGCCAGATCCAGGGCCAGAACCCATCCACCAACCAGACCATCACGAATGACCAGTACGATACGCTGCACAGCGGCAACCCGGCTGCCATTGCAGCCTTGGCCGGCGGGCCTGTTGATCCGGCGGGCTTGAACTACGCCCTGCTCTACCCCAGGTCGAACAGCACCACCGGGGGCACCGATAACACCGCGGCCTACATTTCCAATCCCACGCAAACCAGAAACTCCGATACGGCGGACGGCCGTGTGGATTGGCAGATAGACCAGAAGGATCTAATCTTCGGCCGCTTCACTTACAACAACGTACCTTTCACGCTTCCCGGTCTCCTGCCGAACGTGACGCAAAACGGCGTGACCGTTTCGCCGGGCGGCAACGTGTACGCTTTTCAGGGCGCTGCTAAGGATACGGCGCAAAATACGCAAATCAACTTTGTGCGCACCATCAGCCCGACCGTCCTACTCCAGCTCGGTTTCGGCTACACGCGAGTTAACAACCAGTCGAGCCCCCTTAACTACGGCGTGAATGCCAGTCAGGCTTTCGGGCTGCCGGGTGTCAACCTAGGCGACCAAGTCACCTCCGGCCTGACTCCGATCTTTGTCGGCTCGCTTGCCTCCCTAGGCAGCGGCAACTTCATCCCGATCATCGACATCGACAACACCTTCCAGGAAGCCGGCTCGTTGTCGATCAATCATGGCAAGCAAAGCATCAAGGTGGGCGCGGAACTCATCCGCCGCCAAGCAACCAACATTCAGAATAATTTCGGGATCGGCAGCTACGGCTTTAACCCGCTCCAGGGCGCTACCGGCCAGGCGGGCTTATCCGGCTTGACTGCGCTGCTCCAGGGGCGTTTCAACAATGTAGAGCGCTCCAACAGCCTAGCTCCTCCGCACTATCGGGAATGGGAGCCCGCGGTTTACTTCCAGGACGACTATCGCGCATCGAACGACCTCACCCTGAACCTAGGTGTTCGATACGAAGTGCTGACGCCGTTTACGGAAGTCAAGAACGCGTTAACTAACTTCGATCCGACGACGGGCACACTCCTTGTCGCCGGCCGGAATGGCGTAAACAACTACGCCGGCCTCAACCCCACTTACGCGAACGTGGGACCGCGTCTCGGTTTTGCGTACACTGCGGCTCCGGGCTTGGTTTTCCGAGGCGGCTTTGGTATGTCTTTCTTCCAAAGCAACTACACCTCAAACGGGTCTGAAAAGGCGCAGCCGTTCGTTTCGGACTACAAAGTTACCAACCCGAATACAGGCGCGTTCACTCCGTTTTCAGCGGGTTTGCCAGCACCGACGGCATCCAGCGCAACCAACCCTAGCGGCAACATCAATGACGTTCTCAACAAAGGCTTTAGAACCTCCTATCTGGAGCAGTTCAATCTCACTGTCGAGAAAGCTTTCGGTGCAAATGTGTTCCAAGCTACCTATGTGGGTGAGCTGGGACGGCATCTTGCGCAAATCACCAACGATCAGAATGCCCCCGCTTTGATCTCAAACACGGCATTGCAGACCTATGCCAATCAGCTCGGAACCGATACGGGAACAGCTTTCAACCTGCTGCGTCCGTATCACAACACCTTGCCGAATGCGAACCAGATCGGGCAGTTTACCAGCACCGGCGTTTCCAACTATCAGGCACTGCAGCTCTCGCTCACACGCCGCGCGACCAAAGGCCTGACTCTTGGCGCGAACTACACCTATTCGCACAACCTTGACAACATCTTGTCTTACAGCAACGAAGTGAATGACGGGTATGGGGATGTTCCCAGCCAACTAAGCACGTTAGAATACGGCAATAGCGACCTCGATCTTCGCAATCGCCTTGCCGTCACCGGCGATTACGTGTTGCCGTTTGGCCAAAACCTGACTGGGTACAAGGCCGCTCTCGGCAAAGGTTGGCAGGCCAACACCCTATTGGTCTGGAACAGCGGCATTCCTTTCACAGTTTTGGAAGGTAACGGGGTTACCAGTACCAACCAGGCTGCCAATCAAAACGTCCGTCCGAATCAGGTGCGGAAAGCGAATCGGAGCGGGTTTAACTTAAATCAATTCTTCGACACGGCCGCTTTTGAGCCGCAGCTCTCGGGAACACTCGGCAGCGAACGGCGGAACCCACTCTACGGCCCGCACTTCCGGCACGTCGATCTTTCTCTCTTCAAAAGCTTTCCAGTTTACCGGGAGTCCACTCTTGAGTTTCGCGCGGAAGCTTTCAATATCATCAATACAACCAACTTCGGGCAGCCGAACAATACCTTCAACGCTCAACAAACCTACCAGAACTCAGATCCGACGGCACCGAACTATGTCGCTTTGTCGACAGATCCACGCTTAAATCTCTATAACTACCAAAGCAGCACGGTGGGCGAGATTCAAAGCACATCCGCTAACTACACGCCGCGCGAAATCCAGTTCGCGCTGAAGTACCAGTTTTAACTTCATCAAGGCAACAAAACAAGGTCCGGCAGACACATGCTGGGCCTCGCTTTGTTTACACGAACCTAGAACCCCTTCAAAACAGAGCCCACAATTCCACCTACAACTCCCGCGGCCCCTTCCCGCGCCCCTTCCCCGCCCATGTACTGCTGGAGCTTATGCGCGAGCTGGGGGAGCGGCAAGGTTTGCAGCCAGATGCGTCCAGGGCCGGTGAGCTGGGCGAGAAAGATGCCATCGCCGCCGAAGATCATGTTGCGGATGCCCTGAATGCGGGTGATGCCGAAGTTGACCGAGGCCTGGAACGCGCCGACGTGGCCGGGATGAACCCGGAGCGTTTCGCCGGGCTGGAGCTCCCGGGTGACGAGCTCGCCCCCGAGCTCAAGCCACGCGACGCCCGAGCCTGAAACGCGCTGGAGCAGAAAGCCGTCGCCGCCAAAGATGCCCGCGCCGAGCGACTGCTGGAAGCCCACGCCGATGTTCACCGCGGGCGTCGCACACAGGAATCCGTGGCGGTGGACGAGGTACTCGTTCCCTGGACCGACCTCGACTGGTACGACATGGCCGGGCATCTTTGCAGCAAAGGCGACCTCGCCCGGCGTGCCGAGGGCCCGGTACTCGGTCATGAACAGCGAGCCGCCGCCGGCCATGCGTTTGATGGCGCCGAAAAACCCGCCGCCCCCGGCGAACTGCGTATGCGTGGTGAGCTGGATCGACGACGACATCCAGCTCAGTTCGCCCGCTTCGGAGATGACGGACTCGTTGGGATTGAGCAGGAACTCAAGGACGGGCATGGTGGCACCAAGAATGCGGCTTTGCATGGGACGGGCTCCGGGAGAAGCGAGAGTGGAGGGCAACAGCCGGGGATGAAGGGGAAAGGCTACATTGCTTGCGCTGTCTGGCTGGAGTTTACAGCCCGAATCCCGCGATACGCAGCAATTTCAGTCTCGCTTTTTACTTAGAACTCCCACCCTGCTCTGAGCCTTTGCCTCCGCCCTTCACCCTCTCACTTAAATCCGAGCACCGGGTGCGGCACGTAGTTCTGTTCCAGCTCGGCAATCTCCTCAGGCGAGAGTTCGACATCGAGCGCCGCCACGGCGTCCTCGAGGTGGTTGGGCTTGGTCGCGCCGACGATGGGGCTGGTGACGTAGGGTTTGGAGAGCATCCAGGCCAGGGCGAGCGTGGCTTGCGGGATGCCCTTGCGCCGGGCCATCTCCGCGGTTTTATCAATGACCTTGCGGTCGGCCTTTTCCGTGCTCGCGTACATGGTTTTGCCAAACTGGTCGGTTTCCAGCCGCTTTGTGGCCTCGGCGTCCGTGGGGCGCGCGAGGCGTCCGCGGGCCAGCGGGCTCCACGGAATCACGCCGATCCCCTGGTCCATGCAGACCGGCATCATCTCGCGCTCTTCTTCGCGATACAGCAGGTTGTAGTGGTTCTGCATAGAGACGAAGCGGGTCCAGCCGTGGAGGTCCGCCAGATACAAGGCCTGCGCGAACTGCCAGGAGTACATGCTGGACGCGCCGATATAGCGGGCTTTGCCGGCCTTCACGACATCGTGGAGAGCTTCGAGGGTTTCCTCGATGGGAGTATTCGGGTCCCAGCGGTGAATCTGATACAGGTCCACGTACTCGGTCTGGAGGCGGCGCAGGCTCGCATCGATCTCGTTCAGGATGGCCTTGCGTGAAAGCCCCTGGCCGTTGGGTTCCTCGCGCATGGGGCTGTGGACCTTGGTGGCAATGACGGTTTGCTCGCGGCGGGTGTGGCCTTTCAGGAACTTGCCCAGCACCTCCTCGCTCGCGCCGCGCGAGTACACATTGGCCGTGTCGAAGAAGTTGATGCCGAGGTCGAGAGCCTGCTTGAGGAAGGGCTGGGAGTCGGTCTCGTTGAGGGTCCAGGCGTGGCTGCCGGGGGTAAGCGGGCCTTTGGCCGGCTCGCCGTAACTCATGCAGCCGAGGCAGATGCGGGAGACTTGGAGGCCGGTTTTGCCGAGGCGGATGTAGTCCATATCTCGTTCGATGCGATGCCGTATTTCTGCGCTAGAAAACTCTGCAAGGGGCGCGGGAGCAGGCTTGTGAGCTCCTGCCAGGTGAGCAAAACGAGGCGGCAGCGAAGCCCGGCGCTCCGGACGGCAAACAGCACGGACTGCCAGGCGGCGATCAGGTCGGCGCGGCGGCCGTCGCAAAGGAGGCAGAACCGCGCTTCGAGCGTATGAGCCGCGAGCACGCCCCGCAGCAGCTGGTAATGGAGCAGCAGGCCTGATGAGGAGCGGGGCAGGAGTTCCGGATCGAAAACGTCTTGCCAGCCGGGAAAGCGGTCGAGCAGCGCGGGGCGGGCGCTTTGAAACCCGGATTCGGTGAGCTTCGCTTCCACGAGAAGACCGTCGAGCTCCATGTCGAGCTCGGTTGTGTCGAGGAGGCCGCGCTCGCGTGGAAGGCGGGGATGGACGCCGAACTGGGGAATGCTGCTTGAGGAAACACCGAGGCACGCCGTGAGCCGGGCAGAGTTAAGTAGGCCGGGGTAGCAGAAGATATTCATCAAGAGGGCGTCGGAGCTCGCAGCACAGTCCAGCTCGCGCCAGGGCCAGTCGGCGCGGGGGCGGGCGCGCCGGTGCGCGGTATGGGCCTTTGCAAGCCGGGCGCTCCAGGCCGGGTTGCGAAGGATGGCGCGGTAACTCCGTGGATGGAAGTTGCCGTGCCTCCTTTGCGCGTCCTCGCCGAAGATGACGCTTGGGCTACTGCCGTAGATGAATTCGTGAAGCAGCGCGTGTTTTTGGGCGAAGAAAGCTGCGCGTGCGTTTAGGTCGCGGTGGAGCGCCGATGCGGTGCAATTTGGCAGGTGTTGGGGGAGACTCACCGCGCTATTTTAGGAGAATACAAGGCGAAGGTAAAGCAGCACGGACCGTAGTCAGCCCCAATGACGCGCGTTCACACCTCCTTCATCCGGGTGCGGAACTGGACGCTGCTATGCTTCGCCTATGAAACCGCTGGTTCGTCGCGTTGCGCCGTTCGGGTATGGGCTGCTTTTGTGGAGAATCGCAGCGACCAGCCGCAAGGCCGCGCGGAAGGAAACCTCATGGCTGCAGCTCCTGCTGCCTTGTCTTGCTGCGCTTGAGTTGCTCCGGTTGCAGTTCGGCTCCGGCTCCAGAACGTCCGCGCTCGCGGCGCTCGTCCTTGCTGAAGTTGTTCTGCTGACCGTTGCGCTGTTCTCGCTTCGCAGCTCCAGAGCCGATGCGCATCTCCCGTTGGAACAGCGCTTGGCAGCGGGCTTTGCATTGTTTCTCCCGGACAGACTGGCGCAGTTTGGAGCGGCGGAAGCCACGACTTTGTGGATGGGCCTGGTCTGGTTTGCCGCGAAGCCCGACAAGCAGCCCGGTGAGTTCTCCTATGTCGCGAAGACAGCCATACCCTATCTTCCGCTGATCGTGTTGATTGGGAGTGTGCCGGAATCGGCGCTGGCGGAAGTTCTCCTGGCAAACCGGCCGCTTTGGGTGCGGGTTGTTCCGCTGGTTCTCACGGTTTGGGGGCTGCTGTGGGTGTGCGGCATAAGCTCACTTATGGCAAGGCGGCCGCACAAGGTAGAACCGGCGCAAGTAGAGCTCCATCGTGGGCTGGCTGCGTGTTCCTTTGATCGCTCGCTCATCGCCGAAGTTGCGCCTGAGGGCAGTTCCCGATCCTTGCGGCGGCGGGGCAAACTGGGTAAGTTCTCGGTCGGAGGCGCCGAAACCATCCACCTCTTTCTGTCCGAGCCTGTGGCCATGCGCACCATGTTCGGGAATGTTCGTTGGGTAAGCGAGCTGCGTGTTTCCGCGGATGAACTTGCCGCGTTCAGGCTGGCGCTTGCAGGCGAACACTTCTAAACACGGCGTCCCAGGGCCGCTAAGATGAGTTAAGGTCTACATCGCAGTGAAGGGAGCAGGGACGATGCCATTAGCCGAAGACACGAAGCGCCAAGCGGCGGCGCGGAGCATGCGCTATGTCGAGGACGGGATGCGGGTGGGGCTCGGCACCGGGACCACTTCCAAGCATGTGCTGGAGCTGCTGGGCGAGCGGGTGCGCGGCGGCTTGAAGATCGTAGGGGTGGCGACCTCGAACGCTTCGGCGGAGCTGGCCCGGCAGGTCGGCATTCCGCTCGCGACCTTTGCCGAGGTAGGCGAGCTGGACGTCGCCATCGACGGCGCGGACGAGGTAGGGCCGGAGCTGGCGCTGATCAAGGGCGGCGGGGGCGCGCTGCTGCACGAGAAGATTGTGGCGACGGCGGCGCGGGAGTTCATCGTGGTGGTCGGCGAGGGTAAGGTGGTGCCGCAGCTGGGCGAGTTTCCGCTGCCGGTCGAGGTGGTGCCGTTTGCCGGGCCGCTGGTTGAGCCGAAGCTCGCAAAGTTGGGCGGGCACCCGGCGCTGCGAATGCGCGGGCAGGAGCCTTATCTCACGGACGAGGGGAACTGGATCTTCGACTGCCACTTCGGGGCGATCCCAGACCCGGCGCGCACGGCCGCGGAGCTGCGGGCGATTGTGGGCGTGGTGGAGCATGGGCTGTTTTTGAACACGGCAGCGCGGGTAATCGTAGCGGATGCGAGCGGAGTAAGCGTTCTCGAACGATAACGCGGGCCTGGGGGAGCCCGCACGTTCGGATCTACACCAGTAGCCTAAAGCCGTTCGAATCGCAAAATGCTGATTTCGGTAGCACCGCAAAATATCCCATTGTTACTCAATGGCTCGCGGCGCGAGAAATGCGTCCGGCTGACTGGCCCATCACGGACGCTGCCTTTCTTCAAGCGCATCCAAGCGGGCATCGTGCTTCCCTTGTTCGCGTGCGATCTGCATGAGGTCGCGGTGCAGTGCGTCGAGACGGCCGCTGAGTTCTCCTCGCAGATTGGTTAGGTCGCTGCGGAGTTCCTGCCTCAACTCTCGGATCTGGCTGCCGTTGTAGAGCAAGCCGATAAGAATGATTGCCAGTGTACCCACGAGCGCATAAACACCGTGCATCCCCATCTCCGGAATAGCCTGCGTGAGTGTACAGCGGTTTGGGTTCTCAATACCGGACGGGCATACCGCTGCTTTTAGCGCGTTCGTGCCGCATCGAATACCATGGACAGGGCGTAGCAACCGAACAAGGAGACGAGCGATGCAGATTGGGTTGGTAGGGCTGGGGCGCATGGGCGCGAACATGGCGAAGCGCCTGATGAAGGGCGGGCACGAGGTCATCGTCAACGACCTGAGCGACAAGGCAGTGGGCGCGCTGAAGGACGCTGGGGCGCAGGGTTCGACGAACCTGCAGGAGTTTCTCGGCAAGCTCGCGAAGCCTCGCGTCGTGTGGCTGATGGTGCCGGCCGGGGCCGTGGATGGAACGATCGAGAAGATCGCGCCGCACCTTGAGAAGGATGACATCCTGATCGATGGCGGAAACTCGTACTACATCGATGACATCCGGCGCTCGAAGCAGCTGGAGCCCAAGGGCATCCGTTACCTGGACGTGGGCGTGAGCGGCGGCGTATGGGGCCTGGAGCGCGGCTACTGCATGATGATCGGCGGGCAGAAAGAAGCGGTCGAATACCTCGACCCGATTTTCAAAACGCTGGCGCCGGGCCGCGGCGATGCGCAGCGGACGGCGGGACGCGACAAAGCACCGCCTTCAACCTCAGAGGAGGGCTACCTGCGCTGCGGCGAGGTGGGCGGCGGCCATTTCGTCAAAATGGTCCACAACGGGATTGAATACGGCATCATGGCCGCGTATGCCGAAGGGTTCAACATTCTCAAGAACGCGAATGTCGGCAAGGATGCGGAGCAGGAGCACTCGGCGGAGCTGACCCCTCTGCGCAACCCGGACCACTACAAGTACGATTTCGAGCTGGACAACGTGGCCGAGGTATGGCGGCGCGGCTCCGTGATCTCGTCCTGGCTGCTCGATCTGACCGCGTCGGCGCTCGTGCAGCAGCCCGATCTGGCGAACTTTGGCGGCAGGGTTTCCGACTCGGGCGAGGGCCGCTGGACGGCTATCGCGGCGATCGACGAGGGTGTGCCGATTGATGCTCTAAGCGCGGCTCTGTTTTCGCGGTTCTCGTCGCGCGGCAATGGGCTGTTCGCCGACAAGATACTTTCGGCGATGCGGTTCGGCTTTGGCGGACACCACGAGCTGCAGGCGCAAGAGGTTAAGGCGGGCAAGGAGTAAAACCGCCTGCGCGACTGGCATGATAAAAATGCGGCCCTCTCGTTGGTCGGGGATGAGTATCCCGAGCATCGCGAGGGCCACGGTTGTTTGCAGTGCAAAGACGAGAACCCGCCCCGAAGGGGCCGCCTCCCGCGTAGGGGGTCTTGGCTTTTGCTTGTCCTGTTACCGCGAGCTTAGAATGCCCGCCATGGCCGAGATTCCTCCCTTTGCGCCTTTCAGCAGCTGGGCCCGGGACAGTGCGGCCCACGGTTGGACGCGGCGCGAGTTTGTAGCGCGCGCCTTGGGCAGCGCGGCCCTGGCAGCCGCGCCCAGGCGGCTTTTCGCGAGCGCGGCACACCCGGGGCGCAAGCTGATCGTGGTGACTTTCGGCGGCGGCGCGCGCGATGATGAAACCTTCTCAGAGCTGGGCGCACGCAATATCCCCCACCTCATGGGCACACTCGCGCCGCAGGGAACGTTTTTCCCCCAGGTCGTCAACCGCGGCATCCTTGGGCACTATGTCGCGACCGCGAGCATCGCGACTGGCACCTACCAGACCTTCGACAACTTTGTGTCGCAGCACCCAACCGCGCCGACCATGTTTGAGTGCTTCCGCAAGGGGCTTGCGCGGCCGGCGAGCGATGCGTGGGTGATCGCGCCGGGTAACGGCTTTGAAGGGTTGGGCACGAGCACCCACGCGGGCTTTGGCGCGGCGTATGGGGCGGAGGTGGTGCTTCCCAAGCGCCTGCTGCAGATGGCGGCAAACGCGCAAGGCCACGCGCTCGAGGACTACAGCGCACTGCTGCACGACAGCTATGAGCTGCCCCTGCGCGGCATTGAGGGCACCCCGGAGCAGGACGCGCGGGAGCTCGCGCGCATGTCGGGGCTGCTGCGGCTTTCGCTGGCCGACTTCACCCGGCACGCGCGGGCTTTGGGCTCGGCGGATGAATTGTCGCTGTTTATTGCGCGGCAGGTGATGCGGCAGGCCGCGCCTTCACTTATGTTTCTCACGCTGCACGACATGGACGTCGCGCACAGCGGGGCGTTTTCACTGTACATCGACGCGATCCAGCGGGCGGACCGGCTGGTCGCCGAGCTGTGGGCGGAGGTCGAAGCGAACCCGGAATACTCGGGGCGGACTACGGTGCTCGTGTTGCCGGATTTCGGTCGCGATGCGGATGGGGAGGCGAGCGGCTTCCAGCACCACCGCACCGGGAGCGCGATGGCGCGCACTACCTGGATGCTGGCGCTGGGCCGTGGTGCTGGCGGCGGACGGGTGGTGGCGCGGCCGCTGGAGTCGGTGGACATAGTGCCGACTGCGGGCGCTTTGCTAGGGTTTGCGACCCCGTTTGCAACCGGCAAGCCTGCTGTGGAGCTGCTATGAAGCCGGGAAATCTGCAGGCGGCTTCGTTTTCGTCCTACCCTCAAAGCGCCCGGACGCTGGCGGTCGCGGACTTGCCGCTCTTGCGAGCCATGCCGCTTTCACTCGCACTCAGCTATCTTGTCCAGATTCAGGAGTACCCGACGCTGTTCCCTGTCGAGCAGGAGCGTTTGCGCCTACAGCTTGCCGCACTTGCCGCCCGGCCTGCGTTGATGGACGCGTTTCGCGTAATCAGCGTCCCGGAAACGCTGGAGCGGGAAGAATGGGTTGCGCGGCCCGGGCGGTCGCTTCAGGCGCTTTCCGGGGCGCTTTGGCAGACAGGGCAGATCGATGCATACCACCGGGCGGCGGAAGCGCTGTTTGCAGCGCTGCCTAAGCCGGAGCGGGCGTCGACCGCGCCCGTGCTGCTGGTCGCCATGGGGCGGGGCGCTGCGCCGGGCAGCGGTTACCCGCTGTTTTCGCGTCTGCGGAAAGAAGGGCTATACCTGCGCCGGGTGGACGAGGCCGGGGCCGCGGAGGCGATCTCCGGGTTCGCGGCAGCCCAAGCCCACCGGAACCCGCGGGAGTACGCCCACTGGTACGTGGATGGCGGCTCGCCGTGGGCAGCGCAGGGTGGGGTGGAGCGATTTACCTTTCCCGCGCTTGCGCCGGTGCGGGACGCGGTGCTGCGCGAGATGGACCGTGCCGTGCGTGAGGGCACGGGGCCGGAGCTGCTGGCCGAGCGCATGCGCGGGCTTCCGCCCTCCGCGCTTGGGCTCGCTGCGGTCACCGGCGACCCGCGCCTGGGGCGGTTTCTCGTTTCGCTGCTTACGCAAGGGAGTGGGACGCAGCTCTACTCCACCAGCTTCGTCCAGGCCGGCGGGGTGGAGCTCATTCGCCGGGCGCGGCCCGAAACGCTTCTGCTGCGGTTCGCCCCGCGCCGCAAACCGGCAAACATGAACGATATGCTGGACCAGCGCGCTCAAAGCGTGGAACTCGACCCTGATGGCGCGCTGGTGGACGCGGATATGGCCGTGTATTACGCCTGGCTCGCGCTGCGGAAGCAGGACGAGCGCGCGTCGCTGGTCGCCTGGGTGGAAGGGCATGGGGAGGGGTTTGTGGTCGGGCCTGGGGTCACGCGCGGCGTTGAAAGCACGACGGCCGTCACGATGCGGCAAGCGCTCGCCCTGATCGCCGCCTAGGCGTAGCTCTGCCGCAGCAGCGCGGGGCGGCGGTGGGCGAGCGTCAGGATCAGCTCGCCAAACAGCGTATTGGCCCAGGCGAACCACGGCCGCGTGTACTTCGCGGCGTCGTCCTTCCAGAACGACTCATGCATGAAGTGCGTGCCCGCCGTGGTGTTGCGCAGCGTGCGGAGGCACTGTGCGGTTTCGCGGTCGTCCGTGCTTGAAAACGCGCGAAAGATGATGGACATGGGCCAGATATAGCCGAGGCCTTCGTGCGGGCCGCCGATACCCTCGCCCGCCGTGCCTTGGAAGAAGTAGGGGTTGGCCGGGGAAAGAGCAAAGGCGCGGGAGCGCGCATACAGGGGGTAGCCCTCCAGGGTGAGGCAGCCCAGGTAATCGAGCGACAGCAGCCCCGGCGCGTTGGCGTCGTCCATGCGAAGCGTGTTGCCGTAGCCATCGACCTCGTAGGCCCACATGCCCCCTCCGGGGCCGTCGATCCGCCCGTGACGGGCGAGAGCGGCGGTGACTTCCTTGGCAAGGCTGTAGGCGTCCTGCGCGAGCGCCGGGTCGTGGCAGGCTTTGCCGGCGAGCTCGGCAAGTTGCTGGAGGCTGACAGCCGCGAACAGATTCGCGGGGATGAAGAGCGGGTACACGCAGGCGTCGTCCGACGGGCGGAAGCCGGAGAAGATCAATCCTACGGGTTTAGCAGGGTTGCCGTAGCCGTCGAGGCCGAGCGTGTCGTAGGGGCTCAAGGCGGGGCGCTGGAAGTGGTACGGGCCGGGATTTTGCTTGCGCTGCTGCTCGCGGAAGGTGCGCACGATGGCGCGGGCCGCGTCGCGCCAATGCCCATCGAAGGGGGCCGTGTTGCCGGTCGCGCGCCAGTAGCCGTGGGCGAGGCGGATCGTATAGCAGAGCGAGTCGATCTCCCACTTGCGCTCGCCCACGCCGGGCTTCATCTCTGTTTTGTCGTGGGTAGACCAGGGCAGCCGGGGGCTGGACGGGCTGGGCAGAAAAGCGTTCGCGTAGGGGTCAAGCAGGATGCACCGGGTTTGGCGGCGGATTACGCCTTCAATCAGCGCGGAAAGCTTGGGGTCCTGCCCGCAAAAGGGCAGGTACGGCCACACCTGCGCGGAAGAATCGCGCAGCCACATGGCGTCGATGTCACCGGTGATGACGAAGGTGTCGGGGTGGCCCTCGTAGGTCCCAGGCGAGACGGTGGTGTCGAGCGTGTTGGGAAGGCAGTTCGCGAAGATGAGCGCGAGCTCAGAATCGGCGATCTGTTTCGAGACCGTCGCGATCGCTTGCTCAACGGCGGGCGAGGTGAAACGGCGCTCGCCGAGGGCGGGGCGCTTGTTGAGGACCGGCGTGGGGGTTTGGGCGAACGCGGGCAGGCTTGATACTGCGGCGAGCGCCAGGCCGGTTTGGAGGACGGTGCGGCGGGTTGGGTTTGGGTTCATGGCTGGGCTTTCTCGGCTGCGGAATCGTTCCTGAACTCTCGTTCCGGAAAACCCACGTTTTACCACCCCAGCGAGCGAGAACTGCTCGCTGGGGACCTCAACGCGAGACGTGGGGCTTCCGCCGTCTTTATGCGTTGAGCTTAAGTGAGGGCGGAGCGAGCTCCGGCGCTGTCCCCAGGGTCGTGTTGGGCTGCGTTCCGAGCTCGAACAGGATGTGCCCGCCGTGGGCGATCTCCTCGTGCCGGACCCAGAGTTTATCCGACTTCTTGCCGTTGATCGTGACCGATTGGATATACATCGCATCCGGCGAAGGACGCTTGGCTTCAATCACCAGCTCCTTGCCGCCGCTCACCTTCACCGTCGCCTTCTCGACCAGCGGCGTGGTCAGCACGTAGTTCGCGCTCACCGGGTCTACTGCGTACAGGCCCATGGCGCTCATCACGTACCAGGCCGACATTTGGCCGCAGTCTTCATTGCCTTGCAGGCCGTCGGGCTTGTCGCTGTACATGGTCTTGAGCAGCGAGGTCACGCGCGCCTGCGTCTTCCACGGCTGGCCCGCGTACACGTACAAATACGCTATGTGGTGCGAGGGCTCATTGCCGTGCGCATACTGGCCCACCATCCCGGCGATGTCGGGCGGGGCGTTCTTGGGCAGCGTCGAGGGCACGGTAAACAGCGCGTCCAGCTTCTTGACAAACGGCTCCCGGCCGCCCCACAGCGTGATGTAGTGAGCGTTGTCGTGCATGATGCCGAAGGTGGTCTGCCAGGCATTCGACTCGGTGTAGTCGCGGTATTCGTCCGTGTGGCCCATGTCGATCGGATTGAACGGCTCGGTGAACTTGCCGTCGGAAAGCTTGGCGCGGATGAACTCGTCGTGCGGATCGAACAGGTTCGTGTAGTTGCGCGAGCGCTTGCGCTGGATTTCCGCGTCGTCATGCGCGCCCACTGTGTCCGCGACATGCGACACAGCCCAGTCGTCGTAGCAGTATTCCAGGCATTTCGAAACGTTTTCGCCTTCCTTGTCGGCGGGGATATAGCCGATCTGCCGGTAGTATTCCAAGCCCCGCCAGTGGTCTTCCATGTTGCGCTGGCGCATGGGCCCGTAGGCGCGCTTCCAGTCGATGCCGGGGAACTTTTTCGCGCAGGCTTCCGCGATGACGGCGGCGGAGTGGTAGCCGGTCATGGTGCCGGTTTCCTTGCCCTGCAGCGGCCACACGGGCATGCCTTCCGGGCTTTGCTCCGACATCTCGATGAGGCTGTTGACGAGCAGCGGTACCCGGTCAGGCTGGAAGAGCGTAAATGACGGGTGCTCGGCGCGGAAGGTGTCCCATAGCGAGTAGGTGCTGTAGTTGTGCTGCCCCGGCTCCACTTTGTGGACCATGCCGTCCATGCCGTAGTACTCGCCGTTGCTGTCGTCGAACAGCGTGGGCGCGACCAGCATGTGGTACAGCGACGAGTAGAAAATGGCGCGGGTGTTCGCGTCCGGCGTCTCGATGCGGATGCGGCTGAGCTCTGCCTGCCACTTGCGCTTTGCCTCGGCGCGGGTGCCGTCGAAGTCATAGCCGGGCATTTCTGCTTTGAGGTTTGCGAGCGCATTCTCGGTGGAAACTCCGGAAATGCCGACGCGGACGAGCAGCTTCTCGCCCGGCTGGAAATTGGTGAAGTGCAACGCGGTTTTCAGCTTCATGCCGGACGCGCCTGTCGCGCCCGCGGGGAGCACCGTGCCGTCCTGCTGGATTTCCGTCCGCACAAAAGGCTTTGAAAACTGCGCGGCGAAGTAGATGCGGCGTCCATTGGCCCAGTCGTGGACGCTGCGGCCTCCGGTCACGGTGTCGCTGCCGACGATGGTGAGTGAGGAATCGTAAGCGGGCGTCCCCTCGTAATCGTCGGAGCCGTGCGCGAAATCGATCAGCACATGGCTGTCGCCGCCCTTTTGAAAGGTGTAGCGGTGCAGTCCGGTGCGCTCGGTCGCCGTGAGCTCGACAAGCACGCC
Organism: Acidobacteriaceae bacterium; assembly: GCA_965218545.1. Classification (GTDB taxonomy): domain Bacteria; phylum Acidobacteriota; class Terriglobia; order Terriglobales; family Acidobacteriaceae; genus EB88. The sequence goes on along the minus strand of CBDCLB010000002.1, from coordinate 830,914 downwards.
CCGGTCGTTCAGCGGCACGGCGTAGAAGCCGGGCTCCATCTGCTCGTCCGCATGCGTAAAGGGAGCGCGGTAGCCTTCGCTCGGGTTTTCGCGCGTGCCGGGCATCCACTTCACCTCGCCCGTGCAGGGGATCAAGAGCACATCAAGCAGGCCGGCCGCGCCGGTGCCGCTGAGGTGCGTGTGGGAAAAACCCATGAGCGAGGTGTCGGTGTCGTGGTAGCCGGAGCACCAGTCCCAGCCCCGTGTGTAGGTATCAGGGCTCAACTGCACGGCACCGAAAGGCAGCGTCGCGCCGGGGTAGGTGTGGCCGTGGCCGCCGGTGCCCACGCGGATGTTGACGTACTGGGTGACGTCGCCATCCTCGGCAGGCGATGCGGCATGGGCGAGCGTGCCGGGCAGAAGGGGAAGGGCGGTGGCGGCAGCGGCGGTCTGGAGAAACTGGCGGCGTGTGGGCATGGTCCTCTTCGTATCTGGGAAACGTTTCCAAGTTTACTCGTTTAGACGGCGGCATCGTCTTCCTGGGCACCATGCGCGCGATGGGAGCGTCAGGCTGCGGGGATTCGTGTAGGCTGCTGTTCGAGAAAGAGAGGCGGCGAGTGAAACGGATTGCGGCAGGGTTGCTGGCGGCGGGATGGCTGGGCGTGGCGGGCGCGCAGCAGGTGGCACTGATGCCGATGCCTTCTTCGGCGAAGCGTGCCGAAGGGGCATTGGTGGTGACGCCGGCGGAAGGGTTGTCGCACTTTACCTACCGCTACATGGGTAGCCACGATGCGCGGCTGGAAGCGGCAACCGCGCGCATGCTCCATCGGCTCGACCGGGCTTGCGGCGGAGACGTGCGGCGCTCGGCCTACGCGGGGCCGCAGGGCGGCCCTGCAACACTTGAAATCACCGTGGCGGGGCCGGGCGAGGCCGTGCAGGGCGTCGACGAGGATGAAAGCTACTCACTCACGGTCACCCCGCAAAGCGCGCAGCTGAGCGCAGCGACCGACGTAGGAGCGATGCATGGGATGGAAACACTGCTGCAGCTCGCCGGCAACGCCGGGGGCGCATGTGTGCTGCCCGCCATCACCATCCAGGACGCGCCGCGGTTCCGGTGGCGCGGGTTCATGCTCGACGTGGGCCGCCATTTTGAGCCCGTCCCGGTGATCGAGCGCATGCTCGACGGAATGGCCGTCGCCAAGCTCAACGTCTTCCACTGGCACCTGTCCGATGACCAGGGTTTCCGGGCGGAGTCGAAGCTCTTTCCCAAGCTCACCGGGGTCGCCTCCAACGGCGAGTTCTACACCCAGGACCAGATGCGCGAGGTGGTCGCGTATGCCCGGGCACGGGGTATCCGGGTGGTGCCGGAGTTTGACATGCCGGGGCACACGTCGAGCTGGATCGTGGCTTACCCGGAGATCGGTTCGGAGCGCATCGCAAAGCTGCCGACCACGTTCGGCATCCCTATCGCCGAGCTGGACCCTTCGCGGGAAAGCACGTTCAAGTTCCTGGACGCGTTTGTCGGCGAGATGAGCGCGATCTTCCCGGATCAGTACTTCCACATCGGCGGGGATGAAACGCCGGGAACCGGGTGGATGGCGAACCCGCAAATCCGAGCGTTTATGGCGAAAAAGGGGTTCGCCGGGCCGCCGGAGCTGCAGGCGTACTTCAACCAGCGCATTCTTAAAATCCTGGAAAAGCACGGCAAGCGCATGGTTGGGTGGGACGAGATCCTGAACCCGGCTCTGCCCAAAAACATTGTGATCCAGAGCTGGCGGGGCGTGGCCTCGCTGGCCGCGGGCGCGAAGCAGGGATACGAGGGCATCCTGTCCGCGCCCTACTATCTGGACGCCGAGAAAACCTCCGCGGAGATGTTTCTGGCCGACCCGATCCCGGCAAACACGACGATGACGCCGGAAGAGCAAAAGCGCATCCTGGGCGGGGAAGTGTGCATGTGGAGTGAGCAGCTCAACGCGGACACGGTGGACTCGCGTGTGTGGCCGCGCACGCTCGCGGTGGCGGAGCGGTTCTGGTCGCCGGCGAGCGATCGGGATGTCGCCTACATGTACCAGCGGCTGCGGCCGGCTTCGCTGGAGCTGCAGGGGCTGGGCCTGCGCCACCTGACCGGGCCGGAAACAATGCGCGAAAGCATGGCGAACAGCCGCAATCCGGAGGCGCTGGATGTGCTGGCCGGGGTCACGGAGCCTTTCTCCTTTTCAGACCGCTACCAGGGCCAGCACACCGATGCGCTTACCTCGCTCGACCGTCTGGTGGACGCGGTTGTGGCCGATCCGCCCTCACGCCAGGAGATCGCCGGCGACGTCGACGCGGTGACCGGGACCAAGGGCGACCCGGCCAAGGGGGATGCCCCGGAGGGTTTCGCGCCGCGCCGCGTGGAAGCCATGGCGGACCTGCGCAAGCGCTTTGCCGCGTGGCAGGCGAGCACCCCGGCGCTGCTGCGCTTGTCGGGGGAAATGCCCCGTTTGAACGACATGGGGCCGGTGGCGCTGGAGCTGGGCGAGCTGGGCGCGGTGGGCACTGAAGCGCTCGCGTACCTGGACGCGCGGACCCCCGCCCCGGCGAGCTGGACCGCGCACGCGCAAGCGGTGCTGGCCGAGGCGGGCAAAGGCGGGGCCCTGGTGCGGTTTACGTTCCTTGGCTCGATGGGAAGGTTGGTGGAGACGGCGGGCAAGCCTCGCTAGGGTTTTTACAAAGACCCGCCACGAAGTGGCCGCAAGCCGCGCAGGCGGTTCTGTTCTTGTGCCGTTTAACGAGGCGAAAGCTGCGCGAGCACGTCGCGGACGTCCTCGGCGCGCACGGTTGTGAGCGGCTCCGCATCGCGCGAGCCCATCTGCGCGGCGCTGCCCGCAAGCCCGGCTTCCGGCCAAGGAGTACGGAGGGAGGCGTGCAGCGTAGTAACCGGGAGGGTGCGCCACAACTCACCCGCATTGCCGGCGCGCACCCCCGCTCCGCCGATAATCTCGATGCGTCCACGTGCTTGGGTCCCGAGCAGTTTGACCTCATCCGCGCCCTCCAGGAGGCTGCGGGCACCGCCCGAGGTCAGCAGGAGGTCCGCGCCGCAGTCGATCAGAACTTCCAGAGCGGCGGCGCGATCGGGCACGAGATCAAAGGCGCGGTGGAAGCAGACGCGCATGGGGCGGGCAGTTTCCACCAGCGCGCGCAGGGCATCCGCGTCCACAGAGTGATCCGCGGTGAGCACACCCGGAACGACGCCGTGCGCGCCGGCTTCTTTGAAGGTCTCAATGTCCCGCGCCATCACGGCGAGCTCGGCGGGCGTGTAGACAAAATTGCCGGCGCGCGGGCGAATTAAGCAATGCATGGGAATGGGCGCGGCCGCGAGTGCCCATTCCACAAAGCCGAGCGACGGCGTAAGCCCGCCGTCGGCAAGGGAAGCGCAAAGTTCCAGGCGTTCCGCGCCGCCGGCCGCCGCGGCGAGAACGGCTTCGGGGTGATCGGCGGCGATCTCAAGTCTTGGGGCGGCGGGTTTGTGAATGGGTTGCACCAAACCCAACATACCTGAGAACACCTTTTCTCAGGGCGTGTTCTCAGGTCGTGGAAAGCCGCAAACGCCCGCCCTTACTGCTCCTTGAGCGTAAACGCCGTGCTGTCGTAGTCGCCGCGCAGCAGCACGGGGACGCCCGCGCCCATCAGCTCAGCCCCGGTCGCCTGCTTGGGCAGCATGGGTGCTTTGTCCGGGTCGCGGGGCGTCAGGGTGTACGTGCGGCTGGGGTCCAGGCCTTGGAGCCGGATCACCGGAAACGGCTCCCCAAACTGCTGCGAGTGCAGAAACGCGAACACCACCGCGGAGGAGCGATCCGGGGCAACGTATTCGCTCACCCAATGGCCCGGCGCGTCGAGCGCGGGCGTGAGCCGGTACAGCTCGCCCTGCTGCACGGCCGTGCGCACCTGCTTGTAGAACGCGACCTTTGCGGCGGCCAACTGCATCTCGGCGTCTGAAAACTTGCTCAAGTCCGCACCGATCCCGAGCGAGCCGGTCATCGCGACATCGAACCGGAACTGAAGCGAGGTGACCCGGCGATCAAGGAAGTTCGGCACATCCGTCACCCAGGCCATCATGATGCCGGGCGTGTACCCGTGGGTGAAGCCGCCCTGGATGGAAAGGCGGTCCAGCGCGTCGGTGTTGTCCGAGGTCCAAACCTCGTCGGTATAGCGCAGGATGCCCAGATCGACGCGGCCCCCGCCCGACGAGCAGGACTCAATCTCAAGCTTCGGGTGCTTCTTTCGCAGCTCGGCCAGGATCGAGTACAGGTTTTCGATGTACTTCACGTAGATACGCTGCTGGTCGGCCAGCGGGACCGACTCCCAGCCGGGCTCGGACCAGATGCGGTTGTAATCCCATTTGAGAAACGCAATGTCGTTTTCGCTCACCAGCTTGTCGAGGAAGCCGAACACATACGCGCGCACATCGGGCCGCGCCAGGTTGAGCATGAGCTGGTTGCGCATCTCCGTGCGCGGCCGCCCAGGGAAGTGCATGGCCCAGTCCGGATGTTTGCGGTACAGGTCCGAGTCGGGGTTCACCATTTCGGGCTCGACCCAGATGCCGAAGTCCATGCCCAGCTGGTGGACGCGGTCGATCATGGGCTTCAGCCCGTGCGGAAACTTGTGCGGGTTCACATACCAGTCGCCCAGCCCGGCGTGGTCGTCCTTGCGCTCGCCGAACCATCCATCGTCGATGACGAAGCGCTCCACACCCAGCTTGGCCGCGCGCTCGGCCAGCGCGACCTGGTTTTGCTCATTCACGTCGAACCCGGTCGCCTCCCACGAGTTGTAAAGCACGGGGCGATTCCGGTGAGCGTGGGGCAGGATCTCCTCCTGCTGGAAGCGATGGAGGATGCGCGAAGCCTCGCCCTCGCCCCCGCTTGTGTAGCCCGCGTAGAAGCGCGGGGTTTCAAGCGATTCGCCCGGCGAAAGCGGATATGAGAAGTCGAAGGGGTTGTAGCCGCCGGTGATGCGCACAGCGTGCGATTCAACCTCCTCGACCGTGATGCGCCAGGAGCCGGACCAGCCCAGCTCGCCGAACCAGACCGGGCCCGCATCCTCCGTGGTCGCGCCGGCGGCGGTCACGGCAAACCAGGGATTGGCCTGGGCGCTCGTGCTGCCGCGCCGCGACTCGAGCACCTGCTCGCCGGGGTGGATCGGCTCGCGCCCCAGCTGAAACTCGCCGCCCCAGCGGCCCGTGAGCGAGGAAAGCTGGTAGCGCGGATCGGGCGGCAGATTCCAGGTCGCGCTGGCCGCGCTTGCTAGGGTGACCGTCGCCGCGCTGCGGTTCTCGATCCGGGTCCAGCGCGCGAGAACGCCCTGCGGGTAGAGCTGGTAGTACAGGTGTACCTGGATGGGGATGTCGATGTCGCGCACCACCAGCTCGAGCTTGCCGGGGCTTGGCTGCGCGGCATGGTCGAAGACCAGGGTCAAGGAGCGGTTGCCGTCAGGAAAACTCGCCTTGAGCGCGGGCGCGTACGGCAGGCCGCCGCTCGACCAGGCCGTGTATTCGAGCGGCGTGGTCGCGACCGGCGGCTCTTTGGAAGACATCTCCGGATGCATGCGCGCCGGTGGGAGGCCGGAGGTGCTAGCGATGCGCGGCCCCCAGTACACAGTTTGCGGGAAGTGGGCATCGTTGATGGCCACGACATAGCTCATGCCTCCGGCGGAAAGGAGCCATTGGTCGCTCCCTTGGGGCTGCACGGTGGGCTGCTGCGCGAGCGCGGGGGCGAGCATGAGTGGAAAAAGCGCGAGGGCAAGCGTGTGCTTCACGGCGGGGAGGACTCCTGGAGTGGATAGCGCGATGCGGTGCGCCCCCGAAGATAGCAGTGCAGGCGTGGCGGTGTCATGTGGTTTCGCGCGTGCGACGGCAAGCGCTACCATGGCTGCTCGGGAGGCACCTATGTTCTCTTACCTGCGGGCGATCGCTGCGCTGCTTCTTTTATACCCGGGCGCGCTGCCGGCGCAGCAGGTCATCACGATCGACGCCCGCGCGCCGGGCACACCGTTCCCGCATTTTTGGGAGCGGATGTTCGGCTCCGGCCATGCCGTCATGGCGCTGCGCGAAAGCTACCGGGACGATCTGCGCGCGGTGCAAGGCATCACCGGCTTTCGCTATGTGCGCTTTCACGGCATTCTCGACGACGAGGTGGGCGTGTACACCGAGGACGAGCACGGCAGCCCCGTGTACAACTTCCAGTACGTGGACCAGATCTACGACGGTCTGCTCAAGAATGGGGTGCGGCCCGTGGTCGAGATCGGGTTTATGCCGCGCAAGCTTGCCTTCAACCCCGACGCGCTGCAGGCATTCTGGTACAAGCCCAATGTGTCGCCGCCCAAGTCGTGGCAGCGCTGGGATGCGCTGATCACCGCGCTCGGCGCACACCTTCTCGCTCGTTACGGGGCTGACGAGGTGGCACATTGGTACTTCGAGGTGTGGAACGAGCCGAATATCGACTTTTGGAACGGAATCCCGCGGCAAGGGTCGTATTTCGAGCTGTACGCGCACACGGCGCGGGCGCTCAAAGCAGTGAGCCCGCGGCTGCGGGTGGGCGGTCCCGCAACCGCCGCAGCGCAGTGGGTGCCTGCGTTCCTGGCCTACGCGGCGAAGAACAAAGTCCCGGTGGACTTCGTTTCCACGCACGCGTACGCCGACGACACGGTCGAAAACCTCTTCCACACGGACGAGCACATCCCGATGGACGACCGCGTGTGCCGGGCGGTGGCGATGGTGCGCGGGCAGATCGACGCGTCCGCCATGCCTCGCTTGCCGCTCTTGTGGACCGAATGGAACGTCGAAGGCGAGCGCCAGTCGCGCGACACGCCCTTCGTCGGGCCGGCTGTCGCGAACACGATTCGTGCGTGCGACGGCAAGGTGGACGTGCTGTCGTTCTGGACCTTTTCGGACGTTTTCGAGGAGGGCGGACCGATTCCCCGGCCGTTTGAGGGGAACTTCGGGCTGCGGGCGCAAGGCGGCATCGACAAGCCGTCGTTCTACGACTTCGCCCTGCTGCACGAGCTCGGCGAAACGCGGATGCCGAACGACGCGGAGAATGTGCTCGTGACCCGGCGCGCGGATGGAACCTTGGCTGTGGCGGTGTGGAACCTGGTGGACCCATCGGCTACGGGAAGAGTTGCCGGGCGAGTGGTGCTGGCCTTTTCAGGCGTTCCGGGGAACGCAGGGGTGGAGGTGCAGCAGGTGGATGGGGATCATGGGAACCCGCTCCCGCTTTACCGCGCGATGGGGAGTCCTCGCTATCCGACGCCCGAGGAGGTGGCACGGATGAATGCGGCGAGCGCTCTAGAGGCTCCGCGCCGGGAACAGTTGCAGGGCGACCGGATTATGCTCGCGCTCCCACCGAACGCGCTGGTGCTGGTTACTGTGCCGGCGAAATAATCAGAGCGCTTGGAGACGCTTGACAAGCTCGCGGGGGTGGAGGGGCTTGGACCATAGCTCGAAGCCATGGCCATCGCGCTTGGCCTGCTCCATCAGTTCGGAAACGCCTGCCTGGCCGGAAAAAAGAACCACCCGGATATGGGGGCACTGCGCGCGGATGGAAACCGCTGTTTCGATGCCGTTGCGGCCGGGCATGCGGACATCCGTAAGGACAATATCAGGGCAGTGCGTATCGAGCGCGGCAATGGCGGCCTCACCGCTGTACACCGCGTGCGCGGCGAATCCGCTTAGGTTGAGGATGCGTGCGAGCGTATCGGCAATCAGCTTTTCATCGTCCACAACCAGAACGCGCATAGGCTCGGGCTTGCCGTCGGAAAAGGACGAGCGTTCCTCGCGGCTCCCGCTGGAACCCGCGCCCGGATGTGCGGGCGGCAGTTCGGAAAACCAATCGAGCCGGCCGCCGAGCTGGACGGGTTGTGTGCTGGGTGCCCACTGCATCATCGCGTTGCGCTCCTTCTTCTTTTCTGGAAGGGAGATAATACCGCAAATACAGCGGGTTTTGACGTTGCGCATCGCGCCAAGAACGCCTTTTTTTCGGCCATGGCGGCGGTTGCCGAGGCGGGGTTTGTAAGCGAACCCTGCCCCGGCTTGGTGTTTACTTCTTCTTAAAGATGAGAGCCGTGGGATACGAGGCAAGGTACATGGTGTACTGCCCGTTCGCCGCCTGCAGAGGATACGTTGTATCCGCTGCCGGTGTGAAATAGCTGACTGTCCACGAGCCGTTCATCTGCACTTGCACGGGGATCGAATCGACCACATGGAGGCTTTGGTTGTCGGCATTCCAGACCGGGACCTCGTTCCACAAGAACAGGGCGACCGAGCCGTCGGAGCCGGTGAGGGCGAACGTATGAGCGGTTGAAGGGAGTCCGGTGATCGCCGCCTGCACGGTTTGGGCCGCCGAGGGCTTATCGGGCGGCAAGATGTCCGCGAGGTGGCGCATGGCATAGGCCGCGATCTTCGGTGAGTTATCCAGGTGGAAAAAGCCGAAATGCTTATCGCTATCGTTGTTCGCCGCGTCTGTGTACGGGTCGAGTAGTTGGTAGATGTAGGTGTGGCTGACACCCTGGAGCGCCGCGTCGAAGTAGGTGTTGAGGATCAGCTCGGCCTGGGCGGGCTCATCTACCCCGTCGGGGTCCGCGGGTACGGGCAGGGTGGCGTAGCCTGCCTCGGTGATGGCTTTAGGGTAGTTGCCGGTCATCGTGAAGTCGGCGGCGAACTCGCTCAGGATGCGGGCGAGCGGCTGGTCGCCGTGGTAGGAGTAGGGGTGCGCGTTTGCCAGGTCGGCGAAGCCCGGATGCGTTTGGAGATTCATGGGGGCGCCTCCCGTGAAGTAAAGGACGGGCACGCCGCTTAGGTGCGCGTCTGCGTGGACGGCGGAGTAGAGCTGCTTTTGGAAAGTCTCGGCAGCCTGCTCATTCCCGCCACCCCCGTTGCAATGCGCGTTGTTGATTTCGTTCGTGCCCTCGACGGAAATCGCAATCCCCGGATAAAGCTCCTCAAGGGCATCCAGTTGCTGCATCTGCGCAGAAACGCTCGTATTGCAGTTTGCGGCGAAATCGAAATGCATGCCCTTTGCGGCGAGCATGTGCATGGCATCGAGCGCTTGGCCCGGGGGCAGCCAGTGAATGGGATCGGGAATGCCGTCGCGAAGATTGTGGATGCCGAGGAATTGAAGGTCACTAAGCACAGCCGCAGCATCGGCATATTTGCCGTCCGTGTATTCGATGTGCGTGTTGACGCCGAGACTATCTTGAAAAGTGGCGAGCGGCAGGGAAGGAATGGTTTGGAAAGCGTCCGGGTTGAGCTGCGCAAAAGCGGTGCCGTGCATGGAAAAGAGGCTAGCAGCGGCAAGGATGCAGGAAGCCTGCGGAGCAAAAAAGCGTGCCATGGATGCCTTGGAGCACGGGTGGGAGCCGAGGCTCTGCCCTGTGCGGATTCGAGTCACTTGCTTGCATCCTAATGGCGCGGGAAGTAGGTTGAGTCACTTGATTTTTGAAAAAAACAGTTTATTGATTACTTCAGTGGTATAAGTCGGCAAAGCATTTCCGACCCATCTTACATAGCGGAATGAGAGAAGTTGCTCGAAGCCGGGTAACTTATCCCCAATGACGGGAATGACTTACCGGGCGGAGGGAAAGGAAGGCCCGCAGGCAGGGTAGAGATTGCCTGCCTACGTGGCCGCTTCGCCGGGCTGCGCCGCTCAGGGGTTACAGCTGCGATTGCGGGAGAAGTGCCGCTGGGGAGAGCTGGCTTCTTTGGAGGCGAGCAGACCGGACGCTCGAGAAAACCCGTCGAGGTTTGGAGGCGGTGGCCGAAGCAAACAGGACCCAAATGATGGGTTCGATGGGATCGGGTGTCGCGATCAGGAGCGCCACCAGCAGCACCGCGATGCCGAACAGGGAACGCTCGTAGAGCTCGAGGCGCGCGTAGCGGCGGGGCCGGAACAGAGGTTTCGCGATCTGGAAAAGAAAGGCAAGAAAGAGCAGAACGCCCGGGATGCCGCCGTTCGCGAGCAACGAGCAAGCGAAGCTCGAAGCGCGCACACTGCCCCAGCCCGCGCCGAAGTACAAGGAGTCTTGGGCGGTTTGGAGCGCGAGTTCGTTCCAAAGGGTGCGCTCGCGGTAGGAGTCCGAGTTCACTTTGTCAACGAACAAGGTGCGAAACACCTTGGTGGCGGTTTCGGGCGCGTTCGTCAAGGTGAGCAGGGGAACGCCGACGGCCAGCAATGCGAGCAGCAGGAGCAGCTTGACCGGGGCGACCCCGCGGCGGCGGAAGGAAAAGCGCGTATAGAAAAACAGGCCGCCCACTGCGATGGTTGCAAGGCAAGCGTAGCCGACCGTGGACATGGTGAGCACGAGCGCAACGAGGATCAGCAGAAAGGAGGCCGCGCCCTGCCACCGGATGCGGTGCGTGGCGAGGTGCCAGCCTAGAAGGGCGAGCCCCGTGCCCAGGTAGAACGCGGCGGCCGAGGCCTCCGAAAGGGTCGAGTTGAGGCGCCAAACACCGTTGATCTTATAGGCGTCGTAGATGGTGTGGGCGGTGTTGCTGTAAAGGATTGCCGAAGGGTAGGGGACGTGGAAGATCGCGTTCAGGAGCTGGTACATGGAGAAGAGCGCGATGCACACACACGCGCGGATGTACCACTGGACGCCTATGCGGAGCTGCTCGCGGCTGGAATGGATAGCGAGGAGAAAAACGGTAAACGCGGAAAGCAGGTAAGTGGTTTGGGTAAAGTTGGTGATGCCCAGGGTGAGGTGCTGGTTGAGCCCATTGTGGGAGTTGCTGACCAGGATCCCGTGAAACAGAAACGGGTACAGGACGGCGGAGACAGCGGCGTAGCCGACAAATAATGTCAACGCGAGAAATGCGCCGCGGTTGAGCCCCGGGATGGGCTTGAGCTTGAGCTTGCCGCTCAGCGCCTTGATGGGCAGGCAAAGGGCGAGCGCCAGCAGCCAAGGCGAAACCGGGGAGCCCGCGACATTCAACGCCGAAGCTGCGTCGAAGATCGAGGTGAACAGGATGATGGGCAGCAGTTCACCCTTGGTGCGCCACCAAAGAAAGGCAATCAAGAGCAGGACGGGCAGTGTGGAAGCGGTCATGGTCGCGTGTCTCGTGGCGCTTTAGTAGGCGCCTTCTGTAAACAGGACTGTTTTGACGGTGCGGTACAGGATGAACAGGTCCATAGCCACGGACCAGTTGCGGACATAATACTCGTCGATCTCCGTGCGGCGCTCGTAGGTGGTGTTGTTGCGGCCGGAGATCTGCCAAAGCCCGGTGATGCCGGGGGTGACGCGGCTGTAGTGCTGGTAGCGCCGGCCGTAGCGCTCCACCTCGGCCATCACGATCGGGCGGGGGCCGACCAGGCTCATCTGGCCGGCGAGCACATTCCAAAGCTGCGGGATCTCGTCGAGCGAGGTTTTCCGCATCAAGCGGCCAACCGCGGTCACACGGGGGTCGCGTTTGAGCTTGCGGTCGCGATCCCATTCAGCCCGGAGCTCGGGGTCGCGCGCGAGATGGGCTTCAAGCACCGCGTCCGCGTTGGGAACCATGGAGCGGAACTTCCAAGCGGTAAACATTGCATGGCCGCGGCCCATCCGGCGCTGCCCGTAGAAGATGGGGCCGGGAGAGCTGAGGCGGACCAGCAGCGTAAGCAGAAGAAACAAGGGCAGGAAGCAGAGCGCAACGGTGGAGGCGACCAGGAGGTCGAAAAAGCGCTTGATCAGCCGGGGCATGCTTTGGGACAAGCGCTGCTCCACCTCGAGCCCGAGCATGCCGCCAAGATCCTTCGCCGAAACCCACAGCGAGCTCATGCCCGCGACGTCCGGGAGCACGAGCACATGGTGGAAGTGGTGCGAATAGCTGTTGAGGATTTCTTCAAGCTTGCTGGCGCCGAGCTCGGGCATGGCGATGATGGCATAGCAGCCCCGGTTGCGCGCGGTAAGCGCGCCGGCGTGGGCGAACTCCCCCAGAAACAGGCTTCCCGCGTCTTCCGGGGCACCGGCGCAGCTTTCTTCGCCCAGCAGCGCGATGGGACGCAGCCCTAGGGCGGGCTGCTGGCGCAATACCCAAAGCATACTTTCGCCCGTGCGGTTGTCGCCGAAGATCACGGTGGGAACGCCCCACCAGCTTTGGGCTGAGCCCCAAGCGCGCACGGCGCGGCGCGCGAGCGGCACCAGCGCAAGCGTCAGAAGCCAGGCCAGGGCGAAAGCAATACGCGAATAATGCCCTTCATTCTCGATAAAAAAGGTGGAAACGATCAGCAGGAGGTAGCCCAGCGTGACCGCGTGGAGGGTGGTGCGGAACTCCTCGATGGCATTGGCGGCGATCCCGGGATACATGTCAAGCGCCGAAAATACGAGAAAAAACAAGGGAAGCGCCGCGAGCAGGGGAGCATAGGCGGAAAGGTGGAAAGCGCCATGAAAGGCGAGCCGAAGCGAAACAGCCAGCGCGCCGGAAAAACCGACGGCCAAAAGGTCCGCCAGGACCAGGGCGCTCACCGTGAGGAGGCGGCTGGAGCGGACGGCGGGAATGTCCGCCGTGGCGGAGAAAGGGGTGGCGAGTGTGGAGAAGGCGCTCATGGGCTCGATCTCGTGCCTTGCGGCATCTGCGAAAAGCACGCCTCATCTGGGGGGGAGGCAGAAAACGGAAGCAAAGGGCTTCCGCAGGAAATGCGGCAACTGTTTGACGGGCGGTACCGTCGCGGCCCGCGCCGGTTCCCCGCCGCTCTTGGGGGGCTCGGAGGCTTGGCGGCCGGGGATCGTTTTTCCTCCGCCTTGGAGCACGCGGCGGGGAAGGTAGTTGGTGGAGCGAGCGGGTGATGCGGGCTTGGGAAGCAGCCTGCGGACGCCGCACGAGGCTTCGGACCGGAACTCCTCGGCACGGGCCTGCATTGCAGCCGGGATGTGCCGGGAACCCTACCCGATGGCGATCTAAAAAGGGTGCCGGCCGTGCCCGGGGTACCCGCTCCGGTAAAATCGGGCGCCGAACCGGGGCTGAGGGTACCGGTCACGCCGTCCTCCAGCGCCGCGCGGCGGTTTGGGCCCGGGCATGGGAAGCTGCGGCGCGCAGGAGCACATCCTCTGTTTTGCGTGCTGAGTCATCCCAGCTGAACCGCCGAGCCTGCTCGAGCGAAGGGGCGAAAGGTGCCAGCGCGGCGCTTTCGCGCGGGAAGTGGGCGAGGATGGCAGCGGCCAAAGCGCGAGGGTCGGACGGGTCGACATACACGGCTGCCTTTCCGCCCACCTCCGGCAGCGAAGTGGTGTTGGAGGTAATGGCGCGAAGCCCGCAGCTCATGGCTTCGAGCAGCGGGAGCCCGAAGCCTTCGGCGAGCGATGGAAAAAGAAACAAGAAGGCACCCCCGTAAAGGCCGGGGAGTTGCTCATCGGGGACGTAGCCCGTGAAGTGGACGCGTGGAGGAATCGGATCAAGCGTTTGCTTGCCGAAGACCGAAGGGTCCGCCGGCCGGCCGGCCAGCACCAGCCATACATCGTCGGGCACAAACGACTGGACCGCCCGCCAAGCCTCCAAGATGCCGCGTAGATTCTTGCGCGCTTCGAGCGAGCTGACCGACAGGATGTATCGCCGGGAAGGGAGGGCGAGCGCGGCAGCAGCCGAGGCGGCCCGCTCGGCGGATACCGGTCGGAAGCTGTCCGAAGCCGCGTTTGGAGCGACCGTGATCTCGTGTGGGTCGCGGCCGAGCAGCTGCGCGACCCGGTCCCGAGTGTAGTTGGAGACTGCAAGGAGATGGACGGCGCGGCGCGCGAGCCGGCGGGACAAAAAGCCGTACCAGCGGGCGTAGGCGGGTGAATACCACTCCGGGTGCTCGATCGCGAACAGGTCGTGAAAGGTGACGACCTGAGGGCCATAGCGCCAGGGTCCGGCCCCGCACGGACTCCAAAGGACGCGTCCGGCGGCTTCGCGGGGCAGCGCGGCCTGCTCCCACAGGTGGCCGCGCGGGCCCTTGCCGCGGCTCGGGGCGAGAAAGGCCGGGGCGGGGGAAAGCCGGGAGCTGATTTCGCGCGCGTACCGCTGGACGCCGGTAACCCGGTGGGCCAGGAAGCGCGCATTGATGACATAGGGCGCGGAGGTTCCCTTCAGGGGATCGAGCTGCGCCGGGTTCGGGTGGGCTGCGGTCGCTTGCACGGAAGACCTTCCTTAGCTCGCGCTCAACGCGTGGCTCGCGTACTGCTCGTAGACGCCGAGGTGCTGGTAGGTGTGGCTCATTTCGCGCCGCACTTTGTTGAGCACCAGGCCAAGGACGTTGACGTCCAGCCGGTTGAGGGTGCCGAGCGCGGCCTGGACGGCCTCCTGGTTAGTGCGTCCGGCCTGCGTGATCAGTATGGTTGCGTCGGCGGCGCAGGCGATCTGGATCGGCTCGGCCAGCCCCAGCATGGGGGGGGCGTCGATGACAACCAGATCGTAATCCTCCACGGCGTCGGCGAGCAGGGACGGCATGCGGGCACCAACCAGGTGGGCCGCTTGGGCAAACAGCTCGCCCGCGGTCACGATGTGGAGGTTTTCCACGCCCCGGATCTCCTGGCGGACGTCGTGGAGGCTTCTGCCGTCCAGGATCACATCGGCCAACCCTTCGCGGTTCGGCAGAGCGAAGTGATCGTGCTGCGAGGGCCGCCGGAGGTCGGCGTCGATCAGCAGGGTTTTGCGCCCCTGGAGGGCGTGCGCGATCGCAAGGTGCGCCGTGCAGGTCGACTTCCCTTCACCCGCGAGCGCGCTTGTGACCAGCAGCGAACGGAGCGGCTCGCGGGTGCGTTCGAGCAGGACGAGCGAGCGCATAGTGCGGATCGCCTCCGTGTAGGCCCCTTGCGAGCGGCTCCAGTCCACATCCGGCTCTCGCTGGGAGGTGCTGTCGCCGTTTTCAAGCAGCAGCTGCCGGCCGGCGGGCTTCAGCTCCTGGACATCCGGGAGCACGCCGAGCACCTCGACCTGGAGCGCGCGCCGGGCCTGCTCCGGGTCGCGTACGCTTTTGTCGAGCATATCGGCGATCAACACGGCCGCCGAAGAAAACACGAGCGACAGGAAGAAGCCAAGTGCGATAAAAATGCCCTTTTTGGGAAACACGGGCGAGCTTTGGGGCCGCGCTTCGTCCGCGATGCGGATGGCCGAGTTTTGAAAACCCGAATTGATGCCAGCTTCCTTGATCTTCTGGAACAGCTCGTTGTAGAGGGTTTTGTTGGCGTCGGCGTCGCGCTTCAGCTGCTGGAACTGGATGGAGCTCGCGTTGAGCTTGTCGGCCTGCGCCTTGGCTTGGGCAAGCGCGTCGCGCAGCATGGCCTCATGGCTCGCAGCTTCGCTGTAGTCGGTTTGGATCCGCTTGCCGATATCTGCACGGGCGGCGTTGTACTGCCGGGTGACCTCGGCGAGTTCATTCGCGCCTTTTTTGTATTCCGGGTAGGCCGGCCCGTACATGGTCTTGAGCACGGCCATCTTCTGTTGCGCGTCCTGCAGCTGCTGTTGGAGCTTGCTCAGCTGTTCGGCCTGCGGGGAAATTTCAACGGCCGCCCCATTGCCGTTTTCTACGCCCCGGTAGGAGGTCTGCTTGCGGATGCGCTCGTTTTCCGCTTCCGTGTACTCCTGGTTGAGCTGAAGAACGCGCGCGGCGAGGATGCTGGTCTGCTGTTCCGGGTCGATGACGCCGAGCTGCCGCTCATACGCGGCCAGGGCCGCGGCGCTCCGGTTCATGTTTTCCTTCAGGTCGTCGAGCTGCTTTTCCATAAAGCCGGACATGTTCATGGAAGAGCGGACCCGCGTGGAGTACACGGTATCGATATAGGACTGGGCGACGGCGTTTGCGACGTCCGCGGCTTGCCTAGGGTCGTGCGAGCGATAGGTGACCTTGAGCAGAAGGCTGTTGAGCGGGTGCGTCACCGTCAGGTTTGTCAGCGAAACCGGCCCCTGCGGCTGCCCTTGCGCCCCGTGCTTGAGCTGGGGAAGCAGGTGGAACTGTTCGGCAACCGGGCGGAGGACTGAGTCGGACTGGATCAGGTCCATCTCCGTATTCAGGAACTCCTCGACATCCGAGCCGTTTTCGGCAGTGCTGTCGCCGAGCACACTCGAAGGCAGCTTGTTGTCCACGGTTATACGGGCCGTTGCCTCGTATACCGGACGGATAAGAAAGCAGAGCAGCGCCGTGAGCCCGGTGCACACAACAACCGCAAGCGCGATCTTCCACCAAGCCCTGCGGAGCAGCCACAGGTAGTGGTGCATGGGTAGGAGCTCTTCCGGCTCCTGCGGGGCTGGGGCGGGCGCGTAGTGGAGGAGCTCGCGCGGCGGGGCCGCGGGAAGGATTCGGGGCTTGTTGTTGAAGCTGGACGGCATGGGGACCCTCGCAAAAAGAAACGATTGTGAACGCTGGAGCCAAAGGAGGAAGTGAAAGGGAGCTTCCATCCCGGAAGTGAAACAGCTTTGTGCGGCGAGGCCGGCTTCGCTGCCGATCCTCGGGACCGCTTGCTAGTGGTAAATCAGAACGCCTGCCGCGGTATTTGAGCCAAAGCCGGCGAGCTGGGCCAAAACCTTCGCTGTTATCCGTTTGCCGTTGTTTTCAGGGACGTACAGGATGTCATCCGGGTGGAGCACGACATCCGGGGCTTTGCGGGCCAGGATTTGGGAAAGCGGGACGGCGATCTCCTCCCGGGGCACGCCGGGCCCTTGCTCCCGGTAAATAAACGCTTGTTTCCCCGTATAGGGCTGGAGCCCTTCGCTCATGGCCAAAGCCTTGATCACGGTTGTGTCGGAGTTATCCTGCATGGCGAAGGCACCGGGTTTACGGACGTTGCCGGCCACAAAAATCTTGCCCGCCTCCGGCACCCGCACCTCCTCATCGCCCGTGAGCCGGACATTGAGCTTGGGGTCGGAAGCCTCAATCAACCCGCGCACGGGAATCGACTGCACGGTGATATGCGTCGTCCCGTCCGGCGCTTGCGCGCGGTGGGTCACGGTGATCGCGGGGCCGCTGTTCAGTGCCAGGCCGCCAGCCTTGGCGATGGCGTCGAGCAGCGTGGTTTCCCCTGTCGCCTGGAAGGTAAGGGGATGATTGACCGCGCCCACGACATTAACGGGCTTGGAGCGGTACTCGATCACTGCCACGTTCACGGACGGATCGGTGAGCACCTGTTCCCGGACCAGCTCGGCCGCGATCCGCTTTTCAACCTGCGCGGGCTGGAGGCCGGCAACGGGGATCCGCTGCTTGAGTAAGGGAAGCGCGAGCGTGCCGTCGGAAGAAATCCGGAAGGAGCGGGAAAGCTCCGGGCAGTAAGGAACCATGATCTGGAGGAGGTCGTCGGGGCCGAGCGCCTGGGAGGGAAGCACATCCGCAACCGGCGCGGGCCCCATCCCGGGCTCCGCCACCGGCGCTGCCTGAGCATGCAGCCACGGGGAAGCGGAAGCAAAGGCGAGCAGCGCCCCGGCGGCGAGGAAAAAGCGTGTGGGGAAGGGGCCGCCCGGAGCGCCGGCCTTGGAGCTGGTCTTGGAGCTGGCCTTGGAGCTGGTCTTGGAGCTGGTTTGGGAGCTGGTTTGGGAGCTGGTTTGGGAGCTGGTTTGGGAGCTGGTTTGGGAAACGGAACAGATGGAGTGGTGCAAGCAGGGAAACAATGTCATAGTTGCATCCGGCCTTTTGGCTGTGCCGCCCTCCCCGCATCGCGGTTCGGGTGGGAGCTGAAGTGTGCGCTGCCCGCTTTTGGGGCAATGCTGTGCAGGTTTGTCGCTTTTGCGATCTGTCGGTAGGTAAATTTATCCAGCCGCTGCGTTTCTGATCAAAAGTAGCATTAACAGGAGAGAGTTACTCAAGCACTCTTAGGTCACCAAAATCTCTCCGAAAAGCTTGGTGAGGTAACCTGACCTGTCTACAAGACCTATCGGCGGAACCGCGGAATGCATGAGTCTTTACGGTCGATTTTCATATGGCAAGCCTTCAGATCTCTTCCATAAGAATGGATTACCAAAGAACACAAAGATGATCCGGGAAAATTGCATTTTCTATTTTTATAAACCGGGTACGAGTTACATTGTTAACCAACACGGTAATCGCAAGTTAAGCTTCGCGGGCATTCAGTTCATCCGGGAGATACGGCTCGGGTGCATGCGCCCGCGCAGAAAGTCTCCGAAAGCCAGAAGGTTGCCGCGCAGCCGCCCTCGCCGATCTACATACGATTCCGGAGCTACGCTCCGCACGAGGTTGGAAGCAAAGTTGCGTCCGATGGAGCGCAGCGTGTTTCCCAAGGGGAAGCTCCCCTTGCGGAACAGGTAGGCAGGGTTTGCAACCTGAGAATAGCCGAGCCGCCGGCCGGAAACACGCCCCGCCTTGGTGCCGAGGTGCACACCCCGGGCCCCGGGAACGTGCATGACGGAGCCGTGGGCAAGCAGCCGCCGCGAGAAATCGATGTCCTCGTACCAGCCATAGGCGGGCAGCTGCTCGTCAAACCGGAGCCCGTGCTCCCGGATTGTTTCAAGCCGGAAAGCCATGTTGCAGCCGTACGTGTTGAACGCCGGGCGCGGCTCGTCAAGGTGCGGGCCAGGGAAGCCGGCGCGGCCAAGCGTGGCCCGGCCTTCGTTCACCGTGAGTCCCGGGCCCTTGGCGCCGTCGGCAAGCACGGCACCCGTAGCGGCGGCCATGCTCCCGTTCGCCGCGAAGGCATGCGCGATCACCCGGAGATAGTCGCGGTCAAGAAGAAAGTCGTCGTCGATAAACAGCAGAAGATCCGTTTCCGCCATTCCGCCCGCGATCTCATCGAGAATGCGGTTGCGCTTTTCGCAAAGTCCGCCTGCGCCTTGGATAAAGCGGAAAAACGGAAAACGCGCGGGCAGCTGCTCAATGTCGCTTTTCTTGCCGTACAGAACCACCACTCCAGAGGGTGGTTGGGATTGCCGAAGGAGATCGGCCAGGGTTTCGGCGAGGACCTCCGGGCGTCCGCTGGTGGCAATCCCAACCACAATCTGGAGCTGTGGTGCGGGGGTGCCTTTCGCCGGGATGTATGCTTGCTCTTCCATAAACCTTGTCTCGCCGGCGAAAGCTAGCGCGCGGGCTGGGCTAGATAACCAAACAGGCGCCCACGCAGGGTGCCCCAGTAGTAGCGGGCATGGCCGCCGCGCACCCGGAGGAGCGAAAGCAGCACGCCGCCGAAAGGGCGGATGAAGTAGGGAAGGGTGATGGGGGCGGCGATCGAGTGGCGGCGCAGCACGCGGCCCATCCCCGCGCCGTACTCAAAAGCGCGGGCGGTGGCGTGCGCGCTGAGGCTCTTGTCCGGGTGCCGGACGCCCAGCTTGACATCGTAAAAGCCCCGGTACCCGCGCCGGAGCAGGCGCAGGCCGAAGTCCGGCTCCTCGCTCGACCCCCACGGGGTGCCGGGGCCGATCGCGGGGTCAAAGCCCCCGACCGAGCGGGCTTCCGCGGTGCGGATCCACATGGAAAACCCTTGCATAGTGGTCCAAACGTTCTTTTCGGTGATGGGGCAGGAGTGCAGCGTCCAGCGGCCGTTGACCAGCTCGCCTGTGGGCGAAACGCAGCTGCCGCCCAGCAAAACGAGGCCGGGGTCGCTTTCAAAGTGCGCCACCACGCGCTCCATGGTGCCGGGCAGGTACAAACAGTCGTCGTCCGGGAAGCCCACAATCTCGCCCGCGGCTTCGGCGAGCCCCACATTGCGCGCGTGCGACGCATTGCGGACATCCGAACGCAGATGCCTCAGCGTGAACTGGGACGCGTAGTGTTCAACGATGGGATCAAGCCGTCCATCGTCGTTCTGATCAACCAAAAGGACTTCAAAGTCTCGGAAAGGCTGCTCGCGGAAGCTTTCGAACAGTTCTTCAACCTCCCTTGTGCGCCCCAAGGACGCGACCACGAGCGAAAGCTTCATAGATGGGGTGACCTCTTGGGTAAGTCTGCCACACGTTTGGCGCGCGGCAAGCCGCATGTTCGCAATCAGGGCAGCGGGGGTTTCAAAATGGGGAAGCGCAGCTGAGGATTCCCAAGAAGGGAATCCTTGGCCGCGACGCTTGCTTACGCCGTGAGCCGTGCTAGCATCCTTGCCATGCTTTGGGCCCCTTTCCCGGCTTTGCGCTGCATTGCACTCGCGGTCCTTGCGCCGGCAGCGGCGTTGGGCGCGCAGCAGCTCCCGGCTTCCGCTCCGACGGTGCTGCGCGGAGCACATCTCCTTGACGTGAGTCGAGGCGCGCTCGTTTCCCCCGGCGAGGTGCTGGTGGAGGGCGAGCGCATCGTCGCCGCGGGTGCCTCCGTGCCCCATCCGCCGGGGGCGCGGGTGCTCGACCTGGGCTCCACAACGCTGATGCCCGGGCTGATCGACGCGCACGTGCACCTGTTTCTCCACCCCGGGGCGGAGGACCTGCAAACCGTCATCGAATCCGTCCCCGAGCGCACCATCCGGGCGGAGCTGGCCGCGCGGGCCGATGTGATGGCCGGCTTCACGGCGGAGCGCGACATGGGCACCGAGGGGGCCGGCTCGGCCGATACTGCCGTGCGCGAGGCGATCGACGCCGGCCTGATCCCCGGGCCGCGCATGCGGGTGAGCGGCAACGCCATCAGCATTACGGGCGGGCACGAGGACGCGCTCCACTACAACCCGGCCGCGCACGTGCCCGGCAACGCAACCTACGCCGATAGCGCAGACGAGCTCATCCACGTGATGCGGGAGCAGCGCAAAGAAGGCTCGGACTTCACGAAGATCTACGAAACGGGCGCGGACCACTTCGCGGATGGGAAGCTGACCGCGCCCTACCAGTACACGGAAGCGCAGCTGGCGGCGGCGGTCGCGGAAGCGGCGCGGGTGGGGACGCGGGTGGGGGTGCACTGCACAGCCGAGCCCGGCGCGGGGTTCGCAGCCGCGGCGGGCGTGGCCTCGATCGACCACGCCTACCAGCTAAGCCCGGACACCATGCGGCTGATGAAGGAAAAGCAGATCTATGCGGTCCCGACGTTCACGATTTCCGAGTACTTCGCCGCGCACGCGGCAACGCCTGAAACCGCCTCGCGTGAGCGTGCGCTGCTCCAGTTCCATAGGGCGGAGTTTCGCAAGCAGCTTGAAGCGGGTGTGCCCATGGCAGTCGGCTCGGACGTGGGACCGTTCCCGCATGGAACGCAGGGGCGGGAGCTGGAGCTAATGGTGGAGTACGGGATGCCCGCGCCCGATGTGCTGCGCGCCGACCTGCTCCATGGCGCGCGGCTCCTGGGCTGGGAAGGGCAGATGGGGGAGCTTAAGCCCGGCTTCTACGCGGATGTGATCGCGGTAGACGGCGATCCGCTCACGGATATCTCGGCGGTGCGCCGGGTTCGGTTTGTAATGAAGGGCGGCAAAGTGGTGCGGAATGACGTCGCGGGAGAACGCCCGTGAAAAGGCTGGGGATCGTGCTGCTGGGAACGATGGCGGTGGAGGCGCAAGCGCAGACGCCGCATAGGTGGGCTGTGGTACTGCACGGCGGGGCCGGGGTGATCGAGCGCTCCTCCATGACCGCCGAGGCGGAAACCCAGTACCGGGCGGGCTTGAACGAAGCGATCACGGCCGCGGGCGCGGTGCTTGACCATGGCGGCTCGGCTGTAGACGCGGTGGAAGCCGCCATCAAGCTGCTTGAAGACAATCCGCTGTTCAACGCTGGGCGCGGCGCGGTGTTCGCGGCGGATGGAACCAACCAGATGGATGCGGCCATGATGGACGGCGCAACGATGAAGGCCGGAGCTGTCGCGGACGTGCAAAAAACCCGGCACCCCATCTCGCTTGCCCGCGCGGTGATGGACAAGTCGCAAAACGTAATGATGATCGGCGCGGGAGCCGACGCGTTTTCGGCGCATGTGGGTTTGCAACAGGAGCCGCCGAGCTACTTCTTTACCGAGCGGCGCTGGGAGTCGCTTGAAAAACAGCTGAAGGCCGAAGGACTGCCGGTACCGGCGCGGCCCGCGGGCGCGCCGCCCGCGCCGGGCAAGCCTTTGAGCTTCTTTGAGCAGCCGGAAGCGCATAAGTACGGCACGGTCGGGGTTGCGGCTTTGGACCAGCACGGCAATATCGCGGCGGGCACCTCGACCGGCGGCGTGACTGCAAAGCGCTGGGATCGGGTTGGCGACTCACCCATCATCGGCGCGGGCACCTACGCTTCCAACCAATCGTGCGCGGTTTCCGCCACCGGCACCGGTGAATACTTTATCCGCCTCACCGTTGCGCGCACGGTCTGCGCGCTGGTGCAATACAAAGGGATGAAACTGCAAGCGGCCGCGGACGAAGTCATCCACAAGCAGCTTGAGGCGATCCACGGCGACGGCGGGGTTATCGCTCTCACGCCTGACGGGCAGATGGCGTGGAGCTTCAACACTCCGGGCATGTTCCGGGCCAGGCTGCGGCAGGGAGGCAAGCCGGAGATCGCGGTATACCGCGACGAGCCGTGAACCTCGATTGTGAATTTTCCGAGCCGGGCGTTTTCTCACGGTCCAGGCGGGTATGGTGAAGAGGATGCGCCTCAGCCCTTTTGCCATTTCTTCAGCCGCTTTCCTTGCGCTTCCACTCGCTGTTTGTTTCGCGCAAAACAACCTGCCGAGCAGCAAGCAGATCGAGGCGACGCTGCCGGGCTCGCCCTTCCAGGAGAACAGCCTGCCCATGTCGCTGGTGGTATCGCCCGATGGGCGCTATGCGGCGACGCTGAACGCAGGGTATGGCACGGCGGAGTCGCACTACGACCAGTCGGTGCTCGTCGTCGATCTCCAGACAGGCGAGCACATCGACTCACCCGATGTTCGTACCCTGGCCCACCGTGCCCACCAGACTCTGTACCAGGGCTTGGCGTGGAGCAGTGACGGCAAGCGGCTGTATGCAAGCTTCGCGTCCTTGACCGCGCCCGAAGGCGGTGCCGCGGGGGAAACCGGCAATGCGATCGCCGTGTACTCCGTGGACAACGGCAAACTGACGCCGGAGCGTCTGCTGCCCGTGCCCCTGCAACAGCTTGCCAACGGTAAGCAGCAGAATGCCTTGAAGAAGCCCGTGGCGCGTGGGATGGCGATTCCATACCCCTCAGGGCTTTGCCTGGTGCATGCCAACGGTCGCGACGCGCTGCTGATCGCCGATGATCTATCCGACGATGCGCTGCTGATGGACGCGGAAACGGGCAAAGTCTTGGCCCGGTTTGATCTTTCTACCACCAGCACGGTACCGGCGGCCTACCCGATTACAGTGGCGGCAACCCCGGACGGCAAGCTGGGTTTCGTTGCGCTGTGGAACGGGTCGGCCGTTGCCAAGCTCGACCTCGTGCATGGCCGGGTGCTGGGCCGGGCGAGCCTGCTCGGGCCACGGACGCCGACGGCGGCGGGCTCGCAACCGGCGGCGCTCGCGCTTGCGCCGAACGGCAAACGGCTATACGTCGCGCTGGCAAACCGCGATATGGCGGCTGCGGTCGACGTGAAATCGATGCACGCCGTGGGGTTCTTCGACACCAAGCTGCCGGGCCAGACGTACTTCGGCGCGGTGCCGGACGCGGTCGCCGTTTCGCCGGACGGCGAGCGGCTGTTCGCCGCTAACGCGAGCTCGGACGCGGTGGCCGTATTCGACACGCGCGCGGGTAAGAAAAAAAAGGCAGCCCGTCCGCTCGGGTTTGTGCCGACCGGATGGTATCCGACGGCGCTCGCCGCAACCGGGCAGGAGCTGCTGATCGCGACAGCCAAGGGCGAGGGCACGGGGCCGAATGACTTCCCGCAAAAGGGCGCGCCCAAAGGTACGCCGCACCCGGATCGCACCTATATCGGTACCCTGCTCCACGGGACGTTTGCGCGGGTTCCGCTCGCGGGACTCGACATGCAACTTGCCGCGGACACCGCCGAGGTGGTCCGGGATAACCGCATAAAAGCCGCCGCCGAGCAGATCGCGTTCCGCTCCGGCGCGAACCCGATCCGGCACATCATCTACATTATTAAGGAAAATCGGACTTACGATCAGATCCTGGGCGATGAGTCGGCCGCTAACGGTGATCCGAAACTGACGATGTACGGCCGCGACATCACGCCCAATGAGCACAAGCTGGCCGAGCAGTTCGGCATCCTCGACAATTTTTACGATTCGGCAGAAGTTTCCGGCGATGGGCATGTGTGGTCGAACGCGGCCATCACCTCCGATTACACGGAAAAGACCTGGCAGCAGAGCTACCGCGGCGGTGAGCGCTCCTACGACTACGAGGGCGTGGTCTCGAACGGCTACCCGATCCTCCAGGGCATCCCGGACGTGAACGAGCCCGCAAGCGGCTATCTATGGGGCGATCTCGCCCGGCACGGCAAAACCTTGTACCACTTTGGCGAGTACATTTCGACCAAGTTCTGCGCGGAAAAAGCGCCTGTTTCCAAGCAGGCATCGCCCCTGGAAGGCACGCCCGAGCCGGTGACGACCGGGTGCCCGCGGCCCGCGATCCACAAGGGTGAGCCGATCCCGGCCAACTACGGCGGCGGCGTGAGCCCGTACCCGTGGGCGATCCCCATGATCGCGTCCAACACCGCAACCAAGCCGGAGCTCCAGGGGCACTTCGACCCGCAGTATCCGGACTTCCAGCTCGCGTTCCCCGACCAGCTGCGGGTGGAAGAATTCCTAACCAAGTTCCGGGGCTGGGTGGACGCGCGCAACGCCGGCCGCGACGCCATGCCGAACTTTATCCAGCTCCGCTTGCCAAACGACCACACCGCCGGCACCAGGCCGGGTATGCCGACGCCCTCCGCTTCCATCGCGGACAACGACCTGGCCGTCGGGCGCGCGGTAGAAGCGGTCTCGCACAGCCTATTTTGGGCGGATACCGCGTTTTTTATCCTGGAAGACGATGCGCAGGATGGCGCGGACCACGTGGACGCGCACCGCAGCGTTTGCCTGGTTGTGAGCAAGTACGCGCCCCGGCCCGAAGGTGAAAAGCCCTTTGTGGACCACCGCTTCTATACGACCGTGAGCACGATCCGTACGATGGAAAGCCTCCTGGCCCTGCCGCCGATGAACAACAACGACGCCTTCGCGCCGGTGATGGCGCCGCTGTTTGCCGGTCCGGGCGACCAGCCGGCCTTTACAGCGGATGCGCGCAACCGCGACAACGGGCTGATTTACCAGGCGAACACGGCCCGGAGCCCGGGAGCGCGTGAATCAGCGCGGATGGACTTTACCCACGCGGACCAGGCACCCACGGCGGAGCTCAACGCGATCTTGTGGCGCGATGCGATGAGCGCGGCCCCGCTGCCCGAACAGCTGCGGCACCCGGTCAAAGGCGGCAAGCGCAAGGATGACGACGATTGAACCCGGCGCGCTAACGGCGGAGGGAGCGCGAACCTGGCGCAGGGCGATGCGCGCGGAGCTGCTTGCGGCCCGCGCCGCGCTTCCGCCCGATCAGCAAGCAAAGGCAAGCGCCCGCGCACTGAAACGGCTGCGGGCGCGGCTCAAGGGTTGGGCAGGTGGAACCGTCGGGCTGTACTGGCCCTTTCGCGGCGAGATCGACCCCTGGGCCGTGTTCACGCTCGTGGAAGAAGAAGGCGGCGCGACGGCGCTGCCCGTGGTGGTTGGACGCGACCTGCCCCTCGCTTTCCGGCTGTGGAAGCCGGGCGATGCGACGGAAGCCGAGCCATCCGGGCTCCAACATCCGAGCGAGGGCAGGGGCGTGGAGCCGGACGTGCTGGTAATTCCCGTGGTCGGGTTTGATGAAAGCTGTTACCGGCTAGGATACGGCGGCGGCTATTACGATCGGACGCTTGCCGGGGCGCGAAAAAGACCGCTCGCGATCGGCCTCGGCTTCCATCTGGCGAGGCTCCCATCCATCCAGCCGCAAACCCACGACGTCCCGCTCGATTGCGTGGTGACCGAAGCGGGCATAACCGAGCGCCAACCGCAGCCGCGCTGAAAAGTTGCGCGAAACTCGCGGGCCGCGCGTGTGTTTTTTCCCTCGTAGCACGGAGGTGACACGATGCGCAGCACAAAGACGATTACAAAATGGATGACGGGCGCGGCTCTCGCGGGGGCGCTCCTGTTTGCAGCTCCGCACAAAGCCGAAGCCCAGGTCACGTTTGCCGTCGGCGTCGGCGCATACCCTGCTCCGGTGTACGGCTACAACGACCCGTACGCCTATGACGCCTACCGCCGTCAGCGTTGGATTGAGCACGAGCGGCGTGAACAGTGGGAAGCCGAACGGGCAGCGGAATGGCGGCACGAGCAGTGGGAGCGGCAGCGCGCGTATGAGCGGGGCTGGGATCGCGATCGCGATCACTGGCATGGGGACCACGACCGTTACTAAGACGCCCTAAAATCGAGCAAAAGGAGCGGCGAACCTGCCGCTCCTTTCTTTTTTAGGGCCTTTGAATCGTGACGAGTGCTTCGTCGCGGACCTTTGGCGCGGGCTTTCCCGGCGCGGTGCTGCCGACCGGGAAGGCACGCTTCCAGACTTTCCCGATGCGATCGGATGCCACGAAGAGGTGCCCGGCAGTCAGCCCGCCCACCACTTTCGTGTGACCTACACCCGCGAGAGCCAGGGAAGCGACGCACCCGCACTGGGAACAGTCCGGATCGCCGCCGAACTGGCACGGCGTGATTTTGGTTTGGAGGTCGGCGGAGATCGTCGTGGTGGTGAGCGCGAAGATGCATTCTTCCGGTCGCTTCGGAGGCGTTGCGATCTCGCGCAGGACCCACTCGGGCATGTCGAGCTTGGGATACGAACCGCGCAAGCGGAGCAGCTCCGTAAGTACGGAGGCGCGTTGGGCGGGAGTGAGGATTTCGGGGTCGGTAGCACCGCGCTGCGGGGTAAACAGGCTGAACCAAACCTTGTTGACCTGCGGTTGCTCGCTCCAAAACTGGAGAAACTGCTCGAGGTAGCCGGCGCGCGAGGCGATCTGGCTGGTGATGGTGCAGTGCACCGTGATCCGCGCGTCGGCGGTTGTTTTCAAGATGCGCTCGTAGGTGGCGGGTTTGCGGCGTTCGTCGTGCTCGGGCTGCAGGCCGTCGATGGAAA
Source organism: Acidobacteriaceae bacterium (assembly GCA_965218545.1). Classification (GTDB taxonomy): domain Bacteria; phylum Acidobacteriota; class Terriglobia; order Terriglobales; family Acidobacteriaceae; genus EB88. The sequence goes on along the minus strand of CBDCLB010000002.1, from coordinate 804,000 downwards.
CAACCACACTCATGCTCTTAAAGCGTTGCCAAGCCGCGGGGATCACGCGAAAAGCGCTGGTAACCACCTGCGTATGCACGCCGCGGGCTTCAAGCTCGGGCAGCAGCAGCTCGAGCTCGCGATACCGCACCAGCGGGTCTCCGCCCACCAGCGAGACGTGGAGCGGTTTGTGCGCGTCTACCAGCGCCAGCACATTGCGGACCAGGTCGTCGCCCTTGAAGTCCGAAAGTTGGCGGAGTTCCGTGCCGCCTCCCAAATGGGCAGCGTCGAAGGCATAGCAGCCCGGGCATCGTAGCGGGCACTCTTTGGTGATCTCAATGGAAAGGGAAGGCGGACGTCCGGCAAGAATGCCGGCCCAGGCGCGCAAGATTTCAGATTTCTTCATAGAAGACCTTTCGTGCGTGGCCGCACTGTTGTGCTGTGGGCTAGCTGTGCAAGAAGCTCCGGCGCAAAAGACGAAGTACGCGGCTGGGAAGCGCGCCGCGGCGCGCAAACTATGGTGCTTGTCCAGTGTATCGAGAACCGGGGTCCGCCGTCTGCAAAGGCCTGCTCACGCCGTAGTTGAAGCCCTGATTTATTCCGGCCGATCTTTTGCGGGAGAAACCGGATTTTTTGGGGCACCGCCGCGGCCCCCGTCCCCGGCTTGCCACTCGCGCAGCTTTCCCCGTGCAGCGTCACTGGAGGGAGCCCTGCCGGCGTGGACAAGTGTGAAGCGCGCCCGCGCGCGGCTTGGCAAGCTGGGAGGTACGGCTCTTTTTTCAGGCGCATCGGGACCACGCGTGCAGGACTGATTTCCACTGCCGGCAAGGTACTATCGCCAAAGCATCCCAGTTCTTTGCGTGGAGGTTTCTTGCGCTGTTTCGCCGCCGTGTTTTGCTTCCTGCTTGCCTGCACGGCGGGCGTTCCTCACGTGGAGGCGGAAAGCCTCGTTTCTCCCTCGGATGCGCTTCCAAACGCGCCGGGATCTTACGCACCGCCCCAATCAGCCGGTGGCGGACACTCGACAGCAAGCGCCCAGCATGGGGAGGAGGCAGACCAGGCGGGCGACCAGCTCACCGAGTTTGCGCACCCCGGAGACACGCCCTGGTACATCGCGGGCCAGGCGAACATCATTTTTCAGGCCAACCTCCCGTTCCACGCGCCGTATCAGGGGCTCAACAGCTTTCGCAACGCGGGCGAGTACAAAACCTCGCTGCTCGGAACCTTGTACCTCGCCGACCAGGTCGAGCGGCTGCTCAACCGCCCGGCCACCGATCGGGAACTGCGCTACAACACCGACTTCATTCTCGATGTCGAGTCGGCCGGCGGCCGCGGGCTGAGCCAAGCGCTGGGTCTGGCCGGGTTCACCAACCTCGATGTCGTCCGCAACCCCAGCCTGGGCTCGGCACCGTATATCGCCCGTATTGAAGTGCACCAAACGATCGGGCTGACCAGCGAGATGACCGAAACGCCGCGCGGCCCTTTGGCTCTCGCCCTGCGCGCTCCCGTGCGCCGCTTCGAGTTCCGTTTGGGCAAAATGTCCCTTCCCGACGTGTTCGACATCAATGCCGTGCTCAGCGACAGCCATCTGCAATTTATGAACTGGACGGTGGATAACAACGGCACATGGGACTATGCCGCCGACACCCGCGGCTATACCTATGCCGCGACCCTTGAGTATCAGGACCGCAGCTGGGCTGCCCGCTACGGCTTGGCAGTAATGCCTACGGTCGCCAACGGCATCAACCTGGATTGGGCCCTGAGCCGCGCCCGTGGGCACAATGTGGAGTTCGAGCTCCGCAAAGGCCTTTGGCCCGGGATGCGGGGGGTGCAGCGCGTGCTCGCCTATGTAAACGCGGCCCACATGGGCACATATCGCGAAGCTGTAAACGCGTATCTCCGCGGCGAGGATGCCACGCCGGACATCACGAGCCACGAACACTTCGGCGCGGTCAAGTACGGTTTTGGCTACTCGACCGAGGAGCAGGTCACCGAGCACCTGCGTTTCGGCGGCCGCTTCGGCTGGAACGAAGGGCAGCATGAAAGCTTCTGCTATACGGAGGTGGACCAGACCGTGCTCGCGGGCGGCGACTACGACGGGAGCCGGTGGGGGCGCCGCAACGACAAGCTTGGCGTGGCATTTGTGTCGAACGCCATCAAGCGCGACCACCAAAACTACCTCGCAGACGGTGGCCTGGGCTTCCTGCTCGGCGACGGACGCCTTCGCTACGGGCGCGAAAACATTGTGGAAAGCTACTACAACCTCCACGTCCAGCGTGGTTTGTACTTCGCGCTTGGCCTTTCGCACCTCACCGACCCTGGATACAACCGCGATCGAGGGCCCGTTTGGGTTTCCTCTGTGCGGGCGCATGTGGACTTTTAATTCCCAAATCGGGAAGGTGAAGTGAAGGCAGAGTCGATTCTGTCGCGGTTGATTTCACAGCGTGCTACGGTGAATCCGCTGCTTCCTAAGCTCGACTTCCGAGGCTCCCGTGTTCGCTCGTGTCACCGCGCTCTTTTTCCTCTTGCTCCCCGCTGCCGTCGCGCACGCACAAACCGCCGGTCGGGCAGACCCGCGTGCGCAGAAAGGCTTCGCCGAAGCGCAGTCGCTCGAAAAGCGCCACCGGTACTCCTTTGCCTTGGACGCGTATCGCAAGGCCGATAAGCTCGACGGCAACCGCTGCGCTCTCTGTGCTGAAAAGGCAGTTGAGCTCGCAACCGGACTCCGCGACTGGAAAGCGGCCGAAGCTGCGTCGGGCGAACTGCTGGCCATCGCTCAAAATCCCGCACAGGAAGCCGGGGCGCACCTCGAGCGGGCCAAGGTGCTGCTGGCCATGGGAAAAGCAAAAAAGAAAAGCGAGTGCTTCGCTGAAGCCGAGAAGGAAGCACAAAGCGCGCTCGCCGCCGCCCCCCAGGACACTTCCGCGATGTACGTGCAAGCTATGTGCCTGGCCGAGCAGCAGCAGGACGACCAAGCCCGGCAGGTATTCAGCGCCCTGCTGCCGAAGCTCAAACCGGGCTCACTCGACTTGGAGCGCGTGAGCCGTTTCGTGGAGCGCCTTGACCTGGTCCGCGCGCGCATCGCCCCCGCTTTCCGCGTCACCACGCTCGACGGTAAGCAGGTCTCGCTCGACGGCCTGCGTGGCAAGGTCGTCCTTCTTGACTTTTGGGCAACCTGGTGCGGACCCTGCCGCGAAGCCCTGCCCCATGTGCAGCAGATCGCGAGGGAGTTTGCCGGGCAGCCGCTTGTGATCCTCAGTGTCAGCCTGGACTCGGACGAAGCGAAATGGAAGGACTTTGTAGCGCATAACGGCATGACCTGGCCGAAGTACCGCGATGGCGGTTTTACCGGACCCGTTTCTCAGCTTTTTGGGCTCAACGCAATCCCGCACACGTTCACCATTGACAGCGACGGCGTCCTCCAGGATGAGCACATAAGCGACGCAAACATCGCGGGAAAGCTGCGCAAGCTCGTCGCGCAAGCAGAGCAAAAGCAGGAGACGGGTTCGCAAGTCGCGTCCGCACTTCATTGAACGCAGAGAAAGGCGGGCTGACCCCGCCCCGCTCCGTTGCTCCCCGGGCCTATTTGCCGCCCTTGTGCTGCTCGCGGGGCATCTCTTGTGCGGTCCCGGCTCGACTTCGCTCTTGTGCGTGTTTGCCCGTGCGCTGCTGTCCTGTCGCGGCCATTGTGTCACTCCTCCAAAACTGAGTGTGCGCGCGTTTGCTCCCGGTGCTGTTTTGAAAGCAAGGACGGCCCCGCCACAAAGCCGCCTGTCTTCGTCGAAGCACCCGGACCGTGAATCTGTGAGAACCGCTGTACGATGATCGGGACTGATTTGCCAAATGAAAACCATTCAAGGCCCAGCTCTTTTTCTCGCGCAGTTTCTTTCGGACCAGCCCCCTTTCAACTCCCTCGACGCGATCGCCGCTTGGTCCGCCGGTCTCGGTTTTCGTGCCGTGCAGCTCCCGACGACCGACGTACGCTTGTTCGACTTAGAACAGCTTGCGGAAAGCCAAAGTTACGCCGACGACCTCCGCGCCCGGCTCGGGAATCACGGTCTCGAGATTTCCGAGTTGTCCACCCATCTCCAGGGCCAGCTCGTCGCGGTCCATCCCGCCTACGGCAGCCTTTTCGATAGCTTCGCTCCTGAGTCCGTCCGCAAAAACGAGCCGGCCCGCCGTGCCTGGGCCGAGGGCCAACTGCGCTTCGCCGCCCGCGCCTCACGCCGCCTCGGCCTTCGGGCGCATGCCACTTTTTCAGGAGCGCTTGCCTGGCCGTATTTCTACCCTTGGCCGCAGCGCCCCGCGGGTTTGGTCGAGGAGGCGTTCGCGGAGCTTGGCCGGCGTTGGCTGCCCATCCTCAACGCGTTCGATGAGACGGGAGTCGACCTGTGCTTCGAGCTCCACCCCGGCGAGGACCTCCACGACGGCGCGACCTTTGAACGCTTTCTCGACGCTGTCGGCCACCACCCCCGCGCCAAAATCTTGTACGACCCCAGCCACATGGTCCTGCAGGGTATGGACTATCTCGCTTTTCTCGACCTGTATCACCCGTATGTCCGCGCCTTCCACGTCAAGGACGCGGAGTTGCGCCCGAGCGGGCGCTCGGGAGTGTATGGGGGTTACCAGGCCTGGGTCGACCGCCCGGGGCGCTTCCGCACCGCGGGCATGGGGCAGATCGACTTCCCCGCGATCTTCGCGAAGCTCGCCCAATACGACTACCCCGGCTGGGCCGTGCTCGAGTGGGAAGACCCGCTCCAAGCCGCCGAGGATGGCGCGCGCCGTGGAGCAGAGCTGATCCGGCGCGAGATGATCCACGTCACCGGCCGTTCCTTCGACGACTTCGCCGGCGGCACCCAGGACCGGGCTTCGCTGCGCGCCCTCCTCGGTCTTGTGCCAGGATTGTAGACCGCATGGTGGGCGGGTTACCGAAGGCTGTTGCGGCCGGCGAGTCATCGGGTATGCTCAGTGTTTCTGAAGGCACTCCGGGGAACTTCGATGAAACAACCTGCTTTTCTGCTTTTCCTGTTTTTTCTTTGCTTTGGCTCCCTTCTCCGCGCGGACCCTGTCGCCGTCCGTTACCCCCAGGGAACCACGCATGGCTTCCTGCTCCTGCGCGACATGGACGGCAAAACCGTCGCGGTGGGCGATCTTATCCAGGTCGTCCGGGGAAAGCGCATTGTGTCCCGTCTGCGCTTCCGCTTCCATGACGGCTCGCTCGACGATGAAACAGCCGAGTTTACGCAGCACGGTGTGTTTCGTCTGCTGAAAGACCACCACATCCAGCGCGGCCCAAGCTTTCCCAATCCCATGGAGATGAGCATCGACGTGCCGAGCGGCACTGTGACGCTGCGCGAGGCACAGAAAAGCGGGCCGCCGAAAGTCACAACGCAGCACATGGACCTGCCTCCTGACCTCGCGAACGGCATCGCCCTTACTTTGCTGACGAACATCGGCGACCGAGTGCCGAAAACGACACTGCCTTACATCGTGGCCTACCATGGAGCGCGCCTGATCCACATTACGATCACGCCGGAAGGCATGGTGCCGTTTCGGGTTGGGGGCAGCCCCCGGAAGGCTCGTGAGTTTCAAGGCAAAGCCGACCTCGGCGGGTTGACTGGCATTGTGGCCCCCTTGGTCGGAAAGCAGCCAAAGGACTGGCACTTTCTTTTTCTGGAGGGCGAGGCTCCCGCCTTTGTCCGGGAAGAAGGCCAGTTCTTCGAGGACGGCCCCATGTGGCGCGTCGACCAGGTAGGGCCCGTTACACACTGAACCGCTCCCAGAGGCGGCGCTTGCGGAAGGGGAGTATGATCATGAGCAGTTTCAGCGCTTTCCATTCCCGGCCCGCGTGGTCTCACTCTTTATGTCGAAGCAGTTTCAGCGATTTGTGTTCGGCCTTGCCGTCGTCGTGGCTCTCGTAGTGCTCACCGGTGGGTTTCTCCCGGCGAGCGTGCGCGCAGGCGGGTTCTCGCAGGATGGTAACGCCTACAAGCAGATGGGCGTTTTTGAGGAAGTCCTGCGCAAGATCCAGAACTTTTATGTGGTCACGCCCAGCCTGCCCTCCGTTACCGACGGCGCGCTGCACGGGCTTGTGGACTCGCTGGACGCGAACTCGAGCTATCTGACGCCGGACGAGTACAAGGCGTACAAGGCAGAGCTGGCTTCTACCGCGAACCCCGCCAACGACCAGCAGTTCGGCATGCAGGTGAGCAAACGCTACGGCTATGCCACAGTGGTTTCCGTTATCCCCTCAAGCCCGGCCGACAAGCAAGGGATTCAGGACGGCGATGTCATCGAGGCAATCGACGGCAAGAGCACGCACGATCTTTCCTTGGCCATGATGCGGTTGATGCTTGAAGGCAAGACCGGTACAACCGTCGCACTCGATATGATCGTGCCCGGGAAGGAGGACCCCGTGACCCGGAAGATGACGCGGGGTCCGGTTGCGATCCCCGCGCTTGGCACGGAGCAGTACGACAACGGGACCATTCTCTATCTCAAGCCCGTCACGCTCAGCAAGGAGCGGGTCACGGAGCTTGAGTCCGCGCTGAAGAGCGCGGGCAAGCAGAAAAAGGTGCTGCTCGACCTGCGCGATGTGTCTACCGGCGACGAGATGCAGGGCGTGCGCCTGGCCAACGCTTTTGTGCAGAGCGGCACCCTGGCAAGTGTGAGCGGGCAAAAGTACCCGGCACAAACCTTTGCAGCCGACCCGCAAAAATTCGTGAGCGGGGCACCGCTTGCGATCCTGGTAAACCACGGCACCGCCGGCGCGGCGGAGATCGTTGCCGCGGCGGTGCTCGCGGCCAAGCGCGGCGATGTAGTCGGCGACCGGACTTTTGGAGCAGGGGCGATCGAGAAAACCATTGACCTCCCGAATGGCGCGGCCATGCTCCTGACGGTGGCGAAGTACGATGCCCCTGATGGCAAGCCGATCCAAACCAACGCCGTCAAACCGAATATCCCCGTCTCGCTCTCCATTGACCAGTTCCTGGCCGAGGAGGACGAGCCGGCGGCTGAGGTAAACCACCCGCGCGTGGACGACCAGCTGAACAAAGCGCTCGACGTGCTGAAGGCGAAGCAAAGCTGAGCCCGGCGGCTTTTCCCGCGGCAGCGAACGCAGCTGCGCGCCGGGCTGCTTTGCACGAGCGGGAACGCCGCCGCAAGCTGCGCCGCGCCGGCCTCATCGCATTGTGCATTCTTGCGGCGGTGTTCGGTTCGCTCGGCGGCCTCGTCCTGGTCGACTCGGTCGACCTCCCCGAGATCGCTGACCTGGAGCGCTACCAGCCGCCCACCGTCACGGAGCTCTTCGATATTCACGGAGAGCGGATAGGCTCGTTCGCTCTTCAACGCCGGGTTGCGATTCCATACGGGAGTTTTGCCCCGGTCCTGCGCGACGCCGTTATCTCCATTGAGGACAAAGGATTCGAGCACCACTTCGGGGTGAACGTGTTTCGCGTCCTCGGCGCGGCCTGGCACGACCTTCGCTCCAAGGGCCGTGCGCAAGGCGCTTCCACCCTCACCATGCAGCTGGCGCGCAACCTGTTTCTGTCGGACGAACGCACAGCCGGGCGCAAGCTCCAGGAAACGCTTCTGTCCATCGAGATCGAGCGCTCGTTCACCAAGGAGCAGATCTTTACGCTGTACGGCAATCAAATCTATCTGGGCCACGGCGCATACGGGTTTGAAGCCGGGGCCGAAACATATTTCAGCAAGCACGCGAGCGAGCTGACCCTCGCGGAAGCCGCCCTGCTTGGCGGGCTGCCTAAGGGCCCCGAGGAGTTTTCGCCGACCGCCCACGCGGAGCGCGCCCTCCGCCGCCGAAACCAGGTGCTGGCAGCCATGCGGAATGACGGCAAGATCACGCCCGGGGAGGCCGCTGAGGCGCAAGCCGCCCCCCTGGGCCTCCGTCTCGCGCCGCCGCCGAACAGCGAAGCGCCGTGGTTTGTGGAGGAGGTGCGGCGCGAGCTCGAGCGTGATCTGGGTCCGGATGCGCTCCGTAGCGCCGGTCTCCGGGTGGATACCACGCTCGATCTCGCGTTGCAGCGCGCCGCCAACCGCGCTGTGCTTGAAAGGCTGGCGGCCTACGAACGGCGGCAGGGCTGGCGCGGCCGTTTGCTCAACCTGCGGACCGCCCACGTCGATCTCGCGACGTTTCGCCACCCGGACTGGACCACGCCCCCGGTTCCCGGCTCGTATGTCCATGCCCTCGTGACCTCGCTAGGCACAGAGAATGTGCAGGCCCGCATCGGCCCCGAGGAAATCACTCTGACCCCGGAAGACTGGGCCTGGACCGGGTTTCATGCGGCAAGAGAGTTTCTCCGGCCCGGCGACGTCGTGTACGTCAAGCTCGGAAGCCGCAGCCCGGACGGTTGGCGCGCCACGCTCGAAGAGGACACCGGAGCCCAAGCCTCCCTGCTTGCGATTGATAATGCCACCGGCGATGTCCTGGCGATGGTGGGCGGCCGGGACTTCGCGCTGTCGCAGTACAACCGCGCGACGGAGGCCGAGCGCCAGGTCGGGTCGTCCTTTAAACCCTATGTGTACACGGCGGCTGTCGAGGCGGGCGTGACACCGGACCAGCTTATTCTCGACGCGCCGACCTCTTTCAACGGCTATCAGCCGCGCGACTACGAGGGCAATACCCTGGGCGAGATCACGGTCGAACACGCCTTTGCCGATTCGCGCAACATCCCCGCCGTGCGGCTTGCGGCGCAGGTTGGGATGAGCAAGGTGGTCGCGACCGCGCACCGGTTCGGCATCACCTCGCGCATCCCGGAGTACCTGCCCGTTGCCCTGGGAGCGGTCGAGATCACCCTGCGCGAGCAGGTTGCCGCCTACTCCGCCTTTCCCAACGACGGCATGCGCGTCGCACCCCGGCTCATTCGCCGCGTGGCCGGCTCCGACGGCATTCCTCTTGATCTCAGACAGAATGACCTGAAACAGGACGATGGAGCCACTGCCGTCACCAGCCCCCGCGTGGCCCGAACCATGCTGCGGCTGCTGCGGGCCGTGACCGCGCCCGGCGGCACCGGGGCTGAGGCCGCGACGCTCGACCACCCCCTCGCGGGCAAAACCGGCACCACCACGGGCGCGACGGATGCCTGGTTTCTGGGCTTTTCTCCCTCCGTCACCTGCGGCGTATGGGTGGGCTACGACGGCCGAACCTCGCTCGGGGAAGGGGAAACGGGCGGAAAAACCGCCCTGCCTATCTGGATGGACCTCATGCGCGTCGCCGACATGGCCCACCCCGGCGAACAGTTCCCCTGAAACCAAATGCGCCGCAACGGAATCCTTCCAATATGCCTGACACACACAGCCCCAAGGTGACCCTCTATAGCCAGCCCGGCTGCGCGCCCTGCTTCGCCGCCCGCATGTTTCTCCAGAGCCGGGGGGTTCCGTTCGAGTACAAGGATGTGCAGGCGGATCCACAAGCCTTTCGCGAACTGATGGACCTGGGCAGCCGGTCGACGCCCACGCTCCAGGTGGGCGGGGAGGTCATGATCGGCTTTGACCCGGCGAAGCTCGAAGCGATGCTGCAGGCTCCAACTCCCGAAGCGCGGTGATCTCCCGGGAAAAACGGTCATGGCTGCTCCTGCTCGCCCTGACTCTTATGGCGGCCATTGCCGCCGACTACGGAGTTTTCGTTTGGCGGCAGCGGCACGGGGATGTTGCTTCGTTCACCAGCGTCAAGCAATATGTCGCGATCTCCGACGGGAACGGCCGCTGGCACTACGTTTATTTCGGCGACATCGATGTGCCCTGTGTCATGGCCCTGCTTCCGCACGAACGACGGTCGCCCTGCTGGTGGGTCAACCTTCGCAGCGATCACTGGCAGTAGCCGCTTTACTTACGCGCGGCTAGCTCCCGCTCCACCGCGACTTCTTCGCGGGTTTCCGCCCGCTTCTCGTGGTACTCCTGCTCCGTATTGATCTCCCACAGGTTCGACTTATCAAGCCGGCCGGCCAGGATGTTATCCACCGCTGTCATCGCGGTCAGCATGGAGTGGTCCTGGTTGTTGTACTTGTGCATCCCGTTGCGGCCTACTAAAAATAGGTTCTCGTAGCGGTCCATGTAGCGGACGATCTCCGGGAACCTTTCGTAAGTCCCAAAATAGGCGGGATAGGTCTTGGGAACCCGGAACACCGCGCTGTCGCGCACGTCCTCGGCCCGCAGCAGGCCTATCTTCGTCACCTCCGCGATGGCAAACCGCGCAATCTCCCCATCCGACATCTGCCACAATGGGTCGGTGTCATAGCAGAAGTATTCGAGCCCGATCCACACCTTGCTTGGGTCGGCGACCATGTACGGGCTCCAGTTATTGAAGATCTGCAGCCGCCCCACGGAGACATCCGGTTCTTGAATGTAGATCCAGGTGTCCTTGAGCATGGAGCCGTCCGGTTCCGTAACTAAGAGCCTGTCTACCAGAAGACCCACGGTAATAAAGTCCCGATACGCGAGCCCGTCGGAGATCGCCTGGATCTCCGACGGGACCGGCGCATCGATCACCCGCAGGAGCTCGCGCACCGGCATGGTCGAGAAAAAGTAATCCCCCGTGAAAGTTTCCATTTCTCCTGAAGCCGAACGCGCTTCGACCGACTCGATCCGGTCGCCGGAAGGCGCAACGTGCACCCCGCACACCTTCCAGCCTGTCCTCACCTCGCCGCCGGCCTCCCGGACCAGGCTAGCTACATGCTCCCACAGCTGCCCCGGACCATATTTTGGGTAGAGGAACTGCTCGATCAGCGAGGTTTCCGTGCTCTTCTGGGCGAGGTCGCCGCTCGGCTTCTTGCGCCCAAAGGTTTTCTTAAGGAAGTGCGCCACCGCCGTGCGCAGCGAAAGGCCCTTGATGCGCTGCGCCCCCCACTCGGCGGAGATTTGCTCGCAAGGCACGCCCCAGACCTTTTCCGTGTAGCTCTTGAAAAAGGTCAGGTACAGCTCACGCCCGAACCGGTTGATAAGGAAGTCCTCGAGCGTCCGCTCCGGCCGTCGGGGAAAGAGCCGCGCCTTCCCGTAGCTGGCCCCGATGCGCACAGTGCGCAGGAAGCCCAAGCGCCGGAGGGTCGCGCCGGAAAGCGACAGGGGATAGTCGAAAAACGAACGCAGGAAGTAAATGCGGCTTTTGCGCGGGCGCACCAACATCCGCAGGTTCGGGTCCGCTCCTTCTGGACCCGCTTTCACCGCGCGCTGTTGATTCCGGTAGCGAACGGAAAACTCGTCTCCCTCGCCCGCGATCGGCATCAAGGAGGTCCACCACTCCATGACCCGGTCGGATTTGGAAAAGAACCGGTGCCCGCCGATGTCGATCCGGTTCCCATTGTGCCGAATCGTGCAGGAGATGCCGCCGATGCGTTCGCTCCCCTCCAGCACGATGGGCCGGATCGAGGAGCGGCGGCAAAACTCAAGCGCCGCCGTGAGCCCTGCCGGGCCTGCGCCGATGATGATGGCTGTTTGCTGGTTTGCTGACAAAAGGAGGATCCTTGCGCGACGGAGGCCGGGCTGCGTCGCGGAGTGCCAGGCGTCGCAACTGAAGCAGGTGCCGACGACAGCCGCTCTACTCAGACTACCGGAACGGCACCCAGACCCTAGTGCGCCCCGGCCGCCGCGCCTTTTTTTACCTTCTTAAACAGCCAAACCACCCCGACATTGATAAAGCAAATGACCGCCAACCACCGGAACACATCCACAAACGCCCACAGCAGCGCTTGGCCGCCGAGTTGGCTGTAAATTTGCCCCTGCGCCGCCCCGCGGGCATTGGCCGGGCTGGTCTGGTGCGCCAGGTAGCCTTGGATTTGTCCCAAACGCTGCTGAAAGACCGCCCCCGACTGCGGCACATAGTTCAGGATTTCGTTCTGGTGGTGGTCGCTCCGCCGCGTTAATAAGGTTTGCGCGAGCGAGATCCCCACCGAGCCGCCCACGTTGCGCAGCAGGTTAAAGATGCCGCTCGCGTTCCCAATCTCCTGGTTCGGCAGGGTCCCATAGGAGACGGTCGTGATCGGCACAAACACAAATGACAGCGCAAACCCGGTGATGACGATCGGCCAGGTCAGCGTCCAAGGGCCGATGGCGAGTGTCACGTTGCCGAACACGAGCGAGGTGATGCCGTATACCGTAAAACCAAAAGTCAGCAGCAGCCGGGGGTCCATCTTGTTCCCAAGAAATGCGATGGTCGGCATGCCCAGGATAGACCCCACCCCGCGCGGAAACACCGCCATGCCCGCTGCAAAGGCGGTGTAGCCCAGTAGCTCCTGATAGAACAGCGGCAGCACCGTGACCAGCGAGTACAGCGAGATCCCGAACAGGAAGATCAGTGTGCAGCCTACCGCGAAGTTGCGGTCCCGCAAGGATCGCAGATTGACGAGCGGGTGCTTCGCTGTGAAGCTCCGGACAAGAAAGACCACAAACGCGATCACGCAAAACGCGACCGCCCAGCGAATCCACACCGCTCCGAACCAGTCGTCCTCCTGCCCTTTGTCAAGCACGATCTGCAGGCACCCCACCCACACCGCCAGCGCGCCGAAGCCGATGTTATCGAACGGCCCCACTTTGGCGTTTTTAATGTACGGCGGGTCATGGACAAACCGGCTGATCATAAAAAACGCAAGCGCCCCCACCGGCACGTTGATGTAAAACGCCCAGCGCCAGCTATAGGCATCGGTCAAGTAGCCGCCCAGGGTCGGACCGATCACCGGGGCCACCACCACCCCAAAGGCGAACAAGGCCATGGCCGCCCCGCGTTTGGCCGGCGGAAAGCTTTCAAGCAGGATCGACTGCGAAAGCGGCTGCAACGCCCCGCCGCCTGCGCCCTGGACCACCCGCGCCAGCAAGATAAACGCCAACGAGGGTGCCGCCCCCACAAACACCGAGGCGACCGTGAAAATCACCACGCAGGTGAGCAGGAAGCGCTTGCGCCCAAACCGGAGCGAAAACCAGTTGCTTGCCGGCAGGATCGCGGCATTCGCGACCAGGTAGCTCGTCAAAACCCAGGTCGCCTCATCGTTCGAGGCCGAAAGCGATCCGGCGATGTAAGGGAGCGCCACGGAGGCGATCGCCGTGTCCAGCACCTCCATAAAGGTGGCGAGCATGACGGAGATGGCGATCAGCCAGGGGTTGACGCCCTCGGTGTAGCTGCTTTGCTGGGATTGGGGAGGCACGGCTTGTTCTTACTGTAGCGGATGGGCAGGGAAGGTCTGTCCTGGGAGAGGGGTTCGCTCTAAGCGGCCGCAAATCACGCGCAGTCCTCTTTCAGCGGCTTTACACAGGGCTATTCGCCGCTGCTCGTGCTAAGGTGCCGCTCCGGTTGCATGCGCTGGTGCAGAATGCGCGTAACAAGGATGCCGCCCGGCCGCTTGCGGTGAAACATCACATGCTGGCCCTGTTCCATGCGCCGCATAAAGCGGTTCTGGCTCTCAGAAAGCTGAAGGATCATCGTCGGCATAGAGGCTCCTTTGTCCCGATGCTAACGGCTTCCCCCCCGGCAATCACTTTTCCATGCGGGTCGGCGAGCGCAAGTTTTGCAACTTCTACGCCGGGAGGCCATCAGATTAGTTGACAACAAGCCACTCAAGTGAGAAGCTGCGAGTGGCGGTCTAGCATTCCGGCGAGGAAAACACATTCATGGCAAAAATTATCGGCATCGATCTCGGCACCACCAACTCTGTCGTCGCGGTTATGGAAGGCGGCGAACCCAAGGTCATCGCCAACGAAGAAGGCGGGCGTACCACCCCCTCTATCGTCGCGTTCACCAAGAGCGGCGAGCGGTTGGTGGGCCAGGTCGCCAAGCGGCAGGCCATCACCAACCCTGAAAACACTGTCTACTCCATCAAGCGTTTCATGGGCCGTCGCGCCAACGAAGTCAATGACGAGATGAAGATGGTGCCCTACAAGGTGAAGCAGCAGGGCGACCACCTGGTCGTCGAGGCCCAGGGCAAGGACTACACCCCGCCCGAGATTTCGGCGATGATCCTCCAGAAACTCAAAAAGGCAGCCGAAGATTACCTCGGCGGGTCCGTTACGGAAGCGGTCATCACCGTTCCCGCATACTTCAACGACGCGCAGCGCCAGGCTACCAAGGATGCAGGCCGCATCGCGGGCCTCGACGTCAAGCGCATCGTCAATGAGCCCACGGCAGCAGCCCTGGCCTACGGCCTTGACAAGAAGAAGGACGAAACCATCGCCGTCTATGATTTCGGCGGCGGCACCTTTGATGTCTCGATCCTGGAGGTCGGTGACGGCGTGATCGAGGTGAAGGCGACCAACGGCGACACCCACCTGGGCGGCGACAATATCGACCAGAAGATCGTGGACTGGCTCATTGATGAGTTCAAGAAGAAGGAAGGCCTTGACCTTCGCGCCAAGGGCAACGAAATGGCCCTGCAGCGACTGAAGGATGCCGCCGAGCGCGCCAAGATCGAGCTCTCGACCGCGATGGAAACAGAGATCAACCTGCCTTTCGTGACCGCAGACGCGTCCGGCCCCAAGCACCTGGTGGAAAAGCTGACCCGCGCCAAGCTCGAACAGCTGGTAGACGACATCCTCCAGCGCTCGCTTGAGCCCTGCAAGAAAGCCATGCAGGACGCGGGCGTGACGGCGGCGCAGATCGACGAAGTGGTCCTGGTCGGTGGCCAAACCCGCATGCCCAAGATTCAGGAGCTGGTCAAGGGACTGTTCGGCAAGGAGCCTCACAAGGGCGTCAACCCGGACGAGGTCGTCGCGATCGGTGCCGCGGTCCAGGCCGGCGTGCTTTCAGGCGATGTCAAGGATCTGTTGCTGCTCGACGTAACCCCGCTGACGCTCGCGATCGAGACCATGGGTTCGGTAGCCACCCCCATGATTCCGCGCAACACGACGATCCCGACCAAGAAGACCGAAACCTTCTCGACGGCGTCCGATTCGCAGACCGAGGTCGAGGTGCACGTGCTCCAGGGTGAGCGGCCGATGGCATCGCAAAATCGTACCCTCGGCAAGTTCAAGTTGAGCGGAATCCCGCCCGCCCCGCGCGGTGTGCCGCAAATCGAGGTCACCTTCGACATCGACGCGAACGGCATCCTGAACGTGACGGCCAAGGACAATGCTACCGGCAAGGACCAGAAGATCACCATTACCTCCTCCTCCGGGCTGAGCAAGGAAGAGGTGGAGCGGATGGCCAAAGAAGCCGAAGCGCACGCGAGCGAGGACAAGGAAGCCCGCGAGCAGATCGAGGCGCGCAATGGGCTAGACTCAATGGTCTACAACATCGAGAAAATGCTGAAGGACTCCGGCGACAAGGTTCAGGGAGCCGAAAAGTCCGAGGTCGAGTCGGCACTCGAATCAGCGAAGGCGGTCCTCGCGGGCAGCCCGAGCTCGGCGGAGCTCAAGAGCGAGCACGAAAAGCTCACGGGTGCCTCGCACAAGTTGGCCGAGGCCATGTATAAGGCCGCGCCCACGGGTGGCGTCGCGACCGATGGAGCAACCGCCGGTGCCGGCACAGCCGAGCAGCCTAAGCAGGACGAAGGGGTCATCGACGCCGAGTACGTCGACGTCGAACCAAAGGCCTAAGGACCGGCCGTCCAGGCAAGGACGCCTTCGGCGTAAAGGCGAGGGCGTTCAATCAGAAACACGGGTTCCTCAGGTCTTGCTTCCGAGACCTGAGGCACCTTGTTCCAACGAAGAAGCCGAATCTGGTGAAAGAAGAATCTGCCCTCCCAGCAGGCGCAAGACCCTCCGCAACTTTTTGGGTTGAGTGGAGTCTTATCAAGTATACAGACTAGCGGCCCATCAAGACGGGAAGGTGAACGGAAATGAATAGCACTTTTTGGCAAGCTGAGCAGTTGCGGGCAGGGCAGGTTTACAGCACGATGCTGTTCCCCTCCGAGAACGAGGCTAAGGAGTTCGTGCGGCAAATGCAGCAGCGCCAGCCGGATATCTTCTGGCGTCTCCGCGCAGTCGCCGCCAATGCGATCTGGAACTAGGTCCCATGTGTTTGCTGGATGCAATCCCTAAGTGGCTGACCGATGAGAAGTATCTCACTTCCGCTACTTGGGGATTGGTTATTGTCACAGCAGCCCTTGTCATAGTGACTTTCATCCTCTTCCTCGATTCGCGCTCAAAGGGCAAAGAGCAGAGAGAACGTTGGAGGCGTGAAGATGAGTCACTCGAACAGGATCGCAAGCCTAAAAGTTACGTGGAGCTCGTTGCGACAGGAACACCCGCAAAAGTCTATCTATGTTGCTTCAACTTAGGGTCGAGCAGTTTCGTTATTGATGAGGTTCTCGTTCGGTCGGGATTTAGCAGCCATCGCTTTCAACTTGCCGGTCCGCTCGTCGTATCGCCGGGAAAGTTTTGTTATGTTCCCTACGAGCTGCAGAATCTCTCACGTTGGATTATAGATGGAAGAGGGTTTGATGCGGCTCTCACCTTCTTATTGCATGGAAGTAGCGGCGATGTGATCACAACACCGGTTCCATTTTGTGTTCTGCCTAACGCAGAGAATGGCTATGTATGCAGACTCGGACAGCTAGCGGACCGCCGCCCAGGTACAATTCCACGCTTGTTGAGGGAAATTGACGAACGATTGATTGCGACGCAAGGGGAAGGCGGCCTAAATGCCTGAAGGTCACGAAATCCACCGCTTCGCCCTGCGCCAGGCCCAGGCCTTCGCGGGCAAAAAGGTTCGGGTTGACTCCCCCAACGGCGGCTTCCCGGATGCGGAGCTCCTTGACAACCGCAAGCTGCTCGAGATCAAGGCCCTCGGCAAGCACCTCGGATATCGGTTCGGACGCAATGCAACCCTCCACGTCCACCTGGGCCAGTACGGTGACTTTTGGGAGGGTACCCAGCCTATGCCTGAGCCCAAAGGCGCGCTCCGCTTCCGCATGTGGACCAAAACCGACTGGCTGGAGCTCCGAGGTCCAACCGACTGCCGCGTTTTCTCGGACGACGAGTGGCAGGCGCTCGAAGCGCGTATCGGCCCCGACCCGCTGCTAAAGGACACCGACCCAAGCGCGGCCTTTGCCCTCATGCAAAGCCGGAAAACGCCGATAGGGGCCTTATTGATGGACCAGAGAGTCCTGAGCGGCATCGGCAACATCTATCGCGCGGAGCTCCTGTACCGCGCCCGCATCTGCCCCGACCGGCCCGGCAAGGACGTTCCGGCAAAGGAGCTCAAGGCAATCTGGAAAGACGCCGTCACCCTGATGCGCGACGGCATGGAAGACCGCCGCATGGTGACCACGCGCCCCAAAGACCGCCCCCACCCGCGCGGAATGGCGTTGAAGGAAGAAGTGCACTACGTGTACCGGCGACAAGGGAAACCCTGCCGTGTCTGCGACACGGAAATTAAATCGAAGCCCATGGCGGGCCGCACCGTTTATTGGTGCCCGGTTTGCCAGAAAGACTGAACGATGCCAGCAGGACCACAACAAAAGGACTACTACGGCGCGCTCGGCGTGAAAAAAACCGCAACCCCGGACGAGATCCGGAAGGCATTCCGCAAACTCGCGCGCAAGTACCACCCGGACGTCAACCCGAATGACAAAAAAGCCGAAGAAAAGTTCAAGGAAATCTCCGAAGCCAACGACATCCTGAGCGACGAGAAGAAGCGCAAGGTCTATGACCAGCTCGGCTTTTACTCCGACCAGATCGACCCGGCGCAGGCTGAAGCAGCCGCGCGCGGAGGCTACGGCCCTGCCTACGGCGCGGGCTTCGGCGCGAACGCGCGCCCCCAGACCGGACGCCAGGAGGTGCCGTTCGACTTTTCGGGCTTCGACTTTTCCAACTTCGAGTCCACCGAAGGCCACCGCGGTCCTGCCGCCCAAAATACCGGGGGCGGCGGCTGGCGCGACATCTTTTCGGGCATGTTTTCAGGCGCGAACCGCCAAGTCGAGCCCGAGCCCGGCACGGACCTCGAGTACCAGGTCCATGTCGACTTTTGGACCGCCATTCGCGGCGGCACTATGCGCATCGACATCAACCGGCTCGAGGTGTGCCCCACCTGCAAAGGCAAGGCTCACGCCGGCGGTGCCCACACCTGCCCCGAGTGCCATGGAACGGGCAAGGTTACGCAGATGCACGGCCAGATGAAGTTCGACGTGCAGTGCAAAACCTGCGGCGGCTCGGGCCGGGTTGAAAACGACTGCCCCACCTGCCACGGCGAAGGCCGGGTGCGCCGGGGGGAAACGGTCGACTTCCGCATTAAGCCCGGTACGCGCGACGGCCAGCGCATTCGCCTCGCCGGGAAGGGCAATGCCGGAACCCTGGGCGCGCCCGCGGGCGATCTATACCTCGTCATGAAAGTCGGCGCGAACGCCGTTTTTACCCGAGACGGCGATGACATCACCCTCCGCGTTCCGGTCACGGTCTCCGAAGCCGCCTTGGGCGCGAAGGTTGAGGTGCCCACCATCGATGGCCGCGCCCAGCTCCGTATCCCGCCCGGCACCCAGTCGGGCCAGCGCCTGCGCATGCGGGAGCGTGGCGTCCCCTCGGCCTCCGTCGAAGGCAAGCGCGGCGACCAGATCGTTACCGTCGACCTCGCCATTCCGCAAGTTCGCGACGAGCGCTCGAAGGAGATCCTGCGCGAGTTCGCGAAGCTCAACCCGGATGACCCGCGCGAGGGCATTTGGGAGAAAGTGGAAACCTAAAACCGCTTACGCGGCTAGCGGCCACTTCGTGGCGTGCTCTCGTTGATGGTCGCACCATACACTACTGGGGCCCTCCCGTTCGTCGGGGCGAGCAATGTCAATCGCGACCAGCGGGAGCGCCGCGCAAGGCCAAGTACCCGCCACGAAGTGGCCGCCAGCCGCGCAGGCGGTCTTAGAATTGCTTTTGCCGCCCGAAAGGAGAAACCCATGCCCACCAAACGCAAAACCAAAGGCGCCTACATGATCTCCTCCGTTGCGGAGATGTACGAAATCCACCCCCAAACCCTCCGCCTTTACGAGCGCGAAGGTCTCCTCAAGCCTTCCCGCACCGAAGGGAACACCCGTATGTACACTGACGACGATCTCGAGCGGCTGGAGTTTATTCTCAATCTCGCCCGCGACCTCGGCGTCAACATTTCCGGCATCGCCATCATCCTGCAAATGCGCGAGCGCATGGAGGAGATGAACCGCCAAATGCAGGGCTTTGTCGACTACGTCCGCTCCGAGATGATCGCCCGCATGCAAGTCGCGCCGGAAGCAGGTCCCGTCGCCCTGGTACCGTTACGCCGGCCAACTGTTGTTACCCCCGGCCGTACCAGGCGCTAGCCGGTAGGGTACTCTGGTCACGGCGCGCATGCTCACACTTCTCCTCATTCTCGGCATCTTCGGCCTCCTTACCTCGTCTGTCTTCGCCGGCATGGTTGCCGTCGGTGTTCTTCGCTTTCTCCGCGAACGCCGACGCTCTGAGATGGCCCGCCACGATGTTCTGGCCCCCGTCTTCGCGCCCCCTGTTTCGCTGTTCAAGCCCCTCCACGGCACCGAGCCCGGCCTCGCCGCGCACATCCGCACCTTTTTCGAGCAGGACTACGCCGGCCCCTTCGAAATCCTCTTCTGCGCCCGCCATCCCCACGACCCCGGCCTGTCGATCGCCCGCGCCGTTGCGGCTGACTACCCACAGATCCCCACCCAGTTCCTCGCCGTGCAAGGGCCCCCCTTCGTCAACGCCAAGGTCAGCTCTCTTGAGCGCATGGGGGCCGCCGCCACCTACGACATCTTCATCATCAGCGACTCCGATGTTCGCGTTTCCCCGAACTATATACGCGAGGTCGCCTCCGACTTTCGCGATCCCGAGGTCGGTGCCGTTACCTGCCTGTACCGCGGCATCGCCGAGCGCGGCCTATGGGCCAAGCTTGAGGCCTCCGGCATGTCTGTCGAGATGACCTCCGGGGTCCTCGCCGCCAACCTTGTTGAGGGCATGCAGTTCCTGCTTGGCCCCACTATGGCTGTCCGCCGCGCGGCCGTGCACCGCATGGGCGGCTTCGCGAAGCTCGGCCCCTACTGCTCCGACGACTTCCTGCTCGGGAACTGGGTAGCCGCGTTGGGCTACAAAGTTATGTTGAGCCGCCATGTTATCGACCACATCGTGCTCAACCTCACCTTCCTCACCAGCATCAAGCACCAGATTCGCTGGATGAAGAGCACCCGCTTTTCCCGCCCCAAGGGCCATTTCGGCACGGGGCTCACCTTTGCGGTCCCCTTCGGCCTGCTCGCCTGCGCGGCCGCCGCCCTGCTCCGCCACGCCTTCCTCGGTGCCGACCTCCTGCTTTACGCTGTTTTATCCCGCATGACGCTTGCCCTACTCATAGGCAAAACCGTTGTCGGGGAGCGAGCCCTCCTCCGCACCACGCTGCTTTACCCCCTCCGCGACCTCATGGGCTTTTTTTACTGGGCAGCTAGCTACACCAGCGGTACCATTCTCTGGCGCGGCCACCTCTACCGGCTTGGCGAGCACGGCCTGATGCAAAGCGCTCAAGATTGAGGGAAGAACCGCGTGAATGACTTTGGAGCTAACGCATGTATTGAGCCACCAGTGCATCGAACTCATGCTCCGAGCTGCAATCCTTTTCCTCACCGGACGGCATAGTTACAGAGCATATGTTGGGCTCAACCTCCCAAAACTGCTTGCCGGGCCTGCTCATCCAGGAATATCTTCCCAACACTTTGCCCTCGACGGCATCAGCTAAAAACTTCGTTTCGGTCAGCTCGCCTTTAAAAGGCTGGCTGGAATCGATCTCAAAAAAGCAATGATTGGACTGAGGATTGTAGCGATTGGTGAAAGTAGTGTGAGCGTCAATTCTGTATCCTTGGTACTCAAATTGACGCCTGGCCTCCCGCGCGCACTTGCTTGCCATCTCAAATTGAGCGCGTCTCGTTTCGCGATCCTGCTGCACTCTAATCTCAGCAGAAACGCTTTGCCCGCCTTGAGCATAGGTGATCTTCACTGAGCAGGTTACGACCAGCAAAGCTACCAAGACACTCTGCAAGATTCCGGTTTTGGTTGTGAATGACACGTTTCCCACGCCTCTGTCGCGGAGAATAGTTCCGATCCGGAATTGAAACAATCGCAGAATGTAAGCGCTAAGTACCGAGGTAATTTCCGAAATACCAAAACGGAACGCAGCCGCCCCAGTTTGTCGGGAGTGAAGCTGATGAGTGGATGAGCTGCTGAGTCGCAGTCAACTGCCTTACCGATTGCTATACAAGGTCCGGTCCGACAACTCCTTCACATCCACCAGCGGCAGCCGGGCGAGCAGCGCCCGCACATGCGCGTTGTCCTCCGGCGGCACGTACAGCCATAGCCGCTGCCCGGTCCCCTCAGCCGCCCGCCACATGCGCACCAAGTCCGCGTCCACCAAAAAGATATGCGGCGCGTCCGGGTAAAACGATCCCCAAATCATCGAGGACGTCCGCCCATTGACCAGCAGCGCCTGCTTGTGTGTGTAGAAGATCAGCGACGAAGCGTTCGCCTGGTCGCCGTACACGATGAGCTGTGCCCGCGGGTCGTGCGCTGCGTTCACAATCTTTGCCATGGTGCGCGAAGAAAGCAGCGGTTGAAAGCGCACTAAGCCGATGTGCGCGGCCACCAGAAACACCGCCATGGTGAGCCCGACCGAAGCCGTAGCCTCAAACGTGTGTCCGCGCCGCCGCAGCCAAAGCGCCCCGAGCGGGCCGAAAAACAGCGCAACGGCCGCCAGCACCGCAGGCTCCCGCAGCGCCGCGAACGAAGGCCCCGTCAGGTCGAAAAAGTGCGACATCGAGAGTGAATAGTCGCCTACCCCGCGGTGCGCCAGCAGCGTGCCGATGTCCGGAACAAAGGGGAGCCCCCGCGAGCTCCAAAGCCCGTAGCCCAGCGCCGCCGCGCACCCGACACCCACCACAGCGAACGCCCAAAACCCGGCCTGCAGCCAGCCGCTGCTTACGCGGAGCCCCAGCGAAGGCCGCTCCTGCAATGCCAACGAGCCGGCTAGGAGCACCAGAAGCGCAAAGTAAGCCGGCCAGGTGTAGTACTCCTGGTTGGTGGAAAGCGAAAAAAAGATCAGAATGAACCCGGCGTAAAGGCCTAAGAGGAGCGTGGTTCGCGCCCGGAAACGCTCCCCCCGCGCCGCGAACGCAGCGTGAAATGCGGTTGGGTGCTCATCGAGCCAGGTCAGCGTATCGGTACGGTCCGGGAAGAGCCCCGCCCAAAGCTGCTTACGCCGCGACCACAGACGCACGA
This sequence comes from Acidobacteriaceae bacterium, assembly GCA_965218545.1. Lineage (GTDB taxonomy): Bacteria > Acidobacteriota > Terriglobia > Terriglobales > Acidobacteriaceae > EB88. The sequence goes on along the minus strand of CBDCLB010000002.1, from coordinate 781,851 downwards.
GCGCGGCAGGGAAGAACAGGCACCACGGAAACAGCCAGGCCAGGTGCCCGACCCAAAAAACCCACCCCGGCTGCTTGTTGTAGTCGTGCGGGTAGCGCTTGCCCAGGAAACGCAGGAAGTGTTCGTTGACGAAGTAGAAGTACAGGAAACCGTGTACGTTCCCGAATGTGGGCACATTGCCGACCGGGTGGCCGTGGTCCGGATTTCTGAGCGCCGCCAACACATGCCAGGGTGCCCCGATGGCCAGGAACAGCAAGATGCCGGTTCCCAAGCGGAACTCCCGCCACCGCCGCCAATCGCCCGTAATCAGCAGGTAGAACACAACCGCCGCTCCGAAAAACACCGGCGCGATCAGCCCCTTGGCCAGCAGAGCCAGCCCTAGCGAGCCGTACGCCAGGTACATCCGGTTCGGCTTGCGGTCCTCAAGCGAGGTCAAGAACGCCCAAAGCGCCAGCGCGACGAGAAAGCTCAAGATCGATTCAGGGATAAAGATCCGTGTAAACAGAAACACACCCACGGCAGTAAGCATCATCAGCGCTGCATAAAACGCCGCCCGGTCCCCCCACGCCCGCCTCGCCCACACCCAGGCCAGGATCGCATTCCCCAGCACGGCGAGCGTCATCGGCAGGTGGGTCGCAAACACGTCGTAGCCAAACAGGTGATAGCCGATCGCGGCGAGCCAGTAGGGAAGCGGCGGCTTTTCAAGGTACCGGATCCCGTTGACATACAGCGTGACCCAGTCACCCGTACGGGCAATGTGGGCCGCGGCCTGTGCATGGGTTGCGTCCGCGTCGTCCAGCAGTGCCGGAGAAAAGAGCGCCGCAAAGTGGACCGCCAGGAACAAAAGCAACAGCAGCGTCCAGGCTTTCCGGGGCGAGCGGGGCAGTGTGGGTTCGGGTGCCAAGGAGAATTCGGAGGGTTGGGTGGTCGACAAAGCTTCCTGTTCCGGGCGGATCGGGATTGCGGCTTTCGATCGGCTGCTCGACGCCAAGAATAGCAGGCGCCGCGCTCGGCTTCACCCCTTGCCGGGCGTCTTGAGCGCCCGCCGCCTCACGGGCTTGGTGGCACTGCCATACACGCCGCGAAGGATGCGAGGATCTACCAGCCAGTGCAGCATGCCCGGACGGCGGGTGAGGTCGATGCGCGCGATCGCGCCCTTACGCAAGCGGATCGCCGCACGGCCCGGAGCCGCGCTGCCGTTCATGATGAGCGACCCTAGAAACAACGGCAGGTTTGGGTTGTGCCCTACCAACAGCACGTTTTCCTGCCCACTGAGTTCGTTGATAAAGGTTTGAAACGCGGCGGTCGAGGTTTCAGGTCGCAGGGCATCGGTCGCCTGAACCCTGCTCTCGTAGCCGACCTCCGTGCCAACCAGCGAGGCGGTTTGCATGGCCCGCTTTAGGGGGCTGGAGGCAATCAGGTCGAAATGCACCTTGAGCGCGTTGAGATAGCTGCCGACCAGCAGACACTGCCCCTTGCCCTCTTTGTCGAGCGGACGTTTCACATCCACGAGAGGGTTGGCGCGGCGAGTGCCCGCGCTGGCGTGGCGAAGGATGTAGATATTCATAGCCGAGCAAATCCCAACTTTGCGCTAAGCCGACGCGCATTTACACGATTGTAACAATTCGCTCGATCTATGTGCCCGGATAGCGGACCAGTCCCTTTTTGCCCCGGGGGGAGGGCTACATGTTCCAATTCTTGAAAACGCGCCCGGGAATGCTCCGCACCGCGAACATGACGGGCCGCCAGAAACCTGGGAGATACACGGTATCGCGGCGTCGGGCGACGGCGCGGAGAATGCCCCGGCCGATCGCGCGCGGCTCTGCGAACAAGGGGCCGCGCGGGAGGTGCGCGGTCATGGGGGTCGCGACAAAGCCGGGCTTTATCGTGAGCACGTGAACCCCGGCGCGGTCCACGCGGTTGCGCACCCCATCGAGCAGAATCGAAAGCGCGCCCTTGGATGCCCCGTAAACGTAGTTGCTTTTGCGTCCGCGGTCCCCGGCAACGGACGAGATCACGGCCAGGCAGCCCCCGCCGCGCAGTTCAAAGTAGTTCGCAAGCAGCGTAATGAGCGAGGCGGGCGAAAGAAAATTCGTCCGGTAAATCGCTTCGGCCACGGCGGGGTCGTGTTGAGCGGCGCGCTGGTCGCCAAGCACACCGTGAGCGAGCAGCGCCAGGTCGATCGAGCCCAGGATTTGCACGGCCGAGTCGAGAATCATGGGGTGCTCGGCGGGGTTGTCGAGGTCGAGCGTGAGCGAGTAAACCTCCCTTGCGCCGCGGGTTTGGAGGTCGGCCACGACGGCGCCCAGCTTATAGGGATCGCGCGCGACGAGAAAAAAGCTCGCTCCCCGGTCGGCAAGGAGGCGCGCGGTGGCCTGGGCTATCGCGGAAGTGGCGCCGAGGACGAGGACCTTATTGGGTTTGACGGGTTCACGCCTAGCCACGCCCTGTAACCCTCCGCCAGAAAGCCGAATCGAATGCCGGATCGACATAAGCGGCAAACCGCTCCCACTGCGGGTAAAACGCTTGGTACTGGGCGGCGGTCATGGTCGCATCCTTGGCCGGGTACATCCTTCCGCCGTGGTCGAGCGTGATGTTGGCGAGCCGGTTGAGCAGGTCAAAGGAGACCTCCTCGCGGATGGGGAAGTCGAGCGCGAGCGTGATGCCGGGCTTTGGGAAGCTCATAAAGCCGGGCGAAGGGATGTCGCCGCACACCTTGAGCACGGCCAGGAACGACGCAAGGCCGGAGCCGGTGATCGCCTTCATGATCTGCGTGATGCCGCGCTGGTCTTCATCCCAGGGCAGGACGCACTGAAACTGCAGCAGGCCCTTTTTGCCGTACATGCGGTTCCACTTCAGCACTGAGTCCAAAGGATAGAAGAACGGCTCGTAGTCCACGAGCGAGGTAACGGTCTTGCCGCGCTGCTTGTTATAGTACGCAAAGTTGAACAGGCCGATTGAGTATTTGTTGAGCGCCCACTCGGGCAGGTCGACGGGGAAGACGAGTTTCGGCTCTTTGGAGCGACGGAGCGTATCGGGTTTTTCCGAGTGCGTGCCCTGCATAAAAATGCCGCGCGCGAAGTTCTTGCCGGTGGACACGCAGTCAATCCAGGAAACGGTGTACTCCACGTTTGCGGCTTTCTGGGAAAGCTCGATGAACTCGCCGATGCCGACAAACTTGTCGCCCTGGTAATTCATCTTGCGGGAAACAATGGGCCGCAGCCTGACCTCGGCCCAGGTGATGAGGCCGGTAAGCCCCATGCCACCAATGGTCATGGCGAACCAGTCGCGATTTTCGCGGTGCGAGCAGATCAGGCGCGAGCCGTCCGACCGCACCAGCTCAAAACGGAGCACATGGCAGCCGAAGGTTCCGGCGATGTGGTGGTTTTTGCCGTGGATGTCGTTCGCGATCGCGCCGCCGACGGTAACGTACTTAGTGCCTGGAGTGACGGGCAAAAAAAAGCCGAGCGGGACGGCGAAATCGAGAATCTCCGACAGCAGGACGCCGGCCTCGCAGCGCAGGATTCCAGTTGCGGGGTCAAAGTGAAGCATGTGGTCCATGCCGCGCGCGTGGAACAGCGTGCCGTCCTCGAGCAGGCAAACATCGCCATAGGAGCGCCCGGCCCCGACCGGGAGCATGGGCCCGCGCAGGGCCTGCCTGGGCGGGAAGTCAGTGGTCCAGGAAAGGGGGCGGAGGTCGGCGCGGAGCTTGGGATAGCGGCCCCAGGACTCAAACGCGGGTAGGGGGGCGGGCTTTTCGGCCACGGTTGCAGGCATATTTGGGGCTCCGGTGCGGGTCGCGCGCTTGAAAGCGCGCACTTAGATGATAGCGAGGAAAAGCACGAGCACAGCAATGGAGCCGAGAAGAAGGCTCATGCGGTCGGTGACCGCGAAGATTACCGGGTCTTCGTCGAGCTCGCCCCGGCTGGCCAGGAGCCATACGCGGCTGATCCACAGGATCATGATGGGGGTGATGAGCCACATGCGCTGGGGGTGGGGGTACAGGCTGGTGACGTCGCCCCCGCTGATATACAGCGAAAAGACCACCACGGACGCATAGGCGCTGGCGGTGCCGAAGGAGCGCATCTGCTCGATGTCGGAAAGCAGGTAGCCGCGGCCGTTGGAAGGGACCTGGCCCGCGGCGCGGATGTTTTGGAGCTCGGCGAAGCGCTTGACCATGGCGAGCGACAGGAACAGGAAGACGGAAAAGCCCGCGAGCCAGGGCGAGATGGGAATGGAAGTGGCCGCCGCCCCGGCCAGCAGGCGCAATGTGTATAAGCCTGAAAGCAGCACAACATCGACCAGCACAATGCGCTTGAGATACAGCGAGTAGGAGAGCGTGGAAACGAGGTACAGCAGCAGGTAGGCCAGGAATGCTCCGGAAAGCAGCGCGGCGATGGTAAGGGACGCGGCAAGCAGCGCAGCCGAAAGCAGGATTCCTGTTTTGGCCTGGAGGTCACCCGCGGCAAACGGGCGGCGACGCTTGCGGGGGTGGCGGCGGTCGGCTTCGATGTCGAGCAGGTCGTTGACGATGTACGTGGACGAGGCGCACAGCGAAAAGCACACAAAAGCCGCCACTGCCTGGAGCACCGTGCCGAGGCGCAAAGCATGGGCCAGCAGAAGGGGCACAAAGATGAGGACGTTTTTTGCCCACTGATGCACCCGCATCGCCCTTCGAAGCGCCTGGATCGGCGAGGCGCGGTCGAGAAACACCTGCTGCGGTGCGAAGCGGCGGTCGCGGATAGCCCGCCGTAGGGCGCAGTCAGGGTTTGCCACCATGGGCGTGTGGGCGTGTGTGAGCAGAGGCACGTCCGGACGGGCGTTGCCGATGTAATCGAAGCCACCGGCGCCGAAACGGCGCTCGAACGAAGCGAGCTTGTTGTGGCCGGTCAGGTTGGTCGCCCCGTCGCTCGCGAGCACGCCGTCAAAAATCCCCAGGTGCCGAGCCACGCGCTCGGCGAGCACGCGATCCGCTCCGGTGGCCAGAAAAAGGCTGCGCCCCAGGCTTTTTTGCTGTTCGAGATAGGCGAGCACCGGCTTGTTGTAAGGCAGGTGCGCGGCGTCGAGCTCAACCCGCTCAGTGACCTCGCGCTTCAGCGTCGCTTTTCCTTTGAGAATCCACCCCGGAACGCTTAAGAGGGCTTGGCTGTGGGTGCGGACCATGACCAGGAGGGAATCTACCAGGGTGTCGTTCTTGACGAGGGTTCCATCCAGGTCGACGCAGAGCGGGCGAGACACGCTCACGTATGCGTCGGTCCCCGCGAACGGGGCGGCGCTTGTCAGAAAGCTGGTTTGCATCCCTGCCCGGTCGGCCATAAGCAGGGGAAGTATAGCATCGGCGACGGCAGTACCGTGTTTCGGGACCGGCCGCAATGTGCCCCGAAGTGCAGCGTTATGGGTCAGCTCGCGCCAGATTGCGCGGAAAAGAAAGAACACCGCTCCCTTTGCCGAGCCGCTTCAATAGATTCAGGAAAGCATCTCGCCCGAGAATAAGATGGCGTTCAAAATCCTGCGCATTTGCTTCAGCCTTTTCGTGATCGGAATGACAAACTGGAACTACGTAAATCCGCGCCGCCCCCAGCCGCGGTTCCACCGCGCCGAGCTTGCGGGAGCGAGGGAGCGGGTCTTCTCTTATGCTCAACAAGCGAAAGAGATGGAACAGGTTGGTGTCGAGTTGCGGAATCAGATTGACAAAGCCTTAAAGGCGCAACCGGGCCGGGAGTGAAGGTCGGCCGATGCTGCTCTCCGTCATAAAGCAGTCCGCTGCCGGACTGGCTGCGTCGTCCGGCGCTCTCTTCCATCTATTACGTGAAGACGGTTTTTACGTGAAGACGGTTTTGTTGGGGGAGAAGTGTATGTCGAAAGTGCGGCTTTCCGTTTTAGACCAGGCGCCGGTGGCCGAAGGCACGACGGCCGGCGAGGCTTTGCAGCGCTCGGTGCAGCTGGCGCGCCATGCCGAGGCGCTCGGGTACACGCGCTTCTGGGTGTCCGAGCACCATGCGATGGAAACGCTCGCCAGCTCCGCGCCCGAAGTGGTTTTGGCGCGTATCGGGGCGGAAACGCAGCGCATCCGCATCGGTTCGGGCGGCATCATGCTCCCGCACTATTCGCCGATGAAGGTGGCTGAGGCCTTCCGGACGCTCCATGCCATGTATCCGGGACGGATCGACCTGGGCGTGGGCCGCGCGCCGGGAGGCGGGCCCATCGAGTCGCAGGCGCTGCGGCGGGACCGCTCCGCGATGCCCGCGGATGACTTCCCGGACCAGATGGCCGAGCTGCTGGCCTGGCTGGGTCAGAGCGAGGGGTTTCCCGCAGGACACCCGTTCGGGCGTATCCACCTGTCGCCCGCGATGCCGGGAGGGCCCGAAGTGTGGCTGCTGGGTTCGAGCTTGTGGGGTGCCGCAGCTGCGGCGCAATGGGGTTTGCCCTTTGCCTACGCCCATTTCTTTAGCCCCCTGCACACGCGGGCCGCGATTGAAAGCTACCGGCGGGGGTTTCAGCCTTCGCGGCGTCTCGCCAAGCCGCTTGCCACGGTCGCCGTCGGCGTCATCGTGGCGGATACGGACGAGGAGGCACACTACTTGCACAGCAGTGTGCGGCTGCTGCAGCGGCGGATCCGGGAAGGCGACCGGCGGCCAGTGGCGGCCCCGGAGGATGCGCTCCGGGAGTTGGGGCGCGAAGGGAGCCCGGCCCAGCTCCGCATTGCGACGGGCACGGCGGAGGAGGGCGAGTTTCCGCGCTACCTGGTGGGCAGCCCGGAAACGGTGCGCCGCTCGCTCGACGCGATGATCCGGGCGCTGGATCTGGATGAGGTCGTAGTCAACACCATCACGCATAGCCATGCCGCGCGGCTGCGCTCGTATACGCTTTTGGCTGAACTCTTCGCGCTCGGCGAGACGCGCGAAAGCGCGGCCTTGGCGAGTTGAGCATCGAATGGATTTAGGAGCGAGAACAATGATTGGTGAGCGGAAACCGGGAACGATCGTGTTGGTGCATGGAGCTTGGTGCGACGGTGGCGTGTGGCGCGACGTCCTGATTCCGCTGGCGCATGAAGGACACACTGTGCGGGCGGCGCAGCTGCCGCTCAAGTCGTTCGAGGATGATGTCGCCTCGGTCGAGTTGCTTCTGGACCACGTGGACGGGCCCGTTTTGCTGGTCGGGCACTCCTATGCGGGAGCAGTCATCACGGCCGCCGGGAATCATGCCAAAGTGCACTCCCTGGCATACGTTGCAGCCTTCGCGCCGGATGCGGATGAGGTATTCGGAAGCCTGGTCAGCTTGCACCCGGGAGCGTCGACAAAAACCATCAAGCCCGATGCGAACGGCTATATGTGGATGGATGCCGACTATGCCGCTGACGCGCTGGGGCACGACCTCCATCGCGGCATCATCAATCTGGCGGTCGCCACGCAGAAGCCCGTAAACGCCCCGCTCTTTCAATCCAAACTCAGCGACCCTGCGTGGAAGCACAAACCCAACTCCTACCTCATCACGACCGAGGACCGCTTACTCAACCCGGAAACTCAGCGGATGATGGCCCTGCGGATGAGTGCCCGCACGGAGGAGTCCGCGGCAAGCCACCTGGTCATTCTTTCGCAGCCGGACGCGGTGGCGCAGTTTCTCCGCGGGAGTGCCGCCGCCCTGGCCGGTTGAGCCGCGCTTCCGCCGGGCCCCGCTCGGATGGGCTCCGAGCGGGGCTTTCCTTTATACCTCCACCGCGACCGGTACTACGGTCTCTGCCGTCGCCGACTGAATGCCGATGGGCAGCACGGTTTGCGGAAAATAAGCGTTGAGCGCGTACTGCTCAACCATGCGCTGCGTGTTGAAGAACGACCCGTTGAGAGCGATAGCCGAACGCATGACGCGGCGCCATTGCTCGGGCTGGGTGTGATAGAGCGGCAAAATCACTTCTTCGAGCTGGCTGTACAGTGAGGCGGCTTCGTCCGCTTCTTCTTCGCGATCCTCGATGGCCCAACCGGTCACGCCTTCGATCCAACCTTCAATCCACCAGCCATCGAGAATGGATAAGGAAGGAACGCCGTTCAGCGCGGCCTTCATCCCGCTCGTACCGGAAGCCTCATAGGGCCGCTTCGGCGTGTTGAGCCACAGGTCGACCCCGCTCGTGAGCAAGCCGCCGAGTTTCCACTCGTAATTTTCAAGATAAAGAATTTTGAGCAGCCCGCCGGAAAGCTCGTGGGCACACTCGATGACGCGCTTGATCTTGGCTTTGCCGGGCTCGTCGGCCGGGTGGGCCTTGCCCGCGTAGAGCACCTGGAGGCCGCCGAACTTTTTCGCCATCGCGACGAGCCGGTCCGAATCGGTAAACAAAAGGTCCATGCGCTTGTAGGTGGCGGCGCGCCGGGCGAAGCCGATGGTAAACGTGTCCGGTGAAAGCGCCTCGCCGGTTCGTTCCAGGACAGCATCGACCAAAAGCTGCTTGGCGGCGCGGTGCGCTTCAATGATCTCGGTTTCCGGGATGTCGATGGCGTAGCGCAGGGTTACGTTGTCGCGCCGCCAGCGGGGCAGGTGTCGGTCAAAAACCTGGAGAAACGGTTCCGAAGCCCAGGTGCCCGCGTGGACGCCGTTCGTGATCGCATCGACGAAGTGGTCAGGGAACATTTCCCGCGACACGATGCCGTGCTGCATGGCAACGCCGTTGACGAACCGCGAGAAACTCAGTGCGACATATGTCATGTTGAGCAGGCCGTCATGGCAGCCGCCCGCGCGCTCAAGCATCTCTACCGGATCATGGCCCAGGATGCGCCGCGCCTGCTCGATGGAAAAGCGGTCGTGCCCGGCGGGCACCGGGGTGTGCGTGGTGAAAACGCACTGTTCACGCACGCGCGCAAACTCCGGCTCCGCGGCCTGGGATAGGTTGCGGCCTGCCAGGGCGCGGCCCACAAGCGCCACGGTCAGCAGCGCGGCATGGCCTTCATTCATATGGTAAACAGCCGGTTCCAGGCCGAGGGCGAGGAGCATGCGGGCCCCGCCGACGCCGAGAATCGCCTCCTGGCGCAGGCGGTAATCGCTGTCCCCGCCGTAGAGCCGGTCGGTGAGAATCCGGTCCTCGTCGTGGTTTTCAGGCAGGTCGGTATCGAGCAGATACACCGGCACGACATGGCCCGTGACGCCGTGGATGGAGTGGCACAGGGCGCGCACGTGTACGTCGCGGCCGTCCAGCTCGACGATGACCCGGGGCGCTTCCTCAACGGTGTACTCGCTCACCGGCCAGGGTTGTTCTTCCTCGGTCTGCCTGCCGTCGGAGCCAAGAATCTGGCGGAAATAGCCCCGCCGGTGTGCAAGCGTCACCGCGACGAGCGGGATGCCGAGGTCGGCGACGGCGCGAAGGGTATCGCCGGCCAGGACGCCGAGCCCGCCGGAGTAAGTGTTCATCTCCGGCTCAATGGCGATCTCCATGGAGAAATACGCCACGGGCGTGCGGCTGGTGTTGGTGGCGAGAGGGTAAAGGTTGGTGCTGTGCATCGGTGTCAAAGTAGGGGTTCCATTCGTCTCGCGCTGGGTTAGAGAGAGTTTAGCAAGCCTGAAGCGCGAAGAACCGATCCTTCGCGGTGGTCTGTTCTCTTTTGGGCAGACGCAAGGCGAGTTTGTGTCGTAACGAAACCACAATTACCAACGGAACCGGTGCTGGACGCTTTGTTCTTCACGAAACAGCGGCCCCGGAGTAGACTGGCGCGCATGCCTTTCAAAGCTCGCCCCTTTCTTGCTGTCCTTTGCGCACTTCTCCTGTCCGGGGCCGCCGGACCGCTCCATGCGCAGGACTGGGCGCGCGCGCGGCTGGACAGCTCGCCGCGGCACCACGAGTACGTGAACGTGAAAAGCGCGGGCCGCACGGTGCAGGTGTTTGTGGACTACCCGGAGGTAAAAGGGAAAGTGCCGGTCGTGCTGCTGATCCACGAGATCTTCGGGATGACCGACTGGTCAAAGGAAATGGCGGACGAGATCGCGGCTCTCGGATACGTCGTCGTCGAGCCCGACCTGTTGAGCGGCATGGGGCCGGGCGGGGGCGGCACATCGAGCTTTGCCGGGCAGGACGCAGCGGTGAAAGCGGTTTCCATGCTCGACCCGGCGCAGGTGGCCGCCGATCTGAATGCAGTCGCCGATTACGGGGAAAAACTGCCCGCTGCGAACGGCAAGCTGGCGGTCACGGGTTTTTGCTGGGGCGGCGGCAAAAGCTTCCTGTTCGCGACCGAGCGCCCGGACTTACGCGCGGCGTTTGTGTTCTACGGGCCGCCCCCGCCGGACCCGGCAATCAAGAACATCCATGCGCCCGTGTACGGCTTTTACGCGGGCAACGACGCGCGCATCACCGCGACGGTCCCGGCTACCGAGGCTGCGATGAAGGCGGCCGGGAAAACGTACAAGCCGGTAGTGTACGAGGGCGCGGGGCACGGCTTTATGCGCGCGGGCGAAGCTCCCGACGCGAACCCCGCCAACAAGAAAGCGCGGGAAGAAGGCTTCGCGCGTCTAACGGCCTTATTGAAGGAGATGAAATAGCTCTGAGCGTCAGCCCTGCGCCGTTCCGGCACCCATGCCCGCCAGGACCTTGCGCATACACGCGAAGCTCGCGCGCACGCCCGGCATGGGGTCGTCCGGGTAGATCTCATACTCCAGATCCACATAGCCGGGATAGCGGATCGCGAGCAGCGCCTCGAAGATCCCGCGCACCGGCATCTTGCCTTCACCCACGGCAACCTGGCTTTCCTTGCTGCTGAAGTCCGCAAGATCTTTCATGTGCACGTTGAAGAGCCGGGGCCCGACTTCGCGAATCGCTTGGACGACATCCGTCCCGGCGCGTACGGTGTGGCCCACGTCGATGCAGCAGCCCATGCGCGGGTCCATGTTCTTGACGGCTTTCAGCACATCGAGGGGAGAGGGCCACAGCTTATCTTCCGGGCCGTGATTGTGAATCGCCAGGCGTATGTTGTATTCCCGCACAAACCGCTCGATACGCGGCAGGATGTCGGGCGCCGGGTCGCCGGCGACAAGAACGGGTACGCCGGCGCGCTTGGCGTACTCGAACCTGGAGCGGATGTCCGCATCCTCATCCTTCGGAAAGTACACGGTGCCCACGGCATGGAGCTTAATTCCTGCGCCGGCGTACGCCTTCAGCGCTTCGGTCTCGCCTGCCGGGTCCATAGGCAGGTGGTCGTTCACGTCTTTCGCGTTGAGGGCGGCTACGTGAAGCTGCCGCATGAACCCGATCAGCTGCGCCCGAGAAAAGTCGCGAAAGGTGTAGCCGGCCACACCCAGGCGGATGCCCGCATGAATCTGCGGAAGTGCGGGCGCGGCCCAGGCGGCGGCTGCGAGCGCGCCCGTGGAAACGAATTTGCGGCGGGAAAGGGTCATCGGGAGTGCTCCGTGGTATAAGCGGCTTAGATGTGCGGTGCCCAGCCTTCTTCGTACTCCCGCCCCCATAGCTTCATCGCTTCGGGGTCGTGCTGCACCTTGCCGTCGGCGGTATCGAGCGCGAGCTCCCGGTTGACGATCCAGGCGATATTCGAGAGCTGCAGCATTGTCACCGCGACGTTGCCGATTGACACCGGAGCGTTGAGCTTTTGGCCTTTTTGGACTCCCGCAATGAAGTTGGCAAAATGCGCGGCGGTCATAGAATCGGCACCGACCAGGTCTGTGGACGAGGTCTTCTCGCCCGTCCTGTACTCGCTGGTCTTATTGCCCTTCCAGTCGTAGACCTCGTAGCCGTCACGGTCCACCAGCACCGTCCCCGTGGTGCCCATGATCGTGGACCCGCGGTCCCGGTTGTAGAACTTCATGCCCTGGCAGCTTTTGCCTTCCCACTCGATCATCTGGTCGGGATAGGTAAAGGCCGTGTTGAGCGTGTCGTAGAACTGCCAGTCGTCCTTGTACTGGTAGCGGCCGCCTGAAGCAGTCACGCGCTGGGGGTAGTCTGCGCCCAGCGCCCACCGGCACACGTCCACCTCGTGGGTGCCATTGTTCAGCGTTTCACCCGTGCCGAAAAAGCGGAACCAGTGCCAGTTGTACGGGTGATAGTTGCTGTTGTACGGGCGGCGCGGAACGGGGCCTTGCCACAGGTCCCAGTCGAGCGTCGACGGCACGGGAATTTCCTTGCCGTAGCCGATAGACTTGCGGACGTTGCTGTACCAGGCCTTGGCGTAATAGGGGCGGCCGATGAGCCCATTGTGGATCTTGTCGACGATCTCGATCGTGTGCGCGGAAGAGCGCTGCTGCGTCCCCATCTGTACCAGCTTGCCGTGCTTTCGCTGCGCTTCAACCAGCAGCGCGCCCTCGGCGGGGTTGTGGCTGCAGGGTTTTTCGACGTAAACGTTTTTTCCTGCCTGGAGCGCGAGGATGGCCATGGGCGTGTGCCAGTGATCGGGTGTGGCGATCGAGACCGCATCGATCTCCTTGAGGGCGAGCGCGCGACGGAAGTCCTGGTCCTTCGCCGGGGCCTCACCCATGGCCTTTTCCGTCGCGTCCGCAAACTTCGCGAGGATGGTTGTGTCCACATCGCACACATGCGCGATGCGCGCGTTCGCCTTGTTGGCTCGGAGCGCCGCAAGGTGCGCGTAGGCGCGACTGTTGAGGCCGATGACCGCGAAGTTAAGCCGGTCGTTCGAGCCGAGTATCTGCGAGTAGCTCTTCGCGGTGGAAAGCGCCGCGCCGGCGGCCATGGTTCCCAGGAGTTCGCGTCGTGTCAGCATGATTTCCTTTGCAAGACAGGTTAGGCGAGGGATTGCGGCGGGTGGAGGCCGGCCTCGGTGAGTACTTTTTTCAAGCCGGCCATGCTGACCCGTGTGGAGGCTTCGGGCGTGCCCGCGCCGCGCCAGTGCGTTTCCAGGCTCAGGGCGTAGTGGTAGCCGTCGCGCTTGAGCGCCTCAATCTGCCCCACCCAGTTCACCACGCCCACGTCCACGGGCTCCCACTGGTACTTGCCGCCGGGCTCGCGCTCCACGTTCTTCGCGTGGCAGTGGCCGATACGGTGAAAGGGCAGTTTGTCAAACCCGTTGGGGTAGGGGGTCGAGCCGAGTGCGGCGGCGTTGCCGGGATCCCAATTCAGCATGAGGTTCTTATTCGGGATCGCGGCGAGCACGGCGGCGGATTCTTCGCCGGTAGCCGTGTTGCACGCCATCTCGTTTTCGAGCAGCAGGATGACGTTGCTCTTCGCGCAGCGCTCGGCCGCGTCGCGCAGCTTGGCATTGATGGCCGCGCGGTAGGGCTTCTGGTCGTCGAGCCGCCAGTAGTCGAAACAGCGGATGCGGTCGGTCGAAAAGCTCTTGCACAGCCCGATGCAGTGCTCCAGCAGCTTTTCCTGCTCTTGCGGGTCGTAGTTCGCGTGGAACTGATCGCGGTGCTCGCTACTTTTCGAAAGCGGCGCGCCGGGCCAGTCAGTTTTAAACAGCGGGCTCGCGATATCGGTGACTTGGAGCTTGTGCTCGGCGAGAATCTTGCGCGCGTCCTCGATCTCCTTGGGGCTGAGCGCGGTGATGTTCTTATTCCACATCCCGCGCAGCTCGATGTATCCGAGGCCGAAGTCGTGAGAGGCGATGCGGCAGGCCTGCTCGAAATCCTGCGAGATCTCGTCGTTGATGACGGCCAGGTGAAACGGCAAGCCATTGTTACCGGCCGCCCGCAAGCCTCGCGGCGCGGCAGCCGAAAGGGCCGCCAGACCCAAGCCCGCGATTATTTCCCGTCGTGTGTGTTGTGTCATCGAATGTCCCTTCAAAGCATGTACCTAAAAGGTGAGCGTGCCGGCGAACTGCAGGACGCGGGCAGCAGAGTTGGCCGTCGCCGTGACCTGGCCGAAGCTCTGGCTGGTCGAGTCGGCGGTAGGGTTGGCGAAGGCGGGGTGATTGAGCGCGTTGAAAGCATCGGCCCGCAACTCCAAGGCAAGCCGCTCGTGGATGGGAAAGGTGCGGGTGAGCGTGCTGTCGAAGGTGACGAATCCCGGGCCGCTGTAGACGTTCTTGCCCAGGTTGCCGAGCACACCCTGGGCGGGTGCCGCAAACGAGTTCCGGTCGAACCATTGCCGCCGGGTGCCAATGCCGTGCAGGCGCCGGAACGGGGCGATGAGGTTGGGCACCTGCGTGTTGCCGGGTGCGTTGAGCCCGCTGGCGCTAGCCGTGATGAACAAGGGCGTGCCAGTGTCGGCGGACAGTACACCGCTTACTTGCCAGCCACCTAAAATGTCGCCCGCTGGACCGTTCGGCAGATAGCGTTTGCCATGACCGAAAGGGGTTTCGTAGGAAAAGCTTTGCGTAAAGGTGTGGGTGCGGTTCCAGTTCAGCGGGGCATAATCGCGCGCGGGGTCGAGATAAAAATTAAAGCCGCCCAGGCCGGTCGTGGTCGATACGAATCCCATCGCTTTTTGATAGGCATAGCCGGATGTGGCGGAAAGCCCGTTGTTGAACCGGTGCAGCAGGCGGGCTTGCAGGCCGTTGTAGTTGCTGTTGGTACCTTTGCCCATAAGATTGGTCACGGCAGTGCGTCCGAAAGTGAGAAACTCCGGCTGTCCTCTTGACCCCGCGCCCGCGACTAAACCCGCGTTCAGGTTGTAATACGCCGGTATCTGCCGCCCCACATTGCCGACATAGGCGATGTTGCCCACCCATCCGCCGCCCAGATCCTCTTCCACGGTCAAGTTATACGACATGATCGTAGGGTCTTTGTAGTTCGGGTTTACTTCCGTCCACTGCGAAGCGATCGGGGCATTTGCAAGGATTCCACTCGCAGGAATCGGCACGACGGGTGCCGCGGGAAAACCGGCTTCCAGATTGCGTGGAGACGACACATAGGTGCTGGGCGCGTTGAAAGCCAGGTTCTGCCGGACCGGGTAATTGAAGGCGTAGTTGTTGTCCTGGAAAGGAGTGTTGCTGATGCCGAAGCCTGCCCGGACCACCGCACGCGATCCGGCCCGGTACGCGACGCCGATGCGAGGCTGGAAATCGCGGTAATTGACTTTTAAGTTCAGATCTTTCGGAGTAGCTCCGTAGCCCGCGATCAGCAGGGAGTTGGTGGCCGGGTTGTATTGCGAAAAGCCGCCCGTCCGCTTCGGCGTGGCGGGCGGATAGAACTCCCACCGCAGCCCGTAAGTCAAAGTCAGATTGTGCGTTGCTTGAAACGTGTCCTGCACATAGCCGAAGTAAAGCGTTTGCCTCCAGGAAGCATCGTTTACATTGACGTCCCGACCGACGGTGTTCGGTACATCCAGCAGAAAGCTCGCGAAATCATTGCCGAACGCTGTCTTTGCACCGGGTGTGCTTGTTTGCCCGTCGGCGTAGGTGTAAGCGCCGCGCGGTCCATACGTCTGCCCTTGGGTCAGATCGTCGCGCACACGCCGGATCTCCGCGCCGAACCTAAGCGAGTGATTGCCGAGGATGCGGGTCCAGTTATTTGCGAAGTCGATGTTGCTTTCGCCGCGATCCCAGGGGTAAGAACCACTGTAACCTACGATGGGCCCGGAGTAAGTGTTAATGGTGACGTTTGCAAGCCCGCTGGTGAACGGGCTTACATTCACTCCGGGGATGCCGACGGCCGTGGAGGCATCCGTGCCGTAGTCGCTTTGCCGCACGCTGTTTCGATAGTGGTTCACGCCGACGCGTACGTCTGTAAACAGTGTCGGCGAGAACAGGTGCGTATACTCGGCGGCGGTGTTGTAAACGTGATTAAAGCCGTTGCCGCCGCTTGCACCGGGGCCGCCCGCGAGTCTAAACGCGGGATCCTGTACCGTATTTGTGTGCTGCCAGCTGTAGCGATAGCTGAGCTGGTCGGACGCGTTCAGCTTGTGGTCGAACTTTAGGTCAAAAGTGTTTGTATCCTGCCGGAAACCCGTGTTGACCTGATAGTTATTCGTCGTGTTAGTACCGTTGGTATTCGGCAGCGGAATCAATGCCAGGATTGCTTGAGAAACAGGCTGAAACCGGTCTGCCGGGATTTGGTTATTGGTGAACCGCTGCCGCCCCGTGCCGTCCGCCGCGCCGGTTGCCGGGTCGTAGATGGGCTGGGGGCTCGCGCTCAGGTCGCCGTTGCGAAAGGCCACGGTAGGCACGGTAAATAGGTTGAACTGGCCGCGGTGATTGCTGTAGCGAAGAAAGTCGCCGAAAAAGAAGGTACGATTCTTGATGATAGGGCCGCCGAGCGTGCCGCCATAGTAGTTGTTTGTAAAGCGGGGGAACTTACCGGTGCGGTTGAAGTAATCCCGCGCGCCCACCGCGCTCACCTCATTGTACTCATAGGCGGAGCCATGAAAGTCGTTGGTCCCGGACTTCAGAATTACATTGGTCACCGCACCGGCGGAGCGCCCGAACTCGGGCGCGTAGTTGCTGGTTTCCACGTCCACCGTTTGAATCGCGGCGGCCGGCGGCACATATACCTGCAGAAGCCCTGTGCGCTCGTTGTCGTCGATGCCTTCAAGTTGCAGGTTGTTTGCGGTTTCTGCCTGGCCGTTTACGTTGAAGGATTGCGAGTTTTGCGCGTCGAAAAAAGACGAGTGGTCGTAGATCGGCGCACTCACGCCGGGCACGAGCGACTCGAGCGCCTGGAAGTTGCGGCTATTGCCGACCGGCAGGTCCGCGATCTGTTGGCTTTGGATTTGCGCGCTTACGTCAGCCCGGTCGGTTTGCAATGCCGGGGCCTGGTCGGTTACGGTCACGGTCTGCGAAACATCGCCCGTCTTTAACTGCACATCCGTACGCACTGTAGTGTTTACCGTCACCTGCACATTCCGCGTCAGGGAAGTTTGGTACCCAGTGTCGGTGATCTTTACCGCGTACAAGCCGGGCGGCAGAAAGGTGAACTCGTAGTTGCCCGCGTCGTTCGTGGCGTGCGTGTAGTGCAGACCTGTTGCCTGGTCGGTAAGCTCCACCGTTGCGTGCGCGACCGAAGCGCTGCTGGCATCGGTGACCGCGCCGACGAGCGTCGCGGTCGTCGCCTGTGCCCAAGCGCCAGGGCTGCATAGGCCCGCGCAAAAGGCAGTCGAAACCGTAGCGAGGTACAAGGATCGGAAGCGAACGGCGAATCGAGGCATTCCACTCTCCACGGGAGGAGTCCGACAAGGCTCCCCTTTACCAGAAAGCGGGACACTAGACCGCGGCCTACGGAGCTGTCAAGGGAAACGCGCTGCCCCGCAACAGTTGGCAAAAAACGCGTGGGAACGATTCCAAACCCCTCAGTGCAGCTTGCCTGCCTTGTCGGCGAGAACTGCGTCGCGAAAAGCGGCAGTACCCTCAAGTTAAGGGCAGGTGAAAGCAGAAGCCGAGCCCGACATAGAACTGCTCCGTGAAGTGGACCTTGATCGGCGGCCCGAACTGGTGCGGGGGCTCGCCCCCCCCCCCGCGAGCACGAAGGAGCCGCGATGCGCATAAGCCCTCTGATCTAGCGCAGCGGCTCGTAGCTGACATAGGAGAAATGTTCGGAGTCCGGCGACCAGGAATTGACATTGATGGTGCCCTGGCCTCCGGTGAGCGTGACCAGTGTTTTTGGCGTTTTTCCAACTACGTCGTGGTCGATCGCCACCAAACGCAGGCGCACTTCGAGCTGCCGTGAGTTATGGGTCGGCGTGCCCGCGGGATAGGTGATATAGACAAGCTTTCGCCCATCTGGTGAGATATGCGGAAACCAGTCCTCGTCGCCGTCGCTTGTCACCATGGCGGCCTGCTTATCGGCCACGCCCTGGCTCCCGGCGGGGAAGCGCCAGATCGCTTCCTTTCCGGATCGGCTGGAGTTGACATACATCCACTTGCCGTCCGGCGAGTAATCCGGGCCGTCGTCGTGCTGAGGGTCCGCGGTGAGCTGCGTTTCCGCGCCGCCCGCGGACGGCATGCGATAAATGTCGAACTGGCCGCTTCCATTCCGCTGCGCCACAAAGGCGAGGGTTTTGCCGTCCGGCGACCACCCGTGAAAGTAGCTGGGGGCGGCCGTGGTGAGCTGCTTCGGGTCGGTGCCGTTCGCGCCGGCTACAAAGACCTGAGAACCGTGGCTCGTCGGGGTTGACGCCGAGAAAGCCAGTCGCGTGCCGTCCGGCGAAAGCGACTTATCGTTGTTGCAGTCGAGGGTTGAAGGAACGGCGAGCTTTTTGGGGTGTCCCGCCGCCGAGCCGCTGAGAACCAGTTTGTAAATGGCACCATCATGGTTCAGGATGAGGTATTTGCCATCCGGCGACCAGTTTGGCGCTTCCCAAACCGAGTTATCGCTAAAAACCTCGCGCGAGCTGCCGTCCTTGAGGTTGTAAACGTACACCCGGCTGCGCAGGTGCTCGGCGGCGGGTTTCGCGGCCTGCTGACCCAAAGCGGACGAAGCAGAATTAAGCGCGCAGGCGATTGCGAGCAGGACGCCGCATCGCGGCAGGAGGAATGCTCTTTCGTTTCCGGATTTCTGAGAAGGCAATCGTGATCCCTTTTGGGCCGCTGAGCTTGGGTGGATTCGTGCCGGCGCGGGCGGGGCTCGCGCTCCCATTGGTAACGCGGTAATTGTACGGCGCTATGAAGGTTTGCGGGAAAGCCGCGAAGTGACGCATCTTCCCCGTGAGAGTTGCCGATTGCGTTTTACGCAACAATGCCGCGCGACTTTTGCGGTCCAGGAAGAGCAGACCGCATGCATGAGCGGGGCAATGACGGTGTCAGGCGGAAAAGCGCGAAGCGAGCCGGCGCGTCGGGTCTTCAATTGTGGAAAGCGTTTCTTAGTGGATGCGGCTTCGGCTCCCTGGATCGGGATAGTTCCGACCGCCCAAGGACTTTGAGATAGGTTGGGAGCAAGTGTATCGCTGAGACGCGTGAAAGGCGGTCCCTCCCTGTCGCTGAGCTTGAGCGTGTTCAATGTGACCAACCATGCGAACTACGATTCGTCTCAGGGAGTGGTGAGCTTAATGAAGTTTCATCGATTTGTGGCAGGCTGTATCCGATGAGGAAAACCTCGCTCGCAGCCTCAAGGACGGACTTTGCAGCGGCCCACAGTCCGTCCCACAAGAATTCCCACTCACGGCCAAAAGAGGTTTCAGAATCAAAGGTTTTCGGGAGAGCGGGAAGAATCATGACAGGAAGTTGAGAAGCTGGAGCGCCATTGGGATAGCGTGGGTCAACAAAGTCGGGAAGCCCGAGATAATCGAGGTCTGGGCGGCAAGGCAACACAGGCCGGTCTCCCAGTGAACTTAGGCGGCCGTGCGAATCAAACGATATGGCAAAAGGACCGCCCATTCGGCCCTGAAAGAGGAGTGCGTGCCAATTCGTACTGCCGTGAAGCTTGTAAATATTCACTTGGGAGGGCTCGTCATCCTGAATGGGAAAGCCGTAGCCATTCGTGAGCTGCCACACCCCCTTTCGCTGCAGCGCTCGTTCAATGCCGAGGTCATAGTTAAAAGTGATGACGGCGTCGCCGGGATGGAGCATCCGGGCGAGCCCCTGGTAGAGATCGGCAGGCTGCTGGCGGATGAAGTCGAAAGACTCGCGTATGGCTTCGGCCAGCTCCGTACGTTTGTACGGGCGCAAGACGTCCCATTCTGATTTGCCGGGATGCGGGGGAGACGCCATGAGGTCGCGGAGAATCGACTCGAAATCGCCTAACCCTCCGAAGTGAAATTGGATTTCCTTCAGGAGCGTTCGATAGCTGTGTTCGGCAGGAAGCGTTTCGGTCCACTCGGCGAGCTTGTGGCCGAGGGCGGCTGCCAATGGCTAGCCTGCGTGCATAGACGCGCCCGCGCCGAGAACGAAGACCTTCATATAGAGCGAGCCTCCCTGGCGTGGCCGCTTGCTGCGCAACGGAGTGTGACAAGGCGTAAGTGGAAGCGCCCGAGAATTTAATGGCCTGGCGCTGCGGTGATCAAGGGCGAGTACCAAACCTTGCTGATGCGGCCTTCCTGGACTTCGGAGATGACCATGGCTTCAAGCGGCGGCTGAGTTTCGTCGGAGATCTGCTGGTGGTCAACAACGAACGAGCCCATGACGATGCGCTGCTTGATCTCGCATCGTGCGGTTGGGCGGGCTTCAAAAAATTGCGCATAAAAGCCGCGCATGGCATCGCGCGAGTCAAGGAGGATGCGCCCGCCGAGGTGGCCAAAGGTGGCGGCGGGGGTGAAGCAGGCAATGTAGCTGTCGAGGTCGTGGGCGTTGTAGGCCTCGATGCTGGCTTGGAGGACGGCTTCGGGTGTGTCCATAAGGGTTTAGCGCCTCGCGGGGAACACTTCCAGAGTACCGGATGCGGCTGGGTGTTCACACCGGGTAGAAGCGGGGGGTGATTTTAGGCGTGTAGCAAAGGCGGGGCACGTTACACGCCGGCCAGGACGGGCTCGCGTGTGGGGGCGGTCGCGGCGGGGATGTTCGAGCGTGCCGGCTCGCCTTCCCGGATGGACTGGAGGGCGGCGGCGAGGGTTGTCACGACCCGGTCGCTGCTCGCCTGCATGCCGAAGCGGGCGCGCAGCAGCTCGGGCGGGGTAGCGCTGCGCCACAGGCCGATGAGGATGGGATTAAAGGGAAGGCTGGCCCGGAGTTGGGTGTACAGAGCGCGGGTACCGGCAAAAGCGAGAGGAGGGAGCGCGGAAAGGCAAAGGGTGGTCGTGGGGTCCTGGGCAAAGCGCCCGAGCAGTTCCGGGGTAAGGGCGATGGATGGGAGAAAAAGGGTTTTGTGGCCGGCAGACTCGAGCAGCTGCGCGAGCATGGAGGCGGCGATCTCGTCGGCCTCATCGGCGGAGGGGACACAAACGACGGGGTAGCGGGCGCGTGCCGGTTGGGAGCTACTGCCCATTGGAGAGTGGGCGATGGAGGTGGTGAGCTCGGCGATCAGCTCGGCGAGATTTTGCATAAAGAAGGAGGCTTGTTGCTCGTCGAGCAGGCCCTTGTGGCGGTCGTTTTCAGCCAGGGCAAGGGCTGGGAGCAGGACTGTGTCGTAAAGATCGAGGGGAGTGCGGGCCCGTGCGCCGGGTTCCTTCGCGGGCGCGAGAAAGCGGTCGGCAATGAGGTGCGCTTCGGCGGAGTCGGTGGAAAGGAGGCGCTCGTAGAAGCGGGCCTCGGGCGCAAGTTCGGCGTCGTCGCCGAGGAGGATGTGGAGGAAAGAAAGCTGCGGCAGGGTGCGTCCGGCGACCACCAGGCAGGCGGTGAGCGGGGTGGACAGGGCGAGGCCTGGCCAGCCCCACAGCAGGGTCCAAATGATCGCCATGGCGAGCATTGCCAGCTCGGAGATGCCGGTGTGCGCGCCGTACAGGCGAGGCTCCAGGAAGTTGGAAACCAGGATCTCAAGCAGGGCGACGAATGCGACGGTGCAGCCGGCCTGCCACCAGCCCGGGAAGTAGACCAGCGCGAACAGGGCGGGCGCGCCGCCGCCGATGACCGGGCCGATATAGGGAACGGTGCGCAGGATGGCCAGGAGCGTGCCCCAAAGAACTGCGTAGGGGATGCCGATGGCGTAAAGCGTAGCACCGAAAACCGCGCCATAACCGGCGTTGACCGAGACATTGGCGGTGAGGTAGCGGGAGATGCGGTTCGCGGCGTCGTCGAGCGCCTGGGAAACGAGATTGAGGCGTCCGATGCCGGCGAGCAGGAGGAGGCGGTTGCGGAGGTCTTCACGTTTGAGCAGGAGATAGACCGTAAAGATCAGGACCATGCCCGCGGTGCCGAGGGGTCCGGCGATTGGGCGCAGGATCTGGCGGAGATAGGCGAGGGTAGAGGCGGGTGCTTGGACGACAACGACAGGGGTCGGTGGTGATTCGGCCCCGGCATCCTGGGCGGCCTTGGCGCGGCGGGTGGCGTTGCGGGCGCGCGTGGTGGCCCTGGTTTGGAGCGAGAGCTGCTGCGCTCCTTGCTGCGCGGGGTCGGCGGAGAACTCGCGGGAAAGCCCCTCGATGCTGGTGACAGCCTGGCCGAAGGGGCTGGAAGGCGGAACGTGGGTGGCAGCAAGTTTGGCGTGGATGTTGGGGGCGTGGCTCCCAAGGTCGTTGACCACCCGGAGCAGCTGCACAGCGACCAGCCAAACGATCGCGCTGAGCACGAGCGTAACCCCGACCATGACCAGGAGAACGGCGGGGCCGCGGCCCAGGCGGCGGCGCTCAAGCCGGGCGACGAGGGGGGCAAACAGAAAATTGAGGGTAAGGGCGAGGGCGAGGGGGATGAGAAGCGGGCGGCCGAAGTAGAAGACTGTAATGAGGAAGGCAAGCAGGAAAAGGGGTTCGCGGACGAGCAGGCTCGTTTCGCGTCGACCCGCGGGTCCGTTTTGAGGAAACCCTCGCCGGTTGGCTTTGGTGTGCATGCGCTCAGCAGCTATGGTAGGCGAAGCCGCTTGGAGCGAGGCGCGAAATCGGAATGCGGGGCAAACTTTGGTTTGGGTCTCTTCGGCCTTAAAAAGTTAGATCTGATATTGATCATTGGAAACGTGTTCCAACCAGTTGACGGATATGCCGTCGAGCTTTTCGGCGATGGCAACGTGGGTCATGGCTGTCGAAGGGGTCGCGCCGTGCCAGTGCTTTTCTCCGGGCGAGAACCAGACCAGGTCGCCTGGGCCGATCTCCACGACCGGCGCGCCTTCGCGCTGGGCCCAGCCGCGGCCAGCGGTGACGAGGAGGGTTTGCCCGAGCGGGTGGGTGTGCCAGGCAGTGCGTGCCCCTGGTTGAAAGGTCACGGTCGCGCCCGAAATGCGGGCCGGCTCGACGGCCTGAAAGGGCTGGCCGATTTCGACGCTGCCGGTAAACCAGTCTACGGGGCCTTGGGTCGATGGTTGGGAGCCGCTGCGCTGAATGTTCATGGTGAACCTCGCTTGAAAGGATGCAGGATGCGGCCGGACTGCCTTCGGGTTCCCCGCTCACCGGTGTTGCAGCTTTGGGTCCGGGGCGGCTTTGCTTGGGCTTCCCAGTTCACCGAGCTTGCTCAGGTCTTGCAGCGACACCGAACCTTTCAGGTGCACAAAGCTCAGTTCTGTCGGGTCGGCGGAAATGAAGATCATCTCGCGCCAGTGTCCTTCGTTGTCGGTTTTTACGCAAATGTCCGAGAGCTCTCCGTCCTCATGCTTTCTCATCGTCCAGCCTCCTTGATGTCGTTCACAGTTCTGCCGATCTGCCCGTCGAACCCGTGCGCGAAAGCCGCGGCCAGCGCCTGGTTGATAATGTGCATTGCGAGCGCAACCTGCTGCCGCACGCGGGCCTGTTCCGCAGCTCACCGGTACAGGCCTTCGGCTGCCGCCCCCAGCATGGCCGCGCCCAGCAGTGATGCCGCGATAGCGTGATGCCACCGGCTGCGCCGCCGCGCTTCCTCCCCCAAGGCGCGCGTCAAAACTCGCTCCGCGAACCCATACGGCAGCGGCACAGGTTCGCGCAGGGCTTGGCGCAGCACGGCTTCCGCTCTTTGCTGCTCCACGCGCTCCGTCTCTTTACTCACGCACAAACTCCTTTAAGCTCACGCGCGCCTTGCGGCGCAACAGCTGCAATCCTCGCGCCAAATTGCTTTTGACCGTCGCGAGCAGTTGCCCCAGGAGTGCGGCGATCTCCTCCGGGTTCATGTCGTCCTCGCCGTACGCAGCACCAGCGCGGCCCGCATGGCGGTTGGGAGCGAAGCGAGCATCCTTCCGAGCCGGTCCGTAAGCGATGCGGGCAGGGAAGGGCTCTCGGCACAACGCGATTCAGGCAGCTCGTCCCAGCTCGCGGCGCAGCAGGCCGGCTGCACCTTGGCCCGGCGCAGCGCGTCCAGCGCCCGATGCACCGTGACCCGCCGCAGCCAGAACCGGAGGTGCTCCGGCGAGCGAAACGGCTCCCGCGCGCGCCACAGCTCCAGAAATGCATCCTGCGCGATCTCCTCGGCCAGCGCCCGTTCGCCCGCGATACGGGTAGGCCATGGCGAACACCGCGCTTCCATGCGCTTCCATTGCCGCCCGCAGTTCGCTTGCGCTGCTCATGTACCGGCATATACGCAGAGCCGCGTGAGTTTGATCGCAAAAAGATGGGCATCGTGCGGTCGGCTAAACTTGGTGTATGGCTTCAGCAACCGCCCAACCTCAACCCGCAACCGGCTACACCGACGCGCACGCCAAAGCCGGGCTCGATTTCCCTTTTCCGGCAATCGACACTTGGGAAAACCAATTCCCCGGCTACGAAATCCTTATCGATGACCCGGAATTCACCTCCGTCTGCCCCAAGACGGGGCTGCCCGATTTCGGCGTTATCCAGCTGCGCTACATGCCGCGCGCGCGCTGCCTCGAGCTCAAGAGCTACAAGGAATACCTGTTCTGCTATCGCAACCTTGGCATTTTCCAGGAAAACGTCGTCAACCAGGTGCTCGAGGATCTTGTAAAGGCCTGCGACCCCGTGTGGGCGCATGTGCATGGCGAGTTTCGCCCACGCGGAGGCATTGCCACGGTGGTGGACGCGCGCTGGCCGCGGCCGGAAACCGAGTAAGCCGTGCGCGCCCGCCGGTTAGCCCTCGTTGCTGCGACCGCTCTGAACTGCGTGATCGCCGCAGCTTGGGCGTACCGCGCCTGGGACTTTGCGCGCAACGTCCGACGCGTTCCCAATCTGCTTCGAGACGAGCCCGCGGGCAGTGCCGTGAAGGAACGCTTGGCGGTCATCGTGCCTGCCTGCAACGAGGAAGTGGGGATTGAAAACACCGTGCAATCCTTGCTGCGTCAAGAAGGGATTGCGCTGGAGATCGTGGCGGTCGATGACCGTTCTGTCGATCGCACAGGCGCGATTTTGGACCGGCTCGCGGCAGGAGCTGCCGACAGCCCCATTCCGCTGCGGGTTTTGCACATTACGGAGCTCCCCCCAAGCTGGATGGGCAAGCAACATGCCCTGGCGCGCGGGGTTGCACAGACAAGCGCTCCATACCTGCTCTTTACAGACGGGGACGTCGTGTTCCGCCCGGACGCGCTGCGTCGCGCCATGCGCTTTGTTTTGAATGAGCGCGCCGATCACTTCGTGCTGCTGCCCACGCCTATCCTCCGTTCCTGGGGCGAGCGCATGATGATCTCCGCGATGCAGGTGTACTCGGCTTGGGCGATCCGGCTTTGGCGGGTTGCCGACCCCGCCGCAAAAGATCGACTGGGTGTAGGCGCTTTCAATCTTGTGCGCCGCGAGGCTTATGAGGCTATCGGCGGCTTCGAAGCGCTTCGTATGGAGGTGCTCGAAGACGTCCGGCTGGCGGTTGAGATCAAGCGGCGCGGGCTGCGGCAGCGGGTCGCGTTTGGGACCGGTCTGGCGACCGTGCACTGGGCGAGCGGGATTGCGGGTGTCATCCGCAATGTGACCAAGAACGCTTTCGCCGCTTTCCGCTTCCGGACCGGCCTTGCCCTTGGGATGTGCGTTGGACTCAGCACGCTTGGGATTGTTCCAGCCATCTGCTTTTTTGGACCGCTCCCCATGCGCCTCGCCAGCGCGGCCACGGCGGCTTCCGTATGGACTTTCTATTCCGCCGGCCGGTATGCGGGAGGCTCGTCGCCACGATACGCGTTGCTGCTGCCGCCCGCGACCGTTCTCCTGATCTATGCATTGCTGCGCTCCATTGCGGTAACACTGTTCCAGGACGGCGTTGTTTGGCGGGGCACCGCATACCCGCTCGCCGAGCTCCGCCGCAATGTGGGGCCGCTGCTTTAAGCTGCAGCCCGGGTACAGCGGTGCTTCTCCCGCGAGCCCTGCCGTGAAAACCGCCTCAGTGTTTGGCACCCTTAAACAGACTGGCGCTCCGATGCTTGTGCCCGCTCATCGCCGGATCGCGGAAAGCCATCGCCTCGCTTCCGGCCGAGAACCCGCTTATCAATTCCGGGTTGGGGTGAAATTTCTCCGGCCCATCGCGAAACTGCCGCGCGTGGCTCAGCAGCATCATGGATTGCCCGCGCACCGTGTGAACCACCCCGCGCACGCGCACATCCTGATCGCGCATCGAGTCGAGCGAGCCGACTTCCTTGCGGTCGGATGGGAGACTCACGACTGTGAAACGGCAGCTTTCATCCGGTACGCCGGGCCTGCACACATCCAGGTAGCGCGTCCCGTCGTCGTTTTCGACGACGTCGTACACGTGCGCGGCCAGGCAAATCTCTTTTTCGGCGTGCTCGCCCGCTTGCTCAGGCGTGTAGCAGGGTCGGGAAGACGCGAAGCAAGCCGCGACAACAAGCAAAGGGCAGCATAACAACAGAAGCCAGAACCGCAGTGAACCCATACCGTCACCTAACAAGAATAAGTGCTGCCAGCCTAGCGGCTTACCAAAGCCGACGCTAGAGTACGGAGGTCACTCATCATTTCCTAACTGAGCTCCGCTTCACTCCCATGTCCGGCCCATGCAGCTTCTTTTGAGAAAAGGCAAATGCCCCATCCTTTCGCGCTTGGCACGCCTGCGGCGTGAGCTCCGCGAACAATGACTCCCCGGCAGTCGGCTGGGAGTAGAGTAAGGACGTGATTCACCCGGAACCGCGCGCGTTTGACCCCAGGCTGATTGACCCCAAGCTGATTCTGATCACGCTGCTCATTAAGCTTGGCGTGGCCGCGGCCGTGTCAAGCGCGCTCGGCCGCTCGCGCGAGTTCCAGCGCCTCTTGTTTTCCGAGCAGCGCCGCCCTGTGCAGCAGCTCCGGCTGCTCCTGTTCATCTGCGTGCCGCTGGCGCTGGGCGTTTGGGTCCGCACCACGGTCCCGAATTTCTACGCCGCCGATATCGCGTTTGAAACCACAATCGTCCTTGGGGTGCTTCTTGGGCCGCTGTCGGCGATGCTGGGTGCCGCGTTCCTCGCCATTCCCTCGGTGCTGCACGGCGAGTTTTTGTCCCTTCCGTTTTACGTCCTGGTCGCCCTTCTCGCGGGTTTGTTCGCGCAAAGAGCCGAAGCGGAGGAGGTTTGGTCGTTTTCCCCCTTTGTCGACCTCAGCATCTACCGCTGGGTGCGCCGAAACCTCCGGCAGCCCCGTTTCGACCGCCAGATCCTTCTCCTGCTCCTGATTGTGACGCTCGAGATCGCGCGCGAGTGGATCGCGTATGCCATGCCGCGAGAGCTGTTTGCGCTGTACACCCCGCAGTGGGGTCTGCGGCTGTGCATCTGGGCCGACGCCGCCATGGTGGTCGGCATCATGCTCAAGATTTGGAACGCCATTCGCATCGAGCTCAAGTTTGAAGAACAAAAGCGGCTGGTGCTTGAAGCCCGGCTCGACGCTCTGCAGCGCCAGATCAACCCGCATTTTCTCTTCAACACGCTCAACTCCATCGCCACGCTCATCCGGGTGCGGCCGGAGCAGGCGCGCGAGTTGATCGTGAAGCTTGCGAGCATTTTACGGGCCCTGCTCAAGGACCACGACTCCTATGTGCCGTTCCGCGAGGAGCTCAACTTTACGGACGATTACCTTGGGATTGAAGTGGTGCGGTTCGGCGCGGAAAAGCTGCGGGTTGTGAAAGAGATTGACCCAGGCACGCTCGATCTTCCCGTGCCGAGTATGCTGCTTCAACCCTTGGTCGAGAACTCCATTAAGCACGGGCTGGAGCCGCGCATCGCCGGCGGCACAATCACACTCCGCTCCCGTTTGGAGCGGGGCAAGCTCGTCATCGAGGTCGAGGACGACGGCGTCGGCATCGCGCCCGAGCGCGCCCTGCGTACCGGCGTGCTGGCGCAGAGCGGAAACGGGATCGGCATGCGCAATGTGCGCGAGCGTTTAGAGGTGCTCTATGGCGCAGCCGCTGAGTTCGAAATCACCAGCCGCCCCGGCCGGGGCACACGCGTGACCCTGCAGATGCCGAACGCCGGTGCGGCGATCTGATTCGGACGTACCAGGGGTTGGGCAGCGAAAGAGCATCATGCGGCCCGGCAGCTGTATGTCGCGCGCGGGAGCGATCTCGTAGAGGAGGATGGAGCCGGGATCGCCCGTGCCGTTGCCGCGGGATTGCCGCCCTGAATCATGAACCCGGGGATGACGCGGTGGAAGGTGGTCCCGTTGTAAAGCGGGACGCTCGCTCCTTCTCGTGGGTGGCGGGGTTGGTCCAGTCCTTGGTCCCCGTGGCAAGGCCGACGAAGTTCGCGACTGTTTGCGGGGCTTCCTTCTCGAAGAGCTTGCAGCGCATCTGGCCCATGCTGGTGTCGAACACGGCAGTGGGACCGGTGGGCTGGGGGGCGGGGGTGATGTTGGCGCCGGGGGAGTCGGGGAGAAGTCCTGCGGACGGCGTCGCGCCTGCGGCGGGCGGCGTCGGCACTGCTTGCGCGGCTGGCGTCGGCGACGTTGTCGCGGGCGGGGGCGGCGCTTGCTGCGCGTAGGCTGCTGCGGCGGTGAGCAGGACAGGGGTGAGCAGGAGGGAGCGGAATCGGGGGTTCATGCCAACCCTGAGCGTACAGAAAAATATTGGCATTTGCCACGGGGGTGCTAAATGTTGGCTTGCCATGCGCTTTATAGACTTTCGTAATGTTCTGATTTGCCATGGCACTTGCATCAGTTAAGGTTTCGCTCTAATTTGAAACTGACAAGGCCGGCTCGCGTGGTGTGCTTGCCGACGAAAGAGATTACAAATGACCATAAGCAAAACTAGTCAGACAAGTACACCGGCCACACCGACAAGCTCCGGAGACGGTATGGATGGCTTATTCGCATTAGCCGTTCTGTTAGGGATACCGAGCCTTATTATATGGGTTCTTGCACCCGATACTTGGAAGTATCCTATCGCGTACTCGCTTATCGATAACGTGGACAGAAAGCATGTTTACTTCACCAAAGAGCCTGAAGATTGTAACTGGGGACATGCTCCCATGGGCGATAAGGGGTGTCACTACCGCAAGCAGGTGATAGAAAGCAAAGACCCAAATGGCAGAATCAATGATGTATTTATCGAGTGGGAAAAGGTCCAAAACTGAGGCTGCTTACACCTCGACCTACGTCGGTCGAGGTTTCTCAGCTTAGGGCTACTCGTAAACTGCCTTGCCAAATAGCACATAAAGCAATGCTCTATAGCTAAGTTGCATGACGTAGCTGAAAATCAGGGCGATGATGAGCGCAATCAGGCCAGCATATAAAGCGGCTCTCACCTCAGAGACAATCTTTGCGTGATACCATTGAGCTACAATTGCGTCATTCGACACAGTACCAGCGAAAGTTGCCGTTGAACCGTCTGGCATTTCTATTGTTTTCTGGGCCGGTTGCTTGGGAACAAGTCCGTGGGAAAGATCAATGCTATTTGGCTGTGTAGCGGAGGGCGGTGGCGGCGAAGTGGTGCCGCCGTACTGCCGTGCCAGCGCGTTGTAATCGATCCCGCTCTGCGGAGCGGTTGATGCCACTGCCCAGTCGCCTGCATTTATCTCTGGAATTGTGGCTAGCTGCGGAGCCAGCACCGTATAAGAAATAGCCGCGATCAAAACAACAGTGCCAAGCAAGGCGGCTAAGAAGAGGACAACACAAAGGCGATGCCACCAGTATCTTTCGAGTTCTAAACGTCGGAACGTTCGTGTGAACGGCAACGCGCTTGAAGCTACTCGCATTTTCTCCCCAGACCATGTGATCGGATAGCCACAGCGTTGGCTCACTTTATCGCGTAGAGACGTCCTTTACACCCGGAATCGACACACTCCTGCTTACGTCGGTAATCGCGCGGGTCGGCGGAGTCGCCTTCGGACGAGGATTCTAGATTCTCGCGTCCCCCTATCAAGGGGCCGACTATACCGAGAACGAAACCGTATGGTGGAATGTTGCTGGCCTTACTATGGCAGGGCAAGCCGCAGAAAGGGAAAAGGCACGTATGGAACAGTTCGACCGAATCACACAGCAGCCTGAGATCATGGGCGGCAAGGCCTGTCTTCGGGGCATGCGCGTCACTGTGGGTATGATAGTCGGTCAGCTTGGGGTAGGGCACACCGTTGAGGCGATCCTCGCCGACTACCCCTATCTGGAGCGGGAGGACATTATCCAAGCGCTTCGTTATGCGGCTTTGCTGGCGCAGGAACGCGAGGTCGTGCTCGCGAGCGCGTAATGAACTCTCTCCCCTGCAAGACGGTCAGTCCTACCGCGTAAACACATCCTTGATCGCCTGCACCATCACATCCCGGTTTACGTCCGAGATGGCCTTGGTCAGGGGGATCATCTTGGGGCAGGCTTGGACGCAGTTTTGGGCGAAGCCGCACTCCTGGATGCCGCCGTCGCCCATGAGGGCGTGGAGGCGCTCGGTTTTGAGGGCTTTTCCCGTCGGGTGCTGGTTGAACAGTTTGACCTGGGCGATGGTGGCCGCGCCCACGAAGCCGGTTTCCTCGTTGAACTGCGGGCACACCTCCATGCAGATGGTGCAGGAGATGCAGCGCGAGATGGGGTAGAGCTCTTCCTGCTGCTCGGGGGTTTGGCGGGGTCCAGAGCCTAGATCGTAGGTGCCGTCGACCGGGATCCAGGCCTGCACGCGCTTGAGATTTTCGAAGATCACAGACCGATCGACGGAAAGGTCGCGGACGACGGGCATCTTCGAGAGCGGTTCTACCTTCACAACACCGTTTTCGATAACGTTCTCGATTAAAGCGGAGCAGGCCATCCGGGCCTTGCCGTTGATCCTCATCGCGCAGGACCCGCAGACCTCCTCGAGGCAGTTGGCGTCGTAGGCGATGGGGGTGGTTTCGCGGCCGTCGGCGGTGACCGGGTTGGTGGCGATCTCCATCATGGCGGAGATGACGTTCATGCCGGTGCGGCGGGGCAGGTCGAAGCGGTCCCAGTAGGGCGCGGCGTCGGGCGAGGCCTGGCGCTTGATCTCGATGCGTACGGTTTTGCCGGTGGGCTTCGAGAGGGGGATCGCCGCGCCGGTGAGTTCTTTGGATAGGGAATTGGTTGCCGTTGCCATTTCGTTTCCTTTGCTGCTGGTGGAGAGCGGGTCCTGAGCTACCGCTCAGGAGAACCCACGTCTCAAAGGCGAGACGTGGGGCACCCGAAACTCGGAGAGAACGTCAATCTACGATGAAGCCTTCGACCCAATGATCTTTGTTAAGTTCATACTCTGAGACTTGGAAAGCCTCAGGACTTCCACTAAAACCCGGTTTCATTCGTAACCGCTCGATCGCTTTCTGAGCTTCTAGCTTGTCATCATAGACGCCAATTAAGATCTGGTCGTCTTCGTCGTGTTTCGGAATAAACCAAAGCAGGCAGGCGCTACTTGACCGCGTCATACCGCCTCGGTCTTGGCTTGATGTACTGCGTATCGACGGCCTCATACGTAAACCGGGGCTCGTCGGCATCCGGGGCGAAGCTGGCCTTCGTGGTCTTCAAAAAGTGCTCGTCATCGCGCTCGGGGAAATCCGGCTTGTAGTGGGCGCCGCGAGACTCATCCCGCAGCTGCGCGCCCTGGGTCACGACGCGGGCGAGTTGGAGCATGTTTCCCAGCTGCCTTGTAAACGCGAAGCTCGTGTTGGCCCACTGGCTTTTGTCGCTCAGGTTGATGTTGCGGAAGCGGTGGAGCAGCTCGACGATCTTCTCGTCCGCCTCGGCCAGGCCCTTGTTGTAGCGGAGGACCGTGACGTGCTTGGTCATGGTGTCGCCGAGCTCGCGCCACAGGCGGAAGGGATTTTCTGTGCCGGAGGACGACAGCAGACGCCCGTTGATCTCCTCCTGGCGTTTGCGCTCGTTTTCGCCGTAGCCGTTCGCGCTTGCGCCCTCCAGTCCGCGAGCATAGCGCAGGGCATTGGGCCCGGCCTGGAAGCCGCCGTGGATGCAGCTCAGGAGCGAGTTCGCGCCCAGGCGGTTCGCGCCGTGATAGTTGTACTCGGCCTCGCCCGCGGCGAACAGGCCGGGGATGTTGGTCATTTGGTTGAAGTCGACCCACAGCCCGCCCATGGTGTAGTGCATGCCGGGGAAGATCTTCATGGGAACTTCGCGGGGGTCGTCGCCGACAAACTTCTCGTAGATTTCGAGGATGCCTTCGAGCTTGCGGTCGAGCGTGGCGCGGTCGATGTGGGTGAGGTCGAGGTAGACCATGGGCTGGCCGTCGATGCCGAGCTCGTGCTCATAGACGACTTTGTGGATGGCGCGCGTGGCGACGTCGCGGGGGACCAGGTTGCCGTACTTCGGGTACCACTCTTCGAGGAAATACCAGCGGTCGCTTTCCGGAATTTGCTTAGCTTCTCGCGGATCGCCGAGCTTGCGCGGGACCCAAACGCGGCCGCCCTCGCCGCGCGCGGACTCGCTCATGAGGCGCAGCTTGTCCTCGCCGGGGATGGAGGTGGGGTGGACCTGGATGAACTCGCCGTTGGCGTAATGCGCGCCTTGCTGGTAGACGGCGGACTGCGCGGAGCCCGTGCAAACGACCGAGTTGGTGCTCTTGCCGAAGATTGCTCCGATGCCGCCGGTCGCGAGGATTACGGCGTCGGCCTCGAAGACACGCACGCTCATGTCGCGCAGGTTCATGGCGCAGATGCCGCGGCACACGCCCGCGCCGTCGAGCACGGTGGACAGGAACTCCCAGCCCTCATACTTCGCGACCTTGGCTTCGGACTCGTAGCGGCGGACCTGCTCGTCGAGCGCGTACAGCAACTGCTGGCCTGTTGTTGCGCCGGCGAAGGCGGTGCGATGGTACAAAGTTCCGCCGAAGCGGCGGAAATCCAAGAGCCCCTCGGGGGTGCGATTGAAGGGTACGCCCATGCGGTCGAGCAGGTCGATGATCGCCGGGGCGGCCTCGCACATCGCCTTCACGGGCGTTTGGTTGGCAAGGAAGTCGCCGCCATAAATGGTGTCGTCGAAATGGGCGTCCGTGGTGTCGCCTTCGCCCTTCAGGTTTTTGGCGGCGTTGATGCCGCCCTGGGCACAGACAGAGTGGGAGCGCTTGACGGGCACGATCGAGAATAGGTCGACCTTGCCGCCGGCTTCGGCGATTTTGATGACGGCGGACAGACCGGCGAGGCCCCCGCCGACGACGATGATTTTAGGCGCTGCTGCCATGGTTTTAGTCTCTCGCGTGCCCAATGCCGAGCGGAGCTGGGGCTTGGGTGCCTTCGGTGATTTGCGCGGGCGTCAGGTCGGCGGGCGCGTTGCGGTATTTCGGTTCGACAAACGCGATCATGCTGGCGATGCCGATGGCACAAAGGAGGACGCCCGCAACGCCGCACACCCAGCCCATGCCGCGGCGGGCGCGGTCGCCGGAGGTGATGCCCCACTTCGCGCAGAAGAGCCAGACGCCATAGGCGAAGTGGTAGCAGGTGGCGATGAGCGCGATCGCGTAGATCGCGAACATCCAGGGATGGAGCAGCTCGGTCTGCACCTTATGGAAGGCCGCGCCGGGGTGCTCCGGCAGGCTGACGCCCGCGAACCGCTGCCGCCATACATGCTGGATAAGG
Organism: Acidobacteriaceae bacterium; assembly: GCA_965218545.1. Taxonomy (GTDB): domain Bacteria; phylum Acidobacteriota; class Terriglobia; order Terriglobales; family Acidobacteriaceae; genus EB88. The sequence goes on along the minus strand of CBDCLB010000002.1, from coordinate 748,635 downwards.
TAAAGAAGCGCAATGCCGCCCGTCCAGCGCTGGAGCGTGTACAGCCAGTTGCCGGCCCACGGATAGTACACAAGGTTGGACTTGCCGCGCAGCCAGATGTACATGCCATAGAGCGAGTGGTAGAGCAGCGGCAGGAAGATAAACACCCACTCAAGCACGCGGACAAAGGGCAGGGCGTTGAGCCACTTGACCTGGGCGGCGTAGGCTGCGGGGCCTTTCAGGGCTTCGTAGTTCGAAACCAGGTGCTCGATGAGAAACGCGCCGATGGGCACGATTCCCGTGAGCGAGTGCAAGCGGCGCAGGAGAAACGAGTGGCCCTGACCCGCGCGCAGCGGTTGCACGCCGCGCGTACGGGTGCCCTTGCGCGCGCCGGAAGGCGGGGCGGAGACGGGTTGGGGGACGGTGGTTGCCATGGGCTCCTTAAAGCCTAACGCCGGGCGGCCAACTCTTAATTATTGGTCTGCATCCTGGGCCGGGTCAAGGATACTCCGCGAACCGGGTGTGACCGCCGTACAATCGGGCCATGCGGATGCGATGGGCGGGGGTTTGGATGGCAGCTGGAATCTTGGCAATGGGCGCGAGCGCGCCGGCACAGACGGGCTTTGGGCCGGAAAACCCTTTTTACACGGAAAGTGCGCTGCCGTTCCACGCGCCGCCGTTCAATCGCATCCACGACGCGGATTACCAGCCGGCGATCGAGGCGGGGATGGCCGCGCAGCTGCGCGAGATGGACGCCATCGCGAACAATCCGGCCAAGCCGACATTTGAAAACACCTTCGTCGCGATGGAGCGCTCGGGCGTGCTGTTGAAGCGGGTGATGATGGTGTTCGGCGGGGTAACCAGCGCCAATAACAATTCCACACTGCAAGCGGTGCAAAAGGTGGAAGCGCCCAAGCGGGCAGCGCTGAGCGATGCGATTTACCTGAACCCGAAGCTGTGGGCGCGGGTAAAGGCGGTCTATGGCGAGCGGGCCTCCTTGCAACTGGAGCCGGAGCAGCTGCGTTTGGTGGAAGTTACGCACGAACGCTTTGTGCATGCGGGCGCGGAGCTGGGCGATGCGGACAAAGCCAAGCTCAAGGCGCTGAACGAGGAAGAGTCGACCCTGAGCAATGCCTTCGAAACAAAGCTGCTGGCCGCGGCAAAGGCAGCGGCGTACGCGACGACGGACAAGAACGCGCTCGCCGGGTTGAGCGAGGCACAGCTGCAGGCGGCCGCGGGCGCGGCGAAGGCTCGCAAGCAGGAAGGCTACCTCCTGCCGCTCCAGAACACGACGCAGCAGCCGGACCTCGCCGAGATGAGCGACCGGGCGGCCCGGCAGGCGCTATTTGGCGACTCCTGGACACGCGCTGAGCGCGGCGGGATCGATGACACGCGCGCGACCATTGCGCGGCTGGCGCAGGTCCGGGCGCAGAAGGCGAAACTGCTGGGCTACCCGAGCTATGCCGCATGGAAGCTTGAAGACCAGATGGCAAAGACGCCCGAGGCGGCGATCCACTTTATGGATGCTCTCACCCCGGCCGCGACCGCCAAGGCGCGCGAGGAAGCTGGGGAAATCCAGAAGCTGATCGACGCGCAGGGCGGGGGCTTCCAGCTCGAACCGTGGGACTGGGAGTTCTATGCCGAGCAGGTGCGCAAGCAGAAGTACGACCTGGACGAGGCGCAGATTAAGCCGTACTTCGAGCTCAACAACGTGCTCGAGAACGGGGTGTTCTACGCCGCGCACCAGCTGTACGGGATCAGCTTAAAGGAGCGCAAGGACATTCCCGTGTACCAGCCGGACGTGCGGGTGTTTGAGGTGTTCGACACCGACGGCAAACCGCTGGCGCTGTTCTACTGCGACTACTGGAAGCGCGACAACAAGAACGGCGGCGCGTGGATGAGCGAGTTTGTCGGGCAGTCGAAGCTGCTGGGGACCTTGCCGGTGGTCTACAACGTCGCGAACTTTACCAAACCCGCGCCGGGGCAGCCAGCGCTGATCTCGTTCGACGATGTGACGACGATGTTTCACGAGTTCGGCCATGCGCTGCATGGGATGTTCGCGGACACGGAGTACCCGAGCCTGAGCGGGACTTCGGTCCCGCGCGATTTTGTCGAGTTCCCGTCGCAGTTCAACGAGCACTGGGCCCTGTATCCGTCTGTCTTCGCGCACTACGCGAAGCACTACCAAACCGGCGCGCCCATGCCTGCGGAGCTGGTCGAGAAGATTAAGCGGGCGCGGACTTTTAACCAGGGCTACTCGGTTACGGAGCTGCTCGCAGCCGCGCAGCTCGATATGCAGTGGCACACCTTGCCTGCCGACGCGCCGCTCCAGAACCCCGACACTTTTGAGCAGCAGGCGCTTGAGCGCACGCATCTCGCGCTCAAGCAGGTTCCGCCCCGCTACCGGTCCAGCTATTTCATGCATATTTGGGGCAACGGCTATGCGGCGGGCTACTACGCTTATCTGTGGAGCGAGATGCTGGATGACGATGCGTATCAGTGGTTTGAAAACCACGGCGGGCTGACACGGGCCAACGGCGACCGGTTCCGGCGTATGGTGCTCTCGCGCGGGTATACCGAGGACCTGCCGGCGATGTATCGGGCCTGGCTCGGGGCGGAGCCGAGTGCTGCGCCGATGCTCAAATATCGCGGGCTTGCGGACTCAGCGTCTGGGCCGGGCGGCAAGCCGTAAGGGCAGCACCGGGCGAGGGCACCCAAGCTTTCAAATCAAATTGCGGAAGTACAGGCAAACCGGGAAATATATATCTTGCGAAATAAGAGGTGATAAGCCGCTTCCGTTGACACGATATAGACAGAAAGGAAAATATGAGCAATCGTTCCAAGCCTATACCCGATGAAGAAGTCATGAAGATGCTTTTTAATGATATCGTCCCACATTCGTTGCTGATAGGCGAATATGTATCCTCAGTGCAGATTTATTGGACAGCGAGCAAACCACTATGCACATATGTGAATCACTTCGAGCATTGGGAAGATGCTGTAGCATGCGCCAGGTATCTTGTTCGCATGGGAGCGCCTATATTCGAGGATTCCGATAAAATCAATGCTTATCATTCGGCCTTAGAAGACCAGCTCCGCCAAGGCGTTCTGCCAAGCGCTGCCAGAGAAGAGGCGCTTCGGATGGTAAACACGCAAGAAGTGGACTGATGAGAGGTCCGCCTAGGTTTTGCAAATCTCGGCAAGTGAGTGCAGCAAGTGTCGCAATGCCACTCCACGATGATTCAATCCCAACCGGGTCTCCCGGTCGAGCTCGGCCATGGTTTTGCCCAAGTTAGGCAGCCAAAACAGCGGGTCGTAGCCGAAGCCTTCAGCCCCCCGCGGGACGGAGAGGATTTCGCCCTCCACCGTACCGTCCGCCACGCAAACAATCGCGCTGTCGAGGGCGACGGCGAGCACGCAGCGGTACCGGGCTGTGCGCGGGGCGGGCACTTCCGCGAGGGCAGCCAAGAGACAACTGTTGTTACGCTCGTCGAGCGGGCCTGCGGTGCAGCCGGTTTGCTCGGCGTAGCGCGCGGAGTACACGCCGGGCGCTCCTTCGAGCGCGTCGACCTCCAGCCCTGAGTCATCGGCCAGAACCAGCTCACCAGGCGCGAACCGGGCGTAGTATAGGGCCTTGGCGCGGGCGTTCTCTTCGAAAGTGACGCCGGTTTCGTCCGGCGGAGCTATCTCGCTCAAGCCAGGCAGAGTAGTGATCGCCCATCCATCGCCGGCCTGCGCGGCGGCGATAGTAAAGTCGCGGAGCTTACCGGGGTTGCTGGTGGCGACGTAGAGGGTTGTCATGCCGGGGCTTTCTCCGTGCGCGGCGCTCGCTCGGGAACCGGCGGAGGGCGGAACTCCGGCCGGTTGAGTGGGCAGGCTTCGCAGCGCGGAACGCCCCCGCAGTGCGTCTTGCCGACCATCACAATAAGAGCGTGAAACTCGTTGTAGTGGGCAAGCAGGGTTTTGGGTTCGTCGTCCGCGAATGCGGCCAGAGCGAGCCGCTGCACTTCGGGGTAGCGGGCCGGTTCCGGCATCAGGCCGTGGCGCGTGACTACCCGGCGCAGGTACTCGTCCACGACCATGACCGGGCGGTGGAGCGCGTACAGCAGGATGGCATCCGCGGTCTCCGGGCCCACGCCGGGCAGGGCGAGCAGGGCTTCGCGGGTTTGCTCGACGGGCGCGGCGGCCATTTGCTCGAGCGAGCCCGCATAGGCACGCTCGAGCAGGGCGATAAAAGCCTTGACGGCAGCGCCCTTCCGGACCATGTAGCCGGAAGGGCGGATCAGGGTTTGCAGCGCTTCGAGGGGCACAGCCCGCAGGCCGGCGACGGACAACACACCTGCCGCCTGGAGGTTCGCGATGGACCGCTCGACGTTGCGCCAGGAGGTGTTCTGGGTCAGGTACGCGCCCACCACGGTCTCGATGGCGCTTTCGGACGGCCACCAATGCTGGGGGCCATAGGCTTGGGCAAGCGCGTTATAGAAGCGGCGCAGCAGGGCGGGGTTCATCCGGCGCGGCTCGCCTCGGCGCTCCTGCGCAGCTCCAGCTTCCAGCCCAGCAGCTTAGCGCGGGTCGCGGCTTCCTCGGCTTCGGGGATCATGCCTTTGCGCTGGTACAGGATGGACAGCGCGGTCTGGGCCAGCACGTCCTCCGGGGCTTGTTCGGCGAGCGCGTGTGCTTCCGCGAGCGCTTCGTCGTAAGCGCCCGCGTCCTGGAGGGCGCGCACCAGCCCGTGGCGCGCGTCGAGGAAACCGGGGTCCGCGGCGAGCGCGGCGCGAAAGCCGGCCGCGGCTTCCGGCGCGCGGCCCTCGGCCAGGTGGTCGAGCGCGGCGTAGTACAGGTCCTCGGCGGTGGGCGGCGCGGGGGGCATCTTTCCCGATGATAGTGGAACGGCATCTACGCTTGTGGGATGAAGACGCATACGGACTACCTTTGGTTCAATACGGCGAAAGAGCGCGAGATGGTGCACATCACGCCGCAGATCGAAGCGATCGTGCGCGCGAGCGGGGTGCGGGACGGGCTGTGTTTTGTGTCGCCCATGCATATCACAGCGGCGATTTACGTGAACGATAACGAGAGCGGGCTGATCGAAGATATCGGCGAGTGGCTCGAAAAGCTCGCCCCCGCGCGGCCCGAATATCGGCACCACCAGACGGGCGAGGATAATGCCGACGCGCACTTGAAAGCGCTGCTGCTCCACCACGAAACCACCTTGCCCATCACCAACGGCAAGCTCGACCTGGGGACGTGGCAGAGAGTGTTTTATGCGGAGTTCGACGGGCGACGGAGGAAGCGGGTGATTGTCAAAATATTGGGGGTTTAACCTGCGACCGCGATTTCTTCTTCCAGCATCTGCTTCTCATACAAGCTCGCGTAATAGCCGCCCTGTGCCAGCAGCTGGTCATGTGTGCCCAGCTCGGCAATGCGGCCTTCAAGCAGAACGGCTATCTGGTCGGCGTTGCGGATGGTAGACACGCGATGGGCGATTAGGATCGTGGTGCGCCCAGCCATAACGCGGGCCAGGCCGTTCAGGATTTGCTCTTCGGTGTAGGTATCAACCGAGGCGAGCGCATCATCCAGAATCAGAATGCGCGGGTCGCGGATAAGCGCGCGGGCCAGCGCCGAGCGCTGCTTCTGGCCGCCTGACAGCGTAAGCCCGCGCTCGCCGATGATCGTGTCGAACCCGGCGGGGAACTCCTCGAACTCGCGCCGGATGTGGGCGGCTTCGGCGCTCGCGAGCAGCTCTTGCTCGGTCGCCTCCGGGCGGCCCAGGGTGATGTTGTCGCGGATAGTGGTCGAGAACAGAAATGTTTCCTGGGGAACGTAGCCGATGCCCGCGCGAAGGGCGTCAAGCGGGTACCCCCGGACCGGTCGGCCATCGATCAGCACGGTTCCGGACGGGGCGTCGTGAAGTCGGACCAGCAGGCTCGCAAGCGTGCTTTTGCCCGCGCCCGTGGGGCCGATGAGCGCGAGCGAGCCGCCGGCGGGCACGCGGAGATTGATGCCGCGCAGGACTTCCTGCTGCGAACCTTCATACCGGAAGTATAGGTCGCGGAACTCGATCGCGCCCTCGGGGATTTCGGTGAGCGCGGGATCGGCGTCGCGGTCGTCGATGGTGGGCTTTTCTTCAAGCACTTCCTGGATGCGCACCACCGAGGCTTTACCGCGCTGAAGCAGGTTGACGACCCAGCCGAGCGCGATGACCGGCCAGGTGAGCATGACGGTATAGGTCGAAAACGCGACAAAGTCGCCGACCGAGATACGGTGAGAGATCACCTCGCGGCCGCCGACGAGCAGCACCACAACCATGGCGAGACCGAGCAGGAACTCAAGCGTGGGCCAAAGCATGCCCATCAGCTGCACTAGCCGCAAACCCCTACGAATGTACTCCCGATTGCTTTCCGCAAAGGCGTCGATCTGCGGCTGCTCCTGTGCGAAGGCGCGGACCAGGCGGGCACCTGAAAAGTTCTCCTGCGCTTGCGCGGAGATGTCGGAAAACATGGCCTGAATGCGCTCGAAGCGGTCGTGAATCTTGCGGCCCAAGGCCTGCACCAGCACGCTCGCCAGCGGCAGCGGCGCAAGGGCAACCAGCGTCAGGAAAGGCGAGATGCGCAGGAGGAAGTAGAGCGCGCCAATCGTAAACAGGATCGTGTTGGCCGAGTACATGATCGCGGGCCCAAGGAGCATGCGGACAGCATTCAGATCGTTGGTCATGCGCGCCATAATGTCGCCGGTGCGGTTGCGCTGGAAGTACGCGGCGGGCTGCTTTTCAAGCGTAGCGAACAAGTCGTTGCGAAGGTTGAACTCGATGTCGCGGGAGATGCCGATGATGATCCAGCGCGTCCAGAACAGGAAAAAGCCTTTCACCACGGCGAGCGCGACAAGGAGCCCGGCGTAGTGAAGCAGCTTTGCCCGGTTGACCCCGTGCGAAAGGTCGTTAACCGCGGCGCGGATGACGAGCGGGAAAAAGATCCAGACGGCGTTCGACAGCACGGTGACGAGCGCGCCCCAGGCATAGGCCCGGCGGTAGCGGCGCATGTAGGGGACCAGCGGCTTGAGTTCGGCGAGCACTGGTTCCTAGTCTACTCGGTGGATTCTGAGCTGCTTCACGTCCGCAGGCACTAGGTTGGGGTGCGCAGGAGCAGGTAGCTGCCCACCAGCGCGAAGAGTAGGTCGGGCGACCAGGCCGCCAGCACCGCGGGCAGCATGTTCACGTCGCCCATCGCCTCCAGGGTGCTTGAAACGACCCAGTAGGCGATGGCGACGCCGATCGCGATGCCGATGCCGGCGAGCGATCCGCTGCGCCCCATGGAAAGCGCAAAAGGAACGGCGAGCACCGCCATGATGAGCGTGACGGCCGGGTAGGCGAGCTTGTGGTTAAGCTGGACGCGTAAACGCATGGTGTCAAAGCCGCTCCGGCGCAGGTCGTGGATGTAGCGGCGCAGCTCGCCGAAGCTCATCTCGGAGGAAAGCCGCGGGTCTCGCTTGAAGTACTGCGGGCTTTCCGCCAGGTCGGGCAGTGTGTTTTTCGTGAAGTTTGAGTAGCTCTGGATTTCATCGCCCGCAAAGGTGCGCTCCCACCCATTGCGGAAGACCCAAGCGTTGCGGGCCTCGTCCCAGCTGGCGCTCGCGGCGAACAAGCGCTTCTCAAGCTGAAAGGTCCCGGGTCGGAAGGTAAAAACGCTTATGTTCGCGAAGCGGTCGTGGTCGGGGTCAAAGAACTGGTAATAGAAGATGTGGCTGGGTTCGCCCGGCTTTTCCATGCCGAACATCCATTTCTCATCCGGGCGCTGGAAGGTTTGAGCGGGGCGGCCCTTGATGGAGGCCCGGAGGGCTTCCTGCCGGCGGTTCGCGCCGGGAATGTAGGTTTCCTCAAACAAAAACAGCGACACCGCGAGCACAGACGCGATCGCGAGGATGGGCACGACCACGCGGTACAAGCTGATGCCGGTCGCCTTCATCGCGGTGAGCTCGTTGGAGCGGTTGAGCCCGCCGAAAACCACCAGCACGGCAATGAGCACGCTCAAGGGTGCGATGAGGTAAACCATGCTCGGCGTGAGGTTAAGCAGGTACTCGCCCACCACCACAAAGGGCGAGCGATTGCGGATGATGTCGCCCAGCAGCTCGAAAAACGTGAACAGGAGCATGAGCAGGACAAAGGTCGTGAGCACGAGCGCGAAGGTCTTGAGGAACTCGAGGACAACATAGGAGTCGAGCAGGAGAGGGAAGTGGCCGCGCTCCGTGCGCGGGCGCGCATCCCTGGCAGCGCGGTGAGCAGCCGCGGCGGGGGAAGAGGCTCGCCGGCGCAGGAACCCTGAAAAATCCGGCAGCAGCGGCACACCCGCGCCCGCCCTGCTCATGCGCCGCAGCAGCAGGAGGCCTCCTACACCGAAGAGCAGGTTAGCCGCCCACACACCCGCAAAAACGGGCAACTTGTTTTGCCGCGCCAGCGCAACGCCCGTGGACGAAAGGAAGTAGTAAACAAAAACGAGCGCGATGGTGAGTACAAAGCCCGCGCCCTTGCCGCCGCGTCTGGCGCTCAGGCCGAAAGGCACCCCAACCAGCATCAGCACCAGGCAGGCGAACGGGTAGCTGTAGCGCTTCGCGAGCTCGATGGCGTAGTAGCGCCCGTTTGGGCCTTGGGCAAGCCCGCGCAGCTCCCCGTTGCTCATTGCGAGCACGGGCGAGAGCGTCCGCGTGGATCGATCCGTTTCGCTTCCTTCCGAGATCAACGGGAGGTCGGTTTGCGCAAAGGTGGATACGTCGTAGTCGCCGGGATTGCGGGTGTCGGCCTGCTGCTCGGTCCCGTCGCGCATGCGCATCAGCACCTGGTCGTTGGGCGTATTGACGACGGTGGCGGATGCGGCTGTGGTGATGCGCGGCGTGACCGGGTTCTGGAGGTCGGCAAGGAAAACCTTGCGCCACTGTGACGCGCCGGAGCTTGCGCGCACATCGTCGACATAAAGGACGATGTTCTTGAAATCCTCATAGAAGACGCGCGATTGCACCTCAAACGAAGCCTGTGAATTGCGCAGGCTCGTTTCGAGCGAAAGCGTAGCGCGCGAGCTTGCGGGGGCCAGATAAAGCGTGTTGGCCAGGCATACAAGCAGCGCGGCGAAGCCGGGGATCGCGGCGACGCGCAGAAAGCTCCAAACCCCGATGCCCGCGGCGCGCATGGCCGTGATCTCGCTGTCTGCGGCCAAACGGCTGAAGCCCAGCAGCACGCCCACCAGCACCGCCATGGGAACCGTGAGCACAAGGACGTTGGGCAGCATCAGAAAGACGATCGCGAGCACAGTCCCGAACGAGCTGGTGTTGCGGATCATGAGCTCGAGCAGGTGCCCCAGGTGCGGCGTGAACAGGACAAACGTGAACAGGACGCCGCCCAGCAGTGCATGCGAGGTGATCTCGCCGAGGAGATAGCGTGTAAGGATCCGCATGGGCCGGCAGCCTTGAGTCTACAAGAGAGGCCGGTCTTCCTCGACCTGACCGCCCCCAGGCAGGAACTGGTAGCCGACGCCGCGCACTGTCCGCAGATAGCGCGGGTTGGCGGGCTCGTCCTCGATATAGCGGCGCAGGCGGACGACGAAGTTGTCGATCGCGCGGGTATCGGTGTCCTCACGGACACGCCATACCCGCTCCAGCAGCTCGGCGCGCGGGATGATCCGGAAAGGGTGGTCGGCCAGATAGCGCAGAAAGTCCGCTTCCATGAGGGTAAGGCGGATGCGCTGGCCCTTGGCTTCGAGCTCGAGAAGCGAAAAATCGATGGTGCGGCCGTCGAAGCTGTAAGCAGCTGCTTCTTCCGGCTGTTTTTCCCGCGCGGGCCCGCGCTGCCAGCCCATGCGGCGCAGCAGCACGCGCAAACGGGCGAGCAGCAGATTCAGGTCAAAGGGCTTGGCAAGGTAGTCGTCCGCGCCCGCTTCCAGGCCGCCGAGCACGTCCTCCGGGCGGCCGCGCGCGGTCAACATCAACACGGGCACGTAGTTGCCCGCTGCCCGCAGCTCGCGGGCTACGGCAAAGCCGTCCTTGCCGGGTAGCATCACGTCCAGCAGCACGGCATCCCACGCTTCTTCGCGCGCCAGCATGGCCAGGGCTGCTTCCCCGTCGTAAACCACGGCGGCGTCGTAGCCTTCGGCCTGCAGGTTGAAGAGCAAGCCTTCCGCGAGATGCGGTTCATCCTCGACCACCAAAATCCGCGCCGGTGTATTCATTGGACGCTCTTCGAAACGGCTGGCGCCGGAGCCGGGGAGGCTTCAGGCAGGGGCGGCAAGCGCAGGGTAAAGGTCGCGCCGTGGCCTTCACCCTTGCTCGCCGCTGAAACGCTCCCCCCATGCTCCTTGGCGATGGCGCGCACCAGAAACAGCCCCAGCCCCGTGCCTTGGCGGCGCAGCACATCAGGCAGCGGGACGCGGTAAAAGCGCCGAAAGATGCGCTTGAGCTGGTCCGCCGGGATCCCGATGCCTTGGTCTCGAACGGCGAAGCAAGCCGCGCCGTTTTCGTCGGTAAACACCTGCGATGCCGCGGAAACGCCGCCGGGGGAGTACTTGATAGCATTGCCGAGCAGGTTGCCGAGCGCGGTGTGCAACTCTTCGCGGTTGCCGTTCACAAGCAGGGGCTCGCGCGGCAGCTCCAGCGTAAGGGCTGCGGGCGCGAGGTGGTTGCGCTCGCGCGCCCGCTCCACCGCTTCCCCGGCCAGGGTGCCCAGGTCGAGCGCTTCAAAGGCATGGGTGCGGCGCTCGCGTTGCACAACCTCCCCGGCTTTGAGGACCTGCTCGACCGTAAGCAGGAGCCGGTCGGTGTCCTGGAGCATGGTGCGGTAGAACTCCTGCCGCTTTTCGTCGGGGATGGGGCGACGTTGCAGGGTTTCCAGGTACAGCCGGATGGACGCGATGGGAGTTTTGAGTTCATGCGTCACGGCGTTCAGGAACGAATCCTGGCGCTCGTTCCGGCGCACCTCGCGAACCAGGAAAATCGTGTTGAGCACAACGCCCGCGATCAGGAGCAGCGTCACGGGGATACCCAGGACAAGCGGAAGGATCTCGCGCCAGTTCAGAACAATCCAGCCTACGTTGAGTGTGAGGGCCAGGACGACCAGGCACACGCCGAGCAGGATCGCGAGAACAATGGCGGGGCGGCGGCGGGTGATGCGCATGTGCGTCGACCCCGAGTGTACCGCCCGCCGCCGAAAATGAGAATGCCCGCGGTGAAGGTTCCCCGCGGGCATTCTCAGACGCCTAAGCGCTTAGGCCGCGCCTGCCGGGCGGGGATTCGCCGGGTCCCAGTTCGCGGTCTTGATGTCGCGTGCGAGTCCGAGCTTCTTGAGCAGCCAGATCCCGTAGTAGTTGGGGTCGAACTCGTACCAGCGCAGGCCGTGGCGCGCGGAAACCGGGTGCGCGTGGTGGTTGTTGTGCCAGCCTTCGCCGCCGGTCAGGAGGGCAACCCACCAGTTATTGCGCGACTCGTCCCGCGTTTCAAACCTGCGTGAACCCCATAGGTGCGTCGCCGAATTCACAAGCCAGGTGGCGTGGAGCCCGAGCGTGACGCGGAGGAAGATACCCCAAAGCACAACCGGCCAGCCGCCCCATGCAAGCAAACCAAGGCCTACGGTGGTAAGCGGCACCCAGTGCCACTTGGAAAGCCACACGTGGAAGCGGTCGCGGCTGAGGTCGGGCGCATAGCGGCTCAACATCGCGGTTTGCGAGTGGAGCGCTTCGCCGCTCATGATCCAGCCCATGTGCGCCCAAAAAGTGCCGTCGTGCGGGGTGTGCGGGTCGCCTTCGTGGTCTGACAATTGATGGTGCACCCGGTGCGTAGCCACCCAGAAGATCGGTCCGCCTTCAAGCGCCAGGGTGCCGCAAACGGCCAGGGCGTACTCGACCAGGCGGGGCACCTTGTAGCCGCGGTGGGTCAAGAGCCGGTGGTAGCACATCCCGATGCCGACGTTGATGGCGAGCACATACAGCACGATCGCGGCGAATAAGCCGTCCCAGGTAAAGAAAAACAGCGCCGTGATGGCCAAAACGTGGAAAGCGGCCATGGCCGAGGTCGTGATCCAGGAGATCGAGCCGCTCTGCGCCGCCCGGCCCAGCTTGCGGATTTGCTCCGGCTTGGCCGCGCGCGGCGTGGTATGCACCACGGGCATTTCCGCGGCGGGCTGGGAAAGTGGGTCAATGAAAATTGGGTCAGTGATATGACGCTCGGCGGCTTCAACAGGCATGGCAGACAAGGCGGCTCCTTCAATTCGTACTGCGAGTTCTTGCTGTTCTGAGGCTAGCAGCGCAGGGCCCTGTCCGCGTGTAAGAGTTGTGTAACGGCAGCGCGGGATGCGGGGGGCGCAAAGGCGGTTGTGCGCGGCAACTTTAAGAACAGTGACTGTCATCTATGTTGACAATTCCATTTCCGCTTGCGGCCGCCGCGCTGTGTTTCTATCGCAAGGAGCGCGAAAGAAAAACGGCAACACGATGGACGCTGAGGAGCTAGTGCCATGATTACCACGATCCATGCGCGCCCCCTGTTCCAAGATGTTCTTCACGCATCTCCAAGCAGCAAGATCGCCGCCTGCCCACGGTGTTCCGAACCACTGGGACCGGCCCGCACCTCATCGGACGTGCTGTCGCTGCTGCGGGCGCATCATTGTTCCGCCGCCGCGCCCGAAGTCCTTCAACCCTCGACCGCGCTGCCTTTTAATTAGCGGCAGACGCTGGGGTACAGGGTGGGAAACGCGCCTTTCAGGGGCGCGTTTCCGTTTGCGGTGCGGTGCGGGTCACGCCGGGTGCAGGCGCGGCTCCACCCGCGAAGATCTCCCGCAAACGGCTGCCGATCGCTTCTTCCTCCTCGCGGGGCAGCTTGGCCCCTGCGACAGTGACGTAAAAGACATCGATCGCAATCTCGCCTTCCGTGTCTACGAGCGCGACTTGTATCTCCGCTCCGCCGGCCGCGATGGAAGCGGCGAGTGACCGGAGGAGCCCCGGGGAGTCCGGCGCGACTACCTGCAGAAGGGTGCTGTGGCTTGAGCTGTCCCGGTCGAAGTGAAAGCGCGGCTCCACGGAAGTCCGGGGCTTGAGAATACCCCGGCGGGGACGCTGCCTGGCCTTGAGCATGCTGTCCACCGTGATTTCGCCTGTGAGCGCCGCGCGGAGGCTCGCCAGGAAGCGATCGTGCTCGCCCGGATTCAGCTCCAGGGTGCGAAACGGGTCGGTGAACTGGAACGAGTCCAGGATCAGCCCGGCGCTGTTGGAAAACGCGTCCGCCTTCACAATGTTCATGCCCCAGGCCGAAAGCGCGCCGGCCATGTCGGCAAACAGCATGGGGCGGTCGCGCGTGATCAGGGTCACCTCGTTGAACTGCCGGTGGGGCCGGAGCAGCAGCTGCACAGGCTCCGCCGGGAGCGCGAGCGACAGCTTGAAGTGTTCGCCGATCTGGTCGGGCAGGCGGGTTTGCAGATAGCGCTGCGGCATCCCTTCGAGAAAAGCCCTGAGCTGCGCGTTGTCGGACGCCGCCCCATGCGCCGCGACGCGGGAAAGGATCCGCGCCAGCACCACCGGGTCGGCGTCCACATGGTAGCGGCTTTCGTCCACGGAGCGATCGAGGTAGTTGGCCGTCGCGATATACAGCTGCCAGATGTTTTCGGCCTTCCACGGGGTAAGCGCGTCCGGATTGACGGCCTTGATGTCGGCAAAGGTCAGCAGGGTCAACATCTTGAGCTGCTGCTGGCTCCCGGCGTGCCGGCTAAAAGCGCGCACGGTTTCCGGGTCGAAAATGTCGCGGCGCAGTGCAAAGGACATTTCGAGGTGGTTGCGGATGAGCCGCCGCACGATTTCGCGTTCTTCCAGGTCGAACTCCAAGCGCGCGAAAACGCCCTCGGCCAGCTCGATCGACTCGTGCGCGTGGTCGCCGGTGCGGCGGGCCTTGCCGGTGTCATGGAGCAGCAACGCGAGCATCAGGAGGTCGGTGCGCTCAATCTCCGGCAGGAGCGTTGAAAACCGGCGCTCCCACTCATGACGGGGCGTGCGCAGGGCGTGGACGTTTTCGAGAACGAGGAACGTGTGCTCGTCCACGGTGTAGCGGTGATAGGCGTCGCGCACCACCAACGCGTCAATGCCGTGGAACTCCGGAAGGATCAGCTCCAGGAGCCCGAGCGTGTGCATCAGCCGCAGGGCGTGCGCGGCATGGGGCCCCAGCAGGATGTCGCGCAGGCAGTTCCACAGGAAGGGCCCTTCCGGCAGCTGCACGGCAAGCGCGGGCAGCGCATCGCTGATGCGGATTTCGGCTCCCTCCGTAAATCGCGAGCCGTACTGGGCAACGTAGGCAAACACGCGCAGCAGTGCGTCGGCGTCTGTAAGCGGGGCCGCATCCGGGCTGATCCGGTTGTTCTCGACAAAAAACTGCGTTCCGGCAACCGCGCTCCGCTTCCGCCGGAAGCCCTTAAGCAGCGGCTTGCGCCCGGTCGAGGGTGCCGCGTCGAGCAGCAGGGCCGCCCTGCGGTGGATGGAGCGTGCGTGCCGGTAGTAGGTTCGCATCCAGTAGGCGGGGTCTACTGAGCCCAGCGTTTCCAGCCCCACGCTCGCGGCCGCGGCTTCGTCCTGCGCCGCCCAGTCGAGCGTGTTCTCATCGCGGCCGTTGCGGAAGTGAAGGAAGCAGCGCGCGGCCTGGAGGAACACGAACGCGGCGTCCGTATCGCCGGAAAGCAAACCTGCCCCTTCGGCTGCAAGCGGCGATCCGCCCGCGGCGAGCATGCGCAAAAGCTCAAACCAGTGAAGCAGGTGCGCGTCGCGCAGGCCGCCGGGGCACTCCTTCAGGTTCGGTTCCAGGTGGAAAATGGTGTCGCCATAGCGGGCGTGGCGCGCGCGCGCGGCCTCGGCCAGGTGCGCCTGCAAGCCTTCCCCTTCCCGCGCAAGCGCGGGCACGAGCGTTTCCGCTTGCCAGCGGGCAAATAATGCCAGGTCGCCCGCGAGAAAGCGGCGATCCAGGAGCGAAATCGCGAACTCCAGGTTGGTCTTGCCGTCCAGCCGCTCGCACTCCTTCACCGTGCGCGTGGATGGGCTGGCACGCCAGCTGACGTCCCACAAGGTTTGTGTCAGGGCACGGATCCCTTCGTGCGCGTCGCGCTCGGCTGCCTCGTTCGCACATACAAACAGCAGGTCGATATCCGAATAAGGAAAAAGCTCGCGCCGCCCAAAGCCTCCAAGGGCCACGAGCGCAACCGGAGCCGCTTCGCGCGTGCCGACGAGGCCGTTCCAAAGATCTCGGAGCAGCCTTTCCACCTTTGCCGAGCGCAGCGCGCAAACGGCCGCGCCATCCCCCGTGCGGCTCCAAACATCGCGGGATGCGGCCAGGGCTGCTTCCGCGCGTTCGCGCAGCGGTCCGAGCTCCATTCGACCCATGCGCGCCATCCTTTCTCCGGCCCTTAAAGAACCGAAGGGCCGCGCTCGTCATTGCGGATGCGAATCGCTTCTTCCACCCTCGATAGGAAAATCTTGCCGTCACCGATCTTGCCGGTGCGCGCCGCGCTCGCGATGGCACCCACCGCTTTTTCCACCATGTCGTCGGCGACCACGGTTTCAAGCTTGATCTTTGGCAGCAGGTCGACCGTGTATTCCCGCCCGCGATAAAACTCCGTGTGGCCTTTTTGGCGGCCGTGCCCGCGCGCTTCGAGGATTGTCATGCCCTCGATCCCCGCTTCGAGCAGCGCGTCCTTAACCGCGTCGAGCCGCGAAGGTTGCAGAATGGCTTCAATCTTGTACATCGGTTGCCGGTCCTTGCTTGGCGGAAAAGCCGTGTGCCCAGTATGCGCCCGAGGGCGATTGCTGCCCCGGTTCACGACGCGAAATCATAGCCCTCCTCGCCGTGCTGGGTAATGTCCAGTCCTTCGCGTTCGTCTTCCGCGGCAACGCGGAGGCCCATCACGAGATCGACCAGCTTGAGCAGCGCGAGCGTGCCGGCAATCGAAAGCGCCCAAGCGATCGCGATGCCGACAATTTGATTCCCGACCTGGCCCCAGTTGCCCTCGATCGCGCCGGAAGGCAGGGCGTTGCCTTTCGCGTCCTTGAAAACGGGATTGATGGCCGAGGAAGCAAAGATGCCTGTGAGCACCGCGCCAAGCGTGCCGCCCGCGCCGTGAACCCCAAAGGCGTCCAGCGAGTCGTCATAGCCGAACCAGCGCTTGACGTAGATGACCATGGCGAAACAAAAGAAACCGGCCAGGAGGCCGATCAGGAGCGCGCTCATGGGCTGCACATAGCCGGAGGCGGGCGTGATGGCGACCAGGCCCGCAACTGCCCCGGAGATGGCGCCCAGGGCCGAAGGCTTGCCGTTGTGGACCCATTCCGCCGCGGCCCAGGCCAGCGCCGCCGCCGCGGCGCCGAACTGTGTATTGACGAACGCGCTGGTGGCCAGGGGCCCGGCGGAAAGCGCTGAGCCCGCGTTGAAGCCGAACCAGCCCACCCACAGGAGGCACGCGCCCACGAGCGAAAGCACGACGGAGTGCGGCATCATGGGCTCGCGCGGGTAACCGTGCCGCTTGCCCAGGTACAGCGCGCACACCAGCGCGGAAACGCCGGAGGTAATGTGCACCACCGTGCCGCCGGCGAAGTCGAGCGTGGGGATGCGCCCGCCCAGGCTCGCGTTCAGAAAACCGCCCTTGCCCCACACCATGTGCGCCATGGGCGCGTACACCACCAGAGACCAGAGCGAAAGAAATACGGTCATGGAGGAGAACTTCATTCGCTCAGCAAACGCGCCCGTGACCAGAGCCGGCGTGATGATGGCAAACATGAGCTGGTACACCATATAGGTTTCAAGCGGGATGGTCGCCGCGTAGTCGGCGTCCGGTGCCGCGCCCACGCCGAGCAGGAACGCGTGGTGGAGGCCTCCTATGAACGCATTGCCTGCGTCGAACGCGAGCGAATAGCCGAGAAACGCCCACAGCACGGTGACGATCGCCATCATGGCAAAGCTTTGCATCATGGTGGCGAGCACGTTTTTGCGCCGCACCAGCCCGGAATAAAACAATGCGAGCCCGGGGCCCGTCATCATGAGCACGAGCGCCGCGGAAATGAGCATCCAGGCGTTATCTGCGTTTCCTTGCGCCGCGGCCGCCGCGGCTTCGAGCTTGCGCAGACGGGCCTCGGTGGGGGCTTGCCCCAGCGCGGGCAAGCCGATCGCCAGGGGAGCGGCGAGGAAGCAGCGGAAGGAGGTTCGGAGTGAAGGCATGGCGCTCCGGACGGGAGGTGTGTGCTTCGGAAAGGCCATCACCCCCTGGCGCGAAGCTGTGGGGCGAGCCGGTTGTGTTCGGTATTGGAGCTACTTTTACATACTTTGCTTGAAACCAAAAGCGCGCGAAGTTCGGAGGCGGCTTTCACCCCAGGCAAACGGGTCCCTTCGCCGGGGCGGAGCGAGCGGTATATTGGATGTATGAGCGCTTCCGCCCAGCAGGACCGCTATCTCTTCGGCAATCTCGACTCGTCCGCGAAAAACCGTGAAAAGCTGCGCGAGGTCACCTACGGCGAGCAACAGCCGGAAGGCATTCTGCTGGCTTCGCTGGATTCGGCGCTGAACTGGGCCCGCAAAAGCTCGGTATGGCCCATGACCTTTGGATTGGCTTGCTGCGCGATTGAAATGATGAGTATGGGCGCGTCCCGCTACGATGTGGCGCGGTTCGGGATGGAGGTATTTCGGCCCTCGCCTCGGCAAGCCGACCTGATGGTGATTGCCGGCCGTGTGTCGAACAAGATGGCGCCGGTCATCCGCCGCTTGTACGACCAGATGCCCGAACCGAAGTGGGTCATCTCAATGGGCGCGTGCGCGACCTCGGGCGGGGTTTTTAACAATTACGCCATCGTGCAGGGTGTGAACCAGGTAGTGCCGGTAGACATCTATGTGCCCGGCTGCCCGCCGCGCCCCGAGCAGCTGATCTATGCGCTCACCCTGCTGCAGGAAAAGATCCAGCGCGAAAAGGGAACCGCGCGCCGCGCTTTAAATCTGGCCTGAACGCACTGGAAAAGCTAAAACGGAGCCGCCGCGAGCGGCTCTTTTGCTTTCCGGGGTTTTTTCCGGGTCTTTTTAGCACGAAAGTGTTACAGTTGGTTCCGATTTCACTTGCTTTGCGCTTCGGGCCGCGCCACTCTAGCCGAAGCGCATGTCAGGCTTTTTCCGGCGGACAGCCGCGTTGGCCAGGGAAGTACTTTGTGCCCGGTTGATAAAACGGGTACCGGGCAAAAAGCCCTGGTTCAGGGCAACTTGTAAGCGCCCGGATGCACTAAGGTAGTAAACGTGTGTTCGTTTCAGCCGCGCCAGATCCGGTTTCCGGAACGGGACGCGGCAAAAGTTGGTAAACCAGATTTTGTTCGACTTTTTAAGTAAGGTTGCGGAGGATAGACGCATGTATCGTGGTCCATTGCATTCTCTGAGCCGGATTCTGCTAGTAGGAAGTGCTGTGGGGCTCGGTGCCACGAGCCTCCTCGCGCAGAATTCGCCCTCAACATCGCCGGGGCAGCCCGTGCAGCCGGGCGCGCCGGCTCAGACAACGCCGGATCAGATGCAGGCTCAGCCGCCTGCGGGCTCTGCGGCAGCGGGAACGCCGGCTCAAACGGCGCCTGACCAGATGCAGGCTCAGCCGGCCGCGGGTGCCCCGGCAACGGGAGCGCCGCCGGCACAAGCTGGACCTAAGCCAACGCCGGTTTCCCGCATCGACATCTTCACCGGATACTCCTACTACGCCCCACACGCGACCGTGACCACGAACAGCGCCATCACCGGCCAGCCTTATCCGGTACGGTATGGATCCGCCGACATCGGCGCGATCGGTTCGTTCGCCTACTTCTTCAATCGGTATGTGGGCGGCGTGGTGGAATACGCGGATCACACCCTCGGCAAAAACGACGGGTTCCGCAATCTGGCGGCAGGTATTATCGGGCGCTATCCTTCGTCGCTGGGCGTGACACCTTTCGTCCACGCCATGGCGGGTGCTGCCCAGGTCGGCGGCCCCAACTCCGAGCCTGACGTAGCCCACCCCTATACCTGGGGTCCTCTGGTAAAGGTTGGGGGCGGTCTCGATTACGACACTCCACTGTTCAACCATAAGCTCGGCATCCGGTTGTTCCAGGCCGACTACGTGTATACGCATGCCGACTTCGGTCCAGAGGCGGCCACGGGTGGACGCGCCAACATTAACGCGGCAGAGCTGAGCGCCGGCCTTGTTTTCAAGCTCGGCAATATCATCCCGCCGCCGCCGGTGACCTTGGCCTGCGTCGCAAACCCCACCTCGGTGTTCCCCGGCGACCCAGTCACCGTAACGGGCACTGCCACCAACCTCAACCCAAAGAAAACCGCGACCTACACCTGGACTGGACAAGGTTTGCAGGTTAAGGGCGACAACTCGACCGCGACTGTCGACACAGGCAGCCTGCAGCCGGGCCAGTACACCGTCAACGGCCACGTGACCGAGGGCAACAAGCCCGGCCAGTCCGCGGACTGCACTGCGAACTTCACCGTCAAGCAGTTTGAGCCGCCGACCATCACCTGCTCGGCCAACCCCTCGACCGTAATGCCGGGTGAAAGCTCGACCATCACTTCGAACGGCGTTAGCCCGCAAAACCGTCCGTTGACCTACAGCTACTCGGCGACCGCCGGCCAGATCTCCGGCACGACCAACACCGCGACGCTGGCGACCGCAGGCGCTCCGGCAGGCCCTGTCACCGTAACCTGTAATGTGGCTGACGACAAGGGCCAGACCGCGACGACGACCACCACCGTCACTGTCCAGGCACCGCCGCCGCCGCCGGCTCCCAAGGTGCAGACGCTTTGCGACATCACCTTTGATCGCGATACGCGCCGCCCTGCCCGTGTGGACAACGAAGCCAAGGCCTGCCTTGACGACGTAGCCCTCAACCTCCAGCGCACCGCCGACGCGACCGTCACCCTGGTCGGGAACGCTGCCGCTGCCGAGCAGACCACCACTCGCCGCGGGCACCGCCATGCAGCCGCGACTACGCCTGAGCAGCTTGCAGCCCAGCGCGCCGTCAATACCAAGGAGTACCTGGTTCAGGAGAAGGGCATCGATGCTTCCCGCGTCAACGTCCGCACCGGAACTAAGGGCACCAATGAGGTTGACAACTACCTGGTGCCGGCCGGAGCTAGCTTCGAGAACGATGTGCAGGGTACCACCCCTGTGGATCAGTCCACGATCAAGGCCCAGCCGCGTAAGGCGCTCGGCATGGCGCATCACGGCCATCGCCACCATGCTGCCAAGGCTGCCGGTAACTCCGGCGGTACTGGTAAGTAAACCGAGAGGGCGGTTTCTCGCCCTTTCCCGTTATAGTTACGAAGGGCTGGCCGGTTTCCCGGTCAGCCCTTCTTTCTGTTTGCACCCAATGGCATACTTGCCTTCACCAAAGCCTCAAAGAAGAAGGAGCCCGGTCCCAATACCGGGAGATTCAATACACATGGCAGCACTTCGCAAAAACCTTCTCCGTTTCGCTTCCGCGTCTCTCGCCTTGGCTGGTCTTTTCGTTTCGCGTCCCTTACCCGCCCAAACAGCGCCTGACTCTTCCCACGCGCAAGTGCCCGCAAAGGCGTGGACCGCGATCGGTCCGGATGGCGGCGATGCCCGCTCCCTCGCGCCCGACCCAAAGGATTCGCAGCACCTGTACCTGGGCACAACCAGCTCATGGGTCTACCAGAGCGGCGACGGCGGCAAGAGCTGGCAACGGCTCGCCAAGCTCGGCAAGGCCGATGACCTGATCGTCGACAGTATTTTTGTCGACGCGAGCGACCCAAAGACGCTCGTCGCGGGTGTTTGGAAGGTCGACGAGCAAGGGGGCGGCATCTACATCAGCCACGACGCGGGCAAGAGCTGGGCTCCGGTCGCCGACATGGACGGGCAAAGCGTTCGCGCGCTCACGCAAGCGCCGTCCAACCCCAAGATGTACGTCGCGGGAACGGTGAAGGGTGTGTATCGCTCAACGGACGGCGGCCAGCACTGGAGTGAGATCAGCCCTCCGCAATTCGCCGAGCTGCACGAAGTCGAATCGGTGGCCATCGATCCGGCCGACACCAACACGATTTACGCCGGCACCTGGCACCTGCCCTGGAAAACGACCGACGGCGGGCAGCACTGGAGCAATATCAAGGAAGGGCTGATCGACGACTCGGATGTGTTCTCGATCATCATCGATCCGCATGCTCCTGCTGTCGTATACGCGAGCGCGTGCTCGGGTATCTATAAAAGCGATTCTGCCGGCGCGCAGTTCCACAAAGTGCAGGGAATCCCTTCTACTGCTCGCCGGACAAGGGTGCTCATGCAGGATCCCGACAACCAATCTGTCGTGTATGCCGGCACGACCGAGGGCTTGTACAAGACCGAGGATGCCGGCACCCACTGGTCCCGTCTGACCGGGCCTGACGTGATCATCAATGATGTGTTTGTCGACCCGAAGAACGATCAGCGCCTCCTGCTCGCGACCGACCGCAGCGGCGTGCTCGCCTCAAACGACGGCGGCAAAACTTTTTCGAACGCGAACAGCGGGTTCTCGCAGCGGCTGGTCCAAACCCTGCTGGTAGACGCGAAATCGCCTCAGACCCTTTATGCCGGCGTATTGAACGATAAGATCTACGGCGGGGTGTTCGTCAGCAGGAACGACGGAGCGAGTTGGGAGCAGGAAGCTGACGGGCTTGCCGGCCGCGACGTGTTCACTCTCGCGCAAGCGCCTGACGGCACTGTGTATGCGGGCACCAATAACGGCCTCGCGAAGCACGACGGTACCAAGTGGGTTGCGAGCGGCGACATAGTCGCGCACGAGAGTCACAAGGTAGTTCTGCGTGAACACAAGCGGCGCATCATGAAGACGGTGGAATCCTCCCGCAAGGAGGGCGCGATCGAGGGTCGTGTGAACGCGCTCGACCTGGGCGCGTCCGCTTGGTACGCTGCGACGTCCAAAGGTGTGTACCGCTCGCTCGACAGCGGCGCGAGTTGGGGACGCACCTCACTGAGCCCCCTGGATTACACCTTTGTGGACGGTCTGGGCTCGCGAGTCATCGCTGGGCAGCGCGGCAGCCTGGCCTACTCGACGGACAACGGCGCAAACTGGAAAACCATGGCGCTCCCCGCGGGGCTTTCCGCCGTGACCGCGCTCGCGCTTTCAGGGGATGGCGCGCTCTGGGCTGGAGGCCGGGAAGGGTTGTTTTATTCGAAGGACGATGGCGCGACCTGGCAGCAGTTGAAAAGCCTGCCGTTGAACGACATCGGCGGCTTGGACTACGATCCCCTGCTGAAGCGGGTTCTGGTATCATCCCGCTCATCAACCAGCATCTTCGGGGTGGACGCGTCCGGCTCACCGTTGAAGTATTGGCAGGCGGGTTGGCGGGTACACCAGGTGCTGCAGCAGGGCGGCCGGCTCATTGCAGCGTCGTTGTACGACGGCGTGGTGATGGAGCCGAAGTCCATGGAATCTGCGGGAACAGCGACCGCTTCCACCTCCGGCGCGCAGTGAGGTGGCTGAAGACGTAACGCTCAGGCCCTACCGGGAAGGGGATCTGCCCGCGCTCCATGCGCTGGACCAGGTCTGCTTCCCTCCGGGCATCGCGTACAGTCGCGCGGAGTTGCATGCCTTCCTTGCGCACCCTAGTTCGTTCACAGCCGTGGCCTGTGCGGGCGGCGAGATTGCCGGCTTTGCCATCGTGCGCTCCATGCGTCGGCGCACGTCCAGCGCTCTTCACCTGCTTACCATCGACGTCGCGCCTCCTTTCCGCCGCCGGGGAGTCGGTCTTTTCCTGATGGGCTGGGTCTTCAGCAAGGGTAGGGAACTCGGCTCGCGTTCCGTAGAGCTGGAGGTCGCGGTCGATAACGCGGGGGCTCAGCACTTCTACGCCAGGCTTGGTTTCGACGTGCAAGGCACAATTCCCGGCTATTACAACGGGGTCACGGATGCCCTGCGCATGGAACGGGCCCTCGGAAGCGCGACCGAGCTTTAACGGGCATCCTGCACGGCGTTGAGCAGGCTCGCGCGCTCAGCAGGTGTCGAAGGTCCTTGGGCCTTCCACAAAACCTGCCCGGAGCGGCTTACGAGCAGCGCCGCGATCAGGTGATCATTGCCGGGCAGCCCCAAATCCCTGCGCAGTGCGATTTTGTCTATGTAGAGCGGCACAGTGCAGCGCAGCATCTCCGGGTCGGTTTCCGCGCTGCGGAGCGAGCTGTTATCCCACCACCGGTAAAGCGCGTTTTCAGGCGGGCTAACCGGCATCCGGTACACCCGGACATCGGGGTAAGCGTGCACAAGCGCTTGCCCTACCGCGTTCCAGGTATCCAGCTGCCCCGCTTGATCGCGGGTCCAGGAGAGCAGCAAGAGGTTTTGCTTGCCCGCCAGCTCCATGGGTAGGGTGATGGGAGTTTTATCGAGCGCCTGTGCTGCAATCTTTGGAAACCTGCTTTCGGTCGGCTCCGGCGCATTCTCGCCGGTTTGCGCGAGCGCTTTTGCGGCGGCCGGCGCAAAAGCGCTCGCTTGCGAGAAAGCGATCGCGAAGAAAAGCGCGACGAGACCGGACACACGAAAGGCAAGCATATTTCGGCATACTAACAGCGGTTTCTGGAGCTCGCCCTGCCGGGGTGCCGCGGCTCGGAGTCGACCGCCCTGCTCCATTAAAATAAAAGCATGACCAGGACCAGCGCAGGCGTGCAAAATGCCCAACATGGATTCGTAACGGACGACCGCGCCTTGGAGCCGGTGGCTGAGAAAGTGGCCGCGGGCGAGCGGCTTTCTTTTGCCGACGGCTTGGCGCTGTATCGCTCGCCCGATATCCTCGCGATCGGCTGGCTTGCAAACCAGGTGCGCGAACGCCTCCACGGGGAGCTCGCGTACTTTAATGTGAATCGGCACATCAACCCCACCAATGTGTGCGTGGCCTCCTGCCGGTTGTGCGCGTTTGGCCGCAAAAAAGGCGCGGCCGGCACCTACACCATGGCTCTCGAAGAAGCGTATTCGACTGCCGCACAGGGCTACACCGAGGCGGTCACGGAGTTCCACATCGTCGGCGGCCTCCACCCCGATCTGCCGCTCGAGTATTTCCTCGATCTGGTCACGGGTCTTAAGGAGCGCTTTCCGCTGGTGCACATCAAGGCGTTCACGATGGTCGAGGTGGCGTTCCTGGCCAAGCGCGCCAAGCTTTCCATCCGTCAGGTGCTGGAGCGGGTGCGCGCGGCCGGCGTTGACTCGCTTCCCGGAGGCGGCGCTGAGATCTTCGCCGACCGGGTCCGCTCGATCATTTGCGACCACAAGATTGATGGCAACGAATGGCTCGAAACCGCGGAAACAGCCCACGAACTAGGCCTGCGCTCGAATGCCACCATGCTGTACGGCCACGTAGAAAACGACGAGGACCGCGTCGACCACATGCTGCGTTTGCGTGCCGTGCAGGACCGCACGGGCGGTTTTCAAACCTTTATCCCGCTCGCGTTTCACCCGGACAACACGGCGCTCGACCACCTGCCGCGGTCGACGGGCTTTGCCGACATCAAGCAGATCGCCATCGGCCGTCTGCTGCTCGACAACTTCCCGCATGTCAAGAGCTACTGGCAGATGGTTTCGCCCAAGATCGCGCAGATCGCGCTGCGCTTTGGCGCGGATGATATCGATGGAACGGTCATCGAGGAAAAGATCTACCACGATGCCGGCGCGACCACCCCACAGGGCATGCGCCGGGAAGAGCTTGTCCGCCTGATCAAGGCTGCGGGCCGGGTGCCATTTGAGCGCGACACGCTGTACCGCGCCGTGACTCGCTCCGAGGACACCTTTACGGTCGCGGTGTAAGGGCGGCTTATGTTTCGCGGCCCCGGAGCTGGAGCGCGCCGCGCCCATGCGGTTCAGCCGGATCGAGCGGGGGCAGCTGTTCTCGGCCCTTGGCGCGCGCCGCCCGGCGCTGCCGCACCAGCCACCAGGCAAGCAGGAACATACCCGCGAAAGTAATCGCGAGGGCGGCTACGGCCTCGAAGCCGTGAAGCTCGGAAACGTCGTTGTACAGCAGCGCGAGCGCCAGAAATACAAAGACGATGTGCGCGCAGAATACCTCCAGCGAGGCTTTTCCGAGCGTGAGGAACGGCTCAATCTGTACCACGGGAAAAACGAACCGCCGCAGCCAGTAGAACAGCACGGTGAACGCGACGAGGTTTAAAACGCGCAGCGGCCCGATGTGCCATTTGTCAATCTGGAATGCCAGCGCCTGCTGGCTCAGGTGCGGCCCGAGCCAGTCGTGCCGGACGCCGAGGAAAAACAGGCACACCAGCAATGCCAGCCACGCCAGCGGCGCATCGATGCGGCGGAGCGGGTTGCGGCCTTCGGCCGAGCGAGAGCCCAACCACAGCCCGGCTATCCACACCCCTTGCCAGGCCAGTAGGTTGAACGCACCGCTCTCCTGCACGGGAATCTGGAGGTGGAGAATGCGGTCGATCCGCAGGTCGAGCCAGTCGCGCAGGCCTAGCTGCGCCCCCAGCCACAGCGAAAAGCTCACGAGCAGCGGGATGCGCCAGCCCTTGCGCGCCGCAAAGGTCAGCACCATGGGCGTGATCGCCAGCAAGATCACGTACATGGGCAAGATGTCGAGCAGCGGCGGACAGTACAGCAGCAGCACCGAGCCGATCACAGCTGTGCCTGGATGGGCAAAATAGAAGCTGAGGAGGTTTGAGATCGCGTCGCGGTGCTTGGTCGCGGCAACGGCAGCCACGACCGTGAATGCGAGCAGGAGCATGAGCAGGTGAATGCCATAGATCCTGGCCGATCTCCGCCATAGCCTGCCGCGTAGCCCCGCGCTGTCACTGTCCGCCAGGCGCCTGTGGATGCGCGCAACCAGGAGCGCCGAAAGAAACACAAACCCTTCCGCCGAGGACAAAAATCCGAACGGCTGATTCACCCACTCGCTCACGCGCGTCGGCATGTGGGTCAAGGTCATCCAGACCAAGAACAGGCCGCGAAGCGCGTCCAGTTCCGGCCTTCGCTCGAGCTTCGGAAGGGCCATGGTTGTCTGTATAGACGGTGCTTGGGGGGCGGAGTTGCGGGAAATCAGCTGATGTAGTCCTTGATAAAGGGGTCGTCGGAGTGCACCAGTTCCAGGGTGGACCCGTTAAACACCAGCTTGCCCTCATGCAGCATCAGAAATGTGGTCGTCTCGTCCACCTCGCCGCCGGGCAGCTTTTCCATCTTGTTCTTATCCGTGTTGAAGCGATGCGTGGCCAGGGTAAAGGCGTCCTGCAGGCGATGGGACACAAGCAGGGAACTGGAACCGAACACATCGCGCTGCTTGATTACGAGCTCGATGATGGTGGTCGAGGTAATGGGGTCCAGGCCGCCGGTGGGCGAATCATAGAGCACCAGCTCGGGGTCTGAGATGATGGCGCGCGCGATGGCGACCCGCCGCCGCATACCGCCCGAAAGCTCCGAGGGGAACTTGTCCATCGTGTGTTCGAGCTCGACGAATCGGAGCGCTTCGCGTACGCGGCGGTCCACCTCATCCTCGGGTGTGTGCGCTTCGTTGAGCCGGTAAGCCACGTTGTCGCGCACAGTGAGCGAGTCGAACAGCGCCCCTTCCTGAAACACCATGCCGATATGGTCGCGCAGCGCGAACAGCTGGTCTTCCTTGAGCTTGTCAATGTTTTCGCCGAAGACCGTAATCGTCCCGGAATCAGGGCGGATGAGCCCGTTCGCAAGCTTAAGGAGCACGCTCTTGCCTACGCCTGCCGGACCGAGCACGATGCGCGTTTCTCCCCCCATGACCTTGAAGGAGATATTGTCGAGCACGGTATGACCGCCCGAGGAAAGCGACACTCCGTCAAAGACGACGATGGGCTCGTTCGGATTGGCTTCGCGCCAGGTTTTGCGGCGCTCGTCTTCAGTGATCTCTGCCATCGAATCAGCGCCCGAAGATGCCGATCATCAAGCGGCTGAGGAAAAAGTCGCTCGCAATGATCAGGATGGATGAAACGACCACGGCCTGCGTGGTGGAGCGGCCTACACCCTGCGTGCCG
Organism: Acidobacteriaceae bacterium; assembly: GCA_965218545.1. Lineage (GTDB taxonomy): Bacteria > Acidobacteriota > Terriglobia > Terriglobales > Acidobacteriaceae > EB88. The sequence continues at coordinate 721,649 of CBDCLB010000002.1, read as the reverse complement.
CCCTTGGTTTGCATGCCGTAAAAGCAGCCGATCGAGGAGATGATGAAGCCGAAAAACACAGGCTTGACCAGGCCTTGGATGATATCGCCCAACACGAGCGACTGGTACGCGGAGTGGAAGTAGGTGGAGCCGTTTTGCCCCAGCATGAACACGGCGATGGTGCCGCCGCCCATAATGCCGACCGCGTCCGACAGGATCGCCAAGAAAAAGAGCATGACGACTGTGGACACGATGCGCGGCATCACCAGCTTGCGCAGCGGATCGGTACCCAGCGCGCGCATGGCGTCAACCTGCTCGGTCACCACCATGGAGCCCAGCTCGGAAGCCATGCCGGAAGCGTTGCGGCCGGAAACCATGAGCCCCGTAAGCACCGGCCCCAGCTCTTTAATCATGGAAAAGGAGACCAACTGCCCCGTGAGCGCGGCCGCGCCGAACTGCGACAACGACGCCGAAGTTTGCAGCGCCAGGACGCCCCCGGTGAAGAAGCCCGTAAGCAGGACGATGGGAATGGAGCCGACGCCGATTGAGTCGGCCTGCGTAAATAGATCGGCGAGCGAAAGAGGCCGCTTAAAGATGTTCGCCAGCGCGCGCCCGCACAGCAGCGCGTAATTTTGGACCGAAAGAATAAAGCCTTTTGCAAAGCGGTCGAGCGCGAGTTCTGCCATGGTCCTCAACGCGCCGCTGGGATGCGGCGCTTGTGTTTTGCTCTCCCCCGGTAGGCGCTCAAACTATTTTACGACTCCCGCCCGCGCTTCTTGATCTCGATGGCAAGCCGTTTGATCTTTTGGTTCAGGGTGGAGAGCGGAATCCGGAACTGCTCCGCGGCCTCGGTCTGGTTCCAGTTCGAGCGCTCCAGCTTGTCAATGATGATCCGGCGCTCAATATCTTCCATGATGTCGAAGAGGGAAGCATTCGCGGCGTGTTCCAGAAGGCTCGACGAGTAGGACCGTCCGGTGACGTGGGAAGGCAGCAGCTCGAGCCCCACGACCGGCCCCGCGCTCAACACCACCCCGCGCTCCATCACGTTTTCGAGCTCGCGGACGTTGCCCGGCCAGTCGTAATCGAGCAACGCCCGCAGCGCCTCGGGTGCGAGCGTCCGGGTAGGCAGGCCGTTTTCCTCGGAATAGCGCCGGAGAAAGAAGTTCGCCAAGGGCGGGATATCTTCGCGCCGCGCGCGCAGGGGGGGCAGCTCGAACCGGATGACGTCGAGCCTGTAGAAAAGGTCTTCGCGGAACTTGCCCTCGCGCACTGCTTGCCGCAGGTCCGCGTTGGTCGCCGTGATGATGCGCACGTCCACCTGGATTTCCTGGGTGCCGCCCAGGTGCATGAAACGCCTGTCCTGAAGCACGCGCAGGATCTTGGCTTGGGTGTCGAGCGGCATGGTACCGATCTCGTCCAGAAAGAGCGTGCCGCCGTTGGCGACCTCAAAGAGCCCCTTTTTGGCTGCGATGGCCGAGGTAAACGCGCCCTTCACATGCCCGAACAAAGTGGACTCGAGCAGGTCTGAGGGCACCGCGCCCGTGTTGACCGGCACAAACGGCTTGTTCTTGCGCGGCGAGTGGGCGTGGACGGCTTTCGCGATCAGCTCCTTGCCTGTGCCGCTTTCGCCCTGGATCAGCACGGTCGAACGCGAAGGGGCGACCTGCGCGACCGTGTCGAAGATGCGCAGCATGGCTTCGCTTTTGCCGATGATGTTGGGGAAGCTGTAGCGCTGCTTGAGCGCGCGCTTGAGCTGGAGGTTTTCTTCTTCGGCGCGGTAGCGCGCGATGGCGGCGCGAATATCGGCCAGCAGTTTCTCATTGTCCCAGGGCTTTTGGACGAAGTTTTGCGCCCCGGCGCGGATCGCGTCCACGACATTGTTCACGGTGCCATAGGCGGTCAGCATGATGACCGGCAGCTCGGGCGCGCGCTCGCGGATCAGCTCGAGGATTTCGATGCCGTTCTTGCCCGGCAGCGCCAGGTCCAGCAGCACGAGGTCGTAGGGCCGCTGCTCGATGCGCGCGAGCCCGGCTTCGCCGTCGACGGCCATCTCGACCGCATAGCCTTCGAGCTCGAGCAGGGCTTCCAGGGTTTCGCGGATGCCCGCCTCATCGTCAACGATGAGGATGGTGTGCTCGCTTTGCGGGCGCGCTGGGGCGTCCACCGCGGGCGGTGCCGCGAAGATGGTTTCAGGCATGCGTAGGGGCCTCTTTCAGGGGAAATTCGAGCGCAAACGTGGTGCCCGCGCCGGGCCGGCTTTCCACGTGGATTTTGCCCGCGTGCTCCTGCACGATGCCGTAGGTGACGGCAAGCCCGAGGCCCGTGCCCCGGCGCTCGCCTTCTTTCGGGGCGGTTTTAGTGGTGAAAAACGGGTCGTAGATGCGGCGCACGTGCTCGGGCGCGATGCCCGAGCCCGAATCCTCGATCGCCACGCTCACGGCTCCGTTGAAGCCCGTTCGTACGCGCAAGCGTCCGCCTCCCGTGCCCATGGCGTCTTTCGCATTCAGGAACAGGTTCAAGAACACCTGCTGCAGCTTGCCGCTGTTGCCATGGATGGGGGGCAGCTCCGGGTCGAAATCCGTCACAAGCTCGATACGCGCTGTTTTGAGCTGGTGTTCCACCAGCGCCAGCGTTTCGCGCACCACCGCATTCAGGTCGACCGGGTGGAACTCCGAGCCACCCGTCCGCGAAAAATTCAGCAGCCCGTTCACGATCTCCGACGCCCGAAACGTTTGCTTCGTGATCTTGTCGAGCAGCGGCGCAAGCCGCGCGTCGTCGCGCACCTGTTTGCTGAGCATCTGCGTGTAAGAGGAGATCACGGCAAGCGGTGTGTTCACCTCGTGGGCGACGCCGGCGGCGAGCAGGCCGATCGAGGACAGCTTTTCCGCCTGCGACAGCTGCGCTTCCAGGCCCACGCGGGCTGTTATGTCGTCGACCAGGACGATCCGGCCCAGCGTTTTAAATTCGCGAGAAACCAGCGGCGCAATGGAGATGTTGGCCACGCGCGCTTCTTCGTCTGCCGCTCCGTCCCCTCGGCTGCGCAGTGGGAACTTCCACAAGTGGTGGACGCCGGGGTCGCCCTTGACCCGATCGAACTCACCCACAAACCAGTCGTCAAACACTTCCGCGAGCCGCCGCCCCAGGGCCAGCGCCCGCGGCATCGCAAACAGCACCTCCATCTGCGCATTCCAGCTTTCGATCCGCTCTTCCAGGTCGATAGCAAAAATGCCGACATTGGTGGACTCGACGATGTTTTCGTTGAACTCCTTCAGCCGCTCGAACTCCGCGATTTTTCGCTGGAGGCTCGCGTAGAGCGTTGCATTCTGGATCGCGATACCCACGTAGCCGGCGAGCGATTCGAGCAGCTCCACATCCTCGCTCGATAGGAAGTCGCCGCTCGTCGTGCGTCCCAACCCGAGCACGGCGATGGTGCGGTCCTGGACGCGGCAGGGCAGGTAATAGTGCATCTCGAGCGCGGCGGCCGTGCGGCGCTCCCCTTCAGACAGGTGCAGCGCCTGCTGCGGGCTTTCAAGAAAAATGTGCGTCCCCGCGCCCCGCCGTTCGAAGTCCAGAAATCCCAGTGCGAACCCCGTCGGTGCGGGGGGCAAACCGTGCGCCGCCGCCAAGCGGAACCCGCTGCCGTCTTCGCGAAGGAAAACAGCCACGCGCGCGACGGAAAGGGTTTCGGACAGCCGGTTCGTAATGGAGCCGAGCAGGGAATCAAGGTCGGTCTCCGTACCCAGGCCGCGCCCGAACTCGATCAAAGTCTGCCGGTAATCGAAGCGCTTGCGGTCGAAAACGCGGTCCACCCGGCCCTGGATCGCGCGCTTGACCGGGTCAAACAGCGCGGAGGTCACGATGATGGCCGCCAGGAGGCCGTACACCCCGGCGTTCGGCAGGCGCGTGTGGACCAGCTCGGCCGCGACCGCGACCAACGCGAAATACACGCCGACCAGCGACGCGGTCGCAAGTGTATAGGTGACCCCCCGCTTAAAGATCAGATCCACATCCATGAGCCGATAGCGGACAATCGCCCAGGCAAACAGCAAAGGCAGGACGGCAAGGGAAAGGATCGCGACATCGCGCGCGGCATCCGGGATCGCCCAGTCCGCCAGGTAAGGGAAAACGTAGAGCAGCGAAAATGGGACGACGCTCAGCACGGCACCGCGCGTGAGCCACTTAAGCTGCTGGCGCCGGAGCACCTGCCCGTTTTCCTTGCCGGCGCGCCGGTACTGGAGCGCAAACGACGCCGTGGCCAGGAGATAGTAGGCATCCAGGTAGCCCATGGCCGTTTGGTCGAGCCGGTGGGCCAGCAGCTCGGTCGCCTGCCAGCGCGTGATGGCGTAGATCTGCAGCGCGACAATCACGGCCCCCGGCGCGTAAACCAGCGCCAAGAGAGCGGCGCGGCGACCCTTGACCCCCCGGCCAAACGGCTTGCCGAACGAGAGCGCGAAATGGAGAAACAATGCCGGCTGCAAGGCTCCAGCGACAATGTTGGCCCAGTACACCCCCCGGTCGAGCGAGTTGAACTTGCCCGTGTAGAGCAGGGCGTACATGGCGAAGGACGTGAGGCAAAACAGATAAAAGTGGGTGGCGTGCGGCGCGGTCCATCGCCGGAACAGCACGTACAGGCCGATGCCCAGGTACACAAGCGCGATCGCCCGCATCACGGCGTGTATGCGATTGTCCACGCTGTCCAGAATCACCGGGACGTCAAACCGGATATTTTGTCTGGAAAGCACATAGCTCAGCGAGCCGTAAACCTTGGTACGGAACTGCTCGTGTACCAGATCGGCCATACGGAAGACGGCCTGCTGGTTCACAGAAAAAAGCAGGTCGCCGGCCCTGATTCCGGCGCGCTCACCCGCGGAGTTCGCCGGAACCCGCTCAGCTCGCAGCGCCCCGTGCGACTCCACCCACCAGATACCGTCCGTCGGTTGGGGAAACCGCTGCTCTTGCTGGAAGTTGAGAATAGCCAAGAGCACGGAAGCCGCCGTAAGCAGGGCCAGCAAGATCGCAATTACCCGGGTTTGAAGAGCGCGCCCCATGCCGATCAAGATCACCCGAAGGTGACACCTACCAGGTTACCTAGCACGTAGACAGCCATTCTGCGCGAAGCCGGAATCGCTTCCTGGGGCTTCCAAGCGTCATTTCCCCCGTGAGATGGTGCGCGGCAATCGAAAAAACTGAAGAGCGCTACAAGAAACAATATAGCCCTTAGCGGCTGCCCAGCTTGCGCAGAAACGCCCGTGCGGCTTCAATCTCCGGGAACTGCTCCTCGTCTTCATGGAAGGCGCGGGAATGGACGCATCGGCGGCCCCGGTGGATGGTGACCGGGTGCTTGAGATGGAGCATTTCGTGATACAGGAGGTATTCGACCGCATAGCGCGGGGTATCTTTGCGGTCGAAAACGCGGCTCACCATAATAGTGTTGTGCGCCGCGTCGTAGTGGCCCAGCAGCCGCCGTGCACTATGTTCGCTCCAGGTCAGCACGGGCCGGCCCAAGAGGCCGTGGAAGAACCTCGTGTTTAAGGATTCGAACACCTCATCCAAATCCCAGCGCTCGCCCTTGGCGGTGCCCACGCGCTTGCGCCCGCGCAGTTGCCGGATGCGCTCGGTTTGCCGCATCACCGGCTCTGAAAGCGTATATCCCCGGTACCGCGCTGTCTGCACGGCCTTGACCGGCTTGCGATACAGCTTGGCCAGCAGGATATGCGCGATCGCCCGCAGGACCGGTTCCGGCGCGCCCTGGAGGAGGTCGGACAAGTGGACCCGCAGCTCGCCCTCGCGCAAACGAATCGTTGCGTTGAGGCTTGTAAAGCGATACCAGCGCGCCTGGATCGGCGGCAAGGGCGAACGCGGCCGCAGCGCCCGGTATTCCTCGGCGAAAATCTGATTCAGTCGGGGCTCCACCAAGGGGGAGGGTAGCACGGGTGGAGGGGAGAGGGTGAAGGGGAGAGGGATCGGTGGCGACGGAAAGCTTAAAGGGTTCAGAGAGCAGATTAGAACTAATCTCTTGATGAAGCGGGGAGCCAATCATCAGATCGGCTCCTGCCCCTCTCCCCTCCACCCTCTATGCTTGCCCCTCCACCCTCGCCTTTTAGTATTGCCCGGTTTGCGCGTTCTCGCTCTTCAGCGCAAACAAGAGCACGGATCGAGCAGTGACGCCATAGCTTTCCCCGGTCTTAAATGTTCCGCTCGCGTCATTTTCCTCGCAATTGGTGTCGACGAGCAGGGCCCATTCATCGCTGCCGTATGACTCGGGCAGGGTGAATTTGACCAGATCGTCGTGGCCGTTGATCACCAGCAGCATGGTCGCATCGCCGCCGCGCTTCACAATGCCGGTGGGCTGGGCGCGCCCATCCATCAGCATTCCGAAGCAGCGCATGTTGGAGTCGCCCCAGTGCTTGTCTTCCATCTCATGGCCGTTCGCGTTGATCCAGGTCAGGTCCTTGACGCCGAGGGTTTCGTTGCAATCGCCTGTATAGAAGCGGTTGCGTCGCAGGATGGGGAAGCGGTGCCGCAGGCGGGCCAGCTGCTGCACAAACGCGACCAGGTGCTTGCCCTTATCCTTCAGCTCCCAGTTGAGCCACGCGATCTCGTCGTCCTGGCAGTAAGCATTGTTGTTGCCGTTTTGCGTACGCCCAAACTCGTCGCCGGCCAGCAGCATCGGCGTGCCCTGCGAAAGCAGCAGCGTCGCGAGCATGTTGCGGATCTGCCGCTGGCGCAGCGCGTTGATCGCGGGATCGTCGGTCGGCCCTTCCACGCCGTAGTTCGCGGAATGGTTGTTGTCGTTGCCGTCCTTGTTGTCCTCGCCGTTCGCTTCGTTGTGTTTTTGTTCGTAGGTCACCAGGTCGTTCAGCGTAAAGCCGTCGTGGGCCGTGATAAAGTTCACCGACGCCCAAGGCTTGCGCCCTTGACAGTTGAACAGGTTGCCCGAAGCGCACAACCGCTCAGTGAGTGCCGAAGCGGGTGCGCCGCTATTCCAGAACTCGCGCACCGTGTCGCGGAACTGGTCGTTCCACTCCGCCCAGCCCGGCGGGAAGCCCCCCACCTGATACCCGCCCGGGCCGGTGTCCCAGGGTTCGGCGATCAGCTTTACCCCCGCCAGGGATGGGTCCTGCGAGCAGGCCTTCAGGAAGCCGCTGCGGTTGTCAAAGCCGTTCGGCTCGCGCGCGAGAATCGTCCCCAGGTCGAATCGGAAGCCATCCACCTTGCTTTCCGTTGCCCAGTACCGGAGCGAATCCATGACCATCTGCAAAACGCGAGGATGGCTCACGTTCATCGTGTTCCCGGTGCCGGTCTCGTTGATGTAATAACGGCGCTGATCGGGCAGCAGGCGGTAGTAGCTTGCGTTGTCGATGCCCTTGAACGAGAGGGTCGGGCCTTTTTCGTTGCCCTCCGCCGTGTGGTTGTACACCACGTCCAGAATGACCTCAAGCCCCGCTTCGTGGAACCGTGCGACCATCTCCTTGAACTCTTTCAACGCGTCAGGGAGGTCCGCGGCGTAGCGCATCGCCGGCGCGAAAAAAGCGATCGTGTCATAGCCCCAGTAGTTCTTCAGGCCCTTGTCGATCAGGTTGCCCGAGTCGACGAACTTGAACACGGGGAGTAGCTCGACCGAAGTCACGCCGAGCGATTTGATGTAATCCAGCACCTCCGGCCGCGCCATACCCGCGTAGGTGCCGCGCAGGCGCTCCGGCATGCCCTGCCACTCTTTCGTGAAGCCCTTGACGTGCGCTTCATACACAATCGTGTCTTCCCACGGAATGTGTTTGCGGTCGCGCTCGCCGGAAAAGTCGAAGTTCGGGTCGATCACCACGCATTTCGGCATGAAGGGCGCGGAATCGCGCTCGTCAAAGGTCAGATCGTCGCCAGATTCCATCTTGTAGCCGAACAGGGCCGGGTTCCAGTCCACCTCCCCGACATGCGCAAAGGCGTAAGGATCGAGCAGCAGCTTGTTTGGGTTGAAACGATGGCCGTTTTCCGGATCATAGGGTCCGTGCACCCGGTATCCGTAGCGCTGCCCGGGGAGCAGGTCTGGGATGTACCCGTGCCAGATCTCATTGGTGTTCTCGGGCAGCTCGATCCGCTGCAGCTCGTCCTTGCCGTCCTCGGAAAAGAGGCAAACCTCCACCTTGGTCGCGTGCGCGGAAAATATGGCGAAGTTTACGCCGTTGCCGTCCCAGTGCGCGCCGCGCGGAAAGGAGTGGCCTTCCTGTATCTCATACTGTTGCATCCTGTTTTCGTCGCCTCGGTTGCGGCCCTGGGACCGCAAGCTCTTGTTTTCTTAATTTTTCCCTTGAGATGCAGGATACCGAACCGGCTCCCGCCGGCGTGTTGGTGAGACAATATGCGCTGTGCGGCCCCGTAGCTCAGGTGGATAGAGCGATGGTTTCCTAAACCACAGGCCGGAAGTTCGAGTCTTCCCGGGGCCACCAGAGTTTCTCCAGAGCGCGCTGCGCTTTGGGTTCATGCGCGTGCGAAAGCATTTGGGAAGGCGGTGCAACTCCGCCACTGCCCCGCAACTGTGAGGCGCAAGCTGTGCCGGCCGCGGCAAACGAAAGCCACTGGGAGCCGTAAGCTGCCCGGGAAGGCTGCCGCGGACTGGAGCGCCAAGTCAGGAGACCGGTTCCACGCGCGCAACCGCAACTGCTGCTGTTCCGAGGGGAACAGGAAGGCTTCGCCGTTGACTCCTACTCGCCGTAAGCCGCGCTCCCGCGCGCGGACTCTCCCCTTGCGCGCACGCGCCGCTGTTTTCGCCGCGGCGCTTGCGCAGGCCATGCCCCTCCACGCGGTCGCGGTTCACGGCCTGGTCACCGACCCGCTTAACCAGCCGATCCAGGGTGCCGTGGTCGCGCTCGTCGATAACGGCAAGATTGTGATCACCGCGCGCACGCAGTCTGACGGCAGCTATACCCTGAACACCGCAAATGCCGGCCGCTTCTACGTGTTGGCAACCGGCAACAACTTCCGCCAGCTCCGCACGGAAAGCTTCTACGGCGCGCCGCTCGCAAGCGTGGAGCGCAACATAGCGCTCCAACCCGACACCATGCGGGAGTCCGTCGTCGTGACCGCGACCGGGACGCCCCTGCCGCAGGCGCAGGTCAGCGCGTCTGTGACGGAGCTGCCGCGGACCGCCTTCGAGAACTTCCAGAACGTGACCGATGCCCTGCGCCTGGTTCCCGGCTTTACCCTGGCCGGGAGCGGCGAGCGCGGCGCGGTCACCTCCTTGTTCATCCGCGGCGGCAACTCCGAGGACAACAAAGTCCTGCTCGACGGTGTACCGGTCGAGGACATCGGCGGCACCTTCGACTTCGGCCGCGTGGCCACGACTGCGATCGCGAGCGTGGAAGCCTACCGCGGGCCGGATAGCGTGGTGTACGGCACAGATGCCGGCGCCGGCGTCGTCGCGTTTTCCACCCCGCGCGGCTCGACCCCTTTCCCGTCGCTGTTTTACGAAGGAGACGGCGGCAACTTCGGCTCCTACCGGAACGAGGTCCAGGCTGGGGGGACACGCAACAAGCTGGACTATTACGGCGCTTTCGGCGACTTTGGCTCGTCCAACTCCGTGGGCGGCGACAAGTACCACAACGTCACCTCCGCCGCGAACCTGGGCTACGCGCTTTCAACCGCGACGACCCTGCGCGTGACCGCCCGCAACGCGGATTCCGCCGTCGGCTCGCCCGGCCAGTACCAGTTCACACGCACGCCCACCGATCAAAAACAGGGCGACCAGGACCTGTACGCGAGCGCCACGCTCGACCACACCTTTTCCGACCGCTGGCATGGGGAAGCCGAGTACGGGCTGGTCCGCAAGCGCGAGCGCTTCCAGCAGTTCTCACCCACGGGCGCGCTCGACCCCGCTTCCGGCAACTACCTCGGCCGGCTCGTGACCGTAACCGGCGCAAACGGCTCCACCGCGACCGGGCAGGCCATCACCAGCTACGCCGGGGGGGACAGCTACACGAGCGACCTCGCGTCCAACCGCGACTCACTCCACGCCCAAACCAGCTATGCCTTGACCCCGCACCTGCTCGGGGTGGCGGGCTTCTGGTACACCGACGAGCGCGGCCTCTACTTCGGGCAGGGGCTTGAGCGCACCAACTACGACTACACGCTCGCGTTCCAGGGCGACTTCGCCAACCGCTTCTTCTACACGCTCGGCGGCGGGGTTGAGAAAAACGGCCTGTACGGCACGGTGGGCTCGCCTCACCTGGGCGCCGCCTATTACCTGGTGCGGCCGGGCGCGGGGCTGCTCCACGGCACGCGCGTCCACTTCAACTTCAGCAAAGGCTATAAGGAGCCGACGCTCGGCCAGCAGACCGGCTCGCTGTACGCCTTTTTGCTTGCGAACGGCGGCGCGCCGGTGGTGAACCAGTACCCCATCCGCCCCATCGGCGCGGCGCTCACCCGCTCCTACGACGGCGGCTTCGAGCAAAGCATCGCGAGCGAGCGTGTCCTGCTCAAGGTGACCTACTTTCACAACGAGTTCGGCAATCAGATTGAGAGTGTAGGTCCCGGCGCGGTGCCCGAGCTCCTGCCGCAGCTCACCGCGGCCCAGCAGGCTACACTCGAAGCCTACCTCCAGGCCAACGGCGCATACGGCATCGACCTGAACTCGCTCGCCTTCCGCGCGCAAGGGGCCGAGTCGGAGGTCGAATGGAGTCCCCGGCGCAACCTCTTCCTGCGCGGCGGCTACACCTACCTGGACGCCGTGGTGCAGCGCTCGTTTTCTTCGGACGCTATGGCACCGAGCTTCAACCCGGCCCTCCCCAATGTGCCGATCGGGAACTACTCGCCGCTGGTCGGCGCGCGGCCCTTCCGCAGGCCGCCGCACACCGGCTTCATCTCAGCCGCGTACACCGCCGGGAAGTGGAGCGGGGTCGCCTCCACCGCCTTTGCCGGCCGCGCCGACGACACCACCGCGCTCGGCGGCGCGGACGCGAACTTCGGCAACTCGCTCCTGCTCCCCAACCGCGACCTCGACTACGGCTATGCAAGCCTGAACGCCGGGGTTAACTACCAGGTGAGCTCCCGGGTCGGCGTGTACACGCAGCTCGACAACCTCCTGAGCCAGCAGCACACCGCGCCGATCGGCTATCTTTCCACGCCCATGACCGCCCGTGGCGGGGTGCGGGTCACGCTGGGGCATGTCCAGAAGTAGTCGCTTTCAAGCATCAAGTGATGCTAATCTTGATGCAAGAAAGAAGGATACCGTGCGGACAACAGTTACGCTCGACGATGAGCTGGTTGCAACAGCAAAGGAGTATTCTGGAATCGAGGAACGCTCGGAGCTGCTCCGCGCCGCCTTGAAAGCACTGATCCAGCGCGAAGCCGCACTTAGGCTGATCGCGCTGGGCGGCAGCGATCCAAACGCGAGTGCCGCCCCTCGCCGACGGCCCAAGAAGTGATCCTTGCCGACACCTCTGTATGGATCGACCACACGAGGCACGCCGATGTACTTCTCTCTCAGCACCTTGCGGAAGGGCGCATTCTGATGCACCCTTTCGTAATCGGCGAGCTTGCAATGGGAATCCTCGCGCGGCGAGATGCGACGATCCGTGAGCTCAAAAAGCTGCGAATCACGGTCATAGCCTACAACGACGAAGTGCTGGATTTCGTTTTTCGACACGAGCTGTTTGGCTTGGGCATCGGCTACACCGATGCTCACCTGCTTGTGTCCGTTCAGATGACCCCCAACTGCACCTTATGGACGCGCGACAAACGTTTGCGGGCCGCCGCCGAAAAGCTCGATCTGGACTGGCCTGAACCGAAGCCGTCGTGATAGTTCAGTAGCCCCGGTGCCGTAGAAACTCCCCCACCACGTTGTACAAGGCATCCGCCACCAGATTCAGCCCTACGGTCTTCGCGAACACGTCCGTGGACGCGAGCGCCGGCGTTCCCAGCTGCGGATAGTACGCTTCCTTGGCCAGCAGAGCCGCTCCCACTGTTCCTCCCAGCAACGGCAGGTTGAGCGTGCGATTGCCGCTGTCGGTGTGCCCCACCCAAAGGCCTTCGATGGCGTGCCCAAACCGCCGGCCCGCCGGGTGCCCTGCGCCCAGCGGCACATAGCGTGGGTCCATATTGAAAGCGACGGGAATTACAAAATTTCCGAGCAGCATCTGCGTTTCCGACTCACTGATGCCGCCCGCGAGCCGGTGCCCATGGTAGCGCAGACCGTCTTCCAGACTGTCTTTCCAACCCAGCACGGTATTCGCATAGTGGTCGTATGCGGCGTCGTAATTCGAGTAGCCGTGCCAGGTAGCGGGATCGAGCGTCGGCTCCGTCGGCTGCTCCGGGATGTCCGGCATGCTCGCAATCAACGCCGCAGTCGCGAAGTTCCGCACGGCATAGGTGCTGCGCGCCCAATAGATGAACTTGCCCCCGATCGAGAGTGGATAGTAGCTTTCTTCCTCCGAGCGCCCATGCATGCCGTACATGGTCAGATCCGGCTCCATCGCCCCGCGTACCAGCTCGTGGGCCGCGTTCGTCGCTAGGTCTCCCAGCAAGCTGAAACCGACGTAGCGCAGGACGAAGCTGTTGGAATCGAGCTCCGGCGCGTTAAAGGCGTTCGCATACAAGCTTTTGGCTACAAACGCGGCTCCTACGGTGCCCACCAGTTTCGAATAATTGGGGACCAGATCCCCACGGTCGTTGCGCGTGACGACGATCGACTCCGCCGCGTTTTCCGTGCGCTCGCCGAAGGTCGCATCGACCGGCGCGGGGATGTAGCGCGCTTCCTGGTGCAGCGCGAGCGGCAGGACGAGGTTGCTGAAAAGGTCGCGCGTTTCCGCCGTCGCCAGCCCCACGCCGAAGCGGTAGCCGTGGTAACGCAGAGTCGCTTCGTTCAACCGCCGCCAATCATCGATCTCATGGCTGTACCGGTCCATTGCGCCCTCGTAATGGAGATCGTCCGGTTGATTCGCGCAGCCCAGCGCGCGCGGCTGGCATGGCGCGCTGGTGATGTTTGGAATGCCTGCCACCGCCATCGCTTCCGCGAAGTTTCGAAGCTGCCACGTGCTGTGGAGGTAGTACCGGACCTTCTCCGGCAGGTTCGACTGCGCGGCAGCGGGCGTGATGCGGAAGTTGCGCGGCAGCACAAGCGGCCGCTCGCCCGAAGGAGCGCCTGCGCGCACTGTCGGCAAAGCAGGGGATGGCGCATCCGGCAAAGGTGCACTCGGGGGCGAGAACATAGACGCGGCGGGGCTTTGCGCCCATCCATACCTCCCCACGCAGCACGCGCCCAGCAGCAGGATCGAAGAACAGGGCTTTCGCAGCGCGCGTAAACCGGAGCAGAACAAGCGGAATCCTTTTAGAGGAGCTGCGCTAAGGTTAAACCAGCTGAAAGCGCGTTAACAGCCGCCCGCTTGAACAGAACTAACATTGCCAGGGAGCCGAGAATAAAGATTTCTACCCTGGCTGGTACTTATGTACCTGGTAAGTGGGAATATTAGGTCGAAATGAGAAAAAAGTGCCGACGGCCAGAAATCGATAGCAGCAAAATGTGCCTTTTGTAAAAGTGAAAAGCCCCGCGTGCGCGGGGCTTTTCTTGGTTGGAGCAAGTGACCCTTTAGTACATGCCGTCCATGCCGCCGCCGTGCGAGTGCCCACCGGCCGCTGCCGCAGCCTTTGGCTCGGGGATGTCGGCGACCATGGCTTCGGTCGTCAACATCAGGCCCGCAATCGACGCCGCGTTTTGGAGCGCGGTGCGGGTCACCTTGGTCGGATCGATGACGCCCGCGGCTACCAGATCCTCGAACTGACCCGTACCGGCGTTATAGCCGAACGAGTTGTCCTTGGACTCATGAATACGGCCCACAACCACCGCACCTTCCTCACCGGCATTGCCGACGATCTGGCGTAGGGGCTCTTCGATCGCGCGCCGGATAATCTGCGCGCCGATCTTTTCGTCGCCTTCAAGAGTCTTGATCAGAGCGTCGACCTCGGAGGTGCAGCGCACCAGGGCCACGCCGCCGCCCGGGACAATGCCTTCCTCCACAGCCGCGCGGGTCGCGTGCATCGCGTCCTCAACCCGAGCCTTCTTTTCCTTCATCTCGGTTTCAGTCGCCGCGCCCACCTTGATCACCGCCACGCCGCCCACGAGCTTCGCCAGGCGCTCCTGGAGCTTCTCACGGTCGTAGTCGGAGGTGGTCTTGTCGATCTGGTTGCGGATCTCCTTCACGCGGCCCTCAATGGCAGCCGAGTCGCCGCGGCCTTCGACGATGGTCGTGTTGTCCTTGTCGATGGTCACGCGCTTGGCCCGGCCCAGGTCCTCAAGCTTTACGTTCTCGAGCTTGATGCCGAGATCTTCGGTGATGGCACGGCCGCCCGTCAGCTTCGCGATGTCCTCGAGCATTGCCTTGCGGCGGTCGCCGAAGCCCGGCGCCTTCACGCCGGCCACATTAAGCGTCCCGCGCAACTTATTGACCACCAGGGTCGCCAGCGCTTCGCCGTCCACGTCTTCCGCGATGATCAAGAGCGGCTTCGAGTTCCGCGCCACCTGTTCGAGCAAGGGCAGCAGGTCCTTCATCGACGAGATCTTCTTTTCGTGGATCAGGATGTACGGATCCTCGAGCACGGCTTCCATACGATCCGGATCGGTGACGAAGTAGGGGCTCAGGTAGCCGCGATCGAACTGCATGCCCTCGACGACCTCGAGCTGGGTTTCGAGCGTCTTCGACTCCTCCACCGTGATCACGCCGTCTTTGCCGACCTTCTTCATGGCCTCGGCGATGATGGTGCCGATCGTCTTGTCGGAGTTGGCCGAGATTGTCCCGACCTGCGCAATCATCTCGCCCGTCACCGGCTTCGAGAACTGCGAAAGAGCGCCGCCCTCGACCTGGCCGTGCTCATCGCGCTTGCCCACGATTGCCTCAACTGCCTTGTCGATGCCGCGCTTCAGCGCCATCGGGTTCGCGCCGGCTGCCACGGTCTTAACGCCTTCGCGATAAATGGCCTGCGCCAGAACAGTTGCGGTCGTGGTGCCGTCGCCGGCTACGTCCGACGTCTTCGAGGCTACTTCGCGCACCATCTGCGCACCCATATTCTCGAGCGAGTCTTTAAGCTCGATCTCCTTCGCCACCGTCACGCCGTCTTTGGTGATCGTGGGCGAGCCGAACTTCTTTTCTATGACAACGTTGCGGCCCTTGGGCCCTAGCGTTACCTTCACTGCGTCCGCGAGGTGGTTCACACCGCGCAGGATCGCCTGGCGGGAGTCTTCTCCGTGCAGAATCTGCTTTGCCATGATGCTTTCCTTTTCCTGATTCAGGATGCTGATTTCGTCAATAAAAAAGCGCGCTCAATGGCGCGCGCGGACTACTTCCTAAGAATGCCGAGGACCTCTTCCTCACGCATGATGAGGAACTCTTCGCCGTCGATCTTGATCTCCGTGCCCGAATACTTGCCGAACAGCACACGGTCGCCCGCCTGGACGTCGAGCGGAAAGGTCTTGCCTTCGTCGTTCGATTTGCCCTTGCCCACGGCGATCACTTCGCCTTCCTGGGGCTTTTCCTTTGCGGTATCGGGGATGATGATGCCCCCACGGATGCTTTCGCCTTCTTCCACGCGGCGCAGCAGGATGCGGTCATGAAGCGGCGTAAACGTGGACGTAACAGCGCTGGTTGCCATTGTTTGCTTCTCCTCAAAAAACAGGGTGGTTTGGAAACGGAAGTCTGTGCCCGGATTGTTTAGCAATCGCCTCGGGAAGGCGCTAGCAAACTCCCCTCACGACTGCTAGATTACCGCACACGCCGATACTGGTCAAGATGGAATTGTGAAAATGTGAGTAAAGGTTAATCAGATTCCTGAAGCAGCCCGCGCGCAGCTAGCTCAGGATCGGCAGGCCGCTCTCTGGTGTTCGCCCTCGCGGCTCCGATGCAAGAGGAAGTGTGATGCGGAAAGCCGTGCCGACCCCTTCCCGGGTGCGCACCCGGAGCGAGCCGCCGTGCTTTTCCACAATCTCATGCGATACCCAAAGGCCCAGGCCGGTGCCGGTGATGCCTTTCGTCGAGAAAAAGGGCTCAAAGATGCGCCGCAAGACCGAGCCCGGGATCCCTGTGCCCTGGTCCACGACGACGATCGCCACGCCCGGCTCGCCGCCGGGCCACACATGTCCCGCGCGGGTGCGCAGCAGGAGGCCGCGCGCGCCTTGTTTGCCGATCATGGCGTCGATCGCATTGCCGACTAGGTTGGCCAGCACTTGCCGGATTTCGCCGTCAAAGGCGAGGAGCTGCGGCGTGTTCCCGAAATCGCACGCCACCTCCACGCCGTGGTCGCGGATGCGCGCCTCATATAGCACGAGAACGGATTGGATCAGCTCCGGGAGATCGGTCGCGATCGGCTTGGTGCTTTGCCGGTAAAAGCGCAGGGTTTGGGTGGTGATGTGCGTGACCCTGTCAAGCTCGCGCTGCGCCATGCCTAAGTACGTGCGCGCATCCATATCGAGGCCGCTTTGCTCCAGAAGGTACAGGCAGTTCGTGATCGCCTCGAGCGGATTGTTGATTTCGTGCGCGATGGATGCGGCGAGCCGGCCGGCGGCGGCCAGTTTTTCGGTACGGCGCAGGACTTCTTCGCCGCGCTTTTGTTCGCTCAAATCCACGAAGTACACGGCGAGCAGTCGATCTTCAAAAGGCGCTTCCGGGTTGAGCACAGCGGCACCGATCAGCACCGGAATCCTGCTCCCATCGGCGTGGCAGCACAGCGCTTCCCAGGTTTCGTCGTGCTCACCGTCAACACGGCTGTGAATCCCGGCGGCGACGTGGCGATGCGGGTCAGAGCCTTCATCGAGTTCGCCGAAATCACCGGCTGCGAAAACATCCGCGATCTGCAGTCCGCCAACCTCGCCTTTCAAGCGCGCGTGGCCCAAGAGCCGGGAAGCTCCCCGGTTAGAAAACGTGACGCGCCCCTGCATATCAAGGATCAGGAGCGCCAGCGGGGAAGCCTCCACGAGCCGGTGAAAACGCTCTTCGCTCGAACGCAAGGCTTGTTCAGCGGCACGCTTGAGCTTGCGGCTTCCGGCCTCGGTCAGCTCGCGCTCGAGCGCCGGGCCGAGCCGGGCCAGGTTTTCCTTGGAAATGTAATCGTGGGCTCCGGCGCGCATGGCGGCAACCGCCGTTTCCTCGCTGACCGCGCCCGACATCATGATGAAAGGGATGTCTTCGCCCGTGCTCTGGAGCACCTTGAGCGCTTCCGGCGCGGAGAACTGGGGCAGGTTGTAGTCGGCCAGAATGCAGTCCCACGGCTCGTGGAGAGCGGCAATCATTTTTTCAGCCGTTTCCACCCGGTGGACGTCAGGCGCGAACCCGGCCTTGGTCAGATGGCGCCGCAGCAACAGGGCGTCGTCAATGCTGTCCTCGACTAGGAGGATGCGGACGGGACGCGCGGACGGGCGTGGCGGCGCTGCCGCCCCCGGGGCTGGAGCTATTGGAGGGACGGTGGACATTCGTTGAGCACCAACCAGTACATGCCGAGCTGCTGCGTGGCGGTCGCAAAATCGGAAAAGTTCACGGGCTTACGAATGTAGCTGTTGACACCCAGTTTGTAGGAACGAATGATGTCCGATTCTTCGTCGGAGGAGGTGAGCACGACAACCGGGAGCATGCGGGTCCGGGCGTCCTCGCGAATGCGCCGCAATACCTCAAGCCCGTCCACTTTGGGCAGTTTCAGGTCGAGAAGAATCACCTGCGGCTTCGCGGGAAGCGCCTCGCCACCCTCGCCAAACAGAAGCGCAATGGCTTCCTCGCCATCGCGGGCGACCCGTACGTCGTTCGCGATATGCGACTTCTTGAGCGCACGGATGGTCAGCAGCTCGTGGTCCGGATCGTCTTCCACCAAAAGAATCAAGCGTGTACCTGCCATATCTCTCTCAACCTAGCGTAAACCAGAACGTCGCGCCTCTGCCGACTTCGGCCTCCGCCCAAATTTTTCCATGGTGGCGCGCGATTACCCGCGCCACAGTCGCCAGTCCGATTCCCGAACCTTGAAAATCTTTATCCCCGTGCAAACGCTGAAAAGCTACAAATAGCTTACCCGCATATTGCGGGTCGAACCCGGCCCCGTTGTCACGAACGTAATATGACTTTTGCTCCGGGGACCGGCCGAACTCGATGCGCGCGGACGACACTTTTGCGGTAAACTTAGCGGCGTTCCCGAAGATATTCTCGAAGACCACGCGCAGCAGCCGCGGGTCTCCTTCCGCGTGCAGCCCCGGCTCAATGCCGAACGCAATTTCCCGGCCTGGATTTGCCTGCGCGACCTCCGCCGCGACCTGCTCGGCGAGGTTCGACAGGTCAACGGGCTCGGTTGAAATTTCGGCGCGCGTGATCCTGGAAAGCTGCAGGAGGGAGTCGATGAGCTGGCCCATGCGCTGCACCCCGGCCCGAATGCGCGTCAGATAGTGTTGGCCGTCGCCCTCGAGCAGGTGCCCGTAATCCTCCGCGAGGGCAACGGAAAAACCATCCACGGAGCGCAAGGGCGCCCGAAGGTCGTGCGATACCGAGTAGGAAAAGGCTTCAAGCTCGCGGTTGGTGCTTTCAAGCTCGGCCGTGCGCTGCTGCACACGCTCTTCCAGTACCTCGTTGAGCTCCTGCACCTCGGCCGCGCTCCGCTCGGCCGCGTAGCGGGCTTCGCGCTCCGCATCGTAGGCCGCGGCCCGGTCCAGCGCGAGCGCGATGCGGTCGGCCGCAAGGGCGAGCAGCTCTTCATCCGACGCGTTAAAGCTCCTTTCAAATTCCCGGCCCGCGACCAGCATGCCCATCACGCGCCGCCCCGCGCTCATCGGCAGCACCAGGACGGTTTCCAGGCCGGCGTGCATGGCCTCGATCGGCAGCCGCTTCACCTCCTGCCCGGAAAGCCGAACCATCTCATGGGTCCGGGCGGCCTGCGCGAGAGGGCCGTCCGGGCTCACGCGGCGGCGCTCGCCGGGGTGGACAGTGATGCCCTCGGCGGCGATGAGTTCGATCTCGGTTTCGTGCCACCGGAACATGGCCAGCACGTCGGTTTGTGCAGTTCCCCGCAGGCGTCGCAGCAATTCCCCGGTCAGCTCATCGGCGGAAAGATTGGTAAAAGCAACCTCGGTCACGGATTGCAGCTTTTGGAGCCGCAGGGCCACCTCCGCCTCGCGGCTGCGCAGGCGGCGCTCATAGCCGAGCGACCATAAAGAAAAAATAATGAACAAAACATCGAGCCCGCTTGCGAGGGCCGTTGTAATCCGGGCTTCAGTGCGCGCGTGCGCTGAGTCGCGAAGGCGCACGGCAAGCAGCCTGCGCTCCTCCCCCTCCGCGTCCTGCACGGTGTCGTTCAGCCTCGACATGATCGCCCGGCCTACTTGGCGATTGGTTTCCTCCGCTCCACTGACCGCCTCACGGCTATGGCCGATGGCGACGCCCTGGCGCAAGCGGTCCATCTTCTGCTTTGCAAGCTGGGCGGCAAGCCGCATCCGGGCCGTTTCAGAAGCGCTGTCGCGCGTCATGTCTTCAAGAACTTGAAACTGGCTGGCGAGTGTGTCCACGGCATACCGGTAGCCGCCCAGGTAGCTGCGGTCGCCCGTTAAGACGTACCCCCGTGCGCTCGACTCGGCGTCAAACGCCGTGCGCATGGCTCGTTCCAGGCCTCCGATCACCTCGAGCGTGTGTGTGACCCACCGCTCGGATTCGGCCAAAACCTGCTCGGCATGGAAAGCGAGCGCCGCGTTGGCGATGATGAGCACCGCCGCGAGGAGGAAGATGGTGGAAAGAAGTCTCTGGATCCGAGTGATTTGCATCCCGCGCGCCCATCGTACCCTAGAGCGGCTCCAGACGCATGTGCCGAAGGTCACTTCCCGCGGTTATTCGAGCCGGTACTTGGTTTCGGCCAGGCGGTTGAGCGGCCGCCATAGCAGCCGGTTGATGGTGACCACGATCAGGGCCATGATGATGGTCGCCATCAGGAGCACGGAAAAGTCGCCCGCGTTCGAGGCCGCCGTAATGTCCGCGCCCAGCCCGACCGTGCGGAGCTCATGGCCGCGGAGGGAAAAGTACTCGGTCAGGATGGACGCGTTCCAAGCGCCCCCGGACGCGGTAATCAGCCCGGTGATGAGGTAGGGAAAGATGCCCGGCAGGATGAGGGTGCGCCAGCGCTGGACCCGCGTAAAACCAAACAGCGTGGAGACTTCTTTAAGATCGGACGGGATCGCCATGGCCCCCGCGATGACGTTGAAGAAGATGTACCACTGGGTCGTGAGCATCATCAGCAGCACCGCGTCGATCCCCAGCCCTACCCCCGCGTGGATCAAGGTGATCAGGATCACTGGAAACAGCGCGGTCGAAGGAAAGCTGGCCGCCACCTGCGCCACCGGCTGCACAATGCGCGCGAGCTTCGGATTGAAGCCGATGGCGACCCCAACCGGAATGGTCCAGGCCGCAGCCAAAATGAGCGCGAGGATGACGCGCACAAACGTCGCTCCCGCGCCGATGAGCAGAGCCCGGTACTCCGAGCCGGGCAGCCCGCGCAGCAGCAGGGAAGCCTTCCAAATTGCAATGCCCGCGAGCAGGAGCAAAAACGTCCCGAATATGGCCGACGCCAGGTACGACCGGCGTCCTTTGTCCGGATCGGGCAGTGCCCCGGCGCGTTTCTGCTCGTTGCGGGCCAGCGACGCATAGACGCGCTCGGAAAGCGGCTCGACCGTGCGCTCACCCACCCATGCCAGGATGTTGGAGCGGCGCAGCAGGTCGAGCACCGGGGAGCGCGCCCGGTCGGCGTTTTCGACGTTCTCGAACTTGAACTTGTCGGACCAGGCAATCAGCGGCCGCCACAGCAGTTGATCGATGGCGATGATGATGACCACAACTGTGAGCAGGCCGTACGTCATCGCGCGCCCATTGCCCCGGTTCGCCGCGGTTTGGATATACGAGCCCAGGCCGGGCAAGCGGAACTCCCGCGAGCCGAGCGGAAACATCTCGCAAACCATCAGCAGAAACCAACCGTTCGCGACCGAGATCATGGAGTTCCACACCAGGCCGATGGCCGCAAACGGCAGCTCGAGCTGGAACGCCCGCTGCAAAGGGGAAAACCGGTTGATCTTGCAAGCTTCGCGCAGTTCGCGGGGGATCGACTTGAGCGAGGCATAGAACGAAAACGCCATGTTCCACACCTCGCCCGTAAAGATCACGATGATCGCGCCCAGCTCGATGCCAATCTGCCGCGTGGGAAAGATCGACATGAGCGCCAGCATTACCCCGGGCAGGAACGACAGCACGGGAATCGATTGCAGGATGTCGAGCGTCGCGATCAGCAGCGCTTCGGCCCGTTTGTTGTAGGCCGCCATGTACCCGTAGCCGATCGCAAAGGCTAGCGATAGGAAGTAGGCGAGAAAGATGCGGACGCAGGAGTAGAAGGCATACGCGGGCAGCTTCGTGGGCGAAAGCGAAATCACCGCTTCGGGCGTCGCGCCGGAAGCCCAGTAGCGGGCAACCAGCAGGATGCCGTAAAAGCCCGCGAGCAAGGCCGCGCCCACGCCTAGATCCAGGACCACGGGCCAGGTGCGCTCGACGAGCAGGGCGCGCGAAAACGCGAGCCGGGGCTGATTCGGCTCGCTCACTCGGCCTCGGTCCTTTCCATCTCCTCTTCTTCCTCCTCCTCTTCGGGCAGAATGAATCGCCGCCGCCCCGAGTCGAAGTCGAACAGCTCCGCATAGCGGCCCCAGTTGATCGCCGTTTCGAGCTGCGCCCGCGTTTCGTCGTCGGAAAACTGCTCGTCCAGCATGTCGCGGAAGAACTCCTCGGGCACCGTGTGGTCGCTCTTGTTGTCGAGCGCGCGGGTGATCTGCCGCAGCAGCAGCACGTGGTCGGTGGCGGCCTTGCGAAAGAGCTCCTTTTGCGCGAGGATTTCGGACTCAGCGAAGGCCCGGCCCTCGGGCGTGATGGTCACGTCACCTTCTTCGACCTTGAGGAAGCACAGGAGCTGCGCCGCGTCCACGATGGGCAGGAGGTCGTCGATCTCAAAAGCCAGCTCGTCCGCAACCTTGTAGATATCCGCGCGGCCGCTCGCGTCGCTCATGTCGATAACCATTTCAAGCAGGCCCGCAATGCCGCCGGGTCGAGCGTGCGGCAGCATTTCGTAGTGCATCTGCCGCTGGTCGCGCACCGGCCGCCCGCCCGCGGTCAGGCGGGGAACCTCCGGCGTCACATCGGGCCGCGTGAGCACCTTGTAGATGTAATCCACCAGCTGCGTGAACGGCCCGCTTTTGCGGTCGCGCGGGTGCGCGAGCGTCACACGGAAGTCCGTGCGGACGTGCCCCGGGTTGCGGCCCAGCACGATGATGCGGTCCGCCAGCAGCACCGCCTCCTCAATGTTATGGGTCACGATGAACACGGCCTGGGTGGGGATCGTTTTCTTGGCCCACAGCTCCAGAAGCTCCGAGCGCAGGTTCTCGGCCGTGAGGACGTCGAGCGCCGAAAACGGCTCGTCCATAAACAAGACTTCGGGCTCGACCACCAGCGCCCGCGCGAAGCCCACACGCTGGCGCATCCCGCCGGAAAGCTCCTTCGGGTACGCGCTTTGGAAGCCGTCGAGGCCCACCGTGTCCAGAATGGCCAGCGCGCGCTCCCGGCGCTCTTCCGCGTGCATGCCCCGGGCTTGCAGCGGGGCTTCCACGTTTTCGAGCACCGTGAGCCAGGGGAACAGGGCAAAGCTTTGAAACACGATGGAAACATTAATATCTTGCGAACGGATCGGCTTGCCATGCCACAGTACCTCGCCGCCTGAAGGCGCGGACAGTCCGGCCAGCATCCGCAGCAGCGTGGATTTGCCCGAACCCGAAGGTCCGAGTAGCGCCACAATGTCGCCCCGGTTGATCGCGAGGTCCGTGGGAGCGATGACCTGGATATGGTTTTCGCTGGGCTGGGCGTAGTACTTCTCGATCTTTTGCGCGCGGATGATCGCGTCATCAGCCATGGCCAGGCGCTCCAGTCGCGCAAGACCGGCTACCCCTTCGGGCCGCAAGGGCGGCTGCGCCTTGCGCTACGCAGCCTGGTTCAGTTGGACGGGCCTGTGAGAGGAGAAGCGCACACCGCAAGCAAAGCGTATCATTCGCAAGGAAAGCCCTTCCGGTCCCCCGGGTTGCGTCCAATCAGGAAACTGCGAATCAGCTGGAAAGAATGGAAAAGGAGCGCATGCAAGACAATTCAGGCAAGCCCAAGGTTTTGGTGGCGGACGATGAACGGGTGATCGCGGACACGCTGGCGATCATTCTCAATCAAAGCGGCTTCCAGGCAACCGCCGTATACAGCGGCGAAAAAGCGGTGGAAACCGCGCAAACCCTCCAGCCCGACATGGTGATCTCGGACGTGATCATGACGGATTTGAACGGCATCGACGCTGCCATCAAGATCCGCGGCATCCTGCCCGCCTGTAAGATTCTGCTGTTCTCAGGCCAAGCAGCCACGGCCGATCTCCTCGACCGCGCGCGCTCCCAAGGCCACGAGTTTGAAATCCTGGCCAAGCCGGTCCACCCGCAGGACCTGCTGGCACGGCTGCGCTCGTAGCCGCCTAGAACTCGCGCCGCCCTTCGAGCGAGCGCGCCATTGAAACCTCATCCACATACTCGATGTCGCTGCCGGCGGGAACGCCGGTGGCGATGCGCGTGATGCGCAGGGAATCCTCAGTTCCCGCCTTGTGCGCGCCGCGCAGGGTCTGGGCCAGATAGTCCGCGGTGGCTTCGCCCTCGATCGTCGGCGAAGTCGCGAGAATCACCTCGTCCACATCGCCCCGGCCCACGCGCGCCAGCAGGTTCGCGGTCCGCAGCTGTTCCGGCCCTACCCCGTGCAGGGGCGAAAGCGTCCCGTGGAGCACGTGGTACACGCCGTTGTATGCGCGCGTGCGCTCGACCGAATCGATGGAGGTCGGCTCTTCCACCACGCACACCTGCCGCCCATTGCGGGTGGGGCTGCTGCAGTACACGCACGGGTCCACATCCGTCACGTTGTTGCAGATCGAGCACAACCGCAGCTCCCGTTTGAGAGCCCGCACCGCGTCGGCCAGCGCCGCGGCGTCGTCGGCGCTCGAGCGCAGGATGTGGAAGGCATACCTTTGCGCGCTTTTCGCGCCCACGCCGGGCAGTTTGCGCAGCTCGTCGATGAGGCGCGACATGGGTTCAGCGAAACGGGGCGGCATCGGGCTCCTTTCCGGGGCTACAGTGCGATGGGGTCCGGCGTACGCGCGCGCCAACCGTAGAATGCCGTAAAGCCGGCCACAACCAGCAGCGCCGAGGTGAGTGCCGCGCAGCCGGGCCAGCCGCCGACGCGCCAAAACACGCCCGGGACTACCCCGCCCAGGGTGCCGCCCACGTAGTAGCAGCAAATGTAGATGCCCGCCGCGGAAACCCGCGCCCCCAGGGGCGCGGCATCGCGCAGAAAGCTATTGGCGCAGGCCTGGGCGATAAACACCCCGCACGATGCGAACGCCAGGCCAACGCCCACGACCCACAACGACGGCACCAGTGTGAGCAGAGTACCCCCCAGGCACACGCCCACCGCGCCCAGCATGCCGCGCCGCAGGCCGATGCGGCCCAGCGAGGGCCCGATCGCAAGCGTCGCCAACAGGCCGAAGATGTACACCCCAAACAGGGAGGAAATGGCGGTCGGCGACAAGCGGAAGGGCGGCGCGGCCAGGTAGAACGTGATGTAAGAAAACACCGAAACGAGCGCGTACAGCATGCAAAACCCAATCCCGTACGTGGCCAGCAGCCGGGGGTTGCGCAGGTTCGCGAGCGCCGGGGCCAGGACCGAAGCCCCCGGCTGCCGTTGTGGACGCGGCACACCCGGCCGCAGCAGCTGCGCTACCGCGAGTGCGCCGAGGAGCCCGCAGAACCCAAGCAGGATGAAAACAGCGCGCCAGTGTCCGGCGTCCCCTAAAAGTCCCCCGGCGATGCGCCCAACGAACCCGCCGAAGACCGTGCCCGCGACATAGATGCTCATTACGCGCGGCACCTCCGCGGCCGGCCATTCTTCGGTGACGTACGCGATGGCGACCGTAAAAATACCCGGCGTCACCAGGCCCTGGAGCAGGCGCCAGAAGACCAGGGCACCCAGGCTTGTAGCCGTCGCGGTGAGCAGCGAAAGAACAGCGAGGGCGGTAATGGCGAGCACGATGGTGCGCTTGCGGGGAAGCTGCTCGCCGAAAAGCGCAAGAAGCGCCGCCGAAAACGCGACGCCGAGCGTCGAAGCGCTGATCAGGAGACCGGTTTGGCCCTCGGAGGAATGGAAAATGCGCGCCAGTACCGGCAGGAGCGGCTGGACGCAGTACAGGTCCAGGAAAGCATTGAAGCCGCACAGGAAAGCAGCCAGCACGGAGGGCGCTGCCGCGGCCCGCGCGGGGTGGCTTTGGAAGCCTCGGCTTTCGAGCGTCGCGGAAGTCATGGTGTCTTCAGAATGGCAGCGAATGACTCTCGCGGCAACAATCGCGGCAACAAAGGGAGCTTTTGCATTTATGCAACGGGCGCTTTGCCGCAGACATACGTAAATAGAAGAATCGGCGACACTGACGTCGGCGACACTGAGGTAATAGATGCACTCCGCTTCTTCATTGTGGGGGGCCTCATCATGGGCAAGCAGGAGTATGCGCGGCCCTATCGCCCGCAAGCCGGCATGCTGTTCTTCAATGATGAGGGCTTGGAGAATGGCGGACTTATCTTCAATGGCGGGCTCGTCAACGGAAAGCCGACCAATGGAGGAAGCCTTACATTTGACCGCTACCACCAGGACCAGACTTTACAACTGCTGAGTGTGGAGAACGGATCGGAGCGCTTCGCCGGTCTTTACGTCAACGATCAGCCGAATCCGCCTGCAGCCTTCAATCTCTTGCCGCAGATCATGGCGATGCCGGACGGACCCGCCAAACAGGCTGCTTTTGAGTCCGCCCACATGGGCGGAACGCAAAGAGCTTTTCTCGGATGCGGGCCTGATAAAGCGTCGCAACTTGTGTTGCGTGACGGGCAGGGAAGGAAGCGCTTGGTGCTCAGAGTGACCGAAGGTGGGGACGCCACGATCGAGTTTCTGGATGCCGCCGGAAAAGTTGTTCGTACTGTCCGTTGAGGTTCTGAAACGCGGCCACGTCGCTACTTAGCGGCTCGCGCCGCTGCCAAGAGATTTGAACGGAGAATGCCGATTGCGATCAGTGTGCAGCCTAGAGAAGCTCTTCCGGCAGCCCCAGGCCGCCCAGCATGCCTCCTACGCTGCCGCTCGCGGCCTCATCGGCCCGGCGGCCCGCATCGTTGAACGCGGCGCGCAACAAATCTTCGAGCATCTGAAGGTCGTCCGGCGAGCTCAACGCGCCCAGAACCGCGGGCTCGAGCGTAACGCCGAGCACTTCCTTCTTGCCGCTCATCTTCACGCGCACGGCCCCGCCGCCGGCCGAGCCTTCCACGGTCACCTGCGCCAGCTGCTCCCCGGCTGCCTCGCTCATCGCGCGCGCTTGCGCCAGCATTGCTTCCATCTGGTTCATGTCCATAAACAAAGGGTACAGGGTGCAGGGCGTTGCAGCCTGGAGATTTCCTGTACGCCCGTGATCACAGCTCTTACCGCTTCGACCGCAGGTCTACCACGCTCCGCACCTCGGCCCCGAACAGCTCCTGAGCTTGCCGCACCAGGGGGTTTTCAAGCGCCAGCGCTTGGACGCTGCCTGTTGCCGCGGGCCTCGCGCTTGGCTTGGCCGTGCCACCCTCGCCTGGAACTACCAGCACCGGCCTGGGCGGCTCGCCCGCGAAGGGACGCGCCGCCGCCTTCACGATTTTTTCCGCTTCGGCGTTCATGGTCAGGCCCAGCATGGTTTTCTTGGCCGCGACCTCGACCCGCACCCCTTCCGGAGTTTCTGTCCAAGCGCCCGCATCGAGCAGAGTTGCCGCGGTGGAGTGCTTTGCCGCTTCCAGCGCCGCGACCGCGGCTTCCCGCATCGCGTCGAGATTGAGGCTACCGTTTTCGATCGCTCCAGCCGCGGCCTGCGGCGGCGCGGGCGCGGCATCCAGAGCCACGGGCAGAGCCACGGGCGCATACCCATCCGCATCCGTTAGCCGCTCTGCCGCCCTTGGCTCAGGCTTTTCCGCATTCGCCGGGGAGTTCGCCGCGCTTGGAGGTGCGGGAGCCGCCCGCTCAGGAACCGGTGTCGGGGTTGGTGGAGGTTCCGGCTTGGCGGGAGGCGTAGCGGCGGAAGCGCTCCCGGTTTTGCGCTGCGCGTCCCGCTCAAAGGGTGAAAACGCGGGCGCTGCCGGCGCGGTTGAGGTCGCGGAAGATGGCACCGGCGGTCGTACCGGCGGCTGCTCTGCCTTTGCACGCGGAGCCGGCGCGGGCGCACTGCGTGCTCCCCCGTTCGGCGCGCCCCCCAGCTGCGACAAAATCTCCTCCACCGGCAAAAGCCGTTGGAGCTGTACCAGTTTGAGCGCCCCCAGCTCCAGGTGGAAGCGCTGTTCCTGCCGGTAGCCCAGCTCGTCAAACGTCCGCAGCATGATCTGCAGGAACCGCGTCAGCTCTTCCTCGCCGAACAAGAGCGCCGAAGCCGAGGCCCGCGCGCGCTCATCGGGTGAGATTTGCAGCAGCTCCGTCCCTTCGCCGCCGATCCGCGCCATCAGCACATTGCGCAGGTAGCGCACGAACTGCCGCGCGATCTGCGCCGGGCTGTTGCCCGCGCCCAGCAGCCGGTCCAGCTCGCCAAGTACCGCGGCCGAGTTGCCCTCGCTGACTGACTCCAGCAGCCGCGCGAACACGGCGTTCGGCATCGAGCCCATCAGCTCGCGAATGGGCCCCGCTTCGAGCTTGGCCTGTCCGCCCTCAAGCGGTGCCGACGCGATCGCCTGGTCCATGATGGAAAGCGCGTCCCGCATGGAGCCGTCCCCGGCCTCGGCCAGGAGCGCAAGCGCTTCGTCTTCAGCCGCCACACCCTCATCGGCCGCGATCGTCCGCAGCTGCGCGAGGATGGCGTCGAACTTAACCGCGTGGAACGAAAAATGCTGGCAGCGCGACCGGATGGTTTGCAGGATGTCCTCAGGCTGCGTGGTCGCCATCATGAAGACGACGTGGTCGGGCGGCTCCTCCAGCGTCTTGAGCAGGGCATTGAACGCGGCATCCGTGATCTGGTGCGCCTCGTCCAGGATGTAAATCTTGTAGCGGTCCCGCGCGGGCCGGTACCGGGCGGCATCCCGCAGCTCGCGAATCTCGTCGATGCCGCGGTTGGTGGCCGCATCGATCTCGATGACGTCAACCGAGTTCCCGGCCCGCACCTCCGTGCAGCTTTCACACGTCCCGCAGGGCTCATAGCTGGGCCGCGCAGGCGAGCCGATCGTCCGGCGGCAGTTCAGGGCCATGGCCAGGAGCCGCGCGATCGTGGTCTTGCCGATTCCGCGATGGCCGGAAAAGATGTACCCGTGGGCGATGCGATTTTGCTCGAGGGCGTTCGCCAGGGTGCGGGTCACGTGGTCCTGGCCGATGACGTCGGCGAAGCGCTGTGGGCGGTACTTGCGGGCTAAGACTTGGTAGGGCATCAAGCCTCATTGTAAAAGGCCAAAGACCCCCTACGCGGGAGGCGGCCACTTCGGGGCGTGTGCTCGGCTCGGCGTGGGCCTCCCGTTGGTCGGCATCAGCAATGCTCCATCGCGACCAATGGGAGCGTCACAGTCCAACCAAGACCCGCCACGAAGTGGCCGCCGGCCGCGCAGGCGGTTTTAGGTGTTTTCGCTAGAGAACATGCTTCCCCGGCAGCTTTTCGCCCCACAGTGGCAGGGCGCTTCCGCCGGGTCACCATCGTACAGGTGGTAATCGTAGGTCAGCTCTTCCCCAGCCTTGATGGCCCGAGTGGCTTTGATCCACACCCGCCCACGCTCCTCCTCGGTTTCGCAGTTCGGGTCGCAGGAATGGTTTAGAAACATCGCCGTCCCATGCCCGTCGATCACCGTCGACCCATCCCCCACCCCGAACAGATACGTCATGGGCAGCTTCTCGTAGTGCACATCCGCCCGATCCTTGCTTAGGCGCGGGCCCGTGTACTCGACCACATAAGCTCCCTTGCGGATCGGCGTCGTGGTGTAGCAACCGGCGGCATGGATGGCGGAGGAGCGGATCACGAGAGCCATGCTCGCGAGTATAGCCAAGCGGGCCGATTTCGCGTCCAATGGAGCGATGAGAACCAACTGGCGGACAACCGTTTTCCTTTGCGCCATTGCTGGGCTGTCCGGGCTTTCGGCGCGGGCCCAAACCGCCGCGCCCCCACCGCAGCCTAAGGCCCAAGCCAAGCCTCCCGATGCCGATGCGAACCCGTTTCCGGAAGCAGAATCGGAGGCGGCCGCCAAGGAGGCGAGCCCAAACCAGGTTCCGGCGCAGGGTGCCCAGCCGGCCGATGCTCCCGGCGAGCCGGAAAGCTCCAGCCGTAGACAGATGAAGGGCGTGGACCTGCTCGGCAATGACGGCTCACCGGTGAGCAACGGGGCCGGGGGGCTCGTAGTCGACCCGGAGCTCGCGAAAAAGGATATCCGTATCGGCCGGCTCTACATGGCTGACAGCGACTACTCCGGAGCCTACTCGCGCTTCAAGGAAGCTACCGAAGTTGGTCCCGGGAATGCGGAAGCAGTGTTCTACCTGGCCGAGGCCGCAAGAAAAACCTCACACCTGGATGAGGCAGCCGCGAACTACAAGCTCTACCTGGCAGCCGACCCCAGGGGCAAGCACAGCAAAGACGCTCGCAAGGCCCTGACGGAGCTGGCTGGTAAGTGATTGCTTTGGCAATACGCTACAGCCAGAAATGAAAGTACCAGGTGAGGATCGGCCGCCCAAAAAAGAGGGTTACGAGGCCGGCCCCGCAGAGAAAACTTCCAAACGGAAGCCGCAGTACATCCGCACTACCGCCTCTTCTCGCGAGCAACACCAACCCGGCGATCGCGCCCGCAAACATGCCGAGCAGAAGTGTAAGCGCCACCCCCGCAACGCCGAGCCAGGCACCCAGCAGCGCAGCCAGCTTCACGTCGCCCAGCCCCATCCCTTGCCGCTTGCGAACCAACCTGTAGACGCCCCCGACCCCCAGCAAGAACCCTGCTCCTCCCGCTGCTCCCAGCGAACCGCCGACCCATGGCGGCCAGGTGGGGGTTGGAACGGGAACTGTCGCTCCCAAGCCGAGCGCCCGGACGAGTCCCCCGCCCGGCAGGGCCGCTACTGCCAAACCGAGGGCCGCGCCGGGAAGAGTGACGCTGTCCGGCAGCAGCAGAGTCTCCGCGTCCATGACCAGCAAGCCCAGCAAGAAAAAACAGAGCGCTCCCGCTTCCGCAGCCGCCCAGGGCGAGGGCATCCGCAGCGCACCCAGAGCAAAAAGCCCGGCCAGCCCGGCCTCGACCGCCGGATATCGCGGAGAAATGCGCTCCCCGCAGGCCCGGCACCGCCCCCGGAGCAGGAGGTAGCTCACGATCGGAATGTTGTCGTAAGGGCGGATCGGCGCGCCGCACCGGGGGCAGTGCGAGCCGGGCCACACCACCGACCTGTGCCTGGGCAGCCGCGCGATGCACACATTTAGAAAGCTCCCGAGCAGCAAACCCGCGATCGCCGCCAGAGCTGTTTCGATCGGGACCATCGGGTCCGAGTGTAGGGCATCCGGTACAGTGGTGCCATGCCGACGCAGTCCGAACTGCCCGACCCTGGAAAGCTTTTCGCCGAAGCCGTAGAGATCATGGCCCGTCTGCGCGGGCCGGCCGGCTGCCCCTGGGATCGCGAGCAAACCCCTGAAAGCATCCGGCGCTACACGCTCGAAGAAACCTATGAGGTTCTCGATGCGATTGAGCGCAAACACGCCGGCGATCTTTGCGAGGAGCTGGGCGACCTGCTGCTCCAAGTGCTTTTCTACGCGCAGATGGCCTCGGAAGCGGGAGAGTTCTCAATTGAGGACGTTGTCGCGGGCCTTAACCGGAAACTCATCCGGCGACACCCTCACGTGTTCGGGGCGGAAGCCTCGGCTGCCGCCGGAAACCGCGCCGAACTCGGGTCCGTGGCCGGGATCGACGCCGGCGAGGTACTCGCCAACTGGTCTGCTATCAAAAAGATGGAGAAAACCTCTCAAGTGGGGGATGAGCAACCAAGCTCTCGCCTCGCCGGCGTTCTCCGCGCCCAACCCGCACTGCTTGAGGCCCAAAAGCTGGGCTCCGCGGCAGCGAAGTGCGGCTTTGACTGGCCGGACGCGGCTGGGCTCTTCGGAAAGATTCGGGAGGAGGTAGCCGAAGTCGAAGCCGAGGTCGAAGCCGAGGTCGCGCCAGGCATCGCACCCACGCGGGAACTCCGGCTCGAGGTCGGCGACCTGCTGTTTTCCACCGTCAACCTTGCCCGGCACCTCGGGGTAGACGCCGAAACCGCGCTGCGCGACGCCAATGGGAAGTTCCGATACCGCTTTGAGGCTATGGAGCACGCGGGAGGGCCGCCGCTCGAGGAGCAGTCGCTCGGGGAGCTGGAAGCGCTTTGGGTCAAAGCCAAGCGCGGGGAACAAACCGGCTCATGATCGTCACGGAACATCGCAGCCCCGATGGCCAAACCTTTACCCTGCGCCCTTGCGCCGGCTTTGCGGAGCTGGATGGGTGCATCGCGCTTCAACAGCAGACGTGGGGATACCCCGACCTCCAGGTCGTGCCCCGCAACGTATTCGTCCTGGCGCAGTGCCTCGGAGGCCAAGTGGTGGGAGCCTGGGATGCCCAGGGGGAGCTTGCCGGCTTCGCGATCGCTTTCCCCGCCCATCAACCCGCCCGAGCGCCGGGCGGCCCGCCCGAGCCCTACCTGCACTCGCACATGCTGGCTGTGGCACCCGTGCACCGCGACCTCGGGCTGGGGCGCGCGCTCAAGCTGTGGCAGCGCCGGGACGCGCTTCGCCGCGGCTTCACCCGGATGCGCTGGACCTTTGACCCGCTCGTCGCGAAGAACGCTTGTTTCAATCTTCGGAGCCTCGGCGCGACTGCCGCAACGTACTTGCCGGATGTCTATGGACCCTCTCCAGGCGGTTTGCCCACGGACCGGCTCCTGGCGGAGTGGCGGTTGTTGGACGGCGAAAGCGCAAGGGAAACGCCTGAAAACCCTTTTCGTATCGAGTTGCCGACCAGCGCGGAACAGAATCAAGCTGCGCGAGTTCAGGCGAGCCTCCGCGACCAATTTACCGCGACCTTCGCAATGGGGCTGCGCGCCACCGGTTTCGAGCCGCGTGGCGGGGGCGGCGGCGCGTACCTGCTTACTCCCATGTAGCCGCATCCCAATCTCACACACCAACAATCGACCCTTTTGCTTTTAAACACGCCTGTGGAAATACCTCCCCGTTAAGATCAGGAGCACAGCCCCAAGGAGACCTGAGCGCCATGAAGATCGACGCCGTCGTGCTGCGCGAGCTTGACATGCAGTTGGTAACCCCTTTTGAGAAAAGCTTTGGCACGGTGGATCGACGTCGCGTCCTGCTGGTCGAGGTTCGGGGCGAGGGCTTGAGCGGCTGGGGGGAGTGTGTTGCGGGCGAGCACCCCTGGTACAGCGAAGAAACGATCGATACGGCATGGCAGATGATCAAGGTGGAACTTGCTCCCGCTTTGCTCGACGCGGTGCCCGAGCACGGCGGCAAGTGCCACGTCATCTTTCGCCAGGTGCGCGGCAATCGCATGGCCAAAGCCGCCCTGGAGAACGCGATCTGGGACTTGCAGGCGCAGGCCGAGGGCGTCAGTCTTGCCTCTCTCCTGGGCGGTACCCGGTCTTCCATCCCCTGCGGCGTTTCGCTTGGCATCCAGCCTTCCATTGAAATGCTTCTGGAAAAGGCCGAGGCCGCCCTGGCATCGGGCTATCAGCGGATTAAAGTCAAGTGCAAACCCGGCTGGGATACGGGTGTGTTTGAGGCGATCCGCAATCACTGGCCCTCCGTCCGGCTGTCCGCCGATGCCAATGCGTCTTATCGGCTCAAAGATGTCATGCACCTAGCCTCCTTCGACGCGTTTGATCTCATGATGCTCGAACAGCCGCTGTGGAACGACGACTTCTACTATCACTCCATGCTCCAGTCGCAGATAGAAACCCCGATCTGCCTCGATGAATCCATTCGCAACCGCCGGGATGCGCTCGCCGCCATTGAAATGGAGTCCTGCCGCGTCATCAACATCAAGGTAGGGCGGGTGGGCGGGTTTTCCGAAGCCATCGGGATTCATAATGCTGCCATGGAGCGCGGCATCCCGGTTTGGTGCGGCGGCATGCTGGAAACCGGCATCGGCCGCTCGCACAACATAGCTCTTGCTTCGCTTCCGAACTTTTCGCTTCCCGGCGACATTTCCGCTTCCAAACGCTACTGGGCCGAGGACATAATTGAACCGCCCGTGGAGGTCTCCGGGCTAGGCGAAATCGCCGTTCCCAGCGAGCCGGGCCGGGGCTTTGCCGTCCGCGCAGACCTGGTCGAGCGGCTTACAGTGCGCCGCGATCAGGTTCGGGCGTATGCGGTCGCCTGAGCGCGATTCACTTTGAGACTCCGCCAACTCCCCAGTCGCCCTTGCGTCTAATCAAGTGGAATGGGCCCGCTATCGGCCCGAGGGAGACTGCATGACGCAGCAAGAAGAGCAGATGTTGAACGATCTGGTGCGCAAGGTAAACAGCACGCCGCTCCAGGAAAAGGACGATTCCGCTGAACGGCTGTTGCGGGACGGCCTGAGCCGCAATCCTGATGCCGTTTACATCCTGGCGCAAACCGTCCTGGTGCAGAACATCGCACTCGAACAAGCCAAGCGGCAAATGATGGCGCTGCAGCAGCCGCGAAGCTCCCAGAGCAAACCCACCAGCTTTCTCGGCAACCTATTCGGCCACCATGACCCCCAGCCGCAGGCACTTCCTCCCCAGCAGTACCAGCCTGTGCAGTACGCTCCGCAGGCACCTCCCCAGTACCAGACAGTTTCAAGCGGGCAGCCGAGCTTTCTTCGCTCCGCCGCGACTACAGCGGCCGGCGTTGCGGCGGGCGCGCTCGCTTTCCAGGGCGTTGAGTCGCTCCTGCACGGCGGAGGCGGTGGGTTTGGCGGTTTTGGCGGCGGCTACGGCGGTGGATTCGACGCGCCCCGCGAGGAGATTATCAACAACTACTACGACAACCCCACTGACAGCGGCGGCGGCTACCTATCCGGTCCCGACGAGCAGCCCCAGGGCGGCTTCGACACGGGCGGCCAGGACACAAGCTACGGCGATGATTTCACCGACGGCGGCGGGGACTTCGGCGGGGACGACACCAGCTTTTCATAACCGGAAAGGGCGGCGTACCGACTATACGAGACGCCGCCCTGCACTCAACCCGCTTCCGGAGTTTCCAGCATCGCGATCGCAGCCTGGTACCCGTCGTTCGGTACGGGCGCGAAATCCGTAAAGGTGTCCTCGGTATCGATGTTCAGGCCTTTTACCATGAGGATTTTTCCTGTCAGGTGGAGCTTCATATAGGTCGTTTCCCAGTGGTGCTCGCCCACATCTTTCTGCTTCACCAGAATCGTCCCTCCCTGAAACAAACGCCCCACAAATCCCCAACCGAAGTTCACATCCGAGATCAAGTGGGCTTGGAAGCGCACCATGCGCTGCTGGGCCTGATCGATCCAGAGCTCCCCTTCCATGCCGTGGTAGACCTCAGCCTCCCGGTCGGGCGGGTTGAAGTTGGGATTGGGTTCAAACTTCAGGCGGTAGCAGGGACCGTTCGGCCCGGGAATCATTCCCTCATAGGTATACACAAAGGCTGTCGGCAGCAGCTTGACCATCTCGTCTGCCCGGCCTCCGTCGGCTTGTTCCCGCTTGTGCTTTTGGGCCTGAGCACCCGGGTTGTCGCGCAGGGCGTTCAACCGCGCGAGTTCCTTCGCCTTCGCCTCGGCATCCAGCGGCTCGCCATTCACGTCCAGCAGGCGCGAAACATCGCCGTCCTTGGTCTCTATGACTGCCTTCGTGGTCGCCTTGCCGTCGTCGACCTTGTGGTAGCGATAGCGAAAGGGATGGCCGGCATTGGAGGACCGCAGCTCATTAAAGGAAGCATTGCGGACAATCTGCACGGGGTCGACCGCTTCCCCCGCGCCCTGGCCAAAGATCGGGGATGCGGCCAGCACGAGCGTCGGCAGCAGCGCCGCTATCTTCGCTTTTCTCGTTGAAAACCGTTTCCGCATGCGCATTGTCTTCTTCCTTATCGACACTATGCGCCTCGCGCGCCAGCGTTTTCTTGTTTGGACGCGCACCGAGGTAACTTGGTGGGCACTCGCGGCGCGCGTACAGTGACGAAGGGGAAAAATGGCACGCCCCCTGTTGTACATTGGGGAGGAACCCGGCCTCAGTCCGGGAAAAAGCAGCATGCACAAGGGAGACACAGGATGGCGGTAGCGGAAAGCGCAAGCGCAAGCGCGAGCATTGGCAAGAGTTTGCAGGTGCGGGGGGAGGTCCGGGGCAGCGAGGATCTCATCGTCGACGGCTTCGTCGAGGGCACGATCACCCTTTCCGGCAGCCGCCTCACCATTGGCGCAAACGCCAAAGTGCACGCGAATGTGGCAGCGCGCGACGTCATCATTCTAGGGGTGCTGAACGGCAACATCGCCGCCACCGGCCGCGTCGAGCTGCGCTCCGGCGCTACCCTCACGGGAGACATCCAGGCATCCCGGCTTTCTATCGAGGAAAACGCAGGTTTCTCCGGCAAGGTCGACCTGGTGCAAAGCACGGCCGCCCCTGCCAACGCCGGGCAGGCCGCCTCGCAGCCGGCGGGCGTTGCTTCCCCCAGCTAGTCCACCTCCTAACCGAATCCACACATCGAGGGCCTCACGCAGTGCTCCGCACCCTTTTCGCAAAGCGAGACGAACTCAAAGAAAACCGATCGACGGTGATGTCCGGGCCCCGAATCCCACGGCACTCGAGTGCGTGGTCTGCCTTGCGCAAACACCTTGCAGCCGAGCCCGGTTTACGCGTCTTGGACATTGGGCCGACCTCACCCGCCAACATCAAATTTCTTACCGAAGGCGGCCACGGTATCTGGATGGCCGACCTCGCCGGCGAGTCGTTGCGCAGCGGCTGGGAAACGCCGCCGCAGGAACCTGGCGAGCTGCCCGGCTTCGACACCGAAGCCTTTTTTGCCCAAAACATGGACTTCGGCGGCCGCGAGTTCGACGTTGTGCTCCTGTGGACCGCCTTGGACTATGTCCCGGAAGCGCTGGTACAGCCGCTGATTCGGGAGCTGCACGCAGCCATGCGGCCCGGCGGCAAACTCCTTGCCATCTTCCACAGCAAGCAGGTGGGGCCCAACACCGAGTACTACCGCTACCACCTCACCGGCTCCGATTCGGTCGAGGGGCAGCAGACGGATAAGTTCCCGGTCCGCCGCGTATACACCAATCGCAATATCGAAAAACTCTTTTCCAGCTTCAACAGCACCCGCTTTTTCCTCGCCAAGGACAATCTGTACGAGGTCCTGATCACCCGTTAAGCAGAGGCTGAAAGGCTCTCCTGCGGCCAAAGCGAGGCCTGCGCCGACGGCTTTTTGGAGACCCCCGCCGTGGAGGGTTCCTGAGTCAGGATCGCGTCCGTGCTCCTGTGCACGAGCCCATGCCGCGCGGCCGTGCTCGCAACCATGGACCGGATGCGGGCCGCATAGGCCGGGCTTGCAAACGCTTCGGTCCGGAACCGTTCAGCGTAGCTTTGCGCGAGCGCCGGGAACTCTTCACCGATAAAACGAAAAAAGGTTTCGCGCGAGCAGGATTTCAGGAATAGCGGTTCGGCTGCGAAGAAGCTTGCGCCCGCGCGGGCCGCTTCGCGCGCGACCAGGTTCAGCGCCGGGCCGTTGTCCGTAATGCCGGGGAGCAAAGGGGAGCAGAGCACGCCCACCGTCAGCCCCGCCTCGCGCAAACGCCGGACAGTCTCGAACCGCAAGTCTGGGCGCGGCGCGCGCGGTTCCAGCTTGCGCGCAAGTTTGCCGTCCGTGGTTGTGATCGTGATGTGCAGCGTGAGCGTATTGCGCGCGGTAATCGCCTGCAGCAGGTCGATGTCCCGCTCGATCAGGGTAGACTTCGTGACCAGGCCGATGCGGAGCCCGCTCCGGCGAGCCAGCACCTCCAGCACCCCGCGCGTGACCCGCGCACTCCGCTCGACGGGCTGGTAGGGGTCGGTTGCCGTGCCGATCGCGATCTCCTCCGCTGGATCGAAGCCGCGCAGCTCCTGTTCGAGCAGCCAAGGGAAGTTCTGCTTGATGTAGATTTCGCGCTCAAATGCTTCGGGATCCTGGAAATTAAGAAACTCGTGCGTGTATCGGGCGTAGCAGTAGCGGCAGGCGAACTCGCAGCCGCGGTACGGGTTGATGGTCCGCGCAAAGCGCAGTTTGCGTTTGGAAACGGAGTGGTTCATCGCCGACTTAACCGGAAGGGCGTGAAAACGGACGAGGTGTCCCGCGCCTGTTTGCTCGGCCCCGGCAGCCAGGCGCGCGATCCCGGTCAGAGTAGGAGTCGCGTCCTGAAGGATTGGGAAGAGCCCGTTCTCTTTTTGTTCGCCCATGCGAGAAAGCTACTCTCTTCGGGGGCGAAGAGCAAGCGAAAACGAGAAAAGCGCGTCTGCTTTCAATACGCGCGAAATGCGGGACTTTGCCGCATCGGCATCAGGGCGCACACTAGAAACAGCCATGAGCGCCTCAGCCACCCAACTCACGCCGCCAGTGATCCAGCGCAAGCCCGGCAGCAGCTATCCCGACGGCCCGACGCTTCTTTCCCGGCTGCTCGCGGGCGACATGCTCCGGCTCAACCCACTGCCTTTTATGAGCGAGAGCGCCCGGCGCTTCGGCGACCTGATCCACTACCGCGCCGCGGGCCGCCACATCTTCCAGGCTAACCACCCCGACCTTGTTCAGGAGCTGCTCCTCAACGACGCCCGGCACCACCACCGCGGCTTGGTGATGCAGAAATCGCAGATTGTCCTGGGCCAGGGGCTCCTGTCCAGCGAAGACCCGCACCACATGCGCCAGCGCCGCCTGGCACAGCCCGCGTTCCACCGCGATCGCATTGCCGCTTACGGCCGCATCATCGGCCGGTATTCGGCCGAACTCACTTCCCGCTGGCAGGACGGCGAAACGCGCAACATGTTTGAGGATATGCAGCTGCTCAGCCTTCGGATCGTCGGCAAAACCCTATTCGACTCGGAGCTCGAGTCGGTCAACCGGCGTGTGGCGAGCGCGGTTGACGCTTTTATGGGTTTTCTCCCCCTCGCGTTTTTGCCCGCCTCCGAACTGCTGATTCAGCTCCCCATCCCCTTGATGAAGCGGATCCGCGACTCCCGGCGGGACCTCGACGGCATCATTTACGGCCTGATCGCGGAGCGCCGCGCCGATGGCCGCGACCGCGGCGATCTCCTGTCCATGCTCCTGGCCGCGCAGGATACGGAAGAAGGCACAGGCGGCATGACGGATGAGCAGGTTCGGGACGAGTGCGTCACAGCGCTGCTCGCCGGCAACGAGACGACCGCCAACGCGCTGTCGTTCACGCTATGGCTGCTGGCCCACCATCCTGAAGCGCAAGCCCGCCTCCAGGCCGAAGCCACCGCCGTTTTGAACCGGGAGCTCGCCACCGCCGCGCACTACCCCCGGCTCCCGTACGCGCACGCCTGCTTCGCGGAAAGCATGCGTCTGTATCCGCCCGTGTGGACCATCGCCCGCACCGCCGCCGAGGAGTACACCTGGCGCGGCATCCGCATCCCTCGGGGCTCCATCCTGCTTGCCCCGCAGTGGGTCGTGCATCACGATCCCCGCTTTTTCGTCGAGCCGGATCAGTTCCGGCCCGAGCGCTTCCTGCCTGGCAGCGGCGAATCCGAGGGGCGCCATCGTTTTGCATACTTCCCCTTTGCCGCCGGCAGCCGCCAGTGCATCGGCGAAGGCCTTGCCTGGATGGAAGGCGTGCTCGCGATCGCGACAGTAGCGCGCGATTGGACCCTGGCTCCGCCTACCGACGCGCCGCAGCAGCTCCGGCTCGACCCCAAGGTCACGCTGCGTCCGAAGGAC
This sequence comes from Acidobacteriaceae bacterium, assembly GCA_965218545.1. Taxonomy (GTDB): domain Bacteria; phylum Acidobacteriota; class Terriglobia; order Terriglobales; family Acidobacteriaceae; genus EB88. The sequence continues at coordinate 682,685 of CBDCLB010000002.1, read as the reverse complement.
GGGGTCCGGCTCCAACTCCGGGCACGGCAGGGAGCTCCGAGCATCCAACCCAGCTGAGGAGATGCAACATGTCGGAGCTGAAAGGCACTGCCGTTACCTGGCTTGGCCATGCAACGGTGTTGGTCACAACGGCCGCGGGAACCACCATCCTGATCGATCCCTTCATCGAGAAAAATCCCAAGTTTCCCAAGGGCTTCGCACTGCCCGCGAAGCTGGATTTGATCCTCGCCACGCACGGACATTTCGACCACATCGGCGACGTGATCCCGGTGGCGCAAAAGACAGGCGCGCCTGTCGTCGCCATGTACGAGCTCGCTAGCTGGTTTGGGTCGAAGGGCATAGAAAATACCATTGGTTTGGGGTACGGCGGCAGCCACGCGCACAAAGACGTGACCGTGACCATGACTCAGGCGCGGCATTCTTCCGGCATTCAGGATGGAAACACCTTTGTTTACGGAGCGGAGCCTGCCGGGTATGTTCTGAAGATTGCGGACGGTCCAGTCCTATATCACGCCGGCGACACGGATGTGTTCAGCGATATGCAGCTTATCCGCGACCTGTATGGGCCCAAGTTCGGGATGCTGCCCATCGGCGGCCACTTCACCATGGACCCGCGCGGGGCCGCGCTGGCGGCAAAGTTTCTGGACGTGGATGTTGTGCTGCCGCTGCACTGGGGCACCATGCCGCAGCTCACGGGCACGCCGGAAGAGCTGCAAAAGCATATCGGCAGCACGGGTGTGCAAGTGCTCAAGCTCGAACCGGGCGAGAGTGCACGGTAAGCAGCGGCCTTGCATACAGTAGGATCAGGCGCGGGCGCGTGTTGCAATGAGTCCGCGCCACAACCTCATCCATGGTCAATCACCAGGGCGGTGCAGGAGGCCGCGGATCTAGATTCGCAAGCGGCCATCAAAGCTGATGGACTGACTATTCGTCGCCGCGCTCGCTGTCGCGCAGCGCGCGCATGGGCATGTTGGCGGTCTCGGCCGGCACGGGTGCGCGCAGTGGGGCGGGGGTGCCGTCCTTGTCGAGTCGCCGGAGACCCTGGACCACTTCGTTTTTGCTCCGGGCGTAGTCCGAAGCCAGGCGGGTCAGCGCGTAGGTGACGACGTCGGAGTGGTGAAGATTGGTGAGCGAAGAGTCGCGGCTCATGCTGATCCAAAGCCTGTGGACGAGCGCCACATCGTCGCCCGCGAGCTGCGGAGCGTGGGGGCCGATATGGAAGCTCTGGTCATGGCCGTCCGCCGGCACAACCACATAAGTGAACTGCTGCTTGGGGCCGGGCAGCGACTCCCAGGCATGGCCTATCCGGTAAGCCTGCTCGGCGGCGGTCATCGTGGAAGCAAGCCCCGAGACAAGCGTTGTGACCTCAAGCGAAACCGCGGTGCGGACGAGGGCTACCCAGATATCCGCCGCGGGCACCACCAGCAGGGAAATGTGCTTGCCGAAGCTTTCAGCGACAGAAACAGCCTTGGTGAACAGCATCTGCTCGTGCTCTGAAAAACTTTGCTCCGACGGGTCCAGGAACTCAGGGCCTCCGGCGCCCATGCGCCGCGCCGTCAGCACGACAACATCCTGCTCATCGGTATTGAACCGCGAAAGCGCCCATTTGAGCGCGGCCGCGCGGCTGGGGTCGGAGATGGTGACGAGTACGCCGCTGCGGCGGATCTGCAGGTTTTCCCGGCCGATGTTTTCCTCGTGCTCGAGCTGGAAGTGCTCCTTCATTTGCGCAGCGGCGAACTTTTGTTTTTTGGCGTTTTGCCGCTCCGAGAAAGTGAAGATCAGGAAGAAAGCAAGCGCAAAGGTGACGCCGGAAACCGTTGCGACCTTTTTGGTGAAGAGATTGGTAACGGCTACGCTCAGCAGGACGCAGAAAACCGAGATCAGCCCGACGGGAATCTCGCGGCCGCCAATATGGAGGTTGAGCGGCACCTTCCAGCCGCGCTCGCCCTTGTACTTCCAGCGCAGAACCAGCATGGCCAGCGCGTTGAAGGTAAAGCTCCAGATGACCCCGAAAGCATACGCCTCACCCAGCATAATGACGTTGCCGCGGGTAGCGAGGATGGTGAACAGCTGGAGGGCCGTAACGAGATTGACGATCCGGTAAGCGGTGCCGAACCGGCGGTGCGGCTTGCGGAACCAGTCGGTGAGCACGCCATCCTCGGCAATGCGCATGAGCACGCCGGTCGAGCCGATGATGGAGGTGTTCACCGCGCCCGACAGGATCAGGAAGCCCACCACGACGACGAAGACCCGGAAGACAATGCGGAGGGCGAGTGGACCGGCCAGATACATGGCCAGCCCGGCGATCAGGTTGTCGCGGTACAACGGAATTCGGACTGCGTCCGGGATGATCATGACGGCCAGGAGGGAAACCAGGCCGGTGAACGAAAACGAATAGATGGCGATGACGGTCGCGGCGCGCTTCAGGTTCAGCAGCTTGGGGTGCGCGATCTCGCGATTGACCTGGGCCAGCGTTTCCTCGCCGCTCATCGCCAGGACGGAATGGCCGAAGGCCATAACAATGCCGAACAGCCCAAGCGTGGACGCCAGGTGTGTGCCGGCGAGAAAGCCCAGCGCGTTATGCGAAAAGTGGAGGTTGGAGGGGATGGGCGCGGGCGGCAGGTGCGCGCCGATGTGGACCAGGGTGATCGCGCTCCAAACCAGAATAATGACCACCATGACCGTGGTGATCTTCATGACGTCGAGCGCTTTGCCGGCGGACTCGTGGATCCCCTTGGTGTTTTCCCACCAGTAGAAAAGCGTGACCGCAACGCAGAAAACCGCCGAGGTTCCATCAACGGGAAGGTGGCGCGCGGTGTGTGCGGCGGAAAGCATGGCGGGCGGGAGCCAGTCGCGCGCGGCGCCCACGTTGAGCAGCTCGTTGAGCAGCCCGGTGATGTACTGGCCCGCCGAAACGCCGGAGATGGGGCCGGTGAGGATGTAGTCGAACATGAGCGCGGACACGCTCAGCTTCGCGAAGGTGCCGCCCAGGGCCTCCTTTACCACGCGGTACACGCCGCCGCGGGTGAACATGGAGCAGCTTTCCACGTACACCTTGCGGACCGCAAAGGCGAACACCATGACGGCGAGGATGAACCAGGGCGCGGATTTGCCGACGGACTCTTCCGCGATGCCGCCCGCGTAAAAAGCCGACGAAGCCAGGTCGTTAAGCACGACGGCCGCCGCCCGCCAGAAAGAGATAAACGTCAGCATCACAGAAGACGCGACGACCAGGCGGACGCGGGTAGAGGAAGCGCTCGGGGATGTGACGGTTGTGCTCATGACCGGCGCCCGGCCCGGGAAATGGGCGCAAAGGGAAAAGTTCTCAAGTTTGCTGGTCCGGGCGGCTGGTGCGGGGGCGGAAAACAAGGTCGCGGAGGTCGCCCACCAGGGACACGAGCACAACAGCAAGGGAGCCAAGGAGGCCCGCGAAAAACAGGGTTTCGATCGAGTGAACGCCGAACCGGACGAACAGGTCCATGGCGAGGATTGTATCGCAGGGGGCTTTTAGGAGATTTTGACCATGGTAATGTGACCATAGTCGGAGGAGCGATGAACACGGAAACGATGGCGGCGGGGGAGTTCAAGGCCAAGTGCCTGGCGGTGATGGACGAGGTGCAGGCGAAGCGAAAGACCGTGACAATCACCAAGCACGGTAAGCCGGTGGCGAAACTGGTGCCCGTGGAAGAAGAAAAAAAGGACAGCATCTTCGGTTATATGAAGGGCGAGGTAAAAATCCTCGGCGATATCGAGAGTCCTATTCCCGCGGGTGCGTGGAAGCGGCTCAAGTGATCGTTGCGGATACGTGTGTCGTCGTGTGGCTTGCAACGGAGCCGTCCGCGCTTTCGAGCGTTGCGGCGGAAGCAGTTTCGCGTGCGGAGCAGGAGAAAGACGGATTGGCCATCTCGGGCGTCACGCTGTACGAGCTGGCGTGGCTGATACGGAACGGGCGCATTGAGGTGTCGATGCCGGTTGATGTATTTCTTGGGCGAATCGAGGCCCGCTTTAGAGTGCTGCCGGTAAGCCCGGCTGTTGCTCGATTTGCGGTCGAGTTGCCGGACAGCTACCCTGGCGACCCAATGGATCGCATGATAGGAGCGACGGCGCTGGCGTTTGGAAGGGTCCTTGTTACGCCTGATAAGGCGATCCGCAGATCAAAAGCAGTGCCGTTTGTTTGGTAGGCGGTATGACGGGCCAGAGTTTCCGATACCTTTGAAGGGTGAACCGCAGAGAGTTCCTGAATTCGGCCACGCTTGCCGCTCCCGCGCTCGGGAACCTCGGCACAAGCGCACCGGGCCGCTCCGCAAGCGCAGTCGTGCGAACCCCTTCCGGCGCGTTGCGCGGTTCTGAAGAAAACGGTATGCGCGTGTTTCGGGGTGTGCCGTTCGCGCAGCCGCCCGTAGGGGCTCTGCGGTTTCGGCCTACGGAAAAGCTCAAGCCCTGGAGCGGCGTGCGCGACGCCCTGCAATTTGCCCCCGCGGCGGTGCAGCCGAGCAACCCCAAGCTGCCGCAAAGTGAGGACTGCCTTTACCTGAATATCTGGGTCCCAGCCGGGCGCGGCCCGTTTCCGGTGTTTGTGTGGATCCACGGCGGCGGCTTTACGAACGGCACATCCTTTGACCCGGCGCAGAATGGTGCCCACTTCGCGAACGTCGGAATCGTGTGCGTTACGGTGGCGTACCGGCTCGGGGTGTTTGGATTTCTCGATGTAAGCCCGCTGCTGGGCCCAGGTTACGCGGGCAGCGCGAATAACGGCCTCCGTGACCTCACCGAGTCGCTGCGGTGGATTCGGACCCACATCGTGGCATTTGGCGGCGATCCGTCGCGGGTCACAATCGGCGGCGAGTCCGCCGGTGCCAAGCTCACCTGCACACTGATGGGTACCCCTGAAGCCCGGGAGCTGTTCACGGCCGTGATCTCGGAAAGCGGTGGGGCGGAGCGCATTTGGCCGAGGTCGGAAGCGGAAGCGGTCGCGCATGGATTTGGCGACCGCTGGACCGCAGCCGGGCACACGGCGGCCTCGCTCGCAACCACCCCGCCGGCCGACCTGATCGCCTCACAGAAGGGGTTCACCGCGAGCTGGCCCAAACACTTTCCGCTGCGGCCTGAGCTCGACCCGGCGCTGCTCCCAAAGCTGCCGGTGGATGCCATTGCCGCGGGCGCTCCCCACACCAAGCGCTTGCTGATCGGCACCAACCGGGACGAGAGCGCGCTGTTTGTCGGCCCCGACCCAGGCCCCATAACAGGACGGGAGCTGGGGAACTTATCCCCCGCTCGCTTTGAGGACGTTTTCCGCGAGTACCAGCGGCTATTCCCAGGGGTGGCGGAGGCGCAGCTGCGTATCCGGGCGCTCACCGCTGAGGAGTACTGGGTTCCTTCCATGCGTGTGCTTGAGGCGCACCTGCATGCGGGCGGCAGCGCCTGGGCCTACCGGCTCAACTTCGCTCCCAAGGACGGCAAGCTGCGCGGCTTCGCGTATCACTCTGAAGACGTACGTTTGGTGTGGGACGACGCCCAAGGCGGCCCCGACGACCGGGCGGCGGAAGCAGCGCTGGCCGAGCAAATGCACGCGGCGTGGGCCGCGTTTATCCGGGGTGAAGCGCCCGCGGCTCCTGGCCTGCCGCACTGGCCGCAATATGGGGACCCGACCCGAGCGACGATGATGCTGGACCGCGAAAGCCGCGTAGAAGATGCGCCCGGGGCTGCGGAGCTGCGGTTGTGGGATGGAGTGCTGTAAGTCATGGCCGAGTGCCGCTCCGGCGTACGCTTACGCGCAGCCGGGGACACCGACATCGCTCACAACTTCACGCTTCAGGGAAGAAGAATCAGCTTGCCGCGAGCCTTTTGGCTTTGGCTCACGTCGAGCGCTGCACGCCAATCTTCCAGCGGGTATGTACCGGCGATGGGGATTGAAAATTCTCCGGCAGCGGCAAGCTGTGCGTAGTCGCCGAGTACTTCGTACGGTAAGCCGGAGCTTTCATCAAGGTTGATGCGAACACCCAGCTGCTTCGCGGCGGCGAAATCACTGATGGTCATGACGTGCTTGGGATCTCCAGCGATTTCTACGAGCGCAGGCAAGGCTCCGCCTACCGGCGCGGTGTCGAGGATCAAATCCGGCGCTTTCCCGGCTAGCGCGAGAACTCTTTCCACCATTCCGTCGCCATACGGGGTGACCTTCGCGCCCAGGCTGCGCAGTCTGGGCGCCAAAGTTTCTCCGGCCGTGGCAATGACGCTGGACCCTCGCTCGAGCGCGATCTGAGCAGCGGCGAAGCCTACCGTGGTCCCCGCGCCATGGATCAGTACCGTATGCCCGGCCCTTACCCCCAAACAAGCCAGGCTGCCGAACGCTGTCGCGACTGCCATGGGCAGCGCAGCCGCCTGAATGGGATCGAGGCCCTTTGGAGTCGCAGCCCAATGCTCCAGCACCGCGAAATCCGCTGCTCCCGCGCTGGCGGTCGTGACGAAGTCCACCGGTCCGAACACCGCGTCGCCCACTGCGGCACCTTGAACGCCTTCGCCGACGGCATCCACCGTTCCCGAAACTTCCAATCCGATGCCTCGGGGAAGATCTTTCGCGAACAAACCCCGGCAAAGAGCCCAATCCGCCGGGTTGAGCCCGCAGGCGAGGACGCGCACGCGAATGCGATTCGGGCCTGGGTTGGAAAGCGTCGTTTCTTCCATGCGCAGGACGTCCGTAGGTTCGCCGTAGCTGTGGAAACGGACTGTTCTCATTCTTGTCGATTGGACCTTTGGACTCTCCACGATGCACCTCCAGATGCGGTTGAAGACGCTGTGTTCTCGATCTCTCACTTAAGTTACCGCTTCCCGCCTGTACGCTCCATGCTTCTTCGTTCGCAGTTTCGTCGCACTCGTTGCATCCGGCCATGGATCCGTTCGCCGATGCTTGTCGCTTTAAATCCTTGCATCGATGACCAACGGAAACGACCGGGAAGAGGACCCGGGTGGTAGTCTGAGCCCGGCATGCGTTCTTTCTCCTCTTCGACCCTCACCGGGAGGGTTTTGCCGGCGGTGTTATCGGCGGTCTTGCTGGATTTCGCGTTCCCGGTCGCGGGCCCACTGCCGCCCGCGCGGGGCGTGCTGAGCATGGTGGCGCTCCTACCCCTGATGTGGGCGCTGCTCCACCCGGGCGCGGTGAAGCGGCGGCGGTATCTGCTGGAATCGGCGCTCACCGGCTACCTTGCGGGCGTGCTCTGGTACGGGCTTAACTGCTACTGGATTTACGCGACCATGCACCAATACGGAGGGCTCGCGCCTGCGGTGGCGGCCGCGATTCTCTTGCTGTTTTCACTCATTTTGGGATTGTATTTCGCGCTGTTTGCGTTTCTGGTCGCGCTGGTGCGGCGCGGGTTTGGGCGACTGCTTTGGGCCGGGTGCGCCGTGCCTTTCCTGTGGGTCGCGGTCGAGTACCTGGCCGCGCACCTGACCTGCGTACCCTGGGACCAGCTGGGGTATGCGGAGGTCGACAACCTCCTGCTCACGCGGCTCGCGCCCTGGAGCGGGGTGTATGGGCTTTCCTGGGTGCCGGCCGGGGTCAATGCGGTTTGGCTGGGCGTGTTTTTCGCGCGCTCGCCCCGGCGGCAGGTGCGGTTTGCCGCCGGGGCGCTGCTGCTCACCTGTGGGCTGCAGGCTGGGTCGCTCCTGCGCCGCCCGCCGGAGATTGCCGGGTTTAAAGCCGTGCTGGTGCAGCCGGACCTGCGCGTGGGCGCGGGGCTTGGCGACGAGAATGATTGGGTGGACGCGCCCGGAAACCCGGTTTGGACGCGACATGTGAGCGAGTACCTGCGCTTGAGCGTGGACGCTTGCACGCCGTACCTGCTGGGCATGCCTCAGCCCCGGCCGCAGCGCGTGGAGCGCGTTTGTTTCGGGCCGCCGCAAAAGCCCGCGCTGGTCGCTTGGCCGGAATCGCCGTCCCCCTTTCGCAGCTGGGATCCACGCTTTGCCCTGCTGCTGGGGCGTCTCGCGAGCGCGACGGGGGCGACGTCGGTCGTGGGCGCGCCCTCGGTCGATCTGGCCGGTCGGCTGTTCAACGCGGCCATCGTCACCGGGCCCGGCGGGGCGCGCGTGGGCGAATATCGCAAAGTCCACCTGGTGCCTTGGGGCGAGTATGTCCCCTTCGCGCATTTCTTTGCCTTTGCCGGTACGCTCACCGGCAATGTCGGGCGGTTCGCGCACGGGATCGCCCGGCCCAGCTTTCCCTTGCCCGACGGGCACAGGATGGCCATCTTCATCTGCTACGAGGCGGTGTTCGCGGACGAGGTGCGGGAGTTCGCGGACAACGGCGCTCAAGTATTCGTGAATATTTCCGATGATGGTTGGTATGGCGACACAAGCGCCCCCTGGCAGCACCTGAACATGGCGCGCATGCGGGCCATCGAGAACGACCGTTGGATCGTGCGGGATACCAACTCAGGCGTCACGGCGGCGATCGACCCGCTGGGGCGCGTGACGGAGTCGATGCCGCGGCACCAGCTGGGCGCGCTGGCGGTGGACTATGGCTACCGGAGCGGGCTGACCTTCTACACCCGCTTCGGCGACGTGTTCGCGTGGGTGTGTGCAATACTTTCGCTAGCCGCGGTGGTGTTTGCCGCGCGTGCAATTTCAGGAAAAAGACAGGTGGGACGCCATGCTGAGTGAGCTCGAGTTTGCTTACACGCCGGTGCGGGATAAGGTCGCCAACCTGCGGGAGTATCTTTGACCCGGACGGCCTGCGGGCGCAGCTCGGGGAGATAGAAGGGAAGCTGGGCGACCCCGCGCTGTGGACAAACCCGGCTCTGTCGCAGCCGCTGATGCGCGACCGAAAACGTGTCGAAGCGCTGCTGGCCGATGCCGGCGAGCTCGACCGGCGCACCGGCGATGTGGAGGCTTATTTCGACCTGCTGCGCGAAGGCGAGCCGGTTGATAGTGACTTGCAGCGCGAGATCGACGGGCTTTCCTCGTTCGGCGACCAGCTGGAGCAGCGGACGCTCTTATCAGCAGAAACCGACCCGCTGAATGCGATCGTCACCGTGCATCCCGGCGCGGGCGGGACCGAATCGCAGGACTGGGCCGAGATGCTGATGCGCATGTACCTGCGCTGGGCCGAGCAGAATGGCTTCCGCACAGAGATGAACGACTACCAGGACGGGGAAGAGGCCGGGATCAAGTCGGCGACCTTTACCGTCACGGGCGAGTATGCGTTCGGCCTCCTGGGCGGGGAAACGGGCGTGCACCGTTTGGTGCGAATCTCGCCGTTCGACCAGGCGAAGCGGCGCCACACCTCGTTTGCCAGCGTGTACGTGTCGCCGGAGATCGACGACACGATCGAGATCGACATCAAGCCGGACGAGATCCGCACGGATACCTACCGCTCGGGCGGCAAGGGCGGCCAGCACGTGAACACGACCGACTCGGCGGTGCGGATCACGCACATCCCAACCAACATCGTGGTGCAATGCCAGAACGAGCGCTCGCAGCACAAGAACCGCGAAAAAGCGATGAAGATGCTGCGCTCGCGTTTGTACGAGTTCGAGCTTGAGAAAAAGCGCGACGCGACCCGGCAGATCGAGGATGCGAAGCTCGACATCAAGTTCGGCTCACAGATTCGCTCGTATGTGCTGCAGCCCTACCGCATCGCAAAAGACCACCGGACCAAGGTGGATGTGGGCGACGTGGATTCAGTGTTGGACGGAGCTATCGACCCGTTTCTGCAGGGGTATCTGCGGATGCGGCGCGGAGGAGTGCCGGTCGCGGCGGGCGGGGATGATCTGGATGTGTAGCTTTTGTGTCGCCGGCTGCCTCGAGCTATAGCGTTCCCGCGTCAGATGCGTTGGGCCGAGAGAAGGGATCCGCGCCAAGCTCGAGGTACAGGTTGCGTTTTCTCGCAAACGGCGGCCCGGGACCACGCAGCTAGGCTTGCGCAGCACTGCTTTGGGTGCCGTGTTCAGAGTAACCGCGCTGTGCGGCTCTTTTTGACGGAAAAGCCGCGTTGAGATCTGCGGCTTCGGCGTCCAGGTGAAGCAGAACTGCTTTAAGGGTGAGTGTCGCCCCCGGCCTTGTACAAATACTTGATCGAGCGCTTAAAGATCAGTGTCCGTGTGCGATTCCGCACCTTGACTGTGTCGCGATCGAACCACTCCACCACGCCCTCGATCTGCTCGCCGTCTTCCAGCACGAACACCATGGGCGTTTGCGCCTGCATCTGCTTCTGAAAGTAGAACGCCTCCGCATGACCCGCCGCCGCCTCGCGCCCGTGCCCTTGCAGCGCATGGCCGTCGTGGCTTGCGAGCGGGGCCGGTCCCCGCAGGCGACGGGGTGCCGGACGCACCGCGGCCAAGCCCTCCGGCAGGCGCGGGCGTACAAGTTTGCGGGGGCCTTCCTGTGGCTGGGACGGTTCAGCAGGCAGATGGATCGCGGGATGCTTCGCCGGCACAAAAACCGGACCAGCGGAAAGGTCGAACAGCTTGGTTGCTTGCGCCATCGGCGAACCGCTTCTCTGCCGGACTTGAACGGGTGGCGCTCCAGCGCCTGCCAGTCGCAGTCAACATTTCGAATGGATTTCTGCGAGTATCGTAGTCGACCGAACTGACAATGGCAATGGAGAATCAGTGCGCTGCGCGAAGCCCGCTCACCATTGCATCCAGCGATAGAGACCGCAGCAGATTCCGCCGCATCCCGCCTTCCACCTCATCCGCGCCGCGTACAGCGCCTTCAATCCAGCCGAAGCTCACCAGCTCGGCCAAGGCGCCCAGCTCGCCCGCCAGGTCTCCATTGCGCGCCATCGCGCCCTGGCCAGACTTGATTACGAGCAGGTCGCGGAGCAGGCTTCGGAGGCTTGCAAGCAGTGCTTGGGTTTTTTCTTGGCCTTCCGCCCCGGCGCGGTAGCTTTCTGTCATGCGGAACAGCGCGCTCCAGTCCGGTTCGCGAAGCGCCGTGCGCAGGATCAGCAGCGCCGTCGTGCGACTTTCGAGATAAGCGGGCAGATCGAAGCCGAGCGCCGCCCCGGGCGCTCCGCTGCTCAGCTTCGCGACCAGCGTGCGCTCGGCCGGCTTCCACTCCGGCCGCCGTTCCGCGAGCAGGCGCTCCAGATCGTCGGCCGGCAAGGGCCCAAGCGCGAAAGCGGCCATGCGCGAGCGCAGGGTCGGCAGCAGCTCCTGCGGGTTTGCTGAGAGGATCATGAGCGTGGCGTGCGGGGGCGGCTCTTCCAGCACTTTCAGGAGCGAGTTGGCCGCCTCCTTCATAAATGCGCTGCTGGTAAATATGAAAAAGGCGCGGCGCGCTTCGCTGGGCACCCGGTACACTTCGCGGATCACCGTCCGCACCTGGCCGAGTTTGATGAGCAGCTGCGGCGGGTCGGGCGGGACGACCAGCACATCCGGGTGGGTCCGCACCAGCACTCGGGTGTCTTTTTTATCGGCTTCGCGCAGCTCCTCGCGCGCGGCGACGGCTTCGTCCACGCGCGCGCGCAGCGGTGCCCCGGCGGCGATGCGGCGGCAGTTGGCGCACACGCCGCAAAAGTCGGGTAGGGGAGTCGCCGGAGGCTGGAGGCAGTTGGCCGCCTGCGCCAGCATGAGCGCGAGAGTGTATTTGCCCACGCCGCGAGGCCCGCTGAGGAGGATCGCGTGCGGCAGCCGCCCGGAGGCGAGCGACTCGCGGAGGAGCTCAACCGGGCGCGCGTTGCCGAGGTAGTTTGTGAAGCTCATGCGTCCAAGGTAGTCTAGCGGCGCAGCATCTGCTGCTGCTGCATGCGCTGGATCTCCAATAGCCCGCTTGCGGGCGGCGGCGGCGCTTGCGCCTTTTCGACCATGACCGACCAGTCCTCCGGAATGGGCAGCTCGCGGTCAAGCGCCGGCGGCTCGTCGAAAGCATCGACCTGGACCGCCACGTGCAGCTCCGTGGAGGTGCGCCCGCGGTAGAGCCCGTGCGTGGGCGGCACATCCGCGTAGTCGCGGCCGAGCGCTGTGCGGATGTGCCGCTCGTGGGCCAGGGTGTTGTTGGTCGGGTCGAAGCCGACCCAGCCCAGGTGCGGCAGAAATGCTTCCACCCACGCGTGCGTCGCGTCGGGAAGCGAGCGGTCATGACCGCTGCCGACATCCGTGGGCCGTTGGTACAGGTAGCCGCTCACATAGCGGCACGGAATCCGCAGCGTCCGCACCAGCGCGATCATGGTGTGCGCAAAATCCTGGCACACCCCTTCGCGCGAACCGATGGCTTCGTCGATGGGCGAGTCCACGCGCGTCGAACGCGGCACATAGCGGAAATACTCGTACAAGCGCCGGTTGATCTCGCGCACCAGCATCAATGGGTCATCGCGCCGCTGTACTTGGAGCTCCCGCGCCAGCTGTTCGAGCGCGGGCGTCCGTGCCGCGAACTCGCTCGGCAAAAGCATCTCCCAATAGTCGCCCTCGGCCACCAGGGCGTCCAGCTCTTCCCACGCGGAGGGCGCTAAAAAATGAGGCACGAGCGAGAGCGGCTGCTGCTCGATCAAGGACTCGGCCACAATCACCAGCTGCGCATGCCCGCCGGGAATGTTGAAATGCTGGACGTTGTTGCCCAGGTGGTCGCGGTAGGAAAATACGCGACAGCGCGGGCTCACGGACAGTTGAAACGACAGGCAGCGCTGATTCGAGTCCGAACGCGGATGCATCCGCGTTTCCATCACGCTCTCGCTGATGGGCCGTTCGTAAACGAATTTGGTGAGGTGACGGACGGAGTAGAACTTCATTTTCACCCTGCGCGCGTAAACTCTATTTGTACTGATTCCATAACTGCTCCAAGTCGAGCCGAAAGCCCGAGACTGGCCCTGAGCCCTCCACGTAGCTTCCGGACTCAATCTGCGGCGCATTGTTTTCGGGCCGGTACACCCAAACGCGCTCCCTTTTCGGCTCCAGAAGCCAACCGAGGCGGACGCCATTTGCCATCCAGCGCTCCATCTTCTTTTTCGATCCTGTGAGAGTGTCGGTTTCAGAAACGAGCTCGATCACGAAGTCAGGGCAGATATGCGGGATGTGCTTGCGTCGCGGCTTGGGAACTCGCGCCAATGTTTCGGTCGTTAGATAAGAGGCGTCCGGGCTCAACATCGAGCCGTCCGGGAGATAGTATCCGGCGTTTGAATCGTAAATCTGCCCTCGCCCGTGGCTATTCCACCACGCATAAAGCTGCCCGTTGACATTGGCGTTTCCGGCGCCTGTCTGTAGTCCCGTGGGAGTCACAACCTTGATGAGTCCTTCCCGTGTGCGCTCAATACGGTATATGTCGTTACGGAGGCAAAAATCCTCCAGTTCCGCATCGCTTAAAGGGGGATAGAACCGCAGATTGCGCACCGGAGTGGGTATATCGGGAATCTTGATCAGCACATCCATACCGCCCTCCTACTTATAGCTTACGGCACCCCTACATCGCCAAAGCTGTCTGCACAGAGTAGTGAATGTAGTCCCGGTACAGCAGCGTGTGCACCAGCCGGCACTCGCGCAGCACCATGCGCAGATACTCGCCCACGCCGCCCGCGAGCACGTCCGCGATCTCCACAAACCGGAGCGCCGCCTGCAAACGCCCCGCCACCCGCACCAGCTCCTGCGGGGCCAGCCGTCCGCTTTCCTGCTCGAGCGCCAGCAGCGCTTCGCGCAGGCGATCGACAGAGTAGCGCACGGAGTGCGGAAAATCCTTGTTCAAGAGCAGAAACTCGAGGATCTGTGCCTCGGTCAGGTCCGCCGTGTACACGTTGCAGTAAGCCTCAAACGCCGTGCACGAGCGCAGAAGCCCTACCCACTCGAGGAACTGGTGCGACCCCGCCGGTTCTCCCCGCTCGGCTTCCGCCCCATGCAGCTCATACACGGAGAGCAGCGAAGCAATGGAAGACGCGCGCTCGATCGAGCGGCCGATCTGGATAAACAGCCAGCCCTCGCCATGGCTCATCGTCGTGTCGGTTACCCCTTGGAACAGGTGCAGTCCGTCCAAGACCGCGGACAAAAACTCCTCGCGCGGCGCCAGGCTTTCCTCGGAAGGCACCTCGGTCACCAGGTGGTAGAGCCGGTTGAGCTGCAGCCACTGCTCGGAGGAGATTTCCTCGCGCACCTGTCGGGCATTTTCCCGCGCTTCCGCGATCGCGGCCGTCACCGATGCCGCGTTGCCGCTGTCGTGGGTCAGCGTCTGCACCAGCGCGTGGGAGTCGCCCGCCCAGTCATTGGCCGGGCAGCCGAGCGCCAGCAGCAGACGGCGCCAGCGCGCGTCCTCAGTTGTGGCGGAGCGATCAAGCGTAAGCGAAAAATTCACGTCCAGCATGCGGACGGTGTGCTCGGCCCGCTCCAGGTAGCGGCTCATCCAGTACAGACTATCGGCGACGCGGGATAGCATACGGTTCTCGTGGGTGGGAAGATTTGGCACCTGTCCGGCGACCCTTACTGCTTGTCTTCCATTCTGGTTTCGATGACGGCGATGCGTTCGTGGTGGTTGAACAGCATGGTATTGATCGCGGTTGTTTGCCGTTCGATGGTCATGCGGAGCGCATCGAGTTTTCCGTCCATCCCCTTGCGCAAAGCGTTGTAATCGTAACGGTTCACCAATATGCCGAACCCTACCAGAATCAACGTTCCCCATTGAACGGCGTCGTGCACCCGTTCGCTCCTTTGCGCTCCTTGCCAGTATCTCGCCCCTGAGCGAACGAGACAACCTACTCTTCCAGCACCCACGTGTCCTTGCTTCCCCCGCCCTGCGACGAATTGACCACAAGCGAGCCCTTGGGCAGCGCCACCCGCGTCAACCCGCCCGGCACGACCGACATTTTATCGCCGTAAAGGATGTAGGGCCGCAGGTCCACATGGCGCGGCTCGATGCTGGACCCGCTCGCGTCCGCGTTCATAAGGCATGGCGCGCGTGAGAAGTGGAGAGTCGGCTGCGCGATGTAGTTGCGCGGGTTTGCCTCGATGCGTCGCGCGAACTCTTCCCGCTCCGCCGCCGTCGCGTGCGGCCCGATCAGCATCCCGTAGCCGCCCGACTCGCCTACCGCCTTCACCACCAGCTTGTCGAGGTTCTGCAGGCAGTGCTGCCGTTGCGCGGGGTCCGTCATCAGAAACGTTTCCACGTTCTGCAAGATCGGCTCCTCCCCGGAGTAGTACTTGATGATCGCGGGCACATAGGCATACAGGGCTTTGTCGTCCGCGAGCCCGGTGCCGAACGCATTCGCGAGCGTCACGTTGCCGGCGCGGTAGGCATTGAACAGCCCTGCTACGCCCAGGATCGAATCGGCCCGGAACGCCAGCGGGTCGATAAAGTCGTCGTCCACCCTCCGGTAGATCACGTCTACCCGCCGCAAACCGGCGGTGGTGCGCATATACACGAGGTTGTTGTGCGTGACGAGATCGCGGCCTTCCACCAGCTCGATCCCCATCTGCCGTGCGAGGTAGGTGTGCTCAAAATAAGCCGAGTTGTAGACCCCGGGCGTCAACAAGACGATCGTCGGCTCCGGCCGCCCTTCGGGCGCGAGCGCGCGCAGCGCCGCGAGCAGCACCTGCGGGTAGTGCTCGATCGGCTGGACCCCGTATTCGCGAAAGATGATGGGAAAGGTCCGCTTCATCACCCGGCGGCTCGAGAGCATGTAGCTCACCCCGCTCGGCACCCGCAGGTTGTCCTCAAGCACCGCGAAGCTGCCGTCATCGAGCCGCAGCAGATCGGTCCCGGTCACTGCGATGTACACGTTCCGGGGCACCTGCAGGCCGCGCATCTCGCGCCGGAAGTGCTTGCACGTGTACACAATTTCGCGCGGCACCGCGCCGCTTTTCAGGATTTTGCCTTCGCCGTATACGTCGGCCAGGAACTGGTTGAGGGCAGTAATCCGCTGGATCAGCCCGCGTTCGATCGTGCGCCACTCCGCGCCCGTAATGATGCGCGGCAGCAGATCGTAAGGGAAGATCCGCTCCGTGCCTTCCTTTTTGCCGTACACGGTAAAGGTGATGCCCTGGGTCAGAAAGCTCATGTCCGCCGAGTGCTTGCGGCGCAGCAGCTCGTCGGGCGGCAGCCCGCGGTATGTGTCGAGCAGCAGCTTGTACTGAGGCCGCACCTCCCCCGCCGGCGTAAACATCTCGTCATACGCCCCGTCCAGGAAGTACTCGCGCAGAAACGGGTCCGCGAACCGCTGGGCGGTCGTGTTCATGGCGGCACTCACGGCGCGATCACCCCGGATTCGGCCATCTTCGGCTCGTCCAACCAGTCCGAGATCACGGAAAAGTGCTTGAGGTTCGCCGTCCCGAACGAGGTCGTCAGCGCTACATCCGAGGCATCACGTCCGGTGGCCATCAACACCCGGCCCAGGCGGGGCTTGAAGTGCCGCGCATCGCAGGTCCACCAGCGATTGCCGAGATACACCTCGAACCAGGCGGAAAAGTCCATGGGCGAAGCCGCCGGCGGGACTCCAAAGTCCCCCAGGTAGCCCGTCGCATAGCGGGCTGGGATGTTTAGGGCCCGGCACAGAGTGATCGCGAGGTGCTGGAAGTCCCGGCACACCCCGGCGCGCTCCGTGTATACGTCGAGCGCCGTTTTGGTGGACCGCGCGAATACATAGCCGAACTGCACTTTGCCGTATACCCACTCAACTACCGCCTGCACCCGCTCCCAGCCCGGCTGCATGCCGCCGAACAGGTCCAATGCGATCGCGCCCATGCGGTCCACTTCGCAGTATCGGCTGTTCAGCAGGAACTGCAAGGCTTCGTCCGGCAGCTCTTCCACGGGCGTCTCCGGCGCATTGGTCCCGGGCTCGTCGTGCTGCTCGGGGATCACAATCTCCGTGATGTTGTGGAGCCGCACGGTGCCCGCGGGTGCGAAGATGCGCGAGCACCGGTTGCCGAACGAGTCGATGTACTCGCGAACCGGGACCGCGGGCTCGGTTTGGAGCGTGTCGGGGAGCAGGAGGGAGCTTTCCACCGAAGGATGCACATGCAGCAGCGCCACGATAGCGACCGGTGCAGGCGTTTCAAAGCGAAGATCGTAGCCAAGGCGGAGATGCACGCGCGAAACCCTCCTGTGGAAGCGCCGGAATACAGTTTCGTATTTGCCCCAATGTGCTAAGACTGTAACAGCTCACGGCAATCGCGCAAGGGGAGGGCAATGACCTACTGCCTCGGCATCAAGACGCATGAGGGCCTGGTGATGGCCTCGGACTCCCGCACCAACGCCGGCTACGACCAGGTAAATGTGTGCCGCAAGCTCCACACCTTTGTCACGCCCGGCGAGCGCGCGTTTGTGATCCTCACCAGCGGGTCGCTGTCCATCACGCAGTCCGTGGTGACGCTGCTGCAGGAGGGCTTTCGTCAGGGCGACGGCCTAGCTGCCGCAAGGAATATGTATGAGGCCGCCCGCGCGGTCGGCGCGTGTGTGCGGCAGGTTGCCGACATCGACCGCGACGCGCTGAAAAAGGACGACTACTCCTTCAACATCCACCTGCTGCTTGGCGGCGAAATCGCAGGGGCTGACTCCGAGCTGTACCTCATCTACCCGCAGGGCAATCCCATCTGCGCCACGGAAGATTCACCCTACCTGCAGATCGGCGAAGTCAAGTATGGGCGCCCCGTGCTCGACCGAGGGATCGACGCCCGCACCACCTCGCTCGATGCCGCCTCAAAGTACGCGCTGCTGAGCATGGACGCGACCATGCGCTCCAATGTGACGGTGGGGCCGCCCATCGAGTTGATCCAGTACCGCCGCGGCAGCCTCCGGCTCGACAACTACCGCCGCTTTGCGGCAGCCGATCCGGAGCTCGAGCTCATCCACGGCCGCTGGGAGCAGGCCCTGCGCCGGGTGGTCGAGGACCTGCCGAGTATCCGGTTTGCGAGCGACACCGCAAACGCGCCGGGGTAGCAGCGGCTGCTATTTTGCGAACACCGTTACCATCACCTTGGCTTCCGCCGCGTTGATCTTGCTCAAAGCCGCAGCCATCGCGGGCCGGTCGTCGATCGAAGACGCCAGCATAGCCGCATTGAGCCGGAACGCGCTTTCCCTCAGCAGGATCTCCGCGTCCTTGAGCTTTTTCGCGTCCCGCTGGAGCGCGGCATCCATGGCACCGGCATAGATTTCCACGGACTGAAGCGCTTTGGTCCCCGCCTCCGCGTCGCCCTCGGCCAGCTTGCGGTCGGCGAGCTCCGTTGAGCCGCGCACCAGCTGCGCGTACAGGTAGCACTGCTCTTTCAAGCCGGCGCGCTGCGCTTTTTCAGCCAAGGTTTGCAGCGCGGAAGGGTCCACAGGCCGGTCATCGGCAGCCAGGAGCGGCTGCGTGCAGGCGAAAGTAAAAGCGAGGACAGAGCAAGCGAATGGAGCGGTCACGCGCATCGGTGCACCTCCCAAGTGCCTCCGCGAAGCCCGGGCCTACTTTGCGAGCGCCACCAGACGGTGCTTGGCTTGCCACACCTCGTCTGGAAAGCCCGCCCCGGCCGCTTGAAGGAACTGCCGGTATAGTTCGACCGCGTGCTTCGTTTGGTGCAGAGTATCGCACGCAGTGGCCGATAGGAAATAGGTAGCAGGCGTTTCGGGCATTACTTTCGATCGCATGGCAAGCGCATCGAGCACCAGCTGGGGCTGGTGGGCCTGGCTGGCGGCAAATGCCAGGCTGCTCCAGGCGTCGCCGTTCTTCGGATCGAGGCCGGTCGCTTCCTTTAAAACCGGGATCGCCGCCTCGAACTGCCCCGCGCGCACCAGTGCGTCGCCCTGTGCGGCCGACAGCGCGGGGTCGTGCGGATGCGCCGCCACGGCCTCCGCATATAAAGGCACAGCCTTGGCGGCAGCTCCCGTTTGCACATACAAATCCGCCAGCATCGCGGAAACAGCGGGATCGCCTGGCCGGGCGGCATGGAGCTTTTCAAGCACGCCAACCGCTTCGTCTCGTTTGCCTTGCGCCCCGAGTACCTCCGCCAGCTCCGCCTGGAGCGCCGGGTCAGACGGATTCATTTGCAGCGCTTTTCGCACGACCGGCTCGGCATCGCTCCAGCGCTTGGCTTGGATGAGCAGATGCGCCAGGCCCGCGCTCGCCTGCGCCTGCTCCGGGCTGTGCGCGGGAGACTCCGCCAGCGCTTTCCCATATGCGTCTGCCGCCGCGTCCACGTCGCCCAACCGGCCGGCGATCTCCGCCGCCAACAGCGTGTCCTCCGTTGTTTCGGGCGACTCCCGCAGCGCGGCAACCAGGGCCGTCCGCGCCCCTTGCGGATCCGTCGGTTCGAGCAGACGCGCCAAGGCCCGGTTCGCCTGGGCCTGCGCTTCCGGGTTGGCCGGTTTGGGTGTAAGCCTTGCAGCTGCCTGCAGTTGCGCGATCGCTTCGGCGGTTTGGCCCTCGCGCGCCAGCAGCAGCCCAAGCGCTGCGTGCGACTCGAACTGCGCGGGGTCCGCTGCGACGGCCTTGCGATAGCTCGCCTCCGCGCTCGCCGCGTCGCCCGCAGCATCTTGCGCATACCCCATGTCGTACAGCGCCCGCGCATCGGACGGGTGGGCAGACAGGTAGGGCAGCAAAACCGCCCTGGCTCCGGCGTAATCCTTTGCATCCAACTTCGAGTCGGCTTCGTCCAGAAGGCTGCTCACCCGCACCGGGGTTCCCTGGTCCGCCGCGCTGGTCCCAGGCGGCAGGGAAGAGCTTTGCGCAAGCGCCGGGCCTGCCAGCAAAACGAAAAGAAGGGGAGTGAGCCTCAAGCCGGCACTTCCTCGGGAGCCGCGGGTGCGTGCCGCCGGGTCAGGGCACCCCGCAGCCACTGCCCCGTATACGAGAGCTCACTCGCCGCGATCTCCTCCGGTGTGCCCACGGCTACGATCTGTCCGCCCCCCGAGCCGCCTTCCGGCCCCATGTCGATCACCCAGTCCGCCGACTTGATCACGTCAAGGTTATGCTCAATGACAACAAGCGAGCCGCCACCCTCGATCAGCTTGCGAAATGCCATCAGCAGCTTATTCACGTCGTCGAAGTGCAATCCAGTTGTCGGCTCGTCGAGGATGTACAAAATGCGGCTCCCGCCCTTTTTCGGGGCGCTCCGCGCGGTAGCCAGGTGCGAAGCTAATTTGACCCGCTGCGCTTCGCCGCCTGACAAGGTAGTTGCCGACTGTCCCAGCCGCACGTAGCCCAATCCCACCTCATCCAGTACAGCCAGCTTGTCCACAATCTTCGGGTTCCCGGCAAGAAAGCGCAGCGCTTCCTTCACAGTCAAGCCTAGGACCTCATGGATGTTCCGGCCCTTGTATTTGACTTCCAGCACCGAGGATTTGTATCGCGTCCCGTTGCACTCCTCGCACGGCAGTTCTACATCGGCCAGGAACTGCATTTCCACCGTTACAGTGCCGTCGCCGGCGCACACATCGCAGCGGCCACCGGGCACGTTGAACGAGAAGTGCCCCGCCGCGTAGCCGCGCCGCTCGGCCTCGGGCTGCGCCGCGAACAGCTCCCGGATTGCGTCGAACGCCTTGATGTACGTCACCGGGTTCGACCGCGGCGTGCGCCCGATCGGGTTCTGGTCCACCAGGACGATCCCGTTCAGCCGCTCGGCGTTTTCCAGTTTGCGGAACAGCTTCGCCGGATCGCCGCCCTCGGGCTCACCCAGCGCATGGGCGACCGCCTTGTACAGGACTTGGTGCACCAGCGTCGACTTGCCCGAGCCGCTCACGCCGGTAATGCAGCAAAGCGTGTGCAGCGGGATTTCCACGTCCACGCCCTTCAGGTTGTTGGCCCGCGCGCCCGTAACCCGCAGCCAATCCTTGCTCGACGGCGCGGGTACAGCCCGGCGCTTGGCCGGGACGGGAATCGTCAAAGCTCCGCTCAGGTAGCGCCCGGTCAGCGAATCCGGCTCACGCGAAACCTCCTCCACCGTCCCCGCGGCGAGCAAACGCCCGCCGAACTCGCCCGCGCCCGGCCCCATGTCAAGCAGGTAGTCGGCCGCGGCGATCACATCCGGGTCGTGCTCCACCACAAGAATTGTGTTGCCCAGGTCGCGGAGTGCCTTCAGGATGCGCACCAGCTTTTCCGTATCCCGGCTGTGCAGGCCGATTGAGGGCTCATCCAGCACGTACAACGCGCCGACCAGCTGCGATCCCAGCGAGGTCGCAAGCTGAATGCGCTGCGCCTCCCCGCCGCTCAGGGTCGATGCCAGCCGGTCTAACGTGAGATAGTCCAGGCCGACCGCGTCGAGGAACCGGAGCCGCTGCTGGACTTCCTTGAGGATTGACCCCGCGATCTCAGCCTGCATGGGCGTTAGCGCCACGCCCTTGAAGAACGCATGCGCCGCCCCGATCGTCAGGCCCGAGGCTTCGCAGATGTTTTTGCCGCCGATGCGCACCGCGCGCGCTTCCGCCCGCAATCGCTGCCCCTTGCACTCCGGGCAGCGCGCGTAGCCGCGGTACTTAGAGAGCATTACCCGCACATGCAGCTTGTACTTCTTGGTATCCATGAGCGCGAAAAACCCGTGCACGCCCAGGAATTCCCCACGCCCGTCAAGGATGAACTGCTGCTGGTCCGGGGTGAGCTCGTACCAGCTCGCATCCGTGGGGATGCCGTGCTTTTTCGCCACGCGCTGGAGCTCCGCCCAGTACTCGGTGTACTTGGGCCGGGTCCACGGGTCTACCAGGCCCCCGTCGATCGACTTATTCTTGTCCGGCAGGATCAGATCCAGGTCGAAGTCGATGGTATTGCCGAAGCCCTGGCAGCGTGGGCAGGCACCAAATGGGTTGTTGAACGAGAACAGCCGGGGCTCGGGCTCCGCGTAGGTCCGGTGGCAGGTTTTGCACTCAAACGCGAGCGAAAACCGGAGCCGCTCCGGCGGGTGCGTGGAGGCTTCCCGACGGACGATCTCAAACACAATCTCGCCCGACTCGCGGTAGCCGATCTCCGCCGCATCCACGATGCGCGCCCGCGCTTCGGTGGAGACCGCGACGCGGTCCACCAGCACGTCGACAGGAAGCGTCCAGTCGATGGCAAGCAGCGACTCCGGCTGCGAAAACTCATAGATTGTTCCCGCCTGATAAAGACGGTTAAAGCCGCGCCCGCGCAGGTCCATCAAACGCTCCCGCATGCCCGCGCTCAACTCGCCGGGTTTGGGCCCTTCGGCCGCTTTCTTGGCCGCCGCGGCTTTCTTGAGCGCTACCTGCGAGCTTCCCCGCCGCGACACCCGGGCCATGGGCTCAGGCGAAACCGGTTCAACCGTCGTCTTCGCGCTTTCCAAGGGCCGCACAGGGAAGAGAGCGTGCAGCCGGGTGCCCTCGGGAAGCGCCAGTACGGCCGCAGCGATCTCATCCACTGAATCGCGCTTGACGACCCCGTCGCAAACGATGCAATGCACCGTTCCGCACCGCGCGTAAAGCAGGCGCATGTAGTCGTAGATTTCGGTCGCCGTGGCCACGGTGGAGCGCGGGTTCCGAGTCGTGTTCTTTTGCTTGATCGCGATGGCCGGCGCAAGGCCGTCGATTAGGTCGGCGTCCGGCTTTTCGATCCGCTCCAGAAACTGCCGCGCATAGGCCGACAACGACTCCACATAGCGCCGCTGTCCCTCGGCATAGATCGTGTCGAAGGCGAGCGAGCTCTTGCCGGAGCCGGAAACACCCGTGACGACAGTCAGCTTGCCGTGGGGGATCGCGCAGTCGATGTTCTTAAGGTTATGGACCCGCACGCCGCGGAGTGTGATCTGGTCGGTCAAACGCGCCCTCTCTCCCCCGCCGCGCTCGGGCGGCTTAGGTCAAACCTCTATTATCAAACAAGTACGGAGGGATTCTCGCGTGGATGATTGGGCGGCCCTAGAATCGTGTCCATGACGAACGCGCGGCTTTTCCTCGCCATGGGTGTGCCCATCGCCTTCGCGCTGATCGGCCTTATTTGGAACAACCGAAGCAATCACGCCGAGGTGGCCCTGCTGCGCGCCGAGATGAATGGCAAATTCGACGTGGTGAACATGCAGCTCGCGACGATCACGCGCACCCTAGAACTCATTCAGCAGGACTTGAAGCAGTTTCACGAGATCACGAACAGTCTCGGCAAACGTGTGCTCACTCTCGAAAACAAGCAGTAGCGGCTGCCCTAGTTCCCCCGCTGCGGCGTGAACAGCGCCCCGAAGAACAGCAAAATCCCGCCCACCACAATCGCCGAGTCCGCCACGTTAAAATCCGGCCAGTGGTAGTGGACGATCGTGACCTCCAGGAAATCCGTCACCATCTTGTACTGGATCCGGTCCCAGGCGTTGCCGACGGCCCCGCCCAGCAGCAGCGCGAGCCCCAGCGCCGTCCACGAAAACCGCCGCCCCAACCGCACCAGCAAAATTGCCACTACTGCTGCCGCGACGATCGAGAACGACGTCAGCGCCCAACGGGTCGGGTTGGCCGGGGCGTCGTTGAAGAGCGAAAACGCCGCGCCCTCGTTCAACACATGCGACAGCCGGAAGACATGCGGGATAACCGTGATGTTCATGCCCTCGGCGATGTGCTTCTGCACCCAAAGCTTCGTAATCCGGTCCAGCGCGATGACCGCGAGTGAAATCAGAAACAGCCAGGGCCGCCAGTCGCGCACCCTGGGCGGCGTGGCGCGGTTGGACTCATAGCGGGCAGGGAAGGTCGCCATCTAGGCACCCACCAGCTCGCCGGTTTCGCGCGAATAGCCCATCGCGTTGAGAGCCTCGGCGCAGCGGCCGCAGACTTCCGGCCACGGGCCGTATGGGCCCACATCGGTGCGGTAATTCCAGCAGCGGCTACACCGGCTAGCTTCGGGTAAGACTAATTCAAAGTCGCCTTCAACCGTGCCGTGAGGAACCACAATGTATTCCACACTAGAAACGTTCAAAAGCTCTTTCAGAAGCAATTCACTATCCCTCTTGCTAGCAGGGTCTATGCCGCCGACGAAAACGCGTAGATGAACGTCGAGTGACTTGCCAATCTTTTTATTTTTTCGAAAATCTTCGAATTTACGCATTGCAGTTTCGCGAAAGCGAAGTTCACTCTGCCATTTAGCGCTCTCAACAACGCTCAAGCCGGGCGAAATAGATGCGGGGTCCGGAAACAGGGCTAAGTGCACACTGCACAAGCGGCCATCAACGGCGGGCAGATACCCCCAAACCTCCTCCGCCGTAAAGCTCAACACCGGCGCCACCAGCCGCACCAGCGCTTCCGCGATCCGCCACAGCGCGGTCTGCGCCGACCTTCGTTCCAGGCTCGATGGGGCCAGCGTGTACATCCGGTCTTTCAGCACGTCAAGATATAGGGCGCTCAGATCGACGATGCAGAACTCATTGACCGCGTGGTACACCCGGTGGAACTCCATCGCCTCATACCAGCCCGTGACCTTCTCGACCAGCTCGCGCGTCCGCGCCAGCATGTAGCGGTCCAGCGGCAGCAGTGCTTCATCAGCCACAGTATGCAAAGCCGGCACAAACCCTTTCAGGTTCCCCAGCAGAAACCGGAACGTATTTCTGAGCTTCCGGTAGTTCTCCGCGACCCGGTTCATCAGGTTTTCACTCGCGGCTACATCCTCGCGGAAGTCCACCGACGCCACCCACAACCGCACAATCTCCGCGCCCATCCGATTGGAAACGTCGACCGGGTCCACCCCGTTGCCCAGCGACTTCGACATCGCGCGCCCCTGCTCGTCGAGCGTCCAGCCGCTGGTGGCGACTTTTCGGTACGGGGCGTCGCCGTTCCCCGCGCCCACGGCCGTCAGCAGGGAAGTATGAAACCACCCCCGGTACTGGTCGCCACCCTCGAAGTAAAGGTCCGCGGGGACGCCCAGCGCCGAATCGGCCGCCAGCACCGCCCGCCAGCTCGACCCCGAATCGAACCACACGTCCAGGATGTCCCTTTCCTTTTCCCAGCGCCCCACCGCGCCGCACCGCGGGCAGGTCCGGTCCGCGCCAAGAATCTCATCAGTCGAGTGCGCATGCCACGCCCCCGCACCGTTCTCGCGCACCAGCGCCACGACCCGCGCATTCACAGCCTTGTCCCGCAGCGGTTCATGGCACGCGCCGCACAGGAACACCGCGATCGGCACCCCCCACACTCGCTGCCGGGAGATGCACCAGTCCGGCCGGCTTGCGACCATGTTGGCGATGCGCTCCTCGCCCCACTTCGGGTCCCACTTAACGGTCGTGCGAATCTGCTCAAGCGCCCGCTCCCGGAATGTTCGGTCGCCCTCGTCGTCCTCCCCGCCGCCCCGCGCATAGGGCATCGCGGTCTCCATCCCGATAAACCACTGCTCGGTCGCCCGGAAGATCACCGGACGGTGGCACCGCCAGCAGTGCGGGTAGGAGTGGTAGATCTCCGCCTGCCCCAGCAGTGCGCCGCGCTCGCGCAGGTGCTCGATGATCTCCGGGTTGGCCTGAAAAACGGTCTTGCCTTCCCAGCGATCGATCCCGTTCCGCAGCCGCCCCGCGTTGTCCACGTTGCACTCGGCACTCAGGCCGTAGCGCACGCCTGTGTAGAAGTCGTCAGCCCCGTGCGCGGGCGCCGTGTGCACCGCCCCCGTGCCCTGCTCGGTCGTGACGTAGTCCGCTAAAACGCCCAAAACTTCGCGATCCAGAAACGGATGCTGAAACCGCGCCCGCTCCAGCGCCGCGCCTTTGAAGCGCGCAACCTCCGTGACTTCGCCCAGCGCGCAAGCCTCCCGCACGCTCTCGGCCAGCGCTGCGGCCACGATGTACACGTCCCCCGAAGCGGTACGCAGACCCACGTATTCGAACTCCGGGTGAAACGCGATCGCGACCGAGGCGGGCAGGGTCCATGGTGTGGTGGTCCAGATTATGGTCCAGGCGTTCTGGCCTTCAAGCCCCGGCACAGGCGAAAGCAGCCGATAGCGTACATACACGCTGGGCGAGGTGTGCATCTCGTACTCGATCTCGGCATCGGCCAGCGCGGTGCGGTCGTGGAGACACCAGTACACCGGCTTCAGCCCCTTATACACAAACCCGCGCTCGAAAAACCGGTAAAAGGTTTCAAGCGTTGCCGCTTCGTACTCGGGCGACATCGTCAGGTATGGCCGGTCCCACGCCCCAAACACCCCCAGCCGCTCGAACTGCGTCCGCTGCAGGTCCACATACTTCTGCGCGTACGTTCGGCACGCCGCGAGAAACTCTTCCGCGGGCATCTCGAGCTTGCGCCGCCCCAGCTGCTCGTCCACCTTGATCTCGATCGGCAGCCCATGGCAGTCCCACCCCGGCACGTACGGCGCGTCGTAGCCGGCCATGGTTTTCGACTTCACCACAAAATCCTTCAAGCATTTGTTTAAGGCGTGCCCCAGGTGGATGGGCCCGTTCGCATACGGCGGGCCGTCGTGAAGCACGTACTTTTTAGCCCCTCGCCGCGCGGCGCGTATCTGCTCGTATAGCCCCATCTCGGCCCACTGTCGCAGCCGTTCGGGCTCGTTCTGCGGCAGGTTGGCTTTCATAGGGAAGCTGGTTTCCGGCAGCGTGAGCGTTTTTTTGAGCTCGGGCGCGGCGCTCGCGTTTTCGTCCCGTTTTGGGGTTCGGGTATCGGCCATCGGCTTGGGGGCATCCTTCTCGGTACTAAAGGCACTGTACAAACGTGCGTATTTCGTGAAAGCTGATTGTATCGTCCTGTGACTTCGGCCCCCGCTCCGCCGTCTATTCCTGGTGCGGCAGGTCCAGCCAGGCGGCGCATACGCTGTGGACGCTGTAAAGTTGGGGTACGTTCTGCCGATATACCTACCGAGACGGATACGAAGGCGATGAGCAATCAGGTTTTGACCCCCCCGGAAGAAGAGCTTTCCCCGCGCCCCGCCCATGCGCTGGACCACACCGAGCTCCTGCCCGTCGGCGCGGAAGGCAGCATTTGGGAGTCGCTGTTCGGCAACGTGCGCGACCTGTTCCGCCCGCAAAAGCTGCCGCCGCTCGAGCTGACTTCAAAGCCGGTCCCCGTGCGCGACCCGTTCGCGGAAAAGCGCTCCCCGCTTTCAAGCGGCATCGCTATCCTTGTGTATGTAGCGCTCGCGCTGCTTTTGTTTCTCTGGCCCAAAGGCAAGCCGCCCGAGATCAAACAAGCCAAGGTCATCCCGCTCGACATCTCCGCCTACATCCCCAAAGCCCCCGCTGTAAAGCCGGCGGGCGGCGGCGGCGGCGGCGGCAACCATGAGATCGTGCCTCCGACCAAGGGCAAGCTGCCGGAGATCAGCAAGCAGCCCATCACGCCGCCTCAGGTGCTTCTGGTGGACCACCCGAAGCTCCCCGTCCCCGCGACCATCAAGATGCCCGACGTTAAAATGCCGAATACGAACATGCCCAACCTCGGCATTCCGCAGGCTCCGAATGCGACGCTTTCCGCCGGCAACGGCGGCGGTTCCGGCATAGGCACGGGCCACGGCGGCGGCCTGGGCATCGGCTCGGGCACGGGCCTTGGGCCCGGTTCCGACGGCGGCAGGGGCGGCGGTGTGTACCACCCAGGCGGCGGCGTTTCCTCGCCCAAGCTCGTTTACTCGGTCGATCCAGAGTTTTCCGATGAAGCGCGACGCCAGAAGTACCAGGGCGTGGTTGTGCTTTCGATTATTGTGGATGCGCAGGGCAACCCCCAACACATCCGCGTGGTCCGTCCTCTCGGTATGGGGCTCGATGAAAAGGCTGTCGCCGCGGTCCGGCAATACAAGTTCAAGCCGGCTATGCTCGACGGCAAGCCCGTGCCGGTCGAAATCAACATCGAGGTCAACTTCCAGCTGTTCTAAGCCGCCGGCAGGCCAGCATGGTATCCTCTTTCCATACACTTAGGAAGTGGACGCAACCAAAAACGAAGCTAGGAGCAACGGAACGCCGTGCTGGCCCCCGCAAAGAAAACCGACATCATCACCCGCTTTCGCACGCATGAAAGCGATACAGGCAGCCCCGAAGTGCAGATCGCCATATTGAGCGAGCGCATCGGCGAGCTCACCGAGCACTTTAACACCCATGCCAAGGACCACAGCTCACGCCGCGGCCTGCTAATGCTTGTGAGCAAGCGCCGCCGTCTGCTGGATTACTTGAAGACCAACGACACGGACCGCTACCGCGAAGTCATCGGCAAGCTGGGAATCCGCAAGTAGTCGATCTGCCCTACCTGAGAACGCGACGAGTTGAGCGGGAGCCTGGGAGCTCCCCCCGGTCGCCACGCTCCCGCGCCTTTCCGCTGCGGTTTGAGCTCAATGCCCCGCGCAACGCGCCTCCGGCATTCCCTCCCGCACTCACTCCCGAATCGAGGACTTCATGAAGCAGGACGTTACAGTCGAACTTGCCGGTGGCAAGAGGCTTACCTTTGAAACCGGCCGCATGGCCAAGCAAGCTCCCGGTGCCGCGCTCGTCACCCAGGGTGACTCCGTTGTTCTTGCCACTGCCGTCGCCTCCCCTGAGCCGAAAGAAGGCATCGACTTTTTCCCCCTTACCGTCGACTACCGCGAGTACGCCTACGCAGGTGGCCGCATCCCCGGCGGTTTTATCAAGCGCGAAGGCCGGCCCAGCGAAAAAGAGATCCTGACCTCGCGCCAGATCGACCGCCCCATCCGCCCGCTCTTCCCTGAGAACTTCCGCAACGAAACCCAGGTCATCGCGCTTGTTTTCTCGGCCGACAAGGAAAACGACCCCGACATCCTCGGCATCAACGCCGCCTCCGCTGCCCTTGCACTTTCTGACATCCCCTTCAATGGCCCGGTCGGCGCGGTCCGCGTCGGCTATGTCGACGGCGAGTACCTCATCAACCCGACCTACTCCGAACGCAAGGAATCCTCGGTGAACATCACCGTGGTCGGCACCGCGGACGGGATCGTCATGATTGAGTCCGGAGCCCGGGGCGTCAGCGAGGATATCGTGCTCGGCGCGATCGACTTCGCGCATACCGAGATCAAGAAAATCGTCGCCAAGATTAACGAGCTCGTCTCGCTCGCGGGCAGGCCCAAGCGCCGGCTCGCGCCCGTCGAGCACGACCAGGCTTACTTCGATCAGCTCAAGTCCCGGGTCGGCGAGCGCCTTGCCGATGCCCTCGACACCGCAAAGCACCCGAAGACTGAGTCGTATGCGCTTGTGAAGCAGATCAAGGACGAGCTCGCGGCCGAAGTTAAGCAGCTTCCGGATGGGGAACAGTCCGCGGCCAAAAAGAAGCTCGGGCACTACTACGAGCTCCTTCGCGAGCAGATCTTTCGCCAGCAGGTCACCAAGGACCGGGTCCGCCCTGATCGCCGCGCTTTTGACCAGATCCGGCCCATTTCGATCGAGACTTCGGTTCTGCCGCGCACCCACGGCTCGGCCCTGTTTACCCGCGGCGAAACGCAGGCGCTGGTTACCTGCACGCTCGGCACCGGCGACGACGCACAGCGTATGGAGACTTTCGAGGGCGAGCAGAAAAAGCGCTTCATGCTCCATTACAACTTCCCGCCGTTCTCGGTCGGCGAAACCGGTCGCATGACCGGTGTGGGCCGTCGCGAGATCGGCCACGGCGCGCTCGCCGAGCGGGCCATCGCTGCCGTCCTGCCGTCCGAGGCCGATTCTCCCTACGCCTACCGCATTGTTTCGGACATCCTTGAATCCAACGGCTCTTCCTCCATGGCTTCGGTTTGCGGCGCGTCCCTCGCGCTCATGGACGCGGGCATCCAGCTCAAGGGCTCGGTCGCCGGTATTGCCATGGGTCTGGTCAAGGAGGGTGACGACTATGCCATTCTGACCGACATCGCCGGTGCCGAGGACCACTACGGCGACATGGACTTCAAGGTCGCGGGCACCCGCGAGGGCATTACCGCGCTCCAGATGGACATCAAGATCGGCGGGATCACCTCGGCCATCATGCGCGAAGCGATGGAGCAGGCCCGCCGCGGCCGGCTCTTCCTGCTCGACATCATGGACGAGCACCTCGCCTCGGCCCGCACCGACAAGAGCAAGCACGCGCCGCAGATCCGCACCCTGCAGATCCCGGTCGATAAGATCCGCGATCTTATCGGGCCCGGCGGCAAGGTCATCCGCGGCATTATCGAGCAGACGGGCGTCAAGATCGACGTCGAGGACACGGGCCGCGTCAACGTCGCCTCCTCCGACTCCGACGGCCTCGCCAAGGCGCTCGAAATCATCAACAACCTGACCGCCGTACCCGAGGTCGGCAAGACCTACCTAGGCAAGGTCGTCCGGCTGGCAGAGTTCGGCGCGTTTGTCGAACTGTTCCCCGGCACCGATGGCCTCCTGCACGTTTCCGAGATCGCCGAGCACCGCGTCAAGGAAGTGAAGGACGAGCTCAAGGAAGGCGACCAGGTCCTCGTCAAGGTCATCGGCCTCGACGGCAACCGCATCAAGCTTTCCCGTAAGGCCCTGCTTAAAGAGCAGCGCGAGAAACTCGGCCTGCCCCTCCAGCAGCCGTCCGAGGGTACGCACTCGGAACGCGCCCAGGCCCCCATGCCTTCCGCGCGAGCCGAGCGGCAGCCGGCGAGCAACGGTTCCACCATCACCATCGAGGGCGGCGAAGAGTTTGACGATTTCGATGGCACCGACGAAGGCGAAGAAGGTGATGAGCCCAACTTCAACCGCGACGATGCGGCAGTCGACGCGCCGGCCGGTGCTGCAGCCGGAAACGGCGGCCCTGCGGGACAGCGTCGCCGCCGTGGACGCGGCCGTGGCGGACGCCCCGGTTCGGCCGGCGGGGGACGCGGTCCCAGCCAAGGCGGCGGGAATCGGTAATCCGCAACACGCAACACCAACAAAGGCCGCGTCCGGGCGGCCTTTCCCATGCCGCAGCAGCGGCATCCCATCGTGAAGTGCTTGTCCCCGAAAAGTTACGCGAGTTCTTCCGCTGCCGACTCCTGCGTCCACTCCTGCGCCTGCTGCGCGGTGGCGTAACGCCACGCCGCCTTGCATGGAGCCTGGCACTGGGAATTGTGCTTGGGATCAATCCGTCCGTCGGCGTCACCACGCTCCTTGTGGTTGTGCTCACATGGGTTTTCGGGCTCAATCAGGTCGGATCGCAGATAGGAACGCAGGCGATGACCCCGTTTCACTTACTTCTGTTTATCCCTTTCATCGAATTGGGCGTACATTTATTCCACACTCGCCGTCTCCCGCTAACTCGGCACGATATCGAGCACCTAAGCCACCACCCTTGGCGTCTCATCCGCGAAATCTGGCAGTGGGAATGGCATGCATTGATCGTGTGGGGCGTTGTAGCTGCCATTGCAATGCCGCTCCTCGCTCGGTACATTCGCCGCGGTCTAGTCTTGCTGATGCGCCGCCACCGATCATTGGTGCGGTCGCGCCCGGCGCAGCACTAACCGCAACCGCTTATAAGGACTACCGCAAAAGGCTTCGCTGACGAGAATGCGACTTCTGGGTACGCAAAGCCTGAAGGAGTCTTTCACAGAGACGAGCTACCGGATTCGGCAGCTCGGCCCTGCAAGGAGGAGCGTTAAGCGACAGCGATGGAGCCGCCATCAATGATGTAGTTCGCGCTGGTCAGGTAGGCCGCGGCAGGCGAGACGAGGAAACCTACAAGCGATGCGACCTCTTCAGGCTGCGCCATGCGGCCCATCGGCACGCCACCGAACTGATCCGAGATCTTCTTGAAGATTTCGTTCGCGCTCGCACCCGAGCCGGCACCGAGCTGTTCAAGAAGTCAAACCATCGGCCCCGTCGCTGTAGCGCCCGGAGATACGGTCAGCACACGCACGCCCTTGCTCGCCACTTCATTCGCTAGTGCCTTGCTATAGGAGTTGAGAGCCGCCTTCGATGCAGCATAGGCCATATTAATCTGCCAATGTGGCATCTTGCCGGCCACGCTAGAGATATGGATGATAACGCCGCTCTTTTTCTCGATCATGCCGGGAAGGAGTGCGCGGTCGAGACGGACAGTGGACAGGAAATTGAAGTTCAGTTCGTCTTTCCATTGCTCCTCGGTCAGCGCGCTGAAGCCTCCGCCTGGGGCGGTCAACCCTCCGACGTTGTCGATCAGAATGTCAACGCCGCCGAACTGCTCAAGAACCTCCTTCACCACGGCGCTTGTTCCTTCCGGAGTCGCCATATCGGCAGCAATGAAATGATGCTCGGGGTTGCCGTCCGCGGTACCAGTTCGTGCCGTGACGATGACCTTGGCGCCCGCCTGGGATAGATGCTCTGCGATTGCTCTGCCGATACCCTTGGAGCCGCCCGTAACCAGTGCAATTTTGCCTTCCAGACTTGTTTGCTGCGTCGTCGAGCTTGCCATTGTCCATCTCCCTATTCTGTAGTGGTTGTTTTATAAAAGGCCGCGGCAAGATAGCTACTTCGCGTGTTCTGAAGCAGAACTCCTCCCCAGGCTAGGATCAGCGTGAAAGTTGCGCCAGGAAGTACTCAGCCATCCTCTGAATCTTTACGGAATCCCGATGCAGAATAAAGGACTCATGCCAACCTGTGTATATACTGAGCAGGTAATCGGTGAGCAGTTCGGGGTCTTCCTTGCGAATCTCACCTTTCTCCATCGCACCGGCCAGGAGCGAGCATAGAAAGCGATACATTGCATCGCCGTCAGCTTGCAAGATGGCCTTGATCTGTTTGTCCTCGGTTGCGACTTCAAACGCAGCCTTGATAGCAAAGCAACTGCGCTGACCTGTGGTGATGCTCAACACGGCGTCGGCAACGAAGGCTTTCATGGTTGCCAGTGGTGAGACAGATTGCGAACAGTGCCGCTCAATGTACTCTTTGCGATCATCCGTGTAGCGCTGCACGCACCGGACAAAAAGCTCATGCTTGTCTCCGATGGTGTTGTAGAGGCTGCTCGGGTTGATTCTCATGGCCTCAGTCAGATCACGAAGCGAAGCGCCTTTATAGCCCTTCTCCCAGAAGACTTCCATAGCTCGCCGTACAGCGAGCTCTTCGTCGAACTCAACGCTCCGCGCCATGAAACTATTCTAAAACGTCCACTCCAGAAAGATCACGGAAACGTTTCCAAATTCATCGCCGCTCACCAAGATAGGAGCTTCAACCAAAAAACGCTTGGCGCACTCACGACACATGAAAAATTCATACTTTGCATTGCTGGCCTTGCAAGTCCGGAGAAACGCTGTTCTCGTAGCTTGGCTCTCGGTGTGTCCGGTTCCGAGGAGTGCCGACAAATGGGCGCTCTGCTCGGAGACAAAGGCTCCGGCTCGGAAGCGCGCTAGTCTAGCATCGAACCCGATGCGCCTGCCCCTTGCCGTCCTCGTAGGAATCAGCCTGCTTTGGGGCTCCGAGTGGATTCTCAGTCCGCTCCCGGCGCAAGTCGCCGCCCCTTTTGCCGCAAGCGCGCTGACACTGGCGTTTGGGGCGCTTTTGCTCCTGGGCGCTTCAGTGTTGATGCCGCGGGCCGGCCCCGGCACTTCTCTCCGCATCAATCTCTTGCTGGCAGTCACGTTGTTCGCGGCACCCATCGCCCTGCTCATCGAGGCCGGAAGGCACGGCGCAAGCGGCTGGATCCCCTTGCTCTACACCATGCTGCCGCTCTTCCTGGCCTTTGCCGAGGATGCCTGGACCCCGGCCATGGCGCTCGCCCCCGGCGCTGCGCTCGTGCTGCTCAACGGCACCGTCCCTTTCACCCCCGGCAAGCTGCCCTGGGCTGCCGCAGCGCTGGCGGCGGTTGCGCTCCAGGCTTGGGCGCTCCGCTCCATCTCTTGCCGGCTGCGGGGGCGGGCGATCCTGCCCGCCCTTGGCCTCCAAACCGCCGCAGCTGCGGCGCTGCTTGGGTTGGGCAGCCTGCTTGCTGACCCGGCCCCGCGGCTCGCGCCGCCAGGGCAGTGGAGCGCGCTCCCGTTCATTTCGCTCCTGCTCCTCGCCGCGCTCGGCACCGCACTCCCTTACGCGGGGCTCGTTTGGCTGCTCACGCGCACCCCGTTCCGGCCTCCACAGGTCGCCGTCACACAGTGGCTTCAGCTTCTGTTCGCGGTGGGTGGCAGCGCACTGCTCACGCGGGCGCGGGTACCTTGGGCGGTTCTCGCTGCC
Source organism: Acidobacteriaceae bacterium (assembly GCA_965218545.1). GTDB lineage: Bacteria > Acidobacteriota > Terriglobia > Terriglobales > Acidobacteriaceae > EB88. The sequence goes on along the minus strand of CBDCLB010000002.1, from coordinate 648,804 downwards.
GCAGGGGCGCTGCTTGGTTGCTGCTGGGGTGTGCTGCGCCGGTCCGCAGCCGACCAAGTTACTGCGCCGCGCATATTTTCAAGCGGACCCCGGTAGCCCGCGCGGCATCTCCCGCGTCCAATACGCTTTATGGGCGCTTGCTTTTACATCGTAGTGGAAGGCGAAGATCCCGGCTTTGACACCTTTGTGAACGGCCACGCACTCGCCCGGCACGAAGCAGCGCTCGAACGGCTTGCCGGGACGCTGGATGTGCCTCCGCTGCTTGAGTTCTTTTCCGCCGACCGCAACTCCATGGCCACGCTGTTGGAGCAAGGCGCGGGCGATCCGGCATGGACCCACTCCCTTCCCGAGCCGCAATGGTTTTTGCCTCGGGAAGGGCTGGAAACCGTGGACGCGCTTCTCGCCGCTCTCGAGCGCCATCCCGGGCGTCTGGGCCGCGCCACTCCGCCCTTGCTCAAGGAGCTGCGCGAGTACCAGCTAGTCCTCAACAAGACCGCCAGCCGCGGGTTGCGCTGGCACCTGGCGGTCAGCTGGGAGTGACAGCTTCTGCCTCAAGCCGCGATGCAAGAGTATCGGCCGTGAGCGGCATCAACGCGAACGCAAACGGGACGAAAATGCGCACCTCCTGCAAGCGTCCCACTGCCGCCCAGCTTAGGAAGTACAAGGCCGCGCTCAGCAACAGCGCTCGTTGGGGGCCGCCCGCTTGCTTCACCCCCCGCAAAAAGACATACAGGGTCGGGATCAGGAAAAGAAACGCCGGCAACAGCTGGTCGGGGCTGAAGTTGCGCAGGAGCTGGAACACTGGCGTGTCCCCGTAGTTCGCGTGTGGGAAAATCCTGTGTATCAGCATCCATAGCATTATTGTTGCGGTGAGGCCGCTGATTGCGCTCGTCGTGAGCAGAACCGGTTTGCTCACCAGGAATCCGCGCGTGCCGCGGAACAGGACATACACAAACAGCCCGAAGTGAAACACGATCGCTACATCGGATCGTATGGCTCCTTGCAGAACGGCAAGGCCGACCAGCGCGCCCGCCATCCATACCCCGGAGCGCACACATGTAAGTACGTACAGGCTCGCCGCGACGAAGAACGCTGAAAACCAGGTTTCCGGACGCTGATACCACATCGACCAACCCATGTAATACACGGCCAAACCGATGAGAATGAATACCCGCAGCCAACGTGCAACAGGAGCGGCAGCTGCAAAGGAGCGCGACCTGAACAAAACAGTACGCAGCAGGAGCACGGCTGACAACGCGCCAAAGAAGTCAAACACGGCAAACGAGTGGCGGTAAGAGATGTGACCGTGCGTCAGATGCAGGATGAGCTTTGCCGTGTAGATTAGTCCGATACGATACTGCGCCGGCGCAAACCCGGTCCCGTTCGCCAGCGCGACGATTGAGTCCGGATCGAGCCGGAACTGCTGACTGTAAGCCCAGTAGTTTAGGTAGCTAAATGCCGCGACCGCTGCCAAAAGGATAAAAAAAGAATAGCGTCGAAATACACCTGGACTGTGTTCGATGGCGGTTGTGTGCATTCTCTCTCCGGGATTCCGGATTACTATAGCAGAACCCCGGCTCACTTTAAGGAATCGGGCGCGAACCTCATTACTGCGTGCAGTTCTGCTGTACGTTGCCCGGATTTACAAACTGCGGACCGTTGTAGTTGTATGTGTTGGTACCCACGCAGACCGGGGACGTAGGAGCTGTACCCGGAGCCGGCAGCAGAATGCCGTACTGAAGTGTATTGGAAGGATAATTGATCGTATTGCCGGAAAGCTTGATGGGGTAAGCAGGCGGCTGCTGTGGAAATTGGCTTGTGCTGGGCTGCTGGCTGGGTGAAATACAGAAACCCCCTGAATAACTGTAGCTGTAGTTCGGATTGGTGAACGTAATTATGTTTCCGCTTATATTACCGGAGCTGACGTTGAAGGCAGTCATTTGCCTGACACCGGAATAGTTGACCGTGTTGTTTAGAATCTTTTCGCCCGTCGATGATCCTGCTTGCAGAACGAAAGGCGGCGCGAAGGTACTGTCAAGGTTGAACGTATTCGACTCAATGTCCAGATTGGCCTTCGGGCCGAACAGGGGATCGTACTGGTTAAGAGTGTCCCGATAGCAGCTTCCAGTCGTCTGATACACCGATCCTACGCTAACGATTCCATTCTTGAATTGATTGTTCGTGATGGAGTCGTCGGTGTTCTCATCGATGTTCAGGCTGGCATTGTTGAACTGATTGTTCAAGAAGTGCATCTGCGACGATCCCTCCGTCACCAGGATGCGGGCTGTCAGGAAAGGCCCTTCTGCGCCGGGCGCGGAGAAACCGTTGGTGACGTTGCTGTCGAAAGTGACATTCGTGAACTGGTCGTACTCGTCGCTCGCATTGAAGGTCACGTCACCCCTCCCGAAGCTCCAGGTGGAGTCCTGGATCGTCACATCTCGTTTAAACCCGTTGCCAAACGGTCCGTAATTGATCGGGTCGGGGTCTGTGATGCCGCTGATGAACAGGCCATACACCATACCGCCCGAAAGAATGGGATTGTAAGTGTTGATCTGCATGTTTTCGAGCGTCACGCCGTGCGGCGTAGGCGGCATCCGAACGATGCCGTACGAATTCGGAGTTGAAGCTTGGGTACTTGGGTCGACAAACATCGTGGCGAAGTAGGATTTCGAGGCTGGATAGGTAAGCGCAAGGACGGTGTTCCCGTTGGTGTCGTTGCTGACCGACGATACCGTTTTAGCTCAGAGTAGTGACAGTTGCCGCCGCCCGTACCATTGTTGATGTCCTGACAGGCACCTTGGAAAGAACCTGAGTACAGCCAGATGTCGTCGCCCACCTTGAAAGATTGCCGGCCGACCAGCGTCACTTGTTTATCTCCCTTAGCTACAGGCGCAATTCTGACAGTAGGATTTGGGTACGCAGGAGACCCTCCATAGGAAGGCCGTCCAAAGTCACCTAAAGCAAGCAGATGAGCCCATCCGCCGTGATCAGGAGGTGTGTTGATTACGCTTACTGAACCGCTGCTATTACGGCCCGCAATCACGATGCCGGCCTTACTTCCTGTCGGCACCTGAAGATAATCGTACTCACTTCTACTCTGGTCGTTGCCGGAGGCAGTGACGGGGTAGCGTCCGAATGTTCAGGAACTTCCGCCGTTCTGGTGGAAAATAGGACGGAACAGATTGTAGGTTCCGGCTTCGAACTGAACGTTAGCTCCACCTCGACTAATCGCATCATTGATGGCAGCCTGTACTGCAAGCGTGTCGTCGTGGTTGATAAGGAGATTCGAAAGCGTTTGAGGAAGCGCGTCGGCAACCGTAACTTGTTGTCCGTTTATTGACACGATTGTTGTATAGAAATCCTCATTCTTGCTTGCATAGGCGACAGTAGTGGTTGTAGGCCACCCTCCACGATCGCCGATTTTTGCTTGCTGGCCGAGATCCTGCGCGTAAGCTGAAAATCCGCATGAACCTCCATCGCCGAATCCTGATACGCTCAGGAGTTTGTATGGCGATGCTCCATTACCGTCGTTGTTGTTAACCGAAACATACCAGAGAAACGCCGGATCGGGCCCGGCGTAATTACAGGGAACGTTCAGGTTGTTGTAGACCGTGAAGTATGAAAGCGATGAAGGCTGGTTCTGGATGCAGGTTGGCGAGCTCGGACCGCTGATGCCTTCCAACGGATCTGCGACACTCGCGACGTAGCAACGTATTGTTGTTTTGGCTAGACCATTGACAGCATTAGAATCTACAACTGTAGCGTCGACGCTGGGGTTCCAGGGGTCGGGGACAAACTTGGGGCGCCCCCGCCGATGATGCGGATACCCTCACCCGCGACAAAGTCATAGGCTCCATCTGTAGTGCAACCGGTGAGAACTTTCGAGCCGGCTGTTGTGGAGCAATGGCCGTAGTGGTTGCTGCCGGAAGCTCCGTAGTTTGAGACTTCCAGAAAATCCTGTGCTCTGGATACACACGGAAAAGTAAGGGCTGTTGTTAAGGCGGGAAGCAGGAGATGAGTGCCGGGGCGATGCACGCTGAGACCTCACTTTCAACAAGCGATCCGAGCTTATCACGGGAAAATTTTCTATAGGTAAGCAGTTTCACCCGAAGACCTTGCCCATGCGCCGGATCTGCGCGCCCACGCCTCGCAGCTTTTCCTCGATGTGCTCGTATCCCCGGTCCATGTGGTAGACGCGGTCCAGGATAGACTCACCATCGGCCACGAGCGCGGCCAGCACCAGTGAGGCCGAGGCCCGCAGGTCCGAGCACATGACCGCGGCGGCCGACAGGGGCGTTTTGCCCGTGATGGTCGCGGTGCGCCCGTCTACCTTGATGTTCGCGCCCATGCGCATCAACTCGCCCACATGCATAAACCGGTTTTCGAAGATGTTTTCGGTCACGACCGAGGTGCCCTCAGCCTGGGTGGCGAGCGCCATGTACTGGGCCTGCATGTCGGTGGGAAAGCCCGGGTACTCCTGCGTCGAAACGTCGGCCGCCTTCAGATTTCCTTCGCTGCGGACCCGAATCGCATCTTTGCCCAGGATGTCGATGCGCGCGCCGCAGTCTTCCAGCTTCCGGATGACCGCGCCCAGGTGCGCCGGGTTGCAATTGGAAAGCTGGAGATCGCCGCCCGTGATCGCGCCCGCAATGAGAAACGTGCCTGCCTCGATGCGGTCCGGGTTGATGCGGTGCCGGACTCCATTCAGCTTTTCTACGCCCTTTACGCGAATCGTCGGCGTTCCGGCACCCTCAATCTGCGCGCCCATGCCGGTGAGCATCGTAGCCAGGTCAACGACTTCGGGCTCGCAGGCGCAGTTCTCGAAAAGCGTTTCGCCGTCGGCCAGCACCGCGGCCATCAGCAGGTCTTCCGTACCCGTCACGGTGATCTTGTCGAACAAAATCTCCGTCCCGCGCAGCCGCTCGGCCCGCGCCTCGATGTAGCCATGCTCATACGCGATCTGCGCGCCCATCTTCTCCAAGCCCTTGATATGGAGGTCGATGGGCCGTCCGCCGATCGCGCAGCCGCCGGGCATGGCCACGCGCGCCAGGCCCGTGCGCGCCACCAGCGGCCCCAGCACCAGCGAGGACGCCCGCATCGTTTTCACGATTTCGTACTTGGCCACGGGGTCCGACAGCACCGCGCAGCTCACGGTAGTGCGGTGCTGGGCGCGTCCGTAGCCCAGCTCGACCTCAGCGCCCATGGACACCAGCAGCTTGCGCTCCGTCTCGATGTCCTGCACCTGCGGGATATTTTCGAGCACGACCTCTTCCGCGGTCAGGATCGCCGCCGCCATGCACGGCAAAGCCGAGTTCTTCGCGCCGCTCACGCGCACCGTTCCAAGCAGCGGGTTTCCGCCGCGAATCACAAACTTGTCCATGTGCTCCTGGTTGCTCCTCGAACACAAGTCTAACCGCCGTTCGAACGCTGCTTTGGGTACGGACGTGCCGTGGGAACAACGGAGTACACTGGTGCGCGATGACGCGCTTTACTTTTCTCAACGCCCTTCTTGTCGCCATCCTGCTCACCCAGTCGGGACAAGCGCAGCAGACGCAGACAGGAGGTGCGGGTACGTTCGAGTGCTTCTCCTATCCCACCAAGGTGAGCGCGCCCGCGGGTACGCTTGAAGGGACGCTGAAGAAGACTAAAGGTGGTCTCGCCCGCGCCTTCCTCGGCATACCCTACGCTGCCCCGCCTATCGGCCCGCTGCGTTGGAAGCCGCCAGCCCCGGCGCTCAAGTGGACCGGCACGCGCGACGCGACAGCCTTCGGCCCCCGCTGTATGCAGCCTCACCTCTTCGACGATATGTACTTCCGCGATCCCGGCTTGAGCGAGGACTGCCTTACGCTCAACATTTGGACCCCGGCGGCCCCCGCCAAAGAGCTTCCCGTTATGCTCTGGATCTATGGTGGCGGCTTCATCACCGGTTCTACTTCCGAGCCGCGGCAGGACGGCGCTTTTCTCGCCACCAAGGGTGTCATCGTGGTGAGCTTTAACTACCGCGAGGGCATCTTCGGCTTCTTTACCAACCCTGGGCTCATCGCCGAAAGCCCGAACCACGCGGCAGGGAACTACGGCCTGCTGGACGCAGTTGCCGCCCTCCAGTGGGTCAAGGCCAACATCGCGGCTTTCGGCGGTGACCCCGCCAACGTGACCATCTTTGGGGAGTCCGCCGGCTCATTTGCTGTTTCCTCGCTCATGGCTTCGCCCCTGGCGAAAGGCCTGTTCACCCACGCGATCGGCGAAAGCGGCGGCGCGTTTGGCGGCCCGCCCTCGGGCGGCCTCCGCTACCAGCCTGCAGCGGCGCAAGCGGAACGGGACGCCGATTGGGCCCGTACACAACTTCACGCGACCACACTCGCCCAGCTTCGCGCCCTGCCTGCCGAGCAGCTCCTTGCGGCCGCCTACCCGCCCACGGGCGAGGGTCACAACTTCGGCCCCGACGTGGACGGCTATTTCCTCCCGCAGCTGCCTTCCGCCATCTTTGCTGCGGGCAAGCAGAACGACGTCCCGATGATCGCCGGCTGGAACCATGACGAGGGCGGCAACGGCAAGCCCACCAAGATCACGCCGACCGGCGGGTCAAGTGAGGGCACAGCCGCACCTGCTCCGGACGACCACCAGCGCTTGAAGGACACCGCCCAAAGAGACTTCCCCGGCCACGCCAAGGAGTTCCTCCAGGCCTTCCCCGCGGCCACCGATGCCGAAGCCCTCACCCGGCTGCAGCAGTACGCGACGGACCGGTTCATCGCCTACGGGACGTGGGCGTGGCTCGAAGCCCAAACCGCAACCGGCAAAGCTCCCGCCTATCGCTACCGTTTCGACCTTGTTCCCCCGCCCGACCCCGCGCGTCCCAATCGCTACGGCGTCTTCCACTCCGACGATATCGAGTACGTCTTCGGCACCCTCGACTCGCGCAAGGGCTATGTTTGGCGCCCCGAGGATTACAAGATGAGCGAGCAGATGATGACCGCCTGGACCAACTTCGCCCGATCCGGCAAGCCGGACGCGCAGGGTCTCCCGCAATGGCCGGTTTACACGCCTGCCTCGGGGTCCAAGGTCATGTATCTCAACCAACCCAGCTCGCACGCGGAAAAAGATGATTTGCGGGATCAGTTTTTGTTTCTGCAGTCAGCGTGGGCCAAGTAGGAGCCCATTCAAGCGCGAACTATCTCCTGAGTGCTACTTTTCTTCTGCTGTTCTCGCAAAAAGAGCAGCAGCGGCAGCCCGAGGGAGCTCCCAACCAAGAGTGTAGAAAGGATCGAAGCCCACCATAAATGTAATCCCCATTTGCGTTCGTGCGTCGCCCAGACGATCACGACCAAAGCGGACACAAGGACGTCGAAAGCGAAGAAGGAGCTGATCGAGTTAGCAAACAGAAGCTGAAAAGATAAGGGCCCATTCAGCCCATTGCGCACCAGCCAGGGAATGAATTGGCTCCAAGGCGCGAGCAAGCCGGCAATACATAGGATCGCGTACCAAAGCCGTTTTTTCGTTCCTCCCTCACCGCCACCGCACCCCAGGCCGCGCCACCGCCCACATCTCCGCCGCAATCTGGTCGAACAAACCCTCTCGGTCCTCGCCCACCTTGTACAAATCAAAGTGCGTTCGCCCCGGCAGGTAGTGGAACTGCGGCTCAGCCCCTAACTTCTTGAGCCGCGCCTCGAACAGCCGCGCTGACCCATCCAGGTAAAACGTATCCGCCGTCCCCACAAACAGGTGAATGCGCCCCTTCAACAGCGACCCGTCCCGCGCCCAGTGCTCTTCCGTCAGGTGCGCCAGGTCGTAGTGGTCGTGCCAGTACCGGACCACCTCGGGGTGAACAAAACCGGTCACACGGTCGAACATCGGCTCCGGCGCGCCGCTTGGGCCTTTGGGGGAGAACACCCAGTCGAACGAGCTCACCTGCCCGCCGTACGGCCCCAGCACTGCCTCGATCTTCGCGAACTGCTCAAAGGTCGCGACCACCTTGCCATCCGCCCGCATGATCGGCGTCGGCGTGCCATCAGGCTTGCGGTAGACGTTTGCTTTCGGCGCGTACAGGTCGGTCCCGGTAAAGTCATGGAAGTCGCTCGGGTCCGGCGAAGTCGACCATGTACCTCCAAAGATCCGCGGGTAATTGATTTCGAGCTGCAATGTCGCCCAGCCGCCGCTGGAGTGCCCGTTCAACAGCCGCCCGCTCGGCTTTGCATCCATCCAGTATTTCCGTTCAATCGCCGGAATAAACTCGGTCGTCAATGCCGCGCCCCAGGGGCCGTTGTTCACGGAGTCTGCGAACTCGTGCGTCCCCTCCGGGCAGCTTTCATCCAGCAAAACGAGGATCATCGGCGGCATTTTCTTCTGTTCCATCCGCGCATGGAGCCCCATGCCGGTCGCGAGCGCGTACGCGAGATTCCCGCCAAACCCGTGCGTCCAGTACATGACCGGGTAGCGCTTGCCCGCGCGCCCGTTATACCCCGGCGGCAGCACCACCCACGAACGGATCGATGTTGGGCGGCCCCAAAACCGGGTCAGCAGCGCGCTCTGGAAATCAAACTCCTCTGCCGCCCCCGGCTTGCCGGTCATGGCCGCAGCCGCTGCCCGGCGCGGCGACATTTCCGGGTGCCGGTCCAGCGTTAGCGAGGGCTCGCCCGAGCCCGGCAGCGCAACCACACCGCTTTCCCAGTCCGCCGGCACACGCCCGCCGTAGTTGTAGCTGCCGTTCACGTCGAGCACTGCCTGCGCCTCCCACGTCCCCGCGGGCGCATCCCGAAACGGCTTCGGGTAGGCGGTCACATCCGCGTCCACCTCGACCGAAGCGCCCGGGGCAAGGTCGTGCACCTCCTGCGCCGCGACCCAGGTTGCCGCCGGACGGAACTCCTCGATGTCGACGCTCTTGTCCCCCGAGCCCTGCTTCATGAACACCAGCAAGCGCCCGCTTACGGGGCCGGGCAGGGAAGGGGAGGCCGTGACGCGAAACAGGGCCGGGTGATGCGCCGCTTGCTGCGCGCCCGCCAGAGTTGCCGCCCCGAAAACCAGTACAGCCAACCAACGCAGGCCCGCTCGCTTCAAGCTCCGCTCCTCCAGGTCAAAACTCAGGATGAAGCGAGCCTAACAGCTCCAGCGGGCAGTGCTACCTCATTTGCGAGCGAGTAGCCCAGAAGAGCACCAGCGCGGCCCGCGCCGTCCAGGCCGCGGTGCGCACCCAGTTGGTTGCGACCAGCCGCCGGATTATGTCTGCCGAGTAGCCCGCGTGCAGCCGATTGTGCAGCGGCACCTGCACAAAAGCGGTCGAAAACCAAAGCACGCCGACAAGCAAGGCACCCACCCACGCGCCCGCCGCGCTTACCTCCACCGGACGCCAGCGCGGTACAAGCAGTGCCAACGCGCTGCCCAGCTCCAGGAGCATCAGCGGCGCGACAACCCATGTGGTCCGGTTGGCGTGGGCTGCCTCGTAAGCAGGAAAGTGCTCCGCACCCACCTGGAGAAACAGCGGATAATGCACCACTTGCACAAACCAGATCACCCCAAACATCGCCAGAGTTGAGATCAGCTGCGGCACCAGCAACAACATAGACAACAGCATAGTTGTTCCAACACTTCCTTGACCTCGATAAGTACGCCGAATTAGATTGAGGCCTGAGAGGGCGCAAACGTGGACTGGGCGAGATCAGGCGATGCGCTCGGCGGCATCCGCAAGCTGCTTCAGGACGTGATTGCCCCGGAGCTTCAGGGCATTAAATCCTCGCTGACCGGGTTTGGAGAGCAGCTTCAGCTCATCCGCGAGGAGATGCAGGCGCAGGAAAGCCGCGTCCAGGAGAGGTTGAGGGCGCAGGAAGGCCGGTTCCTTGAGGCGTTGAAAGCGCAGGAAAGCCGATTTCATGAGCACATAAATCTCATCCGCGAGGAGATGAAAGCTCAGGAAGATCGCTTTCTTGAGGCGTTGCAGGCGCAGGAAAGTCGCTTCCATGAGCACATCCACCTCGTACGTGAGGAGATAAGGGCCCAAGACGCGCGATCGCAAGCTGCGACCCAGCAGATTCGCGATGAGATGCGGGCAGCGACTCGCGAAATCGTGCTGATTATTCAGCTTGCCGAATCGGAGCGTCGCAGTGCCGACTCTGAGCGGCGCAATGTGGAACTTACCCGCCGGCTGGAGGAATCCTCCAGCGGCAATCCGCCCGCTAAGCACTGATACTTCGTTTATCCTCTGGACTTCAATGTGAAACAAAAGCGAGCCCTCCAGGGCTCGCTTTTGCGGTTTGGAAACGGCCCGGCTAAAGATCCAGCGTTCCATCCTCGATCGCCCGCCGCACATTCCCATCCGACCGTGCCAGACGCCGCACGGCATCCTGCTTATCCACCCCGGCCTTCAGCATTACCAGTGCAATGGGCACGCTGCGGCCGGCGCTCTTCATCACGCTTACCGCTTCATCGCGGCTCACCGCGCAGGCCCGCTTCAGGATGGAAATGCCGCGCTCCACGAGCTTTGAGTTCTGCATGTGCACATGCACCATCAGGTTCTCGTACACATAGCCCAGCCGGGTCATCGCGCCGGTCGTGATCATGTTGGTGATCATTTTCTGCGCGGTGGCGGCTTTCATGCGCGTGGAGCCTGAGATCACCTCCGGGCCCACATCCGCCACGATCGCGATGTCGGCCGCGTTCGCAATCGGGGTGTTGTGATTGCAGGTGATGCACGCGGTTTTCGCGCCCTGCGTCCGCGCGTACGCGACTGCGGCCACCACGTACGGAGTGCGCCCGCTGGCGGAAAGTCCAATTACCACGTCCTTGCGCGAAGGCCGGCGTCGCGCAATATCCCTCTGGCCCAGCTCTTCCGAATCCTCATTCACCTCGACCGGCGAGGCCAGCGCTTTCGGGCCCCCCGCCATGATGTACTGGATCGAGTGCGGGTCATTTGAGAAATACGGCGGGCACTCGCAGGAGTCAAGCGCGGCGATGCGCCCGCTTGAACCCGCGCCGACGTAGATCAGGCGTCCGCCTTCCCGCAGCGAACGGGCTACGGAGTCGATCACCAGGGCGATCTCAGGCAGGGCCTTCTTGACGGCCCCGGCTACCTTCGCGTCTTCGTGATTGATGATTCTTGCTATCTCCAGCGCGGACTTTGTGTCAAAGCCTTGCGAGGCCTCGTTTGAGCTTTCGGTAGTCAGCTGATGAAAAGGGAGCTCTTCATTCCCGTCTTGCGCCTCAAGCGGTGGTAGGGTCGTTGTGGCCATCGTTTTCTCTTCGCCTTCCTGCCCGATGATTGTAAGCCTTTGCACACACGACACGCTTGAGGAAGTGCGCGCTTTTCAGCCGTGGGCACCATTCTGGAACACGCTCATTACCTCGTCATGGAAGCGGGGACGCACTTCTCGGATTTTCCAGTTCTCCCGCGTGGGAAACGTCCGGTTTGTAAGCAACCCAACGGCGATATCGTTCACCGGATCGATCCACAGGGATGTTCCGGTAAAGCCTAAGTGGCCGAAAGAGTGTGCGCTCATTTTGGACCCGGACGAGGACGGGACGCTCGGCGTATCCCATCCCAGCGCGCGCGAGGAGCCCGGCGGCAGCTCCGCCCGCCGTGTAAACAGGCGCACTGTTTCGGCTTGGAACAGCCCCGATTCGCCGCGCAAAGGGGCAAGCATCGCGTCCGCGAAACGTAAAAGGTCCTCCACCGGCGCAAAAAGCCCCGCATGCCCGCACACGCCGCCCATGGCCCAGCAGTTCTCGTCGTGCACCTCGCCCTGCACCCGCCGCTTGCGGAACACATCATCTTCCTCGGTGGGAGGCACGCTCGCCCGCTCGCGCGCATGTACGCCGAAGCGCGTCCGCTCCATCCCGAGCGGCCGCCATATTTCCCGCTCGCAATAGCAGTCCAGCGGCTCCCCGGCCAGCACCTCCAGCGCCTTGCCCAACAGGATGAAGCCCGGGTCGGAGTAGCGCGCTTCCGCGCCGGGCGCGTAGGCGAGCGGGACCTGGAGGGCTGCCCGCACAATCTCCCCAGCGCCCCGGCAGCTCTCGTAAAAAGGCACATGCGCGGGCAGCCCGCTGCTATGCGCAAGCAGCATTCGTACGGTTACCCGCCGCCGCTCGCGCGCATCCGGCGCGCCGACAACAAAGCCCGGCAGGAGATCGGCGAGCAGCGCGTCCAAGTCCAGCTGTCCGCGCTGAAACAGCAGCATGGCCATCGGGGTGGTCGCTAGGATTTTGCTCACGCTCGCAAGGTCGAACCGCGTTTCCGCGCGCACGGGCGGACTTTCCGGGTCGTAGGTGAAGCGGCCTACGCCGCCGAGCGCGCCCACGCGCCCCCGCTCCAGTACGCCGAAAGCCGCGCCCGGGAACGCGCCGTCCTCAACGGCCTCGCGCAGAAGCGTCGCTGCGTCCTTAAAACGGCCGTACTCGCCCGAGCCCGCCACGCAAGCACAGATGCGGGAGCGCTCCCTCGCGTCTACTGCTTCTGCTTGCAGCCCGGTTGCCTGCGGGGGGACAATACGGAGGCGTTTCGGTTGACGCCCCGGGCCTCCACGCGTCTACAACAGGGAATCAGGATGAGGGAATCAGGATCAGGAAATCAGAGAGGAAGCTGTATGCAAAGCGAAGCTGCACATCGAAGGGGCCGCCGCAATCCGGGAGCGAGTCTTCTTTGCGCGGCGGCGTTGGTCTGCGGCTCGCCATTTGCCCATGCCCAAGCCGCGGCTAAACCCGCGAACTCCGTTACGGTGCCGGCCGGGACAAAAGTGCTCCTCGCCTTGCGCTCCGGCATCAGCACCCGCTCCGCCCAGCCGGGCGATGGCGTGTATCTTGCCTCCACGTTCCCGGTTACGGTCGGCACACGCGTCGCCATCCCCGCCGGCGTGTATGTCCAGGGTGTGATCGATCGCGTGCAGCGCGCCGGGCGCATCAAGGGCCGCGCGCAGGTTTCCATGCACTTCACCACCATGATCTTTCCAAACGGCACCGTGGTCGAGATCCCCGGTGCGCTCGACAGCCTGCCCGGTGCAACGGACGCGAAAGTGAAGAACACGGAAGGGGAAGTCGAGCAGGCCGGTTCCAGAGGAAAGGACGCCGGCACGATCGCGCGAGGGGCCGAAACCGGCGCGGGCGTGGGCGCAATCGGCGGCGCGATCGGCGGCAGCCCGCTTGCGGGGGCGGGCTATGGCGCGGTCGCGGGCGGGGTCACGGGCCTTGTTTATACGCTGCTTACGCGCGGCAACGACGTAAACCTGCAACAGGGCGAAACGGTGGAAATGGTACTTCAACGGCCCCTTACCCTTACGCCCGCAAACCTTTCCGATTCCGGCGTGCCGGAGATGCAGCCTTCCGCGCAGCGCCCCTTGCCCAAGCCCGGCCATGGCGGCTCGCTGCTGTGCCCGCCCGGCTCCCTGGGGTGCCCTTAAGCGCATGGGAAAAGCGACGGCAGGCTTCGGCAAGCACCTGCGCAGCTGGCTGCGCGACCTCGCGATCTCGCTCGGCGCGTCCGCGCTCATCATCACCTGCATTTACCAGCCAGTGCGCGTTGAAGGCACCAGCATGGAGCCCCGGCTCGACAACAACGACCGGCTGTTCATCAACAAATTCGTGTACAGATTCGAGAAGATCGAGCGCGGGGATGTCGTTGTATTTCATTACCCGGGCGACCCGGCAAAGAGCTACATCAAGCGCGTCATCGCGCTGCCGGGCGACGATCTCCGCATCGGCGATGGAGTGGTGTACGTGAACCATCACGCCCTCACCGAGCCCTACGTGCCGCCCCGCTACGAGGACGGCCGCTCCGTCGCCGAAGAGGTGATCCCGGCGGGAACGTACTGGGTCATGGGCGATCACCGTTCCATCTCGAGCGACAGTCGCGACTTTGGACCGGTTCCGCGCAGATTCATTTACGGCAAAGCTGCGTTTGTGTACTGGCCCTCGGATGGCGTGGGCATTGTTCGCTAAAAAGTGTTGCAAGCTCGAATGAAACAGTAGCTCCAGCTCCGTGGCCGCGTTATAGTTATGCTTATCGGACGGGGGTGGGACCCCGCCCGGCAGTAGGCGCTACCGGTGTAGCAGCACCTTAAGAATAACGGCAACGACGACTGCGAAGCGCCAATCAATCACGATTCGCACCGCCACCGAGAGCCAGCTTGCCGGCTCCTGCTTCATCCGCATCACCTCCCAGCTCGAACAACCCGAAGGTCGCCGAACACGGCCTTCGGGATCTGTTCGATCCTCGCGCCGCCCCAACAGCTAGGAAGTAAACTGCCCGCTCAGTCTAGCAAGCGTGTCTTGCTTCGACGCATGCATGAGCTCAGGTTCTGCTTACGCAGATAACCGCTACGCCCCGATCTGCACCAGCTGCCGCGCTTCTTCGCGCGTGCCCAGGATTGACACCCGCGGTAAGGGCCCCCGTGCCATCGCGATCTCATCGCAGCGGTAGATGCGCGGGCAGTTCTGGCAGTCTTTGTAGATTTTGTCCGGCAGCGCCGCCCGCTCCGTCACTTCGCGAAAGCCATAGCGAAAGAAGAACTCCGGGATACGTGTGAACAGGCACACGCAGCCGATCCCATGCTCTTCGCTTTCCTCGAGCAGTGCGTGCAAGAGCTTGCCGCCGACGCCCTGGCCCTTCGCCTCGGGCTTCACCACGATTGAGCGCACTTCCGCCAGGTGCGGCCCGTACAGGTGCAGCGCGCCGCAGCCCAGAAACGCCCCCGCATCGCTTTCCGCCACCGTGAAATCGCGAACGTTCTCACAGATTTCCGCGAAAACCCGCCGCAGCAGGGTGCCATCCTGCGAAAGCGAGTTGACCAGCTCGTAGATGTTGGTCGCGTCCTGGAGGCGCGCCTTACGTATCCGCATGGGCGTGCTCCTCCTTCGACGGGTGGAGCGCAACCGTCCCGTTGTTCGCGATCAAAGCCTTCACGCGCTCTTCCGCGTCCGCAAGCGCCGCGCGTACCTGGTGCCGAGCCGTGCCGCCCACGACGTCGTGGCAGTCCAGCGTGGCTTCGAGCGTGATCGCGGCGAAGAAGTCCTCCCCGAACAGGGGCTCGATCTCACGCAGCTCGTCCAGTGAGAGCGCACCGAGCTCCCGCCCGGTTTCGAGGCCCAACCGCACCGCGTTGCCGATGCGCTCATGCGCGGTACGGAACGGCAGGCCCTTGCTCGTCAGGTAGGTGGCAGCGGCCATCGCATTCAGGTAGCCGTGCTCGCAGGCTGAGCGCATGCGGTCGGTGCGGAAGCGGAGCGCCCCGGTAAAGCGCCCGAGCAGCGTCACGGCTTCCAGCGCGGTGCGCGAAGCCGTGAATACCGGTTCCTGCGTTTCCTGCATGTCCTTGTTGTAGGCCAAAGGCAGACCTTTAAGCGTGAGCAGAACGGTTTGCGCCGCGCCCGAGATGCGCCCGACCTTGGCCCGGACGAGCTCCGTGAGGTCGGGGTTCTTCTTCTGCGGCATCGCGCTCGAACCGGTCGAGAAAGCCTCCGGCAGGTCGACGAAGCCGAACTCGGCGGTCGAAAAAAGCGTCATCTCCTCCGCGAACCGGCTCATGTGCACGCCCAGGATCGTGAGCGTTTGCAGGTATTCAAGCACGAAGTCGCGGTCGCTGGTCGCATCCATGCTGTTGCGCGTGGGGGCGCGAAAGCCAAGCTCGTTTGAGGCAATGTTTCGGTCGAGCGCGAGCGTGGCCCCGGCGACCGCGCCCGAGCCAAGCGGGCACTCGTTCATGCGCGCCGCGCAGTCTTCAAGGCGGGACACGTCGCGGAGAAGCATCTCCACATACGCGAGCAGCCAGTGCGCGAGGAGCACCGGCTCGGCCCGCTGCAGGTGTGTGTACGCGGGCATCGCCGCCGCGCCCGCAGCACGCGCCTGGGTCACGAGCGACATGGCCCACGCACCCAACGCCCGGCACAGCGAGACCACGCGTGCGCGAATGTACAACCGCAGGTCCGTCGCGATCTGCTCGTTGCGCGAGCGCCCCGTGTGCAGCTTGCGCCCTAGCTCGCCCACAGCTTCCACCAGGCGCATTTCGACGAAGTGGTGAATGTCTTCGGCATCCGCGTCGCGCGCGATCTCCTCTGCGGTCCAGCGCTCCCCGAGGGCATCCAACGCGCCGGCGATGCGCTGCCGTTCCCCTTCGGTCAGCACGCCCGCGGCCGCGAGCGCGGAGGCGTGCGCCTTGCTCGCAGCTACCTCCTCGCCCATGAGCGCGCAATCAAAGCGAAGAGAACGCTGCCAGTGGTCGAATGCGCTGTCCAGCGGCTCCCGAAACCGCCCCGACCACATCTTCACTTGGCCGCCACCTTTGCGCCTTCCCGCAGCTCGCGCAGCTTGGCCTGTGTGCGCGCGGGCAGGCCCAGGATGCGGATAAACCCGGCCGCGTCCTTCTGGTCATACGAGTCGCCCATGGTGAACGAGCTCAGCTCATCGGAGTACAGGGAGTAGGGGCTCCGACGCCCGGCAATGGCGATATTCCCCTTGTACAGCGACAGGGTGATCTCGCCCGTCACATGCTCTTGCGTCTTCGCGACAAACGCATCGAACGCCTCGCGCAGCGGCGTGAACCACAGCCCGTTGTAGACCAGGTCCGCATAGCGTAGGCCCACATGCTGCTTGTAGTGCTTGGTTTCGCGATCCAGGCACAGCGCCTCGAGCTCCGCGTGCGCCGCCACAATCAGCGTGCCGCCCGGCGTTTCGTACGCGCCCCGGCTTTTTATGCCGACAAACCGGTTCTCGACCAGGTCGATCCGCCCGATCGCATTGCGCGCGCCAATCTCGTTCAGTAGCTCGACCAGTTGGACCGGATCGAGCGTTTGCCCGCCCACCGAAACCGGCGCTCCGCGCTCAAACCCGATGGTGACTGTTTCTTCCTTGTCCGGGGCTTCCTGGGGGCTTCGGGTCATGGTCCAGGTCGAGTCGAGCGGCGCGTTGTTCGTGTCTTCGAGCTCGCCGCCTTCGTGGCTCACATGCCACAGGTTGCGGTCGCGCGAGTGAATCTTCACGCGGCTCGCTGTCACTTGCACGTTGTGCGCTTCCGCGTAATCCAGGCAGTCCTCGCGCGAGCGCAGCGTCCACTCGCGCCACGGGGCGATGACGCGCAGCTCCGGCGCCAGCGCCTGGTAGGCATGCTCGAATCGTACCTGATCGTTGCCCTTGCCCGTGCACCCATGCGCTACAGCCACGGCGCCTTCGGCCAGCGCGGTTTCCACCTGCGCTTTCGCGATCACCGGCCGCGCGATGGAGGTTCCCAGCAAATACTTGCCCTCATACAGCGCCCCGGCCTGCACGGTCGGTGTAATGTACTCGCGGACAAACTCCTCGCGCAGGTCGTGCACGATCACCTTTTTCGCGCCAGTCGCATACGCCTTCGCGACCACTGCGTCGATGTCCTCGCCCTGGCCCACGTCCGCCACCATCGCGATCACATCCATCCCGTAGTTCTCGTTGAGCCACGGAATGATGATCGATGTATCAAGCCCGCCCGAATACGCCAGCACTACTTTTTCTTTTGCCATGTCCCCATGCCTTTCAAAGTAAAACCCACGAAGTGGGCGCCTCCCGCGTAGGGGGTCTTAGGTTTATGAGGCGGGCAGCTCCGCCCCCAACAGCAGCAGCAGAATTGCCTTCTGCACGTGCATCCGGTTTTCCGCCTGCTCAAACACCACCGAGTTCGGCCCGTCGAACACCGCGTCCGTCACCTCCGCATTGCGGTGCGCGGGCAGGCAGTGCATAAACGCGGCATGCGGGGCGGCGTGCGCCATCAGCGCCTCGTTCACCTGGTAGGGCTTAAAGATCGGCGCTCGCTTGGTCGCTTCGTGCTCGAAGCCCATGCTGGTGCACACGTCGGTGTACACCGCGTCCGCACCGGTGACGGCCGCGACCGGGTCCTGCACCAGCGTGATCTCTGAGCCGGTCACATTCGCAATCGCACGCGCCTGCGCCACCACGTCCGCCTTGGGCGCGTAATTTTTCGGGCTGCCCACCGTGCAGTGCGCCCCCAACTGCGCCGCCGCCAGCATCAGCGAGTGGCACACGTTGTTGCCGTCGCCCACATAGGTAAACCGAACGCCGCGCAGAGAGCCGTAGCGCTCCTGGATGGTCATGAAGTCGGCCAGCGCCTGGCACGGGTGCTCATGGTCGGAAAGTGCATTGATCACCGGGCAGGCCGCATACTGCGCCATTTCCGTAATCGTTTCGTGCGCGTAGGTTCTAAGGACGATCGCCTGCACCCAGCGCTCCACATTGCGGCTCATGTCCGCGAGCGACTCGCGCTCGCCGAGCGGCGACTGCGTTTGGTCCACAAACATGGCCGAGCCGCCGGTCGTGTTCATCGCGACCTCGAAGGTCAGCCGCGTGCGCAGCGAGGCTTTCTCGAAAAACATTACGGTCTGCTTCGCATCGAGCGCATGGCGGAATGCGGTGGGCTCGCGCTTGACCCGATGCGCGAGCGCAAGGATCGCCGCGACCTCGTCCGTCGACAGGTCCGCGATCGAGCACAGATCGCGCCCGGCGAGCGACTCCCGAGCCGCCGCGAACCCGTCCGCCGTCAATGGTTGCAATGATAGAAGTTCAGTCGCCAATCCGTCCTCCCGTCCGCGCGGCGGAAGCAAGCTCCGGCGCGCGCAGCCCGCTCAATGTTTCGTCCAGCGCCGCGATCGCTTCATCCACGTGCGCGCGCTCCAAAATGTACGGCGGCAAAAACCGCAACACCGTTTCGCTCGTACGGTTCAGGATGACGTGGTGCTCTTGCATCATCGTGTTCAGCGCTGCCTTCGCGTGTTCGGCATCACCTAGCTCGATCGCCAGCATCAGCCCCATCCCGCGCACGTCCACAATCTCCGGATGCCGCCGTTGCAGGTCCAGTAGCAGTCCATGGAAGTACTCGCCCACCTCGGACACGTGGCCGAGAAGCCCCGCGCGCTCGATCTCGTCAAACACCGCGCACGCCACCCGGCACGCCGGCGGACCGCCGCCAAAGGTCGTCCCGTGCATCCCTGGGTGCATCGCCCGCGCGACTTCTTCCGTCGCGAGCATTGCCCCCAGCGGCAGCCCGCCCGCGAGCGGCTTGGCCACGGTCACGATGTCGGGCGAAGCGCCGTAGTGCTGATAGGCGAACCATTTGCCCGTACGCCCGAACCCCGCCTGAATCTCATCGCAGACCAAGAGCGCGCCCGTCGCAAGAGTCAGCGCGCGCGCCCGGTCCATCCACGCCTGCGACACGGGGCGGATGCCGCCTTCGCCCTGAATCGGCTCCACCAGCAGCGCGCAGAACTCGCTCGACCATGCCGCCTCCAGAGCCGCGATGTCGTTGAGCGGCACGAACTCCACCCCCGGCATCACCGGCATAAACGGTTCGCGGTACTTCTCCTTCGCAGTCGTCGCGACGGAGCCCATCGTCCGCCCATGGAACGAGCCTTCCAATGCCAGGAACTTGGTCCCGATCTCCAGGCCTTCCGCGCGCCGCATCCCCGCATACGCCCGCGCCAGCTTCAGCGCCGCCTCCCAGGCCTCCGTGCCGCTATTGCAGAAAAAGGCGCGAGGGAGCCCGCTCGCCGCCGTGAGCCGGAGGGCCAACTCCGCCTGCCCCGGGTGGAAGAACAGATTCGACGTGTGGATCGGCTCCCCCGCACCCTCACGCAGCGCCCGCTCGATTACCGGATGCCCGTACCCCAGCGCGTTGACCCCGATCCCACTCAGCAGGTCCAGGTAGCGCGTACCGTCTTCCATGCGGAGATACACGCCCTCGCCGCCCGCGATCATCAGCGGGTAGCGCTCATACGTCGGCAATAATAACCGCCGCTCCGCCGCCTGCAACTCTTCAAAGTTCATTCCATCTCCTGCGCTGATGAATGAGAATCATCCGCCCAGCCGGCGGTAGCCGCATTCCGCTAAAAATCAATGCACACTGTGCAACAAGACTTGTGGGCCTGCTCTACCCTTTACCCTCCACCCTCTCCCCTTGCTTCACCCCTCACGCCACCAGTACCTCGGTCCCATCCGGCACCCGCGCCGACACGAGATCCGGCAGGAGTGAAGCCCGCTCGGCCGGCAGAATCCGCACCCGCTTCACACCCTGCAGCAGCGCTTCGCGGCAGGCCTTGAGCTTGGGCAGCATCCCGCCCGTAATCACCGCCCCGCTTTCAAGCGCCGCGATCTGCCCGGTGTGGAGCCAGCGCATGACCGCGCCATCGGCCCCGCGCACCCCCGGCACATCGGTCAGGAAAACCAGCGCATCCGCCCGGCACGCCCCCGCGCAGGCCGCCGCCATCTCGTCCGCATTTACGTTGTAGTACTCCCCGTCAAAGCCCAGCGCGATGCTGGAGATGACCGGCACCCCGCCCATCTTCCAGATCGCTTCAAGCCAGCGCGGGTCCGCCGCGGCGATCTCGCCCACAAAACCGAGATCGGGCGCGGTGCGTTTTTTGCGCGCGCGAAACACCATGCCATCGCCGCCCGAAAGCCCCATCGCCGGCACGGCCAGCGCCGCGAGCGCCGCCACCAGGGCCTTGTTGACCGCGCCGCCCAGCACCATAAGGGCCGTGTCGCGGGTTTCTGCGTCGGTCACGCGCAGGCCACCCACAAACTCGCTCGTCTTGCCCAGCTGTTTCAGGGTCCGGGTCAGCTGCACGCCGCCCCCATGCACCACAGCCACCTCGCTGCCCGCGCGCCGGAGCTCGGCAATCGCCCGAGCGCACGCCCGCAGCAGCGCCTGGTCTTCCAGCGCCGCGCCCCCGAGCTTGATGACATACCTCATAGCAGGCCCTCCGCTTCGTCAAAGCCGCACATCAGGTTCCAGTTCTGCACCGCCTGGCTCGCCGCGCCTTTCAGCAGGTTGTCCAGGCAGCTCACCACTACGGCCCTGCACCCGTCCGGCGCGACAGAAAACCCCAGGTCGCAAAAGTTCGTCCGTTCGACGGAGCTAATCTGCGGCAGCTCGGGAACAGGGAAAAGCCGGACCAAAGAACGCCCCGCATAAAATTCCTGAAAACGCGCCGCGACTGCTTCCACCGCCGTCCGTTCCTTGAACCGCACATACACGGTAGACAGGATGCCGCGCGGAATCGGCAGCAGGTGCGGCGTAAATGTGATCTGCTCCTCGCCCAAGCCCAGCTGTTCGCGCAGTTCCCCGCCATGACGGTGACCCCACAGCCCATAGGCCGAAAGATTGTTGGCCGCGTACATAAAGTGCGTCTTTTCTGACGGCTCCCGCCCCGCGCCGCTCACCCCCGATTTCGCGTCGGCGATCACGCCGTACTGCAGGTCCAGCAATCCCGCCGCAAGCAGCGGCTTCAACGCCAGAATCACCGAGGTCGCATAGCAACCCGGATTCGCCACCAGCCGCGCTTCCGCGATCTCCGCGGCGTGGAGCTCCGGCAGCCCGTACACGGCTTCCCGCTGCACCGCATCCGTTTCCGGGGTGTCCGCGAAGCCGTAAATCCCCCGGTTGCCGGGTTCCGCAAGCCGCCACGCCCCGCTCAGGTCCACCACCCGCAGCCCGCGGTCGAGCGCCTCCGGGACCCACTCCCGTGACTGCCCGTGCGGGGTCGCGAAGAACACCGTCCCGACCCCGCGCTCCTCGAGCAGTTCCCAGCGGAACGGGTGAACCCGGAGCGCGTCCTCACTCGCGAGCCCGCGCAGCGCCGGGTGCGCCCGCAGGAGCGAGTCTGCTTCCCGCCCGCAGAAGACAGGCGGCACGCCCCCGAGCCGGGGATGCGCCAGCAAAAGCCGCGCCAGCTCCCCGCCCGCGTACCCCCGCGCTCCTACCACCGCTGCGGTGAGCCCGCTCACCCGATCATCACCTGCAGCCGCGCGCACAACGCCCCGGCCTGCCGCTTGTCCGGGCACACGATCAGCACCGTATTGTCCCCCGCCACCGTCCCAACCACCTCGGCCAACTCCGCATAATCGAGCGCCGCCGATACCGGCTGCGCGCTCCCCACCACCGTGATCAGCACCAGGAGGTTTTGCGCCTGCTTGACGCGCAGCCCAAAGCTCGCGAGCAGCTCCCCCAGCGCCGGCAGCTCGTCCTCGTCGTCCTCGATAGCTGAACCGGGCAGCGCATACCCTTCCGGCCCCTTGAGCAGCTGCAGCTCCCGTATGTCCCGCGACAGGGTCGCCTGCGTGACCCGGTAGCCCTTGCGCAGGAGCTTGCGCCTCAGCTCGTCCTGGCTCGCCACGACCTGCGCGTTTACGAGCTCCCGGATCGCCGAATGCCGCACGGCTTTGTTTTCCGACGCCGTCACTCCCGCTCCATGCAGTTGGGATGCCGGCCGCGCCGGTACGCACTGCATAAAAATACGCTTCGCTGTATAGTTATGCAAGTGAGCCCAGCTGGAAAATGAGCCGGGCCCGCCTGCTTTCACCCTGCGAATATCCTGCTTCTTCTCTGGACACAAGGACTTATATTTACTTATGGGCCGCCCTTCCGCACATTCCGCACCCGCCATCTCCGAGGGCTTGTACGATCCGCGCTTCGAACATGAAAGCTGCGGCACAGGCTTCATCGCGACCCTGTCCGCCGTCCCTTCGCACACAATTCTTGAGCAGGCGCTGGAAGCGCTCGGACGCCTGGCCCACCGCGGCGCGATCGCCGCCGACGGGCTTTCAAGCGACGGCATCGGCATCTGCACGGCCGTTCCCCGCGAACTGCTTCTCGCTTCGGCGAACATCACACTCGCCGCGGACCAGCCGCTGGCCGTCGGTGCCGTCTTTTTCCCGGCGGACGGCCATGAGTCGCACAGCGCGCTCGAAGACGCACTCGCCGATCAGGGCTTCGAAGTGCTCGCCTGGCGCAATCCGCCCACCCGGCCTGAAATCCTGGGCGAGATCGCCCGCTCGACCATGCCCGTTATCCGCCAGGTGCTGGCGACGACCGGCAACCTCGAAAACATCGAGCGCCGCTTGTACCTCGCCCGCAAGGACTTCGAGCGCCGCGAAGCCGAAGGCTACATCTGCTCGCTTTCGACGCGCACCCTGGTTTACAAGTCCATGTGCTCCGCGCGGCAGCTCGCGCGCTTTTACGCGGACCTCGAAGACCCTCGCTACACAACGCCGTTCGCCGTCTTCCACCAGCGCTACGCCACCAACGTCGCCCCCTCCTGGGATCGCGCCCAGCCCTTGCGCACCCTCGCCCACAACGGCGAAATCAACACGGTGTGGGGCAATCGCGCCCGCATGGACGCGCGCGCCGCGGCCCTGCCCGGCGAGCTCAAACCCATCTTTACCGCCACGGGCTCCGACTCGGTCACCCTCGACGAAGTGGCCGAGCTGCTGTCGCACAACGGCCGCACCCTCCCTGAGTCGATTCGCCTGATGCTGCCCCCCGCGGGCAGCCGCCCGTCTGCGTTTTTCAGCTACAACGAGGATGCCATCGAGCACTGGGACGGGCCCGCCGCCGTGGTCTTCACCGATGGGCAATACGTCGGTGCCGTGCTCGACCGGGTCGGCCTGCGCCCTTGCCGGTTTTCGCTTACCGAGGATGGCCTCCTGGTTGTCGGCTCCGAAGCCGGCCTCCTCGACCTCGACCCCGAGCGCGTCGTCCACTCCGGGCGCCTCGGCCCGGGGCAAATGCTGTGCGTCGATCTCGCGCTCAACAAGCTTTATGAGAACGACGAAATTCAGGAAGTCTTCGATGCCCGCGCCCCCCAATACGAGGCGCTTCTGAACGAACGCACCCTCGACCCCGCCACACCCGTCCCGCCCCTTCCCGCGGGCAGGCTCGACAACCTCCAGCGCGGCTTCGGCTATACCCGCGAGGACGTCCGCATGGTCCTCGCCCCCATGGTGCAGGACGGCAAGGACGCCACCTGGTCCATGGGCGACGACACGCCGCTCGCCCCCATGGCCCGCGCACCCCGGCCCGTGTACGCGTTTTTTCGCCAGCGCTTCGCCCAGGTCACCAACCCGCCCATCGACTCGCTCCGCGAAGCGGTCGTGATCCAGCTCCACACCCGGCTCGGCCCCTGGCCCGACCTGCTCAACCGCCGCGCCCGGCTTACCGGTCTGTCGCTGCCCTCGCCCCTGCTTTCGCTCGGCCAAGCTGAAGCCTTGCGCACCCGTCGACACGAGCTCCCGCTGGCTACGCTGGACTGCATTCTCGGCCCTCACAGCACCCTTGCCGCCTGCCTCCGCGAGCTGACCGACAAAGCCTGCGACCTGGTCCGCGGCGGCGCGGCCGTCCTCCTGCTCACCGACCGTGCTGCCGACGCGCAACACGCGCCGGTTCCCATGGCGCTCGCCCTGGGCGCGGTCCATCATCGGCTGATCCGGGCCGGGCTGCGGACGCGCGTGGGGCTCGCGGCCGAGGCGGGCGACTGCCGCGACGTCCACCATCTCGCGGTGCTGCTGGGCATGGGCGCGGGCGCGGCCTGCCCCTGGCTTGCGCTCGAAACCGCCCGCGCCGCCGACCCGGAGCACGGCGAAGCGAACCTGCTTAAGGCTTTGAACGGCGGGCTCGCAAAGGTCATGTCCAAGATGGGGATTTCGGTCCTCGACTCGTACCGCAGCGCCCACCTCTTCGACTCGATCGGCCTTGCACACGAGGTGATCGACGAGTGTTTCTTCGGCACCCCCGCGCCGCTCGGCGGCATCGGGTACGCGGAGCTTGAAGACCGGGTCCGGGCGCAGTGGGGGGAGTCCGCTCCCGTTTCGGAGGCGGCGCGCATTGAAGAAAAGACCGTTGACGCGCAGGCCGAAACCGCAACTGCCCAGATAAGCGTGGAGATACCCGTCGCGGTCGCCGCCCAGGCGAGCGCCGCCGCGGCCGCTCCCGCGAAAGATCTGCCCGACCCCGGCTGGATCCGTTTCCGCAAATCCGAGCGCGCCGAGCCCCACGGCTGGCAGCCGTCGACAGTGCGCCTGCTCCAGACGGTGACCGGCGCGACAGCCCGCCCCGTCACCCCGGCCCCCGCGCCCGGGGAAGCCTGGGCCGCCTTTCGCTCCCGCTCCGTCGAGCCGGAGCCGGCAAATCTGCGCGACCTCCTCGCTTTCCACCCCGCCGGGCCCGCGCTCCCGCTCGACGCCGTGGAGCCGAAAGATAAAATCCTGAGCCGCTGCCTCGCTTCCGCCATGAGCCTGGGCTCGCTTTCGCCCGAAGCCCACCAAACCGTCACCGCCGCCATGAACATGCTCGGCCTGCGCTCCAATACTGGAGAAGGCGGGGAAGACCCGGCCGTGTACCAGGCCGACACGGAACTCGACCTCCTAGGCCGCAAAGTCGCGGCAAGACTGCTCAACAATAAAACCAAGCAGATCGCCTCCGGACGCTTCGGCGTCACCGCCGAGTACCTCCGCAATGCGGAGGAGATCGAGATCAAGATCGCCCAGGGTGCTAAGCCCGGCGAGGGCGGCCAACTGCCCGGGCATAAAGTCACGGGCCTTATTGCCCGGCTCCGCCATGCCCAGCCCGGCGTCACCCTTATCTCTCCGCCGCCCCACCACGACATTTACTCGATCGAGGACCTGGCCCAGCTTATTTACGACCTGAAGCGGCTTAACCCCGAGGCGACGGTCGGCGTGAAACTGGTCTCCGAGTTTGGAGTGGGTACGGTTGCGGCCGGGGTCGCCAAAGCCTATGCCGACTATGTCGTGATCGCCGGCCACTCCGGCGGCACGGGGGCTTCGCCCTTGTCCAGCATCAAGTACACAGGCTCCCCGTGGGAGCTGGGGCTGGCCGAAGCCCAGCAAACCCTCGTCCGCAATGGGCTCCGCGGCCGCGTGCGCCTCCGCGTCGACGGCGGCCTCCGTACCGCGGAGGACCTCGTCACCGCCGCCATGCTTGGTGCGGACGAGTTCGCCTTCGGCACCGCGGTGCTGGTCGCGATCGGCTGCGACATGGCCCGCCAGTGCCACCTGAACACCTGCCCGGTCGGCATCGCCACGCAGCGCGAAGACCTGCGCAAAAAGTTCCGCGGCAAGCCCGAGCACATTGTCCGCTTTTTCGAGGAACTCGCGGCAGACGTCCAGGTATTGCTCGCGGGCCTCGGCCTCCCATCGATTCAAGCTGCAATCGGCCGCGTCGACCTGCTCCGCCAGGCCCGGAAAGCCGGAGGCCTCGACCTGGCCCCCATGCTCGCCGCGCCCGCGGAAGGCGAGCGCCGCTGGGCCGGCAACCGCAACGACCGCCCCGAGCCGGAAAGCGAACGCCCCGTCGATGAAGCCTGGTTCGGACCGGCCTTGGCCGCCTACGAGAGCAACGAGTCATTCCTCTGGCGCGGCACGGTCGCGAACAAAGACCGCACCCTCGGCGCGCGCCTTGCGGGCGAGCTCGCACTGCGGCAGGCCCGTCGCCGGCATCAGGGTGACGATGCGCACCCCGAGCTCCGGTTCGAGCTCACCGGGGTCGCCGGGCAAAGCTTTGGCGCGTTTGCCGCGCGCGGCATGGCGCTGGTACTCGAAGGGCTCGCCAACGACTTTGTCGCCAAAGGGCTTTCCGGCGGCGAGATCGTCCTCAAGGGGCAGGGCCGGGCCGCGCGCGAAAGCGAGCTCCACGTCATTCTCGGCAATGTCGCGCTCTACGGCGCAACGAGCGGCGCGCTGTTCGCAGCGGGTCGCGCGGGCGAGCGCTTCGCCGTGCGCAATTCGGGAGCGCTTGCGGTGGTCGAGGGCGTGGGCGACCACGGCTGCGAGTACATGACCGGAGGCACGGTCCTAGTTCTTGGCCGCACGGGTGTGAACTTCGGCGCGGGCATGACGGGCGGGGTGGCCTGGGTCTTCGACGAGGATGGCTGCTTTCTGGAGGACCGCCGCTACCACCCGGCTTTTCTCGATCCCGAGTCCTACGCAGATTTGGATTTGGAGGCCCAAGCCTCGATCCAGGCGTTGGTCGAGCTGCATCGCGAAAAGACCGGAAGCACCCGCGCCGGATTTCTCCTGGATTGCTGGGGCGAGCAGGCCCGGAAGTTCGTCCGGCTCACCCCGCTGCCGCAGGCGTAAGGACCGGCGGACCGGATCGGGCGTTTCGGATACATTGGCAGGGTATGCCGAGCCCAAACGCCCCCGTTTACCGGACCCTTAACGACATCTTCCTCCAGCTCGCCGATCGCGGCGCGAATGACGTGGTCCGCGTGCAAGCGAAGGACGGCAGCTGGAGCATAGTTGGAGCCGCGGAGCTGTATGCGCGCGTGCGGGCGTTGGCTGCGTCCTTCGCGCGGCTGGGCCTCCGCAAGGGCGACCGGGTTGCGCTCATCAGCGAGAACCGCTGGGAATGGGCCGTGACGGACTTCGCCGCGCTCGCCTCCGGCCTCCTTGACGTGCCGCTTTTCCCCACTCTGCAAGCGCCCCAGCTCGGCGAGCTCCTCGCCCACTCCGGCGCGCGCGTCGCGATCGTGTCCACGGCGGCGCAGCTCAAGAAAGTCTTTGCCGTCCGCGCCCAAACCGCGCTCGAACACATCGTTGTGATGGATGCGGAAGCCGCCGCGGACTCCGACGCGCTCCCGTTCGCCTCACTCGTCGAGAACCGGGAGCAAGGGAGGGACAGCTCCTTCGATGCGGCGGCGCGGGCGATTGCGCCGGGCGATCCAGCCTCGATCATCTACACCTCCGGCACAACCGGTGAGCCGAAAGGCGTCGTGCTGACGCACGGCAATATGGCCTCGAACGTAAGCTACTCGTTGCGCGAGTTCGCCTTCGAGGGTCCCCAGCGCGCGGTTTCTTTTCTGCCCCTTTCCCACGTAACCGCGCGGCATGTGGACTATGCGCTCTACTCGCTCGGCTTTTCCATTGCCTATGTGCCCACCATGGACAAGCTGATGGGCGCATTCACCGCGGTCAAGCCGACGCTGGTCGTCGCGGTTCCTCGCGTATTTGAGAAGGTGCGGGGCGAGGTGGAGCGGCGCTCGCGCGGATCGCGGGCTAAGAACGCAATCGTGGGCTGGGCGTTAGGAGTTGGAAAGCGCAACGAGGCCGCGATCCTTGCGGGGCGCACGCCCGCTTCGCCCGCGTGGAAGCTCGCCCGCACGCTGTTCTACAGCAAAGTGCTCGCCATCTTTGGCGGCGAGGTGCGGTACTTTGTCGCCGGCGGCGCGCCGCTTGGCCCCGACACAGCGCACTGGTTCGCGCAGGCCGGCATCCGCATCCTCGAGGGCTACGGACTGACGGAAACCTCGCCGGTAATCGGCGTCAACACGCCCGGCGCATACCGCTTCGGCACCATTGGAAAGCCCCTGCCGAACATCGAGGTAAAGACAGCCGCGGACGGCGAGCTCCTGGTGAAAGGCCCCAGTGTTTTTTCGAGCTACTGGCAAAGCCCCGGCCTGACCGCGCAGGCGTTCGACGCGGAGGGTTGGTTTCAAACCGGCGATATCGCGGAGATCGACGCGGAAGGCTTCATCCGGATCACCGACCGCAAAAAAGAGCTCATCAAGACCTCCGCAGGCAAGTTCGTCGCCCCGCAAGGGATTGAAGGCAAGCTCAAGGCCGACTCGTTTGTGGGCAACGCGGCCGTGGTTGGAGACCGCGAAAAGTATGTTGCGGCCTTGATCTCGCCGAACTTCGACGCGCTTGAGCCCTGGGCGCGCGAACGCGGAATCACGGCCGCAAGCCGGAGCGAGCTGGTCGAGCATCCGGAGGTGGTCGCGCGCTACAAGGAAACGGTCAAGCGGGTCAACGGCTCGCTCGCGGATTATGAATTGGTAAAGCGGTTCGCTCTGGTCGCGGACGAGTGGAGCCCGGAGTCCGGGGATCTCACGCCGTCGATGAAGCTGAAGCGCCGGGTGACCGCGGAGCGATACGCCAACGAGATCGCGAATCTGTTCCGCTAAAAGCAGATTCCGGTTTGAAAGGCGGTCGACGCAAGGGAAACAAGGCGCGAGTGATGCTCGCGCCTCTGCTCGCTAGCGATGATGGTCCTCGTGCCCACCGCTGTGTTCCTCATGTCCGCCGCCGTGAAACTCGCGGGCCGGCGCGCTGTGCTGTTGGGGCTGTGCGCCACGTTCCCCGCCCTGGCCGCCCCGGTATTCGCCGTGATTCTCGCCTTGGGGGCGAGCACCCTGGTTATATGCCCCGTAGTTGCCCGAGGGCCGCGCGACCGTATTGGGCTGAGCGGCATAGTTGGGGTGATTGTAGGGCTGCGCGGCCCCTCCGGTCGCGCCTTTGTACTCCGGAGCGCGATTGTAAGCCGGATTATCGCCTCTGTTGTAGGTTTGCACGCCTCGGTTATAAGTGTTGGCTCCGGTATTGTAAGTCTGCGGTCCGCGGTTATAGGTTTGCGCGCCTCGGTTATAAGTGTTGGCTCCGGTATTGTAGGTTAGCGGGCCGCGGTTGTAAGTTTGCGCACCGCGGTTGTAGGTATTGGCTCCGTTGTTCAGGGTACTGCCGCCGCGGCTGTACGTATTGCCCCCGCGGTTAATCGTTACATTGTTGATCGTGCGGTTGCCTTCAAACCGGGCAGCCTGCGCGTGATCGAACTCCCGTGCCTGCGGGGAGCGCTCATACGCCCCGTAGTGGCCGTGGTTGATGACTGTGACGCTGTTGGAAACATATGTGGTGTGGTTGTAGACCACCGTGCGGTCGTGCCAGTCCGGGCGCCAACTGTGGTAGCCCCAGGAGTAATGCGTGAACGCGGCGACTGCAATGCCGACCCCGAAGCCGATCGCCAGCCCTGTGCCGAAAGCGACGCCGCGCGGCGGTCCCCAGTAATAGTGCGGGTACACGGGCACGGGCGCGCCGTACACCACCCAGGGATCGTAGTACGGCACGTACACCACCGTGGGGCTTACCGGAGCGATCAAAATGTCGCCCGGCTCATACGTTACGGCAAGCTGCGGCGTCGGCCGCAGGGAACCGGCGGCGTAGGCGCGCTGCCGCATGCTTTGCACGGCACCCAGCACGTCCTGCGGCTGGTTGTAATAGGCGTTGCCCAACTGCGTGGTCCACTCCATATTGCGGTTCAGGTCACTGAGCACTTGCGGAAAGGCGACCAGGGCCTTTACGCTCGGATCCCACGGCTGCGTGTTCGCCATCTCCGCCAGCTGCTGGGGCGGGTAGCCGCCGTTGGCCTGCTCAAACTGCTCGGCGGCATTAAGCTGCGCCGGATACGTCGCGCCGGCCAGAATCTGCGCGACCAGCGAGTCGGGATAAAGCGCAATGGGGGCGACGAGCGAGTCGAGCTGCTCGGGCGGGAGCGGCTGATAGGCGGAGGAAGGGGCGCCGTAAGCCGGGGCCGGGGCGCCATTGCCGTAATCGGGCGGTGGTGGCGGCGCTTCCTGGTATTGTGCGGCAGCCGTGCCCAGGCTTAATGGCAGCATAGCGCACGCCAGCGCGCCCGCAATGGCTCGGCGGGCGAGAGCACCGGCCGAGGCCTCGCGAAAAAGAGAGATGCGGCGGCTCACCCGCGTTTTTGTGTCCAAAGCTTCAGTTTCCATTGCTGTTCTCCCTTGCCGCCAAGCTCGTCGTTGTCACGATCATGGCCTGGCTGATTCCCTCATGCAAACCCATGTCGCGCGGGATAGTTCCGCGCCCACCCGCCTGCTCTTCCTATATCGTCAGGGAAGCGATGAACCATGAAGCCCGTATCCGCAAGCTACGCAACCGCATGGCGGAAGAAAAGATCGAAGCGCTGCTCCTGACCCATGGGCCCGATGTGCGCTACCTATGCGGGTTTACGGGATCCAACGCCGTTTTGCTTTTGCTGCCGCGTTCGGCCGTGCTCCTGACCGACGGCCGCTACACCGCGCAGGCGCGGGAAGAGTCCTCCGGCGTGCGCGTGGTGATCGGCAAGAAGCTACTGGAAGCGGCGGCCAAGCTGCTCATCCGCTCAGGCGTGAAAGCTGCAAGCTACGACGGAAGCCACACCAGCGTCGCGGCTCTTGCGCGCATGGGGGCGAGCCTGCCGGAAGGCTGGACGGAAGGGGCACGCCGCCGCTTTTTTAGCGCGCTCCCAAGCTCGCCCGTGGTCGCCCAGCGCGAGCAAAAAGACGGGGACGAGCTCGCCATTCTCGAAGAAGCCGCGCTGCTGGGCTGCCGCATCTTTGAGGCTACCCTGCCGCACCTGGCCGCCGGCGTGCCGGAGCGCGAGATCGCGGCGGAGCTCGAGCACACGGCCCGGCGCATGGGCGCGGATGGGATGTCGTTTGACACCATTGTGGCCTCGGGCAAGCGCTCGGCCATGCCTCACGGCCATGCCAGCGCCCAGCCCCTGCCCCGGCGCGGCTTCGTCACCATGGACTTCGGTATCATGCACAAAGGATACTGTTCGGATATGACCCGGACGGTGTATCTGGGAAATCCATCGCGCGCGGAGCGCGGCGCGTACGCAGCGGTGTTGGCCGCCGAGGAAGCCGGCATTTCGGCAGTGCGCTCCGGCACCACAGCCGCAAAGGTGGATGCAGCCGCTCGGGGCGTGCTGCGGAAAGCCGGGCTCGCGCAGCATTTCACGCATTCCACCGGGCACGGCGTCGGATTGGAAATTCACGAGGGGCCGCGATTGGCGGCCAAAGTCAAGGACACGCTGGTCGAGGGTATGGTAATTACGGTCGAACCGGGCGTGTACCTGCCCGGAGAGTTCGGCATACGCATCGAGGACATGGTAGCGGTGGAAGCGGGCGGCGGACGGATCCTGACGCCCGCGCCCAAAGGACTGCTCACGCTGTAGAAGCACAAAACTCAAACGCAAGAAAGCAAACACACACACGATGAATCCGGAAGAGATCGAGGCGCTCAAGGACCTGATCGAGTTTTTGCAGGCGAAGAAAATAGGCGAGTTCCGGCTGGAGCGGGGGGAGTTCAAGGTGGAGCTCCGTTTTGAGGCGGCCATTGCCGCCGCAGTTGCTCCTTCCCCTTCTCAGATCGACCCGCTGCTGCTGGCGCGCCTCATGGGCGCGGGCCCGGCAGTGGCCGCGCCCATAGCTCCCGCCGAGTTGCCCGTCGTGCCTTCGTCCAACCCGCCGGCCGCGCTGGAAGAAGCGCTCCACACCGTGAAATCCCCGATCGTCGGCACTTTTTATGAGTCGCCTTCCCCCGGTTCTCCGCCGTTCGTCCGGGTAGGCGACCGCGTCGAGGCCGGGCAGCCGCTTTGCATCGTAGAAGCTATGAAGCTGATGAACGAGATCGAGTCCGATGCCGCCGGCGAGATCATAAAGCAGCTGGTCCAGAACGGGCAGCCGGTCGAGTACGGCCAGCCCTTGTTCGCCGTGCGCCCGCGCTAGACAAACACCCGGAGAAAGCTGCGTCCCATGTTTGGAAAAGTCCTGATCGCCAACCGCGGCGAAATCGCCCTGCGCGTCATCTCGGCCTGCAAGGAGCTCGGCATCCGCACAGTCGCGGTTTACTCCGAGGCTGACCGCAATTCGCTCCATGTGCGCTTTGCCGATGAGGCGATCTGCATCGGGCCGCCGCGCTCGGCGGACAGCTATCTCCATGTCGCTGCGGTCATCGCAGCCGCCGAGATCGCGGACGTGGACGCGATCCACCCCGGCTACGGCCTCCTGAGCGAAAACGCGAACTTTGCCGAGGTGTGCCGCGAGTCCAACATTAAGTTCATCGGGCCGCCCCCCGAAGTAACGCGGATGATGGGCGAAAAGTCCGTCGCGCGGCAAACGATGAAAAAGGCCAAGGTGCCCATCCTGCCGGGGTCCGACGGCGTACTCGCGGACGAACATGAAGCGCTTGCCTGGGCCAAAACGATCGGCTACCCGGTGATCCTGAAGGCGGTCGCCGGCGGCGGCGGGCGCGGCATGCGCATTGTGCGTACGCCTGGGGAGCTCCCCGCGCTGTACCACGCCGCGCACACCGAGGCCGCGAACGCCTTCGGCAACGGCGAGCTCTACATGGAAAAGTTCATCGAGCGGCCGCGCCATATCGAGTTCCAGGTGCTGGCCGACGAGCACGGCAATGTCCTCTCGCTCGGCGAACGCGAGTGCTCCATCCAGCGGCGGCACCAGAAGCTGATCGAGGAAGCGCCGTCGCTCCAGGTCACGCCCAAGATGCGGGACGAGATCGCGAAAACCATTCGGAAATCGCTGGTAGACGTGGGCTACCAGAACGCCGGCACTATCGAGTTCCTGATGGATGAGGACGGCAAGCTGTACTTCATCGAGATGAACACGCGTATCCAGGTGGAGCACCCGGTCACCGAAATGGTCACGGGCGTCGACCTGGTAAAAGCGCAGCTGCGCGTGGCCGCCGGGGAAAAGCTTGCGTCGATCATCCCGGACCCGATCGCGATCCGCGGTCACGCCATTGAGTGCCGCATCAACGCCGAACATCCTGAAAAGTTCACCCCCTCAGCGGGCCGCATCACCGCGTGGAATCTGCCCGGCGGCAACGGGGTGCGCGTGGACACGGCGCAGTATGCGGAAGGCGTAGTACCGCCGTACTACGACTCGCTGATCGCCAAGCTCATCACCCACGGCAAGGATCGCCCGGAGGCGATCGCGCGCATGGAGCGGGCACTCGAAATGTTTGTGGTGGAAGGGATTCACACGACTATCCCGCTCCACCGTCGCATCTTTGCCGACCCGGAGTTCCGACGGGGCCAGTTCGATACCAAGTTCATGGAGCGCTTCTTTGAGCGGGAAAAAGAGCGCCGGGCCGAGGCGATGCACATTGTGGCCGCGAGCGGCTGAAGCGCAGGGAGGGAGTGCGGAGGTTGCGAGATTCCACCGCCTTCATCACAGGTTTCACAATTTGATTTCTGTAACCCACTGTCATACACTCTTTTCATGGTCGTTGAAAGGAGCAATCTCATGAATGAAGCTAATCTGGGGGGGCGGTTCACGTTCCCCGGCACATCCTTAACCGTCAACCGCATCGGCTACGGTGCCATGCAGCTGGCCGGACCCGGTGTGTGGGGGCCTCCAAAGGACCACGACGCAGCCGTGCAGGTTCTGCGCGAGGCAGTTGCCGCCGGCGTAGACCATATCGACACCTCCGATTTCTACGGCCCGCACACTACCAACCAGGTCATCCGCGAAGCCCTGCACCCTTACCCTGCGGGCCTTGTCCTCGTCACCAAACTCGGCGCGCGCCGCCCCGCCGATAAGTCGTGGCAGCGCGCCAACTCGCCCGAGGAGCTCACCGCGGGCACTCACGACAACCTCCGCAATCTCGGCCTTGACGCACTTCCGATCGTCAACTACCGCCACATGGGCGGGGGCCACGGCCTCGAGGAGGGCTCGATTGCCGAGCAGATCGGCGCGCTGGCCGAGCTCCAGCGTAAGGGCTTGATCCAGCACATCGGGCTGAGCAATGTCACCGCCAATCAGGTGAAGGAAGCGCAGGCGATCACCCCTGTCGTCTGCGTCCAGAACCAGTACAACCTGGCCCACCGAGAGGACGATGCGCTTCTCGACACGCTCAACCGGCAGGGCATTGCGTACGTTCCCTTTTTCCCGCTGGGCGGCTTCAGCCCGCTGCAGTCTTCCGCGCTTTCGCAGGTTGCCGAGCGGCTCGATGCCACACCCATGCAGGTTGCGCTTGCGTGGCTGCTGCAGCGCTCACCCAACATCCTGCTCATCCCAGGCACCTCCTCGGTCGCGCACCTCCGCGAGAACCTAGCCGCCGGCGGCCTCACGCTGTCGCCGGAAGCGCTCGCAGAGCTGGACGGGATCGCCGCTGGAGCGACCGCTGTCGCGCACTGATAACAGCAGGCTTTCTTTCCCAGACTCGCGGGGAAGGGAGCCTGTACCTCCCCCGTATGCCTTCCCCTGATACCCCGCTCACCCGCGAACGCATCCTGGCCACCGCCGAGGAGGTTGTCCGTCGCTTCGGTCCGGCCAAAGCCACGGTGGTCGACGTTGCCCGCGCGCTCGGGGTCAGCCACGCCGCTGTGTACCGCCACATTGCCACCAAGGCCGAGTTGCGCGACCTAGTCGTGAGCCGCTGGCTCGAGGCGACGCTGCCTCCCTTGCGCGCGATCGCGGAAGCATCCGGCCCCGCTCCCGAGCGCTTGCGTCGGCTCGTGGACGCGCTCATTGCCGGCAAGCGCCGCCGCGCAGCCGAGGATCCGGAGCTGCTCGCCGCCTACCGCACGCTGGCCGCCGCCGCCCAGTCCGTCGCCTCTGCCTACCTCGAGGACCTCGTTGAGCTGGCCGCCGCGGTTATCCGCTCCGGCATCGAGGAGGGCGCATTTCGCCCCGTTGACCCGGTCTCTGCGGGCCGCGCCTTGATTTTGGCTACCTCTCGCTTTCACCATCCCGCGCATGCCGCCGAGTGGGGCGATCCGGCCCTCAACGCGGTTTACGACGATGTGCGGCGGCTGCTGATGGACGGACTTTCGGCACCTCGGCGGGCTACAGGATGTTGACCGCGCGGGCCGCGAGCAGCGCGAGGGTGACGAGCGAAATGCTCGACTGCACCATCATGAGGGCCTTGGCCCAGCGCGACAGCACCGGCACGTCAGAAGGCGAGAAAGACGTGCTCGCGTTGAACGCCAGGAACAAATAGTCGATAAAGCGCGGCGTCCACCCGCGAAAACTTTGCGGAGTTTTCTCGGGGTCGAGGCTCATTTGGGGGAACAGGAAAGCCCCTTCGGTGTGCGCGTCGCGGAGATCGCGGGCGTGGGGGCCGCCCGCGTCGAGCCGCCAGTACCAGGACGCGAACACCAGCACATTGCTGGTCCACAAAACCGCTGCGGTCGCGAGGATGCGCTTGGGCGGCAGCGGATGGGTAAGCAGCGAGTACACCAGCACCGCGAGCGAGCTCAGGAGCGCAAGCGTAAAGATGCCATTCAGGGTAAAGCCGATGATTTGGTTCAGGCGGTGCCTGCCGCGCCGCCGGGCCAGCACCGCCGGAAGCGTGAGCGCGCCCACAAGGAGCAGCAGAAGCCAGCGCGGCCCGAACACGAGCTCCCGGGGCAGCGCCAGCTCAAGCGCGCCGATGGCAACCGAGGCGAGCACCGCGGGCCAGCGGGGCTCGTCTTCGCTGTTTGTGGGCCGGCTGGGAGGCATGCGCGAGAACGATCTTAGGCGAGCTGCCGGGCGGGGTAAAGTCTAGGCATGCGCTTGCCGCCGTTCTATCCCATTCTCGATGACCGCTTTTTTCCGGAAGGCGAGCTCGCCCGCGGTGCCTTTCTGGACCGCGCGGTGCGCGAGCTTGTGGACGCGGGCGTGATCTTGCTGCAGTTGCGCGCCGAGGCGGGCAGCGACGAGCAGCGTGTGCGCGACGCACTCTCAGTGCGCCGGGCCGCGGGCTCGGGCGTGACCCTGATCCTGAACGACCGCACCGACCTTCTCCACGGGACCGGCTTCGACGGTGTCCACTTGGGCCAAACCGACCTCCCGGTGCGGGCCGCGCGTTTGCAGCTGGGCCCGAAGTGCATCCTGGGGCTTTCGACGCACACCCCGCAGCAGGCCGAGGCAGGGGAGGCGACGAGCGCGGATTACCTGGCCACCGGACCCGTATTCGCGACCGCGAGCAAGGCGGATGCCGAGCCGGTAATTGGGCTCGACGGGGTGCGTGCCGCCCGCCGCGGCACGACGAAGCCGCTGGTTGCGATCGGCGGGATTACCCTTGCAAACGCGGCCGCCGTTTGGGAAGCGGGCGCGGATTCAGTCGCTGTGATCGGCGCGCTGTGGGTGCCGGGAAGCTCGCCCGGCGCGATCGTCCGGGACTTTCTCCGGCTTTTCCGGTAGAACATTCTGTAACCGTGACCACCGCCCCCGCCGCGCCCCCCAACACAGCCAGCGAACCTATGGTGAAAGGCCTCGGCCTGTTTTCCTCGACCGCCATCGTGGTCGGGTCCATGATCGGCTCGGGCATTTTTATCGTTTCAGCGGATATCGCGCGAGTCACCGGCTCGCCCGCGCTGCTGATCGGGGCCTGGCTTGTCACCACGGTCATGACCGTCATCGGCGCGCTTTCCTACGGCGAGCTGGCGGCGATGATGCCGCGCGCGGGCGGCCAATACGTCTACCTGCGCGAGGCGCTGGGGCCCATGTGGGGCTTTCTGTTCGGGTGGACGCTGTTTCTCGTCATCCAGACCGGCACGATCGCCGCTGTGGGCGTGGCTTTCGGCAAATTCCTGGGCGTGTTTTTCCCGTCCGTTTCGTCCACGCACTGGCTCTTGCACCTGGGCCATGTGCCCGCCGTGCGCGTGGGCCCCGTGACGCTCGGCAACATGGAGTTCGGCTTGAACACGGCGAACCTCGCGGGGGTTCTGATCGTCGTCCTGCTCACGGTCGTGAACGTCTTCGGCGTCCGGCTGGGCGCGCTCGTCCAAAACGTGTTTACCACCGCGAAGACCCTCGCGCTGCTCGCCCTGGTGGGCTTCGGCGTAGTGTTGGGGCGCAATCCGGGCGCGATGGCGGCGAACTTCGGCCATGGGCGCTTTTGGGCCGGCGCGGGTTGGCACACGCTGCATCCGCTTGCGACGGGCGGCGGCGGGGTGGCGCTGGTCGGCGTGGTCACGATCCTCGCGGTTGTGCAGACCGGGTCATTGTTTTCCGCCGATGCTTGGAACAACGTGACCTTCACCGCGGGCGAGGTCCGCAACCCGAGCCGGAACCTGCCGCTCTCGCTCGTCATGGGCACGGGGCTGGTGCTCGCGCTTTACCTGCTCGCAAACTTCGTGTACCTGTTCGCGCTGCCGTTGATCGGGAACCCGCATGGGACAACGGCGTTCGCCCGCGGCATTCAATATGCGAGTGAGGACCGGGTGGCAACCGCGGTGCTCCAGCAGATCTTCCATTCGTGGGGCGCATACCTGATGGCAGGGGCGATCCTGATCTCCACCTTCGGCTGCGCGAACGGGATGATCCTCGCGGGCTCGCGCGTGTACTACGCGATGAGCCGGGATGGGCTTTTCTTCAAAGCCACGGGCCGGCTCCACCCGCGCTACAAAACGCCGGTGGCCTCGCTCGCGTTTCAGGCCGTGTGGACCTGCTTTCTGTGCATCTCCGGCTCCTACGGGCAGCTGCTCGACTACATCATCTGCGCGGAGCTGGTCTTCTACATTCTCACCATCGCGAGCCTGTTTGTGCTCCGCCGTACAAAGCCCGACGCGCCGCGCCCTTATCGCGCTTTCGGCTACCCCGTGCTGCCCGCGCTGTATATCGCGATGGCGGCGACCATCTGCTACACACTGCTGCGCTACAAGCCGCAGTACACCTGGCCGGGGCTGTTTCTGGTCCTGCTGGGCGTGCCGGTTTACCTCCTTTGGTCGCGAGCTTCGGCCCGCGCTGCTGCTTGACCTTACCTAGACTCTGAAGGGAACACCCGCGCATGGCAAATCTGCTAGCAACCAAACCGATGTCGTCGCTCCGCGAGGAGGCCAGCGAGGAGGGCGAGCAGACGCTCCGCCGTTCACTCGGGGCCCTCAATCTCACCACGCTCGGCATCGGCGCGATCATCGGCGCGGGCATCTTTGTCCTCACCGGCCATGCGGCGGCAGCCAACGCCGGGCCGGCAATCGCGCTCTCGTTCGTGCTCGCGGGCATTACCTGCGCGTTTGCCGGGCTTTGCTATGCGGAGTTCGCCTCCATCATCCCGATTGCCGGTTCCGCCTACACCTACGGCTACGCGACGCTGGGCGAGTTCGTCGCCTGGATCATCGGCTGGGATCTTGTGCTTGAGTACGCATTCGGCGCGGCCACCGTAGCGAGCGGTTGGTCCGGCTACTTCGTGAGCTTGCTCGAGCAGCTGCACCTC
Organism: Acidobacteriaceae bacterium; assembly: GCA_965218545.1. Taxonomy (GTDB): domain Bacteria; phylum Acidobacteriota; class Terriglobia; order Terriglobales; family Acidobacteriaceae; genus EB88. The sequence goes on along the minus strand of CBDCLB010000002.1, from coordinate 610,271 downwards.
ACGCCATCGCCCGCCTTTGCGCGGTTTACCACGGTGTACGGCAACCCGCTCTATATGTGGCATGGCCGCTGGCAGCCGCTCGATGCGCTGCCGCCGGGCACCAACCTGGCCGGGCTCACGCACGTCACGGGCGTCTTCAACCTGATCGCGTTTTTGATCATCGCGGTTGTGACGACCGTGCTGGTCATCGGCATCAAAGAGTCGGCCAATCTCAACTCCGCGATCGTGATCGTCAAGCTCGGCATCGTGGGCGTGTTTATCGTGTTGGGCGGGTTGTTTCTTGCCAGGCATCCCCACTTTGCCGCGCACAACTGGCACCCATTCATCCCACCCAACCAAGGGCCCGGGCGCTATGGGCTATCCGGAATCGCGGCCGGCGCGGCATCGGTATTTTTCGCGTATATCGGCTTTGACGCAGTCTCGACCGCGGCGCAGGAAGCGCGCAATCCCCGCCGCGACATGCCCATCGGCATCCTGGGTTCGCTGGTGATCTGCACCATCCTGTACATCATTGTGTCGCTCGTGCTCACGGGCTTGGTCGACTACCGCCAGCTCAATGTAGCCGAGCCGGTTGCCATGGGCATCGACGTCACCGGCGTCGCGTGGGGGTCGCTGCTGGTAAAGATCGGCGCGGTGTTTGGGCTGTTCACCGTCATGCTGGTCATGCTCCTGGGCCAGTCGCGCGTGTTCTTTTCCATGTCCCGCGACGGACTGCTGCCTAAGTGGGCTTCCGCCATTCATCCGCGCTTCCGAACACCGTGGATCTCCAACATCGTAGTCGGGACCATCGTGGCTTTCCTGCCCGCGCTCCTGCCCATCGGACGGCTTTCGGAGCTCGTGAACATGGGCACCTTACTCGCGTTTGCGATCGTTTCCGCAGGCGTGTGGATCCTGCGGGTGCGCCAGCCCGACTTAGCGCGTCCTTTCAGGACGCCATGGGTGCCGCTCGTGCCGATTCTCGGTATCGGGAGCGCGTTCTATCTTATGTTCAATCTGCCGGCGCTCACCTGGGAGGTCGTGGGCATCTGGCTGGTCGTAGGCCTCGTTATCTACTTCACTTACTCGGTGCGACATAGCCAGGTACAAAAGCTACCTGCTGAGGAAACTACTGGACGCCGCTAAGTTACCGGAGAGGCATGCAGAGGAACGCAGGGAGGCGAAATCCGGATTCAGCTTAGGAAATCCGGTCAATTCACGGTGTGAACAGTAAAAAAAACTTTGTCGGGTCTCCAGTAGATCAACGCAGGCCGCATCTGTTTCACTGACAACCGTGCAGTTCCGGTTCGCTTGAGCCGGGAGTGTGCGGCTGTCCAGACCCTGCAACAGAAACGCGGCCAAGGTTCTAAGGAGACTCCGCTCGTGCCAAAGCAACTCGTCGCATCCCCGCTCTGCCCCTCTGAAAAGGTCACAGAAGAACAGCTCAAAACAGACGTTGCTGTTCTCGAGCTCGACCAAGTCGTCCACCCCGTTAACCGTCGCTCCTTTTTCTCATCGTTTGCCGCGCTTGGTGCCGCTGCCGCACTTGCCGGTGTAGCCGGCTCCGCGCCGAAGGCCCGCGCGCAGGCCGCCACGTCGGGCCCGTCCATCCTCGACGTGCTCAACTTCGCGCTCAATCTCGAATACCTCGAAGCCAACCTGTACCTCGCGGTTTCGGGTATGGCACCGCTCACCGCCTATCTGGGCGCGGGTGCTGCGATCACCGGGCTGCCCGGCAAGCTCAGCCTCGACGCGATCACACAAGCCACTGCCGCCAACCTCGCCAACGACGAGATGCACCACATCGAGCTGCTCCGCACGCTGATCTTCCAGCTCGGCGGGACTCCCATAAACCAGCCCGTGATCGATTATTCACTCGGCGGCAAGATGTCCATCACCACGCAAGCGCAGTTCCTGTCCGTCGCGCGCCAGTTCACCACCGTGGGTAACGCAGCCTACGCGGGCGGAGCGCAGTACCTGGTTTCGAACCCGTTCGTGCTGACGGGCGCGGGCCAGATCCTGGGTGCGGAAGGGCAGCACCTCGGCGGCCTTGACGTCCTGTGCGATATGCAGGGCATCGTGACGCCGAAGATTGACGCGCTCGACCACCCGCCGGTACCGCCCAACGTCGAGTATTTCGACGTGAATCCGGATGACGACTACGTCAACGGCCCCGCGCTCGGCCCCATTCGGACGCCGCAGCAGATCCTCGGGATTGTTTATGGCGTGACCACGGCCACCACTTCGCCCGTCCCGCCTGCCGGCGTCACCTCGGGGGGCTTCTTCCCGAAGGGCCTGAACGGAACAGTCCGTTCGACCTAGGGAACTGCTGCTCTCGACGGTGCCACGGCTGATGCAAGCGCAGCCGGGAAGAGACTCTCAACGGAACCAAGAGCGACGGAGATTGAAGATATGTTGATGGAGAAAGAAGAAGCACGGCAGGGACATGTTCTGCCGGGAAGCGGAAGCCTGAACCGGCGGCGCTTTTTGCAAGCCGCCGGCGTCACGGCGGGCATCGCAACGACCATGGGCGTCGCCGGCTGCGGCGGCGTACTCGGCGTGGACCCGGAAGCCGGGCCGGCACCGTCTATCTCGGACGTGTTGCAGTTTGCCCTCAACCTCGAGTACCTGGAAGCCTCGTTTTACCTGTACATCACCACGGGAAACGGCTTGCAGACGGTGGACATGGGCCCGAACCCGGGCACGGTGACCGGCGGCAAGAAGGTCAACTTCACGGATCCCAATGTGGCCGCAATCGCCAACCAGCTGGCCGGCGATGAGCAGGCGCACGTACGGCTCATACGCGGCGCTCTCCAGGCCGTGGGGGTTACGCCGGTGAGCATGCCCAACTTGAACCTGGCGGCCCTGGGCGCGCCGACGGACGATGCGAGCTTCCTCGCACTCGCCCGCCAGCTCGAAACAACCGGCACCAGCGCCTATGAGGGCGGCATTCAGTATCTTTCCCTCCAGCCCAAGGCGGTCACCTATGCCGCTTTGATCCACGACACCGAAGCCCAGCATGAGGCGGCTTTGCGGCAGTTCTGCATCGCCAAGGGCGTCACCTCACCCGCCGTGGATAAGTTCGACCGTCCGCCGGTACTGGGACCCCAAACCATCTTCAACACCAGCCCGCTGACCGGCCTGAACACAGCCCGGAACGCGTCCGAGGTGCTGCAGATTGTGTACGGAGCTCCGGGCAAAACCGGCGTTTCCAGCGGCGGCTTTTATCCCAATGGGCTGAACGGTAACGTGAAGACTACCTAGCTGCTTTGTTAGAAAGAAAAAGCCCGGCTCGCGAGCCGGGCTTTTCCATGCAGCAAAAACTTAAGCGTTCGCCTTTGCGCAGAACTCCTGGAAAGCGCGCTGGAGCTCGCCGCCGATGGCCTGCGCGGTGTTCGCTTCGATCGCGTAGCGCTGCATCAGGTACACCAACTCCCCGTCGCGCATGATCGCGATCGCGGGTGAGGTGGGCGGGTTGCCGCCGAAATAGGACCGGGCCTTGTCCGTCGCATCGCGATCCTGCCCAGCAAAAACAGTAATGGAATGGTCAGGCTTGGCCGTGCCCTGAAGCCCGAGCCGCACGCCGGGGCGCATTTTGCCCGCGGCGCAGCCGCAGATCGAGTTGACGACAACCATTGTGGTCCCGGACCGGGACATCGCCGTTTGCACCTCATCCGGCGTCCGCGCTTCCTCGATGCCGACCCGCGTCAGCTCCTCCCGCATTGGGATGACCATGATCTCTGGATACATAACAACTCCTCTCGTGGGCGGGCATGCGCTTGCCTGCCGCAGCCGTGTGTCTATTGTAACTGCGGGCCGGCAGTCCACGGGTGCGAACGACCCGGGGCCGCGATACTCTAGAACCAATGCTTGCCCCCGCCGCCACGATGCCCGTGAGTTTGTGCCTGCGCGAAGACGTGCCGCTCGCTCCGTTCACCACGTTTGTCATTGGCGGCCCGGCGCGCTGGTTCGCTTCCGTCCGGACAGAGGGGGAGCTCGCGGAGGCTTGTGCGTGGGCCGATGCGCACCAGGTTCCCGTGTTTGTCCTCGGGGGCGGCAGCAACGTTCTGATCGCCGATGGCGGCTTCCCTGGGCTCGCCGTGCATATTGCCCTGCGCGGCGTCGGCGAGCGCGAGGAGAACGGCAAGCGTGTCTTCACCGTGGCGGCGGGCGAGGACTGGGACGCGATGGTGACGCGGACCGTGGACGCCGGCTGCGCGGGCATGGAGTGCCTGGCGGGCATTCCGGGATCCGTCGGCGGCACGCCCGTGCAGAATGTGGGCGCATATGGGCAGGAAGTTTCGCAGACCATTGTCGGCGTTCATTGCTTTGATCGGATCGAAACGAAGTTCGTACATTTCAATGCTCAGGAGTGCGGGTTCGGCTACCGAATGAGCCGTTTCAACACGGCACCCGATCGAGGCCGATTCATGGTCACGGAGGTTGAGTTCGCTCTCCAGCCGGGCGGCGCTCCTTCGTTGGCGTACGCCGACCTCCAGCAATTCTTTGCCGGGCAAACGCCTTCGCTTGCGCAGGTGGCCGAGGGCGTGCGGGCGATCCGGCGGGGAAAGGGCATGGTTGTCGACGCGAGCCGGCCCTTGGCGGCGCGCGACCCCGATACACGCAGCGCGGGCTCGTTTTTCAAAAATCCAGTGGTGCCGGATCTGGTTTTTGAAGCGATTGCCGCATCTGTCGCTCCCCTGCCCACGCCCGGCTACCCCGCCGGGGAAGGCTTCCGCAAGCTTTCGGCGGCCTGGCTGGTGGAGCAGGCCGGGTTTCGGAAAGGCTTCGCGCTCGGCGGCGCTGCGCTTTCTTCCAAGCACTCACTCGCGCTCACCAACCGGAGCGGCCACGCCTCGGCGTCGGAGGTCCTGGAACTGCGGGACACGGTGATCCGCGGCGTGGAGGCGCGCTTTGGGGTGCGCTTGGAACCCGAACCCGTGCTGGTCGGCAGTCCCTAGATCGCCCCGAGCTGCCGGAGAACCGCGTCCCGCTCGCGGCCGAGCATCGCAGCGGGCGGACCTTGCTCCGCTGCCACGCCGTTTTCAAGCCGAACCACGGTTTCCGCGTGTGCCCAAACCTCAGCCGGGTCATGCGAAACCAGCAGCGTCGCGATCCCGCGGGGTTGGAGGTAGTTCTCCAGCGCGCTCCACAGCTCGGTTTTGCGCGCGAGATCGAGTGCGCTGAAAGGCTCGTCCAGCAGCAGGAGCTGCGGCTGGGGAGCGAGCGCGCGGGCAAGTGCGACGCGCTGGCGCTCGCCGCCGGAAAGCCGCGCGGGAGGGCGCTTGAGCAACGGCGCGAGCTCCAACAGCGCGACCAGTTCTTCCACGCGCCGGCGCTGTGCAGCTGCCGAAAGCCGGTGGAGGCCGAAACGGACGTTCTTCTCGACAGAAAGGTGAGGAAACAGCGCGGGCGTTTGCGTCAGAAAACCCAGGCCGCGCGCGCCGGGCAGGACCGAAACACCGGCCGCCATGTCGGTCAAGGTGCGCTCGCCGAGCCGGACCACTCCCTCACGCGGCGTCGCGAGCCCCGCGACTACGCGCAGCAGCGTGCTTTTGCCCGCGCCGGAAGGGCCCCACAGCGCCGCGCGCCGGGCCGCGAGGGTGAAGCGCGCGGAAAGGGTGAGCGGCCCGGCGGTATGCCGGAGGTCCACAAGCAGCCCGGCGCTCATGCCATGCGCTCGCGCCGGGCGCTACGCTCCCGCAGCCCGTACAGGAGCGCCAGCGCGGCAAAAGAAACGAGCAGGAGCACGAGCGCGGTGCGGTTGGCGGCGGCGTAGTCAAAGCTTTGCACCTGATCGAGCAGCGCGATGGAAAGAGTCCGGGTCGCGCCGGGGATGTCGCCGCCGATCATCAGGACCACGCCGAACTCCCCCACCGTGTGCGCAAAGGCGAGCAGCGCGGACGCAAGGAGCGCGCGCCGGGAAAGGGGGAGCACCACGCGCCACAGCATACGCGCGCGGCTCGCGCCAAGCAGCCGCGCGGCTTCACGCAGCTCCGCGGGAACCTGCGCGAAGCCGGCGACGAGCGGCTGCAGCGCAAATGGAAAGCTGTAGATGACCGAACCCACCACAAGCCCGCTGAAGGAAAAAGCGAGCGGGTGCCCGAGCAGGCGCGCGGCCGCGCGGCCGAGCCCCGTCCGGGGGCCAAGCAGAACCAGCAGGTAGTAGCCCAGAACGGTGGGCGGAAGCACCAGGGGCACCATCGCGAGCGCTTCCACCACCGGGCGGATGCGCGCGCGCCCCAGCACCAGCCAGGCCGCCAGCGGCACTGTGATGAGGAGAAGAAGAGCAGCCGTAATCGCGGCTAGGCGGAGGGTGAGGAGGAAAGCCTGCGTGTCCATAGTGAGGAACGGCTAACGCGGGGGCGCGAGCCCTTTGGCTTGGAGCAGCGCGCGGATGGATGGGGTCCGCATGAACGCAAGAAGCCGCGCGGCTGCGGCACCATCGCGCGCGCGGCGCAGGGTCACAACCCCCTGTAGAAGGGGCGCATAGGTTTCGGGCGGCACGGGAAGGAAGCTGCCATCGGCCTGGAGCCGGGGCGTAAGCGCGCTGGTGAGCGACAGGAAGCCGACCTCGGCGTTGCCTGAGTCGGCGTATTGCGCGGCCTGCGCGATGTTTGCGGCCCTTTTGAGCTTGGGCGCGAGTGTGCTGTTGAGGTGCATATTCTCGATCGCTTCCTGCGCGGCGCGTCCATAAGGGGCGTGCTGCGGGTTGGCGATGGCGACCGACGTCAACGCGGGGTCGCGGAGGTCCGCAAAGGAAAGCGGCAGCCCGTGGAGGACGGGGGCGTTCCGGCGCGCCCACAACACCAGGGTGCCGCGCGCGTATACGATCGGCGCGGACTCGCGAGCCAGCCTTCTCGCGATCACACGCTGCGGGTAGCTTGTATCCGCGGAGAAAAAAAGATCAAACGGCGCGCCGTCGAAGATCTGCTGCGTCAGCGTGGCGGAGCTTTGGTAGCTGGCCTCCGCGGCGATGCCGGTTTGCCGTTGAAAGGCGTCGAGGACGGCGGGCAGGACCGGCTCGAGATCGGCGGCCGCGGCGATGCGGAGCGGGGGCGTTTGCGCCAGCGCGGCCCCGGGCAGCAGGCACATGCAGAGCAGGGTGGCGAGTAATTTCATAGGCGCAGCACCATGACTTCCGTCGCTTTAATGAGAGCGGCTACAGTTTCGCCCACGCCCAACCGCAGTTCCCGCGCGGCGTCGGCTGTAATGATGGAGGTAAGCATCTGGCCGCCGATCGAGATTTTGACCTGCGCGAGCAGGCCTTCGATCCTGACTTCCACCACGCGCCCGACCAGCTGGTTGCGCCCGGAAACGGTGCGCATCATCTCGCGCCGGGGCGTTTCCGGCTGCTTCGCCTTGTGGAGCAGCGCGTCCAGCTCGCTTTCATCGATGCGATAGTGGCCGCCCGGCGTGCGCGTAGCCTTGATCTTGTCGCGGTACAGCCATTGCTTGATGGTGGGGTACGAGATGCCCAAACGGATCGCGGCTTCACGCGGTGTGAGCTGTTGAGGCATAGACGAGAGTATACGGCTCGGCCGCGATTTCCCGCCGAATGCCGGCCCGTGACGGCTGCTTCGGCTTTGTGTAGGGGTGTCTTCCGTAATACGCATACGGGCGTTCACTTACCCGTGCACCAAGGTTCGGATGCTACTCTTTGGACGTATGGAGACCCTCGCGGAACAACCGCCGGCCGGTGAGCAGGGAAGCGCGAGCGCAACGCACGTTTTGGAATGCTCAGGTTGCGGCGGCATGGCCGCGCCCGGGGAGCTGACCGGCGATCTGCGCTGCGGGTGCGGGGAGTTGTTCGCCGTGCGCTACCCGGGGCTGTCCGCGCCGCTCGGCAGCGCGCGCGCCGAGGCGTTGCGCACCCGCTGGCAGGAGCGCCGCGTGTCCTCTGACGTCCTCGATCAAAGCGGCGTGTGGCGCTTCCGCGACCTGCTGCCCATCGTCGAGGACACGTCGAAGATCGTAACACTCCGCGAAGGCAACACGCCCTTGTACGAGCTGAAGCAGAACGCCCGCGCGCTCCGGCACGAGAGTTTATTTGCCAAACACCAAGGGTTGAACCCAACGGGCTCGTTTAAAGATACGGGCATGACGGCGGCGCTTTCCGTCGCGCACGAGGCTGGGTTCCGCTGGGTGGCCTGCGCGTCCACCGGCAACACTTCGGCGGCCATGGCCGCGTATGCCGCGCGCGCGGGCATGCGCTCGCTGGTGCTCATCCCCGAAGGCAAGATCGCCTGGGGCAAGCTGTCGCAAGCCATGGACTACGGCGCTCGCACCTTGCAGCTGCGCACCGATTTTGACGGCTGCGTGCGTGTCCTGGCCGAGCTCGTAAAGCGCGCGCCTATGTTTCTGCTCAATTCGGTAAACCCGTACCGGCTTGAAGGGCAAAAGACGCCCGCTTTTGAGATCGCCGAAGCCATGGATTGGAACGTGCCGGACCACGTGATCGTGCCGGGCGGCAACCTCGCCAACGTTTCCGCCCTGGGAAAGGGGTTCGAGGAGCTTCTGGCGCTCGGTCTCACAACCCGTTTGCCCCGGCTTTCCGTGGTGCAGGCCGAGGGCGCGAACCCGCTGTACCGGCTGGTCCAGGGCGGAAAAGACAGCACATTTGCAGCCGTTGCCGCCCAAACCCGCGCCAGCGCCATCCAGATCGGCAACCCCGCCTCGTGGCGCAAGGCTCTCCGGGTTCTCCAAAGAACGGATGGCTTTTGCGAGCATGTTTCCGAAGCGGAAATCGCGCTTGCCAAGGCGGAGATCGGCAGGGAAGGCCTAGGCTGCGAGCCTGCTTCCGCCGTCACGCTGGCGGGTTTCAAAAAGCTCCAGGCCGCGGGCAAGATTGCGCCGTCGAGCACGGTCGTGCTTTTCCTTACGGGACACACACTCAAGGACTCCGACTACACCATCCAGTACCACCGGGGCGAACTGCTCTCCGAAGGGGAGGCGGGTGGGTTGGCGAGTGCCATCAAAGCGACGCGGCGGCCCTCGGTTCCCCTGGACGCGGATGTGGGAGCGATCTTGCGGGCTATCGAGAACGGGGCACATGGCGCTGGGCTGGACGCGTGAGATCTCCGGAACCCTTGCGGCTCCGTTTACCCGCAACTTCGGCAAATCTGGGGCCTGCTTTCGACGCGGCCGCGCTGGCTTTGGCCCTGTACCTGGAGGTAGAAGCGTCATCCGCGGCTGAGTTTTCCATTCAGGCCGCAGGGCGGGAAGCTCCCATCTGTGCAGCCCTTGAAGGAAATCTGCTGCTCGAAACATACAAGCAAACCTGCGCGCGATACGGAAAGGCTATGGCCCCCCCGCTTGCGCTCACGGTACGCAACGGCATTCCCCTGGGGATGGGCTGCGGGTCATCCGGGGCCTCGCGGCTGGCGGGCGTCGCGCTCGCCTCGCATTTCGGCGACCTCGGGTGGGGCATAGCGCGCATGCTGGACGAAGCCGCCGAGCTTGAAGGGCACCCCGACAACGCCGCAGCGTGCTGCTATGGAGGTTTTACCGTGTCGGGCTATGACGAGGCTTCCTCCGCGCCGAGCCTCCGCCGCGTCCGGGCCGTTTCCTTCCCGCCGCCGCCGGACTGGCACGCGCTGCTGGTTTTGCCCGGCCAGCCGTTGGCAACCACCATGTCGCGAGCCATCCTTCCTCCGCTCTACAGCCGGGAAGCGGCCGTCGCGAATCTCCAAAGCGTGGCGCTGCTGACGGCTGCTTTCGCCACGGGGGATGGGGCGCTGCTTGCCGCGGGAACGCACGACCGGCTTCACCAGCCGTTTCGGGGCGAAGCCTGCCCACTGCTCCCGCGTTTGCTGCCCCTGCGCGGGCAGAGCGGCATCCTGAGCGTGACGCTCAGCGGAGCCGGTTCCGGCGTTCTGCTTCTCCTTGCAGGCGAGGAGGCTCTTCCCAGCGCGCAAGCATGTGTGCGGGAAGCGGCTCTTGCTCCAGACCCTCTGCCCATTGCCGAATTACTCCCGTGCGCCTTGGTCCGGGAGCCGGCGATGCTGCAAAATGGGACGTCAGTGGCGTAATCCTTACCGAAGTTTTGTTTACACGGAACGAAGCACGTCCTATGTTCATCTCTGTGGGCAGCTCTGGGGGAGGGCTGCTCCCGCGCCCGTGGCTTCTTTGAGCACGGGCGCTTCCGTTTGCGACCAAGCCATCCCGCAGCGCATCTACTTTTAGGGAAATCGCTCGCCGATGGGAACCAGTCGCGGGCAAAAGGGGAGAAAACGATGGCAGGCGCAGGCGTAACCGAAGTGAATGACAGCTCGTTTGAAAAGGAAGTTTTGCAGTCCCAGCAACCGGTCCTGGTCGACTTTTGGGCGGCATGGTGCGGCCCCTGCAAAGCGCTTGCGCCCGTGGTGGACGAGGTAGCGCGCGACTTCAGCGGCCAGCTAAAGGTTATGAAGATGGACGTGGACCGGAATTCAGCCACCCCAATGCGTTTCGGCATTCGCGGCATTCCGGCGCTCCTGATCTTCAAGGACGGCAAGCTTGCCGATCAGATCGTCGGCTATGTGCCGAAAGAGCACATCGCGAAGACCGTAAGCAAGGTAATCGCGACGAGCGGCGTAGCGAACGCGTAAGCGCTGTGTTGGCTTAGAAAAGGCGCTCCCTAGGGAGCGCCTTTTCTGTCAGTAGTAGGTACGCGGCTTGTTGGGCTGCGATTCAGCTGTCTGTTCGCAGCCGCTCCAGCGCCCATTCCGCGGATTCCCGCACCGTATCGTCCTCCTCCCCATCCCGCGCCCAAGCCTCCAGGATGGGGATGAGCGCGGCTTCCCGGCTGTTCCCTATGGCGATCGCCAGATTGCGCCGGAATCCGCTGAAACGCGCCCGCTTCACGGGTGAGCCGAAAAACAGGGACTCCCATTCGCGCTCCCGGAACGCGGCAAGCGCCCGGAGGTCGGGGTTGACGAGCTCCCGTCTCGGTGCCAGATCGCCGTCGTCCGGCGGCGCGGCTTGGCGAAGGGCACGGGCGTTCCAAGGGCACACATCCTGGCAGATATCGCAGCCAAATATCTGGCGGCCCATGCCTGCGCGCAGTTGGGGGTCGATCGGGCCGCGCTTTTCAATGGTGAGGTAAGCGATGCAGCGGCTGGCGTCCATTTGCCGGGGCGCGATGAGCGCGTCCGTCGGGCAGGCGTCCAGGCAGCGTGTGCAGGAGCCGCACCGGTCGGCGGCTACCGTCGCGCGCTGCTCGTCGCGCACCTCAAGGCTGGTCAGGATTACTCCCAGAAAAAAGAACGACCCCAGCTCCTCGTTCAAAGTGCAGGTGTTTTTGCCGGTCCAACCCACGCCGGCCATGGCGGCAAAAGCCCGCTCCACCAAGGGGCCGGTATCGACGTAAGCCCAGGACTGGAACTCGCCGAGCTCCCCCTTGAGCGAGTGCTCCATGGCTTTCAGCCGCTTGAGCAGGACCTTGTGGTAATCCGAGGGTGCGAGGGAGCCATCGTCCGTGCGCCTGCCCGACCAGGCATAGCGCGCGATCCAGCCCGCGCCCGTGGGCGCCGGATCGGTTGAAAGCGGGTGCTCAGGCCCGCCGCCATACGGGGCGGCGCACACAATGATTGACCGCGCCCACGGCACGGCGACCTCGACCGCGGAGCGCAGAAAGCGGCCCAGGGCATCCTTGCGCTTCAGGTATTCCATCTCGCCCGCATGGCCCTGGGCGATCCAGTCGGCGAAGTAGCGTTCGTGCGCTTCGCCCTCCTCCGCACCCAGGCGGGGCAGGGGAGCAATGCCCGCCTGTGCGAAACCGGCAGATCGGGCGTGCTCCTGGACGAGTTCTTGGACTGTTTCCTGCAGGCTGGAGGGCATGCTTCCAGCCTACCGGAGCGCGTTAAAAGTCAACCCGCAGCGAGAACTGCTGGACCCGCGGCCGGTTGAGCACGGCTGAATATTTGCCGAGCGAGCCGGAGGTAAGCTGGTTGCCGAGCGAGGTGTTGGGGTTGGTGTCGAAGCGCACGGAGTTTGTAAAATTGAAGGCCTCCCATGACGCGCTGAGGCGCGATTCGCGGTAAAGAATCCAGCTCTTGGAAACGCTCGCGTCCACCTCGAAAAAACCGTCGCCGCGGAAGATGTTGCGGCCTCCTGCCTCGCCCGGGTAGGGCAGCCGCATGGGGCCGTCGGGGCTCCGCACGCCGGAGTTGATCGCGCCGGGGTTGGCAAAAACCTGTGGGGTGCCGTTCGCGTCCAGGTGCTTGTGCACGGCAACCTTGCCGTTCGGTACGGCGAAGGCCGGGAACTCCCAGTCGGTGGTGTAGCCGGGCTCGTTGACCGAGAAGGGAAGACCGCTCGACCAGCGGCCCAGCCCGGCCACTTGCCAGCCGCCCAGCGCGGCATCCTCCCAGCGGCCGATGTTACTGCCGTACCGGCGGCCGCGGCCGAAGGGGACCTCGTAAACCCAGTCCCAGGAGATGAGATGGCGCGTGTCGAAATCGGAAACCGCGCGGTTCAAGGCGGGATTCCAGGTGTTTTCAATCGTGCTGAAAGAGCCGCTCGCGCCGAGCGGCTTACTGCGCTCCGCGTCGGAGCCGTAGTCGATGGACTTGGAAAAGGTGTAGTTGAAATCGTACTGGAGCCCGTGCGAGGACGGGTGCCGCACGATTACCTGCGCGGCGTTGTAGTAGCTCATGCCGATGCTGGCTGTAGCGTTCAGGGTTGAAAACTGTCCCTGGAAAAACCGCGTCCCCAGCGGGCAGCCGTAGTAGCAGTAGAAGTCCAGGTCGGCGAGCGAGGTACTTTCGCCATAGGTGTAGCGATATGGTGCCCACTCATTGGTGTAGATAAACTGTGTGGCGCTTTCAGACGGTTTAGCCAGATAGCTGAAAACGTGTTCGAAATAAGGAATTGCGTCTACCTGCGCGTTGGGGTCGCCGTGGTGCGCATCCACTTGACGTGACAGCGCGGTACCGGCGGCAAAGTAGTCGCCGCCGCCCTGCGTGTCCACAAAGTCCACCGGCTGGGTAAGGTCAAGCTGCTGCAGCAGATGCCGGCCCAGGCGGCCCACATAATCCACCTCCAGCGTGAGGCCGCCGGGAATCTGTCGCTGCACGGACGCGTCGATCACCTCGGAATAGGGTGTCTTGAGCTTGTTATCAATGCCCTCAGTAATCAGAAAGTTTGTCGCGCTGGGGGCGTACGGGAACTGGATCGGGTTGCCGGGCGAGGGACCTGTGTCAATGTTGGGCAGGTCACGCTTGCCGGTGAAGCGCGGGGCGGTTTCCGTCCCATAGCCGGCGGCGGGATTTACAAACGCATTCGTGAGCCCGAACGAGCCTTCCTGGTCGAAGGTGTTGACCACCGACTGCCCATAGTGGTCATAGTAAAGCCCAAAGCCCGCGCGCAGGGTTGTGCGCGGGTCCGGCGCGTAGGCGATGGAGATGCGCGGCGCGATGTTGAGCTTTTGCCGGGGCCAGTAGCCCGGCCGTCCGTTTCCCTTGCCGCTGGGCACAAACTGCAGCAGCGGTTCGTATACCTGTCCCGCTTGGGCAGCGGCCTCGCGCTGCTTGTACCAAGCGTCGGTGTCGATGGTGGGCGTGACCTGCTGGCCGTTGATTTCGTAGGGCGTTTGCAGCAGGGTGTGGCGCAGGCCATAGGTGAGGGTCAGCTTCGGGGTCGCGCGCCAGCTGTCGGACACGTAGTACTCAAACTCATTGGTGCGGAAGCTGCGATTGAGAAATGCGCCCTGGTCAAGCAAAGCGCCCGAGCCGCCGCCCCGGTTCACGCTGTAGTTGTACTGGCTGTTCAGCTGAGGAACGGTGCCGACCAGGTTGGCATAGGCGATAAGAAAGGAGTTCGCGAAACCCTGCGAGTAGGCCGGCACGCCGTCCAAAGCGGAAGGATCCGGCTCGTTGTTCAACCAGTAAGGATTGCTGTTGGCGCTTGAGTAAGATAGGGCGTCGGTGGAACGGTTATTGGTGATAAGCCGCCAATTGCCGCCGAGCTGGATCGTGTGGCTGCCCTTGCTCCAGCTCAGGTTGTCGACGATGTTATGCACCGGCACGTTCACGATGGTGGTGCGGGTTTCAGCGTTAAACTGGTCGACGAAACGGAAGTCGACATAGTTTCCCGTGCCCACGCCGCGATTGCTGTAACCTTGCCGCACATAGCCGTAGCGCAGGTCGTTAACCAGGCTCGCGGTAGGTGCCCAGGTGTAACCGCCAACCAGCCCTTTTGTGTTGTCCTCAATAACATAGGAGGCAGGCTGGCCCGGAAACTGCTCGTCGCCGTCGGTTGTGTCCTTTTGCAGGTTGCCGCGCACAAAAAAGCGATTGCGATCGTTCAGGACATAGTCCACCTTCAGGATGCTTGTATTGAGCGACGCGGGCGCAGGCGAGGAAAAGGTGTACGCGCCGGTGTTGTAGCCGTCGCCCGTGTTGAAGCTGGTGTTGAGCGGGTACTGGCTCCAGTAGCGCAGCACATTGGGGTCGCCGCCGGGGCCCCAAGGGCACACGCCATTGGCCGTGCAGGCCCCGTCAAGCGTGGACAGCTGCGCCGGGTTGAGCGTGGTCAGACTGCCGTTCGCGTCCTCATAGGTCAGGTTGCCGGCCCGGTAGCTTGCGGAGGGCACCGTTCTGGTTTCCACCAGGTTTTCCGACGTGCGCTGCCCCTCATAGTTGAAGAAAAAGAAGAGCTTGTCCTTACGCACGGGCCCGCCCAACGAGCCGCCAAAGGTGTTGCGCAGCAATTTGCTCGCGATGTTGGGCTGCCCGTTCTCAATCTCTGCTTGCTTGTAAAACCAATCATTGGCGGCGGCAAACGGCGGACGGTAGTACTCGTAGGCGGAGCCGTGAAAGCTGTTGGTGCCCGACTTGGTGATGAGCGAAACCTGCGCACCGGACGACCGGCCCTGGTCGGCGGTGGAGTTGGACGTGGTAACGCGAAACTCCTCCGTGGAGTCCTGGGTTGAGCGCAGCACGCCGGTGAAGGCGTAGCCGTTTACCTGGTCATTGTCGTCAATGCCGTCGAGGGTCACATTGCCCTGGTCGGAACGCGCGCCGGCGACCGCACCCGAGCGCGAATCGGTGTCCTGATTCACATTTTTGCCCAGGTACAGCACCCCGGGCTGCACGCTCAGGAGGTCCGGCACGTTGCGTCCCTCGGTCGGCACGGCCTGGATGAACTGGTTGTTCATGGCATTGCCGATGCTCGCGTCGGTGGAGTTCAGGGTTTCGGCCTCGGCGCTTACGTTTACGTTTTGCTCCGCGGCAACCACGCCCAACTTCACGTCGATGGTCGCCGGCTCGGAAACCAGAAGCTGCGCCTTGCGGTCCGTTGCGGCGAAGCCCGCGGCCGACACATGCACCGTGTAGGTTCCAGGCATCAGCTGCGGAAAACTGTACCGGCCCGAGCTGTCCGTCGTTTGGGTCGCGGAAAAGCCATTCGCCGGATTGGTAATCGCGACAGCTGCACCCGGCACGAGCGCGCCCGTGCTGTCCATCACCGTGCCGCGCAGGGATGTCGAGCTGACCTGGGCCTGTGCGCCCGCCCCAAGCATACAAAGTAGTATACAAGTGAACCGAAAAAGAGCTGTACCCGAGAACGCTGCACGGTGCATTGCTGCCTCCTTGAACTGCCGCAAGTGGAAGGAGTGCTCGCCGACGCTCTCATTGAGCAGGGGCGAGCAGGTGAGTTTCTGGCGGAACACCATCTTGGCACGAGAAGCCCCCAAGCTCCAAGTGGGACCGCGGGCGGTCGTGTGTGAAAAGGCAGTGAACGAACGTTAAAAGTTCAGACATGCAGGCCGCTCCTTCAGCTCCGCTTAAGTTCAGCCGCGTGGAGTGGAAGCTAGCGCTCCCAAGCGCGACTCTCCTCTCGAGGCTCCAAACTTGTTTCGATTCAGTCCCGCGACCCGGCATCCCTTCCCTTTCTCGTGCATCGGCGGTTTGCCTACGCTCGCGATCTTGAGCGCTGCCGCCTTGCTCGCCCCCTCCGCGCAGGCCCAGGCCGACCGCGGCTCGGTCGCCGGTACGGTTACCGACACCACCAAGGCAGTGCTGCAGGGCGCGCAGGTGACGCTCGAGCCGGGCGGCCAGACCGCCACTACGAACCAGGAAGGCTCATACATCATCGCGGGAGTCAAGCCCGGGAGCTACACCGTCACGGTCTCCTATCTAGGATTCGCGCCTTCTACGTCGCAGGTAGACGTAGCCGCAGGCGCGATCGCCAAGGCGAACGCAGCGATGGCGGTCAACAATGCCAGCAGCACCGTGACCGTGCGGCCGGAGCGCGAGGTTGGCGAGGCAGAAGCGCTGAATCGCCAGCGCGTGGCCGTGAACATCGAGCAGGTGCTGCCGTCGGAGGTCATCAACAGCCTCCCAAATGTCAACATCGCCGACGCGGTAGGCCGCATGCCAAGCGTTTCCGTTGAGCGCGACGAGGGCGAGGCAAAGTACATTCAGATCCGTGGCACTGAGCCGCGGCTGAACTTCGTGACCGTGGACGGGTTTCAGCTGCCTTCACCCGAGAACGTCCGGAATGTGAAGCTCGATACCATCCCGGCGGACCTGGTCGAGTCGGTCGAGATCAACAAAACGCTGACCGCCAATATGGATGCGGATGGAATCGGCGGCACGGTGAACCTGGTGACGCGCACGGCGACCGACGAGCCATACTTTGCCGTTGAAGGCTTGTACGGCCACACGCCCATCAATGGCGGACGCGGGCAGGATCAGGTGTTCGCCACATATGGGCGGCGCTATCTCGCGGACAAGAAGCTGGGCTTTCTGATCACCGGCAGTTATGACTGGAACGGCCGCGGGATCGACGATATCGAGCCGGGGCAGGCGGTGAACGCGATTATCGATACGGCGACCGGCAACGCGACCGGCCAGACGGTGAACGCGCCGAACACGATCGATCTACGCAACTACTTTTACGATCGTTCGCGCTATGGCCTGGGCGGCACCCTGGACTATAAATTCAGCGATCGCACTTCTGTTTATCTCAAGAGCCTGTACTCCTACTTCGACGATTTTGGGGAAGATAGCATCAACACCCTGAACGCGGGTAATTTCATCTCGACCGCTGCCACGGACAACAATGGCAGCGCGCAATACGCCAACGTCTACCGGCGGCCGGTGCAGCAGATTTTCAGCTTTATCGGGGGCGGCAGCCGCGAGTTCGCCCGTTCCCGGTTGGTGCTGCGTGCGGCCCTGTCGCAGGCCAAGCTTACCGGAGGGTATAACTACTCCTCTTTTAACGGTCCGGGGCCCACAAGCGATGCGAACGGCAATCCGCAAAATGACGGAGTGGGCTATGCTTTCAGTGCGAAAGACCCGTTCCTGCCGCATCTCACCCCGACCAACGCAAACGTCTACGACCCAAGCCTTTATTCGCTGAACGACATCAGCTTCCAAGACAACCATACCTTTCAACGCGATGCGGTAGGCCAAGCTGACTATTCGCGCACCTACACGCAGGGGCAGGCGTTTGGGACATGGCAAATAGGATTCAAGGTCCGGGATGTCGTAAAAAACCAGAATTACAACCAATCCGATGCGACGGTAAACGGCTCGGCTCCGCTGCTGAATCAGTTCCTGACCGACCGCGGGAACACGAGCTACTACTTCGGGCAGTACCAGTCGGGGCCGCAGTCCAAGGCTACGGAGATACTCTCGTACTACAACAAGAATCAGAATCGGTTCAGCATCGACCCGGAAACGGCGCGCAACCTCCGTAACGACTTTAACATCCAGGAGCGCGTTTATGCCGGATATGCGATGAACACATTCACCTATGCGCGGTTTCGCCTCAATACGGGGATCCGCGTGGATGCGACTTCGGACCTGACACGAGGCAATCAGCCGGACGCGGCCGGCGTGGTAGCTCCTGTAAACTTCAACACGGGCTATATCTTCGTGCTTCCGAGCGTAAACGCGCAGTACAATCTTAGTAACTACACAGATTTTCGGCTTGCCTACAGCATTGGGATTTCCCGGCCTAATTACGGGGATCTGGCGCCTTACCTGACCTATGACCCCACTGCTTCCAACACCGCCGGCAACCCGGCCTTGACCGCCGGCAACCCAAACCTGCAACCCACCTGGGCGCACAATCTCGACCTGCTGGGAGAGCATTATCTCAGGAACGTCGGGGTTATCCAGGGCGGGCTCTTTTACAAGATGCTCTATAACTACATCGCTATTTCCGCAAGGCAGGTGGGGTATACAACTCCCGGAGCTGCCGCGCCCGCGCTGTTCTACGAGACCGCTCCGCTCAATGTCAGCTCCGCGCATCTCATCGGGGTTGAAGCGAGTTGGGAGCAGCACCTGACCGAACTGCCGGGCAGCTTGAGCGGCATCGGCTTCCGGGCGAACTACAGCTACACGGCTTCCGTTGCGGGGTACCCGGGGCGCTCGGACCACCCAACACTCCAGCGCGATGCGCCCAATAACTACAACTTCGACGCGACTTACGACAAGTACGGGATCTCCGCCCGGATGGGCATTACTCATAACGACGCTTATCTATGGGCCTATGCCTACCAGGACGGAACGCCGATTGCCGGGCAGGCAACCACACCCACACCGAGCGGGATAGCTGGGCCTCAGTCAGATACATATATCTATCCCCACACGCAGGTGGATGCGCAGGCGAGTTATTTGCTTCCCAAAGCGCGCGGCGTGAGTGTTGTTGCGCAATTTCTCAACTTGAATAACGAGGTGTTCGGCTTTTACAATGGCAGCCAGCGCTATCCTATTCAGCGTGAATACTACAGTCCGACCTACACTTTCGGACTGAAGTGGACACCCGGTTCAGAGCACGGGTCCATATTCCACAACTGATACAACCGCCCCGCCTGCTAAGCGGGGCGGATTTTACCTGCGGGCTAACTAGTCGCGGTGCTGCTTGCCTGCGCGGCTCATCTCCGCCGGCGGCTGCTTCAAAGCGCCGGGCTCCGAGCCTCGGCGCACATCGCCCGTGGGTTTCGTATCCACATGCCCGGTGACATGGAGGTGCGCGGCTTGCGAATGCGCGTGCCCGCCCTCCTCGGGCGCGGGGATCGTCTCGGCCTGCTGGTTGACGGTGTGCGCGTCTGCTTCGCGCATAGCTTCTTCATTGGCGCGGCTGCTATGTGCCATGGTTATGCTCCTTTCTCTTCGGTGGTGCCCTTCAAGAACTCGACTGCTTCGGGCGAGGGATTTACATTGCTTGTGTCCACGGCGGTATCGCCAAAGTCGCGTGCGCCGTAATCGTAGTCCGTGCCGCCCTCAAAGGCCTGCTTTTGTTCAGGTTGCTTGGTGCGCTCCTCCTCGTGCAGTCCCCAGCCTTGTTCGTGCGCATACTCTCCGGCCAGGCTGCGGGTGTGTTCCGTAAACCCTAGGGGCTCCTCGGCTTGTTTCTCGTCTGCCATCGTGTCTCCTCTCGCTAGTTTCGATGGGCCGGCCGGGCATGGGGTCGCCCGTCCGCCGACGGCTCAAAGTAGCGCGACAGAAAGGCACCGCAAACCAGCAACAGGCGGGGCTGGGCCGCGGCCGAAAACCAGTGCGTTTCTCCTGGAAAAATCTCAACCTGATGCTCGACGCCGCTCGCTTGGAGCAAGCCGGCGAGCTTATGCGCTTCCGACACAGGCACGATCGGGTCCGCGCCGCCGTGCAGCACCAGCACGGGCGGCGTCGCCGGGCTCAGGCGGTCCTCCCAGCCCGGCGGCATGCCCCCGGAAAGCTCGACGACGGCACGCACAGGCGCACGCTCGGCCGCGAGCGCCATGGCAAGGTAGCCGCCCAGTGAAATGCCCATGACCGCGATGCGCTCGGGGTCCACGCCCGGCCGCGCGGCGACATGCCGGATCCCATCGCGGATCGCGGTGAGCCAGGCGGAAACGTGGCGGCCGTCGAGAATCGTCTCCGCGGTCGCGCGCTGGGTTCCGGTCTTGTCGAAGTAGTGCGGTGCGTAGAGGTTTAGGCCGAACCGGCCCAGGTTCGGCGCGAACTTCTGCAGCCAATACCCCACCGACCCGCCCGAGCCATGCAGCAGCAGAAGGGCCGGGCGTCGCTCGCCTCGGCCTGTTTCAAATGCATCGACGCGGATGGTTTCCGCGCCGCTTTCGTAGCTGTCCATCCTCCAACAGATGCGCCCTTACACGTTGAATTTGAAGAACAGGATGTCGCCGTCTTTCACGACGTACTCCTTGCCTTCGGAGCGGAGCAGCCCTTTTTCCTTGACGGCCTGCTCGCTCCCGAGCACGAACAGGTCGCTGGAGCTGTAGCAGTCGGCGCGGATGAAGCCCTTTTCGAAATCCGAGTGGATGACGCCCGCCGCGCCGGGCGCTTTGGTGCCGCGGCGGATCGTCCAGGCGCGAACCTCCTGCACGCCGGCGGTGAAATAGGTGATCAGGTCGAGCAAACGGTAGGCCGCGTGGATGAGCCGGTTGAGCCCCGGCTCCTTCAGCCCCATGTCGGCCAGAAACTCGGCCCGCTCTTCAGGCTCCAGTTGGGCAATCTCGCTTTCAAGCGCGCCGCAGATGCGGACCACCTGGCTCGCTTCTTCCGCCGCGCGCTGCTCCACCGCGGCTGTGTAGCTGTTGCCCTCGGCCATGCCCGCTTCGTCTACGTTCGCGACGTAGAGCTGCGGCTTCGCGGTGATGAGGAACAGGTCGCGAGCGATGAGTTTTTCGTCGTCCGACAGCTCAACCGTGCGCGCAGGCTTGCCGGCGCTTAGGGCTTCGCGGAGCTTCGCAACCACGGCGTACTCGGCCTTGACCTTGGCGTCTGCGTTGCCCTTGGCGGCGCGCTCCACGCGGGCGAAGCGCTTTTCCACCGTGTCCAGGTCGGCAAGCAGCAGCTCGGTGTTGATGATGTCGATGTCATGCAGCGGGTTTACGGCCCCGGCCACGTGGACGACCTCCGGGTCGTCGAAACAGCGAACCACGTGCGCAATGGCGTCGGTCGAGCGGATGTGGCCGAGGAACTGGTTGCCGAGGCCCTCGCCCTTGGACGCGCCCTCAACCAGACCGGCGATGTCGATAAACTCCATCGTGGTCGGGACCAGGCTTTTGGGCTGGACGATGGCCGCGATGCGGTCGAGCCGCTCGTCGGGCACGGTGACCACGCCGGTGTTGGGGTCGATGGTGCAGAAAGGGTAGTTGGCGGCCTGGGCTTTGGCGGAGGTCAGGGCGTTGAAGATAGTGCTCTTGCCGACATTCGGCAGGCCTACAATTCCACAGTTCAGAGGCATGGCTCCATTGAAGCATGCGGGCAAGACAGGGGTTCGCGGGCGGGCATAGAATGGCGCGCGAAGGAGTTTCCGCATGGCAACCACCACTGCACTGCAGCCTGGGACCTATGGGTTTCCTGTATCCATCCGCAACCAGTATGAGAACTACATCGGGGGGCGCTGGATCGCGCCTGCCTCGGGGGGGTACTTCGAGAACGTGACGCCGGTAACGGGGCAGGTTTTGTGCCGGATTCCGCGGTCTAACTCAGAAGATATAAACATGGCCTTGGACGCCGCGCATGCCGCCCGGCGCGCCTGGGGCCGCACCTCGCCGGCGGAGCGCAGCCGGATGCTGGCCCGCATCGCCGACCGCATGGAAGAAAACCTTGAAACGCTGGCGACGGTTGAAACCTGGGACAACGGTAAGCCCATTCGCGAAACCATGGCCGCCGACCTGCCGCTCGCGGTTGACCATTTCCGCTACTTCGCCGGGTGCATCCGCGCGCAGGAGGGCGGGATCTCGCAGCTTGACGACACGACCGTCGCGTACCACTTCCACGAGCCGCTGGGCGTTATCGGGCTCATCATCCCGTGGAACTTTCCGCTGCTGATGGCGGCCTGGAAGCTCGCGCCCGCGCTCGCGGCCGGCAATACCGTGGTGCTCAAGCCTGCAGAGCAGACGCCGCTTTCCATCCTGGTCCTGATGGAGCTGATCGAGGACATCCTGCCCGCGGGCGTGCTGAACGTTGTCAACGGGTTTGGACTGGAAGCAGGCAAGCCGTTGGCGTCGAGCGCGCGGGTCAACAAGGTCGCGTTCACGGGCGAAACCACGACCGGGCGGCTGATCATGCAGTACGCCGCGCAGAACATTATCCCGGTCACGCTGGAGCTGGGCGGCAAATCGCCGAACATCTTTTTCGAGGACGTGGCGAGCGCGGATGACGCGTTTTTCGACAAAGCGCTCGAAGGCTTCGCGATGTTCGCGCTGAACCAGGGCGAGGTGTGTACCTGCCCGTCGCGCGCGCTGGTGCAGGAGTCGGTGTATGACCGGTTCATGGAGCGGGCGATCCGGCGCGTCAAGGCCATCCGGCAGGGGAATCCGCTAGAAAAGAGCACGATGATTGGAGCGCAGGCATCGAGCGAGCAGCTGGAAAAGATTTTGTCGTACCTCGACATCGGCCGCCAGGAGGGGGCTGAGGTGCTGTGCGGCGGCAAGCGGGCCGAGCTGGAGGGCGACTTGGCCGGGGGCTATTATGTCGAGCCGACCATGCTGAAGGGTCACAACCGGATGCGCGTCTTTCAGGAAGAGATCTTTGGGCCGGTAGTTTCGGTGACGACTTTCAAGGACGAAGAGGAAGCGCTCGCGCTCGCGAACGATACCCTTTACGGCCTGGGCGCGGGCGTGTGGACGCGCGATATGAACCGCGCCTACCGCATGGGCCGGGGCATCGAGGCCGGGCGCGTGTGGACCAACTGCTACCACCTGTACCCGGCGCACGCGGCGTTTGGAGGATACAAGCAGTCGGGCATCGGGCGCGAAAACCACAAGATGATGCTCGAGCACTACCAGCAGACCAAGAACCAGCTGGTGAGCTACAGCCCCAACGCGCTGGGGTTCTTTTGAGCGCGTCTGAAATGCCCGAGCAGGTCTTGTATACGCCCGCAGCGGAAGCGCTGCTCGCCAAACTCGCCGCCCGACATGGGGAGCTCATGTTCCACCAGTCGGGCGGCTGCTGCGACGGCTCCTCGCCCATGTGCTATCCCCGGGGCGAGTTCCCGCTGGGCGAGAACGATGTGCTGCTTGGCGAAGTGTGCGGGACGCCGTTTTACATGAGCCGCCCGCAATGGGAGTACTGGAAGCATACGGAGCTCACTCTCGACGTGGTTTCCGGGCGCGGGGGCATGTTTTCGCTCGAAGGGCCGGAAGGGGTCAGATTCCACATTCGTTCGCGGGTGTTTACGGAAGGGGAGATCGCCGCGCTCGCGCGGGAAGGCCGTTTGTAAACCCCGAGTTTTTGCGGGCAGCGTGAAATTCGCGCGCATTGCCGAATCCAGCATCGCATTCCCCGCGTTCCCCTTGCATGACACGCATGGAGATGCTCGCGGCCGTCGACGCTGAAATTGAGCGCCTGGAAGAAGTACGGGATCAGTTGCGGACGTTGGTAGCGCGGGAGGGCGGACTCCGGCGCAAGCATACCCTCACGGAAGACGGCAGGCGACGCATCATTGAAGCCCAGCGTCGGCGCTGGGCGAGGGCCAAGGCCGCTCAAGTGGGAGATGGGTCAGTGAACGTTTTTTCCGCAGGCCTGAGTCAGCGGCCCCCAGTCCCCCACGACCTGAACAGCCGGTCAGTGTACGCCTAAGCTTCCTCCGGCCCCTTTGCTTTCGGCAAGCTGATCCCGCAGCCTCAGCCTGCTTTCCACTTGTTCAAGCAGCGCCCAGTCCTCCTGGAATGCCTCGATCGGTTCGCGCATGCGCCCTTTTTCCCGCAGCTCATATGCAACCCGGCACAGCATGAGCTGGTAGGCGAGCCCGGGTTCGGAACCGGAAGCGAGAAGCGTCCGGCTGTCGATGCCCACGGAAAGCTCCGGATGCTCGCCGGTGAAGTGCAGCCAGGCACCTCCGTTGCCGTCGACCGTAACGGGGACGCTGCTCCACGACTTCGGGAAGCCGTTCTCCCCGGCAGGCAAAAAGGCTTGCACCCCGGCGGTTGCGCGCATCGCCGTAAATCGCTCCTTGTAACTGGCCCACTCCTCTTCGGTTCCCGGCGCGCCCGCGTCGGGCAGCGAGGGCCCAGGATGGCGGGCGTAAGTCTTGTATAAGCCGAAGCGTCCGGTTAAGAAGTAGGCGACAAAGAATGAGCCCGCGATCTCGTGGTCGCCGATCAGCGCTGCCGGCAGCAGGTACGCTTTGGTGTGGATGCCCGCTTCCGTGCCGCTGCGCGCGATGCTTCCGCGCGGAAAGCTGCCCGGTTGCTGCGCAAAGTGCATGGCGTAGAAACCCCGCGCGGGCTGCCGGAGCGCCCAGCGCGAAAAGGAGCGGGCCGCCGCCTTGGGGCTCGTCATCCCAAGGTCGTTTAGGATGTCGCGATGGACCGCGTGGGGAAAGATCGCGTCGAGAAACTTCCGGGTGAAATCCGCGCAATTGTTGGTGAAGGTGTTGTAGTGGTTTACATTCACGCTGCTGTTCAGCCACTCGACCGCGGCCTGGTCCTCAGACGGGCTGGAGCGGACGGCAAAGATCCAAAGGTCGCGCACGGAGGTTGCCGCCACCAGGTCGCGCCAGTAAGTATGCATCAGCGGGGGGCACTCGTTCTCGGCGCAAACGGGCTGGAGGAACCCTGCGCGCGCTCTCTCCTGGAGTGCGTTTTTTACCGGCTGCGAGGTGTACAGGAGCCGGTTGCCGGGCTGAACCGAACCCTGGAGATACAGGCTCACGGGGACCATGTTCCAGGAGAATTTCCCAATTTCGCGGAAGTCCGGATAGGTGGTTACAATGGAGCCCTGCTCGCCCGGCCGGCATAGCCGTGCGTGCACGGGGGTTTCCGCGCACACGCCCGACAGGTACACGAGCGAGTGTCCGGCATGGGTGAACCGCGACGCGCCGATGGTGGTAGGGTCGGCTAGGACCACGCCCATGTCCGCGCGCGCCGCCGGCCCCCAAACGGCGAAGAGTGCTGCGAAAAGAAAAAAGGGCAGGGCTCGGCGGAAGCGCATATCTGGAGCCTACCCTGTTTGCGCGGATGTGCGCGGCAGTCCAGAAACATCGCCGTAGTCTGCTGCCCGCAATGGCACAGCGGTTCGGAAAGGGGAAACTCGCCATGGTGCAAGCCCGTTGGAGCCGGTTGGGCGCCGCTGTTGTCCTGTTCACCGTCCTTAGCATCCTTGCCGCGCTGTTCTATGTCGAGGACCTGCACCTGATGCCCCGGCCGGCCACGGCGCGGCGTGTGCTCGCGTCGCTGGGGTACACGGCGATCCGGATCACGGGCACGCACCCACTCGGCTGCAGTGATGGAGAGCCGTTCCGGACTGCATTTGAAGCCACAAGCCCCGCCGGCAAACGGGTGTACGGAACGGTGTGCCAGGGCTGGTTTGAGGGCGCGGCTGTGCGGGTTCAGTAGGTCGCGGCACGAGCCGCAACGATCCAAAGCTTGCGTGCATGGCATCCCCCCCGTCGGTTGCAGGCGCTTTTCCAGGGCGATGCGCAAAGGGGATGACACAGCCGCCGCAAAGGAGAATACTCGTGCCAAGCGGCGAAGCCCGCAAGGAGCCTGCGATGAGCACAGCGACGGAACGGATAGCAGCGGAGCTGGACGCCCCCTACGAACTCAGCCCGGAAGCGATTGGCTTCTACCGGGAAAACGGCTACGTCAAGCTCCGGGGTGTGCTTTCAGCCGGGTTGCTGGAACATTACCGGCAAGCCATCCACGCGCGCGTCGCGGAGCTGTCGGCCGATGCGCTCCCGTTGGAGCAACGTACCACCTATGGCAAGGCATTCCTGCAGATTATGAATGTATGGACGCAGTCGCCGGAGGTAAAGGAGTTCGTGTTCGGCAAACGGCTGGCAAGGATTGCCGCTGAACTGATGGGCGCTTCGGGCGTGCGCCTTTACCACGACCAAGCGCTCTATAAAGAGCCCGGCGGCGGCATCACTCCTTGGCACGCCGACCAGTATTACTGGCCCGTGGACAGCGATCGGACGGTCACCGCTTGGGTGCCGCTCCAGGAGACCCCGCTGGAGATGGGCCCGCTTGCCTTTTGCGAGAAAAGCCACCGTTTTCAGCTGGGCCGCGACCTGGAAATCAGCGACGAAAGCGAAATGACCCTAAAAGAAGCGCTCGGAAACTTCAGGACCGAGGACAGCGCCTTTGCCTTGGGCGAAGTCAGCTTCCATTCCGGCTGGACGTTTCATCGAGCGGGAGGGAACTCGACCGGCAGCCCGCGCGAGGTGATGACGGTGATCTACATGGACCAAGACATCCGGCTCACCCCGCCCAGAAACAAAAACCATGTGCTGGACATGGAGCGCTGGACCCCCGGCCTGCAGCCGGGGGATGCTCTCGCTTCGCCGCTAAACCCGGTAATCTACTCGGCGCGCTAGTCGGAGATTGATCCGGTCCCGCTGTACCCGTCGCACGGCCCTCCGGCGATAGCCCAGTTTGTGATCGTAATGTGAGCAGCTGAGGAGTCCGCGGTGCCGGTCGCGGTGATCGTAACCGCCGCCCCATTTACGGAGGCGTTGTAGGTCGCCGAAAGGCTGCCGCCGGTGACTGTGCTTGAAGCGCTGTCAATGGTCGCTGTGGCCAGGCAAGGCGAAGACGGAAAGCTGACCGAGCCGCTCAGGGTGTACGCGCCTCCCCCGCCCGGGGCGCTGCTTTGCGAGAGGGTGGCGGTCACCGGCGAAGAGTCGCCATCCGATCCCACAAAGGTTCCTGTGTAGCTGCCCGAGGCAGGCGCGTACACCTCCCCTTTTAGGCCCGTCCCCTCAGGCACGACGCATCCATTGCCAGAGGAAAGGAGACTGGCGCTGGTCGTGCTTTTGCCGTCGGTGCCGAGCCGGCCTTTCAAGGTAAGAACAGCGCCGCCCGCGAGCCGCGCTGTTGTAAGGGTCAAAGCGCCGCCCTTGCCGACGGAACCGCTGAGGGTCGTCTGCTCGGGTGCGCCCCCGCAGCCATACACGGTAGCGGTCCCGGCAACGGTGTTTGATGTATCGAGCAAGCCGGCCGCGATGGAAACAGGCGTGCCGGAGTCGGCGAAGCGCCACGCGCCGGTTACGTTGGCGGTCACCGCAGTGGCGGCGGCCAGGGGCGAGACCTGGCTTCCGCAGCCGGCGAGCGCAAGGACAATTGTGGTCGACAGTGCGAGGGCGTACAGGGTGCGAAGAGATGGCATACGGAGGAGCTCCGGTTCTTTCCAAACCATACCCGCAATTCCCGGCAGCGCCACCTTACCAAAGTCATGTCGCGCCGTGCTACCTTCACGTGGAAGCGTGGGCGCTCGTGCTGGTCGCGCCCAACGCAGAGAACCATGGGGGTGGCGCGCTGTGCTCAAGAAACGAAAGCCAATGGCATGCCTGTTGCTCCTCTCGCCTGTGCTTTGGGCGCAGAGCGAACGCCGGGCTACGCCGGGCAACGGGCCGAATGGAGTTCCGGAAACGACCTTCCTGGAGCATCGCCTCGGTACAGATCACGCGGAAGGCATCACCACGCTCGACATGAACGGCGACGGCCGGCCCGACCTGCTGAGCGGCGCGTACTGGTACCAGAACCCCGGCCCCCAAGGCGGCGAGTGGAAGCGCCACCAGTACCGCACCGTCGGCATCCTGAACGAGTTTGTCTCCGACTCGGGCGAGTGGACCGTGGACGTGAACCATGACGGCGCGCCGGATGTGGTGACGACCGGCTGGATGGTGAACGGGCTGTTTTGGTACGAAAACCCAAAGAAACCCGGCGTGCAGTGGCAGGGGCACAAAATCTGCGACAGCTACGACACCGAGGGCGGCACGATGGCCGACATCAACGGCGACGGCAAGCCGGACATCATCCTCGCGCACTACAACCACTCCGGCATTCTATGGGTCGACTTCAGCGGCGCGCAGCCGAAGATACACCATGTAGGCGGCCGCGCGCAGGATGGGCACGGCACCGGCATCGCGGACGTGGATGGAGACGGCAAGGCCGACATCCTGACCCCCTACGGCTGGTTCCGCCAAATCGATGCAAATGCGGATAAGTGGGAGTGGCACCCCGACTGGGACCTGGAAGACGCCGGGTTCCCTATCTTGGGCTACGACGTGAACGGCGATGGCAAGCTCGACATCATTTACGGCCACGGACACAGCTACGGGCTGTACTGGCTGGAGCAGCAGGGAACAGGCGCGACGCGACACTGGGCCAAGCACACCATCGATGAAAGCTACTCGCAGGTCCACGCGCTCAAGCTCGTGGACCTGGATGGTGACGGCAAGCCCGAGCTGCTGACGGGCAAGCGCTATCGCGGCCACTCCGGCCACGACCCGGGCTCGTATGACCCGCTGGTCGTGTACTACTACGAGATCGACCAAAAGACGGGCCGGTTTACGCGCTATCCGATCGCCGTGAACAGCACAGGAGGTGCCGGGACGCAGTTCATTGCCGAGGACCTGGACGGCGACGGCGACATCGATGTCGCGACCGCGGGCAAAACCGGCGTGCACTTTTTCGAAAATCTGACGGTGAACAAGGTCCCGAAAGTTACGCGCGAGAACCAGGTGCTGCTTGACAAAAATTGGCCGTTTCCCGGCGAGGGCGTGACCGTGAAGCAGGAAGATGGGCCCGAGCCGCAGTAGCTTGTCGAGGAGGAGTATGGACCGCAGACTGTTCATGAAAGCCGCCGGCTCGCTCGCGGCAACCACACTGACCGGGGCCGCGGCGGAAGCTGCGCCGTCCAAGAACGACACTCTCCAGATCGCGCTGATCGGCGCGGGCGGCCAGGGCCAGTACGATACGGGCGTCGCGCTGCAGGTGCCCGGGACAAAACTGCTGGCCGTCGCGGACTGCTACCAAGGCCGGCTCGACCACTCGAAGGAAATCTGGGGCCAGGACGTTTTCACGACCCGCGATTACCGCGAAATCCTTGCGCGCAAGGACATCGACGCCGTCATCATCGCGACGCCTGACCACTGGCACAAGCAGGCCGCGGTCGATGCCATGCACGCCGGCAAGGACGTGTACCTCGAGAAACCGATGATCCACGTCTACGCCGACGGGCCGGAGATCATCGAGGCGGCACGCACGACCGGGCGCGTGCTCCAGGTCGGCAGTCAGCGGGTCAGCTCCGTTGTCTATCTCAAGGCCAAGGAGCTGCTTGCTTCCGGCGCGATCGGGCAGCTGAACAATGTGGCCGCGCATTGGGACCGCAACTCGGCCATCGGCGCGTGGGACTACACCGTTCCGCTCGACGCGGACACGCAAACCTGCGACTGGCCGCGTTTTCTGGGTACCGCGCCGAAGATTCCCTTCAACGCCGAGCACTTCTTCCAGTGGCGCAAGTGGAAGGCGTACGGCTCGGGCGTGGCGGGCGACCTGTTCGTGCACTTGTTCAGCGGCACGCACCTGATCACGGGCGCAAAGGGGCCCACGCGCGCCATGGCCACCGGCGGCCTGCGCTACTGGAGAGACGGCCGCGATGTGCCCGATGTGCTTTTGGCTTTGTTCGACTACCCGGAAGGCTTCAACCTGAGCCTCCGCGTGAACTTCGTCGACGGCGGGGAAGAAAGCGAGGGGCTCGTGTTTACAGGCTCTGAAGGCACGATGGAGATCACGGGGCGCAGCGTGACTGTCACGCGCGTCCCGCGCCCCAAAGCACCGGGGTTGTCGATCGGCACCTTTACCGACGCGATGCAAAAGCGGATCGAAGCCGCGTACCTCGCAAAATACCCGCCCACGCACCCCGACGACACCACGCTGGGCTTCGAGCGCTTTTCCGCGCCCGAGCACTACAGCGACAGCTTCGACCACTTCCGCAACTTCTTCGGCTCGGTCCGCAGCCGCAAACCGGCGGTTGAGGACGCGGTGTTCGGCTTCCGCGCGGCCGGGGCGGCGCTGCTCAGCAATCTCAGCTACTCGGAGGGCAGGATCGTCGGCTGGAATCCGGAGACGATGCAGCTCGAAAAGAGCTGAGCTCTCAATCCTCGTCCCCCTGCTCCGGCATATCCGCGGGCTGCTGTTTCAGGTCGATAGCCGAGCGATGGGCGCTTTGGAGCTCACGGTTCAGCTCCGGCAGCTGGTCGCGCTTGAACGCTTCCCAGCCGGGCAGCACCGCTTTCCCTTCATCCTCCACATGCGATGCCGCGGCCAGCAGGGCGGCCGTCGGCGCGGCATCGGCCTGCTGCAGCTCGGCGTACAGTGCGGTCGCTTCGGCGGTCACTTCATCGATGCCCGGCAGGCGCTTGGCGGCGTTTGGGCCCGTTCCGTCGAGCAGTGTATGCAGCTGGGTGCTGTAGGGAGTCAGCCCGCCCGGCGCTTCTTTTTTCCCTTGCGCATGCGGCTCGTGGTTCGATGCCGCTTCGGTCGCCGCGCGTGCAGGCGAGGCCGGGGCGGCGCTGGTGTTCGCGCCCTTTGCGGCGCTGCCCTTCGCGGTCCCGTTCGGCTCCGGGCTTTGCGGCGCAACAGCCGCAAGCTGCTCCGCAACCGAGTGGGCCTGGAGGTTGGCCTTTGCCAGCGCGTCGAGCGAGGCGGCCATGGCGGTTTGCGCGGTGTAGAGCATTTGGAGCTCGCTGGGTGAGCAGTGCACGCGCGGGTCCATTTTCACGGTTATCGGTACCGACTCGGTCTTGCCGTCCGCGGTGAGCCGCACGGTATAAGTGCTTGGCAGCACCAGCGGCCCTTGCGGGGCGAGCGGCGTGCGGCCAGGCACGGCAGTGATGGGGTAATCCGAGTGCGTGGCCATGGGCGCGGCGGCCCGCAGATCCCACACGAAGCGGTGAATCCCCGGCGTCGCGGCCAACGGCCCGTGGCGCAGCGGCCAGTATGCGGGAATCAGCTCGGTTTGAAGCGTGGCAGGCGCAGGAATGGTGGGGTCGTCGCTCGTGTAGCGCCGCAGGAGCTTGCCCGCGCCGTCGAGGATTTCAAGCGTGACCGGGCCTTGCGCGCCTTTTGGCAAGTCGTAATCCAGAACCGCCCCGGCAGGAGGGTTCTCGCCCGCCGGCTCGTCCGCGGGCAAGGGCGTATCCGTGTTGGTGTCGCGGCGCACGCGCCAAGCGGCAGCAGGTGGAAAGAGCATAGGGCTTTTCCCCGCGGCAAGCGTGCGCAAAGGGCTCACATCATCGAGCACCCAGAACGACCGCCCATGGGTCGCGACGACGAGGTCGTCGTCCTTGACCAGCAGATCGCGCATGGAGGTCGCGGGCAGGTTGTAGCCGAGCGCGGACCAGTGCGCGCCGTCATCCAGGCTGGCGTAGACGCTGTGCTGCGTCGCGGCGTACAGCAAACCGGGCTGCACAGGATCGGCGCGGACGGCGTTCACGGGCGCGTCCTCGGGCAGGCCCGCGCTGATCGGCGTCCAGGTCTTGCCGCCGTCGTGGGTTTTGAACGCGTAGGGCCGCAGGTCGTCCAGGCGCTCGCGGTTTACGGCGACGTACGCGGTGTTGTCGTCGAAGCGGGATGCGTCGATCTGCGCGATCTTGCTCCAGGCGCTCACGCCGGGCGGGGTTACATTTGCCCAGTGAGCGCCGCCGTCGCGCGTCGTCCAAACCAAGCCGTCATCGGTCCCCGCCCAGATGGTTTGCGCGGTCTTGTACGAGGCCGCCACCGCGTAGATCACGCCCCGGCGCTCCGCCTGCTGCGCCGGGGTGAGCGACGGAACGGACGGCGGCTGCCCCGTGGTTTCGCGGCTCAGGTCCGGGCTGATCTCGATCCAGTTGTGCCCGTCATCGGTGGTTTTGAACAGGTGGTTTGCCGCGTAGTACAGCAGGTGCGGGTCCACCGGCGAGAACAGGATGGGCTCCGTGCGGTCGCCGCGATAGCCCTTTTTTTTCATAGGCAGCGGGGTTACATTTTGCACCTCCCCCGTCACCATGTCGTAGCGCGATACTTCAGTGCGGCCCGCGCCGTAGACGATGTCGGGATGCAACGGGTCCGGCGCGGCATAGCCGTACTCGATAATGCCGGCCGGGTGCCAGTCGCGAAAGGTAATCTCGCCGTCGTTGCCGCGCGTGGAGGTGCACACCGAGCCGCTTTCCTGCTGGCCCGCGCACACCTCATATGGAAAGCTGTTCGTCGCGGCGACATGGTACAGCTGCGCCGTCGGCTGGTTGTACCAGGAGCTCCAGCTCTGCCCACCGTTCTCGGTTACCACCGCGCCCTGGTCGCTCACCAGCAGCATGGTCCGAGGCTCGCGCGGGTTGATCCACAGGTTCTGGTAATCGTCGCCGCCGGGCGCGCCGCGCAGGCTCGTCCACGTCTTGCCGCCATCCGTCGATTTGCAGGTAACGATGCTGGTGCTGTACACCACATCCGGGTTGACGGGGTCGACCACCGGCACGGGCAGGTCGCCGCCGCCGATCTTCATCGCAGGCCGTGGGTCGTCCGTGATCTTGCGCCAGCCGGCACCGCCGTCGTCCGAGCGGTACACACCCAGGCCCTTGCCGGAAGCGTACGCGCCCTCGGTTTTCGTGGAAACCGTCGCGTACAGCCGCTGCGTGTCCGCGGGGGAAACGGCAACGTTGATCTGGACCAGGTCGGCGGGCAGGCCGTTTTTCAGCTGCGTCCAGGTCGCGCCGCCGTCGGTGGATTTAAAGAGGCCGCCGCCCGTGCCCTCATAGCTGTTCGCGTCCTCCCAGGGCGCCAGGCGCGCGTCCCACAGCGAGGCGTACACGATGCGAGGGTTCTTAGGGTCGAGCACGACGTCGGAGCCGCCGGTGCTCGGGTTCCGGTACAGCACCTTGGTCCAGGTTTTCCCGCCGTCTTCCGAGCGGAAAATCCCGCGCTGCTCGCTGGGCCCATAGGGGTGGCCCAGTACAGCCGCGAACAGCCGGTTTGGCTCGGTCGGATCGACCGCGAGCGCGGGGATCTGCTCACCGTCGCGCAGGCCCAGGTGGGTCCAGGTTTTGCCCGCGTCGGCTGAGCGATAAATCCCGTCGCCGACCGAAAGATCGGGCCGGTGCAGCCCCTCGCCGCTGGCAGCATAGATCACATTCGGGTCCGACGGCGCGACGGCCAGCGCTCCGATGGACTGCGTGGGCTCGCCATCAAAAATCGGGTTCCAGGTGCGGCCGGAGTCGGTGGACTTCCAAACCCCGCCGTCGACCTGGCCGATGTAGAACACATTCGGTTGACCCGGAACGCCCGCCGCCGCCCGGGTGCGGCCGCCGCGAAAGGGCCCGATCATGCGCCAGTGGAGGTCGGGCATGGTGTCCGCGTAGGCGGCGGGCAGGCTCAACAGAGCGGTGGCGGCGAGCAGCAGGCGGGCGTGTGCTTTGGTCATGGCGTGTGTCCTTTGAGGTGGGGAGCGAAATGTGAAGCGGGGAACGGCATCGGAGCAATTGCGTTTAAAACTCGAGCCGCGCGGAGAACTCGAGCTCGCGCGCGGGCAATTGGTTGGTGACCCCGGCCAGCGGCGCGCCAAAGCCCGGGCCCGGCTTCGCGCCGTTGCCGTAGGTGCCGCTGTAGCCGACGACATTGCGATGGTTGAGCAGGTTAAAGGCTTCCGCCCGCAGGTTGGCGTGCAGCCGCTCCGGGACGAGCGTGATCTGCTTTGCAAGGAAAGGGTCCAGGTCGTAGATCGGGCCGCCCCGGCCGGTGTTGCGCCCCACCACCGCGTCGCCAACTACAGGGCGGTCTGTGGTCGCGCCTGTGTCGCCGCTGTTTGTGACCCCGGTCACGATGTTGTAGGGCAGGCCGCCGGCGACAGTTGCGACCCCGCCCGCGCTGATGCCGAACGGCGCGGCATACACCCCGCTGAGTACGAACCGGTGGCGCTGGTCGAAGATCGCCGGCCCCAGCTCGGACTCGCCTGTCGCGAGCGGGTTGTTCGGATTCTGGCTCGGCACGTCCGGGTCCACGGTGTCGAGCGCGTGCGAGAACGTATAGCTCGCCAGCAGGGCGGAGCCGTTCGCTGCGTGATGGCTGAGGTTCAGGTTCAAGGCTTGATAGTAGCCCGCGCCGTCGTTTACGTCGCTCTGGATGGCGGCGTATGGAGGCTTGGGCCCCGCGTTGGCGACCGGATCGCATGCCGCGCCACGCTTTGCGTAGAAGGCGATCCAGAGCGGGCGGGTGCAGTTGGCTTGCTGTGCGCTGCGCACCTCCCCGGGCGCGGTGCGGACAAACGACGACGGCGCGTCCACATCGAGCGGCCGCAGGATCTTTACCGTGTGCGAGCCGAGATAGTCGGCCGCAAGCACCCACGCTCGCGCAATCTGCTGTTCCACGCCGAGCGTCCACTGCTCGTTGTAGGGGTTCTGGAGCGCGTCGGGGTAGCCCGCCAGCGCGTCGACGGGCAAAAACCGGTTGTAATACCCGGCCCGACCCGGACGCAGATACAAGCTGCGCAGCGGCGGGACCGCGTTCGCGGGGAACGCGGGCAGGGGCACATCGGCCAGGCTCGTGGGAAAACCCGCCTGCCCGGGAGCGGCGGTGTAGTTGAAGACCCCCGTGGGCCCGTTCAGCGCGTAGTTCGCCTCCGCGTTGTCCACGACCTGCGCGTGATACACCCCAAAGCCGCCGCGCACAACCGTGGTGGCGCGGCCCCCGGCGTCATACGCAAAGCCGATGCGGGGCGCAAGGTCGCGGCGCGAATCCGTAAAGGTTTGCAGCTCGTAGCGAAGGCCAGAATTGAGCGTGAGCGCGGGCGTGAGGTGCGCATCCCACTGCGCAAATACAGCGGCCAGCGTGTCGTCTACAACGTAGCGGGCGCTGCCGTAGCTTTGTGTGTAGCTTTGCACGTTTGCAATATTGCCGAGGTACGCCGGACCTTCGCAGTAGGCGGGCTCGCCGGTGCAGCTCTTATACACAAGCGCGCCGTCGTAAAGGGGCCCGCCAAACTCCTTGCCGTCGCCGCCGTTGCGGGCGTGGATCACCGTGAAGCCCGCGCGCAGCTCGTTCCCGCGGGTCGTCTTTGTGAGCGTGTCATCCGCTTCAAACTGCCGGTTCAGCAGCAGCGCGGCCTGCGACGTGCCGGAGGTAAACGTGCCGCCCGTGGAGAGGGGCACTGTGACTTGCGTGCTGTACACCGCCGGCGAGAACTGCGTGATGGGCGAGCCAAGCTGGAACTGGAGCCGCGCGTCATTGTCGAGCGAAGCACTCAGGACGGCTGTGTCGCCGAGCTCTGCCGTGTACGTCCGGCGATGAAATATGCGGGCGCTGGAGGGCAGGGTGTTGCCGCCGACAATGCCATTCGGATTTGTGTCGAACATGGCGTCCGAACCGCCGCGGAAGAACGCCTGGTTCGCTTCGCCAAAAGGGTGGTCAAGCCGCAGAAAGCCGAGCCAGTCGCGATAATGGCCGATGTAGTTGGCCTGAGCGAGCGGCGAGGTCACGGGCGACGCGCGATCCTGGTAGCTGTACTCCGCCGAGCCCAAAAACACGGTGCGGCGCGCGAGCGGGCCTGAGAACGTCGCCGCGCCCTGCGCGAGCGTGTCGCGCGTAATGTCGTTGCCGCTCGCGGCGTTTGTGCGAGAAAACCCGGACAGCGCCGCTTCCGGCCCGGAAGGCCGCCAAAGCGCAAGCCCGTCGCCGTGGAAGCGGTCGCCGCCCGTGCGCGTGACAATGTTCATGACCGCGCCCTCGCCGAAGCCTGTGTCGGCGGCGAACGCGTTTTCGAGCACCGTTATCTCGCCCACCGCGTCGAGCGGGATGTTCGTAAAAATGCTTTGGCGGCCCCATGCCTCGTTCGCCCCCGCGCCGTCCACTTCAAACGAGGTTTGGCGGCGGCCCGTGCCGTTCGCGGTGAACAGCGTTTGGTTTATAAAAATGTCGCCCTGGTTGATCGCGGGGCGGTTGGCCGCGTTGAGCAGCGGCAGGGACGTGATGCGGCGACTCGGCAGCGGGGTGGCCTCTATCTGCGCGGCGGCGAGCCGGTCACCCAACTGCGGTTCATCGGCGCGCACCGCATTGACGACCCCCGTCACCAGCACACTTGTCGGCTCGCCCGCAAGCTCCAGCCGCAGCCGCAGCATGGCAGCCGCGCCGGGCACCAGCGTGAGCGGAACAGGGGGCGCGGAAGCAAAACCGGGGGCGCTCGCCAGCGCTTGCAAGGGGATCCCGACCGGAAGGCCGCCGGCGGCGAATGCTCCATCGGGACCGGTGTGCATGGAGCGCACAGGCCCAGCGCTGCCCGCGAGCGAAATCCGCACGGAAGCGCAGGGAAGCGGCGCGCCGTCCGGGCCGGCGACGACACCGCGAAGAGCGGCCGTGTCCGGGGTTTGTGCGCAAAGCGCCGCGGCGGGCGTAAGGAGCCAACAAGCCGCGCGCCGCCGGAGGAAGGAAATCATCGATTCAGAATGCGCGATTTTTTTTGATTGCGCCACATGCGTTGTATCGAGCCGGCAATGCCATCCCACGGGCGCGCCCAAAAGTCCTTGCGCCCAAACGCATTTGCCCTGAAAATCGCAGCAACGATGCTCGATTCCGTCTGCTCACGCCTCCTTTCTCGATCAGCTGTTCGTCCGCTCGCGGCTGCGGCGCTCGCCCTTACCTGCGCCGGTGCCGGGGCGCAAACGCTTTCGCCTGCCCTGTGGAGCGGGCTTGAGTGGCGACTCCTGGGCCCGTTTCGCGCGGGCCGCGTGGTTGCGGTAAGCGGCGTGCCCGGCAGCGATCGCGCCTTTTTTTTCGGCGGCGTGGACGGCGGCGTGTGGAAGACCACCGATGCCGGCACGGTGTGGCAGCCGGTGTTCGACCACGAGCCGGTGGCCTCCATCGGCGCGCTCGCGGTCGCGCCGTCCGACCCGGACGTAATCTACGCGGGCACGGGCGAGTCCGATATCCGCTCGGACCTGGCCTCGGGCGACGGCGTGTATCGATCGGACGACGGCGGCGCGAACTGGCAGCACATCGGCCTTACCGACACGCGGCAGATCAGCCGCATCCTGGTGGATCCCCGCGACCCGCGCACCGTATACGTGGGCGCGCTCGGCCACGCCTACGGGCCCAACCCCGAGCGAGGCGTTTACAAGTCGACCGACGGCGGCGAGCACTGGGACCGCGTGCTCGACAAGGGCCCGGACGTGGGCATCGCCGAGCTGGCCATGGCGTCTGCGAAGCCGAAAATCCTGTTCGCCGCGACCTGGAACGCGCACCGGCCCACCTGGAGCACCTATGCGCCGCTCGAAGGGCCCGGCAACGGCCTGTATCGCTCGACCGACGGCGGCACTAAGTGGACCGAGATCGCGGGCCACGGCCTGCCCACGGGCAAGTGGGGGCGCACGGGCGTCGCGGTGAGCGCGGATGGCCGCCGCGTGTACGCGACCATTGATTCGCCTGGCCATGCGGGC
The DNA here is from genome assembly GCA_965218545.1 of Acidobacteriaceae bacterium. Lineage (GTDB taxonomy): Bacteria > Acidobacteriota > Terriglobia > Terriglobales > Acidobacteriaceae > EB88. The sequence goes on along the minus strand of CBDCLB010000002.1, from coordinate 573,167 downwards.
CTGTACCGCTCCGACGACGGCGGTGACACCTGGACGCTCGCGAATGCGGACCCGCGGCTCACCAGCCGGGGCTGGTACTTCAACGCGCTCGCCATCGACCCCAACAACCCGGACGTGCTCTACATCCCCAACGTCGCGCTGTATCGCACGAATGACGGCGGCAAGACGGTCGAGATCGTGCGCGGAGCGCCGGGCGGCGACGACTACCACCAGATTTGGGTGGATCCGAAAAACTCCAACCATTTAATGCTGGGCGTGGACCAGGGCGCGACCCTGAGCCTGGACCGCGGCAAAACCTGGACCACCTGGTACAACCAGCCCACGGCGCAGCTCTACCACGTCACCACCGACAACAGCTTCCCTTACATCGTTTACGGCGCGCAGCAGGACTCGGGCGCCATCGCCATGTACAGCCGCTCGGATCACGGCCACCTCGATACGCGCGACTGGTTCCTGCCCGGCGGCAGCGAAAGCGGGTATATGGCAGTCGACCCCAGGGACAACAACATCATCTACTCGTCGGGCACCTACGGCGAAGTAGGCCGCTTTTACCGGCGCACCTCGCTCAGCCAAAACGTTACGCCCTGGCCGCTGGGCGGCTTTGCCCTGCCGATCGACAAGCGCAAATACCGCGACCCGTGGACGCCCGTGCTTGTGTTTTCGCCCGCGGACAAGCGCTCGCTGTATCTGGGCACCCAGTACGTGCTCAAGACCGTGGATGGCGGCCTACACTGGCAGCGCATCAGCCCTGATTTGACCGGAACCGCCGCGGGCGCGAAGCCGTCTACGCCGCTCACGGAGAAAAGCGCGGAGCAGAGCGGCTACGGAGTTGTCTACACGCTCGCGCCCTCGCCCTTGCAGGCGGACGAGATCTGGGCCGGCACGGACACAGGCCGCGTGCAGCTGACGCGCGACGGCGGCAAGAGCTGGCATGACGTGACCCCGCCCGGGCTCACCGCCTGGAGCAAAATCTCGCTCATCGAGGCCTCGCATTTCGACCCCGGGACGGCGTATGCGGCTGTCGACCGGCACCGGCTCGATGACCAAAAGCCTTACCTGTACATCACCCACGACTACGGCAAAAGCTGGAAGCTCGCGGTGGACGGCATCGCGCCGACGCACTTCCTGCGTGCCGTGCGGGAAGACCCGGAGCAAAAAGGACTGCTGTTCGCGGGCACTGAGTTCGGGGTTTACGTGTCCTTTAACGGGGGCGATGCTTGGCAGCCGCTCCAGAAAAATTTGCCGGTGAGCTCGGTGCGCGATCTCGACATCCACGGCAGCGACCTCATCGCCGCCACCCACGGGCGCTCGTTCTGGGTGCTCGACGACATCGCCCCGCTCCGGCAAGCGGCCGCCGCGGCCGGCTCCGGCCAGGCCTTTCTGTACGCGCCACCCAAGACCGTGCGGGTCGACAACGACGGCTTCCTGGGCACGCCCCTCCCGCCCGAGGAGCCGCAGTCCGGCAACCCCCCGAATGGCGCGACGGTGGACTACTACCTCCCGGGCCCGGCCTCAACCGTGATGCTCGAGATTCTCGACGCGCAGGGCCATGTGCTGCGGCATTTCTCGAGCGCCGACAAAAATCAGGTCAAGCGGCCGCTGCTGCCCATCGCCGAGCGGTGGTTTCCCAAGCCGCAGGAGCTCCAGACCGCTGCGGGCGAGCACCGGTTCATCTGGGACCTCACCGCGGGTGGCTCCGGCACGGGCATGGGGGACGATGACGAGGACGTAGCGGGCATGCCCGCTGGGCCGCGTGTCGCCCCGGGCACATATACGCTGCGGCTTTCGGTTGAAGCCGCCGGCGCGCCGGCAAAGACCATGGATCGGTCGCTGGTCGTTGTGATGGACCCGCGCTCGCCCGCGACCCCGGCCATGCTTGCGCAGCAGTACACACTTGCAGACGCGGTCTGGGGGCAAACACGCGCGAGCCGGAAGGCCATGGCCGAGCTTGCCTCCGTTGAGAAGGAGCTGAAGCAGCTGCAAGGGGAGGAGACGCCCGAGCTCCAGGCCGCGGTTTCGACAGCGCTCGCGAAACTGCACACCATCGATGGCGGCGACGCAGATGGCGACGCCGGCGAGGAAGCCGGGCTGGCCGAGGCGAATACAGGCCTGGGTGTGGCCCTGCGTGTAGTCGAAAGCGGCGACCGCACCCCACCCTCGCAAGCGCTCACGATCTTTCACCAGATGAGCGAGGCCGCGCGTGAAAAGGAGGCTGCTTGGCAGCGCTATAAGTCGTCTGACCTCGCGGAGCTCAATGCCGCGCTTACCCGCGCACACCGCGCGCCGTTAAAGGTGGCCGCGATTGAGGAGCAGGTGCACTACGCGATGACCCGCTAGAGACTTGCGCATAGGATTGCCATGGGCGGCGTGTTCTTCAAAGATTGGTAGCGCCATCGGGGATCGAACCCGAACTCTCCGCCTTGAGAGGGCGGCGTGTTAACCAATTACACCATGGCGCCAAGGGGTGGGAGCCGCGAGCGGGGAACGCCGCGACTCCTCAAAGTGTAGCAGAACGGTGGGGCGGCTATTCCTGCTTTGCGCCCAGCTCGGCCCACCGCTCATAGAGCGAGTCGATCGCGTCCTGCGCAGCGGCGGATTCGGCCAAAGCGGCGGACAGCTGCGCGGCATCGGTGGCAACCGCTGGATCTTCCAGCCGGGTCTGCTTGGCATACAGGGTTTGCTCAGCCTCCTCTATGCGCGTTTCCATCGTGTCCCATTCGCGCTGCTCCAGGTAGGAGAGCTTTTTCTTTTTGGATCCCGAGGAGTTGCCGTTCACGGGCACGCTTGCGGAAGTGCTTCTTGCGGCTGCGCGGTTGGTGCGCTGCCACTCTTCCCACTGCCCATAGTCCGCGAACGAGCCCGCGCCGCCCGCGCCGTCGAGCCCGAGCACCACATTCGAGACCCGATCAAGCATGTAGCGATCGTGTGTGACGAGGATGAGCGCGCCGGGGTATTCGACCAGCGCTTCCTCGAGGATTTCGAGCGTGGGGATGTCGAGGTCGTTGGTGGGTTCGTCGAGCAGCAGGAGGTCGGCGGGCTCGAGCATGAGCCGCGCGATCAGAACCCGCGCGCGCTCGCCCCCTGAAAGCCGCTCGACCGGTTGGTTGAGCTGTTCGCCCGTGAACAGGAACCGCGCCGCCCAGCTGGCGACGTGCAGCACTTTTCCGTTATAGATCACTGAGTCGGAGTCCGGCGAAAGCGCCCGCCGCAGCGTCAGCGAAGGATCGATCTCGCGGTTCTGCTCGAAATAAACGACGCGCAGAGCATTCGCGCGCTCGACCGTCCCGGACAGCGGTGTGAGCCGGCCCGCGACCAGCTTGAGCAGCGTGGTCTTGCCGGAGCCGTTCGGCCCCACGAGCCCCACGCGCATGCCCGCGGTGACGGCGAAGCTTAAATCCTGAAACAGTGTGCGCCCGTCGAAGCTGTAGCCGAGCCCGTCGATCACAACCAGGCGCTTGGTTTTACGATCGGTCGCGGAAAAATCAATGCCCGCGCTGCCGGTTGCGGAGCGCGTCCGCATCCCTTGGAGCTCGCCGATGAGCTCGTTTGCACTATCGATGCGGGCTTTGGACTTGGTAGTGCGCGCCTTGGGCCCGCGCCGGAGCCACTCGGTTTCCACCCGCACCCGGTTTTCGAGCGCTTCCTGGCGCTTGCCTTCGGCGGCGAGGTACTCAGCTTTTTTCTCGAGAAATGTGCTGTACGGCCCGGCAAAGCGTAGCATGCCGTCCGGGTAGGCGCGGCTGAGCTCGGCGGTTTCGTTCGCGACTCCCTCGAGAAAATAGCGGTCGTGCGAGACCACGATGGAGGCGAAGCTTGCGCCGCGCAGCAGCTCTTCCAGCCACTCGATCCCGCCGAGGTCAAGGTGATTTGTGGGCTCGTCGAGCAGCAGCAAGTCCGGCTGCTGGATCGCGGCTTCCACAATCGCGAGCCGCTTGCGCCAGCCGCCCGAGTACGCCGCGGCTTCGTCGTCCAGCGATGCAAACCCGGCGCGCCCAAACGCTTCGCGGACGCGCTGCTCGCGTTCGCGCTCGGGCGCGCCGGCGTGGGCCAGCGCCCCTTCGAGTATCGAGCGTACGGTTGCTTCGGCGGGGAAGCTCGACTCCTGCGCTATGTACGCGATACGCGCCCGCTTGCGCGTGCTCACCTCGCCCGAGTCGGGATCGATTTCACCCGAAAGAATCTTGAGCAGGGTGGATTTGCCCGCGCCATTTGGGCCGATCAGCGCGATGCGATCGCCGTCGTCGACGGTGAGCGAGATGTCGCGGAACAGCGGCTGCGCGCCGAAGCGTTTCGTGATGGATTGTGCGTTGAGGATGAGCACGGGTCGACGTTATAACTCCACTCGGATGAGGGTTCCCGGGGTACTCCGGCTGACTGCATCGGCAATAGCCGCGATTTTGGGCACAACTTGCGGCCAGCGGTTTGAGCTGAGGACCACAAGGCCGAAACTGCGCTGCCCATAGTTTTGCTGAAACAGAATGTTTTGATCCGCAGTTACGAAAACCTGGAAACCATTTTGCTCCGCTTTTTCGAGCAGGGCACCGTTTTTTAAACGCGCCCAACCCATGTGAGAGGTGGTGTAGACATCATGTCCAATCAGCGGGAGTCGCAAGTCATGGGGGACATCCTCATCGAGCAGAACCTTCATGCCGCGGCGCGGTTCTTGCGCGCGAACTCCAGCACGGCCCGGATCTGGTCGAGGCTTACGGACGGAAAATTCCGGTGCATATCTTCAATAGATGCACCGTCCTCGGCCCACTCGATAAAGGTTTCGGGCCGCACCCGCGTACCCACAATCGTAGGCAAGCCCCCTCGACGTCCCTCCACTTGTTCGATCAAATCGCACCCGGTCCAGTCCATCGCATCCCCCTCGACGTTTTAGCTTACCGCGCGCCCACGCTTTCCGCCTCCGCGATCTCCGCATACGGGCCCTTGTGGTCGTCGATCGCGCCGTGCTCGAAGCGCCAGATGCGCGTGCCTACGTCATCGATCAAATCGCGGTCGTGCGTAACCAGCAGCACCGTGCCCTCGTATTTCTGGAGCGAGGTGTTGAGCGCGTTGATTGACTCCAGGTCGAGATGGTTTGTCGGCTCGTCAAGAATCAGCACATTCGGCTTCATCAGCATCAGCTTGCAGAACAGGAGCCGCGCCGCCTCGCCGCCTGAAAGCGCGTCGGTTTTCTTCAATCCTTCTTCGCCCGAGAACAGCATTTGGCCCAGCAGTCCGCGGATTTCTTCCTTGGTTTTCTTCGTATCCCACTTGTAAAGCCACTCGAAGACGGTGGTGCCGTGCTCGATCGCGCCCGTGTGGTCCTGGGGAAAGTAGCCGATCTGCGCTTCGTGGCCCCACTTCACGACTCCGCCGTCGGTCGAAAAGTCGGGCTCGAGCTCCGGCATGCCGGCCAGTAGTGACTTGAGCAGCGTAGTTTTGCCCTGGCCGTTGCGGCCCATCAGGCACACTTTTTCGCCGCGCATCACGGTCGCCGAAAAATTCTTGACCGCCTGCTCGCCGTCATAGCTCTTGCGCACGGCCTCAATCTCGATGGTCTGCTTGCCTGAAGGCCGGTTCTGATCGAAACGGATGTAGGGGCGCTGGATGTTGGACCGCGCCAGCTCGCTCGTTTGCAGCCGCTCCACTTCCTTTTTGCGGCTGGTCACCTGGCTCGAACGCGTCCCGGCGGCGAACCTGGCGATGAACTCGTTCAGCTGCGCGATCTTCTTCTCGCGCTGCGCGTTTTGGCTTTCCAGCTGCGAGCGCACCTGGGTTTTCGCGGCGACCATGTCGTCGTAGCCGCCCGTGTACGTGATGATCGTCTGGTAATCGATGTCGGCCGTGTGCGTGCTGACCGCGTTTAGGAAGTGCCGGTCGTGCGAAATGGTGATGAGCGCGCCTTCGAACTTGAGCAGGAACTCCTGCAGCCACTGGACGGATTCAAGATCGAGGTAGTTCGTCGGCTCGTCGAGCAGCAGCGCCTGCGGGTTGCCGAACAAGGCCTGCGCCAGCAGCACGCGAACTTTTTCGCCGCCTTGCAGCTCGCTCATACGGCGCTCGTGCAGCTCATCGGCGATGTCGAGCCCTTGCAGCAGCACGGCCGCGTCGGACTCGGCCGAATAGCCGTCCTCCTCGCCGACAATGCCTTCAAGCTCGCCCAGGCGCATCCCGTCCTCGTCGGTCAGCTCGGGTTTCTCGTAGATCCGGTCCCGCTCTTCCAGAGCCGCCCACAGCCCCTTGTTGCCCATGATCACCGTGTCGATCACGCGAAAAGCGTCAAAGGCGTACTGGTCCTGGCGCAGGACACCAAACTTCCGGGGCCGGACCACGGAGCCCTTTTGCGGGTCGATCTCGCCCGTGAGCACCTTCATAAATGTGGACTTGCCCGCACCGTTCGGGCCCGTGAGCCCATAGCGCCGGCCGGCGATAAACTGCGTCGAAACATCCTCAAACAAAACCTTTGCGCCGTAGCGCATGCTGACACCGCTGACAGAGATCATTCGAAACTCTCACGGCCCGCGCGTTTGCGGGGCCTGGATAGATGTGTGGGCCGTGGTTGCCAATAGGGCGCGGCTGGGAGCCGCTGTACAACCGTCCCTTGTCTATGCTACCGCAACCCGGCTAGAAAAAGCGGGAAACCAGCAGGTTGGTCGCGAGCGCCGCCAGATACGCGAGCGCGGTCATATACCCGAACTGCAGCAAGGGCCAGCGCCAACTGTTGGTTTCGCGCCGCACGATTGTGAGCGTCGAAAAGCACTGCATGGCGAACGCGAAAAATACCACCAACGCCATTGCGCCGCCAAGCGACAGGTCGCTGCGCAGGGCCTGCTGCAGCCCCAGCTGCTGCGTGTTGGGGTCCATGCCGTACAGGGTGCCGAGTGTGCCCACGATCACCTCGCGCGCGATGATGGAGGAAAGCAGGCCGATCCCGATCTTCCAGTTGAACCCGAGCGGATGGATGGCGGGCTCAATCCACCGGCCCAGCTTCCCGATCACGGATTGCGCCAGAGCAGGAAAGGTAACTCCGTGCCCCTGCCCGAAGTGGACGGGCACGTGGCTCAAAACCCACAGCACCACCGTGACCGCGAGGATCACCGTGCCGGCCTTGCGGAGGAACAGCTTGCCGCGGTCAAGAAGGCGCAGCCCCAGCGAATGGAGGGTAGGGAGCCGGTACTGCGGCAGTTCCAGGATGAAGGGCGCCGAGGAAGCCTTCAGGATGGAAGACTTGAGCAGCCGCGCCGTGAACAAAGCCGCAAAGAAGCCCAAGGCGTACAGCCCCAACATCACCGCGGCCTGAAGGCCGAAAAAGGAGCCCAGGATCGGCTTGTTCGGGATAAAGGCCGCGATGATGAGCAGGTACACCGGAAGCCGCGCCGAGCAGGTCATGAACGGGGCGACGAGAATAGTCGCGAACCGGTCGCGTTTGTTTTCAATCGTGCGCGTGGCCATGATGGCCGGCACCGCGCACGCGTATGCCGAGAGAAGCGGGATAAACGCCTTGCCGTTGAGCCCGATGACGCCCATCACCCGGTCAGCAATAAGCGCCGCGCGGGCCAGGTAGCCTGTGTCCTCGAGGACTCCGATAAACAGGAACAACAGCAGGATTTGCGGAAGAAAGATCAGGACCGAAGCCACGCCTTTCCAGATCCCATCGATGAGCAGGGAACTGAGCCAGGCCGGGTGGATGAACCGGCCCAGCGCGTCGCCCGCGCCGTTCAGCAGGTCCTGCGACCAGTCGCTGAACGGAAGCCCGACCGAAAACACGATCTGGAATACGCCGATCACAACCGCCAAGAAGATAAGCGGCCCGGTCACACGGCCCAATAGCACACGATCCAGCCTGCGGGTCCACTCGGGCGATAGCGGGGCTTTGTAGCGGGTGCGCGTGCTGACGCCCGTAGCCCACTGCCGATAGGAGCGCGCATTGCCCACCACCGGCAGCTCCAACCGCGCCGGGCTGGTGAGCGGCGTGTCTTTCTGCCCCAGAAACCGCGGAATCGCCTCAATCCCAACCCCGCGCGCCCCGCTGATCTTCGCGACCGGCACACCGAGTTCCTGCGCCAGCGCGAGCGTGTCCACCGCGCCTCCGCGCACCTCCATCAGGTCCGTCATGTTCAGGAGCACGATCGTCGGCAGCTTGAGCGCGAGGATGGGCGCGGCAAGCATCAGCTGCCGCTGGAGGTGGAGCGAATCGAGAACCAGCAGCACCGCATCGACCTGCGGGGAGCCGGGCATTGCACCGCGGAGAACATCGACCGCCACGCGGGCGTCCTCGGAGTACGAGTCGAGCGAGTAAATGCCGGGCAAGTCGATGAGCGTCAAATCGGAGCGCTGAATCCCCGACATCTTCCCGTAGCGCTGCTCCACGGTCACGCCTGGGTAGTTCGCAACCTTTTGCCGCAGACCGGTGAGGCGGTTGAAAAGCGTGCTTTTTCCGGAGTTCGGAGGCCCCACCAGCGCGACCGTGCGAATCTGCCCGGCAACGCGCGGTGCGGTGGGCAAATCGATGATGCCGACTGCGTGGCAGCTCATGCCTTAGCCTTTTTGCGCGCTTGCTTTGTTTTATGGAGATCAATCGGCTCAGCCGCGGGTTCCACCAGAATGCCTCGCGCCGTTTCGCGCCGCAGCGCGATTTCCATCCCATCAATCGCATACACCGTCGGGTCGCCCGCCGGCGCGCGCCGTACCGCGACCACGCGCGCTTCGGGCGAAAAGCCCATATGCATCAGGTGGTGCTCGACGGCATCCGGAAGCTCCAGCTCGCTTATCACAGCAGCCGCGCCAACCGGAAGTAGATGAAGTGCAAGCACCCTTAAGAAACCTCGCTCCGCCCATCATAGCGCAATGTGCGACAGAACTGGTCCGCATTCTGTCCTGCAGAAGAATTCCTGGGTTCGCATCCCATCCGCATATGGATTTCAAGCAGTGGCAAGCTTCGCTTTCGGGGCAGGAGCCGCCGGCTGGGCTGCCGGCGCTTGCGGAAGCTATGTGGTGGGAAAGCCGGGGCGATTGGCAGCGCGCCCATGCGGTCGCCCAGGACGTGGAAAGCCGCGAGGGCGCGTGGGTGCACGCCTACCTGCACCGGCGCGAGGGAAACGATGGGAATGCGGGTTATTGGTACCGACGAGCAGGAAAGCCGCACTGCCGGGAGCCGTTGGAACAGGAGCGGGATGTCATTGTGAAGGCGTTACTTACGGGTGGGGAACAGCCGGTTCAATCTCGGCGTAAAGGTAATATTGCCCTGAACCAGGCAGAACTTCAGCAAACTACGAAGCGGGAGCAGGATGGGCCGGAAGAACGGCCTGACCGGCGTTTTCCGCTGAATCGGAAAGCGCCGGTTCCAATGCTGGGAGTGGCTTACGGACGTGAAATCCGGTCGGGTGCTTCCGGCAGTACGTTTCGGGATTGACCGGCGACCCGCAGCTGCTTGTGCAGGCATGGTCAGGCTGCGGTGAAAGGGGTAGCCGAAACTCCCATAATGGGTACGCATCCATCGAGGGATCCTTTTGCCTTTACACCGACCATCGCATGCGCTCTACGCTGCAAAGTCAACCAGAAGCTCAGCCACCAAACGCAAAACTAGCTTTTCGCGGAAAACGCCGAGATGGCGGAGGCTTCGTCGTCCTTCACGTCGAATACCGTATACAGTTTGGTGATCTGCAACAGGTCATGCACCTTCCGGGTCAGACCCAGCAGCTTGAGCTCGCCGCCCGCGTTGCGCACACTTGTGTATGCACTCACCAGCTCACCCAGGCCGGAGCTGTCGATGTAGTTCACGTCGCTCAGATTCAGCAGGATATTCTTCTGGCCTTTGCCCAGGAGCTCTTTGATCGTGTCTCGAAGTTGGACGGAGCCCTCGCCGAGAACGATCCGGCCGCTCAGGTCGAGAATGGTGACCCCGTCAATTTGGCGCGTATGCAGCGTCATGCTCATGTATGTGCCTTTCCTTGCTCGTCTGGAGTATGTCGAAGGTATTTGATGAGAGTCAGTTCCGTCCCGGGCTCAAGCCGGCGGAAATGTACCTCATCCATGAAGGAACGGATCAGAAAGATGCCTCTGCCTGAGGAGCGCAGGAGATTTTCCGGCGCCAGCGGGTCAGGCAGCGTTTCCGGGTCAAGGCCTCGGCCCTCGTCCGACACACGGAAAACCAGCGAATCCCCCGTGCGCTCGAAGCTTGCCCGAAGGCGCTTAGCGGGATCGCTCGCGTTGCCGTGAAACACCGCGTTCGCCGCGGCTTCCCGCACCGCCATGGTCACCCCGAAACGTGCATCCTCATCCAGCCCCGCTTCTGCCGCAAGGCGCTCCGCCGCTTGTTCCACTTGGTCGACGCTGGCCAGCGAAGAATCAAGTGTCAAGCTCATCCGGCTTCCTGCGGCTCCTGGCAATCGCTGCTCCCCGCTCCCAATCAGTGCTGTGTCCGCAGTCTCAGGTGCGCGCCCGGCGATGTCAAGCGTACATGGGCGTCAAAGCAGCTTTCCCGCGGCCAAATCGCGGATCAGTGTCCGGTCCGCGGCCAGAAAATCGAATGCGGGCAGGTTTCGCAGCTCGCACCAGCGCATTTGCTGGAAAATATTGTTGGTGATCTCGCCTTCAAAGCGGTTAACAACGAAAAACTGCAGGTCCACCGCGCCGCCTGAACGGTAGGTGTGCCGCAAACGCACGACCCGCGAGCCAATCTCGGCCCGGATGCTTAGCTCCTCGTCGAGCTCCCGACGGAGTGCCTGCTCCGGGGTTTCGCCCGGCTCCATCTTGCCCCCGGGGAACTCCCACTTGTGCGCCATCGGTTGGTCGGCCCTTCGCTGGCAGATCAGCACGGAGTCGCCGCGCAAGATCAATGCTGCCACAACATAGCGAACGCCTTTCAGATCGCCCTGGCTTGGAGTCCGGACTGTTTCGCTGCTGTCGCGTAGGCCTCCGGTGTCCATGAGTGCATTAGATTCAGAAAGCCCGTCCGGGGTCGGCCTCCGGGCCAAATCCGCTTCGATGAGTTGCTTGCCGGACAGACCCGAGCGGCCGGACTACGCGCCACCCGGCCCTCCCGGCGTACTCTTCCAGGGCCGCAGTGGGGTGGACGGCGTAAGGGAACCGCGCGATCTCCAGCATGGCGAGGTCGTGCACGGAGTTCCCAAAGGCAGCGTCGGGGTGGGGGACGCCGGCCTTTCGCAGGGCTGCCGCCTTGGCTTCATCGGTGGGGACAGGGAAGAGCCGGTCCGTTACCGCTCCTTCCTCCACATGCACCCGGGCCGCGAGAATGCGCTGCGGCGGGATGGGAAAGCGATCCGCGAGCGCTGCTTCAATCACCCAATCGCAGGTTGAGGAAACCGCCCACAGCTCCGCGCCCGCACTCGCGAGCTGCGAAACCAGCCTTTCCATCTCGGGAAAGATAAAGGGCAGCGCGTGTTCCGCGACAAAGCAGGCCGCCGCTTCCCGGACGGCTGCTTCCCGCAGCCCCGCGTACACCTGGACCATCTCGCCGCAGATTGTCGCTTCGTCCACTGCGCCCGCGTGATAGGCCCGGTAGCGCTCCCGGAGCCAGTCTGCTTTTGGTTTCGCGACGAGCCCATTCGCGAGGCTCCACTCCATGAATCCGGCCCCCGAGTCCGGGCTCCACAGCGTTCCGTCGCAATCGAACACGGCGACCCGCGGCTTACGCTCCAACACTTCCTCAGCCCAACCCACGGGCTATACGGCCCGCGTGTGCAGCTGGACGTCGATGTTGCCCCGCACGGCGTTTGAGTAAGGGCAAACCATGTGCGCCCGGGCCACCAACGCTTCGGCGTCGGCCTGCGACAACCCCCCGACCTCAATCTCCAGGGTGACCCCCAATACAAACGGGCCGGCATCGGTAGAGTGGAGGGTGACGGTTGCATCCACCGCCGTGCCTTGCAGCTGCGAACCTTCCTGCTGGGCCAGGTACAGCATCGCGTTTTCAAAGCAGGCCGCATAGCCGGCAGCGAACAGCTGTTCGGGGTTGGTTGCGTCCTCTTTGCCGCCCAAGCTTTTCGGCATCGCGAGCCGCAGGTCGAGCAATCCATCGGATGAGACGACCGAGCCCGCGCGCCCGCCCTCCGCGCGCACCTTTCCCGTATACAAAACGCCCATCGCTGCCTCCTTCGCGCGAGCACCGCGCCACCCCAGTGTAGCGGGGCCATGTGCTTCACCCGTCAACAGGGTTTCCAACGCTCGGGAGCCGCGAAGCGCCGCGCGGAGGCGATACTGGTTCCGATGGGTTCCGATGACACCCTCCGCGAGTACACGAGCTTTCTGCGGATCGAGCGCGGGCTGGCCGCTTTAACTGTCGAGGCGTATGCGGCCGATCTCGAGCAGTTCGCCGAGCACCTCAAACCCATCGGCCGCGCGCTCGCTGAAGCCGGCCGCGCGGACATCGCGGCGTTTCTCGCCGAGCTCAGCGGCCGGGGCATCTCCCCGCGGTCGCGCGCGCGCAAGCTTTCAAGCTTGCGCGGTTTGTTTCGCTGGCTCCTGCGCGCAGGCCGCGTCGCGGCCGACCCGACCGAGCACATCAGCGCGCCCGGAGGCTGGAAGGTGCTGCCAAAGGCCCTGCCTGAAACCCATGTTGCCGCGGCGCTGGCCCGGGCGGAGGAGCGCGCGACCGCGAACGGCGACCCGCGGCAAACGGCTGAAGCGGTACGCGATAGCGCCATGCTTGAGCTGCTGTACGCCGGAGGGCTGCGCGCCTCTGAGCTCGTGAATCTCACCGTGGCGAGCCTGATCCTCGAAGCGCTCCAGGTGCGCGTAATCGGCAAGCGCGATAAGGAGCGTGTGACGCCGATGGGCCGCGCGGCCGCGCTTGGGCTCGAGCGCTACCTGCGCGAAGCCCGGCCCGTGTTGTGCGCCGCCGCGCCTAGGGAGAAGCGCTTGTTTGTTTCCGCGGCGGGGAAGCCCGTCACGCGCCAGTTCGTATGGCAGCTGGTAAAGCGCGCCACTGGCGGCGCCGCGAGCCCGCATGCCCTGCGCCATAGCTGCGCGACGCACATGGTGGACCACGGTGCCGACCTCCGCTCGGTCCAAACCGTGCTGGGCCACGCCGACATCGCGACCACGGAGGTGTACACCCACGTCGCGCTGGGGCGGTTGCGCGCCGTGCATCGGGCGTTTCACCCACGCGAGCAGCGACTGCGTCCGCAGGGGACGAGCGAGTGATGTTCCCGACCGATACACCGGTGGTCCACGTCCCGCTTTCGAGGCGGGGTGGAAGGGAGGCGCATGTCCCGAAAAGTAGATCCTGAAGAGCTCCCGCCTACTCCGGCCCACGCTCTTTCCGAGCCTTTGGCCCGGTATCTCGTCATGCTTGAGCACGAGCGCAATGCGTCTGCCCACACCTTGCGGGCCTACCGGCGCGAGCTGGGCGACTTTGCCGCATCTCTCGAGCGTTCCCTTGCGGGGGAAACGCTTGCGGCTCTCACCCACGCGCATGTGCAGGCTTTTTTAAGCGAACTGTACCGCCGCAAGCTGGCACGGAGCTCGGTCGCGCGCTCGCTGGCCGCGATCCGCTCGTGGTGCAAGTGGCTGGTGCGCGAAGGCGTCCTCCAGCAAAATCCTGCCGCGCTGGTAGCCACCCCCCGCCTGCCGCAGCGGCTGCCGCGTGTGCCCACGGCGAGCGAGCTGAACGCGGCGATGGACGCGGCCGCCCCCTCGGAAACTGCCGCCTGGCCGGAGCGGGACCTGCTCATCCTGGAGCTGCTGTACGGCTGCGGGCTGCGGGCCGCGGAGCTGGCCGCTTTGGATTTGAGCTCGATCGACGCCGCGGGCGAGCTGCTGCGGGTGCGCGGCAAGGGCCGCAAGGAGCGGTTGGTGCCGTTCGGCGAGTCGGTCGCGCGCGCTCTACTGCGCTACCTGCCCACCCGCGCCGCGGCGCTCGAAAAAGCGCACCTGCGGGAGCACGCCGCCCCTGCGCTCTCCCTGGCTGCTCTGCTCGCCGCCGACGCGGGCCCGCTTTTGCTCCCGCGCTATGTCGCCCCGCACGCGCGGGCGGCGGGCGGTGCCCCCCGGCTCACGACCCGCTCCATCGGCCGCATTCTCAAGACCCTCGCCATCGCCGGCGGCCTTCCGGCCGAAACCCACCCCCACACCCTTCGCCACGCCTTTGGCACCCACCTGCTGGAAGAGGGTGCGGACCTGCGCGCCATTCAGGAACTGCTCGGCCACGAGCGTCTCTCGACCACGCAGCGGTACACGCACCTGACGCTTGGGCAGGTGGCGGCGGTGTACGACAAAACCCACCCGCGAGCGAAGTAGACACGGGGAAGCAGCTGCCCGGGTCAGGCGTTGTTTCCTTGCAGTATGCTTGGGAGCGCTTTCACAACCGCTGGTTCTGAGGAGCCTATCTTGACGCGAACGCCTGGCTTGTTCCTGTTTTTGGCCCTGAGCTTTGCAGCCGCGCACGGGCAAACTTCGGCGGCGACACCCCCGCTTATGCCGCAGACCGACACGGCCGTGGTTTCGGCCGACGGCACGGCCCACATCACCCGTGTGGTGCCCCTGCCTTCTACCCTGAGCCCGGAAGCCCGCGCCGCCTGGAGCAAGCCGGGAACGGACGCTGCAACGATGGAGCCGGACGTCCTCAAGCGGCGCGCCGCGACGCAGGCCTGGCAGGACGGGGCAGGGAAGAAGTCTGCCGCTGTGTACCCGGTCAAGATCACGGAATCGACAATGGCCGGGGTGCGGGTGCATCTGATCGACCCGCTGCCGGACACTCACCAACATGCCGCGATCCAGATCGGTCCAGTCTCGGGCCCTGGCAACACGATCTGCGATGCTCTCAGCTATTCCGTGCTTCAACCCACTATTCAGGCGATGGATCAAATGTGCGCTCCGGCGGACCTCACCGTCCACACCGACCGCGTCCTCATGTGCGTCCACGGCGGCGGTTTCGATTCGGACTCCGGCTCCTTTACCGAAGCCATCCCCCTCGCCAATCTCACCCGTACCCGCGTTGTTTCCGTCCTGTACCGGCTCGCGCCCGAGCACCCCTACCCCGCCGCTCTCGACGACGCGGTTGCTGTCTACAAGGAGCTGCTCAAGACATACAAGCCCGCGAAAATCGCCGTCTTCGGCACCTCCGCCGGGGCCATCCTCACGGGCGAGATTGCGGCGCGGCTCAAGCAACTGAGCCTGCCCGAACCCGGCGCGCTCGGCATTTTCTCGGGCCTGGGCGACTTTACGGATACCGCCGACTCAGGCGAGCTGTTCACGCTCACCGGCTTTACCGGCCCGCTCAGCCCCACTCCGCAGCCCATCCTCCCGGCTTACGTGGCCAAGACAGATCGCCATGACCCCGTCCTCGCGCCCAACGGAGGCGACCTCCACGGCCTGCCCCCGACCCTGTTCATCACCGGCAGCCGCGACCTGCTCCTGAGCACGACCGCCGACATGGAGCGGGCGTGGCGGCGCGACGGCGTCCCCACCCAAATGGTGCTGTTTGACGGCCTACCGCACGCGTTTTGGAATGATGTAAGCCTGCCTGAGTCGAGGGAAGCCTATGCGGTGATGGCGCGGTTTTTCACGGAGCAACTCGGGCGGTAATCACACAGCGAGCATTGCTATTCCGGGATATTGCAGCATTGTGCGATCGGATGTAATCAAGGTCATGTCCTCGATGACGGCCTGTGCAAGCAGAATCCGGTCGAACGGATCTCCGTGCAAGCGCGGAAGTTGCGCTGTGCCGAGGGTATGCTCGGCCGTGATCGGCACTTCGGCAAAGCCGGCCCCTTGCAAGAGATTGCGAAATTGAAACGGGTCGATTTGCAAAGAGTTGATCTGCAAGGCTCGGCGAGTTCCGTTCTTAATCGCAATCTCCCAAAGCGCCGTCACACTGTAGCTAAGCTGGTTGCCCGTGTCGGACAGCAAGCGCCGGATCGGCTCCGAGATGCGGTTCGGATCGAAGGCCGCCCAAATTACAGCATTTGTATCCAGGAGCAGCTTCACTCTTTCGCCAGAGTGGTCCCGAACTTCTCGCGAAACTCGTCCGCTGTTAGCTGTATCCGCTGGTCCGGATCCTCCGGCTTGGGATAAGGAAAGTCCAGTCCGGCAAACTTTTGTCCATCTCCCACGCCGTAGAACAGCTCCTCAATCTCCTTATCGAGAGCCGGATCGAAGAACTCATCGGAAATCGGGGGCATTTTGCCGATGGCAAACCCTAGTCTCCGAATCTTCGGCTTTTCCTCCCCCACCGGCTCCACCTTTACCAGCGGCTTGCCGGCTTTCGCGATCACAAACGGCTCACCCGCGACCGCCGCCGCAACCAGCTTAGATAGGTGGGTTTTCGCCTCGTGCATGTTGACCGTTTTCACGTGCGCCTCCGAGTAGACTAAGCATACGGACTAACCCCGGATTCCGGCAAGCAGTTCCGCCGAGCGTTTACACTGGTGGATGACGAGGGACCCGCTTTGATCGGTGGCACACTAACCAAGATTTTTGGAACCAGCAATGAACGCGCGGTCAAGCGCCTCACGCCCGTGGTCGAGGAGATAGCCGCGTTTGAACCGGCGCTCCAAGCGCTGTCGGATGAAGAGCTGCGCGGGAAAACTGCTGCCTTCAAGGCGCGCATCGCCGAAGCGGTCGAAGCCGTACGGAACGACGGCGAAGACGCGGTCGCCGCGGCCGAAAAACGAGCGCTTGATGAGATCCTGCCCGAAGCCTTTGCGGTCGTCCGCGAGGCAGGGCGCCGCGTCGTCCAAATGCGCCACTTCGACGTGCAGATGATTGGCGGCATGGTGCTGCACCAGGGCAAAATCGCAGAAATGCGCACGGGCGAGGGCAAAACGCTGGTCGCGACCGCGCCCTGCTACCTCAACGCGCTCGCCGGGCGCGGCGTCCACGTCGTAACCGTGAATGATTACCTGGCCAAGCGCGATGCCGAGTGGATGGGCAAGATCTACGAGTTCCTGGGCCTCACCGTCGGCGTCATCGTCCACGACCTGGACGACGCCGAGCGCCGAGCGGCCTATGCCGCCGACATCACCTACGGGACGAATAACGAATTTGGATTTGACTACCTGCGCGACAACATGAAGTTCGAGTTGAGCGACTGCGTGCAGCGCGGGCATTATTTCTCCATCGTCGACGAGGTCGACTCGATTCTGATCGATGAAGCTCGGACACCGCTCATCATCTCCGGCCCCACCGACCAGACCACGGACAAGTACGTCAAGGTGAATCGCATCATCCCGCAGCTCGAAAAAGGCGAGGAGATAGAAAAGGGCGAGGAGAAAATTCTTACCGGCGACTATGTGGTCGACGAGAAGCACAAGTCCATCACCGTCACCGACGAAGGCTGGGAAAAGATTGAGGGACTGCTCGGCATCGGCAACATTGCCGACGTCGACAACTGGGAGCTGAAGCACCACGTCGAGGTTGCAATCAAGGCGCACTCGCTGTACCGGCGCGACGTGGGCTACGTGGTCAAGGACGGCGAGGTCGTGATCGTCGACGAGTTCACGGGTCGCCTTATGCCGGGCCGCCGCTGGTCGGATGGGCTGCACCAGGCCGTCGAGGCCAAGGAAGGCGTGACCATCCGGCGCGAGGACCAGACGCTCGCAACCATTACCTTCCAGAACTACTTCCGGCTCTACAAAAAGCTTTCCGGCATGACCGGCACCGCGGAAACGGAAGCCGTCGAGTTCGACAAGATTTACAAGCTCGACATCGTCGTTATCCCTACCAACCGGGTGATGCAGCGCAAAGAATATCCGGACGTGGTGTACCGCACGGAAAAGGAAAAGTACAACGCGGTCGCGGACGAGATCTCGGAGTTTAACAAGCGAAAGCAGCCGGTGCTGGTAGGAACTACCTCCATCCAGAAATCCGAGATTCTTTCGCAAATCCTCCAGCACAAGGGTGTGCGGCACGTCGTTTTGAACGCAAAATACCACGAGCGTGAGGCCGAAATCGTCGCGCAAGCGGGCCGGCTGGGCATGGTGACGATCGCAACCAACATGGCCGGCCGCGGTACCGACATTCTGCTCGGCGGCAACACGGAATTCATCGCCAAGCAGGAGCTGGCAAAGTCCAAAAAAGCCAAGCCCGTCGCGGCCGCGCAGGGCGAAATTCAGGCGATCGCAGCCCCCGGCATGGAGCGCTGGTACTACCAGGGCCAGGAGTATGAGTGCACCGAGGCCGACTGGCAAAAGGCTTTGGAGCGCCACGCCGAGGAGGTCCGGCAGGAGCACGATGCCGTGATCGAGGCAGGTGGTCTGTGCATTCTGGGCACGGAGCGCCATGAGTCCCGCCGCATCGACAACCAGCTCCGGGGGCGCGCCGGCCGCCAGGGCGACCCCGGCGCTTCGCGCTTTTACCTTTCGCTTGAAGACGACTTGATGCGCATCTTCGCGCGCGAGTGGGTTTCGACCCTGCTGCAGCGCATGGGCATGGAAGAAGGCGTGCCGATCGAGAGCGGCATGATTTCGCGCCGCATCGAAGCCGCGCAAAAGGCCGTGGAAGGGCAGAACTTCGAGTCACGCAAGCACCTGCTTGAGTACGACGACGTGATGAACAAGCAGCGCGAAGCGGTATACGGCCTACGCCACGGCCTTCTCGAAGGTGCGCACCAACTGGACCAGCGCGAGCTCGTGGTTGAAGACTACGTGCCCAACCTGCTCAGCGCGATTCTTGATGAAACCGCGCCCGAGCGCGTCCACCCGGACCAGTGGGATACAGCGGTGCTGCGCCAAAAGATCAAAGACCAGTTCGGGCTCGACCTCGACGCGGAAGGGATTAATCCGGACGACCTGAGCCGCTCGCAGCTGGGCGACACCATATTCGAAAACCTGAAAGACCGCTACACCGCCAAGGAAGAGGTGATCGGGGCAGAGGGCATGCGCTACCACGAGCGCGTCATCATGCTTTCGGTCCTGGACGGCTTGTGGAAGGACCACCTGCTTAACATGGACCACCTCAAAGAAGGCATTGGGCTGCGCGGCTACGGCCAGCAGGATCCGCTCGTGGAATACAAGCGCGAGTCGTTCGACATGTTCGAGCAGATGATGCTCCGGTTCCAGGAGGATACCGTCCGGTATCTATACCTCATGCAGATCGTGGGTGCGGATGGCAAGCCCATCGCGCTGCCGACCAAGCCGCGCGGGAAAGCTTCGCAGACGATCATGGCCGAGCTCCAAGCAGCGCCGGAGCCGGCCACCGCTCCTGCGCAACAAGCCGCGCCGCAGCCTCAGCGCCGGCCGACCATTCCCGGTGGGGCAGCTTCCCGTCCGACTTCGTTCATTCCGGCCCGGAGTACGCCCTCCGGCGATCGCAAGCCGCGCCAAGGCAACGGCCACGGCGCGAAGACCGACCTCGAAAGTGTGGAGCAAAACATGCGCCAACGGGAAAGAGCGCAGCTGGAGCAGAGCACGGAACGCGGCGGGGCTCCCAATACCGAAGCCTGAAGAGTAAAGGACGCGCATCGCGCGCCCTTTTACCGGGTCGTCTGTTTCGGTAAGACGATCAGGCTATCCGGTCGCGGAATGGCATAAGGCGAGCCGGGAGCCAAACCTCCTTCGGTTGCCTTGACATTGAAGACAGCCAGCGCCTGCGCTTCGCCACTGATGACATACAGGTGCCCGCTGTTATCCCAGAAAAGATTCTCGATATCCACTCCAAGCAGCTCCGCGCCGGGAACCGCCGTCGGCGGATTGGCCCCGTGCATCAGCAACAGCTGCACCCCGTTGTCGCCCGCCACCGCCAGATGCGTGCCGTCCGGGGACATCGCCATCGAGAAACTGCCGTTATTCTTCGGCGTCGTTACATGACGGTGGGCATGTCCCGGTACGTGTTGATGGTGGAAAGTTGGCGTGAACCGTCGCTCGTGTACACCGCCAGTTGTGGCGGGCCGTCCAGGTCAGAGGTCGACGCGTCACGGGGAAACTCCCCGACGACAACATGGTTGTACGGATCAAACGCGACACGGGGGAACGCTCCTGGAGGTGTAATTACTGCTTCACCTTGAAGCTAATATGCTGATGTTAGTAAATAAATTACATGAACCTCGAACGTTTTTACGCTCGTATTGCTGCTTCGGAGTCGGCCGCTTGAGTATAGGTTTCAACCGCGAGGAGAAAAGCATCAAAGCCCGGCAATTGTGAAGACTTCGGGGTCCGGTTCGCTCGTGGAACAGAAAAGGCAGCCCCAAGGCTGCCGTTTCTGCTAAGGCGGTTTGAAGATTCGAGCTTAAACTGCCTGCACGTTCTCTGCCTGAAAACCCTTGGGCCCGCGCACAACGTTGAACTGGACGCGCTGGCCTTCCTGGAGGGAGCGGAAGCCGTTGGCATTGATCGCCGTGAAGTGCACGAAAACGTCTTCGTTGTTGCTTTCGCGGGTGATGAAGCCGAAACCTTTTGCGTCGTTAAACCACTTGACTGTGCCTTGTTCCATGGTGCTGGTATTCCTTAATCGATCGAATTTCGCTTGTACTAGAGCAAGGCGCAACGCATGGCAACTTCTGGAAGAACCGTGCCGACGAACCCACCCGGTAACGAGCTTGATTCAAGTTACTCCAAAGGTGCGCCGGGCACAACAAGTCTTTCGTAACAAAATTGTGTTTGCTTCGTCCAAGGCTGCCCGCTGCGAGGGCCCGGCGAGACCAAACAAAGCCTTCAGCATCTAGAAAGCATGGCGGACCAACTGTTTCTAAGCCTGTGGTACCCAAACTTCCGAATGGCCGCGCTTGGGCCCGCGATCCTGGGCGTTTTGCGGCAGTTCTCTGTTATTGAGGCCGCGCCGGGGGATGCGGCATCGGTCCATGCCGCCTCCGTCTACCCAATCTCCTGGTCGGAGACGCCCGTGTACACGCGCGTGTACGACGAAAATGAAGAGGATCTCGCCCGGCCGGCGCTCGCCGTGCCTGAAGCCATGGAGCAGCTCCATGAGGACTTCGCCTATGAGTTCGAAGTGGAGTGGGAGCTGTGGCAGCCTGAGCAAGGAGGCGGCCTCGACCCGGTTTGGCGCAGGGAGCCTGCGCGGGTGCGGGTTGTCGGGTTTGGCCCGGAGTTCGACGAGGGCGCGTACGAGACCAATGGGCAGGTGCGCATCGGTTTCGGTCTCGACACCCCTTTTCTCCAGGAGGAGGTCGAGCTCGATGACGAAGCGGCGGCCCGTGTGCGGGAAAACGTCGCGCAGCTCGTGGCTCTGGTGCGCGCCATTGAAAAGAACTGCGGCATCGCGAGCAGGCTTCTTTGGTCCGAATCGGGGGAAAGCCTGGCCGAAAAACTGATCGCGCGCCTCCAGCAGGTACAGTAGCGAGAATGGCGAAGATCGTAGTCGAAGGGACGCGCACCCAAACCGCCCGGACGGTGCTGCTCGCGGCGATCGCGGCGGTCGCGGTGGTGCTGCTCGGCTTTTTCGCGATCGGCAAACTCAAGAACCGGAGCTCCGCGTTCGACCTGCCGGAAAAGCTTGCGACCGGGATCTCGCAGACGGCAAATGGGTTTACATACTCGCAGTCGCAGCGCGGCCACACGCTGTTTACGATTCATGCGGCCAAGATCGTCCAGTTCAAAGGCAACCGGGCGGAGCTCCAGGGCGTTGTGATCACGCTGTACGGCCCTCCGGGGTCCGCCCGGCAAGACCGTATCTCCGGCGCGGAGTTCCTGTACGACAAAGGCTCGAGCGTCATCACCGCGGCGGGCAAGGTTGCGATCGATCTGGCTTCGCCGGCCGACAGCAGCGGGCCCGGAGAGCGGATTCATGTCGAGACTGAGGGCTTGCGCTTCGACGGGAAGAGCGGTCGGGCTGCAACGCAGGGACCGCTCGCTTTCAGCCTTCCGCGGGTGAGCGGCAAGGCGGTTGGAGGCAGCTACGACTCCAAATCCGGAGTGCTCGTGCTCCAAAGCAGTGTGGAGTTTCACGCGCAGGAGGACGGCGAGGAAAGCGCGACCTTTGCCGGCCACGCGGAGTTCGTCCGCGATGCCCGCGCCGCCTACCTGCTCCACGCGCGTAGCCGATTCGGCGGTGCCCAAAGCTCGGCGGACCAGGTGATTTTGCATTTCCGGCCTGACGGAACCCTGCTCCATGTGGACGGCGAAGACAATGTTCACATCGTTTCGGACGAGGGTGCACAGCTGTATGCGAGCAACGCCTCGGTGGACCTCGATGCCCGTTCTGAGCCGGTGACCGCCCATGCGGGGGGAGGCGTCAATTTCCTTTCAGCTTCGCCCGAGCTCCAGATGCACGGCAACGCGGTCGAGGGCGCGCTGGTGTTTGCGCCGGGACCGGACGGCAAGCCCGCGATCCACCACGCGCAGTTCCGCAACGCGGTTTCCTTTGTGATCCAGCAGAACTCGCTGGGGGGCGATCCGCGCGGCCTGGCGACGCGCGAGATGACCGCGAGCACGCTGGACGTGGACTTTGCGCCCGGGCCGGAGGGACGCAGCCTGGCTACGGTTGCGAGCGCGCGCGGCGGCGCCAAGGTCGATCTCCACGACCTTCCATTTGCAGCTCCGGGCCGGCACGCCACGATCTACGGCCAGCAACTGCTCGCGAAGCTGAATGACGGCCACCAGCTGCGGCAGCTCACCGGTTCAGGAGGCACCAAGGTTGTGAACTACGCGCCCGATGGGGCGACGGACACCACGCAAGGAGACACGCTCGAGGTGGCATTCTCACCCGAGCCGCGCTCCCATGCAGCGGAAGCGCGCGAAACGTTCGCACCGCAAAGCGCCGTGATCGCCACAGCGGTGCAGACCGGTCGGGTGAGGCTTGCGGCTGAGCCCGCGCGCGGCACTAAGACGAGCACGGGAGCGCCGCAGCAACCCTTGTATGCCGATGGGGAGCGGGTTGAATACCGGGTCGCTGAAGACACGCTGCGCCTGAACGGGTCTGCCGACCGCCCGGCGAATGTTCACGACGAAACATTCGCGCTTACGGCGGGGCAGCTCGACGTAAACCGAAGCTCAGGCGAGGCGGTAGCCGAAAGCGAAGTGAAGGCCACATTTGCGCCCAAGCCGGACGGCAACAGGAGCACTCCGCCGCCGGGCTTGGGCGGCGCGGGCGCGGTCCATGTGACGGGCGCTGCGGCACGGCTTTCGCGCTCGACCGGGCAAGCGGTGTTTCTAGGAAGCGGGGAAACGGCGGCCCGCCTGTGGCAGGGCGCGAACTCCGTGTCCGCGCCCGTGCTTGAGTTCACCAAGGGGGGCAGCTCCGTACGCGCGCATGGCGCTGAAAACGCCCGCGAGGCGGTGCGAGCGGTGTTCGCAGGGCAGAGCGGTGTGACACGCATCGCTGCCGATTCGCTGTTCTACTCCGATTCCACACGATCGGGCGAGTTTCAGGGCGGCGTCACCGCGCAGCAGCCCGGTGGTACGGTCCGCGCCGACGCCTTGCAGCTTTTTCTCGCGGAAGCGCCCGCGGGCCGGCCCTCCCGGATTGAGCGCATGGTGGCGAGCGGCCACGTGAACTTCGCCGGGCCCGGACGCCGGGGTTCGGGCGAGAAGCTGGTGTACACGGCCGCCGACGGCAACTTCCTGCTTACCGGCAGCCCCGGCGCTCCTCCCCGCGTGATAGACGCGGAAAAGGGCTCCACCACGGGTGCCGCGCTTTTGTTGCACAGTGACGACAAGGGCGTGGAGGTGCTTGGGCGCGATCCCGAAGGAGGGAGCCGTCGCACGGTGACGGATACGCGAGCGCCCAGGTAATGCGCACCCTATCCACCGAAAGCATCACAAAAAGCTACAAGCGGCGCGAGGTTGTTCGCGGCGTATCCATCACCGTTGCGCAAGGCGAGGTGGTTGGGCTTCTGGGCCCAAACGGCGCGGGCAAAACCACCAGTTTTTACATGATTGTCGGCCTGGTTACGCCCGATTCCGGGCGGATCTTTGCCGACCAGGCGGAGATCACGCGCGTGCCCATGTACCTTCGCGCGCGCTCCTTCGGCATCTCCTATCTGCCGCAGGAGCCCTCCGTTTTTCGCAAACTTTCCGTCGAGGAAAACATCCTGGCGGTGCTGGAAGCACAAAAGCTCACGGGCGCGGAGCGCCGCTTCCGTACGGAAAAGCTGATCGACCAGCTTAACCTTGGGCACATCCGCCGCACTGCCGGGTTCGCTCTGTCGGGCGGCGAGCGGCGCAGGGTCGAGATTGCGCGCTGCTTGTCCATCCAGCCCTCGTTTATCCTGCTCGATGAGCCGTTTTCCGGCATTGATCCCTTGGCTGTCGGCGACCTCCAGGGCATCATCGCAGGCCTCAAGGCAAGCGGCATCGGCGTGCTCATCACCGACCACAACGTGCGCGAAACCCTTTCGGTCACCGACCGCGCTTACATCATCAACGAGGGCCGCATCTTTCGCGACGGCACCCCGGAGGTGCTGCGGAATGATCCGGAGGTCCGGCGCGTTTACCTGGGCGAGAACTTCGTTTTTTATTAGGCGGCTCCCCCACGGTCACGTTACGGAAGGGTAGCGATGGCTGGTCCCCCGGCGTCTAATTTGGGTAGACTCGACCCACCCAGTGCAACAGCGGCGAGGTTTTCTCCGACAGAATGGTTTCCCTCCAGCCCAAACTGAATTTGCGAGTCTCCCAGCGTCAGATCCTGACGCCGGGGCTGATGCAGATGGTCTCGGTGCTTGCGCTCAATAAGATCGAGCTCAAGGACATGATCCAGTCCGAGATTACGGAAAACCCCGTTCTCGAAGAGCTGGACGACGCCGTGCCCATGCTCGACCACGTTGCCGGCCGCGAAGCCGAGCGCGAGGAGCCCGCTAACAAGCCCGAGGAGCGGTCGGACCCGTTCGAGGAGATCGACTTCGGCTCGTATTTTCAGGAGTACCTCGACCCCGGTTTCCGCTCGCCTCAAAGTTTTGAACTCAACGAGAAGCCCTCGATTGAGAACTTTCTTTCGCAGCCCGGCTCGCTGGTCGACCACCTGCTCTGGCAAATAGGCTCGCGCCCGCTCACGCCGCTGCTGCGGGGCGCGGTCGAGTACATCCTGGGCAACCTCGACGAGGACGGCTACTGCATCACGAGCGAAGGCGAACTGCACACGGGGTGGCTGCGCGAGCTGGCCGCGCTTTCGACTTCTGAACAGCCCGACGCCGAAGCCCTGCTCCAGCAGGCGCTCGAAATCGTGCGCTCGCTGGACCCGCCGGGGATCGCCGCGGCCGATCTGCGCGAGTGCCTTCTCTTGCAGATCGCGGCCTGCCGGCGCGAGCTCGCCCCCAAAGCGCCTGAGTCCCGTGTTGCCATGCTATCCGTCGCGCACCGGATCGTAGACAGCTGCCTGCCGCTCCTGCACAAGCGCGATCTGCGCGAGCTGGGGAGGGCCGCGCAGGCCAGCCCCGAAGAGGCGGCGCAGGCGCTGGACTTTATCCGCACGCTTGACCCCCGGCCGGGCCAGCGCTTTCAGCCGAACGACGCGCGTTTGATTGAGCCCGATGTGCAGTTCCTGAAGCGCGACGACTTGTGGGTGGCGGTAATGGATGACGAAAGCGTCCCCACCCTGCGCTTGAACCGCGACTACCGCAAGCTGCTGGAAAAAGGCGAGGCCGCCAAGGATGTAAAGGAGTACGTGAAGGAGCGCTACCGGTCGGCCATGCAGCTGATGCGCAACATCGAGCAGCGCAAAAACACCATCCTGCGCACCTGCGAGGCGATTGTGCGCCGCCAGGGTGAGTTCTTGGAGCATGGGGTCGAGTGCCTGAAACCCATGATGATTAAAGACGTCGCGGAGGAGATCGGCGTGCACCCCTCGACCGTAAGCCGCGCCGTGTCGAACAAATACGCGCACACGCCGCAGGGCGTCTTTGAGCTCCGTTTCTTCTTCTCGGAAGGCGTGAACGGGCCGGAAGGCTCCGGCACGCCGCTGATGCTGCTCAAGCGCAAGGTCAAAAAGCTGATCGAGGAGGAGAATCCCCGCAAGCCGCTCACCGACGACCAGATCACGGCATTGCTCGCAAAGGACGGCATCGATGTGACCCGCCGCACAGTGGCAAAGTATCGCGAGGATATGCGCATCCCAAGTACACATCAGCGGAGGGTTCGCGACTGACCGCGGCTCCCCGCGTAAAGGAGCAACGATGGACGTTGAGTACACGGGAAGACACGACGCGGTCGTCACCGACGAGCTGCGCGCCATAGCGGGGCCCATTCTGGATCGAATGGAAAAGATGGTGGGGCGCGGCTCTAGCGCGCATGTGGTGGTTACGACGGAAAAAAACCGGCAGATCGCGGAAGTGACGGTCAAAACCAAGGCGCAGGACCTGGTTGGCCT
Source organism: Acidobacteriaceae bacterium (assembly GCA_965218545.1). Taxonomy (GTDB): domain Bacteria; phylum Acidobacteriota; class Terriglobia; order Terriglobales; family Acidobacteriaceae; genus EB88. The sequence goes on along the minus strand of CBDCLB010000002.1, from coordinate 546,965 downwards.
GTGTGAATCCACGGTGAGCCTCGAAAACGCGCTGCGTCAGGCGCTCGAAAAAGCGGAAGCGCAGGCGGTGAAGTTTAAAGGAAAGCGCACTACCCGGCACCGCTTGCCGAAGGACGAAAAAGCGCTGGTGGAGCCCGCGCTCGAACGCGGCGGCAAGGGGAAGCGCACCGCACTCCTGAATACGCCGGACTCGCCGCTTGACGAGGTGCTTGGTATTCAGCCTGAGGTGCCGCTCGCGGCCCGCGTCGCGGCGCCCCACGGGGATAGCCACGGGAGTGACGGGGAGCACGCCACCGAGCTTCACGTAACCCGGACGATCGATTCGGTGGCTTTGCGGCCCATGAGCCTGGAGGAAGCCGTGAAGGAGCTTGAAACCCGCAACCGGGAGATCTTCGTTTTCCGCGACAGGGCCGGGCTGCTTCGCATTCTCCATTGCAAGCGGGATAGCACGCTTGAGTTGATCGAATTGCCCTAGAATATTCCGAACGGACGGGGCCCCGCGTCCCGTCCGCCCCACACCTTGGCCGAATCCGTTCCAACCCGCGAACTCGTCGTGCTGACCGGCTTGTCCGGCTCCGGCAAGGGTTCAGCCCTGAAAGCCTTCGAGGACCTGGGCTACTACTCGGTCGACAACCTGCCAATCGAGCTTTTACCCCAGTTTGCCGAGCTGATTGCAGCCTCGGAGAATGCCCGAAAGGCCGCCATTGTCGTCGATGTCCGTGAAGGCGACGCACTCGAACAGCTGCCCGCGACGCTGCTCGCGATGCGCAAAACCCTTCCCGTGACCGTTATCTTCATGGAGGCCGCCCGCCCTGCACTGCTGCGGCGCTACTCGGAAACCCGCCGCCCCCACCCGCTCGGCGCGGATGCGAGCGTCGAGGCCTCGCTCGACGCCGAGCGCGCGCTGCTCGACCCGGTCCGCAACGTTGCCGATGTTCTGCTCGACACCACCAACTTCAACGTCCACGAGCTTCGCGCCTACCTCCACACCCGCTTCGGCGCGGATGCCGGCAAAAGCCTCCTGATCTCCGTCACCAGCTTCGGCTACAAGAACGGCGTCCCGCTCGGGGCCGACCTTGTGCTGGACGTACGCTTCCTGCCCAATCCGCACTTCATTCCCGAGTTCCGCCCGCTTACGGGCCAGGATCGCGCGGTCGCCGATTATGTCGCCGGCTTCTCGCAAACCGGCGAGTTTCTCCGCAAAACAGAAGACATGCTGCTGTTCCTGCTGCCGCACTATATTCACGAGGGCAAAAGCTATCTGACCGTTTCCTTCGGTTGCACCGGCGGCCAGCACCGCTCGGTGATGATTGCCGAAGAGGTGGGCCGCCGGCTCGCGGCGGAAGGCTACCGCGTCAAGACCACCCACCGCGATATGCCGCGATGAGATCCCGCGGACCGCGGTGTACCGAGCCGGTGGAGCAAACGCCAACCGGCACCGGTTTTACACTGTGGGGAGTGCCTCCAATTCCGTGCAATGCGGGCAAGAAAGCTCCACGATGAAGCGCCTCCTGCGACTTCTGGGTTATCTGCGCCGGTATGCGGTTCCGGCCGCGGCTTCCGTGGTTCTCTTGGCGCTGGTCGGCCTCCTTGAGGCCTTTCGCGTACTGCTCATCCAGCCCATCTTCGATAACGTGCTGCGTCCCAATGCGGCGAGCCACCCGATTTCGCTGCTTGGCAACTTCAACACGCGTTTTGGCACGCATATCCACCTCGATCTCCACAGCTTTGTACCGGGCTTCCTCCATAACGAGTGGACCGTGGTGGGATTCGCGCTGGTCGCGTCTACCTTGCTCAAAAGCGCGTGCGATTACGGAGGCACCTACCTGGTCAACTACGCCGGCTACGGCATGATCACGGATCTCCGGGACGACCTGTACGAGTCCATGCTGCGCCGCTCGGTCGCGTTCTTCCAGCGCCACACGACGGGCACGCTCTTGTCCACGCTCATCAACGACATTGAGCGGGTGCAGTTCGCGATGTCGTCCGTGTTGTCGGATTTTCTGCAGCAGTTCTTCACGCTCTTGTTCACGCTCGCGGTTGTGGTGATGTACGGCGGCAAGCTCGCGTGGCTGCTGCTTCTGTTTGTGCCGGTCGTGCTCCTTTCGGTTCGGCGCATCGGGCGCAATGTGCGCGTCACCACGCGCGGCGGGCAGGACAAGCTCGCGGAAATACAAAATATCCTGCACGAAACCATTACCGGCAACCGCATCGTCAAGGCGTTCAACATGGAGCGGTGGGAGCTCCGCCGGTTCCGCGATGCGGCGCAGCGTTTGCTGCGCGCGAACCTGCGCTCGGTCAGCGCCCAGGCCGTTTCTTCGCCCCTGATGGATGCGATCGGCGCGATTGCCATCGCGCTGCTGCTGCTGGTCGGGCGCGGGCAAATCCAGAGCCGGTCTATGACGGAGGGCCAGTTCTTTACGTTCCTGGTCGCGCTGTTCAAGCTGTATGACCCGGTTCGCAAGTTCGCGCTGTATTACAACAATTTCCAGCAGGCGCTCGGGGCCTCGAGCGAGATCTTCCGCTTCATGGATGAAAGCGAAGCGCTGGTGGAAAAGCCCCGCGCCGTGCAGCTCAAGGGTTTTCGCGATGCCATCCGGCTCGAAAATGTGGGCTTTTGCTACTCGACGGAAGAGGGCGAAAAGGAAGTGCTTTCCGGCATCGACCTGACCATCCACGAGGGCGAAGTCATCGCGCTCGTCGGCCCCAGCGGCGCGGGTAAATCGACGCTCGTCAACCTCATCCCACGCTTCTACGACGTCACTTCCGGACGCATCCTCATCGACGGCCACGACCTGCGCGATGTGTCCCTGCGTTCCCTCCGCGAGCAGATCGGCAAGGTTACGCAGGAGACCATCTTGTTTAACGACACGGTGCGCAACAACATTGCTTACGGGCGGCCCGATGTACCGCTCGCGAAGGTCGAGGCCGCGGCCCGCGCGGCGCTCGCGCACGACTTTATCCAGCGGCTCCCGGAAGGCTATGACACGTGCATCGGCGAGAAAGGCTTTCGGCTCTCGGGCGGCGAGCGGCAGCGTATCGCCATCGCCCGCGCGCTGCTTAAAAACGCGCCGATTCTGATCCTGGACGAAGCGACCTCGGCGCTGGACGCGGAGAGCGAAGCCCTGGTGCAGCCCGCGCTCGGCAACTTGATGCGCGGCCGCACAGTCGTCGTCATCGCGCACCGGCTTTCGACCGTGCGCCGGGCCACGCGCATCGGCGTGATGGAGGACGGGCGGCTCACCGCGGTGGGTACGCATGAGGAGCTGCTCGCGCGCTCGCCCACCTATGCGCGGCTGTATGCGCTACAGTTTGCAGATATGGCCGAGCAGGAGGTGCGGGTGTGAGCGTGGCGGTAAAGGGAAAGCCGGAGAACGCGATTGAAGCTGGGCCCGCGCCCATCTACTCGATGACCGGCTATGCGCGCGTCACTGCGCGCCCAAGCGATGGACTGTCGCTGACGCTGACGCTCAAAAGCATGAACCATCGCTTTCTCGATCTGCAGCTGCGCCTGCCCGCCGGAGCCGAGCACCTGGAAAGCGCCATTCGCGGGGAGCTCAAGCGCAGCCTCCTGCGCGGGCACGTGGAGTGCACCCTTACGCTGGAGCGCCCCCACCGCCGCGAAGCCGGCGAGCGCCGGCCCGCGCCCCAGTTTGACCTGCCCGCACTACGCGCGTATGTCGCGAGCTTCCGCGCGGCTGCCGTCGAGCTTGGGCTCGCAGCGGAGCCGGATCTGAACCAGGCGGCGCGCTTGCCGGGCATTCTGCTGGCCGTCGGCGAAGAACGCGACGGGGCAGCGAGCGAGCGCGCGGAGCTGGAAGAAGCGCTCGGGCGCGAGCTGCCCCCCTTGCTCGCGGAAGCCATCACCGGTTTGAAAGCGATGCGGGCCACGGAGGGTGCGTCACTTGCCGCTGTACTTGAAGAAAGCCTTGCGCGGCTCGGCGCGCTGGCGCGGGAGGTAGGGGCGCTGCGCGGGGGCGTGCAGGAGGCCCACTTTGCCCGGCTTTCCAGCCGCTTGCACGCGCTGGTTGGGCACGCGTTCGATCGTGACCGGGTCCTTGCCGAAGCCGCCCTGCTGGCCGAGCGCGGCGACGTGGATGAAGAGCTGGCGCGGATGGAAACCCACCTCGAACACTTCCGCGCGATTCTTCGGGAGGGCAGAGAAACGGGCAAAAAGCTGGACTTCTTAATTCAGGAGATGAACCGCGAAGCGAACACGCTGCTGTCGAAGACCGCGGGGATCACCGGCGGGGGCGCGCGTATCACCGAGTGCGGCCTGGCGATGAAGGCGGAGATTGAAAAGCTCCGCGAACAGGTGCAGAACCTGGAATAGACTGCCGCGAACGACGGCTTAACACGCAGGGGGGCAAGTGGCAGGCATTCTTTTCATCATTTCCGCGCCGTCAGGCTCCGGGAAATCGACGCTCGTGGCGCAGATCCGTTCGCTTGTCGCCGACCTAGAGTTTTCTGTTTCCTACACTACGCGCGCGCCGCGCGGCTCGGAGGAGAGCGGCAGGGAATACAACTTCATCTCTCCGCGCGAGTTTGAGGGCATGATCGACCGGCACGAGTTCCTGGAATTTGCCGACGTCTTCGGCAACTACTACGGAACGGCCCGCAAGTCGCTGGAGGACGCGACCGAGCACGGCAAGGACCTGCTCCTGGATATCGACGTGCAGGGGGCCGAACAGGTGCGTGAACGCGAGGCGGACGCGGTCAGCATCTTTGTTCTGCCGCCCAACCCCGTGGTCTTGGAGGCGCGTTTGCGCAATCGCAGCCGCGCGGAAGGCAGCCTCGACGACCAGGTGATCGCGCGGCGGCTGCGCAAGGCCCAAAGTGAAATCGGCAATTACTTTCGATACGGCTACGTATTAATAAATGACGTTTTAGATGTTGCCGTGGAGGAGCTTTCGGCTATTGTGGCGGTAGAACGCTTGCGCCGGGGTGCCTCCCATGGGGAGGCTCCGTCGGAAATCTCCCGTTTGGAGGCGCTGGCTGCCGGATGCCGCCAGGCGGGGATCCAGCCGAGGTTGGCACCGGTGCTTGGTGCATTTGGAGTGGAGCGGAAACAGGAAGCAGAAGACAAAACAGCAGCGCCTTTTGGAGGGAACACATGAAGCTCGAGCATGAGTTCGACAGCAATTTCCGGTATGTCCTGGTCGCGGCGCGGCGCGCCCGGCAGCTGCAAAACGGGTCCAGTCCCTTGATTGTGTCCCCGTCTTCAAAGGCGTCCAAGATCGCTCAGCACGAGATCATGGCGGGGCTGGTGCAGCATGTCCGGCGCGAGACTCCGGTTGTGAAGCCCGGCTTCGACGCGCCTGAGATCCCAAGGTTCGCCGTTTAAAAGCACCCCGTTTTCCAGACCTCTGGCCGCGCCTGCCGCGAAGTTACAATCGCAGCAGCAGACGAGGGAGGCGCGCGTTGAAGATCACCCTGGGAGTGACGGGCGGGATCGCCGCATATAAGGCGGTCGAGCTGCTGCGGGCACTGCAAGCAAAAGCGCTGGACGTGCGCGTGGTGATGACGGAAGGCGCGCAGCGCTTTGTGCAGCCGCTCACGTTCGCGGCCTTATCGGGCCACCGGGTTGTGACCTCGCTCTGGAGCGGGGAAGAAACCGGTGAGCCTGCGATGGAGCACATCGAGCTCGCTCGGGCGACGGACGCGCTTGTGGTTGCGCCTGCGTCGGCCGATACGCTCGCGCGCTTCGCCGCTGGACGCGCCGATGACATCCTGTCCACGCTGTATCTCGCCACTACAGCCCCTGTGCTGCTGGCCCCGGCTATGAACGTGCACATGTGGCAGCACCCGGCCACGCAGGCGAACGTCGCGCTGCTGCGGGCGCGCGGCGCGCGGATCATCGCCCCGGAGGCGGGCGAGCTGGCCTGCGGCATGGTGGGTCCGGGGCGGCTTGCCGAAACTGGGACGATCGTCGAAGCCGTGCTCGCCTCCCTGCAGCGCAGCGAAGACCTGGCCGGGGAAACGGTCCTGGTGACCGCGGGGGGAACGCGGGAAGCGCTCGACCCGGTGCGCTTCCTCGGGAATCGCTCTTCCGGAAAGATGGGGTATGCCTTGGCCGAAACCGCCGCGCGCCGTGGTGCCCGCGTGCTGCTTGTATCGGCATCCGTCGCACTGCCGCCCCCGCCTGGGTGCGAGCTGATTGCCGTAACGACGGCCGCCGAGATGCGCAGTGCCGTGCTCGCTCGCCTCCCCGAGGCATCCCTGGCTGTGATGGCCGCGGCCGTGGCGGACTACCGGCCCCGCGCGGTCGCGGAGGAAAAGCTTCGCCGTTCCGGCCCGCTCACGCTCGAGCTCGAACCAACGGAAGACATCCTGGCGGAGAGCGCGCTGCGCCGCACTCCGGGAACCCTGATCGTGGGTTTCGCCGCGGAAACATCCGATGCGCTCGCAAGCGGCCGCGCCAAGCTGCTCCGCAAGGGCGCGGACGCAATCGTCGTCAACGATGTTTCGCGGGCTGGGCTGGGCTTCGACTCCGACCGCAACGCCGCGACGTTTCTCACCCGCAGCACCGCGATCGACCTTCCGGAGATGTCCAAACGCGAGCTCGCCGGGCGCATCCTGGACGAGGCGCTGCACCTGCGGCGCCCCCAAACCGTGCTGGCCGAGATGGGCTGAGCCGTTTCGATGCCTCGCACGTTTCCACCCGAGACGGTTGCCGCCCTGCGGGCGCAACTGAGTTTCCTACGCGACCTCGGCATCCACGACCTATATCGCCGGCCGGCTACAGCGCTGCTGACGGATGCAAGCGAGCCGCCGGAGCCCCTCACCGCGGCCACAACCGCCCAGGAGCATGAGATCGCAGCCCGCAAACGCGCCCAGCCCCTCGCGCCGCCGCCCGTAGACCTTCCCGGCGAGCCGTTGCCGGTCCTCGACCGCGCGGCTGCCCTCCAAGCCGTTCGTGATGAAATCGGCGACTGCACCCGCTGTCCGCTCGCCTTCGAGGGCCGCCACACCATCGTCTTCGGCGACGGCGACCCGAACGCCCGGCTCCTCTTTATCGGCGAGGGCCCTGGGGCCGATGAGGACGCCCAGGGCATTCCATTTATCGGGAAAGCCGGGCAGCTGCTCAACAACATGATCACCGCGATGGGCCTCCGCCGCGAAGATGTTTACATCGCAAACATCGTCAAGTGCCGCCCTCCCGGCAATCGCGTCCCGGAGCCGGTGGAAGCGAACACCTGCACGCAGTTTCTCTTCCAGCAGATCGGGATCGTGCGCCCGGAGGTCATCGTCGCGCTGGGCTCTACCGCGGCCACCTACCTCCTTGGCGCAAAAAGCCCCTTGGGCGCCTTGCGCGGCCGCATCCACCCGGCGTACGGCGCGAAGCTGATCGTGACCTATCACCCGGCGTTCCTTCTGCGCGACCCCCGCCAAAAAAAGGAAGCCTGGGCCGACCTCCAGATCGCCATGCGCGAGCTCGCCGCCGATGCAAACGGGCGCGATTTACAGGCTGAATAAGAAATCTCTTGGGCGGGGCAACCCCCGTGTGCTATACATCTTGCCACTGAGGCGGAGGCCAAAACTCCGCGACCTTTGTTCTGCTTTGCTGCCCTGCCGTTCCCCGCCTTGCACTCCTTCAGACCCGCCCTTGTTGCGCCCATCTGTCAGAACTTCAGGAGTAGTGCCGCATGCCAACTTGCTCGCTCCCCTTCCGCGCCGGACTCCGCCCGGTTGCCGCCGCTGCCTTGTTATCCACCTTGTTCGCCGGCGCCGCCTACGGGCAGGTCGCCCCGTCGCTCCAGCGCTCGGCTGTCAGCCTCGGCCAGCAGCGCCCCTCAGCGTCTATCACCGGTACCGTTTGGCTGCAGCTGCATAACAAGGCCGCGCTCGACGCCGCAGTCAAGGACATGTACACGCCGGGGTCAGCCTCCTATCAGAAGTTCGCTTCTACGGAGGCAATGAAGCAGTTCGCCCCCACCGCCGATGAAATGGCAAGCGTGAAAAAGCAATTGGCGGCGCACAATCTTTCCGTCGTCAGCGCCGACCCGCATAACTTCGCGGTCAAGATCCAGGGCCAAACCTCCGACTTTGAGGCCGCCTTCCACACCACGGTGAACCAGTACCGCAAAGCCAATGGAGCCGTGGTGAGCGCGCTTGCGACCGCGCCCTCACTCACGGGCGGAGCAGCCGGTTTGGTCCGCGCGGTAACGGGCATCTCGACCCGGATGCAGCCCTATATCCTGCACCCGGTCGATCCGGCGACGGGCAAGCAGATCGGCATCGTGCCGGTCGCCGCCAACCCCGGCCCGAACGGCGCGTACTACTCGTCGGCCTGCCTTTATACGCCGAAGACGGTGACGTTTACCGGCCCGGGCACTGCGGCCGGCACGACGGCGATCGCTGCCTATAACGGAGTCGCATATGGCGCGAACGACAACAACACGACCCCCGGCACCGTCGCCCCCTGCGGCTACTCTCCGCAGGATGAATACCGGCTGGCCGGGCTCGATGCGGTGTACGGACAGGGCTACACGGGCAAGGGCCAAACCATCGCCATCGTCGATGCATACGGCTCGCCGACCATCAATGCCGACCTAGCAACCTTCAACTCCATCTATCACCTTCCCGCGGCGAACAGCACGAACTTCAAGGTGCTTTCACCTGCGCCTGTGACCGGTGCCGATGCGGGCTGGGCAGAGGAAACCACGCTCGACGTCGAGTGGTCGCACGCAATCGCGCCCGACGCGAATATCGTGCTGGTGGCGACCCCCACCAACTACAACGACGACCTCCAGGCCGGGGTGATGTATGTGATCGAAAACCACATTGCCAACGTCATCTCAAACAGCTACGGCTTGGGTGAGCTCGAATCCGACCCGCAGAGCGTGACCTCCTGGGACGAAATCTGCGAGCTGGCCGCGTTTGAAGGCATCTCGGTCAACTTCTCGAGCGGTGACAGCGGCGACTTCGCGCTGCAAGAAGACGGCACCACCGACGTGAGCTCGCCCGCCAGCTCGCCCTACGCGACAGCCGTGGGCGGCACCAGCGCGGCGTTCAACCCTGTCGATGGGACGGTGTTCCAGACCGGCTGGGGCACCAACCTTACCCGGTTGGCAACCAGCACCAAGATCCAGAATCCGCCGCTGGTGTACGGCTTCCAGTTTGGAGCGGGCGGCGGCGTGAGCCAATACTTCAAGAAACCCGCCTACCAGAGCGCTTTGAGCGGCACCGGACGGGAAGTGCCCGACGTTGCGGCCCTCGCCGATCCGTATACGGGCGTTGAGATCATCTTCACCGAAAGCGGCAACCAGTACTATGTCGCGATCGGCGGAACCAGCCTGGCGTCGCCGATCTTTACGGCGGAATGGGCGCTGCTCGATCAGCGGTTCGGCTTCCCGCTCGGGCAGGCGGCACCGTACATCGCGCAGTACGCGAGTTCGGGCGCGATCACGGACGTGCTTCCCGCGCCGATGCAGTTCTCGGTGCAGGGCGCGATCCAGGACGGCTCAACCCTGACCACCTACTCGGCCGAAACGCTGGGTGCGCCGGAAACGGACAGCCCGTTCCTGGGCACGCTGTACCACAGCCCCTACAGCGGCAGCACCTTTGACCTGACCTTCGGCACCGATTCGTCGTTGCCGGTCACGCAGGGCTGGGATCCGGTCACCGGCTGGGGAACCCTGAACATGCGCGGCATCTTTTCCGCGCTTTCGGGCCAGTAAACACCCGCGGGGAGAAGCGGGCAGGCCTTCGGGCCTGCCCGCTTTGTTTTGCGTGCGCACCTGTTACCCTCGCCGGAGTGGCCCCCTTCTGCGATGTCGCGCTCCCCGTGCCGCTGGACCGGGTTTGGACTTATGGCTGCGGTGAACCCGCGCCGGCGGTGGGCGCGCGCGTTTTAGTTCCATTCCGCAATGAAAAAATGAGCGGCATCGTGGTCCGGCTCCATGCCGAGCCTCCGCCGGTCGAGGCCAAGCCGGTTTTGGCCGTGCTGGACCGGGAGCCCGTGGTCGCGCCCGAGCTGATGCAACTGGCGGAGTGGATCGCGGGCTACTACGTGTGCCCCTTGGGCGAGGTTCTCAGGACAATGCTGCCCTTGGTCGCCGAGGTGCGCAAGCGTGTGCTCCTGCGCATCGCCGACGCTGGCCGGGCCGCGCTCCATGCGGGCGCGGCACAGGGCTCCTCCCGGCGCTCCCGGCTTACCGCGGCCGAGCAGGATACCGAGTACAGCGTCCTGAACTATCTCGAGAACGGCGAGCCGGCCCGGGTAGCAACCGTGCGCACCGCGACCGGCGCGAGCCGTGCGCTGCTGGACGGCATGCTCCGCAAGAAGTGGCTCAGCCGCGAAACGGAAGTCGCCGGCCGCAACGCCGAACGCACCGTGCGCTGGGCGGTACTTTCCATGGCGGAGCGATTGCCGAAGCTGAATGAAAACCAGCAACGCGTGCTCGCCGAGCTTTCCGGGGCGGGCGGCGCGCTGCCTGTGCCGGAGCTGCGCGCGCTGCTCGATCGAGCCGCACCCACGCCGCAGTCCACCCTGGGCTCGCTCGTCAGGCGCGGCCTCGTGCGCATGGAGGACCGCCCGCTGGCGTTTCACGTTTCCGGCCTGGCCTTGACCGGCGCGCATCTGCACGCGCTGAACCCCGCGCAAAGCGAGGCGCTCGGCTCCATCACGGCAGCCGTGGACCGTCGCACATTTGAGCCGATCCTGCTGCACGGCGTCACGGGCTCCGGCAAGACGGCGGTGTATCTCCAGGCCATGCGGCACGCCCTGGCCGCCGGGCGCGGGGCGCTCCTGCTGGTGCCGGAGATTGGCCTGACCCCTGCCATGGCGGGCCAGATGCATGCGGCATTCGGCGCGGAGGTGGCGCTGCTCCACTCCGCGCTTACCCCGGAGGAGCGCGCCGAACAGTGGCACCGCATCCGGCGCGGGGAAGCGCGGATCGTGGTCGGCACCCGCTCGGCGGTGTTCGCGCCCGTGCGCGACCTCGGACTGCTGGTCGTGGATGAAGAACACGACGGGAGCTACAAACAGGAGGAGATGCCGCGCTACCACGCCCGCGACGTCGCCGTGATGCGCGCGAAGCTCCTGGGGGCAGCGGTCGTGCTGGGGTCGGCGACACCTTCGCTCGAAAGCCGGCACAATGCGGAGCGCGGGCGCTACCGGCTCGTGACCATGCGCGAGCGGGTCGGCAACCGGCCCCTGCCCACGGTCGAGCTTATCGATATGCGGCAGGAGTTCCGCGAAACCGGGCGGGAGGAGATTTTCGCGCGGGCGCTGGTCGAGGAGACCCGTGCCGCCCTGGACCGCGGCGAGCAGGCCATCATCCTGCTCAACCGCCGCGGCTACTCCTTTGCCGCGCTGTGCCGGGCTTGCGGCGAAAAGCTTGGATGCGAGAACTGCGCTATTGCCCTGACCCTGCACAAGGCCGCCCTGGGCGGCGAGCAAGCGCAAGCAGGCGACCGCTTGGAATGCCATTACTGCGGCTTCCGGACGCGTGTGCCTTCCCGCTGCCCGCACTGCCAGTCAGAGCATCTGTACTACCTGGGCGCGGGCTCGCAGCAGGGTGAGGAGCGGCTGGCTGAACTGTTTCCCGGCGCGCGCATTGGCCGCATGGACCGCGATACTGTGCGGGGCCGCTTTGATATGGAGCGGCTGCTGGCGAAGCTGCACGCGGGCGAGATCAACCTGCTGGTCGGGACGCAGATGATCGCGAAAGGCCACGACATCCACGGCGTCACGCTGGTGGGCGTCGTGGGCTGCGATCACGCACTCGGGCTTCCGGACTTCCGGGCCTCCGAGCGCGTGTTTCAGCTGCTGACCCAGGTTGCCGGCCGGGCCGGACGCGGCAGTTTGCCCGGCAGAGTGCTGGTGCAGACTTACCATGCCGAGCACTATGCGATCGCTTGCGCCGCGGCCCACGACTACAACGCTTTTGTGGAGCGCGAGATGAAGATGCGCCGCTGGATGCATTACCCGCCCTTCGCCGTCCTTGCCAACCTCGTCCTGCACAGCACGGAACTGGAAGAAGCGGCGGGGTGGGCGGCTAAGCTGGGCAGCTATTTCCGGGAAGCCACCTTGCCGGAGGTGCGGGTTTTGGGTCCGGCTTCCGCGCCGCTGTCGCGGGTCAAGCGTGTGTACCGGTTCCACCTGCTCTTGAAAGCGGGGAATCGGGCAGCCCTGCACGAGGCTGTGCGCGGTGCGCTCTCCTATGCGGAACGAGCAGCGATTCCCCGGCGCAACCTGATTGTGGATATCGACGCAATCAACCTGATGTAAGGCGGCTTAGTCCAGCAGGTGCAGCTCTTTTCCCGGCTTGAAGCGGATGGCGCGGCCGGGGGAGATGGCCACCTCAGTACCAGTGCGGGGATTGCGACCGATCCCGGTCTTGCGCGGCCGGACGTTGAACACGCCGAAACCCCGCAGCTCGATCCGCTCCCCGTCGGTCATGGCCTGCTTTAAGCGGTCAAAGATCGTGTCCACGGCGGCTTCCGCTTTGCTCCGGGGCAGGCCTGTGCGCTCCACTACCTGCTGAACGATGTCCTGCTTGATCATGCCCACCCCTTCATCCCCGCGCCGTTGCGGTCCTTGGCTGCCTCCCCGTAAGATGCAGATTCGAGTTGGTCTACCTTACTGGGCGGCGCGCGCTTCTATGGCGTGAACTGCGCCGCCGGAGTCTCATGTCCATCAAAAGTGATCGCTGGATCCGCCGGGAAGCGCTCGATCGGGCGATGATCGCGCCGTTCAGCGAAAAGCAGGTGAAGGAAGGCGTGATCTCCTATGGTCTCTCCTCCTACGGCTACGACCTGCGCGTGGCCGACGAGTTCAAGATCTTCACCAACGTGAACTCGGCCATCATCGACCCGAAAAACTTCGACGAGCGCTCATTCGTAACCGTTCGCGCTGCTTCGGTCATCATTCCTCCAAACTCCTTTGCGCTGGCGCGTTCGGTGGAATACTTTCGGATTCCCCGAGATGTGTTGACCATCTGCGTGGGCAAATCCACATACGCGCGCTGCGGCATCATCGTGAACGTTACCCCGTTTGAGCCGGAGTGGGAAGGATTCGTGACGCTCGAAATCTCTAACACAACTCCTTTACCTGCAAGGGTTTACGCCAATGAGGGGCTTTGCCAAATTTTGTTCTTTCAATCCGACGAGGCTTGCGAGGTGAGCTATGCCGACCGGCGTGGGAAGTATCAGGGCCAGCAGGGCATCGTGCTGCCGAAGCTGTGATTTCCACAGCTCTGCATCAAAGGTAATGTTGCATAGCGAACCGATAGGTTATAAAAAGTAACCAGTAACAACGCAGATCTGGGGAACGGGGCTGGAAAGGCGGGCAACCGCGTGACCAGCCCCTCTTTTTTTCCGCTTCCGCGTAATTTGTGCCTCGGTTAGGCGAATGCAATCCGGCTTTCGTGTGTTCAAACATGCATCAAAGAAACTCGGAAGCGGTAAAAACGAGCTGCCTGCAGCTCTTTCAACCGCCGGGAGCTTTGTTGAATGGGAGATTTACAAGGTATGAAAAAGTTTCTTGCGGTTCTCTGTGTGGCTGGGATGGCGCTTCCCGCGATGGCGGCAAGCAGCAAATCCACGCTTGACGATCGATTGACGGACTCAACGGAAACGTTGAATGAGATCATGGCCACGCCGGACAAGCAGATTCCTGAGTCGATTTTGGAGCAGGCCACCTGTGTGGGTGTCATACCGGGCCTGATTAAAGGTGCATTCATCTTCGGCGGGGAGTACGGACAGGGTGTTGTAACTTGCCGCACAGGACACGGTTGGAGTGCTCCGGCATTTATTAAGATGGTCGGCGGCTCGTTCGGCTTCCAGATCGGCGGTTCGGGGACAGACCTCGTACTCGTGGCCGTTAACCAAAAGGGTTTTCAAGACCTGCTTGAAAGCAAATTCAAAATCGGTGCCGGAGCGAGCGCGGCTGCCGGCCCGGTCGGACGCACCACGCAGGCCGCGACAAATTGGAAACTGCAATCGGAGCTGCTGACCTGGTCCCGCTCCAAGGGCCTGTTTGCAGGCGTAGACCTGAATGGCGTTGCGGTGTATCAAAACACGGACGACACGACGGCGTTCTACGGCCAGCCACACTCCTTTCAACAGATTCTGAAGGGCAATGTGTTGCCGCCCGCGGACGCGAAGCCTTTTATCTCAACCGTGGCGAAGTACTTCCGCAAAGCTCAGGCATCCTAGGGTGAGCTTGCTTACCGGCCTCCCGAGAGGGAGGCCCTTTGCGCTTCTGGTGGCCTGCGGCTGGTTTGCGCCCGGTACACTACTCGAGAAAGACAGGAGATCGAGGAGTTCTGCGGCAAGCGTTTGAATACGGGTGTGTGCGCTTGCTTGTGGGGGCGCTCGGGATTCTGCCCCGGCCTGTAGCCCGTGTAGTTGGCGGCGCTCTCGGCGCTTTCACCTACCGGGTTCTGCCCAGGCTGCGCCGTACGGGGGAGCGCAACCTGCGCCTGGCATTCCCGGAACGCGGGCAGGGATGGTGGGAGTGTACGCTGCGCCGCATGTACCGCAACCTGGGTTGGCAGCTCGCCGAGTTCAGCCGGATGCCCCGCTACACCCCCGAAAATACGCGAGATTTCCTGCGCTATGAGGGGTTGGAGCACTGGGAGCGAGCATCGGCCGAAGGGCGCGGCGTCCTGATCGTGACCGGGCACCTGGGATGCTGGGAGCTTTCAAGCTACTACCATTCGCTCACCGGCCACCCCATGAGCATGGTTATCCGCCGCCTCGATAACCCCCGCATCGACGCATGGGTGAACCGGATCCGCTGCCTGCACGGCAACCGCGTGGTGCACAAGGATGACTTCGCCCGAGGGCTGCTTGGGGCGGTACGCGAAGGGCGCTCGGTGGGCATTCTGATGGATACGAACATGACGCCGCCCCAAGGGGTGTTTGTACCCTTCTTCGGCATTCCGGCGTGCACAGCCTCAGGGCTGGCACGGGTGGCCGCGAGGACCGGTGCGGCGGTGCTGCCGGGAGCGCTGCTTTGGCACGAAGGCGAGCGCAAGTACGTGCTGCACTTTTGGCCCGAGCTCCCGATGCAACGCTCAGGCGACGTGGAAGCCGACGCGGTGGAAAATACCGCCCGCTGCACGGCCGCGATTGAGCGGATTGTGCGGGAGTATCCTGACCAGTGGCTGTGGGTGCATCGCCGCTGGAAGACGCGGCCGCCGGGCGAGCCGCCGGTGTATTAAGGGGTGGGATGAAGGAACCGCGGGACGGGGGGATGACGCTGGGCGCGCTTGCGGAGGCTCTCGGGGCTCGGCTGGAGCCGACACACGCGGCCACGTGGACGGTGTACGGGGTGGCAAGCCTGGAAAGCGCGGGAAACTCTTCGCTTGTGTTCGCTGAGACAGGGGCGGTTTTAGCGGAGGCGCTGGGTAGCGCGGCGGTGGCCGTCTTGACTACGCCGGAGCTCCATACGGCGCAATCGGGACCGCTCCCTGTCCTGCTTGTTTCGCGGCCCAAGCTCGCCTTTAGCAAGGCGGCGAAGCTGCTGCGCGCGCCGGAGCCGGCAACGGGTGTGCATCCCTTGGCTTCAGTCTCCCCAAAGGCAGAGCTGCCCCGCGCTATTTCCGTGGGACCTTTCGCAGTCGTGGGCGATGGGGCGCGCCTGGGTGAAGACGTTCGCATCGATGCGGGGGCCGTTATCGGCGCTGAGTGCGTGCTCGGGCCCGGCTGTCGCATCTATCCGCGCGCTGTGCTGTATCCGGGGGTGGAGCTGGGCGCGCGGGTGGTGGTGCACGCGGGCGCGGTGCTCGGGTCCGACGGTTTCGGGTACGTGCGCGATGGGCAAACGGGCGGGTATGCGCAGTTTCCGCAGCAGGGCCGCCTTGTGATCGAGGACGATGTCGAAATCGGTGCGAACACGACCGTGGATCGCGGAGCGCTCGAGGAAACGCGGATCGCGCGCGGGACCAAGCTGGATAATCTGGTCCACATTGCACACAACGTTGCCGTCGGAGCGGACGTGGTGATCGCCGCGCAGACCGGGGTTTCCGGGTCGAGCGCGATTGGCGCGGGCGCGGTTGTGGCGGGGCAGGTGGGCATCGCGGACCATGTGACGATCGGGCCCGGCGCAGTGCTGGGGGCGCAGTGTGGGGTGCCTTCACACAAACGGATCGACGGGCCGGGCGTACTGTTCTGGGGGACGCCGGCGCGGCCGATTACGCAATATTTGAAGGAGCTTGCCGTTTTGGCACGGCTGGCCCGGAGTGGGAAGAAGGGACGCGCCGGTGCGTGATTCCGCTTGCGGGCGGTTGCGCGCGGGGTCGATACTGAAGCCATGGGAGAGAACCTAGAGGTTTCTTCGACGCTCAAGGAAGTCCGGCAGATGATCCAGGACTTTCTTGCCCCGGAGCTGCGAGGGATCAAAGTCACACTGGAAGCGCACGGGACCGCAGTTGCAGAACTGCGCGCGGATCTACGCGAACTGCGCGGCGAGGTGAAGTCCGACGCGGCGGACTTACGCGCTGAGTTGAAATCCGACATCGCGGAACTGCGCACCGAGCTGAAATCCGAAATGGCGGACCTTCGCGCGGAAGTGAAGTCCGACATCGCGGACCTTCGCGCGGAAGTGACGGAGTTGCGAAAGGATATGAAGAACGGTTTCGAGCGCCTGGACAGAAGCTTGAAAACGTATGAGGATGTGCAGCTGTTGAAGGAAGAGATGGCCGAGCTGCGAGGGGAGCGGCGGGCGCGAAGAACCGACCCCGCGGCTTAAAGGGCGCAATGGTTGTGGTGATTGGTGGACATTCGCGCAATATCGGGAAAACTTCGGTCGTGGCGGGCTTGATTGAAGCTCTACGGAGCTACGAGTGGACGGCGTTCAAGATCACGCAGTACGGCCACGGCTTTTGCACCGCGGACGGAGCTCCCTGCGACTGCCAAACCGACGACCACACGCTGGCAGTCGGCGCGGAGCGTGCGGACGGCGATCCTTCGACGGACAGCGGGCGCTATTTGCGTGCGGGAGCGGCGCGGTCGCTATGGGTTCGGACCCGCGTGGGCATGCTCGGCGATGCGATGCCGCGCATCCGCAAGGAGCTTGCAGCCTCGCGCAATGCGATCCTGGAGTCGAACTCCGTTCTTCAGTTCCTCAAGCCGGATTTGTACCTGACAGTCCTCGACGCGGGGACAGCCGATTTTAAGGACTCGGCGCGGCTTTTTTTAGACCGCGCGGATGCCGTAATCGAGGTGCAACGCGACGGACTCGCACCGCGTTGGGGAGGGGTTTCCCGGCGTTTGCTGGAAGGAAAACCGCGTTTTCAAGTCCAGGCACTGGGGTATATAACGCCGGCCTTGGTTGGGTTTGTGCGAGCGCGGCTGGAGGCCGTGGGTATACGCGAACCGGTCCAGTGACGCATCGATTTTTATTTAGCGCCCTGTGCTCGGTGAGAGCTTCCGGTCGATGCCGGTTCAGGGCAGAGAAGAACCACCGGCTGCAACTCTAAAATAGCTCGGCTGATAGGGGCATCCGGGCGTACCGTGGTGCCATGCAGTTTTGGCGCAGACTCGTCCTTGCCTTTCTCGCTCTTGCTCCCACCGTGCAGGCGCAAACGCCCGAGCCCAGCTTTCCGCAAGCGCTCCAGGCGGCGAGTATGCCGTTGATCCTGGCGAATGGAAAACTTTCGGGCGCAGGAGCTGAAGCGCTCGAAACTGCAGTGCGCCAGTCGCGGTTTGTTCTGCTGGGCGAAGATCACTTTACCCGTGAGATCCCTCTGTTTGCCGCGGCGCTGTGCAACATGGTGCACCCGGATGCGTACGCGGTGGAAGCCGGCCCGGAGGCGGCCCGGTTTGTAAGCGCGCTCCTGCGCCGCCCGGACCGCATCGCCCGCATGTCCAAGCGGCTCCAGGCGTATCCGGGCAGCATGGCCTTTCTCGATATGCGGCCGGAGAACGACCTGGCTGCCCATTGCGCCGCGTCCTCGCGCAATCCGGGGTTTGCGCTTTGGGGGCTGGATCAGGAGTTTCTCGGCTCTGCCGGCGCGCTGCTGGAGGCGATGGCGGAGACAAAGCCCGGCCCGCGCGCACGCAGCGCGATTGCGGCTGCGCAGGTTCAGGAGCGGGCCGCGGCGGTCCGGGCTAAACAAGCCGGCAGGTATGACCAGCTGTTCCTAGTGGCTTCCAGCGACGGCGAGATCGACGCGCTCCAGTCCGCGGTGGACGCGGACGGCACGGCGGCGACCCGCGATCTCCTGCACGAGTTTGTGGTGTCGCGGCGGATTTACCGGCTCCACCTTGAACACTCGCCGGAATCGAACCTGGTGCGAGCCGAGCTGCTGAAGCTGCATTTTCTGCAAGAGTACCTGCCGCTCAAACAGGCAAACCCGGCAGCGCGGGTGTTCTTCAAATTCGGCGATAACCATACCGGCAAAGGCTTCAGCTACACGCACGAGCTGAACCTGGGCGACTTCGTCGCTGAATTGGCGGCGGGGGAGCAGGCGCAGTCCCTCCACATCTTCGTGCTGGGTGCGCACGGCGCGCACGCCACCATGGTAGGGTATGGCAGGCCAATTGTGCAGGAGCCGTTTGTGTTGGCGCAGGATCCGGACTCCAAGTGGCTCGCGCCCGCTGTTGCCGATCTGCTGCCGCAGCAGCCCGGCGCTCCGGGAACGACCCTGACGCTGTTCGATCTCCGCAAGCTGCGATACCGGGGCCTGAATCTTTCCCGCGAATGGGAGCACGCCGTGTACAGCTATG
Organism: Acidobacteriaceae bacterium; assembly: GCA_965218545.1. Lineage (GTDB taxonomy): Bacteria > Acidobacteriota > Terriglobia > Terriglobales > Acidobacteriaceae > EB88. The sequence goes on along the minus strand of CBDCLB010000002.1, from coordinate 528,284 downwards.
ACATTTGCATCCTGATACCTGAGCTTACGCCGACTTCGGCGATCGAGTGAAAGGCCGTTCTACTTGCCCGGGGGAAAAGGCTCGGGCTGGTGCGAGCCGTCGCGCTGCTTGATCAGGACCTGGACTTTGCCTTCGGCGGCTTCCAGCTGCTCCTTGCAAGCCGAGGACAGGCGCATGCCGTCCTCGAAGAGGCGGATGGAATCTTCCAGGGGGAGGTCGCCGCGTTCGAGCTGGGCGACGATGGTTTCGAGCTGTTTGACGTTTTCTTCAAAGGTGGCCATGGGTCTGCTCACAGAGTAAAGCAGAAGAGCGGGATGTCTCCGTAGGCCGGTCCGCTGCTGAACGAGCGAATACGCTCATGTTTTAAGACCGTATACAGCGTTCGCCATCTCTGGTTTTAACCGAAAATCTTGAGCGGGTCGGTTCGGGTTTGTTAAGGTGAGCGCTTTGCTGCCTTACAAAGTCGCCCATGAGATTGGCTTGACCGAAGAAGTTCAACTCTAGTTGTACTGGTTGGCCTCCACGACAAGGCAGGAGTTTGTACGGTGTTTCGCACCGCCAAAGCGACGAGCAGCTAAGAACAAACCCAGTTCGAAGGACATATTGAACCGGGGCAGGCAACAAACGGGATCGTGCTGAATGCGCGAAAGGTCATGGAGGCCGAAACGGTACTTATCGATCAGCTTCTAAATCCTGTCGATTTGGGTTGGGCTGGTATCTTCTGCGGCAAGGGCGCAACGCACTGTAAAACTGCAATCAATCATGGCAAACTCAATGGCGTTCAGATTGGGCTTATAGTTCTCATCACACGGACAGTTGATAAATACGTTGGTGTCATAGCCAGAGAGCGGAGCGCTCTTACTTATCAGCCTCGAACGTTTTAGCCTCAAGCGCCTTCGCGACGGCGCGGCGGACCTGCGCCTTTGTCAGCGTTCCTTTGCCAATGACGGGCGGTACGGTGTACACACCTGCTATGGATGCGGACAAGCGCTTCTTGACTGCGCTTCCGACTCCAGTCTTCTTGCTGGTTTTACGCGGTGTTCCAGGCGATTGAGTGGCAGTTTTGCGCGAATTTGCCATGGCTGTCACTCTATCTCAGTGGTTGCGCTGCGGGAGAACGGCTTGGAGCACCTCGACTGCGGTTGCGTAGCGGCCGAAAGGAGCGCTGGCGGCGATGCCCTGGACCTGCGGGCGGGCTTCGGCGAGCATTTCCTGGGCGATGACGATTCCTTCGGCGCGGGCGTGGTCGGGGCTTTTGTCGCCGGCCTTAGCCATGCGGAGCATGATCTCGTCGGGGACGGAGACGCGAAGGTCGTTCCGCATGAACTCGGCATTGCGCAGCGAGGTGAGGGGCCAGATGCCGGCGATCACCGGGATGCGGAACTGCTCGATGCGGCGCAGGAACTCTTTAAGCTGGCGCAGGTCGAAGACGGGCTGAGTGATGGCGTACTCGGCCCCGGCCTCGACCTTGTGGGCGAAGCGGCGGAGCTCGTTCTCAAGGTCGGGGACGCCGGGGTTGGCGGCCACCGCGACTGTGAGCCCGGTCGAGGCACCGATGGGGTTGCCGCCGATGTCGAGCCCACAGTTGAGGTTGCGGACGATCTTGGTGAGGCCGATGGCATCGACGTCGAAGACAGCGGTGGCATCGGGGTAGTTGCCGAGCTTGGGCGGATCGCCGGTGAGGCAAAGGATGTTTTTTAAACCAATGGATGAAGCCCCAAGCAGATCTGATTGAATGGAAAGGAGGTTACGGTCGCGACAGGTGTAGTGGAGGACAGTCTCGATACCCGCTTGCTGCTGAACCTGGATGCAAAGCGACTGGGCGCTCATGCGGGCAGAGGCGCGGGGCGAATCAGGGATGTTGATTGCCGAGACGCCGTGAGCAGCGAGGAGCTTGGCCCCGGCGAGTTCGCGGGTAGTGTCAATGCCGCGCGGAGGGACGATTTCGACCAGCGTGATGAAGTGCCTTTCCACTAGAAGGCGGCCGATCGTCGAGCGGCTTTGGAGCGGTGGGGGCTGGGTCTCGCCCTCGGGGGCCGTCCGCTGCGCGGAAGCCGTGACTGAGATCGAAGGTCCTACGGCGGACTGCTGCGCGGCTTCCGCCCGCAAAAAAGAGCGCATGGAGCGGATGTGGGCCGGGGTGGTGCCGCAGCAGCCGCCCACGATCTGCACCCCGGCGCGTAGGAACTTGCGGGCGAAGCTGCCCATGTACTCGGGCGAGCAGAGATACAAGCTGCGGCCATCCACGGAGCGGGGGACGCCGGCGTTGGGCATGGCGAGCAGCGGCAGGCTGGTGGCCGTGGCCATGCACTCGACCGCGGAAAGAATCGCGGCCGGGCCGGTGGAGCAGTTTGCGCCGACGCCGTCGGCTCCCCAGGCGGCGAGGCGGGCGGCGGCTTGCTCGGCGGTTGTGCCGTCCAGGCAGACGTGTTCTTCATCGACCGTGACCATGGCGGCAACGGGCAGGTGCGGCGCGGTTTCCCGCGCTGCTTGCAGGGCCTGTTCGGCTTCGGCGAGCGAGGCGATAGTTTCAAAAATGAGCAGGTCGACCCCCGCTTCGGCGAGCGCCGTGATCTGCTCGGCATAGGCCGCGCGGACCTCTTCGCGGGGAATCTTGCCGAGTGGCTCCATGGTGGTACCGAGGGGGGCGATGCCGAGGGGGCCGATGCCGCCGGCGACCCAGGCTTGGGCGGCTTGCTTGTCGGCGTGGTTGCGGACGGCTTCCCGGGCGAGCCGGACGCCGGCCTGGTTGATTTCGCGCACTTTTTCGGAGAGGCCGAAGCGATGGAGTCGGAAGCGGTTCGCGCCGTAGGTGTTGGTTTCGATCAGCTGTGCGCCGGCGTGGAGGTAGTCCTCGTGGACGGAGCGCACGAGCGCGGGATCCGACAGGTTGATCTCGTCGTAGCAGCGGTTCAGGAAAACACCGCGGTCGTACAGCGTGGTGCCCATGGCGCCGTCGGCGAGAATGGGCTGCGTGCCGAAGAGCTCGTGGAGGCGGTTGGGCATTGCGGTCAATGTACAAGATTTCGGGGGCGGGCCGGCACGGGTTTGTTGCGCCACGGCTTTACCGGCCTGTTCCCGCATCAGTGCGGAGTTGGGGAGCCGCCGCCGGCAAGCAGAATCCCAAGCCCCCGGCCCAAACTGCCCGGCGGGCGGACCCCTTTGATATACTCAGCTTTCCCCGGGGGTCGTGCGAGCTTGCCGCTCTACTCGAGGGGATCGGGGATCTTCATTTGCGTTGGTTGAAGCTGTTGTCCGCCCGGCGTTCCGGGCGTGTGGTGCCGCTCGTCGCGGCTGTTGCATTCGTGGTGCTCAGCCTGGGGGCTTGCGGGAAGAACTACTATTTCGCCGGCCGGAACCTGCCGCCAAGCGGCATTCTCAACCGGGTGCTCATCGCTTCGCAGGTCTCCGGGCAGGGTTCGCTGGCTTTGGTTGACGGGCTGTATGATGTCCGGCATAACTACAAGAACACGGTAGCTTCGTTCCCCATCGGGGGCTATAACGGGTCGTCGTTGCCCATCTCCATTCAGAACCTCCCCGCGGAGCAGTCCGGGCTGGTGTTTTCGATTTCAGACGGCTCCTTGACCGCCGTCAACTACGCGGCGGAAACAGCGAACTCTCTACTGCCGGCCCCGGCGGCGGGCGAGATCCCCTCGTCGATTTTCGCGTCTTCGAGCCGGCAGTACATCCTCGCGGCGCAGCAGCAAAACCACATATTGCAGATGACCGACGCGTCAACGACGCCGGGGAGTTTCGCCCTAAACTTGCCGGGGGTATACCGGGTTTCAATCAACCCGGCGGGAACCATTGCACTTGCCTTTGTCCAGAACCAAAATGCCGTGTACAGCGTGGTGCACCTGACAACGGCGCAGCAGCAGGCGGCGATCAACAAGCCGACCTCCTTCCAGATCACCTTTCCGGATGGCACGACGAGCCAACCTTCGGAGGATTGCGAGCCGCAGAACCTGCCGCAGTACTGCGTCTTCCCCGTAACCACAACAGCCGCGCCGGTAGACCACCCCATCAAAGCCGTGTTTTCGCCCGATGGCGCTTCCGCCTATGTGATTGACTGCGGCCCGGAATGCGGCGGAACGGCTGCCGGGGTGACGCGGATTCCCTTGCCCGCGAGCGTTCTCAATTCGGGGGTATCCGGCCCTGCCGGAGCGAACCTGCAGACCGCGAACTTCATCGCGACCCCGGGTGGAGCGACCGACGCGCTATTCGACGGCAACACGATGTATGTCGCCGGGCAGCAGCAGCTCCCGGATGGGCTGTTTACCGGGGAGCTTTCCGTCATCAACTTGCAAACGGCGACGGCTGGGGCACCCATAGGCATTTCGGACGGCACGCACGAGCGCATGGTCCTGGCCGACGACAATACTTTGTGGCTCGGCTCGCGCAACTGCCAGGGCGGCGAGCGTTACCGGCAGGCGCAGGCCGGCGCGGCGACGCCGTACGGGTGTATGACGATGTTCAACACCTCGACCGGCACCGTGACCACCATCGAGTCATACAAGGGCGATGGGACCGGCATTGCCGCGCTCACCGGGCTGCACAAGGTCTACACGGCCGAGGGCGGGCAGGTGTACATCTACGGGACGCAGGCGGGTAATGCGCTGGATAACGCAAACGTGACAGTGCAGGGGACGGTTGTGGACGTGGCGTACATGGATGCGCCGGACGACTCAGACAACACCTGGTACTGAGTCCGGGCTCTGCGGTTACCAGGAAGACGTATGGACAACATAGATATTCTGGCGATCGCGGCGCATCGGGACGACGTGGAGCAGACCTGCGGGGGCACGTTGCTGCGGGCGCGGGCGCAGGGGCGGCGAACCGCTATCCTGGATCTGACCGCGGGGGAAGCAGGCACGCGCGGGTCGGCTGCGGAACGCGCGGCGGAGGCGGCGGAAGCGGCGCGAATTTTGGGCGTGGCGCACAGGGAAGCGCTGGACTTGCCCGACGGGGCAATCGAGAACACGTATACGAACCGGCTGAAGGTGGCGCGGGTGGTGCGGGCGCTGCGGCCGCGTGTGGTCATCCTGCCGTACTGGGAAGCGCGGCACCCGGACCATGCAACCTGTGCCGGATTGGGCTACCAGGCTTGCTTTGTGGCGGGGCTCGCCAAGGTCGAAACTGAAGACGGCGGTGCGCCGTACCGGCCATTCAAGATCGTGTATGCGAGCCTGTACGCGGATGTCCGGGCTTCTTTTGTGGTCGACATTACTCCCTATATCGAGGAGCGGCACCGGGCTCTGATGGCCTACCGCTCGCAGTACGGCGACCAGGCTGCGGGGGCTGGATTGTTTGTGCCGGAGGCGGAGATCCGCGAGCGAACGTGGGCCGAGGCGCGGCACTATGGGCTCCTGGGCGGCGTGCGGTATGGGGAGCCGTTTGTGCAGCGCGAGGTCGGCCTGGTGGACGACCTGCTGCGGCTGCCCGTGCAGTCGATGTAAGCGGAAGTGGGCGGCGCGGCTTTTCTCTGAAGCCGCGCCGTTCCATACCAACGGGGAGTGCCGTACCGGTGGGGACCGCAGCTCATTCCGGGCGAGGTGCTATTGCCGGTGATGGTGGCGCGGTAGTCCGCAAAGTCTTCGTACACCACAAAGCCGGCCTTCGCCATCGCCGGGCCGCAAAGCATGTTGTTGAGGAACCTTTAAGTTGGTCGACCGCCCGACCGCCCCACCGTTGATCCAATTGCCTTCGACGATGTTGTTGTAGACCTGCGTGCCGTGTCCCGAGGACTCGATCCCGTACCCGTAGTGGCAGCCCGAGCCGGTGCAGGCGCGGGCCACGGGCAGGTTCGCATTCAAGTAAATCTCGTGCACGAACACTCCCGTGCTTCCGTCGGGCACGATGAAAAGACCATAGGTCAGCGCCCAAGGGTTCAGCGGCTTCGTTACCGAGTTACAGGCGATCTCCAGGCCCGCTGCATTGGATCCTTGCTGCCCGATGGCGAAGCGGTGGCCATTCCTGAAGGTGTTGTAATTGATCTTGGCATTGCTGCGCTGACACGAAAGGCGGGAGCAAGCGCAACTGTGCCTGCATAAGTGAAACACGCATGGATAGAGCTTCCTCTGTTTGGAATCGGCGCAAAGGAGGAATAAAGTGAGTGGGTGCAAGCATTCCAAGTGTAGGTGCAAACGTTTTATCTGGCTTCGCCTGAGTATGGTTGGATCTATCTAGCTCGTCAATACCATCTTTGGGAGTACGCGGTTGTCGGTAGAGCTTACCAAAATGGGCGCGAGCATCAATTATGTTGAAAAGGGCAGGCTCCGCCGGGCCGGCTCACAATTTCTTAACCGGAAAAGACGGGGCGACAACACAGAGGTGTCGAAAGCGCGCCCCGGGGTAAAAGTGGGATTGACTGAAGCGCACAGTACATAAGTAAGTCGTACTAAGGTCATACGGGCGCAGCGATTATCCGGGGAGCCGTTCAGAACAGAAACGCGGAAACGAAAGGGCCTGGCAGAGTGCCAGGCCCTTTGGTGAGAAGCGTGCCGGTTTTGAAGGTGGACCCGAACGCGGAAGCGGCATTTCAGGAAAGCGCTTCAGTGGGGGAGTCCATACTGGTCTTCAGCCGTTGCCGGAGCTGCAGGAGCCTTGCCGTGATCTCTCGGGATTCGGTTTCGAGCCGGTTCAGCGCCTCATATAGTTTGGAGGGGCTGCTGTCGCTCCCATTGCCGTCGTCTTGCTCCAGGGCTTCGCGATGGGTCATCAGCCAGCCCCGAAGCTCCTCCGAGAAAGCGATGACCGCGCTCCGGCGCTTGTTGGCAGGCCTGTGCACGGGCATGCCGAACTGGAGCTCCAGCGCTGCGCGTCCCCCGTCGGAAATACGCGCTGATCTCTTTCCATCCGTTGAGAATGCGTTGTTCCCGTTGTTCTATTGTTCCATTGTTCAGCGGTCCCGGCGGTGTATCGTCCTGCGCCGATTCAGATCATCGTGGAGGGGAATCCACTCTGGCTGCGGGCCAAAGCGGCCATGCCGAAGAAGATGCGCCCGCGCTGGGGGCTTTATTGGACTTGCCGGGTCTGGGGAGGACAGGGCGGCGCTGGCAATTCAATGTACTGCCGAGTGCTGCACGATCAAAAGGCTAGCAGAAAAAGTGTGTGATTGCGGACTGTTTGCGCGCCAGCGCATGATTTACGCGGTTTTGCGATGGTGGGTCGCCGCGGGTTGCTCCCGTGGGGGCGGGGCAAGCAAGGGAAGCCCGGCAGCCGCGGCCTCATGGGTGACGAGCGAAAAAGTTTTGTAAGCGGAAGGGAGGGCAAAGGCATCGGCGCTCCAAAGGTGGGGGCGGACATCGGCCTGCATGCCGGCAAAGTGGACGCGCGGGCCCAGGCGCGTCGCGTCGGGGCGCGCGCGGGTGTGGGCGATGAGGGCGGGCTCGCTGCCTACGACCAGCAGCTTTGAGCGTGGGCACGGGGCATAGGTCGAACGCTTCCACAAGAAAAGGCAGGCCCTTTGCGCTCGAAGTGACCGAGAGCGGCAAACACCAGGACGATGTCGGAAGGGCCGAAGCCGCGGGCCGCACGGAAAGCGTCGCGGTCAAACCCGGCGGCCCGCACCATGCGGGCCACGGAAACCGGGTTGGGAACGACGGAAATGCGAGCGGCTTCCAAGGGGTAGTCGCGGGTAAACTCCTCGGCCAGGCCGCCGGAAGGCGCGACCAGCAGAGAAGCCCCGGGATAGCGCACCCGCTCGGCGCGCGCATGGAGCCAGTTGTCGAGCCAGCGCAGCTCGGCGCGGAGGCCCCGGCGTTTCGAAGGATGGTTGCGCAAAAAGGTGGTGTGCGAAAAATGCGAATAAACCAGCTTGCCGAAAGAAAGATTGTTTTCCACCGACTGAATTACGTTGAAGCGCTTCCGGGTGCGCAGCCTGTGCAGCAGGTAGAGAATCGGCGCGAGGAGGTGGAGCAGACAAACAAGAGCGCAAGCGGGCGCGTGGGCATGGAGACCCGAACCCGGCGGATGCGGGCAGGGTCGGGGTTCTCGAACTGGACGGAAAACACGGAGAACTCGTGCTCGCGCGCGATCGAGCGGAGCAGGGACAGGTGGCAGCCGCCCGCGGGCAACGATGGGAACGGCCGCGCTCGCGGGCTGGGGCACGCGAGCCAGGATGTGCCGCGCGATCTCAAGTGAGGCGGTGGCCGGGTGAGGGGGCGTTGAACACGTGTAGGGAGCGCTCGCCTTCCTCGATCGCCTTCTTCGATCAGGAAGTCGTCGACCAGCGCGCCGGATGGGGCCAGGGATCTGGGCGCGAACGCCCGCAGCGCAGGGGACGAGATCGCGCGCTTCGACCTCGGGAACGAGGCGCTGGAGCGAGCGGGTAAACAGGGTTCTGCCGGCCGAGCGGAGCATCTCCGAAAACCCTTCGCGACGGTTGCGGGCGGCGAGCTTCCAAAAACCGGGGTAGCTGAGGGTGTTCCAGGCGTCCGCCGGGGAGAAGCCGGTTTTGCGATAGCTTTCGCGCTTCAGCGCGAGCGCGGCGTCAAGGGGTGTCAACGGGAAAAGGATTGCGGATTTCGCGTGTATAGTCGCAAGGCCTGTCTTGGCAAAGGGGCTGCCCCGGAGCTCTGCGCGGCCCACATTTTTGCTGGCTTGTAAACGTCCGCGATGGCAGGATAAGGAGCAAGAAAGGCAGGCCCGCATGGAGCAGGGAACAACAGCTCGCGTCAACATACTTGGCGTGGGGGTCAGCGCGGTTTCGATGGGCGAGGCAGTCGGCGAGTCCCTGCGCTTGCTGGAAAGCGGCGGACGCGGCTATGTGTGCGTTACGGGTGTGCACGGCATCATGGAGGCGCAGGCGGACGAAGGATTCCGGCGGGTGCTCAACGGCTCGTTCCTGACCACGCCGGATGGCATGCCGACGGTGTGGCTGGGGCACTTTCACGGCTTCGCCGGCATGACGCGCGTGTATGGGCCGGATTACATGGTGGCGCTCGCGGAAGCGGGGGTCGGGCGCGGCGTCCGGCACTTCCTGTACGGCGGCAAGCCGGGCGTGGCGGACTCGCTTGCGGCGAGCCTGCGCGCGCGCATTCCCGGCGTCGAGATCGTCGGTACCTATACGCCGCCCTTCCGCACACTGACGGGGGAGGAAGAGCGGGAGCTGGCCGCCGATCTCCTGCGGGCTCGCGCGGACGTCCTGTGGGTGGGCCTGAGCACGCCCAAGCAGGAGCGCTTTATGAGCGAGTATGCCGGGCGCTTGCCGGTAAAGCTGATGGTCGGCGTGGGCGCGGCGTTTGACCTGCTGAGCGGCAACCTGAGCGAAGCGCCGGACTGGATGAAGCGCAGCGGGCTGCAGTGGCTGTACCGACTCATCAAGGAGCCGCGGCGGCTTTGGAAGCGATACCTCAAAAACAATCCTCACTTCGTGGTGCTGGCCGGGATGCAGCTTGCGGGCCTGCGCCGGTATTCCTTGTCGGAACCGCCCGGCGGAGGCCGCTGACACTCCGCGCATGGCTCACTGGTGCGTCAAGCCGGAGCCGCAGCGCAAGAAACGCCAGGTTTGCCGCGTGAGTGGGAAAGTGGTTGCCAGGCGTAGGCTCTCACCGCGTGCAAGGCGGCTGTTTCGCCGATACCGAGCGAGTTTTCATACAACCCCCCGTCAATCGATCGGTATCCCAAGCGACATTGCAAAGCGAGTTTCAAGGTTGACTGTGAAGCTCAAATCTCAACGTGTGCGTGGGTGGATTCACCCCCAACGCGTGAAGTCCCGGCCTATAACCCTGCGTCGGTTTGACACTTGCCTTTTAGGTCACGGCGAAAGCGGGCTCAGTCTTGTCTGTGTTTGACGCTTCATTGCTAAAGCGAAAAGGAGCACAATGCGGAGCATGGAAGCAGCGAAACGCGGGATGGAGGAGCAATGGCTTCAGTAGCAGAAATCCTTGTGGAAACCCTGGCCATGTCAGGCATAGCTCGCGTTTATGGGCTTCCGGGCGACTCACTGAACGGCGTCACGGACTCGATCAGGAAGCATCCGCAGATGTCTTGGATCCATGTCCGCAATGAGGAAGCTGCTGCTTTCGCCGCGGGTGCCGATGCACACTTGACGGACAGCTTGGCGGTGTGCGCGGGCAGCTGCGGCCCGGGTAACCTTCACTTCATCAACGGGCTGTTTGACTGCAATCGCAGTCGCGTGCCGGTTCTCGCCATCGCGTCGCAGATCCCCACGACCGAGCTGGGCACAACCTACTTTCAAGAGACTTATCCGGAGCAGCTCTTTAAGGATTGCAGCCACTACTGCGGCGTGATCTCGGAACCCGATCAGATGCCGCGCATTCTCGCCATTGCCATGCGCACCGCCATCGCCCAGCGTGGGGTCGCGGTTGTAGTGTTGCCGGGCAACATTGCCACGATGACGAGCAAAGCGGCTGCCGCTCCGCTTGGATTTCTTCGCAACGACTCCGGCGTCCTGCCGCCGTCGCGTGATATCGCGGCGGCCGCGGCGATCCTGAGCGACGCCAAGCGAGTCACCATTCTCGCAGGTGCGGGCTGCGCGGGTGCGCACGATGAGCTGATGAGTATTGCTGAGCTGCTGCAGGCACCGATTGTTCACGCGTACCGAGGCAAGGAGTTTGTCGAGTACGACAACCCTTACGACGTGGGCATGACCGGTTTGCTGGGTTTCTCCTCAGGCTACCGTGCCATGATGCACTGCGACGCCCTCCTTGTACTCGGGAGCGATTTCCCGTATCCGCAGTTTTATCCGGAAAAGGTAAAAAAGATTCAGGTGGATATTCGCGGCGGGCAGATCGGCCGCCGCACTGTGGTCGATGTCGGCCTGATCGGCTCGGTCAAGGAAACCGTTACGGCTCTCCTGCCCTTTCTCGGCAAGAAAAAGAGCAGTGCTCACCTTAAAGACAGCCTTGAGCACTACCGTCATACCAGGAAAGACCTAAACGATCTGGCCACCGGAAAGCCGGGCACCACGCCGTTACATCCGGAGTTCGTTTCTAAGCTCGTGAATGAGATCGCGTCAGAGGATGCTGTCTTTACCGTCGATGTCGGTACGCCCTCCATTTGGGCAGCACGCTACCTGCACTTCAACGGACGGCGACGCCTTATCGGCTCCTGGTCGCACGGATCCATGGCCGGTGCCCTGCCGCAAGCGATCGGGGCGCAGGCTGCTTTTCCCGGGCGCCAGGTGATTGCCATGGCCGGGGATGGCGGCCTTGCTATGTTGATGGGTGAGCTCCTAACGGCGGTGCAGAACAACCTGCCTGTCAAGATCGTCGTTCTCAACAACGGCGCTCTGGCCTTTGTTGAAGTCGAGATGATGGCGGCAGGCATTGCGCCGTTCGGGACCGATCTTAAGAACCCCGATTTCAGCACGGTGGCCAAAGCTTGCGGCCTGATGGGCGTGCGCGTTTCCACCCCCGAGCAGCTGAGGCCGGCTCTCGAGGAGGCCTTCGCACACGACGGCCCGGCGCTGGTGGAGGTCATCGCAGCCCGCCGGGAGCTTTCCATACCGCCTACTATCACGAAAGAACAGGCGCTCGGCTTCAGCCTTTACCTTACCCGCTGCGTGCTGAGTGGGCGAGGCGATGAGGTGGTCGATCTCGCTGAGACAAATCTTCTCAGCCGGTTGTTTTCCAGCTAAACCAGGATTTGCTGCATTGCAGCACTTTTTACATGTGCCGCCCACAAAAAGCGGTGACAAACCAGGTGGAAGGCTCCCTGTTTCGTTTGGGTCAAAGACAGGGACTGCAAGGATCGGGAAGGGTTTCAGGGGAGTTGGAGCGAGTATGCGGATAGGTTTGTTTGTTCCTTGTTACATCGATGCGTTTTATCCCGAGGTAGCGGTGGCGACGCTGGAGCTCTTGGAAAGCCTCGGCCACGAAGTGAGTTATCCCAGGGAGCAAACCTGCTGCGGCCAGCCGATGGCCAACACAGGTGACCAAAAGGCGGCAGCGGCAACGGAAAAGCATTTCGTCGACTGCTTCAAGGACTACGAGGTGGTCGTGGGACCTTCGTGCAGCTGCGTCCACCACATCCGGGTCCACCTGGATGCCTGCGAGCAAACGCCGGAGGTGGTGCGGGTGCGCGCTGCGGTTCGCGAGTTGAGCGAGTTTCTTCATGAAGACCACAAGGTGGACAGCTTTCCGAAAGCGTCCTTTCCGCACAAAGTCGGTGTGCATGACAGCTGCACCGCCGTGCGCGGGCTGAAACAGGCGCGCCCGTCGGAGCACCCGAACCAGCCTGAATTTTCCATGAGCCGGGACCTGCTGAAGCATGTGCCCGGGCTTGAGATCATTGAGGCAAAACGCCCGGACGAGTGTTGCGGGTTTGGCGGCAGCTTTTGCGTAACGGACGCGGCGGTCTCGGCAAAGATGGGCCACGATCGCGCAAACGACTTTGCCCGGCAAGGCGCGGAGTATATTGCCTCGGGCGATATGAGTTGTTTGCTGCAAATCAAAGGAATTATCGATCGGGAAAAACTGCCGCTCAAGGTAGTCCACATGGCGCAGATTCTGAATGGGGGGCCGTTCGCATGAGTCTTTTTTCGATCTTGGACGACAAGCCGGTCGATCCGCAGGATGCGGCGGCGCGCTTCATTGACGATCCAAAACACGAAGAAACCCACGACCGGCTGGTGTGGGCGATGCGGACCAACCGGGATAAGGCGGTGTCTGCGCTGCCGGAATGGGAAGAGCTGCGCGATGTGGCGTCACAGATCAAGGAACACACGCTGACGCATTTGGACACGTACCTGGAGCAGTTTGAGGCTGCCGCGCTGGCCAACGGAGTGCATGTGCATTGGGCGCGCGATGCGGCAGAGCATAACGCGATTGTGGTCCGGATCTTTAAGGATCGGGGTGTAAAGCTCGCGATTAAAAGCAAGTCGATGCTGCAGGAAGAATGCGGCACGACGGAAGCATTGGAGAAGGAAGGGATTGAAGCGCGCGAGTCGGACCTCGGAGAGCGGATCCAGCAGCTTTCGCACCAAAGACCGAGCCACATCGTGGTGCCGAGCATTCACCAGCTACGGACCGATGTGGCGGAGCTGTTCGCGAAAAATCTGGGAACGGACGCGAGCAACTCCGATCCGCACTACCTGGCGGAGTCCATGCGGAACGATGCGCGTCCGCAGTTTCTAAAAGCGCAAGCGGGTATGACCGGGGCCAACTTCGCCATCGCGGAAACCGGCAGCATCGTGGTGTGCACCAATGAGGGCAACGCGGACATCGGTGTGACGGTACCGTCTCTGCAGGTATCCAGTATCGGGATTGAAAAGCTGATCCCGCGGCAAACCGACCTGGCGGTGATGCTGCGGCTCCTGTCGCGCAGCGCCCTGGGGCCGCCAATGACGCAGTACACCACGCACCTGCGCAAGCCCCGGCCCGGCGCGGAGATGCACTTCATCCTGGTGGACAATAAGCGGTCGGAGCGGCTGGGGTCCAAGGACTTTTGGCATGTGTTGAAGTGCATACGCTGCGGGGCCTGCATGAACACTTGCCCGGTGTACCGGCGCAGCGGCGGGCTGGCCTATGGCGGAACCTATGCGGGGCCGATCGGAATTATCTTGGATCCGGCATTTGACCCGCACAAGTACCGCGAGCTGCCCTTCCACTCCTCGCTGTGCGGGAGCTGCACGGAGGTTTGCCCGGTAAAGATCGACATTTCCGACCAAATCTACAAGTGGCGCCGGGTGATCGTGGACGATGGACAGCTGCCGGTGTTGGAGCAGGCCGGAATGAGCGTCTTGGGCGAGGTGCTGGCGCATCCGGGAGTTTTCAAGGCGGCTGAAAGCGCGGGCCTTGGGGCATTATCGGTTTTGCCGAAAGCAGTGCTCGACACCCGGCTCAATCCATGGACAAACGGGCGGGAAATGCCTACACCGCAGAAGTCAACATTCCGGGAGTGGTTTGAAGAGCACCGCGGCAAAGATGGGGAGGACGCATGAGCACCTCTGTGACTGCACGGGAGGCGATCTTGGGCGCGGTACGGGCGGCGCTGCCGAAACCGGCTGTGGCCCTGCCAAAGGAGATGGACCTGCTTGACAAGCCGAGGATCAAAAGCAACGTCGGGTACAAGGGGGAGTTGCCTGCACTCGAATCTGTAGAGGGATTTCCCGCGCCGGGAGAGTCGCTGGTGCCGTTTTTTGAAAAGCAGCTGGTGGCCATGGGAGGGCGGTCGTTCCGGGTGAGCAGCGCGGACCAGGCGCAGAAAAAAGCGCGGGAGTTGTTTCCGGAGGCGAAGGTTTGGGCTTCCACCGTGCCCGAGGTGCCCGGGAATCGGGAGGTGGTTGCGGGGACGGATCCGGGCAGCTTTGCGGACGTTGACGTAGCGGTCGTGCGGAGCAGGCTAGGCGTAGCGGAAGCGGCCGCGATCTGGCTGGACATTGAAGACCTAGTGGTCCCTTCGCTCGGGGTGCTGACGCAGCACCTGATCGTGCTGTTGGAAACAGGGGCAATCGTGCCGACGCTGCATGAAGCCTATAGCGGTAAGATTGCGGGAAACCCGAACCCCTACGGATTGTTTATGGCGGGTCCCTCGGCTACGGGGGACATCGAAGGAGTGATTATCCACGGTGCGCAGGGAGCGCGGAGCTTAACTGTGCTGTTGGAAGAGCAAGGGCCCGGGTAGGGAAGATACGCGGGTCCGAGCCGCGGACCGGATTTCCAGCAAGGCTCCCTGTCAGATTTTCACCACGCCGTTCGATCTTTCAGTCGTAAAGAACTTAGTCGTTAAGCGTCGTGCTGATGAATCAAGCGAGCTTTTCTTGCAGGCTGACCATGAACAGCATCCTCTTTGCTTTAGCGAACTTTGCCTCGAAAGGGAACCAGTATGCCCGATGCCGAAGCGCCCAAGAAGAATCCTCAGATCCGGGACAGACACTACCAACCCGGCGATCTGCTTGAAGACGGAAAATTTCGCGTCGAGTTCGACTCCATGGGCCAGGTCAAGGTGCCCGCGGACAGGCTTTGGGGCGCGCAAACAGAGCGCTCGCTTTATCACTTCTCCATCGGCCGCGACCGCATGCCCATTGAGGTTTACCACGCGTACGGCGTTTTCAAAAAAGCCGCGGCCATCGTCAACGAGCGGCTCGGGCGGCTTCCGAAAGATAAAGCCGACCTGATCGTGCGTGCCGCGGACGAGGTGATCGCGGGCAAGCTCGATGAGGACTTCCCGCTCTTTGTCTGGCAAACCGGCTCCGGTACCCAGTCGAACATGAATATGAACGAGGTGCTGTCAAACCGCGCCATTCAGCTCGCGAACGGCAAGCTCGGCACGCAGGCACCGGTTCACCCGAACGACCATGTCAACATGTCCCAGTCCTCGAACGATTCCTTTCCTTCGGCCATGCACATCGCCGCGGTCAAGGAAATCAAAGAATCGTTGCTGCCCAAGGCCACCCTGCTTGCCGCTACCCTTGAGCGCAAAGCCTATGACTGGCGCGACCTTGTGAAGATCGGACGCACCCACCTGCAGGACGCCGTGCCGCTCACGGTCGGGCAGGAGTGGTCCGGCTATGCCGTGCAAATCCGGAACGCCCTCGCGCGCATCGAGCAATCCCTCGCCGGCTTGTACGAGCTGGCCGCCGGCGGGACCGCCGTGGGCACGGGCCTGAACGCACCCGCCGGTTTCGACGTCGAGATCGCGAAGGAGATTGCCACCTTGACCGGGTCGCCTTTTATCACCGCGCCCAATAAGTTCGAGGCCCAAGGGTCCCTCGACGCGATGACCGCCGCCCACGCCGCCCTGCGCGGCCTTGCCGTGCCGCTGATGAAGATCGCCAACGACATACGCTGGCTCGCTTCCGGTCCCCGCTGCGGCATCGGCGAGCTCATCCTGCCCGACAACGAGCCCGGCTCTTCCATCATGCCCGGCAAGGTGAATCCCACCCAGTGCGAGGCCATTGTGATGATCGCGATTCAGGTGATCGGTGATGACGCCGCCGTGGCCTTTGCCGGTTCACAGGGCAATTTTGAGCTCAACGCAATGCGCCCGATCATCATTAACAATTTCCTTCACTCCGCCCGTATTCTAGGCGACGGCTGCGAGAAGTTCCGGCTCTTTTCCGTCGAAGGCACCGAAGTAAACGAGGCGAAGGTGGCCGAGTTTGTCAAAAACTCGCTGATGCTCGTCACCGCGCTGTCACCGGTGATCGGCTATGACAACGCCGCCAAGATCGCGCACGACGCGCAGAGTTCCGGCTCAACGCTCCGAGATGCCGCGCTGAAAAGCGGGTTGATCGACGAGAAGAAATACGACGAGGTTGTCGACCCCAAGAAGATGATTTCGAATCATCCAGCTTGAGCCGAACTCTACCAGCCCGCGCCTGGAGCTTCTGATCCAGGCGTCCTTCTCCCACCATTCACCGCAGCCCCGGTTTAAAGACCGGAAGCTGGAGGGCACCCATGAGCCAACCTACCGGTTACTCTTTACTCCACGATCCTGAGCAAAATCAGTCCACCGCCTTTCCCGCCTCGGTTCGCGAAGAAAAAGGGCTTGAAGGCTTGTTGCCGCCCCGCGAGGAATCACTCGACAACCAGGTGCAGCGCTGCCTGCTGCAGCTGAGCAAGAAGCCGAATGATCTGGAGCAGTATATCTACCTTGCCCAGCTTGCCGAAGACAACCAGACCCTGTTTTACGCTGTTCTCAAGTCTGACCCCGCACGCTTTCTCAAAATTGTTTACGATCCTACCGTTGGCCAAGCTTGCCTCGAGTTCGGCCACATTTACCGCAAGCCCGGCGGCATGTATATCTCGCTCGACCAGCGCGGCAAGGTCAAGAAAGTGCTGGCTAACTGGCCCGTCAAGGACGTCCGTTTTATCTGCGTCAGCACAGGCGGACGCATCCTTGGTCTCGGAGACCTCGGCGCAAACGGCATGGGCATCCCCATTGGGAAGCTCCAGCTGTACACCGCTTGCGCGCAGGTTCCGCCCGAAGGGCTGCTTCCCGTGCTGCTCGACTGTGGCACCGACAACCAGCAGCTGCTGGACGACCCGCTGTATCTCGGACTGAAACAGCATCGGCCCGGTATTGACGCGCTTGACTCCTTCTTTCAGGAGTTGGTCGATGCCGTGCAGGACCTTTACCCTAAGTGCTGCATTCACTTTGAAGATTGGCGGGGCGTCGATGCCATCCGCCTGCTTGCCCGCTACGTGGATAAGATTTCCTGCTACAACGACGACATCCAGGGCACCGGTTCTGTGACCGTTGCCGGTCTCTACAACGCCCTCAAGATCACCAAGGGCGCGCTCAAGGATCAAAAAATCCTCTTCTTCGGCGCAGGCTCAGCCGGCATCGGCATCGCCAACATGATCGTCTCCGCGATGAAGCTGGAAGGCCTCACCGCCACGGAGGGAGAGGGCCGGATCTCGATGTTTGACGTGAATGGTCTTTTGGAGCCTTCGCGCAAGGATCTTTCGCCCGATCAGCAGAAGTACGCTCATCCGCACGCTCCCGAGAAAGATCTGGTCGCGGTTCTCAACGACCTCAAACCTAACATCTTGATCGGCGTGTCCACTGTTGGTGGCACCTTTACACAGCAGGTCATCGAGACGATGAGCAAACAGAATGACCGGCCTATTATCTTCGCGCTTTCGAATCCGACGCAAAAAGCTGAGTGCACCGCCGAGCAAGCCTATAAGTTTTCAAACGGCAAAGCAGTCTATGCCGCAGGCGTCCAGTTTGACGATGTAACGTTAGACGGAAAGACCTACGAGCCTGCTCAGGCGAACAACTTTTATATCTTTCCCGCGATCGGCATGGCGGTGTATGCGACGGAAGCCAAGCGCGTTCCCGACGAGATCTTTATCGCTGCGGCACGGGCCACCGCTGACCAGGTGACCCCCGCCGAGCTCGAACGCGGCCGCCTTTTCCCTCCACAATCGAATATTCAATCCGCTTCTCTGATCACAGCCGTGGCCGCCGCAGAGCGTATCTTCGATCTTGGTTTGGCTCGCGTGGAACGACCCGCCTCGGTCGATCAACTGATCGGCTCGCTGCTCTACCATCCCAAGTACCCGGCTCCAACTGGATCGCCCGCTAGGGAGACAGTGGAGGTTCCATCCCAGGAGGCCGCATCAATGTCGGCTAGGTAAGCTCGCATTGGAGCCAAGTTACTTTTCGGTACCTCACTTCGCGCTTCTGAGATGTGGGGTACCGAAGCTGGTTTTGCAGCAGCCGAGGATATTTCTCTCCCATGTCAAACCCCAACTCGCCGCCGGTCGGCTCTCCGGACTCGCCTAGACTTGTCGGACCCCTCGCCGCCGCCATACTTTTGGCATTCTGCGGCGGCTATGGCGATGCCACCGGTTATCTGCTCGCGCAGACTTTTACCGGCCACGTCACAGGCAACCTCGTGCTGCTGGCCATCGCCCTGCTGGGCGCGCACCCTGCACAAACCTTTCCGCGCATCGCCTCCATCATCAGCTTTCTTGCTGCCACGGGCGCGGGCTTTCTGCTTACCGGTTGGAGTCGCCGCTATGCCACTCCGCTTGCCTTCTTAGCGCAAACTACGCTGCTGCTGTTTGTTGTCGCGCCAAACGTCCGACATTCCGCGAGCTTTCCACTCCTGCTCACAATCGCACTCTCGCTTTCTCTCGGTTTGCAAAATGGCTTGGTTACCTCTATCGATGACGTCAGTCTTCACTCCACCTTTGTTTCCGGCGACTCTACCTCGCTTATGTCCACTTGGGTGAAACTGTGGCAGCATCGAAGACCAGGCGCAAAGCCTCCGAACCCCGCTAAAATACCGATTCTCTTCGCCGTCATCGTCGGTTTTTTTGCCGGTGCCGCAACGGCTCGCATCCTTTCCGTCCCGCTCGGCGATCTTCTTCCCGCTTCTCTCCTGGTGCCCCTTTTCGCCGCTACGTTGGCCTACGACAGAAATGTGAAGGTAGCAGACCCTCACGGGCGTACTCGCGGTACTACATAACTGTGCGAGGTCGCCGTCCGATGCATGTCGCCCAACGCCGGACTGCGTTCAAAAGAGTTGATGTAGCGGAGCCGAAGACTTAGACCAGGCGTAAATTACAAGTCAGAAGTGGTTCGTATCGCTGCTGTAGACGACTTGGACTGAGTGCGCGCCGGCGGGAAGCGTGGAGATAGCGAAAGAAGCGTGCCCGCCGGCGTCAAGGGTCAAAGTGGAGAGAAGGTCCGACCCGTCATTAAAATTCACCCCCCCCGCTGCACGTAGAAGTGCGCGGTGCCGCACGGTACACTATCCGGGCGATCCGCTTCACGGCACCTAGGAAAATTTGAGATGATGCATCCGCTGTATCGCGTGCTTATTCGGCGTTGGCCATGGAACCTGGCTATGTTGTTGTCCGTCGTCGCTTTTTTCGCTGGACTGAGCTCGTTCGCTGCGACCGGCCCCGCTGTCGACCCCGGCGCGCTGGTGAACGAGTTTATCGGCACCGAGAACCAGGGCTGGGACGTTCCCGCCGCCGGTGAACCGTTCGGCATGGTGCAGGAAGCCCCGCTGGTACTGAACCGTCCCGGCGCCCGCGGCAACAACTGCGATTCGCCGTCCGCGAACAAGATCTACGGCTTCAGCCAGTCCACCATCAACGCGTGCAACTTCAACTACCTTCCGCTCATGCCCACCACGGGGCCAGTCACCTCGTCCGACCCGTCTGACTATGCTTCGAGCTTCACCCACGCCCACGAACAGGCGCATCCTGACTTCTACCAGGTCTTGCTGGACAGCGGCGTTCGAGTAGGTTTGACCGCCACCACCCGCACCGGCTGGCAGCAATACACCTTCCCGCGGACGAGGGAGGCGAACGTGCTGTTCAACATTGGGGCAAGGGCGTCCGGTTCTGAAATCCACATTGTGGGTGATCGGACCATTGAGGGTTGGGCTCAGTACGCTGATCACAAGGCTTTCTTCGTGGCGAAGCTGAGCCGCCCGTTCGCGGCGTACGGCACCTGGAATGGTTCGCAGTTGACCCCGGGATCGCGCGATTCCGCCAATCCCGAGAAAGGGTCTAACGGCGGCTGGGTCAGCTTCGACACCACGGAAAACGACACCCCGATCGTGGTGAAGGTGGGTTTGTCGTTCACCGGGATTGCGGGCGCACGCAGAAACCTCGCCGTTGAAACGGACCAGCTCGGCTTCAACTTCGAGGCGGCCCGGCGGGCGTTGCACGACCGGTGGAATGCCCTGCTGGACCAGATTAAGGTCACCGGCGGCATGCACGACCAGCAGGTCGTGTTTTACACCGCCCTGTACCACTCCGTGCTGGACCCGAACGTGATCGGCGATGTTGATGGCCAGTACATGGGGTTCGATGGCAAGCTGCACACGGCCAAGGACTTCACCCCCTACAGCAACTTCTCCCTTTGGGACACCTTTCGCACACAAAACCAGCTGGTCGAGATGCTGGCCCCGACCGTGGCGCACGACGTCGACCTATCGATTCTGGCCATCGCTCGTCAGCAGGGGTGGTTGCCACGCTGGTTTCTGGGAACCCGGGAGGGCAACGTTATGACCGGCGACCCGATCACCTCGTTCCTGGTCGAGGGCTGGTCCAAGGGCGTGCTCTCGGGGGCAGATGCAGAGGAGGCCTACACATACATTCGCAAGAATGCAACCGAGGTGCCCCCTCCGTCTGTTCCGATGAACGGCCGCGCGGGGGCCGGGTACTTTGACCGGCTCGGCTACATCCCCTATGGGCTGCATGTGACCGCGACGGCCAACTGTCGCACCGAGGGCGCCGGCTTTTCCTGCTGCCCGACGCATGGCTCCGACAATGACTGCTACTATCCCGTTTCGTCCTCATTGGAGTACGCAGCGGCTGACGCGTCGCTGGCGCTGATGGCAAAGGGATTGGGCCACGCAGAGGACGCGCAGATGTTCGCCCAGCGCGGCGAGGCTTACCGCAACCTGTTCGACAAGAACATCGGTTTCTTTCGCCCACGCACCATGGACGGCACCTGGCTGAGCCCGTATGACACGGACACAGGCAACCACGCCTTCCACGAGGGAGACCCGAGCCAGTACCAGTGGCTGGCGCCCCAGGACCCGGCTGGGCTTGTGAAGATGCTGGGCGGCCGCGAAGCGGCTACCAGCCGGCTGGACCGGTTCTTCGACTACCCCGGCCTGCTCGCCGACCCGCAAAGAACCGCCGCTCACACGTGGGTCAGCGACCCGTATCAGTATTACGGCCCAACAACCTATGACCCCGACAATGAGCCGAACCTGCCGGCCCCCTATATGTACGCGTGGACCGGAAGGCCCGATAAGACGGCGACCGTGGTAAGGGCTGCGGAAACCCTCTACACGACCGCCCCCGGAGGGATGACCGGCAATGACGATATGGGTGAGATGTCGGCGTGGTACGTCATGTCCGCGATCGGCCTCTACCCAACGATGAGCGGGTCCAACTTTTACGTTGTGACCACCCCTGTGTTCCCGCACACTGTGGTGCGCATCGGGGACTACAAAGATAAGCAGGGCGGCACCCTGACCATCTCGGCGCCCCGAGCAAGCATGCAAACACGGTACATCGCCTCGGCCAGGGTCAACGGCAAGGTTTGGAACCGGGACTGGGTCGGCCAGTCCGACATCGCCCACGGCGGCACGATCGACTACACCCTAAGCACCTCACCCACGGCCTGGGCCACGGCTGAGGAGGACGCCCCGCCGTCGGTTGACTCGGCGGCGAGTGCGGAGCACCAGCTAGGCGCGCAGCTTTCGCCGGCACAGGCCGTGGTGGAGCCCTCCGCGGAGAGTTTGTCGAAGCAGACGCTCACCCTCACGCTGCTGGCCACGACCCCGGGTGTTTCTCAAATGCACGTGGCCGCCGCTTTACCGCCGGGATGGTCGGTGTCGAAAGCCTTCACGGACGTGAAAGTAGCCTCCTACGGCCTTCCCATGCAGGTCATGGTTCCCCTGGAGATCACCGCCCCGGCAGGAACCAAGCCCGGCGCGTACAAGGTCTCGATCACCGCCGGCATGCCTGGAGCCGCACCGGTCCAAAAGCAGGCAACGGTCTTAGCCCAGGCGCCTGGAAGCTGCGCTCTCAGAACGAGCACCTCGTGCGCGGTCGACCTCAGCGGCGCCTACAACGAGGACGGGGTAGCCACACAAGCCGATCCGGGCCAGGGCAATTTCGACGGGGCAGGTAATAGCTACGCCGCCGATTTGCTGCCCCCGCCCGGCCCAGCCGTTTTCGGCGGGGTCACCTTTCAAGCGCCTCCGACGACAGGTGCCGCCCCGAACTTTATAAAGGCGAACGGCCAAGTCGTCGTCCTCCCTGCCGGGCGCTACAGCAGGCTCGACATTGTCGGTGCCGCCGGCAACGGCAGCACGGGCAGCGACGGCCTCACCGCCATTGTCACCTATCAGGACGGCAGCACGTCCTCAGTCTTGCTCCGGTTCACCAGCTGGGCAAGCCGTCAACCCGATTTCGACAACGGCGTAGCTCTGCGCATGCCATACCGGCTCGGCGCGGGGGGCAAGAGTTCGGTGGCGGTGTCGCTGTATCACACAACCCTGCAGCTCGATCCACACAAGCAGGTCCGCGCTATCTCACTGCCATTTCCTTCGGTGCCGATCTGGATGGAACCGGGTTTGACGGGAACCGCATGGGATCACGCCAGCGATCTCCAGATCTACGCAATGACGCTCCAACGCGCGCTCCCGGCGAGGCAAACAGCACGTGCGCGTTGACTTTGTCGGGCGCGATTCGTCTGCGCAGCTTGCATCGGGCGACATTGCATGCACAGGTACTAGGTGTCTGAACCCTTGTGCTTAACCGGGGCACCCTTAAACAGGCCGTATCCGGGCGCGGCTGCCGGACTTGCCAAAGGATAAGCGCGAACCGCCACTTGCTCACGACTGGGATATACTTCTTCAAGTCGCCCTTGCTATCCATGCGACGTTCTTCTTAAGGTTTTGTTCTCAATGCGGGAGTAGTTCAGTGGCAGAACGTCAGCTTCCCAAGCTGAATGTCGCCGGTTCGATCCCGGTCTCCCGCTCCACATGCATCTCGGGTCCTGCCGGGGTGCGCGTCGCTCCCCCGGAGCCGGCAGCCTCTAAGTGGATTTTGAGTTTCTCAAGCGCTTTTGCGCGGTTTGCATACTGCGAAGGAGATGGTTATGAATGGACTGAAGTTTTGGGCGGTGTTTTCGATCGGTGTGGCCGCAGGTGCGGCGGTGGCGCTCTTGTACGCGCCGCAAAAGGGTACGCGGGTGCGCAAGCAGCTGCGCGGCAAGTTGAATGAAGCGGGGGAGTACCTCGGCGAACAGTATGACGACGCAAGCGAGTATGTAAAGGAGCAGGCGTCGGAGCTGGGGAAGCAAGCTGGGAAGACATATCAGCAGGCTCGGAAGGCGGCGGAAGGCTACTCGGGAGATGTGGTGAGCGGGGTGCAATCAGCGGTGAAGAGCGTAAAGGGGTAGGCTCGGGTCTCCCTTAGAGGGCGCGAAAAGATACCCATGTCTCAGAAGCGAGATGTAGGGCACCTATATCGATTCCTGATCGAGTGCCGGATTTGGTAGTGAGTTTCTTATCTGGAGTTTCTAAAAACGGCAAGCCCCGTCCGGGTTGGGACGGGGCTTTTTCCTGTCAGGCGCTGTAGAGGAGGACGCCTTCCGGGAGGGCTTTGCCTTCGGGTTCTTCACCTTCCTGGGAGACAGGACGGTAGAAGAGCTGGTTGTTCTCGAGGTAAACCTCGAGGAAGGCGGGGCGCTCGGAGATGTGGCCGGCGATGAGGGCTTCCGAAAGCGGATCCTCGACGTAGCGCTGGAGGGCGCGGCGCAGGGGGCGTGCCCCATAGCTACGGTCGACCAGCGTTTTTTCGAGAATCCACTTTTTGGCATCCTCGGTGACCGAGATGGTGATCGCTTTTTGGACCAGGTTCGCGTTGAGCTGCTGGACGAGCAGCTCGAGAATCTGGATCAGGTCGGCGTCCGAAAGCGAGTGGAACAGGATGATCTCGTCCACGCGGTTCAGGAACTCGGGGTTAAAGGTGCGCTTGACCTCGTTCTTGACCAGCTCCTCAACCTTGTCCATGACCAGGTCTTCACGCTCTGACTGGAACCCGAGGCCTTGCTTGCGTTGGAGATGGCGGGCTCCAATATTGGAGGTCATGATAAGGATCACGTTCTTGAAGTCGACCGTGTTGCCGAGACCGTCGGTCAAGTGGCCGTCCTCAAAGACCTGGAGCAGGATGTTGAACACGTCGGGATGCGCTTTTTCGATCTCGTCGAGCAGCACAACGGAGTACGGAGAACGTTTCACCCTTTCCGTCAGCTGGCCGCCCTCCTCATAGCCCACGTAGCCCGGAGGCGAACCGATGAGCTTGGAGACGGAGTGCTTCTCCATGAACTCCGACATATCGAAGCGGATGAGCGACTTCTCCGAGCCGAACAGAAATTGCGCAAGGGTACGCGCCATTTCCGTTTTACCGACGCCCGTAGGCCCGAGAAACAGGAAAGACCCGATGGGGC
This sequence comes from Acidobacteriaceae bacterium, assembly GCA_965218545.1. Taxonomy (GTDB): domain Bacteria; phylum Acidobacteriota; class Terriglobia; order Terriglobales; family Acidobacteriaceae; genus EB88. The sequence goes on along the minus strand of CBDCLB010000002.1, from coordinate 503,873 downwards.
GGTTGGGGGACTTCAAGCCGGCACGGGAACGCCGGATCGCGCGGGACAGGGCCGAGATGGCCTTTTCCTGCGAGATGACGCGTTTGTGGAGCTCGCCCTCGACGCGGAGCAGCTTTTGGGTCTCCTCCTCCTTGATGGAGGTGACGGGAACGCCGGTCCAGCGGCTCACGACATCCTCGATGTCCTCGCGGGTCACGATGCCGGCCGTGGAATCGTCGAGATGGTACTTGTCGCGGAGGGCGCGCAGGTTTTCGCGCTCTTTGCGCTCTTCGTCGGAGTAGAAACGGGCCTTCTCAAACTCGTGGTTGGCGATGGCGTTTTCCATGCGGTGCACGATGAACTTGATCCGCTTCTGGACCTCGGTGATCTCCTCGGGAAGGGAAGTCTGACGCAGTTTCACGCGCGCGCCCGCTTCGTCGATGAGGTCGATGGCCTTGTCGGGCAGGAACCGATCGGGGATGTAGCGATTGGAGTGCGACACGGAGAACTCGATCGAGTCATCGGTATAGGAGACCGCGTGAAACTTTTCATAACGGTCCTTGATGCCCATGATGATCTTGATCGCGTCTTCCTCGTTGGGCGGCGGCACTTTGACCGCCTGAAAGCGGCGTTCGAGCGAGCGGTCCTTTTCGATCGACTTGCGGAACTCGCCGGGCGTGGTGGCACCAATGCACTGGATTTCGCCGCGCGAGAGAGCGGGCTTGAGGATGTTGGCGGCGTCGAGCGAGCCCTCGGCGGAACCGGCCCCAACCAAGGTGTGCAGCTCATCAATGAAGATGATGCAGTTCTGGTTTTCCATCAGCTCTTTCATGATGGTTTTGAGCCGCTCTTCGAACTGGCCGCGGTATTTAGTGCCGGCGACGATCAACGACAGGTCGAGCGCGAGCACCCGCTTATCGGCGAGGAAACTGGGGACTTCGCCGTCGGAGATGCGTTGGGCCAGGCCTTCGACAATAGCGGTCTTGCCGACGCCGGGCTCGCCAATGAGCACGGGATTGTTTTTAGTTCGGCGGCAGAGGATCTGGATCACGCGCTCGAGCTCGCCGTCACGGCCGACGAGGGGGTCGAGCGTGCCGTCCATGGCGACCTGGGTGAGGTCGCGCGAGAACTCGGCCAAGAGGCTTTGCTCGCGGTTGCCGCCTGAGGATTGCTCGCCGCGGCCGCGCTGGGCACCTTGGGAGGCTTTCTCCTGGGTGGCGCGGGCGAGCTCCTCACGAATGGCGAGCAGCTTGAGTCCGCGCTCGTGGAGGATTTCGGCGGCAAAGCACTTTTCCTCGCGAAGGAGGCCAAGGAGCAGGTGCTCTGTGCCGATGTGCTTGTGGGAAAGGCGCTCGGCTTCTTCCGCAGCGTAGGCCAGCACACGCTTGCACTCGTTCGAGAGCGGCAGGTCAACGGAGGTGGAAACTTTCTCACGGATGGTGGTGTGCCCTTCGATCTGCTTGCGGATCGAATCGACGGAGGCGTGCGAGCGTAGGAAGCGATTGGTGAGCGCCTTATCTTCGCGGAGCAGCCCGAGCAGCAGGTGCTCGGTCTCGATATAAGGCGAGCCGAACTGGCTGGCCTCGTACCGGGCGAAGAAGATGACGCGCCGCGCTTTTTCTGTATACCGTTCGAACATGTTCCCCCTTACTTCTGGTGCGCTCCTTGCAAGCAGCGCGGTTGCGGCCAAGGCAGGCGTCCTAAAGAAAATCCTGCATGTTCCTACACTATAGATGTTCCGACATGCGGGTCCGGCTCGTCGTGCAAACCATCCTGCGTTAGGCGTACCACACGGTGGCAGCGGTGGGCCAGGGCCATGTTGTGGGTGGCGAGTACCGTGGTAAGCCCTCGCTCGCGATGCAGCTCTTCGAGAAGCCGGAAGATGGAGTCCGCGGCCCCCTCGTCCAGGTCGCCGGTGGGTTCATCGGCGAGCAGAAGTTTGGGGCCGGTGATAAGGGCGCGGGCGAGCGAGACGCGCTGCTGCTCGCCGCCGGAAAGCTCGCCGGCGCGGTGGTAGAGGCGCGTGGCCAGGCCGACGCGATCGAGCCAGGTCGCCGCTTGTTGCGCGGCTTCCTTTCTCCGTTCGCCGCGGGCGAGCAGCGGCATGGCGACGTTCTCCTGGGCCGAGAACTCAGGGAGCAGATAGTGGAACTGCCACACATAGCCGACTTCACGGTTGCGGAAGCGGGCCGCAGCGGCGCCTGAAAGGGTGCTGAGGGCTGTTTTGCCAAGCCAAACCTCGCCGCCTGTCGGGCGGTCGAGAGCTCCCAGGAGGTGCAGAAGGGTGCTTTTTCCAACCCCGGACTGCCCCACAATCGCCAGGACCTGACCCTGCGGGACCGAAAATGTGAGCCGGTCGATTAAGCGGATTTCGCGCCCGCCTGCGACACCGTAGTGCTTGCTCAGGTTTTCTATCCGTAAAAGTAGATGTCCGGGAGGGCCGTTCGGTCGCAACTCGGGATTATTCATAGCGCAACGCTTCGGCGGGGAGCACGCGGGCGGCGGAGGCGGAGGGGTAAAGGGTGGCGAGAAGGGCGACGCCGAGCGAAACGGCGGTGACGAGCAGACCGTCGGCGAGGCGGGGGGCGAAGGGGAGGGTATCGATCGAGTAAACGTCGGGCGAAAGGTGGATGAGCTGGTAGCGGCCGCAAAGGAGGGCGACGGAGTAGCCCAGGGCGAGGCCAACCGCGGTGCCGATGAGTGAAATAAGGAGACCCTGTGCGAGGAAAATGCCGCGGATCTGGGCCGGGGCTACGCCCATGGAGAGGAGCACGGCGATGTCCCGGGTTTTTTCCATGACCATCATGGTGAGGGCGACCAGGATATTGAGAGCGGCGACGCAGACAATAAGGCCGATGACGATGAAGGTGACGAGCTGCTCGAGCTGAAGGGCGTGGAAGAGCTCCCTGTTCTGCTCCATCCAGTTGGTGGTCTCAAAGCCGGGGCCGGCAGCCTGCTCAATCTCGCGGCCGATGCCGGCAGCGTGGTTCAGGTCGTCGACCTTGAAGGAGATGATCGAGACCAGGTCGGGCTCGCCGAACAGCGCCTGCGCGTCCGCGAGCCGCACGAAGCCGAAGCCGGAGTCGTACTGGTAGAAGCCGGAATGGAAGATGCCGGCGATCCGGAAGCGCTGGTACTTGGGAATGAGACCGTAGGGGGTGAGCTCGCCCTGGGGGCTGGTGACGACAATCGTGTCGCCTGGGTGGGCGTCGATGGAGGCGGCGAGATCGTAGCCGAGGACGACAGGCGGCATTGCGCCGGGTTGGGGCGGTGCGCTAAGGGCGGTGGCGGAACCGGCGGTCATGGTATGGAGCATGTCGCTCACCTTGCGTTCGTCCTCGGGAAGGATGCCCTTGAGGAGCGCGCCGCCGGAGTGCGCGCCGCGGGAGATGAGGACGGGCTCGTAAAGGGCAGGGGCACCCGCGACCACGTGGGGGAGCTTGGTCAGACGAGCGGTGAGGGCGCGCCAGTGGCGAATGCCGTCGTTTTGGACCTTGAGAAGCGAAATGTGAGCGGTGGCGGAAAGGAGTCGGTCCTGGAGGTCGCGGCGCATGCCGGTGGTGATGGCGAGGGCAAGGATCAGCGACGCGACCCCGACGGCCACGCCCGCAATGGAGATCCCCGTGACGATCCCAATGACGGCCTGCCTCCGCTTGGCGCGGAGATAACGGGCGGCGATGAAAAGCTCAAAGCGCAATGGGGCTCACGGGAGGGATGTTTTCGCAGAACCTTCGTTGTCAAAGCGGTCGAAGACGCGGAGGGTGAGAGTGTGCGGGCCCGCGCCCGCGGGGACGCGGAAGTCGTACTGTTCGCGGAGCGAGTCGGAAAGGCGGCCCACGGGCTCGACGTACTGCCAGGGGGCGGCGTCGAGGGAGTACTCGGCGCGGGCGATCGGGGTCTTCTGGTCTGTTGCCGTGGCGGTCACATGGAGGTTGGCCCCTTCGCGTTTCACTTCCAGCGCGGGGACTTGCGGGGTGGCGGTGTCGATCAGGAACAGGTCGCTGACGCGCTCGCCGGTGAGCGCCTGCCCCGCGGGGTGCGATGGGGCATCGGTGGCGACGACGCGCAGGCGGTAAGGTCCATCGGGCAGCAGGGTGGCGTCGAAGCTGTAGTAGCGGTCAGACAGGTTGTTCTTGAGCAAGCGCCACTGCGCCTCGCCCGCGCCTTGGGTGTAAAGGGCAAAGCGGAGCTCGTCACCATTGTCATCGTGGGCAGCCCAGCGGATCGTTACCGAACCCTTGTCCTTGACCGCGCTCAATGGAGCTTGCGGGCTGTTGGAGTCGATGTTGACGGTGCCGCCCTGGGAAGCGAAGGTGAGGGTGGTTTGGGGCGGGTAGGAAGCCTGGTTCGCGGCCGCGTTGACGCGGGTGCCGGGGGCGACCAGGATTTCGTCAACCGAGGGTGCGGCGTTGGCGGGCAGGTAATTGAGGCCGACCTGGGTCACTTGCGCGCCGGGCGCGAGCGTGAGCCGCCACTGGGCGAAGCGGGCACCCTCGGGCTGGCCAAGGGTGGCGTCCTCGGGGTGGACGGGCTTCCAGGGGGTCCATCCACGGGCCGGATTGTCAATATTGCCGGTGCGGGCTTCGAGCGTATAGCCCGAGCCGGTGACCTCGGCGCGACCCCACAGAGAAGGTTCCGACGCGTCGAAGACTTCGGACTGGAGTGTGCCGGATGCGGCGTGGGTGAGCGCGAGCCGCAGGAGCTTGCCCGTGTTCGCGGCGGCAAGATACAAGCTGTTCGCGGGCGCTTGCGCGAAGCCGATCACCTGGCCCGCGTCGGCGCGGGCCAGGTCGTCATAGGAACCATCGTCGCGGATGCGGTACACCCGGCCGCGATTGCCGGTCGCGGCAAGGAGGCCCGCGGAGGTGGAGCGCAGGCTATAGATGACGTCGTTCCCGGAAGCCCAAATGCGGTGCGGGGCCTGAGACGGGTCCGCGGGGATGAGGTCGATTTCCGAGCCGTCGGGGACGATTGCATTGTTGCTCACCGACTGGGTCGAGCCGGGCTGGACGACGGTGACGGTCACGGTAGCTTGCGGGACGCCGTTCGCGCCGCCCACGGGCAGCTGCGGGATAGAGGTGTTGCGGCCTTTTTCGCCCACGGCGGCGATGTACAGCTGGCCTTCCGGGCCGAGAGCGAGCGAGGTGATCTCGCGCTTTTGCGCCTCGTACAGGACCAGGGCCTTGCCCGCAGGGTCGATGCGATAAACCAGCCCCGTTCCGTCGGACCCGGCGAGGAGGTCGCCGTTTGGGGCGAGAAGGAGTGAGCGGATATGGGGCTCGTCGCTCTGGAAGGCGAGCTCGGGTTTGCGGTTTGGGCTGATGCGGAAGATTGCGCCCGGCGCGCCGGTGCCAAGGAGGAGGCGGCCCGCGGCGTCGAAAAGCATGGCCCAAATGTACTTGGGTTTCGCTTCGGTCTGCGCTGGATCGAAGACTACGGGCGCGGTGGTCTCGTCTTGCGGCTTTCCCGCGCCAGCGTCGAGCTTGTACACCTTGGCCGAGGGAAGAGTGGCAGCGTAGATGGCACCATCGGGGCCGACGGCGAGGGACTGCACGCTGAGATCCTTCGCGGTGAACAGGACAGTTTGCTTGCCGTCCGGCGCGATGCGGATCACCTGCGCGGGGCTCCCCGTGGCGACATAGGCGTTGCCCTGCTTGTCGTTGACCGCGGCCCATACGTCGGCGGCGTTGAGCTGCGCGACGACCGAAAGCGGGAACCCCGGGGAAAGCGTGCCGTCGCTGCCGATGGCAACGGCTTGCGGCGTGCCTTTTTCCCAGTCGGCGGCGGTGGTCTCGTTCCATAGGTGGGTGCCTTGCGCGCTGAGCGGCAGGGCGGAAAAGACGCAGCAGGCAAGGGCGAGCAGGCGGAGGCGGGCGATCACTTTCGGCAGTTTACCAGCGCGTGGAACTCTGGCCTGCACGCGGAAGCCTATCGGAGCCTGGCGCGCAGATACGCGCGTACCGGCTTGTCATAAAACTCCGACACAACCCAGGCAAACGGTACCATGGCGATCACCCCAATCGTGACCGCCGGGCCAAGTTTTCCCAACGCAAGGTGGTGCTTTTCGGCGTAGTCGCCCCAGATCCAGATCACGGAGTAGTGGGTCATATACAACGGGTACGACAAATCTCCGGAGAAGCGGCAAAGCCGCTCCACACGCGGCGAGACCACCGCACCCGCGCCAAGCACTATCAGCAGCGGGAAATACACCACGATCGCTGCCGCTTCCCTCATCCACCCGCCCCGCGTGTAGGGCATCACGAGGGCGAGCACTAGAAGCAGGCTCAACCCGCCGAACCCGATAGGTGTACGCAGCCGCCAGTGCATGCGGTATACCAGCAGCCCCGCCATGAACGAAAACGCAACCCGGGCGCCGCCGTCCCAAAAATTTCGGGCACTCCAGCCGCCCGATAAGTTCCCCGCCCGGTGCCCCACCCAACACAGCAGGGCCGCCGCGGCCACCGTCAGCGCGATGAGCGCTCCACGCCGTACCCTGTAAAGCACCACACCAAAGACGATGTTCGCCACGTACTCCCAAAACAGGGACCACGCCGGGGCGTTCAGGCTGAAGAGGTTTCTCCCTCGTTGGTGCATCGCCCCGTAGGGGATCAACAGAACGGATGCCGCGAAAATCAATGCGATCCTGCCCAGGCCGTACCCCGGCGTGACCCCAAACGGGTTGGCATAAAAGGCGAGAAGGCCCAGCACGGATCCCAGGACGACCATCGGGTGCAGCCGGATCAGGCGGGCCTTGAAAAACTCTCGTAAGCCTAACTCGCCGATACGGTCGTCGTAGGCATACCCCATAACAAAACCGGAAAGGCAGAAGAAAAAGTCGACAGCGAGGAAGCCATGCCCGATCCATAGCCGGCTGTAGTTCGAGATCACCATTTCCAGAAAGTGAAAGGTCACCACACCCAGCGCGGCGACACCACGCAGTCCATCGAGCACAACGAAATGCGGCTTGGAGCCTTTGACATCTGCTGTCTGTGTCGCTGCTTCGGTGTCCATTGGTTTTCCGGGAGCCCCGCCCCACGCGGCTCAACGACACCAATCAACTTCGACTGGAGAGTCGCAGGCGGGCGACCCTTCAGAACCTACCATGCGGTGGCTCCAGCAGGGCCAAATTCGGCCTAGTTGGCGAGCACGGCGCGAAAGCGGACCAGTCCCTTGCGGACGCGCTCCACAACGAGGTTGGCCTCGCGCATGGGGTGGGGCTCGACGACGGCTCCGATCCCATGGCGGGCGGCGACCTCGAGCATTTCGGCGATTTGGATGGGGCTGCCGGTGTTCGCGCCGGAAACGCCCCGCATGCAGGAAAGGAGCGGGGCGGTTGCGAGCGAAATGGGCTTGGGAAGGCTGCCGGTGAAAACGAGTGCGCCATGCAGTCGCAAAGCCTGGACATAAGGATTCCAGTCCACCTCTGCGTTGACAGTGGACAGCAGGAGATCAAAGCGTCCCGCGAGGGCCTTGAGCAATTTGCTTTCGCGCGTGTTGATGAACTGGTGCGCGCCCAGGCGGCGGCTTTCTCCTTCCTTGTCGGCGGTGGAGGAAAATGCGGTGACTTCCGCCCCGAAAGCGCGCGCGAACTGGAGCGCGAGATGCCCGAGCCCGCCGATACCGATGATGCCGACGCGCGAGGCTGGGTGGATGCCGTGGCGGCGCAGGGGTTGGTACACGGTGACGCCCGACGAAAGCAGGGGAGCAGCTGTGGCCGAGTCCAACGCGGCGGGAATTGGGACGGCGAAGCGGGCGTCCACGCGGATCGTGTCCGCGAAGCCCCCATTGCGGCCCACGCAGGTGGGCTGGGCTTCCGCGCACAGGTTTTCCTCGCCGCGGCGGCAAGGGGTGCAGTAGCCGCAGCTCCAGGCCTGCCAGCCGACACCGACGCGATCGCCGGTCTTGAGATGGGCTACGTTTGCGCCGACTTCGGCGACCGCTCCGATGAGTTCATGGCCGGGAATAAAGGGGTACTTGGTCACGCCCCAATCGTTGTCGATAAGGTTGGTATCGCTGCGCCCCACGCCGCAGTGGGAGATGGCGATCTCGACCTCGAACGGGCGCAAGGGGCCCGGCTCGTATTTATACCCGTGAAGTTCGGCACCGGCGGCGTGCACGGCGTAGCCCTGGACCATGGCTGGGGTTCTCGCTGACGGTTCTGATGTGGAAAACGCTGCCTATTCTACGTGGAGCGTGAGGATTTGTTCGCCGGAGAAATTCGCGTCGAGGGGTACGCTGGTAAGCGGCTGGGCCGATTCGCCGTGCAGCGAGCCGCGGTCGCGTTCGTGGGCGGGGAGGAGGAGATTCGCCACCGAAAGCGGGAGCGTGGCCAGGGTTTGACCGTCGACGTCGAGCGCCGCGTCGGGGGCGAGCAGGGTCACGTAGAGCCTGTCATCGGGATGCATCGCGTTGAGCTCCGCGACCGTGCCGCTGAGGGGCGTCCCGGAGGTCGCGTTGCCTGCCGCGAGCGCGCGGTCGAGCGCGGGGCCGTCGCTCACCAGGAGGCGGACATCGCCTTGCGGCAGCGAAGCCGGCAGGGTGACGGGGATGCGAAGGAAGCGGGGCGCGCCGCGGTACGGGTTGACGGTGGCCGAAACGGTGAGGCGATCGCCCGCGTGGACCTCCGCCTCGTCCACGTCGGCGCGGTCAAGGGTGTCGGCATGGCGGCCGGGCAGGACATCGACGCGGATGCGCACACTCGCAAAGCTGGTTTGGCGGTCCGTGCTGCTGTAGAGCGCGTTGAAGCGCAAGGCCACGTTGAGAGCGGCGGCCAGCGGCGCGGGCGCGGCGCTGGGAGCGGTGAGGGTTTCTATCTCGATAGGCGGGTAGGCACTGCCCGCGAGCTGGACGGTAGCGTGGACGCGGTAGCTGTTTTCCTCGGCGTAGTTGGGGGTTTCCTGAAGCGCCTGGAACAGGGAGACGAGCAGGGCCGTGGGGGTGAGCTGGGGCTGGTCGAGCACGTGGAGGTGGATCGTTCGGTCGGACGAGCCATGATGGAGGTCGATATCAACCGGGATCATGTGGGCGGTGGCCCCCAGCAGGCCGCCGATGGCGGTTTGCCGGTCTTGGGTGAAGGCACCGACGGTCGCGCCGGTGTTGACGATCTTGAAGGAGCCCGCGGGGGAGGCGAGCGTGGCGACGACGTCGGCCTTGGTCATGGGCAGGCTGACGGGGCCGAACTGGGTAAGCGGATGCCCGCAGGCGAGCAGGCGGTTCGCGTCAAGGTAGGTGACGGTGCAGGTGGCGGCGATTTCGAGGTCGCCCGAAACCAGCAGCGCGCTGACGGCGGAGCCTGGCTCGAGCGGGGGCTCGGTGTCCGGGTGCTTCGCGGGGCCGGCGGTGGCCTGCGCGCCTTCGCCGCCCAGCCCGGCTTCGGGGGTCATACCGATGCCAAGGCTAGGGGCGTGCTGCTTCCAAAGATCAAGCGCGGCGGGGGAAAAGCCGGAAAAGACAAGCGGGGTTTCAATCGGCTGAATGTGTGCGTTCGGCGCTATGGGGGCAGCCTCGGCGTCGCGGACGGGGAGCATGTTTTGGATCGGCGTAATGCCGGCGATGGGCTCCTTGGAAAACTGCCCGATGCGGAAGGCGAGCGCGCCCACGAGCTTGCCGTCGATGTAGACGGGGCTGCCGCTCATCCCGGCGACGACGCCGGTGTACTCGGCCTTGGCTCCTGTGAGGCGGGCGAGGATGAGGTCTTCGCCGGGGCCCTGGGCATTGCGGAGCACGCCGAGAATATCGACGCCGAAGGGCTCGGGCGTCGTCCCCTCAAAGACAGTCCAGGCAGTGCCATGGAGGCCGGCATGGACCTCCGCCAACGGGAAAATACCCGCGCTCGACGGAGGCGGCGAGGTTTGTGACCGGGCTGCAACGGGCAGCAGGAGCGCGGAGGCGAGAAGCAGGGCCTTTTTCAGGGTCGGCACGTCTACCAGAGTAGCTTAGACCCTCCCCGGAGAGATGAAGAGCCCGCGCGGGGAGAGTACACTGCGGCCCATAGGTGGAGAAGGAACGTGAACCGAAAGACCAGCCCTTTGCTCGCGCTTGCCGCGCTGTTTTGCTTTGCTCTTGCAGCCCGGGCCCAGCAGCCCAGCGCCCCCCAGCAGACTGCGCCCCCACCGGCGGCACAAACGCCGGACCAGACCGCGCCGCCCGACCAGGGTGGTCCGGGCGGGGATAACGGCGCAATTGCTCTCCCTAAGAAGAAGGAAGAGCCCTCCGCCCCTCCGCCGCCTCCGGAGCCCGTGGTCAAGAATCCGCCCGAGCTATCGAACTACTCGCTGCGCGTGAATGTGCCGGTGGTGAATGTGGATGTGGGCGTAATCCTCGAAAAAACGCACCAGTTCGTGCCGAATCTGCAGCAAGCGAACTTCCGCGTGCTGGAGGATGGGGTACCGCAGAACATTACCGGGTTCGCGCGCATCCAGGCGCCGATTACGGCGGTGCTGCTGGCCGAGTTCGCAGCGAACAACTATTACTTTATCTATGACATGCGGAATGCGGTGTATGCATTCGCCCAGCAGCTAAGGCCGGACGACTATGTCGCGGTGATGACCTATGACATGCACACGGAAATCCTGACTGACTTTACCCAGGACAAGCGGCTCGTCGCGCAGGCATTGAACTCCTTGGTCATCCCAACCTGGCAGGAAACCAACCTTTTCGACGCGCTGTATGAAACGCTGGACCGGTTGAGCCGGGTGGACGGGCGTAAGTACATCATCCTGGTCTCCTCGGGGCGGGATACATTTTCAAAAATTACGCTGGATAAAATCCTGCAAAAGATCAAAGCGACCCCGAACGTGACCATCTTCTCGATCGGGACAGGGCAGTTCGCGCGCATCATGGCGGAAAGCCGTGGGATGCTGGGCGGCTCGCGAGAGATCGACTTCCTTCAGGCCGACAACCAGCTGTCGAGCTTTGCACGCATGACCGGAGGTCAGGCGTTCTTCCCCAGGTTTGAAGGGGAAATGCCGGAAATCTTCCGCGACATCAATAATTCAATCCGCAACCAGTATGTCGTAACCTATCGGCCGACCAATACGAAGCAGGACGGCACATACCGGCATATTCAGGTGCAGTTAGTCGATGACGAAGGAAACCCGCTGCGGATGCAGGATGAGAAGCATAAGTCACTGAAGTATGACGTGATCGCGCGGGATGGGTATCGGGCGAAGCTGCCGGTGCAATAGATCAGTCGAGGCAGGCTTCGCTGTCACTGAGTTTTGAGCCGGTGCAGTCGCCGGGCGAGAAAGGCAGTGCGCCACAACTTAGCATGCGAGTGAAAGAGAAGCGGCGCGTCATCCTTTAACCCCTTTCAGCGCCGGATAAACCCGCCGGTAGCCCTCGTACCCGCGGTTGTACCGCTCCACTGTCGCTGATTCGGGGACGATTTGAACCGCAACCCGGATAGCCTGAGCGCAGGCGGCCTCGACCGAGGGCCACGCGCCGCCGCCAACCCCGGCGAGCAGCGCCGCGCCGTAGGCTCCGCCTTCCTCGGCGGTGAGGATGTCGCAAGTGTGGCCGTAGACGGCGGCTTGGATCTCACGCCACAAGGGCGAGCGCGCGCCGCCGCCGCCAAGCCGTACGGCGCGGACCGGCACGCCCATCTCCGCGAGCAGGGTAAAGCTGTCGCGTTGTGAGTAGGCGACCCCCTCAAGGACCGCGCGGACCAGATGGGCGCGGGTGTGGGCGGCGGTGAGGCCCACGAAGGCGGCGCGGGCGTCGGAATCCAGGTACGGGGTGCGCTCGCCGAGCAGGTAGGGCGTCCAGAGCAGGCCGTCCGCGCCCGCGGGTACGTGGGCGGCTTCGGCGGTGAGGGTGTCGTAGCTCGCGCCGTGGGCAAGGAGGTCGCGGAGCCAGCGCAAGCTAAGGCCCGCGGCCTGGGTAACGCCCATGACGCACCAGCGGCCGGGGACGGCGTGGCAGAAGGTGTGGACGCGGCCCGCTTTGTCGAAGGAGGGCTCGGCGGTGGCCGCGAAGACCACGCCCGAGGTGCCGAGGGTGACCGACACGGAGCCAGGCTCGTAAATGCCCATGCCCACCGCGCCCGCGCCCTGGTCGCCTGCGCCGGCAATGACCGGCGTCCCGGTGCGCAGGCCGGTCGTTTCGTCGGTTACGGTCGCGCAAACTTCGGGGGATTCATGGAGCTCGGGAAGCCAGGACTCAGGGATGCCGGAGGCCTCGGCGACCTCGCGGGACCAGCGGCGGTGCCGAACGTCGAGAAGCAGCGTGCCGGAGGCCTCCTGGACGTCCATGGCGTAGCGCCCGGTGAGGCGGAAGCGGACGTAATCCTTGGGGCAAAGGATGTGGGCGATGCGGGCCCACAGTTCGGGTTCGTGCTCCCGGACCCAAAGCAGCTTGGTGAGTGTGAAGTTCGGCAGCGCCGGGTTAGCGACGAGCTCGATGAGCCGCTCGCGGCCAAGCTCCGCATGGAGCCAGTCGCACTGCGGGCCGGTGCGCTGGTCGCACCAGATCAGCGACGGGCGCAGGACCTCGCCCTCGCGGTCCAGGAGAACGGCACCGTGCATCTGGCCGGTGAGGCCGACGGCGTCGACGGGCGCGTCCGGCGCCTGGGCGAGGGTATCGCGGATTGCTTCCTGGGCGGCGCGCCACCAGTCTTCCGGGTTCTGCTCGGCCCAGCCGGGTTGGGGGGCAAGAAAGGGGGCGTGTTCGCTCGCGGCCGAGGCGAGGACCCGGCCGGTCGAGTCAATCAAGACGGCGCGTGTGCCGCCTGTTCCTACATCAATCCCGAGAAAATGCATACGCGCCCAATGTATCGCGCGCGGGAGTGCCGGGTACACTCGGAGGGATGAGCATCAAAACGCTGGCGAGCCGCGAGGTATACCGCAACAGGTGGATGCGGGTGCGGGAAGATGAGATCGAGCGCTCCGACGGGGTGCGCGGAATCTACGGAGTGGTGGAAAAGCATCCGTGCGCGGTGGTGATCCCGCTGGACGGTGACCGGCTGCATATGGTGCGACAGTACCGGTACACGGTGGGCGAGGAGTGCCTGGAGTTTCCGCAGGGCGGTTGGGAGCGGGCCGATGTGGACATTAGGGAGCTTGCGGCGGGCGAGCTGCGGGAAGAAACCGGATTGCGGGCCGGCCGGCTCGAGTACCTGGGGCCGATGTATGTGGCGTATGGGTTTTGTAACCAGCAGCAGCATGCGTTCCTGGCAACGGAGCTGCGAGCGGGCGCGCACGAACGCGACCCGGAAGAGTATGACCTGACGGTGGAGACGGTATCGGTCGCGGAGTTTGAGCAGATGCTGCGTGAGCACCGCATCAAAGACTGCTGCACATTGGCGGCGTGGGGCTTGTACAAAGTTTGGAATGAGGGCAACGGAGCATGAAAGCACACTGGACCGCGAAAGATATTCCGAATCTTCAAGGCAAACGCGCGATCGTGACAGGCGCGAACTCAGGGGTTGGCTTCCAGACCGCGCGGGAGCTGGCGCGGGCCGGCGCAGAGGTGGTGCTTGCTTGCCGCTCCCGTGAACGCGGCGAGGCTGCCGTAGCCAAGATCCAAGCCGAGCAGCCGCAAGCACAGGTGCGCGTCGGCTCGCTCGATACTTCTTCGCTGAGTGCCGTCCGCGACTTCGCGCAAAGCGAGCTTGCGGCAGGCGGGCCGCTCGATCTCCTGGTCAACAATGCGGGTATCAGCGTTGTGCCCAGACGTGAGGTAACGGCGGACGGGTTTGAAAAGCAGCTTGCGACAAATTATCTGGGGCACTTCGCGTTGACGGGCCACTTGCTGCCGCTCCTGCTCCGGGCCGCCGCGCCGCGTGTGGTCAGCGTGGCCAGCAATGCCCATGCACGGACGCGGTTCAATTTCGAGGATCTCCAGTTCGAGCGTGGCTACAACCCCCTCAAAGCCTATTCGCAAACCAAGCTGGCCATGCTGGTGTATGCGCGGGAGCTTGAGCGGCAAAGCGAGGCGCATGGGGCAAAGCTCGTCAGTATCGCCGCGCATCCGGGAATCTCGAAGACCAGTATTGCCAAGGAAGCCGAAGGCTTTTTGAAATTCGCAACCAAAGCGTATCTGGCATTGATGGGGCAAGACGAGGCGCAAGGCGCGTTTCCCTTACTGTATGCCGCGACCGCGCCCGAGGCGCAGCCCGGCAGTTACTATGGCCCGGATGGCGCGGGCGAGCGGAAGGGTTTTCCTGTGCCGGCCAAGGTCGCCCCGCAAGCCGCCGACCCGGCCGCCGGTCCGCGTTTGTGGAGCATGTCGGAGCAGCTGACCGGGGTCAAGTACGACTGGTCAGCGCGAGTGTAGGCCGGGCTTTGGTGGGCGCGCCAGAAGCACGACCGCCAGAATGCCCGCGGCGAGGACGCCTTCTTCGAGCTGCTCGCTGGCTCGGTGCAGCCGGTTGAAATCCTGCCTATGGAAATTGCCCGCCGGTGCGCGGTCGATGTCGCCACCCACGGCGAATCGATCGATCTCCATGCGGGGGATGATGTGCCACTGTGAAAACGCGGTGAGTCCGAGCATGGCGGCCGTGCATAGCACCGGTCCCAGAACCGTGCGCCCATAGGCGCGGGTAGCCCCTGCCGGGAGCAAGAGCAGAAAGAGCAGGGCACCCGCAACCAGCCCTTCCTTGTGCAGGGCAAGCAGCGCGTTCCGAACCACCAGCCCTGCGGCATAAGGGTCCGGCAGGTAGGTAAACGCGACCCAGGCGACCACGGGGAAGAACAGTACCGCTCCCAGCCACAGGACCAGGAGCAAGGCAATGAGGGTGCGCAGGAGGGTACGCACGGCTAGCGGATCGCCCCGGATTGGCTGGGGCGTCCGGTGAGCCGCTCGACGCGTTTGCGCGTGGGCGGGTGGGTCGAGAACAGCTCGGCCAGGGTGGCACCGGGCATCGCGGGCGCGATGATGAACATGTGCGCGGTCGACGGCGAAGCCGCGAATGGGAGGCGCTTGTTGTAGGCTTCCAACTTTTCCAGCGCTGCGGCGAGCACGTATGGATTGCCGGTGAGCTCGGCCCCTGAAGCATCCGCCGCGTATTCGCGCGAGCGCGATACGGCGAACTGGATAAGCATGGCCGCGACCGGTGCGAGAAAAAGCATCAGCAAGCCGCCGATGCCGCCTTCCCGGTCCCGGTCCCGGCCGCCATAGCCGCCGAAGAGTGAGGCCCAGTAGCCCATGCGGGCGATCAGCGTAATGGCCCCGGCCAGGGTCGCGGCAATCGAGGAGATCAGGATGTCGCGGTTGCGGACGTGCGAAAGCTCATGGGCGAGAACGCCTTCGAGCTCCCCGTCGTCGAGCAGGTTGAGGATGCCGGAGGTGACGGCGACCGAGGCGTGCTGCGGGTTGCGGCCAGTGGCGAAGGCGTTGGGCGTATCGATGGGGATGACGTAAAGCTTAGGCAAAGGAATGCGGGCGCGGGCGGCCAGGTTGGCGACAGCGCGCTCGACCCTGGGCAGGCTGCCGGGCGCGACCGGCTGGGCGCGGTACATGGCCAGCGCAATACGGTCGGAAAAGAAATACGAAACAAAATTCATTCCGGCTGCCAAAACAAAACCGAGAATGAGGCCGCGCTGGCCTCCGAAGTGCTCGCCGAGAAGCATGAGCAGGAGGGTGAGCGCAGTGAGCAGAAAAGCGGTTTTCAGGAAACTCATGGGTTGCGGGAGTCCTTGACCCCCACAACTACTATGCGCCATGCCCCAAAAGGTTGCAGGGTGCTCTCGCTTCCTGGAAGAAAGGGAAAACAGCTCGTGATCCTGACGTTAAAACTCCAAACGGAACGAGCCCCGGGCATAGAAAGCGCGCTGAAAGGCGAGCGGCTTAAGGAAGTCCACATTGGGCGTGGTGGAGTTCAAGGCCGAATCCTGATCGACCGAAACCTCCGGACGCGAGTTGGTGACATTGAACATGTCCCAAGCGACTTTCAAATGCACCTTTTCCATCGGGATCGGGTAGTCGAGGTGGAGGTCGAGCGATGTGCTGGAAGCGGTGCGGCCGAGCGAGCCGCGGCCGCCTAGCGGAATCTCACCGGCATTATCGTAGACCGGATGCGCGCCGAAGTTTGTGATCGGAATGCCCGAAGCTCCGCGCAGACCCGCGCCCACAGTGACATTGCGGAAGGGCGTGGCAGGTACCAGATACGAACCGTACAGGTTGCCGACATTTCTGCGGTCCGTGTTGAGGTAGCCCGGTGTGAACTGATCGCCGAGTTCACCGAGGATGCCCTCCGTGAAGTCGAACAGGGAGCTGATGCCCGGGTCGGACTGGCCGTTGTCGTTGCGATACAGACCCTCGTAGTTGCCGTAGAGCTTGGCAAAGCGGTAATTGGCCCTCAGCAGGAAGTTGTGGCTGAAATTCTTGTTGAGTTCGACTTCAAAGGCCTGGTAATGGCGGCGCGGGTTCGCAAACCCGTCCGGTTTGCCGTCCGGGAAGGGAAGCCCTGCCACATTGGGATTGAGGCCGCAGGCCGCGCCGATCACCGCACCCGTGCTGGAGAACTGCGTCTTGTAATCGAGTTGGCACTGTGCCGGCAAAGCTCCTCCCGGCGTATAGGCGAGCTCCTGCTCGTTGGTGAAGTAGTCGGCCGAGGAGTTTGGATTGCCGATCAGGAAGTTCTGGACGACCCCGCCGTTCGCGCCCTCAGGAGACACGCCCGACATGTCTTCGACGATGCGCAGCAAACGCCGGTCGGTATAGCGGACGCTCACGACAAAGCCGCCGGGCAGCTGACGCTCCACGCCGCCGAGAAACTCTTCCTCGAGATTGAGCTTGGTTCCGGCGGAGATGAGCTCAGGGGTCGACCCGCTGACAGAAACCGATGCGCCTGCCTGCGCCCCGGCAGCCGGGTCGCCGCTGATCAGGTGCGCGGCGTCAAGAACCGGGGTAACCGTGCCGTACTGGTTCAGCACGGCATTGCCGTTGCCGTCGGACAAGGGCGCGTAGTTCGCGCGGTAAATGTCCTGCTCCTGGTTCAGCTCGCGGACCGCGGCATCGCTCGGCAGCGCCTGGGTGTAGCGAGCGTAGTTAAAAAAGACCTTGGTTTTGCCCTTGCCTTCGGGATCGATGCTGATGCCGACGCGCGGTGACCAGTTGTCATTGAAGACATATTGCTGAACGGGTCCGTTCAGCTGCTCTTCATCCCAGCGAATGCCGCCGTTGAGCGTCACGCGATTGTTGATGGTCCAATCGTCATTGACATAAGCCTGGAGGTAGCTTTGGCCGGTGTAAGCCTGCCGCGCGGAAAAGATGCCGCGATTTTGCGACAGGTATACAGGAACGGCGGTACTGGAGCCTCGTGGGGTAAAGTACGGGCAAATCGTGCGGGGGCAGGTGTAAATGGGGTTGCCGGCGGGGTCGACGACAGGGGTGCCATCGCTGTTCTTCGCCTGCGGCGCCGCGACCAGCTTAAAGGCCGCATCGGAGGTTTGCCCCGCGACAAGCGCGGGCGAAGCGACACCGATATCGTTGGCGGCGGGAAAAGAATAATCGGCTCCGCTGTAGCCTTTCAGCAGATCGTAGATACCGCGATCGAATTCAAAGCCGGCCGAAAACGTGTGCGATCCAAACGCGCGCACGATCTTTTCCGTGTTTCCCGCGCCGCTGTAGAAGTGCGTTTGCGGGTTCTGGTAAAAGCCAAGGCCCTGTGAGGTGAACTGTGCCCCCGAGCCGACGGCGACCGGCGTGTTGTCCGTAATGCTATAGGCGTTCGCGAAGCCGCTTTCGGTAAAGTGGCTTTGCTTGGCGGTCGCGGAAAGGTCGATCGTCCAGGTAGGGCTGAGCGCGGCGGTCATGCGCACCACCTCGGCCCGCGAGCCGAAGTTCCAGCGCGAAAACCCGCTGTTGTTGCTCTGGTTCAGATTGGGGTACAGCGGAAATGTGTCTTCATTGGCCGCGCCGAAGCCGAAGTTCGAGCGCGACGGGTCCCCAAACGCGGAGCCTTCAATGGTGACATTTTCAGTCGGCTTGTAAGTGATCTTGCCGGCCCAGCTGTAGGCCGTGATGGAGTTATGGAGCGCGCCGAGGGCGAGCAGGCCCGCGCCGGTCGGGGCAATGTAGTTGACCTGGTTAACTGTTGGGTCGAAGGCGCCGAAGAAAAAGAGTTTGTCGCGGGTATGCGCGATTGGGATGGGGCCGCCCAGCTCAATGGCCGTGTCGTACTCCGGGGTGCTGTAAATACGCCCGTGGGTGTTCACGCGGCCGAAGTTGTCCGCGTAGCGCTGGCCGGCCTCGAAAAACTCCGGCGAAGCATACGCGGAAAGCGCCCCATGAAACTGGCTCCCGCCGGACTTCGTCACGATCAGGGCGACGCCGCCGTTGGCGCGGCCGTACTTGGGTTCGAGTGCGCCTTCCTTGACCTGCACCTCCTGCACGAAAGACAGGTCGATGCCCGCGCCGAGCGAGCCATACGTGGGGCTGTACACGCCTAGGCCGCCGTAGCCGATATCCGTGAGGTTGACGCCGTCGATGATGTATTGGTTTTCAAGCCCCGTGGCCCCGCCAATGGAGGGGTTCGCGGTGCCCGTGCCGCCGCTGTTGACCGCGCCGGGTGCCACATAGAAGAGGCTGCCGACGTTGCGGGCTACAGGCACCTGCTGGTAAAAGGTGGCATCCAGGTTGTCGCTCACGGCCGTCGAGGTCGTGTCGAGCGCGACGCTGTTCGCATTGACTTGGACGGTGTTGCTGACCTCGCCGAGCGACAGCTTGAGATCGAGGCTCGACGAGCGGCTTACGTCCACCTCGACGTTTTTGGCTTGGGAGGTTTGGAATCCAGCTTTGCTGACGGAAACCTTGTACACTCCCGGCGTCAAATTGCCGGCGCTGTAGTGGCCCTGCGCGTCGGTAGTCAGGGTGCGGCTGTCGATAGGGCCGGCGATGTTGACCTGTGCGCCTGGGAGAACCGCGCCGCTGGTGTCGGTGATGACTCCTTCCAGACCGCCCTTCACCGAGGAAATCTGCTGGGCGGCTGCCATGGTCCCGGACAGGACCACGGCATTGAAAGCAAGTGCGCTATACAGGGCGACGCGGGAAACACGGAAAGGCATAGGGCTCCTACGCTCCATGTTGGAGTCTGACCCTCACTTTGCAATCGCGTGGCCAAATCCGGGTGCCGAGAAAATGTCCGTTGTTACGGCGGTTACCTTGACGTGTCGCGACAATCTCGTTGAGCCCGACATCTAAAAATCCACAGATGTATACCAAAAGTGGAACAATCTAGCTTGCCTCACCTTAGGCAAACAGGAATTCTTTTGTCCGCAGCCCGGCGATGGTGTCGCGGAGTTTAGCGGCTTTCTCGAACTCAAACTTCTTCGCGGCTTCGCGCATGTCGGATTCCAGGTTTGCGATGTGGAGATCGAGCGCTTGCTGGGTCGCGAATTCGGGGATTTGGTCGGTTTCGGAGGTGAGGTCGGCGTAATCCGCCTTGAGGATCTGCGCGAGCGACATATCGGCGGAGCGGATGATGGAGGTAGGCGTAATGCCGTGCTCCTCGTTATAGGCGCGCTGGGTTTCGCGGCGGCGGGCGGTTTCATCGAGCGCCTTTTTCATCGAATCCGTCATTTTGTCCGCGTACAGAATCGCCCGGCCATTCACGTGGCGGGCGGCGCGACCGATGGTCTGGATGAGCGAGCCCTGGGAGCGGAGGAAGCCTTCTTTGTCGGCGTCGAGGATGGCGACGAGCGAAACCTCGGGTAGGTCCAGGCCCTCGCGGAGCAGGTTGATGCCGACCAGCACGTCGTACTCGCCTTTGCGGAGGTCGCGCAGGAGGCGCACGCGCTCAAGCGTTTCGATTTCGGAGTGCATATAACGGCAGCGGACGCCGACCTCGGTGTAGTAGCCGGACAGGTCCTCGGCCATGCGCTTGGTGAGGGTGGTGACGAGGACGCGTTCGTTGCGCTCGCAGCGGAGACGGATTTCGGCGAGGAGGTCGTCGATCTGGCCGCGAATGGGGCGGATTTCGACCTCGGGATCGATGAGGCCGGTGGGGCGGATGATCTGTTCGACGACGATGCCCTCGGCTTTTGCGAGCTCGAAGGGGCCGGGAGTGGCGGACACGTAGATCTGCTGCTGGACGCGGTTCTGGTACTCCTCAAACTTGAGCGGGCGGTTGTCGCGGGCCGAAGGCAAGCGAAAGCCGTAATCGACCAGGTTTTGCTTGCGGGAGCGGTCGCCGTGCCACATGCCGTGGAGCTGGGGAACGGTGACGTGGGACTCGTCGATAAAGACCAGGAAGTCCTTTGGGAAGTAGTCGAAGAGCGTGGGGGGCGGCTCGCCGGGGCTGCGACCGGAGAAGTGGCGCGAGTAATTCTCAATCCCGTGACAAAAGCCCATGGATTTGATCATTTCCAGGTCAAAGCGGGTGCGCTGGTGGATGCGCTGGGCCTCCACCATGCGGCCTTCGCGTTCGAGCTCCTTTTCCCACCACTCGAGCTCGGTGAGAATGCTGTCGATGGCGGACTTTTTGCGCTCGGGCTGGACGACGTAGTGGCTTTTCGGGTAAATCGGCAGACGCGCGTACTTCTGCTTCACCGTGCCGAAGAGCGGGTCGACCTGCGAGAGCGAGTCCACCTCGTCGCCGAAAAGCTCGATGCGGTAGGCGTTCTCGTCGTAGGTGGGAAAAACCTCGATAACATCGCCGCGGACCCGGAAGGTGCCCCGGCGGAAGTCGCCGTCGGTGCGTTCGTAAAGGATTTCGACGAGCTTTTTGGTGATGTCCTCACGGCGGATCTGCTGGCCTTGTTCGAGAAATAAGAGCATGCCGTAGTAGGCTTCCGGCGAGCCCAGGCCGTAGATGCAGGAGACTGAAGACACGATGATGACGTCGCGGCGCTCAAAGAGGGAGCGGGTGGCGGAGAGCCGGAGCTTGTCGAGCTCCTCGTTGATGGTGGCTTCCTTCTCGATGTATAGGTCGCCGGCGGGGATGTAGGCCTCGGGCTGGTAGTAGTCGTAGTAGGAAACGAAGTACTCGACCGCGTTGTTGGGGAAGAACTGCTTGAACTCGTGGAAGAGCTGGGCGGCGAGGGTTTTGTTGTGGGCGAGGATGAGCGCGGGGCGGTCGAGCTCGGCGATGACCTTGGCCATGGTGAAGGTTTTGCCGGAGCCGGTGACGCCGAGCAGCACTTGGTGCTCCTCGCCGGAGCGGACGCCCTCGACGAGCTCGCCGATGGCGCGGCCCTGGTCGCCGCGGGGCTGGTAGTCGCTGACGAGCTCAAACGGCATGGGCCGCCTCCCGGGAAACGCCGAGGGCTTCGGACCACTCGGCTGGGGAGTCGACGACGACGTCCACCAGCTGCTGGAGTTCCATGTCGGCGATGGTGTGCGGCGAGAGCCCGAAGCGGCAGCCGACCGACCAAGTTCCGGCGGCGCGGGCGGTGCGGATGTCGACCTCGGAGTCGCCGATCATGACGGTTTCTTCGGGGCGGGCGCCGGCTTCGGCAATGAGCTTGAGGAGGCCCGCGGGGTCGGGCTTTTTGGTGGGGAGGCTGTTGCCGCCGAGGATTTCAAAGAAGTAGGGCGCCAGGCCGAGGCCCTCGCAGATTTCGCGGGAAGCGCGGACGGGCTTGTTGGTCAGGACGGCCATCTTGAGCGGGCGCAAGGCTTCAAGCTGGGCGAGGACGCCGGGGTAGGGGCGCGTGTGGTCGAGCTTGTGCTCGCGGTAGTAGGCGAGGAAGGCTTCGAGCGCGGGTTCGGCAAGCCCGGGGTCGGCGCCTTCGTGCTCGAGCGCGCGGCGGACCAACATGCCCGCGCCGTCGCCGATGTAGGAGGCGATGCGGTCGTCGGCCTGGGGCGGCAGGCCGAACTTCCGCAGGGTGGCGTTGACGGAGTCCACCAGGTCTTGCTTTGAGTCGATCAGAGTCCCGTCCAGGTCGAAGACCACCAGGCGCAACTGCGCGGACGGGATGGGGCGGAGCGTGTGGGGCATGGCTTGATTTTACCGCCCGGCCCGTTGCTCGATTCGGGGCGAACGTTGCTCAATTCAAATCACTGCCGGATTCGCTGCACTCCGGAAGGATTGTTATGAACACTCCATAAAAGCGCGCCGAAAACAATAATCAATCCCAAGGGAATAGCAACAATGCTCATCCACAAGGGCCACGAAGGAGCGCTGCCTTGTCTCGCGAGCGCGCGATATGATGCTTCCGTTTTCTGCCAACTTTGGCTCCCTTCAGTAAGGCTTCTCCCAAAACGCAACCGCATGTAAATCTGCGCAAACGCACCTGTGCTGAATAGGCAAGACCCAGTGGCAAGCAATGCCGGCAGTGCTTTCATGACTATCACTTCACCCGCACATCCCCCGAACCCGTATTGATGCGGACCTGAGGACCTCCGCCGTTAGCATCGCCGATGAGGTGCTCCTTGCCGGACCCGCTGCCCGGCTTGAGGGTGCCGCCGTTATAGCTCAGGTCGCCCGAGCCGGCGGTGGCGTTGAGCGACATGGGCGCGCCGCCTGTGTCTGCGGTGACGTTGCCGGAGCCGGTTTCAAGCTTCCAGGGAGCCAAGGGGCGGCCGCTGATTTGCAGGTCGCCCGAGCCTGTTTGCGCCCACAACCCGCTCTGCACGTTTTTAAGCGTGATGTTGCCTGAGCCGGTTTGAGCCTTGACATCGCGGGCCGAAAGCATCGTCGCATCAATGTCGCCGGAGCCCGATTCGAGCGAGACATGATCGCTCAGACCCGTGGCCTGCACGTTGCCGGAGCCGGTTTTTAGCGCGACCGGTCCGCCGTCGTCGGTCACGCGGATATCGCCCGAGCCCGACTCGGCGCGGAGGTCGGTGCCGCGCGGGGCGGTGATGTCGTAATCGATGCTGATGTTGTTCATTGTGAAGTTGTGGCCGATCGAGATGATGTTGCCGGCCTGGTTGATGGGCGGGTTCTTGACGACCTGCTGGACCCTGTTCTCGGCTGAGCCGCCGCCGAAAAAGGAGGAGCTCGCGTGGATGTGGGCGACAATGTGGACGGAGTCGACCGGGCCGGGGGAAACGTGGACATAACCCGAGCCCGTGTCGATGCCGAGCAGGACGGGGCCCGAAACCTTGAGGGTGCGCTCAAAGGTTCCGTCGGCGGCGTGGGCGGCGGGCGCGAGCAGCGCAAGGGAACTCACAGCTAGAATGGCAGCTTTCATCGGCGGGCTCCTCTTCACATCTCGGACAAGGGTACGCGAAGCGGCACCGAAAAGTTCCCGGCGAGCGACCCCGGCCCTCGCGTAGCATTTGGGCTAATGCTGGGACTGTTCCTGATCCGGTTAGCGGCGATCGCTGGGCTTATCCTGGCGAACGGCTTTTTCGTTGCCGCGGAGTTCGCTCTGGTGTCCCTGCGGCGCAGCCGTTTGGAGCAGCTGATCGCGGAAGAAGCGCCGGGCGCGCGCACCGTGCAGGCTCTCCAGGCCCGGCTTGACGACTTCCTGCCCGCGGTCCAACTGGGCGTCACGCTATGCGCGCTGGCGCTGGGCTGGGTGGGCGAGCCCACGGTTGCCGGTGTGCTGCTGCCGCTATTCGGCGGGGTGGCGCACGCGCCCGTGTACGCGCACCTGTTCAGCGCGGCGCTGGCGTTCGCGGCCATCACCTACTTCGAGGTGCTGCTGGGCGAGCTGGTCCCCAAGTCGCTGGCGCTGCGGCGCGGCGAGCAGATGGCGGTCGCGGTAGCCGCGCCCATGCTGGCGTTTATGCAGCTCACGCGGCCCGCGGTTATAGTGCTCAATCGCTCGGCGGCGCTCGTGCTCCGGCTGTTCCGGACGCCGCCCGCGGCCCATGGCTCGGTGCACTCGGCGGACGAGCTGAAGCTGATCGCGACGGCGGCGCGCGAGGGCGGCGTCCTGCCCGCGTTCCAGGAGCGGCTGATTCATCGCGCGGTCGAAGGTGGGGAGATTCCCACGCGCGAGATCATGACGCCGCGGCAGCGCATCGTTTCGCTCCCCGCGTCCATGCCGGTCGAGCAGGCAAGCGCGCGGATTGTCGAGGAGATGCACTCGCGCGTGCCCGTGTACGACCCGCTGCGGGGTCCGGAGGCGATTGTCGGCGTGGTGTACAGCAAGGATGTAGCGCGGCTGATGCATTTTCGCGCGGCGTCCTCAACCCAGCTGAAGGGCTTGGACGTGCGCTCGGTCATGCGGGAGGTGTTGGTCGTGCCCGAAACCAAGCCGGTCTTTGACCTCCTTGTCGAGTTCCAGCAGCGGCGGCGCCACCTGGCCATCGTGGTGGATGAGTTCGGCTCGACGGTGGGCTTGGTGACGGTTGAGGACGCGATCGAGCAGCTGATCGGCGAGGTAGAGGACGAGTACGACGTAACGGCTCCGGCGCATCTGCCGCCCGCGCCGAGCGAGGTGGTGGTGCTGGAAGGCAGCCTGAGCCTGCGCGACATGGAAACGCAGATGGGCTGGGAGCTGCCGCGGGATGGGGGCGTGGAAACGCTGGCTGGCTTCGTGCTGAGCCGCCTGGGGCACCTTCCGGTTGCGGGGGAACGGGTGGAGTTTGACGGGCGGCGGCTCACGGTTTTGGAACTGCAGGGCCGACGGATCAGCAAGGTACGGGTGGAGAGTGCGCCCGCGCTTTGACGCCGCTTGTACCTGATTAGCGAGAGCAAAGCTAGACCTTTAAAACCTTTACCGCAGGCCCGTTTTTTGGCTCTTGACAGCGTCGAGTTTAAGGGATTGACGATCTCTCGCTTTCAGAAGAAGGTCTATTTTCTTCTCCTAGCGAAATCACATTAGGAGCTCTCCCCCATGTCGATCAGGCGCTCTCTTCTTGCTGTCGGAGTAGTTGCTCTCGCAGCGTCTACCCTTACTTCCAGCTTACTTGCGCAGGCACCTGCGCCGAACCCAACCTATACCGGCGGTGGCAAGCTAAACCAAGTCACGCAGCTGAGCCCAGCGATTGCTCAATATGGGAGCACATTCGAGCTCTTTTACAGCAACTACAACGATGGAGGGTCCATCTAGGGTTCAAAAACGACGTCACAGGGGTTAACCTTCCCGAACCCTGGATCGAGGATTGCCCCGTACAATCCATCTTCCGGACTTTCCGCAATCGGCGTGAACGGCGTCATGTACGTAGCCTTTGCTGTGGGAAACGCTATTTACGTGAGCGCGAGCTCGGATCTTGTTAACTGGCAGACAAATCTTGCTATTGGAGGTCCCTATAATCCAAGCTCGACAGCACGCCCCGTCTTGATGAACTGGAACAACAATCTAATCCTTGCGTTTCTTTCCGGTTCGACGATAAGGACAGCCGTTTACCTTGGTGGCGGCACCTTTAGTGTGAACGCGGGTACTCCGTTTCCCGCCGCGCAAAGTGGACCAACGCTCTATCCTTACGGTAACCAACTTTACGTTGCTTACACAGTCAACGATGGAAGCGGCCATCCCGCAGTTTGCCAAACAACGGACCCGAACGGCAATTTTGGGAATACTCCTTGCACTACGGATGGCGGAATATCTTTCGGCAACGGCCCGACATTGGTCGTATACAACAACACTCTTGTACTTCAAGGAAAATCACACTACAGTGACGATAATCTTCGGGGCACTACGGTGTATCAGAATCTAAGTTTTAGTCCTCAGTACCAGTATGGTCAAAGCCTCACCCAGTCGCCCGGATTGGGTACCTTCAATGGACACCTTTATGAATGTGCGAGGTCAAAGAACGGTAGCAACATCTGGTGCTACTTCAACTAATCAATCCCCGTAAGGCTTGGAGGGGGACGGAAGATTTGTGCGGTGTTGTCGAGCTTCCGCCTGTCCCTGCCAAGCTTTAACGTACTTCCAATTAACATGAAGTGAATGATAGAGGTGAAAAAGCAATCCCTCCCGCCCGTCACGAAAGCCGGAGCGAAGAAAGTAATTACAGAAGAAAGTAAATGCAGGGTTCAGAACAGTGTTTTTGAGAAAAGCAAAAGTGGATCGGCTAGTCCTCGCTTTCCTGAGCAGCAAAGGAACGGTAGCGGAACTGTAACGGTTCATATGTTCGAAATAGATGTCCAGCGTAGGATATTGAAAGTGCAACAAATCTCCTGAAAGCCTTCCGCTTGGAGCTATGCTTTTTTGGAGTCGCATGCGGTTCGGTATCTTCACGCAGTCTCGCTGTCCCTCTCCGAAAGAGTCTCAGTTTGTAATCTGGGTACAAACCTCCGTGTCGCATCCACCTGCCGAAGATCTGGTTCGACCTCGAAATCCAGTACGCCTGGAATTTAGGATTGTTCAGCGCGGCACGGATTTGCGTGGCTAACTCAGGGCTTACTTCCTCATCTGCGTCTATGTTTAGAACCCAAGGACGCGTACAACGGTCCAGTGCTCTGTTCACCTGACGGCCGTACCCTTCCCATTCTTCATGGAAGATCTTTGCGCCATACTGAGCGGCTATCTCTAAAGTGCCGTCAGTCGAACCTGAATCGACAAGCACGATTTCGTCAGCCCACTTCACTCTTTCGAGCGCGCGCCGTATGTTCTCGGCCTCATTACAAGCTACGATTGCTACGGAAAGACCGTTCATAGCGTTAGAGTACACCTATGACCCGCGCTTTTCGCGCCCTTCTGTGGCGCATGCTGTACACCATCCCGGTGGTTTGGCTGGTGGTTTCGATGGTGTTTCTGCTTATCCATCTGGTGCCGGGCGATCCGGTGGAGCAGATGCTGGGGGAGGGCGCGCGCGCGGGCGATTTGGCCGCGCTGCGGCACCAGTATGGGCTCGACCGTCCGCTCGGGGCGCAGTATGTCGCGTACTGGCGCGGGGTGTTCCACGGCGATCTGGGGCAGTCGATCCGGCTGCACGACTCGGTCACGCACTTGCTCCTGCTGCGGTATCCGTACACGTTTGTGCTCACGGTCGCCGCGCTTGTGTTTGCGCTCGCCCTGGCGCTGCCCGCGGGCATCACGGCCGCGCTCCATCGCAACCGCTGGCAGGACCAGGTGTTGGGCGTGGTTTCGCTGTTTGGGTTGTCATTCCCATCCTTCGCGCTGGGGCCGATTTTGATACTGCTCGTCTCGATCCGCTTGGGCTGGCTGCCGGTTTCGGGCGCGGCCGGGCCCGCGTACATCGTGCTGCCCGCGATTACGATGGGCGCGGCGCTGGCGGCTATCCTGACCCGCATGGTGCGCACGGCGATGCTCGAGGAGCTGGGGCAGGATTACATCCGCACCGCGCGCGCAAAGGGCCTTCCGGAGCGCGCGGTCGTGTACCGGCATGCGCTGCGCAACGCGATGATCCCAGTGCTGACGCTGCTGGGCTTGCAGTTCGGCGCGCTGCTGGCCGGGGCGATTGTGACGGAGATGATCTTTTCCTGGCCGGGGATCGGGCGGTTGACAGTATCGGCGATCTCAAACCGCGACTATGCGCTGGTGCAGGGGTGTTTGCTGGCGATCGGGCTGACCTATGTACTGGTAAACCTGCTGACGGATGTGCTGTATCTGCTGGTGAACCCGAGGATTCGGGATTAGAGCAACTGAATGTGCTCGGCCCGGATTGCTTCTTCCGCAATAGAAAGCAGGCCCACGGCGATGGGCAGTTTGAACCGGCGCGGTCCCGCCGCGCCGGGGTTGAAGAACAGCACCTCCTTGCAATATTCCAGGGTCGGCTTGTGCGAATGGCCGAAGACGACGGCCAGCACGTCGGCCGCGACCGGGTCGAGCGAAAGCGCTTGGACATCGTGGAGCATGTAGAGGTTCACGCCGCCGAGCGTGATGTATTCTTCCGCCGGAAGCTCCGCGCACGGGCCCGTGCGGTCAATGTTGCCGCGGATGGCGGTAACGGGCGCGAGCTCGCGGAGGCGGGCGAGGATCGCGGGGTCGCCGACGTCGCCCGCGTGCAGGATATGGTCCACGCCCGCGAAGGCCGTCAGGACCTCAGGGCGCAGGAGGCCGTGCGTGTCGGAAAGGACACCTACCTTCACAGGCCGATCTCAACCCGCGTGCGGGGGTCGAGGAAGTCCCGCAGCGCGTCGCCGAGAAAGTTAAAGGCGAGCACGCAGCCCATCACGGCAAGCGCGGGAAAAATGACCAGGTGCGGCGAGTCGAACAGGTGCGCGCGGGCGTCGTTGAGCATGCCGCCCCAGCTGGCTGCGGGCGGCGGGACTCCCAGACCTAGGAACGAGAGGGTGGCTTCCGCGAGCACCGCGCCGGCCATGCCGATGGCCGATTGCACGATGAGCGGCTGCAGGATATTCGGGAGGATGTGGCGGGCGAAGATACGGAGGTCGCTTGCGCCGAGCGCGCGGGCGGCTTCGACAAATTCGCGTTCGCGCACGGCCAGCACCTGCGCCCGCACCAGTCGCGCGTAGCCTACCCAGCCGCCGACTGAAAGCGCGAGGATGAGGTTCGGGAGGCCTGGGCCGAGGAACGCGACAAACGCAATGGCCAGCAGAATGCCAGGCAGTGCGAGAAACGCATTCATGACAAAGATGTTGAGAAAGGTATCAAGCGGCCCGCCGTAGAAGCCGGCAATGCCGCCCAGGATCAGGCCGATCGACAGGGAACAGGCAACCACCGAAACCGCGACAATAAGCGAGATGCGCGCGCCGTAGACGATGCGGGAAAAGGTGTCGCGGCCGAGCTCATCGGTGCCGAACCAGTGCGCCGCGCTGGGCGGTGCCAGGCGGTGCGTGAGATCGAGCGCGGCTGGGGGCTGGGTTGCGATGAGCGGGGCGAAGATCGCGAGGGCGCAGAACAGGAGTACGAGGGCGAGGCCGACGGCGGCCAGGGGTTGGCGCTGGAAGGCCTGCCAAACGGTGCGTCCGCGGCGTACCGCGCGTGCCTGCAGCGGGGGCACATCAGGGGAAAGAGCGGAAGGGGCGGGCGCCTGCATGCTTCTTGATTATGAGGTACAAGGTGGATCGCCTGTCGCATCTACTATTCGCGCATGGAACCCACCTCTAAAATGCGGGACATAGGGCACCCCAGTTCTGCTTGTTCGCGGACAGAAAAGCCCGCGCGAGGCGGGCTTTTCGCGCCGAAGGCGCTGCTGCCTGGACGGCTGGTCCCGGCTATTCCTCGACGAAATCGAGTTCCGCCACCTCGGGAATGATCCCGCGTTCATGGCCCATTTCGAGCAGTTTGGCGATCGCTGCGCGGCCGTCTTTCCCGTAATCGAGGGTGCGCTCGTTCACGTACATGCCCACGAATTTATCGGCCAGGTTCGGCTCTAGGTCGCGCGCGAACTGCATGGCGTACTGAAGCGCGGACTCGCGGTGGTCGAGCCCGTGTTGGATGGAGTCGCGGATGGCCTTGGTGGTCACGCGCATCGCTTCCGGGCCGAGTGAGCGTTTGACGGCATTGCCGCCGAGAGGCAACGGCATACCGGTTTGCTCGCGCCACCAGATGCCCAGGTCGATGATCTTGTTAAGCCCCTGCGTCCCATAGGTGAGCTGCCCCTCATGGATGATGAGCCCGGCCTGGTATTTGCCCGCCAGCACCTGCGGGATGATCTGGTCGAAAGGCACGACCTCGGTTTCAATTTCCGGAGCGAACAGCTTCAGCGTGAGATACGCAGTCGTCAGCATACCCGGCACGGCTACCTTGATGCGCTTAATCTCGTCGAGCGAATAGCGATGGGGGGCGACGATCATGGGGCCGTAGTTTTCGCCCACGGAGCCGCCGCAAGCCATCAACGCGTACTTGTCCTGCAGATAGGGGTAGGCGTGAAAGGAGATCGCCGTAACGTCGTAGAAGGCCTCGTGCATGGCCCTGTGATTCAGGGTTTCGATGTCGCAGAGCACATGCGTGAACTTATAGCCCGGCACCCGGACCTTGTTGGTGGCCAGGCCGTAAAACATAAAGGCGTCGTCGGAGTCGGGGCTGTGCGCGATAGAAATCTCGCGGACGCCCGCGCTTGCTGGGGAAACTACCGGGGTCGTACTCACCTGAGTTTGGATCCTTTCCTGAGGCGCGCGGGGCGGCTTGGTAAACCCTAGAATACGCCGCTGACGACGTTAGCGGCGGAGGCGGCTGTGCGCCCGGTAAAAGCAGCCTGACGCGATGGCGGCCGCGAGCACGACTTTGATCGCGTCGCCGGCGAGGAAGGGCAGTACGGCCAGCCGCCACACCTGCGCAGCGCTCGCGTGCGTTACCAGGGCTAGCCAGCTTGCGCCGCACAGCAGGATGAGCGCATCACCCACGGCGGCAGCCGCCAAGGTGCGGACGAAGCCGCGCGCCCGCCCGGCGAGCAGTCCTGCGGCCGCCGCGACCATCGGATAGGAAAGCAGGTAACCGGCGCTCGCGCCCAACGGCAGCAAGCCGCCGAAGCCGGGCACAAACACCGGCAAGCCCGCCGCGCCCTCAAGCAGGTAAGCGGCCATAGCAGCCGCGCCGAGCCCTGGCCCGAGCAGGAGGCCGACCAGCAGTACCCCAAACGGCTGCATGGTCATGGGCACGGGCGTCCAAGGGAGGGGAACGGAGATTTGCGCGCACAAGGCCACGAACAGCGACCCCAGCAGTACGGCGGCAGTGCGTCCCGCGGCCGTGGACGGGTGCAGAGTGGCAAGAAGCGGGGCGTTTGCGTCGGCTGCGTTCGTCATCAATGCTTGGGACTCCGTGTCGCGGTTCAAGGTTCCTCGTTCTCCTCCGGCTGGGGCACGGGTACGTTCGCGTCCCCCGGCCGCGTTCTGCCGTGCGTCCCGACCGTTCGCGCAGTCGCGGAGGCTGCCCATGGCAGCGGGGCGACGTTGACAACCGAAACGCACACGCGGAGCCGCTTCGTAAGCCGAAGTTCCAGCATAGCAAAGGGCGCGGCCCTTAGAATCGCAGTGGGCGGAGCCGCGGAATTTACCCTCCCGTTCCTGCACCACTGAAGTGAGAAAGGCACACGCATGGCTACCCCGATCAAGTTCGGCACCTCCGGCTGGCGCGCAATCGTCGCCGATGAGTTTACGGTTGCAAACATCCGCCGCGCCGCGACCGGCATTGCGAAGTATGTGGCGACGCAGCCGGGGAGCCACACGGTTCTGGTCGGGCGCGATCCCCGCTTTCTGGGCGAAACGTTTGTGGCGGAAGCCGCCGCAGTTTTGGCCGCGCATGGCGTGACACCGCGCGTGATTCCCGAGCCCGCGCCCACCCCGGCGATCGCCTATGCGGTGCGGCAGCAAAAGGCGGGCGGCGCGATCAACTTCACCGCCTCGCACAACCCGCCGGAGTACAACGGGATCAAGTTTTCGACCCCGGACGGGGCCCCCGCGCTGCCGGAAACGACCAAGCAGATTGAGGCCGCGATCGAGGCGCTCGGCGAGGAAGCCGTCCCCGCCGCGCCCGAAGCCAAAGCCGAAGAGACTGACGTCAAGCCTGATTACCTGAAGCGTTTGGCGGAGTTGATCGACTTCCCGGTGATTCAAAAGTCAGGTATTAAGGTTGTGTTCGACCCATTCTGGGGCGCGGCTCGCGGCTACAGCGACCGGATTCTGCGCGAGCACGGCATCCCGGTCGAAAGTGTCCATGACTACCGCGACGTGCTTTTCGGCGGCCACGCGCCCGAGCCCGACGGCGAACTGCTGAATGACTGCCGGGCCAGGATGAAGGAATCCGGCGCGAAGATCGGGATCGCCACCGACGGCGACGCGGACCGCTTCGGAATCGTGGATGAGGACGGGACATATATCCAGCCGAACTACATCATCGCGCTTCTGTTCGATTACCTGATGGAAACGCGCGGCTGGAAGAACGGGGTCGCCAAATCGGTCGCAACCACAAACCTGATCAATGCGCTGGCCGAGAAAAACGGGGTGGAGCTGTACGAGACGCCCGTGGGATTCAAGTACATCGGCGAGCTGATCAATGGAGACAAGATCGCGATCGGCGGCGAGGAAAGCGCCGGGTTGACGATCCGCGGGCATGTTCCGGAGAAAGACGGGGTGCTCGCGGGCCTGCTGGTCACCGAAATGGTGGCGCGCCGGGGCAAAACCCTGGGCGAGCAGTTACGGGAGTTATTTGGCAAAGTTGGTTCCTTCTTCCCGCATCGGGAAAACTTTCGCTTGACCCCCGAGGTCAAGAGCAAGTTCACTGAAAAGGTCAAGGGCGATCCCACCGAGCTGGGCGGCCGCAAGGTTGCGAGCATCGTGCGGACCGATGGGCTGAAGCTGATCCTCGACGACGGGTCGTGGGTGTGCTACCGGCTTTCGGGAACCGAGCCGGTGGTGCGGGTGTATACGGAAGTCCGCAAGGAAGAAGACAGCGCGAAGCTGAGCGAAGCGGCCAAGGCTTGGGTTTTGGACTAGGGGAGCGGCATGGCGGGAAAGCGGGCTGTAAATGCGGCGGGGTTGGGGCGGCGGGGCTGGGCGACGATCTTTGCAGTGGCGCTCGCATTGGTGTTTGGGTGGCACGCTGTTTTTGGGCAGAACGGGATCACGGCCTACGCGCAAAAGCGCACGGAAGACCACGCCCTGCAGGCGCAGATTCAGAAGCTGTCGCAAGAAAACGCCCGGCTCAAGGATCACGTGGAGCGCCTCCAGTCCGACCCCGACGCGATCGAGGTGGAAGCGCGCCAGCGGCTGCACTACACCCGGCCGGGCGAGGTGATCTACACGCTGAACACTGCGTCGGCCCCGTAGCTTCGCTCCGGTCAACAAGGCCGCGCCCGCACCCATCGCCTCTCCGGTAGTCTGGTTGCGATATGGGCTTGTTTGAGGAGCAGATCGCCGCGGCCGCGCCGAACGCTGAAGACGTGCGCCATCGGCGCTGGATGTATGTCCCTTATGACCGGCTGACCAACGCCGTAGGCCCCCTGAGCGAAACCGCTCCGGAGGACACGGGCATCGTCATGATGGAGGCGCTCGCAAAGGCGCGACGGCGGCCATACCACAAGAAGAAACTGATTCTTATTCTCGGTAGCCAGCGGCATTTTGCCCTGGAGCAGGCCGCGCGCGGGGTCAAGGTCGCGTACATGTTTACGCCGGGCATCTTCGCTGACGGGCTCCTCGCGGCCAGGGAGCGCTACGGGTTGTCAAAGCTGACCATGATGGAGCCGGCCGAGCGGGAGATGCGGCTCGACGTTGCCGACGCCGTCCGGCGCGGGGTCGAGATCGAGCAAGTGCCCGACGGGACCTGGCTTTCAACCGCCGAAGACTTTGACCGGGTGTACGGCAAGCCGGACGGCAGCCCGGTCGGGAAGCTGCACCTGATGGACCGCTTTTACCGGCACATGCGCGAGCAGACGGGCTTTCTGATGCGCGGGGGCAAGCCGGAAGGCGGGCAGTTCTCTTTTGACGAGGACAACCGCAAACCGTACAAGGGCGCGCCGCCCGTGCCCACGCGGCCCGGCTTTGCGCCGGACGCGATTACCCGGGAAGCAATCGAAACTGTAGAGCGCGAGTTTTCCACGCACTTCGGCAAAGCGCAGGGGTGGGATTTGCCGATGCGCCGCGAGGACATAGAAGCAGCCTGGGCGTGGAGCCTCCAGCATTTGCTGCCGCTGTTCGGGCCTTACGAAGACGCAATGGCCACGCGCGAGCCGGATATGTTCCACAGCAAGATGTCAGCGTTCATCAATATCAGCCGGCTGCTCCCGGCGCGGGTGGTGGGTGATGTCCTTGCCGCGGCAGGGAAGGGGCTCATTCCGCTCGCGAGCGCCGAGGGCTTTTTGCGGCAGATCCTGGGCTGGCGGGAGTTTATGCGGCATATCCACCGCGTGACGGATGGGTACCGGAACATCACGACGCCCTCCGAGCCGCCGCGCGCGGCGAAAGGAAACCGGCGCGGGCCAGGGAAGCCCCCAGCAGCCGAACGGAATGACGAGGGCGCCCGCCCCTCGGCACTGGGCGCGAACCTGCCCTTGCCCGCCGCTTATTGGGGCATTCCCTCGGGACTCAACTGCCTGGATACCGTGGTGCGGCAGGTCGTGGACGAGGGCTGGTCGCACCACATCACGCGGCTCATGGTGCTCGCGAACTTTGCGGTGCTGTGCGGTTACTCCCCGCGCGAGCTTACGGATTGGTTCTGGATCGGCTACATCGACGCCTACGACTGGGTAGTGGAGCCGAACGTGCTGGGCATGGGCACCTTTGGCGACGGCGGCATTACCGCGACCAAGCCCTATGTGAGCGGGGCCGCGTATATCAACCGCATGAGCGACTATTGCGGCGGCTGCCGGTATAACCCCAAGCTCGCAACCGGCGAGGGCTCGTGCCCGTTTACGGCACTCTACTGGACGTTTCTGGAAAAACATGAAGCGCTGCTGGGCGGCAATCGCCGGATGAGCATGCAGTACCGGACGCTGGGCAAAAAGAGTGCGGGGGAGCGGGAAGCCTTGCGCGAGCGCGCGGAGCGCTGTGTCCGGGAGCTCGCTGCGGCAAAGTACTGAGCATGGCATCCTAAGCAGCGGGGGAACGCGTGGAGAAGGATATCGTCATCGTGGGCGCGGGGCTGGCCGGGCTGCGCTGCGCCGAGCTGCTGCAAGGGGCCGGCTTTGACACGCTGCTGCTGGAAGCATCCGACGCACCGGGCGGCCGTGTTCGCACGGACGTAGTTGAGGGCTTCCGCCTGGACCGGGGCTTCCAGATTCTGCTCACGGCCTACCCCGAAACCAAGGCAGCGTTGAACTACCGCGCGCTCAAGCTGCGGCGTTTTACCCCCGGCGCCCTTGTGTGGCACGGGGGCAAGTTCCACCGCTTTGCGGACCCCCGGCGCGAGCCGGTGAACGCGGCCAAACTTGCCTTCGACGACGTAGTGACCTTCGGCGACAAGCTGCGCGTAGTGAAGCTGGCCGCGCACGTAGGCCGGGGCGAGCCGGCCTCGCTGTTTCAAAAGGGGGACACCTCCACCAGGGCGTTTCTACGCCAGTTCGGCTTTTCGCCGAAGATCATCGATCGGTTTTTCGCTTCGTTCTTTGGGGGCGTTTTCCTTGAAAACGAGCTGCAAACTTCCGCGAACTTTTTTCAGTTTCTGTTCCGCATGTTTGCCGAAGGCGCGGCCGCGGTGCCAATGGAGGGAATGGAGCGAATCCCCCAGCAGATGGCGGCGCAGCTCGCTCCGGGAACGCTTGAACTGAACACGCGCGTGGTGCGGGTGACGCGCCGCCAACAGCGCTTCGCCGTGCGTACAGACGCGGGAAACGAGATCGAAGCGAAGCAGATGGTGTTCGCGGTCGCAGAGCACGCGCTCGCACCGCTGCTCAACAACCTGGTGCCGCTTTCCCGGGCGCAAGCGCGCGAGCACCGGGTTTGGAATCGCACCACAACCCTGTACTATGCCGCCGCGAAGTCGCCGATTCAGGGGCCGATTCTAGCCCTGAACGGGGAAGGCCCTGACGGCGGCCCTATCAACAACCTTGCGGTTATGAGCCAGGTTTCGCGCCGCTATGCGCCGGAAGGGCAGCAGCTGATCGCGGCCAGTGTAGTGGGGTATGCGCCCGAAGGGGACAGCGCGATGGAGTCGCTGGACGCGTCGGTGAGGGAACACGCGGAGCGCTGGTTCGGCGCGGAGGTGCAGGGGTGGCGGCTGGTGGGCGGCTATCCGCTCGAGTACGCGCTGCCGCTCGCGCGCGCGACGCAGTGGCAGGCGAGCTCGACGCGTCTGACGGACAACGTGTATACGTGCTCCGACGCGCAGGAGCAGCCCTCGCTCCAGGGAGCGCTCGCTTCGGGCCGCCGTGCGGCCGAAGCAGTCTTGGCACAGCGAGGGCGTTTGAGCTAGGGCTTTTGACGCGGCCCGGCACAGTTTGATACAACAAGAGCGTTGGGCGCAATTGCAACCCACTCCGCGCGCCTTTCCACAACACTCCTCAGTAGCTCAATGGCAGAGCATTCGGCTGTTAACCGAAGGGTTGTAGGTTCGAGTCCTACCTGAGGAGCCAATCAAGTCAACATAGAGATATACGCGTAGCCAACCTGTTGGCGCTTCGTTGTCTGCCGCGTTGTTGACCTGCTGAGAAGGATTTTCCTCGCAGATATGCAGGCCCAGGTACGGGTGCGAGCTGACAGCGGATGTAGATGGGCGGCATTGAATGGGTGATCCCGGATTTCACTGGGGAGGGTGTCCGTGCCCCCACCGGCACAGTTCCGGCCGCGGCCATTACCGAAGGCAGGCTCTTCCTGCCTGTCGACACGGGCCGCTTTCGGCAGGAAACAGGCCGCGATCGCTTTGTGCTGAATTGCTTTCGCCGACGATCCTCCTTCTACTGCATCGGGAAAGCAATCGAGTGCATCAAGGGGTATATGAGTCAGGATAGCCACTAATGGCAGAGATAAGCGATAGCTTGCCTGAGCTGCCGCCGGAAGCCTTTTTCAAGGAAGACGGAGGCAGCGACGCTGATTTCTACGCGCCCGCCCGGCTCGTCACGCACATCGACGAGGCGGCAACACGGGCCCTCACATCCTGCTATCGAGCCGCCCTGCCGACCGGGGGTGTGCTCTTGGACTTGATGTCGAGCTGGATTAGCCATCTGCCGCCGGAGATAGCCTTCACCGAGGTAATTGGCCAGGGCATGAATGCCGAGGAGCTTAAGGCCAACCCCAGGCTGACCCGGAGTTTCGTGCAGGACCTGAACCGCAACCCTACTCTGCCGCTGGAAGCCGAAAGCTGCGACGGCGCGCTGTGCTGTGTCGGTGTCCAGTACCTGCAGCGTCCCTTGGACGTGTTTGCGGAGATCCGGCGGATCTTGCGGTCGGGCGCACCCTTTATCGTCAGCTTTTCCAACCGCTGCTTTCCGACTAAGGCGGTGGCGATCTGGCGGTCGCTCGACGTCGAGGGACATACCGCCCTGGTGCGCCTCTACCTCCAGCGCGCCGGCTTTCGCGACATTCGCGCAGAGGTGCTGCGGGACGGCTCGGCGAGCGATCCGCTGATCGCGGTCACGGGGAGGCATTGAAGAGCGTGCAGCAGCCGGATTTCAACGTTTGAGCGAACGCGCCCGGCTTTGTTACTGGACTCCCTCTTGCGGGGGCTCTTTCCGCTCCCGACCCTTTTCCCCCTCACGAAGTGAACGGTTGTGCCGATAAGGTTTGTGAGGAATCAGCAATGGCCGCCTTTCACACACAGCTTTTAACAATCGCAGGCATGCAGGGCGAAGATGCCGTGCACGGAGTTACGCACGTTCTTGGGCTTCTGCCGGGAGTGCGCATCGATTCAGTCGATATTGGACACGCGCGCGTTCTGGCCGAGCCTGCTTGCGAGCCGCTCATTCGAGAAG
Source organism: Acidobacteriaceae bacterium (assembly GCA_965218545.1). GTDB lineage: Bacteria > Acidobacteriota > Terriglobia > Terriglobales > Acidobacteriaceae > EB88. Next base: position 466,841 of record CBDCLB010000002.1, on the reverse strand, counting down.
CGCTCGCCGGTGCAGGCTTTGAGCTGGCAGCAGCCGAGCTCGAAGGCTGAAAGGGCTGCTTCCCGGCTGGTTGGTTTACATTCACGAAAGGGTGTGACTCAGCTTTCTGGGTTCAGCTTGGCATAGGTGAGACACAGGATCGACCCCGGGCGGGACTTGGGCCGCATCATCCGGCCACTACTCCTGGAGTGCAACTGCGCCTCAGGCTTGATATCAGGCTTGGGTCGCCCCGTGTAGGCTATCCAGCGGGATGGTGCGCAGAAGCGTGTCGGGGGAGGCGGCGATCAGATCCATAGCCTGAGCGGCGGCCGAGAGCGTCTCTCTGCTGGCGGATCCGAGCCAGTCGAGCATGGCGGAGCGGGTGTGATAAACGCTGGCGTGGAGCGAGCGGCCGACGTATAGGTCGCCCGCGAACAGGGTTCGGCCGTCTTCTTCGCTCGCGCGCATAAGAACCAGAGTAGGGGTGAAATCGATTCGCATGGTGGTTTCACTGTAGATCCGGAGAAAGCTGCACAGCCATCCCCCAAACGGGGGGCGGGCAATCGAAAGTAATGGGAGCGGAACGGGCGCGGGCGTGCTGAGAGGCTGCCAGGATTGTCTGCGCAGACTTTGGACGCGGGGCGCTCCGTGCCCGGTCAAGGCAGCCGGCCGCCTTGCCACCCCTTAGGGAAGCGTCTGCGAAGGCTGGAAGTTTGCTACCGCGAAAGATCCAAACTATATAAACTACCGGTACCGACCCCGGGTCGGACCAGCGGCTCATTTGATGGAGTCATGCCGCTGAAAAAGTAATTTACCGCTTCTCCATCATGAAAGCTTTTCAAGCTGGCGACAGTGCGGACAGAGCCGCTTTGGGCATTAACCTTCAAGATAGGCTCCCCTTCCTGCTGAAAGGCGTGAATGTATACGGCCGTACCATCCGTATCCCAAACCGGGTCAGCGGCGCTTGTCAGGGCTAACTGTCTCCATTGCCGGGTCTTCACGTCGTAAAGCATCAGCGCCCTTTGATCCAACGTAAGTGCGGCGATCCAGCGCCCATTCGGCGACCATCTTGGACTGAAGAGCCCGTCCGAACCGGGTATCATACTGATCTGGTGTGTTTCGATATCAAGAATTTGAAGGTTGCGCGGACCGCTTTCCTTTCCCATAAGGTCCGGCTCTCGTCCAAAGGCTAATTGCCTGCCGTCCGGCGACCAGGTCGGGTCTGCAGTATTGCGGGTCTCCTTGAGCAGCGCCTCAGGGCTGCCACCTGCCGCATTCACCAGGTATGTTTGCCATAGTCCTCCATGCTCTCTGGCCATAATGGCGAGCCGTTTGCCGTCTGGCGACCAGTGTGCCAGGAACACTTCAGTGCCCTCGGATGTAAGTCGGATCTTATCGGAACCGTCAGCTGCGCGTGCCCGCCACAATGTCCCATACAAATCTGTCCACGCCACCCAGTCCCCATCCCGAGAGTATTCAACCCTGTTCGCATCTGCGAGAAATGGGGGTGCCGGCTCAAAGTCATGATGCTTCGCATCAAACTGCTGAAGCCCTGAGGGCGTTTCCAGGCCTATGAAGTAGATTCTCGATCCACTCTTGGCAGCAACGGGGGACAGAAAACGTAGGGGGCCGTTTGTCAGTTGGGAAAGTACCGCCTTATCATGAGAACCAGCAAGGTCCCAAAGATTACCGCCGGCTTGAAAAACGTACGTCGAACCATCCGCGGTCCAAGCACCGCAGCACGCTTCCAAGTGCGCCGCCGTAATCTCCTTTAGGGGTCTTGGAACCTGCTCTTGACTGCTCATCTCCCATAGGCTGGTTTCATGAGTGATTGGATTCATCAAAGTAAAACGAAGAAGCTTTCCGTCGGGTGACCAACGTAGCCAGAATGCCCGCCCGTCCAGCTTGGCATACAGTTTTGAAGGTTCGTCCCTGCTGATCGTTCGCAACTCGTTCTCGCTCGCATAAAGAACACTAAGGCCATCCGGCATCCACGTAGCGTCGTGGGCGAGCACGTTAGCGACTCGTTGACCACTTCCGCCCGAAGACGGGACGATCCATAGCGGCTGCTCTGAGGCACTGGAGGAGTTGCCCCGGACAAGAAGTTTAGATCCGTCGCGGCTAATGTCCGCCAAGACTCCAGTGGAGATTTCTTCGGGCATACTGATGCGCTGCACACCACCCGTGCCGGTGAAAATGGCAGCGAGGCGAGATCGTCCGTCAAATAGGACGGAGGTCAAGATGCGGTCACCGTCTGTCGCAAGTATCAGAAAGCTTTCTATGTTAGGAGCACCTATCGAGAGCGGTACGTAATGAGTAATCTGAGTAATATGATATGGCGGAACTGCTTTACTGACCATCGGTTTGCTGCTTTGGAGAATTAAAAGCAACAGGAGAAGCACAGCAAAACTCCCGAACCACTTCTCGCGGCGAGACCACCCCGCTCTTCTTTTGACATCTGCCGGGGTGGGGCCGGCTGTTAAGCTGACGCTACCCTCAGGCGGAACGGAGTCCGCCCACGGCCTTCCGCTCCCGCCCTGGGCCGTGTCAAGCACCTTCTCCTGCGGGGGGGTCGGGGAAGCTTGAGCCGAAAATGCAGGAAGAGTCGACCGGCTCAGGTCTTTGGACGCGCCGGATGAATCGCTAAAACTCTCCTCGATAGCTTTCGCGACGAAAGCTGTAGGAGCAATGAATCGATAGCCTCTCTTCGGTAGGGTCTCAATAAAACGTGGCTGATCCGCAGAGTCTCGAAGGGCCTCCCGAATCTTCTTTATCGCCCCAGAGATGCCTTGCTCAAAATCGATGTTTGTAGTTGGACCCCAGACTCGAGACAGCAATTCTTCCCGGGTTACTACCTCTCCGGGACGTTCCAGAAGAATTAGCAGGATTTTGAACGGCTGCCCTGCTAAGCGCACGCGAAAGCCTGATCTCCAGAGTTCACCTGTTTGCGGATCGAGCTCGAAGGTGCCGAAAGTAATGTGCCGCGCTTCTTCTGTCAAAGCCAAATCAGCGTCCCGCTCCAAAAATATAGTATACACTGCCCAGATCGGCGCTAATAACCGTCAAGAACTAACGGCATCTTGCTCATTGCGAAGGGTTTATCTGGAAAGGTAAATTCCTGATGAAATTCAGGACTAAACCATTGTGTTTCGATGGCTCGAAGCCGGATTGTGACACCGGTTCTATGCGGGATTGTGCGCATGCCGTCTGCTTTGAGGATGGCAGCATCGACCTGGTTGAACTCAGGAGGACGAATGATCCGTTTTTTCAATAAAAGTCGAATGCAAGACACACTCCTCTCGACAGGTTTGTGGCTGCCCCTTATTGCTGGCTCGCTATCTTGTCTTGGAGGTCCTTACGCCGGTGCTCAGGCTGATTCCGGCCGAGTTGTCGGAACTGTGACAGATTCCGTCGGAGCGGCGATTCCCTCGGCCAGCATTGTTCTTACGAATACGGCAACTGGGACAAAGCTGGCTGGTACATCGAATGCGAGTGGCGAGCTGAACGTTTCCGCCGTTCCCGCAGGCGACTACATCGCAACGGTAACGGCACCTGGATTCCAAACGCAGAGGCAGGCGTTCACCGTACGGGTCACAACAAGTCTGACGTTGAATTTTTCTCTCAAGCCGGGTGCGGAAACGACCTCCGTTCAGGTCACGGACGCGGCATCCCTTGTCAATACGACCGATCCCACGCTGGGTGAGACGATCAACGAGAAGCAGGTGACCGAGCTGCCGCTGAATGGCCTCAACTCTCTGAACCTTGCTCTCTTGACGCCAGGCGTCACGCAGGGGGCGAATGGCGAGTACAACCAGGACGTAGCCGGTCGTCACGGCAACACTGGGGGAGCAGAAATTTCCATCAATGCGACCCGCCCTCAAGCAAACAACTTCATCCTTGATGGCGTGGATAATAATGATAGCTTGCAGAATGTCATCCTGTTCTTTCCGCCAGTTTTCGCCACGCAGGAATTTAAGGTAGACACGAACGTGGCTCCCGCGCAGTACGGCCGTGGCGGCGGAGCCATCGTAGTTAGCTCCATTAAATCGGGCACGAACGGTTTCCATGGATCTGCCTTCGAGTACTACCGCAGCAACAAGTGGGCGGCAAACCCAAACTATGCGTTTCCGTATAACGGCTTACCTGCCGGCCCAAAGAGCACCTATAACCAAAACATTTTCGGAGGCGCAGCAGGCCTGCCGATCATCAAGAACAAATTGTTTCTTTTCGGGGATTACCAAGGCACACGCTACCAACAGCCGACGGGGAGCGGCTATGACACGGTACCCACGGCTCTCATGCGCCAGGGTGACTTTACGCAACTGCTTGACCCTGTTCTCGCCAGCAACGGTGAAACCAATGGTGCCGCGCCTTTTTACACGACTTACTTTCCTGCCTGTTATCCGAACTCGTCCGTGTTGAACAAGCAATTTCCATCAACCGGCAGCCAGGGGCAGATCTTTGATCCCCAAACCTGCGCGCCGTTCCCTGGCAATATTATTCCGCAGGGCCGCATTAATCCGGTCGCTCAAAATTATTTGAACGCTTTTCCGCTGCCTACTCGCACGGATCGGCTGGTCGGCAACTACTTCTACCAACAAACTCAGGTTGGTAAATACAACACCTTTGATGCCCGTGTGGACTGGACTGCTTCACCCAGCAATCTGTTCTTCTTCCGGTATTCGTATGACAACACAACCTCCGATCAGAACTCTCAGCTTGGAGTAAACCCCGGTCACCCGCCTCTCAATGCCAGCGGCCAGATTAACTATTTGCATGCCCGCGGACACGATCTAGGCTACACGCATACTTTCTCCCCACGTGCGGTGAACGAGTTCCGCCTTGCCTATAATCGCGATAACTACGGCTACACTCCTCCAAACTACGGAACATCGGTGGGCGCGGAGCTTGGGATCCAGAACACCACCCTGGGTGCAGCAGCAAACACGGGCGGGCCATTGACTGGTCCTTATGACGGGGCGCTTACCTATACCGGGGATTACGGTCCGTACGAGGTGCCGCAAAACATATATGAGGGTACCGATACGCTTAGCCTCAACCGGGGCAGCCATCAACTCAACGTCGGTGGGACACTAATCCGTCGCGTGACGAACTATTACCGTCCCATTGAGGGGAAAGGCGGCTTCTTCTATAACGCGCAGTTGTTCACCGGCTATAGCGAAAGTGAATACCTGACGGCTGGTGCCGCCGCGTACCAGATCGGTTCCCAAACCGGCTTCTTTTCAAATATTAATCAGGAGGATGGGGTTTTCGCTCAGGATGACTGGCGCGTCAACAAGCGGCTCACTCTCAACCTTGGTCTCCGTTACGACCTGATCACCTGGCCGTATGAAGCGCACAACCAGCAAAGTTCCTTTAACGTGAACAACGGTCAAGTGCTTGAAGCCGGCGTTAACGGCACTTCCAAAACCATCGTCAACCAGGATTACTTGAATTTCGCGCCCCGCGTTGGATTTGCATACGATCTCAGCGGCGACGGCAAAACAGCTGTCCATGGCGGATATGGCATCTTCTATTTCCCGGACTATGGCGGCATTAACAACCAGTTGGGGCAGAATGTTCCCTTCAGCGGAAACAACTTCTTCAACGCATCGAGCGGCTACTGTATCACCCTGAGTGGTCAAACGGCGGCACGGCAGGCGCCGAACTCCTGCGCCGGCTATACAGATCCGGCGGCCGTTACCTCGCCGCTTCCGCTGCCTTCGTCTGTCGCCGACTTCAACATTACCAATCCGCCCGCAAACCTCGCCGGCACAGCCATCAACGTCAACAATAAGCACAGCCGGATTCAACAGTATAACGTGCAGGTGCAGCAACAACTCACACCCCGGGATGTCGTCAGTGCAGCGTACGTCGGCACACACGGCGACCGGCTATCCACCTTTTACAGCTTGACGCAGTACCACATCGGCGCAACCACACTTCCATACGCAAACCAGAATGGGGGAATCACATACAACCTGTATAACGGGACTTCTAACTACAACGGCCTGCAACTGCACTATGAGCATAGGGCAAACAACTTGTTGGCGACGGCGTCCTATGCCTGGTCTCACGCACTGGACAACACCAACAGCCCTTATGGCGGATATCCAGTTGCTGTCCTGTTGTGGTACGACCAGGCTGCGAACTATGGGAACTCCAGCCAGGATGAACGGCACATCTTTAGCTCGTCGTTCGTTTATAGCCTGCCGTTTGGGCGCGGTCAGCGGTTCGGGACCAGCGTAAACCACGGCTTGGATCTTCTAATCGGGGGTTGGCAGATTAATGACATCGTTCAATTGTCAACCGGGCAGCCCCTTGATCTGCAGGCAGGCGGGAGCAGCCAACAGGCTGTCGGGAACCGACCGGATCAAATCGCACCGATTCGGTACCCAAAGTCGTTGACCCATTGGTTCGATCCTTCCTCATTTAGTTCCGCCATTCCTTCCCAGGCGGCAACGGATGTGCCGAATACGCAGGTGTACACACGCCTGGGAACTTTGGGCCGTAACGGGATCTATGGACCGGGATTCAGAGACATGGACCTCGGAGTTCAGAAAAACTTCCACATCTTGGAAGGCAAGCAGTTGGAGGTGCACGGAGACGCTTTCAACGTAACTAATACACCCAGCTTTGCTAACCCGAACGGCGTTCAATCAAGTAGCACTTTTGGTGCAATTACGGGTGAACGCAGTACAGCCCGGCGGATCCAGTTAGCCGCTCGGCTGGTCTTCTAAATGACAAGCGAGGGAACAAAACTCAGCCGTACGGCTGAGTTTTGTTCCCTCTTCCCGCAGGCAGTGACAAAAGTCTGTGTAAAGAGGCTACTGCTTCCGCTATGTCATAGGCCGCACTTAGCAGCAAGGTCCAAAAGCTAGCAGCTTTCTCGACCTCGCGGTAAAAACTTGTGCTCGCCCTTCCTTTGTTCGAGCGAGATGCTCCCATGGTGATGGGGGCGGACAACATCTAGTCGACACCTTTTTCGCGGTAGGTGATTCGGTTTCTGTTTGCGATGTCGTTGACCCGTTCGTCTTCTTTCTCCCTGTACCTACTGCAGCGCGTTGTAGGGCGTCTTCAAAGCCAAGCCCTTCAACGTTGGAGCTATTATGGCAATCGATTATCTGTCTTTGTCCCTCCCGGGAGGAAGACCACAGCATCGTGCAAGACATACTGCCGTCGGGGCGGTGCTGCTTTTGCTGGTCGCTTTGTTTTCCGGTGTAGCAGCCCAGTGCCAAACCGACTCCAATGCACCTTTCGTTGCACAACATGTCCCAGCCTGGATAGACCAGGCAATCTTTTATGAAGTGTTCCCACGTGATTTCTCAAGCGCCGGTACCTTGAATGGGGTGACGACCAAGCTCGATGAGCTGCAGAAGCTTGGCGTGAACGTGCTTTGGCTCATGCCGATTCACCCCGTCGGCAAGACGCACCGTATTGGCACCTATGGCAGCGTGTACGCCGTTGCCGACTACTTCGCAATCGATCCCAATCTGGGGACAAAAGCGGACCTACTGCATTTAGTGCAAGCGGCGCACGAACGGCATATGCGCGTGATCCTGGACGAGGTTGCAGATCACACTGCCTGGGACAACGCAATGATGTCGCATCCCTCGTATTACAAGCGAGATGCGACTGGAAAAGTTCTTTATCCTCATAACTGGACTGACGTCGCGGCCCTGAACTATGCCAATCCGGCTTTGCGCGGGTACATGGTCAATATGTTTTCGTACTGGCTGAAGACATTTGACCTGGACGGGTTCCGCTGCGACGATGCCGGCGATGTACCTTTGCAGTTCTGGGATGAGGCGAGCGCCGCCCTGCGAGCAATCAGGCCTGATGTCCTTCTGCTAGCGGAGGCTTCAAAACCTGATCTGCTGCGTGCAGGCTTCAACATCGACTACGGCTGGCCGCTTCTCGCGGCGATGAATCACGTCATCTTGCATGGGGAGCCCGCCTCTGAGGTGCGGGAGGTGATCAAGGCGCAGGCCGCCCGTTATCCCGCCGGAAGCTGGCACATGCTTGTCAGCGACGACCATGACACCCGGCGAGCGGTCGTGCGCTACGGAGATGAGGGAGCGCTCGCGGCCTCGGCTCTGGTGTTTACGCTGCCCGGCGCACCCATGCTTTACAACGGCATGGAGATGGGGGATGCGTCGCCGTCCGCGGGGCCGGCACTCTTTGAGAAGGTGCCTATTTTCTGGCCATCTGGTCAGATAGAACGCAAGTTTCCGGAGTTCTACAAGGTGATGATTCCCCTTCGGAAAAACTCACCCGCCCTGCGCCACGGCGAGCTCGTTTGGATACACAACTCTGATGAGGCTCATGTGGTGACCTACCTGCGCCGTTCGTCGGAAGATACGGTTCTGGTTGCGGTTAACTTGGCCAGTACTCCTTTCACTGGAAGTATCGAAGCAGGGTTGGGAGATTGGACAGAGGTTGCCCTCGACCACCTCGCGCACACCGGGGAGCCAGGCATGCCCACGGCGGACGCCGCAGTTCCGTCGCCGCCGGTAGCTTTGCCCGCCCTCTCGCTTCCCGCCTTTGGCGTACGCATTTTCCGCACCACCCAAAAGCTAAACGCTCCCCCGGCGCAGTCCAGCGTCGACACTCATTGAGGAGCTGCTTTGCTTGTCGTCGTTACCGCGTGCATCAGCTGTCCGCCGTGCGTACGGGTTCCCGTTTAGGGTCGTCGCATAATGTACTGCGGAGGACGCTGAAAGGGGCAGCTCTCCATGACCGTCTTCTTGATGCTTTGCGCAGCGCGTCATTCGTTAACGCCGATCCCCGCGACATTGCAACAGGTTAAGCTGCAGGTATGCGTGAACCTTGCCGCACCGGACCTGAGGGACACTGGCTGGGCGCGGAACGCAGCGCGCACAGTGTTAAGGTCCGTCGCGAGCTCCAATGCCAGTCTTCCGAAGAGACCCGTGTAGACTTACCGTTTGAACTCCAAGAAAACAGCTGCAACAAAGAAGGATCGTCCGATGAACAGAAGAGAAGTTCTTTCTACGGGTGCCGCCCTGGCAGGCACCACCCTGCTTAGCAGTTGGCCTGAATCGCTACTCGCGGCAGCAGCGAACCGGTCTGTGGCACAGGGGCCTGGGCCGACACATGACGGGGTCGGCGCGGAGATGCCTTGGATGACCTACCAAGCCGAAGACATGAAAACAAGCGGCACGGTGTTAGGGCCAAACTACGAGCCGTTCCTGGTGGAAACGGAGTCTTCCAATCAGAAATGTGTCAAGCTCAGTGCTGCCGGGGAATATGTCGAGTTCAGAGTGAACTCCCCCGCGAATGCGATGGTGATTCGCTATTGCCTGCCCGACTCCCCGGATGGAGGAGGCATAAGTTCAAGCCTCATCCTGAAGCGGAACGGCAAGGTCGTGAGCACGGTTCCGCTAACATCCAAGTACACCTGGCTATATGGAAATTATCCGTTCACGAACGATCCGAAAGCGGGAAAGCCTCGCAACTTCTATAATGATGCCCGCCTCAAGGATGTGCCATTCGCCAAAGGTGATGTGATTCGGCTGCAAAAACCTGCCGATAACGCGTCCTACTGCATCATCGACCTGGTCGATCTTGAGCAGGTTGCGCCGGCGCTCCCCATGCCTGCAAATTCGCTGTCGATAGCTGATTTCGGATCGGACGGCAAGGGTCAGGGAGACGATACCGAAGCCCTGAAAAAGTGCGTAGCCGAGGCCGTAAAGCGGCAAAAGATTGTTTGGGTGCCGGCTGGAGAGTACAAACTGACAGGCGATATCGAGATGCCCTCCAATGCTGCCATCCAGGGCGCGGGCATGTGGCACACAACCTTTGTCGGCGATGACGAACTGTACAGCCAACCCGACCGGCGGGTCAGATTCAGAGTAAGTGGGAAAAACGTTCACATCGCGGATTTTGCGATCGTAGGGAAACTGAATTACCGCAGCGACAGTGAGCCGAATGATGGCATTCTCGGCGCTCGCGGCGAGAATGCCGTTATTACCCGGATCTGGGTGGAGCATACCAAGGTAGGAATGTGGTTTTACGGTTGCAACAACGTTGTTGTAGACAGCTGCCGTCTTCGTAACACGCTGGCCGATGGCATCAATCTTTGTACTGATACGAGGAATACAGTCGTCCAGAACTGCACAACCCGCAACACGGGCGATGATTGCTTCGCTATGTGGCCCACAGCGTCCGATCGATCGTTTGTGCAACAGGTGGTATCGCCAGGCTTGAACGTGTTTCGTCGCTGCACAGGCCAGCAGCCATTTCTTGCCAATGGTGGAGCGCTCTACGGCGGTGCGAATAACAAAATAGAAAACTGCCTTTTTACTGACATCACCGCCGGGTGCGGCATCCTGATTAGCACCACCTTTCCGACATCGGACGAGAGCCGCAAAATCGACAACAACTTCAGCGGAACAACGGTCATAGAGAATTGCGAACTGACTCGCTGCGGCGGGTTTGATCACGAGTGGGGCTGGCGCGCAGCCGTTCAGATCTGCATGGATCGCCGCAGCATCTCTGGGTTGAGATTCAGCGATGTGACTATCAAGGACAGCCTTTCAGACGGGTTCAGTATCGTGGGCCCGGGTAGCAAAAGGGGAGAAGGTACGCTGTCAAACGCACGTCTGACAGGGGTAAACATCCCTAACTACGGCCTCGGAACTAATGGTAGGCACGGATTATGGGTACGCGAAGACGCCGGCGGCAGTCTTGCGATCGCCGAGTCGAAGATCCTCAATATCCAGAACGATTCAAGCACGTTCAAGATCGTCGAGGAAAAGTCGTAGGCTCGAGTTTTATCTGAGGAGCTAAATCAGCCAATGCCGGACGGGAAAGCGAGCAAGTCCGGTGGCAGGCTCGGAGTTAATTCGGTCCATGTGCTCGTAGCCGATCGCCGTCCGAGCTTATCCTGCACCGGTACCGGGATCGCCCGCGAGAGCGTCGCGGCACCCTTCAACAGCTTTCGCCGGTTCATAGCCTTGATCCCGCTCTACTTTCACACGCGGGGCGGCCCCGGCATTTGTTCGTGGCGCTGTACTCTATCTCGCTTGCACGGCGATTTTCTCCGGCAAAACGGCCCGAGCCCCTGCCGCAACCGTCACGGCGGCCCCTTGGTGCAGATAGCGGGCCAGCGCCCCCGGCGCTTTCCAGGGCAGGTCCCACCCATCCCGGATCGCCACAACCCGGTACGCGCCCGGCGCGACCCCGCGCTCGGTCCAGGTGCCGTCCGAGTCGCTTTCGTCTTCCCGCCCCAGGGTGGCCGGCGAGCCTTCTTGCGGAAGGAGAAGAACCATCACGCCGCTTTCCCCGCCGGCCACTTCCCCCGACACGGTCCCGTTCGCCGGTTCCACGGTGGCGGCCAGCATGACCGGGTCCGCGCCGACGTGCAGCCGAAGGTCGTCGCCGAGGGTGCCGCCGCTTGCCGCGGCCCCGGTCACCACCCACGCGCCGTTGCCGGGGGCTTCGAGCTCCAACCGATACTCGCCCGGAGGTAGTTCGGCTGCGTGAAAGCTTCCGTCCGGGCTTACGGCAAGCTCCGTCGGCCGCTGCTCCAAGCCGCCAAACCCACTCCGTCCATGCCGGAAGCGCCCTGCGAGGCGAACCGTTTGCGGGCCGTTCGGCTGCAGCCGCAGCAACAACCCGTGAGGCAGCGCACTCCCGTCTGCCATCGCGAGTTTGCCCGCGATCGTCACGGGCGCGGGCGCGGCTGCCTCACTGCCGAGCTGAGTATCGCCCTGGATGTCCTGGGTTGTTGTGGTTTCCCCGCGGCGTATCGCATAGCTCCCCGGCGCAACGGAAGCGACCATGGGCGGTCGCCCGTCCACGCCCGCCACGCCACGGCTGCCCCACATGCCGACGTTTACGGGCAGCAGATCGCCAAATGCTTCTGCGCTCAGGGCGGGGAACTGGAAACCCCCACTCCCGCCGGTGGGCACCTCAACGTGAACGGCGGGAACGGCGTGGAGTGTTAGGCCGATTTCCGCGCTTTCTCCGGCTCGCAGCGGAATGGGCTGTGCACTTGCCGATGAGTCCGCCCCATCGTAAAAGGTTACCGGGTAAGCCACATCCAATGGGCTTGCGCCGCCGGCGGATACGGGTTCTGCATACCAGGGCCGGGCGGTAACCGCGAGGAAGTACGTCCCCGGCGCGAGACTGCCGAACTCGAAGCGCGGGCTGCCGTTGGCGAGATAGCGCGTTTGCCGCGCCTGCACCTTTCCGGAGCCGTCGCTCGCCGGCGCGAACAGGGTTAGGCTGGCCGTATCCACCGGGTCGCCGGAGCTGTCGCGAACCGTTCCGGTAATCGCCCCATACGGTTCGAGACGGAGCCGCACCCCGTTGGTCCCCGCGACGCCCGCGCCCACGATCATCGCCGCGAAAAAGCCATCGTGCTCCTGAAATGCCGCCGTCATGTACCCGCGGCGACTCCCGCTCAAGCTGTACCGGCCCGGCGCGAGGCCACTGAAACGGAAGCCGCCGTCGGCACCTGTGGTTTGGTCTATCGCCGCCCCCGCGGGCGCGGGGGCACCCCCGTCCGCCGACAAGGGTGCCAGGCTGACCACGGCGCGAGGGAGGGGCGCGCCGGTGGCCGCGTCCACCACGCGCCCGCTTACCTCCAACCCTTGTGCCCAGGCGACCCAGGGCGCTGCGGCCAGCAGGAGAAGGCTGAACCACGCCCGCATCGCTAGAGAACCCCCGTCGGTGCAAACAGCCCAGACACCGTTGCCTGTGCGGTGCCGCCCGCCTCCACGCTCACCCGTACACCTTTGAGCTCCTGCAGAACCCCCGGCTCCCGAAACGGAATCTCCTCGCGGGAGCGGGTGGCCAGTACGAGGTAATCGCCCGGGGCTAGATCTTTAAACACGGCCGAAGACTGGTTCGCGGGACTGCTTTGCAGCTGCGCTATCCCTGCGGGCGAAAGCGGGATGAGCTGCAAGGAGCAGGGCTGCGCAAGCGCGTCTCCTTCCCGCGTCACTGTCACCGCCCCGCTATCGTGCGCCACAGTTGCGCGGATTGTGCCGCCCTGGCCCGGCGTAAGAGTCAGCGGTTGAGTCAGAAGGTCGGCTCCGCCGCTGGACAGCGCGGCGATATAGCCCCCTCCGGTGTTCCGCGCCGAAACCCAGTACTGCCCCAGAACGCGTGTAAGCCTGGATCCCTCTCCGCCCGTTTGCATACCGGGAGTAAAAAACAGTGTTTGCTCATCCCCTTCGGCGGCCACCGGCGTAAGCGTAAGGAGGATGCCGGAGGCTCCGCCCGCCCCCGGTGCGCTGTCCATCTGTTCGAGTTGCCAGGGTGCTGAGCTGCTCATCGTCATCACGCCTGTGAGCCCCGCGCCCGTGACGCGCAAAGGCAGTTCCCCCATCTCGGGGTCGCGTCCATAGGAGCGCCCCGTAAGGGTGTAGCTGCCGACCGGCAACTCCGTCATGATTGCACCGTCATCCCGCGAAAAGCGCGCATTCCAATCTCGAAACCCGTTGCCGTTCACCGTGAACTGCCCTTGCGCCTCGCCCGCGACCCGCACCTTAACCGGAAAAAAGGGAGCCCGCGCCATGCGCAGCCGTGACTCGCCGGTTTGCCCTGGGCGCAAGGCATAGATGCTGGCCGTCGCGGTGTCTTTCGCATCGGGCGCATACACGGGCGGGTACCCTGAGCGGACACCCGCGGGCGCATCCGGCGGCGCGGGGTCGAGTGAAGCCTCCGCGCGCACGAGATAGTTGCCGGGCCGCAGGTTTTCAAAAGCAAAGCTGCTATCCGCGCGAACCAACGCGTTTTCCCGCGGCTGCCAACGCCGCCGGCCGCCCACTACGTGTTCCCCGAGCAGCATTACCCGCACGCCCGCGGCGCTGTCTCCGTCCGTGAAAGCGACCCGGCCATGCAGGTTCGCCGCCGGCTCCAGCACGAGCGTTTGCTCCGGGCTATCAGCCGCGACCGTGATGGCCGCGAATGCTTCGGACTGCTCCGTTTGCGGGTCGAAATAACCAGGCCGGTGATAGCGAAGCTGCGTGGAGCCGGCCGGCACCCCGGCAAAGCTGAAGCGTCCGGCGTTGTCGGTGAGCACACCGGGACCACCCGTAGGCGACTCGACCAGCACCCGCGCAATGGGCTGGCGCGTGATCGAGTTCACAACAGTGCCGGTCAAGGTAGCCGTCGTCTGCGCCCAGCCAGTACGGACGCACAAGCACCCGAAAGCGGAGCCAAGCAAAAGCAAGCGGGGCAAAAGGGAAGCGGGCACGGCAAATCCCCTGGGCAGCAAAGCTGACGCTGGCTTGGACGCGCGGCGGGGGGCAAAAGACGCGCCCCGGTCGATAGCTTTCCGGCCCTACGAGCAGGGTTGCTGCTGAGAAGGTTGAGGGGCGCTACTCCACGTGGTAGTTCGGCGCCTCGCGGGTAATGATCACGTCGTGTACGTGGCTTTCCCGCAAGCCCGCCCCGGAGATCCGCACAAACCGGCCATTTTTCTTCAGTTCCGCGATTGTGCCGCATCCCAGGTAACCCATCCCCGAGCGCAGACCGCCCACCAGCTGGTGCACCATCGCTTCCAGCGGCCCCCGGTGCGGCACCCGGCCTTCGATTCCCTCCGGGACAAACTTCGCGAGACGGTTGCCGGCGTTGCGCTCCCGATCCACAACGCCCTCAGCCCGCGCCGGAGTGGCGGAGACCTCCAAATCCCGGGAGCTCTGGAAATACCGCTCCCCCGACCCCTGCGCCATCGCCGACAGTGAACCCATGCCCCTGTAAGCCTTGAACGAACGCCCCTGATACAGGATCGTCTCGCCCGGGCTTTCGTCCACGCCCGCGAACAGCGAGCCGATCATGATCGCGTCCGCCCCGGCGGCGATCGCCTTCGTCAGGTCGCCCGAGTACTTGATCCCGCCGTCCGCAATGACCGGCACATCCCGTTCACGCCCGGCTTTGTAAGCTTCAGAGATCGCCGTGATCTGCGGCATGCCCGCCCCGGTCACCATGCGCGTCGTGCAGATCGAGCCCGGCCCAATCCCTACCTTCACCGCGTCCGCTCCGGCGTCCATCAGCGCCAGAGCGCCTTCATAGGTCGCGACATTTCCCGCCAGCAGGTCCGTATCCGGAAACCGCCGCTTCACATCCCGAACCGCTTCGAGCACCCGCGAGGAGTGCCCGTGCGCCGAGTCGATCGACAGCGCGTCGCATCGGGCGCGAATCAGCTCGCACGCCCGCTCCAAGTAATCGCCGGTCGCTCCGATCGCTGCCGCCACCCGCAAACGGCCCTGCTCGTCTTTAGAGGCGTTTGGGTATTTGAGCTTTTTCTGGATGTCCTTGACGGTAATCAAGCCCTTGAGCTCGTAGTCGCTGTTAACCACCAGCAGCTTCTCGACGCGATGGTCGTGGAGAATTTCTTCCGCGTCTTCGAGGGTCGTGCCTTCCGGGACTGTGATGAGATTCTTTTTGGTCATCACGTCCGAAACCGGGATGTCCGTCCGCGTTTCAAACCGGAGGTCGCGATTGGTGAGAATCCCAACCAGCCGCTTGCCTTGGGTTACCGGCACGCCGGAGATTTTGTAGCGCCGCATCACTTCAAGCGCATCGTGGATCATATGCTGCGGCGCGATCGTCACCGGGTCCACGATCATCCCGCTTTCCGATCGCTTCACCTTGTCAACCTCGGCCGCCTGCGCCTCGATCGACAGGTTGCGATGGATGACCCCCAGGCCGCCCCCTTGCGCCATCGCGATCGCCAAACGCGACTCCGTGACTGTATCCATGGCAGCGGAAAGCAGGGGAGTGTTGAGCGTAATTCTCCGGGTAAGCCGGGTCTCGGTCGAGACCTGCGTGGGCACGACTTCGGAAAAGGCGGGGACGAGCAGAACGTCGTCGAAGGTGAGTGCTTCCGGGATCGGGTGTTCAATCATAATGAAGTTACTTCGCGCCCCAGCGGGCGCGCGAAGCCTTCGCCCCAGTGTAGCAAGCGGGGATAGCTGACGCTGATTTACACTTGCGGTGCGCACTGCACTGGACGCGAAAAAGGACAAATTTCGTGGCTGCTCGGGCCCTTGTGCCTCGCTTCGTGAGAAAAATTTCCGCGCGCGACAGAGGAGAGCTTGAAAGCACAAAGCAGCCTTACCGCGAAAACGAGCACCAAAGCGTAACCCCGTGCAATCGCAGAGTCGCCCCGTGAATCCGTTCCGACGGTGACACGCCCATATTGTTGTCCGACAAAGTTTTGTTTGCTGCCTAGTGATAGTGTTACGCACTGTTGTGATCGACCCAGCTCACCCCGGCCGCTTCAGCGCAAACCGGTCCCCCGTCCGCACATAGTCCGATCCCGCCATGCGCCCCACCGCCCGCAAACGGTCGTGCGCGATCTTATAGCCAGGCTCCAGGACGTCCTCACTCACATGCCACAGCACGACCTCGCCCAGTACCAGCGAGCCGCTCATCACGCCCTTGCCCACCTCGACGATCTGCAGCAAGCGGCATTCCATCTGCACCTTGGCCTCGCCCACCCGCGGCGCGCGCACCTGCTCGCCGGGCACAGCGGTCAGCCCGGCGGCTGTGAACTCGTCTTGCTCCGGACGCAAGGGGGCTGACGTTGCATTCATGCGCTCCACCAGCTCTTCTGAAACCACATTCAACACAAACTCGCCCGTCGCGCGCACGTTTTCGAGCGTGTCCTTGGTTGGCCGCAGCCCGTCTTCCGCCTCGCGGACCGAGGGGCAAAAACATACCGCGGGCGGGTTCGCGCTTACCGCGACGAAAAACGAGTACGGTGCCAGGTTCCGCACGCCGTGCGCATCCACGGTCGAAATCCAGGCGATGGGCCGGGGCACCACCGAGCCCGACAGCAGTTTGTAGTTTTCCATCGGCGAAAGCCGTTCAGCCTGAAAGCTCTGCATCGCGCCCCTCCAGTCAATTTCAGATGCCGACCAGCGGAAGGTCCACATCGCAAGCACTGCAAAGAAAAAGACCCGCCACGAAGTGGCCGCAAGCCGCGCAGGCGGTTTTGCTCTGTGCCATCCTTAAAGAGACAAGCTGCCCCCCGCATCTACCGTTTAGGAAAGCGAAGGAGACACCACGCCGCATGTTTGAATTCCACATCTCGCGCACCGCCCGCGACCGCTATGGCGTTGAAGGCCTCCTGTTCCAGTTCAACGGCAACGCCATCTTCGCCAACCCCGCCGGCAGCCGCGCCCTCGCCTACCGCATGAACGCGGGCCGCCCGCCGGAGAACCAGGTCCAGCCCGCCGCCCTGTTCGCCATGGGCCTCATCGACGAGGCCACCCACGCTCTCCTGGCCTGGTATCGCAAACACATCAAGCCCAGCGCCATGCGCGAGGCCCTCGCCCACTTCGGCGAGCAGGTCGGGCCCCAAGAGCTCGACCGCCTCCTGCTCGAGTTCACCCGCGAGTTCCCAAACGCCGACGTCTACGCCGGGAGGCAAACCGCCGAGCAATGGCTCGCGGGCGAAACCGAGGGCATCCCCCACCGCGAAGCCGCTTTTGAAGAACTCCTGCTGCTCTGGCTCGAAAACCATAACCCGGCTTTCGCGCCTTTTAAGGAGCTCTTCGACGACACTCGCCTCGCTCAAACCACCGCCTACCGGGAGGTATCCGCCGGATTTCACCAGTTTTTCTCCACCCTCCCCGACCTTGGCGAAGGCCGAGGCGGCCTTCTCGCCCTCTTGCTCTCTATCACCGAAGCCGGCGGCAGCTTGAGCGAACAGCTCGCCCGCCTCCGTGCTCGCTGGGGATTCGCCGTCGACGACCTCCTTCGCCGCGTTCTGCTCGCCGGCGACATCCTCCAGGAAGAAGAAACAGCTCTTTGGCGTCGCGCCAACCCTCCGGTCCGCGGCGGCCTCGCATCCCACGCCGAGATCCCCAACTATGCCGCCGGCATGCATGAGTACGAGGCCTTCTCGCCCGATCAGGAGTGGATGCCCCGCACTGTCATGATCGCGAAGAGCACTTTCGTCTGGCTTAACCAGCTTTCGCGTTTCTACGGCCGCGACATCCGCACCCTCGACCAGATCCCCGACGAAGAACTCGCCACACTGGCGAGACGCGGCATGAACGCCCTCTGGCTCATCGGCGTTTGGGAGCGCTCCCGGGCGTCCGAAACCATCAAGCACCTGTGCGGCAACCCCGACGCCGTCGCCAGCGCTTACTCGCTCTACGACTACGGAATCGCCAATATCCTCGGCGGTGAGCCCGCCTACCGCGACCTCCGCGACCGCTGCGCCCACTATGGCATCCGCCTCGCAAGCGACATGGTGCCGAATCACATGGGCATCGATTCGCCGTGGGTCATCCACCATCCTGAGTGGTTTCTTTCCCGACCCGATTCGCCCTACCCGGCCTATTCCTTCACCGGCCCCGACCTGTCCGGCGACGACCGGGTCGAGATCAAGATCGAGGATCACTACTACTCCCAAACCGACGCCGCCGTCGTCTTTCTCCGCCGCGACAAGTGGACCGGCGACCGGCAGTTCATTTACCACGGCAACGACGGCACCTCCTTCCCCTGGAACGACACCGCCCAGCTCAACTACCTCAGCGGGGAAGTCCGCGAGCAGGTCATCCAGACCATCCTCGAGGTCGCCCGCCGCTTTCCCATCATCCGCTTCGACGCCGCCATGACTCTGGCCAAGCGCCACATCCAGCGGCTCTGGTTCCCGACCCCCGGATCCGGCGGGGCTATTCCCTCGCGCGCCGAGTACGCCATGACCACCCAGGAGTTCGACGCCGCCATTCCCGAGGAGTTCTGGCGCGAGGTGGTTGACCGCGTCGCCCGCGAGGTTCCCGGCACCCTGCTGCTCGCCGAAGCCTTCTGGCTCATGGAAGGCTACTTTGTCCGCACTTTGGGCATGCACCGTGTTTACAACTCCGCTTTTATGGTCATGCTCCGCGACGAGGACAATGCCAACTACCGCCTGGTCCTCAAAAACACTCTCGAGTTCGACCCCGGCATCATGAAGCGCTACGTCAACTTCATGTCCAACCCCGACGAGAGGACCGCCGTCGACCAGTTCGGGTCTGGAGATAAGTACTTCGGCGTCGCGACCCTCATGGCCACCCTACCCGGCCTGCCCATGTTCGGCCACGGCCAGGTCGAGGCCTTCACGGAAAAGTACGGCATGGAGTATTACCGCCCCCGCTATGAGGAGTGGCCCAACGAAGGATTGATCGCCCGCCACCAGCGCGAGATCGCCCCGCTGCTGCACCAGCGCCGGCTGTTTGCGGAGAGCGACAACTTTCTCCTGTACGACTGCTGGGCCGATGGCGGCGGCGTCAATGAAAACGTCTTCGCGTTTTCCAATCAACGGGAAGGGCAACGTGCGCTCGTCGTTTACAACAATGCCTACTCGCGCGCGGCAGGCACCCTGCACCATTCCGCCGCTTACATGGATAAGGGTGCGGGCCGGCTTCGCCGGCGCTCCCTGTCAGACGCCCTCGCCCTGCCGACGGACCGCGATACTCTCCTTGGCTGGCGCGACAACGCGACTGGCCTCCATCACCTCCGCCGCGCCCACGAGTTCAACGAGCGCGGTTTCCACATCGACCTCCACGGATACGGCTACACCGTCCTCTTAAACTGGCGCGAGCTCCACGCCGACGCCACACATGCCTGGGACCGCCTCTGCGATCAGCTCAATGGCCGCGGCGTCGAAGACCTCGACCGCGCGCTGCTGAACCTGGAGCTCGAACCCGTCCACCAGGCCCTCCGCGCCGCTCTCGACCCCCGCCTCGTCCGCGAGTTCGCCTCTCTCTCCGCCCAAACCCCCTTTGTCGTCCACGAAGCCCCCGAACTCACCCCCCACAGTGAACTCCTCGAACAGTGGATCGGCCGCGCGACCCACTTCGTCCAGCTCACCCGCGAGGAATACCTCAGGCGGATCGCGCCGGAAGATGCAGCAATCTCTACTCCGAACGGAAGCGCAGCCGCCGAACCAGGGGTCATCCTGAGCGAAGAGACAGATCTACTTTCCTCCGGCGAACCTCATGAACCTGACATGCTGAGGGGTGCCGGGGTAGTCGAAGCGAGCGGGGATCTGCGCTCCTCTAATCCGCAAGCACCTTCAGCGGGACAACAAGCCCTCCAAAGCGCCGAAGCCCAGAACGAAGCCAGCCTTACCGAAACACGTTTGCGCGCCCGCGTCCAGGCCCTCCTCCGCCTCCCCCTCGCCGAAGCCGCTTTTGCCGAGCCCTGGCCCCCTGAAGCGCGCCGCGTCCTCCCTAGCCAAAGCCCCTCTGCCAACGCCGGTGCCGCCTGGGCTCCCGTCCTCGCGTACACCCTCGTCGCCGCCGCGGCCGAATCAGTCTCGCTCGCCGACCCAACCGCCCCAGCCCTGGCAATCTACGACCAACTCGCCCTCCGCCCCGTTCTCGCCGAAAGCTTCGCTGTGCTCAACTTCTCCGGGGAGGACACCTGGCGCGCAGCCGCCCGCGTCCGCCTCGCCCTTGCCGCCGGCATCCGCCCGTCGGAACCCGAGCCAACCGGCAAACATGCCGAGGAGCTCCTTGCAGCAGGGAAGGGGATCACCCACGGCTTCACCCCCATCCAGTGGCAAGACCCTGACCTCCGCTGGCTCGCAGGCGTCAATGAGCATGAAGGCGCGACCTACTTCAACAAGGAAGCGCACGCTGAGCTCCTCTGGTGGCTCACCCTCCCTGCGCTTTTGCAAATTGCTACAGACTCCACCCCAGACCCTCGCGCCCTCGGAAATCTCCAAGCTCAAACCGCGGCCGCTTTGGCCAGTGCCGAGCACTCCGGCTACCAGCTCCGCTCTTCCGCGCAGCTCGAAACCCCCGCCGGCCAAACCCGGATCGACTACTTCGAAGCCGAAACCGTCGAACCGGTGCCCGTCCTCCCCAACACAGCAAGTGCCACACCCCTTGCAAATGCCGCCATGGCAAAAGTGCCCAGCGCCGCCGGCAAAACCACAACCCCAAAAGACTCAACTGCTAAGAAAGACCCAGCCAACCAAACAAGTTCCCCCGGGAAGCAAACAGCGACCAACGCTCCCGCGAAAAAAGCCGTCACCCCGAAACCGAAGAACTCCCCCAATCGCTAACCTGCAGACAAAAAGAGCGGAGCCCCCGGCTTCGCTCGCTGTCCCTCAATCCAAGCACATGCCGATAGCACACAAGCCTTATTAAACAATCCCGTTCCGCTCATCCACAAACACTAACTTGGCCTTGTGAGCCTCTGCCTCACTCGCTTCCATCCAGCTAAAGCTCGCGATGATCACGAGATCTCCCACCGCCGCCAGTCGCGCCGCCGCACCGTTCAGGCAAATCTCCCCCGACCCAGCCTCCACCGGAATCGCGTATGTCTCCAACCGGCTCCCATTCGTCACATTCCAAACCTGCACCGCCTCAAACGCCCGGATATCCGCCGCCTCCAGCAGCAGCGCATCTACGGCAATGCTTCCCTCGTAATTCAAATCCGACCGCGTCACCCGGGCCCGGTGTATCTTCGACTTCAACAACTTCCGCAGCATTTGCCTCCCTACTAACCGGGCTCGCTGGCGAGCCCGACGCATACGAATATAACCGCATTTGCGACGCTGAAACGTTTTGCCCATTATCTCTGGTGCGGTACGTTAACCATCCCCTTCGCGAAGACAATCGACGAAATACTTTCTCTGGAAGAGAATACTGGTTGATCACAAGAATCGGTGCAGTAGTAAACACCATATTCGTTCTCATCCAGCAGCCTAACCTTCAATGTCCTGCCAGGCAGGATCACGGCGTTGTTTGAGAAGAAAACGGTAGCCTCAACATTTTGCCCTCCGCCCCACTCGGCTTTTATGTGAGGATAGATGGCGACTGGAAAGACACCTAGAAACAGCAAGAGCTGAATTGCAACGAGAGCCCAATTTTTCTGAATGCTCTGATCAGCATACCTGCTTATTTTGAGAAAACCCCAAGGAATCGTGCCGACACCAAAAAACCACAGCGCCACTCGCCGAACTCCGAAGCCGTCTGGGGCAAAGTAGGGCGTTCCAATACAGCATAAAACCAGGAGAATTAAGACCACAGCGGACGTACTAAGAGAGAGGAGAGGATGCTTGTCTCGCCACGACGGCGCAATCTGACGTATGGATTTCGGAGATAGCAAGCCAGCTACGACACATAATGAGATGTACGCAAAGGACTGCTTGGCTGTCGAGCGGCTTTCGAGAGTGAACAATGGGGAGGCCACGACAGAGATTCCCGCGCACATGGAAAAGAAGAGAGCAGCAGTCGATGCAAGAGCGGCATAATACTGCCTAGCCCTAGGCGTTTCATGCAGAGATGAAAATAGCCTCCAACTTAACCAAAGAAAAGGCGCACTGAGGATAAGATAAATAGCGCCAGCGGCAGCAACTCTAGGCCTGAAAGGATTTGCAAGCGGCATACCCAAGCGAGCGAAGTGGAGAGACGTGGTGATATACCCAAGCCCATACAAAAGCAGGAGGAGGAAACCACCTGCTTTTGCTACAAGATCCACTCTCTTTGCAAGTAAATCTTCAAGGGTAATTGCAGAGTTTTCTTGAAGCGTTATTGATCCGTCTCCCACAATCAGCTCCGAAGCGAATGCTTTGCTATACGGAGCCGGGCTCGGCTCCGCGCCGCTTTGACCTCAAAACTCCTCGTGAAATGCAACCTCCCCTTCCACTGCCACCTGGTACGCCGACACCCGCCGCTCGAAGAAGTTCGTCAGCTCCTGCACATCCTGCAGATCCATGAACGGGAAAGGATTCCGCGACCCGAACACCTTCGCCATGCCCAGCCGCTCCAGCCGCTGATCCGCCACATACTGCAGGTATTCCCGCATATCGCGCGTGGATAAACCCGCCACGCCCCCTGCTAGCAGGTCCTCCGAGAACTGCAGCTCCGCATCGACCGCCTCGCGCAGCATCTGGGTCACCTGCGCCTGCATCCGCGCGTCGAACATTCCCGGGTTCTGCTCCCGCACCGTCCGCACCACTTCAAATGCAAACTCCAGGTGCGCGCTCTCATCCCGGAACACCCAGTTCGTCCCCGCCGCCAGCCCGTGGAGCATCCCGCGCGATCGGAAAAAGTACACATACGCAAACGCCGCGAAGAAGAACAGCCCCTCAATGCAAGCCGCAAAGCAGATCAGGTTGAGCAAAAACTGCCGCCGGTGCTCGTCGGTTTCGAGCGTGTCCAGATTCTGAATCGAATCCATCCACTTCATGCAAAACTCAGCCTTCTTTGAGATAGAAGGGATATTATCGACAGCCGCAAATGCCGCATTTCGCTCGCTCGGCTCCGGAATATAGTTATCGAGCAGCGTCAGATAAAACTGGACATGCACCGCCTCTTCGTACAACTGCCGCGACAGGTACAGCCGCGCTTCCGGCGAGTTGATGTGCTTATACAGATTCAACACCAGATTGTTGGAAACGATCGAGTCGCCGGTCGCAAAGAAAGCCACCAGCCGCTGGATCACATGCACCTCGGCCGGGGTCAGTCGCTGCTTAAGGTCGGCTAGGTCGGTCGAGAAATCAATCTCCTCTACCGTCCAGGTGTTCTTGATCCCGTCCTTGAACATTTCAAAAAAGGTGGGATACTTCATCGGCCTCAGGGTCAAGCACATCCCTGGGTCGAGAATAGACTCGGGTACTTCTACGGATGACGACATAGCAATCTCCTTCTAGCTCTCTAGTCCACTTAGGGTACCCCGCGTCTCGCTTCTGAGCCGCGGGTTCCAGCGAAGCTTACTGGCAAGCCTCACACGATTCAGGGTTATCCAGCGAACAAGCCACTGCGTTCACCTGGGTTACAACTCCCGTCACAGGAGCGTTCCCCTGCGCGGCCTGCCCTACCGTCGTCTTCGCAATCTTTGTAGCCGGCCGCGAGCGCAGATAGTACGTCGTCTTGACCCCGGCCTTCCACGCATACATATACATCGAGCTCAACCGCCCAATATTCGGCGACTCCGCAAACAGATTCAGCGACTGCGATTGGTCGATGTACGGTCCACGTTCCGCCGCCATGTCGACAATCGCCCGCATCGGCATCTCCCACACCGTCCGGAACCGCAGCCGCAGCTCCTCCGGCAGCTCCGTCAAGCCTTGTACGCTTCCTTCCGCCAACTTAATGCGCGTCCGCGTCTCCTCGTTCCAAAGCCCGCGGCCTTTCAACTCCTCCACTAAGTACCGATTGATCTGCAGAAATTCGCCCGACAAGGTTTCCCGCTTGAACAGGTTTGAGATCTGCGGCTCAATGCATTCGTAGCACCCTACGATGGAGGCGATCGTCGCCGTCGGCGCAATCGCGATCAGCAGGGAATTGCGCAGTCCGTGCTTCCGAATCCGATCTTTCAACACAGCCCACCGCGCCAGGTCCCGAGGCTGCACTCCCCACAAATCAAACTGCAATTGCCCCGCGGCCGCCCGCGTATCCGCAAACGCCGGATGGGCTCCGTTCTTCTCCGCTAACTCGCACGAAGCTACCAGCGCGTGGTAGTAAATTTCCTCCTGAATCCGCGTCGACAACTCTCGCGCCTCGGGCGAATCAAACGCAACACCCAGCTGGAAAAACACATCCTGCAATCCCATCACGCCAAGGCCCACCGGCCGCCACTGGCTATTCGAGCCCGCGGCCTGCGGCACAGGATAATAGTTGATGTCGATTACCCGGTCTAACATAGGGACAGCTAAACGAACCGTATGGGCCAGCTTTTCAAAGTCAAACCGCCCGCCGCTTACATGTCGAGCTAGGTTCACCGACCCCAGATTGCAAACTGCCGTCTGCTCCGCCGAGGTCACCTCCGTGATTTCCGTGCAAAGGTTCGATAGGTGGACGACGTTTCCCGGCTTGCCGGTTTGATTGCACCGCAGATTGGTCGTATCCTTAAAAGTCATCCAACCGTTCCCGGTTTCGGCCAGGGTTCGCATCATCCGCGCATACAGGTCCCGCGCCTTTACCTGCCGCGCCGCCAGTCCTTCGCGCTCCGCCGCCTCATAGGCCTGGTCGAACTCCGGCCCATACAGATCGGTCAAATGCGGCACAATTTTCGGGTCAAACAACGACCACATCCCGTCTCCATCCACGCGCCGCATGAACAGGTCCGGGATCCAGTTCGAAGTATTCAGGTTGTACGTCCGCCGCGCGTTATCGCCGGTGTTATCTCTGAGCTCCAGGAACTGCTCTACATCCGCGTGCCACGGCTCCAGATACACGCACGCCGCGCCCTTGCGCTTGCCGCCCTGGTTCACCGCCGCGACTGACGCGTCCAAAGTCCGCAGCCAGGGCACAATCCCGTTCGACAGGCCATTGGTCGCGCGGATCAGCGATCCCTCCGAACGCACCCGGTGGAACGCCAACCCGATGCCGCCCGAAAACTTAGACAGCAAGGCCACCTGCTTGTAAATGTCATAAATCCCATCCAGCGAGTCTGCCGGCGAGTCGATCAGGTAGCAGCTCGACATTTGCGGGTGCCGGGTTCCCGAGTTAAACAAGGTCGGCGAAGAAGGCATGTAGTCGTGCGCAGCCAGCAAACGGTAAAACGGCACCGCTTCTGTCACGGTGACAGCCAAACCACAGGCTACCCGCAGAAAGAAATATTGCGGCGTTTCAATCACCTTGCGCGTGATCGGATGCCGCAGCAGATACCGGTCGTACACGGTCCTCAACCCGAAGTATTCAAAGCGATCCGAAAAGTCATCCTCGATCGCGTTGTTCAGCTTGCGCGCGTTATTCCGCACGAACTCAACAGCCGCCGCGCTCACCAACCCCTGCGCGTGCCCCAGCTCCATCGACTGCGTGAACGAGTAAATATTCTGCCCCGCGACCTCCTTCAAGACCGTTTCGTGAAGCAACCGCGCCGCCAGCTTCGAGTATTCCGGCTCTTCCGCGATGAGGGCTGCCGCCGTTTGGATCGAGATAGAGTCCAGCTCTCGCGTCGTAGCTCCGTTAAACAGGCCGCCAATCGTCTTTGAAGCCACCCGCATCGGGTCAATGTGCGCAAGCCCATGCGTGTGCCGCTGCACTGCTTTCACAATCTTGTTCACATCCACGGACTCTAGCGAGCCGTTCCGCTTACGCACCTGCATCTGCGGCGGTGCCTCGGGAAGCGGGAAATCAGGAATCACATCAGCCAAGGTGGTCTGCATTTCGGCCATGGGGCGCAAAACTCTCTCTCCGGACGGCGCTCGCGGCACCGGCCTTCTATAGTTCAGTCCAGGGCGGCTGTTAAACGTGCCACCCAAGCGGGTGGTGTCCTACAGCGTTGAAACCACTATATCTTGTGTACTCACCACGCCAGCCTCCCACCCGTTGTGCAAAAGCGGGTCAGAAATTCAAAAACCGGAACTACTTGATACCAATCTACCTTCTCATTTTATTCGCCTTTCGTCGCCCACTTTCTTTTCCACAGCCCCGGCATCTCACCCACCATGCGCGCCTCCCAGCGTGACACCCTGATCCTTCTTCTCGCCTTTGCTGCCGGTTCACTCGACGCGTGGAGCTACTTCCAGCTCGGCCGCGTTTTTATCGCCAACATGACCGGCAACACCCTCCTGTTTGGCTTTGCAGCCGCGACAGGGCACTGGTCCCGCGCCCGCTTCACCGCCTTGACGCTCGGGTCCTATGCCGCCGGCGTATTTTCCGGCTCGCTTCTCAGCAAACCTATCCGCAAAGCCACAAAAGACGCGCGTCCCGAGGACGTTCTCTGGCCGGCCCGGACCACCCTGATTCTCGCCCTAGAACTCGCCTTCGTTCTAGCCGCGGCTTCCATCGCGGCTATCCTGGCCCCCACCACCGGCAGCCCTGTCGCCAAGCTGCTGGTTTGCCTCGGGGCCATCGCCGAAGGGTTTCAGGGCGCTGCTCTCGTCGCGCTCAATCTCCCCGGCATTGTGACAACCTACATTTCCGGAACCTGGACCACCTTTACCTCGGGCCTGGCGCAGCTCTTTGATGGCGAGGAAGCCGATCGCCGGTTCCGCTGGGAAAAGCGCCTCCTGCTGCAAGCCGGAGTCCTGGCTGTTTATTGCGCTTCCGCCGCGCTCACCGGATGGATGGTGCAGAGTGGCGGACGCTCTGCCCTCGGCTGGATTCCAGCTGCCGCCCTTACCGTGGCCGTAACCGGCGCAAAGATTTGGGGTCGTCGGCCAAAAAGATAATTCGCTTGCACACATGTGCAACTGTGCTGTATGGTTTGGACATGGACATCCGGTCTCACCTGCCGCACACGCAACCTGCAGCCGACCCGGACGACCAATGCGCCACGCCCGATCACTCCCATGTGCCGCAGGCGTTCCCGGCTGGTGATGAGAGGGCTATGGACCGCGCTTCCCGCATCTTTCGCGCCCTTGGCGACCCGGCCCGGCTCCGCTTGGCGGCCCGGCTCGCCCAATCTCCATCCTGCGTCTCCTCGCTTGCAGCCGATGAGCGCGAATCCATGACCACCATCTCGCAGCGCCTCCGGGTTTTGCGGGCCGACAACATAGTCGGACGCCGCCGCCAAGGCAAGCACATCCTCTATTCGCTTGCCGACCAGCACATGGCCGAGCTCATCGCAAATGCTTTGGCCCATGCGGCGGAACGCCCATCCACCTATTCTCCCCAGGAAAGGAACACCTTAATGCCGGCAGTTCATGAAGTCCACGAGAACCACACCCACCAGCACAGCGAAAATTGCGGCCACACCGCCATCCAGCACGACGACCACGTCGACTACCTCCACGACGGCCATCTTCACCACATGCATGAGGGCCACATCGACGAGCACACCCTTGAGGTAAGCGCGAGCAACCCGGACGACTGCACCGAGGGCCATGACTGCAGCGGGCACGAAGCGGGCCACCAGCACGGCCCCAGCTGCGGGCATGAAGCCCTACCCCACGGCGGCCACACCGACTACCTCGTCGAGGGCCACTTGCACCACGCCCACAACGGCCACTGTGACAATCACGGCAGCGTCGAAGTGATCCAGTAACGTGGTCCAGTAACCAAGCCAAAAGGGCAGCTCCAGTGGAGCTGCCCTTTTACGCAGGCTCTACAAACTCAGGCCGCACTCGCCTCGTCGCCCCAGCGAACCGCACCACCACATTTTCCCCGTCCAGCTCCAGCACGCGCCCCACCCCAAACTTAGCGTGGCGCACTGCGTCTTCGGGTTTGAAAGGTGCCTCTTCGGCAACAAGAAGTGTTTCCGGAGCGGTTGTTTCCACGGTGCCGACCGCCGTTTCCACCGACGTCGGCACATCTTCCCGTTCGCTCTGCGGCAGCTGCTGCATTCCGGCTGCGGGACTTATGCAGTTATCGCATTGCCCGCATGGTTCCCCCGAATCCATCCCGAAGTACACCCGCATCAGCTGCTTTCGGCATTGCGCACTTTCCGCGTAGTGCATCATGTCGTTCAGGCGATGTTTATCCTCGGCGCCGCGCTCTTCAAGGCTCGCGACCAGCTCTTCCAGGGCTGCCTGATTAACCCCATCTCCACCTCGCGTGTATCCCCGCGCGCTGCGCCAGGCGAGCCCCGCCTCCCGCAGAATCGGCAGAATCGCGCCAACCCGTCGCTTGCCCACCCCTGAACGCTCCGCCACCTCCTCGGTGCGGGCCGGCTCTTCAAGGCCTTCCAGCGCTTCCAGTACGCGCCACAACTCGTCCACCCGTGGGTAGCGGCCAACCATAAAGAAGCTTTGGATCCGCTTGTCCTCCAGCCGGTACAGCAGCACCGCCCTGGCCGGGTCTCCATCCCGCCCCGCGCGCCCTGCCTCCTGGTAGTAGCTTTCAAGCGAATCAGGGAACTCATAGTGGTACACAAACCGGATATCCGGCTTGTCCACCCCCATCCCAAAGGCCTTGGTCGCTACCAGCACGGGGAACTCGTCCCCCATAAACGCCCGCTGCATTTCTTCGCGCTCCCGTGTCCGCAGCTTGCCGTGGTAGCGCCCGGCGTTTGTGCCGTGCTCCCGCAGCCACTCCCACAGCTTGTCGGCGTTTTTCACGCTCGCCGTGTAGATGATGCCCGTCCCGCGCTCCTCCTCCAAAAGCTCTGCAATCCGTTCGAGCTTCGCATGCTCATTTACCGTCGCCACTACCGCAAACACCAGGTTGGGCCGCTCTACCCCGGTGTTCACCACCAGAGGCTTTCGCATCCCGAGCTGCTTGCGGATATCCTCGACCACCGCCCCTGTCGCGGTCGCCGTCAGTGCCGCCACCGGAGGATTACCCAGCTGCTTCCGCGCGTATCCTAGTCCCATATACGCGGGTCGGAAATCGTGCCCCCACTGCGAAACGCAGTGCGCCTCGTCAACTGCCAGCAGGCTTACCCCGCCTTCCCGCAGGGTCTGGAGGAACTCCGGATTTTCCAAACGCTCCGGCGTGCAATACACCAGCCGGGCTTCACCCTCTTCCAGCGCTTTTTCGGCTTCTTCCTTTTCCACCGCGGACAGGGTGGAATCCATTTTCTCGACGGCGATTGCCGCCTTTTCCGCTTTAGCCCGCTGATCTTCCATCAGCGCGATCAGCGGCGAGACCACGACCACCGGCTTCGGCAGAAACAGCGAGGGCAGCTGGTAGCACAAACTTTTACCCGAGCCGGTCGGCATCAGCGCCACTACATCGCGACCCGTAAACACTGCTTCCAACACTTTTTTCTGCCCAGGCCGGAACCGCTCCACGCCGAAACGCTCCTGCGCTGCCCGGCGCAGCGCCGCCCAGGGAACCGCATTTTGTTTCACCGGCCCAGGAATCGAACCGGAAGAGTTTTGCCGCTTCTTGCTCGCCATGATTCCAGCTACGATGCCCCGAGAGCGAGCAGCTTTTGCCAGCGCCCACTTGCGTAAAATGGAAGCAAATCCTTTCCTGAGGAAAAGTACACAAACCCGTGCTCCTCCAACTCCTTCGATCGGAAACCCGCTCACAGCACGAGGCGCTCGAAGCTCTGTTTCCGCTTGGCAAGCCGGGCCTTTCCCAAACCCTGTACGTTGCGGTGCTCCGGGGTTTTTACAGCTTCTACGCCACCTGGGAGCGGCAGGCCCTGGAGCAAGCCGGCGCGCGGCTCCGATCCTTCGCCGCCGGCCGTGTCAAGCTTCCTTTGCTTGCGGCGGATCTCCGGGCATTTGGCACCGATCCCGCCGCGGTCGTGCCCATGGATCCGGCCTGGTTGCCGTGCCTCGACCAAAGTGATGCCCTGCTGCTCGGCTCTATGTATGTCGTCGAGGGCGCCACCCTGGGCGGCCAGGTAATCAGCCGCGGGCTCGAACGGGATTTCGGGTTTCGCGACGGCTACGGCTACAGCTTTTTTCTGAGCTATGGGCGGGAAGCCGTAGCGCAGCGATGGCGGGCATTTACGGCTCTCCTGGAGCACATTCCACCAAGTGAGCACACGGATGTGGGCCGGGCGGCGCAGGGCACATTCGATGCTTTCGGCCGTTCACTGGCGGTGTGCCTTGCCCAAGCCTCTACGGTTGACATGTCGGTGACCTCTGGTACCCTTGGATTGACACCGGACCGAACAAAAGTAACCCCACACACGTAGCTGCCATCTCTGATAACAGCTGCCGACGCGGCGGAGTGGAACGAATGGGTCTGCATACCCACGCACAAGCGAGCGTTTCCTCGCTTTCAGACAAGCCGCAGCCGACACCCGGGCTTGCGCTCTCCTCGTGCGACCGCGAACCCATCCACATCCCGGGCAGCATCCAGCCGCACGGGTTTCTGCTCGCGCTGGACGCCGCGGGCCGGGTCGCCACGGCAAGCAGCAATGCCCCGCATTGCTTGCAAGTCGGGCTCGATCAAATCTTTGGCGCAACCCTGCCGGAGCTGCTGGGCGACCAAGACGCCAACCATCTGACCGAAGCCCTTGCCGCCGAGCCGTTGACGGCTGCAAGCCACCTGCTCGGCAGCATCAATCTCCACGGCTCCCCCTTTGAGGTCGTTGCCTACACGGCTCCCTCCGGACCGCCCCAAACCATCCTGGAGTTTGAGGAAAGCCGCGAGCCGGTTGATATCCCCGCGCTGAATGCGCGTCTTTACAACTTTGTCGGCGAGATCCGCCGCCTCCGCACTCTCGATGGGATCGCACAGGCCGCGGTGGATGAGATTTATGCGCTCACGGGCTGCGGGCGTGTTGTCCTGTACCGGTTTGGTGAAGAGGGCCACGGCCTTGTGCTCGCGGAGTCGCTCACCAGCCCGGCCTTTACGTCCTACCTCGGCCTGCGGTTTCCAGCGTCCGATGTCCCGGCCCAGGCCCGCCGCTTGTATGAGCTGAACCGCGTCCGGATTATTCCTAATCTTGACTATGAGCCCTCGCCGCTGATCGGCGCTGCCCCCGGCATGGACCTTTCCCCTTCGGTGCTCCGCAGCGTTTCGCCCGTGCACCGCGAATACATGCGCAACATGGGGACCGCATGTTCCATGTCGGTGTCCATCATCCTCGACGGCAAGTTGTGGGGACTGGTTTCCTGCCATCACCCCACGCCGCGTTACCTGCCCCTGCGTTTGCGCTCCGCGTGCGACTTTCTCATGCAGATCGTCGCGTCGCAGATTGAGTCCCGCGAGAACGCCGAACGGCTCAACCGCGCGCTGCGCGCCAAGTCAGCCCATGGCAGCCTTCTCGCGTCCATGGCCGCGCAGGAAAGCTATATGGAAGGCCTGATCCGCGCACCCGGGCCCCTGCGGGAGCTTGTGGACGCCGACGGTGCCGCTGTTGTCGCGGGTGGCACCGCACAGCTTTTCGGCGTCACTCCTCCGGAAGAGCAAATCCTGGACTTTGTGCATTTCCTGCGAAAGAACAAGCAGGACGACTTTTTCTCGACACAGCGGTTGGCGGACGGCTACCCGCCCGCGGCCGCGTTTGCGGCAAACGGTGCCGGCGTCATCGCGTTTTCCGTTTCGCGGCTCCACAATACCTGCGTGCTCTGGTTCCGGCGTGAGCAGGTGGAAACTGTGCGTTGGGCCGGCAATCCCCACAAGCCCGCCGAAGACGCTTCGGGGAGTGCGCACCCCGGTTTGATTTCCCCCCGCCACTCCTTTGAGGAGTGGAAAGAAACGGTGCGTGGCACCGCGCGCGCCTGGACCGCGGAGGAGATGGATGCGGCCCGTGACTTCCGCGCGGCCATCCTTGAAATCGTGCTCGGCCGCGCCGAGGAGCTTGCCGGCATGACGCACGACCTCCAGGTGGCAAACGGGGAATTGGAAGCCTTTTCCTACTCCGTTTCCCACGATCTCCGCGCCCCTTTCCGCCACATTTCCGGCTTTGCCGAGCTGCTCAAGGAGGAAGAAGGGAGCCGACTTTCTGTGCGCGGCCGCCGCCACCTTGAAACGATCCTCGAGTCCGCCCGGTTTGCCGGCTTGCTGGTCGACTCGCTTCTCGAGTTCTCCCGCTTCGCCCGCGCGACCCTGCAAAAAGCCGTTATCAATATGGAAGAGTTAGCCGATAAGGAATGGGAAGCCGTGATGTACGACGAAGCAGGAGGCCGCGCGATCCAGTTCACTCGGGGTCCGCTTCCCAGGGTTTTAGGGGATCCGCAGCTCCTGCGCCAGGTGTTGCGCAATCTGTTTTCCAACGCAGCCAAGTACACCGCGCGCCAGGAGCATCCAATTGTCTGGCTGCAGGCAAAGCTCGAAGGGCAGGAGTTCGTCTTTTCTATTCGGGACAACGGCGTGGGCTTTGATGGGCAGTTCGCGGGCAAACTTTTCGGGGTGTTTCAACGCTTACACCGTGCGGAGGAGTTCGAAGGAACCGGCATCGGCCTCGCTAATGTGAAACGCATCATCACCCGTCACGGTGGCCGCGTTTGGGCCGAGGGTGAATCCGGCAAGGGCGCGGCGTTTTTCTTTTCCCTGCCGGCAATCTTCCCTGCGGAGGGAGCATGAGCACTCTCAAACCCATCTTGATTGTCGAAGACAGCCCGAATGACCTTGAGCTTACATTGACAGCGCTTGAAAAGAGCCGTTTGGCGAATGAGGTTGTGGTTGCGCGCGATGGGGCTGAGGCGGCCGACTACCTTTTCCGGCGTAACGGCTACGCCGGACGCCCTGCCGGGAACCCGGCTGTTGTTTTGCTCGACCTCAAGCTCCCAAAGATCGACGGTCTTGAGCTGCTGAGGATGGTTCGGGAAAGCGAGGAGGTCGGCCGCACCCCGGTCGTGCTCCTTACCTCTTCCCGTGAGGAGCGCGACGTGATCAACGGTTACAAGCTGGGTGTGAACGCTTATGTGGTCAAGCCGGTCGCCTTTGGCGAGTTCATCCGCGCCATCCAAGACTTGGGCGTTTTTTGGGCGGTGCTGAACGAGCCGCCTCCGGGCAGCGCCCGGGTGGTCCGCAATGGCTGAAGCCCCGCCCAGCCTTGCGATCGAGAGCGGAAAAGCGTCCGCGCGCATTCTTTTGCTTGAAGACAGCACGCTTGATGCCGAACTTACGCTCGCGCGCCTCAGCAAAGCCGGAATTCATCCTGCACTTACGCTCGCGCGCAACCGGGAAGAGTTCGAGGCCGCTGTTGAGCTGAACTGCTACGACCTCATCCTCGCCGATTACGCTTTGCCGGACTACGATGGGATCGCCGCGCTTGCCCTAGCCCGTGAAAAATGCCCAGGCTGCCCATTTATTTTCATCTCCGGCCGGGTGGGCGAGGAGGTGGCCATCGATACGCTCCAGCGCGGTGCCACCGACTACGTCCTGAAGCACCGGCTCGAGCGCCTGATTCCGGCTGTCCTGCGCGCTCTTCGCGAGTCCGAAGAGCATTCCATCCGTGTGCGAGCGGAGGCCAATTACCGCCAAAGCGAGCTGCGCTTCCGGCATGTCATCGAGGCGGTTCCCCAGATGATCTGGGTCGCTTCCGCGGATGGCGCGCTTTCCTACTCCAACCAAGCCTGGCGCGATTACGTGCCCCCGGGCGTGGCACGGTGGTGTGAGCCCGCGCTTTTCCACCCCGAGGATTACGAAGCTCTTAGCGCGGCATGGCAGGCTGCGCTTGACCGCGGGGAACCTTTCAGCGCCGAGGTGCGGTTTCTGCGCCATTCTGATGGGAGCTACCGCTGGCATCTCCTGCGCCTCACACCGATGGATGACATTGACGGCAGCGGCGACGGCGAGGTCTCCTGGCTTGGCGCAGCCACCGACCTCCAGGATCAGAAGCGCAATGAGGAAGCCCTGCGCACCGCCGAAAAGCTTTCTGTTACCGGCCGCATGGCAGCCTCCATCGCCCACGAAATCAACAATCCGCTCGAGTCGCTCACGAATCTGCTCTTTCTTGTTCGGCTGGAAACCGAGGAAAACGACCGCGCCCGCGCCTATCTCGACATGACGGAAAATGAGCTCGAGCGCATTTCCACCATCACCAAGCAAACCCTGCAGTTTTACCGCGACCCTTCGAGCCCCGTTCCTGTCAACGCCCGCGAACTCCTCGAAGAGGTTTTGCGGCTATTTGCGAGCCGCTTAAGCAGCAAAGGTATCGAGTCTACGTTCCGGATCGAAGCCGGTCTCGAGTTCGAGGCCATCAAGGGCGAGATTCGCCAGGTACTCATCAACTTGGTGAATAACGCAATCGATGCTGTCCCCGTCAACGGCCGCATCGACATTGAGGCCCATCCGGTTGAGGTGCGGGCCGGGGAGCCGGGAGTGGAGATGCTGGTCCATGACAACGGCTCGGGCATCACGCCGGAGCAGGCCGCGCGGTTGTTCACCCCATTTTTCAGCACCAAAGGCACGCAAGGGACCGGCCTTGGCCTTTGGGTTTCCATGGGGATTGTTGAAAAGCACGGCGGCACCATCGAGCTTGGCACGCAAGGGAAAGCCGGCTCGCAACGCACGACCGCCCGCGTTGTACTGCCCGTGAAGGCCGTGCCGGAGCTTCAGCCCGCCTCCGGGGAAACAGCCTCTACAATCTCCCCTCTCACGAACTAGGCGGGTTTCCCCAGCTCCGAATCCGCAAGCAAACCTGCTACGGCGCATTCCATTTCGCGGGTGATCGCTTCCGGCGTTTTAGCGGGATCAACCGTGAGAACCCCGCCAACGGAAATCACGGGCCCGCTCCGCAGCCACCGGCGCTCCGCGTTTTGCGGTATTTGCAGGGCCATCGGCAAAACGGGAGCATAGCTTTCGCGCGCTAAAATGCCTAGCCCCGGACGAAACCGCATCGGCGTTCCGGCTGGAAGCCGCCGCCCCTCAGGGAAGATGAGCACGTGAAAGCCTCGATCCAACGCGCGCCCCGCATGGGCGAAGCTCGCCCGGAAGCCGCCTGTCCGGGGCAGGGGAAAGACATTGAACAGCGCTCGGACGAGGATTGCGGCTACGGGTCCCCACCAACGGCGATGCTCCGCGATCGCCGGTGGCAGCGCCCGCCGGTTCCAGCTGTTTTCCCAACCGACTAGGATTTCCCCCGACATCGCCATGGCCACCCGGTGCCGCATGGCCGGCGGCAGGGCGTACAGGATCAGGGCAGGGTCCACCGCGCTCCGATGATTGGAGATCAAAAGCATCGGCCCAGGATTGGCGGGCCCCGCTGGGGCTCGCGGGAGCCATTGTTTGGGTGCCGGTCTTCCGCGCCCCATTTTGCTTCCCCTTGTGGTGCTTTCGCGCTCGCGCCGCACCCTGGGCGCTCCCAGCATCGCGACGAGCGGCATGGCGACCAGCTCCGTAAAACAAAATCGGGCAAAGCGCACCGGTGCCGACCAGGGCCAAAGCGGGTAAGCGTATCGCACCCCCCGCGCTTCCTTCTCAGGCCCGCTCAACGGCCCCCGCGCCATTCGCGCAAGGGGGCGGGGAGCTGAATCTCGCGGGCGAAGCGCAACAGTGTCCGACCTTTCCGCCGCGGTGCTCGCGTTCCATTCCTTTTGATCCGGCTTTGGCAAGATGTCCTGCACTTGGCCGGCCGAGACCCCGGGATGCATAGGCAAGCCGCCCACCAAGCTTCGAAGATCGCCCAGGGTTCGGACCCGGGAGGCCACCCCATCCCCGGCACCGATGCCGAGCCGTTCTTCCAGCGCTGCCGCCAGGGCGACCCGGCCCATGCTGTCCAGGCCCCAGTCCTCGTCCAAACGCGCCTCGTCGTCCTCGGGCCCGCGCCGCGCCCCTACCTCCAGCAGCAGCGCGATCGCTGCATCCGCGCCCGCGCTCGTAGGAACCGCCGGGGACGCCTGCTCCCGAGCCCACCGTTCCACCTCTGCCCGCCGCACCTTGCCCGTAGCCGTCCGGGGCAGCTCCAGCTCCGGCCACACCCACCAGCGCCGGACCTGCTGGTGCGCCAGAAGGTTCCCATTTGCCCGATCGATGGCGAGCTCCGCCGGACTTGGGCCCCCGCGCGCCACCACCACTGCCGCCGGCTCCTCGCCGCCTTCAGCCCCTGGAAGGCCGAACACCACAGCCCCCTCAATCTCCCCCTGCGCTTCCACAGCTGCTTCAACATCCTGCAGATACACATTGAGCCCGGCAGCCGTAACCAGGCGCTGCCCTGTTCTCCCTAGAAACCGGAGGCGCCCCTCGTCCCCCAGAGCCGCCAAGTCGCCGGTCGGCAGCCAAGGGCTTTTACGCGCCACGATCCGCCCGCCTTCCCAACTCCCTTCGGCGACCATTGCGCCTTTTACTTCCAGCTCGCCGCGCTCATTCAAGCGCAGCTCCCGGCCGGGCAGGGTCTGCCCCACGCTGCCGCGTGCCATGCGGAAAGGGTGGTTCACCGTCACCAGCGCCGCCGTTTCCGTCAGCCCGTAACCTTGCACCAGCGCAAAGCCCAGTGTGGTCCAGAACTGTTCCAGTTCTGCCGACAGCGTCGCGCCGCCGCATACGGCGGCCCAAAACCGCAGCCCTAACCTGCGGTGCACGCTGCGAAAGCGCCACCACCGCTTCGCGACCGGAAGCGCTTGCGCTGCTTCCATCTCCGCCGCCAAGCCCGGCTCTTCGGCGAGCAGGCGTGCCCGCAGCAAGCCGAGCGTCCGAGGAACCGCCGCGAGCACGTTGACCCTTTCGCGCGGGATCAGCTCCAACAGCCGCGAGGCCACGGTCCGGCTTTCGTAGATCACCGTGGCCCCCAAGACGGGAGCTACCCACAATCCTATAAATTGCCCGAAAACGTGCGACAGCGGCAGCGTGTGCAGGAAGCAAAGGGGATGCACCCAGCGCTCATACTTGCGGTACTTGGCAATTTCGCGCTCCACCGGCTCAAGGCTTGCCAGCAGGTTGCGATGGGTGTGCACTACGCCTTTCGGCTCGCCTGTGGTTCCGGAAGTAAACAGGATCTGCAGCGGCCAGTCTGGAGCCAGATGGGGAACAGCGCCGAGTTCACAACGAGGCAGCGTGGCGTCCAGCTCGTCCAAAAACAGCGCCGGCGCCGACAAGGCAGCACCTTCCAGCAGCGCGCGGTCGCCCACGAGCAGCCGGGGCTCAGTCTCGTTCGCTATTTTGTGTGCAAAGGCGGGGCTTCCCGCTGCGTCCAGCGGCACGGCAAGCACGCCCCGCAAAACGCAGCCGAAAAACGCCGCGATCCACCTTGCGCTGTTGGCCCCCCATAACAGCACCCGGTCCCCGGGCCCAATGCCGCGCCGCTCAAGCTCCGCCGCGAACCGCCCGGCAAGCTCCGCAAGCCCGGCGTAGCTGGTTTGGAACCGCCGGACGCCCAGGTGTTCCACCACTGCGGGAGAAGCGCCCCAGCCGCGCATGGACTCCACCATGGTGCCCAGGTGTGCCCGGACTTTGTCCGAGCCGACGCTGACTCGCCCGGCGCCAAAAGGTTGGGGAAAAGTAGTCGACATAAAACGAGCCCCTTGGCCGAAGCGAAACTGCCAAAACGCCATTCCGGCCAGATTCTTTGAAACGATCAGCGAAATTATGACGAAGGAAAGTTCTTCAACATCACATCGATCGCATCGTCCAGCTTGCCCGTGTTCTCGTCCGCTGAACCGCTCACGCCGCGCGACACGGTGCCTCGCCAGACCAGGTTCTTGTTCTGCCCGTTGTACATATCCATGACAAGGGTGCCGACCCTGTAGTGCCGTACTGTTGTTGCTTGAATTCCGCCGAAGCCGCCGTAAAAGTAACCGAAACCCGGGTTGTTGTAGAAGGTTTGATACTCCTTCTCCGTGTGTGCGGCTCCGACCGCCGTCACCTCCAGGTCGCCGCCCGATGGAGCCAGGCTCAAGCCTTTCGATTGCAGGTCTTTCGTGACTTCATCCTTGATGCGCTGCTCATACAGCGGGTTATCGGTTTGCACGTGCGCAAAGGAAAACGTCTTGAACTGGGAAAAGTTGACGTGGTGGTCGTAATCCGTGTGGACCGAAGCTCCCGGACAGCCGGTCAGCGTCAACATGGCCAGGGCCGCGGCTGAAAGTGCGATTGCAGACTTCATCTTTTCATCTCCTTTTGGGTCCGATGCCTGGAGTGCTGCTCCCGCCGTCTCCCGACTCAGGGCCCTTTTTGTGTCGCGTGCATCGAATGGGAGAAGCCGCGTTGCTCGAAGCGCGCCAAGGAGAAGACCGTGCCCGCAGGAGAAGAGCCGCAAAGCCGCGAAGACGCTGTTGCCAAAATCGCCGAGCTGATCAAGGAGATCCACATTTGCATGATGACCACCGTTGCGACGGACGGCTCGCTCCACAGCCGGCCGATGGCGACCCAGAACACTCCATTCAACGGGGAGGTGGTCTTTCTTACGCGTGAAGATTCCGGAAAAGTGGAAGAGGTAAAGCAGGACGCGCAAGTGAGCCTTTGCTATTCCGACGCGAAGTCCTCGTTCGTAACCATGACCGGCCGTGCGAGCATCGCGAACGATCGTTCCCTGATCGCGGCCCTTTGGAATCCCATGTACAAGGCCTGGTTCCCCGAAGGCGAGCAGGACCCGCAGATCCGGGTTTTGCGCGTCCACATCGACGGTGCCGAATATTGGGATGCGCCCGCAAGCGCCATTCTCCGCAAGGTCCAGGTGCTGGCCCGCGCCGCGAGCGGTGGCAAAACCCATGTGGGCGAACACGCAAAGGTCAGCCTCTAGCGGTGATGCCGGCTGGTCGGAAGCATTAGGAGGTGGGCAGCCTCCGAGCGGGTTGCTAACGGCTGCCGTACACCCAAAGTGCGGGAGGGCTCGACCTTTCTGGCACACTGGAACCACCGGCACCAGGAAAGCAGGGAATCTTTGGCCCTTCCGGCTATTAAGCGGGAACAGAACGAAGGGGGTGAGGGCTCCGCGCAGCAGGACCTCGACCGCCCCACAGCCGACCAGATCTTCCATCAGGTCACGGTCAACGGCAAGCGCGAACTTGAACGCGGAGCGGTCGCGCTCACCATCTCCGGCATTGCCGGAGGCTTGCTCATGGGCCTCACGGGCCTTTCCGTCGCTATCTTGCTGTCCATGGTCGGCGGCACCCCCGCCGGCCGGCTGGCCGCGTTTTTCTTTTACCCGCTCGGCTTTACTGTCGTGATTCTTGGACGTTCGCAGCTGTTTACTGAGAACACCCTGTATCCGGTCGCGCTCATACTTTCTGAGCGCAAGCATGTTTGGAAGACCCTACGTCTTTGGGCCATTGTTTTCCCAGCAAACATCGCCGGCGCATTTCTGTTCGCACTGCTTGCGGTCGAAAGCGGCGCGCTTCGCCCTGAATTTGTCGCGCAGCTCACGGATCTCGGCCGCGAAGCAGTAAACATCAGTGCCGCGCACGCCTTCTGGTCCGGCGTTATGGGTGGTTGGATCATCGCCACTGTCGCCTGGCTGGTATCCGCCTCGCATTCTATCACCGGCTCGGTCATGCTCATCTGGACCATGACCTTTGTGGTCGGCATTGGCCACTTCGCCCATTGCGTCGCTTCCAGCGGGGAAATCCTGTCGGGCGTTTTAGCGCGGCAAGTCGCGTTCAGCCACTTCTTCGCTTGGCTCGGGCCGGCAACTGCGGGAAACATTTGCGGCGGTGTTTTACTTGTCACACTGCTTGAGTATGGGCAATCTAAACTGGAGTAGGCTACACGTAACAATAAGCTGGCGAGACCTATTCCTAAGCTTGAGAATTTCGGTAACTCTCCAAAAATTCAGCAAGCGCTCGCTTGCAAGATGATACGCTCGGGCGCGGAGGGGAAATACGGCGCTCGGAATGAAACCTACTGAAGAACTGACCGGGTTCGGTAAGCTTTTCCAAGATCTCCTCGCGCCCGAACTCGGCAGCATCAAAGCCCAGCTTGCGTTCCTGCACGAAGGCCAACAATTGATCCGCGAAGAAGCCAAAGCTTCTGAAGCACGCGCGCTGCGCGCAATTGAGCAGAACTCCAATGAGATCAAAGCCCTCATTAAGGCCAACGACGCCGAGCGTCGCCTCGCCGAAACCGAACGCCGCAATTTCGAGCTCGAACGCCGTCTCGCCGAAGCTACTCGCGCTGCTTCCTGACTGGAACGTGTCCGGCCTTCAGGGCTGACTCAAATGATTTGCCGGCGAAGCTCGCTTCTTAAACTCCCCGGATTGCTCTATAGAATGCAAGCCGAGGAGTGCGGCAAGGCACGCCGAAATTCCTACCCTGCAAACGACTACGGTTCTCATCGGCGTTTCAGCGGACGCGGGTCGCCTCGACGATTCCCGCCTGGAACTCTGCGATAGCCTCCAGCCACTGGTTTGCGCGCGTTTCGTTTTCCAGGAGCTTCCCTATGCCGAGATTATGCCCGTCCAGCGAGACATACCAGCCCGCCGGTTTCGGGGTTTTCTTGACCATCGCCCCAGGTACGATTGCCGCCAGGCTTTCTAAGTACTGCTGACTCAGCTCAGGGTGGCCGAGTTCGCCGGCGCGTTTGATCACCTGGTCTTCCCACAAATCTCCCGAGCCTGGGACAGTCGAAAGATTCCAGCTCGTCGCATCGTCGGCATACCAGCGAAGAATCATGGACTTGGTTCCGAACTCGGCCGCTATTCCCTGTTCCGGAAGCTTTTCGATAAAGGCGTCCAGCTTCGGCGAAATCCCCGGAAACCTCCGCTCCAACTGCTCAAAATACTGCTCCTTTGTAATCGTCGTTGGACGTCCGGGCGCGGGCGATGCAGCCGCAGACTCCATAACCGGCCCAACCGCTATCCGGCCGTCTTCAATCCTGACGATCCCCCGATAAATGTTCGTCGTTCTCGCGAGCACCCGAGGCTGGACGATATAACCGTTCTCCGGCAATTCAAAGAGCGCAAGTTCGACCAGGCCGAGCGTGAAGTGAAGACCCGCATGCTGCTGGAGAAATTCGGTCATGCTCTCCACGCCCTCCTGAATCCCGTCTCCCAAGACCAGCAGCAGAAACCGGCCGAGCCTCAGATTGCGCGAAACCCTATCGACAAACGACGCTTCGTCCAGCTCTCCTTCCGCAGAAACCATCTGATACAGACTTCGCGTTTCCTTTACGCCCGCGCCCCCGAGCGCCTTGGTGCGGCGGATAGCCTCCTGCAGACGCTCATAGGTCCACTTCGCAATCTCACTCGCGTAATCGATAATCTGGCCGACAACTTCGCGCCGCGCTTCCGGATTGCGCCAAAGCTTGCATTCAACCAATGCAAGATCGCCCGCCGGTGTTACGAGAAGATTGTCCAGAAATCCGGACGAGACGGGCAGCTCCATGCAAACAGGACCAAGCCTGCGAAAGCAGGCTCAAGCTGATCGACCGGCAAAATGCCGGGTGGGCCATGACCAGATTCTGAATCCAGGCTTCGTTGTATGCGACGCCCGACATACCCCTGCCCTGAAACCGAACGCGCTTGAGCGGCTTGCCTGCATTGCCGTTCAGTTTCTCGATGCAGTGCACCTGACCATACTGAGAGTGATTTGCCATCGCACTTACAGTAAATTGTTGGAGCCCCTGCAAGCGACAACATTCAATGGTGCGATTACCTCGGTACCTTTGACTGCTGCGCTCCGGACCGGTGTGCGCGGCCGTTGCCGGTGGAACGGGTAGCCGGCATAATCAGCGATTACCGCAACCCTCCTTGACACGCCGGAATGCAGAAGCCTCTAAGGTTTGAGGCGTAGCTGATCCGGCTGCGGCGCGCGACTCCCGCTGCAGGCCCTATAGCTTACTCGGCGCGCAACCCCGCTTTGCCTTATTAGCCACGCAATGAAAGGCCGGCGCTCGCCGGCCTTTCCTATCCCACGCTATTGGTCGCGATCACATTCTTGTAATAGTGCGAGGAGAGCTTGGGGATGCGCTGCTGGGTTTGAAAGTTGACATAGGTGATGCCGAAGCGCTTCTCATAACCGTCGGCCCACTCGTAGTTGTCGAGCAGGCTCCACAGGAAATAGCCCTTGATGGGCACGCTCTCGCTCACGCCCCGCTGCATTTGCGTCATGTAATTGCGCAGATACATGACCCGGTCCGTATCGAGGACCTCCCCTTGTGGGTTGACCTGGTCATCCGAGGACGCGCCGTTCTCGGTGATGTAGATGGTCTTGATCCCCCACACCTCGGCGGCGAGCTTCGGGCCCCAGTACAGCGCGGAAGGACCGATGTGGAGCCAATCGGAGAACATATGCGGGTAGGAGGTAGGATTTTGCACCACCTTGTATCCAAGCTCGCTGCCCGGCTCGGCCATTACCCAGGTGGGGGTGTACACGTTGATGCCGACGAAATCCAGCGGCGAGGAGATGATCTTGAGTTCGGCGGGGGTGTACTCGGGTGCGTTCGGGCCTAATTTTTTGAGGTATGCGTCCGTGTACTCGCCCGTCAAGATCACGTTCATGTAACGGGCGTTTTCCTCGCGCAGGGCGGCGTGGGCGGCGCGGATGTGGTCCTCCGTCGCGATCACGGGGCAGGTCGAGGAGATGTTCTCCGCCAGGCCCACCTGCGTGCCCGCCTTCGCGTGGGCGCGGATGGCCTGCACGGCCATGCCATGGCCCAGAACGGCATTGTGGCACACCTGATAA
The DNA here is from genome assembly GCA_965218545.1 of Acidobacteriaceae bacterium. GTDB lineage: Bacteria > Acidobacteriota > Terriglobia > Terriglobales > Acidobacteriaceae > EB88. The sequence goes on along the minus strand of CBDCLB010000002.1, from coordinate 424,083 downwards.
AACGCTTTGGTCCCCGCCAGCTTAAGCCCCGGCGCGTGGGTGCCCGTGCCGTAGCCGAGATCGGTGAAGGTTTCAATCTCGTTGGTGGTCATAAAGTGTGAAATGCGGTCGGACAGCTTGCCCGTGGTGTAGCCCGCGTAGCTGGCGAACGCCTCGGCGGTGGCGCGGTTCTGCCAGCCGCCTTTGTCCTGGAGCGCCTGGGGCAGGTCCCAGTGGTACAGCGTGCAGAAGGGCTCGATCCCTGCCTCGCGCAGCGTGTCGACGAACCTTTCATAGTGGTCGAGGCCCTTGGGATTCGGCTGCCCCGTACCCTCGGCGAAAATGCGCGGCCAGGCGATCGAAAACCGGCAGGTCTTGAGCCCCAGGTCTTTCATCAGGGCTATGTCCTGCTTATACCGGTGGTAGTCGTCGTCGGCGATGTCGCCGGTATCGCCGTTGTGGGTTTTACCGGGCGTGTGGGAGAAAGTGTCCCAAATCGAGGGACCGCGGCCGTCCTCGTGCACCGCGCCTTCCACCTGATAAGAAGCGGTGGCCGAGCCCCACAGGAAGCCTTCCGGGAACTTGGCAACGCCCGCGACGCCGGAGTTCTGTTCCGTTTGGGCGGGGGAAGCGGCTGGAAGGGAAGCGACGGCAGCGGCGGCGGGAAGCAGCCGGCCGAAGCTGCGACGGGAAAGTTTGTTGGGCAAGGTCCGGGTCTCGCTTTCTGTTTTCCGAACGCGAGTATAGCGGCTCACGGCAACGGGAGGCGACTCCTAGCCACCCTTGAGCTGCCGCGCCAGGATGCCGAACAGCTCCGGGAGCAGCGCGGCGGGCACTTGCGCTTGCGCCAGCGCCCGCCCGCCCCCACTGCGCAGTCCAAACGGCGCGAGTGCACGGCTCAGGAGCGCGTCGCAGCCCACCTCGGCTTCCAAGTTGCAGGCGACGACAAGTGTGGCCGGCTCGTGCGCGGTAGAAGCGAGGATCGCCGCCGTCCGGGGCACCGCGTCGAGCAGCTTGCGGGCCAGCAGCTTCACGTACTCCGCATCGCGGTTGGCGTACGTGCGCACCACCAACCGCAAACCGTTTTCAATACGCTCCTCGACCGCGAGCCGGACCGCGTGGTCGGCGGCCAGCTCTTCGCGCAGGCGGAGCCGCTCCTTGGTGAGCGCCCTGGCCTCGGCCCCTAGCCGCTGGACCGCGGCGGCCACACCGCCCGTTCCAACGGAAAGCGTCGCTGCCGCCCCGTTCAGCTCGGTCCGATCGGCGCGAGCCGCGCGCACAGCGCGTTCCCCGCAAACAAAATGGAGCCGCAGGCCATGTTTGACCCGCTCGGTCTGCCGCAGCAGGACCGCGCCGATCTCGCCCAGCGCCGCCACATGCGTGCCTCCGCAGGCGTTCAGGTCCACGCCGGGCATCTCGACTAGGCGGATCGGCCCTTCGCGCGGCGGCAGCTTGCGCACCGCCCCCGCAGCGAGCAGAGCCTCGGCCTTTTCCCGCGAAACGACCCGCGCCGTGACCGGCGGGTTCTCCCAGATGCGCCGGTTCACCCGCCGTTCGACCTCGGGCAGCGCATCCACAAGGCCCGTTTGCGCTTCTTTTTCCAGTGCAAGATCGACCGTCGCATCCTCGTCGCCCAGGTGAAATCCGACGGTGCGCGCCCCAAACTCGTCGGCCAATACCGCCGAAAGCAGGTGCTGGCCGGAGTGCTGCTGCATGTGGTCGAGCCGCCGGTCCCGATCGACAAAGCCTTCAATCTCCGTCCCGGACAGGAGAGGTTTGGTAGTCGCGTGCCACACCTCGCCCGCGTCATCTTCCATCACCTCGTCTACCGCCACTTCGAGCGAAGCCCCGGACCGCGCCCGCGCGCGCAGAGTGCCCTGATCGTGCGGCTGGCCGCCTCCCTCCGGATAAAACGCCGTCCGGTCGAGCGCGATGTGCCAAACCTGTACGCCCTCCTTGCGAGCCCACTCGCGAATCTCCGTCACGCGGGCGCGAAACTGGAGCAGCTTGGCATCCTGAAGGTAAAGGCGTTCGGTAACTCCCATAACTTCCAGTGTACGAGCGCTTCTCCCCGGTATGGTAGGGAAGGAGGACTGAATCGTGCCCACCGAAGCCCCTCAGCGGCAAAGCTCCGATATTCCGCGCAATCTCAAGCCCTATTTCCTGTGCTTTTTGGTGAAAGGGGAGCGCTGGGACGACCCGGAGGGAGCCGAAACTCTGATGCCCGCGCAGCTTGCCTTTCTACGCGAGCAGATCGAGTGGCGGCGGTATAAGATCGCCGGTCCGGTCACGGACGGAGGCGAGATCGTAGGCTTTTCCATTTTGGAAGCAGCAAACGCGGAGGCCGCCCTGGAACTCGCGCAGAAGGACCCGGCGGTCGCTGCCGGGAGGGTCAGCGCGCGGATTCTCCCCGCGATCCTCCCGGCTCTGGATGGGCTTAAGGTAGAGTTCCCGGCGAAGCGGTAAGCGCTTACAGGGAGCTCATATTGTGCAGGAACTCGGCATTGTTGCGGGTCTTGCCCAGCTTGTCCACCAGCAGCTCCATGGCCTCGGTGGGTGAAAGCGGGTTGAGCACCTTGCGCAGCACCCATACCCGGCTCAGGTCGTCTTTCGTGATCAGGAGCTCTTCCTTGCGCGTGCCCGAGCGCTGGATGTCGATCGCCGGAAAAACGCGCTTATCGATGAGCTTGCGGTCGAGGATCACCTCCATGTTGCCCGTACCCTTGAACTCCTCGAAGATGACCTCGTCCATGCGGGAGCCCGTATCGACGAGCGCGGTGGCGATGATCGTCAACGACCCGCCCTCTTCGATATTGCGCGCCGCGCCGAAAAAGCGTTTGGGACGCTGGAGCGCGTTTGAGTCCACGCCGCCGGACAGGATTTTGCCGCTCGGCGGCACGATCGTGTTGTAGGCACGTGCCAGGCGCGTGATGGAATCGAGCAGGATCACAACATCGCGCTTGTGCTCGACGAGCCGCTTGGCCTTTTCAATGACCATCTCGGCCACCTGCACGTGCCGGGCGGCGGGCTCGTCGAAGGTCGAAGAGATGACCTCACCTTTTACCGAGCGCTGCATATCCGTAACTTCCTCGGGGCGCTCGTCGATGAGCAGGACGATCAGCGCGACCTCCGGATGATTGGCGGTAACTGAGTTGGCGATGGCCTGCAGCAGCATGGTCTTGCCGGTGCGCGGCGGCGCGACGATCAACCCGCGCTGGCCCTTGCCGATGGGCGTGAGCATGTCCATCACGCGCCCTGAAATCGACTCGCGGACTGTTTCCATCTTGATCCGCTCGGCCGGGTAAAGCGGGGTCAGGTTGTCGAACAGGATTTTGTTACGCGTTTCTTCGGGCGACTCGAAGTTGATGGCCTCGATCTTGACCAGCGCAAAGTACTTTTCGCCTTCGTGCGGCGGCCGGACATTGCCGGAGATCGTGTCGCCGGTCTTTAGGTCGAACTTGCGAATTTGCGAGGGGGAAACGTAGATGTCATCCGGGCCGGGAAGATAGTTGTAGTCCGGGGAGCGGAGAAAGCCGTAACCGTCGGGCAGGATCTCGAGAACGCCCTCGGCGAAGATATTGCCTTCCTTTTCGCTTTGAGCTTGGAGGATCTTGAAGATCAGGTCCTGCTTGCGGAGCCCGCTGGCTCCGGGGATGTCGAGCGTGCGCGCGATGCGGCTCAACTCAGTGATGCTTTTTTCTTTCAGTTCCAGGATGGTCATTGTCACCTACGTGCATGGGAAGGGAAGGGGAAAGCAGGGGCGCCGGGGTGAACACGGGCGTTTGCAGGAGGGGGCGGTGCGGAAGAGAGCGGAAAAAAGGGGAACAGCAGGCCGCGCTTAAGCCGCGCGGCGCTGCTCGTCTGCTGTTTCGGTGATGTCCGCCTGGAAGTCCTGGGCGGGATTGTTGGTATGGAAGCGCAGGAGGACGTCATTCGTGGTGTCCTGCAGGCGCGTGTTGGGCTTGTGCAGTTTGCGGGTCGCCTTGGATGCGAGCTGGCAAAGCTGGTAGCGGTTTTCAAGGTGGGCCAAGGCCCCAAAGATCAGATCAGAGCGCATGCTCAAATAGACTCCTTCGGAGAAAAGTTGTATCTGCCTGGAAATTGCTACAGGCTTGGATGGAAAATGTCGCTGCCGCGATGTTTCCGGGTTGGTGCCGCACGGAAAACTCTCACCGGGGAGAGCCCCGCTTGTTTAGACGCTAAAAGTAGTTCTCGGATGCGTTTGGCTGAGGTGAAGGAGGAGCCTATTTCCCATTCCGGAACATTCCGGATGGCTGGACTTCGTCCTGAAAAGGAATAAGCCGCACCTTTCCGAACGCCTCACAACCTCGGCACATCCATACCGTAATGCCGGTTGCGTTGGAAATCAACTCTTTTTCATAGCGGGTACCTACTTTTCTACGCAAATGCAGAAATCGGGCCCCAATCGAGCCGCGGACCTACGAGCAACGAGCGATCAAAGATTGCTCCGCCGGCGGGGTGCTGCTACTATCGTGCTTATTAATGGAAACCCGCGCCGCCTCCCAAGCGGCTGTCATTATGGGGCTATAGCTCAGCTGGGAGAGCGCCTCGTTCGCAACGAGGAGGTCAGCGGTTCGATCCCGCTTAGCTCCACCAACACCCCTGAGGAACCCCCCCCCCCCCGGCCTATCATCCAAGGGCTGAAGCTGCGAACTTATGCCTGTTCCTCAACCGGCTGAAAGCGATGCGTTTGCTCGTCGTACGTAAGCACATTTCCTGACGCAATCTCGTACACCCATCCGGAAAGCAGCAGCTCACCGCGCGCGAACGCGCCCGCGACGGATGGGTGGGTCTTCGCGTGAGACAGCTGCACCAGCACATTCTGCTGGGTCAGGTTCATTAAGGGGTTGTCGGGGCCCGCTGTTTCACGCGCGACCGAAAGGGAAGACTCCGCATTGCGCAGCCAGCCGCGTACTGTCGGGAGCCGTTCGAGCGAGGCCGGGTTTAGAAGGGCTTTCATTGCGCCGCAGTCGGTGTGGCCGCAAACGACCAGGTGCTCCACTTTCAGCGCTGAAACGGCGTACTCGATCACCGCGGAAACCCCGCCCACCATTTCGCCATAAGGCGGCACCAGGTTGCCGATATTGCGGGCTACAAAGATCTCGCCCGGGCCGGACTGGGTGACGAGTGCGGGGTCTACGCGGGAGTCGGCGCAGGTGATCACGAGCGTATGGGGCCGCTGCGGCTCGGCGGCTGCGCGCTCGTATATTTCCCGCCGATCGGGGTAAATCTCCGTGCGGAACTTGCGAATACCGGCCCGCAGCCGTTCCCGTACATCCATCGCTCGTTCTCCCTGCCGCGAAAAAAGGCGGCGTAAAACCAGAATAGTGAACCTGCGTTCACATTCAACTCACCAAGGTGAGGCCGGAGTCCCGGCGCGGCCCTTGGCATCTCAGGTCGTGTGCGCCCGAGGATTGCAAACCGGGCAGGAGGGGAGTGCATGGGAAAAGTGATTACGAGGAATCTGCTGGTCTGGACGGCGGCAGCGGCGGTACCGCTGGGTGCCCTGGCCGCCGTCAAGGCGCCCAAGAGCGTACGCGTGCCGATGGAAACCATCGCCGGCAGGTATGGCGGCCACGTCACGCTGATTCAGGAAGCGCACGACGTCAAGGTCGAGGTTGCGCTCGAAAACCTGGATCCGGGCGAACATGCCATGCATATCCACCAGTACCCCAAATGCGATGCTCCGGACTTTAAGAGCGCGGGCGGGCACTTCAACCCGTCGGGCAAGCAGCACGGCTACCAGAATCCGCAGGGCCACCATGCCGGTGACATGCCGATCAATCTCAAGGTGACCGATGCCGGCAAAGCGACCAAGACTTTTACAACGAAGGACATCACACTCGACCCAAATGCCCCGAACTCTGTCTTTGCAAACGGCGGAACGTCTATCATCGTGCACAATGGTCCGGACGACATGAAGACCGACCCGAGCGGCAACGCGGGCGGGCGCGAAGCATGCGGCGTCATCACGCTCAACAACGGCTCTAAAAAGAAGATCGGTAAAAAAAGCGCCGGGGAGCCCGAGCCGGCCAGCAACAACTAGGAGCTGTGCGGCAGCGGCTTGCGCATCACCACAAACGAGCACGGCATCTTGACCGGCATCAGGTCCGCCGGGAAAGGTGCCGTGCCTGTCACCCGATAGCCAAAGCGCTCATAAAGCGGCGGCAGTTCCGTACGCTTGTCGACGACCGTCAACTCGATCGCATTGCAGCCCATTTCCCGGCAAAACTCCTCGGCAGCAGCCATGAGGCGGGTGCCGATGCCTTGGCGCTGCCGCTCCGGCGCGACCGCCAGCATGCCCATGTAGCCCCGCTCGCCGCGCAGCTCGACATATACGCTGCCGAGGAGCTCCCGGCCCTCTTCAAGAAGGAGAAACCGCCCGCTCGCGAGCAACGCGCGGATCTCGGCCTCGCCCGTGCGCTCGCCGACCTTGAAAAACTTCTCAACCTGGTAAGCCGCGTTCACAAGTGCAATCAGCGCCGGGATGTCCGCCTCGGTGGCGAACCGTAGATCCTTCATCTGCCCTCCTTGAAAAAGCAAAAAGCCGAGCTGCAAGCCCGGCCTTTTGCGATCGCTGCAACACAGCCTACATAGTGGTGGGCAGGTTGCTGTGCGCCGCCTGCTTGGCCGCGTCGGCCCGCTCCGCTGCCTCTTCCAGCTGCGTGGCCTGGCCCATCACGGCGACTGCCTTCTTAATCTCCGGATCCCACTCCGCCCGAGCCTTTGCCCCGTCCTCCTCGGTGTAGGCCGAGCTCAGCAGCTCCGCGAGGATATTGGCCTTCGCCCAGGGGAGCACCGGCGTCAAATCAGCGTCGGTAAAGGCGATGTTTTTACTCCGGAGGAACTGCTTGTAGCTGTCCAGCATTTCCGGCGTTACCTGCGCGTCCTTGGCCACCTGGTGCTTGCCCAGCCATTGCTGGGCGAAGTCGAAGAACGTGTAGTGCGCGATCAGCAAGCGCTGCAGGTGGGTGGGCTTGGGCTCCTGGAAAGGCACGTCCGGCGCGATCCCGTCCCCCCCGTATTCCGTCCGTCCGGAGTCGGTCAGCTTGACCTGGCGGTCTTTTTCCGGCTGCGGCTTTTCGTGGTTTGAATAGTAGTCGTAAAGAGAAACACCCTCGTAGTTGCGCTGGATCAGTCGCCCGCTGGGGGTGTAATAGTGATAGGTCGTGAGTGTCAGCCCGGTATTGTCACTCAATTGATAGACGGTCTGTACCAGCCCCTTGCCAAAGGTCGTGGTGCCGAGAATCAGCGCGCGGTCGTGATCCTGGAGCGCGCCCGAGATGATCTCGGCGGCTGAGGCCGTGCCGTGGTTTGTCAGGATCACGATGGGGTAGGTTTGGTCGCTGCCGTGGCCGGCGCGGTAAATCTGCTCGGGGTAAGCGCGGCCGCGCTGCGAAACGATCACCTGCCCGCGCTTGAGGAACTGGTCGCACACCGCAACCGCCTGGTTGAGCAGTCCGCCGGGGTTGTCGCGCAAGTCCAGCACCAACCCTTTCATGTCGCCGAAGCTCGCAAGCGCGTCCTGCACCTCCTTGCCCGTCGTTTCCTGGACAGCCTTGATGTGGATGTAGCCGATGCCGGGCTGGATGAGGTAGGCCAGATCGACCGAGTTATTCGGGATCTCCTCGCGCGTCAGGTCGAAACTAAGCGTTTGCGCAGTTCCGGCGGTCGTGCCCGAACGCGTCACCGTCACACGGACATGCGTCCCTTTTTCACCTTTGAGCAGGGCGACGACGTCGTTCGAATCAAGTCCGTCGGTGGACTTCCCGTCCACCGCCGAGATGATATCGCCCGGGTGGATGCCCGCCTTGTACGAGGGCGTGCCTGCAAACGGTTTCAGGACGACGGTGCGCTGCTTGTCGCCGATCAGCTGCGGCTGGATCAGCATGCCGACCCCGTAGTAGCGGCCGCGCTGCTCTTCCATTAGCTTTGAGTAGCTTTTGGGGTCAAAGAAGTTCGAGTGTGGGTCGAGCGTCCGCAGCATCGAGGGGATCGCCCCGTCGTAGATCGCATCGCCCGGCTTGTCGCCCGTGAATGGTTCGGCGTAGTTCTCACTGACCGTCGCATACACCGAGGCAAACTGCTTGAGGGAGTCGCGGAAGGCCGTATCCGAATCGTCGCCACCTTGGGCGTGGACCCGTTGGCTGGCCACCATGCCGGCGAGCCCGCATGCTGTGAAAATAGCGGCGAGGGAGAAGGTAGTACGGCGGGCGCGGGGCGACATAGGGATGTTGGTTGGACCTCGGCGTGCGAGAAAAGTATAGCAAGCGCGGCGGTGCCCCTTTAGTACGAGGCGCCGCGCTCCTCCTTCTTCAGCGAGTCGGTTGCATAGTAGCTCACGCACTGCCCGCTTGCGTTGTAGTCCGAGGCCAGCTCCAGCAGACTCCTGCCATTGCGCGAGGGCAGCAGAGCGGAGGAGTAGTTCGGGCAGTAGTTGTCGTAGGAGGTGGGCACTTTGACGGGGGCGGGGATGGTCGTCCACGGGCCGGAGCCGTCCGCCGTCATGTTGACGAGCAACACCTGCCCGTTTCTGGCGGACTCAGCCCCGTTCGCGTCGAACAGTACCTGCCCGGCTAACAAAAGCGCGCCGTTCGGGGAGACCTGGACAGGGGCCCACACGTTGGTGGGGGCGTGCTCCAGGTACTCGCCCATGGTGGTTTCTACGGGGGCGCCGGTGTTGGCAGGCAGCCCGTAGTTCCAGCCGTCGGGCGAGGTCCGGGAGAAAACCGTACACGCAGCGGGGCCGCACAGCTCGTAGCTCATAAAGAATCTGCCGCCCGGCAGCTTGCTCACCACCGCCATCCCCGGGCGGTCGGCCGGGATCTCGCTCGCGACAGTGTCGGTGAAATCCTGCCAGCGGGTGCCGTCATAGGTGCGGGCCTGCGCCAGCTTCTGGCTGCAGCAGGGGTCGGTCTCGTCGGACCAGAACATGGCCAGCGCGCCGTCATCGGCAATGGTGAACCCGGGCTCCCACAGGCCGTGGGTGGCGTCCCCGCGGGTGATGGGCATGGACGAGAAATCCCAGGTTTTGCCTTCGTCGGTGCTTGTGTAGATCTCAATCGCCGGCGTGGTGCCGGAAAAGTAGGACGCGGCAAAGAGCAGGGTGCCCGCCTGGAGGCTGCCGACGGTCTTGGGCATCTCGTAGAGCGTCCCGCAGCAGCGCTCGTTGCTGCCGCTTTGGGTGGGAACCGTGCCCAGGAGCGAAAAGCTTTTGCCTTCGTCCGTACTCAGAAAGATGTTGCCGTTGGTGCTGGCCAGGATGTGGTCCTTGTCCCGCGCCGGCCCGTGCTCCACCCGCACCAGGCGGGGATAAAGGGTGCTGTTGGGGAGGTACTTGCCGGTAAGCGCTTGGCCGTGCGTGAGCAGCGGGGCGGCAAGAAGCAGGCAAGGGAAAAGCAGGCGGCGGGGCATCCTATCTCCTTCAACAGGGGGGCGGAACTGGTTGCGCACATCGTCCCACTGCGGAAACCACGGTTGTCAAGCGTGCGCGTCCGTTCTGACACAACCCCCGTTCCCGCGTAGAATCACCCCAGAGGATTTCCGGCATTTCTCCGCCTCACCTCGACGCGCGCGGAGGAGTCCAAATCCCTTGAGACCTTCATGACTCTTCGTATCTCTGTCTTTCGCGCCACGCTCCCCATCGCTTTGCTGGCCGCGGGCTTCGTCTTTTCGGCGCGGCCCGGTTGCGCGCAAGCCGTCAGCACGCTTAGCAAGAACGCCCAAGCCGCCGCTCCCGAGTCGCCGTATCACGGCGATGTCGTCGAGGACATCATCGCTCGAGTCAACGACCAGGTCATCAGCTCTTCGGACTACAACCGTGCCGAGAGCGATCTGGAACAGCAGGCCAAGCAGCACAACTGGCCCCCGTCGGAGCTGGACTCGCAAAAGCGCCAGCTGTTGAGCGACCTGATCGACAACCAGCTCCTGCTCTCCAAGGGCAAGCAGCTGGGGATTACAGGTGAGGCTGAGACGATCCGCCAGCTCGATGAAATTCGCAAGCAGAACCACCTGGACTCGATGGAAGCGCTCGAAAAAGCGGCGCAGGACCAGGGCGTCTCGTTCGCGGATTTCAAGGCGAGTATCCAGAACCGCGCGATCACCTCGCAGGTGATCCGCGATGAGGTGGGCCGCCGGATCAACATCACGAACACGGACGAGCAGCAGTATTACAACGATCACAAAGACCAGTTCACAACGCCCGAAGAGGTGAAGCTGTCGGAAATCCTGGTGCCGACCGCCGACCCTGACAATGCCGGGCAGGTGGCCGACGCGCAGAAAAAAGCCGACGCCCTCCAAGCGCAGCTGAAGGGCGGCAAGAATTTTGCGGCGGTGGCCAAAGCCGCCTCCGGCGGGTCGACCGCGGCGGAAGGCGGGGCGCTGGGTAGTTTTAAAAGCGGGCAGCTGGCCCCGGTGCTGGAGCAGGCGACTTTTAGCCTGAAGCCGGGCGAGTACACCGCGCCCATCCGCACCAAGCAGGGCTTTGTCATCCTCAAAGTGGATCAGCACGAAGCGGCCGGTCTCCAGCCGTTCTCGCAGGTAGAGCCGCAGGTAGAGGAAGCGATCGGGATGCAAAAGATGCAGCCCGCCCTGCGCGCCTACTTGACGCGCCTGCGCGAAGAAGCATTTATCGACGTAAAGCCTGGATACGTGGATACGGCTGCCTCCAAAAACGAGACCCGGCCCGTGTTTAGTGCCTACACTCCTCCGCAGCCTAAAAAGAAAAAGGCGGTGGCGCGCACCCGCTTTAGCGGCCGTGGACGCGGCGGTGAACGCACCCGGGGCAGCGCAATTGTTGCTGCCAAGACCGCGCCGGCCCCGACGGCCGGGGTGCCCTCGCTGGCGGATGTCTCGGCCGGCAAGCAGGCGCAGCCCGTTGCGGGCAAGAAAACTGTGCAAACCGCAAGCGTCCTGAAGCCGGGCAAGCGCGAAAAGGTTCGCTTTGGCCAGGCGCCGCGGGAAACCCTGCCCGCCGCCGCAACGCAAACCAAGGACGCGGGGGCTTCCGCCGAGAACGGCAACGGCTCCAACGCCGAAACCGCGAGCGCGCAGGCGACGGATGTGAACCGGGACATCCACTATGAAAACGGCGAAAGCGCGGCCGGCGACCAGGCGCAGGCGTCGGAAAAAAAGACCCGCTTCTCCGACCGAGCGAAAATCCCCAAAGCGGTGAAGGAAGAGCGCGCGCGCAAGGCTAAGCAGGACCCCTTTCCAGCCCCCGCGCCCGATGCGCAGGAAGTTGCCGATAAGGCGACCCAGGACCAGCCGCTCGGCTTGCGGGGCGATACATCGAAGGCACCGCCGAAACCCAAGCCGACGGGCAAGACCCGCTTCTCCGACGAAGCAGGCAAGAAAAAGGACACCACGGAACCGGGAGCGCCCGGCGTGCCCGTGAACGCGCCTACCTATGTAGGGCCTTCTCCGCAGAATGCGCCCGTAACCCGCGCCCCCGTGCCGACCCAAGCCACCCCAAACGGCACGGGCGACCCCATGGGCCCGCCGACCCCGCCCGCCGCCCCGCCGGGAGCGGGAGCGCCGCCGCAGCGATGAAGGATCTGTTTGCGAGCGGCCTTGCCGAGCGGGAAAACCAGACCGTTACCGGCTTTTTTGTCGCCGAAAACCGGCAGCTCCGTACGACTGCCGGGGGCGCGCCCTACCTGTCGCTGACGCTCGGCGACCGCACGGGCAAGCTCGAAGCCCGCATGTGGGAGCCGGAAGGCGCGGGGCAGTTCGCCTCGGGCGACGTGGTGAAGCTGCGCGGCGTTGTGTGCCGCTATCAGGACAAGCTCCAGATCAAGATCGACAAACTGCGCCGCGCCGACCCGGAAGCCGACGCGGGCGAGTACGAGCTGGGCGACTTTGTCCCCAAAACCGCCTATGACGTGGACGAGCTGTGGGCGAAGCTGACGGGCTACGTCGCAAGCTTCACGGACCCGCACTTGCGCGCGCTGCTGGAGCTGTTTCTCGCCGACCCGGACCTTGCCAAGGATCTGCGGGAAGCGCCCGCGGCCAAGGCCTTGCACCACGCCTGGATTGGCGGCCTTCTCGAGCATGTGGTCGGGCTGCTGGACCTGTGCGACCGGGCCGCCCAGCACTACCCGGAGGTGCACCGTGACCTCCTGCTTGCCGGGGCCATGCTCCATGACATCGGCAAGCTCCAGGAGCTGCGCTGGGGCACGGGTTTCAGCTATACGGTCGAGGGCCAGTTGCTGGGCCATATCACGATCGGGGCAGGCATGATCGAGGCCCGGATTGCGGAGCTGCCCGGCTTCCCGCCCCGCCTGCGCACGCTGCTGCTGCACATCGTGCTGTCGCACCACGGGCGGCTCGAGTTCGGCTCCCCCAAGCTGCCCATGACCGCCGAGGCGATCCTGTTCCACTACCTCGACGACCTGGACGCCAAGATGCACATGCTACGCGGCGAGTTCGCGCGGGCCGCGAGCAACGGCGGAAAAGCCGACGATTGCACGGAGTGGGTCCGCGCGTTGGAGCGGCCGCTGCTGGACACGCAGGCGTATCTGGCCGGGAGCGATTAGAGTCCCGTTACAATCAGTTTGAATGCTACGTTTCGCAACAGCAGGGGAGTCGCACGGCGAGTCGCTGGTCGCGCTCGTGTCCGGGATGCCGGCGGGTGTGCCCGTCGATGAAAACTTCATCGGGCGCGAGTTGTGGCGGCGCCAGCAGGGCTATGGGCGCGGCGGCCGCATGCGCATCGAGCGGGACGCGGCGCACATTTTGTCCGGCGTCCGTCACGGCTCGACGATCGGTTCGCCTATCTCCATGCTGATCGCCAACCGCGACTGGGAAAACTGGCGCGAGATCCTGCCCGTCGGCGCGGGCGACCCTACCAAGCACAAAGCCGTCGCCTCACCGCGGCCTGGGCACGCGGACCTGCCGGGCTCTCTGAAATATGATTTTCCCGATGCGCGCTACGTGCTGGAGCGGGCTTCGGCGCGCGAGTCGACCGCGCGCGTGGCCGCCGGGGCGATCGCAAAGCTGCTGCTACGCGAGTTGGGGATCGAGGTTTTGTCGCATGTCATCCGCGTGGGCCGCGCGGAGCTGGGACGCGACGCGAGCTGGGATGAGATCGCCGCGCTGCCCGGTAAAGAAGAAGTGGTGCTGGGCTGCGTGGACGAGGGGGCCGAGGCGCGGATGAAGGCCGAGGTGGACCTGGCGCTGCGCACGGGCGATTCCATCGGCGGCGTGTTCGAGGTGGTGATTCACGGCGCGCCGCCGGGGATCGGCACCTACGCGAACTGGGACGAGCGGCTGGACGGCTTGCTGGCGCAGGCGGTGATGAGCCTCCAGGCGGTCAAGGCTGTGGAGCTGGGCCGGGGCGTAACCGCCGCCGAGTCGCTGGGCTCGGAGGTTCACGACGCCATCGGCTATGCGGAGAACGGCGACGGACACCCCACCCGTTTCACGCGCGAGCGCAACAACGCGGGCGGGGTCGAGGGCGGCATCTCGAACGGCGAGGACATCGTGGTGCGCGGGTATCTCAAGCCGATCTCGACGTTGCGGCGGCCGTTGGGGTCCGTTACATACGAGGGCAGGGAAGAAACCAAAGCCGCCTATGAGCGCTCAGACGTGTGCGTGGTGCCTGCGGCGGGGGTTGCGGCGGAAGCGATGGTCGCGCTTGCCTTTGCGCGGCTTGTTTTGGAAAAGTTCGGCGGTGATTCACTCCGGGAGTTGAAGCGCAACTACGACGGATACATCCAACAGATTCGAGCGTACTAGAACAAACGATGATCCGAGAGATAGTGAAGTACCCCGACCCGGTCTTGCAGCGGGAAGCCGAGCCGGTCACCGAGTTCGACGCGGAACTGCAAACGCTGGTTGACGACATGTTTGAGTCCATGTACGCGGCCAAGGGCATAGGGCTGGCCGCGCCGCAGATCGGTGTACCGAAGCGGATCACCGTAATCGACCTGAGCTTTGAGAAGAACCCGGAAGAAAAGCTCGTCCTGATCAACCCCGAGATCACGTTTCGTGAGGGCCGCCAGTATGAGGAAGAAGGCTGCCTGAGCTTGCCGGAGATCCGCGAGAAAGTTTCGCGCTCGGCGCGGGTTCGGGTGCGCGCGCAGAAAACAAACGGCGAGTGGTACGAGATGGATGGGGAAGAGCTGCTGGCGCGGGCCTTCCAGCATGAGATTGATCACCTGCACGGGATTTTGTTTTTCTCGCGCGTGAGCATGCTTAAGCGCGACCTGATTTTGCGGCGCATCCGCAAGCTGCAAAAGGCGGGGGATTGGTAGTTCCTGTGCGGCTTGTCTTTTGCGGCACGCCGGAGTTTGCTGTACCTACTCTGGCTGCGCTGATGGATACGGGCTACGAGATCCCGTTGGTCCTGACGCAGCCCGACCGGCCGAGCGGGCGCGGCATGCAGCTTGTCGCCCCGCCCGTAAAGCGTTGGGCGCTTGCCCACGGGCTCACTGTGGAGCAGCCGGACAAGATTCGCAACAACGAAGCCCTGCGCACGCGGCTGGAGGCGATTGCGCCCGACGCGATCGTGGTGGTCGCATATGGCCGCATGATCCCGCCCTGGATGCTCGCGCTGCCGCGGCTCGGCTGCATCAACCTCCATGGCTCGCTCCTGCCTAAGTACCGGGGCGCGGCACCGATCCAGTGGGCGGTCGCGAACGGGGAACATGAGACCGGTGTAACGACGATGCTGCTCGAAGAAGGGCTGGATACGGGGCCGATGCTGGAGCGAGTTTCGTTGGCGATCACCCCCGATGCCGCGGCCCCTGAGCTCTTTGCCGAGCTGGCCGGGCTGGGCGCGCCGCTGGTCGTTTCCACGCTTGCCGGGCTGGCCGCGGGCACGCTCACGCCCGAGGCGCAGAACAACGCCGAAGCGACACACGCGCCCATCCTGACCCGCGAGGATGGCCGCATCGACTTCGCCCGCCCCGCGCGGGAGGTGTATAACCGCTGGCGCGGCTTCCAGCCCTGGCCCGGCGCTTGGAGCCTGCTCGGGGACAAGAAGCTGACGGTCACACGCATGGCTCTTTTGCAGGGCGAAGAAGGCGCGCCTGGAACGCTGGTCAAACGAGAAAACAGCTTGCTGGCCGTCTGCGGTGACGGGAACGCAGTGGAGCTCTTGGAAGTGCAGCTGGAAGGCAAGCGCGCCACCCCCGCGGCCGA
Organism: Acidobacteriaceae bacterium; assembly: GCA_965218545.1. Lineage (GTDB taxonomy): Bacteria > Acidobacteriota > Terriglobia > Terriglobales > Acidobacteriaceae > EB88. The sequence continues at coordinate 408,939 of CBDCLB010000002.1, read as the reverse complement.
TTTCCTCCGCGGCTATCCACAGATCGCGGGCGCGCGCCTTGGCTGACGCGGGCTCCATCGCCCCAGCCCGTGTGGCCGCCGCGCATGTCCTGCTGGCGGTCGAGCGCGGCACGGCACACGCCGATGACCAGCTGCGCTCGCCGCGGGTCAACGCGCTTTCGCGGCAGGATCGCGACCTCGTCACGGAGCTGGTCCTCGGCACCCTGCGCTGGCAGCGCGTACTTGATCGCGAGCTGACCGCGCGTTTGCGACATCCGGGCTCGGACATGCACCTGGGCGTCATTAACGCACTGCGGCTGGGGGCATACCAGTTGCTGTTCCTTGACCGCATCCCGCCGCACGCGGCCATCAACGAGAGCGTGGAGCTGGCGAAGCAGGCCGATGGGCCGGCCATGGCCGGATTGACCAATGCATTGCTGCGCCGCCTGATGCGGGAGCGCGCGGAGCTCCAAACCTTGCGCGTGGACCCGGCGGCAGCCTACCCGCGCTGGATGGTGGACCGCTGGCGCGCGCGCTTCGGCGAGGACGCCGCGTACAAGATCTGCGCTTTCGGCCAACAAGCGCCGCCGACTACGGTGCGCCTTGCCGCCGCGGGGAGTGCCGCAAGCGAACTCGCTTCCGGCCTTTTTCTTACGAGCGCCCGGCGTGTGCTGAAAGGGAGCGCCCCCGAAGCCAGAATGCAGGACGAAGCCTCGCAGCTGGTGGGTGAGGTGGCCGCGCTCGACGCGGGCCCGGCGATCTGGGACGCGTGTGCCGCGCCGGGAGGCAAAACCGCAATCCTCGCCGAACGCAATCCCGAGGCGGCGATCACGGCGACCGATGTCAGCGCGGCGCGGCTGCGTATTATGGAGCGGCGCCTCCCTTGGAGCGAGAATGTGCGCTTCATTCCCGCAGACGCGACCCTGCACGCGCCGGGGCCGGTGTATTCGACCGTGCTGTGCGACATGCCCTGCTCCGGCACGGGCACGCTTGGGCGCAACCCGGAGATCCGGCATCGGCTTGAGCTTGGAGACCTCCCGAGGCAGGCAGACCGGCAGCGCGCAATTCTCGGCTCCGCGCTCAAAGCGCTGCGCCCCGGCGGCAGGCTCGTGTACTCCACCTGCTCGCTGGAGCCGGAGGAGAACGAGGCGGTCGTCGAAGCGCTAGCGGCGGCAACGCCCGGTGTCGCGCTCCAGCCGGTCGCGCCCGTGCTCGACGCGCTGCTCGCCCGAGGTGTTCTGACAGTTGAAGGCCACACGCTCCTAAGCACGACCGCGCTCGCCGGGCCTTACCTGCGAACCATCCCGGGCGTCCACACGTGCGACGGCTTCTTCGCGGCGCTGCTCACCCGCGTGTGAATCCCGCGTGCCCGGCGGGCATCTCCCACCCATGCAGATCGGCATCGATTCGTTTGCGGCACTCGTCCCGGACCCTTCCACGCGCATAACCCCGGTTCCGGACGACCGCATGCGGCAGCTGCTTGAGGAGATCGAGCTCGCCGACCAGGCGGGCCTCGATATCTTCGGCCTGGGCGAGCACCACCGCGAGGAGTACCTCGACTCCGCGCCCGCGGTAATCCTGGCCGCGGCGGCCGCGCGCACCCGGCGCATCCGGCTCAGTAGCGCGGTTACGGTGCTCAGCGCCGCCGATCCGGTGCGGGTTTTCCAGGAGTTCGCCACGCTCGACCTCCTTTCAAATGGCCGCGCGGAGATCGTCGCGGGCCGGGGCTCGTTCATTGAGTCGTTCCCGCTGTTCGGCTATGCGCTTGAAGACTACGACTCCTTGTTCGCGGAAAAGCTCGATCTGCTGCTTAAGCTGCGGGAGTCGACGCACGTGACCTGGTCGGGGCGGCACCGGGCCCCGCTCACCGGGCAGGGCGTGTATCCCCGGCCGGTCCAAGACATCCTGCCCGTGTGGCTCGGCGTAGGCGGCACGCCGGCTTCGTTCGCGCGTGCGGGGGCTCTGGGTTTGCCTTTGATGGTCGCGATTATCGGCGGGGAGCCGCACCGGTTCCGGCCTTTGATCGATTTGTACCGCCGCGCGGGCGCGCAGGCTGGGTTCGCGCCGGAGCAGCTCAGGGTGGGCATCCACGCGCTGGGCTACGTGGCAGAAACAGCGCAGAAGGCCGCCGATGACTTCTTTCCCGGCTATGCCGAGGCATTTACCAGGATTGGGCAGGAGCGCGGGTGGCCGCCGGTGACACGGAGGCAGTTCGATGCGCTGCTGACCCCGACAGGCGCGCTGATGGTGGGCGACCCGGAACACGTCGCGGCGAAAGTGCTGCGGATGAGCGAGGCCCTGGGCGGCATCAGCCGGATCAGCTTCCAGATGAGCGTGGCCGCGCTGCCGCACCCAAAGCTGCTCCGCGCTACGGAGCTGCTGGGCAGCCGTGTGGCTCCGCTGCTCCGGCAAGGGTAGCCGGACGATTCCAGAGGGTAGTTTTGCGCGATTGAAAACGATTCCACCGCGCCCATAGCCATTCGCGCTGTCGCGGGCGTAGAGTGTACTCGTAATGTTTTGCCGCGGCCCAAAGCCGCGCCACGCACCCAAACCCCCGGACGAGGTTGCGCCCCATGGCAGATACACCCAAGACACAGTTCACGCGCCGCGGCTTTCTAAAAGGCGCGGGCGTCACTGCGGCGGCCGCCGCAGTGGAAACCGCCCAGGCGCTGGCGCGGGAAACGAACGAAAGCCTAAAGCCCGACCAGACCGTCGGGCCCAACGCGCTCCCAATCAAGTTGCGGATCAACGGGCAGGAGCACGCGGTTACGGTCGAGCCCCGCTACACACTGGCTGAAACCTTGCGCGACAACATCGGGCTGACCGGTACCAAGGTCGTCTGCGATCGCGGCACCTGTTCGGCTTGCACGGTATGGCTCGACAAAACCCCGTCGCTCGCCTGCATGACGCTGGCGGTGGACGCGGTCGGCCGTGAGATCACGACGATCGAGGGTTTGTCGGAGGGCGGAAAGTTGCATCCCCTCCAGATCGCGTTTGTGAAGCACGATGCGATGCAGTGCGGGTTTTGCACGCCGGGGATGGTGATGAGCTGCGCCGCGCTGCTGGAGCGCAATCCTAACCCGCAGCTGGGCGACGTAAAGCACGCGGTAAGCGGTAACCTGTGCCGCTGCGGGACCTACCCCAAGGTGTTCGCGGCGACGCTTGAAGTTGCGCAGCAAAAGCAGATGGCCGGGCTTGTGACGCTCGCCGGGAAGGAGAGCTAGGATGGCGCTCGAAACGCTCGCACAGGAGCAGCAACAGACTCCCAAAAAGGTTCAAAACGAAGCCAAGCCCAGGGAAAAAGGGCAAAGCCCCACCTCTCCGCCGGTGGCCGCGCAAACATCCACGCCCACGCGCGCTGAAGATTGCGTTTATGGAATCCCGCAGACTGGCCTGACCACCGTGCAGCGGCAGGTGCCGTTAGACGAGCCTCCGGCACTTCCGGCGAATGCGGATCTGCGCTACATCGGCAAGCCCACCTTGCGCTATGACGGCCCCGCGAAAGCAAGCGGTAAGGCGCGTTACACGGCCGACGTGCTGCTGCCGGGAATGCTGTACGCGCGCATGGTGGATGCCACTGTGCCGCACGCCCGCATCGTGTCAATCGACACGACCGCGGCCGAAAAGCTGACCGGGGTGCGCGCCGTGCATGTGATCGAGCACATTCGCGGCGGCACGGCTGAACTTGAAAATCCGGCGCAGGAAACGCCCTCTCGGTACCCCATTGTGCGGTATGCGGGCCAGCCGATCGCAGGCGTGGCCGCGGTATCGCCGCAAATCGCCGAGGACGCGGCCAAGCTCGTCAAGGTGCAGTACGACACTATGCCGTTCGTAGTAGAGCGCACGGCGGCGCGTGCTCCCGATGCGCCTGTTGTTTTCCCGGGGCCCGCGGCTGCCGCGGGCTCAGCGGGCGGCGGCGGCGGGCCCAAGGACGTTCCGCAGCACGGCAACGTACATGGCCCGCAGCGCAAAACCAAGGGTGAAACGGAGCAGGGTTTCAAGGACGCCGATGTAGTCGTCGAAACGGAGTATTTCACCCAGGTGCAGATCCACTCCGCTTTGGAAACTCATGGGTTCGTGGTGGACTGGAAGCCGGAAGAAGTGACCGTGTACGCCTCCACCCAGGGCACCGCGAGTGTGCGGGACGAGATGGCGGAAATCTTTAAACTCCCTAAGCCGCAGGTGCGTGTCTTGACCGAGTTTATGGGGGGCGGCTTTGGTGCCAAGTTCGGTGCGGGCAACGAAGGTGTGATGGCCGCGAACCTGTCGCGCAAGGCAGGCGCGCCGGTCAAGCTGATGCTCGACCGCAAGCAGGAGCAGATTGTCTCTAACCGGCCTGATTCGCACCAGAAATATAAGATTGGCGCGAAGCACGACGGCACTCTGACGGCAATCGAAATGACAAGCTACGGCACGGCGGGCGTGGGCACGGGCGCGGGCTGCGCCGGGCCTGCGACCAACCTGTACAAGTCCGGCAGCCTGCTCACGGAAGAGTACGACGTCTTTACAAACGGCGGTCCAGGCGCGGCGTTCCGCGCGCCCGGTCACCCGCAAGGCTGCTTCGCGTTTGAGCAGGCGATCGATGAAGTTGCCGAAAAGCTCAAGACGGACCCGATCGCGCTGCGCGACAAGATCGATGAAAGCGCCGTGCGGCGGGTGGAGCGGCAGCTCGTCCTCGAGCACACCAACTGGCGCAACCGCCGGCCTGCCGCGTCGGACAAGGGCCCGGTAAAGCGCGGCATGGGCATCGCGCAGTCGGTCTGGTACCGGTTCGTCAACATGGACTCGAACTGCGAAGTTCGCGTCCACCGCGACGGCACGGTTGAGCTGATGTCTTCAGTGCAGGACCTGGGCACGGGTACGAAGACGATCCTGGCGCAGGTGGTCGCGGAAGAGTTCGGCATTCCGCCCGAGCAGGTCGTGGTTCGCATCGGCGACACCCGCTATCCGATCGGCCCCAACTCCGGCGGCAGCGTGACCGCCGGTTCCATCACGCCGTCGGTCCGCAACGCGGCTTACCAGGCTCGGCAGCAAATGTTCGCGGCTACGGCACCCAAGCTGGGCGTCACAACGCTGGACTATGACCGTAAAAGCGGACAGATGGTCAGCAAGGATGACCCATCGAAGTCGTTCACGCTCAAGCAGGTCGCGGCCAAGATGCCGACGGATGAGATTGCTGTGCGGGGCAAACGCTCGCCGGAGTACGCAAAGGAAAAGCTGACTTACGGCGGCGTCGATTATGTCGAGATCGCGGTCGATACTGAGACCGGGCGCGTTTTCGTCGAGAAGGTCTACGCGGCGCACGACTGCGGGCGGCCCATTAACCCGACGGGCGTCATCAGCCAGATCAACGGCGGCATTCTCCAGGGCATCTCGTACGCCCTGTTCGAGCAGCGCGTGATGGATCCGAACAGCGGACACATGCTGAACGCGAACCTCCAGGGTTACAAAATCCTGGGGTCGCGCGAGGTGCCGGAGATCCACGTCGAGCTGATCGAGAACTACATCGCGGAAAGCTCGACGGACGCGGCCGGCATCGGCGAGTCGGCGGGCATCATCACGCTCGCGGCCGCGATCGGCAATGCGTTCTACAACGCCACGGGGGTGCGGATGCGGCGCATCCCCATGACCCCGGCCAACGTTTTGGAGGCGCTTGGGAAAGCGCCCGCGGAGGATCAGGCATGAACCGGTTCGCCTATGTGGACTGCCAAACGGTCGAGGAAACGCTCGACCAGTTGAATGATGGAGCGACGATCAAGGCGGGCGGCATCGATCTGCTCGACCTGATGAAGGACGGGATCGTCGAACCCCCGAAGCTCGTCAGCATCCGAAACGTCGCGACTTTGCGAGGGATTGCCGCAGGGAAAGACGGACTGCGGATTGGCCCCTTGACCACGCTGTATGAGATTTCGGCCCATCCGGAAATCCAGAAGCAGTATGCCGCGCTCGCCGATGCGGCGGGTCACGCGGCTACACCGCAGGTGCGCAACATGGCGACACTGGGCGGCAACCTGATGCAGCGGCCTCGGTGCTGGTACTTCCGTTCCAGCGACTTCGATTGCAAGAAGAAGGGCGACACAAGCGACACCTGCCATGCAATCGCGGGCGAAAACCAGTACCACGCGGTGATGAACAACAGCAGCTGCGCGACGGTCCACCCGTCCTCCACTGCCGTGCCGCTGCTCGCGATGAACGCGCATGTGGAGCTCACCTCGAAGCGCGGCAAGCGCACGGTTGCCATGCACGACTTCTATGTTCCGCCCGAGAAAGACATGATCAACGAGACGGCGGTGCAGCCGGGTGAGGTGATCACGGCTGTGTTTGTGCCCGCGCCCGAGGCCGGAACGCGCTCGGCGTACCAGAAGTACGGGGAAAAAGAAAGCTTCGACTGGCCGCTGGCCGATGCGGGCGTGGTACTCGTCATGGACGGGGCTACCTGCCGGAAAGCGTCGATTGTACTCGGAGTCGCCGCGCCCACGCCCATCCACGCGACGGCTGCCGAGCGCATGCTCACCGGCAAGCGCATCGACGAGACCACCGCGCGCGCCGCTGGCAAAGCTGCAATGGAAAACGCGACGCCGCTTTCGCAGAACGGCTACAAGGTGCAGCTGTTCCACACCGCTGTGTACCGCACTATTTTGCTGGCCGCCGGGCAGATGGGGCGCGACCCCAGCGCCGCAGGCTGAAGGAGACGCCCATGTCCACGACCCCACTTGTGCAGATTCGCTGCGCTTCGCTCCGCAGCAAAAGCTCCTACGGCCACTTCGGCGAGTATCACGAGGAGATGGAAGAGCTGCTCGGCTCAACCACGACCTACTGGTGCCTAAAGACGATGGGCAAAGCCGGCCCTGACGAACATTTTGTACACCGCTCTCTGTGTGTTGAAGGGCGAGGCTGCTGGCGGGACCCGGACGCGGGCTGAAGCAGCTTCGAAAGTCGATAGTTGCCCGGCGCTGATGAGTCGGCGCATGCATTGGTACTGTTCGGGCAGCTTACATGGGTGGCCGGGACAATCTTCCGCTCTGCGCTTCTAAGTCAAACCGGTTGATCGTTCCTTGCCGGTGAGAGGGCAACATCCTAACCCTCTCCCGGCAAACGCATTAATAGCGGGGCAGCCCTCCAGATTGGCTATTGAGATTTCATGTTCGACAGGTCCTCGATCAAGCCCGGACCTGTCGGTTCCCAGTTCAGCGTCTTGCGCGTCCACTCACTCGAAGCTTCCATGTCCAGTCCCGCGAAGTGCGCGAACCATCCGAAGTGTTCCCCGGCCTTTTCAGGGGCGATCGACACTGCCGGCATCTCCAGCCCTTTTGCAAGCGTCCCAGCGATCTCCTTCAGCGGCACACCTCCTTCCTGCACGGCGTGGTAGACGGTCACGCCCGGGCCTGTTTTCTCGACCGCCAGCCGGTACAGTTGCGCCACATCCTCGAGCGGAGCCGCTGCCCAGCGGTTCGCGCCATCGCCCACGTAAGCCGAAACGCCTTTTTCGCGTGCTATCGGCACCATCATCGACACCAACCCCTGCTTGCGCGTGTCGTGCACCTGGGGCAGGCGCACAATCGCCACATGCACACCTCGCTCGGCCGCGGCTCTTGCCGTGTCTTCAGGCTGCCGCGGGATAGAGACCGAGCTCGCCGGCGGGTCGCTTTCCACACTTACATGTCCCGGATCGTTGCGCAGCATCCCAATCCCGGAGGTCACGACCAGCAGCTTTCCCGGTGCAAGAGCTGAACCCAGCGCCTCAATCGCTTTGCGCTCATCTTCTCCGTTTTTCGCGAATTTGGAAAAGTCATGATTGAATGCCAGGTTCACGACCGCATCCATGTCTGCCGTGCCGCTGCGGAGGCTGTCCAGATCTTCGAGATCGCCCCGATGCACCTCTGCGCCGGCCGCCTTTAACTGCTCCGCGCCTTTGTCGCTCCGCGATAAGCCGCGCACCTGGTGCCCTGCTTCAATCAGCTCCTTCACCAGTTCCGTCCCGATAAATCCTGTTGCTCCCGTTACAAAAATCCGCATAGGTCCATCCTCCTGCTGTTTGCCGGCGCGCATGCTCCCAAGCACCGCGCCGGAGCTGTTGTTTGCGCCTCCACGTAAAGTGGAGGCAATCTCCGCTTTTTAAGATAGACGGAGAGCGACTCCGGTTGCAGAAAGTTCTGCGAAACTGGAAATATGCCGAAAAAGCAACCCCCGCCGCCGCCCGCCCGCAAGCCGCGTGCCGATGCGCAGCGCAACCGCGAGCGCATCCTTGCGATCGCCCGGCTTGCCTTTGCCCGTCACGGGGCTGCGGCCACGCTCGACGACATCGCCCGCCGCGCCCACATCGGCCCAGGTACCCTTTACCGGCACTTTCCCACGCGCGACGCCCTGATTGAAGCTTTGTACCGCAGCGAAGTCGAAAAACTGACCGCGGACGGGGAGCGCGTTGCCGACACCTTGGCGCCGCTGGAAGCCCTGCGAACGTGGATGCTGCTGTTTATCGACCATGTAGCCGGCAAAAAGCTGATCCTTCCCGCCATGGACACCGTGGCGGGCGGCTCCGCGCGGCTTGTGGATGGCGCGCGTGGCCTTATCCACAGTGCGTTCATCGCTCTGGTCCAACGTGCAATCGACAACGGTGATCTTCGGGCAGATACCGATCCCGAAGACTTCGTCCGTGCCCTTGTCGGCGTTTTTCATACCACGGCTATGCCGGGGTGGGAGCCGAGCGCCCGCCGCATCGTTGACATCCTGATCGCCGGCTCGCGCGCGCCGAGCTGATCCGGTTGGAGCGCTCGCCGAATGAGCTATCGCGGCTGTTCCGCACTCCAAAACACAATGCGGGTCGTTGCGTCGACTTTCGCGCCGGCTTCGGGGGTTTGTGCCAGGATTGTTCCCGGGGGCGTGGCGGAAGGGAGCGTGACGGAAACGCCTGGGGGTGCGCCCACAGCGCTTTCGGCGTGGAGGTCCACGCTTGCGAGCGCGGCGGCGACATCCGCGAAGGGCTTACCCACCGCATCGGGCATGACCCAGGCAGGTGGAGCAGCGGGCGCAGGCGCGGCGACCAGGAGGCTGACGCTCGGCTGCTCGGCACCAACTGCTTTGGCACCGGGATCCTGCGCCAAAACCGTGCCGGGGGCCGCGGAGCGCGTGGGCAGGTGGGCTATCTCGCCCAGGTCCAGCCCTTTTTGCCTTAAGGCGAGGATGGCGTCCCGCTCGCTCCCGCCCAGCACATCGGGGATCGCGAGCCGGCGCGGCCCCAGGCTTTCAGCGGCGACTACATCCCACCCGCGCCGCACTTTCGCACCCGCGGCAGGGGACTGGAGAAGCACCCGTCCTGCGGGGAGCACGGTCGAGTAAAGGCGCTGCGTTACCGACAGGTCAAGCCCGAGCGCGGCGGCTCGGCTCGTCGCTTCTGCCACCGGGAGGCCTTGCACATCCGGCACCGTGACCACGGAATGGTGGACGGCAAACTGCATCGTGACGAGGGCGGAAAGGCTCGCGATCCCTGCCAGCAATAACACGACCAGGGCGAAGCGAAAATACCGTCTCACGCGCCCTCTTCACTCTCCAGCTCAACGGACGTGGTCATCTCGACCGAGCCCTGCAGCATGAGGGACACCGAACAGTACTTGCCTTTGGAAAGCGCGACGGCGTCCTCGACTGCTTTGCGGGTCAAATTGGGGCCTGCGGCGCGGTAGGTCAGGTGGACGCGCGTAAACACCCGCGGCGGCCCGTCAGCCTGCTCCGCCTTGGCGAAAACGCGCAGCGACGCGAGCTCTTCCCGCTTTTTCCGGAGAATGCTCACGACATCGACCGAGGTGCAGGCGCATAGGGCGGCCAGCACCGCCTCCATGGGAGACGCGCCCGCCGTGTGCGCTGCGTCTGTGTCGAAGACCAGCGTGTGCCCGCTTTCACTGCGGCCCTCAAAGTGTGTGCCACCCTTCCACTCCGCGCTTGCAATCATGCAATCCCCTCAGTGTTGGCTGTCTGTCGCCGGTTCCGGATGGATAAGCATCCGGTCGACCTCCGGGCAAACATGCTTGAAGCGTCCTTCGAGCGCGGTGATGACCTGGTGGACGCGTTGCATTTCCAGCTCGTCCGGCATGGAGCAGTGGCACGAAAGCTGGAAGTGATCTCCCACCCGGCTCACAACGACGTCGTGCACATCGAGGATTTCGGGCAAGGGCGCGGCGGCCTCGCGCAGGAGCTCTTCCATGGCGCGATCGCGGGTTTGCAGCTCCGGTTTTTCGATCGTAGCAGGCTCGCTTTCGATGTGGGTCAAAACGCTTTCCACCTCCGGCAACGCGACCCGGATCTCATCTTCAATGCGGCGCACAAAGCTGTGCGCCCTCCGGAGCGGAAGCCGTTCGTTGACCTCGATATGCTGCTCGATGCGCAGCCCGCCGCCAAAGGTTTGGACGGAAACGTCGTGCAGCACGACATTGTTGCGCAGAGCAACGGCGCGGACCCGGTCGAAGATGCTTTCGGTTTCGGTGGCGCGGGGCACGGTGCGGATGACGACGTCGGCCTCGGGCAGCACGCGACGGACGGCCGCGGTGGCCTGCTGCACCAGCTGCTCGGTGCGTTGAAAGGTGAGCTGCCGGGATAGGGAAAGGGTGAGGTCGGCGAAGTGGACCGCCCCGGCCGAGCGCATGCGCGCCTGGTCGACCGCGAGTACGCCGGGCACATGCCGCACCGCGTTGAGCACACGCTGGCGGGTTTCGCGGGGGGTGGCATCGGTCAGCGTGCCCACGGCGCGGCGGCCGACCCGGTACGCGAACACGAGGATCATGAGCGAAACCAGAAGCGCCGCGGCCGAGTCGGCGTAGCTGAGCGCCGCGATGCGGAACCGCTCACCCACCCACGTCAGCGCGAGCCCGACAAACACAGCAGTGCTCGCCCAGATGTCTGAGGCGAAGTGCGCGGCATCCGCGGCCAGGGCGTCGCTGTGCGTGCGCGCCGCAACGCGCCGCAGTTTGCTCGACCGCCACAGGTCCACGGCGACGGAGAACGCGAGCACGGCCATGGGCCAGACCGGGTAACGCACGCCTGCAGTGTGGTGGAGCAGACGTCCGATGGCTTCCGCGCCGATCCACACGGAGGAGGCGATCATCAGAAACGCCTCAATAAACGCCGAAATGTTTTCGACCTTTGCGTGGCCGTAGGGATGGTCTTCGTCGGCGGGCTTGTCCGCAACCTGCACGGAAACATAGGTAAGCCCTGCGCCCACGAGGTCGAGCCCCGAATGGGCGGCATCGGAAAGCACGCCCAGCGACCCGCTGAGCAGCCCCGTGGCTAGCTTGAGCAGGGTAACGAGGAGCGCGGCCGCGGCGGAAATCATGGCCGCCGTGGCTTTCTCCGTTCGAGGAGGCCGCGCAGAGCCCCCGCGCCGTGCGGCGAGGAGGAGGGGCGGGCTCGGCTGCGCGACGGGCTCGGTCATGGCCATAGGGTATACCGCCTCCGCCTTCTTACCGCGAACGAAGGGGCTTTCTTAGAGGGAACGGGCGAGCGGGCCATCCCACACGATGCGCAGCGGGACGGAACGGGTATGCGCGTCGGCACGCACGGGAAGCGCGGCGCGGGGGCGCTCCCGGTGGTGGCGTCGACGTTTGTGCCGCGCCCTTGCCACAGCCCGGCTGAGCCGCGGGGAAGCGGCGTCAGCGCAATGTTCCTCAGCAGCCGGTGGGCCGAGCGCTCCATCCTGGAGGCGCAGCAGCACCAGGTCGTGCTCCGGGTCCTGCGCCACGGCGACCGATTCGGTTTCCATGATGTTGTTGATTGGGGGCAGCGTGAAGCCGACCCCGACGCGGTCGTCGATCAAGCCGCCTGGGGTAAGCACGACGTGGCGCGCGGCTAAGACCGTATCCTGGTCCAGGAACACGCCGTTGCCGAGCGCGAAGCTCGTGTGTACGGTCGCGGAAGCGCCGCCATGCTGCGCCAAGGTCAACTCAGGCAGCAGCGAGCGCGATGGAACAGCCTGCCCCCAAGCCGGGGCGGCGCACAAAAGGAGCGTGAAAGCGGAAATACGGCGCACCAAGAAGGGATAGCAGGAAAGAGGCCGTTTGCGGGGAAGCGGCGGTAAATTTCACGCGTGTCACCAAGAAGGTTACGGGCGTGCCCGGTTCCCAGGCCCGCGCGACTATTGCCGCTTGCGGCGCCCTAGATACAGGCCCGCGATCCCGAAGTTGTAGGCAGTCCAGGAAACCTCGTCGAAGCCCACCTCCCGCATGGTTTCCATCAGCGCCGCCGGGGCGGGGAATCGCCCGACCGAAGCGGGCAGGTAGCTGTATGCCGCGGCTTCGCCGGAAAGTCGTGCGCCCACCCACGGCAGAATGCGCCGGAAGTACAGCGCATAGGCCTTGCCGGGGAGCCCGCCGGGCTCGGCGAAGTCGAGGATCCCCAGCCGGCCGCCGGGCTTCAGCACGCGGTGGAACTCCGCGAGCCCTTCGCGGTAGTTGCGCAGGTTGCGAAAGCCGAAAGCCGTGGTGAGGAGATCCTGGGAGCCGGATGCGAGCGGGAGCCGCATGGCGTCGGCCTCGACCGCGAGCGCGCCGCGCCCGTGGAATTTGCGCGCGCCGCGCAGGAGCATGCCGTGTGAGAAATCGACCGCCAGCACCGGCGTGGCTGCGGGCGGGCGGCGGCGCAGCAGTGCGAGCGTCATGTCTCCCGTGCCGCAGCACACGTCTGTGATGCGCGCGTCCGGTCGCGCCAGAATGGCCCGGAATCGCCGGGCCGTGCGCCACCACCACAGGCGGTCGATGTTGAAGGACAGCACGTGGTTGAGCAGGTCATAGCGCGGGGCGATCTGGTCGAACATCGCCTGTACCCTCGCCGCTGCTTCGTGTTCGTCTGCCGCGCCCTCGGGCTGCGCACCCATGGCTTCAGGCATCGCGGGCCTCCGCGAGCATCTCTTCAGCGGCGCGCAGCAGCTCCCTATCGGTCACGTCTTCCACGACGACCGCGTCGCCGATCCCGCGCGGGAGCACGAAGCGGCGGGTCAAACCTGCATTTTTCTTGTCGCGGCCTGCGGCTTCCAGCAATGCCGGGGCGCTCGCGGCGAAGCGCGGCAGCCGGCCCAGAGCCCGCACCAGCTCCCCGGCGCGCTGTTCCTCCGCGCGGCTCATAAGGCCCCGCCCGCGCGCGATCTGAAACGCCGCGAGCATACCCCAACCCACCGCCTCGCCGTGCAGCAGCGCGCGGTACCCGGTCACGGCTTCGATCGCGTGGCCCAGGGTGTGCCCCAGGTTCAGGATCATGCGGGGTCCGGCTTCACGCTCATCCACCGCAACCACTCCGGCCTTGATCGCGACCGACTGGGCAACAATCTCGGCAAGCAGCTTTGCATCCGGCTCGGGGCTTTGCAATGCCGGAACATTTTCTTCCAGCAGATCGAAAAGCCCGGACGAGCGGATCACCCCAGCCTTGACGCTTTCCATGAGCCCGGCGCGCAGCTCGCGTGGGGGCAGCGTGCGCAGCAGGGCCACATCGGCGAACACCGCTTGGGGGTGGTGAAACGCGCCCACCAGATTTTTCCCGGCCGCAAGGTTGACGCCTGTTTTTCCACCGACGGAGGAGTCGACCTGCGCGAGCAGTGTGGTGGGAATCTGCACACACGGGATGCCGCGCATATAGATCGCGGCGAGGAACCCCGCCATATCGCCCACCACTCCGCCACCGAAGGCGAGTAGCAGCGAATGGCGGTCGGCACCCGCTCCGGCAAGCTCCTCTAACAAGCGTTCCGCTTCAGGGAGGCGCTTGGCCTGCTCGCCCGACGGCAGGAGCAGGACCGGCGGCTCGCTGCCTAGAGCGCGCAGCACATGCGGCCCCCACAGCTCCCACAAAGGCGGCGAGCTCACCACGAACACGCGCCGGCCGCGCACCTGCTCGCCGAGCGCGGGCAGCAAATCCGCGCCCACATAGACCGGGTAGCGCGTGGATGCGGTGTGGACGGGAATGGTATGCACGGTGCTTCCATCCTACCCCGGCCCCCCATTCCGTCCGCCGCACCCTCCTCGCCGCCCCGGTTGTCTAATGGGGTATGCAAGAGCCGCTACGCACCACCGACTTTCTCGTCATCGGCGCCGGCATCGCCGGACTGCGGGCCGCCATCGCGCTTGCCGCGCACGGCCGCGTGCTCGCCGTCACCAAGGAACAGCTGGGTGAGTCAAATACGAGCTATGCCCAGGGCGGTATTGCCGTCGCCATGGGCGGGGCAGATGATGTAGAAGAGCACTGGGCCGACACCCTGGTCGCGGGCGATGGCCTGGTGGACCGCGAGGCGGCTCGTGTTTTGGTAGAGGAGGGCCCGGCGCGCGTGGAAGAGCTGCTGCGCTGGGAAGCGGGCTTCGACCGCCACCTGGGGACGGGTGAGCTTTTGCGGACGCGCGAAGGGGCGCACTCCCGCCATCGCATTCTCCACGCCAACGGCGATGCCACGGGCGCGGAGATCAGCCGGGCGCTCCTGGCGCAAGCGCGCACACACCCCAACATCGAGCTGCTGGAGTGGGCCACCTGCACCGGCCTTTTGCAGGACGGCAATGGCCGTGTGGTGGGCGCGTCGCTGCTGCATCGCGAGCTTGCGGAGGTGCGGGTGACCGCCCGGTCCGTACTGCTGGCAAGTGGCGGCGCGGGCCAGGTGTACAGCGACACCACCAACCCGCCCGTGGCCACGGGCGACGGTATTGCCGCGGCTTGGCGCGCGGGCGCGGCAGTGGCCGATATGGAGTTTTACCAGTTCCACCCCACGGCCTTGTCACTGCCGGGCGTCCCGCGCTTTCTGCTTTCGGAGGCGCTGCGCGGTGAAGGCGCGTACCTCGTGAACGACCGGGGCGAGCGCTTCATGGAGCGCTACCACCCGCTGCTCGAGCTTGCGCCGCGCGACGTGGTAGCCCGCGCGATCACGCGGGAAGGGATTGCGCCGGACGGCGCGGCGCGCCCGGTTTACCTGGACATGCGTCACGTGCGGGAAGACCTCCGGGCGCGCTTTCCGGGCATTTCGGCATTCCTTGCCAAGCACACTCTCGAGCTCAGCCGCGACCTGATCCCCGCGCGCCCGGCCGCGCACTACCTGATGGGCGGCGTGGAAACGGATGTGCACGGGCGCACGTCGCTGCCCGGTTTATATGCGGCGGGCGAGGTCGCGTGCACGGGCGTCCACGGGGCCAACCGCTTGGCCTCCAACTCGCTGTTGGAAGGGCTGGTGTTTGGGGCGCGCGCGGCGGAAGCGATGCTCGCCGAGCCTGCCCGCGCCACGGCTGCGGCCGCTCCGGCGCGCGATGTGTTTCCTTCGGCGGACGGGCAGCTTCGGCGCGCGCTCCGGGCCGAAATGTGGCGCGACGCCGGTTTGCTGCGCGACGCAGACGGGCTGCGCCGTGCGCTGCTCTGCGTAGGCGAGCTGCGCGCTCGGGCGGGAGAGCAGGGAATTCCCACGCGCGAAAATGCGGAGTTTGCGAACCTGCTGGACGTAAGCGAGCTGATCGTCTGCTCGGCTTTGGCACGCGGGGAAAGCCGGGGGGCGCACTTCCGAGAGGACTACCCGAAGCGCGACGATGCCCATTATGCGAGGCACTCACTCGTGGTGGGCCGCGCGCCGGTCGAGTTCGCGCCGCGTTCATTGTAGGCGGGAAAGGATGGGGCGATGCATGCAAAACACCGGAGCTGCGCGGCGGTTGTTCTGGCGATGCTGTGCAGCGCTCCCGCAGGCGCGCAAGCGGGGCCGCTCCCGCCGCTCCCGGACGGCGCGACCCTGCCGGTCGTGCTCCAGCACAAGCTGGACGCGCACCATGCAAGGCCGGGGCAGCCGCTGGAAGCGCGCCTGAGCCAACGGGTGCCCCTGCCGGGCGGCACCTTCCTCCCCGAGGGCGCCAAAGTCACGGGACGGGTGCTCGCCTACGACGGACGGACGCTTTCGCTGCGGTTCACTCAGCTGGAAGTAAAGGGCCGAACCGAGCCGATGCATGCGCGGCTTCTTGCAGTTGCTGACTGGTTCAACGTGGACGAAAGCCAGGACCGACTAGGGGCCCCTTCGCGCGGCGATCTGAACGACCCGAGCCAGTGGACAACGAGACAGGTTGGCGGCGACGTGGTCTACCGGGTCAACGGCGCGGGCCGCGTGTACAGCCGCTATAGCGATTCCGTGGGCAACGCCGACAGCCGCGGTGTATACGCCGACCCACGAGAGCCCGGGGGCCTGGAGCGCTCAATGGGCCCGTTTTCGACCACAGCCGCGGGTTTGTACGGTGTGCGCGATCTCGTGCTCCTCCCCGGAGCTTCCGGCGCGCCGATCACCTTTAAGGTCGAATCGCCGGATTGGGAGCTCCGCGCGCACGACGCGCTTCTGCTTGTTATCGCGCCTTAACCGGCGCGGGCAGCAATTTGCCGGCCACCGCGAACAAGACAAGAATGCCCACGATGACGAGGAGCGAGACCCAGGCAGGAATGGTGAACCATTGCGCCAAAAGCATTTTGCCCGCTACGAACAGCAGGATCACCGCGAGCCCATAGTGCAGCAGGCGCAGTTTGTCGAGCATGCCGGCAAGGCCGAAGTAAAGCGAACGCAGGCCGAGGATCGCGAAGATGTTCGAGGTGTACACGATAAAGGGGTCGCGCGTGATGGCGAGCACGGCGGGGATGGAATCGAGCGCGAACAGCAGGTCTGTTGCCTCGACCGCCACTACTACGAGGAAAAAGGCTGAGCCGTGCAGTTCGCCGCCCTGCTGTACGCGCCGCCGCAGCCACCGCAGGGGAGCAGGCTGGTGCGCGGCGCCCTCGGGCTGCGAACGCAGAAGGCGCAAGCCCGCGTATAGCAGGATCGCGCCGAAGAGGTACTCGACCCACGCAAACCGGTCGAGCAGCGCGACGCCCGCGAAGATGCACGCCGCGCGCAGGACGATGGCCCCCAGCACGCCCCACAAGAGCACCTGCCGCTGGCCGTTCCCACTCAAGCCGAGCGAGCGAAACAGGAGTAGGAAGACAAACAGGTTGTCGATGGACAGCGAGCCCTCGACCAGGTAGCCCGAGACGAACTCGATGGCGCGCCCATGGCCCTGCCGGTGCGAAATAAAAAGCGCGAAGCAAAAGGCCACCGCGGCCAGAACCGCGGTCCAGGCCCACGCCTGGCGAACCCCCCCGCGGGCGTTTTTCGCCCGGCCCAGCACGAGCAGGTCGACCCCGAGAAGGACGGCGACGATCGCGTGAAAGGCGATCCAGAACGCGACGGACGCGCCCGCGAACTGCGCTCCCATCTAGCGGCTGCCGGCGGTCTGCTTGGGGGCTTCACCGGAGTCGAGCAGCCGGATTGTTTCTTCAACGACCGAGCCCGCGACCGTGAGGCTATGGGCGCTCAGTTTGTCGAGCGTGTCCTGGGCGGTGTGGTGGTAGCTGTTGTTGGGCCCGTAATCGATGTCGATGATGTCGGCGACGGGAACGCCGCGCTGGGCAAAAGGCAGGTGGTCGTCCTCGACCTGCGTCGTGGTCTTGAAGAAGTAGCTCCCATCGCCTTCTGCATCGGCTGCTTTGCCGACCAGATCTTCGAGCCACGGCGTGGAGTTGGTGTCGCGCTGGATGTCGAGATCCTTGTCACCGATCATGTCAAGCAGGAGAAAGGCCTTGATCCCGGCGAGGGTGCCATCGGCCTGCCACTTCGCGGCAAGGTGCCGCGAGCCGTAAAGCGAGTCCGCGTGGGTCCACTGCGGCCCAACCGACTCTTCACCGTCGAAAAAGACAAGCCACACGCTGTAGCCCTGCGGCGGGTGGGCGCGCAGATGATTCGCGATCTCGAGCAGCAGGCCCGTGGTCGCACCGCCGTCGTTCGCGCCCACAAAGGGAATGTCGCGGAGCCAGTAATTGGTCTCGTAGTGGGTCGCGAGCACGATGATGCCGTCGCGCTTGCCCGCAAACTTCACGATGAAGTTGTGCATGAGCTGCGGGCCGGCGGGCGTGGAGGAGGTAAAGGTGTCCTCCTGGAGCTGGTCGTGCGCGAAGAACTGCTTGAGGTAAGCCTGGGCTTTCGCGAGCCCTGGGCTGCCGTTGTAGCGAGGCCCGGTTTCAGTGACAAACGCGCGTGTGTACTGCAAGGCTTTCGCGCCGTCGAAGCTGTTCTTCGCTCCCATGGCCGGGCTCGCGTTTCCGAGCGAAAACAAAGCCGCGCACAGACATGCTAGCCATAGACGAGTTCCGCTCACTTCGCCGCCTCCAGGGCCCTGCGCCGCCGCGCCGGGTGCACCATGGCGGAGACCCCAATGCTGATGAGGTAAAGCACCAGCATGGGCGACGCGAACACGCACATGGTGATGACATCGGGCGTGGGCGTGATCACAGCCGCGACCACAAAGATGATGAGCACGGCATAGCGAATGTTCTTCCACAAGAACCGGGGGCTCACGATGCCGAACAAGGAAAGGAACATCACCAGGATCGGCAGCTCAAAGGTAATGCCCAGGCCCAGGATCACAGTAAGGAACAGGTCGGTGTACTCGTTGATCTCGATCAATGGGCGGAACTTATCGCCGTAGGCCAGCAGGAACTCGAGCGAGCCGGGATAAACATAGTGGTAGCCGAAAAACGCGCCGCCCAGGAAGAGCGAGACCGTGGCGATCATAAAGGGCCACACATATTTTTTCTCGTTGGCATACAAGCCGGGCGAGATAAACAGCCAAATCTGATAGAGCACGTAAGGCGCGGCGAGGATGGCCCCGGCCATGAACGAAATCTTCAAGTAAAGGTTAAAGGGATCGACCGGGTTGTGGTACACCAGCTGCGTCGGCAGGTGGTGCTTCTTGAGCGCAAAGGTGATCGGCTCCTGCATAAAGGAGTAAATCCGCTCGTGAAATCCATAGGCGACGAAGAACGCCAGAACCAGTGCCACAATCACGTGGACAAAGCGCTTACGGAGCTCCTCCAGGTGCTCCATCAGGCTCATGCCCGGCAGTTCGGCGCGGTCGCTCACGGCCGCCTTCGCACGGTCGATCGTGTCTCGCTTTTCCAGCAGATCAGCCACGGCGGAGGGGGGCCTCTTCCCGCTCTTGCGCTGCTTCAAGATCGGCGGTGCTCGTGCCCGCCGGGTGAGACCCATTCGCGGGCGTGACCGCCGTGGTCGAGGTTTGGTCGGCGGGGGAGCCTTCCATGGGCGGGATCACATCCACCCGCAGAAGCGGATGGTCTTCAATCGAGTGCTCCGCGCCGGTGGTCGCGGAAACCGCGGAGACCGCATACGGAACAGCTTCGGCCGCCCCGGCGGGCGGCAGGATCTGGTTCTCCGCGGCCGGCGGAGCGATGCTCGCGGCTTCCTGTTTGCGTTGCTGCTCTTGCTGCTCGGAGACGCGCATTTCTTCGTTGAACTGGTACTTAAAGTCGTTCGAGGCCTTGCGGAACTCGCCCATCAGCTTGGCAAGCTGCTGCGCCAACTCGCCTGCCCGCTTGGGTCCCAGCAGCACCAGCGCGAGAATGAAGATAAAAATCGGGTCGGCCAGGTGCATCGCCCCTTGATGATACCCGATGCTCCAGCCCGCTCACCCGGCGGTAACGCCCCGCCCGCGGCGCTGTCCCACTCTGGGCCTGCCTGTGTATTAAACTTCCCGTAACAGAACAGCCCGGCGCTCCTCCCCGCATCGTCGCGCCCAAGGCCGCATCTGTTACTAAGAGGCTGCAACATCCCCGTGGCTTGGAAACAGAGCGAAGCCGCTGCAGCCGGGCAACCCATGCTTTCAACATCCCCGTTTGCTTCCCCCCAAGGGAGGCGGACTGAAGGCGGAACACTGACGTGAGCGTACTGGCTGAAGAAGTCGTGCATGCGACCCCTGCCCAAACCGCAGAGGCCTGCTCGTTGGAAAACTACCTCGTCCTGCCGGACCACTCCATGGACGAACGCATTGCCCAAGCCCGCGCCAAGTTAGGCGACACGGCCGTTCTGCTCGGCCACCATTACCAGCGCGACGAAGTGATCCGCTTCGCCGATTACACCGGCGACAGCTACAAGCTTTCAAAGATCGCCGCCGAAACCGCGGCGAAATACCTGATCTTCTGCGGTGTCCACTTTATGGCTGAATCGGCCGATGTGCTCGGGCGCCGCGACCAGCAGGTGATCCTCCCCGACCTGAATGCGGGCTGCTCCATGGCCGATATGGCCGAGATCGGCCAGGTGGAGGAGTGCTGGGACGCGCTGCTGGCTTCTGGCCTCCAGCCTGGAGGCGCGGCCCCCACGCCCGGCTCGGTGCTGCCGCTTACCTATATGAACTCGACGGCCGCGATCAAAGCCTTTTGCGGCGAACGGGGCGGCTTGGTTTGCACCTCGTCGAACGCGCGCAAGGCTTTTGAGTGGGCGTTTGCGCGGGCCGAGAAGATTCTCTTTCTTCCGGACCAGCACCTGGGCCGCAACACTGCTTTCGCCATGGGGATCCCCTTGTCGGAGATGGTAGTTTACGACCCGTACCAGATCAACGGCGGCCTGACTCCGGCACGGCTTCGCGCGGCGAAAGTCATCCTTTGGAAAGGCCACTGCTCGGTCCACCAGCGTTTTCTGCCGGATCACGTCGATCAGGTCCGGGCCAAGTACCCCGGCGTGCAGGTCATCGTGCACCCGGAGTGCCGCTGGGAGGTGTGCCAAAAGGCCGACGCGCTGGGCTCGACCGAGCGGATTATCCAGTTTGTCGAGCAGCAGCCCGCGGGCGCGACCGTCGCCATCGGCACGGAGATCCACCTGGTCAACCGGCTCGCAAAGCGGTTCGCGCCGGAAGGGAAAAAGGTGATTACGCTGGACGACACAGGCTGCCTGTGCACAACCATGTTCCGCATCACCCCCCAGCACCTGTGCTGGGCGCTTGAAAACCTCCTGGAAGGCCGCGTGGTTAATCAGATCGCCGTGCGGGACGACGTGAAGCATTGGGCCAAGGTGGCGCTGGACCGGATGCTCGACGTGAAGGGCTAGACCGGCGGCTTCTCGCTGCCATGGAGCTTCCATAAGATCTGGCGGAGAAAGCCGGTGGCGAGCTCGGCGTCGCGGCGGGAAAACCCGAGGCGACGCACGAGCGCGCGGAGTTGGCGTGTGCGGGCCGGCGATCCCATACCCGGGAATGCGCTCGCGGCGAGGGTTTGGTCAAGCAGCGCGGTGATCCGCTCGACGGCCTCGGCGAGGGCTGGGGATTGCGGCTCGGCGGCGCGTGGGAAGTTCTGCGGCAGCAGGGTTTCGGCTTGCGGCGGGGGCTGGGACGGAATCGCCGCGGGCTCAATGCGGGCAAGCTCGTACAGGCAAAGGGCGGCGGCCTGGCCCAGGTTCATGGAGGGGTGCTCCTCGCGCGTGGGAATGCGCAGGAGCAGGTGGCAGTGGCTCATGTCCTCATTCGATAGCCCAAACTTCTCCGAACCGAACAACAGGGCCACGCGCCGGCCGCCGTCGAGCGCGGCGCGCATGTGCACGGCCCCTGCTTCCAGGCGCTCGACGGGTTGGAGAAAAGGCCGCCCAGCGGAGACTCCGGGCGCGCCGGCGGTGATCGTGGCGCCCGTGGTGCCGACAACGAGCTGCGCGTCGTGGACGGCTTCCGCGGTGGTAGGGTAGTCGCGCGCTGTCCGCAGCAGCTCCGCCGAGGGGCCCACGGCGGACGATGCCGAGCGGAACTCCTTGTAGAAGATGTTCGCGACCCGCAGGTCGGCAGCGCCGAAGTTGCTCATGGCACGCGCAACCGCGCCGATATTGAGCGTGTTGCGCGGGGAAACGAGGACGACCGTTAGGTGATGGAGGGGGTGAATGGCGAGGGAATCGGTTGGCATACTGGGGTGAATGGGCCAGTGTATCGCCTGTGCTCAGGTACTGCGCGAGCGCGAGGCCGCCGTGGGTTCTAGAAAGAGTGAAACCGTGGAAAGCGAAATCGAAAGATGGGCGGGGGTGTCGCGTTTCAAGCGCATGACGGAAACGGTTTTGCCTGCGCAGGCGCGCGAAAACCGTTGGCCTGTGCGCTTCGATCACTGCTTCAAACGTATTTGCCTGGACTACGCCTTTGAGGATGTCTGGTACCGGCATCTCGCGAAGCCGGCCGAGCGGCACCTCGCGGGCGAGTCCCTTGCGCGCGCCGTGCGCTGCGCGGAAGAGCTGGCCGAGCAAGGGTTGCCGCTTTTAAACTTGAGAAACGCGAGCAGCCTT
The DNA here is from genome assembly GCA_965218545.1 of Acidobacteriaceae bacterium. Lineage (GTDB taxonomy): Bacteria > Acidobacteriota > Terriglobia > Terriglobales > Acidobacteriaceae > EB88. The sequence goes on along the minus strand of CBDCLB010000002.1, from coordinate 386,849 downwards.
GCGTACCGGGGCAAGCTCCGGGCATAGTCGCGACGGCAAAAGCAGTGTGTCAGGCCTACCCCACGCGCAAGAAATCTGAAAAACTAGCAGTATGAGCGCAACCGCACCCATCGCAAAGAAGCCCTTCTCCGACCGCATCAACCGAATCGAAGTTTCCGCGACCATGGCCGTCACCGCTGAAGCGGCGCGGCTCAAGGCCGAGGGCGTGAGCCTGGTGGACTTTGGCGCGGGTGAGCCGCATTTCGCGACGCCCCAGCACATCAAAGACGCGGCCATCGCGGCGATCGAGGGCAACTTCACGAAGTACACCGCCGTGCCGGGGATCCCGGATGTACGCCGGGCGATCGTGGAGCGGCACGCGGCGGACTTCGGCACCCACTACACGCCGGAGGAGGCGGTGTTCACGACCGGCGGCAAGCTCGCGATCTTTAACGCGATGGAGGTGCTGGTCGACCACGGCGATGAGGTAATCGTGCCCGCGCCGTACTGGGTTTCCTACAAGGACATCGTGCAGTACGCGGGCGGCACGCCCGTGTTCCTCGAAACCAGCGAGGCCGACAACTTCCGCGTGACCGCGGACAGGGTCGAGGCGAAGATCACACCGCGCACCAAGGCCATCATTCTCAACACGCCGTCGAACCCGGCCGGGTCCGTAATCGCGAAGGACGATCTGTTCGCCATCATTCGCGCGGCCCACGAACGCGGCGTGTATGTGCTGACCGACGAGTGCTACGTGTACCTGCAGTACGAGGGCGAGATGGTCTCGGGTGCGCAGGTGGCGGAGGCCCGCGAGCATGTGCTGGTGATGGGTTCGCTCTCAAAGACCTATGCCATGACAGGCTGGCGCGCGGGGTTCGCCTTGGGGCCCAAGCCGATCATCGCGGCGATGGGTAAGCTGCAGTCGCAGTCCACCTCAAACGCCGCGACCTTTGTGCAGAAGGCGTCCGTCGTGGCGCTCACGAGCTCGCAAGCCTGCGTGGCGGAGATGCGGGCGGACTATGTGAAGCTGCGCGACCGCATTCTCGCCCGGCTGGGTGAGATCCCCGGCCTGACCTGCACCAAGCCGGCGGGGGCCTTCTATGTGTACCCGAATGTGTCGGCGTACCTCGGAAAGCCGAACGGCCCGGCGACGGCCATAGAGCTTTCGAAGCGTCTGCTGAACGAGGCGGGCGTGGTCACGGTCCCGGGTGAGGCGTTTGGGACCTCTGAAAATATCCGCCTGTCCTATGCGGTCTCGCACGACGCGGTGGAAGAAGGCACGAAGCGCATGCGGGAGTGGTTCGCGGCGCTGGGGTAGGCTAGAGTTTTAAAACGAGGAGAAAGCGCGGCGAGGAGTCGCGCTTTTCTTTTTGCGAAGGGGTGTGCATGGAGCTGGAAGTCGCGGGCATTTTATTCGATATGGACGGGGTCCTAGTCTCGTCGCTGGGCTCGGTGGAGCGCTCGTGGGCGAAGTGGGGCGCCATGCGCGGGGTCGATGGGGCGAAAGCGATCCTGACCGCGCACGGCAAGCGCGCGATCGAGACTATCCGCCTGCTGCGGCCCGACTTGAACGACGAGGAAGAGCTCGCCGTGATCGAGCAGATCGAGATCGACGACCTCAAAGGCTTGCAGGTTCTGCCTGGGGTGCCGGAGCTGCTCGGCGCGCTGCCCGAGGGGAGCTGGACCGTGTGCACTTCCGCGACGGAAAAGCTGGCGCGGGTGCGGATGGAGCACGTGGGTTTGCGTCCGCCGGATAAATTCATCACGGCGGATATGGTCGCGCACGGCAAGCCCCACCCGGAGCCCTACCTGCGCGGCGCGGCGCTGCTCGGGTTCGCGCCGGAGCGCTGCCTGGTGATCGAGGACGCGCCCGCCGGGGTGGCCGCGGGCAAGGCCGCGGGCTGCCGGGTGCTGGCGACCTTGTTTTCGCATTCGGCGGAGCAGTTGCGTGAGGCGGACTGGCTGGTGGGCTCGCTTGAGGGGGTGAGGGTAAGCGGGACGCAGGCGCGTTGGAGTTCGCGTTCGATCCTGCGTAGCTTTGTGGGCGACACTTGAGCTAAGCGGTGGCGGCAGGCACGTAGCATTTGGGTTTACCGGCGTGACCAATCCGTGCCTGAATACGGACACGGGCGCGCAGTGCAAGGACCCGAACCGTGCACTACTTTGGGGCGCGGAGCATTTAACGGAGTTCGGGCACGCGTTTGCTTGCGATGATGGTGGAGTAAGCGCCGACGCGGTAAGGGAGGTAAACCTCGGGTCGACTAGGAAATGCGATTTGAATCATCCTGCAAACTATTCCCGTTGAGCGGGACTTTTGCTGAAGGTAACGGGACAAGTATATCCGTGCTTCTTGAGTAGTGCTTGTACGCTGCGGGCGGCTTCCCGCTGATGTTTGCCGGGACCTATCATCACCTCCACTATTGGAAGCCTCTGTCGCGGTGAACTCTCAGCAACGTAATGCGGTACCAATATGTGCCTTGCTATAAAGGAGCGTTTAACCTGAAAACCTAAGTCTTTCTCATGCTCCTTGTCGAATATTCGCTCTATAAAACGGTATTCGTTCTCGACTCTGAAGCTTTCGTGCTTCACCAGGGGTGCCAGGAAATATTGGCACATATCCCAGACGGGCACAAAAGCGTCGTACCAGGTATTCGCATCGATGCCAGGTCTATTGTTTAAACCGTCAAGAAAAAAGCTTACAGTGGCTTGGGCTAGCCTATCAGCTGCTTCTTCGTGAACTTGAGTCTCGTAATTCACCCTCATCGGCTTAGCTCCAAAAGGCTCCGTCGCCACGAATGCGATCGCGTAGCTATTTGTCCCGCCGACACCGCCGTAAGCACGCCATTGGCTGAGGTCGTCTTTTCTCTCGCTAAAACATGCTATGTAATACGGAGCCTCAAATGGATCTCCGGCCTCAAATGGATCTTGGGCCATAGTGTCGTAGTTGTCAATAAAGTCCAGCATGCGTTTCAGGAACGCCTGGCCTTCTGCAGAACAAGTAGCAGCTTTCTTCAGCCTGCGTATTGCTTTCCGATACAAATCTTCAGCGTAAGCAATCTCAGTGCTATCGTTGAGGCAGTCAACTGCAGTCATTCGCAGTTGATGGCTCGTGATGATCCCAAGCAGGCCAGTGGCGTCGGTATAGTGCCAAAGCGGTAGTTTTGCGCCATCGACGGCCGGGCAAAGGCGATCTATCTCGGAGTTTATATAGCGCAAATACGTGTTTAATTCGTCTTCCGTTACCATGTATACCGCGTATACCGCTACTCCCTTACAACACTTCTTGCAGCATTATGCCGGGGATTCCTTCGTCGAAGCTTTTTGAAAATACTCAAGCGACAACCGCAGTCCTTCCTCGAGCGAAATCTTTGGCTCCCAGCCCAACAGCTCCCGCGCCTTCGTGATGTCGGGTTTGCGCTGGAGGGGGTCGTCTTGCGGCAGAGGTTCGAAGGTGATCTCCGAACGCGAGCCGGTGACGCGGCGGATGGTTTCGGCGCACTCAAGGATGGTCCACTCGGTTGGGTTGCCGATGTTGACCGGGGTGTGCACGGAAGACTGGGCGAGGCGCACGATGCCGTCGATTTCATCCGAAACGTAGCAGAAGGAGCGGGTTTGCGAGCCGTCGCCGTACACGGTCATGGGCTCGCCTCGGAGGGCCTGGACGAGAAGGTTGGAAATGACGCGGCCGTCGTCGCGGCCGAGCCGCGGGCCGTAGGTGTTGAAAATGCGGACCAGATGGGTGTCGGTGCTGAAATAGCGCCGGTAGGCGGTGACCAGCGCCTCGGAGAAACGCTTGGCTTCGTCGTACACCGAGCGGGGGCCGATGGGGTTGACGTGGCCCCAGTACTCCTCGGTTTGCGGGTGGACCTGCGGGTCGCCGTAGCACTCGGAGGTGGAGGCGTGGAGGAAGCCCGCGTTGTACTTTTTCGCGATCTCAAGCGCGTTGCGGGTGCCGGACGAGCCGACGTCGAGGGTTTCGATCCCCAGGCGGTGGTAGTTGACCGGGCTCGCGGGCGAGGCAAAGTTGTAGACGTAGTCGACCGGCCCGAAGTCGAAGGGGCGGCAGATGTCGTGCTCTTCAAACGAGAAGCGCGGCTCGGTTTTCAGGTGCTCAAGGTTGCGCAGGCTGCCGGTGCACAGGTTGTCGACGCCGAGGACGGAGTGGCCGTCGGCCAGCAGTCGATCCGCAAGGTGGGAGCCCAAGAATCCGGCGGCGCCGGTCAGGAGAATGTGCATAGGCTTCAAAGCTACCAGTTGGAATGTTTTCAGACCAAGGAGCTGTTACGCGCAGCTAAGGCTGTAGAGCGGGCGCGCCGAGTATGCTCCGGGCGGATGCCGGTCAAGCACGGCGCTGTCTCTTAGGTGCAGCCTTTCTCCCTGCTAGCGAGCAGCTGCTTTTTGTGAAAGAAACTGCGTCATTGCTTGGGTTTTCGCGGCGGCAAGCGCCCGTGATTTTTCTTCCGCCGTGGCGGTGGCGGTTGTGGTAAGCGTGACCCCACCCGAGGTTACGGAGGTGAAGAAAAAGTCAGCACTCGCGTAAACCTCAGCGGGTGTACTGCCGATAGCTTCGGTGGCGGACAGATCGGTGCTGTTGACCACCGCGCCGGAAAACGAGACCGTTGATGCCGGATTGGTCAACGTGCAGGTATAGCTTGTTCCGGCTTTTTCTGCATTCAACAGATTGGCGTACTGGGTAAAGTCCGTGTAAACAAAGGCATAAAAAAGGGAGCCGAGGCTTGGAGCATTGGTATTGATGCTCGCGTAGTAGGCAGGTGCAGACAGTGTAGAACCGCCCAATGATGTGCAGTTCAAGCTTGCGATCTGGGCATGTGCCAGCGGCGCAAGCAGCAGTCCTAATGTGGAGATGGCAATCGTTTTCAAGGGTTTTGCTCCTTTAGCTTTGGGATGGGAGGACGTGTTCTGGTGGGGGAGCTTCGATCGTACCCTCCGCTTCGCTGCAAGAGCACTAGCGCAATGTAAAAAGTCGATGCCGAGGCTAGTGCGTTCGACCGGTCGAGCAAAGCTCTACAAGGAAGGAGAGACGGTCTCGATTTCCCTAGGGGTTTTTTTCCGTCGGCGACCCTTTTTGTGAGCCTCAGGCGCGTTTTCGTGCTGCTTGGCCGGTGACATCGACGGCGCGCTTAACTCAACCCAGTCCGGCGGAATCTCGGCGGAGGAAGCGCGGCCCTCGGCCACGGCCATCAGGAAGTCCTGCGCGCTGAACAGCGGATTCTCCTTGCCTTCAACCGTATCGCTGAGCTTGGTGTAGACGCCGTCCGGGCGCAGGAGGCGGGTTTTCGCGGTGTCGGCCAAGTAGGCGGAAAGGATCTCGTTGCGGAGCCGGGCGCGCAGGGCCGCGTCCTTGACCGGGAACATGACCTCACAGCGCTCGAACAGGTTGCGGGGCATCCAGTCCACCGAGCCGCAAAACATCTCCTCGTCGCCGTCGTTCGCGAAATAAAAGATGCGGGAGTGTTCCAGGAAGCGCCCGACGACGGAGCGGACGCGAATGCGCTCGCTCACGCCTGGGAGGCCGGGGCGCAGGGAGCAAATGCCGCGGACGATGAGGTCAATCTCGACCCCCGCCTGCGAGGCGGCGTACAGGGCCTCGATGACAGACTGCTCAAGCAGCGAGTTCATTTTGGCGATGATGCGCGCGGGGCGTCCGGCGCGGGCGTGCTCGGCTTCGCGGCCGATGAGCTGGATCGTTTCCTCGGCCAGGGTAAGCGGGGCGACGTACAAGGGGCGGTAGTCGTCGGATTCGGCATGCGCGGTCAGGTAGTTGAAGACCGAGCCGACGCTCGCGGTAATGGCGGGGTCGGAGGTAAGGAAGCTCACGTCGGTGTAGAAGCGCGAGGTGACCGGGTTGTAGTTGCCGGTGCCCAGGTGGGCGTAGCGGCGCATTACCCCATCCGGGTCGCGCCGCACCAGCAGGGCGAGCTTGCAGTGGGTCTTCAAGCCCACGATGCCATGGAAGACCTGGACGCCGGCGTCCTCAAGATTGCGCGCCCAACGGATGTTGGAGTCCTCATCGAAGCGCGCGGTGAGCTCGACGACGACGGTGACCTCCTTGGACTGCGCGGCTTCGGTGAGGGCGCGGAAGATGGGCGAGTCGGCGCTGGTGCGGTAGAGCGTTTGCTTGATGGACACGACGGCCGGGTCGGCGGCCGCCGCCTGGATGAAATGGACCACCGCGTCGTAGGAATCGAAGGGGTGGTGAAGCAGGACATCGTGGTGACGCAGCTCGTCGAACAGGTCCTCGCTTTTGCGGTGGAGGCGCAGCTCGCGCCCGGTAAAGGGTGGGTATTTCAGATCGGGACGGTTGACCTCGCCGTAGAGCATCATGAGGCGTGAAAGGTTCACCGGGCCGTCGGTGCGGAACACCTGCGACTCGTCGAGCTCGAAGTTGGAGCGGAGGCGCTCGATGATTTCGGGGTGCGCATCCTGCTCGATCTCGAGCCGGACGGCGTCGCCCTTGCGGCGGTTGTGGAGCTCGGAGCGTACGGCCTCAAGGAGCGAGCGGGATTCTTCTTCCTCGAAGTACAGATTGCTGTTGCGGGTCACGCGAAAAGCCGCGGCGGAAAGAATGCTGTAGCCGCGGTACATGCCGGCGGCGTGGTGTTCGATGAGGTCGGGGAGGAACAGGAAGTCGATGGTGTTGCTGTCCGGCGGCGGCGGAAGCCGAATAAAGCGCGGCAGGGCTCGCGGTACGGTCACTACGCCGAGCACGGCGGGATTGGTGCCTTTGCCCTTGCGCTTGCGTTGCAGCAGCAAGGCCACGCACAAAGCTTTGTTGAGGACCCGGGGAAAGGGGTGGCGCGGATCGATGGTGATGGGTGTCAGGAGTGGATCGACTTCGCGGCTGTAAAAGTCGGCCGCAGCGCGGCGGGCTTCCTCGCCGAGCTCCCCCCAGGTGAGCACACGGATCCCGGCAGCCCGCAGCGCGGGCTTGAGCTCACTTTGCCAGCAAACGTACTGCTCTGCGACAAAGTCGTGGACGTCGGCGGTGATCTGATCGAGCAGTGCCTGCGCGGTCATGCCGTCGGGGCCCGGTTCGCCCTGGCCTTCCTCGATGCGCTGGAGGATCCCCGCCATGCGCACCTCGATGAACTCGTCGAGGTTGGACGCGGTGATGGCGAGGAACTTCACGCGCTCGAGCAAGGGGTTGGCCGGGTCGTGGGCCTCACCCAGCACGCGGCGGTTGAAGTTGAGCCAGGAGCTGTCGCGGGAGATAAATAGGTTGCGGAGTGCTTGTTCCATGCGTGGGGCGCTCGGAGCGCGTACCAACCATCCTATTACGGGCCTGCGATTGGTGGATTGCTGTTCATTCGGTACAGTTTCGGTTGACGCCGCGCACCTTGGGCGGAACAATAGCAGGAAGCGCGGGAGGTACTGATGGAAAACGAAGGGTGCGGAGACGGAAAAGCAGTGGGAGGCATAGCGGTGGAGCTGTTCCAGCTGGCCGCCTTGTTGGTGGGTGACGGGCAGCGAGCGCTGCCGTTGATTGAAAGCGCCCTGGCGGACATGGAGATTGACCCCTGCCTGGATCCGACAGCGGCACGGGAGCAGGCGCGGCGCTCCGTAGTGCGGGAAGCCTTGGCGCAGCTCGCGGCGGAGGAGCCTTCCGCTTTTAACAGGGACATCGCGTCGTCCGGCGGGCCCGCGCCCTGCGTCCACGACGAGGATCTCCAGGCCGCCGGGGTGACGGCCGAGGAGCTCGGAAGCTGGCTGGAGCATCGGGAAGCAGGGGAGTTGGAGCGCCCGGCCAAGGTTTGGCTCGCGAGACTGCCGCTGCTGGAGCGGGCAGTCTTTGTGCAGCGCGCGGTACTTGGGCTGGGCAACGAAGCGGCTGCGCGGTTGCTCCGCGAAGCTGGAGGCGAGTCGGCGCGGCACTGGACCGCGGAAACGGTCGGGGTTTTGTTCCGGCGCGCCCTGTGCTCGCTGGCCGACTCGCTCGCGCATGCGCCCGGTCTCGCACCGGCCGCGGTTTAAGTTCGCGAACGGCTTACGTAACAAACTTTCCATCTTTCCGGGCCCGGCCGCATCTATAAACGCGCTGAGAAAACAGAACAAACGCGCTGAGAAAAACAAAACGGCGTCGAAAACAGCGCCAGGAGTGTGTGTGCGGGGAGGAATGAAGGGCCGGACGCCGGTTTGGTTAGTCTGGCCAGCTCTGGCTGTAGGGTTATCGCCCTCAGCCTTGTATGGGCAGCTGGGAAGACCCCCGGTGCCGACAGTCCAAACCTTGCCGTCCCCGGTCACGGTCACGCAGCAGCAGATCACGACAGGCGATTACAGCGGCAGCGTCGCCGACGGCAAGCTGTTTCCGGGAACGCTTCCGCTTTCTCTCGATGACGCGATCGCGCTTGGGCTTCGCCACAATCTGGGTCTGATCCTGACGACAACGGATGGGATCGCCGCGCGTTCCACCGAGCTGACGGAGCTGCAGGAGCTGCTTCCGCAGATCGATGCCACCATCCGCGATGCAGTCGCTGAAACCAATCTCCAAGCGCAGGGTCTGCGCATCGCCGGCTTTCCGGCCATTATCGGGCCTTACGGCTACCAGGATTTCCGCGCCAACCTGCAGTGGAGCCTCGTCAACGTTGCCTCCATCCGCAACTACCTGGCCGCGAAACATAACTTCGCCGGTACAAAGCTTGCCATTGAAGACGCGCGCAACGAAGTGGTCCTGAGCGTGGGCAATGCATACCTTTTAGTGATCGCCGACCAGTCCCGGGTCGCTTCCACGCAGGCACAGGTCGCTACCTCCAAAGTCTCATTCGACCAGGCACGCCAGCAGCACCAGGCAGGCACTTCGCCGCTGCTCGACGAGCTGCGGGCCCAGGTGGACTACCAAACCCAGCAGCAAAATCTGATTCAAGCGCAGGCCACGCTCGACACCGACAAGCTGGCGCTGGCGCGAGTGATTGGATTGCCTGTGGCCCAGCAATTTACGCTGACGGACACTGCCCCCTATAAGCAGCTGGACGGGGTGGACCCCGACACGGCCGTTGCCGAGGCGCTGCGCAATCGCAAAGACCTACAAAACTTCGGGGAGCAGCTCAAAGCCGCAGACCTGGCCAAAGGCGCGGCCAAAGCAGAGCGGTACCCTACCATCGCGTTCAGCGGCGACTATGGCGATATAGGACCGAATGTGCGGCACTCGCACGGCACGGGCGACGCCACCGGCTCCCTTGATGTCCCGGTGCTGGAGGAAGGGAAGATCCGTGGAGATGAAGCGCTGGCCGAGCAGCAGCTGGAGCAAAAGCGCGCACAGCTGAGCAACCTGCGAGGCCAGGTCGCCCAGGACGTGCGGGACAGTATTCTGGATATCCAGGCCGCGCAAAAGCAGGTTTCCGTTGCGCAGAGTAATGTGGGGTTGGCGGCCGAGGCGTTAAGCGAAGCGCAGCAGCGCTACGCGGCCGGGGTGGCGGACAACCTCGCGGTGTCGCAGGCGCAGCAGCAGGTGGCGCAGGCGGACAACCAGTACATCGCCGCGCTGTACCAGCACAATGTAGCAAAGCTTTCGCTGGCGCGGGCGCTGGGCGTGGCGACCACCAACCTGAAGCAGTATGTGGGAGGCAGATAAGTGGCAGAGCAAACACCGGATACCGAGGTTGGGCAGGAACACAAAGACCCGGAGCAGGAAGAAAAGCAGCGCAAGGAGAAAGAGAAAAATACGCCGCGCGCGAAGTCGCGCCGGCGTTTCATCATTATCCTCGTGGTTGCGGTCATCCTGGTGGGCGCGGCGCTGTTCTGGTGGCACTCCACCTTCTACGAAGACACGGACGACGCGCAGATCAACGGCCACCTTATCCAACTTTCGTCGCGGATCGGCGGCAACGTGATCGACGTACCGGTGACGGAAAACCAGCAGGTCAAGGCTGGCGATGTGATTGTGCAGCTCGATCCCAAGGATTACCAGACCGCGGTCTCGCAAGACGAAGCAAACCTGGCTTCGGCCGAGGCGAACTACGAATCCAACCGGGTCAGCATTCCCGTGACGACCACGGCCCAGACCACGAACGTCGAGGCAGTGGGGGCGACACTGTCGCAAGTCAACGATGGGGTCGTGCAGGCGCAGCACCAGCTGGACGCGAACCGCGCCGCGGTGGCGCAGGCAGACGCGAACTACATCCGTGCCAAGCTGGACGTAGAACGGTACACGCCGTTGGTGCAGCGCGACGTAATTTCCAAGCAGCAGTTCGATCAGGCTGTTGCGACGGCCAAGGCGAATGAAGCGGCACTCCAGCAGGCGCGGCAGAACGTATCGGGGGCCGAAGCGTCCGTTCGGATGGAACAGGATCGCGTGGTCCAAACAAAGGCCCAGCTCGTGAATGCGAAGCGAGGGCTGGACCAGATCCGTATTCAGAAAGCAAAGACCGAACAGGCCGCGGCCCAGGTGGAACAGGCGCGCGCGGCTCTTCAGCAGGCCAAATTGAACCTGAGCTACACGCGCATCATTGCGCCGGTGGACGGCATCATCACGCGCAAAAGCGTGGAGGTCGGCCAAAATGTCTCCGTCGGCCAGAACCTGACGACCCTTGTCTCGCTGAACGATATTTGGGTGACGGCGAACTTTAAAGAAACCCAGCTGCACCACATGGTCGCCGGCCAGGCAGTGACCATTAGCGTGGACGCCTATGGCGGCCGCAAGTATGACGGCGTTGTCACACAGATCGGCGGTGCCACTGGTTCCGTATTGAGCCTGTTCCCGCCCGAAAATGCGACCGGCAACTACGTCAAGGTGGTGCAGCGCGTACCGGTGCGCATTGACCTCAAATACCCGAGCGAGGACCAGAATCACCTCCTGCGGCCTGGGCTTTCAGTGGAACCCAAGGTGCGCGTCAAGTAACAGCTGCCCCGGGCTGCCGCTGCTTTTCGCGTCTTTCCTCCCCAGCCGGCATCTACAGGGAACCGGTGCTCCTTCGCTAGCCGGAGGAGCGCCTGCCGATGTCTTTTACCCATCTGTTCCTCAACCATGCCTACCTGGTGCTTGCGGCGTGGGTTTTTACGGAGCAGATCGGGGTGCCGATTCCTTCCGCTCCGCTGCTGCTCGCGGCCGGGACGCTCACCGCGACGCACCGCTTGCACCTCGCGCCGGTTCTCCTGTCCATCCTGCTGGGTTCGCTTGCGAGCGATATCATCTGGTTCTTCCTCGGCAAGCGGTATGGGCATACGGTGGTGCGGGTACTTTGCCGCTTTCTCCCGCACCGCGATACCTGCGTGCAGCGTACGGAGGATTACTTCGGCAAGCACGGCGCGAGCACACTACTGGTGAGCAAGTTCATCCCCGCGCTGAACACAATGGCGGGCGCGATCGCCGGGCAGACGGGAATGCAGTTTCGTAAATTTCTCCTGTTCGATGCGGGCGGCGTTTTGCTATGGGCCTTGGCCTTTGTTGTCGGCGGCCGGTTTGTGGGCGACCTCCTCAAGCGCTACCCGCACGCCCTGGCCTGGGCCGCGCACTTTGCATTGGCACTGTTTGTGCTCCTGCTTGCCGCTTGGGTGGTGAGCCGCGAGGTGCGGCGGCGGCGCTCCTTTGCGGAAATACGCATGGACCGGGTTACGCCGGAACAGCTGTGGGCCCTGCTGGAAGCGGGGGAGCCGGTGCACATCGTTGACCTGCGCCATCCGTTGGACTACCTGCCCGACCCGCGCACGCTTCCCGGGGCTGTTGTGCTGACGCCGGATCGCCTGGTTGAAAGCAGCGGGGCCATTCCGCGGGACCGCGATGTGGTGCTTTTCTGCACCTGCCCGAACGAGGAAACCGCGGTGCGCATGGCATGGACGATCCGTAAGTTGGGGGTGACGCGTGTGCGCCCGCTTTTGGGCGGCTTTGATGGCTGGAAGGGCGCGGGCTATCCCGTGGTGACGATCGCGGAAGGCGAAGCGCGGCTTGCAAGCGCTTAAACGCTGCGCTCAAAGGAAAATTGAATCCCGTTCTTTGGTGCGATAATCGGTACTAGCAAGGAGCGTTTCTCTATGGCAGATCGACATGGCAACACCGGCGCTGGAGAAGTGGACGCGGGCGCGTCCAAACCGAATCCCGTACTCACCTTGAACAATGGCCGCCCGGTGGGCGACAACCAGAACTCCCTGACCGCGGGTCGTCGCGGCCCAGTGCTGCTTGAAGACTATCTTCTGATCGAGAAGATGGCGCAGTTCAACCGGGAGCGGGTGCCGGAGCGCGTGGTACACGCAAAGGGCTCGGGCGCGCACGGCAAGTTCACCGTGACCGGCGACATTTCGAAGTACACCAAGGCTAAGTTATTCTCAAAGGTCGGCAATACATGCGAAACCTTTGCGCGCTTTTCGACGGTAGGCGGCGAGAAAGGTTCGGCGGATACGGCGCGCGACCCGCGCGGTTTTTCTGTCAAGTTTTATACCGAAGAGGGTAACTGGGACATGACCGGCAATAACACGCCGATTTTCTTTGTCCGGGATCCTTTAAAGTTCGGCGATTTTATTCACACCCAGAAGCGCGAACCGCAGACAAACCTAAAGTCGGCCACGATGATGTGGGATTTCTGGTCCCTGTCGCCGGAGTCGCTGCATCAGGTCACAATCCTGTTTTCGGACCGCGGCATCCCCGACGGCTACCGGTTTATGAACGGCTACGGCAGCCACACCTTCTCGCTTATCAACGAGCAGGATGAGCTCGTTTACGTTAAATGGCACTTCAAGCCCAAACAGGGCAACAAGACGCTGCCGCCGAAGCGCGCCGAAGAGCTGGCCGGGTCGGACCCGGACTATGCGCAGCGCGATCTGTTCCACGCGATCGAGAAGGAAGACTTTCCGACGTGGACGACGTATATCCAGGTCATGGGTGAGGAGCAGGCCTATAACTTTACCAAGTTCAACCCATTCGATCTGACCAAGGTGTGGCCGCATGGCGAGTTTCCGCTGATCGAAGTAGGCGAGCTCGAGTTGAATCGCAACCCCTTGAACTACTTCGCGGAAGTAGAGCAGGCGGCGTTCAACCCGGTCAACGTGATTCCCGGCATGGGTTTCTCGCCGGACAAGATGCTGCAGGCACGGCTGGTGAGTTATCCGGATGCGCATCGCTATCGCATCGGCACCAACTACGAGACGCTGCCGATCAACGCGGCGAAGTGCCCGGTAATGAACTACAACCGCGACGGCTCGATGCGCTTCGACGGCAACATGGGTGCGGCACCGAACTATGAGCCGAACAGCTTTGGCGGGCCTAAGCAGGACGATCGCTACAAAGATCGGGCTATCCGGCTTTCGGGCGAGGCGGCGGCGCGCTACAACCACCGCGAGGACAACGACGACTACACGCAGGCGGGCGATCTGTTCCGGTTGATGAACGAGGACCAGAAAAGCCTTTTGTGCGAGAACATCGCGCAGAGCCTGGGGCAAACGCCGATTCGCATTCAGGAGCTGCAGCTCACGCACTTTGAGAAGGCAGACCCCGACTATGCGCGGCGCGTGCAAAAGCTGCTGGTCGAAAACGAGCACCCGGAGTTCGCGCACGGGCCTGAAGAGGCCGAGTACGCGACGCGGCTGCCGGAAAAGTAGATTCCGGTCGTACAAAAGAAAAGGCCGCCTTTTGGGCGGCCTTTTCTTTTGCCGGCCTAAGCGTAAAACTAAAACCGCCTACGCGGCTTGCGGCCACTTCGTGGCGTGTCTTGGTTTTGAGTCTCCGCTGCCGCTTAAAATTGTGCAGGCGCGCATGCGTCGGGGGAGAACGGGTTGGCATATCGGGATTTGCGCGAGTGGATGAAGGCTCTGGAGCGGGCGGGCGAGCTGAAGCGGGTGCGCGAGGAGGTCTCGCCCGTTCTGGAGATCGCGGAGATCACTGACCGCGCTTCAAAAGCCGCCGGGGGCGGCCCGGCGCTCTTGTTTGAGCGGGTGAAAGGCTACCCGGGCGCGCGCGTGCTGATGAACCAGTTCGGCTCGGAGCGGCGGATGAAGCTGGCGCTCGGGGTGGATTCGCTAGATGAGGTTTCGGGGCGGATCAGCGCGCTGCTGGAGCAAAAGTCGCCCGAAGGCCTGATGGACAAATTGAAGCTGCTGCCCAAGCTGGCAGAGGTGGGCAAGTTCTTCCCGAAAACGGTGAAAGCGCGGGAGGCAGCCTGCAAGGAGGTTGTGCTGCGCGGGGCCGATATGGACCTGCTTAAGTTTCCGGTGCTGCAGTGCTGGCCGATGGATGGCGGGCCGTTCATCACGCTGCCGCTGGTGATTACGCGTGACCCAAAGACAGGCAAGCGCAACATGGGCATGTACCGGATGCAGGTGTTTGACGGGCAAACAACGGGCATGCACTGGCAGCGGCAGAAGAACGCGGCCGAGCATCTGCGGGATCGGTTGCGCGCCGAAGAAGAAAGCGCGTCGGGGCGCGTGGCGCGGATGGCGGAGACGGCGGGCGGGACTGCCCGAACCCATGCTTCCAATGCGCGACCTGGGGTGCCACAGTCAGCTACCTATTCAAAGCAGGTGAACGATCGCTTGGAGGTCGCGGTGGCCATCGGCACGGATCCCGCGACGACCTTTGCCGCGATTGTGCCTGCGCCGCCGGAGGTGGAGGAGTACATCATCGCCGGATTTCTGCGGCAAAAGCCGCTGGAGCTGGTGAAGTGCGAGACGGTGGACCTGGAGGTCCCCGCCCAAGCGGAGATCGTGCTGGAAGGTTTCGTCAAGTTGGATGAGCTGCGGACCGAGGGGCCCTTTGGCGATCACACCGGCTTTTACACCATGGAAGACGAGTACCCGGTGTTCCACGTCACTGCGATCACCCACCGCAAGAACCCCGTGTACGCGGCGACCATCGTAGGCAAGCCGCCCATGGAGGACGCCTGGATGGGCAAGGCGGTGGAGCGCATTTTCCTGCCGCTAATGCGGCTGACGCTGCCGGAGATCGTGGACATCAACCTGCCGGTCGAGGGCGTGTTTCACAACATCATGGTCGTGTCCATCCGCAAAAGCTACGCGGGGCATGCGCGCAAGGTGATGAACGGTATCTGGGCGCTGGGGCAGGCGATGTTTACCAAGTGCATCGTGGTGGTGGACGAGGACTGCGACGTGCAGGATCTGGGTGAGGTGGTGCTGCGGACGGCAAACAATATCGACCCGGAGCGGGATATCCAGTTCACACTGGGGCCGGTGGATTCGCTCGACCACGCATCACGGCTACCGAACTTCGGGTCGAAGATGGGCATCGATGCGACGCGGAAGTGGCCCGCCGAGGGTTTCACCCGGCCTTGGCCACCGATGATCGAAATGGACGTGGAAACTAAGGCGCGGGTGGATGGGATTTGGAAGAGTTTGGGGATTGAGTAGCGCTGTTTCAGACCGAGACCCGTCGCCCGCAAGCCTTGATTCTAGATGGCTTCTATCCCTGGTTCTGCAAAGGTCCGGCGGCCTTGTAGGTGTTGATGATAATGCCCGACGGCGACGCTCGCGTGCTCTCAAGCGCAAGCGCGCGTGCCGGAGTTCCCTCTGCAAAAAAGCGTTTACCTCTTCCCAGCAGGACCGGATAGATCAGCAGGTGAACCTCGTCCGCGAGCCCATGCTCCAAAAGCGCCGAGGTCAAAGTCGAACTGCCCCAGAGGATCAGGTCCGCACCGTCCTTTGCCTTGATGTGACGAACGCCATCCAGGAGGTCCGGCCCAATGCCTTCAAACGGTCCCCATTCCAAGCTTTCCGGCCTATGGGTCACGACGTACTTGGTCGCCGCATTTAGGCGGTCCGCCATCAGACTTTGCGGCGCCTTAGGCCAAAAACCCGACCAGAGATCATAAGTTCGGCGCCCAAGCAGCAGATCGAAGCTGTCGCCTTGAGCCTCTAGAAGTTTCGCTAACCCGGCAGGGGTGCGATATGGCGCAGTCCAGTCATGGTAGGGGAAGTCGCTGTCTTCGCCTCCGGAAACCTCAATTACGCCGTCCAGCGACATGTGTTCGAAAAGCTTCAGTTTTCTCAGTTGACTCCTCCTTACTGGTTCTACTTGCAGCACATCATAATCCGGAGCTCAGATGGAGTACGCTGTGTGCAGAATACCCGTCCCGAAGGGGCCGCCTGCCGCATGGGAGGTTTTCTCCTTAGCGCTGCAAAGCATTCTCCGGAAAGCGCGGAATTCCAAAATGCCCGCGCAAATGCAGCAGGTCGAGGGTGTGGATGTCCCCCGAAACCACGATCAGGTTGACGCTCGTAGGCCCGGCAAGCAGGATCGCCGCGCCCGCGAAGTCCGCCCCGTGGTTCTGGAGCCAAACATCGGTACGGCCGGGCCCGGCTGGGATGAGCGGGCCGGGCGCGCCGTCGCCCATCGGTGCCCCGGCGGGCTGGGCGTCGGGGTACTTGTTCGCGGTCACGACGTGCTTCCAACCGAGCGAGGAGTACTGGGCGCGTACCGCGTCCAGGGCCGCGGGGTCGTAGCCCCGGCCGTGGGGGAAGCGGTACAGGTGGATGGCGATGCCGTTGAGGTGCGCGACGGCTTCCCTGGTTTGGTCGTCGAAGCCGCCATAGTTGCCGGCAAGCGCGAGCAGGGAGCGGTCAAAGGTGAAGTCCGTGTGCCAAGAGGCTTCCTGCGCGAGTTCATTCAGCCCGAGCGGGATAAGTGTCAGGGCGTCGTACTGCGGCGGGGGCGGCGCTTCCGTGAAGCCGGGCGGCGGTGGAGGAGCTGTTTGCGGGGGCGGCGGTGCCGGGTTCACCTGCTGCGCCAAGGATGGAGGCAGAAGCAGGAAGGGGAGCAAAAGCGGGGACAGCACGGGAAGCAAGCGCATTGTGGAACCCTCCACGACGCTTGTGAAAACCCGGCCTGTTCCCAACTGTTGCGTTCCGGCTGATGCGCCTTCTTGAGCTCGATCGTCGCCAGGTTGCACTCCCAATACGCCGGGTGCGCACCTTCTTGATGTCGAGCGGCGTGTCTTCGAGGGTGCCTGCTGCGAGCACCGCGCCTGGGCGGAAGCCGGGCTCTGCCTGAACCGACAAAAGGGCCCCTCTACAGACCCGCTGAACTGGGCGGTAGTGTGGCGAAAACCGGAGGAAACAGCGCAGGTATACTACCGGTATGTCGATCGTTCGTAACATCGCAGGCGTGGCCAAGGGCATGAGCATTACCTTCGGCGAGATGTTTAAGCCGACGGAGGTGGAAAACTACCCCGACGGCCCTGGGCCGACCAAGGGCGCGGTGCTCCAGGAGCGCTTCCGCGGGGCGCACGTGCTTGAGCGCGATGAGAACGGCCTGGAAAAGTGCGTCGCATGCTTCCTGTGCGCGGCGGCCTGCCCGGCAAACTGCATCTACATCGAAGCCGCGGAAAACACGGCCGAAAAGCGCATTTCGAGCGCGGAGCGGTATGCTAAGGTCTACAACATTGACTACAACCGGTGCATTTTCTGCGGCTACTGCGTGGAAGCCTGCCCGACAGACGCGATCACGCACGGGCACGGGTTTGAGCTGGCGAGCTTAAACGCGGGCACGCTGATCATGCGTAAGGAAGACATGCTGGTGCCGAATGTCGGGATGCCTGGCATCGCGGCGGCGGGCGCGGATTCCGTCAAGTAGCTTGGATAAAAGGGTGGAATCGGCGGCTCTTTCGCGGGCCGCCGTTTTCTTTTGGTGCGGTGCATCCCAGCGATGGAGGAGGAGCGATGGCGAGTGTACGGGTGTTTGCGAGGGCAAAGGCCAAGGCCGGCAAAGAGCAGGAAATGCGGGAGCAGTGGCTTGAACTGCTGAAGGCGAGCCGAACCGAGGATGGAGTGGAACTGTATGAGCTGTTTGAAACCACGGATGGCGGGGAGTTCCTGTTTAGCGAGCAGTATGCCGGGCACGAAGAGTTTGAGCAGCACAAGAGCTCGGAGCACTTTAAGCAGGCGATGGCGGCTGTGCAGCCGCTGATGGAGGGCGAGCTGACGATCTGGGAGGTCGATCCGGTCGAGCCGGTGTTGTAGGAGTCGACCAAAAATCATCCCACCACGGTCGGAAGGCTAGAATCGGAAGTGCCTATGGCGACTTTTCTGGAACTCCTCAATGAACGCGTAGTGGTGTATGACGGCGCGATGGGCACCAGCATCCAGCTCCACGCGCCGACCGTGGACGACTATTGGGGCAAGGAGGGCTGCAACGAGCTCCTTGTGCTGTCGCGGCCTGACATCATCCGCGGCGTCCATGCGAGCTTCTTCGAGGCGGGCTGCGATGTCGTCGAAACCAACAGCTTTGGGTCCACCCGCGTCGTGCTCGACGAGTATGAGCTGGGCGACCGTACCCGCGAGCTGAACATTGCAGCGGCGCGGCTGGCTCGCTCCGTGGCAGACGAGTTTTCAACGCCGGATAGGCCGCGCTTTGTCGCCGGCTCTCTCGGCCCCACCACCAAGCTGCCATCGCTGGCGCACATCGGCTATGACGCCATGGCCGAAATGTACCGCGAGCAAGCGGGGGCGCTGATTGAGGGCGGGGTGGACATCCTGCTGATCGAGACCAGCCAGGATCTCCTACAGGCCAAGATCGCGCTGGCTGCCTGCCACGATTCCATGCGCGCTGCCGGCAAGCGCTTGCCCTTGCAGATGCAGGTCACGCTTGAGGCGACGGGCACTATGCTGCTGGGTTCGGAGATCGGCGCGGCGCTGGCTGTCATGGAATGCTTTGAGCCGGATGTGATTGGTTTGAACTGCGCGACCGGGCCCGCGGAGATGAACGACTCGGTGCGTTTTTTGTGCAAAAACTCCACGCGGGCAATCAGCGTGCTGCCCAACGCGGGGCTTCCGCAGAACGAGGGCGGCATTGCCGTCTATAAGCTGACGCCCGAGGAGCTGGCCGCTTACCATCGGCGGTTCGTGACCGAGTATGGCGTGCAGGTTGTGGGCGGCTGTTGCGGGACGACACCGGCGCATTTGCGCGCGGTTGTCGAGGCGGTTCGGGACGCGAAACCCGCGCGGCGCGAGGTGAAGCCGCAGGGCGTGGTGGCAAGCGCATTCTCGGCGACGCCGCTTGAGGTGGATGGACAGCCCGTAATCGTGGCCGAGGAAATGAATACGACCACGCGGGTCGCGCACTTCCGGGACATGGTACGGGCCGGGGACTACGACGGCATTCTCGCCATGGCCAAGCGCCTGGCGAGCGAGGGCTCGCAGCTGCTGGACCTGTGCTGCGCGGTCGTGGGCGAGGACGAAAAGGCGTACATGAACGGCGTGCTCGAAAAGCTGGCGACACGCGTGACCGCGCCGCTGGTGATCGACTCGACCGAAGCGGACGTGATCGAGGAAGCGCTGAAGCGCGTGCCGGGCAAGCCGCTCATTAACTCCATCAACCTGGAGGACGGCGAAAAGCGCACGAGCAAGGTGCTGCCGATGGCCAAGCGCTACGGAGCCGCGGTGGTCGCGCTGACCATCGACGAGGAAGGCATGGCGCTGACCGCGGACAGGAAAGTCGCGGTGGCGAAGCGCATTTACGAGATGGCGACCGAGCGCTTCGGGGTGCGGGGCGAGGATATCCTGTTCGACCCGCTGACGCTGCCGATCTCGACCGGGCAGGAGGATTACCGCGATGCCGGGATGCAAACGCTGGAAGCCGTGCGGCGCATCAAGCAGGAGCTGCCCAAGGCGAAGACAATCCTTGGCGTGAGCAATATCTCCTTCGGGCTGAACGCGTATGCACGTCGGGTTTTGAACTCGGTATTTCTAAAGGAAGCTGTGGATCGCGGGCTCGACGCGGCGATTGTGAACTACGCGAAGATCTACCCGCTCTACAAGATTCCCGAGCGGGAAGTGGAGCTTGCGCGCAAGCTCATCTTCCGCGATACGAGCGAGGGCGACCCGCTGCAGGGGTACATGGCCTACTTCAGCGGCCTGGACCCGAGCGCAAAGGAGGACCAGGTCGCGGTCGAGTCGCTTGCGCTCGAGGATCAGTTGAAGCAGCTGATCATTCGCGGCGAGCGTTCCATGGGGCAGGGAAGCGACAAGCGCTCGCTCGAAGAGGTCTTGGAAACGGCGCTCGAAATCTACACGCCGCTGGAGCTGATCAATACCGTGCTGCTGGACGGCATGAAGACCGTCGGCGACCTGTTCGGCGCGCGTAAAATGCAGCTGCCTTCGGTGCTCGATTCAGCTGCGGTAATGAAGGCCGCGGTCGCCTACCTTGAGCCGAAGATGGAGCGCGTGGAGGGCACACAGAAGGGAACCATCGTGCTTGCGACGGTCAAAGGCGACGTGCATGACATCGGCAAGAATTTGGTCGACATTATCCTGTCCAACAACGGCTACAAGGTCGTGAACCTCGGCATCAAGCAGCCTGCGGACGCGATTATCAAGGCCGCGCAGGAGCACAACGCGGACGCGATCGGGCTGAGCGGGCTGTTGGTGAAGTCGACGCTCGAGATGAAGTATGTAATCCAAGATCTCCAGCGGCTCGCAATGAAAACTCCCGTCATTTGCGGCGGCGCGGCGCTCACGCGCAAGTACGTGGAACAGGATCTGCGCCAGGAGTACTCATCCGCTGTGTTTTATGCGGAGGACGCGTTCGCCGGGCTGCACGTCATGAGCGACCTGACGACGGAAGATGGCGCGCGCGCGAAGCGGATGGAAGAAGGCAGCACCGTGAAGGTGTACCCGGTCGCGCCGCATCTCGCGGCCGCGCAGGCAGCGCCGGTGGCGGAAGCGCCCGTGGTGCGATCAAGCTCCGTGACGCCGTTGGACGAGACGCCCCGCCCCGCCTTTTATGGCTGCCGGGTTCGCAAGGACTTCGACCTCGACCTGATTTTTTCGTACATCAATGAGACGGCGCTGTTCAAGAACCAGTGGCAGCTCAAGACCGCGTCAGCGACCGACTATGTGCGGCTGGTCGAGGAAAAATACCGGCCTATCTTGCGCGAGCTTAAGCAGGAGATTAAAGAGAAAAACTGGTTCTGGCCAAAGCTCGTATATGGGTTCTACCCGGCGCAGGCGGATGGCAATGATGTTGTGGTGTACGACCCTGATGAGCCGGGCCGCGAGCGCCTGCGCATCAGCTTTCCACGCCAAAGGGAGGGCCGCAAACTTTCGATTGCCGATTATTTTCACCCGAAAGGCTCAGGCCGGATGGATGTGATCGGGTTCTCCGTCGTGACCATCGGCGAGCGGGCGAGCGAGGAAACCAAAAATCTGTTCGACGCGGGCGACTTCACGCGCTATCTCTACGTGCATGGCTTGGGCGTGGAAACAGCCGAAGCATTGGCCGAGTACGCGCACAAGCTCATCCGCGAGGAGCTCGGGATCGCGGGCGAGGACGCGCCGGAGACGCGCGACTTGTTTCACCAGAAGTACCGTGGCTCGCGCTACTCCTTTGGCTATCCGGCTTGTCCGAACCTCGAAGACCAGACCAAGATCTTCGAGCTGCTGCGGCCGGAGGAGAACATCGGCGTGCGGCTCACGGAAGGGTTTCACCTGGAGCCGGAGCAGAGCACCAACGCGCTGATCGTGCACCATCCGCAGGCGAAGTACTTCGTTGTTTAGCTTTTTCGAATACCCGCCACGAAGTGGCCGCCAGCCGCGCAGGCGGTTTTGCACTTCGTTCTCGCTTCCCCGGACATACTGAAAAGAGCGCCCGCTTGCTGGGGCGCTTTTTCTATTTCCGGAGAAAGCTCGATGACACCACAAGAGTTCTTGCCGAAAGCCGCTGCGGCCGCACGCGCTGCCGGCCATATCTATCCCGAATACGCGGCGTGCGAGGCCGCGCTCGAGTCCGCCTGGGGCGCGTCCGCGCTCGCCCTGCAGGCCAATAACCTGTTTGGGCAGAAGCAGTGCCATCCACCCCGCGGCGCATCCCTGAGCCTCCCGACGCGCGAGTACCTGCACGGTGCCTGGACCACCGTGCAGGCGCAGTGGATCGTTTTCTCGGACTGGCAAGACTGTTTCGCGCACCGCATGACGCTGCTGCGCTCGCTCGAGAATGGCTACCCACACTACCGGGCCGCGCTCGCGGCGGGGAGCGGGGAGCAGTTTGTATCGCAGGTATCGAAGAGCTGGTCGACCGACCCGGCGCGCGCGGCGAAGGTACTTGCCATCTATAGGGCGAGCAGCGTGAGAAACCTTCATGTCCAATCTGAAAAGATTTGATTAAGAGGAATTACCTGCTTCGGAAAACGCGGAATTTGCAAGGCAACCAAAACACGACAGGAATCCTCACTGTCCGCACGGAGGTATTCAGATGCACTCGCAGTCTACTTCACCTCTCCTTCTGATCGGCAAGCTTCTGTTGTCCAGCCTCGTTTTAGCACAAGCGGCGAGCCCTGACCGTGGTTCTTTGCCAGTCTGGGTTATGACGCCGAAAAATGAGGCGTCCGCCGATGTAAGTTCATCACTTCGTTCATCTCGTTCAATGATGTTCAATGTGCCTGAAACTTTGCGCCCGCAGATTGGCGATGTAACTACGGATGAACCCCGAAATGTCGGTTTAGTTCGATACGAAGAATACTCCAAACCTCCTCGGGCACCGGTTTCAGCAAGTAATCTGATTGCGGTGGGGAAAGTTTCATCGTTTCAGCCTTTTCTTTCCCAAGATCGCACAGGCGTTTACTCGGAACTTTCTTTTGTGATCGAAGACATCTTGAAAAATGATACTCAGGAAAAGTCTCCCCTTTCCGAGGTCACTATTCTCCAAGATGGCGGCAAATTACGTCTTCCGAATGGGCGCATCATATCTTCTAAACCTTCCTCTGGTTCAACTCCTTTGCAAGTCGACACCAAATATTTGGTTTTTTTGAAATATTCCCCTTCGGCGCAAGCTTACTCGGTATTGAAAGCTTGGGATTTCTCTACCTCCAAGCCCGTAGAGCTAGATCATAATAGCCATCCGATGGCGTCCGCCGCCGCTTTAAGTTGGCTTGATACAAGCTCGCAGGCTTCGATGATTACATCAATCAGGCAAAAAGCGCGATAAGCTTAAATCAAGAGAGTTGATAGCAGGAGGCCCTATGCGACATGCGGTGTGCGTATCCATGCTCATTCTTCCCTGTGCGCTTCTTTGCGTTGCACAGCAGCCGACGTCTCCACCGTCCAATGCGCAGGTACCACAAATAATCTGCCGGCCTTCTGGACACCTGGAGCGCACGTAACCGTTTATATCGATAGCTACAGCTTTCCTCCTGGCAGCACAGCTCAATTTGCCGTTGTAGCAGGCTTCACAAACAACGCCAACGCTTACAGCGCTCAAGGAGTAACTTACGATTTCGTCAGTTCGACTGGAGCACCCCCACAAGCAAACAATACCGCTTGGGTCACGACGACTACTTTTACAAATCCAGGCCAGTATGGATTAAACGCAAGTACTGTGAACTATAGTTCTGCTTCTACGTACGGCTATAACACTATCATGGCAGCGACGATAGGTTTATCAGCGGACCTGGTAAATAACCCAGCTGGTCTGACGTATGCTTCCAGTCATGAGGATTCTCATGACTACGGGTTGGGTGATTGCGAAGATTGTGTCGGCGGTTCGTCCATCATGAGTTACAACGTGGATATCGAGGATCCGTCGATTGACGGACCTACACATAGCGACACTGGTGCGTTCGAGGATTTCGGTGGCGGAGCTGGCGGAGGCGGTGGCGCTGGATGTGGAGAAGGCGGTCCTTGCCCAGTGCAGGATGAGGTGGCATCTCCGGAGAGATCTGATCTGTAGCCCGGAGCGAAGAAGCTAGAGTAAATTCTCGTCAAGTTGCCACTGTCTTTATCGGAGTTTTCCGCACTTCCTCGCGCAGCGCGGCTTCGCGCACAGGCTTTTCCTGCAGCAGAAGCTCGGCGGCCTGCAGGTGGGGGTTCGCATGGAACCATCGCTTGCAAGCGTCGTCGTGCAGCAGGTTGAGCAGCGCCATTAGGGACATGCCCTGGTGGTGCGCCATCCATTCGCGCACGAGACGGGGGCGCTCGCGGCCCTGCATGTAGTCGATCGCTTCATAGAAGCCGTACGCACCGCCCCAGCCTGCCTTTGCCATGGCGCGCAGGTTCTTGAGCGCCGCGTCGCGGTCGATGCCGAGCGCGAGGAAGCTCGAGTAGGGCGAGACGACCGGGCCTGCGGTGGCGTCCCACTTGAGCGCGATCTCGGGAATACCGAAGGCCTTGTAATGGTAGTGGCCTCCGTCGTCGACCTCGGCGTAGCCGGACTCCGAAATGCCCCACGGCAGCTTGAGCTTGCGGGCGTACTCGCGCTGAATCGCGACGACGCCCGCGAGCGTGCGCGCCATGAGCGTGTCCGGGTAGGAGCGCATCCAGAGCGAGGGCATCAGGTACTCGAACATGGTCGCGGTCCAGCTCAACAGCACGGCCCGACCGAAGGCGAGCGTGTGGGTGCGGCCCAGTTTGAACCAGCTGGTTTGTTCGAGATCGCCTTTGCTGACGGCGATAAATGTCGCGATGCGGGCTTCCGACGCCAGCATGTCGTAGCAGGCCTGGTGCAGCTCCCCCCGTTCAACGTCAAAGCCGATCGAAAGCATTTCGCGGTCGCGCTGGACCAGGAAGCCGAAATCCATCTCCGTCGCCAGGCGGAAAGCCTCGCGGGAGCAGCGCTCGACCCGCGCCGTCAGTTCTTCCAGCGCTTGCACGGCAGCCGGCAGCAGCGCACGGAGGCGTTCGGCGAGCACGGGCAGAGCTGCGTCAGTTCGCGCGTCGCGCGCGTGGGCCGGCACGGCGAGGCGCGCTTCGAGCTCGCGCGCGAACCCGGCGGCGCTGCCGAGCCGGGGGTGGGCGGCCGCGCCCTCAAGCTCGAGCGTGGGGCGCAGGGCGGAAAACTCAGGCAGCAGCCAGGGCTGGTACTCGCTGACGAGCGCGGCGATTGCGGCGGTGCGCTTGGCGTGCTCGTCGCGCCACCAGGCGGCTTCGGTGGCGGGCTGGGCGGGTTCTGCCTCGCGGGCTTGCATGGCGGGTTGCAGCGCGGCGCGTTCGAGCGCCCAGGCAAGGTGCCCGTCGAGCGAGGCGCCCGGAGCGGGCAGGCCGGAGTCGCCCGCCTGTGACACCGCCAGCTGCGTCCGAAGGCCGGTGAACAGGCGCGCGTCGATCAAGGGCCGCGAAAGCAGTTCCCCAGCGCCCATGCGCAGCGTGTAAAGCGAGGCCGCGAAGTTGCCGCTGTCGACGGACGAGATCGTAATGGGGTGCAGTGGTTCCAGAGTATCGGTGCGATACCAGTTGTACAGGTGGCCGCGGTACTTGGGCAGGGCTTCAAAAGTCGCGAGGGTGCGGAGGGTCAGCTCGGCGAACTCGGGCGCGGTGAGCCAGCCGAACTCGACCGCCGCCTGCCGCGCATTGAGGAGCAGGCCGAGGTTGGTGGGTGAAACGCGCGCGGCCTCAAACAGGTTTTGCTCCTCAACGTTGTCGGGGATGAGGTAGTGGTGACGCGTGCCGCCGAACTGGTGGAAGTAGCGCCAGATGCGCAGAGCGTGCTCGTTGAGGAACGCGGCGTCGGGCGCGGTGAGCGGCTTTTCCGCCTCGGCAGGGGGCTGGTTGAGCCAGGCGGTGATAAGGGGCGCGGCGGCCCACAGCAGCAGCACGGGCAGGGCGACCAGCAACGCATAGGGAACCCCGAAAGCATGGGGAACGTGGCCGATGAAAAAGGCCGCGCGTCCGCCGAAGAACAACAGCAGCAGGGCGATCCCGAGCGCGAACAAAGGGCTGGCTTTCAGGTAGCGGTCCACGGGCGTCACACGCTTGCCGGACTCGGCTTCAGCAGCGGTTTCCCACTCGAGCAGCTTTTGGCCGGTCACCAGGCGGCGGACCAGCGAGCGCACGATGGCATCGAGCGAAAGAAACGTGGAGTGCGGCAGGAAGACGACGTTGAGCAGGGTAATGAACGCTGCTTGGCCTGTGCCTTCAAACGCCTCACCGACTGCGCCGGACTGCTCGGAAACAAGCGCGCGGCCGATGGAGAAGCAGAACTGCACGAAGGTGGGCAGAAACATGAGCGCCAGCGTGACGAGGGTCCAGTAGAGCGGTCCGCCGACGAGGCCGAACCATCCCGCGATGAACAGCAGCATGGTGCCGGGCTCGACCAGCGAGCGGCGCAGGTTGTCGAAGATTTTCCAGCGCGAAATGGTGGAGATGGGGTTGCGGACCTTGCGGCCCGATTCGTCCGGGACGGAGTTCGAAATCCACTGGGTGATCTGCCAGTCGCCGCGCACCCAGCGGTGTTTGCGCTTGGTATATGCCGAGTAATGCGACGGGTAGTCATCGACCACCTCGATATCGGTCGCGAGGCCCGCGCGGGCGTAGGCACCTTCAATCAGGTCGTGCGAGAGCAGGGCGTTGCGCGGGAAGCGGCGGTCGAGCACGGCGTGGAGCGTTTGCACCTCGTAGATGCCCTTGCCCGTGAAAATACCTTCGCCGTACAGGTCCTGGTAGACGTCCGAAACCGCGCGGGTGTAGATGTCAAAGCCGGTCTGGCCGGAAAAGATCGACGCCAGGCGCGAGCGCGAAGCCGAGTGGACGCTGACGCCCACGCGGGGCTGCAGGATACCGTAGCCCGCGGTCACGATACGGCGCTCGGGGTCGATGACGGCCTGGTTGAGCGGGTGCGCCATTGCGCCGACCATGTTGGCCGCGGTGCCGCGCGGCAGCTGGGTATCGGAGTCGAGGGTAATGATATAGCGCGCGTGACGGACTGCGTCCACGCCGCCGGCCTTGACCGGGAACGCATCGAATGCACCTTCGAGATATTTGTTCAAGTCCAAGAGCTTGCCGCGTTTGCGCTCCCAGCCCATCCATACGCCCTGCCGCGCGTTAAAGATGCGGTGACGATGGAAGAGCGCGAACCGGCCGCCGCGCTCGCCGCGGTAGCGCTCGTCGAGCTCGTCGATGAGCCGGACGGCGAGCGAGACCAACGGGTCCGTGTCGTTTTCGCGGGGTTTGGTGAGCGAGTCGGGCAGGTCGGTGATGAGCGCGAAGTGGAGATTGGGGTCGGGGTTGGCGAGATAGCGGACCTCGAGATCGGCTATGAGCTCGCGCAGCTGCTTTTCGCTAAGCAGCAGTGTGGGCACGG
This sequence comes from Acidobacteriaceae bacterium, assembly GCA_965218545.1. Taxonomy (GTDB): domain Bacteria; phylum Acidobacteriota; class Terriglobia; order Terriglobales; family Acidobacteriaceae; genus EB88. The sequence continues at coordinate 359,911 of CBDCLB010000002.1, read as the reverse complement.
CGACCAGGGTTGCGCACACGGGCGGGATTCCGCTTTTCGCAAAGGCGAGTTTGGGGAGCGGACGGGCCTCAAAAATCGCGGTGACCGCGTTGTTCATCAGGTCCACGACGCCCTGCGTGGCCGGAAGAAACAAGAGCAGAAAGGGCCAGATCAGCGACCAACCGGTGCGGGCGTTGGGGACGACCCAGATGATCAAGGCCGCGATAAGCAGGACCGAAAGGATCTCGATGGGCGCGATATAGAACAGGTCCGCATCGCGCTTGGCGCTGATGCGGAGGCGCTCAAGTAGGGGCGGACGGTACCCAACGGCGTGGGCCAGCTCGTCCGCGCCCGCGTCGAGAAGGTAATAGCCGACGTGGGCTTCGCGGGTGTGGACGCGCGGGTCAGGGCTGGGCCGCGCTTGCGCTTCGCGGGAAAGCCGGAGGGCTTCGCGCGCAACCTCGTACTCGGTTGCATCGGCATAGCGGGCGAGCGCGGCCACGCGCTTGCGGTAGAGCTCGCGGGAAGGGAAGTCCATGAGCCCGTAAGCGCCCGCGGGATCCTCGCGCAGCAAGCGGTCAAAGGCGATAAGCGGCTCGGCGACGATGGCCCAGTCGGCAAAGCCGAGCTCGCGGAGGCTCGTGACGCAGGCGTCAATGACGTGGCTGCGGCCGGGCGGAATGCCTGCGGCGAATACGGCTTCGCCCTCGCTGACGGCCTGCTCCATGAGGTGAAACTTCATGAGCGAGGACAGGGACCAAAGCTCCTGGAGCTCAAGCGGGTCGCTTTTTTGGAGTTCGTCGATGTAGACGGGGAGCGCCCCCGCGTCCCACACATTCCCGGTCGCGCGGAAGTAGCCGCCGGCCACCGCGGCGATGCGCGGCAGCCCTTCACCGTCGCCCGCGGGCGCGAGCCGGGGCAGGCGGTCGAGAATGCGGTGTCCGGTCGCGACCTCATTGAGCGCGGAGCGCAGAAGACGGGGATTTTCGCGCAGCACCAGGAGCGGGTCCTGGACTGCGGACGTGTAGTCCGGCGGAGGCAGGGCGTCGAGTTTGCGCTGGAGCGCGTCAAGCGCGGCGCGCGCCGCCTCGGCCCGGGCGCGCAGGCCGCTTGGGCCGCGCGGGTTGCGCGTCGCGTGCAGCTCCCCCGCATCGGCGCGGGCCTGGGCGCGCAGCTCCGCATCGTGCCAAGCGGGCGCGCGCTGGGTTGGAACTTCGCCGGGTGTGTTGGTTTCTGCCACGCTTGCTCCCTGTTTCTTGCGCCTTGCGAAAGTTTACCGGTAGCTCGCTGCCTGTATTTCAAACATCTCCGCATACTGGCCCCCGAGCGCCATCAGCCGGGCATGGTCGCCTTCCTCCACCAGCTGCCCTCCGGCAAGCACCACAATGCGGTCGGCCATGCGCACGGTTGAAAACCGGTGCGAAACAAACAGCGCCATCTTGTCCGCGGTCAGCTCGGCGAAGCGCTCAAACACTTCCAGTTCAGCGCGGGCGTCAAGCGCTGCCGTGGGCTCGTCGAGGATCAGCAGCTGCGCGTCGCGCAGGTAGGCGCGGGCCAGCGCGATGCGCTGCCACTCGCCGCCGGACAGGTCCACACCGGCCTCAAACCGGCGGCCCAGCATCTGGTCGTAGCCCCCGCCCAACTTGCGGACCACGCTTGAGGCGAGAGACTTTTCGGCCGCAGCCGCGATGTCCTCCTCGGTGTGCGGCAGCTCGACCCGGCCTACCGCGATGTTGTCGCGGACCGTCATCTCGTAGCGCATGAAATCCTGGAAGATGACGCCCATCTCCTGGTGGAGGTCGTTCAGGTCGTACTCGCGGAGATCGACGCCGTCCAAGAAAATCTCCCCTTCGGTGGGATCGTAGAGCCGGGTGATGAGTTTGACGACTGTGGTTTTCCCTTGGCCGTTTTCGCCGATCAGCGCAACGCGCTCGCCGGGGCAAAGCGTGAGGTTGAAACCCTTGAGCACGCGCCGGGTCGTCCCGGGGTAGGCGAACGACACATTGCGGAACTCAAAGCCATGCCGGATGGGGCGGGGTACCTTGCGACCGTCCGGTTTGGAAACGATGGTGGGCTGCATGTCGAAAAAGCCGATCAGGTCAGTGAGGAAAAGCGCCTGGTCGGCAATGCCGGAAGCGAGCGAAAACACCTGCTGAAGCGCGGTTTGCGCCTGCTGGACCGAAGCGGTAATGAAGGAAAAGGTGCCGATATCGTAGCCGCCGTGGATGGCGCGCCAGATGATGTAGATGTAGCTCCCGTAGTAGCCGCCGTTGCCGATAACGGAGAACAAGCCGCCCCAGAAAACGCGGCGCTTCGATAAGGCTACGTTTTCCCTGTAAATCCCCTCTGAAAGGCGGGCGAACCGGTCGGTAAAGTACTCGCTCAGATTGAAAAGCTTGAGCTCCTTTGCGGCTTCTTTCGACCCGCCGACCTGGCGGATGTAGTCCATCTCGCGCTTGGCCGGGGTTTGGCGGAAGTTTTTCGCATAGCCGAGGAAAGCGAAGTGCGTTTCGCCCAGGAACGACGGGATAACAGCGACGGCGAGCAGCACCAGCAGCAGAGGCGCGTACCACAGCAGGGCGCTCGAAAACAGGAGAGCGGAAAGGATCTGCTGGATGAGCCGGCCCATCATCTGGATCATGGCGAGCCGGTCAGTGGCCTGGACGCGGGCGCGCTCGAGCCGGTCGTAGTATTCGGGGTTTTCGTAGGTGGTAAGGTCCAGCTGCGCGGCTTGGCGCATCACGCGGATGGAAACGTAGTGGGTGTAGCGGTCGGCAAGCAGCGCGTCGCCGTAGTCGATAAAGCGCGCGACCAAGCCCGTGCCGACGACCACGAGGACCTCGGCGCCGACAAACCACCAGAAATGGACAGGGACGCCCCGCCCGCTGATCGCCTGTTGGACGCCGTTGATGATGTTTTTTGCGATCCATGCGCCGAGCAGCGGGCCGCCCGCGACCAGCAGCCGCAGAATCAGGCCCCAGGTCACGACCGCGGGGCCTGAGTCCCACAAAATGCGGAGCACCGGAGGTACGTTGCGCAGGGCAGCAAGGCGCTCGCCCCAAGCGCTTTTTGTTTTTTGGGTCTCGTCTGCCATGCGCTCTTAAGGAGTTTAGCGCGGGGAAGGACTGGGAAGAGTACGGTGCCGCAAAGCCGGGCACCCGGAAAGGGGCACCCGGGTGTCGCGCGGCTGTTTAGAGTGGGGTGCGGCCGCCGGTCGCGCCGTAGATTTCGCCCGTGACGTAGCTGGCGTCATCGGAGGCGAGGAACACGTACAGCGCCCCGAGCTCGACCGGCTGCGCGGGCCGCTCGAACGCGGTGCTCGCGCCGAACTTTTCCACCTTTTCGGTCGCCATGGTGGCCGGGATGAGCGGGGTCCAAACCGGCCCGGGGGCGACGCCGTTGACACGAATGCCTTTTTCGGCGAGCAGCTTGGCCAGGCCCTTCACCATATTCGCGATGGCGGCCTTGGTGGACGCGTAAACGAAGATATTGGGGCTGGGATCGAAGGCCTGGATGGAGGTGGTGGCGAGAATGACGCCGCCCGGCTGGAGGTATTTGGCCGCCGCTTGCGCGAGCGCGAAGGTGCCGCCGACGTTGACGCGGTAAGCCATCGCGAACTCGTCCGCCGGGACGTCTTCAAGCTTCCCGTAGGTGCGCTGGTAGGCCGCATTGGCGACGGCGATGTCCAGCTTGCCGAACCTTTTTACGGTTTCCTCGACCGCCTGGGCCGCGGTTCCGGGGTCGGCGAAGTCGAGCGCGAGGGCGTGCGCCCGGCGGCCCTGCTTGGTGATGGCGTCCACCGTAACCTCCGCGTCGCGCTCCTCGCCCGGAACATGCGTGATAACCACGTCGGCACCTTCCTTGGCGAACAAAACGGCGACGGCGCGGCCGATGCCGGAGTCGGCACCGGTGATGAGCGCGACGCGGTCGGTGAGGCGGTTCCGCCCCGTGTAGCTTTCGAGGCCCGTATCGGGTTGAGGATCCATCTGCTGCTGTTCGCCGGGGGCTGGCTGCTTCTGCTTGGGGAACGGCGGCTTGGGGCCGAACTCGAGGGGATTGCGTGCCATATGCTTCTCCTTGGGGGAAACGCCCCAGCCGCAGCGGGATTTGCAAGCTCGTTGGCGCAGGGGTTCCAGGAGAAAAGAACGCGTGCACGCACAATGAGGTTGTGCGCGCTCCAGCCAAACGCTTGCGCGGTATAGGGTATGAGGGTTGCGCGCGCTTCTGTGAAAGGTGTATTTACAATGTAAGTAGATGCTCAAGGGCGGGCGCGCCTCGCACACGAGAAAGACGGGGGCTTTTGTTTTGGAAGAACAAACAACGGAGCCGGTGCGCGGGAAGGATCTCGAAACGCAGCTCCGCAACGCCGGACCCTGGTTCCACAACATCAGTATTCACGGCGTCCAAACCGCGCCTGATCACTTTTTGGGCGATTACCCATCCGTGAAGTGGCGTTCTCTCGGCGAAGCGCTGCCTTCCGATCTCGCGGGCAAAACCGTGCTTGACATCGGCTGCAACGGGGGCTACTACGCGATCGAGCTCAAGCGCCGGGGCGCGGCGCGGGTGCTGGGCATCGACACGGACGAGCGCTACCTGAATCAGGCCCGGATAGCGCGCGATGCACTCGCGCTCGACATCGAGTACCGGCACTGCTCGGTCTATGATGTCCTGGCCATCCCGGAACAGTTCGACTTGGTGCTTTTTATGGGCATCTTTTATCACCTGCGTTACCCGCTGTATGCGCTGGACCGGGTGGTGCAAAAGCTCAAGCCGGGGGGTACGCTTGTGTTTCAAACGCTGATGCGTCCGCACGACGGCGTTTCCAAGCAGGCCGCGCCCGACTATCCCTTTTGGGAGGAGGCGCCCTTTACCGACCCCGCCTTTCCGCAGATGCGCTTCTTTGAGCACCGCTTTTCAGGCGACCCAACCAACTGGTGGGTGCCGAACCAGTCCGGGGTGGAGGCGATGCTGCGCTCCGCGGGCCTGCGGCTCGATGCGCACCCGGAAGAAGAAACTTGGTTGTGCACCCCGGTTGCGACCGAGCGGCAGGGCAAATGGATCCAGGAGCTCGAGTTCGCGGGCAAGCTTTGGTGAAGGGATAACACGAATGGTCGAAGCCGTCATGCTCTGGAATGAGCCCAATAACCTGTCGCATTGGAATTTCCACCTGGACCCGAACTGGGAAAAGTTCGCGGCGATGGTACGATCCTCCGCGCGGGCCATCCGGGAGGTGAACCCCGAGCTCAAGATCGTGCTGGGCGGTGTGAGCTCGTGCGATTGGCGCTGGATTTCGCTGATGAAGAGCCATGGCGCGCTCGAGAACATCGACGTGGTCGCGGTACACGGCTTCCCGCTGGACTGGAATCACTGGGGCGTCCATGAGTGGCCCGACCGTCTCGCGGAAACGCGCGTCGCCGCTGGGCTGCCGGTGTGGGTGTCGGAGGTGGGGGCGAGCTCATTCGGCGCGGAGGAGGTTGCGGCGTTCGGGTTGGAGCGCATGGCCGGGCTTTTAAAGGGCCAAACCGAGCGGGTGCACTGGTATAGCCTGTACGACCTGCCGCCCACTTGGGAGGCGACCACGCGGCACAAGGAAGCGGAAGGCTCGTCGTACTACCGGCACTACTACATGGGCCTGCTGAAGCATGACGGGACGCCGAAGATGTCCGCGGAGATCTTTCCCGCGCTCGCCCAAGCCAACCCGGCGCTCGGCATCTGCCAGTGGTTCCATTATGAGGACCCCCGGCTCGATTCCGCTGTCGAGTGGCTCAAGAAACTGGGCGTGCGCTATCTGCGCACAGGGGTAAGCTGGGCCGACTGGTTCCGTCCGGATGCGGAAGCATGGTTCGATCGGCAGATGGCCGCGCTTGCGCCATTTGAGACCACGATGACCCTGTGCTTCACGCCCGACCACCTTGGTATGGAGGCGCACTGGGCCAGCCCGCCCAAGGACGTCGAGGATTTTACGGAGTTCGCGCGCTGGGCGGTGGGCCGCTATGCCGCCCCCGCGCCGCACAAGCAGGAACGCGAAACCGAAGCGCCGGCGTTGTAAGGCGGCCGGCGCTGTAAGGGGGAACGATGCGAGCAAAAACCATTCTGATTACGGGCGGCGCGGGGTTTGTCGGCTCGCACCTGGCCGATGGGCTCCTGCGCGAGGGCCACTCGGTGCGCGTGCTCGACAACCTGACGCCGCAGGTGCACGGTCGCAAGCTGCCCACATATTTGTCGCCCGAGGTCGAGATCGTCTACGGCGACGTGCGCGACGCGGGCGCGGTACGGCAAGCGCTTGAGGGCGTAGACGCGGTGTACCACTTCGCCGCGACCGTCGGCGTTGGGCAGTCGATGTATGAGATCCAGCGCTATATGGATGTGAACACGCTCGGCACCGCGCAGCTGCTGCAGGTGCTGCTTGACACCAAAACGCCGGTTGAAAAGCTGGTGGTCGCGTCTTCCATGTCCATTTACGGCGAGGGCGCGTACACCTGCGCCGAGCACGGGCCGGTCGCGCCGCCCATTCGCGGCAATGCGCAGCTGCGCTCGGGCGATTGGGACCCCAAGTGCCCCGTGTGCGCGGGGCCGCTCACTCCCCGGCCCACGGCGGAGGACAAACCGAGCGAGGTCACCAGCGTTTACGCTTTGTCGAAGCGCGATCAAGAAGAGCTGTGCCTCACCTACGGCCGCGTCTACGACCTCCCCGTGGTCGCGCTGCGTTTCTTCAACATCTACGGCACGCGCCAAGCGCTTTCAAACCCCTACACGGGCGTCGCGGCGATCTTTGCTTCGCGCCTGCTCAACAATCAAGCGCCGCTGGTCTTTGAAGACGGCGAGCAGCAGCGCGACTTCGTGAATATCCACGACATCGTCCGCGCCAACCTGCTCGCGCTTGAGCGGCCGGAAGCGAACGGCCACGTCATCAACGTCGGCTCCGGCCGGCCTATCTCTATCGCGCGCGTTGCGGAGCTGCTTTCCACCGCGCTGGGTAAGGACATTCCGCACCAGGTCACGCATCGCTATCGCTCCGGCGACATCCGCCACGCCTATGCGGACCTCGCCAAGGCGCGCCGGCTGCTGGGCTACGAGCCGCAGGTCACGCACGAGGCGGGCTTCGCGGAGTTGGTGGACTGGCTGCGCGCGCAAGAGCCCGAGGACAAGGCCGAAACCATGATCGGGGAGCTGAACAGCTACGGGCTTTCCGCCTGATGCATCCCACACCCCAAGGAGCGAGCTTGAAAAGGGAACGGAAAGCGCTGATCACCGGCGGCGCGGGCTTTATCGGCAGCAATCTGGCCGCGCGCCTGCTTACGGAGACCCCCGCGCATGTGACAGTGTTTGACTCGCTCGCGCGGCCCGGCGTCGAGACGAACCTAGCTTGGCTTCAGGCGCTTGCCGCGCCGGGGAGGCTCACCGTTGTGCGCGGCGACGTGGGCGATCGCGCGCTCGTGATTGAGGCCGCGAAAGGCATGACGGAGATCTACCATTTCGCCGCGCAGGTCGCCGTGACCACCTCCATCGCCGACCCGCTCGCCGACTGCCACACCAACATACTCGGGACGCTCCATGTGCTCGAAGCCGCGCGCGCGGCCCGCACCCGGCCGCTTGTGCTGTTCACTTCGACGAACAAGGTGTACGGGTCGCTCGAGGCGCTCGGCGCGCGCCGCGAAGGGGATGCGTACCGCTTCGCCGACGCGCTCTCGATCGGCGTCGATGAAGAACAGCCGCTCGATTTCCACTCGCCTTACGGCTGCTCCAAGGGCGCGGCGGACCAGTATGTGCGCGACTACGCGCGCATCTACGGCGTGCCCACGGTGGTCTTCCGCATGAGCTGCATCGCGGGCCCGCGGCAGCTGGGGACCGAAGACCAGGGTTGGGTCGCCCACTTCCTGTATTCCGCACTCGAAGGCGAGCCGGTTACTATTTACGGCGACGGTTGCCAGGTGCGCGACGTGCTTCACGTTCATGATCTGCTTGACGCCATGGAGCTGGTTGTTGCGCAGCGCAGCGTGTGCTCGGGCGAAATCTACAACCTGGGCGGCGGGCTCGCGCAGGCCCTTTCCGTGCGGGAAGCGCTCGCCGCGATTGAAAAGCAAACCGGGCTGGCGGTGGATGTGCGCTGGAGCGAGGCGCGACCCGGAGACCAGCTCATCTACGTGAGCGACACGGCCAAGCTCACGGCGCATACCGGCTGGAAGCCGAAGCGCCCGCTCGACGCGATCTTCGCGGACATCGCAGCCTTTTGGCGCAGCGATCTGCGGGGCCGCCGCGCCGCGCAGGCCGGCGTCCCGCCCCAACTCGCCGCCACCACCGCAGGAGCCGCGCTATGAGATTCGCGCTTGTGAACCCACTCTGGAGCTTTGAGGGTTCGACGTACTTCGGCTGCCGCGAACCGCACCTGCCTCTTGAGCTGCTCCACGCGCGCGAGGAGCTTCGCAAAGCCGGGCACGAGGTCGCGCTTGTGGATGCGCAGATGGAAACGCTTTCGCCTGCGGAAACGCGCGCGCGCCTTGGCGATTTTGCGCCGGATTTTCTCGTCATTCCCACCGCGCCTTCTTACCTTTTCTGGCGCTGCCCGCCGCCCGAGCTGCGCGTGCCCCAGGAGTGGGTCGCAGCCCTGCGCGGCATCGGCGCGAAGATCGTGCTTATCGGGCCGCATGGCTCTGTCACGCCCGCGGCGACCCTGCGCAAGACCGGCGCGGACGTGGTGATCCGCGGCGAGCACGACCAGGTCCTTCCGCTGCTCGCCGCGCAGCCATGGGCGACGATCTCCGGCTGCTGCTGGCAGGACGCCGGCGGCCTGCACCTGAGCGAAGGCCTGGGCGTGACAGCAATGACCGCGCTCGGCCCCATGGACCTGAGCGACTACCCGGTCGAGCTGCATACGCACAAACACCACGTCTTTGAGCAGGTGGATGGCCTGGGCGCGGAGCTCGAGTTCGCGCGCGGCTGCCCGTGGTCCTGCTCGTTTTGTAACAAAACGCTGTTCCGCAACAAGTTCCGCGAGCGCCCGGTCGCGGCCGTGCTCGCGGAAATCGACGCGCTCGTCGCACGCGGCGTCACCTACATCTACTTCATCGACGAGATTTTCGGAGTGGGCAAGCAGGTACGTGTGCTGCTGGAAGAGATCGCCAAGCGCCCGCTCAAGATCGGCTTCCAAACGCGCATTGACCTGTGGGACGAAGAAGGGTTTGACCTCCTGGCCCGTGCGCATGCCATCTCGATTGAGTGCGGCATTGAGTCCATCACCGAAGAAGGCCGTGCGGAGCTCAACAAGAACTGCCGCATGAGCACCGACCGCATCGCCGAGCTGCTCGCCTATGCCAAGCAGCGCATCCCGTGGGTGCAGGCCAATCTTATCCGCACCGCGCACGACGACACAGCTGCTGTGCAGGCCTGGCAGACCGAGTTGAAGCGCAAGGGCGTTTGGGTTTCCGAGCCCGTGCCCATGTTCCCCTTTCCGGGCTCGCCCTTGTATGTGCAAACGTTTGGTGCCGCTCCCGACGATAAAGCTTGGGAGCGCGCCCACCGCCACTATCTGGGTTTGTTTGACAGCTTCAGCGACATCCAGGAGGAACAGCCGGCAGCACTCGAGGAGCTTGAATGCACGTCCTTCTAACTACGGACTCAGTCGGCGGCGTTTGGACCTACACCGAAGAGCTGAGCGCGGGGCTTGTGCGCCGGGGCCATCAGGTGACGCTGGTGTCGCTTGGGCAGGCGCTTGACGCGGGCCAGCGCGCGTGGGTCGCGAACATGCGTTCGCCCTTGTTTCAATGCATTGAGACTGAATACCGGCTGGAGTGGATGGAGGATGCCGCGGAGGACCTTGAGCGCTCGTCCGAACTGCTGCGCGAGCTTGCGGTGCGGCTGCAGCCGAACCTGCTGCACGCAAACCAGTTCGCCTACGGCTTGTTGTCCGATACGCTGCCCGTGCTCGTGACCGGCCACAGCGACATACTCAGCTGGTGGCAGTCTGTCCATGGCGGGCGCGTCCCCGACACCGGCCGCATGCGCGGCTACGTCGCACTGGTCCGCGCCGGCCTGGAACACGCGACGCGGCTGTCTGCGCCCACCGCCTGGATGGCGCGCGAGCTGCGCGAGCAGTACGCGATTGACCGGCACATCGAGGTGATTCCGAACGGCCGCTCGCCCGAGCTATTTCTGCCCGGGCATCCCCAGGAGCTCCAGGCCATCACTGTGGGTCGCGCTTGGGACCCGGGCAAGTGTGTCATTCTGCTCGAGGAAATTGATGTACCCGTACCGCTGCTGGTCGCGGGCGAACCTGCCCCGCCCGGAGAGACGGGCTCTGCTGGGCATTCGGAGCGCGGTGTGCACTACCTGGGCAAGCAGAACGCTCACCAGTTGCGCGAGCTGTACAGCCGAACGGCGCTATACATCGGGACCTCGTGCTACGAGCCGTTTGGGCTGGCCCCGCTGGAAGCCGCGCTGAGCGGTTGCGCGCTGGTGTTGAGCGAGCTCCCCACTTTGCGCGAGCTTTGGGGTGACGCGGCAGCGTACTTTCAGCCGCGCAACCCCCGCTCGCTTGAGGCGGTAGTCCGCCGGTTGGCGGCGGAGCCGCAAGAGCTGGCCGCAATGGGCGCGCGCGCCCTCCGGCATGCGCGCGAGCAGTTCACGGCGGATGCGATGGTGGCCCGCCACGAAGCGCTTTACGAGTCGCTCGAAGTACGGACGGCTGTTGCATGAGCGCGCTGCGCATCGCCTACTGCGCGCACTCGATCCGCTCGGACTGGAACAATGGCAACGCGCACTTTCTGCGCGGGCTCCTGCGCGGGCTCCACGCGCTCGGCCACGCGGTGACGGCGCTGGAGCCGGCGGACAGTTGGTCGTACACCCACCTGCTGGCCGAGGGCGAGCGGGGCCGACGCTCGCTCGCGCAGTTCGCGGCGGCTTACCCGGAGCTGGACGTCCGTACCTACGCGGATGCGAACGATCCCGTAATTGCCGACGTGCTGCATGACGCAGACATCGTCATCGTGCACGAGTGGACCGAGCCCGCTTTGGTGGATCGCGTGCTCGCTTTTCGTGATGAAAAGGGCTACCGCGCGTTGTTCCACGACACGCACCATCGCGCGTCGTCCAGCCCCGAGCAGCTCAGCCGGTTCCGCATCGCAGAGTTTGATGGTGTGCTCGCGTTCGGCGAGGTCCTGCGCCGCATCTTTCGCGAACGCTGGGGCGCGGAACGCGTGTGGACTTTGCACGAAGCGGCGGACGTGTCTGTGTTTCAACCGCAGCCTGAGATAAGACCCGAGCGCGACCTAGTTTGGGTCGGCAACTGGGGCGATGGCGAGCGCTCCGATGAGCTGCGGGAGTTTCTGCTTGAACCCGCGCGTGGGCTGCCCGCGCGCGATGCGCTCGTGTACGGCGTCCGCTACCCGTACGAGGGGCGGCAAGCGCTCGCGGATGCGGGCGTGGCCTATGGCGGCTATCTCGCAAATCTTGACGCCCCAGCGGCCTTCGCGGCCGCGCGCTGCACGGTCCACGTCCCCCGCCGCCAGTACGCGGCCGAGCTGCCCGGCATTCCCACCATCCGCGTGTTTGAGGCCCTGGCCTGCGGCATCCCGCTCGTTTCCGCGCCCTGGCAGGATGCGGAGTCGCTGTTCGGCCCGCACGATTTTCTCTGGGCCCGCAACGGAGGCGAGATGTGCGCCGCGCTGCGCGAGCTTTTGCGCGACGACCGGGCCCGCGTACAGCGAGCCGCCGAGGGCCTCGCAACGGTGCACGCGCGCCACACAACCCTGCACCGCGCTGGGCAGCTTGAGGCCATCTGCAAGGAAGCGCTTGCGTGAGGATTCTGGCGTTCGGCTCGTCACTTTTATCTTCGTATTGGAACGGCGCGGCCACCTACTACCGGGGCATGTACAAATACCTCCACGCGCTCGGCTACACAATTACCTATGCCGAGCCCGATGCCTACAACCGCCAGCAAAATCGCGACTATGATTCAGTCCCATACGCGCGCTCGGTCGTGTACCAGCCGGGCGAGTACGAGGCTGTTTTGAGGGAGCTCGCGCCCGCGGCCGACCTGCTGGTCAAGCACTCAGGCATCGGGGTCGATGACGCGGAGCTCGAGGCGGCGCTCCCCAGCTATCGCAAACCCGGCGCTCTGGCTTGTGTGTGGGACGTGGACGCGCCCGCGACTCTTTCGCGTGTTGAAGGGGACCCGCACGACCCGTTCCGCGAAGCCCTCCCGCGGTACGATGCGGCGCTGCTCTACGGCGGCGGCCCGGCAACCGTCGCGCGCTACCGAGCCCTGGGTGCCCCCGTCTGCGAGGCCATCTACAACGGCCTGGACCCGGACACGCACCACCCCGCGCCTCCCGACCCGCGCTATGAGGCCGACCTCGTCTTCCTGGGCAACCGCCTGCCGGACCGCGAGCGCCGCGTGGAAGAGCTGTTTCTCCGCGCCGCCGCACTCGCCCCGGAGCTTTGTTTCCTGCTGGGCGGCGAAGGCTGGGGCGGCAAGCCCATGCCCCCGAACGTGCGCTGGCTGGGCCACGTGCCCACGGGCGAGCACAATCGCGTCAACGGCTCGGCCCGCATGGTACTCAATATCAATCGCGAGTCCATGGCGCAGGTTGGCTTCTCCCCGCCGACGCGCGTGTTTGAGGTCGCGGGCGCGGGTGCCTGCCTCTTGTGCGACGCTTGGCCGGGTGTGGAAACCTTTTTCGTCCCCGAGAAAGAGATCCTGGTCGTGCGCGACGCGGAGGCGATCGTTGCCGCACTGCGCAGCCACTCCCTTGAGCGCACAAAGCAGATCGGTGCCGCCTTCCACCGCCGCGCCCTTGCCGAGCACACCTATGCGCAGCGCGCGCAACAAGCCCACGTGCTGCTGCAAACGCTGTGGGCAGGGAAGGGCGGCGCGTGAAGATCGCGATCCTTGGCCTCACCATCACCTCCGCTTGGGGCAACGGCCACGCCACCACATACCGATCCTTGTGCCAGGCGCTCCATGCGCGCGGGCACAGCATTTCCTTTCTGGAAAAAGACGTTCCCTGGTACAGGGAGCACCGCGACCTCGCCGCCCCCTCATTCTGCGAGGTAACGCTCTACCGCGAGTGGCCCGAGGCCGCCGGCCGGCTCGCCCGCGCCGCTGCGGAAAGCGATCTGGTCATCGTCGGGTCGTACTTTCCGGATGGCATCGCGGCCGCGCAGTATTTGTTTAAACACGCGCGCGGCCCCGTGTTCTTCTACGACATCGACACGCCCATCACCGTCGATCGCCTCCGTCGTGCAGGCGCGACTGAAGCCATCCGCGCCGCCGACATCCCGCGCTACGACGCGTATTTGTCCTTCACCGGCGGGCCCATCCTCGACGAACTCCGCACCCGCTTCGGCGCGCAGCGCGCCTACCCGCTCTACTGCTCAGTCGACCCCGGATCGCACCAGCCGGAGCCCGTAAATGAGCGCTTCCGCTGCGCCCTGAGCTATCTCGGCACCTACTCCGCCGACCGCCAGCCCAAGCTCCAAGCGCTGTTTGTCGAAGCCGCCGAAGCCACGCCGAGGGAGCGCTTTTTGCTCGCCGGGGCGCAGTATCCGGAAGAACTCGGCTGGCCCGATAACGTGTGGCGCTTCCCCCACATCCCGCCCGCCGAGCACTCGTCCTTTTACTGCTCTTCGCGCTTTACGCTCAATCTAACCCGCGACAGCATGGTCGCCGCGGGCTGGTCGCCTTCGGTGCGCTTGTTTGAGGCCGCGGCGTGCGGGGCCGCGATTCTTTCCGATCAGTGGCCCGGCCTCGACCAGCTGCTTACCCCCGGCAAGGAGATGCTGCTCGCCGCGACCACCGCCGACGTGCTCCGCATCCTGCGCGAAACCACGGAGGACGCACGACGCGCGCTGGGAGCTGCTGCGCGCGCGCGCGTGCTCGCCGAGCACACCAGCGACCAACGCGCGGCGGAGCTCGAAGCGCTCGCCGCGAGCATTCCAACCCGGATCGCCGCGCGCTAGTCATGTTGGCTCAGGCGCAACGTTTGCTCGGGGAGCGCCGGGTTGCCGAAGCGCTCGCCGCATTTCAGCAAGCAGCAAGCGCCGGAGCCGACCCCGACAGCTGCGACGCGGGCCTTTGGGAGTGCGCGATGCTCCGCGGCCAGTGGGGGAACGCCTGGGCCGCGAGCGATCGCATTGAAGCCCGCCGACAAGCGTCCGGTATCGCGGACGAGCAACGCTTCTGGAATGGCGACCCGCTCACGGGCAAACGGGTTATGCTCCGCTGCCTCCACGGCTTCGGCGACGCGCTTCAATTTATCCGCTACGTGCCCCGTTTGCGCCGGCAGGCTGCCTCGGTTTGCGTTGAAGCGCACCCTGAAGTCGTCTCCTTGTTGCGAGCTTGCGACGGCGTCGAGCAAATCGTCACCTGGTCGCCGCCGCCCCCACGCGCGCCCGAGTGGGACGCGCAGGTTGAAGCTATGGAGCTCGCCTGGATCTTCCGTGCCACGCCCGCGACCGCGCCCGCTACTTTCCCATATCTCCACGCCTCGCGGCTTACGCCCAACCCCGCCACGGTGTCGCTTGTCGAGCGAATGAGGGACTGTCGAAGCCGGGGGCGAATGCAGTACGGCGTTTCCTGGCGATCCAGCAACTGGAACCCGCTCCGCACGGTTCCGCTCCCGGAGCTTGCCCGGGCGCTTGCTTCGACCGGAAACTGCGACGGCTACAGTTTGCAGCAGGACGGCAGCGCCGAGCTCGCGGACGTTGCCGCTCTACATCTCGAAAACATCGAAGCTCCATTCGCCGAACTGGCTGTTCGCATCGCGTCGCTAGATGTGGTCATCACCGTGGACGGCGTGCTTGCCCACCTTGCCGGGGCGCTAGGCAAGCCCGTCCTGCTGCTGCTGCCCTTTGCCGCCGATTGGCGCTGGGGCCTCGCCGCGACAACCCCCTGGTACCCGCGCGCGCGGCTGTTTCGTCAGCGAACGCCGGGCGACTGGAGCGTGCCCATTGAAGAAGCCGCCGAAGCTCTGCGGCATCCCACACAAGAGCTATGACCTATGATTGTATCGTTCTCGGCGCAGGTTTAGCGGGCCTGGCCGCCGCGCGCACCCTGTCTGAAGCCGGACGCCGTGTGCTCCTGGTTGAAGCGCAAGACCGGGTCGGCGGGCGCATGCACACGCACTTCGCACCCGGGCTCGCCCAGCCCATCGAGCTCGGCGCCGAGTTCGTTCACGGCCGCCCTCCGGAGCTCGTGTCGCTGCTCGCCGAGGCGAAGCTCGAAACCTACGACGCCGGGGGAGAACAGCTTTGTTTCGTAGACGGGCGGCTCGGCAGTTGCCCCGAGGACGCGCTCGCCTGGCACCTGCTCGACGGCATGGAGGCCTTCGCGGACGAACACGGCGACACGAGCTTCGACGCGTACCTCGCGCGGACGGACGCTACCGAAGCCGATCAACAGCGCGCTCGCAATTATGTGGAAGGCTTCAACGCGGCCGACGCGTGCGAGATCGGCATCCTTGGCCTCGCGCGCCAGCAGGCCGCCGAGGAGGCCATCGACGGCGGCCGCAATGGACGCGTGGCGGCGGGCTATGGAGCTCTCGCGGGGTACGTGCGCGACCGTGCCGTCGCGGCCGGAGCGGAGCTGCTGCTCTCAACCCCGGTCGCGCACGTCGAGTGGGGGCCAGGCGCGTGTACTGTTCACACGTCCGACGGCCGGCAGTGGAGCGCGACGAAGCTCGTCTGCACTCTCCCTTTGGGCGTTCTGCAGGCCCGCGCCGTGCGGTTCGCGCCCGAACCCGACCGGGCGCTCCAAGCCGCGGACAGCTTGCGTGCGGGCACCGTCCAGCGCATGGTGCTCCAGTTTCACGAGCGCTGGTGGGCTTCGGCGCACGAGCGCATGCACTTTCTGTTCGCGCAAGGGGAACACCCGCCCACCTACTGGACCACCGCCCCGCGCCGGAGCCCGCTGCTCACCTGCTGGGCCGGCGGACCGCGCGCGCTTCAAACGCCGGATGCTCACGCTTTGCAAACCGCCGCGCTGCTTTCATTGGCACGCACCTTCAACCGCCCGATCGAGCCCGAGCTCGCCACCGCCCATTTTCACGATTGGATGGCCGACCCCTACACCCGCGGCGCGTACAGCTGGGCTCCGGCCGGGGCGGGGGAGGCTGCGGCGGTGCTCGCCGAGCCGGTCGAGCAGACGCTTTTCTTCGCGGGCGAGCACACCGACACCACCGGACACCCCGGCACCGTTCACGGCGCGCTCCGTTCCGGGCTGCGAGCGGCCGGGCAGGCGCTTGCCGGACTTTGAACTAGGGAGTGATCGCCTCGTCGCTGTCTTCGACACCGTCGTACAATCCAGCCGGGACGATCGCCGAAGGTACGGTGCTCTCTACCAATCCATTGCGCCAGGCCATGACCACCCTTTCCGCATGGAGAACATCCGGCGCAGGGTCTCCGATAATCAGCAGAAAATCAGCGCGCGCACCCGGCACCAGTCTGTGAGGGTGTCGGAGCGAAGGCATGATTGTCTCTCCATGCGCGTCGATCATAAGCGTGTGCAGCGGAAGCGATCTGCGGCCCGGCGCGTACGTAAGGACCTTCTGAATGCGCCGCCCCCTCACGATAAACATCACGTTCTTCCGAGGCGGCTTGCCCGTTCCGTCGAAGAGCCGGACATGCTCAAACGCCGTTGTGGGCGTTTGAGCCGGCAAGCAGCATGTCGCCGAAAGGAGACAAGCAGCCGTCACGAGGCTGGAAAGTGCACGCATCACGCAGTAGGACGCGTCCGGGGGCGAAACGGCCGTTTCTGTGTTCCGTGCGAACTGCATCTTAACTGCTTAGTAACCGGGTCCACTGGACCGGAAAGTCACAAGGACAGGTTTCCGCATGGTACAAACCGAAATCCATACTCCGCTCGATGCGCAAACGAGCCTGGGCTCCCCCGGTTCTTCAAACAAAGGCGCAACAAACACCGCAAAAAGCCCGTGGGTGTATGCGAGCGTTGCCGCCGGAGGGTGGCTGCTGCGCAAACAGCTGCTCCACCCCGGCACCTTGCTCGCCGTCGGCAGCGCTTATGCCATCTGGCGCAAAAAAGGCGGCAAGCTGGGCGCTACCCCGCTCCATGGCCTGGTGAAAGAGCAAGCCACCTTCACCATCAACAAGCCAGCCGACCAGCTGTACGAAATGTGGCACGACGTCACGCAGTCGCCCAAGTGGATGGAGTCGATCCAAAGAGTGCGCGACCTGGGCAATGGCCGCTCGCATTGGGTCATGGATCTGCCCGGCGGACGCACTCTCGAGTGGGACGCGGAATGGACTGAGGAGCAGCCCGGCAAACGCCTGGCCTGGCACACCGTGGGCGACACGCCCGTGCCGCAAGCGGGGCTTATCTCGTTTGAGCCCGCAGTGAGCGGCCGCGGCACCGTGGTCCGGGTGGACCAGGAGTTCCTGCTGCCCGGCGGCAAGCTGGCCGCGGCCCTCGGTGGACTGTTCTCGCGCACCCCAGGTGGCTTCGTCAAGGAAAATCTGCGCCACTTCAAGCAGCTCAACGAAGCGGGCGAGGTCGCCACGACCAAGGGCCAGCCGCACGGCGGGCGCTCGGCCGCGACGGCTCTTCCGCAGGCGCTCGAAGGCGACCGCGAACAACAACATACCGTGCCGCAAACCGGCGCGATCGCTCACAAGGAGGTTGCATAGATGCGCGCTGCTTGCTGGATGGGAAAAGAAAAGATGGAAGTGCAAACGGTCAAGGATCCGGAGATCCTGAACCCGAAAGACGCGATCATCCGCATTACCCGCACCGCGATCTGCGGGTCTGACCTGCACCTGTACGACGGCTACATCCCGACGATGCAGCCCGGCGACATCGTCGGGCACGAGTTCATGGGCATCGTGGAGGAGGTGGGCCCCGAGGTGAAGAAGGTGAAGCGCGGCGACCGCGTGGTGGTGCCCTTCACCATTGCGTGCGGCAACTGCTTTTTTTGCCACGAGCAGCTGTGGAGCTTGTGCGACAACACCAACCCCAACGCCGCGACCGCCGAAACGATGTACGGCTACTCAGGCTCGGCGCTGTATGGGTACTCGCATATCTACGGCGGCTATGCGGGCGGCCAGGCGCAGTACGCGCGGGTGCCGTTTGCCGATGTTGGTCCGCTGGTCATCAACAACGACCTACCGGATGATAAGCTGCTGTTCCTGACCGATATCTTCCCGACCGGATACCAGGGCGCGGAAAACGCCAACATTAAGGAAGGCGACACGGTCGCGGTCTGGGGCGCGGGCCCGGTCGGCATCTTCGCGGCAGCCAGCGCGTTCATGTTCGGAGCCAAGCGCGTGATCGTCATCGACCGCTTCCCGGAGCGTTTGGAGCTGGCGCGCAATGTGGGAGCGGAAACGCTCGACTACTCGCAGCACGACGTGCTCAAGAGTCTGCGCGAGCTGACCGGCGGCAACGGGCCGGACGCGGCGATCGACGCGGTGGGCCTCGAGGCGCACGGCACTGGCCCGGGCGGCATCTACGACCGGACCAAGCAGGCGCTAAAGCTTTCCTTCGATCGGCCCACGGTGCTGCGGCAGGCCATCATGGCGGTCCGCAAGGGCGGCACGGTGTCGTTCCCAGGCGTGTATGGGGGCTTGCTCGATAAGATCCCATTTGGCGCGGCGTTCGGCAAGGCGGTTCATATGAACATGGGCCAAACCCACATGATGCGCTATCTGCAGCCGCTGCTCGACCGCATCGAAAAGGGCCAGATCGATCCGAGCTTCATCATCTCGCACCGCATCGGCATCGAGGAAATCCCGCAGGCGTTTGAGATCTTCCGCGATAAAAAATACGGCTGCACCAAGGTGGTTATCGACCCATGGACGGAGCGCACGGGCGCTTTGGTTCCCAAGAATGCGGCGCAGCCGAAAGCAGCATAAGCCGCAGAAAGAAGGGCCCCGACGCGCTCGGGGCCTCCTTTATTTCTCGTTCCATTGCTGTTCTGCTACGCGGCCCAGGCCGGTCACGGAGCGGACATCTTTTTCTTCCGCGGTCGAGCCCGGCATCGGTTCCATATCGGCAGCTCCCGGACCCGGCAGCATGCGGTTTGCCAGGGAAGACACCCAAGCCGTCAGCGCGGGTGCGAGCGGGGTCAAGCGGGCGGCCAGCGCCGCTTGCGGCGTGATACTCAACTCTGTTTCACCCGTCTCCGCCGCGCGCAAAACCCGCCCCGCCGCCGCATACGCGTTGCGCGAAACGCCGGGCAGCGAGTCGCCAAGATTGAACCAGCGGAACTCTTCCGCGCGCTTGCCCACCACCTTTGCGTGGCGCGGCGAGCCCGTCCGCAGCAGCCCCGGGCATACGGTGGTCACGCGCACGCCTTTCGCGCGCACCTCGGCGTGCAGCCCCTCGGAAAAACCCACCGCCGCGAACTTGCTCGCGGAATAAGGAAGCAGATGCGGCACCGCGAGCTTGCCGGCGATAGACGCTATATTCACGATTGCGCCCTCGCCGCGCGCGAGCAACTCCGGCAGCACCGCGAGCGAGCACTGCACCATGCTGTAGAAGTTGCTGCGGATCGCGTCCTCAAAGGCCGCAAGGGGTTGGGACTCGACGGGCCCAACCGAGATGACCCCGGCGTTGTTCACCAGAACATCGATGCGGCCCCAGTGCGCCCGCACATACGCCACCAGTTTCTCGACATCCGTGTTTTCACGCACATCGCAGGGCAGCATCAGCAGATCGTCCGGTGCGGCGGCTCCCCGCTCAATCAGCAGATTCCGCGCACGCCCGAGCTCCAGCTCGTCCCGCGCCGTGAGCACGACCCGCGCCCCGGCCCGCGCGAACTGCTCCGCGAGCGCGAGACCAAACCCGCGCGACGAGCCTGTAATGAGCGTTACCTTGCCCCGCACCGGAAACCGCCTCCAACTCCGCAGGGTCAACTCTGCTGCGGCCAGAGTCCCCGCCGCGATGAGAGCGCCCGTTCTCCACTGTTTGTCCATGGCGAATACGATGCGGGCACCATCCGCATTGCCAACCGGCGCGTGGGAGCTTATTGTGCTGTTGCAACATCCAGAATGGAGCGCGTCCGCATGCCGAGCCGGTTTCTCCTTGCCTTTGCCGTTCTCGCCCTGGCCGCGCCCTGCTTCCCGCAAGCTTCTGACGCAACCCTGGCCGCCACCCCGCCCATGGGCTGGAACAGCTGGAACCACTTCGCGGGGAGGGTCAGCGACGTTGACGTGCGCGCGGCGGCCGACGCCCTGGTGTCCACAGGGATGCGCGACGCAGGCTACGTGTACGTCAACATCGACGACACCTGGCAAGGGAAGCGCAATCGCCACGGCGTACTCGAGCCCAACTCCAAGTTTCCCGATATGAAAGCGCTTGCCGACTATGTCCACTCCAAGGGCCTTAAGCTCGGCATTTACTCTTCGCCCGGACCCTGGACCTGCGCGCATTACCCCGGCAGCTACAAGCACGAGAAGAAAGACGCGCAAACCTATGCCAAGTGGGGCATCGATTACCTGAAGTACGATATGTGCTCCTACGGCAACATCCTGGACAAGAAGTACGGCAAGCCCTCCGCCGCCAACGCCGCCCAGCGCTTGGCCGCCGACAAGGCCGTGTACGAGAAAATGCACAAAGCCCTGCTGTCTACCAACCGGCCTATCGTGCTCTCCATGTGTCAGTACGGGTGGGACGACGTGTGGAAGTGGGGCGCGAGCGTGGGCGGCAATCTATGGCGTACCACCGGCGACATCAACGATACCTATGCCCGCATGGCGGAGATCGGCTTCAACCAGGCGGGCCTTGCCCCTTACGCCGGGCCCGGCCACTGGAACGACCCCGACATGCTGGAGGTGGGCAACGGCGGCATGACCGGGGACGAGTATCGGACGCACATGAGCCTGTGGGCGCTGCTCGCCGCGCCCTTGCTCGCGGGTAACGACCTGAGCCGGATGACACCTGAAACGCTCCGGATTCTGGAGGACAAGGACGTAATCGCGATCGACCAGGACCCGCTCGGCAAGCAGGGAACCCGTTTGAAGCAGGAGGGTCTGATGGAAACCTGGTCCAAGCCGCTTTCGGGCGGCGCGGTTGCCGTCGGTCTTTTCAACCGAACCGATACCCCGCAACCGATGACGCTCTTTCTGCAGACTGCCAGCATCCCCGCGACCGCCAAAGTCCACGACATCTGGGCGAATGCGGACGTTGCCTCCCCAAACGGCATCTATGCCGCCACAGTTGCAGCCCACGGCGTGGTGCTGCTTCGTTTGTCCAAGTAGCACAACGGTACTTTTCGGTTCCATCGGCACTGCCGTTCCCGGCCCGCGCGCGTAGAATTGCACTTGGGCCGCCTTTCGCGACGAAGCCCCGTAGACGCCATGAGTGCAACCCACCTGGAACCCGCGCAACTCTCCCCCGCCGCCACTCGCGACCAAGTTTTCGATGTGTTCCGCCGCTGGGGCTATCTTGGGGCGCAGCTCGACCCGCTCGGCCAGGAGCTCTCGCCGCTCTCGCTGCCGGAAGATCTGCCGCGCGGCGCGCGCGAGGAAGACGTCGCCGCCGCGAAAAAGATTTATTCCGGCACCGTTGGGGCGGAGTTCATGCACATCCCCGACCGTACGCGCCGCGAATGGGTCGCCGATCGTCTGGAGCAGACGCCGCGCAAGCTTTCGGCGGCTGAGCAGCGCGCCGTCCTGTCCAAGCTCATCCGTGCCGACCTGTTTGAGCAGGTCATTCAGTCGCGCTATCTCGGCACCAAGCGGTTTTCGCTCGAGGGCGTCACCGCGCTGATTCCGTTTCTCGACGAGGCATTCCAGCGCGCGGCCGAGCTGGGTGCGGCCAAGGTGATGATGGGCATGAGCCATCGCGGCCGCTTGTCCGTCATGGTGAACACCTTCAGCAAGCCCGCCGCCGATATCTTCTCGAAGTTCGAAGATGTAAACCCGCGCTCGTTCCTGGGCGGCGGTGATGTGAAATATCACGTCGGCGCGACCGGTGAGTACCCCACCCGCACGGGCCGCACGCTTACCTTGCACCTGGTTTCGAATCCGAGCCACCTGGAAGCAGTCAACCCGGTCGCCATGGGCCGTGCCCGTGCCAAGCAGGCCCGCATCGGTGCCGATGGTCCCCGGCAGGTTTTGCCGCTCATCATTCACGGCGACGCCGCCTTTGCAGGGCAGGGCATCACGGCCGAAACGCTCAACCTCGGCAATATTCCCGGCTATACGGTCGGCGGCACCGTCCATGTCATCGTTAACAACCTGATCGGCTTTACCGCTGAACCGTCTGAGTCCAGCTCTTCGCGGTTCGCCTCTGACGCGATCAAGCGGCTGCCCGCGCCCGTTTTCCACGTCAATGCCGAGGACCCGGACGCCGTGCTCCGCATCGCCGATCTCGCCATCGAGTACCGCTACGAGTTCGGCTCGGATGTTGTCGTCGACCTGATCGGCTACCGCCGCCACGGCCACTCCGAAGTGGACGACCCAACGATCACCCAGCCCTTGCGTTACGCGCGCATCAAGCATCACCCGCCGCTTTCTGAGATTTACGCCAAGCGCATCGGTGCCGATGCTTCCTCTGAGATCCACCAGGTGCAGGACGAGTTAACCGAAGCCCAGCGCGCCGCAACCGAGATCCAGCAGGTTGCCGTGCTCGCCAACCTTCCCGAGTACTGGTCGCTTTATAAGGGCGGCCCCCATAAATCCGAGTACGAGCGTGAAACGGGCCTCACCCGCCCGGAAATCACCCGCCTGGGCCGCGCTGTGAGCGCGTACCCGCAGGGCTTCCACATTCACTCCAAGCTGCGCAAGCTCCTTGAGCAGCGGCTCGAAATGGCCGAGGGCCAGCGCCCCTTTGACTACGGCATGGCCGAGGCCGTCGCACTCGCGTCCCTGCTTGAAAAGGGCACCCCGGTCCGGCTCAGCGGGCAGGACTCCGAGCGCGGCACCTTTAACCAGCGCCATTCCGTGCTCATCGACACGGAAACCGAGCAGGTGCACATCCCGCTCGAGCATGTCGCGCAAAACCAAAGCCGGTTCGAGGTTTACAACTCCGCGTTGAGTGAAAACGGCGTGCTGGGGTTTGAATACGGGTACAGCCGCGACTACCCGGAGACACTTGTGCTGTGGGAAGCGCAGTTCGGCGATTTTGCCAATGGTGCCCAGGTCATCATCGACCAGTTCATCTCCTCCGGCGAAGACAAGTGGGGCTTGCTCGCCCATGTTGTCATGCTTTTGCCGCACGGCTATGAGGGCCAAGGCCCCGAGCACTCCAGCGCCCGCATGGAGCGCTATCTCCAACTCGCCGCGCACGACAACATGCAGATTGCGCAGCCCTCAAATGCTGCGCAGTACTTCCATCTGCTGCGCCGCCAGATACTGCGCCCCTGGCGCAAGCCGCTGGTGGTGTTCACGCCCAAAAGCATGCTCCGCCACCCGGACGCGCTCTCGACGATGGAAGACTTCAGCCGCCCGACATTCATGAATGTGCTTCCGGATACGACAGCCGCAAATGCTAAGCGTCTGCTGCTGTGCACCGGGAAAATCGGCCACGATCTCCGTGTTGAACGCGAAAAGCGCGGCGTTGCCAATGTCGCGATCGTTCTCCTGGAGCAGCTCTACCCTTGGCCGGAGGCCGAGCTCGCCGCCGCTATTGAAGCCCATCCCGAAGCGCGCGAGATTGTGTGGGTGCAGGAAGAGCCTGAAAACATGGGCGCTCTTTCGTTCGTCATGCCCCGGCTTCGCCGGCTGGCCCGCGACGGCCGTCAGGTGCTGTCCATCAAGCGCTCCGCCGCTGCGAGCCCGGCCACGGGCTCGGCCAAGGCCCATGAAATGGAACAGCGGACGCTTGTGGACCTGGCGCTCGCGGTGGGGGAGTAGCGGGAGGTCAAACTTCCCAGGGGTTCAGCAGCTTGACCGGCAGCTCGGAGAAGTCCGTCCCATTGCGCGTGACCAAGGTACAGTCGTGCACATGGGCCGTGGCGGCGATTAGAGTATCCAAGACCGGCCGCGTCCTCTCGGAGGAAAACTCAGCCCACATTTCCATCACGACCGGGTCCACTGGAAGGAGTTGCTCTCTGAACCGTGCGTTGATGGAAGCAAGCCAGACGCGGAGGCCCGCGGCACTGGGGAGGTGTTTTCGTTCCGCCATCAGGACGCCGCGCCGCAGCTCGCCATAGGTGATGACACTCAAGAAAGTTCCGCTGTCGTCCACGTTCGATAACAAGCGCAGCACACCCGTGTGCGGCCGCGACCTGCCCAACTCAGAAACCACATTGGTGTCGAGTAGGTAGCGATCCCTAGCCAAGATCGATCTCGCGCGGCAGGCTCCGGTCGCGCTCAAACAGCGCGTCCAGGTCCACGTCCTCGCCTAGCTTCGGAAAGGCGAGCAGATGCTCTACGAAACTGCGCTTGGGCAGATTTCTTAACGTTGGCAGCGGATAATCCTTCACAGAAACCATTACGACCTCCTCCTTGCCATGCCGGGTGATCATCTGGGGCTCTCCCAAACGAGCCTTCTCGACGATTTCACTGAAGCGGGCTTTCGCTTGCTGTACCTGCCAGGTATGCATGGCCTTTATCCCTTAAGAGCTATCCTAATACAGGTCAGACCAGACTGTCCAGAAAGAAGTCATTGTCCATAGGTCGCCGCTTCGCCGTTCTTCCTGAAATAGTGCCGGTCCAGCAGCGCCTGCGACACCGGCCGGGCGTTCGGGTTCAGCTGCAGCGTCACCCAAGCCATCTTCGCGACTGCTTCCAGCACCGCCGCGTTGTGCGCGGCTTGGTGTGCGCTCTTGCCCCAGGCAAACGGGGCATGGCCCGCGACCAGAACTCCGGGGATCGCGTCCGGGTCCAGGGAGCGGAACCGGCGCGTGATCGCAAGGCCGGTGTTGTGAACGTAATCGCCTTTGATCTCAAAGGGCGACAGCTCGTCGGTCACCGGGATGGGCCCGTAGAAGTGATCCGCATGGGTGGTCCCGAGTGCCGGGATGGACCGGCCCGCCTGCGCCCAGGCCGTCGCGTATTCGGAATGCGTATGCGCGATGCCGCCGATGTTTGCGAACGCCCGGTAGAGAAGGATATGGGTACCCAGGTCCGAGCTCGGCTTCATCGCCCCCTGGACCACTTCCCCATCCATGTCGGTCACGACCATGTCCTCGGCGCGCATGGTGTCATACGGCACGCCGCTCGGCTTGATCACCACCAAACCCTGCTCCCGGTCGATGCCGCTGGCATTGCCCCAGGTATGGATTACCAGCCCGCGCCGCACCAGATCCAGGTTAGCCGCGAGCACGTCGGATTTCAGCGATTCAAGCATCAGATTTCCTCCGGAACGCTTCTTTTCTTCGACGCTACCCGGGGTTCTTCAGCCGGTCAAGCGCTCCGTGCGGGTGAAGAGTATGGAGGCGCTAGTGGTGCAGAACCTGTTGGGTCGCCGCCCCGTTCCGCAACACCTCGCCCTGATAAACCCCCTCCTGCGGAGAAAAACGCACACCCGCGGAGCTGTCCATCACGACGCCGAGGGCGGAGGCGGCTCTGGCTTCCCCACGCGCGGGCCACTGCACGACCTGTACTTGCGAGGTCCCGTTTTTGTAGGTCCGCAAGGCGTCGTTCGGGTCCGCGGGGGTGCTCAACGGAGAATTTTCGGCATTGATCGACACCGTCGCATTCCCGGGAACTTTGACCCAACCTTGCCCGTCTTCCTCGCTCCCACCCGTATAGATTGAGTTGTCCACGAGATGCACCGTGAAAGCGTTGTGGACATAGTCCTCCGTCGGGAATGGGACCATGAAGCCATCCGGCACCAGGCCCGCGATCACCTCCGCGCACAGCTCCGAAGGTGAGCTCGTCCAATCTGTGCGCTGCCCGGTATCACTGCAGCCGGAGCTGTACCGGAGACCGGCTTTCGCGCCGACCGGATCGAGCGAGTTCAGGTGGTTTTCCTCGATCCGCAGCACCCCATAGCCGTTTGCCGGGACCTGCTCGATCACACTGCCGGCAGGCCAGGAAACAGCCTGCTTGCCCCGGCTAAAAAGATGGGCTTTGCCGTCGGCGGAAAAGTCCGCAACCTCGACCCGCTCCACGGTCCCGCGCGTGATGCCGGGAACCGCCCGGCTCGGCTCGGTGCTTTTGAACTTGTAATCCGCGGGGAAGATGCCATAGGCGTTCACATAGCTGTGGTGCCCGCTGATCCGCACCTGAGCGGGGTTGTTGACATAAAGCGGCTGCCAAGCGGCGTCGTCCACCGGGATGTCAAGCGCTCCCGGCCCGATTGCCTCGGTCAGGTGGCCAAGCTCGCCTGGCCCCGGAGCCGCGATTGCATGATTCTCGCGCGGCTGCCCGCCCCAGGGGTAGCCCTCGATGTAGGTGTGCGAAACGGACGAGGTGGTCGGCGCAAGCCGGATGCCGCCGATCTCCGCCGTGCTCTTGATGGAGGAGTCAGTCCAGTGCACATTGTCGCCGTCCAGGTATACGGCCGAGTGCGGATCCGGCAGCCACTTGCCGCTCTCGATGCGTTTGCCGCCCGGGCAGTTCACGCTGTAACAGTAGTCTTTCGTTTGACCGCCTTCCAGCACGTTCACACGCTGGAAAAAGTCCTCGTTGGTATCGCCTTCGAGCAGCACCGGCCGGCGCGCGTCGGCGATTTCCATGTCCGAAAAGTACCAGCGCTCGCTTGAGCCCTGGAGGTTAAGCGCGATGCCGCCGGTATCGGCCAGCACAACGTTGCGCATGGACCCGGTATCGGTGCTGTCGATTTCGATCAGGCCGCCTTCTGTTGCGTGCCCTTGCCCGGCAAAGGTAAGCCCCTGCACCACCACGGGGCACGGCCCCGGCTTGCCGCTGCACGCGCCCGCCTTAAGGTAGGTGAGCGTGGCCGCATGGGCGCTGGTGTTCAGGATCACCGTGCTTGGCGCGCCGTCGCCCTCCATGCTCACAGCTTTGGTCAGCGTGAGCGCCGAGGTGTACCCCTCGCCCGCGACCTTGTACACGCCGTGTGGGAAGTACAGCACCGGGAAGCCCCCGCCCGGGAGGCCGGAGCTTTCCGTAAACAACACCGCCGCGCGCAGGGCGCAGGTGGAGTCCTCGTGCCCCAAGGGATCGGCCGCATGAGGGCAGCCCTGGCCGAAGCGCGCGTCGGTGACGTTGACCAGTGAAGCCAAGGGGGCTGGAAGGGCGCGAGCCGCAAACAATGCAAGAGAAAGAAGCGGCAAAACCTGTACAGCGCGCAAGGGTAAGCTCCGGGGAGGAAAGTCGGCAAGCGTGCGCCGCTCTGCCCATGGTACTCGGCTGCGCTGGAAGGGTTTGGTGGCGGCGGATGGAATCGAACCATCGACCTACGGGTTATGAGTCCGTCGCTCTAACCATCTGAGCTACGCCGCCGCGAAACTCCATCGTACAAGGCGGCTCGCCTGCCGCGCAACGCTCCGCTCCCGGCTGCGGGGCAGCGGCGTTCCATAATGAGAACAGCGCCCGCCCCCAAGGAGCTTGCACAGTGCCCCATGCCGATCCAGCCCGCCCGCGCGTTTTGGGTGTCATTCCCGCCCGACTCGCTTCCACGCGGCTGCCCCGCAAGATGCTGCGCTCGGTCGCGGGCGAGCCGATGCTGGCCTGGGTGTTTCGCGCCGCGCGCGCTTGCCCCGCGCTCGACCAGGTGCTGATCGCGACCGATTCGTCCGAAATCATGCAGCTTGCGCAATCGCTGGGCTTTCCGGCCGTGTTTACGCCGGAAGACTGCCGCAGCGGTACCGATCGCGTGCAGGTTGTCGCCGACGCGATTCCGGCCGATATCTATGTCAACCTCCAGGGCGACGAGCCGCTGCTGCGCCCCGAACACCTCGACGCGCTACTTGCCCCCATGCTCGCGCCCCGCGCGGCCGGCCGCACAGTTGAGGTCGCGACGCTCGCCACGCCGTGCCCCCCGGAGCAGTTCCACTCGCCGCACACGGTCAAGGTGGTGTGCGCGCGCGACGGCCGCGCACTGTATTTTTCCCGCGCGCCCATTCCGTTTGACCGCGACGAGGCGGGTACGGCTATGCCGCTCAAGCACTTGGGGCTGTACGCCTTTCGCCGCGATGCGCTGGAACGTTTTCCCCGCTTGCCCCAGAGCCGCCTGGAGGAAATCGAAAAGCTCGAGCAGCTCCGTCTGCTCGAAAACGGGATCGACATCTTCGTTACCGAAACGCCCTTCGACACGCGCGGGGTAGACACGGAGGAAGACCTCCGGGCTGTGGAAGCGCTCCTGCTGACACGCGCGCAAGGCTAAGTTGCTATCTTGAGAAAGGTGAGGGAACGCGCATGGACTTCGAACAACTCCGGACATTTCTCGAAGTCAGTCGCCTCCGTTCGTTTTCCCGCGCCGCCGAAAAGCTGAGCGTCAGCCAGCCCGCGATCTCCGCGCAGATCCGCTCGCTTGAAACGGAGGTGGGCGCGCGCTTGTTCGACCGCGACGGCGGCAAGGTGACTTTTACCGCCGCGGGCCGCGTGTTTGAGCCTTTCGCCGAACACGTGCTGCAGTGTCACGCCCACATCGGCATCACCATCGCCGAGCTCCATCGCTCCCCACGCGGCGAAATCTCCATCAGCGCCAACGAGGCCACCAGCCTGTATGTGCTGCCCGCCGTTTTTGCCGCGTTCAAGCGGCAGTACACCCGCGTCGCCCTCAAGATCGTCCGGGCCGATCGCGCGCGAATTCTCGAGGACGTGCTCAATCGCGAGGTCGACTTTGGCGTCGTGAGCTTGCCCGTCAAGGACGCGCGGCTCACGATCGAGCGCATCCACAAGGACGAGGTCGTGCTCGTGACCGGGCCCGCGCACCCGCTCGCCGGGCGCGAAGCCGTTTCAGTCGCGGAGCTGCTGGAGCACCCGATGTTGCTCACCAAAAGCGGCCGCCAGCGCGAACAGCTGGACGATTTTTTCCGCGCGGAGGATGTGCACCCGCGCGTGGCGATGGAGGTTGAGTCGAGCGAGCTGCTGAAGCGGCTGATCGCCGCGGGTCTGGGCATGGGCTTTCTGCCTCGCGCCGTGGTCGCCCCGGAGCTCGCCGCGGGCGCGCTGCACGTGTGCAAGGTGGAAGGGCTGCGCCTCGAACGGGAGCTGGCCCTGGTGTTCCGGAAGGAAAAAACACTGTCGCGCGCGGCCCACGCCTTTCTTGAGATTGCCACGGGGCAAAACCGGGTCGCGCCGGCCGCGCCGGCCCGGCCGGCGCGCGCAAACTCTCGCGCTTAACGCAGTTTCCCTGATGCCGTGCCGCGCAAAGAGGATCTCCATCTGGCTTTTCCCGCCGGAAAAGCCACGCGCACGGACGCCTGCGCCTTTGTACCTTCAGGGAAACTGCCTTAGGCGGTCGAGCTCCGGGTCAAATGCAAGTGCCGCAGCAGCGGTGCGATGGTAAGCCCTTGCACGACGATGGAAAAGACGACCACAACGTAGGTGACCTGCAGCAGGCCCTCTTGGAGCCCGCCCGCCCGGGGCAGCCCGAGTGCGAGCGCCACCGCCAAGCCGCCCCGCAGCCCGCCCCAGGTAAGCACCGTGATGCTGCCGGGCACCCGCTTGCGAAACCTGGAAAGCGCAAAAACGCAGATGCTGACGCTGAGGAGCCGCGCGACAAGCACGATGGGGATGGCGATGAGCCCGATGAACAGGAAGCGCTTGTCGAGCGGGAGCACCAGCAGCTCCATGCCGAGCAGCAGAAACAAAACCACGTTCATAATGGTGTCGATCAGTTCCCAAAAAGTATCGACGTTTTCGCGCGTTTTCGCGCTCATGGCGCGGTCCCGGACGGGGCCGCCGAGCAGAAGCCCCGCGGCCACAGCCTCAAGCGGGGCGGACAGGTGGAGGGCGTCAGCGAGCGCGTAGCCGCCCATCGCGAGGGCGAGGGTGAGCATGACCTCGATGGGATAGCTGTCGAGAAACTGCAGCAAGCGATAGGTGATGTAGCCGAGAACGCAGCCGAGCGCGATGCCGCCGCCCGCGTCGAGTGCAAGCAAGCCGAGGAAGTGCAGCGGGTTGGGCAGTGAACCGCTTCCGGTGGCGTCCAGCAAGGCAAGAAAGACAACGGCACCCACGCCGTCGTTGAACAGCGATTCGCCGGCCAGCTGCGCTTCAATGGTGGCGGGCGCGCCTACCCGGCGGAGCATGTCGAGCACGGCAATGGGGTCGGTGGGCGAGATCAGAGTCCCAAATAGCAGCACGCCTACTATCCCCAAGGGAATGCCGAGGGCCATCAACGAGAGTTTGAACAAACCCGCGACGATGGCGATGGACAAAAATGTTCCGCCGACCGCCAGCGTAAGCACGGGCAGCTTTTCAAGCCGGAGCTGATTGAGGTCGAGCTGGAGCGCGCCGGCGAACAACAAAAAAGCGAGCATCCCGTGGAGCACGACCGCGTTGAAGTTGATGCCGCCTACAATAGCCGACGCCGCGTCGCGGAGCCCGGGGGCGAGGTGGCCCACGCCGATCAGCGCGCCCGCGCTGCAAAGCGCAAGAATGGTGGTGCCGATCGAGCTCGGCAGCTTGAACACGCGAAAGCTGATGAGCGAGAACAGCGCGGCAAGGGTGACAAGGGTGCTCAGCAGGGCGAATATGGTCATCGGTCTCGTTTCAAATCGGCTTGGCAATCGGCAGGGCAATCGGCTTGGAGGAAACAAACCCGGCGACCTACACAGGCCGGAGGGGGATTCCCCTTCAGCGTGGGCCGGGTGTCAGGCACGGTCGAGCGGCAGGGCGGGCGGAAGCAGTAGCCCGGCGCGGCGGTACAGCGCGGGGCGGTGCTGGTCCCAGTGGCGGCGGCGCACCAGGTCGCCCGGTTCGTCGTAGTAGTTCCACGGGATGTGTTTGGAGTTGAGGCCGACAAAGTGCGCGCCGCAAGCGCCCAGGTGCGGTTGGCGCGGCCAAAATGGGGAACAGATCGTGACCTCCTCCGTGGACACGCACAAGGAGAGCGCGTTGGCGTGGAGCGCGGCTGCCTGCAAGCCTTGCTCGTCCAGCTCGGAGCGGAGCAGGACCGGGGCCTTGCTGCGCGCTCCCTGCGCGGCAAGCGTGGCGGTGAGCTCGGGAAGCAGCGCGAAGCCGGGCGGGAGCCCGCGGATGCCGGAGTTGACCGCGCCTGGCACAGGCGCGTCCTGAAACTGGCCCAGGCAGCGCTCCACGTCTTCGGCGAGCAGGGTGGCGTCCGCGCGGTTGAGAAACTCGTCCAGCGCCGGCGGGAGCGCCCACAAAAGGCAGTCGTTGTCGAGCGAAAGCTCATGAAGGCGGGGAAACGCGCGCGGGGGGACAAGCTTCCAGCCGACGCCCTCGGCCATGGCGGGGTCGAGGTGCGGACGGAGGGCTGGCGGTACATCGGCGGCCGTGATCTCGCGCCACTCGACCTCGTCCGGCACAAGGCCGGTGCGTTCGCGCGCCACGGCGAGCGGGACGGAGTTGAAGCAGACCAGATAGCGGGCGCGGGGGCCGAACAGGCGCGCGGCGCAGTAGATGGAAAGCCGCAAGGCCTCCCAGCCGCGCGAAGATACATCGCCCACGGTCCAGCGAATGCCGAGGGTCGGGCTCACCGGACAGCCGCCCCGGCAAGCGTGCGGCTGTACAGCTCGCCGTACTGCGCCACCATGCGTGCGAGCGAGAATCGCTCCCGGGCTGCGCGGCGGCAGTGCTCAGGGTCGATCTCGTCTGCTTTCTGGATTGCCGCCGCCATTTCTTCAACGGAGCTCACGAGAAACCCGGTCCGCCCGTGCTCGATGATTTCGGGCAGCGCTCCGAAAGGGTAAGCGATCACCGGCGTCCCGGCGGCAAGCGCTTCCATGGCGGTCAGCGAGCTGGTTTCCGGCGCAAGCGTGGGGAGCAGGAGGCAGCGCGCCCCGGCCAGCAGCCGTTGCTTGCGCGCACCGTGAACTGGCCCCGCGAGCTGCGCTTCCGGGCCGAGGCGCGGCTGAATCTCCTGCTCGAAATAGCGCAGGTGATCGGGGTACGGGAAAGCCTCGCCCGCGAGCACAGCCGGAATGCCCGCGAGCCGCGCGGCGTCAAGGCCCGCGTGGAGGTTTTTCTCCGGGCAGATACGGGAAAGCAGGAGGGCGTAGACGCGTTTCGCGGTCGTGTGCCGGGGCAGCGGCACACCGTTCTCGACCACGAGCAGTTGATGCTGGGCATTCGCGGGGCAGGCGCGCATTTGCGACTTGGAAACGCACTGGAGTTGATAGTTCGCCGGCAGCGCCCAGATTTGCTCGGGGTACCAGGACGGCGGGAGGTGCAGCGTGACTAGAACGGGCAGCTCGCGCGGGAGCCGGTACTGGTGGAAGTCGATCCCGTGCATGTGGATGAGGTCGACCGGCGCGGCTGCAAGCGCACGGTCAATGCTTTGCTGATGCGCGGCGGTCACCTGGGCCTGCGCCTCCGGCGTGAGCATGCCGGGCGCGGACGGGGTAGGGAAGAGGCACCCGGCAACCTCCGAGTCCGCGCGGGCGGCGACCAGGGACCGGTATCCGAGCGAGGGCAGAGCGGCTTCCAGCCATGTAAGCACCTGCTCCGCCCCGCCCAGGGCGCATGGGCCGACGGGCGCGAAAGGGTACGCGATGCTCAGAACTGTCGCGTTCATGCGAGGCCGAGCTCGCGCAGAGCTTTTTCGGCGAGGGCGCGAAAGCGGGCGCCGTCAATATCCCAGCCCCAGTGCTCATATAAGAGCCGGCCCGGGTGGGGCGGCGCGGTGAAATCGTAAGCCGGGGCTAAACGGTACAGCTCGCGCTTCACCTCGAAATTGGCAAGAATGGCGCGCTGGCTCCGAAAGCAATCGAGCCGCGTCTGCTTCCGTTTACTTTCCTCCGGGGACAGCTCGCGCGCGACCGCAAGCCCAGCTCCTTTGCGCGAAAGGAACTCGTCCGTCGCCATCCCCGTTTCGCTCGCGTGGTAAAATGTGGCTTCTACGATAGGAAGCGCTTCGCCCCGCAGCTTGACGGCCGCGTGCACGGCGAACGCGCAGCTGTCATGGTCGGGGTGCCCGCCCTCATAAGGGTGCGTAAGGATAGCCTCGGGCTCGAATGCTGCAATCTCGTGAACAAGGGCGCGGGTGAGCGCGGGGAGGTGCATTGCGGCTTCCTTATCGGCGATCGCATCACCGCTGCCGAGGTGCAGGGAAGCGGCGCACGCAAGGGGAACGCCCGCCTCCCGCAAGGCTGCTTCGAGCTCAGCGCGACGCGCGTTTTTATAACCCTCCAGCGTAGCGAACCCTTGCGCGCGGGCATCCTCGCCGTCGCGCGGGGCTCCATCGGTAATGCACAAGAACCGCGACGTAGCAAAGCGTTCCATGCGGGCACCCACGGCCAATACTTCATCATCCGGATGGGCGAACACCAGCAGGGCACGCGGCAGCGGCAGCGCGGAGCCGGCGGGCGCGGCGACGCTGTCCAGAATTTCCACCGGAAGTGGATTTTGATATGCCTTCATGCCGTTCCATCCAACGCGCGCGGGCGCATCTCGCGGGTTCCCCTCCCACTCTAATGCACTATGCCTTTGGTTCTGGAACAAGCGGAAGCGCAGCGCGAAGCAAGCACGGGTGGAAAGCTCTGGAAGCCGCGCCGTGTGCTCATCACCCCGGACGCCTACGCGCTGCCGCACGGGCGCGCCATGCTGGAGCGGGCGGCTGGGCTTGGAGCGGAGGTTGTGCAGCTCAAAAGCAACCGGCTCACCGGGCTTTCCGCCGAAGAAGAGCGCAAAGCCTATGCGCTTGCGAAGACGACGTTCGCGATCGTGGTGTCGCCGCCGGGCCAGCGCAAGCTGCAGCCCATTCCGCCCTCGGCCGACTGGCAGTTCCACATCGCCCAGGGCTGCCCGGCGCACTGCCAGTACTGCTACCTGGCCGGCTCGCTTTCGGGCCCGCCGGTGACGCGGGCGTATGCAAATCTCCCGGAGATCCTCGAGGGCTTGCGTCCGTATGCCGGAGCGGGGCAGGTGACCTCCAAGTCACGCGAACGCGCCCACGAAGGCACGACATTTGAAGCTTCCTGCTACACCGACCCGCTCGGCATCGAGCACCTGACCGGGGCGTTGGCTGAGTCGATCCGCTTTTTTGGCGCATGGAACGCGCCCGTGCAGCTGCGCTGGACGACCAAGTTCGCGGCGGTAGGCAGCCTGCTTGGGCTGCCCCACAACGGGCGCACACGGGTGCGCTTTTCGGTGAACGCGAGGCGTGTGGCGCGAGACTTCGAGGGCGGCACGGCAAGCATCGCCCAGCGTTTGGCGGCACTGCGGTCCATGGCGCTCGCCGGGTACCCCGTGGGGCTTACGGTCGCGCCCATCATGCGTGTAGAGGGGTGGGAGCGGGAGTACAGCGAGCTGTTCGCGGCGGCGGCGCAAGCGGTCGAGGGTGTGCCGAACCTGGACCTCACCGCCGAGCTCATTACCCACCGGTTCACACCCGGCTCCAAGGAGGTCCTGCTGGGCTGGTATCCCAAGACCACGCTCGACCTCGAAGAGCAAACGCGCGCGGAAAAGCGGACAAAGTTCGGCGGCTTCAAGTACGTGTACCCGAAAGACGCCATGGCGGAGATGCGTGGGCTCCTCGAAACGGAGCTGCACCGGCAGCTGCCCGCGGCGCGCATCCTGTACTGGACGTAGCCTTTCAGCCCAGCGCAACGGGTTTTCCTGGTTCGGACGGAACGCGGCATCTCACGCTTGCGAGAGCTCCCGATCACAAGCACCAGCAGGGCCGTTTCCCCCAGGCGAGCCCGGAAGGCAGCGATGCGCCAATTTTTCCACGCAATTCACTCTGCGCTGTCGAATCTTCCACGGGCAACCGCGCAGACGGCGGCTCGGGGTTGAGCGCCGGCTTCACTCCCTGGCCCGCGCTTGTTCCCGGTGCGGCGCATTCGGCGTGCCGCGCCTGTGTGGCGATCCCAGCGCGCGACGAGGAGTCGCTCCTCCCCGCGGCGCTGGACGCGCTGGCAGGCAGTGTGGATCTCCGGAGCAAGCCGCTTTCCCCGGAGACTTTCGAGGTCATCGTCTTTCTGAATAATTGCCGGGACAGCTCCGCGGCGGCGGCGCGCTCCTGGGGCGCGCGGCACTCGGCCATCCGTCTGCATGTGGTAGAAGGCGACCTGCCGCCGAGCGATGCCCATGTGGGCTCGGCACGGCGGGCGTTGATGGATACGGCCTGGCGCAGGCTTGCGGGCGGCCGTAGAGCAGCCATTCTCTCGACCGACGCCGACACGCGGGTAGCGCCGGACTGGATCGCGCAAAACCTGCGCGCCCTCGACGGCGGCGCGGACGCCGTGGGCGGCGCTATTCAGATCGATGCGGATGAGCTGGCGACCCTGCCCGCGGGCACGCGACGGGCTGTGGCGCGGGACGCGCACTACCAGTGCCTGGTCGCCGAGCTGGAACACTGGCTGGACCCGCAAATGGGCGACCCTTGGCCGCGCCACCTGCAGCACTTTGGGGCCTCACTGGCCTGCACCCCGGACATCTACGCGCGCGCCGGGGGGCTGCCGCCGGAGCGCTCGCTTGAAGACATCGCCTTTGCCAACCGACTGGGGCGCGTGGACGCGCGGCTCCGGCATGCGCCGGAGGTGCGGGTCAGCTCGTCGGCACGGTTTGACGGCCGCGTGGGCAGGGGCCTTTCCTCCCAGCTGCGGGAATGGCAGCAGCGCAGCGACCGAGGCGAAGCGCAGCGGGTGCTTTCCTGCGCGTGGCTCGTGCACCGGTTCCAGGAGTTGCGGCGTTTGCGTCTGCTGTGGCGGAACCCAAGCGAGGCAGCCCTGAGCGGCTATCCCGTGCTTTGGCGTGAGCGCCTGCGGGCCGCGGCGCTGGCGGAAACACAGGAAGGGGAGTTTTTGGTGCAGTCCGACGCAGACCCGCTTCTCCGGGCGATGTTCCGGGGCGATCGGTTTGGCGAGATCGAAGAGGTGAATCGGCAGCTCGAGCAGACGCTTGGGAGTCTTCGCGAACAGCCGCTTTCGCCTGTAAACGAGACGGCGAAAGCCGGCGATTAAATCCGTTCGAGAAGGTCGACCCGGTAGCTCTCCCGCAGGTGGCCCGCAAGCGAGCGCCACTCAGGCCGGGCCAGCCAAAGTTTGTGCACCTCGTCGCCGGTCAATGGGTAGTCAGGCACGTGCGGGGTAAAGTGAACGAGCAGCAATTGACTGCCGGGCGGCTGGCGCGCGGCCAGCAGGCTTGCGGAGCGATCCAGGTCGCCGCGGTCCCAGTAGTAGGCGACCTCCGACAAGACGATCAGGTCAAACGGGCCCTCGGGCGCTTCCCCAGGCATCTGCATGCGCGCAAAACGCACCTGCGGCAAAGCGGAGCACCGCTGCCGGGCGGAGGCGAGCGCGGTTTCCGACACATCGATGCTGAGCAGCCGGTCGCAGCGGGCCGCGAGCTGCGTCGTCAGCACGCCGATGGAGCAGCCTACCTCGAGCGCGTTGCGGTAGCGCGGGTGCGGGAGGCTCGCAAGCGTATCGCTGTACTTCGCTGCCTCATACGCGCTGGTTTCAAACTGCCACGGGTCCGGGGAGTTGCGGTACACATCGTCGAAGTAGCTGGGCTGGAGGGAAGGCTTGCTCATGCATTGCCCCGGAGCGCCGCCCGGCCCACCTCGGCAAGAGTTTGGTCGGGGGCGGGCTGGCGCAGGTACATGGCTAAATCGCGCAGATGCTGTTCGAAGCCGGCGGGCACGAGTAGGCCGCGCGCGCCCACGCCGCGGGTCACGCGCTCCATGGTGCGAAGGGCAAGGCGTTCGACGGCCAGCCGCATCATGTTGGCGCAGCACACCACGCGTTCCCGCGCGGCTTCATCGGCTGAGGCGTGAAGATCGCGCTCGGCAACGGCAGCCGCGTGCTCGACCCACAAAGCGCATTCCTGGGAGTCCATCGCGCCCTCGCCCAAGCGGGCGAGCTGGTAAGGATCCTCACCGCGCGCAGTTTGCCGCAGCCATCCGGCGAACATGCGATGGAGCCCCTGCACCGCCCCGGCCTGCACGGCGGCAAACCGGATCGCGCCGCCGCGGAACAAGGGGTCGCGATAAAAGTCGCCGGTGCCGCCGATGCAGTCCTCCTCGGTGATCTTCGCGCCCGTGAACTCGATATGAAAGCTATCTGAGCGCTCCATGCCCAGCGGCTGCCAGGAGGAGCAGTCGATCTCGACGCACGGTGCAACCTCCGGCGCTTCCATGCGAGGCAGAGTCATCTGCCAGCCGCCTTCAAAATCGGCGGTCACCACCGGACGATCGACAAAGCCCGCGCCCGAGGCAAAGGTCTTGCCGCCCCGATACATGAAGCCGTTGTGATTCCGTTCGAGCCGCAGCGGTTCGGGCCGGCCTGTGTTCCACACGCCAAACACGCGGCCCGCGCGGGCGTCCCCGGCGGCGCGCTCCATCTGCGCCGCGGTCCCAAAGGCGTGTATCAGGATGAGCGCGTTGACGTGGCCCTCATACAAACGGCCCAGCGGGAGGTCCGCGCCCCCAATGGATGCGAGAATCCGGAGCAGAGGGAGATGCCCGCTCGGCTCCGTGCCAAGGCCCGCGCCGCCCAGCGCCCGCGGCAAGGGCGCCTGGAGCAGGCCCAGCCCGTGCAGCGCTTTGAGACCAGCCGTGGGGTGTTCCACTCGGCCCGCATCGGCGGCGAAGCGCTCTGTTCGCCGCACGAGCTCTTCATGTCCCTTATCGTTTCCGCGCATTTCAGGTCGGATGCGAGCGGGTCCGTTACACACCGCTTTCCGTTCCCCGGGAAAGCAGAATGAGCCGCGGGATGTTGGCGTGGCGCACAAGGTGCTCAACGGTCGAGCCGAACGCAAGACCCCCTTGCGCGGTGCGGCTGGTCGCGCCCAGCACGACCATTCCGTAGCGGCGCTTGCCCAGCTCTTCGAGGATTGTGTAGCCGGGGTCCGCGCCGAGCTGCACGCGGGTCGCCACCCGCACCCCCAGCCGCGCCACGCGGAACTCCGCTTCGCGCGTAATGGTGTACCCGGACTGGAGCAGGTCGCGGTGCTCGCGTTCTTTCCAGAACATCGCATCGAGCCGCGCGTGCGCGATGTTCAGCAGGACCAGCTCGGCGTTGCAGGCCTTGGCGATATAAGCGGCAAGGTCGGCGGCGGCAAGGGAGTGTTCGAGCCCGTTGACGGGCACCAGAATGCGCCCCGGCCTCCGCAGCGCGGCACCGTCGTGGACGGTAAGCAGCACATCGCAGGCAGCTTCCCGTAGAAGCGTGTCATGGGTGGGGCCAAAGGAAAGCCCGGTACTCTTGCTGTCGGCCGCGTACGCGCCGGCAAAGACGATCTGCTGCTCGCTTGCTTCTTCCAGCACGGCGGGCAGGGTAGCTTCGTCCAGAAGCTTGTGCTGCAGCTGCACATGATCGTGCTCGGCGGCTTCCGCGAGCGTGTGGGAGGCCTCCACCAACTCATCGAGAGTATTGCCGCGGGTGAGGGTGCGGTCGGCTTCGGTGGCCAGTTCCGTGACGTCGAAAATTTCACGCTGCTGGCTTTTCGCACGGGCCACATAGCCGATGAGCTGCGCGGCCAGGTCGGGCCGGAACTCGGGCATCATGAGCACCAGCACCCGCTCCATGTCGGCGAAATAAGCGCGACGGCGGGCTTCCTCGTGGTTGAGCCGCTCCACTTCAGCCTGGCTGGGCTGCGCGCGCGCGGAAAGCTTCGCCAGGATGGGCGGGGTGATGAGCACGGTGAGGATCGCGACGACCGCGTAAAGCGTGTACAGGTCGGGCGAAAGCAGCGCTAACTCGACGCCCACGATGGCGACCACCACGTCGGAGCCGCCCTTGAGGTTGAGTCCAACGCCGACGGATGCGGCCTCCCAAACGGGAAGCCGCCCGGCCAGCGCCGCGCCGAAGCCGAACAGCACCTTAAGCAGCCCAACCCCGAAGAGCAGCAGAAGGATGCCGCGAATGGACACCCAGCCGTGGAGCTCAAACAGGTTGACGCGCATGCCCGCGAGCCCAAAAAAGATGGGCGCAAAAAAGGAAACGGTGAATGCCTGAATCCGCTCCTTGAGCATGACCGTGGCGCGGGGCGCGCGGCTGAGCAGCACACCGAACACAAACGCGCCCAGCAGCGGGTGGAGCCCGATGGACGCGGTAATGACCGCGGATACGCTGACCAGCAGCAGAATAAGCGAAAGCTCGCCGTTGGCGATAGCCGTCGCGTCGGCCACACGGCGCATGGCCCAAAAAGTAAACCGGCGGCCCACCGTGAGCATGAGGGCGAAAAACGCAACAGCAAGCAGCGACGAGCGGATGCCCGCAACCCAAGGATTGCTGCGCTCGTGCAGCGACGCCAGCACCGAGATCATGGGCCAAACCAGCACCTCGCTGGCGATGCCCGCCGCGAGCATCACCTGGGCGTAATCGCGGCGCAGGGCTTCGCGCTCGATCAGCAGCTTGGCCACGACGCTTACCGCGGTGACCGAGTAAACGACGCCCAGGAAATAGCTGTTCGCCCCGTGGCGGTGCATGAGCTTGGTGGCGGCCAGGGTGGCGAACAGCAGCGAGCTGCCGATGGCTCCGGCGGCGGACAGGAGTCCGGGCACCGCCTTTTGCCGAAGGATGAGCAGGTCGGCTTCAAGACCGGCGATCAACAGCAGCAGGATGGCACCGATCCAGGAAAGCAGCGACATGCCCTGGGCTTCAACGGGATTGGCGAAGAGGGCCTGGAACGCGGCGGGGAATAAAGCACCGAGCACCGACGGGCCGATCAGGAAGCCGCCCAGCAGCTCACCCAGCACCTCCGGCTGGCCCAGGCGACGCGCGATCTCGGCGGCGGCGCGCGTCACCAGCAGCAGCAGGGCGAGCGCGAGAAAGGAGAAAAGGATGTCGTGTTCAGTCAACCCGTGCATGGCTGGACCTTAGATGCAAGCGACTCTGTTGACTTCATAAACACCCCCCGTTGCGAAACCGGCATCTCAGTCCTGCAAAGCCGGGAGAACATACCCCGGCCGGCTATTCTCCTTCTCGGTTCAAACCCAATCAATTCATGAGGCTCTTCCCATGTCTGTGTTTAAGCCCTTGCTTGCCACGCTCGCTCTTTCTGCGTCTGCCACCGTCGCGCTAGCGCAAGCCCCGCCGCCCACCGCTCAACTGACCACCAAGCTCGACGCCGATATGGCGGCTGTTGTTCAGCTTTGGGACTACATCAAAGGCACGCCGATTACCAGTCTCAGCGCTCCCGACGCGCGTGAACAGTTTGCGCCCCAAGACGCCGCGAAGATCCTGGCGCGTGGCTTCGGCAAGGAAGCCGCGGCCATGCCCGTGGGCAAGGTTATCGACGGCCTGACCATTCCAGGCCGCGACGGGAACCAGATACCGATCCGCATCTATGTGCCGGCCGGGACAGGACCTTTCCCCGTGATTACCTATTACCACGGCGGCGGATTTGTGGTATTTACAATCGACACCTATGATGCAAGCGCCCGCGCCCTGGCGAACTATGCCAATGCTATCGTGGTCGCGGTCGAATACCGCAAATCGCCGGAATACCCGTATCCTGCCCCGCTCAACGATGCGATCGACGGGTATAAGTGGGTAACTCAAAATATCGGCAAATACAATGGGATTGCCTCGAAGGTGGCCGTGGTTGGGGAAAGCGCCGGCGGCAATCTGGCCGCCGAGGTAGCTATCGCCGCACGCGACCAAGGTTTGCAGCGGCCTACCGCACAGGTGCTGGTGTACCCGGAAACCTCAAGCAATCTTACGCAGCCCTCGGACCTGTTCTACACAAGCAGCCAGCTGCCGCTGAACTTGGCCGCGCTGAAGTACTTTGACGGGCTGTACGTTCCGGATCCTTCCATGGCGAACGACCTCGGCGTCGCGCCCATCAACAACGACCTGACCAATCTGCCGCCTGCAACCATCATCGCCGCGGAGCTCGACCCGCTGCAAAGCGATGGGATCGCTTACGCGCAGAAGCTCAAGGCTTCCGGAGACCAGGTTAGCTACAAGCTCTATACCGGGGTAACGCATGAGTTCTTCGGGATGGGCGCGGTGGTGAGCAAGGCTAAGGCAGCCGAACAGTTCGCCGCGGCGCAGTTGGTGGCTTCGTTTAAGTAGATCCAGTTATTCTGCTTAGAAAAGGCCACGCTGCGAGTCAGCGTGGCCCTTTCTTTTGGTATATCGGCGCGCGGAGCATAGGGGGCGTCTACCCCGGGCGCGGAAGCGATAGCAGCTGTTCCAGCAACTGATAGAGTTTTCTCGGGCCACCTGGGCAGGTCTCATTCCTCTGACGCTTCCTGAGTGCGAGGGGCATCTCTTGAAAGGCTGTTGCCGCGCTAGGGGTGGGGGTGGAGCAAGTGAACGAGCCGGAAACGATCGACAGGATTTTAAGGGAAACAAAAACAATCGCGGTTGTCGGCTTAAGCGAGTCGCCGGGGCGAGCGAGCGCGGGGGTCGCGCGGTACATGCAGGGGGCGGGCTACCGGATCGTGCCGGTAAACCCCGAGATCGAGAGCGCGCTGGGCGAGCGGGCCTATCCGGACCTGGACGCGGCGCATGCGGCGCTGGAAGCGGAGGGGACATCCATTGACCTCGTAAACGTCTTCCGGAAGCCCACCTTTGTGCCCGAGGTGGTCAAGGACGTGATGCGGCTGAAGATTCCCGCGGTGTGGCTGCAGCTGGGCGTGTGCCACGAGGAAGCGGCCGAGTGGGCCGAGCACGCTGGGGTCTTGACCGTGATGGACCGGTGCATCATGCAGGACCACGCGGGGTGGAAGCGTTGACGTTTACGGCGACGCACACGCGCGAGCTGACGGGGTCGGACATCGCTGTGACAGTGACCGCCGGCGACAAGGAGTCGATCGCGAACGTCGAAATCCTGCTGGACGGCATGGAGCTGGAAGAGTTGGAGCTGAGCGATGGGACGGAAAGCTACTCGCGGAACTTTGCAGCCGTGGGCGGCAGCGCGCCGGGGATGGACCACACGCTGATCGTGACGGCCGTTGACGGGCATGGTGCCGCGCACAGCGCGACCACGCGTTGGAGCGACAGCTAATGCGCGCTGTTTTCCGCGCGCTCTGCTGGCTTGCCCTGCTGTGCGGGGCGGGGGCGAGCGCGTGGGCGCAGGATGCCCAGCACTTGAAGCTGGAGCTCCTGGTACCGGAAGGGCAGCTCGCGCGCGGGGCTTCATTGACGGCGGGGCTGCACTTCACGCTTGAAAAAGGCTGGCACATTTACTGGCTCAACGCGGGCGATTCAGGCGAGCCGCCACGGGTGCGCTGGATGCTGCCCCCGGGGATCACGGCGGATCCGTTCGAGTACCCGGCCCCCCAGCGGCTGCCGCTGGGGCCGCTCATGGACTTTGGCTACGAAGGCGAAGTTACCTTTTCCGTGCCCATGCATGTGGACCCCGGCGCGGCGCTCGGGCCCGCAACACTGCACGCGGATGTGGACTGGCTTGTATGCCGCGAGGTGTGCCTGCCGGGCAAAGCCGCGCTCACCGTGACGCGGCCGGTGGTCGCAACAGGCACGCCGGTGCAAAAAGAACCGGCGGCGCAGGCGACCGTGGCCAAAGGGCTCGCTTCCCTCCCGAAGCCATTACCCGCGGGCGGCTCGGCCCGGTTCGCGCGGGAGGGCAACGACTACGTACTGGCGGTCCTGACGGGGCAGACGGTGGACGGAGCTACGTTTTTCCCTCTGGATCCTTCGATCGTGTCGGACCCTGCGCCGCAGGCCGCCGCGCCGCTTGCAAAAGGCGTCCGGCTCACTTTGGTGCGGGATAACAGCGGACCCGCGAAGGTTTCTGCGTTGCACGGTGTGGTGGTGCTGCCGGGTGGGGCGGCGTATACGGTTTCTGCCGTGCCCGGGTCGATCCCTTCAGTAGTGGCGGCAGCGTCCTCGCGCGAGGGGACCGGCTTGCTGCGAGCGCTCCTGCTGGCTTTTGCCGGGGGCGTGATCCTCAATCTGATGCCGTGCGTTTTTCCCGTGCTGTTCATCAAGGGCTTGTCGCTGCTCCAGTCTTCGCGCGAAGAACGGAGCGTCCTGCGGGTGCACGGTTGGGTGTACACGCTCGGCATTCTCGTTTCGTTCTGGATCGTGGTCGGGGTGCTGCTGGCCTTGCGCGGCGCGGGGCACGCACTGGGGTGGGGATTCCAGTTTCAGTCGCCCGTGTTTCTCGCGCTTATGGCGCTGTTTCTGTTTTTTCTGTCGTTGTCGTTGGCCGGGCAGTTTGAGATTGGGCTGTCGCTCACGAGCGCGGGCGGGGGGCTTGCGCAAAAGCAGGGGTATGCGGGGTCGTTCTTCACGGGTGTTCTGGCCATGGTGGTTGCAACCCCATGCACCGCGCCGCTGATGGGCGTGGCAATCGGCTACGCGCTGGCGCACTCGGTTGGGGTTACGTTTGGGGTGTTCACGGCGCTAGGGCTGGGCCTGGCCGCGCCCTATTTACTGCTGGCCTACAACCCCGGCTGGACGCGCCTGCTGCCCAGGCCCGGTGCGTGGATGGAGGCCGTGAAGCAGCTCGTTTCCATCCCCATCTTTGCTACGGTGATCTGGCTGGTGTGGATCTTTACGCAAACCGCGGGTGCCAATGCGCTGCTGGGGCTGCTGGGCGGGTTTCTGCTGCTTGGGATTGCGGGCGCGGTGTTGGGCCGCTGGCCCGCGCGGCGGGGCGCGACCGTTGCCGCGGCTCTGGTATTGCTCCTGGCCGTGGCGCTGCCGGTATATGCAGCGCGGACGTTCGCCGCGCCGCCGGGCGAAGCCTCCGCGGCCGGCCCAGGGAACGACTGGAAGCCCTTTACGCCCGGCGTGGTGGCGAAGTATCAAGCGGAACAAAAGCCCGTGCTGGTGGACTTTACGGCGAAATGGTGCCTGAGCTGCCAGGTAAACGAGCGCGTGGTGCTGGACCGGGCGGATGTGCAGCAAAGGCTGCGGCAAAGCGGCGTGGTGCTGGTGCGGGCCGACTGGACACGGCACGACGCGGCGATCGGCGAGGCGTTGGCAAAGCTGGGGCGGAGTGGGATTCCGGCGTATGCGCTGTACCCCGCGCAGCCGGGAACCCCGCCGCAGATGCTGCCGGAGGTGCTGACGCCGGGGGCGGTGTATGCGGCGCTGGACGGGCTGGGGAAAACCGTGGCAGATAAGAACTGAAACCGCCTGCGCGGCTTTCACTTTTCATGACCTGCTGCGTCAAGGAATGACTGTGCGTGTGGCCTTTCCGTAGAGAAAGGCCATAGGGGGCTGGGCTGCGTGAGCAAGATTCTCAGGAAAAGTGAGCGTGCGGTCACTTCGTGGCGTGTCTTTGGCTTCGCTTGGGCCTCCCGTTGGTCGGCATCGGCATTGCTGGATCGCGACCAACGGGAGCGCCACTGAACAAACGAGAACCCGCCACGAAGTTGCCGCTTCCCGCGTAGGGGGTTTTAGCCCTTGCTCTTCATCCTTTGAACCTCCTCCATCCGCTGCGCCAGCAATTTCTCCCGCCCCTCTCCCTTGGGCTGGTAGTAGCGTCGCCCGCGCAGGCTTTCCGGCAGGCACTCCATGGCCGCAACGCGGCCTTCCTCATCGTGCGCGTATCTGTATCCCTTGCCGTAGTCGAGCGCCCGCATCAGCTTTGTGGGTGCGTTGCGCAGGTGCAGGGGGACGGGCTCGGCGCGGGTTTGCTCCACGTCGGCGCGGGCGGCGCTCCAGGCGGTGTACACGGCGTTGGACTTGGGCGCGAGCGCGAGATACACGACCGCTTCAGCCAGGGCTAACTCGCCCTCGGGTGCCCCGAGAAAGTCCATGGCTTCCCGCGCCGAAAGGCACAGGTTCAGAGCCTCGGGCGCGGCCAGGCCGATGTCCTCGACGGCCATGCGCACGACCCGGCGCGCAATGTAGCTCGCGTCTTCGCCCGCGGCCATCATGCGCGCAAGCCAGTACAGGGCGGCATCGGCGTCGGAGTTGCGAACGGATTTGTGGAGGGCGGAGATGAGATTGTAGTGCTCCTCGCCCCCTTTGTCGTAGAGCAGGGTGCGGTTTTGCAGAGCTTGGGCCGCG
Source organism: Acidobacteriaceae bacterium (assembly GCA_965218545.1). Classification (GTDB taxonomy): domain Bacteria; phylum Acidobacteriota; class Terriglobia; order Terriglobales; family Acidobacteriaceae; genus EB88. The sequence continues at coordinate 315,056 of CBDCLB010000002.1, read as the reverse complement.
AGCTCCGGGGTGAGCTTGCCACCGGCAGCCGCGGCCGGCTGCGCGGCGGACTCGAGCGCGTTCAGGGCGTTGCGCGCGTCGCCGCTGGTGTAGTCGGCAATGCGCGTGAGCGCGAGCGGGTCGGCGGTGATCCGGAGCGCGCCCAGGCCTCGCTCGGGATCGGCGAGGGCCCTCTCCAGGAGAGCGACGATTTCGGCTTCAGACAGAGCGGCGAGCGTGTAGACGCGGCAACGCGACAGGAGCGCGGCGTTGATCTCGAACGAAGGGTTTTCCGTGGTAGCGCCGATGAGCCGGATCGCGCCGCGTTCGACATAGGGCAAGAAAGCGTCCTGCTGGGCGCGGTTGAAGCGGTGGATCTCGTCGATGAACAGCAGCGTGCGCGTGCCGTACGCCGAAGCGCGCTCGGCCTCGACCATCACGGCTTTGATCTCCTTGATTCCCGAAAGAACGGCGGAGAACTCGACGAAATTGGCGGCGGTGGACGCGGCGATGATTTTTGCCAGCGTGGTCTTGCCTACGCCGGGCGGCCCCCAAAAGATCATCGACCGGGCGTCGTCGCTTTCGATCTGCAGCCGCAGCGGCATGCCGGGGGCGAGCAGGTGCTCTTGCCCAGCGAACTCCGCAAGTGAGCGTGGTCGCATGCGCTCGGCAAGAGGGGCGGGTGCGGAAGTGGCGGGTGCTCCGCCGAATAGGCTCATCGCGGCTTCCCAGTGCGCGGGTTTTGAGAACGGTGGCGCGCAGCCTCGTAGAGAAGAATAGAACCGGCCACGGCGGCATTGAGCGATTCCGTCGCCCCAGGCATCGGGAGCGAAACGCGTCCCTCGCAGGCTTCGAGCTCGGACAGGCGAAGGCCAGCGCCTTCATTGCCGATCCACAGCGCGCAGGCTTCCCCGAGCGGCAAAGCGCCCGGTGAGATACCGTCGGAGGGGACGGCCGCATAGGAGCGGATCCCTCGGGCACGGAGCAGCCCGGCAGCTTCACGCGCGTCGCGAGCCGGGACGAGCGGCAAGCGCAAGGCGGACCCGGCAGAAGCGCGGAGGGCTTTGCCGCTCCAGGGGGTGGCCGTGCCCGCCAGCAGCACGGCAGCAGTCGCGCCGAACGCCTCGGCGGAGCGCAGGAGCGTGCCCACGTTCCCTGGGTCCTGCAGGGCAGCGAGAACGAGGACCAGCGCCGGGCCAGGGGCGGCAGGGAAGGGCCGGGCAGGTGCGGGCAGAAGCGCCGCAACCGGCTGCGGCGCTTCGGTTTCTACCGTGGCGGCAAAGAGCGAGGGCGGCAGGGCGAGCAGTTCCGTATCCGCGGGCAGATCCCCGAGTACGTCGAGGGCTTCGAGCTCTTCGCCTTGGCGCAGGAAAACAGCCGAGGGCGCAAGCCCGCTGCGGAGCGCTTCCGTGACGAGGTGCGCGCCTTCCAGCGCGAGGAGCCCCCCATCCGCGAGCACCGGCGGCCGGCGCAGGGCTGCGCGCAGCGCTTTGGCCCAGCGGTTCGCGGGACTCTGTACAATGCGGATACGTGCCTGGAGCCCTGGGCGCACTGGAGCGATTGTAGCGGCTTGTTTTTTCCCGCCGCGCTCCACGATTCCTGAAAACGCGGAGCAGCTGTGTCGGCAGAGATTTTGCGCATGCATCCGGATGAGCCGGAAGCGGATCGCGTGCGGTATGTAGTGCGGTGCCTGGAAAGCGGGCAAGCGGTGGGCATGCCGACCGATACGTTCTACGGCCTGGCCGTCGACCCCGTAAACCTGCGCGCGGTCGAAAGCATTTACGAGATCAAGACGCGCATGAAGCACAAACCCTTGTCGCTGCTCGTCGCAAGCGTCGCGCAGGCCTACGAGCTGGCGCGCGAGGCCGGCGCGAACTTCGACAAGCTGGCTGAAAAGTTCTGGCCGGGGCCGCTCACCGTGATCGTCAAGGCAAGCTCGCGGCTGCCCTTGCGCTCGACCGCAAATACAGGCAATGTCGCGCTGCGCATCCCCGACGCGGCGATTCCCCGCGCGGTGGTGGAAGCGTTTGGTCTGCCCATTACCGCGACCAGCGCGAACCTGCGCAATGCGCCCGAATGTACCTATGCGAACTGCGTGCGGGACCAGATCGGCGACCGCATCCCGCTGATCGTCGACGGCGGCCCAACCGGCCGCGCGCTGCCGACCACGATCGTGGACCTGTCGCAGGGCGATGGAAACTGGCAGATCCTGCGCGAAGGAGCGATCCCGACGTACGAGATCGCGCTGACGCTGGGGCGTTAACGCTGAGAATGGCGGAATCCGAGCGCCGGGCACCCAAGCGTTTCGCTTGGAAGCAGCTCGCCGCCATCGCCGCGGTGGCGGGCGCGCTGGCCTGGGTGGCGCATGTGTGCGACGGCATTCGCTATTACGCCACCCACGACCGGGCACAGCCGGCCGACGCCATCGCGATCTTTGGAGCTGCGGAGTACGACGGACGGCCCTCGCCGGTGCTGCGCGCGCGGTTGATGCACGGACTGCGGCTGTACCAGGAGAAGCTGGCCCCCTTGGTGATCACGCTCGGCGGCAACGAGGATGGCGAGCGGCACTCGGAGGGCGGGGTGGGTGAGCAGTTTTTGCTGGCGCATGGGGTTCCGGAGCGGTCCATTATCGCCGAAACCAAAAGCCGGGACACGCGCGAGTCCGCGTCCCGGCTTGCGGCGATCGCGCGGGCAAACGGGATTCGCAGCGTCATCGCGGTCAGCGACGGAACGCACCTGTTTCGGATTCGCGCGCTGTGCCGGCGGGCGGGGCTTACGGTGTACACCTCCCCGCGGCTGCAGGCGCTGCACCTGGGCTGGTGGGCTAGGCTGCGGCGCGTGGCGCACGAGGTGTTGAGCTATACGGCCTGGCGGCTGGGGATTTTGCGCTGACTTCTTCCGGAAGAGGCAAGAAGCGCTTCTCCGGGGAGCGGTGATTTACAATTCGGGAGCGGCCAAGGCTGCTTGGCGCGCGGCCTTCTCGCCCTGGGGCCCGCCAGTTTTGGAGTGAGGGTACACAAGAGTGCGAAGGATTGCAGGACTTGCCGCCGGGCTGGCCTTGGCGGCAGGAGCCACAGGCTGCGGCAACAAGTATCGCCCCGTTATTAACCCCGTAAACCCGACCGGCCCGGCCGGCGTCGTGACCGGCGGCTACGCGCTGGTGCTGACGCAGCCGTCATTACGCCCGGCGCAAGGCGACGCCAACCCTTGCCCCGCGCCCTTGTCGGCGACCGCTGCCGGAGGCGCGCTGTACAGCGTGCCGTCAGTGGCCACGCTGATCGACTTTTCCGGCGACAGCGTCCTGGCGCAGGCGACGCTCGGCTATGGTTCGCTGACCTCGGCGATCTCGCCCAGCTCGGGCGAGGTGTACAGCCTGAACTGCGATGGAACGATCAGCGGGGTGCCGCTGACGACGTTGCTCCAAAGCAACAACATCACAACCACAACGCTGTTTTCGGCGACCGGGGGCGGTACGCTCACCAAGGCTCTCCAAAGCAACATGGTGGTGCAAAACTCGGCTATCTACGTGGTGAACCAGAACCGGACCATCACACAGGACGGCAGGATCTTCGGCAGTGTGGGGGCGCTTACGACCGGGTCTCCCCCTTCCGTGCTCCAGGAAATTACGGTTGCTCCCGCGCCCGTGGCGCTGGCTGCTTCTCCCACATCGCAGCGTGTGTACGCCATCAGCCAGGGTGCTACCGGCAGCGCGGCGTCCTGGGGCGCATGCGCGAACCCCGCTGCCGTCACCGCCAATGGCGAGGTGGATGGGATCGACACGACCACCAATGCGGTTTCGAGCCGGATCCCGGTGGGCATCTGCCCGGTTTTCGGCTTGACCACGCCGGACGGCTTGCGGACCTTTATTTTGAATCGCGGTTCGGGCACGGTCACGGTCATCAATGCTCAGCAGGATGCGCTCGACACCGCCGTGAACGGAACGGGCACAATCCCCGTAGGCGCGGGGCCGGTTTACGCGGCGTATTATCCCCGGACTTCGCTGCTGGTGACGGCAAACTACGACTCAGGCACGGTGAGCTTCATCAGTGTGCCGCTCGACCAGTACGGCAATGACGCGCCGGGTTTCGGCACGATCCTCAAGACGGTCGCGGTGGGTCCGTATCCGGCTGCTTTGTCCATCCTGGGCGACGGCAGCCGCGTGTATGTCGCGCTGCAAGGCGATCCCGCGACGGCGACCGCCACGGGAGCCGTCGCGGTTGTCAATGCCACAAGCTACAACCTCCAGAACACGATCCCTGTACCGGGCCATCCACGCTCGATTGCGTCCACTTACAACAATCCAGCCGGCAAGGTGTATGTGGTTGCGCCGGATAGCCAATTCTTGACGATTCTGCGGACAGACACGGACACAGTCTCCGCACAGGTGCAGATCCAGGGTTGCGGCGTGGATGTCCACACGAACTACCAGTACGCGGGGCAGAGCAACATCGCGGGCACGGCGGTGTCGGCGGACACGATCGTGAACATGAGCAACTCGCCGGGTTCGGGCGCGCCAACGACGCCGTTCGTTTGCCAGTAAAAACACGCTTAGACAAACTGCTGGTAGAGCGGGGATTTGCCTCCACGCGGGAGCGGGCGCAGGCCATTCTGCTCGCGGGCCGCGTTCTGGTGGACGAGCAAAAGCAGACCAAACCGGGGCTCGCTGTCGCCCCGGATGTCGCCCTGCGTATTCTGGGCGAGGACCCGCCCTACGTAAGCCGGGGCGGGCTGAAGCTCGAAGGAGCCCTGCGCCATTGGGAGATCAACCTCAAAGGGCGCGCCTGCCTGGACGTGGGTGCATCCACAGGCGGGTTTACCGACTGCATGCTGCAGCACGGGGCGCGGAGCGTGCTCGCAGTGGACACAGGCTGGGGGCAGATCGCGCAAAGCTTGCGGGCGGACCCCCGCGTTACCCTGCGGGAGCGCACCAACGCCCGGCTGCTCACGCCCGGGGAGCTGGGCCCGGATCTTTCTTTTCTGGCCATGGATGTTTCGTTTATCTCGGCGACCCTCCTGCTGCCCGCCGTTCTGGCGGCCGCTCCAGGGCTGCGCGAGGCGGTAGTGCTGGCCAAGCCGCAGTTTGAGGCGGGTCGGGAGTGGGTCGGAAAAGGCGGCATCGTGCGCGATCCAGCGGCGCACACCCTGGCGCGGGAGCGGGTGCAGGCCTGCCTGCTCGGGCTCGGCGCGGAGCATATCGCCTGGATCGAGTCGCCGATCACCGGGGCGGAAGGCAACCGCGAGTTTCTTCTCCATGCGGCTTGGGCGGCCTGGGCGGCCCGTGCCCCGTCTCCGATAGACTGAGCCCTATGCCCGCCATCGCGATCGTTTCCAAACCAAATAAGCCGGAGCTGGGCACGATCCTCGATGAATTAGTTCCGTGGCTGCGCGGGCGCGGCTTGGAGCCGCTCTTGGACGGAACCAGCGGCACCTACACGAGCGTCGCGCCGGTGGTGCCGCGCGAGCAGATGGGCGAGCACGCGCCGGCGCTGGTCATTGTGCTGGGCGGCGATGGAACGCTGTTGGCGGCTTCGCGGGTATTTGCGCGGCTCGGAACGCCGATCCTGAGCGTCAATCTCGGCTCCCTGGGTTTCCTGACCGAGGTGCGTTTAGCCGACCTGTACTCGACGCTGGAGGCCTGGTGCGTGGACTGCGGCACCCTTGAATCAAGGGCCATGCTCCACGCCGAACTTTGGCGGGACGGCGGCAAGGCCGGCGAGTATGAGGCTTTGAACGACGTGGTCATCAGCAAAGGGACGATCGCGCGCATGGGGCAGTTCAGCGTTTCCGTGGACGGGCACCTGGCGGCGCAGTACCGTGCCGACGGCGTGATCGTCGCGACACCGACCGGCTCGACGGCGTACTCGCTTTCGGCGAACGGCCCGGTTTTGGACCCTTCGGTGGACGCGCACATCATCACGCCCGTGTGCCCGCACCTGCTCACCATGCGCCCGCTGGTCGTGCGCGGCGACGCGCGGCTCTGTTTGCGGGTGGTCGATGGCGTCGAGCCCACCTACCTCACCGTCGATGGGCAGGAGTCCGAACCGCTGCAGGCGGGGGATGAGCTGGTGTGCCGGCGCTCGGAGCACAAGGTTCAGCTGCTGCGGGTGGGTTCGGGGTCGTTCTACGACGTGCTGCGGACAAAGCTGAAGTGGGGCGAACGCTAGTCCTGGCCGGACGGGCGAGGCGGCGCTTTTGCGCCGAGCACCGAAGCTTATTGCACCTGCACGGGACGCAAGCGCGCGGTACGCAGGAAGTCGTAATTGCCTGACGGCGAAAGGTCAAGAGGGCTTAAGCGCTTGTTCACCACGGCGACCGTATCGGGGTACCAAAGGTTCAGCACGGGCAGGTCGCGGGCGATCTGCTGCTGCGCGGCCTGATAGTCGCGGATCTGTTCCGCGCGCGCGGGATTGGTCGCGGCATCGGCGAGCAGGGCGTCTACATGTGGGTTCGAGTACAAGCCGCGGTTGGCCCCGTGTGGCGGCATGCGCGTGGAGCTGTACGCGTAGCTCAGGATGTCCGGGGCCTCGTTGCCGCCAATCCAGTTCGACAGCGCCATGGCAAAGGCACCCTTGGTGATGTCGGCGTAGAAGGTCGCGAACTCGTAGGAGCGAATGTCGAGCGCAATCCCAATGCGGGCGAGTTGGGCTTGCAGTACAGCGCAAACCAGGCGGCGCGTTTCATCGGTCGAACTCTTGATGACCAGATGGAAACGGACGCCGCCGGGGCCTCGTTTGTAGCCGGCCCGGTCCAGCAGGGCGTTGGCGGCTGCCGGGTTGTAGGCGGCCGGCTGCTCAGCGAGGTAGGCCCAGTGTTCGGGCGGCAAAACGCTGCCCGCGATGCGCGCGCGGTTATCAAAAAGCGTGCGGATGATGAGCGGCCGGTTCACGGCCTCGGCGATCGCAGAGCGGACGCGTCCGTCGCGGAGATACCGGTCGCGCAGGTTGAAGACGACATAAAGGACCGACGTCCCGGGGGCGCTTTCCACCCGGAGGTGCGGGTCGCGCGCAAGGGTGGGAAGCACATCGGTGGGCAGCGCGTTCACCTCCACATCGGCCGAGCCTTTCTGGAGTTCGAGCGCGCGGGTGATGGCGTCGGGCACGACCGAAAAGCGAACCGCTGCGAGCGCGGGAAGGGGTCCCCAGTATGCGGGATTGCGGCGTATCAGGACGTCCTTATCCTGCTGTTGGCTGACAAACACAAAAGGTCCGCTGCCGACCGGATGCCGCCAAAAATCGCGGCCGCTGCCGTGGGGAATCACGCCGAAAGCGCCCTCGGCGACGTTCCAAAGCAGGGCATTGTCGGGGGTCTTGAGGTGGACAACGACGGTCGCGGGGTCGGGCGCTTCGACCGAGCGCCAAGTCTTGTACGCAGCGGACTTCACCGTCGGAATGGACCCATCGAGGAGCGTATCGAGCGACCACTTCACATCGCGCGCGGTCAAGGGTCGGCCGTCGGCGAAGCGGACGCCGGAGCGCAGATGGAAGACATAGGTCAGCGGGTTGGGGGTTTCCCAGCGGACGGCGAGCTCGGGCGCGATGCCGAAGTGCCGGTCGCGGCGCACCAGCGCGTCAAACAGGAGCGAGTCGATGCGTTCGGACTGAGCATCGGTGCCCACGCGCGGGTCCAGGTTTGCGGGGCTGGACTCGATCAGTGCGGTCACGACACCGGGATCGGGCTTGTGTGCAGCGCACCCTGCGAGCGCGAGCAGAAGCAAAAGCACGGCGATGTATCTATGCACAGGTCACCTGGCCCAGGACCGCGGGCTGCGCAGCGCCGGTGGCGGCAGGGACGTTGCCGGGGCGGCGGTGGTGGCTCATATACGCGAGCAAGGCAAACGCGGCGGCTTCCTTCGCTTCAACGGGCAAGGGCGTGGGCAGGGCAGGGTCGTCCGAGAGCAGCACCTCCATCTCGCCCGGCACTGCATCGCGCAGCATGCGCAGGAGGGTCGCGTTTCTTGCGCCGCCGCCGGAGACGATCAGATCGATCGGGCTGCCGGCGGCAAGCGGCAGAACAAAGCGGGTGAGGGCGCGCGCGATGGATCGCGCGGTGAGCGCGGTGGCCGTGGCGACGACATCCTCGGGCGCACGGCCAGAGCACAGCGCGAGCAAGCGCGCCGCGAACTCCGGGCCGAACTGTTCTCGTCCGGCGGAGCGGGGTGGGGTGAGCGCGAAGAATGGGTCGGTTTGCAGACTGTCCGCCGCCTCCGCTATAACCCGTCCGCGCGCGGCGATGCGGCCGTCCGCATCGTAGGGCTGGTTGAAGAGCGTTTGGGTGAGCGCGTCGATCACCATGTTGCCTGGGCCGGTGTCGAACGCCACTGCGGCGCTTTCGCTCGCGGCGGCCGGGACGACCGTGAGATTGCCGATGCCGCCGATATTTTGGAGTACGCGCGTGCGTGCCGGGTGGCGGTACAACGCCAGGTCGAGCAAGGGGATGAGCGGCGCGCCCTGGCCCCCGGCGGCCATATCGGCGGGGCGGAAGTTTGAGATCACCGGAACGCCGGCCGCGCGTGCGAGCAGGGCCATCTCGCCGATCTGCCAGGTGCAGGCGAACTCCGCCCCGGCGTAAGAGGCGGGCGTGGCCTGGTGATAGATGGTTTGCCCGTGGCAGCCGATGAGGTCGACTGCCGTGGGCCGGCCCGCGAGCATCGTTGTATATGCCTCGGCATAGGCCAGGCCTAGCCGCCAATTGAGGCGCGCGAGCTCGGCCGTAGAGGTCGCGCGGGCGTCCTGCGCGGCGAGCACGGCCTGTCGAAGGTCGGCAGCGAAGGGAAAGGCCTGGTGGACAAGCAGTGCGATGCTAAGGACATCCGGGTCGAGGCCGGACACAAGGCCGGATTCGGGACCGATCCTGACGAGCGCAATGTCGATGCCATCGGCCGAGGTGCCGCTCATGATCCCGGCGACCGTAAGCGCGCGGAGGGGCGGGAGATTCACTGCGCCACCTTTCCGGCTGGGGTTTCGGCGCGGGCGGCGCGCTCTGTGGCTTCGATCTCCGCCGTGAACAAACGGAGATCCCCGCGTAGCCGTGCGAGCTGGTCGTCGGTGGCGTCCCGAGGCAACAACGTGTCCAACAGACGGCCTTTTGCCTCGCGAACGCGGGTGGAAACGCGTCGCACTAACGCCCGAAACGCCGGGGAGCGCTCGGCTTCCGCCAGCACCGCTTCATAGGCTTCGAAGATCAGACCAGCCTCCTTGCAAACCTCTAAAAGGTCAGACCCGGCGAGCAGCGCCGCCACGGCGGCCTCGCCGATGCTTTGCTGCGAAAGCAGGCCGCCCATCTCCATGTCGTCGGACAGGATCAGGCCGTCGTAGCCCATGCGTTGGCGCAGGGTTTCGGTGATCCAGAACCGGGAAATCGAGGCCGGGACGCCCTCACCCTGCGGGATCTTCGGGTAGATCGCGTGGGCGACCATGACGATCGGCAGCAGCCGCTGCAGCTCACGATAGGGGGCGATGTCCCCCTCCCAAAGCTCGTCCCAGTCGCGCGCGATACGCGGGGTGGCTTCGTGGGAGTCGAGCGCGCCGCCGCCGAGGCCGGGGAAGTGCTTGCCGCAGCCCAAAACCCGCTCCGCGCGCAAGGCTTGGAGAAAGGGCCGGGCATAGCGCACCACAGCCTCGGGGGTGGACCCGTACACGCGCGTGCGCAGCACGGGGAGCGCGGGCGGCAGGGCCAGGTCGAGCACGGGGGCGAACGTCGCATTGAAGCCGAGCAGCCGGGTGGCGCGGCCAATAAGCTCGCCGTGGCGAGTGGCGAATCGCGTGGAGCGTCCCGCGCCCATCGCGTTTGCAACCGCCGCGGCCGAGGGCGTCGCCCCGATGAGGTCGCGCAACCGGTCCACCAGGCCGCCTTCCAGGTCAAGTGCTCGCAGCGCCGGGATGCGCTCGCCGTCGGCTGCCGCGGCCTCGGTCGCTTCGCGCAGCAGCGCGGTGGTTTGCGCGGCGGCCTCGATATTGCGGCGGAAAAGGATGAATCCTCCGGGCTGCAGAAGCCGGAGCCAGCCGCGCTCGCCCGCCGTAAGCGCGGGGCCGCCCAGGCCCACGAGGAACAGCTGCCCGACCTGGTGGCGCAAGGGGAAATGGTTCATGCGTGGGTGGCTCGCAGCTCGTCTTTGAGCTCGCTGAGGAGCTGGAGAGCTTGCATCGGGGTTAGGGCGTTGGTGTCGGTCCCCTCCAGGCGATCGACGATGCGCTGCGAAAGCGGGGTGAACAGGGTGAGCTGCACGGAAGCCGGCTCCGGGGCGAGCTCCCGCCGCTCGGCCCGCTCGTGGGCGCGCAGGACCTCGCGTGCGCGGCGGAGGACAGACTGCGGAACGCCGGCGAGCCGCGCTACATCGATGCCATAGCTCTTGTTGGCGGCGCCGGGCTCGATGGTGTGCAGAAACACGATGCCGCCGGGCGTTTCCTTGACCGAAACGCGAGCGTTTGCGAGGCGCGGGAGCTGCTCGGCTAGCAGGGTGAGCTCGTGGTAGTGGGTTGCGAACAGCGTGCGCGCGCCCACGTTGTTATGGATGTGCTCAAGCGTCGCCCAGGCCAGGGCCAGGCCATCAAAGGTTGCCGTGCCGCGGCCCATCTCGTCCAGCAGCACCAGCGAGCGGGCTGTCGCGGTGTTGAGGATCGACGCGGTTTCCGTCATCTCGACCATGAATGTCGAGCGTCCGTGGGCCAGGTTGTCGCTCGCGCCGATGCGGGTGTACACGCGGTCGGCAAGCGAAAAACGCATGGAGCGCGCGGGCACGAACGAGCCCATCTGCGCCAGGATAACGAGCAGCGCGGCTTGGCGCAGGTAGGTGCTTTTGCCGCCCATGTTGGGGCCGGTGATCAGCGCGATGCTGCTTTTTTCGGAGTCGAGGTACAGGTCGTTCGGGGTAAAGCGTTCCGTACCGGCGCGATCGAGCAGGCACTCGATCACAGGGTGCCGCGCGGCGGCCGCTTCCAAAACGCAGCCCTCCACGATCTCGGGCTCCGCGTAGTCGCGATCGGCGGCAACGCGGGCAAAGCCGGCGAGGAGATCGATTTCGGCAACAACAGCACCCGACGCGCGGATGCGGGGAGCTTCCGCGAGCACCGCCGCGCGCAGCTCCGCGAAAAGCCCGCGCTCGATCTCCAGCCCGCGCTCCCCGGCGGTCAGGATGCGATGCTCCAACTCTTTAAGCTCGGGGGTGGTGTAGCGCTCGGCGTTGACGAGCGTCTGCTTGCGCTCGTAATCCGCGGGGACGTTGCGAAGATTGGCGCGCGTGATCTCAAGGTAGTAGCCAAAGACGGAGTTAAACCGTACCTTAAGCGAGCCGATACCGGTGCGGGCGCGCTCCCGCTCCTCGATGGCAGCGATGGCGGCGCGGGCGTCCGTACCCACGGCTCGCAGCTCGTCGAGCTCGGCGTGGACGCCCGCGGCGATTACGTTGCCTTCCGCGAGCGTTGCGGGCGGGTCGGGCGCCAGGGTCTTCGCAATCTCGGCTTCGAGCGAGTCGAGCGTGTCCATCTGCCCGCGAATCGCTTGCCAGGGGGCAGCTTCGAGCCGGTCAAGCGCGGCGCAAACCGTCGGCAGCGCCCGCAGGGAGCTCCCGAGCGCTTGGAGGTCGCGCGGCCCGGCATGCTCCAGCGCGACACGTGACAGGAGGCGTTCGAGGTCGAGTACGCCCCCAAGGGCGCGGCGCAGCTCTTCGCGCTCGATGAGCTTTTGCTTGAGCTCGCGAACGGCACCATAGCGCGCCTCAATTGCGGGCCGGCTCGCAAGCGGGCGCAGGATGGCCGCGCGGAGCAGCCGCTTGCCCATGGGCGTTTGGCAGCAGTCAAGCGTGTGGGCCAGTGTGGCTTCCGGCCCGGCGGAGCGGAACAGCGGGTCTAAAAGTTCCAAGTTCCGGACTGACACCGCATCGAGCTGGAGGTATTCGGCGCGCTCGGAAAACTGGAGTGCGTCGATGTGGGCGAGCGCGGAGCGCTGGGTGGTTTGCGCGTAGTGGAGCACGGCCCCGGCGGCGATGGCCGCGGCCGGGTGGTTGGCAACGCCGAAGCCCTCGAGCGAGCGAGCGCCGAGCTGCCGGGCTAGTAGAGGCAGAGCGTACTCCGCGGTAAAAACCCATGAGTCCAAGCTGGTTTTGGTGCGGACGCGCTCGATGGCCTGCAGGGCGGCTTCATTTTGAGCCAGCAAAGGGTTCTCGCCCGGCAGAAGCACCTCGCTCGCCCCGGAGGTCAGGAGCTCGTCGGCGGCCTGCGCGAGCGCCGCAGGCCCGGTCCACTCCCGAACACGGAACTCGCCGGTCGAAAGATCGAGCAGGGCGAGGGCGGCGGTGGGTACTTTTGGATCTGCAACAGCGTGCAGCGCGGCTAGGTAGTTGTTTTCACCCGCGGGCAGGGCTTGGCCCGCGACCGTGCCCGGGGTGAGCACCCGGGTGACTTCGCGGCGTACGATGCCCTTGCTCTGCTTAGGGTCCTCCATCTGCTCGCAGACCGCGACGCGGTAGCCGGAGCGGAGCAGCTTGGCGATGTGCGCATCCGCGGCATGGAAAGGCACGCCGCACATGGGGATGCCGCGTTCCTTGTCGCGGGAGGTGAGGGTAATGCCGAGCTCGCGGGCGACGGTACGGGCATCCTCAAAGAAGAGCTCGTAGAAGTCGCCCAGGCGGAAAAACAGCAGTGCTTCGGGGTGCCCTTGCTTTGCTGCGGCGTACTGCCGCATCAGCGGTGTCTGCGCTTCGGCGAAGGGCGCTGCGGGGCGGGGCTGGGGAGGAACTTCGCTCACGGATACCCGGACAGAATACCGCGAGCGCTGCCGCCGCAAAAGAAAAAGGCCGCGCGAAGCGGCCTTTTCTCGCAGTACCGGGGGTTAGCCCTCGCGCGTTTCGGCGTCGGAGCCGTGCTGCTTCACCATCTTGTTGTAGATTCCGAGCAGGAGGAAAGGCGCCGCCCATTGGCCCACGAACAACGCGTTTTCATCCTTGCTGGTGGCCTTCAGGATGAGCGAGCCGAAGATGGAAGCGAGCGCTGCGCCCAAAAAGAACGACGAGGGCAGCTTGGAACTATAGGCTTCCATAAATGATGTGATCTGGTCTTCCTGGCTGTCTCCAGCGCGTACGCGGTAATCCGACATAGGTGCATCCTCCGTGGCGTGTGGTGTGAAACATAGTCAAGCGCACCGCCGGGGAACAGCTCGGCACGCTGCATCATGCTGACAGTGGGAGAGATGAAGCGCCCGCGTATATCTGTTGCCGGGAGCGCGGATTTTCTTTTCGCGGGGCCGCGAGCCCCGGAGCGCAAAGGTGAGCCGCCGTATACTTAGGCAGGCGCTACAACCCACTTCAAGCATGGACCTGCTTTCAATTCGCACCGCAACGGCGTTGTACGGGGCGGCGAGCGTGTGCGCGCTGCCGGCCGTGCTGTGGAGCCGTGCGCGCTTTCGCGCCGCGTGCATGGCGCTCACGCTCGGTGGGGCGCTGCTCGAGTGCGTCTTTTTTGCCGAGTTATTTGCCCGCACGCACCGATTCGGCGCGGCCGGGGCACACGAGGTGCAAGCCGCGCTGGGCTTGCTGGCGGCTGTGGCGTTTCTCTTGATCGCGGCGCGCTACCGCACGGTTTCCTTTGGGCTTTTCGCCTTGCCGGTCGCGTTTTTACTTCTGTTGCCTTCGGCGCTGGGGCCCGACCGCTACACATTTTCATCGCCCGTGACGCGCGGCGGCTGGGTGGCCGTACACGTGGCTTCGCTCCTAACCGCAGATACGGCCCTTGTGTTTTCACTTGTGGCGTCGCTGTTGTATTTCCTCCAAGAGCGGCGACTCAAGCGCAAGCGGCAGCCCGGGTTTGTCGCGTGGCTGCCGCCGCTTGAAACCATGGACCGGATCGCCCAAACGGCTTTGGTCATCGGGTTCTGTTGCATGACCTTTGGCTTGTTTGCCGGGTCGTTGATCGCACAGGAACGGGTTGGCGCTTCGTACTTTGAAGACCCAAAAGTCGTGCTCTCTTTCGCCATGTGGGTCATCTATGTATGCATCCTGCTGCTGCGGCGGTCCAAGGGGCTGCGCGGGCGGCAAGCGGTGTATGTTTCGTCCATCGCGTTTTTGGTGGTGCTCAGCGTGTGGGCAGCCAACCTCCTCAGCTCCGTGCACAGGTTTGCCGCCCCATGAAGCTTCTGCTCGCAGGCCTCAATCACCGCAACGCGCCGGTAGAGCTGCGCGAGCAGGTGGCCATCGCCGGGGAAAGGCTTCCCGCGGCGCTTGCCGCCTTGCGAGCCGTGCCCGGAGTTGAAGAGGCGATGATCGTTTCAACCTGCAACCGGGTCGAGCTGCTTGCGGCCTACCGGGACAAGGCTCCGGACCTCGCTGCCTTTCTGCTGCGGAGCTGCTCGGTCGAGGAGCACAAGCTGCGTGGCCACTTGTACCAATACCGGGATCTCCAAGCCGTGCGGCACCTGTTCCGGGTCGCCTCCAGCCTGGACTCCATGGTGGTGGGCGAGCCGCAAATCCTGGGCCAGGTAAAAGAAGCGTTTCGCGTTGCACGCGCGGAAGGGGCGGCAGGGCGCGAGCTGGACCGCTTGCTCCAAAGCTGCTTTGCGGCGGCAAAGCGTGTGCGCACGGAAACGGCGATCGCGGCCAGCTCGGTGTCGATCGCAAGCGTGGCCGTGGACCTGGCGCTGAACATTTTTGACTCACTCGCCGGCAAGCGGGTTTTGCTTGTCGGGGCGGGAAAAATGGGCGAGCTGGCGGCGCGGCACCTCCTCGCGCACGGGGCGGGGTCCATCACCGTGGCCAACCGCACCGCGGAGCGCGCGGAGCGGCTGGCGCAGAGCTTTGGCGGGGAGGTGCTGCCGTTTGCGCGGCTCCGCGAGGATGCCGCACAGGCTGACATCGTGATCACCTCCACCGGCTCGCAGGCATTTCTGTTTGGACGCGAGGACGGACAGCGTTTCCTGCATCGGCGGCGGGGGCGGCCCATGTTTTTCATCGATATCGCGGTGCCCCGTGATGTGGACCCGGAGATGAACCGGGTGGATGGTGTGATCCTGTACGACATCGACGACCTGCAAAACGTCGCCGCCGCCAACCTCCTCGATCGTTCGGAGGAGGCCACGCGAGCCGAGCGGATCGTGGACGCGGAAGTAGCGCAGTTTGCCCGGCGCGCCCAGTCGCTGGACGCCGTGCCCGCCCTGATCGCGCTTCGGGACAATGTGGAAGCAATGCGGCAGGCCGAGATGCGACGCGCGGCTGGGCGGCTGGGTGCGCTGACCTCGGCGCAGCGCGAGGCTGTAGAGGCCCTGACCCGGGGGCTCGCGAAAAAGTTCCTCCACGCGCCCATGCAGGCCCTGCGCTCGGCTGCCGAGGATGGCGACGCCGAGCGGCTCGCACTCCTGCAAACCACGTTTCACCTTGAAAACGCGGAGGTTCTGGTGCAAGAGCCCGCGGAGCCGGCGGCGGAAATGCCCGTTGCGAGGCGGCGCTAGTGCGGCTGCGGATCGGCTCGCGCGGCTCGGAGCTGGCGCTTTGGCAGGCCGAGCATGTTGCCGGGCTGCTCCGGGGGGCCGGGCACGAGGTGGGGATCGAGGTAATCCGGACCACGGGCGACCGCCTGCAAGGCATTTCCTTCAACGCAGTAGGCACCAAGGGCATGTTTACAAAGGAGATCGAGGAGGCGCTGGCCGATGGTCGGGTCGATTTGGCAGTGCATAGCTTAAAGGACCTGCCGACGGAGCTCCATCCGGCGTTTACGCTCGCGGCGATCCCGCGCCGGGCCGATCCGCGAGACGCTTTTTGTTCTACACGGTTTCAGACCTTTGCGTCTTTGCCGCCGGGTTCGCGCGTGGGCACAAGCAGCTTGCGGCGGCAATCCCAGCTGCGGGCACACCGGCGGGATTTGGAGTACATCGAGTTTCGCGGCAACGTCGACACGCGGCTGCGCAAGATGGTTTCCGGCGAAGCGGAAGGGTGTGTGCTGGCCTGCGCGGGGCTCGACCGGCTTGGCCGCACGGAGCTGCTACGGGAACGTTTGCCCGCCGACGTGGTGTGCCCGGCAGCGGGGCAGGGCGCTTTGGCGATTGAGGCGCGGGCCGGGAACTCTCCAGTTCTGGAGGCGCTGCGAATGCTGGACGACGCGGCGGCGCGGTTCGCGGTAACGGCGGAGCGCGCGGCGCTGGGCGCTCTGGGAGGCGGCTGCCAAGTGCCAATCGGTATCCATTGCGAGCGGCATGCGGAGCACTGGGCGATCACCGGAGCGGTCTCGCTGCCAAGCGGAGGTGCGGCTGTGCGGATTGCCTTGGAATGCCGCGACGATGAGGAACCGAAGCTGTTGGGCCTGCGGTTGGCCGAGGAGCTGCTGCGCCAGGGTGCCGGGGCTTTGCTGGTCTCCTAGGCATGGCCGGGCCATTGGCAGGGCGGCGCATCGTGGTCACAGGGACGCGGGAGCAGGCAAGTACCCTCGCCGCCGCGCTTCGGGAGCTTGGGGCGGAGGTGCTGGAAATCCCGATGATCCGGATCGAGCCGCCGGAGTCTTACGCGCCGCTGGATGCGTCCCTCGCGCGGCTCGTGGAGTATGACACCCTCCTGGTGACCAGTGCCAATACAGCCAGGGTGCTTGTTTCGCGAAAACAGCCGCCGTGGGATGCGCAGCCATTTACCGTTGCGGTTGGGCCGGCTACGGCTTCGGCGCTGCGGGAAAGCGGGCTGCGAGTGGATTTGCAGCCCGGGCCTGCGGTAGCAGAGTCCGTGGTGCGGGAGCTTGCGCCGCACGCGCGAGGCAAGCGGATGCTGCTTCCGCGGGCCACCGTGGCACGGGACGTGCTGCCCGACGAGCTGCGCGATGCCGGAGCGATCGTGGACATCGTGGAGGCATACCGTACGGTCCTGGCCGGGGAATCGCGGACCGGGCTGGAAAAGGCGTTCGCGACGCACGTGGACGCGGTCACTTTTACGAGCTCATCGACGGTGGAAAACTTTTTCGCGCTGCTCGGGGAGGAGAAGGCGGGAGCGGCACTTACGACGGCGAAGGCTTGCTCGATCGGGCCAGTGACGAGCGGCACGTTACGGATTTTCGGGGTAGCGCCCGCTGTTGAAGCTCGGGAGCATACTGTTAAAGGCCTGCTTACCGCAATCCAAGCCTTGATCCAGGATCTGAATTGACGACCCAGAGTGTCGCTAAGAGAGCGGGATATGCGGCGATACCTTTAGAACTCGCGGAAAGTGGTGAACGCGAGAGCCTGGTCGACTGAAAGCCGAAGCCGGCGCATCGTATTCCCCGGCGAATGCAGACCTACAGCGAGCAGCATTATCGGCACATATCTCTCACTGCTGCCTAGAATGTCCTTCGCCTGCAGTGGGTTCAAGCGCCGTCGCTTTCAGACGCTCTGTAACGGTTGAAGATGTGATGGCGAGGAGACGCGATTGCCGGAGATTAAAGGATCAGGGAGCCTCGGTTGCTTCTTTGATCAACTCCCTAATCTCGGAATCCGGAATGGAAACAGCAGGGTCAGGGCGCTCCGCGGAAGTTCTCTCGTAAAGCACCTGAAAGAATTCGCTCACGCCCAAGACTGTTGCCGCCTGATTAATCGATGATAAGAACTATTTTGCCGCCCGCGCCACCTTTTTCGGCGGTCCGAGTGGCTTCCTGGATCTGATCGAGCGGGAAGGTTTTGGCAATCGGGATATGAAGCGCGCCGTTGGCAACGTCAAAGGCAAGCTCTTCCAGCCGGGATGCGTCGGGCGACGCCATAAGGGCCTCTACGCGGATGCCGCGCTCAGGCGGGTTCTTGGGGCCGCCTACGACCGAAGCGAAGACGCCGTTGTCCCGCAAAGTTTTCAGCGCGTGCTCGCCGACAACCCCGCCCACCGTGTCGGCGACCGCGTCGAGGTCGTGGAGGTGGACCATCTCCTCCGGTACATCCAGGGCCACGATCTGTTGCGCACCGAGCTTCGCGGCTTCTTCGCGCTGCGACGCCCTTACGCCTGCAATCACCTTTGCGCCGTGCTGCTTGGCTACGTGAACCGCTGTGCGTCCCACGCTGCCGAGTGCGCCGGTGACCAGCACGGTTTGGCCGGGCTCAATCTTAGCGGCGCGCTCGATGAGCTGCGCGCCGGTGGTCAGCACAAGCGGCAAGGCGGCGGCCTGCTCAAAGCTCAACGCGTCGGGAATGGGGGCGAGTACATCGGCCTTCGCGGTGGTGTACTCAGCGTAGGTGCCGTTTGCGAGGGCCATGACGCGCTGGCCCTTTTGCCAGCCACTCACGCCAGGGCCGGTCTCGTCGACCACGCCGGACAGATCGCGTCCAAGAATTTCGGGCAGGTCAAGTTTGAAGCGCTCTTTCGCAGCGCCGGAGCGGATCTTCAAATCCACCGGGTTGATGCTGGTGGCGCGGAGGCGTACGCGCACCTCTTTGTCGCCCACCTCGGGCAGGTCTTCATCGGTTTCAAAGCTCAAACGGCTCGCATCGCCGTATTCATGCAAAATGACTGCGTTCATGTGTGTTTCACTCCTTCCTGCTGTCAGATGCGGCGGGCGCACCTGTTAGCATCAATTGAATCCACGTATTGGAGCTGCGATGCAGGCCATTCTTGCGCTCGAAGACGGGCGCATCTTCCGTGGCGAGGGCTACGGAGCCGCGGGCGAGTGCTCGGGCGAGGTGGTTTTTAACACCTCCCTAACGGGCTATCAGGAAATTTTCACCGATCCTTCCTATGCGGGCCAAATCGTCGTCCTGACGAACCCGCAAATCGGCAATTACGGCACCAACCAGGCAGACCAGGAAGCGCCCCGGCCCTATATCGAGGGCCTGATTGTGCGCGAGTTCTCGGCCGTGAGCTCGAACTGGCGCTCGGAGCAGGCCGCGGACGAATACCTGGAGCGGTTCGGCGTGCCGGTGCTGGGGGAGATCGACACGCGGGCGCTGGTGCGGCACCTGCGGGCAAACGGGGTGATGCGCGGGGTGATCTCGGTTTTTCCGGAAAACACCGAAACAAACACGGACACGCTGATAGCGAAAGCCCGCGCGCTGCGCAAGATGGACGGGACCGATCTGGCGAGCGTGGTCAGCACCAAAACGCCGTATGAGTGGGTGCAGCGCGGCAACCCGCTTCTGCCGGGCATAGAAGCCCCGAAATGCGACCTCCACGTCGTGGCGTACGACTATGGGATCAAGCAAAACATCCTGGAAATGCTGGGCGCGCAGGGCTGCCGGGTGACGGTGGTGCCGGCGCGGACGACCGCCGAGGATGTGCTCGGGCTCAAGCCGGATGGGGTGTTTCTCTCAAATGGACCCGGCGATCCCGAGCCGCTGACCTACGCGAACGAGGCGATCCGTGGGCTGGCTGGGCGAACGCCGGTGTTTGGGATCTGCCTGGGGCACCAGCTCATCGGGCAGGCGCTGGGTGGCAAGACTTTTAAGCTCAAGTTTGGCCACCACGGCGGGAACCACCCTGTGAAGCAGCTGGAAACAGGCCGGGTCGAGATCACCAGCCAGAATCACAATTACGCGGTCGACCCGGACTCGCTGAATGCGAACGAGGTGGACCTGACGCACATCAACCTGAACGACCAAACGCTGGAAGGCCTGCGGCACCGGACCCTGCCCCTACTAAGCGTGCAGTACCACCCGGAAGCAAGCCCCGGGCCGCACGATTCGCACTACCTGTTTGGGGATTTCCGGCGGATGATGGATGGGTGGAAAAGGCGGTAAAGGGAGATGAGCATGCAGATTCAAATACCGGACGAGCTGGGTAAGTGGTTGCAGGAGATAGCAGTGCGGGTGGGGAAAAGTCCCGAAGAGCTGGTAAGCGAGGCCGTGCAGCAGTCGCTTGAAGATCGCGAGGACTACGAAGACGCCGTTGAGGTATCGCGGCGTATCCGTAGCGGGGAAGAAAAGACGTATTCGCTGGAAGAAGTGAGGCGCGAGCTTGGCCTGGACGATTAGGCTCAGCGACGAATCGCGCAAGCAGCTCAAAAAGCTCGATCGCCAAACGGCGGATAGGATCACGCGGTACATGGACGAGCATGTTGCGGCGCTTGGAAATCCGCGTTCGCTAGGTAAAGCGCTTGAAGACGACCTATCCGGCTATTGGCGTTACCGCGTGGGCGCTTACCGAGTGATTTGCGAGCTGCAGGACGGCGAGCTCGTCGTGGTTGTTATCAAAGTCGGGCACCGCAAAGAGGTCTATCACTAACAATGCCGCGCAGAAACGACATAGCGAAGATACTTGTGATCGGCTCGGGGCCGATCGTGATTGGGCAGTCGGCGGAGTTCGACTATTCCGGCACCCAGGCTTGCAAAGCCTTGCGTGCGGAAGGCTACGAGGTGGTGCTGGTGAACTCAAACCCGGCGACCATTATGACCGACCCGGAGCTTGCCGACCGCACCTACATCGAACCGCTGACTCTTACGTATGTGGAAGAGATCCTGCGGATCGAGAGCGAGATGCTGCGGGGTAGCGAGGGTAAGTTCGCCGTGCTGCCGACCGTGGGCGGGCAGACCGCCCTTAATTTAGCGGTGGACTTAGCCGATGCCGGCATCCTCGACAAGTACGGGATTGAGCTGATTGGGGCGAAACTAGAAGCAATCAAGAAAGCCGAAGACCGGCTCTTATTCAAAGACGCGATGGCCCGCATCGGGCTCGACGTGCCTAAATCGGCCTTGGTCGACAACCTGCGCGACGGGCTTGAGTTTGCGACCAAGCTGGGCTTCCCGGTAATCATCCGACCGTCGTTTACGCTCGGCGGCTCGGGCGGCGGCATCGCTTACAACCGCGACGAGCTCACCGACATACTTTCGCGCGGCATCGACCTTTCGCCGGTGCATGAGTGCCTGCTCGAAGAATCGGTGCTGGGGTGGAAAGAGTACGAGCTCGAAGTTATCCGCGATCTCGCCGATAACGTCATCATCATCTGCTCGATCGAGAATATGGACCCCATGGGCGTGCATACGGGCGACTCAATCACGGTCGCGCCCGCGCAGACCCTCACAGACCGGGAATACCAGGCGATGCGCTCGGCGGCCATCGCCGTCATCCGCGAGATCGGCGTCGAGACCGGCGGGTCCAACGTGCAGTTCGCCGTCAACCCGGCGAACGGGCGCATGACGGTGATCGAGATGAATCCGCGCGTGTCGCGCTCCTCCGCGCTCGCGTCCAAGGCGACCGGGTTCCCCATCGCGAAGATCGCGGCCAAGCTCGCGGTGGGCTACACGCTTGACGAGATCCCGAATGACATCACGCGCATGACCCCCGCGTGTTTCGAGCCCTCGATCGACTACGTGGTCGTAAAAATCCCGAAGTGGCAGTTCGAAAAGTTTCCTGATGCCGACCAGACCCTGAGTCCGCAAATGAAGTCGGTGGGCGAGGTGATGGCGATGGGCCGCACCTTCAAGGAAGCGCTGATGAAAGCGGTGCGCGCGCTTGAAACCGGCCGCCGTGTGGGCGCGGAAACGCTCGACCCAAAACAGCTGACCTACCGCCTGGTGACGCCGCAGCCTGAGCGGCTGAACTACATCCGCTTCGCGTTCCGGCGCGGCATGAGCGTGCGCGAGGTAGCGCGGCTTACTCAGATGGACCCCTGGTTCCTCTACCAGATTAAGGAGATCACCGACACGCTCGGCGCGTTTGAAGCCCCGCAGCTGCGCCGGGCCAAGCGCATGGGCTTGTCCGACGAGCGGTTGGCGGAGGCGCAGGGCTTGAGCGTCGAACAAGCGCGCGCGCAGCGCCAGGCGGCGGGCATCAAGCCTGTCTTTAAGCTCGTCGACACCTGCGCGGCGGAGTTTGAGTCTTCGACACCATACCTGTACTCAAGCTACGACGAAGAAGACGAAGCGCCCGCGACCGCGCGGCGCAAGGTCATCATCCTGGGTTCGGGGCCGAACCGCATCGGGCAGGGAATCGAGTTCGATTACTGTTGCTGTCACGCGGCCTTTGCGCTGCGCGACGACGGCTACGAAACGGTGATGGTGAACTGCAACCCGGAAACCGTCTCGACCGACTACGACACCAGCGATCGCTTGTATTTTGAGCCGCTCACGCTCGAAGATGTGCTCGCAGTATATGAGCACGAGGCCGCAGCCGGGGCGGAGATCGGCATGATCGTGCAGTTTGGCGGGCAAACGCCTTTAAACCTCGCCCTGCGCCTCAAGGCGGCCGGCGTGCCCATTCTCGGGACCAGCCCGGAGTCGATCGACCTGGCCGAGGATCGCAAACGCTTTGGAGCGCTGCTGCGCGAGCTCGACATCCCGCAGCCGGCGGCCGCGACCGCAACGAGCGTGGAAGAAGCGTTGGCCGGGGCGGACGGGATCGGCTACCCCGTGCTGGTGCGTCCCTCCTATGTGCTGGGCGGCCGCGCCATGGTGATCGCCTATGACCGCGCCGCGGTGGCGCGCTACATGGCCGAGGCGCAGGAGTACTCGCAGGAGCGGCCCATCCTGATCGACCGCTTTCTTGAAGATGCGGTTGAAGTGGACGTAGACGCCCTGTGCGATGGCACGGATGTGGTGATCGCGGGCATCATGCAGCACATCGAGGAGGCCGGCATCCACTCGGGCGACTCGTCCTGCGTGCTGCCCTCGGTCGATCTAAGCGAGCCCGTGCTCGCGACCATACGCGCGTACACGCGCAAGCTGGCGTTGGCATTGCGTGTCGTAGGCCTGGTCAACCTCCAATTCGCTGTTCAGCGGGAAAAGGTGTTCGTCATCGAGGTAAACCCGCGCGCTTCCAGAACAGTCCCGTATGTTTCAAAGGCAACGGGTGTGCCCTTGGCCAAGCTCGCCTCGCGCATGATGACCGGGCGCACACTCCGCGAGCTTCTGCCGGAGGCAGTCGCGAGCGGCAAGGACCTCGGCACGGGGCAGCACTTCTTTGTGAAATCCCCTGTGTTCCCATGGAATAAGTTTCCCGGCGTGGACCCGGTCCTGGGGCCGGAGATGCGCTCGACCGGCGAGGTCATGGGCGTCGCCGGCAATTTCGGTGAGGCATTCGCAAAGGCGCAGCTCGCGGCCGGACTCAGGCTGCCCACGAGCGGGATGGCTTTCTTCAGCGTGAACGACCGAGACAAAGCGCAGCTGATTGCGGTCGCGCGGGAATACGTCGCGCTTGGTTTCGCCTTGGTCGCAACCGAAGGCACGGCGGATGCTCTCCAAGCCGCGGGGCTTGCGGTGGAGCGCGTGTTCAAGGTGAAAGAAGGGAGGCCGAACGTGGTCGATCTTCTCAAGGGCGGACGCATCCAGCTCATCGTGAACACGCCGCACGGGGCGGACACTTTCTTCGACGAGAAGGCGATCCGGCGCACTGCGGTGCTGCAGCGCGTGCCCATGATTACGACGCTAGCCGCCGCGAGGGCCGCGGCCGGCGGCATTGCCGCGATGCAGCGCGAAACCGTGCATGTTTACGCGATGCAACAGCTGCACCGGAACCTTGCGCAGGGCGGCAGCTAACGACGGCCGGCGGTGAAACTGCCGCCTTCCCGTCAAAGTTACCTTTACTGCGGCACCATCCTGGCCGGCGCTTGCCTTGCGCCCCATTGGCTCGGGAGCATCTAAATCTCCCTGTGTGCGATAAGGTGCGGGTTCCTTCGGAAGTCGTTTTCCCCTGGAAAGCGGATTTCGTTCCCGCACATACTTTGCCCATCAAGCACGGCACGCAAATCCCCACGCGCAGGAGAGCATGATTTCCCGACTTGGCACAATTCAGTCCCCGTCCGACATCAAGCAGCTTTCCATCCCCGAGCTGGAATTGCTCGCTCAGGAGATTCGGGAGCGCCTGATTTTGTCTTTGTCGAAGACCGGCGGCCATCTCGGCCCCAACCTCGGGGTTGTCGAGCTCACGCTCGCCATGCACTATGTTTTTTCCACGCCGGAAGACAAGTTCGTCTTTGATGTTTCACACCAGGCCTACGTGCACAAGCTGCTTACCGGCCGAGAGCCGCGCTTCGACACCATCCGCCAGCCCGGCGGCCTGAACGGCTTTATGCTCCGGACAGAAAGTGAACACGACGCGTTTGGCGCCGGCCACGCCGGGACCGCCCTTTCCGCCGCGCTCGGCATGGCGGTTGCGCGCGACCTTGCCGGTGGACGCGAGCACGTTGTCGCGCTGGCCGGCGATGCCGCTTTCACCAATGGCATCACCTTTGAGGCGCTCAACAATATCGCCGATCAAACAAAGCGCCTCATCGTCGTGCTCAACGACAATGAGTGGTCTATTGACCGCAACGTGGGCGCGATCGCGAAATACCTGCACAAGATTGTCACCAACCAGCACTTGACATCGCTTCATGAAGGCGCGCAAAGGCTTGTGGAGCGCATGGGCGGCCGCGCGGCAAAAAATATGGTGCGCCGGGCTGAGGAAGCCGCCAAGGGCGTGCTGTTTCCTTCCAGTTTCTTTGAGGATTTCGGCTTAACCTACTACGGCCCGCTCGACGGCCACAATATCGCCCTGCTCATCGAAACATTTGAATTCCTGAAGCAGCAGGAGCGCCCCGTCCTGCTCCACGCCATTACGCAAAAGGGCCGGGGCTTCGCGCCCGCGCTTGCCGGGCAAAAAAAGTTCCACGGGCTGGGCCCGTACGACCCCGAAACCGGACACACCCATCCCGGCGGCCGGGCCACCTACTCCGAGGTCTTTGCAAACACGCTAACCAAGCTCGCCGACCGCGACGACAAAGTGGTCGCTATCACCGCCGCCATGCCCAACGGCACCGCGCTCGACCTGTTCCGTCCGCACCATCCCGCGCGCTGCTTCGACGTGGGCATCGCGGAAGAGCATGCCGTGATCTTCGCGGCGGGCATGGCGACGCGCGGCTACAAGCCTTTCTGCGCCATCTATTCAACGTTTTTGCAGCGCGCCTTTGACCCCATCGTCCACGATGTGTGTCTGCAGAATCTGCCCGTAGTGTTCTGCATGGACCGGGGCGGGTTGAGCGGCGACGACGGTGCGACCCATCACGGGCTGTTTGACATCTCCTATCTCCGGCCTATCCCGAACCTCGTCCACATGGTGCCCGCCAGTGAGGACGAGCTGGCAGACATGCTGCTCACGGCAAAACTCCATCCCGGTCCCAGTGCCATTCGCTACCCGCGTGGAGCGGGTCCGGGAGTCGCGCTCAAAAGCTATCCCGAGCCGATCCCTATCGGGAAAGCGAAGCTCGTGCGCGATGGGGATGAGATTGCGATTTTCGGACTTGGGGCGCTGCTGCCCATGGCCCAGGAGCTTGCCGATGCGCTGGCGAAGCGCGGCTACTCGGCCGCGGTCATCAATCCGCGGTTTGTGAAACCGCTGGATCGCGAGCTGCTTTTCGAGTATGCGCGCAGCGCGGCGGCAGTTGTTACGTTTGAGGATCACGTCTTGGCCGGCGGCTTCGGCTCGACGGTGATGGAAGAGCTCGAAAGCGCGGGCATTGCAGCGCAAGTAATCCGTGTCGGCTGGCCTGACCAGTTCATCGAACACGGCAAAGTGGAGGAGCTCCGTGCCCGCTATGGCGTCACCGCGGCCGCCGCGCTCGGGAAGCTTGAACCCATCCTCAAGGCCTTGCCCCGCCGCGGTCCTAAGGCCGTCGCTGTTTCCCGGTAGTGAAAAATGCCCTCGCGAGCGCGAGGGCATTGGTTTCACCTTGGAAAGTACGCTTACTCGACCGGACCCGCTTCAAGATGCGCTTCGAGGAAGTACAGCTGCTCTTCCGCTTCCACGTCCAGCTGTTTAAAGAAGTCCGAAGTCGGCTCGTCGCCGATTTTGTCGATCTTGCTTGAAGCATCGCGGAGGGAAGCGCAATAGCAGCCCAGGGCATCCGCCAAAGCTGTCACATAGTCCATCCCAGCGACGAGGCCTGTGTTGAATTCCGGGATGCGCGATACTGCCGCCGCCTGACGCACGGTCCCGTTCGCTACGCCGCCTAGCTGGGTCAGCCGCTCCGCAATCTGGTCGACCTGCGGGAAGATGTGGTCAGCCACGCGGTCGAACGCGAGGTGGAGCTGGTAGAAGTTGATCCCTTTTACGTTCCAGTGCGCGAACTTTGCCTGGGAATACATATCAAGAGCTTCGGCGAGTTTTTCCTGCAATATCTCGACAACTTTGTTCTTCTGGTCGTCCGAAAGCGCGACGCGGGTCTTGTACATCCTGCCGTTCAACTTGGTTGCCGGACCCGGCGTGTTCTCACTTTCCTGGTACTTCTTTGACGGCATTTCCTTTACGCTATTCTGTGCCATATCTTCTCCTCGATGAGCTGCTTGATCTGTTTTCAGCCGCGCGCGATTTGAACGCGACCATTGCCGACAGAGGTTTGGATGCGACCGGGGTGCGGGAAGCAGCTACGGACAGGAGTTCTCGCGCACCGCGCTTACAGCGGGATAAAATATCGCTCATGAATCAGCGGACCTCCCAAGCGCACGGCTCACTCGTCTACGGGGCAGCCCTGCTCCTTACCCTGGCCGCCGTCCTCCCTGCCTCCGCGCAGGAAAACGGGCGGGGGCGCAAGTACAAAGCACCGCCGCCCGTGGCTCACATTTCGGTGACGGTCACGCGCGCCTCCAACGGCAAACCGGTCGAGGATGCCGCTGTCATCTTTCACACCTTCCATGGGAGCAAGGACCAGGGCAATATGGAGCTGAAGACAAATGAGGATGGCAAGGCCGTGCTCGATCTCATTCCCATCGGGGACGAAGTGCAGCTCCAGGTCTTTAAGTCAGGCTTCCAAACCTACGGCGAAACCTTCACAAATGACAAGGCGGCCCGCGACCTCGACATTCAGGTGAAGCGCCCGTCCGGGCAGTATTCCGTGTACCAAAAGAGTACCGTGGACAACAACAACCGACAGTCGGTGACGCCGCAGCCCTCGCAAAGCTCCGCGAAAGCCGCCCCGCAGCCGCACTAGAGTTTACGGCCGGTCGGCATTTGAGGGAGCGACGGCGGTGACCAGCACGCGATTCTCGCAAACCACGAGCTGCCGCTGGATCACAACCGACCGCGTAGAGCCGGGCGCGGCAAGCACGATGCGGCTCACCTGATCGCAGGCCGGGCCGGTGATCCACCCGAGCTGAAACTCGGCCATGCCTCGCGTGGGCAGCAGCACCTCCGGTGAGGGCTCATCCAGTCCCGAATCCTGAATGCTCCCCTTGCCGGGGCCCAGGGTTGCAGCCATGCTTTCAGCGGTCACCCGCATGAGGTGAACGTTGCCGAGGACTGAACCGTCGGCCCGCAACAAAGCAACAGAAGGGAAGCCGCTGACCCGGCAGGCTTCCCCTGCATTGGCAATGCTGAACTGGACTGTGTGGTGGACGCCGCTGCTTTGCGCGCGAGACTCAAACAGGCTTAACTGGGATGGGCTGCACTCCGGCACCCCATTCGGATCTAGTACGGCCTCTCGCTTGCTGAGCTGCGGGCGAGCCGGGTGCGTCATAAAGGGGGCGTTCGGATCGGCTACCTTGCCCCGGGCCATGCGATCACCCTCGAGACCGGGAGCGCTCGCGCGGGTCAAGCGAGCGCCGGTATTCTCCCGACAGCCAAGGGCGCAGGAAAATAAGACTCCTGCAACGGCTAGGCTGAGGGCAGATCGGCGTTGGGCTCGCTGGCGCATGATTTATAAAACCTTTGATGAGTGGGGGCCCGGGCAAGTTGTTCCGCCAGGCAACCCTTTTGCGCGCGCGTGCATGGCGCGCTACGCCGCCCGGCTTGGGGCGCAGAAGCGTTACGATAACGGGATGGCCGGCGCGACTCTACCTCCCGATATATACGCCAAACCCTTGGAAGGGCGCGCCGCCTTGGTGACGGGCGCGGCCAAGCGCATCGGTCGCGGCATCGCCCGCGCGCTCGCCCGCGCCGGTGCCGATGTTGCGATCACCTATAGCCGATCGCGCACAGAAGCCATAGAAACAGTGGAGGAGCTCAAGGCTTCCGGCGCGCGGGCCGAGGCTTTCCACTGCGACCTCCACCAGCCTGTGTCGGTACACGCTGCAGTCGAGTCTGCGGCCGCCTGGGCAGGGCAAGGCCGGGAATCGGCTCTCGATATCCTTGTCAACAACGCGGGGGCATTTGCCACGGCGGAGCTCGACACGCTTACGCCCGAGCAGTGGGACGCGATGTTCCTGACCAACACGCGCGCGCCCATGCTGGTGGCGCAAGCGGCGCTCCCATACCTGCGGGCCGCCCTTGCTGTGGGGCGCATTGTGAATATCGGCTCGCTGGGCGGACTGCATCCCTGGGCGACCCACCCGCACTATTGCGCCTCAAAAGCAGCGCTGCACATGCTGACGCAAACCATGGCCAAAGCCTGGGCGCCGGAGGTCGCGGTGAACTGCGTAGCACCGGGCATGATCGTGACCGGGGCGGAGCCCGGCGAGGCTTATGCGCACTTTGCCCGGAAAACGCCCATGGGACGCAACGGCACCGTGGACGATGTGGCGGAGCTGGTTGTGTTTCTTGCCGGGGCGACGCCGTTCCTGACCGGGCAAATCATTGCCGTCGATGGCGGTCTGGGCTTGTAAGTTCAGCCCAAGCCAAAGATGCGCCGGAACAGCCCTACCTTTTTTCGCCCGTAGGGAAGCTGCTGCTCCTCGTCGTAGTTGGCGTAAAGATCGGTGGCTTCGGGCTGCTCCGGCAGCTCTTCGCCGTCAAACACTGCCTGGGGATTGGTAACGCACAACCGTTCGGCCGTTTCAAGCCCGTAGTGCTTTTGTACGTATGCGAAGCCGCCGCTCATTACCGGCGGCCGCGAATCGAGGTTGTGCGCATCGGTGGCGAGGAAATGGACCCAGTTGCGCTTCATGAGTTTTTCCGCGGTGGCCTGCGCGGTGCGCCCAAACCTGCCGGTAAAGCTCGACGCGGTGACCTGGAGCAGCGCGCCTTCGCGAATCCACGCGGCCAGCCGCTCCGGGTGCCGCTGCAGCACCGGGTTGCGCTCCGGGTGCGTGATAATGGGGCGCTGCTTGGAAACAATCAGCTCGTACAGGTTGTCGGTCGTGCTTTCCGGGATGGCGGTATCCGGAAACTCGATGAGCAGGTATTTACGGCCGTTAATGGCATAGCGGCCCGGGTGATCGAGCGCGTCCTGGATATTGTCGTAGGACATGTGGAAGTCGCAGCCAAGGCCAAGGCTGACCTTGCCGCCAGTGCGCTCATGCAGCTCCGCGATCAGACGCTCATTCTTCTCGAGACTGTAGAAGAAGCGATCGTTGGCGTGCGGGGTGCAGACGATATGCGTGATCCCGTCCGAGGCCGCCATATCCACCATCCTGACGGAAATCTCCATGGTCGGCGAACCGTCGTCCAGGCCGGGCAGCAAATGGTGATGAAGGTCGACCATATCTTTCCTCTTAGCCGCGCGCCGACTGCTGCGATGCAAGCGCCTCCGCGAGCGACCCAAAGATCCCGAAACCATCAGACGAGCCGAGCAGCGCTTCGCTCGAGCGGTCCGGGTGCGGCATCATTCCTAGAACGTTGCGCCCACAATTTAGGATGCCGGCGATGTTGCCGAGCGAGCCGTTCGGATTGCTTTCTGCCGTGACTTCTCCTGCCGGGCCGCAGTAGCGGAATGCGATGCGGTCTTCCCGCTCCAGCAGTGTAAGCGCTTCCGCGTCGCAGAAGTAGTTGCCTTCCATGTGGCCCACCGGAATGTTAAGCACCTGTCCCGTTTTGAGACTGCCCGTGAATAGGCTCCGGTCCGTTTCCACCCGCACATGCACCTGCCGGCACACGTAGCGCAGCCCGGCATTGCGAAGAAGCGCCCCGGGCAGCAGGCCGCTTTCACACAGGATCTGGAAGCCGTTGCAGATGCCCAGCACCGGGCCGCCCCCTTCCGCGAACCGGCGTACCGCGCCCATTACGGGCGAAAACCGCGCAATCGCTCCGGTGCGCAGGTAATCGCCATACGCAAACCCGCCGGGAATCACCACCGCGTCCACGTTTTCAAGCGAGGTCGACTCATGCCAAAGCATCACCACAGGCTGCCCCACGACCGAAGAAAGCGCATACGCTGTGTCGTGGTCGCAGTTGGAGCCGGGGAACTGGAGGACGCCGAACTTCATGCACCCTAGCCTAGCAGGGCGGCCTCCCGGGCTGCCATCCTTTCGGGCCCGTGCGGCCTCCAACCCGCCAAGGAGCCGGGCTTGGATCTGATCCCAAACGAGAGAACACAGCCGCGAGGCGTGGCACGCACGGCCGGGACAGCACTGGTTCAGTGGTGGCGGGCGACAACAATCGAGAGCCTTTGCGTCGGAATCCTTTGGTGGCTCGGCTTGTTTCTGCTGCACATTCCCTGGGCCCCCTTGTGGGCCATCATCGCGGCGCTGGCTACGTTTATCCCGCAGTTCGGGGGCGTGATCAGCGTGATCGGCCCTGTGCTTACGGTCGCCCTCACCGGCCGCGGGTGGGAGCGCTTGGCGCTGGTTTTGGGCTTGTACGCGATCATCGTGGTGCTGGACGGGCTCCTGATCCAGCCCTTGCTGCTGAAGAAAACCACCAACGTGCCGATTTGGGCGTCCCTCGTGTTCCCCATCCTTTTGGGCTTTGTGATCCCATTCTGGGGTGTGCTCCTGGCACCGCCCCTGCTTGCGGTCGTGTACGCCTTTCGCAAGCCGCGCGCGCGCAGGCGTGAGGACGCATCCTTATAGCTATGGAATACAGACAGCTTGGCTACTCCGGGCTCAAGGTGCCGGTGCTTTCGCTCGGCGCGGGCACCTTTGGCGGAGGCAATGAGTTTTTCAAGAAGTGGGGCTCCACCCAGGTGGACGAGGCGCGGCGCTTGGTGGAGATCTGCCTGGAAGCCGGCGCGAACCTGTTCGATACGGCCAATATTTACTCGCACGGGCTGGCGGAAGAAGTGCTCGGCGAGGCTATCGAGGGCCGCCGCCACGAGCTGCTGATCTCCACCAAGGCGACCTTTTCGATGGGCCCGGGGCCGAATGACATGGGTTCCTCGCGACACCACCTGATCGAGCAGTGCCACGCAAGCCTGAAGCGGCTTCGCACCGATTACATCGACATCTATCACATGCACGGCTTCGACGCGGTCACGCCCGTCGAGGAAACGCTTGAAACCCTGGACACGCTCGTGAAGCAGGGCAAGATTCGCTACATCGCCGCTTCAAACTTTTCCGGGTGGCACCTCATGAAGTCGCTTGCCGTGAGCGACCGCTACGGTTGGCAGCGCTATGTGGGCCACCAGGTGTATTACTCGCTGGTTGGCCGCGATTATGAGTGGGAGCTGATGCCGCTCGGTCTCGATCAGCGGGTAGGGGCGCTAGTGTGGAGCCCCCTGGGCTGGGGGCGTTTGACGGGCAAGATCCGCCGCGGGCAGCCCGCGCCTGCGGACACGCGTTTGGGCCAGGGTGGCGCCGAAGGCGGCCCCGCGATCGAGGATGAGTACCTGTACAAGGTGGTGGACGCGCTCGACGAGGTTGCCCGGGAGACGGGGAAGACCGTGCCTCAGATCGCGCTCAACTGGCTTACAACGCGGCCCACGGTGGCGACGGTTGTGATGGGCGCGCGCAATGCGGACCAGCTCCGCGCCAACCTCGCTTCGATCGGCTGGACGCTCACGCCCGGGCAGATCGCAAAGCTCGATACAGCGAGTGAGCTCCCGAAGGCGTACCCCTACTGGCACCAGGACGGCTTCCGCGAGCGCAACCCTTTGCCCGTATCGGAGGCGATAAAGAGCGGCAGCTAGGAGGGAGTTCCCGCGCCTTTCGGCGGGGAAAACGGCAGCGGTACATCCGAGGAACGAATGTGGATGTCTCGCTGCGGGAAAGGCAGCTCGATGTTGTTCGCCTTGAACACGCGGAAGATTTCGAAGTAAAGATCGGACTGAAGAATCTGGGGGGTGTGGGTGTGGTCGATGGTCCATACCCGGAGACTGAAGTTGAGGCTGTTGTCGCCGTATTCCGTAAACATGACGTCCGGCGCGGGATCCTTCAAAACGTCTTTGTGCTTTGCCGCGACCTCAAGGAGCACCGCGCGCACCTGGTCAGGGTCCGAACCATAACCGACTCCGAGGGGGACCTGTACGCGTACCTTGGAATCGTTGCCGGTCCAGTTGATGGTGGCATTGCTGATGAAGTCCGAGTTCGGCACCACGATGACGATATTGTCGTTGGTGCGGATCCACGTCGAGCGTGCCGCGATCCGGACCACATCCCCAAGCGTGTCCTTGACCTCCACACGATCGCCGATGCGGATGGGCTGCTCGATAAGCAGGATGATGCCGGCAACGAAGTTCGAAACGACATTTTGCAGGCCCAGGCCTACGCCGACGCCGATGGCGCCGCCGACCACCACCAACGAGCTGAGGTTGACCCCGAGCGATTGCAACCCGACAAACAGCCCGATCAAAAAGAAAAGATAGGTGACAAACCGGCCCAGCGCGAACTTTTGCGCTTCCGCGATGCGCAGGTGCCGGAGCCCGCGCGCGATGACGAGGGACTGGAGCGCCCGCGAAAGCAGGATAAGGGTCGCGAGAAAAACCGCGGCCTTCATCAGGAAGATCAAATTGATATCGACCGAGCCGACCTTGACCAGCGAATAGTTCAGGATCTGCCATGAGCGGTGGCTGATGAAGTCGAAAATGCCCAGCCGGGCAAGCGCAATGGCGGAGGAAAGCATGCTAGCTCCTACGATACCGGAGAGGCTCCGGGACCCGTGGAAGCGGCGGCCAGAGCCCGCTTCGCGCTGCTATACTTAGCCGTTGCTTCAAGAAACAAAGGCGAGGAAATACGGATGTCCGGCCACTCGAAATGGGCGACAATCAAGCACAAAAAAGGCGCGCTCGATGCCAAGCGCGGTAAAGCATTCACGCGGCTGATTAAGGAAGTCACGATGGCGGCGCGCCAGGGCGGGGGCGACCCGGACGGCAACCCGCGTTTGCGCTCGGCCATTGTCGCGGCCAAGGCGGAAAACATGCCCGCCGATAACATCAAGCGCGCGATCCAGCGCGGCACGGGCGAGATTCCGGGGCTCACCTACGAGGAGATTTCGTTTGAAGGCTACGGTCCGGGCGGCGTGGCGCTGATTGTCGATTGCACGACGGACAACCGCAATCGCGCGGTTTCTGAAATTCGCCACACCCTCTCGAAAAACGGCGGCAACCTGGGCGAGCCGAACTCTGTCCGCTTTATGTTCCAGAAAAAAGGGCTGATTGTCGTCGACAAAGCCGCGGCCGAAGAGGAAAAGCTGATGGCGCTTGCGCTTGAGGCCGGGGCGGACGATATGGCGGACGAGGGCGAAAGCTGGGAGATCACGACCGACCCCGCTGCCTATGAGGCGGTTGCGCAAGCGGTGCGCGACGCGGGGATCGAAACCCTTGTCTCCGAGTCCACGATGGTCGCCTCGACGTATACCAAGCTCGAAGGCGCGGCGGCCGCCCAGATGCTGCGCTTGCTCGACGCGCTTGAAGACCACGACGACGTCCAGAACGTGTATTCCAACTTCGACATGGATGAGCAGCTGGCGGAAGCCGCGCAGTAGACGGATTGTTTGCGGTTCCTACACTTACACCCGCTGGTGGCTCGCGAGCTCCCCGGGTGTTCCCCGGAGATCATGCGCCTTTTCCTTTCCGCTGTACCCGCCCTGCTGCTCGCCTTTGTCGCTTTCAGCCAACCTTCCCACGCGCAGGGCATTGCTGCGAGCGGGAACGCGACGCCGGCCCAGGCTGCGCTCGCGACCGATCCTTGGGAGTTCGGCGTTTTTTTTGGCGGCGGCGTGGGTGTGGGCGATCGCTCCAACTATTCCTTCACGAACGCAGGCGTGCGCCTGGGCAAGGTACTGACCGACCCGCACGGCCCGGGGCTGCTGCGGGGCCAATTCGAGTACGCGGGGGAGCTGCTGCCGTACTGGCAGTCGTTTACGCCGCATCCTGGCGACTATCCGACCAAGTACAGCTTTGGCGGCCAAACCGGACGGGTTCTGCTGCCCTACAACGGCGGCACATTTACCGGCGTGAGCATTACCCCCATTATGCTGCGCTGGGACTTTACGCCCTACCGGCGCTTCGCGCCCTATGTCCAAGGCGCGGGCGGCTTGGTTTGGACCAATCACAAATACCCGCCCGACGTCATCGTTCCTGAAGGCACCCCAGGGGGGACAAGCGTTTGGAACTTCACGCCGCAGGCGGGCGCGGGGCTTCATTATTTTGTCAGGAACCGTCAGGCGATCGATTTCCAGGTAAGCGCCGTTCATATCTCAAGCGCCAGTCTGGGCGACCGGAACCCGGGTGTGAACGCGAGCGTGCAGTTTCAGATCGGCTACTCTTGGTGGCGCTGATTCGGCGGAGCAAAAGGGCGAAAACCGCTTCCGCACGGCCCACGTTTCCTAGAGTGGGAGTTATCCCTCTCATTAGGCCTGTTTTGGGACTGGGAGGTTACTCCCGTGCAGCCGCTGCCCAAAATCCGGGGCTGGTGCGTCTAAGATAAGCGAGAAACACGCTGCCCTACAAAGGCCGCGTTTGCGAGTGAGGTTCCCCTGTGAAAAGCGTTCTGCCCTTGTTTTCCAAGCGCCGCGGGTTTTTCTTGGCCCTGGCGGCCGGCTGCCTTTCCATGCTCCCGGCAGGCGCGGCTGCCCGTGCGGCGCAGCTGAGCGAGGATGCGCGCGCGGCCATCCCGAAGGATGTACAGCAGCTGATCGTGGTCGACTACCGGGCCATGCAGAACTCTCAAGCCGCCATGGACCTGAAGGCGCGGGTGTTGCCGCCGGAGCTCAAACAGCTTGAAAAGGCGCTCGTGGCTTCCGGCATCGATGACAATCACGATATCGAGGAGCTTGCCTTCGCGAGCTTCCGGCCCAACCCCAATGAGGACGCCGCGCAGATTGTAGGTGTCGCGCAAGGTCAGTTTTCAGTGCCGGACATCCTGGCCGATTTTAAGAAGCGCAAGGTTCGCCCCATGATCGTCCGTACCAACAAGCTCTACCCCATGGTGGGCAGCGGCATGCTGGTCTCGTTTGTCAACCCGACGACCATGGTCTTCGGATCTTCGGAAGCACTCAAGCTCGCTTTGAACGCGCGCGATGGCCTCGCGCCCAATATGCTTGCGAACCAGCCCTTGATGCAGCAGATGGGGCTTGTCGACACGGAACCCTTGTGGAGCGTGCTGGACGGCAAGGGAACGCAGCTGATGATGCGCAGCGTCATGGGCCAGGCCTCGCAGCTGGCCGACTACGATTCGGTCAAGAAACGGCTGATCAGCTCTCGCTACAGCATGAACTTCGACAACGGCGTGAAGTTCAATCTGGCGGTGGTGACACCGGACACCTTCACGGCCGCCACCATGTCAAGCATGATGAACGCCGCCGCGATGTACGAGAAAGTGAGCGGGACACCCACGGAAAAGCAGGCCATTGACAACACGACGATCGCGTCAAGCGCCGGGACGCTGAACGTCAATTTCAGTGCTTCGGACAGCCAGTTTGCGACCCTGTTGCACTCTTCGCTCTTCCAAAGCGTCGTGCACTAAGGCTTGCTACAAGTGAATCAGGCGGCGGAGCAGGGGCGCGAGCCCTGCAGGGTAAACACGTTCCGCCGTCATACCGATCTCCTCGATCGTCCACCAGCGCATCTCCCTCAGGATGCGGCGCTCCACCTCGCTGACCCCGCCAAGCACGGGCTCCCCATGGGAGCAGCGGGCCAAAAAAAAGATATCTTCACTCAGAACGCGTGTCGCCGCCTCGATCCACTCGACATGCTCACCATGCACGGGGCCCTGTAGGTCCAGCTTCCGGAGGTGCAGCTCCTCCCAAAGCTCCCGCGCCGCCGTTTGCCTTGGGGTTTCGTCGCGCTCCACTTCGCCACCCGGCGTGGCCCAAAAGCTGGAAGGCAGGTCCGGGTCGCCCATCTCAAATCGCAGCAGGAGCACACGATTTTCTTTATCAAGTAGCAACACGCGCGCGGCCATCCGCTGACGCACCGGCAAGTCCGGCGGGACCATAGCCACCTATTTCCGTTCCAAAATGCGCGCGGTCAGCACGACCCCGCTCTCGTTGTTGTGCAGCGTCATAGGGAAGGCGAGGACATTCCACACCCACTCCTCGCCCTTGCGGGGCAGGTTCATCAATCCGCGAAACGTGCGGTCGATGTAGGTTTCGCGGGTGGTCGCGACCTGGGCGATAATCTCCCGCCAGTCGGGCGCAAGCTCCGGCATTTCGAAAAACAAGTTTCTGCCGCGGAACCAGTCGCGCGGGCGCTCCAACAGGCGGGCGCAGGTTTCGTTCACATACTGCCAGTTGCCGCGGCCGTCCAGGATTTCGAGAACCACGTCATCGCCCATGGCCATGTTGATGCGCGAGTAAAAAAAGTCGCGGGCGTCCACCATCACGGGCTTGCCCAAACGCTTGGCGCGAAACGAGCGCAGCGCCCCTACCAAGTCATCGACCGAGCTGTAGCCCTTGAGCAGATGCATATCCTCGGGCCCGCCGAACCGGCGCTCGAGTGTCGCGGACAGGATGATGATCGGGATCTCGGGCCGTTCCTCGCGCAAGCGGGCGGCCACCTCCGTGCCGAACTTGCCCGCGCCGAGGTGGTAATCCAGCACCGCTACATCGATCGAGTGGAGCAGCAGGAGCGCTTCCTCGACCGTGGACGCGGTTTCGGTTTGGTAGCCGTGCTTATGCAGGATCGTGGCGCGCAAAAGCAGATTTTCGACCTGGTCATCCAGCAGCAGCACCCGGATCGGCGCATCTTCAGGAGCCGGATCAGAGCCGGCGAGCAGGTCGAGCAAGTCTTGATCCGTAGGGTCCGACATGAGGAGGGTAGATGCGGCTGCGCGTCACATTCGATGCAAAGCGGCCTCGAGTTCCGCGAGCAAACGTTCCAGCTTGCCCAGCCGCCGCAGCGCTTCCGGCAAACGCGCAAAGGCCGCCGAAGCGCGAAGCCACTGACGGTTGGGAATGGCGGGATAGCCGCTCACCATTTCCTTTGCGGGCACGTCGCCGGGGATGCCGGTTTGGGCCGTGGCCACGGCACCGTCGCCGACCGTCAGGTGTCCAGCTACCCCGACCTGGCCCGCCAGAATCACATCGCGGCCAATGTGACTGGAACCGGCAAGCCCCACCTGCGAACAAAGCAGCGTGTGCTCGCCCACCGTGGATCCGTGGCCTACCTGGACGAGGTTGTCAATTTTGGTTCCGCCTGCGATCCTGGTTTCGCCGATGCTGGCCCGGTCGATGCAGCTGTTGGCCTGGATTTCAACGCCGCTGCCGACCACGACGCGGCCGCTCTGGGGAATCTTGTGCCAAGCGCCCGTTTCATCCTTCGCAAACCCGAACCCGTCCGAGCCCACCACTACGCCGTTGCCCAGCGTGACGTCATCACCGAGCACGCAGCCTTCCCGCACAACGGCATGGGCGTGCGCGAACAAACGGGCACCCGCTTCTGCGCCCTCGTAGAAAACAGAATGCGCCAGCAAGACACTCCCTTCGCCCACCCGCGCACGCGCCCCGATGACTACATAGGGCCCAATGTGCACGTTGGGCCCTATCCGCGCCGAAGGATCGACGGCCGCGGACGGGTGAATGCCCGGCTCGTACCGCGGCTCCTTGTAGAACAAAGCGACAGCCCGGGCAAAGGCGAGATAAGGATTTCTGACGCGAAGCGTGGGAACGTGCAGCTCGGGAAACTCGGGCTCGACCAGAACGGCGGCAGCCTGGGTGGAGCGGGCGGCCGCGGTGTATCGCGGGTTGGCCACGAAGCTCAACTCGTGCGGTCCGGCGTGTTCCAGCCCCGCTACCCCGGTGATCTCCGTCGAGGAAGCGCCTGGGAGTGCGGAAAGGAGCTCGGCACCCAAGGTTTCAGCGAGTTCCCCGAGCATCATAGCGCCCATTGTAGCGCCGCCGCTCCAGATGCCTTCAAAAAACCTTTCCCGCTCCGGGCGTCTCTGTTAGCATCGCATTTTGCCCGCAGCGCTTCCCGGCAATTGTCACAGGGCTGTTCTTCCCTGAGACCAACCCCGGCGGCCCCAGGGTGATTGTGCTTTTTAAATCCCAGTATGCCTGAATACACATACCTGCTCGAAACCCGACTCAACCCCGCTCAACGGAATGCCCTGGCGCAGGTCCGCGATGCGGCCCGCGAAGCGGGCATGACGGTCTTCCTCGCCGGGGGCGCGGTGCGCGACCTGACCACCGGCTCCTCGGTGCGCGACCTGGACTTCGCGGTGCAGGGCAATGCGCTCCAGCTCCGGGAAGCGCTCCAAGCGCGCGGAGCTGCGCTTTCGGGCCAGCACGAGCCGTCACGGACGCTGTTCTTTTCATTTCCCGGTTCGGTGCGCGTCGAGGTAACAAGCACCCGGTCGGAAAGCTACCCCAAGCCTGGGCAGCCCCTTTATCAGTGGTCCGGCATCGTTGACGACCTCCATCGCCGCGACTTCACGGCGAATGCCATGGCGCTTTCGCTGAATGAAGGCTCCTACGGGTTGCTGCTCGACCCTTTGAACGGCGTCGCCGATATTGAAGCGCGGCAGCTCCGCCTGGTCAGCAATTACGGCTTTCTCGATGACCCCTCCCGGATGGTCCGGTTGGTGCGTTTGCGCCGACGCCTGGGCTGGACAGTGGAAGAGCGGACAGCCGCCCGGTATGAAAACGCCAAAGACGCCGATATCTTCGGGGCTGTGTCCGCCTTCCTGCGGGGCTACGAGCTGGAGGAGGTCGCGGCGGAAGAGGACGCGCTCCATATTTTGCGGGCGCTCGGCTCCGAGGGCTGGATGGAAAAGCTGTTTCCGGCCTGGTCTGACGCCACGGTGGATACAGCGGCGCTTGAGGATCTGCACCGCAACCGCATTCAGTTGCTGATCCAAGGCATTGCTCCCGACCTGACCGCCGCTCATCTTGAAGTCCTGACTGCAAAGATGGGGGCGGAAGAACGGCATCAGCTCAAGGCCGCGATGGTGCGGGAAGGGCTGCGCGCGCAATGGGAAGGGCTGGACGAAGCAGCCCGGGAGTTCGCACGGCTGCTGACCGGCAAGGAGGCCGCAACTCCTTCGGCCACCTGGAAGCTGTTCCACGCCCACCCGGCGGAACCGATCCTGTGGCTGGCGCACGGGCGCAAGTCCCCGGCGGTTGAGGCCAAGTTTAAGAATCTATTCACGGTCTGGCCGGAAGTCGCGAAAAAGGTGCCGGTTGCGATGATGACAGAGCTGCGCATCACGCCGGACCTCCCCGAATACAACGAGCTGCTCCACCAGCTGTTTCTTCAGCAGATTGACGGCAAGCTCGACACAGATGAGGCTATGCGTGCCTTTTTGGAGCCATACTCGCCTCCCGCTCCGCCACCGCCGGTTACCTTGAAGCGCACCCGCGGAAAGAAGAGCGATTCGAAGGTCAAGCGTAAAGGCGGGGTGCTCGACGAGGAGGACACGGAAGGCGACGAGCGCTCCGCGTCGGGCGAGGAAATCGACGACGAGGAAGACGAACCGGAGGATGGCCCCCGGGAACTGGGCCTGAACCGGAGAACGGGCGGCTTGGATTTGGGCGAGGTGCTTGGGCGCATCGAAAGCGAGCCCGACGAAGAACCCGAAGATGAGTCTGAAAAAGAGGGGCGCGGCCCAACAAGGAACGAGGAGGGCATGGAAGCGGAAACTACCCCTCCCGCGCCTTTGGTCAAGAACGAACCTCCCGTGCCCGCTCCTGTGGCGTTGCCGGTCACAGTAGATGCGGCACCTGTGCCCACTGGGAAGGGCGCCCCGGCGAAAGCGTCGAAGAAAGTCGCACAAGCCGGCTCGGCATCGACTGTGCCCTCAGCCTCTCCACGCCAGGAGCTACCGGAGGAAAAACCGCAGATTGCGCCGCCCATGAAATCCGCAGTTGCACCGATCAGCGAACCTCCTGCTGCTGCAGATTCGCCCAAGAGCCAGCCGGCGGCGCCATCGGCAAAGGGGGCGGAAGTGGCTGCCAAACAGGCCGCCCCTGTTGCGCCTAAGCCGAAAAAGACACCGGAAAAGTTGCCCGTGCCCGTCAAGGCAACCCCTAAAAGCGAGCCTCCGGCGAAACCGGCACCCCAGAGTCCCTCTGCAAAAAAGGCGGCTGCGCCTCCAAAGGCAGCCGGCAAAGCTGCTCCGCTCGAGAGCAAAACCACTCAAGCAGCTCCAAGCAAAAGATCAGAGGGGGAGCAAGCTCCGGCGACTCCAAAGAAGGTGGCCGCGAAACCGGGGAAGGGGCGCTAAAGCCCCGTCCCTACAACAGCTAGTCTCCACTGGCGAGGAACACCCGCAGGTCCCGAAGATTATTGCCGGTGGGTCCAGTGATGACGGCATCCCCAAGTGCTGTAAACAGCGGGCAGGTATTGAAGCGTGCGAGGGACGCTTCGGGGTCGAAGTTGAACTGCCGTGCCCGCGCTGCCGTGGTCGGGTCGGCCACCGCGCCCGCGGCGGGGCTATTTCCATCCAGGCCATCTGACCCCGCGCTTAGTACCGCGATCGGTGCCGGCTCGCCGTCGATGCGCAAAGCGGTTTGGAGCGCGAAATGCTGATTGCGTCCGCCGCAACCGCGCCTGTTCTGGTCCACGGCCACGGTGACCTCTCCGCTCGATAGGAGGCAGGTGCGCTTGCCCTCGGCTCGCAAGCCGGCAAACCGCTCCAGCAGGTAAGCCGAGGCCTGGTCCGAGGGCCAGTTGTCGCAGGTATTGTCGATCACAACCTTGTAGCCCAGGGCGCGGGCGCGCTCGCGGGCAGCGTTCACAAGGTCGTGATTGGACAAGAGCACATCGACCCCCGTGTGCTCCAGGCCGGCTCCGGCGGCTGTCGCGGAAGAAGCCTCCGGGAGAGCCTGGAAAAACGCCCGCACCGTCGCAGGGAATCGCGGAAGAAGGTTCCAGCGCTCCAACACCGCCGCACACTCGTTCAGGGAGGACTGATTGGGCAGGGTGGGCGAGGAAGCGACAACTCCCAAATCTTTCAGCGGTACATCGGCCAGAAGCAGCGTGAGCTTTTCGGCTTCCGGCGCGGCCCGCGCCAAGCGGCCCGCCTTGACGGCCGAAAAAAACTTGCGCACGGTGTTGATTTCCGCAATGTCCGCGCCTGAAAGTACAAGCGTTTCGTAAAAAGCGCGAATGTCCTCAAGCGGGATCGAACGGTCGAGCGGCAGCTCCAGCAGGGAAGACCCGCCGCCGGAGATCAGAAAGAAAACAAATGTGTCCCGGCCCGCGCGCGCGAGCAGATGGAGCGCCGCTTCTGCCGCGCGGAGCGAATCCTCGTTCGGCAGGGGGTGGGAGCCCTGGAAGTAGTGGATATGGCGGTGGCGTTTGGTGGGTGCCTCGGGTGCCGAACAAACGCCGTCAACCCGCAACCTGGGCGGCAATCTGCTCAGAAGTGACTCGAGCATGGGTTGCGCCGCTTTGCCGAAGGCGATCACCTGCACCCGCTTAAAGCCGGCAAACGACTGCTCGACCGGCGGGAGAACGGCGGAGCGGCGGCGCAGCAAGCGGGTGCCCTCGAAGCTGAGATGGCGTGCAAAGGCTTGCTCGATATCGCAGGCGTGAAGGGCCCCCGTGAAGATTGCGAGCGCGTCTTCGCGCAGGCTCGCGAGCTCTTCTTCGTGTGTGCGGCTCACCGGCTCTGCTCCGCAAGCCCGCGCAGGGCGGGGAAGTAGGCCAGCAGCCAGGCTTCAAGCGAACTCTGCATCGCGGGGAGGTGGCCGGAGAAGAAGTGGTCGGCTTCCGCAATCCAGGCTAGCTCTTTCGGTTCCGGCACGTCTTCGAGGGCCGTTTCGAGCGCCGGGATGGGGCCGAAGGGGTCGCATGCGCCGCTCAGGAACAGCTTGGGCTTGCGGCATTCGGCCAGAAACCCATAGCTGTACTGCCGGTCGGCGGCTTGGATGGGCGTCCCTAGCGACACAAGCGCCGCGACGCGGGGGTCTGGGCAGCCGGCCCGGAGCGCCATATGCGCGCCGAATGAAAAACCGGCGGCCACGATGGGCAGCGCGAACTCGCGTGCGAGCCATTGGAGGCCGGCGCGCGCGTCGTCCTGCTCGCCTGCCCCGGCGTCGTGCACGCCCTCACTGCGGCCCGTTCCCCGAAAGTTGAAGCGCAGCACGGGAAGGCCAAGCCCGGTAAAGGTTTTCATCGCCCGGTACACGACCTTGTTATGCATGGTCCCCCCGAACAGGGGATGGGGGTGGCAAAGCAGCACGGAAAAAGCGGCGTCCCCGGCACCTTCGCTCGCGTTAAGGAGCGCTTCGAGATGGCCCGCGGGCCCGCGAAGGCCTTCAATGCTGCGTATACCTGATGTGCCCACGCCCTTATTGTAGGACGGCGCGTTGGAAAAAGCGGTGGGATATGCTGAGTCGTGGACGGAATAGAACAGCGGGATGCGATTGCACTCCTGCGGCGCTTGATCGACATCGAGTCGACCACCTTTCAGGAGGGCGCGGCGGGGGAGTTCCTCGCCGAGCATCTGCGCTCCCGCGGGTTCGAGGTGGAATTGACTCCGGTCCCGCAGCCCCAAGGCTCGAAGCACGGGGGCGCACGGCTGAATGTATACGCCGCGGCGCAGGACGGGCCGCCCACAATCGTTTTCTCGACGCACATGGACACCGTGCCGCCTTGGATCGCTTCGAGCGAGGATGAAGAATGGGTGTATGGCCGCGGCGCTTGCGACGCCAAGGGGATCATCGTCGCGATGATCCTGGCGGCGGAACGCTTGCGCGCGAAAGGCCTCGCGCTGGGGCTTTTGTTTGTGGTGGGCGAGGAGCGCGACTCGGCCGGGGCCAAGGTCGCCAATGCAAGCCCCAAAGGAAGCCGGTTCCTGATCAACGGGGAGCCGACCGACAACCGGCTCGGCATCGCTTCCAAGGGAGCCCTGCGGGTCCGGGTGTTCGCAAGCGGGGTAATGGCGCACTCGGCGTATCCGGAGCTGGGCGCGAGCGCTGTGCACAAGCTGGTACGGGCGCTTGACGCCATACTCGCGGTCGAGCTGCCGGTGGTTGAGGACGTGGGCCCGAGCACGCTCAATGTCGGACTTGTCGAAGGCGGCCACGCGCCCAACGTCATCGCCGATCACGCCGAAGCGCAGCTGCTGGTGCGTTTGGTCGGGCCTTCGGAGGAGACGAAGAAGGCTCTCGGCAAGGCCGCCGAGCCCAACGCGGAGATCGACTTTCCCTTGGAAATCCCATTTGTGCGCCTCCGCGCCCTCCCCGGGCTGCCGACCATGGTCGCCGCGTTCACCACGGATATCCCCGCGCTTTCCGCATGGGGCGAGCCGCTTTTGCTGGGCCCGGGTTCTATTCACGTGGCGCACACCC
The DNA here is from genome assembly GCA_965218545.1 of Acidobacteriaceae bacterium. GTDB lineage: Bacteria > Acidobacteriota > Terriglobia > Terriglobales > Acidobacteriaceae > EB88. The sequence goes on along the minus strand of CBDCLB010000002.1, from coordinate 271,930 downwards.
CCGGCGAGCGCATCCGCAAAGCCGATCTGTTCGAGGCAGTCGAGCTGTATGTGCGCATTGCTGAACGGCTGGCGGCGGAAGCTTAAAACAGGCAACCCTGCGACTCTGCCTCGACCGCTGCAAGAAATGCCTGGAGCGCCGCGATCTTCGGCGCGGCGAGCGCGCGGGTCGCGGGGAGCCGGATCGCTCCGGGCAGTTCCTCAAGATTGCGGCGAAGAAAGGCAACGGCCGGGGTGAAGGTGGGATATCGGGTGTCGCGGCCCACTTTGGCAACCGCGCGCAGAACACCGATCGCCCCGAGCTGCTCGAGAATGTCGGCGTCCCGCAGGATTGCGGCTTCCAGGCTGTCCGGCGTGTCCCGGGGCTGGTGGGTTTCGATGGCCCGCAGCACGGCCGGGATTTTTGCTTCTGGAAAGCCGGAATGCCGCAGGATGTCCGGCGCTTTTTCGACGGCGTACTTCACGTGATCCCAACCGGTGAGCCGCTCAGGCTCTTCCGGTCTATGGCCGAGAAAAACGCCGAGGTCGTGGAGAAACGCCCCGGCGAACACCACCTCGTCGTCATAAACGACTCCCTGCCCCACACGCCGGGCCAGCGCATACAGGCGGGGCTGATGGCCGTACTTATCCGCGGGGCGAGCATGTTCCCGCAGAAAAACGTCCAGGAGCTCTCGATACCCCGGTGTGTTTGCGTTGCTGCGCGTGGGATGCATGTGTGGCCGTTTCCGGGACGGCAGGCAACAGCTTACCGCGAAAGGGGCTTCTCCGTAGAACGGGCCCGAACGCAAGGGAAAACCGCGGCCCCGGCGGGGAGCACGGAAGGATGACACAATGGGAGTGCACCCGCTGAAAGTTCAGAGCCGCGGGGGCATGGTATGCCTTTGGTGCACAAATTGATGGGATTCTAAGCTGAATCGTTCGCAAGTCGGCTACCCTTGTGGGTAGTTCCTCGTGGGTAGTCCGGCCACGCACTCATCGGGTTTTCTGGAGCTCAAGAGCTTTGCTCTTCGACTTCCACTTCTCTCACGCGGCGCGATGGGAGAATTCTGAGGCTTTGCCGAGAAAGAACGCCAAAGGGTTTCATGGGAAGTTCAGAGTTCATGCGGCGGAGTGAGGGCAGGGAAGCGCTGCCGACCCAGCTTCCCGCGCGCAAGCCGGGCTTTGGGCGCAAGCACGCAAACCCCGCCGCGGCAGATACCGCGTGGATGATGCTCAATGACGTGCTTGTAACCCTGGGTGCGTTTGTTGTGGCGATGGTCGTCGACCTGCTCGTTTCCAGCCGCTTGCCCCATCTGCGCGCCCTTCCGCTGGATTTTTCTCCGCATGCCAGCACACTCTGGTACCTTCTCGGTTTTATTCTGGTGCTCCTGTTTGTTTTGCGCCGCTATGGACTGTACAGCGGCGTACCCGCCCGGAGCGGGGCGCATGAGCTGCGGCTGGTGGTTCAAGCCTGCTTGACCGCCGGAATCCTTCTTTGCGGCTGGCTTTACCTGGTGCGCAACCTGGTGATCTCCCGCGTCCTCGTGGTGGTGCTGGTTCTTACCACGGCGTTCGCGCTTGGGATTCGCCGGGCGGTCTGGCGCAAGGTGCGGCTCGCCCGCTATGCCAAGGGCGTGGAAACCCGGAATGTCGTTATCCTGGGCACCAATGAGCTGAGCGCCGCCATTGGGCAGCAGCTGCAGGACGACGCCCGCCTGGGTTACAGGCTGTGCGGCTTCCTGCACGCCCCGGGCGTTGACGACAACCTCGATGTTCCGGCGGGCCAGGTCCTGGGCACGGTGGACCGCCTCCGTGAGCTGACGCGTCTCCACTTCATCGACGAAGTGGTGATCGCGCAATCCTGCCCCATCGAATCGGTGATCCACCTGCTTGAGGAAGCCCACGACGTGGAGATCGACATACGCGCTATGTCCGGTTTCTACGCCGAGCTCGCGCAAAACGCGCCGGTTGAATACCTGGGGGCCTACCCCATGGTCGCGCTGCACCGCCGCGATCCCCGCACGCTCGCCTTCTTTATGAAGCGCGTGGTCGATATTGTTTTGTCGCTCGCCGCGCTTCTGGTTTTGTGCCCCATCATGCTGTTCATCGCGATCGCGGTGCTCCTGGACTCGCGCGGTCCGGTGTTTTACGTTTCCGAGCGCATCGGCAAGCGCGGGCGGGTTTTCCCCTGCTTCAAGTTCCGCACCATGGTCAGGGATGCCGAAGCCAAAAAGCGCGAACTGGCCAAGCACAATGAGCGGGACGGTGTGCTTTTCAAAATGGCAAAAGACCCCCGCGTCACGCGCGTTGGCCGGAGTCTCCGGAAATACTCGCTCGATGAGCTGCCCCAGTTCTTTAACGTGCTTCGGGGTGAAATGAGCATCGTGGGACCCCGACCGCCGATTGCGAGCGAGGTAGCCAAGTACGCGCTCGAGCATTTCCGGCGCTTGGAAGTGTTGCCCGGCTTGACGGGTTTGTGGCAGGTGCAGGCTCGCACCGATTCGTCGTTTGCCCGCTATATCGCGCTCGATACAGCGTATGTGGAAAATTGGAGTTTTTGGCTGGACCTGAAGATTCTTGTCCGCACGGCGCAGGTGGTCATCCGGGGCACCGGCACTTAGCAAGAGTCCTTCACCTGAGTTGTATGCAATCATGGGTACGTTGGTGAGCGCCTCTCGCAAGGCCCGCCACGAGGATAGGCATTGACTCTGGTCCGCTCCTTCGCAGCCGTGCTTGCTTTAGGCAGCACACTCCTTTTCCCGTTCCAAGCGTTTTCCCAGCAGCGCCCGCCGTCCGAGCCCGCCACACACACCGGCGTTGAAGGCCAGCCCCCTCCGAAGCCGGAAGAAGCGCCACCGGTCGAGCGAACTTCGGTGACCGCTCACCAGATGACGCTCAACGGGAAACAGCTCCACTACACGGCGACTGCCGGCACGTTGCTGATCCGGAACGAAGAAGACAAGCCTTACGGGTCAATTTTTTACGTGGGCTACACCCTGGACGGCGCGGACCCAAAGACGCGTCCCATCACATTTCTCTACAACGGCGGCCCGGGTTCAGCGACGCTTTGGCTCCATATGGGCTCAGTCGGGCCGGTCCGGGTCGTCACTGATTCCCCCCAGGCGACCGGTTCCGGTCCTTATCAGGTGGTGCCGAACCAATACACGCTGCTCGACCAGTCCGACCTCGTGTTTATTGACGCGCCTTTGACGGGCTACTCGCGCGCGGTAGGCAAGGCCACGGTCAAAGATTTCGCCGGGGTCGACCAGGATCTCCACGCTTTTTCCAAATTCATCGAACGCTACCTGTCCGTCAACAATCGCTGGAACTCACCTAAGTTCCTGTTCGGCGAAAGCTACGGCACCACCCGCTCGGCCGGGCTTTCGGCCGTGCTTCAGGAGGACGGCGTGGCCCTGAACGGGATTACGCTGCTTTCGTCCGTGCTGAACTACAACGCCTCGGTCGGGGCTGGGCTTGAGGTTTCCTACGTTAACTATCTGCCGTCGTACGCGGCTATCGCGTTTTTTCACAAGAAACTGCCGCAAATGCCGTCGGATATGGCCCCTTTCCTAGAGCAGGCGCGCGTGTTCGCGCGCGGCGAATACGCGGAAGCGCTGGCAGAGGGCGACAAGCTGCCCCCTGCGAAGGTGGACGAGATCGCCGCCAAGCTGAACCATTTCACCGGGCTTTCGGTCGAGTACATCAAGGAAGCCAAGCTGCGGATCAACCCTTCGCGGTTCCGGCGTGAACTGCTGCGCGGCGAAGGCGATATCCTGGGGCGCTACGATGCCCGCTTCGAGGGCACGGAGCCCGACAATGCCGGGGAATACCCGGATTACGACCCCTCGGATACCGGAATTGCCGGAGCCTTTGTCGCAACCGTGCACGACTACCTGGGCCGCGAGCTCAAATACGAAACGACGGATGAGTACAAGCTGAGCGCCAACACCATCGGCCAGTGGGACTGGCATCACCATCCGGCCGGGGGCGGCCCCGGCGGACGCGAGCAGCTGCTGCCGTATGTAGCGGGCGACCTGGCCGACACCATCCGGCAAAACCCGAAGCTCCAGGTGCTTTCCGCCAATGGCTGGTTTGACCTGGCGACCCCCTTTTTCGAGACCGAGTACGAGCTCAACCACATGATGCTGACGCCGACGCTCCAGAAAAACGTGCGCTTCACCTACTATCCGGCGGGCCACATGGTGTACCTCAACGTGGACGCCCTGCGGCAGATGCGGGACGACCTGCGCGGTTTCTATGCCCAGGCAGAGAAGTAGGAACTATTGAAATCTGTATAAACTCGGCGTAAAATCAGCTAAATTCTTCGGAGCCGCTCGCACTTTCCCCCTGGCAACGGGGCGGTTTCGACGCATGGAGGGGGATCGAAGCAGATGGCGAAACGTCGTGGCAATCCAAATTGGGGCAAACCTGAGCCTATCGGGCCGGTCGTCCCCACGGTGACTTCTTTTGAGCAGGTTGTAAAGGAGTTTAAACTGACCCCGGACCAGTATGAGCGCTCTACCCGTTTGCGGGAGTGGGCGCGCCGCAACCGCAATTCCAAGTACATCCCCGAGGCGCTGTTGGAGGCTTGGGGTTTTGAGATCGAATCCACCCTGTAGCCCCGCTTCGCCGAGGCAGGAAAGGCCGCCTTCGGGCGGCTTTTCTTTTTCCCCGCATCCGTGTGCGCATCCCTGACAATATGTCCATGACACTGCCCGGCTCCAGCCCCTTTTGCACCGTGGAAGAAGCGCTCGCGGAGTTTCGCGCCGGGCGCATGATCGTGGTGGTGGACGATGAGGACCGCGAAAACGAAGGGGACCTGACGCTGCCCGCGGAGTTCGTGACGCCGGAAGCCATCAATTTCATGGCTCGGTTCGGACGGGGGCTGATCTGCCTGACCCTGACGGAGGAGCGGGCCGACTATCTCCGGCTCGACCCGCAGGTTCGGGAAAACTCTTCCCGGTTCGGAACCGCGTTTACCGTCAGCATTGAGGCGCGCGAGGGCGTCACCACCGGCATCTCCGCCGCGGACCGCGCCCACACCATCCGCGTCGCGATCGACCCCGCCTCGACCGCCGCCGACCTGGCCCGGCCCGGCCATGTCTTTCCCCTGCGCGCGCGTAAGGGCGGGGTGATGGTGCGCGCCGGGCAAACCGAGGCGTCGGTCGACCTGGCGCGCATGGCCGGGCTCCAGGCCGCGGGGGTGATCTGCGAGATCATGAACGACGACGGGACGATGTCCCGGGTGCCGGACCTTGTCGCGTTTTGCCGTTTGCACGGGCTCCGGATGCTGACCGTGGCCGAGCTCATCCGCTACCGCCTGCAGCACGAGCGGTCCATCAACCGGGTCGCCGAAGCCACCTTGCCCACCGCCTACGGCGAGTTCCGGATGATCGCCTATGAAAATGAGCTGCAGGGCGGCGAAAGCCACTTGGCCCTGGTACGCGGTGAGGTCGCCCAGACGGCCGGCGACGAAACCCCGGTGCTGGTCCGGGTCCACTCCCACTGCCTGCCCGGCGAGGTTTTTGGCTCCATCCTATGCGACTGCCGGGGCTCGGTCGAGCGGAGCCTCCGCGCCATCGCCGAAGCCGGGCGCGGGGCGCTTATCTACCTCCACAACGGCAGCCGCGGCTTTGACATCGACCCCGGCCGGGCACCTGGGATATCCGGCGCGATCCTGCTCCACCGCGACCAGAGAGGCCCTGAAACACACGAAGACCGCCACGGCCGCATCCTGCGCCAGGTAGGCCTCGGCGGCCAGATCCTCTCCGACCTCGGCATCCGCCGAATCCGCCTGCTCTCGAATACCCGTACGCACGTGCCCGCGCTGCAGGGCTTTGGGGTGGAAATTGTGGAACAGGTGCCAATCCCGGAGTTCGTTGGAAGCCAGAGCTGACCGGCAAGCGAGACGTTGTCCCACAGCGCAACGGATGGGAAGAGCTCGCGATAAATTTTCTTCGCATGGAAATCCGATGCTGGATGCCGGGCGTTTCCCTTGCAGCACCTTTCGCCATCAGCATCGCCGCCACTCCCCCAGGGCGGCGACTTTTTCCAGATCGTTCAGCCGGATACCAAGGGGTCTCCCAATGCAGCAGGAAGTAAACAGTGATATCGCGACAACCACGAAGCAGCGCCTCGACCGGCGCAGCTTTCTAGGCAAAGCCGGCGTTGCCGGCATCGGCGTCGCGGCGACCGGCCTGACGCTGGCGAGCGCCAAACCCGCGTTCGCGGCCACCACCAGCACGCCCACCGATTCCGTGCGCCAGATTCTGACGGCGGTCTTGATCGCGGAAGACCTTGCCACCGTTTTCTACTACAACGGACTGGTCGGCAAGGTGATCCAGGATCCCAATCTCGCGGGCCCCGGCGGTACCGCCACGAACGTAAGCTCGGGCGGAAACGAAGGCAATGTGGCCTACCTGCGGGCCGCCCTGGCCGAAGAAATGGAACACGCGTCCGCCGCGCGCACCTTGCTCAACATCTCCCAGCCCTCCTACGACCCCGCCCAGACGTTTTATCTGCCGGCCGGCACCTTCGACACGCTGAAGGCCTTTACCGGCGTGCTGGATGCGCTTGAGAATGCGTTTATCGGCGCATACCTGAACGGCATTCAGGAGTTCACAACCATGGCCGCGCTCGGTGCCGCCGAGGGCGGCACCTATACCGACGTGGACGGCATGAAATACTCGTCGCTCCAACTGATCTACTTCGCGAAGGTCGCGGCCTCCATCATGGGCGTTGAGGCCGAGCATCGCGTGCTGGGCCGCGTCATCAGCAACACCAATCCAGCCAACAACCTGGTTTTTGAACAGCTCGACGGCTTGAATTCGGTTTACAACGGATCCAAGTCGGCGGTCGCGGCGTTGACCCCGTTTTTGACGGCGAGCACCGGTCCCGCATACTCGCTCGCCACCGCGCTTGCCGATCTCGGCCCGCTCGTGTTGCCGGTGATCTCTACCCCACCTTCACCTTACTAAAGCAACTCTCCTGTCACTATTTTGGCGCAAAGACCCTTTTGCGGGGCCTTTCTTTGCGGAAGGGCCCCGCTCTCTTTTTGCTTCATCGCGACTAGCTTCGTAAGCGCGCCATAGACCACCGAGACCGTCACGGCCGCATCCTGCGCCAGGTAGGTTCGAGCGGCCACATCCTCTTCGACCTCGGCATCCGCCTGCTTTCGAACACCCGCACGCACCTACCCGCGCTGCAGGGGTTTGGGGTGGAGATCGTGGAGCAGGTACCGATCCCGGAGTGGGGGGCTGCCCGCAGGAGCGGTAACCGTATCGGAACTTAGCCCGTCCCCTTCCACACAAGCGCTTCAAATCTGTACGGTTCAGAAGCCTGTCCACGGCAAACGATGCCGTTTCTTGGTGTTGATTCACCCATGTCAGTCTTCGATCAGACCTCGTTTCGCCCACTTTCAATTCAGACGCGACATATGATCGCTGCTCCAGCCACGACCTCGCCTGACACTTGGCGAGTGATTGCGCCGCAAGGGATGGAGGCATGCGCTAGGACGCCTTTGCGCCTTGAGCCTCGGGAGGTGCGGCTGGTGCAGGGGCTTCGTGGTACATGCGCATCACCATTTGGCCGTGTCCAACCGCGGCACCGGCTTGGATAGCAGCTGTCAGGAAGACCACCTCGGTCATCTCCTCAGGGGTGGCCCCGGCCGCTTTGGCCAGCTTTGTGTGCACGTCGATGCAGTAAGCGCACTGAAGGCTGAGGGCAACTGCGACGGAGATGAGCTCGCGAGTTTTGGCCGGAATCGCACCATCCGTACGTTCGGCCGCTCGCTTCAGGCCGAGAAAAGCGTTTGCTTCTACAGGGGCGCCCTGGAGTAGCTCCTTGGCGTGTTCGTAATCGGAGGGGTTTTGAAAGCCGGGCATGTGTTCTCCTATGGGATTCGATTCGGCTCGCAAGAGCCTTGGTGCGGATGTCGGTGTTGAATGATAAGCCTTTGAGGATCGCGCTCCCCAGCTAGACGTTCCGGCGAAAGATCCGCTGCTGCAGGGTGCCGAAAAAGCCGGCGATCCAGCACATAGGGCAGCCACGCAGAGCGACGAGGGAACCGACAATCAGCGCCACCGAGACGATCGGCTGCGCGCTGGCGAGCTTCAAGGCAAAGAGAATGCCTGCAAGGCCAAGGGCACCGCGCAGGAGGTGTTCGGTAATGGATTTACTTGCGAACGGGAGTGGACAGGATTGAGCCATGGAGCACCTCACTGACAATGTTCGTTTTCGGGTTGCAGGTATTCGCGAAGGAGAAGCCGTGCGCGGTGGAGATTGGCTTTCACGGCTTCGCGGGTGCGACCGAGACGTTCTGCGATTTCGTTGATGGTGAGTTCTTCGACGTCGCGCAGCAACACCACCTCGCGGTAATGCTCGGGGAGCGATTCAATGGCGTGAGCCAAATCGATGCTGAGTTCCAGCTGCGGCGTTTGAGAGAAGCGGCGTTCGTTTGCCACGTTCTCCAAAGGAATCATGCTGCCTAGAAACCGCCTCGCAAGCCGCAGGCACTCCCTCCGGACGATGGAAAAGAGCCAGCCCGAAAAGGATTCAAAGGCGCGCAGCGCTCCGATGCGGCGGTATACGATCCACATGGCTTCCTGAACCGCATCGTTTACGTCGTCTGAAGTACGGCACGCCTGCGCAGCGTAGCGACGAAGATCCGGCTGCGCAACAACCAAGAGAGACACGATCGATTCGTGGTCTCCCTCAAGGGCAGCTCGAAGCATTTTTTCGTCGTAATGGGTACGGGCCATCCTCAACTACTCCTAAACTGTTCGCGCAGGCATGGCAGTTTTGCACCTCCTGCGCGCCGGCTGTGCGCTCAATGACAAGGAGGCCCGGTTTGGGCGTTTCGGTTCGCGGTCAACGAAACTTTTTTGCTTTTCTTTCTCGACTCTCTAGGAGGCATAGGGTTCTTGGATTGGTCGCGTGTTGTCGCACCGGCGGAAGCCAGCCGGCCCACAGGCCAGATGCTGGTGGAGTGCCGCAACAATCCTGGCCGCTACGCGATCAGTCGCGCTGCGCCCCTGCAAGCGGCGCAGGCAAGCTGGTAAGCAGCCCACGTTCCCCCAGCTCCGCTTCCAGCGCTTCCGCCGTCGTGAACTGGATCGCCTGCATGCCCACCATCTCAGCGGCGCGAATGTTTTCCGGTTTGTCGTCGAGAAATAACGCATCCTGCGGCAAGACCCCGAGCTCCCGGCAGGTGTAGCGATAGATCTCCGGGTCCGGTTTGCCGATGCCGAGCTCGCAGGACCAGGTGTGGTGGTCGAAGCGGCCCAGCCAGCCGAACTCCTGCCGCATGTACTTTAGGAGCTCCTCGCCCATGTTTGAGAGGATCGCCGTGCGGAACCCCGCATCCTGTACCGCCGCAACCCAGCGCAGCATGGTTTCGTTCAGCGTCGACCACATGACAACGTCGTTCTCGATCAGCCGGGCTATCTCGGAAGGGCCAAGCTCGAGAGACGCATCGCGGGAGATGGCCTGCCAAAAGCCGGTCCCGTTCAGCTCGCCCAGGTCGTAGCGGTGGCGGTAGCGCCAGTAGTGCTCGTCAAACGCGGCGTCGTCGAGCCGGGTAATCTGTTTGAGCGCGGTGAGCGCCGCAGGCTCCTGCGCCGTGCTGAGAACCATGCCGTAGTCGAAGATTACTGCCTGGAGGGCCATCTACTCTCCTGAGGTGCTGTGTGCCTAGTATGCCCGACGGAGATCGAATGCCGGGGTTTTCACGAAGAACCGGCTGGGACCGGGAAGAAGCGCCGCCGGCCCGCGCCGCGCGGGAGCGGCGGGCCGGCGGGTTGCCCACCGTGGACCTGACAGCGTCAAACCCCACGCGCTGCGGCCTGCGGATGGACGCGGCGCAGGTGCTCACGCCCTTCAGCAACGCGTCCCCCTTGGTTGAGTACGACCCGCAGCCGTTTGGGCTCATGACGGCCAGGGATGCGGTCGCGGGCTACTATCGCGGGCATGGGGCGAAGGTCGACCCCGCGCACGTTTGCCTGTCTGCGAGCACGAGTGAGGCCTACAGCTTTCTGTTCCGCCTCCTGTGCGACCCCGGCGACGAGGTCCTGATCGCCACGCCCTCCTACCCGCTGTTCGAGTACCTGGCCGCCCTCGACGACGTGCACCTCGTGCCTTACCCGCTTGTGTACGAGCACGGCTGGCAGATCGAGCCGGGCGCTGTGGAAGCGCGCATCAGCCCGCGCACCCGCGCGATCGCCCTGGTACACCCCAACAACCCGACCGGCCACTTCGTGAGCGACGGTGAACGCGCGGCCCTCGAAGCATTGTGCGTCCGGCACGGCCTGGCGCTGCTGGTGGATGAGGTTTTCCTCGACTACCCATGGGGCGACAAGCCGGCCCGGAGCTTTACGCTGGGCCCGCACCCGGCGCTCACCTTTGCGTTGAGCGGGTTGAGCAAGGTGGCCGCGCTGCCGCAGATAAAACTTTCCTGGCTGGTGGCGTTGGGCCCCGCAGCAGCGCGGGAAGAAGCGCTGGCGCGGCTGGAGATCATCGCCGATGCGTTCTTGTCGGTGGGCGCGCCCGCGCAGACGGGCGCGGCCCAGTGGCTCCGGAGTGCGCCCGCGGTCCAGGGGCGCATCCGCGAGCGCGTAGCCGGGAACCTACACGTACTCGACAGCCTGCTCGCCGGCACCCCGGTTTCGCGGCTCGGGGCGGACGGCGGCTGGTATGCGACGCTGCGCATCCCCGCTCTCCAGAACGACGAGCCTTGGGCGGTGGCGCTCCTGGAGACAGCAGGCGTGCTGGTACATCCCGGCTCGGCGTTTGGGTTCCCCACGTCGGGGTGGCTCGTGGTCAGCCTGCTCCCCGAGCCGGAGGTCTTCCGCCTCGGAATCCGAGCTATTCTGGCGCGAATCTAAACCCGCATCCCCCGCAGGAAAGGGTTGCGCTCCCGCTCGCGGCCGATGGTGGTTTCTTCCCCGTGGCCGGGGACCACGCGGGTGGCCTCAGGCAGGTGCAGGAGCCGGCTCTCGATGGAGCGGAGAATTTTTGCGCCGTCGCCCCCGGGCAGGTCGGTGCGACCGATCGAATTCGCGAACAGCGTGTCGCCCGCGAGCAGCAGCTGCTGCTCGGGGAAGTGGAGGCAGATGCTGCCCTCCGTGTGTCCTGGGGTGTGCAGAACTTGGCCGGGCAGCGTGGCAAGGCCGACCACCGCTCCGTCTTCGGCGCTCCCATCGGGCGGAGCCACGGGCGGAGGCTCGACGCCAAGCCAGCCCGCCTGCAAGGGCATCATTTCGAGCAGGGGCAGGTCGGCCTGGTGCATCAGGATGGGCGCGCCGGTGGCTTGCTTGAGGATTAATGCGCCGCCGACATGGTCAATGTGCGCGTGCGTGACGACGATCTGCTTGAGCTTCAGCCCCAGGCCTTGGAGGCGCTTCAGTAAATGCATGGGGCATCCGCCCTCGGCCAGACCCGGGTCGACCACGATCGCCTCGCCCGTTTCCGGGTCGCCCAGCAGCGTGCAGTTGCACCCAAGCAGGCCGACAGGGAAGGTTTCGCGAACAAATGGCCGCATGGGTCCATGGTACGACTCGCGCGCCGGTTTTTATAATGGAATCATGGCAATCCGCAATGAATGGACTGAGTGGCACCTGACCCCCGGAGGTTGGCACAAAGGCTCAACCCGGGTGCAGGGCAAGGGCAACACATGGGCTGACGAGCCCGAGGACCGTGTGCTCTCGTATGTGTACAAGGAAGTGGAAACAAACAGTGCGCCCGAAGCAAAGACAAGCCTTGAGGAAACCTGGCGCTCGAAGACAGCAACCGACATCGACGCCTTGGTGCGGCAACATGGCTCCAGCCCCCGGCAGCTCTAACTCTTCGTGAGCCCGTCCGCAACATGCTCCAGCGATTGGAGGTGGTGCAGATCGTGCCCGGCGGCGATCTGCGCGAGCGTCCACAGGGTGACGCCGCCCAGTTTCGGGTGCACGGCGGCCCGCTGCCGCTCCTCGGGGGACAAGCCGCCGAGCAAGGCTAGATTCCAGGCTCGCAGCGCATTCCAGGTAGCACGCGCCTGCTCGAGCGAGTAGCTCGCATAGGCCCGGCCCCAGTCGTCCTGCTCAAATGTTTGGAGAGTGGGCTTCTCTTCCGCATACACCTGCCGGAAACGCCAGCTCCAGGCGATCTCGCAATCGGCCAGGTGCGCGAGAATCTCGCGGATGTTCCACTTGTTCGGCGCGGGCTTGCGCTCGATTTGTTCGGGGGTGAGCTTGTCAAGGAGCGCATTCAACCGGGTACCGGTTCCAGCGAGAACCGCGAGGGGATCGCGGCCGTTCAGGTTCTGAATATAGGGCAGTGCGGAGGCAGTTTCTTCGCTCATGCGGCGATTGGATGCGCCGTGCGCACTACTTCTTGGCCGGGGCGGAGTGGGTGGTTTTCGTGCCGGAAAGTACGGAATGGTCGACGCCCGAGCTGCGCTGCATCAGGACGGTAAGTCCTATGCTCGTGCACATAAAGGCGACCGCGCACCAGGTCGTGGTTTTGGAAAGGATGTTGGACGCCCCCCGTGGGCCGAATGCGGTCTGCGAACCTTGACCGCCAAAAGCGCTGGCCAGGTCGCCGCTCTTCCCCTGCTGCAGCAGGATGACCCCGATGAGGAAAAAGCACAGAACAACGTGGATCACGGTAAGAACGATAGTCATGCGGGCCCCGGAAACTCAGAAACTTGGTGCGGAAGGGGGGACTTGAACCCCCATGCCTCTCGGCGCCACCCCCTCAAGATGGTGTGTCTGCCATTTCACCACTTCCGCTTGTGGGGTGAGTATAGCAAATCAGCGTGCGCCGGAAAGCGAGGGCGATGCCAGGGAGGCGTCGATCGCCTTCTGCGCCGACGGCGCCATCACCGCGTATCCGGCTGCGTTTGGATGAAGGCCGTCGTTTGAAAGCTCGCGCCGGAGCATCCCCGAGGCGTCCACCATCGCCGGATAGTAGTCCAGGTACCCGAGCGCGTTGTCGGCGCAGAACTGCCGAAGCCACGCGTTCAGCTCCAGGATTTTCGCCGGAGGCCGTCCCGCAAGCATGCTCGCCCCCGCCAGGCCGTAGTCGCTCACGGGGGTTACAGACGAGAAAACGACCTTGATCGCGTGCGCCCGCGCCAGGTCGGCAAACGTGGCCCAGTCGGCCTCGATCTGCTCCAGCGTTTCGGGGCCGGTGTTGCCGGCCAGGTCGTTTGTCCCGGCGAGCACGACGAGCACCGCCGGATGGAGGTCGAGGACATCCTGCCGTAAGCGCACCAGCATCTGTGGCGTGGTTTGCCCGCTGATGCCTCGGTTGATGTAACCCTTGGCCGGGAAGCTTTGGTCCAGGTGCCAGCCGTCCGTAATCGAGTCGCCGAAGAAGATCACACGCGGCGGATTGGGCACAGCCGGGGGCAGGGCGGCGTTGGCTCGGGCATAGCGACCCAGCTGCCCGTAGTCCGTCGCGACCGAGCGCCAGTGGTCGAGCTCCTTCTGTTGCGTTGCCGCGACGGACGGAACTGCGGGCTTGGTAGGCGGTTGCTGGGCGCTCGCGAGTGTGGCAGTGCAAAGGAGCAGCAGGAAAGGGCGCATGGCAGGTATGGTAAGGCTAACCCCAACGCCGAGGATAGTGCCGAGCATGAAGATTGAGGAAGCAGTGGAGCAGCTGGGCCCGGGCCCGCTCACCGAGGAGGGCATCGCCCGGTGGATGCGCCCGCTGTTTTCGCGTACTCTCGCGCGGGGCGGCGTGTACCTGCTGGGGCACTCGCTCGGGCGTCCGCTCGACCGGCTCTTTGACGACCTGCAGGAAGGCGCACAGCTGTGGGCAGAGCAGCTGCGCGACGGCTGGGAGCTTTGGCGGGACGAGGAGGCGCGTTTCCGCGCGAGCATTGCCGGGCTGCTGGGGCTGGAGCGACCGGACTGTGTGGTGCCCAAGATTTCGACGGGGCACGCGCTCCGGGCCGTTTTAAACACCTTGCCTCCGGGCGCGACCGTGATCACGACCGAGGGCGAGTTTAGCGCGGTGGCCGTGGTTTTGGCCCAGTACGCCGTGCTGGGGCGTTTGCGAGTAGTCCGGGCCACTCCGGAAAGCGACGGGCGCTGGACTGCTCCGCGCGTGACCGAGGTTCTGCGCCGCGAGCCTGAAACGCGGCTGGTGGTGGTGTCGCATGTTTTTTACCGCGACGGGCAGGTGTTTTCCGGGCTGCCGGAGCTCGGGGCGGAGTGCCGGGCGCGTGGGGCGTCGCTGCTGGTTGACGCCTATCACTCGTTCGGCGCGCTGCCGTTCCGCATGGAAGAGCTCGGCTGCGACTACCTCCTCGGCGGCTGCTACAAGTACTTGCGCGGCGGCGAAGGGCTGGCGTTTCTAGCGCTTGCCCCGCATGTAGCGGACGGGGCGCGCCCGCTCGACGTGGGCTGGTTCGGAATGGAGCCGGGCAGCGACCCCTGGGCGGCGGGCGGACCCGCTCTGCGCGCCGGGGGCGATGGGTGGGTTGAAAGCCCGCCCGCCCTGCTCACCTACTTCCAAGCCCGGAGCGGGCTCGCGTTCGCGCGCCTCGTCGGGATAGACCGGCTGCGCGCGTACTCGCTCGAGCAGCTCGGGTTCCTGCGCGGGTTGCTCGCCTCCTCGGGCATTGCAAGCCAGGGCGGCGATGCGGAGCACGGGGCGTTTCTGACGATCCCCACCCCACGCGCCCCGGAGCTGGTGCGGGCGCTGGGCGAGCAGGGAATTACTGTGGACGAGCGCGCCGGAGGCATCCGCGTGTGCCCGGACGTACTGACCGCCTGGGCGGAGCTGGAGCGGGTTGCCGCCTCAATCTCCACACTTGGGATTATCCCGGCAACTTCATGACCTTTGAGCGGATTACTTCTTTTCATGCGGCTTGTGAGCCTCAATCGTATGCCGGTACCCCGCCTGCCGGAAGCTGTGCGTGGGCCCGCACCGCTTCCAAATAAGGAGCAAGCAAAGCTGCCCGGCTCTGCCCGCTCCTGAGCGCGCCGGTGCCGGTCACTGTGCAGAAGACGCTTTCCGAGACGCCAAGAAACCTAAAAGTTGCCTTAAGGTAAGGTTCGACGAAGTTCAATGAGGCGCGCTCGGAATGCATGCCGTAGTTGCCGCCCATGGCGACGATAAAGGTAGCTCGTTTGCCGTGAAGCAAACCTTTGAGATCGCCGTTGTCCATGGTGAAGGTTTTGTGCACGCGGGCGATCTGATCGATCCAGAGTTTCAATACAGCAGGCACGCCGAAATTGTGCATCGGTACGCCGATCACATACTCGTTCGCATTTTCCAGTTCTGCAACGAGAGAATCGAAAAGGAAAGAACCTCCCTCTGTTCCGAGCTCCGTCCCTGTTCCGGCGTATATGCGGCACCAATCCATTCCGCGTCAACCGGCTTGATTGATGTAGCCGTCAGATCCCGCTCAAGCACTACACCTCCCGGTCTCGTAGCCTTCCATGTTTGTACGAAAGCGTCTGAAAGCTCACGTGTGATTGAGCGACCGTAAAGAGGGCTGGAGTCAATGTGCAACAAAATAGACATCTGTCTTTTATTTTACAGTCGTTCATAAAGATCAAAAAAATGCATTCTGCTTCCATTCGGGCGCTGATTTCGCATCTCGCCGGATTTACATCGAAGAAGTACGATGGGAGCGACCTCAGAAGCTTTAACAACGGACCCGCGCATCCTGCGAAGTCGGAGCATGCTGCTGAACGCGCTCGACTACCTGCTCACGCAAGGGCCCTACGAAGACATCTCGATTCAAGAAATTGCCGATCAATCGACGCTGAGCCGGGGAACCTTTTATCTTCACTACCCAGACAAGGACGCGTTGCTCAAAGCGCTGACGGACCTCCGCTTTCGGAGGCTCTTGGATCGCCGCGGCGTGTCATTTACAGGCTGTGAAGGAACTCTCCGTGCAATCGCACTTGGAGTATGCGATTACCTCGTTGAAACAGTCGGCTGCCCTACCCGGTTGACGCAGTTGCCGGTAGAGGGGTCGATCCTTGCAGTGACCGAAAGCCTCCTCTATGAAGGACTGCAACGCAGCAACCCCGCTCCGGAGGTCGATCCGTCGCTCCTCGCGGCTAGCGGCGCTTGGGCCATATTCGGAGCGGCGCGAAGATGGTTTTTGACTCCGGACCGGGTTCCAGCGGAGATTATGGCAGGCAAAATCGGGGAACTTATGAGAACGCTGTTTCTACACGATCGTAAGTAGCGATGGATGCTCTTCTCGTCACCTAAGCCCTGTTCCCTTTGGCCCTGATCACTAGAAGGTGATGCCTTTTACCAAGCGGACCCGTTTCGCCTGCCCATCTCCCTCAAGCATCAGACCGCATAGGCACGATGGCATCCGTGACCGACTACATCGGCACCCCCTATCTCACCCGCCTCGTTCCGCAGCGAGGCGATAGCCGTCCATCGATGCATCGCAGTTCTCCGCCAGGGCAAACCGCTACTTGCAAGTGCCGCGTGCGGCCTGCACCGCTTTCCTCCAGCAGGCCGGCTCCCGCGAAGCGCCCAGCCTCTTCGCTGGTGCTATCCCAACCGCCTGCGGGCGCATTCGCTCTCGCAATCGCAGTTCTTGCCCGGGCTGCTCGCGTCGCACGGGATGGAAAGCCGGGGCGGCGAAGCGGAGCACGGGGTGTTTCTGAGGAACCCCACCCCATGCGCCCCGGAGCTGGTGCGGGCGCTCCGCGAGCAGGGAATCACGGTCGACGAGCACGCCGGGCGTGTGCGCGTGTGCCCGGATGTGCTAACCACGCGGGCGGAACTGGAGCAGGATATTGCCGCAATTGCAACGCTTTGCGCGGTCCCGGTGCTTCCATAATCTTCGAGTGGAGTCCTTCGGATGACGCGACTTCCCAGTGTCGGCTGGCCGCCCTGTTCAGGCTTTGTGCCAGCTGAGTAATCATGCCTATGCGATTGCAGCCCGTCTACGTCCAAACTCGTAGATAGACTCCTGCTATGCGCTTTCTTGCCCTACTTTTGGCGTTCACGCCCCTAAGCGCCATCGCCCAAAGTTCACTTCAGGCCAAGGTTGCTGCAATCGCGGCGGACGCCAAAGGGACCGTAAATGTCTCCTGCATGCTTCCCGGCACAAAGCTCAATTGCGACCTGCACCCACACAACCATGCGCCGATGCAGTCGGTGTACAAACTCCCGCTTGCACTCACAGCGCTACACATGGCGGATATAGGAACACTTTTGCACACACAGCGAGCTGGGGAGCCTATGAATGCCACCTTGGACAGGACGGTGCAGTTCCTGCCGACCGACATCATTCCAGGTTCGTTCAGTCCACTCACTGATCGGTATCCCAAAGCCAATCTAGCTGCGAAACTGCGCGAAATTGTCAGCCTTGCCGTTGAACAAAGTGATAACGGCGCCGAGGAAGTCCTAGTCCGTTTAGTTGGTGGCCCTCTCGCGGTAGAACACTATATGCATTCACTTAACATTTCTGCAATCCAAGTCCGTTATAGCGAGCGTGATCTAGACCGCAATGAAAACCTTCAGTACCAAGACTGGATTGAGCCGACCGCAGCGATTCAGCTGCTTGAACTTCTCTTGAACAAGCCCCCGGTCTCGCCGGTTGCGAACGCCTTTATCCTTAAAACAATGGACTCGCCGATTACACCGGGTAGACTCCGCGCCGGACTTCCTCCCGGCACCCCCCTTGCCCATAAGAGCGGGTCTTCCGGAACGGATGGTAGCTTAGCGGCGGCCACCAACGACATAGGCCTAATCACTTTGCCGGATGGACGGAGATTAGCTATCGCTGTGTTCGTTACCGACAGCCGAGCCGATGATGACAAGCGCGAAGCTGTTATAGCCCGAATCGCACGAGTTGTTTACAACGAAGCGATTGTGACGAAGTAGCGGCTCGCATGCTCACGTCACTTGGCGCCTGAACCCGAACCTCAACGCCCGATGACGAGCTTGATCGCCAGCAGAAAAAAAAGCAGCAAATCCTCTCCGCAGTACAGCGTCGGGCAAATGCTGCGCCCATAGGCCGCCGAACCAACCTCCAACAGCGAAGCCGGCCGCGATCAGCAACGCCAGCTTTAGATCCACGTGCCCGGCTTTGTAGTAGGTCCAAAAAGCGAAGATGCCGATGGGCAGCAGCAGCGTGGCCACAGACGTTCCTGTGCTGTTTTTTACGACATGCCTTAAAAAAGGATGAGTGCCGGAATCAGAAATGCGCCGCCGCCAATACCGATCATGCCTGAGATCGCGCCGATGACCAGGCCCCAGGCGAGGCCTCCCGCAACAGCCGGAGAACTCATCGAGCCGCTTTCTCCGGGGCGTTCCATGGCATACGACCAAGCACGGATGCCATCATGCAGGTATCGCTCACACCCGCGTAAACCAGACCCGCGCCGATCAGGCCTGCTCCGACGAAGAGCTTTTTTGAGGCGACAAAGCCTAGACCGGTGAAAGCCAGCACCAGGGAACCCGCCGTTACGCGTACTTGCCGCTCCATCGACCAGGTCGTTTGCGCGGCAGGGGTGAGCGGCTTGCCCTGGCTCGCCCAAGCATGTACGCCGCCTTCGAGCACCTCGAGCGACTGGAAACCCTTGGCAGCCAAAAGCCGGCGGGCCTGTTCCGCTCGTCCGCCGCTGCCGCACACAAGGGTGAGCGGTTCTGAGCGACTCCAACCTTCACTGGCTTTCCTCAGCGCTCCCAGCGGCACGAGTTCCGAACCTTGAATATGCCCCCCGGCAAACTCCGGGTATTCCCGCACGTCAATCCAGCGAGCTTCCATAAAGACCTCCCGCGCTCTGCTCAACTTTATCTCTTCTCAGTGAGTGCGTAGGCTCAGGCACCCCAGCAGCGCGGTTCCTGCGCGGGCTGCCGGTTGTTTGTGAACCGTCTCAGCCTAAAGCGGCTCGCCTGAGTCGAGCGCCCGGAACAGCGCGACCACATCCACATAAATTGCCGTCCCTTCGATTTCCAGCCGCTCCCGCTCAACCCAGAACGCTCCCTCGCACGATTGTGCGGTGCGGGTATCGGGGTCAACAAGCCAGATGTGCCGGATACCCATCATTTGATAGTCCATCGCGCGTTTCTTAAGCGAAGAATAGGTGTCGTCCGGGGAGAGCACCTCGATGGCGAGCAGGGGCGGCTCGGTTAAGACAGCTGGGTGTCGTCCGGTCCGGTCCACGACCACATCCGGCAGCCGGACGTGACTTTCCGACACGCGCGTACGCACGTCGAGCGAAGGGATGATCCCCCATTCCTGCCGATGCTGAAGAAACCAGGTAAACATCAAGCCTTGAATAAAACCGTGGTCCCAAGTTCCTAAAGGCTTTTCCTCCAGCCGGCCATCGAGAAACTCGACATCCAGCCGGTAGCTGGTCCTGAGATACTCCTCGATCGTGATCAGCGGTACTTGAACAGCCATATTCTCAGCCTAGCCTAGGCCTGTCCGCTTTGCCGGCAAGCTCAGGTTTCGTCCTCGTTTTCCAAAGCGTCCACACTCCGCACAGGTGCCGAGCCCGGCCTTGTCCGGGAACTAAACTGGAAGGAGACCCCATGGCCGAGTTCACCCATCTCCATCTTCACACCGACTTTTCCCTCCTCGACGGCGCCTGCGACGTGGACAAGCTGGTCAAGCGCGTCCAGGACATCGGGCAAACCTCGGTTGCCATCACCGACCACGGCAACATCTACGGGGCCGTGCACTTTTTCGAGGCGGCGAAGAAGCAGGGAATCAAGCCCATCCTGGGCTGCGAGCTGTACGTCTGCCAAAAGGAAGACCACCGGGCCGATCCGCAGGGCGACGACTACAACCACCTGCTGGTGCTTGCTGAAAACGAGGAAGGCTACCGCAACCTGGTTCGTATCACGAGCGAGGCCTCGCTGCATGGGTTTTACCGCAAGCCGCGCATCAGCAAAAAGTACCTGGCCGAGCATGCCGAAGGACTCGTAGGCCTGTCGGGCTGCCTTGCGGGCGAGCTCGCGCAAAACCTGATGAAGGACAACTACGAGGGTGCTAGGCGCACGGCCGGCGCTTATGAAGATATTTTCGGGAAAGGCAACTTCTTTCTCGAGATCCAGGACCACGGGATGGAGCTCGACAAGAAGATTCAGTCCGACCTGTTTCGGCTTGAACGGGAGACCGGCATCCCGTTAGTCGCGACCAACGACTCGCACTACCTATGCGAAGACGACCACCACGCGCATGAAATCCTGCTCTGCGTGCAGACCGCCGGGTCCATCCACGACCCCAAGCGGTTCAAGTTCGACTCCGACCAGTTCTACGTAAAGACCGCGGACGAGATGGAGCGGTTGTTCTCCTTCGCGCCCGAGGTGGTGAGCCGGACCATGCAGTTCGCCGAGCGCTGCCGGCTCAAGCTCAACAAGGTCGAGAACCCCTTCCCGGAGTTCGCCGTGCCGCCCGGCCATACGGTCGATACCTTTTTCGAGCAAGTGTGTCGGGAGGGTTTCCAAAAACGCCTGACCACGAGCATCAAGCACCTCCAGGACACCGGAAAACTGCGCTCGCCCATCTCCGACTACCACGCGCGGCTCGAGCGCGAGCTTGAGTGCATCAAGGCGATGAAGTTTCCCGGCTACTTCCTGATCGTTTGGGACTTCATCCGCTACGCGCGCGAGCACGACATCCCCGTGGGCCCGGGGCGCGGTTCGGCCGCGGGCTCGCTGGTCGCGTATGTGATGGAGATTACCGACGTCGACCCGCTCCAGAACGCGCTGCTCTTTGAGCGCTTCCTGAATCCCGAGCGCGTGTCCATGCCCGATATCGACATCGATTTTTGCATGAACCGCCGCGGCGAGGTCATCGACTACGTCACGCGCAAATACGGACGCGAGCAGGTTGCGCAGATCATCACCTTCAACACCATGGCTGCGAAAGCGGCAATCAAAGATGTCGGTCGGGCATTAGACCTGCCCTACGGCGACGTCGACAAAATCGCGAAGATGATCCCGCCGACCATCGGCATCACGCTCGAGCAGGCGCTGAAAGACTCACCGCCGCTCCAGGACGCCTACGACAAAGACCCGCAGATGCGCGAGGTCATCAATACGGCACTCAAGCTCGAGGGCCTGGTCCGCGGCGCGGGCGTCCACGCGGCGGGCGTTGTGATCGCGCCCCGGCCTTTGACGGACCTCGTCCCGGTCGTGCGCTCGAAGAACGACGAAATCGTGACCGCCTACGACATGAAGGCGGTCGAAAAGCTGGGCTTGCTCAAGATGGACTTCCTGGGCCTGACCACGCTCACGGTCATCGACGACTGCCTCAAGCTGCTGCGCGCTGAAGCAATCGAGCTCGAACTTGACCTGATCCCGCTCGACGATCAGAAAACGTATGAGGGCGTGTTCCATCGCGCGCTCACCTCCGGCGTGTTCCAGTTCGAGTCCGGCGGCATGCGCGATGTGTTGCGGCGCTACAAGCCGACGAGTGTCGAAGACCTGACCGCGCTCAACGCCTTGTACCGGCCCGGCCCGATTCAGGGCGGCATGATCGACGACTTTATCGAGCGCAAATGGGGCCGCCGCAAAGTCGAGTACGACCTGCCGCCCATGGAGTCAATCCTCAAGGAAACCCTCGGCGTCATCGTGTACCAGGAGCAGGTGATGCAGATCGCGAACGCGGTTGCCGGCTACTCGCTTGGCGAGGCCGACCTGCTGCGCCGCGCCATGGGCAAAAAGAACCTGGAGGAGATGACCAAGCAGCGCGAGCGCTTCGTCTCGGGCGCCGCCGAAAAAGGCTTCAAGAAAGACATTGTTACCCGCGTCTTCGACCTCATGGAGCAGTTTGCGGGCTACGGCTTCAACAAGTCCCACTCGGCCGCCTATGCGCTGCTTGCGTACCATACGGCGTACCTCAAAACCCACCACCCGGTCGAGTTCATGGCCGCGCTGCTGACGAGCGAAATTTCCAAGCCTGAAAACGTTGTCAAGTACATCAAGGAGTGCCGCGAGCTTGAGATCGCGGTGCAGCCGCCCGACGTGACGCTTTCGGGCGCGGACTTCACGCCAAACGAAGGCGCGATCCGCTTCGGCCTCACGGCGATCAAGAATGTGGGCCGCAACGCCATCGACTCCATCCTGGAAGCCCGCGCGAAAAAGCCCTTCGCGAACTTTTGGGAGTTCTGCGAGCAGGTGGACCTACGCCTGATGAACAAGCGCGTGCTCGAGTCGCTGATCAAGGCCGGGGCCCTTGACTCCTTCGGCCGCCGCGCGCAGCTCATCGCCGCGACCGACAAAGCCATTGAGCGCGCCCAGAAAGCCCAGCGCGACCTCGCCAGCGGCCAGCATGGGCTGTTCGGCATCTTCGACGACCTGCCTGCCGCTGCCCAAACCGATGCGCTCCCCAACGTACCCGACTGGGACGAGCACGAGCGCCTGGCCGCCGAAAAAGAGGTCCTGGGCTTCTTCGTCTCCGGCCATCCGCTCGACAAGTACGCCGACAAACTGAGCAACATCCCCGGCGTTGTCGACACCGCGACCGCGCTCGAAATGAAACCCTCGCCTGCACCGACTCGCCGGGGCGAAAAGGGCGACGAGGTTCAGATCGCGGGCGTCATCGTCGGGCTCAAAGTGCAAAAGTCCAAGCGGTCCGGCGAGCTCTACGCCCAGGCCCAGCTTGAGGACACAGTGGGCAAGATCGACCTCATCTGCTTTCCCAAGGATTACGCCGCGCTTGCCGAAAGCCTCAAGATTGAAATCCCCGTGGTCGTGCGCGGCGCGCTCCGGGCCGAAGAAGAAGCCGCCAACAAACTGTGCCTATCGTCGATCCAGCCCATTGAGGATCTGAAGGTCCGCCTGCCCAAGAACCTTCGCATCAAGGTGCAGCTCGACATCGCCAGCGACGCGACCCTGCAGGAGCTGCGCGGGATGCTTAACTCCTCGCCGGGCCCGGGCCGCATCATGATCAACCTGGAGCAGCGCGGCGAATACTGCGTCGTGCTGGAACCGGCTGACATCCTGGTTGCCGCCGACCGCGCATTTATCGACCGCGCCGAAACGCTTCTGGGCCGGGGCGCGGTGCAGGTTATGGATTAAGGGGCGGCGCGTACAATGTCTGCAATGCCGAGCAAGACCGCGTCCGTTTCAGAAACTCCTACCTCTTCCATGGCTGACCCGCAGCCCGCCCCCGGAGATCGCTGGGCCAAGACCGAGCTCGCGCGCCATCCCCAGCGGCCGGATCCGGTGTTCTTTCTGGAACAGTTGTTCACGGATTTTACCGAGATCCACGGCGACCGGGCTTTCGGCGACGATCCTGCCGTGCGCTGCGGGTTTGCGCGCTTCCAGGGCGAGGAGGTGCTCCTTATCGTGAACGTCAAGGGCCGCACCACGAAGGAGAAGGTCGCCCACCGCTTCGGCATGCCCGACCCTGAAGGCTACCGCAAAGCGCTCCGAGCCATGAAGCTCGCGGAAAAGTTCCGCCGCCCCGTCATTACCCTCATCGACCTGATGGGCGCAAACCCCGGCCTGGGCGCGGAAGAGCGAGGGCAAGCCGAGGCGATCGCCTGCAATCTCCGGGAGATGTCACGCCTGCGCACGCCGACCATCGCCGTTATCACCGGCGAAGGCGGCTCCGGCGGCGCGCTTGCCCTAGCCGTGTCCGACCGGGTGCTGATGCTCGAAAAAGCCATCTATTCCGTCATCTCTCCCGAAGCTTGCGCTTCCATCATGTGGCGCGATGCCACAAAGCGCGCCGAAGCCGCCGAAGCCTTGCGCGCGACCTCCGCCGATGCGATGGGGCTGGGCTGCATCGATGGGATCGTCCCGGAGCCGGACGGCGGTGCCCACACCGCGCCTGACGAGTCCGCATCGCTTCTGGGCGAGCGGCTTGCAGTTGAGCTTGCAGCGCTTACGTCGCTGCCGGTGGAAGTGCTGCTCCACAAACGCTATGAGAAGTTTCGCGGGATGGCGCAGTTCTATGTTTCGCAACCGTAAAGGGCCGATCTTTGTGAGAGCAGAGGAGCTCGGTGGCTAGCGCGCCCGGATGGGGGCGCGCCCCCCGCAGCCGCTTACGCTCTTTCGGCAGCTTTTTGCTTGCCGGCATCTATGCCGTGCTGGCGCACCAGTTCGCGATCTACGCGGCCAATGTGCTCACACCGGGTTTTTTCGCGCTTGGCAGTCGCCTTCTCTTTCTGATCCTGATTCTGGTAGGTTTTTCAGCGATGGCTGCCGCCCGGGAGCGGCCCACACCGCCGGAAGCTGCGATCGGCCTGCCGCGCCGTGCGGGCCGGGGCCGGGAGTGGGCCCTGGGCGCGGGCCTGGGATGGGCAGGCATCGCGGTTTGCGTCCTGCCCGTGGCGCTTACCGGGGGCTTGCTGGTGAGCCTCGCGCATGGCGCTCCGACGCGCATCGCGGCGCAAACCGGGATTGCCCTTGCAATCCTTTGGGCTTGGACGCTGACCGACGAACTGATTTTTCGCGGCTATCCCTTTCAGCGCCTGATGGAAGCCGTCGGCCCCACTTTTGCCACCATTCTCCTGAGCCTGCTCTTCGCCGCCGCGCGGACCGGCGGCTTTGCCACTGCGACCGGCGGGATAACGGCCCTGCTGCTTGGGTTTCTGCTGGCGATGGCGTATCTGCGGACCAGGGCTCTCTGGGTGGGGTGGGGTTTTCATTTCGCCTGGAACGCGAGCACGGCTCTCTTATTCGGGCTGCCGATTAGCGGTGCGGCCCGCTTGTCGCCGGTGTTTTCGAGCTACACCAGCGGCCCCACGTGGCTCACGGGCGGCGGGAATGGGCCGGAAGGCTCGGTCATCGCGATCCTCGTGCTGCTTGCCCTTTTTTTCGTCCTGAGCCGGACGACGCGGGAGCTGCGGCACCGGTGGGCGTTCCCGGAGGTGGTGGGTGCCGGTATTCCCGTCGATATCGATGCCCTTTCGCGGAAGCAGCACGAGCAGGGCATGGGCCCGGGGACGCCCGCACCTCAGCCGCTCATCCAGATTTCGCCCCCCGAGCCGCCCCGGCACCCTGAACCTCCGGCAAACGGCACAGGCCCACGAGAGCGTTAGCCTCCACCGAATCAACGAGGAACTTCGGTTACAGCCGCGTCCAAGCGGAAAGCTGAAAATCCTTGCAAGGGCAATGCAAAGAGGAGCATTCTGTTTTCAAAGGAGGGCCATGATGCCTCCCATTGCTTCCCGGATTCGTTTCGTTTCTGTCGTCGCGGTTCTTGCTTATTCCGCGCTTTCCGGCTTTTCCCAGGTGTTTACCGTCAGTACCGAGCGGATCGAGGGCCGCTTTCTTCAGTTCCAGCCAACACATGTAGAGCTGCCGAAGATGCACGCCGGCCCGTTCACCTGGGATAACCTGCAGCGTACGCTTGCCTCGGAGCAGGGCTATGCGATGCGCCCACTTCCGCTCGCTAGCCAGGGCCTGGACCTGGTCGCAAACGGACCGTTGACGCCTTCCGGTTCCGACTACGTCACCGAGCTTAACAGCAAGGGTATTTCCGCGCGGCCTGGGGACCGGGTCACGATCACTAAAATCACCTTCCACAGGGACCGGCTCATCCTGGAGTTGAACGGCGGCCCCGACGTGCCCCATAAGTACCTGCGCCACCTCCAGATTGGGGCCGGAGGCGGCATGGTACCCATGGCGCGCGATAACGGTGAGCAAGCGACCGGCTCGCGCCTCACACTCTTTTTTCCCGGCGGTGTTCCTAACGTCACCGGCGCGCAGGTGAAAGAGCTGATCGCGCCGGTAGTCGGCTTTGGAGAAAAGTCGCCGCTTGAAGCCTATGTCGAGACCCTGCCGCCGTTCCTCAAAAAGGCAATTCTGGACAAGCATGTGCTTGTCGGCATGGACAGCGATATGGTGCTGCATGCGGTGGGCGCGCCCGCGCAGAAGATGCGCGAAGAAGCCGACGGGCGGCCTTTCATCGAGTGGATCTATGGGGTGCCGCCTGAAAAATCGGAGTTTGTGCGCCTGCAGCACGATCGGGTAACGCGCGTGGAAGACGCCGCCGTGGGTACCAGCCCCGTGGTTCGCACCGCAAATGAGGTCGGGAACTACTGGGAAACAGATGGCAAGGGCAGCAACGAACGGCTTGTCAAGCTCGGCGATCAGTCCGAAGCAGACCGGGTTGCGCAAAACGCCCCCACACACGCCCCGCCCAGCTTGCGTAAGCCGGGTGAAACCCTGCCATCTGACAAGGACACCAAACAACCGAAGATGGGGCCTGTCCAATTCCCGGCTCCCCAAGGGCACGCGCCCAGCCGGTAGCGCTTGTGTAGACTAGGTGGAGCGTTCCCCAACCCGGGTTGAGCGCCCCGCTAGGTAGAGATCGAGGAGCAAAGGACAAAGATGGCGAAGATCGCAAAAACAGCCGACCGCAAAAAGGTCATGGATACGACGAAAAGCACCGATTGCCCGAAGTGCAGCAAGCCCACGCGAATCGTAAAGCGAGTGAAAGATCGCGAGCGCGGCATTCCCGGCGGGGTGTATATTTCCTGCTCGGCGTGCGAGTTCCACGAAAAACTTTAAGTATCGCATGAAGGGTGGCCCGGCTTCGATGCCGGGCCGTTTTCACGTCTGAAGGGCTTCTTCAATCTCGTCGAGAATGTCTAAGTACGCCCGTGCCGGATCGGAGGCCGCGGTAATCGGGCGGCCCACGACAAGCTGGTCGGCCCCGTTGCGCAGCGCTTCAGTGGGGGAGCTGACCCGCTGCTGGTCACCCATCGCCGCCCCCGTAGGCCGAATGCCCGGCGTCACCAGGCGGGCGCTCGGCAGCAGAGCGCGCAACTCGGCCGACTCCCGCGCTGAGCAAACCATGCCATCGATTCCGCAACCACTCGCAAGCTGGGCGAGGCGCGCAACCTGATGCGCCGGGTCGGCGGGGACGCCCGTCGATGCCAGCTCGCGCGCGTCCATGCTGGTGAGTACGGTAACCGCGAGGAGTCGCGTGTCGGTTCCGGCCACCGCTGCTGCTGCGGCGGCGAGCATCGACGGGCCGCCGCTCGCATGCACGGTCAACAGGGCCGGCGCGTAGGGAAGGACTGAGCGAATGGCACCTGCGACCGTGTTTGGGATGTCATGCAGCTTGAGGTCCAAAAACACCTGGAGGCCCCGCGCCCGCAGCTCCTCAAAAACGACCGGACCTTCCGCCAAATAAAGCTCCAGCCCTACTTTGACCCAGCGCGGCTTCGCCGTGGCCGGCACGGCAGCTTCCAACCCGTCCAGCAATGCAATGCATGGCGCGGAGGAAGGGAAGTCAAGCGCCAGGATCAACCGCTCCGCTGCCGATTCTGTCAATGCCGGCAACGCTAACGTCCCCCGCCAAGAAACGGGTGCTGCGCTTCGGCGAGCTCCATTGGGGAGCTCAAAACCTCAAGCCGCACCGGGGCGGTGCCGCTGAACCGGAGAAGGCGCGCGGCTGCATAGGAAAGATCGACAACGCGGCTGGCGAGGTATGGTCCGCGATCGTTGACCCGGACGACAACCGACCGGTGATTCACAAGATTTGTCACGCGGATGAGGGTGCCAAGCGGCAGGCTGCGATGAGCGCAGGTCAGCCCGGCCATGTTGTAGCTTTCGCCGCTCGCAGTGGCGCGCCCTTGGAACCGGTGCCCGTACCAGGAGGCGCGGCCAATCTGGAACCAGCGTTTAAGAACGGGAGTCCTTACCCTGGACGCTTGCGCGGGCTGCGTCGGCTTCGCGGATGGCAGCAGAGAAACCATTGCCAGAGCTACACCGGCGAAACGCAAAAAAACGGAGCGGGATGCTTTCCAAACTGATATGGCCGCAGTCATGACCCTCCTGTAGACATTGGACCAGAGTAAAAGGTGTAAGTCAAAGACCCTGAGCTACTTAGAAGCTGCACGGAACCGCGGCCCAGTCCCGAAACAGCACTCGGTGCCGGAAGGGGAAAGGTTGACACAAAAGGCAAAATTGGCCGCCCCGCTGACCCGCGCAAGGGTTGTAGCCTGAGGGCATGGCCAACGCAAACTCCCTGCGAGCAGAGATGGTATCCAACACGCCGCCTGCGGCTCTGAGCATTGCTGGGCTCGATCCCTCCTCCGGGGCCGGGTTTACCGCGGATCTAAAGGTCTTTGCCGCGCACGGTCTTTATGGCTTGGCTTGCCCTACGGCCCTTACTGTGCAGTCGACCGTGGGGGTGCGCCGGAACGAGCCGGTCGAGCCGGCCCTCGTTACCGACACGCTCGCGTGCCTTGCGGAAGACATGCCGATCGCAGGTGTGAAGATCGGGATGCTCGGAAGCGCCGCCGTTGCCGGTGCGGTCGCCCAGTGGCTCCGAACCCGCTGCGACGAAGCAGTCCCGGTGGTTCTCGATCCGGTTTTACGCTCGACCTCCGGACACGCACTGCTCGATCCCGAGGGCATGGAGGTGCTCAAGGCCGAGCTGCTCCCGCTGGCTCGCGTCATAACGCCGAATCTTGCCGAGGCGGCGCTGCTCAGCGGAACCGTCGTCGAAACGCGGGAAGCCATGGAGTGCGCCGCGCGCGCATTGCAGCGATGCATGGCTCCCGGGCGGGGTGCCGTTGTGATTACGGGCGGCCACCTCCGCGAAACCGGGCAGGTGGAGGACTTCCTGCTCCAACCCGGCGATCAAGGGGGGTCGTGGCTGTCGGGGCCCCGCGTCCTAACCCGGTCCACCCACGGGACCGGCTGCGCGTTTTCGTCCGCGTTGCTTGCGGGCTTAGTTCTGGGGCAGGAGCTCCCGAGCGCGGTGCGCTCCGCAAAGGAATACGTCCGCGCCGCGCTTGAAAACAGCTATCCGCTCGGGCGAGGCCGCGGTCCGATGCACCACCTGTTCGCGTCCCGGGCGTTCGCGCCCCGCTCCGTCCAAGCGCCGAAAGCGTCAAAATAGAAGAAAGGCGTTCGGGGGCCGAGTGAGATTTATCTGGAAGCAACTGGCGATGGCAGCGGCAGCCTGCGTATGGAGCACCGCCGCGCACGCGCAAACGCGCGTAGAAACAGACGCGTTGAATAGGACGCCGCCGGTCAGGGAGGCTTTTGCGGCCTTTTATGCCATGGACTACGAAACCGCGTTTTACGACTTCGAGCAGATTGCCGCGGCTCACCCGGAAAGCCCCCTGGCGACGGACTTCCTGATGGATGCGGTGGTCATCCGAGAGTTGAACCGGCAGGACCTGCTGGATACGACTTTTTAC
Source organism: Acidobacteriaceae bacterium (assembly GCA_965218545.1). Lineage (GTDB taxonomy): Bacteria > Acidobacteriota > Terriglobia > Terriglobales > Acidobacteriaceae > EB88. The sequence goes on along the minus strand of CBDCLB010000002.1, from coordinate 242,856 downwards.
GCGAACGACGGCTTTCTCTCGGGCAAGCACATCGTCAGGGAAGACCCGGCGGTCCGGGACCGGGTGCGCGCGCTCGCCAGCAAAGCAGGGGAGCAAGCCGATGCGCTGCTCGCAAACCGTCCCCATGACGTGGACGCCCTGTATGCAAGGGGCTGGTCGCGCGCGCTGCTTGCCGTGTACACCGCCCTGGTCGAGCGCGAATTCATTCCAGCCCTCAAGCTGGCCATCGCGGCCAAGAACGACGAGGAGGAGGTCCTCAAGCTCGACCCGCAGTATGTGGATGCGGATCTGATCGTGGGCACCTACCAGTACGTCGTGGGCGCGCTGCCCTTTCAGTTTCGGCTGCTGGTTGGCATGGTGGGCCTTTCCGGAAATAAGCAAAAAGGAATGGCACTGCTCCAGGACGCAGCGGCACACGGGGTGCTCACCTCTGTGGACGCGCGCACCTGCATGATGCTGTTTCTTCGCCGGGAAGCGAAGTACGGCCAAGCCCGGCAGACTGCCGCGGGGCTCGCGAAGGAGTACCCGCACGGCTACCTTTTCCAGCTTGAGCTCGCCAACCTGGAAAAGGACGCGGGGGATGGAGAGCAAGCCATTGAGCGCTATCAGCGCGTGCTGGCTCAGGCCAAGGTGCCGGGCTACTTCCACAATGCGCACCTGGAGCTCGGCTACTTCGGCCTCGCGGATACCCTTCGCGGTGAGAAAAAGTATGCGCAGGCCGCCGAGGCTTACACCCAGGCCGCGGACGCGCCCACGACGAGCCCGGAGCTAAAGCAGCGTTGCCTGGTAGCCGCCGGTAAAAGCTACGACCTGAACCACGACCATGCCCGCGCCGCTGAAAGCTACCAGGCGGCGCTGGACGCAGGCGGCCCCGACACCGTGCAAGGGCAGGAAGCGCGTAAGCTGATCCGCAGACCGTGGGAGGGCGCATAGGAGAGTAAAACGCCGGGGCTGGGATTGGGTTCCCGCCCTGCGAGCTTCGGGGCGCACTCTTGGGAACCGCTGCGGCTCGCTGCGCGTATCTTCCCGTGAAAGGAAACGCCAACGATGTTTTGTGGACGTTGTGGAACTGAGTTACCGGTCGGAGCGCGGTTTTGCTCCGCTTGCGGTGCCCCGGCCGCCGCGGGCACCCCGCAAGCCTGGGGAGACCTTCCCGTAGGCCGGCTGGAACGCCCCCGCGCCAACCGCATGATCGCCGGCGTGTGCGCGGGCATCGCGCAGCATTACCGCTGGGATCTGACCTGGGTGCGGGTGATTACTGTGCTCCTCGCATTCTTTTCAAGCGGCGCGGGGATTGTCGCCTACATTGTTTTTTGGATCATCATGCCGGAGCAGCCCTTGTACCTGTCCGCGCCTCCCATAGTGGCGGTGCCGCCGCCCCCTCCGTTGTAGCTGTTCTTCTTGGCACACGCGGGCAGGGCGGGTAGGCTCAAGAGGTGAGCTCGCCTTTCCCGCGCCCGTTTCGCCGCCCCCGCCCTGCCGACCCCCTGCATTGCGACGGGGTGTCCCTGCCGCAGCTGGCGAAGCGGTATGGGACGCCGCTCTACGTGTACTCGGCGGACGCCATCCTCGACCGGCTGGCGATGTTCGCGGACGCATTTGCGGGGCAGCCGCACCTCGTTTGCTATTCCGTCAAGGCCAACTCGGCGCTCGCGCTCCTCAAGCTGCTGGCGCGCACCGGCGCGGGCTTTGACATCGTTTCCGGCGGAGAGTTGGAGCGGGTGCTGGCGGTGGACCGGCGCGCGGCCGCGCGGGTGGTGTTTTCGGGCGTGGGCAAAACCGCTCAGGAGCTGGACCTGGCGCTCCGTGCGCGGATTCGCGTGTTTAACGTGGAAAGCGAAGGGGAGCTGGAGCTGCTGGCCGAGCGCGCCGCGCGCCGTGGCCGTACAGCCGAGTTCGCGTTGCGGGTCAACCCGGATGTGTTCGCGGAAACCCACCCCTACATTTCGACCGGCTTGAGCGAGCACAAATTCGGTGTTTCGATCGTGGACGCCCGCGCGCTGTACGCAAAAGCGCGGCGCATGAAGCGTTTGCGGGCCGTGGGCGTCAGTGTGCACATCGGCTCGCAAATCCGCGACGCGGGCCCCTTCGGCGCGGCGACGGAACGAGTGGCCGCGCTCGTCCGGGAGCTCCGGGCTGATGGCGAACGGAATCTGCGCTCCGTCGATATTGGGGGCGGCCTGGGCATTGAGTACGAAAGCGGCGATTGGTCGCCACACGCGCGCGTAGAGAGCTACGCCGGGGCAGTCCGGGAGGCCTTGGGCGGACTTGGCATCGAGCTCCTGCTGGAGCCGGGACGGTTCCTGGTCGCGCAAGCCGGGGCTTTGCTGACGGAAGTGGTTTTCACCAAGCGCAACGGCGCGAAGCGGTTCGTTATCACGGATGCAGGCATGACCGAGCTGATTCGTCCTTCGCTCTACGGCGCCCATCACGCGATCGAGCCGGTGGCCCCGCCTCGCACGGATCCTCTCGAAACTGTGGATGTGGTTGGCCCGGTGTGCGAGTCCGGCGACTTTCTGGCGCGCGACCGCGAACTGCCGCCGCTCGAGCGGGGCGACCTACTCGCGGTGCTCGACGCGGGGGCGTACGGGCTTTCGTTGTCCTCCAACTACAATACGCGGCCCCGTCCGGCGGAGGTGCTGGTGAAAGGAAAGCGCTCCCGGCTCATTCGCAGGCGGGAAACCATGAGGGACCTGCTCGCGCCCGAGCGGGTTTGAAACCGCTATTCTTTGCAAGAAGGGAGTTCGGTGCCCCTACGCGCTGGTCTAGCTTGCCTGCGCCACTATCGGCTTGCCCGCGCCCGATCGCTCCTCACGGTTAGCGGAAGCATACCGGGTTCTCAGGTTGCCGAAGAAGCACCCCTTGGTAATACCCCGGACAAAAGAAAAGCCGCCCGAAGGCGGCCTTTTCTCAATCCAAGAAATTTAATTCATGATCGAGTGCGTCGAGGCGAGCGTGTCCGCTCCGGACGCGGGCTGTGCCGTTTCCGCGTTCGGAGCGCCGGAAGCCACCACCCCTTCGGTCGCGTTTGGGCCCAGGCCCAGCTTGATCAGCGCGCGGGAGTCAGGCATGATCCTGGTCTGCCAGCCATTGTCCGCCTGGAACTTCTGCATCGCGGCCGCGGTATCCGCGTCCCACTCACCCGTTGCCTCGCCGGTCATGTAGTTGCGGCTGATCAGCGCGGTTTGGATGGCGCGGGTGCGGTCCGGGTCGATTTCGCGCTGCCCGGGAGTCCAGTGGGCTACCGCGGCTTTCGCGTGGCGGCGACTATGGGACAGAAGGGAATGACGCTTGCCGGTTGCGGCATGGTGCGAGCGGGACGCGATCGCCGGCGTCACCGCCAGCAAAAGCGCCAGTCCAGCGCAGTGTGCGGTGAGTAGCCGTGAAGAGCGTAGAAGCATGCAGAACTCCGGAAAAAGGTGTGTGCCGTTCGATATCTGCTGAGACTACATCGGCAACTGCGGGAATGCAATGAGAAATGGCTCAGCGCATTGGTTTTGTCCCATACGCTGAGCCATTTTAGTCCGCCGTAACGAGCAAAAGCGGGGCCGAAGCCCCGCTCCCGCCTACTGCAAGGTTCCTCCGACAAGCGTCGTTTGCTTCCCGTTGCGCGGGTACGCCACCTCGAACACGACGTCATCCCCGGATTTCAGGCCCGACACGATGTTGTCGAAGTCAGCCTTGCTGTTGATGGGCTTGCGGTTGACGGACTCAATAATCATGCCCGGTGCAATCCCTGGACTAAGCTCATCCGCGAACGAGCCCGGCTTGACCGCCTGCACCAGCACCCCGTGGAACCCGGAAGGGGCATTCGGCGGGAGATTGGTGACGGTCAAGCCCAGTTTCGTCTGCCCTGGATTCGCGCCCTCGTTGCCCTGCGGCCCGTTCTCGTTTCCGTTGCCTTGGTTCAGCGCTTCCACCGTTTTTGTGCGGTCGGCGATCGTCACAGTTGCCGACTGTTTCTGCCCGCTGCGCAGATAGCCGATGGTCGCGGTCGAGCCCGGCTTGCGGGCTGAGATATTCTCGACCAGCTCATCGCCGTCCTTGACCTTTTGCCCGTCGATCGAGACGATCACATCGTTCGGCTTGAGCCCTGCCTTGGAAGCCGGGCCGCCGGGCGTTACCTGACTGACCAGGACGCCGGTGCTCGCGTCGTACAGTTTCGCCACAGCATTCGAGATCACCGGCTGGAACGAGATGCCGATCGAGCCGCGGATCACCTTGTGCTCGGGCCCAATGAGCTGGTTGTAGACGTTGATGACCGTGTTGGCGGGGATCGCGAACCCAATGCCCATGTAGCCGTTCGACTGCGTGTAGATCGCGGCGTTCACGCCCACAACTTCGGCGGCCATATTCAGAAGCGGCCCGCCGGAGTTGCCGGGGTTGATGGCGGCATCCGTCTGGATAAAGTGCTGGAACTGGCCCGCCGCGCCTGGCTCAATGGTTCGGTTCTTGGCCGAGATGATGCCAGCGGTCACAGTTTCAGTAAGGTCGAACGGCGAGCCGATCGCCTCGACCCAGTCGCCCACTTCCGCAGAGTCCGAGTTGCCGAGCTTTACGGTCGGCAGCTGCTTGCCGGGCACATCGATTTTGATAACGGCCAGATCCGTATCCTTGTCCACGCCCACGACGGTCGCGCGATGGCCTTGATCGTTGATGGGATCGGTTTGCAGCTTCACATAAATCCGATCGGCTTTCTCGACCACATGGTTGTTGGTGACGATGTAGCCGCGCGGGTCCACGATAAAGCCCGAGCCGAGCGCGCGCTCCTCCTGCTGCTGCCCGCCGGCGCCGGGTCCCTGGCCGGGCATGCCGCCAAAGAAGCGGTTGAAGAAGTCCTGCAGGCCGCCCTGGTCGCCGCCCTGATCGTTGCCGCCGCCGTTCTCGTCATCGCCGCCGCCGTTGTCGTCGGGCGCTTGCGGCTGCATGCCGCGCGGAGTGCGGCCCCGGCGCGAGGTGGTCTGCTCCTTGGGCAGGATTTCGACGTTGATGTTGACCACCGCCGGCTCGACCTGCTTGGCGATCTGCGTAAAGGTCGTGGACAGGGTGCGCGGATCGGGAATGTGGAGCGGCGTCGCGTCGCGGGAATCCACAGCTTTGTCCTGCCCGTGGACGCCGTGCGCCACCACCGAGCCGATCAGAATGCCGGCTGACAGCGTGGCGAGAACCGTGAATGTGGACGCCAGGCGGCGCATCCGGAACCAGTGAATCGGAACTTTCATTGCGGGTGTACCCTCGTACCTTTCCTAAAACCTTTTTTTAGCGATTCCGGGAGCTCGGCGACGCTCGTTCGTTGGTCGAGGGCGCGGGCCACACATGGAAAACCGAAGCTCTTCCAGTGTACTGATGCAGTGTGGGGCGGGCGTTTTGCCGCCCCTTCCGCAATTTAGACGCGTGTCGCGCACAAGCGTCTCGCGGTTTACTCAGCGAGGGGAGCGGCCTCGTGCACGGTAGGCTGCACGCCGCCCGAGGGAAAGAGCTCCGAAACGACGAGCGCCGCCAACACCAGGGCCGCGCCCGCAAGCGCGCGGCCGTGCAAACGCTCGCCCAGGAAAACAAACGAGGTAAGCGCGGCAAAGACCGGTTCGAGCGCGAAGATCAGCGCGGTGTGGCTCGCGGGGATGAACCGTTGCGCCCAGCTTTGAATGGAAAAGGCCGCCGCGGTGGCGAGCAGCGCGGACACCAGCCAGGCCGACCAAAAGGCGGCGTGCGGGTGGAAGTACGGGTGCGGCTCAAACACCGGCAGGGTCGCGGCCATCGCGAGCGCGGCCACGCCGATCTGCACCGTCGCCAGCGCCTGGAACGGCACCCGCTGCGACCCATGTGCGAGCGTGAGCAGATGGAGCGCGAACGCAAAGGCGCAGCCCAGGGTGAGCCACTCGCCCACGCCGATGGAGCTCCAGGCCCAAGGCTCTCCTTGAGGCACGGCCAGCAGCGCAAGCCCCGCGAACCCCAACCCGGCGCCCAGAAACGCGCCGATACCGGGGCGGGCCGCCCCAGGCGCGCGCAGCTTGCCGGAGAGCGAAAGAAACGGCACAAAGATCACGACCATGCCGGTGAGAAATGCCGAGCGGGTAGGTGTGGTGAAGCGCAGGCCCGCAGTTTGCAGCTGGTACCCCGCGGCCAGCAGCAAGCCCGCCAATGCGCTCACCCGCCACGCCGCCGGGGGGAGCCCGCGCACCGACCGGCCGTATACCAGCGCGAGAGCGAGAGCCGCAAGACTCATCCGGAGGAGGTTGAAAAGCAAGGGCGACACATCCGCAAGCGCCGCCTTGACCAACACAAAGGTGGTTCCCCACACAAAAACAACCGCGAGCAGCAGCCAGTGGGCCAGAACTTCGCGGCGCATGGGTCCTAGCCCTTTGCCTGGAACACAGTCCGGCCGTTCACCACCGTGCGCAGGACGGTTGTTTGGAGGATTTCGCGAGGGTTTTCGAAAGCCAGGAGATCGCGGTCGAGCACGCAAAAGTCCGCCACGTACCCGGGCGCGAGCAGCCCCTTCCAGCCCTCCGCTTGCTCCGCATAAGCCGCGCCCTGCGTCGAGGCATGCAACGCTTCCGCCATCGTCACGCGCTGCTCCGGGTGGAATGGCGCTCCCCCTTGGAGCGATTCCCGCGTCACCGCCGCGTACAGCCCGCGAAAGGGCGTGAGCGGCTCCACGGGAAAATCCGTTCCAAAGGCCAACGGGACTCGGGCGTCAGCAAACGAACGCCAGGCATACGCTCCCGCGGCGCGCTCCGGGCCCAGCCGCTCGCCGGCCCAGCGCCCATCGGTCAGCAGGTGGCCCGGCTGCATGGAGGCGATCGCGCCGGCGCGTTTTGCTTGCGCAAAAACGCCGGGCGCTGCGACCTGCGCGTGCTCGATGCGGGGCCGCCCATCCGCTCCGGGGTGGGCACCGTGCACGGCTTCAAACGTCGCGATCGCCATCGCCAGCGCCCGGTCGCCGATCGCATGAAAGCCAAGCTGGAAGCCCGCGCGGGCGCGCTCCATGGCAAGCTCCGTGAGCTGGTCTTGCTCGTAAAAAGCTAAACCCGCTGTTTCCTGGGCATCCGAGTAAGGCGCGAGCAGAGCAGCCGTGCGCGCGCAGAGCGCCCCGTCCAGAAACGCTTTCAGCATCGTTGTGCGCAGGAAACGCGTTTGCGGCGCGGCCCGCCTGCGCTCTTCCAGCTCGGGGAGGGGCGCGTCGAAGGAAAGCCACTCGCTCACACGCAGAGGCAGCTCGCCCCTGTCGTGCAGCGCGCATAGAGCCGCAAAGTCCTCGTTCACCGAGTAGTCCTGCACGGAGGTGATCCCGTGCGCGGAGGCTTCGGCGAGCACACTGCGCAGCGCGTCTACTCTGGCACCGAGCGTAGTTGCGGGGATGTATTGCTCGACCAACGCGCGCGCGGGCCGCTCGCGCAGGATGCCCGTAGGCTCGCCCCTGGGGTCGCGGTCGATGGCCGAGCCCGGCGGCGCAGCGGTTTCGCGGGTGACGCCGCCGATGAGCAAGGCCGCGGAGTTTGCGACAGACAGGTGCACATCTACCCGCGCGAACGCGCCGGGGTGCCCGCCCGTCACGCGATCCAGATCCTGGCGGGCAGGCAGCCGGGGAGGTTCCCACAAAGTTTCATCCCAGCCGCCGCCTGTGAGCCATTCTCCCGGCTGGGCGCGAGCGGCCGCGTTTTCAATTTGCCCGAGCATTGCAGCGAGCGAAGCGCAGCCCCGGAGGTCCACCTCACGCCGGAGACGCGCCCCCTCGCCGAGGTGGACGTGCGCGTCGTTGAAGCCAGGCATCACAAACGCGCCCCGGAGGTCGACCCGTTCGTCCGGCACGCCGGCGATGACGATCACGCCGTCTTCCACGAGCAGCGCGTCGACAACCTGCGGCTGGGGTGTAAGCAGCCCAACGCCCGTGAGGATGCGGGCATTGTGAAACAGCGTCCTCACGCTGGGTCCGCGGACAACGCGTGGCAGTCAGCCAGCGCGAGCAGAAGGAGAAGAATCCGCCGCAATCCAAGGTCACGTCCGCGCGCGTCAAACCATTCCCCGGTCGTGTGAATGCCGCCACCCTCCCCACCCGCGCCCAGGCTTAGCGCCTCCACGCCCAGAGACAGGGGGATATTCGCGTCGGTCGAGGCGGTTCGCAACTCCGTCCGCAACCCTAGGTGCCGGTCCACAGCCCGCAAAAGCGCAAGGATGCGCGCATCCTCCGGGAGAGCCCCCGCGGGCCTGTCGCCGATGTTGCGCACACACGCGCGGAGGGCGTGTTCAACCGCCGCACCTGCATTCACCGCAAGCACCGCGTGCTCCACCGCGCGGTGGAGCTCGACTTCCAAACGCAGGAGCTCGTCCGTGTCCGTGGAGCGTAGGTCGAAGCGGCCTGTCGCCGTAGCGGGAATGGCGTTGATCGCCGAGCCGCCTTCCAGGCTGCCGATGTTCCAGGTGGAGCGTGCTTCGCCGGGAGCGGTGGAAAGGGTGTCCCGGCGTTCTTTCAGCCGCGTCAGCGCCAGTGCGAGCGCAAGCAGGGGATTGGGCCGCGCGGCGTCGGCCCAGGAGTGGCCGCCCGCGCCTTCGACCGTGACCTCAAACCGGCGGCTGCCGAGCGCGCCTGTGACCGCAACCGTATTGCCCGCCCCGTCCAGAGCCAGGTGCGCCGCGATTGCGCCGCGCCAGGGGGCTTGCCCGTAAATATGCCGCACGCCGCGCAGGTTGCCTTCGCCCTCCTCGCCCACGTTGCCGAGAAACACAATCCGGCACGGGGGTGCCCATCCAGCATGACGAAGCGAGGCGGCGATGGCCAGCAGCGCGGCCAGGCCCGCTCCGTTGTCGCACGCGCCGGGGGCCTGGAGCCGCGTTCCGTTCAGTGTGGGGTTCACGGCAGTGTCAGCCGGGAAAACCGTATCCAGGTGCGCCGACAGCACAATCACCTTGCCGCCTGGGCCGCCCCCCAGCGCGCCCAACGCATTACCCTCCTCATCCAGCCCCACCCCATCCAGCCCGAGCTCCGCGAAGCGCGCGGCCACCCATGCGGCCCGGCGCTGCTCGGCAAACGGCGGCGCGGCGATGGCCACGCACTCGCTTTGCCAGCGCATGATCTGCTGCTCGTGAAGGTGGAGCCAGCCCAGCGCCACATGCACCGCGCGCTGCGAGGCGATGTGGCCGATATGCGCGAAGGCTGAAGCGTGCGTGCTCATGCGGGAGGTGGTTTCAGCCTAGCATCGCGCTTCGCCGGGCGCGGGGTATGCAACCGAGTGCAGCCACAATCCGCTCGCCGGTGCCGTTGGCCCGGCCGCCGCGCGCGAACGCGCAGCCAGGATTGCCGGTATCCTTTCCGGCGCGAGCTGCCCGCGGCCCACCCACAAAAAAGTGCCAACCAGGTTCCGAACCATGTGGTGCAAAAACCCGGATCCGCTCACCCGGTACACAATTAGCTCCGGCCCAGCCTCCTCCCAGGAAGACGCAAACAGCGTGCGCACCGTCGAGCGCTCCCCATCGGCTGCCGCGCGCGCAGCGAGGTCTGGTTCGTGCGCCTGGAATGAGCGGAAATCGTGCGTGCCCACAACCAAACCCGCGGCCGCGCGCATGCGCTCCAAATCCAGCGCGAAGGTGCACGGGGATGTGTAGGGCGCAACCCAGGGCGGGCAAACGGAGCCGCGCCACACCCGGTACTCGTAGCACTTGCTCCGGGCGCTGTGCCGCGCATGAAAGCCGGGCGGCGCGTGCTCGGCGTTCAGCACACGGATGGCAGCCGGAAGGGCATGGTTAAGCGCGCGTCGGAGATTCGCGGGCGGAATGGGATTGCGGAGAGCGAAGGAAGCTACCTGCGCCAGTGCGTGCACCCCCGCGTCCGTGCGCCCCGAACCCTGTGGCAGCACGGTTTCGCCCGTGACCCGCGCAAGCGCCGCCCCAAGCTCACCCTGCACAGTGCGGCGGCCCGGCTGCACCTGCCATCCAGCAAATGGGGCCCCGTCGTAGCACAGGGTCAATTTCCAGACCAGCGGCTCCCCCATGTGACGAGAGTACCGAATTTCTGAGCCATTCTTTCTCGCAGCGGCATCTTCTGCGTGGGTTATACTCGCCCCGGGTTGCCTCGTACCGCAAAATAAGGGCAGCAGAGCAGTTCCAAGAGCTTCAGCACGTAAAGGATCCGGATGCACCAAGGCAGCCAAGGCTTCGCAGGCAAGACTTCCTCCACTTTTTTTATGAAGCTGCGCTCCGCGGCACTGGTGAGCGCGTTTGCTCCACAAGCTTTGCTGGCCCAAACCGCGCCCCAGCAACAACAGGCTGCGGCCGTCGGGCAAAAAGGCAATACCCCGCCGGCCAGCCCCAGCATCAGCAAAACCGCTCAAGGCCTGCCGCCCGAGCCGCAGCCCAACCCGACACAGCCGCTCTTTATGAGGCCCGGCGCGCGCGACTTTACGCGTCCCCGCGGGTATTTTCCTAACCCCATCGCGCCCTACACGGCGACCACCGCCGCGCCGCCGCGCTTCACCAACACCCCGCGCATCGACGACCTGCTGCGCAACGGCAAGCTGTACCTGAGCCTGAGCGACGCGGTGGTGCTTGCGCTTGAAAACAACTTCGACATCGCGATCCAGCGCTACAACCTCGATATCGCCGACACGGACCTGCTGCGCGCGCGCTCCGGCGCTACGCTGCTGGGCGTCAACGCGGGCCTGGTCACCGGGACGATCGGCGGCGCGACGGCGGCGCTGTCCTCGGGCGGCGGCCCCGGCGGCACAACCGTGAGCTCGGGCGGTGCGGCCGCCGGCGCGCAGGGCCTTGCGCTCTCCACAAACCAGGGCGGTCCGCTGCCTGAAAACTTCGACCCGGTCGTCACCGGCACTATCGAGCTCCAGCGCGAATACTTGCCCGAAGCCAGCCCGCTGTTTACCGGCACCACGCGGCTCAATCAAAACCTGAACCAGTACAACTTCACCTATGCGCAGGGTTTCGAAACCGGCACGCAAGCCGTGTTCAGCTGGAACAACAGCTACACCAGCACCGGCAATCCCTTCCAGGTCTTCAGTCCGCAAACGCAAAGCACCTTTCTTCTTCAGCTCAACCAGCATTTGTTGCGCGGCTTCGGCACGGGCGTCAACGGCCGCTTTATCGTGCAGGCCAAAAACAATCGCCGCGTGACCGACTCGGCTTTTCGCCAGCAGGTGCTGTACACCATCAACCAGGTAGAAACCATCTACTGGGGCCTGGTCAGCGCCTATGAGGATGTCCAGGCGAAGCAGCGCGCGCTCACCCAGTCCACCCAGCTGCTTTCCGACGACCAAAAACAATTGCAGATCGGCACCCTCGCCCCGCTCGACGTGGTGAACGCGCAAAGCCAGGTCGCGAGCGATAAACAAGGGCTGGTGTCGGCGCAAAGCACCCTCGAATACCAGCAGCTGGTGATCAAGCAGGCTATCTCACGCAACCTGGAAGATCCGGTTCTGACCAACGCCCCTGTCATTCCCACGGACCGCGTCAACCTGATGGAAACCCCGGAAGAAGGCATGCCCGTCGACGAACTGGTGCGGCGCGCCGAAGCCAACCGCCCTGAAATCGAGCAAGCCCAGCTCGCGCTCAAAAACGATGAGATCACGCTCAAGGGCGAGAAAAACGGGATGCTGCCCACCGTCGACGGCTTCGCTTTCTACGGCGGCCAGGCTCTCGGCGGCGCTCCGAACCCGCTCTATGGAACCGGCATCTTCGGCACCGGGAACACGCCCCCCGCGGCCCCGGTGGGCTACGGCACCGTGGCCCAAAACACTTTCAACAACTCTTCGCCCAACAAGGGTGCCGGGCTGACCCTCAACATCCCCATTCGCAACCGTTTGGCGCAGTCCGAGCAGGCCCGCTCCGTGCTTGAGTACCGGCAGCAGCAGATGCGTGTACAGCAGCTCTACGTGCAGGTGCGCATGCAGGTCATCAATTCGCAATACGCGCTCACCAATGACCGCGCGCAGGTGCGCGCCGCCGATGCCGCGCGCGAGTTCGCCTTTCAAAGTTTCGACGCTGAACAGCGCAAGCTCAAGCTGGGCGCGTCGACCACCGCCAATGTGCTCCAGCAGGAGCGCAACCTGGCGATTGCCGAGGACAACCTCATCAATGCGCGCGCGACCTATGCGAAAGACCGCGCGCAGCTCGATAACATCCTCGCCGACACGCTCGATAAGTACGGCATCAGTTTGGGCGACGCGGTGACGGGCAAGGTGACGCAGGTGCCGACGATCCCAGGCCTGGAGCCGGCCTCGGCCGAAAAGCAGCCTTCGCCGACGCTGCCCACACCGGGGCAGCCCGGCGGCAGCCCCAATGAAGGGCTCGCGCCGGATGGGCAGCCGATTCCGGTCCCGCCCCCCGCGCCGCCGCAGTAGACGTCATTCCGTGCCGAGGGAGGGCGGCACTTATTCGTCTGCCGGCGCGCTGAATCGGGTCAACGCGCTTTTCTGACCAACCTGGTAATTTCCACAAGAGGAAACTGAACGCCTCTTCCGGCCAGCGAGAAGCGCTGCTCACTCTTGAGCTGACCGTTTACGAACCGCGACCACGTAGACGTCTCAGGATCAACTTGCAGGATGATGCCGATGCCCATGTCTTGGTAGCGGCCGAGCTTTTCAATCACCCTCTTCGGCTGGTCTTCGGGACTTAAGACCTCGAACACCGCGATCGGCGGCAGCGTTGCATAACGCTCCGCCGGAGCGTTCTCATCAAGAAGAGTCACGTCGGGAACCTGAAAGTTTTCGGGCCGTACCTGCACACGGTACTCCGGGTAAGCTCCAAGCCGCCATTCCGCTTCATGCAAAATAAACCAGTGCATAATAGCCTTCTGCCAGCTGGCATGGCTGAATTCACCCACGTTCCGCTCCCATAGCTGCCCGTCCACGTAATCGGGGTCGATCTCGAAGCCGTTCGCCAGGTATTCATCGAGGCTTACGTGTGTTCCGGTCGCTGCCATGAAGGACTCCCCTGTTATTCTCTAGACCTGCAGTCTAGAGGCCCCTGTCATAGAAAGAAAGCTCTACCGCACCGCTACCGCATCCAGCAGCGTGAAGAACTCCGGGAACGAGATCGCCGCAGACTCCGCCCCATGAATCAGCGTGTCGCCCGACGCGCGCAGGGCCGCCACGGAAAACGCCATCGCGATCCGGTGGTCGCCGCCGGAATCGATCTCCGCGCCGTGGAGCTCCTGGCCGCCCGGCACATCGAGCCCATCTTCGAACTCCTCTACCTCCGCGCCCATTGCACGCAGGTTCCGGGCCACAAGCGCGATGCGGTCCGACTCCTTCACGCGCAGCTCCCGCGCGTCGCGAATGCGGATGCCTTGCTCCGTGTAGGGCGCAATCGCCGCGAGCACCGGCAGCTCATCGATGAGCTGCGCCGCGAGCGCGCCCTTTATTGTCGCGCCTTTCATCCCGCGCTCAGGCGCGTGCATCTGCACCGTGCCGACCAGCTCCCCGTGCTGCTCCTCGAGATTCATGACGCCGATGCGCCCGCCGAGCGAGGTACACACATCCAGCAGCGTCGCCCGGGTCGGGTTCATGCTGAGCTGGTCGAGCACCAGCGACGAACCGGGAAAAAGCATGGTCGCACAAAGAAAAAACGCAGCCGAGGAAAGATCGCCGGCCACCGTCGCCTCAATCGCGCGCAAGCTTTGGCCGCCGCGGATCGCCGTGCTCAGGAGGTTGCGCTCAAGCTCCGCCCCAAACGCCCGCAGCGCCAGCTCGCTGTGGTCGCGCGTGCGCACCGCCTCGCGCACCGTGGTCACGCCCTCGGCCTGCAGTCCCGCGAACAGCACTGCTGTTTTGACCTGAGCACTGGGCGTGGGCGTGGTGTAGTCGGTAGCGCGGAGCAGCTTGCCTTCAATCCCCATCGGCGCATGGCCGTCCTGGAGCGTGATCTGCGCGCCCATCGCCGCCAGCGGTTTGCGGACCCGCTCCATCGGCCGCCGCGAGAGCGATGCATCGCCTAACAGAGTGAAGGTGCCCGCCTGCGGCGCAAGCAGTCCGGCCAGCATGCGCATCGTCGAGCCTGAATTGCCGCAATCGAGCGGCGCGGAAGGTGCCTGAAGAACCCCGCCTGTCCCTGTCACCTCCACGCGGCCGTCCTCCGCGCGCGTGACGATGGCCCCCAGCGCTTCCGCGCAGCGGAGCGAGCTCCAAGGGTCCGCGCCCGAGGAGAAGTTCGTAAGCCGGGTTGTACCCTCGGCCAGCGCGGCCAGCAGCGCATAGCGGTGCGAGATGCTTTTATCGCCCGGCAGCTGCACGCTGCCCCCGATGCCGTGCGCCGGTCGAATCGTCTGTGTCTGGAAAGAATGCAAAATAAAGGTTCGCTCCGGGTTCTGTTTCTTTCATCCTAAAGCCGCGCGGCGGGGCCAACGTACGGGGATCGGCAAGCGGACGACTTACCGCACCCGCAGAACTACTACCGTCTCGTCGTCAAAGCGCTCCGCTTCCCCCTGAAAAGCACCGACTGCCGCAAGGATCAGGTCCCCGAGCTCCGCGGCGTTCGCGTCGCGGTGCTCACCCAGCAGCTCCGCCACGCGCTCGACGCCGAACATTTCACCCTCCGCGTTTTGCGCGTCCGTGATGCCGTCGCTTAGAAACACCAGAGCATCCCCAGGGCGCGTGGCCAGGGAAATCTCCTCATACCGCACCTGCGGGAACAGGCCCAGGGGAAAGCCCTCCGCGCGCACCGGATCGACGACGCCCCCGCCCGGACGGGCCCGGTAAAACAGGGGCTGCGTCGCGCCCGCGTTCGCGATCTGGAGCGTCATGTTCGCGTCGTTCCAAACCGCGTACACCATGGTGACGTATTGCGCCGAAACATGCCGCTCCTGGAGCGAGTCGTTGAGCAGCGCCAGCATCTCCGCCGGGCCCGGCCGCCCCGCGCCTGCCGAGCGCATAATGCCGCTCACGAGCGCCGCATATAGCGCCGCCGGCGCGGCTTTGCCGCTCGCATCTCCCAGCGCGATGGCGGTCCGGTCCGCGTCATAAGGTAGAAAGTCGTAAAGGTCGCCGCCAATGGTGCGCGCCGGCAGAAAACGGGCCGCAATCTCCGCGCGCTCGTGCTGCGGCGCCCGGTAGGGCAGCAGGCGCAGCTGCACCTCACGCGCCATGTCCAGGTCGTGCTCCAAGCGCTGCTCCTGCTGCGCGAGCTGCTGGTAGAGCCGGGCGTTTTCAATCGAGATCGCGATTTGCGCGGCCAAGGTGGTGAGGGTGCGCTCCTGGTCCTCGTTGAAGTAGTGGGACCGCGTGTGCTCCAGGTCGAGCACCCCGATCACCCGGTTCTTGTAAATCAGCGGGACGATCAGCTCGGACCGGGTTTCACTGTTCCGCATCGCGTAGCGCGGGTCCTTGCGCACGTCGGGCGCGTAGACAAGATGCCCCCCAGCGATCGCCGCGCCTACCAGGCCCTGGTCGTCGGCGAGCCGCTCATACACGTCCACCGGTTCGCCGAAGCGGGTGGAAAACCGCGCTTCCAGCCCACGACCGGCTTCATCTCGGATCCAAATGGTAAAAAACTGCACATCGACGAGGCGACGCAGAAGCTCCCCGATGCGCGTGAACAGCATCGGCAGGTCGAGGATGGACGTAAACTCGCGCGCGATTTCGTTGAGAACCTTGAGCGTGCGCGCTTGCCGCGCCACCCGGGTGTACAAACGCGCGTTTTCCACTGCTTGCGAAATGCGCGAGGCGGTAAGCGTGAGCAGGTGGAGGTGCTCGGGCCGGAAATAGTTGAGCTGCTCGCTTTCGATGTCGATGACGCCGATCAGTTGACCCTTCGCGATGAGCGGCACGGCCAGCTCGGAGCACACCTGCGGGTTCACCTCGATGTAGTCTGTCGAGCGGTTGACATCGTTGACCAGCAAAGCCTGCCGCGTTTCCGCGACCTTGCCGACAATGCCCTGGCCGACCCTGAGCTGCACTCGCTCCGTAGCCGGTTCGTGGCCTATTTGGAAGCGCATCCGTAGCTCGCCCGTGCGTTCGTGCAGCAGAAAAATGGCAAAAATGCGGTAGTCGAGCACCGCGCGCACCAGCTCCGCGGTTTGCTTCAGAAGCGTGTGCAGGTCGAGCGTGGTGCCGAGCGTTTCCGCAAGGCGCGTCAGGAACTCGGTCGTACTCGGCACCTCCGGTATGGTGCCGGACGAATTGTCGCCCGGCGCGCCGGCATCGCAGGGGGGCACGCCGGCCCCTGCTTGCGGGTTGTGCTCGCCTGTCGGCAATGGGCTCCTACGCTTTCCTCAGCTTGCGGGGGATAGCTGCAGAATCAGGATACTAGCGCCGCCTTTACCGTGCCGGGTCGGCGAGCTCGAGCGCCCGATAGCTTGCCAGGATCGCCACAGACGCGCTTGCGCCGATGCGGTCGGCCCCGGCCGCAGCCATCCGCAGGGCATCGAGGAGGGTGCGGATGCCGCCCGATGCCTTGACGCCGCAGCGGCTGCCTATCGCCGCCCGCAGCAGCGCCACATCGCCTGCGGTCGCGCCGCCGGACGCGAACCCGGTGCTGGTCTTCACAAACTCCGCGCCCGCTTCCACGCAGAGCATGGAACCCGCGCGCTTTTCATCATCGGAAAGCAAAGCGGTTTCAAGGATCACCTTGAGGATCGCGCCTTCGCCGTGCGCGGCCTCCGCGACGGTGCGAATCTCGTCGCCCACTTCGCGCAGCAGCCCCGAGCGCAGAAAGCCGATGTTGAGCACCATGTCGATGTCGAGCGCCCCGGCCCGCGCGGCATCCACCGCCTCAGCCCGCTTGGTGGCCGTGAAAGACGCGCCCAAGGGGAAGCCGACCACCGTGCCCACGCGCACCCCCGTGCCCGCGAGCGCCCGCGCCGCCGTGGGCACCCATGCGGGGTTGACCATGGCGCAGGCAAAGCGATGTTCGGCAGCTTCCTGAGCCAGCGCGAGCACCTGCGCTTCGGTCGCTTCCGGCTTCAGGAGAGTGTGGTCAAGCGCGGCAGCCAAGTCCGCGGCGGCGGGAAACAGCTTGCGCAGAAGCGCGCGGTCATCCGGCGAAAGCGCTTGCGGCACGGTAGCTTCGGGGTTGTCACGGTACATGCGGGTCCTTTCCGGCGCGGGCTACTGATTGGCCTGCGCCACGCGCGCGGCTTTGCGCTCCTGCGCCTGGCGTTCGGCTTGCTCCAGCTGCACAAAGCGTGCGTTGGCGGCCTGCTCCTTGGCGTGGTCGCCCAGGGCGCGATAAGCCTGGGCCAGCAAATATTGCACTGAAGGCTCATCCGGAGCCTGCTTTTGTGCAATCGCCAAGTCCGGCATCGCTTCCGCCGCCCGGTTCAGCTTCACCAATGCGCGGGCGCGATCTACCCGCGCCTGCACCAACTCCGGGCACTCTGTAAGAGCCTGGTTCAAACTCGTGAGCGCCTCGCCCGGCGCACCGTTTGCTTGGAGAATCGAGTTGCCCAGCTTCCAGCTCGCCTGGCAGGTATGCGGCGCATTTTCGAGCTCCGCCCGGTACTGCTTCGCCGCCGCATCCCACTCGCTCAGCGCCCAGTACGCATCCGCCATGTGCATATGCGTACCCGGCTGTTGCGGTGCCTGGTCTACGGCTTTCTTGTACTCCACAAGCGCACCCTGGTAATTTTGCATGCTCGCATCCACTTCGCCCGCGATCTCATGCGCGTATACCGAGTTCGGATCGATCTCGTTCACCTTGCCCAGCGCCGCTTCTGAAAGCTGCAGGTACGTCTTGCCCAGCAGATACCACGCTTGCTCGTCCTTTGGGTGTCTCGATGCATAGGCCTGCAACGCCGTCGCCGCTTCTTGGTTGCGCCCCAGCGCCAACAGGTCGCGCGATAAGGCCATCTGCACCTGATCATCCGTCGCGCCGTCGCGTACCGCAGCCTCCAGCGGGGCCTCCGCCTCCGTCGCTTCGCCCATCTCGAGATAGCTCATGCCCAGCATCGCTTGTGCGCCGGTCATATGCGGGTCAAGCGCAAGCCCCCGCGAAAGCGCCGCCGCGGCTTCCGGGTAATTGTGCCCGTTGAAGTAAAGCATGCCCAGGTTGTTATAGGCCGGCGCTAAGTGGGGTGCCAGCCGGAGCATCGCGCGGTACTTCGCAATGGCCAATGCCGGGTCGCCGGAAGCCTGCGCCGCATGCGCCTCCGCATAAAGCTGCTGCACCTGCGGCGTGACTTCGTCCCCTCCCTGCGCCCACGCCGTCGCTGCAAACAGCGCCCAAACTGCTAATCCCTTCATACGCCCAAGTCTCTCCCAAACAGCAACCGGACCGCAATGGTTCGCGGTCCGGCCGGTTTTGCTGACTTTACGGCGAGCCCGTCAAAACTCGATGCGCGCCTGGATTTGCCCCTGTCGATTTCCGTTGGAGGTGGCGTTGGTCTGCGACGAGAAGTTTGTAATCTGCCCAAAGGTTGAGTTATTGAAGTTGTTATCCGGGTTCTGGAACTGCGTCCGGTTGAAAAGGTTGAAGTAGTCAAACTGGAGAACCGCCTGAAAGCGCTCCCCAAGGTGGATATGCTTGATGACGTTCGCGTTTTCGTTAAAGAATGCCGGATTTCTCAACCCGCTGTAGGCTCGCACAGCATTGCCCAGCGCGTACGCGCCGGAGTCGGCAAAGGCGCCGGTGTTGAATGCTTTCGGCTGCAGCCTCGTCTTGCCGGTAAAGAAGTCATGGGTGGACGCGTACCCGGTGTTGAAGTGCTGGCCGGTCACGATATTCGGCCGATTGTTGCCGCTCTCCAGCGAGTTACCCAGCCCCAGGTAGCTGTTTTCGACGGCCCCGAAAGCGGTGCCCGCCTCGTAGTCCGTGATCCAGCTCACCTGCCAGCCGCCCAGCACCTGCCCGGTCACGCCTTTGTTGTTGAGGAACGGCTTACCGGGACCGATCGGCAGCTCGTACGTGCCGCTCACCTTCAGCGTGTTCGGCTCATCCGAGGTCGAAACCGTGTACTCCGGCTTTTGATTGAACTTGTTCAACGATGTCGCGGTAAACGTCGCAAATCCGCTGCTGGTGTTGTCCATCAGGCGCGACAGCGTATACCCGGCCAGGAATGAGAGTCCGTTGCTGAGCCGCTTTTCCGCTTGTACCTGCAGGCCTTCGTAGTACGTCGTCCCCCCGTGGTCGAACAGGTTGTACACGTTTCCGTACTGCGGGTATGGCTGCAACGCCTGCCGTACGGTCGCCGACCCTCCGAAATCGTTAACGAAGTTCGCGTACGGCACATTCACGCCGTCCAGTGTCGTCTGCCCGGGCTGGAAGACATCGCTGAGATGAGCGCCCAGCGCCAGGTACTGCGGCGGCAGCTGGCTGACCGGGTTCAGCTGGGCATCCAGGTGAATGACCCGGTTGCCTACCCAGGCTGCCGTCAGGAAAGTGTTCCAAGGCAGCTGGTGCTGCAAGTTGATGTTCCATTGCTGCGCGTAGGGCGCATAGCCGGCGTCCTGACTGAAATCGAAAATCTGCGTACCCAGCCCAAGGGTCGGGCTAAAGGGCGTCGGCGCAGGATACGGCATCGGATTGTTGTCCCAGCTGCCGTAGGCCGAGTTGTTGCTGCCCGTGCTGTTGCGCGAGTAGGAACCTGTAAGGAGGTTGCCGTAGCTGACAGCTACCTTGTGCGTGCCGTACTCGTAAGCGCCGCCGTCCAGGAACGAGAATGCATAGCCGCCCTGGAGCACCGTTTTTTGATTGAGCTGATATGAGAGCCCGAACCGCGGCCCGAGGTGGCCCCAGTGGATGCTCGCCCGGTCATATCCCACCCGTCCCGGACCGGTCCCCAACTGAGACGCGGCTCCGAGCAAGCCGTCCGCGCCGGGGTTGGCGACGCTCGGGTTAAAGAACACGACCTTGTTGTTGTTTTCCGTAAAGGGCACCATGATGTCCCAACGCAGCCCCAGGTTTACCGTCAACTTCGGCGACAGCTTGATGTCGTCTTCAATGTATGGCGACAGATCGAAGTTACGCAGCCGCAGCTCCTGCGAGTTACTCCGGTTGGCTGAGTCGGGAACGCCCAGCAGGAAGCTCGCGAACGAGCTGCCATACGTTCCGAAGTTCGGATCGTTGGAATTCGGGGTGGAGGTTTGCCTCTGGCTGAAGGAGAAGTGGCCGCCGGAGGTCTGCTCCTCGTTGTCGTCCTGGTAGGCGCGCCTTGCTTCGCCGCCGATGTTGAAGGTATTGCGGCCCTCGGTCCACAGCCAGTTATTCACTGCGGCCAGGCCCAGCTTGCGGTTGACCGAGCCGGCATTGGAGCCGGTCGTGCCCCAGGTTGTCGGTGCATACGTGCCGTCAAAGCTGATTTCAGCCGGAATGATGCTGTTCTGGATGACCGGCGAACCTTGGCCGAGTGAGGCATTGAACTGGTTGTTGAGCTCGCCGATCCAGTTCGCGCCCGCGGTCATCACCAGGTGCGGCGTCATAGCGTAATCGTAGGTCACCACAAAGCCCGTGCCACTGGAGGGAAAAGTTCTAAGACTGTTCAGCGGGTTCGGCGGCAATACGATGGGAGCTTGGTCGAAGCCGATGTTGCTGAAAGTGTTGCGCCACTCGCTGTAATGGATTCTCTGTAATGAAGTCAGTTTCTGGTCGATCGTAAAGCCCCACACATGTTGAATTTGATTGTTGGGGTACGGCGTGTAGCTGCGATTGCTCACGTGGCCCGGCAAATTCGGAGCCGGCAGATACTGCAGAAATGCTGCCGAAGTAGGGCTGATGCAGCCGGCCGGGATGACATTTCCCGGGAACTGCTGACCCGCGGTCAGTCCGACGCAATTGACGCCCTGCGGGACATAGATGGGGATCAGCTTGCCGGTGGAGTCGACAAAGTCGCTGAAGTCGCCCGTCTGTTCGCTCGCTGTCGGCACCGTGCCGGGGTTGATATTTTCGAGTACCTGCTTAAACCACTCCTGGCTGTAGTGGAAGAACGTCTTGTCCTTCGCGTCGTATAGGTGCGGGATGCTGAGCGGGCCGCCGATCGTGAACCCGTAGTTGTTCTCGTGGTCCGTCGGCGGGGTGTCCCGCGTATTGCCTGCGGTGAAGTTCGGCCCGTGGAAGAACCCCACCGAGTCGAAGAAGCTGTTGCGGTTGATCTCGAAAAGATCGCCGTGGTACGTGTTGGTGCCGGTCGCGAACTGGTAGGTTAGTGCTCCCTGGCCCAGACCGAACTGAGACGAGAAAGTCGACTGCTCCACGCGGAACTCCTGCACCATCTCAAATGGAGGATTGAAGTTCGTCGTGTAGCCTTCGGTCTCCGGCTGCACAACCGGCACGCCGTTGTATAGAATCTCCTGCTGGAAGTCGACGCCCCCTGAGATGCGGTGCGAGAACGTCGAGCCCGTCGTGCCCGGCGCCGTGAACTGCAACGAATCGATCTGGCGACCGCGTCCGGAAACCGCTACCGGCAGCGCCTTTACGACATCCGGTTCCAGCGTGGAACCGATCTGCGGATCAGTGGTATTGAGCGAGATCGCGTTGGAGGTCACCTGCACGGTCTGCGCTTGCTCGCCCGCCGAAAGGGTGATTGTCAGTGTCGCGGTCACGCTGACATCCACCTTCACGTCATTCTGGATCTGAGTCTTAAATCCCGGCGCTTCCACCGTGACCCGGTAATTGTCCGGCGTTAGGCCGGTTGCCGAAAAGGTGCCCGCGCTCGAAGACGTCGTTTTCTGCACGAGCCCGGTCTGCTCGTTCAAGATGGTGACTTTCGCGTTGGGGATGACCGCGCCCGAAGGGTCAACCACCGTACCAGTGATCCCCGCGTTTGCCTGGGCGTGGGCGGCCGCGCCTCCCAAACACAGCAACAAGGCCATCGCTGATGCCGCACATTGCATTCGCCGGACTTCCGCGACCCGGAAAAGATTGATTTGCCTCATAGCTCCTCCAAATACCCGCATGTTGCTGCCAAGAGTGGAACGGTGAACGGATCTTCCAGTGGAAACGATTCCAATGGTTCGCCAAGGTAACTGTTCGCTCTCGGCGGTGTCAACGCCTTTTTTTTCGAGCGGGGCGGCAGTCAGTGATCGGACGCCGAAACATGGAGAGAAAGCGCCCCCTCCGTAGCTCCCGACTTACCTGCGGCACTGGCGGCGGGCGGGCGTTTTCAGCGCGGACCGGCCTGAGCCGTCGTGCTTTCTCGGTTTCAGAGCGGTCGCAGCTCCCGCGCGCGACGGTGTCCGGCAGCACGAAACCCGGGAACAGCATTCTGAAAAGCGGCTCATCCGGATCGTGAGCAACGGCGTCGCATGAGCCGGTTTCCCGCTAAACCTTCATTTTGCGGGGAGGGCGACAGGCTCACCACGCGACAACGAACCAGTTTTCCTTGTAAGTGAGTGCCCACTTGTCATCCACGTACGGCGGGCCTCATGCCTCAATGATCAGAAAGGCTGCCGGCAATCCATCGCAAGGAAGCGATCATGGCGGCCCAGGTTCCGGTGTTTGCACGCCTCGGCCGGGTGCCGGGACCAAGATCATCGTCCAGGCCCGCAGGGGTATCTTAGGCGCTGCTCTACAGGCAGTTTCCGGCCAAGACCGCGCTTTACTCTCCCAGCTCGAACTGCATTGCCTCGAGGCCAGTGCGGTCGGCATTCAACTACGCAACTTTCAAGTGCGGGCGATCGCCCGACAAGTCCAGGGCCATGCTGCCCGCGGGGGTCGAGATCGTAAAAGCGGACCTGCGTGACCTGACCAGCTTCCGGATCGCCGTGAAAGGCGTGGACGCGACTTACCCCAATCTCGGCGCCTGTGCGCCGGCCTTGGCAAAGATCAGGCACACCATGGTGCCAAACCTGATCCGGATGCAGGGGCACGCGATGATCGCGGCGTTCGGCATCCCGCACACCTTTTTCGCGCCGACGCACCTCACGGAGCTGCTGCCGAACATAATTGAAGGGCGGGCTATTCAGTCAGTAGGAAACACCACCATAAGATCTACTGGATCAGTGCGGCGACTATGCCCGGCAGGTGGTCAAGTCTTTCCAAAATGCTGGGGCCATGCCAACCGAGGTTCCAGTGCAAGGGCGGGAGGCGATCACAGTCCGCCAAGCGCTGAAGCTGTTTTTCGCTAACTACGACCCGACGCTGAAGATTCGGGCTGCTCCCGTCTGGATCATGCGAGCTATGGGCTTGTGCAACCCGGGACGCGGTTTGTCGCGCATCTATTTTGCGCATCTCGGCTTCCATGAAGACCCGTTTTACGCCGCGCAAACCTGAGAGGAACTCGGCAGATCGACTGCAATGTCGGTGGAGTTTGCCAAAGGGCTACGAAGCACGGCTGTGCCGGCGGGGCAATCTGACATGTAGAAAACGCGGTGGCTTGGCGCATGGCTGCCGTGCTTTGGATGGGCTTGATAGTTGCTCACGTCGGAACCTATCGTTTGTCTGCGCTTCACACTCGCGAAGCCTTCCTTTATTCAACTTCATTGTGATGAAGACATGTTAGGAATGACTTACAAAGTTGGAGCCAAGCGCCCGCTTGCCTAAGGCGGTAAAAGCGGTCAGTTCAGACGTGGGAGAAAATTTGCCCCCGGGTCTCCTGGCCACAAGACTTCGAGCCGGTCTACCTGAGAGGCGGATCCCAGGCTAAAGTGCAAACGGAGATCGCTTTGCAACGGTAGCTTCCTCAGTCTGCGAAATGGGCTCCGCAGCCGCGCAAACAAGGACGTTCAACGCGAGCCGGTTCTTCGGAATCCTTCAAGCGCAAGCCGATTCGAGATCGAACGGTGTATGCGCTGGATCGCGAATGTAGCACTGGAGGGTAAGTCGGCGGCCTTGCAGGTTAACATTTGAAAAAAGCTAGCACACGCTCGGGTCGCGGGGCGAGGGTTTGATCATCGCGCTGAGAAAGCCCGCCTAGGACCAGCTCTGCTCAGGAACCCACTCTTCCTGCTGATGGAAAAAGTCTGCAGAAGCAAGCACCTCCTGCATGTGGCCGAGCGAGTCCAGCCACAACCCAAGGGGAGCAGGGCGCTCCACGTCTGCCAGGCTGCGTAGGGGCGGTGCCGCTGCCAAAAGAACACCGCCATTAAGGATGTTCCGAGCGCGGAAGCACGCCCTTGGAGCAGAAACACCGGGTCGTCCGAGGGCAAACTGCGTGTGCCTCGGTCTCTCCGGCAGCGGGCCGACGCGAGCGCATCGAGGCCCGCGGAAGGCTCCAGGGGCGTGAGCACGTCTGCGCGAGCAGAGCCGCGAGGCTGGGACCTTGGGCGTCGAACGGCGAGCCGGCTTCCGTGTGGCCCGCAGCCCGGAAACGAGTGCAAATGTCCCACACAGCGGCTTTTACGAATGGGTGCGACCTGAAAGTCATTCCGATGATTGTCCGGCATGGTCACGCGACCGGACCTGCCGTCCCACCGGCAGTACCCTAGAAGGTCAAGCGGAGCGGTAACGCTCCATTGAGAAGCCCTCCGACAATCTAGCCGCAGCCCAAAAGGCTGGCGGACGAACCGCGAGGGGAGTCCGCGCCTGCCAGCATCGAAGCGGGCCGGAGTTATGGTTGGTGGCAAGGCCCGCATATGCAAACTCTCAACAAAGCATCGTCAAGAAGAAGGAGCCTCAAGATGCTGACAGGCTCCGATGTGCAGCGAGGACGGAGGTTCCATTCTCTTCCGTCATGGGCGAACAGTGCTGCCGGTGTGACAGAAAGGGCCTAAAGCACTGTGTCATCGCAACGGAGCAGGGTAGGCCCGTATCGCTCCCGCGAGGGAAGTCAGGCCGTGAGGCCTTACCATCGCGGTACGGGTAAAGGAGGAGAGAACAAGCGAACGCCGCCCGGTGACAGGGCGGATACGGACCTTGTGTTCGGCGCGAAAGCGAGCCCACTTCTTTCTGGTCTTTCTTCACGAGAGAGTCTGACCATCCGGCATAAGGGCGCAAAGCAGATGAAGGCGGAGCACTCCGCCGGTGCAGCGTCCGACTTTTCCGGTCACCGGCGCGAGGGTTGACTGGCGCACGGTGACGGGAAAGGTTCGCCGGCACCAGGTGCGTATCGTGAAGGCGGTGGAAACGGGCAGCTGAGGTAGGATGAAGGCTTTACAAAGTCTGCTCACAACCTCGTGGCGCGGCAAGCTGCTGGGCGTTCGGCGAGTGACTGAGAATCAGGGCAGAAAGCCACCCGGAGTGGACAGCGAGAGCTGGGACGCTCCGGAGAAGAAGATGGCTGCAGTCGGCATGTTGCGCGGTCGAGGGTATCGTCCTCTGCCGTTGCGGCGTCTCTAATCCCAAGTCGAACGGCCAGCTGCGTCCGCTGGGCATCCCCACAATGAAGAACCGGGCTATGCAGGCTGTTCATCTGCTTGCGCTTGATCCTGTGGCAGAGACCACGTCGGACGAGAACTCTAATGGATTTCGTTAGGAGCGCCGTTGCGCGGACGCGGCGGATGGGTGCGCGATTCCCCTCAGACATCCCGGCTCTTCGCAATGGATTCTGGAAGTCGAAATCCGCGGCTGCTTCGACAACATCAGCCACGAGTGGCTTTTGGTTCACATCCCCATGGCCCGAGCCATTCTGCGCAAGTGGCTAAAGGCGGGCTACATGGAAAGCCAAGTTCTGCATGCGACCGAGCACGGGACGCTACAGGGCGGGATCATCTCGCCCGTGCTGGCGAACCTAGCACTCGACGGTTTAGACCGACGTCTCCGGGAGCAATACCCGTTGCGCGGCAAAGGATCGAATAAGGGTCGCAAGACAGGCGTTCATCTGATTCGCTACGACGACGAGTGCATCATCACCGGCTGATCGAAAGGCTGCTAGAGGATGCGGTGAAGCCGCTGGTAGAGACCCTCCTGCGGGAACGCGGATTGGAACTCTCAGCGGAAAAGACGAAGATCACGCACATCGAAGAGGAATTCGACTTCCTTGGCCAGAACGTGCGTCGCTACAGCCATGGCAAGCTGTGGGTCAAGCCTTCCAAGAAGAACGTTTGTACGTCCCTTGAGAACGTGCGATTCCATCTGAGGAAGTCGCTGCATGCTCCGGCATGGCGGCTGGTAACAGACCTCAACCGAATGATCCGGGGTTGCGCGATGTATCACCGCTACGTCAAGAGCACGCGCATTTTCAGCAGTGTCGACTGCGCCACCTTCAAAGCACTCTGGCGTTGGGCCCTTAGGCGGCATCCACGGAAGGGTAAACGGTGGCTTATGCGAAGTACTTCGCACGCCGTTGTGGCCGGTCGTGGTGCTTCTTCGGCTCCAGGCGGAAGCCGGACGGAACCAAGGATGTCGTGTGGTTACTTTACGCGACCTCCCTGCTGTTCTCCGTCTACACCAAGTTGAAGCGAGCCTCGAACCCATATCATCCGGCGTGGGGGATGTACTTCGAAGAGCGTGAAAGCAAACACATGGTCCGCACCCTTGCAGGTCGTGCTGTGCTGCTCTATCTGTGGCGGACGCAGGGTGGCAAGTGCCCAGCATGCGGTCTCCCGATTTAGGGAGACGGGTTGGCACAGCCACCACGTCGTCCCAAAGGTTCTAGGCGCTCACGACGTCGCAGCCGGCTGCCAGCTTTTGCACCCGGAGTGTCACCGTCAACTACACAGCCGTCTCAGTTATAACCACCGCTGCGTCTCGCAAGAGGCGTTTGAAAGGCTTGAGCCGTGTGATTTGGGAATTCTCACGCACGGTTCTCAGATGGGCGGTCGGCGGTGACGCCGACCATGTACTCGATGCCTAAAACGAGTCCAGTACATCGTCGAGACTGCCGAAATCCTGTTCCACACGGTGTCGTCGATATGCTGAGCGATGGCCTAAGGCTCATGCCACTCCAGCGTTTCCCTCTGAACACTTCGTAGAAAACCCCAGGCTCGCCGCCGCTGGCCGCAAGGCTGAGCTCCGTCCGCCCCGCGAGTTTGCGCAGCGTGGGAGTCGCAGGTCATCTGGGATTACCGCGCCCGCCGCTACCATGGAAGGAGCGTCCATCCGACTGAATTGATGAAAGAGCACCACACCAGCTGCGCCGCCCTCGACGCGCGCACCCGGAAGGGCCGCAGGTGCCGCCACCAAAACCCTGTTCAACGCCGTTTGCTTAACGGCAGCATGCTCGCATGATTCTTCACCAGCACCTCCACCGCTTGTGCGGACAGCAACCGAACTCGATCGCTTCCCGGTCATCGAGTCCAGCCCTGCATGCTGGATGTATTCGCTTCCAGCAAAGTAGCTGAACTAGCTTTGATCGTCACAACCAACGCTGGCACCTAAAAGATTTCGTACGAAATCCCGGCGCTATAGCCTGTTGGTGTTAAGCCGCTGCTGTTCGGATCGAGCGCTTTTCCCGGCGCGCTTGGCCAGTCTTGGTACTCGTACTCTCCACGCACTTTCCATCTTGGGAGAAACCGGTACTCCACCCCGCCCCCAGCCGCGAAAGCAAAGTAGCTTCCGTAGCCCACGGTCGGAAAGTTAAACGTCGCGCCTCCAAGAAGCCCTTTTGCGTACGCGTCGAAGCTGTGGTACTGGAAAACATTTCCGATGATGCCGCCCATGAACGTCTTTTCGGTTTCGCCGTTATAAGGCTTATTCAAATCCAAAAGGCGGACTTCACCTTCCACTCCAATCCGGTGAGTGATGAAGTAATCTCCCCAAAAACCGATGCCGTCCAAACGGGTGAGGCCATAGTCGGGCTTGAAATTGGAGAATTCTACTCCTCCCCAAAGATGGCGCTCAGAACCGACGGCTGAGGGACTGACCTGTGCCTGCGAGGAATGGGGAAAAATAAAAAACGCAAAGCAAAGCGGAAGCGGGGAAAGGAAACCTAAGCGCATCGTTAATCTCCGAAAAAGCTCAAAACGATTCGAGAATGTCTTGCGATCGTACTCATCTGCTTTGGCACGCAGGTGTGATGTCTTCTGCGTGCCTTCTGCCGTGTCCTACTTTGGAACGTTTGTGGCTGTCCCGCTGTTAGCGGACGGTTGTGGTGCAACGCTTGTCGCGCCGGCGGATGCCTCACCTGAGCCCGGCGCAGCGCCGGGAGCCGCAGGAGCCGCGCTTGGGGCGGCAGGCGGCTGGTAATACTGGAGTCGCTCATATACGGGAGTCACTTCAAGCGGCAGCTTGTCGCTCGGGTTCAGAATGAGCGGAGCAGGGGCGTTCAAGGCAATCACTTTGTCATCCCAGGAGTCTGTGCGAAGGTGGCTGCCGAGCGGCAGGGCCGCGATCTGGTGAATGTCAGCGACCTTTAGCTGTTGCCCTTTGCCCAGGTTCGCGAGCCAAGGCACCCCATCGGGCTGGATCAAAGCGTCTCCGAGCCGGGGCGAAAGAAGGGAGGAGAGCTCCTTCTCGCGGCTTTGTACTTCGGCGAAGAAAAGTCCTACGCTTGCCGCTTTGTCCTTGTATACCGAGTTGTTGAAAAGCTCGATGCCTTTCTTTGCCGCGGCTGCGTCATCTGCATCGGTATGATTCATGTTGATGCGCTCAAATGCGGACTCATCCGGGAAAAGGAGCCGGTCATTGAAGGCGTAGCGGGTGTCTATATGGTGTCCTAGGACGATATGCGCCAGCTCGAAGGAGATCACAGCTGCGAGCGACTCTTCGGTTGGCAGCACATCGACCAGCCCCTTGCTGAGCAGGATGGTGTTGCCTACGGCAAGCGACTCAAGCGGCTGCGTGAGCATTACTCGGCAGTGGATGTCGTTCGGCAGCTGGAGATTGTTACCGATGATGATATTGTTGGTTACCTGCTCGAGAGTCTTGTCAAATGCGCTCGGCGGTGCCAAAAGCCCGGCCTGTACCAGCCGGTCTAATACGTTGTTTTCCGCCTGGGTCACGAACAAGCGCTGTGCCTGGAGCGGGTTCACATCCTGCGAATTTTGGCTCTGGTCCTGCGCGTTCTCAATCTCCATGGAAGCGTTATCGGAGACATTCTGCGGAATCTTGAGCGAATAGCCCCAAAAATGCGTTTGCGCCTTGAAGCCTTTCGCGTGCGCGGCGGCGGACCTGTCGGATTCTTCCGTGTAGATGACGGCCGGCAGCCATACACCTTCCTGTAGATTGGAGCGCCAAGAGTCGAAGTGGTAGTAATGCGTGTCCTCGTCGTTAGGATTGCTGGTGTAGGTGCCGTTGAAGCGGACGATGTGCCCGTCGCGGTCTTCCACCCAGATACGCCCAAAAAAGCGGCCCGCCCCGGCTTTCTTCTTGGGCTGCACGTCGAACACGGCGGTCCGGACGTTGCCGATAAACTCAGGGCGTACAAAAGTGAAGTCGTAATGCTCGAAATCGAAGCCGGTGGGATCGATGAACATCATGTCCATAAAGCCCGTCGGCGAGTAGCTCAACTCAAAAGCCTTGCTTAGACCCGTGATGTACTGCAGGGAGCCGTGCAGCACACCGCGCTTGGTCGCGCGGGCGTCGTACTGGTCATTTGAAAAAGTTTTGCCGAAGTCTACGCGCCCGATGATGTACTGGTCCGAAACCGGCACCTGAAACTCCACCGGGTCGGGGCGCATGTTCTGGATATAGGTCTGGACTACCGGCGTGTGCTTGGCGATCTGCTTGACCGTAGCCTTTTCTTGCGCCATCGCCTTGGTGACCAGCTGCTTTTGATCCGCGGTGAGCGGAACAAGCTCCAGCGGCTTATGCTTCTTGGCGAATGCCGGTGAGACTGTCAACGACGCGCCCAACGCCCAAAGCCCGAGTTTACGAGCAATCATAAAAAAACCTCATAGTGCCGGAGACTGCACCGGCTTTGCAAAAGTTAGCAGCATCCGCCGCGCTAGGCGAGCTGAAACGCCACATGAATGACCGAAACCTGATCCACGGGCTTGCCGTCCCGCGTGGCCGGACGGAAGCGGATGCGCGCGGCTGCGAGCTTGGCTTGCTCGTCTAAACCATGCCCCAGCCCACTCACAACCCGGAGAACCTCAACCTGGCCGCCGGCCGTGAACCGTACCTCCAGGGTCACATCGCCCTGGATGTGCTGCTCCCGTGCTTCCGCCGTGTATTGCGGCAATGGCTTCGACAGCACCACGATCGGCGTAGTCGCGGGCTCCTGCGCCCTTGCTGCCGGCGCGCTCGCGGCTGCCGCGTTATGGCCGAAGGCGGTGGACGCGACCGTTCCCGTGCCCCGCGCTGAACCGCCGGGCTGTGAACCCGAGCCGAAGCCCGTGGACGCAACGGTACCGCGGCCGCCCGGCATTCCTGCCGCTTGCGAGCCGGAGCCGAATCCGGTAGACGCGACCACTCCTCGGGCGCTGCCGTTTGGCGATCCGGAAGGCGCACCCGCGCCGAAACCACTCGACGCGACCGCGCCGCGCCGTGACGCAGCGCCCTGGTTACTGTTTGCCGCCGCCCCAAATGCGCCTACAGCAGCCAGCTCCGATGGACGGTTTGCATTCGGATTCGCCTGCACGCCGGTGGGCGCACCAAACCCGGCTGCCTGAGCCGCCGCGACCCGCGGGGCCTGCTGAGCCGGAGCCTGCGGCGACTTAAACGCGCCGAGAACAGGCCGCGGCGGCGTCACCACGGGCCGTGGAGCAGGCGCGGGCATGGCGGGTGCCTTGGCTGCCACCTTCGGAAGCTCTACCTTGGGAGGCTCCACTACGGGCTTGGGGACGGGAGGGGGAGGAATCTTCACCTCTTCCTTGGGAAGCGGCGGGATCGGCGGCATCACCACCTTGGGAGTGGGCGGAACGTAGGGTTTGGGCGGTGGTGCTAAATAGGTCAGCTGCTCCTGCCGGTGAACGTACACCTGGTGCACATGATTGATGGTCAGGACCAAAATGACGATCGCGAGGGCGACGTTCAGACCCGCCGCAATGCCGAAGGAGCCGAGCCTGCGCCTTTCCTCCGGCAGGAGCCCGAAATTCGCGCGGTTCAGCACATCGCGCTGTGGAACGGCCGTTTCACTCGCATGCGAACCCGGACTGCCCACCGCAATGCTTTTTGTCTCCTGTTCGTGCATTTCCTGTATTTCGGGCATAGATCCTATTCCGGCGACCGGGGGAGCCGATCTTGTCGCGTGTTCGGAGTTGAGGTTTGGAGACCGCAGCCGCATAGAGATCCTATCGGCGGATTCCCCGGGTGGAACAGGGGCGTTCTCTTCAATGCCAGATTTTTCCCCCGTCGCTCTTCCGTGCATCGCGATCTCTCCCGCCTTTCATGACCGTTGGTCCCGGTTTGCCGCTCTCATGCGGAGCTTTTCCTTCTAGACGCCGGGATTCTCGGTTCATTCTACCCGCCCTGGACAAAAGTCCACTGTTTAAGAGATATTCTTCGGTTACTATTGGGAGCGGAAGGAACCAAAGCGGGACAGCTAGGTTCTGATTTACCGGTTTGGACTGAGAGTGCCGCGATTCGGTTGCTCCCCGCCCACATTCGTTGAAAGGCTATCCACGTGAAAGTTCTGGTAACCGGAGGTGCCGGCTACATTGGAGGCACTGTCGCGGCGGAGATCCTGGCCGCCGGCCATCAGGTCACAATCTACGACGATCTCAGGCACGGGCATCGCTCCATGCTGCCCGAAAGCGCCGATTTTGTGCAGGGCGAGCTCGCGGACCGCGCTCTCATTGAGAAAACGCTCCGGCAGGGCTTTGACGGCGTCATGCACTTCGCCGCATTGATCGAGGCCGGCGAAAGCATGAGAAAGCCGGAACTCTATTTCCGGAACAACAGCGCCACGACACTCACGCTGCTCGAGTCTATGCTCGGCACCGGGGTGAAACGGCTCGTATTTTCCTCAACCGCCGCGCTGTACGGGGAACCCGAATCCACGCCCATCCCGGAAAGTGCAGCCCTTACGCCTACAAATGCCTATGGCGAGTCCAAGCTGCTGGTCGAGCAGATGCTGCCCTGGTTTCACCGCATTCACGGCTTCTCCTATGCCAGCCTCCGTTACTTCAACGTCGCGGGCGCGGTTCCGGGCCGGGGCGAGGCGCATGAGCCAGAATCGCATCTGATCCCGCTCGTGCTCGACGTAGCACTTGGGCGCCGCCCTTCCATCAAGATCTTCGGCCAGGACTATCACACCCCGGACGGCACCGCGGTTCGCGATTACATTCACGTTCAGGATCTTGCCCGGGCCCACCAGCTTGCCTTTCATGCGCTGATGGACCGCGCGGAACCGCAGCAGCTCATCTATAACCTCGGCAATGGGGTTGGCTTTAGCGTTCGCGACATCATTGAATCCGTCCGTCGCGTGACCGGCCACCCGATTCCCGTGGTTGAAGAACCGAGGCGCCCAGGCGACCCGGCCGTGCTTGTCGCGAGCTCTAAGAAGATCGAGCAGGAGCTGGGCTGGCGCCCCGAGCACACGGAGATAGACGGCATCGTACGCAGCGCCTGGGAGTGGCACCAGGTGCGATACCAGCGCACGGGCAAGTAGGGGCTCCCATACAGCCGGCCCCAGCGCCCCTTATCGCGTAAACAGATTCGCCGCGCGCAGCACGGTGTTGTACACGCC
This sequence comes from Acidobacteriaceae bacterium, assembly GCA_965218545.1. Classification (GTDB taxonomy): domain Bacteria; phylum Acidobacteriota; class Terriglobia; order Terriglobales; family Acidobacteriaceae; genus EB88. Next base: position 210,536 of record CBDCLB010000002.1, on the reverse strand, counting down.
CCAGGCCGCCGGCACACCCACTACCAGCCAGGCCAGCACGAGCTTTGCCTGTGTGCCGGCCTTTACAGTTTCGTTCCGTTCCGTCATCTTTCCCCCCTTCGGTTCGCGCTTTCTCGACAGCCAACCTCAGTGCCCGCCGTAATCCGGCTCTGCAGACTCGCCCTCGACCATCCAGTACCGTGAAGCCACGGGGCGCACCAGGAGCGAAGCAATCAGCCCAGCCAACAGCAGGAATGCCATCGTGTGCAGCACAAGAGGGTAGGCCGAGCGCAACGGCCGGCCCGCTGCTGCGGCGTGGTCGAGCAGGCCATTCACGATGAGCGGACCCACGATGCCCGCCGTCGACCACGCGGTCAGGAGCCTTCCATGGATGGCGCTTACGTTGACGCCTCCGAACAGATCCTTAAGGTAGGCCGGGATAGTCGCGAAGCCGCCGCCATACATGCTGATGAGGATTCCGGCAATGACGACGAAGAGGGGAACGCTCCCGATCGAGGGCAGCCAAAAGTAAAGAGCCGTTCCAAGCAGGAAAAAGATGGTGTAGGTCGCCTTGCGCCCCAGAAAATCGGACATGGCCGCCCACACAAAGCGCCCGCCCATGTTGAACAGGGATAGCACTCCGACAAACCCGGCTGCCGCCGGCACGGAAACCTTTCCCGCGAACAGCGTTTGGATCATGGGGGAGGCCTGCTCCAGGATGCCGATGCCGGCCGTGACGTTCAGGCAGAGCATCGCCCACAAAAGCCAAAACTGGTTCGTGCGCACCGCATTCGCGACCGTGACATTGTGGGTGGAGATCATGCTGGAACCGGCGGCGGCTTCCCGCGGTGTCCAGCCGCTGGGCCGCCAGCCCGCGCGCGGCACCCGGATCATCCACACACCGAACAGCATGAACAGGAAGTAGACGACACCCATCGACAGCCACGCGCCCACGATTGCATGCGCCCCCGTGCCGCCGAAGAACTTCATGAGATCGGTGCCGAGCGGCGCACCGATCATCGCGCCGCCTCCAAAGCCCATGATGGCGAGTCCGGTAGCCAAGCCTGGCCGGTCGGGGAACCATTTGATCAGCGTGGACACGGGGGAGATGTAGCCGAGCCCCAGCCCGACGCCGCCCAGGACGCCATAGCCGAGATAGATGAGGAAGAGCAGGTGTGTCGCGACCCCTGCGGCGGCAACCATGAAGCCCGCGCCGAAGCAAAGCGCGGCAATGGCCATGGCTTTGCGCGGCCCTGCGGTCTCGAGCCATCGCCCAAACAGCGCCGCCGAGATGCCCAGCACCGCAATCGCGATCGAAAATATGTAGCCGACTTCTTTGTGGCTCCAGTGCGCGCCCGCGCCGTTTGTCAGTGCCAGGAGCGGTTTGACGAACACGGAAAAGGAGTACACCTGCCCGATGGCGAGATGGATCGCCAGCGCGGCCGGAGGCACAAGCCAGCGGCTGTACCCCGGAGGTGCGATCGTACGTTCCCGGTCGAAAAAGGAGCGGCTGCCGGGCGTGGGAACCGCTGAAACTGGCGTGCTCATCGATCGAAACCTGCTGAATGCGCAGCAACGGACCGATCGCCGAAGCGAAGAGGCAGGGCTGCGCCTTGGATGTGCTCTTGTTCTACGGGAACTTTGTTCCGCTGGCAACCGGAGAAAGCGCGCTCGCGTCGTGCGATTCCCGTTTCGGCCCGGTTGCGCCGGCTTGCTTCCGGCCGGGAACGCCCGGTACTGTGAAAGAGCAAGCGCCTGAGTGAAAGGATGCCGCATGGCTGCTGTTTCAGATCCCCATCTCACCTCAACTCTGCGGGAAACGCGCGTCTTTCCACCTCCGCCGGAGTTCGCCGCGCGCGCCCACGTGGGGAGCTTGGAGCAGTATCGGGAACTCTACAGGCGATCGGTCGAGGACGCGGATGGGTTCTGGCTCGCAGCAGCGCGCGAGCTGCCATGGTTTCGCGAGCCCAGCAAGGGGCTAGAGTGGAACCTGCCGGGAACGGTGCGCGCCGAAGCGTACGACCCCCAGGCGCGCTGGTTTGCGGATGGGACGCTCAACATGAGCGTGAACTGCGTGGACCGCCACGTCGCGACGGGCAGGGGAGGGCACACGGCCTTGCTTTGGGAGGGCGAACCCGGCGAGGTGCGCGCCCTCACCTTCGCCCAGCTGCAAACGGAGGTCGCCCGCGCCGCCAACATGCTCCGCTCACTTGGCATAAGGAAGGGCGACCGGGTCGCGATCTATATGGGCATGACCCCCGAGGTCGCCGTCGCCATGCTGGCCTGCGCCCGGATCGGGGCGGTACACTCGGTGGTTTTCGGCGGCTTCGCTCCGCAAGCGCTCGCCGACCGCATTCTCGATGCGGACTGCCGGGTTGTGCTCACCCAGGACGGCACCTACCGCCGAGGCGCGGAGATCAAGCTCAAGCCCTCGGTCGATGAAGCCCTGAAGCAGTGCCCGGAGGTCCGCAGGGTCGTCGTGCTCGCCCGCACCGGCTCGCCCGTTTCCATGCAGCCGGGCCGCGACCTGTGGTGGCACGCGGAGATGGCAAAGGCCGCCCCTGAGTGCGCACCTGAAGAGCTCCAAGCCGAGGACCCGCTCTTTCTTCTGTACACCTCCGGAACAACTGGAAAGCCCAAGGGCCTGGTCCATACCAATGGCGGCTATGCCGTGCAAACGTATCTCACGGCGAAACTGGTCTTCGACCTGCACCCGGACGACATATTTTGGTGCACCGCCGATGTGGGTTGGATCACCGGCCACTCGTACGTGCTCTACGGGGCGCTGCAAAACGGCACAACAACCGTTCTGTACGAAGGGGCACCCAACTGGCCCAGTCCAGGCCGCTTTTGGGAGGTGATTGACCGCCACCGCGTGACCGCCTTTTACACCGCCCCCACCGCGATTCGCGCCTTTATGAAATGGGGCGAGGCGTTTCCTCGTGCGGCGCGCCTCGATTCGCTCCGGGTGCTCGGCACGGTCGGCGAGCCCATCAACCCCGAGGCCTGGATGTGGTATCACACCGAGATCGGCCATGGCCGCTGCCCCATCGCCGACACCTGGTGGCAGACCGAAACCGGTGCGCATATGCTGACCCCCTTGCCCGGCGCGATCCCGACCAAGCCCGGCTCTGCCACCGTGCCTTTCCTCGGGATCGTCCCCGAGATCGTCACCAAAGCGGGCGAGCCTGTGCCGACCGGCCACGGCGGCCTGCTCGTCATCCGCAAGCCCTGGCCGTCCATGGCCCGCACCATCTGGGGCGACCACGCGCGCTACCTCAAAACTTACTGGAGCGAGATCCCCGGCTGCTACTTTTCGGGCGACGGCGCACGCATGGACGAGGACGGCTACTACTGGCTCATGGGCCGGGTCGACGATGTAATCAATGTGAGCGGACACCGCCTCGGGACCATGGAGATCGAGTCCGCGCTGGTGGCGCATACCAAGGTTGCCGAAGCCGCCGCCGTGGGCAAGTCGCATGAGCTGAAAGGGCAGGCGATCGCCGTGTTCGTAAGCCTGGAAACCGGCGTGAAGCCAAGCCCGGAGCTCCGCGAAGAGCTCCGCGCCTGGGTTGCAAAGGAGATCGGCTCGCTCGCGCGGCCCGACGATGTCCGCTTTGTGGAAGCACTGCCCAAAACCCGCTCCGGCAAGATCATGCGCCGCCTGCTGCGCGAAATGGCCGAGACTGGAGAGATCAAGGGCGATACCACGACGCTCGAGGACTTTGCGGGTTTGGCCAAGTTGCGGGAGGAGGACGAGTAATCAGGCCGCCGGTTTTGCGGCGGACCGGATGTCCTTCCACTGCGCGCCCGCGAGCAGCGGAAGCAGCGAAAGATTGACCAGGATATCGACAACTGTTCCGGCGAGCACCACAAGCCCGAAGCGCTGGGTCGGCGGGAAGCTCGAAAGCGCAAAGATCGCAAAGCCGACGCCGATAACCACATCCGAGTACACAATGCCGCGCCACTGTTCCTTGCGTCCGGCAACCCAGGCGTCCCAGCCTTGTTTTCCGTCCCGCTGCGCGCGCCGCACGGCGAACACGAGGTGCACCATCGAGTCGATGGCCATCCCGATGCACACGTTGGTGGCCGGGGCGGAGATGATATCGACAGGGATGCCGAGCAGCCCGATGCCTCCCAGCATGCAAATGGGTACCAGGCACAGGCTGAAGATCATCGCCGCGGCCGTGCGCAGGTTGCGTCCTACGATCCAGGCGACGCCCGCGAAGAAAACCATAAGCCAGCCCAGCCCTTTGACGAGGCTCGAGGCGACCAACTGCGCGAGCTCGCCTTGCAGGTCGTACACGCCCCCGACCAGGGCCGGCCGAAAGCCGTGGTGCTGCACGATAGAGCGGATGTCATTCACCACCGCTACGCGCGGCTTGTCGCGCCCATGCTCGTCCATGCGGAAGTAGAACGCGGCGCGGGTGCGGTCTTTCGTGACAAACGTGCTCGCGACGCGGTGGAACTTGGGCTCGTTCAGAATCTTGAGCAGCTCATTCGAGCTCAAAAGCTTTGCAAGGAAGTGACGGTGCGCTTCCTCCATCAAGATGGGAAGCGAAAGCACCGTGCCGACGCCTTTGTGGTCTTCAAGCGCGTGCTGCAGCCCAAGCAGTTTGTTGTACTCGTCCCCCGAATCGAGCTTCGCATTGCCCGGCGCGGCGACCACCACGGTCATGGGGTTGGAACCGCCGTTGCGGTCCACAAAGGATAGCCCTTCGCGCGGCTGCTGGCCTTTTTTGAAGTAGTCCAGCAAGCTCGGATCGGTGTTCAGGCGAAACAGGCCGAAGCTCAGGCAGGCGCTCGCGACGACGACCCCGAGCGACACCCACACAAATTTGCGCTCCCAAAAGTGGGACTGTGCGCCATCGGCGACTTTCTTCGTACTGTTTGGGCCGGTCCAGGCGAGAAACGACGGATAAAGCAGATAAGCGCAGAGCAGCGCCACGACCGTGCCGATGGTGCCGCCCAGGCCAAGCTCGCGCAGCGGTTTGGCGGGCACCAGCAGGAGGCTGCCGAAGCCCAGCGACGCGCAGACCATGGACCAAAAGGAAGCCGGCAGCGTCATGCGCCAGGCCCGGGCCGCCGGCTTCTCCTTGTCCGCTTCCCCCGTGCCTGCCAGCGTTTGCCAGTTGAAGGTCATATAGACCAGGTGCGACAGCGTGACCACGAAGACGATGGTGGTAAGGTTCGCGGTGAGAAGCCCGATCTTTTGCCCAAATGCGGCCTGAATCAGCAGGACCAGGAGATCGGCACTGACACATGTGGCGAGCATACCGACGGTCAGCTTCCATGACCGGAACACCAGCCACATGGCCGCGCCGAACAGCAGAAAAGATGTCAGGCTGAAGGTGTCGAAGTCATGCTTCAGGTTGCGGCGAATCATGTCGGCCACGTACGGCGCGCCGGCAATCTCGATCTTGAAGTCCTTGCTGTTGAACTTAGCGGTGATCCGTTCCACGCGCTCCATCAGCGTTTGCGTGTTTGTTTCCGGCACAAAGATGATGATGTTGCTCGAACGGCCGTTCTCGGGCAGCAGCAGACGCTTCCAAAAAGGGCTCTTTTCGGCGTCTTTCAAATCCTTGGGGCCGTCCGTCAGGCTTTCCACGCCGGTCACGGTAGGGACCGCGTCGAGCTCCCGCGTCAAACGGCCGAGGCGCTCCAGGTAGTGCTCCGACGAGATACTGGGAGCCGCTATGTTGACGATAAGCTGGCTCCCCGAAGGGAACATCTTGTCGATCTTCGCGGACTCCTGAAAGCGCGGATCGCTGGAAGAAAAGAAGAAGTTGACGCCCACCTGCGGCTTAAGGTCCACAAACGCGGCAACCAGACCGAACAAAACAGCGACAAACCCGAGCGCCAGCCAGTGCCGCCCGTGCAGCAATCGTTTGAGAAAATCCAAGGTGATCCGTAAGCCTCCGACCCCTGAGGTTACCAAACCCTTGCGAGTGAATTTGTGCGTTCGGCCCTATGCTATTTGAGTGAGCGAGACCAACCGTGCGCGCACCAGTCGAGCGCTCCCCGCTGTGGGGCTGCTGCTTTGGGCCGCGGGAATCCTGCTCCCCGCGCGTCCCGCGGGGCTTGTCTTGCGCTGCGCCGGCCTCCTGCTGCTTGCCCTCTACGCCGCGCGCCGCCGCTCCCTCACGCCCTGGATTTTCTGGTCCATGCTCGCGGGCATTGAGTACGGGCTCGATCTGCCCCATGCCGCGCTTGCTTCGCGCGTTTTTTCCGATATCTTTCTACGCCTCATCAAGTCCATTGTCGCCCCGCTCATCTTCGGCACGCTCGTCACCGGCATCGCGGGCCATGGCCCGTCCGCGCACATCGGCAGGCTGGGGTGGAAGTCGCTCGTCTATTTTGAAGCGTTAACCACGGTCGCGCTCGCGATCGGGCTCGCTGCCATCAACCTTTCGCAAGCAGGCGTGGGCATTGCCTTTCACGCGCAAGCGGCTGCAGCTCCGGCAAGCCTGGGCACCTGGCAGGAGTTTCTGCTTCGCGTTTTTCCGGAGAACATCGCCCAGGCCGTCGCGACCAACCAGATCCTCCAGGTCGCCGTCTTCGCCCTGCTGTTCGGGCTCGCGCTCAACCGCGTGCCGCAAGGGAAGCGCGCCCCCATGCTCGCGTTGATCGACTCGCTCACGCAAACTATGTTCGCGTTCACCAACTTGATCATGTACCTGGCCCCGCTCGGCGTGGGCGCGGCGCTGGCTTATACGGTCGCGAGCGCGGGCGTAGGCGCGCTCGCGAGCCTGGGCCGCCTCGTGCTCACGCTCTATCTCGCGCTCGCCGCATTCGCGCTGCTCGCTATGCTGCCTGCCGCGTTGATCGCGCGAGTGCCCGTGCGCGCTTTCCTGAGAGCCGTCGCTGAGCCCGCGACCATTGCCTTCGCCACCAGCACCAGCGAGGCCGCGCTGCCCCGCGCCATTGAAGCGATGGAAGCCTTCGGCGTCCCGCGCCGCATCACCGGCTTCGTCATTCCCGCCGGGTACAGCTTCAACCTCGCGGGCTCGGCGCTGTATCTCGCGATCGCGTCTGTGTTTGTGGCGCAAGCCGCGGGCCGGCATCTGGGCTGGCGCGCGCAGCTCGCCATGCTGCTCGTGCTCATGCTCACAAGCAAGGGAGTTGCCGGTGTGCCGCGCGCCGTGCTTGTGGTGCTTCTTGCCACCGCCGGCGCGTTTCATTTGCCGGAAGGCCCCATCTTCCTCATCCTTGGCGTGGACGCGCTCATGGACATGGGCCGCACCGTCATTAACGTCACCGGCAACTGCCTGGCCGCGGCCGTCGTGGCCCGGTGGGAAGGCGAGTTCCGCGCCGAAGCGCCGGCACCGGAGACGCTCGTTTCCTGACCCCATCCCGCTTACAATCACCTCATGCTGCTTGAAGGCATTTTCCCCGCCATCACCACGCCCTGGTATCCGGACGGGAGCCTGTATCTCCGTAAGCTGGAGCACAATGTAGACCGCTACGGGCGCGGGCCGTCTGCCGGGCTGGTCGTTTTGGGCTCGACCGGTGAGGCCATGCTGGCCGACGACGCGGAAGCCCGCGAGGTTTTGCGGACCGCGGCCCTGGCCGCGCCCGCAGAAAAGGTTTTGCTGGCCGGGGTGGGGCAGGGCAGCGCGCTCGCGACGATCCGCATGGCGGAGTTCGCGGCGGCCGCAGGCTACGACGCGGCGCTGGTGCGCACGCCCTTCTACTACGCGCCGCAAATGACCCCGCTCGCGATGTTGACCTACTTCCGCACCATCGCGGACCAGTCGCCGATCCCCGTGGTGCTGTACTCCATCCCGAAGTTCACGCAGTACGAGCTGCCTACGGAGCTTGTCGCCGAGCTCGCCGAACACCCCAACATTCTCGGCCTCAAGGACTCGAGCGGGAGCGTAGAGCGGATCGCGGCTGTCTTTGCCGCTACCAAGGACGCCCCGCGCCGCACGGTTACGGTCACGCCGGTTTTCGCCGCGGTCACCGGGCGCATGCAGGCCGCCGCGGCAGTGGAAAGCGCCGGGGGACTCGTCACGATTACCGGTGCAGCCGTCGCCGCGCCGCCCGTGACTTCCTTGCGGACGCGCACACGCGAGGTGGGCTTCCAGATCCTGTGCGGCGCGGCCGACAAGCTGGTTCCCTCGCTGGAGGCAGGTGCGGTGGGCGGGGTGCTAGCCATGGCCGCGTGCGCGCCCCAGGCCTGCCATGAAGCTTATGTGGCGTGGAAGGAAGGCGACGGGCCGCTCGCGGAAGAAAAGCAGGGGCGGCTTGTGGAAGCCTCGCGCGTGGTCGCGGGCAAGCTCGGCATCGCGGGCATCAAGCACGCCTGCGACCTGAACGGCTTCTACGGCGGGCGTCCGCGCTTGCCGCTGCTGCCGCTTACGGCCGAGGAGCAGGCCGAGGTCGCAGATGCGATGCGGGAGCTACGGAACTAGAGCGCTGCGGCGCACAACTTTCACAGCGGTTTGCGCGTCTTTTCCCGGAGTTCTCCAGATTGATTGACGAGGCTCCCCCATGCGTCTTCTGCTTGCTCTGTTTTTGTGTGCCTGCGCGCTGCCCGCCCGCGCGCAAATCGGCCTCTACGGCGAGTTCTCCACCGCCAACTTCAACGTGCCCAATGTGGGCTGGCAGTACGGATCTACCTTCGGGATCTATGACAATCACTGGAGCATTCCGTTCTTCGCGCTGGGCATCGACGGGCGCGGCACGGTCGTGAACGGAAGTGGGGCGAGCATTGCCAGCGGAGTTGTGGGGCCCAGGCTTGTCTTCAAGCCGCACGTCCTCCCGTTGATGCCCTACGTGGAAGCACTTGTGGGTGCCGGGCACGCCGAGGCAGGCCGCCAAGGGAGCGCCGCGTACACCTCGGCGACGAAACTCGAGTACAACTTCGTGGGCGGCCTCGACTACACCTTTTTCCCCCGCCTGGACTGGCGCGTGGTGGAGTTTTCCTACGGCGGGCTGTCAAGCTTTGCGGGCAGCTTCAACCCGCGCACCCTCTCGACGGGCATCGTGTTCCGCCTTCCGTAGCCCGCCCCCTTTGCTACGATCGTGCATGCTTCCGACGCGTGCCCTTCTCCTTGCCCTGTGTATCTCCACACTCGCCGTCGCGCAGCAGCCGAGCCATGGCATGCAGTCGCGGCTTGAGCGCTTTATGGGGCGGCGCGCCGGGCACCTGGACGCCCGCGCAGATTGCGACGATGGGCCGTGTGCGCGACGCGACCATGGCCGACCCGTATGCGTACGACGAGCTCCGCCATTTGACCGACAACATCGGCCCCCGCTTGAGCGGCTCGCCGCAAGCCCAGGCCGCGGTGGAGTGGGTCGCGGGCGAAATGCGCGCGCTGGGTGCTACCGTCCAGCTTGAAAAACCAGGGTCCCGCACTGGGTCCGCGGCGAGGAAACCGCGGAGCTGACCGCCTGGCCGGGCGGTGCACCGGGAACCGCGCAGAAGATCGTCGTAACGGCCCTTGGCGGCAGCGCGGCGACGCCTGCCAAGGGCGTCACTGCGCCCGTGGTCGTGGTGAACAGCTTCGCTGCGCTGAAGGCGCTGCCTGCCAGCGCGGTCAAGGGCAAAATCCTGCTGCTCAATCACGCGTTCGATAAAGAGCTGGCAGCCGTGGGCCAGGGCGGCTATGCCTACGGCCAATCGGTTATCTACCGCGGGCTTGCGCCGTCAGTGGGCGAGCAGGCCGGGGCGATGGCCGTGCTGGTGCGCTCGGTGGGCGGCGCGGACTTCCGTTTGCCGCACACGGGTGCGACTTCGTACCCGGAGGTGAAAAGAAGATCCCCGCCGGTGCGGTGACAGCGGAGGACGCGGACCTGCTGGCAACGCTCGCGAAGCAAGGCCCTGTGACGATGCGGCTCACGCTCACCCCGCAAACACGGCCTCCGATCGAGAGCTACAACGTCCTCGCGGACTGGAAGGGCTCCGAACACCCGGAGCAGGTGGTCATTGTTTCAGGGCATCTCGACTCGTGGGATCTGGGCACGGGCGCGATCGACGATGGAGCGGGTATCGTGGTCTCGATGCAGGCGATTCACCTGCTCCAGAAGCTCGGGATCCACCCCAAGCGGACGGTGCGCTTCATCGCGTGGATGGACGAGGAGTCGGGCTCGGAGGGCGCGGCGACGTACGCGCAGGAGCACGCGGGCGAGCTCGCAAACCAGATTGCCGCGATCGAAAGCGACCTGGGCTGCGACCATCCCTACGGCATCACTTATACCGGGCCGCCGCAGCTGTACGAGTATCTGCGGCCTATTGCCGAGGCGCTCGCACCGATTGGGGCGAGCCTTTTGAGCCCAAGCGAGGACACGGGTGAAGATATTGCGGCGATCGTTGGCAAGGGCGTCCCGGGGCTCGCGCCGACGCAGGACTCGCGCACTTACTTCAACTACCACCACACCGCCGCCGATACCTTTGACAAGGTAGACCCGCACCGCCTGGCGGAGAACGCGGCGGTGATGACGGTGACCGCCTACGCGCTGGCCGATGCCGCGGAGGCCGCGCCGCGCCAAGCTGCTTCCCACTGAGGAGGATCAGTTCGCGCTAGGCGGATTGCATACAGCTTGGTACATTCGAGCCATGCGCCTTTCGCTTCTTCTCGCAACCGCCCTGCTGGCGTCTCCCGCGCTCGCGCAGCAGACTCTCGATGCGACCCCAACGACGGTGGCGTGGGGCTACTACTGGGCGCAAGCCAAGCCGGTCCTGACGGTCAAAAGCGGGGACACGGTCGTGGTGCATACGCTCTCAACCTGCGGTTCGCCGGAGCGGCTGGAAAAGATGGGGATTGCCCCTTCGGAGATCCCCGCCTCGGTCACAGCGCTGTATGACGCGAAGGGGATCGACAAGGGGCCGGGCGGCCACATCCTGACCGGGCCGATCGCGGTGGACGGGGCCGAGCCGGGCGACGTGCTCGAGGTGGACATTGAGAAAATCGCGATCGACGTGCCCTGGGCCTGCAACGGATTTGGCGTGGGGCGCGGCTATCTGCCGGACGATTACCCTTACGGCAAGATGACGAAGATCCCGCTCGATCGCGCGCGCATGGTCGCCGACTTCGCGCCGGGGATCGAGGTCCCGCTCCACCCCTTTTTCGGCTCCATGGGCGATGCGCCGCCCGAGTCCGCGGGTCGCTACAACAGCGCGCCGCCCTGGATGCACGGGGGCAACATGGACAACAAAATGCTCGTCGCCGGGACCAAGCTGTACCTGCCGGTGCATGCCAAGGGCGCGCTGTTTGAGGCAGGCGACGGCCACGCGGGACAGGGCAACGGGGAGGTGGACATCACGGCTATGGAAACCATGCTGACAGGGACCTTTCGGTTCGTGGTGCACAAGGACCGACATCTGCTGTGGCCCATGGCCGAAACGCCCACCGCGTACATCACCATGGGTTTTAGCCCGGACCTGAACAAGGCGACGGAGATGGCTTTGCACAACATGCTCGGCTTTCTCGAAGCAGATAAGCACCTGACCCGCGACCAAGCCTACCAGCTGTCGAGTGTCGCGGTGGACCTGGACATTACGCAGTTGGTGGACACGAATATGGGCGTGCACGCGATCCTGCCCAAGGATGTATTTACGGCCACTGCCGCGAAGGGAGGCGTGGAATGAAGAAGCTGCTGGCGCTTGCTTTGGTCCTGCTGCCGGGCGCGCTGTACGCGCAGGACGCGACGGTATCGCTGCTCGAAAAGCTGTCGGACGCGCCGGGCCCGCCGGGAGCGGAAGGGCCGGTGCGCGCGGTGATGGTCCCGATCATGCAGCCGCTCGCGACCAAGCTGCGCTACGACGGCATGGGCTCGGTCATCGCGCAGGTGGGGACGACAGGCCCGCGCATCATGGTGGACGCGCACATGGACGAGCTGGGCGGCATGGTGCGGCGCATGACGCCCAACGGCTTCCTGACCATGCAGATGCTGGGCGGCTGGCTCGACCAGGCCCTGGTGGACCAGCGCTGGATCATTCTCGGCTCCAAAGGGCCGGTGCGGGCAATCACGGGTATTCGCGATATCCATGTGCTGCCCGCGGAGGACCGCAATAAGGTGTTTCCGCGCGACAGCCTTTTCCTGGACGTGGGCGCGAAGAATGAAGCCGAGGCGGCCGCGATGGGTTTGGAGCCGGGCGACCCGGTAGTCCCGGACTCGCCTTTCGCGGTAATGAACGGGACGCAAAACTACCTGGGTAAGTCCTGGGACGACCGCATCGGCTGCGCGGTGCTGCTCCAAGCCATGCAGCGGTTGGCCAAGCTGCCGCACCCGAACCAGATTTTCTTTGTCGCGACCACGCAGGAGGAGATCGGGCTGCGCGGCGCGAAGACCGCTGCCGAGGTGGTGCACCCCGAGATTGGCCTCGCGATCGAGGGCGGGATCACCGGCGATGTTTTCCTTGGCCATCCGGAGGAAACGCAGGTCAAGCTCGGCGCGGGTCCGGGGATCTTTCTTTACGACACAAGCGCGATCCCCAACCGCAAGCTGGTTTCGCTCGTCGAACGAACGGCGCGGGAGAAAGGCATCCCGCTGCAGCTCGATCTCGTTCAAGGCTACGGCGACGATTCGTCCGCAATCCAGGAAAGCTCGGGCGGCGTGCCCACGCTCAACTTCGTGGTGCCGGTGCGGTACACGCATTCCCACAATGGGATCGTGAACCGGGGCGATTTCGACCGGATGGTGGACCTGATGGTGGCGGTGCTGCAGGAGCTGGACGCGAAGACGGTCGGGGAGCTCAGGGATTTTTCACCGGGACGGGAGTAGGCTCAGCCATTGCATCCCCTATGGCCGTGACTTATCGAGAAAGCAAAACATCTCCGCCAGCTCAACATGGATCGCGGTATTTGGGACTTCCAGCCGATCGCGCTCCAACCAATCTTTGCCGATGCATATGCGCCCGCTGCGCGTTTCCGGATCGATGATCCAGACAGTTTCGACGCCCATCTCAAGGTAATCGCGGGCACGCTTCTGGGTGTCCGAATAGGTGTCGTCCGGAGATAGTATCTCGACGACAAGCAAGGGAGGCGCTTCCAGTACGTCCAGCTGAGGTCCGGCCGGCACGATCACGAGGTCTGGAATGCGGACACGAGACTCCGTGACGCGGGTCCTTTGCTCAGTGGAGACCATAACTCCCCACCGGCTCTCATTTTGGCCGAACCAGATAGTGAGCAGGGCCTGCAGCCTTGCGTGTTCCCACTTGCCCGCGTGGCGCTCCTTCAGGCCACCGTCGATGTACTCGCGATCAGGCTGATAGCTGGTCTTGAGGTATTCGTCGAGACCTAACCGCATCGTGGTTGCCATGCTTTCTCCCGCTTACACCTGACACATAAAATCTTACCGGAGTCGCTGGCCGGGGCTCGGCTTGCTCGCTGTCAATCGCACGCCCATCCCGTTCAATAAGCTGCGAGCCTGCGCCCCTTCAGGGGAAGTGGGATAGCGCTGCACCAGCGCGCGCAGGTCCCGGACGCCCGCGTCGTGCTGCGAACTCGCGAGCTCGGCCTCGCCCTTGCGCAGCTGCGCGGCCGGAGCTTTCGGGCTCCCGGCATACTGCTCCAGCACGACGTCGTAGTTCTTGATCGCGGCCGGGTAGAGCTGCCGGCGGTAGGCGACTTCGCCCAGGTAGAAGGAAGCATTGCCGGCCGGCTCGGTTTGCGGATAATACTTCACGACATCCGCGAACTCGCTGGTCGCGAGGTCATATTTCGCGCTGTTGTAATCGCGCATCGCGCTTTGGTACAGCTGGTCCTCCGGCGGCGCTTGCGCTTGCGGGCCAGGCTGCGTAACGCCCGAAGCCGGCGCAGACAGGGGCACACTCGTGCCGCCCGGGCCCTGTGGAGCTGCTGTTTCAGCTCCGCTCGTGGGCGGTTGTGAAGCCGCACCCGCGGGAGGGGTGCTCACATTTTGCATCTGGCCCTGGATCCCGGTGAGCGTCGTATCAATGCGGCCGAGCCGCGTTTTCAGCTCATCGACGGAGTCGTTCAGGCTCTGGATCTGACCCGAAAGCTGGTTATTCTGCCCTTCCGCTTCCACCTTTGCCTGGAGCGCGGTCATCTGCTGCGTGATCTTGGTGATGTTGTCGTTGGACTGCTCGATCAGGTGCTGCAGGACGCCGAGCTGCTCGGAGTTCGAGCGCTGAAGCGCTTGGAGCATGTCCTGGAGCGACTGCACCTGCGTTTGCAGCTGGATGATCTCCTTGGAAACGGCATGCGCGGGCCGCGCAGGCGCGAACAGGAGAAGCCCGAGAAAAGCAGAAGCTGGTACGAATGTTTTCCGCATGGCGCGGCTCCTTCGGAAACGCTGACTTGCGTGTGACTCACGAAAACGACCGCCCGCAAACCCCTTGGCGATGCAGCTGAGGGCCCGGTCGCCGTGTGTGCAGTTTTACGAGATGATATGGACTCGCTCGCTTCTTCCCCAACCCTGAATCCAGGCCGCATCCCACTCAAAAACCAGGAGGCCTCATGTCCAAGGAAGAATACGCTTCACAGCCCGCGCTCGGCATGCCGAGACCAACCCGCATTGCTCTCATCGTGCTTTCCAGCCTCAGCTTGTCCGCCCTCATCGTCATTCTCGTCAAAATGCAAAAGCGCTAGCAAAATAGGGGAGCTCCGAGAGCTCCCCTTGGCTTTCTTAGCGATCGACCGCGAACTGTGCACGCCGGTTCTGCTGGTAGCAGCTTTCGTTCTGTTCCGTGCAAAACTGCTTCTCCTTGCCGTAGCTCACCGTACGAATGCGGTCCGGCGTGACCCCGGCCGCGACCAATGCCTGCTTGGTAGCATTTGCGCGATTCTCCCCGAGAGCCAGGTTGTATTCAGTCGAGCCCCGGTCGTCGCAGTAGCCGCCCAGTACGATCTTCATACCCGGATGAGCGTTCAGCCAGTTCGCATCCTGCGTTACCACCGCTTGTGAAGGCTGATTGACCTCGTAGCTGTCGTAGTCGAAGAAGACATCCTTCACATTTTGGTGGAAGGTCGCATCGTCGACATCGTTCTCGTTCAGGTTGCCGGTGTTCGCCGGGGCCGGATTCGGAGCCGTGCCGACAGTCACGCGCGCAGTGGCATCGGCGGTGCCGCCGTCCCCGCGGGCGATAAGGTGGTAGTTGGTCGACTCCGTCGGTTTCACGGACTGCGTCCCGGAGGTGGCAACCGCGCCCATGCCTTCGATCGAAACGTCGGTCGCGCCGGTTGTATGCCAGGTCAGTACCGTGCTGTCGCCGGGGTTGACCGTGGCGGGCGTCGCGGTGATGTCGGCTGTGGGCGCGGCGGCGCTTACAGTCGGCGGCGGGGGCGGCGGGGGCGCGGGCTTCTTATGGCAGCCGGCGACGGTGAGCAGCGCGGCGAGGCCGAGCAGGGAAGCCCGGATTTTGAAAACAGGTACGGCGTGGCGAACAGTGTTGGGCACTTCGGGGCTCCTTGGCTCAGGTTCGAAAAAACAGTGGTGTGGGCCTTCTACTTGAGGCTCCAGTCGGGCTCGGAAAAGCTGCCGCCATGCGTGAGCGGGTGTTGTTCCGTTCCGTCGGCGAGCATGCTCCAGATCTGCTGGCCGCCCGCGCCCTGCCGCTGAAAAGCGATGTGGCGGCCGTCGGGGGACCAGGTGGGAAAATCGTTTCTGCCGGCCTCGTGCGTGAGCTGCGTCCAGCGCTTCGAGGCCACATCCATGATGTAGATATCCTGACCGCCGGGCGCGCCGGGGCCGTACTTGCGGTTCCAGGCGAATGCAAGAAACTGGCCGTTCGGCGACCACGACGGCGAGGTCGCGTAGCCGCCGTCCGTCATGCGCTGCACGTTCGCGCCGTCCGAGTCCATGATGTATATCTGCGGCAAGCCCGTGCGGCCGCTTACCCAGGCAATCTGGGCGTTCGTCTTGGGATTCCAGCAGGGGGAAACATCGGGGCCGCGGAAGTTGGTGAGCCGGTGGAGGTCGCCGCCCGACGCGTCCGTCGTGTAGATTTCGGAGTCGCCCGAGCGATCGGAGGAAAAGGCGAGCCGGGCACCGCTGCTCGACCAGGCCGGCGAAAGCGTTGTCCCGACGGGCGAGTTGAAGGCCACGGGCCGGTGCAGCTCGAGCGAATACATCCGGATGGCCCAGCCCAGCTTTTCAAGCGAGGAAAATGCTACGCGCGCGTTGTCGGGCGAAACGTGCGGCGAGAGCGAAATGGTGCCTAGGTGCGTAATTTCCCGCGAGTTGGCCCCGTCGTAGTCCATGGCCATGATTTCTTTGTCGCCGCTGCCCCGCCGGGCTACGTAGTAGATCGTTGTTTCGGCAATACCGGGGATGCCGCCCAGCCGCTCGATAATCTCATCGGCGAAGCGATGGGCGATGCGGCGGGCGTTCTCAGGGGAGGCCGTGTCGGAGTACTGCTTGCCCAGCACCTGCGGGCTTTGCGTGTTCCTGGTGTCATCGAGAAAACCGGTGACGGAAAGCTGGCTGCCGTTGACGGTGAACGTACCAAAGGCAAGCATTTCGGCGTTCGAGGGGGCCGCGGCCCAGGAGGCGAGCTGCACCTCTCCCTGTGAGCCGGGCGTCAGCGGCGGCGCGAGGGACTTCGAGACCATGTCGAAGATGCCCGCGTTTTGAAGATCCGAAAACAGTGTCTCGTCGAAGTTCTGTTTGAGGGTGCTTTCTTCGGGGCTCACGATGCCGGGCTTGAAGTTGGCAGCGGCAATGCGGATGCGCTGCGCCCCCAGATTGGTGCCGGTGCGCACCCAGTCCTGCGCGTGGGTGAGTGGAGCGGCGCAAAGCAGCACGGCGCTGAAAACGCCGGAAACGAAACAGCGGATGGGGGTCATGGCTTCTGTCTGCCCGGCATCAGCGCCCAGGCTGCTCACAATAGTACTGCACTAAAAGGTTGGAACCGCCGTAGCCGGAGGGCAGGGGACCATAGCTGTCAACCCGCTGGACGGCGCGCACACAGGAGGAGTCAAGCGTAGGTGAGCCGCTGGACTGCTGGACGCGCACATTGGACGGCGAGCCGCTGCGATTCACATTGAAAGTAAGGTAAACGCGAGCGCCCGCATGGGTGCCCGGATCCACCTCCTGCGTGTACCAGTTCTGCGCGGTGCGGCGTTTGATCAGGTCCACGTACCAAGGGAACATCGCACCGAAGTTGCCGCCCTGCACATTGACCTGCGCGGCGGGCGTGGCCTGGGCCATCGAACGGGGCACCGCTGCCGGGGCGGCTTCGCCGTAATTCGCCCGGTTGCGCGGGCGATCCTGCTTCAGCTGCGACGCGGGCACGAGCGGAACGTGCTGGACCGGGACCTTGGCCGTTTTGGGCTGCTCGACCTGCCTTTTAGGCTCGAGCTTCGGCTTGACGGGCTCTTTGACCGGGATCGGGATGGACTCCTGCGGCTGGGCGGCGGGGGCTTTGGGCGCGGGTGGGGCCGGCGCGGGGCTAGGGGTTTCGGTCGCGAGCACGTCTTTCGCGGGCTGCTCGTCGCGCGGCAAGGGGATCGCCGGCGCGGAGCTCACCATCGTGGCCTGGATCGCGCCTTGAGTATCGCTATGGTTGCCCCAGGCATTGCCGTGGATGTGCAGGACGGCCAACAGCGCCAGCGAGCCGAAGATGCCCGCATGGAGCAGCAGGGAGCCGAGCGCGGGTTTGGCGAGCGGGTCGGGTTCGAGATGGCGGGTAGAAGAGGACATGGGCGGAGCGTTGCTAAGGTCTAGCTTCAAGAGTTGCTGAAGGTTTCCCCCTCGAAGTTTCTATTGCCGCGTGGCGGCGAGCGTCGCGAGCTGCTCTGGCGATTGGCGATCGCACTGCGAGATGGTCAAGGTCGGCGGTTCACCGAGCTCGTGTTCGACGGCGACCGTGAACTGCTTGTCCGGGAAAAGCTGCAAGAGCCTCGCCCGCCAGGTCTCGGCCATGCGTTCGGCAAGGCAAAGGTTCTCTTCATCGGTAGTGGGCACTCGATGGGAAGCAAAGAAATCGGAAGGTATCTCAAAGCGATTGAAGGACTGCTCGACTTCGCACCTGGAGCTTCCCCGCGAAAGCGCGGCGCGCACACGAGAGCGGTCCTCATCCGACTCGAGAACCGCCGCCAAAAAGATCATTCCTTCGAACTGAAGAAAATCGGGCCAAAACAGCTTGCTGTAGACCAACGCTTCCAAGGGACTTCCAAATGCCGACGCGAAATCCAGCACGCCGAAGCGGTTCGTATCGACGTCGCCGTGGACCTGCCCAAGATGCCTGACAAGGCTCTCGTTTTCGAGTGAGGCGGCATTCATTGCGGTATCTCCTCAGGTCTTGCAGGCCGTGCGCAATTTGCCGGACTGCCTGGCCCCTTCAGCGGTGCCGGTTCTTTCACGAGAGGCGGTTCGACGCCGCCATGCGGCTTGCCAGACATCCGGAACACCAATCTTTCATCACCCATCTTATCGAACGTCGTATACCCGGTCACTCGTCCGTTTCCGTCACTCTTGGATACGGAATGGGCCCCTCTGCCGATGAATCGGGATGAACGATGTTCGTTCTTTTGTTTTCGCCCTGTTCTCCGGGCGAAAGCATCATTGATGCACTTCCTCTTTCATCCGGTCACTTCCCCTGAATCGGTTGGGTCACGATGCTGATGTTCGTAATTCCTGCTTGTTTGACGGCGTCCATGACGGAGGCGAACGCGCCGAATGGCACTTTCTCATCCGCGCGCAGGTAAATAACCTGGTGGGCGGGGTCGGCGTTCGGATTTTTAAGCTTGGCGGGCAGCTCGGCGAGATTGACAGGCTGGTCGCCGAGAAAGACGCGCTGCTGCCGGTCAATGGTAACGACCGCGCGCTGCGTCGTGATCTCGTGCACGGTGTGAGTTTTCGGCACCGCGACCTCGATGCCCGACTGCAGCACCGGTGCCGTGAGCATGAAGATGACGAGCAGCACCAGCACCACATCCACCAGCGGCGTGATGTTGATCTCCGCGAGCGCGGTTTGAGTGTGGCCCTCCCTAGTTGTGAATGCCACGGACGGGCTCTCCCAGGTCTTGTTGACGGGGATCGACTCCTGCGCGGAGCTGGACCTCCTCAAGCGAGTTCAGCAATTCACGCGCAAAGTCGTCGTTGCGCGCGCCGAACTCGCGGCAGCGCGCGGTGAACTGGTTGTAGGCAATGACCGCAGGGATCGCGACCAGGAGGCCCGCCGCGGTGGTGATGAGCGCCTCGGAAACGCCGGGAGCGACCGCGCGCAGGGTCGCCGCGCCCGCGGTGCCTAGGCCGTGAAAAGCATCCACGATGCCGATGATGGTCCCAAACAGGCCGATAAAGGGCGAGATGGCCCCGATCGTCGCGAGCCAGGTCAGCCGGTGTTCGAGCACGGTGAGGGACTCGCTCGATGCGGTTTGCGCCGAGCGCTCGAGAGCCGTAATGTTACGCGGCGGCCCGCCCCCGCCGGTCTGGCGGCGATAGGTTTCGTACACTTCGTCGAACACCGGAACCAGCGGCGAGGGCTTGAACTGCTCGCTCACGGTCGCGATCTCCTGCAGTCGCTGGGCTTTGCGAAAAGCGCGCAGAAATTTGATGCTCTGGGTGTGCGCCCGGCGAAACGTGCCGAGTTTGCCGAAGATGATGGCCCAGGAGTAAAGGCTTGCGAGCAGCAGGACGCCGAGGACCGCGAGCGCGACCGGGCCGGAGTTGGCGATCATTTCGCCGAAAGCAGAACCGGTGGGTGCGCCCGGGGGCGGGGCTGCTTCGGCATCGGCCTGGAAGAAGAGTGCGGCGAGCGTAAACAGAAGAGTCATGCGTTTGAGGTGGGCCCAGATGCCACGTTAGCAGACGCCGGAGTGCCGCTCCAAGTTACTCCCGTGAGGCGGGGCGGCCCCGCGGGCGGCGTGGACTGCTATGCTCACCCGTAGGTTCCCTATGCTGCTTGAGTTGCGCGCGGAAAACTACGCCGTGATCGACCACGCGATCGCCTCGTTTGGCCCCGGGCTCAATCTGCTGACCGGCGAAACGGGCGCGGGCAAATCCATCCTGGTCGACGCGCTGGCTCTTCTGATGGGCCAGAAGGCTTCGAGCGACATCGTGCGCCATGGGGCGGAAAAGGCGGTCGTGGCTTGCGTGTTCGACGCGACGCCGGGGGCCGAAGCAATCCTTGAGGAGAACGGGCTGGACCCGCAGGGCGCGGAGGTGATCTTGCGGCGCGAGGTCCTGGCGACCGGCAAGGGGCGCGTGTTCGTCAACAACCAGCCGGCGACGGTGGGCGTCCTGCGGCAGCTCGCGCCGGAGCTTGCGCTGGTGCATGCGCAATCAGAAACGGGCGGGGACTTCGACGAAGCGCAGCAACGAGGGCTCCTGGACCGTTACGCAGGGCTCTCGACAGAGGCGGTGGCAGGGGCCTACCGGCACTGGCGCGGCGTGCAGGCGCGTTTGCGGGAGTTGGAGCAGGAGGAACAGGACCGCCTGCGGGCGCTCGACCTGTGGAGCTTTCAGCACAAGGAAATCTCGTCCGTCGCGCCGGCGCTCGACGAGGATGCGGCGCTTGAAACGGAGCGGCGGGTGCTGGCGAACTCGGAAAAACTGCTGGCGGCCGCGATGAGCGCGCACGAACTGCTGTACGAGGGCTCGGCCTCGGCCGAAGCTGCGTTAGGTTCAGCTTTGAAGCAGGTGGAAGAGCTGGCGCGGTATGACCCACGCTTCGCCGAGCAGGTGTCGCAGCTCCAGGAAGCGCGCGCCGCGGTGGGGGATGTGTCGGCAACGGTGCGCGACTACGCGGAAACGGTCCAAGCCTCGCCCGACCGCCTGGAGGAAATCGAAGACCGTTTGGCAGCGCTCGACCGGCTCAAGCGCAAGTATGGGGCGACACTCGCTGAGGTGATCGCGTACGGCGAGCAGGTCGCGGGCAAGATCGCCGAGATTGAAAACCGGGACGAGATCGTGAAAGCGCTGCGGTTGGAGTTGGCTGCGACGGAAAAGGCGTACGCGGCCGCGGCTGGGGCGCTTTCGGCGGCGCGCGTGGAGGCCGCGGCCCGGCTGGGCAAGCGGGCCGAGCAGCAAATCAACGACCTGGCGATGCGGGCGCGGTTTGAAGTTTCGGTTGCCGCCCGCGAGGACCAGGGTGCCTGGCAGGGGCATGGGTGGGACATGGTCGTGTGCCGGATCGCGACCAATACGGGCGAGCCGATGAAACCGCTCGACGAGGTCGCCTCGGGCGGTGAGATGTCGCGCGTTCTTTTGGCGCTCAAAGTCAGCGTGGAAGAAGGGGCGAACGCGCGCGGGCGCAAAAAGACGCCCGTGCCCCGGACGCTTGTCTTCGACGAGATCGACATCGGCATCGGGGGCCGCGCGGCGGAAGCTGTGGGGCAAAAGCTCAAGGCCCTGTCGCGCACGCAGCAGGTGCTGTGCGTGACGCACCTGCCGCAGATCGCGGCCTTCGCGGACCAGCACTTCCTGATCGAGAAACACGAAAAAGCCGCGCGCACGGCGACGAGCGTGCGTTTGCTCGAGGTGGGGGACCGGACGGAGGAGCTGGCGCGGATGATCTCAGGGGCCACCGTGACGGAGACCAGCCGGAAGCACGCCGAGCAGATGCTGGAGGCGAGCCGTTGAGATCTTCGAAGGAGTACCGCAGTGATGCTTTCACAAGCCGAGTCACTCGCAAAGTTCGAGAAGAAGTATGAGCTTTGGCGGTCCTGGTGCTCTCTTGATCCCAATGAGCCGAACAGCATTGACCGGCAGCTTTTCTCCTTGCTGCTTTCTGACATGGAGTACCGTATTCTTCTCGCAGCTGGAGAGCTTGGAAATGAGGCGGTTTGCAATCCACTCCTTCGCAGCTTTCTCGCCAGAGGGTATATCGCAATACAGGTGCTCGGAATCCGGAAATTAACGGACCCGAGCGACAGAAACGCTTCGAGGGGTGTTATTTCTCTTCGAGCTCTCGTTGATGACATTCGCACGCACAAAGATGTGTTTACAAGATATAACTTCGTGTGTAGAGGTGGTCATAGCTATGACCCTCCTTCTTTTGGAAGCCAGTCCGAGCAGCCTGGCTTTGTAGTTCAGGGTTCTCCGTTGAGCCGATGGTTAGAAGCGAACGGAAGGCATCAGCAGTTTGATAAGATTTCAGGCAATTCTGCGAGTGAGAGATCTCCGGATGATCAGATAGACGAAAGGCTTCTGAACACTGTCTTCAACTGGCTGGACGATCCGATCATTAAGGGTTTGCGCAAGCAGGCCAACAAATTTATTGCACACTCAGCTGATGCTATATCTCGTGGAGGTTTGATACGAGAAGGTGTCTCGCTGTCTTCGGTGGCGAAAATGCACAATCTTCTCGTCCGGGCTGAAAGCTTGCTTGTGGATGTGCTGCTTTTTCCTGAAGTGGCGCGCGATGCGACACTTCATATGCACCCGCTAGGTGTTATCGGCGAGCTGGCTCCAAACACACCGGAAGCACGCGCCAAACTGCAAAATATATGGGATGTGCTGGCGCGAGAGCGCGACGAATGGCGTGTTGGGCGCGAAAACCTGTTAGAAGAATCTATTTAGCTGTACTTATCTAGGCGCGTAAACAGCGCTGGGATGTCCACATAGATCGGACTGCCTGGAACGGTAAGCCGGACAACATCAACCCATGCGTCGCCACGGCGCTCGCGCGCGACCCTTTGCTGGGGATCGATGATCCACAAATTGGGCACGCCCATGGAAGCGTAATCGCGCATGCGCTCGTCGATTTCACTGTATGAGTCACTGGGCGAAACAATCTCAACTACGATCAGGGGCGGGTCGACCAGGGTTTGCGGCGAAGGGCCTGCGGGGATCATGACGATGTCAGGCAGCCGCACACGTGTGCCCGACACGCGCGTCCTGGCTTCCGGGCCTCCGATGATGCCCCACTCGTCCTCGTGCCGATCGAACCAGGCGCAGAGCAGGGATTGCAGCCGCACATGCGCCCACATCACCATAGGATTCTCCTCAAGAGCGCTGTTTTTAAGACGAAGCTCGCCATCGATGTATTCGACATCGGGGCGGTACACAGTCTTGAGGTAATCCTCTATGCTGACGAGCGTTGATGTATCCATGCATGCCTCGCAGGGGAGTCTTTGCGGTGATTATAGCTGCGCTCTGTTTGGCGTCGTATTCGCGGACCGAGCACTTTCTTCACGGCTTGGGAAAGCTCGGCAGGTATACTGTGCGGGTGACCTCCACCGTTCAGATCACTCTCGACCCACCCCGCGCGCCCGGCGCGAAGCGCGTTCTCCTGCTCAAGCCGCGTGGGTTTTGCGCGGGGGTTGTCCGCGCGATCGACATCGTCAACATCGCGCTTGAAACCTTTGGCGCGCCGATTTATGTGCGCAAGGAGATTGTGCACAACAGCTTTGTCGTTAACGAACTGGCGGCCAAGGGCGCGATCTTCGTCGACGACATCGCGGAGGTACCCGAAGGCGCGCGGGTCATCTACTCGGCGCACGGCGTGTCGCCGGCTGTGCGGGAAAACTCAAAGGCCCGCCGCCTCAAGGTGATCGACGCGACTTGCCCCCTGGTGACCAAGGTGCATGTGGAAGCGATCAAGTTTGCTAAGCAGGGCTACTCGCTCGTGCTCATCGGGCACCGCGACCATGATGAAATTGAGGGTACGCTCGGCGAAGCGCCGGATGTGACCCAGGTGGTTTCGACGGTCGAGGAGGTGCAGGCACTCCAAGTGCCGGACCCGAACCGGGTCGCCTACCTGACCCAAACCACGCTCTCGCTCGATGAAGCGCGGGACA
Organism: Acidobacteriaceae bacterium; assembly: GCA_965218545.1. GTDB lineage: Bacteria > Acidobacteriota > Terriglobia > Terriglobales > Acidobacteriaceae > EB88. Next base: position 186,903 of record CBDCLB010000002.1, on the reverse strand, counting down.
TCATTCAGGCGCTCAAGGAAAAATACCCGGCCATCGCCGGGCCGCACTCACAGGACATCTGCTACGCGACGGAAAACCGCCAGGTCGCAGTCAAAAACGTGGCGCACCAGGCCGATCTGGTGCTGGTTGTCGGCTCGACAAATTCGTCCAACTCGAACCGTCTTGTCGAGGTGTCGCAAAACCTGAGCACCAAGAGTTACCTGATCGACAAAGCAGAAGACATCCGCGCGGAGTGGCTGGAAGGGGTTGCGACGGTTGCGGTCACAGCCGGGGCTTCGGCACCGGAGGTTCTGGTGCAGGGGGTCGTCGACTTCCTGAGCGGCCGGGGGTACGGCAGCGCGGAAGAGGTCGAGGTGATGCCGGAAAACGTCCGCTTCGGCCTGCCGCCGGAGATCGCGCAGGCGGCGGCGAGCGCTTCCGCATCCTGAGCGGCGCGCTTGAACCCAACTGAATAGGAAACAGATGAGCACACCCCCGCGGCGCGAACAGGTTGGAGCACAGGGCGCAACACTGAAGTATGGGCGCCTGGACGTCGCGCTTGGGCGTGTGCGGACGGCCATAGCACGCGCGTGTGACAACGTGTTCTCGAAGCAGCACTCGGAAGGCTTCTGGTGCGGCGAGCTCGAAGCCGACGCCATGCTCGAGGCCGACTACATCTTCGGCCACATCCTACTGGGCACGGGCGAGCCGGGGCGCATGCAGCGCGCTCTGACTGAAATGCTGCGCTATCAGAATGAGGACGGCGGCTGGTCGATTTATCCGGGCGGCCCGTCGAACATTTCGCTTTCAGTTAAGTGCTACTTCGCCTGCAAGCTCATGGGCTGGAGCGCCGATGAGCCGCGTCTCCAAAGCGCGCGTGCGTGGATTCTCGCCAACGGCGGCGTGGTCGAGTGCAACACCTTCACCAAAATCTATCTGTGTTTCATGGGCCAGTATGACTATGACGCGGTGCCCGCGGTGCCGCCGGAGATCGTGCTGTTTCCCAACTGGTTCTACTTCAACGTGTACGAGATCAGCGCGTGGTCGCGCGCCATCCTTGTGCCGTTATCGATCGCGTACGCGAAAAAACCTTTCAAGAAGATCGCGCCGGAGCAGGGCATCGATGAGCTGTTCGTGGGTGGGCGCGCGGCCGCGAACCTGCACCTGCGGTGGGAAAAGAAGGCACTGTCCTGGCGCAATTTCTTTCTCGCCTGCGACCGCATGACGCACTGGTTCGAGCGCGTCCACGTCCGTCCGCTGCGCAAGATGGCGCTCAAGAAAGCCGAAAAGTGGATGCTGGCGCGGCTTGAAATGTCGGACGGGTTGGGAGCAATCTATCCAGCTATGCTGAACGCGATGATTGCTCTGCGTTGGCTTGGGTACTCGCTCGACGACCCGCAAATGATTCGCGCGCTGGACGAGTTCGAAAAGCTCGGCATCGAGCAGCCCGGGGGCCCAGCTTGCTCCCAGCCGACCTTCCGAATGCAGCCCTGCATGTCGCCGGTGTGGGATACAGCGCAGGCCGTTTTCGCGCTGGGCGAGGCCGGGGTGGACCGCAGTGATCCGCGCATGCTCAAAGCAGTGGACTGGATGCTCGCGAAAGAGGTCCGGCACAAGGGCGACTGGGCCGAAAAGGTGCGCGGGGTCGAGCCCGGCGGCTGGTATTTCGAGTTCAACAACGAGTGGTATCCGGATGTGGACGATACGGCGCAGGTGCTGCTCGCCCTTAACAAGGTTGAAAACCCGCGCGAGCGCTACCAATACGACGTAAGCCGGCGGGCGCTGGACTGGATCTTCGCCATGCAGTGCCGCAATGGGGGCTGGGCCTCGTTTGACCGCGATAACACCAAGATGATTTTCCAGTACATCCCCTTCGCGGATCACAACGCGATGTTGGACCCGCCGACGGTCGACATCACGGGTCGGGTGCTGGAAACACTTTCAGTCCACGGCTATACGCGGGCCGATAAACGCGTGGAGCGCGCGATCCGGTTCATCCTGAGCGAGCAGCAGCCGGATGGCTCCTGGTTTGGCCGTTGGGGCGTGAACTACCTGTACGGGACGTTTCTGGTGCTGCGCGGGCTTGAGTCGATGGGCGTGTGGAATCACGAGCCCGAAATCCAGCAAGCCGCCGAGTGGATTCGCGCGGTGCAGAATGCCGATGGCGGCTGGGGCGAAAGCTGCCGCTCCTATGACGAACCGGACACGCGGGGCGTGGGTGTGAGCACGCCCTCGCAGACCGCATGGGCGATCTTGGGGCTGCTTTCCGCCGGCGACAAGCGGTCGGATTCGGTCGATAAAGGCATCCAATGGTTGTTGGAGCGGCAGCTTCCAGCCGGTAGCTGGGATGAGTCGACCGGCGAAGGGCGTACCAAGCAGGCGATCTACACGGGCACGGGCTTTCCAAGGGTGTTCTATCTTGCTTACCACCAGTACCGCGATTATTTTCCCCTCCTGGCGCTGACGACGTATAAACGAGCGGTGGAGCGGGGTGAGGAATGAGTATGGAAAACGCGGGCTCGATCGTTCGAGATTTGAGAGAGGCGCTTCAGGATGTGGTCGCGCCAGACCTCAAGGCAGTTGTGCGTGGGCTTACGGATGTAAAAGAAAGCGTAGCGAGCCTGCGGGTAGAGATGAAAGAAGGCAATGCGCTGCTGCGGGAGGAGATGCGGAACAGCAATACGCTGCTGCGGGAGGAAATGCAAAGCAGCAACGCACTGCTGCGGGCTGAAATGCAAAACAGCAATGCCCTGCTGCGCCGGGAGATCGAGCAGTCCAGGGAAGAGTCACGGGAAAACATCGCCCTGCTCCGGGAAGATACCCGGCAGCACGTCGCGCTGTTGCGCGAAGAGGCTCGAGCATCGGAAGCACAATCTAGCGAGCGCATGCAGCACATGCAGAACACCCTCAAGTTGGAGAGAGCGACGCAGCGCAATCTAGAACTGGAACAGGAACTCAACGAGAAGCGCAGCGAGCAGCAACACTAAACGAGGCTTATATACAATGGCAGTCCCCGTATCCCAGGCCTGGACCGTGGCCACCTATATCTTGAAGCAGCGCTGGAGCGGCAGGAAGCGCTTCCCGCTCGTCACCATGCTCGAGCCGCTTTTCCGCTGCAACCTGGCCTGCGCCGGCTGCGGCAAGATCCAGTACCCGGCGCACATCCTCAAGCAGGAGCTCACCCCCGAGGAGTGCTTTCGTGCGGTCGAGGAAGCAGGCACGCCCATGGTTTCGATCCCCGGAGGCGAGCCGCTGCTTCATCCACGCATCGCGGAGATTGTCGAGGGCTTAGTCGCGCGCAGGAAGTACGTCTATATGTGCACCAATGCGCTGCTGCTCAAGGAAAAGCTGCACCTGTTCAAGCCGTCCAAGTACCTCAGCTTTTCGGTCCACCTGGACGGGCAGCGCGAGCACCACGACTTTTCCGTGTGCCGCGAAGGCGGGTACGACATCGCGGTCGAGGGGATCAAGGCGGCGGTCGCGGGAGGCTTCCGCGTCACCACCAACACCACGCTGTTCGACGGCGCGGACCCAAACTCGGTGCGCGCCTTTTTCGACGAGCTGATGGCGCTCGGGGTTGAGGGCATGATGGTCGCCCCCGGCTACACCTACGAGAAAGCGCCCGATCAAAAGCATTTTCTAGGCCGCGCCCGCTCGCGGCGATTGTTCCGGGCCATTCTGTCGAACCGGAAAAAGACTTGGAAGCTGAACGCCTCGCCCATGTATATGGAGTTTCTGATGGGCAAGCGCGAGTTTACCTGCACACCTTGGGGCATGCCCGCGTATTCGGTATTCGGATGGCAAAAACCCTGCTATCTTCTGCAGGATGGCTATGCCGATACCTTCCAGGAGCTCATCGACGAGACGGACTGGTCAAAGTACGGGACCGAGTCCGGCAACCCGAAGTGCGCGAACTGCATGGTGCATTCGGGCTATGAGGCTTCCGCGAACTACTACACCTTTGGGTCGTTTCGAGGCTTGATGGAAACCGCGATGGCGACGCTGTTCGACAAGTATGAGGATCGGGGCGCGCTTGACCTCCTGAACGAGCCCGCTCAGACCGCGCACGGGCCGCTTGTGCAGATCGGCTCGGGTATGCACGTCCAGACACGCGTCCATGTGAAAGAAGAAACCACCGTATGAGTGCGAGCGGACATTCCATGGACACGCACGTAAGCCCCGATCAGCTTGAAGTTGCCGCGGGCCGCGAGCGGGAAGACCTGCAGGGGTGGGTCCCGGAGTTGGCCACCGATGAGGAAAAACGGGCCGCTTTTGAAAAGGCCTTCGACTACCGGGGCGACGTCACCCTGACCCTGCGCGACGGGCGCGTGGTCAACGGCTACGTTTTCGACCGACGCACCGGCTCCTCGCTCGAGGATTCGGCCGTGCGGGTGATCCCGTCCGCCGAACGCGCAAAGCTGACCATTCCCTATAGCGACATCGCGGTGCTCAGCTTCAGCGGACGCGATACGGCCGCCGGCAAAAGCTTTGAAGCTTGGGTGAAGAGATACAACGAGAAGAAGGCCGCGGGCGAAAAAAACATCGCCATCGAACCGGAAAAGCTGGACTGAAGAAATGCCCGCGCCGCCAAGCGCGGGCATTCTCTTTACGCCCCCGGTGCTTTTACCGCGAGAATCGTCGGCTTATCGATCTCCGGCGGCTTGGCCAGCAGCTCATCGGCTTTCGCAAACAGCGCTTTTGCGATTTCACCATTCAGGTGCGCGTCACGCGCCGCGTCGTTGGCGAATGTATCGAAGATGCCGTACTGCGACGGCCCGATTTTGAGCGCATACCAGGTGGTCGTGCCGGCTTCGGCCTGCGCCAGCGGCAGTGCCGACTTCAGGAACTCCTCCAGCTCTTGCTCTTTGCCGGGTTTCGCTTCCATGTAGGCCCAGATTGCGAGCTTGTCCATAAATCCCCTCCGGGAGGGTGGGATGCGTTCCGGCTCCGTACAATGGGGGGCGGCGATGAAAGTCTTCGTAACAGGCGCGACGGGGTTCCTGGGTTCGCATGTGGCGCGGGCGCTGGCCGATGCGGGTGCGGAGTTGCGCCTGCTGGTGCGCGCGACGAGCGACAAGCGCAACCTCGAACAGCTGCCCGTGTTTGAGCAGGTGTCCGGCGACCTCCGCGAGCCCGAGTCGCTGCGCGCGGGACTGCGCGGCTGCGACGCGCTGATGCACGTAGCCGCGGACTACCGCTTGTGGGTGCCCGACCCGGGTGCAATGTATAGGAGCAATGTGGAAGGCACCCGCGCCCTGCTGCGTCTTGCGCGCGAGGAGGGCGTTGCGCGCGTGGTTTATACCTCGAGCGTCGCGACCATGGGCTTCCAGAAGGACGGGACCATTGTGGATGAGGCAACGCCGGTCGCACTCGCGGACATGATCGGGCACTATAAGCGATCCAAGTTCCTCGCCGAAGAGGCCGCGCTTGAGGCCGGGCGCGCCGGACAGCATGTGATCACGCTCAACCCGACGACCCCCGTCGGAGCGGGCGATGTGAAACCCACACCCACGGGTCGCATTATCGTTGACTTTCTCAACCGCAACTTTCCCGCCTACATGGACACAGGGCTTAACCTGGTGGATGTAAGCGAGGTTGCCCGCACGCATGTCGCCGCGCTTGAACGTGGGCGGCCGGGGGAGCGCTACATCTTGGGCGGCGAAAACCTGACCCTTAAACAAATCCTGGACAAGATGTCGGCCATCACCGGGCTGCGTTCGCCGAAACACAAAGTGCCGGTCCCGGTTGCCATGGCGTTCGCGTATTTCGACGAGCTCGTCACCGGCCGGCTGCGCGGCAAGGAGCCCCGCGCAACGGTCGAGGCGGTGCGCATGGGCCGCAAGCTGATGTTTGCCTCCTCGGCCAAGGCCGAGCGCGAGCTCGGCTTCCGGGTGGTGCCCGTGTACCACGCGCTGCGGGCGGCTATCGACTGGTTTCGCGCGAACGGCTACGCCCCATGAAGCAGATCGGGATCATCGCGGCGCTGCCGGGCGAAGTGCGGCCGCTTGCGCGTGAGTGGCCGCGCACGGATCATGTCTTTCTCGGGCACATCAACGGGGTCGAATGCCTCCTCGCCTGCGAGGGCATGGGCGGGGCTGCCGCCATGCGCTCCTTCCAGGCCATTCGCGCGGCTTCAACCGACCTGGGCGCGCTTGTCTCCTATGGCTGGGCTGGGGCGCTCAACTGCGGCGTGAAACCGCCCAATGTGTGTACCGTTGCGGAAGCAATCGATGCGCGCACGGGCGAGCGCTTCCCGACCGACGGCGCTCGCGCGGCCGAAGGCGCACCCTTGCGGCTGGTCACCCTCGGCCACGTCGCGCGTCGCGAGGAAAAGCGTCCGCTGGCCGAGCGCTACGGGGCCTCGCTGGTGGATATGGAAGCGGCCACAGTGGGGCGCTTGGCGCGTGCGCACGGGCTCGCATTCGTGTGCCTGCGCGGGGTTTCCGACGGTTACACAGACGAGTTGCCGGACTTTAACCGGTTCATCACCCACGACGGGCAGCTGCGGACCGCCGCGCTCGCGCTGCATGCCGCTGTACGGCCCCGGCTGTGGCCCACGCTCGCCGCGCTGGGCCGCAACAGCACGGCGGCCGCGGAGGCACTCGCGCGTAAGCTGCCCGAAGCCCTCCAGCGGGCCGGCTTGATATTCTAAATTCACCATGGCCACAGCAGTTGAAGTTGCACCCGTGAACGCGGCAGCGATCCCCGCGACCATGCAGGCAGCGGTATACCGCGGCACCAACCACGTGCGCGTCGAAACTGTTCCCGTGCCCGCCATCGGCGCGGGCGAGGTGCTGCTGCGCGTGGGAGCATGCGGCATCTGCGGCACGGACTTGAAAAAGATCCACACCGGCTCGCACTCCGCTCCGCGTGTGTTCGGGCACGAAACCGCTGGGACCGTGGCCGCGGTCGGCGAAGGCGTGACCGGGTTTGCCCCGGGCGACCGCGCGATGGTGTTTCACCACATCCCGTGCGGCCGCTGCTACTATTGCCGCAAGAAAACCTTCGCGCAATGCCCCGTGTATAAGAAGGTTGGTGTCACAGCGGCATTTGAGCCTTCAGGCGGCGGGTTTGCCGAGTACGTGCGCGTGATGGACTGGATTGTCGCGCGTGGGCTCGTGAAGATCCCGGACGGGATCCCGTTCGAGCAGGCCGCATTTATCGAGCCCGTGAATACCTGCCTGAAAGCCGTAAAAAATCTCGGGCTCGAGCCGGATGAAACGGTGCTCGTCATCGGCCAGGGCTCTATCGGAATTATCCTGGCGGCGCTGGCCGCGCGCACGGGCGCGAAGGTCCTGACCTCGGACCTTTACCCGCAGCGCCACGCCATCGCGGCGCAGTACGGCCTGCGCCATCCCATCAACGCGGGCAGCGAAGATGTCATCGCGCGGGCGCACGAGGAAAGCGGAGGGCGCGGGGCCGACGCGGTGATCCTCGCGGTTGCGGGCGATTCGTTGATCAAGGTCGCCATGGACGCCGCGCGCTGCGGGGGTCGCGTGCTCCTTTTCGCGCAAACGCAGCATGGCGAAGCGCCGATCGACCCGGCGGCCGTATGCATGGACGAGAAAACCCTGCTCGGCTCGTATAGCGCATCTGTCGACATCCAGGATGAAGGGGCGCGGCTGGTATTTGACGGCTACACGAAGGGCTTCGATCTGACCCCGCTGATTTCGCACCGGTTCGCGTTGAACGACGCGGTCGAGGCGATCGAGATCGCGTCGCATCCCACTGCGGATTCCATGAAGATCTTCATCACGCCCGGGGTGTCTGCGCGATGAGCACGATGCGGACGGCGGTGCTCTACGGACGCGAGGATTTGCGGGTAGAAGACCTACCCCGGCCCCGCCCGGAAGCGGGCGAGTTGGTGCTGCGGGTCGGCGCGGCGCTGACCTGCGGGACAGACCTCAAGGTGTATCGCCGCGGCTATCACGCGCGCATGCTCCAGCCGCCTACCCCCTTTGGACACGAGGTCGCGGGCGTGGTGGAGGAAGCAGGCGAAGGCGCGCCGTTTGCGCCGGGCGAGCGCGTGGTGGCGCTCAACTCCGCTCCGTGCGGCCAGTGTTTTTTCTGCCGCGAAGCAGAGCCGAACCTGTGCGATGACCTCCTGTTCAACAACGGCGCATATGCCGAGTACCTCCGCGTGCCGGCGCGGATCGCCGCCAAGAACACACTGCGTGTGCCGGACGCAATGCCCCTGGAACACGCGGCGCTTACCGAACCGCTGGCCTGCGTAGTGCTTGGCTTGGAGAAAGCCAATGCGCGCGCGGGCGACACGCTCGCGGTCATCGGCGCGGGGCCGATCGGCCTCTTGTTTGTACATGCGGCGGCGCTGGCCGGTTTGCGCGTAATCGCGGTTGTGAAGCACTCTGACCAGACCGTGACTGCCCGTGCCCTGGGCGCGGCGGAAACTGTTTTGCTCACGAGCGAAAGCCCCGTTGCCGCCGTGCGCGCGCTTACGGACGGGGGCCGGGGTGTAGACATCGCCGTCGAGGCGGTCGCGACTCCCCTGACCTGGAGCTGGGCGGTGGACATGGCGCGCAAGGGCGGCACGGTGAGCTTCTTCGGCGGCCCGCCTGCAGGAGCGCGCGTGGAGCTCGACACGAACCATCTGCACTACAGCGGGCTTACCCTCCGCGCGAGCTTCCATCACACGCCGCGCACTGTGCGCCGGGCCTTTGACCTGCTCGCGAGCGGTCGCTTCCAGGCGGGGCGCTTTCTCACCGGGCGCGCCTCGCTCGCCGACGTGCCTGCGCTCTACCGCGCGCTTGCTGACGGCACCAACATGCATGGCGGCAGCGGCGCGACGCGCGCGATCAAGACGGTTATCCTGCCCTAGACGCCATGGCAACCACACCCCTCCAGTACGACCGCGAAAACCTTCTGCGTGAAGGCTGGGCCGCCTTGCCTCCGGAGTACCGGCCTCCCGCGCAAGCGCCCACGCTGGCCGAGGCGCAGGCATGGTGCCAACGGCAGACGGAAACGCACTATGAGAACTTCCATGTTGCCAGCTGGTTCCTGCCCGAGCGGCTGCGGAAGCACTTCCATGCGGTGTACGCATACTGCCGCGTTTCAGACGACCTTGGCGATGAGGTGGGGGATGCAGCCCAGTCACTCGCGCTGCTCGACTGGTGGGAAGAGCAGCTGCGGCTTTGCTATCGCGGCGAAGCCACGCACCCTGTTTTCGTCGCGCTCCTGCCGACCATCCGCGCGTGCAACATCCCGATCGAACCCTTCGCCGACCTGCTCACGGCGTTCCGGCAGGACCAGACGATCACGCGCTTCGCGACCATCGAAGATGTGCTGGGGTATTGCCGCTACTCGGCGAATCCGGTCGGGCGCTTGGTGTTGTACGTCGCGGGCTACACGGACGAAGAGCGGTTCCGCTTGTCCGACCAAACCTGCACGGCGCTGCAGCTTGCAAACTTTTGGCAGGATGTGCGCGTGGACCACGCGAAAGGCCGCGTGTACCTGCCGCAGGCCGACATGGCGCGGTTCAAGGTTACGGAAGCAATGCTGGCCGAAGGGATCGCGCAGGGTCGGGCCAATGCCGCCGTGCGGGAGCTCCTGCGCTTTGAGGCGGGCTACGCGCGCGTGATGTTCAGGAGCGGGCTGCCGTTGATCGGCATGGTCGATCGTGAGCTCGCGGTCGACCTCGACCTGTTTTCGCGCGGGGGGTTGGAGATCCTGCGCGCGATCGAGGCGCAAGACTACGATGTTCTGCGGGAGCGTCCTTCCATCTCGAAGGGGCGTAAGGCGGGGCTGCTGACACGGGCGCTCGCGAGCAAGTACCTGCCGCTCCGAGGTCGCCGCCGGTGACGGTCGCGGAGGCGTACCGCGCCTGCCGCGGGATCGCGCGGCGCGAGGCAAAGAACTTCTATTATGCCTTTCTCGCCCTGCCCGCGCGCAAGCGCGATGCCATCTGCGCGGTGTACGCGTTTATGCGCCATGCGGATGACATCTCGGACGACGAGTCCTGCACGAAGGAGGAGCGGCGCGCGCGGCTTTCGGAGTGGACCGCGGCCTGGCACTACGCGGCGCAGCACGGGGGCAGCGCCGACCCGGTTTTCCTCGCGCTCAACGACGCGCGGGTACGCTTCCGTATCCCGCTCGTGCTGCTCGATCAGCTTGTTGAAGGCACCGCGATGGACCTGGACGAGAGCCGCGCGGCCACCTGCGCGAACTTCGACGAGCTGCGCCGCTACTGCTACCTGGTTGCGTCGGTCGTTGGGCTCGTGTGCATCCGCATCTTCCAGTACAGCTCGCCCGAAGCGGAAAAGCTTGCGGAAGAGCTGGGGATCGCCTTTCAGCTAACAAACATTCTGCGCGACGTGCGCGAGGATGCTGAGCGGGGCCGTGTGTACCTGCCCACCGACGAACTTGCGGCCGACGGGCTTACGCCGGAGTCGCTCGCAGTCGAGGCGCGAAAAGGTTCGCCGCCGGCGGAGCAGACGCGGCAAATGCTTGCCGCGCAAGCGGCGCGGGCCGAGGCTTTTTATCGCTCGGGCGATGCGCTGCTGCCCTTGATCGCCGCAGACAGCCGCCCGGCCTTGTGGGTGCTGATGCGGATTTACCATCGCCTGCTTCGCCGCATCGAGAGTGCGAATTATGACGTGTTTTCACGCCGCATCCGTGTGCCCGCGCGCGAAAAACTGCTCTTGCTCGTGCGCGGGCTGGCCCGCACGGTGAAGGCCAGGCTGCGCCCTGGACCTCCTCCGCAAAGAAGGCCCACGCTTGATGGAAGCAGAGGCAAGGAAAAGGTCGCGATCGTCGGCGCAGGCGTGTCCGGCTTGGCGGCTGCATGCGCTCTTGCCGAGGCCGGCTACCAGGTCACTGTCTTCGACCGCCGCCCGTATGTAGGCGGACGCGCGTCTTCCTACTTCCACCCCGGCTCGGGCGAGGTGATCGACAACTGCCAACACATTCTGCTGGGCTGCTGCACCAACCTGCGCAGCCTGCTTGCACGCGTGGGGCGCGCGGATGCGATCGCGTGGACCAACGCGATTACCTATATCGAGCCGGGCGGGCGCCAAAGCGTGGTCCGTCCGACGGGGCTGCCCGCGCCTTTCGGCTATACTCCGTCGTTTCTCAACGCGCGCTGCTTTTCCCCGTCCGACAAACGCGCGATCGCGCGCGGCATGCGCCCCTTCTTTTCAGGCTACCCGGCTGACACGCCGGGGAGCGAAAGTTTTCTCGCCTGGGCCCAGCGCCACGGGCAAACCCCCGGCGCACTCAAGCGGTTCTGGGAGCCCATCCTTCAATCCGCGCTCAATGACGATCTCGACCGCGTCTCGGTTCACTACGCCGGCAAGGTTCTGCGCGACTCGTTTCTCGTTTCGGAGGAGGCCGGACGCATCGGCGTTCCGTTGCTGCCGCTGTCGGAGTTTTACGGGGGCGCGGCGGCTTACCTGCAGGAGCGCGGCGGTGAATTGCGCCTGCGCGCGTTTGTGGAGGGCGTCAAGCAGACCGGCGAAGGCTGGCGGGTGCGGACGCGTGGGAATGAAGGGGGCGAGCCGTTCGACAAGGTCGTTCTCGCGCTCCCGTTTGAAGCAATGCAAGGCTTCCTCCCACAGCTGCCGCAAAGCCCGGAGCGCGCCGAGCTGGAGCGCAGCATGAGCAGGTTCGAGCACGCACCGCTGGTCGGTGTGCACCTGTGGTTCGATCGCGAGATCACAAACCTTCCGCATGCGGTGCTGCTCGATGCGACGATCCAGTGGATGTACCAGCGCGAGAAACTCAAGCCCGAGCGCGATCAAACTACGGGCAGCCATCTTGAGCTCGTCATCAGCGTCGCGCGCGGGCTCGTGTCCATGTCTCAGGCTGAGATCCTCGCGCTGGCTGTTCGCGAACTCGCGATGTTTTTCCCGGCTGTGGAGCAGGCGAAGCTGGTGAAGGGAGTCGTGACCAAGGAGGTGCGCGCGACCTTCACCGTCCCGCCGGGGCTTGATGCGCACCGGCCTTCGCAGCGCACCGCTTGGGAAGGGCTTTACTTGGCTGGCGACTGGACCGACACCGGCTGGCCCGCGACCATGGAAGGCGCGGCGCGTTCGGGGTTTCTCGCCGCGGAAGCGGTGACCGGCGGGCGGGAGCGTTTCCTGGTGCCGGACTTGCCGCCGCGCGGCATAATGCGCTTTCTCGGCTGATGCATAGGGCCCTCTACCGAAGATTCACAGGCGCGTCAGTTTAAGGGGTGCTTTCCCCGCCCAGAAAGGAACCGTCTCTGCCAACCCTCGAAAACAAGTATCAACTCATCGAGAACCACGGCGTTATCGGCAACATGCTTTCCGCCGCGTTGGTGTCGCTGGACGGCACCATCGACTTTTTCTGCTTTCCCGCCTTTGATTCCCCGACCATCTTCGCGGCCCTTCTCGACAGCGAGAAAGGCGGCTCGTTCCGCATCGAGCCGCAGATAGAGAATGTGCGCTACAAGCAGCTTTACCTGCCGGACACCAACATCCTGCTGACGCGCTACCTTTCCGACGAGGGCGTAGCGGAGGTGACCGACTTTATGCCGGTGCAGGACGGCGGCTCGGAGTCGGAAGGCGCCTACGCCCACCAGATCCTTCGCATGGTCCGCGTGATCAAGGGCCGCATCCATTTTCGCGTACGGTGCGCGCCGCGCTTTGACTACGGCCGTGCCGCGCACCGGACCTGCCGGGAAGCGCGCGCGATCTGCTTCCGCCCCGACCGGGGCGACCTGGACGTGATGGCCCTGTACGCAACCGTGCCTTTGGAAGCAGAAGGGCCGGACGCAGTCGCCGAGTTCACGCTTGGGCAGGGGGAGATAGCGTCCTTCGCTTTCGGCTCGATATGGCCGGAGGAAAAAGTGGGGGCAGAGGTGCTCGACCATGGGGCCGTCGAGCACTGCTTCCAGCTTTCCAGCGAGTACTGGCGCGCCTGGATGGGGCACTCGTCCTACAAGGGGCGCTGGCGCGAAATCGTCGACCGTTCAGCGCTGGTGCTTAAGCTCATGTCGTCCAGCGAATACGGCTCAAACATCGCAGCGGTCACCTTTGGGTTGCCGGAGCAGCCCGGCGGAACGCGCAACTGGGATTATCGCTACACCTGGGTGCGCGACTCCTCCTTCGCGTTGTACGCGTTTGTCCGTTTGGGCCTTACCAGCGAGGTGCAAGCCTGGACCGGCTGGATGCGCGCGCGCTTTGAGCACGGCTTCGAGACAGCCGACACCGAGAATGGCCCCATTCGCATTATGTATCGCTCCGACGGCGGTTGCGACCTGGACGAGGAAGAGCTCCCAAACCTGGCCGGCTACAAGGATTCGCGCCCGGTGCGCATCGGCAATGAGGCGAGCAAGCAGCTTCAGCTCGACATTTACGGCGAGATCATGGATGCGGTGTACCTGTCGAATAAGTATTCTGCAGGCATTCCCAAGGAGGGCTGGCGCAGGCTCATCGAGGTCATGGACTGGCTGCGCGCGAACTGGCAGCGACCGGACCAGGGCATTTGGGAGCTGCGCGGCAAACCCAAGCACCTGCTCCACTCGCGGCTGATGTGCTGGGTGGCTTTTGACCGCGTGATCCGACTGGCCGGCAAGCGTTCTCTCGACGGGCCCATCCAGGAATGGATGGAAACGCGCCGCGCGATCGACACGGACATTTACGATAATTTTTGGAACGAGGAAGTGCAATCGTTTGTGCAGGAGCGGGGCGGCAAGGACGTGGACGCCGCGCTCCTGCTGATGCCCATGCTGCGGTACATCAGCCCCATCGACCCGCGCTGGCTGTCGACTCTGAAGCGGATCGAGGAGTGCCTCACGGAGGACAGCCTGGTGTTTCGTTACAGGAGCGGCAACGACAGGCTTGGCGGGGAGGAAGGCAGCTTTACGGCGTGCTCATTCTGGTTTATCGAGTGCCTGGCGCGGGCGGGCGAGGTCGACAAGGCACGGCTCTTGTTCGATAAAATGCTCGGTTATGCCAACCATCTGGGGCTTTACTCCGAGGAGCTCGGCTCAAGCGGCGAACACCTGGGCAACTTCCCCCAGGCGCTTACCCACATGGCCCTTATCAGCGCTGCTACTTATCTGGACCGGGTGTTGGACGGGATCAAGGAAACCTGGTCCTAGCTTGGGGCGTGCCGGTGAATGAGAATATCCGCTGGCTCGCGGATGACGCCGGCGCGATCACCGGGGTCGCCACCGCCCTGCGCGGGATGGAAATCCTGAATACGCCGCTGCTCAACCGCGGCACCGCCTTTTCGCAGGACCTGCGCGACCGGTTCGCGCTCAACGGCCTGCTTCCCCCGCATGTGGTCACGCGCGAGGAACAGATCGCGCGGCTTTACAGCGCGTACGGCGAGCAGCCGGACGACCTCCGAAAGCACAACTTCCTGCGTCAGCTCCAGGACCGCAACGAGGTGCTGTTTTACTCGCTCGTCGAAGCGCACACCGCCGAGATGATGCCGATCCTGTACACACCGACGGTGGCGCTTGGCTGCGCGCAGTTTTCGCGGCTCTACACCAAGCCTCGGGGCTTGTTCCTCTCGTACCCGCAGCGGCACAGGATGCGGCAGATGCTCGAAAGCCGGCCGTACCGCGATGTGGACGTCATCGTGGTCACGGATGGCGAGCGGGTGCTGGGCATCGGCGACCAGGGCGTCGGCGGCATGGGCATCCCTATCGGCAAGCTCGCGATCTATTCGTTGCTGGGCGGCATCCACCCGGCCCGCACGTTGCCTATCGTGCTCGACACCGGCACCAACAACCCTGAACTACGTAAGGATCCCTTTTACCTGGGCTGGCGGCATGAGCGCATTGGCGATGACGAGTATTATGCGTTCGTGGACGAGTTTGTAGAGGCGGTGAAAGCGACCATGCCCCACGTGCTGCTGCAATGGGAGGATTTTGCGCGCCGCCATGCCCGGCCCATCCTGGACCGTTATCGCGACGAGCTTTGCACCTTTAATGACGATATCCAGGGAACCGCGGCCGTGGTGCTGGGCGCGCTGTACGCGGCGGTTCGATCGAACGGGGGACGCATGCGCGACCAGCGTGTCGTCATTGTAGGCGCGGGCGGCGCGGGCACGGGGATTGCGCAGTACTTGCTGCAGGCGTTCGAGGAAGACGGTCTGACCGAAGAAGAAGGGAAGCGGCGGCTGTTTTTACAGGATGCCGACGGGCTGGTGCTCACGGGAGAACCGGGGCTGTCGGTTGCGCAGCAGCGGTTCGCGCAGCCCCCAAAGGCGCTGCTTGGCTGGCCGGCTCCGGGCGATGGACGCGGAAACTGGAATCTGCTGGAAGTGGTCACGCATGCGCGGCCCACCATCCTGATCGGCGTTTCCACGCAGCCCGGATTATTTTCCCGCGAGGTGGTCAACTGCATGGCCGCCGACAACGAGCGACCGGTTTTGTTCCCCCTGTCCAACCCTACGAGCTGTGCCGAGGGGGTGCCGTCCGAGATCCTGGAGTGGACCGGAGGGCGCGCGCTGGTTGCTACCGGTGCCCCGTTTGCTCCGGTCCTCATTGAGGGGAAATCCGTGCCGATCGCGCAGGTCAACAACTTCTACATCTTTCCGGGGCTCGGGCAAGGGGTCGCCGCGGTGAAGGCCAGCCGGGTGACGGACACCATGCTGCTGGCCGGGGCGCGCGCGCTGGCGGAGTGGCGTCCCGCAGAAGCGGGCGGGGACACTCCACTGCTGCCGCCTACTGAGGCAATGCAGGAAGCGGCTATGGCCATCGCGGTCGCGGTGGGGCTTCGCGCCATGGAGGACGGCGTCGCGCCGCCGCTTGAAGCGCAAGCGCTGGAAGAGCGCATACGGCGGCGTGTGTGGCGGCCGCGCTACCCGGAGCTGATTGCCGATGAGGCCGACTGCCCTTAAAGCGTTTCTCCTGTAAAGCGCGAGCGTGGAGGTTTGGAGAGTGCGGCTTTTCTTGGCGGGAAAGCGCGTCGAGTACTTCAAAGGCAGAGGAACTGCTTAGCGACTCAACAAAGCCACGCCCATGCACACACACACAGCGGCTGCCCAACGGCGGCGGTTCACATTTTCCTTGAGGAGGAACTTGGCCGCGACCGCGTTGGTGACAAACGTGAGCGAAGCGGATGCAGGTGCAATCAGACTCACTTCCGCGTGCGACAGGGCATAAAGAAGGCAAAAGAAAGCGCAGGTCATCCCCAGCACTCCACCCCAAAAGCGAACGCTGGTGAGGACAGCCCGGCAAGCGCCGCTGAAGCCGTGTTCGGCGCGGATCGCGTCGAAATCGAGCCGGCGCATGGCGGAGGCGATTAGGAGGTCACCCACGGTGGCGAAGAGCACGATTGCGGCGACCATGGCGGCAACAGCCCAACCGGAAGCCGGATGCATCGGCGAGGAACTCACAGCCGCGGTGCCTCGGTCGCGCGGAGGGCGGCGGCCTGCTCGCGACTTTCATCAACAGGGTTCTCGGTGTAGGGTTCGCCGTTGGCTACAAAGCCCACGCCCAACGTGATGAGCAGAATGCCCAACCACCGCGCCGGGCTGATTTCTTCATGGAGCCAAAAGCGCGAAAGCAGCGCGATGAGGACGTTGCCGATGGAAGTGGTCGGCAGAACATAGGTGAGGTCGGCCCAGGAAAGCGCCGCGGTGTAGGACGCAAAGAACCCAATCAACATGGCTATGCCGAGCGCGACATAGGGGGTAAGAACGGCATGAAGAAGGGCCGCCGGATTCGTAAGCGGCACGGGGCCAATCCGACGCATGCCTTCTGCCAGCAACATATCCCCTAGCGGCGCAGTAACGGCCACTATGAAAAGCACCAGATACCGACGGGGCGTCATGGAAGAGTTGGCCATGGATGGTTTAGGACCGCAGCCGCTGGTCTAAGCGCCTGCGTTGATCGCTTCTCGCTGTTCGCGTGCGCGGTTGTTTTTGCTCTTTTTCACCATGCGGTTGCGCTCGGCGCGCAGCTTCATAAACGATTTGGCTTCGGTGTAGAGCCGGGGCAGGTCGCGGTTGGCGATTGCCTTGCTCACCACGCGCCATGCCGCCTTGGGGCGGAAATAGTACTCGTCATAGAAGCGGTGCACCATTTCGAGCACATACTCGGTTGGCAGGCCCGGGTACTCAACATGCGCCAATTGGTGGCCGCCCTCGTCGACCATTTGACCATTGTTGATGATAAAGCCGTGCTGCTCGGCATAGTCATGAAACTCAGTGCCGGGATAGGCGTGCGCGATGGAAACCTGAATGGTTTCGACGTCGAGCGATTTCGCAAAATTGATAGTGTTGCGGATCGACTCCTTTGTCTCGCCGGGCAGCCCCAGGATGAAATCTCCATGAATGGTAAGCCCCAGATCGTGGCAGTCTTTCGCGAAGTCGCGCGCGCGCTGTACGGTCGCGCCCTTCTTGATATTTTTCAGGATCTGAGGGTCGCCTGACTCAAAACCCACGATCAGCAGGCGGCAACCGGCTTCGCGCATGGCTTTCAAGGTTTCGCGGTCGGTGGTCACGCGGGAGGTGCAGCTCCAGGTCAAGCCCAGCGGCTTCAGCTTCGCGCATAGCTCAACGGTGCGGGCTTTCTGGATATTGAAGGTGTCGTCGTCGAAGAAAAACTCCTTCACCTCAGGGAAGATCTCTTTGGCGTGCGCCATCTCCGCCGCGACGTCGTCGGTCGAGCGCTTGCGCCAGGCATGGCCTGAAAGCGTCTGCGGCCACAGACAAAAGGTGCACTGCGCCGGGCAGCCGCGCGTGGAGTAGAGCGATACAAACGGATGAAGCAGAAAGGGTACGTTGTAGCGCGTGATGTCCATATCGCGCTTGTACACATCCGTGACCCAAGGCATATCGGGCTTGTCCAGCTTTTCCACCTGAGGGCGGTCGGGCGTGTGCGCGATTTTGCCGTCGCTGCCGCGGTAGGAAACGCCCAGAATTTCTTCGAGCGGCTTGCCTTGCGCGAACTCCACAACGGAAAAATCGAACTCTCGGCGGCAGACGAAATCAATCGCCGGGCACTCGTGGAGGGCGCGGTCCGGGTCGGTTGTCACCGGCGGCCCAACGAAGGCGATCTTTATGGCCGGATTGCCGCGCTTGACTGCCTCGGCCAGATGTTGGTCGCCTGTCCAGCCGGGCGTTGAAGTAAACAGCACCAGGAACTCATATTCCTTGGCGATCTCGATCGTTTCTTCAGCGGAAACGTGGTGCGGCGGCGCGTCGAGCAGGCGCGATCCTTCCAGCAGGCCCGCCGGATATGCCAGCCACACCGGGTACCAGTAGCTCTCGATTTCGCGGGTGGCGGGCCAGCGGGAGCTGGCACCGCCATCGAAGTTCTCAAAGGAGGGCGGGTTCAAAAACAGTGTCTTAAGCGGCATAGGAATGTGAATGCAAGTTTACCATCGCCGGATGCGCGGACCCATTCCTTTTGACCCGTATCCAGTTGGTTTCCTACCCGGGCGGGGCTTGCGGGCCTGCGTTTAACGCGCGCCGCGGTTGATCCAGGGCTCCAACTCCCCCGTGGCGCGCAGTAGCGAAAGTTGCGCCTTGAGCAGTGTAAAACGCACCTCCAAGGCATCGGCGAAACGGGCGCGCTCTTCAATGCGGGCCTGCATTTCGTCGGCTGGGGTCAGCGGGGCGGCGTTGGGTGCCGTGGGTGGCGACGCCAGCTGGAGCAGCACGGCCCCGAGCTGCTGCCCGGCAAGCTGCTCCTGCAAATCGGCGATCCGCGCCTGCGCGCGGAGTGTAGGGAGGCTGCGCTCCAACTGGATCACTTGTTCATCTGCTGTTTCGCGGCCCTGCTCGGCCTGCAGGTTCGCGTGGACCGCATCGGCCGCAGACTCGCGCGCGCGCGCCGCGCGGACCGGATCGTAAAGCGGTACCGAGATTTGCACGCCCACGCTGAAGTTGTTGGCCTGGAGCTTGTGGTTGTAATACAGGTTGTAGTTATTCACCGTCGTATCGAACAGCGAGTAGGTGAAACCAAACCCGATCTGCGGGCGCAATAGAAACCGCTCGTCTCCGTGCGCCGCGTAGCTCCTGCTCGTTGCATTGCTGTAGCCCGCGTGGACGCTCGCGAGCTCTTTCCGGTTTGCGCGCACCTCGTCCGGAACCACGCCCGGCACGGTTTCCGGCTCCGGCTCGATCGACGCCGGTGTCAGGCCCGTCAGGTTGGCCAGTCGCTCCCGCAGCAAGGCCGCTTGTGAGTGGAGATCGAGCCGCCTCAAGTCAGCCTGCGCCGCGGTCAGCTCCGCGCGGGTTGCCGCGATCTCCGTTTCCACCCCGGCGTTCACGCGCTCCTGTTCGATCGCACCGAGCCGTTCCGCGTAGCTCTTTTCCTCGCTGTAGGCGGCGAGCTGCTGCCCGATTGTGTTCAGCTGCAGGTAGTCGAGGGAAGCCTCGAGTTCTACCTGGTCCAGCGCATCGCGCAGTTGCAGGTTGGCCGTTTGGAGCCCGGCCCGGGCGGCCCGGATGTAGTCGGGCTGCGAAAAGGAAACCGCCAGCGAACTCACCTGCGCGGTCACGATCGAGGGCTGCCCAATGGGAAAACCATAAGAATACCCGGCTGAGGATCCCACCGTGGCCGCCGGCAGATACACGTCCCGCGCTTCCGAAACAGCGGCCCGTGCCCGCTGAACATCAGCCTGCGCGGTACGGACCGAAGTGCTGTTTCGCCGCGCCAGGTCCACGGCCGTGTACAGGGAAAGCTGCGCTTGCGCCGTCGCGCCGGAGATGGCGAGGAGAAAAAGACCGGCGCTCGAAAAGACCTTGCGGATCAAATGAAAGTTCCTAGGCGCGGCGCGGTGTACCGTGGCAGCTGAGCTTGCGCGGCGAACGGGCGCGCGTTTCCCAGCGATTCTATAACGCGCCGCGAAGCTGCTATCCAAGCACCCGTACCGCGGCATTGGGTGTCAGCGGCTGTCCGCCCAGCGCGCCGAGCGCGACCACATCGCCCACCTTTACGCCGGAAAGGATCTGTACCTGCGTCAGATTGAGATTGCCCACCCGGACGGCCACGCGTTTGAGCGAGCCGTGGACCACCTTATAAACAAAGGTGCCGCCCTGCTCGGTGTGGAGCGCTTCACGCGGCACAAACAGCGTGTCGGGCACGTTGTTGGTTGTCACCGTCACGTTCACATTTGTATCGGGCAGCAGCCCGTCATGCGGGTCGTCGATCGAGCACAGCAGCTCGCCGACATTTCGGGTGGTGTAGGTCACCACAGTCGAGGGCAAGCGCGTAATACGGCCGTGCCAAATCTGGTTCGGCTTGGCAACCCAGGTGATCGTAACCGGCTGGTCAACCTGCAGCTTCCCGATATCCGGCTCGTCGAAGTAGGCCAGCACCTCCAGGCGGTTGAGGTCGGCGATTTGCAGCAGGCGGTCACCCTGCTGGGCATACTCGGTGGGCGAGGCCGAAACCGAATACACGGTGCCGGCAAACGGCGCGCGCACATTGCTTTTATCGAGCGCGTCCTCGGCGGCGGCCACCGCCATGCGCGCTTCCGACACCTCGGCCTGCGCCTGCGCCAAATCCGGCGCGGTGCGCGCCCCTTGCCGCTGCTCCAGCACTTGGAGGTTCGCGCGGTCGCCGCTCAGGCGGCTTTGGGCCTGGGCCACCTCGCTCGGCGATGCGGCGCCTTGCCCGGCGAGCTTCTGGAGCGTTGCGAGCGCCTGCTCGGCGGCTCGCTCTTCGGTCCGGGCCTGGTCAAGCTGGCCGCCAAAGGTGTAGCGCTCCTCGGGCGTGCCGCCGGCGCGCAGGGCCTTTTCGTTCGCGATCGCGCCGGCGAGCGAAGCCCGCGCCTGCTCCAAGCGCGTCCGAGCGTCGGCGCTGTCCATGGAAAGCAGCAGCTTGCCTGCCGGAACCTTGTCGCCCTCGTGCACATAGACCGCGCGAATTAAGCCGGGAAACGGCGCATGCGCTTCGTAATTCGTGACCGGCTGCACCTTGCCGTTTGTGGAAATGCTGCTGCGGATGGAGCCGCGCTCGACCGTGAACGCGCGCACCTGTAGAACGGTGCGCGTGGCAATATGCGCGAGGTAAAACACAAGCGCGACCACCAGCACCGCGACGGTCCAGATAACAATGCGTGTATTGCGGCCGGGCCGTGCGTTTGCCATGCGTCAGGTCGCCTCTGAGTATACCCGTCCTCCAGCGCGGACGCAGCGGCGCATGGGGCGGCGGTTCGCCCGTTAACCAGCTTTCTCCGCTGGAAAAGAGCTTTCGCCGCGCCCGCAACTGAAAAAGCGTTCCGCTTCCGCGCCCCAATCCGGTGGTGGAGAACCACCCGCGCTCTGCTTCCCGCAAAGCTGCCTGTTTTTGACCCAAGTAACCGATTTTCCCCATCTCAGGCGGAAACCTGTGTAAGCTCTAGCAGCCCGGTATTTGCGGTTGGTCACGCGCCGAAACGGGTTTCACGTTTAGAAGTTATGGCGGACGGCTCGGTGTACATACCAAAACTGGCTGACGTGGCCCAGCGTGCCGGCGTGGGCAATGCCACGGTTTCACGCGCTCTCAACGGCGGTCAACATGTAAGCCCGGACAAGATGGAACGCATTCTGGCCGCGGTCCGGGACCTGAATTACAAACCCAATCGCGTAGCGCAAAGCCTGAAGGGCGCGCGCTCGGGTATGGTCGGCATGATCGTGCCTTCCATCTCCGACATGTTTTTCTCGCAGTACGCCGAAGCCGTGGAAAAGGTGGTGCGCGAAAAAGGCGCGCTGCTCGTGGTGCTTGCTTCACACGATGACAATGCACTGCTGCTCGCCGGCCTGCGCCAGCTGCTGCAGCATCAGGTGGATGGGCTCATCCTCGCTTCCTCCCAGCCGCACTCGCGCGAGCTTTTGCGGGAGCTCCGCGGTTTAGCCGTCCCGGTCGTGGGCATTGACGGCCCGCTCACGGACGCAAACCTCCCCTCTGTGCTTTGCGAAAACTTTGAAGGGGCGCGCGCGGCTACCGAGCACCTGCTGGACCATGGATTCCGCGAGGTGCTGAGCGTCCAGGTCAAACCAAACCTGTACACGATGCGCGAGCGGCTGCGCGGCTACCGCGCCGCTGTGGAAACGCGTAGCGCGCCGGCGATTGAAGAAGTGATCGCCGACCGCGCGGATGCCGTCGGCGTGCTCCGCCGCTACGCGAAGAAAGATAGCCGGCCGATCGCGATCTTCGCCGGCAACAACCTGTCTGCCCGCTACGTGTGGGAGGCCGTGCATGCGCTCAGGCTTTCGATTCCCGGGGAGGTCGCCGTGCTTTCGTTTGACGACTTTGACCTGGCCGACACCCTGAACCCGCCGATGAGCGTTGTGCAGCAGCCGCTGGACGCTCTGGGGGCGACTGCGGCCCGGCTCCTGTTTCAGCGCATGCGGGAAGCGGCCCTGGGCGAGCCGCGGGAGGGCGACGGGATCCCGGTTCTGCTGCCGCCCCGATTGATCCTGCGCGCTTCCTGCGGCTGCCACCCGCGGCTCGCGCCTTAATCGGTGCCAGGCAGGACGCAGATATCCGGGAGGTTGCGCCAGCGCTCGGCAAAATCCATGCCATAGCCCACCACAAAATGGTTCTGGATGGAGAAACCCACGTAATCCGCTTCGATCGGCTGCACGCGGCGCGAGGGCTTGTCGAGCAGGGCGGCCAGCTTGAGGCTGCGCGGATGGTGCCGGAGCAGCATGGCGCGGAGAAACGAAAGGGTAAGGCCTGTGTCCAGGATGTCCTCGACCAGAATCACGTTCTTGCCCTCGATCGGCTCGTCGAGATCCTTGATGAGCTTGACCTGGCCGCTGGACGCGGTGCCCTTGCCGTAGCTTGACACCGACACAAAATCGAAGGTGCAGTCGACGCGGATCTGCCGGGCGAGATCGGACAGGAACATGGCCGCGCCCTTGAGTACCCCAACCAGGACGATGCTTTCCCCCGCGAAGTCGCGCGAGATCTGTTCCCCCAGTTCGGCGACGCGCGCCTCAAGCTTTTCGCGGGAAAACAGGACCGTGATGGTTGGATCATTCATGCGCGTGCTCCTCCATCCTATTGGGGCCCCTCAGCCCGGCTATACTCAAGGGCAAGCCCTATGCTGCCATTTCTTCACATCGGCCCCATCACCTTGCCTACGTTCGGTTTGATGCTCGCCCTCGCGGCGATCTGCGCCGGCTGGCTGCTCCACGGCAACTTCCGCCGCTACCGGATCGATGCGGACGCTATCAGTATCATCGCGGTCGCGACGATCGCCGGTGTACTGGGGGCCAAGCTTTGGCATGTGTTCCAAGACCCCGCCGAGCTTATTGCCCATCCTTCCGTTCTGTTCGATCGCGCGGGCCTTGCATGGTTCGGAGGCCTGGTGGGAGGCATCGGAGCGCTCCTGTGGCAGGCTCGCGGGGCTCGTCTACGCCCGCTCAGCATGCTTGACCTTTGCGCCCCATCGGCGGCGCTCGGCTACGGCATCGGACGCATCGGCTGCTTTACCTCCGGTGACGGCGACTACGGCATTCCGAGCAACCTGCCCTGGGCGATGAGCTTTCCTCACGGGCTGGACCCGACGACTGTTCGGGTGCATCCGACGCCCTTGTACGAGTTCATCGTTGCCGTCGGGATCACAATCTACCTTTGGAAGCGCAGTGCCCCCGTGCGCGGCCGGCTGCTGCACATGGGCCAGCTCACGGGCGAATACCTGATCCTGACGGGTATCGCGCGGTTTCTGGTCGAGTTCATCCGGATTAATCCCCGCATTTACTTTGGGTTGAGCAATGCTCAGGTTGCGAGCCTGGGGAGCATGGCAGCCGGTTGCATCTTGGTACTATATGCGCGACGCCACACAGTCGCGGCGTTGGAGCTTCCCGTAGCTTCGGCGGCCCAGCAGACGCTTGCCTGAGTTCTTTTTCTCGTTCCAAAATGGGAATCTCTTTCCCGGGCTGTTAACAATTGGGCTCCTTCTGCCGATAAGGCGCTTGCACCGCAGTGCTTGCCTAGCGGTAGAGGAGCTCGGACTTGTTTAACTACACAACGCGTTTTCTTCATGAGGTTTCCGTGATCGCGGCCGGCATCGAACCTAAGCAGGTCGAGCACATGGTCGACATCCTGGTCGACGTTCGCGGCTGGGGCGGGCGGGTCTTCTTTCTCGGAGTGGGCGGCGGCGCAGGCCATGCGGGCCACGCGGTCAACGATTTCCGCAAGATCGCCGCAATCGAATGCTATTCGCCCTCCGACAATGTGTCTGAGCTGACCGCGCGGATCAACGATGACGGCTGGGACAGCTGCTATGCGAACTGGCTCAAAGGGAGCCGGTTGAGCGAGCGCGACGCGCTGTTCGTCTTCTCCGTCGGCGGCGGGTCGGTGGAAAATAACATCAGCATGAATCTCGTGAACAGCTTGCGGCTTGCCAAGGAAGTCGGCGCGCGCGTGCTCGGGATCGTGGGTCGCGATGGAGGCTTTACCAAGCAAGTGGCCGACGAAGCAGTCGTGATTCCGATGCCCTCGCCCGATACTGTAACCGCGCATACCGAGTCGTTTCAGGCAGTTGTGTGGCATCTGCTGGTTTCGCACCCGCGGCTGCGCGCCCGAGAGATGAAGTGGGAAAGCAGCGCAGCGGCTCAGCCCTATCAAGGGAAACCGCTGCCTATGCCGATGCTCGCCGCCAAGCGACCAGCGGCACCGCGTGTGAGCCAGTAACGATGGCTCAAGCCTTGCGGCGAGCCGTCTTTCTCGATCGGGACGGCGTGCTGAACCGCAATGTCTGGTACGCCGATACCCAAGCCTGGGAGTCGCCGCGCTCGCCGGAGGAGTTCACACTGCACGACGGAGTTTTGCCCGCGCTTGCGATTCTTCGCGACGCGGGCTTTCTTTTATTTCTCGTTTCCAATCAGCCCAATGCCGTGAACGGCAAGTCGAAGCCGGACGCGCTCGATGCGATGCATGCCCAGTTGAGCGCGGCTCTCGCAAGCGCCGGTTTGCGCCTAGAAGACGCTTTCTACTGCACGCACCACCCCCGATTTACAGGCCCGTGCCCGTGCCGGAAGCCAAGCCCCTTCTTTTTACAGAAAGCGGCGCGCGACCATGGGTTGGCGCTGCCGGGGTGTTGGATGGTCGGCGACCGCGCCACGGATATGGAGTGCGGCCGCGCCGCTGGAACGCGCACGGCTTGGGTCAAGACGGGGCAGGAGCCGCGCTCGCCGGGCCGGGAATTGATGGACATGGAGGGCTCGACTCTCGCAGAGCTCGCCCCGGAGATTGCCGGCGCTCGCTGAATCGCGAGCGCCGGTTGTTTCTGGATCGTTACGACGCGGCCACGGCCCGGAGCTGCGAAGGGGCGGGGATGGGAAAGGTTTGCGGCAGCAAGGGCGTCCGCTCACCGAGCGAGTAGCCCGCCGAAACAGCATCCGCGTAGAGCATGCGCACGGTTTCGAGCGAGAACGCGTTGAGGTCCTTGCCGAGCAGCGAAAGCTTCGAAAGGATATCCGGCGTCGCGGTGATGATGTGGGTGCCGGATTCTTCCGCGTGAAAGACATTGAGCAGCTCGCGCGAGCTGGCCCAAAGGAGCTCGGCCAAGGGGCGCTCTGAAAGGATCTCGACAGCGCGGCGCATCACCGGCACCGGATCCACGCCCGTATCCGCGATGCGGCCGGCGAATACTGACACAATGGCAGGCGCGTTGCGATCAAGCGCGGCGGCCACGCGGCCTACCTGCTCAAGCGTCATTAGCGCGGTCACGTTGAGGGCAATGCCGTCGCGCGAAAGCCTGCGGACCAGCGGCATGGTCGAGAAGCCTTGCGTGTTGGTGACCGGGATCTTGACGTAGACGTTTTTGCCCCACGAGGCAATCAGGCGCGCCTGGCGCTCCATGCCGGCTTCGTCGTCCGCGAAGACTTCAAAGGAAACGGGCAGATCGGGGATGGCAGCCAGCACCGCATGCGCAAAGGACTCAAAGTCTTTCACGCCGGCTTTGCGCATCAGCGAAGGGTTCGTTGTGAAGCCCTTGACGTAGGGCTTGCTGTACATCTTGAGAAGGCTTTCGATGTCGGCGGCATCGCAGAAAAGTTTGACTTGCAGATCGCTGCTCAGGTTCATGGGTGTGGCCTCAAAAAAAAGCGAATTGGGGGAAGCGCCAAGCTGTGCTGACTGTA
Source organism: Acidobacteriaceae bacterium (assembly GCA_965218545.1). Taxonomy (GTDB): domain Bacteria; phylum Acidobacteriota; class Terriglobia; order Terriglobales; family Acidobacteriaceae; genus EB88. The sequence continues at coordinate 160,902 of CBDCLB010000002.1, read as the reverse complement.
AGGGGGACACTCCGCAAACCGTGAAGAAAATCGCAGGGGCTGCCGTTACCAAAGTCCTCTGCTGGGAAATTTCTTCTCTTTCGAAGCCGCGGTGCGCGTGTATTCTTCTCCCAACAAACCCAATTCAAAAAGTGCAGGAGCCAGCGAGCAGATCGCTTCCGATCCCTTGCGAACCCTTCATGAACTCCGCGGGAAAGCTTTTCCGCGGATCGAGGAGCTTTGCGCCGTGTCTTTGCTTCGCTTCCCACAAACGGAGTTCCCGCGGTCGAAACCGCGGAAGTTCTTTATCGTCGGCGGTGCCGGATTTATCGGCAGCCACTTTGTCGACCAGCTGCTCGGCCCGGATGTGAATGCCGGAGCCGTGACCGTTTATGACAACTTTTCGTCAGGGCGGAGCTGGCATTACGAGCAGCACTTCGCAGATCCGCGGCTGCGCATCGTGCATGCGGACGCGAGCGATCTGCCGCGCTTGTCGAACGCCATGGCGGAGCACGATGTGGTCATCCACTTGGCATCGAACCCGGACATCGCGCGCGCCGCAACAGAGCCGGAGATCGACTTCTACCAAGGCACTCTGCTGACCAACAATGTGGTGGAAGCCATGCGCCGGACCGGTGTGCCGCAACTGCTTTATGCCTCGGGAAGCGGCGTGTACGGCGAGCCGGGAGAGGCGCCGATCGGCGAGGAGGATGGACCATTCCGGCCCGTTTCGACCTATGGTGCGAGCAAGCTCGCCGGGGAGGCTTTAATTGCAAGCTACTGCGCAATGTTTGATCTGCGGGCTTGTGCGTTCCGGTTCGCGAATGTTGTCGGCCCACGGCAAACGCATGGGGTCGGCTTCGATTTCCTGCGCCGGTTGAGTGCGGATGCTTCCACCCTGCGGATTCTGGGTGATGGGCAGCAATGCAAGTCGTACATTCATGTGCTCGACGTGGTTGCCGCGGTTCTGCTGGCGATGAGCAAGAGCGAGGGCCCGTTCGAAGCCTTCAATGTTTCTACGCACGATTCGATTACGGTGGAACAGATTGCCGATGAGGCGGTCGCCTCCCTCGGACTTCGGCAAAGGCCCGTGTACGCGTTTACCGGCGGCGCGCGCGGTTGGAAGGGCGACGTGCCTGTAATCCGGCTCAAGAGCGAACGCATCCGCGCGCTGGGCTGGAGCTCGCGCTGGACAAGCCGGGAAGCGATCCGCGCGGCACTCGATGCAATGAAGGTCGAAGAGCGGGTGCTCCATGGCTGAGGAAGGGATGCCGGCGCTCGCGCTGCTCGCCGGAGGGCTGGCCACGCGCATGCGCCCGGCAACGCTCACGACTGCAAAGTCCATGCTCCCTGTTGCGGGAAAGCCGTTTCTCGGCCACCAGCTGCGTATGATCGCGGCCCAAGGCGTGCGCGATGTCGTGATCTGCTGCGGGCACCTTGAAGAGCAGCTTCGCGCCTATGTTGGCGAGGGTGCCGGTTGGGGATGCCGGGTCCGCTACTCGCCCGATGGAATGGAGCCGCTGGGGACGGGCGGCGCGCTGCGCAAGGCGCTTCCGCTGCTTGGTAGTGAGTTCCTGGTGATGTACGGCGATAGCTTTCTCCCAACCGACTTTCGCGCGGTGTGGCGCGCATTTCAGCAATCGGGGCAGGACGGTCTTATGACGGTGTACCCGAACGGCGACCGCTGGGACACGAGCAACGTTCACTTCGAAAACGGTGCCGTTGCGGATTACAGCAAGCGCTCGAAAACGCCCGCGATGCGGCACATCGACTACGGGTTAAGCTGCTTCCGGGCGCGGACCTTTACGGACTGGCCGGAGGGGGCACGCTTCGACCTGGCGGACGTGATGGCAGAGCTCCTACGAAAAAAGCTGCTCGCCGGGTTTGAGGTCCGGGAGCGCTTTTATGAGATCGGTTCGCCCGTGGGGCTGGCGGAAACCGACGCTCTTCTTCGGACACAAGTGCAGGAAGGGGGGAGGGGCGCATGATCATCGCAAAAACACCGCTGCGTATTTCCCTCGGGGGCGGCGGGACGGACCTGCCGTCGTACTACCGCGAGTTCGGCGGCTTTGTCATCTCGGCGGCGATCAACAAGTACGTGTACATCACGGCCAACCGGTCGTTCTTTCCGGGATACTTCCTGAAATATTCAGAGCTCGAGCATGCCGCGAGCCGGGATGAAATCAAGCACAAAATCTTTCGCGAAGCGCTCACCATGCACGCCGTCGAGGATCACATTGAGCTGACCAGCGTGGCGGACGTGCCCGCCGGGACAGGGATGGGGTCTTCGGGGGCATTTACGGTGGGGCTGCTCCATGCGCTGTACGCATACCGGCAAAAGCATGTGGGCGCGGCGGCCCTGGCAGAGGAAGCGGTTGAAATCGAGATGAACCGCCTGGCGCAGCCCGTCGGCAAACAGGACCAGTATATCGCGGCCTACGGAGGGTTGCTGTGCCAGGACTATCGACGCGACGGCACGGTTGGCGTGTCGCAGCTCGGCATTTCGCGAGAAAGCGCGCGGGAGCTGCGCGAAAGCCTAATGCTGTTCTTTGTTGGTTCAACGCGCGCGGCGTCCACGCTTCTCCAAGAGCAGAAGATGCAGTCGGAGGCGGGAAATAAAAAGATGCTGGACGATCTCCACTTTGCCAAGCAGCTGGGGTATGAAGTCGAGCGAATGCTGACGGCCGGCGCAGTGGACGGATTTGGGCCGCTGATGCACGAGCACTGGCTACGCAAGCGGAGCCGCAGCGAAGGGATGAGCACGGGCCGCGTAGATGAGCTATACGAGCTGGCGCGCGGTGCGGGCGGGGCGACGGGCGGCAAGCTGGTGGGCGCGGGCGGTTGCGGGTTTCTGCTGCTGCAAACGCCGGACCGCCGAAAGCTGCGCGCGGCAATGGAGGCGGCCGGAGTCATGGAAATGGATTTCAACTTCGATTGGGATGGATCGGTAGTGATGCTGCGCAACTGAGCCGGTTTGCTAGGCTGGGGAAATGCAGCTAATGATCAACGGACAAGCGCGCGCGGTCGAAGGTATAGGCGAGGGAAGCACGGTCGCGGACCTCCTTGCGGCGTTCGGGATGCAGGCCGACCGCGTGGCTCTGGAGCGGAATGGCGAGATCGTTTCGCGGGAAAGCTGGGCGGGGACGCCGGTGAAAGATGGCGACCGGCTGGAGATCGTGCATTTTGTAGGGGGCGGGTTCTAGAAGGCTAGCTGCGTTCGCATGTGCTTGGAGTTCAGTGATCATGCGTTCTCAAAAGTAAGAAAAACGCACAAGCGATCGACAAGCACCCGCCGAAGAGGAACGCGGATTGGATTCCGGCATGGTCGACCAGGAACCCGCCTCCGAAGGAACCAACGGCGACGGCGCTTTGAAACACCGTCATTCCCAAGGCCGATGCCGACTCGAACTGTGCAGGCACCGCCCGGTAGGTCCACAACTGAGTGCATACCGGCACAGCCCCGAAGGCAGCCCCCCAGATCACCACTGCGGCGATCACGGCAGCGATATGTGAGCCAAGGGCTCCAGCCAGGATGATGACCGAACCGAGTAGCAGACAAACATGGATGAAGGTGCGCCGTAGTTCGTTTATGGCGGCTCGTTCCGCAACAAAGGAGCCGATTGCACCAGCGCCGCCAAACGCGGCTAAGGTCCAGCTAAAACCGGCGTACTTGAGGTGGGCCGCCTGAAACAACAACGGCTGCAGGTAGGTGTATGCGGCAAAGTGTCCGGCGGCGGTCAGGGCAGAGGCAACGTAGCCGGTCGCCAGAACCGGAAGCGTGAACAAACGGATCAGCTGTTTGAACCGCACTGTCTCGGAGCTTGGCAGATCGGGCAATGCGAAAAACAGCGCCGCTGCAACCAAGGCTGCCAGCAGCGAAGCACTGCCAAAAGCAAAGCGCCATCCCGCCATGGAACCAAGTACCGTGCCCACTGGTAGGCCAGCCACGGCGCCGATAGACACGCCGGAAACGATCAGAGCTGTTGCCCGGCTTCCGGACGCCTCGGGGACCGAGCGTCGACCGACGGCAACAGCGAAGGTCCAAAAGCCGCCGACGCCGACGCCAAACAGTAAGCGACTCAAGATCACCAGAGCAAAGGAGGGAGCACACGCAACGCAGGCGTTCGAAAGCACCACGGCCCCAAGAAGCCCTACGAGGAGATGTCTGCGATCCACTCGCGCTGCCAGCACAGTGATAATTGGCGCGGTGAGGGCGGCAACAGCACCGGGTAGAGCTACCAAAAGCCCGGCCGTGCCGGCGGTAACGCGTAACTCGGCCGCGATCATTGCGAGTAACCCGATCGGCAGGAACTCTGTCGTGATCACGACGAATGCCGCGAGGGCAACCAGCGTCACAGCCAGCCACGGTCCGGTCCTAGGCTTTGGCGAGGCTCCGCTCATGCGAGCTTCCCTGATTTCCTGGTCAGCAACGTGCACGAGTGCCAACGGACCTCCCCGATAACATTGCGGCTAGCCTTTGGCATGGGCTAGTCAAGGTCGAACCACTCACCGGGCGCCTTTGCGCGTACACGGATGCCGAGCTCGGATGCTTTTTTCTCGAGCCGTTCCAGTGGGTGAGGCGTTTCGGCATACTCGCCGGCTTTGTTCAAGGAACCGTAATGGATGGGCACAATCGACCGGACGTTCATGATATGCGCCGCAATGGCTGCTTCTTCCGGCGTCAGCGTGGCTTCGATGGGGCTCGGCGGCTGCAAGTGAGGCCAGTTGCATACCGGCGCGTTGATAGGCAGGAATGCGGCATCGATGGAACCGAAACGATGGGCAATGCGCTACCAGTTGCCGTGGAACAAAGTGTCGCCGGCATGGAGGATCCGCTGTCCGCCGCACTCGACCACCCAACTGTGCTGCGGATCGCCGAAGCCATCCACCGCGGGTACGGAAAACATACGGAATGGTCCGGCAGCAAACTCCTTCCACGGCCCAACTACTTGCACGGCAAGCGAGTGCCGCATGAATTTCACTTCGGCGATGGATGTCAGTTCGTTGTCGGCTTCATTCCCGGTTCCGGGTTCCGGACGATAGATCGGCGCGCCGTTCTTTAGGGCCTTCGCAAGCGCATCGGGGTCGGCATGATCCGCATGCAAGTGGGTCAGGAGCGCCGCCGCCGTGTTTCCCTGGCGCGACGAGGCCGGAAATGGTTTGTCGGGACCACGCAAAAACGGAGCCATTGGCGCTTTGTCCTGCACGTAGTCAATGACCAGGCTTTCACCTTGGCAATCGATCTCAACACCCGCCCACCCTAACCTTTGCAGCCGCATCGTTCTCCGTCCTTTGTTCCATGCAGGGATGTGCCGGTGCGCCGGCACATCCTGTCAGTTACCTGTCAGCGGTTCAGTACGCCACAGAGAAGCGCGTCCGAGTGTGCTTGGGCTGCTCCGCCTCGTCCAGGATGGCGACGGCGTAATCCTCAGTGGAGATACGGCTATGCCCATCGCCGGCAGTCAGCAGCTGGTCTCCGCCCACGCGGTACTTACCGGTACGTTCGCCTGGAGCAATCAAGGCCGCAGGGCTGAGAAACACCCAGTTCAGTTCCTTTTCCGCCCGCAATTGATCCAGAAACGCTGCAGTCCGCAGCGCTCCGGCTTTCCACTCGGAAGGGAACTCCGGCTGGTCGACAAGACGCTTGCCAGGCGCAACTTCGAGCGTGCCTGCTCCACCCACTACCAGAAGGCGCTTCACCGCGGAGCGTTTAGCGGACTCGATGATGGACCGCGTGCCTTTGCCGCTTTCATCCTTACCTGGATTAAAAGCGCTGATCACAATGTCATGCCGTTCGAGAAGCGCGGTGAGAGCCTCAGGATCCGCGGCATTGCCTTTGACCGGAACTAGGTGCTCGCGTGTGGGGAGTTTTTCGGGGTTGGAAACGATAGCCGTGACATCGTGGCCTCGGTTCAGGCTTTTGTTCAGTATGCCGCTGCCGATGTAACCGGTTGCTCCGATGAGTGCGATCTTCATGTTTAACCTTTAATCCTCTTTTTCTCTGTACAGCGAGCCGGGGCTAATCGGCTCTCTTGCTATGTATACCAGTCTACCTAAAATGAATAAAGTGAGAATGAGAGAGGGGGAGAACAGTGCGCGAATCGAGCACAGGTATGTCTGAAAGAAACGGTCGCGAGCGGCTCCTAGCCACCGCTCGCGCCTTATTCACAGAACGGGGAGCGTCCAACGTCGGCATTAACGACGTGACCGAAACTGCCGGCGTAGCGCGTATGACGCTTTACAACAACTTCGCCTCGAAGGACGCGCTGATACTGGCCGTCTATGAGGAACTGATCGAAGCAACGCTGGCCGGCCTTGAACAAGGCACCGCGGCAGGGCGGTCCGAAGAGGAGCGCGTGCTCGCCTTGTTCGATCATTTCGGGCGAGCTGCTCACAAAGGGGACCACCGTGGCTGCCCTTTTATTCATGCGAGCCTTCAGGCGGCGGAGCCGCAGGGCTCCATCTTCAAGCTTGTCCAGTCCTATAAGCGAGCGCTCCGCGACCACATCCTCGGTCTGCTGGATGCCGAGCGAAAGGATCGCGCTGCATTAGCGGATCAACTGCTTATCTTGCTGGATGGCGCAGTGATTGAGGGATATTTGCAGGGTGTGGCGCAGCCCGCGCAATCGGCAAGGCGCGCCGCGACGACCTTGATTCGCTCACACTCTGCTGCGGGGTAAACAGGACGCTGGAATCCCGCAAGACCTCGAAGACCCTTGATGTACGCCTTTTAGGGATGGGGTCGCGGCCTGCTTTGAGATGGTCACCGGGCGCACAGCAGCAGCGCAAAAAGCAAAAGCCCGAACCCGGCCATGGTGTGCCAGAACCAGGCGACGCAGTCGACCAGGACCTGACGCTGCTCGACGCGGCGGAGGCGGTACAGGCCGACGGTGCCGGCGGCGAGCAGGAGGATCCCCGCGCAGATGTGGAGGGCGTGGGAGCCGGTGAGGACGTAGAAGAAAGCACTGTCGGGGCTGGTGGTAAAGCGGATGTTTTCGCTCGCGATCTCGCGCCAGGCGAGCCACACGCCGCCGAGGTACCCCGCTCCAAGGGCGGCGGTAGCGGCGAGCCAGGGCCAGGTGCGGCCGGCCATGGGGCGGCCCAGGCCGAGCCACTCTTCAATTACATCCATTTCGCGAAAAAGCTGGCGGCGGCCGTACTCGACGGTAGCGGAGGAAAGGATGAGGAAGCCGGTGGCGAACCACAGGGCGGTTGGGACGACGATGGGGTGCCAATCGGCGATGTAGTTGTCAGCTGCGTCGAAATGGCCGCCTGTACCGCGCACGAAAAAAGCACTTACCAGGGACAGGAAAAAAACCAGATCGCCCGCGAGGATAAAGGAAAGGGCCAAGCGGTAGCGGTTGAGCAGCTCGCGAGGGCCGCGGCCCCGGTAGCGGTCGCCGCCGTTGTCGCCGTCGCCACCGCCGCCGGTAGGTCGGTTTTGCCCGGGGGGCCGCCCGCCGTAGCCGGGGTCGTGCCGCAGGCCTTCGTGTTGGCGGCTGGGCTCAGTGCGCGTGGTCCGGGGAGGAAAGGTGGCGGGCATCGGCGGGCTCTCCCTATGGTCACCAGCTTACTCGCAAATCTCGATCTTGCCAGCCCCTGTTTGGGAGCTTTGCGCGGCGCGAAAGCGAGAGGCGACAGCTACTCTGATGCGACCCGGGAGCGTACTTTGTCAAGGAAGTAGCGATGGACGCGCGTGTCTTGGGACAGTTCCGGGTGGAACGCGGCGGCAAGGAGATGGTTTTGTTCTACGAGCGTAGGCACCCCTTCGCGTTCGGCCAGGACTTGCACCCCAGGGCCGACGCGGACGAACCGGGGGGCGCGGATGAACACCATCTCGAGCGGCGGCCCGCCCAGGGCGGTGCCGGCGTGGAGGATGGCAGAGTCGTTCTGGCGGCCGTAGGCGTTGCGTTCTATGGTGGCGTCCAGGACGCCGAGCGAGGGCTGGGCGGGGTGCAGGACCTCGCTCGCGAGCAGGATGGAGCCGGCGCAGGTACCGAAGGTGGGTTTTTGGCTCGCAAAGGCCTGAAGGGCAGGCAAGAAGCCATCGCGCTCGAGAAATTTGAGAAATGTGGTGGATTCGCCGCCGGGAATGATCAAGCCGTCAAGCTGCTCAAGCTCTTCCGGTTTGCGGATGAGGATAAGGGTGAGGGGCTCGCCGCTTTCGCTTGCGGCGCGGCGCAAGGCAGCGGCGTGAGCGGCGTAGTCGCCCTGGATGGCGAGAACACCGATGCGGAGAGGGCGAGGGGCGCGTTGCGGTGGAGTGGTCACTCTGGGCCTTGATCGCAGAACGAGTTCCCACGTCTCAAACGCGAGATGTGGGGCACCCATATTCCATTCTAGAATTCAGTTTCCAGCGCCCGGAACTATACCCCGCGGGTTTGGAGCAGGGCGGAGGTTTCGAGCGCCGCGACGGCAAGGCCCTTCATCGCGCCTGTACACTCGGCGGCGCACTCGGCAAGGACGGCGGGGTCGTCATAGTGTGTGGCGGCGCGGACGATCGCGCGGGCGCGCACCTCGGCCTCCGCGCGCGGGGCAAAGTTGTAGGAATCGCTCATAAAGATGCCGGAGCCGACAAAAACCGCCTCCGCGCCGAGCTGGCGGACGAGTGCAGCATCGGCCGGGGTGGCGATGCCGCCGGCGGAAAAATTCGGGACGGGAAGCTTCGCTTCGGCGGCGACCATCCGTACAAGCTCAAAAGGTGCGCGGAGGTCGCGGGCGGCGACGTAGAGCTCGTCTTCGGCCAGCCCGTGGAGGTTGCGGATGTCCTTCATGATCTGGCGCATGTGTTTCACTGCATGCACCACATCGCCCGTTCCTGCTTCGCCTTTTGTCCGGATCATGGCTGCACCTTCCGCAATGCGGCGGAGGGCTTCGCCCAGGTCGCGCGCGCCGCAAACAAAGGGCGTGGTGAAGCGGTGCTTATCGATGTGGTGGACCTCGTCGGCGGGGGTGAGCACTTCAGACTCGTCGATAAAGTCAACGCCGAGCTCCTGGAGCACCTGCGCCTCGGCGAAGTGGCCGATGCGGGCTTTTGCCATCACGGGGATGGACGACGCCTGCATGATCTCGCGGATGATTTTAGGGCTGGCCATGCGGGCGACGCCGCCCTCGGCGCGGATCTGCGCGGGTACGCGCTCAAGCGCCATGACGGCAACCGCGCCGGCTCGCTCGGCGATCTCGGCCTGGAAAGCGTCGGTGACATCCATGATGACGCCGCCCTTGAGCATTTCGGCGAGGCCGACCTTGAGCCGAAGCCCGGTGTTGGTGTTGCCCTGGTAGCCGTTCTCATTCGCCATGCAGCGCTCCTTCTTTCCTGTCTCTTTTAGTCTAAGCGAGGGCGAGCGGTGAGCGCGGAGATGGGGGGAGCCGATGGTTGGGGGAGTGTTCGCAACTTTTGTTGCTTTGGCGCAAGTGGCGGGCGACGGGGCGAGCCGTCCACCGCAGCCCATCGAGGGTGCCGTTCTCAGGGCCGACCGGTTTCCGGGTGACGACTTTTGCGTGAAGCTGCGAGCCGCCAATCTCCGGGCGGTGGCCGCGGGCAAGCACCTGGTGGATGCGACCGGGTTCTCCGGCGTACAGGCGTGTTCCGTGGATCCAGTGCGCGAGCTGGCAGAAGGGAGCCGCTCGCTGGATCTCGTGGACAGGCTGGGCGCGGTGACGATCGATTCGTCCGTTCCGTGGCGGGTGACCAACCCCGGATTGACGCTCGAAGGCGTTTCCCCCCAAACCACGCGGCTGCGGTATACCGGCCGGGTGCCGGTAGCGGCGGTGCTCACTCTCGAATCGCAAGGGTTTTCGGCTGGGGAGCCGGACCCGGGGCCGGCCGGGAACCTGTTTGGCGTCAATGTGCGCGACCTGGCGGTGCTGGGGGCTGCAGGCAATGCCGCCGACGCGATCTATGCCGCGGCCTGGCATCACTCGGAACTCGCCAATGTGTGGACCTGGGGTGTGAAGGGTTGCGGGGTGCATACTTTTTTCGCGGTCACCGACACGTTTTACCGGCTGCGCACCAGCAAGGGTGACGAGGAGGAATATCACTTCGGCGGGAACACCCCGGCGCACGGCCTGTGCTTTGACGGAACAAGCGGCACCCGCACGACGAACGGTTCAGTGGTGGACGCCGCGGCAGAAGGGCTGACCGGGGTGGGCTGGATCTTCCGGTGGGCAAACAACATGACCACGACGGGAACAAGCGAGGGCAACGGCGGCGGCATCGAGATCGACGCGGTGTCGACCGCAAACACCTTTCTGGACATCGACGTGGAGGCAAACAGCACCAACAACCTCCTAGATAACGGCACGACGACGATGCTGATCAACCCGATCATGGACCGGAAGCCGCTGATTGTGGGACCGGAGTCGATCGGGTTCACGATGACGGGCGGGAACGAAACAGCGGCGGTGCGGATCGATCCAAAGGCGCGGCAGCCCAGCATCCAGTTCGGCTCGATGATCAGCACGCCCGTGCAAACGGCGGGGATCGCCGACGGGGGTGAGATTGCGGCTCGCACATTGCGGGTCGGCGGGCACGCGACGATCTCCTCAGGCTCCGGACGCCCCAGAGATGCCTGCTCCTCCGGTTCCCTTTATCTCAACCAGGCGGGCGGGAACGGCACTACGTTGTTTGTGTGCGAAGGCGGCGCGTGGAGAGCCCGGTAGGCTCGGCGAACATGGTGATGCGGACCGGAACCGGATGAGGCGTGAAGCCGGACAGCGGGGGAAGCAGGGCGTTTCAGTCCGCGACCATGAGGACCCCCTGCAGAATAGGCCGGGTGCGGGGCAGGGCACCGCGCCGTGCGAAAAGGCCCATGACGGCGAGACTTCCGGTAAAGACGCCGAGTTTGAGCAAGCCCGTCCGGCGGGTTTGGGGCAGCGTCTTCCACAGCACAAGAAGCAGCGTTTGCGCGGTAGTGACGGACCAGACCGTGCCGTAAAAGTAGCGGCGCTCCCTACCTTCGCCTTGGGTGGAGGGCCTCACGCGCGGCAGGTTGCCCGTCGCGCCAAGCAGCAGGATCGCCGCCGCAATGGGGAAGTAGGCACGACGGTAGAGCTGCCGCATGTACCAGCGGCCGGTGAGGGCAGCAACGAGCAGCCCCGCGGCGTTCAGCAGCGCAAAGCTGACGGCGGCGTTCCAAGCAAAGGTGTAGCAGATACGCCGGTACAGCGGGTTGGGTTTGTCTTCGTCGAAGCGGAGAATGTAGGGCCGGGGCTCGACGCCGGGTAGACGACCGCGCAGGCCGGCCGCGCCGGTCCCCGCAAGGACGGCCGCGAGCCAAAGGAGGTTGGGGGAGCCTTCCGCGATAAACGTAAAGGTAAGCGGGCCGGGGGCGAGGAAAAAGACGCCTATCCAAATGGGCCAGTGAGCCAAGCGATAAAGGCGGGTATTGCGCTCACGGATGGGGCGGGCGTGGGCGTACTCGACTTTGCCTTCGTAAGCAGCGCTGGACGGCATGCTCGTGAGCATTGCAGAGCATGGACGGCAGCGTCAATGGGCGCCCGCAACGCTCGCGTTCGGAAGAACACCAATCGTGACCAGCCATCGATCAACCAACTCAGGCCATGCTGTTACGGGAAGGTTTGTGCGCCGCAAGCCAAAAGCATGGCCTCCTTGTGCGTAAAGGTGCATCTCTACCGGAACCCCAGCCTGCTTGAGCCCGGCATAGTAGGAAAGGGCTTGCTCCACGCCGTCTATCTCGTCGTCCTCATTCTGGAGAAGAAAGGTTGGCGGGGTCTGCTTGGAAAGATGGCTCTTCACATCTTGCTGAAGGGCAAAGCTCTTCTCGTCCAAAGCAAGATGACCAGGGTAAATCGCTATAGCGAAGTCCGGCCGGCAACTTACGTCGTCAGCTGCGTCCAGGCGGGGGTACACGCGCTTTCTAAAGTGAACGCTCGTGGCTGCTACAAGGTGACCGCCCGCGGAAAACCCGATCACTCCGATCTTCCGCGGGTTGATGTGCCACTTAGCGGCATAGAGCCGGGTTAGGCTGATCGTCCTTTGTGCGTCGTCCAAGGCTTGCGAAGCCTGGGGGTATGCACCTGACTTTGGGAACTTCTCTGAACCTGGGACTCGATATTTCAGGAGTACGCAGGTGATCCCTTTCGAAGTTAGCCAATCGCAAACTTCAGTGCCCTCCAAATCCATAGCGAGGACCTGATAACCGCCTCCAGGAAAAACAACGGCGGCGGCTCCGGTGTTCTTGGTCCTTGGCGGATAGACGGTCATCGTCGGTACAGAAACGCATTCATCCGAAATCCACGGCTTTCCTGCGACAAGATCATCCTCAACCTTTACCGCGTATTCTGGGCCGTCGTATACGGCAGGGTCGGGCGCGGCTCCGGGCCAGATCGGGATCTGATGGTACCCAGGCGACGGCTGCCATGGCGGCAGGTGTTGTTGGGCGGGAGCGGTCGCGATGAAGACGGCAGCCGTGAAAGCAGGCAGGGCTAGCGTACGGAAGAGACGCGGCATGAGGATACCTATACAGCTCCGCACTTGCGAAAGAGGGTTGGGCTGCTTTCTTCAGGAGTGATGTGCGACAAGCGGGGGATCGCATTTAAAGATTAAGGCTTAGCCGCAAGGACCCTCAGTGACCACGATGGTTCATCGGCTGCACATCGCGAAGAGCGCGGACGAGCAAAGAACTTTAAGATACGGTCTTGCAGTATTGCCGAACTTAACCCGCTCGGGTACCGCCGCCTTAGTGCTTGTGCTCGGGCTGGCGTTCGATGGCGATGAACAGGGCCTTGCCGCGGGCTAGGACTTGACCTTCCGCGTCGGCCACAGTTGCAGAGCAGAAATGTTTGCGGCCCTCGACGCGGTCCTCGCGGCCGCGGAGGGTCAGGGCTGCGCCGAGCGGGGTGGGGCGCAGGTACTCGGTTTCCATGTGGCGGGTAAGGGCCATGATGGTGCGTCCGTGAGTGCCGGCGTGGATGGCTTTGCTCATGGCCTCGTCGAGAATAGCGGCGATGACGCCCCCGTGGACAAAACCGTGGGGCCCTTGAAAGCGCTTGGGAAGGCGCAGGGTGGAAAGGACGCCGCCCTCGGGTTCGAGGAAGAAGCGCAGCCGCATGCCGATGCGGTTCTGCGCGCCGCAGCCGAAGCAGTTGTGCCGGTCATCAAAGAGAAGCGGTTCCAAAGCGGGAACGTGGGGTTTCATACGCGCTCTTCGAGCATATCCGCGCGCAAGCCGCTTGGTATAGTGGAAGGACGATGCCCGAGGCTCCCCACAAAACTTTTTACCTGGAAACATTTGGCTGCCAGATGAACGCCCACGACTCGGAAAAGGTCGTGGGGACGCTCCAGCAGCAGGGCTACTCCCAGGTGGAGACCGAGGAAGCGGCGGATCTGATCCTGTATAACACCTGTTCGATCCGGGACAAGGCGGAGCAAAAGGTCTTCAACCGGCTGAACGACTACAAAAAGCTCCACAAGCAAGGCAAGCGTTTTGGGGTGCTGGGGTGCGTGGCGCAGCAGGAGGGCGAGCGGATCTTTGAGCGCGCGCCCTATGTGTCGCTGGTGTCGGGCTCGGCGAGCTACCGCAAGCTGCCCGAGATGCTGGTGCAGCTGGAGGCCGGCGGAAACCGGATTACCGGACTGGACGACCGCCAGACCGAAGAAACCTTTGAAACGGAGTTCACGGCGCGGGGCAACCGGCACCGAGGCTACATCACGATTGTGGAAGGCTGCGACAAGTTTTGCGCCTACTGCGTGGTGCCGTACACGCGCGGCAAGGAGCGCTCGCGGACATCGACTTCGGTGCTCGCGGAAGCGCGGCAGATGGCCGATGCCGGGTTTACGGAGATTCAGCTGTTGGGGCAAAACGTGAACTCATACCGGGATCCGAGCGGGCAGCGGTCGTTTGCGGAGCTGCTGGCTGCGGTCGGGGAGGTTGCGGGTATCCGGCGGGTCCGGTTTACCACCTCGCATCCCCGAGACTTTACGCGCGAGATCGTGGAAGCGATCGATGCAGTGCCGGCGCTGTGCGATCACGTGCATTTGCCAGTCCAGAGCGGGTCTTCGCGGGTCCTGGGGTTGATGGCGCGGGAGTATACGCGGGAGTGGTACCTTCAGCGGATCAGCTGGATGAAGGCGGCGCGGCGGGAGATTAGCCTGTCGACTGACATCATCGTAGGATTTCCGGGCGAGACGGCGGCGGATTTCGAAGACACGATCACGATGCTGGCCGAGGTCGGCTACGACGCGGTGTTCGCGTTCAAATACTCGCCGAGACCAAACACCCCGGCACTGTTTATGGCGGATTCAATTCCTGAAGATGAAAAATCGACCCGGCTGCAGATCCTGCTCGACCGCCAGCGCGAGCTGCAGCGAGGCAGCTATGCGCGGCATGTGGGGCAAACCCTTGAAGTGATGGTTGAAGGTCACACGAACGCGCGCGGGCAGATTACAGGGCGGACCACGCAGAACAAGACCCTGAACTTTACGGTAAAGCAGCCGATTGCGCCGGCACCTGGCTCCTACCTGCAGGTGCGGGTGACCGCAAGTTTTCCCAACAGCTTGGTAGGCGAGGCGGTCTAGAAGGAGTGAACGATGGAAGTCGAAATGAAAATCCGCGGTTTGATGGTTGATCCATCGACCCAGCAGCCCATCGTGATCCTGAAAGATTCGACGGGAAACACGGTGCTGCCGATCTGGGTGGGATTGTTCGAGGCGAGCGCAATCGCGCTGGAAGTGGAAAAGGCGGCGACCCCTCGGCCGATGACCCACGATCTGCTGCGGAACATGATCCACGGACTGAATGCATCCGTGGACCGGGTGGTCGTGTCCGAGCTCAAGGACGATACCTTTTTCGCGGTGATTTGGCTGCGGCAGGGGGGCGATGTCGTGACGGTGGACGCCCGGCCCTCGGATGCGCTGGCTTTGGCGCTGCGCTCCGACTGCCCTATCTTTGTAAGCGAGGACGTGCTGCGGACCGCCAAGGTGATTCCAAGTCCAGCGGACCAGGCCAGCGCGGAAGACCTGAAGAACTGGCTCGAAAACCTGAACGACGAGGACCTGGGCCGCTATAAGATGTGAGCAAGACAGGGCTCGCCATTGTCTATACCCCCTTGCCGATGCCCGCTGCTCATTTGAGGGAATTGCGCCCCGCTGACAGGACCCGATGAGCCTTCGCCGTATCGCCAAGCTGTTTGCCGCGCAGAATGCCAACCAGGTGGTCACGACTCTGCAGCAGCTCCTGCTGCCTCCTGCCTTCCTGCACACCCGGGGCGTGGCGGGCTATGCCGACTGGATCGCACTCAGCGCGGCTATCTCGTACCTGGGCACGTTTAACTACGGTCTGCAGACGTACACAAACATGCAGATGACGATCCACTACAACCGGGACGAAAAGCAGGAGTGCCGCGAGGTGCAGTCGGCGGGGCTGCGCATTCTTTTGGGTGCTTTCGCGCTCGCGGCGTTTCTGCTCCTGTTTGTGTTCACGGTGCCCTTGACGCGATGGCTGCACCTTTCCATTTCGCTCGCTTCGGCACGCATGACGCTGTATCTGCTGGGCCTGCAGCTGATGGCGAGCATGCTGTTCGGTTTTTTCTCCGGCTCCTACATGGTTTTCGGCGAGGCGCATCGGGGCGCGCACTTCGGCAATATGAATCAACTGCTGGGCATGTTGGCGATCGTCAGCCTCGTCATGCTGCACGAGCCGTTTCCCGTGATCGCGGCGGGCCAGCTTCTCATCACGGTTGCCATGTCGGCGTTTTTGGCCTTCGACCTCACTCGCCGCTGCCCTGAGATCCGGCCGAGCCTCCGGTACTGGCGCAAGGGTTCGCTCGGCTCCATTCTGCGGCCCAGCGGCCATTACATGCTCTTGGCGAGCTCCAATCTGTTTGCCTATCAGGTGCCGATCATTTTAATGAAGCGGCTCCTGGGCCCGACGATTGTGGTCGCCTACACGGTCACGCGCACCGTGTATTCGCTCAGCCGCCGCCTCCTTTACCTAGTCACCAACTCGCTCAGCGCGGAGATCACCCTGATCTACGGGCAGCGGGACTGGCCGCGCCTGCACCGCTTGTACGCGCTGTCCGAGCGAGTGATTCTGCTTATGACGCCGCCGGTCACCTTCGGCTCGATGCTTGCGACGCCCTTGATCTTGCAGCTTTGGCTGCACCAGGCCAAGCTGTTCCGGCCGGGCATCTGCATCACGCTTGGGCTCACCATCTCTATCCTGTCGATCAAGGAGCACAAATACCAGTTCCAGTTCTCGTCCAACAAAGTCGAGTCCATTTCGTGGCAAACGCTGTTTGCCTATGGGCTCACCAGTCTACTCTCGATCCCGCTGATGCCGCAGCTCGGGGTGCAGGGCTATCTGCTGGTATGGCTCCTGTCCGAAACGCTGCAGCTGTTCTACCTGCTCCACTTGAACGATCAGCTCTTTGCCGGCCAGGCGGTTCTGGACCACAAACCCGTCTACCAGATGCTCGCCATCATGGCCGTGTCTACGCTGCTGCTTTTCTGGCCTATCCTGCACATTCGCTCGGTACCGTTTGTATTGCAGGGCGTCATGGCCGCATTCACGACGCTGCTGCTCACAGCATTCTGCTACTGGATCTTCAGGGTGGACGAGCTGCGGACGATGCTGTGGGGCAAGCTGGCTTCCCGCGTTCCGTCGCTGGCCGGGCGCGGCGGGGCGGCTTAAAGCAGCAGAGAAACCCCAGCCTCATTGAGCTCGCGGGCGAGATAAGCGCCCAGAACTTCGGGGCGGAGATGGCTCTGCCACCAGGCGAGCCCCTCGGCGCGGAACTCTTCGAGCGCATCGTAGTCGCGGGCGTAGCGCTCGAGGATGCCGCGGAGCTCGCGCCAGTGGTCGACCAGCAGGACAGGCGCGCCTGGATAGAGGAATTCGTCGCGGGGCAGGGGATTGGCGACCACCAGGCACCCGGCGCGGAGGCCCTCAAAGGCGCGGAAGGTGTCGGCCATGGAGCCGCGCGGGGCGACGCAGATGCGGGACTGCATCATTTTTTCGGAATAGCTTGAGCCGCCCCCAACAGCTTGGTTCGCGGCGACGTCGCCGAGGTCGATGCGCCACCGGTTTTCTTTTTGCAACGCGCGGAGCTCGGCCCAGACCTGCTTGCGGGCTTCAATCTTTGAAGTAGAGGTGTAACGTTTGTAGCTGCCCGCCGGAACCTGCTCGCTGACCTGGCCGGCGAAAAACGTGTCCAGCGCGCGGTCCCGCATAGGCACTTGCGGCAGCTCCTCCTGGCTGTGGTAGCCGAGGGGGATGCGGATGGTGCGCGGCTCCCGGCGGACCGGAGCTCCCCAATCCGCGGGCGTTTGGGCGAGGGAACGGCGGGATTTCCAGCTGGTGTAGGAGTCGCGGACGTACTCAAAGGTGAGGACGGCTTCGAGCTTTGTGAAGCCGGGATGAAGGCGGAAGCCCAGAAAGGGCCGCGAAAGCAGATTGCGGATGACGGCGCGCACGTGACGGCCGTAGACGGGCGTTTTGCAGCGCTCTTCCTGGAGCAGCACGGCGACGACATCCCGGCCGTATTCGGGGAGGAAATAGGCTTCTTTGGTGAAGTAAAACTTTAAGTTTTCGGCGGCGACGGAAGGGAGAGCGTGTTCCAGGATGTCATAGGGGTAGCGGAACTCGGGCGGAAGCGTGGGCGTCCAGGGAGGAGGCGGCAGCTCGCGCAGCCCCGCGTTGCCGGTGTAGGTCACGTCAGTGAAAAAGCGATGGGTCACGCGACGGCGGCGGCACCTTGCGGTTCGAGCAGCTGCACAAGCGCGTCCTCGTAAAGGGAAGTCGCGGAGATGCGCTCGACCGTCGCCTGTCCGGCGAGGGCGAGGGCTTGGCGCCGGGGTTCATCCCGGTACAGGCTCTCCATTGCGGCGGCAAGTTGTTCGGCGCTGCCGGCATCGACCAGGAGGCCATCCATGCCGTCGGACAGCAGCTCGGACGCGCCGCAGTTGCGTGTCGCGATCGCGGGCACACCGTTGGCCATTGCCTCGAAGAGAGCCATACCGAAGCCGTCGTCCATGCTGGGGAGCACAAACAGATCGCAGCGGCGATAAAATTCGGCGATGTCCGGGACGTACTCGATGATCTCCACATTTGGAGTGTCGCGCAGGAGCTCAGCCAGTTTCGGGTACGCGGAAAAGTCGCTGGATGAGCGGATGAGCAGGCGGGCATCGGGCAGCGCGAGCTTGCGCCAGGCCTCCAGTAGGTAAAGGTAGCCCTTGCGCAAGGGATGGCCGCCCAGCACGCCGACGGTGAATGGGGTATTGCGTGGGAGATGGACCTCCCCCCGGGCCTGGGCGCGGCCAAGCAGGGGCGCGAGCAGCAGCTTGGGCTGCAAGTGCGCCGGGAAACTACGGGCGGAGTAGCGCGAAGGGACGAGGATGGTATGGGCAATCTCGTACTCGGCGAGCTGCCGGTCGCGGAACCACGCGGGCTCGGGAGTGAAGGTCGCGCCGGTTTTTTCGGACTCTTCGCGGACGAGGTTTTGCTGAAAATCGACGTGGGGGCAGGCCCGGTCAAGCGCAAAGTGGCCGCCGCGTTTGCGCGTGGCCTCGCCTGTGTGCAGGGCCTGCGTTGCGAAGCCGATCACGAGCTCGGTCCGGGGCATGAGGGCTGCTACCATCCGGTCCCACCAGACAATGCCGCGCTGAAAAGCTTGGGGCTTGAGCTGCAGTTTGGACACACGGGCGAAGATCTCGACCGGCGCGGGCACCAGGTGCGTATCCACTCCGGCGTCTAGATGTCGGAAGTATTTCCGGGGTGCCGTGGTCCAGATGCTGACCCCGTTTGCATGCTTGCGGAGCGCGTTCGCCATGCTGACAGCATGGAACGGGCGCACGACGGAGATCCCGACCTTCATGGGTGTCATGCTAGCACGCGGCTTGGGTGGAAAGCGGGGCAGAAGGAGGCGGGTCGCGCTCGCGGGTAACGCGAATCAAGCTATGTTTGCTTGAGCAGCGCGAGCACATCTTCAGTGCTGCCTGTTTCACCCAGGCGCGGGAAAATGTTCTCGACGCTGTGGCGGTGCACGCCGGGGTCGGCGTCGGTCATCGCGTCGGTGACGAGGACGGTGTGGTAGCCGCCGTCGCGGGCGCTGCGCGCTGTCGCTTCCACGCCCATGCTAGTGACCACCCCGGTGAGGAAAACCTGGGTGACGCCGCGCTCCCGCAGGTAGCTGTCGAGCGGTGTGCCGGCAAATGCGCTCGCCGCCTGCTTGCTGAGGAGGTAATCACTGTCCCGCGGCTCGAGTTCCGCGACCAGTTCCGCCCAGTCCGGCGAGCGGGGAAAGTTGCGCGGGCCCAAGTCGGTGCGGCCTTGAGGCGCGGCAGTGACGTTGACCAGCACGACAGGGAAGCCGCGCTTGCGGAAAGCACGCGCCAGCTGAGCGGATCGCGCGACGATTTCGGCTATCGGATGGGCCGTCGTCGCCCCTGCAAAGCCTTTTTGAAGGTCAATGACGATGAGGGCGGCGGCAGGATCGAGTTGAGTGATGGGCATGGTTTCCTTTCCGGTGAGTTCCGCGTTCGGGTCCGCTATTCGGCATGTTTCCCGGTGAAATAGACACTGCCAAAGAGGCTCGTCGCAGCCAGGCCGGCGAAAAAGAAGCCCCAAGCCGGGACTCCTCCGCTTGCGACCCTTCCAGCCCGGAACAGCAGGGAAGCGGCGATGAGGTTTGCGAGAGCCCACAGGACATTGACCGTGGGCGAGGACAGGCCCTTGCCGGGCGGCCTGGCAAAGGGAGTGGGGAAGGAATCGCCGGAGATCCCGGCCACGAAGTGGGGAACGGCGTTGGCGAAGAACAATCCTGCGGCGAGGCATTCAATAACGCGCTGCCAGTGCATGGCTGTTGTCTCCTCAGACTGGGTGGGTGTTGCGGGTGAGAGTGCCGGCTGCCGCGGCCTGGTCGCGCGCGGGCAACAGGCCTTTCTCGCGGTAGATCGGCTCGATAGCCGTGTCGATCTTCGGCAGCTGGAGCGTGAACCACAGCGCGGCGGCGAGGCAGCACGCGCCGACTGCCACGAGGGTGAAGGGCGCGCCGAACCAGTGGGCCAGCAGACCGGCTAGGAGGCTGCCGAACGGGGCGGCACCAAAGAACGCCATCGCGTAGTAGCTCATCACGCGGGCGCGCATCGCTTCCGGCACGAGCGACTGGATTACGGTGTTGGTGGCCGAGGCAGCCTGAATCATGCCGAAGCCGGTGAACACCATGAGCAGGAGCGAAAGCCAAAGCGTACGCGAAAGGCCGAAAAAGATAAGCGCGGTGCCAAGTATGGCCGTAGCCATGGCCAGCATGCGGGTAAGCCCGACGGCCGACCGGCGCAGCGCGAGGGAAACGGCCGAGGCGAGCGCGCCGACGCCGGATGCGGTCGTGAGCCAGCCCAGAGTTTTTGGGCCGCCGTGGAGCAGGCCTCCGGCGAACACGGGCAGCAGCACCGACCAGGAGTAGCCCAAAAGGCTGACAAGCGAAAAGAGGATAAGAACAGAGCGGATCGGTGGGAAGCCGCGGACGTACTCCCAGCCTTCGCGCATTTGTTCAAGCATCGTGGCCTTGGCACGGCGGGTTGCCGGGCGCGTGATGCGCATGAGCAGGAGCGAGGCGATCACGGCAAAGTAGCTGAAGCCGTCGATCAAAAAGCACCAGCCCTCGCCATAGCCCGCGACCACCAACCCGGCAATAGCCGGGCCGACCAGCCGGGCGGCGTTCGCCATGGAGGAGTTGAGGGCGATGGCGTTGCCAAGGTCCTCCGGGCCCTCAACCATCTGCACCAGAAAGCTATGGCGGGCGGGCGTGTCGAAAGCATTGATCAAACCCTGGAGGGCGGTGAGAGCCACGATCTCAGGCAGCGTGATGACACGGGCGAGGGTAAGGGCAGCTAAAGCGAGCGACTGAAAGGCCGCGGCGACTTGGGTCCAGACCAGCAGGCGGCGGCGATCAAGCCGCTCCACCCAAACGCCCGCAAATGGGCCGAGCAGGAAAGAAACAATCTGGCCTGCAAAGCTCACGACGCCGAGCAGCAGCGCGGAGTGGGTGAGCTGGTACACCAGCCAGGCGGTGGCAAGCCGGGTCATCCAGGTGCCGATGACCGAGATGCTTTGGCCCGCAAAAAAGAGCTGAAAGTTGCGATGGCGCAGGGCTCGCCACGCGTGGATGGGAACTTTCATAGCTCCACCAGCCGCCGAATGATGTTCGCGGCTGCGGCAAGCGTTGCCTGGTCCTCCGCGGCGAGCTGCGCGACAGCTTCGGCCAGCCACGTCCGTTTCGCGGCCCGGATGGTCTCGCGCGCCGTCGCGCCCTTGGGCGTGAGCTCGATCTGCAGCCTTCGGCCGTCGGAGGGGTGCGGCGTGCGCTGGACCAACCCGGCCTGTTCGAGCGTGGCGACGGTAGTGCCCATCGATTGAGGCCTGACAGCTTCGGCGCGGGCCAGCTCGGCCGTGACGGCTGGGCCCTCCCGGGCGAGCCGGCCCAAAACGGCGGACTCAGTAAGCGAGAGCTCTTGGGAAGCAGAAGCCTGGCGCACGCGGCGGATCAGGAGGCCGAGAACCTGGATGAACTCTTCTGTGTCGAACTGGGATTTTCGGCCCGGCATGCTGTCAGTAGTACTACAGAACAGCAGCAACACTTGCAAGTTTTCCTTCTAATCCACGCATGGGTCGAGATTTTTGCGGGAGCGCTCTCCTGGTCTTTGGACCGGTAAATGATTAACAGAATATACGTTATCGGACCTGATAGGCATCAGCTTATCTCTTGAGTTTTCACGGCTGCCGCCCGGGTTCGCGAGGGCTGTCAAGTGGTCCTACAGGTGGCGCGCTCTGCTGCCGTTTGAATCGGGAGCTTCGGGCGTTGGGAGCCGCTCCAAAAGACTTGACATCAATACATACACAATGCTCGCGTTGCTACGCTGACTGCGGCGAAGTGTTCACTTGCGATTTCAGTCGACTCGCAAGCCTGCAGCTCTCCCTTGGTGCCTTCGCGGACGCCGCCTGACAGGCGCTTCCCTCTCGACACGTTGCATCTGGAGTTTCTCTCGGATTGACCCGACCCGCAAAAGCAAACCACGAGCGATTGGGGATTTTTTAGATCATTTAGATCGTTACGAGAAACTCCAGATATCTCCGGCAAGTTTTCGGGGCATGTCAGCCTCACATGGATGTTATCCGGGGCCCGGCGCGACCCCGATCACTCGTCCGATCCCCCCTCGCACCGGCGCACCGGATCGCTCAAAGATCACTGGCAGGAGCCCACGTTCTAAAAGTGATAGGCAAAACCGATCACGGGGTCGCTGATATTTTCATAGCGGCCTGTGCTCGTGACGTTGCCGGTCGCACCCATGCTTGGGGCTTTTACCACGATGCCGCGGTACTCCACACGAACGTCCCAGCTCGGGCTCAATTCGTAAGCCAAACCCGCTCCGTAAGGAACGCCGATGTTTGTGGTGCTCTTGAACGGGAATTGGTTTGACTTATTGTCATTGATAATCCCAAAGAAGTACGCGCCCACGCCGCCTTCTATGAAGGGAAAGAAGTTGTGATACGAGAGAGGGCTGTAGACGTATTCAGCCGAGAACTCCTGGAACTGCGTGTGGGCGCGATATGCAAAAGAATTTCCGTTGTACTTATTGATGTACCGGTTGTACCCGTAGTTCACCTCGGCCGCACCCCTGGGTGTCAGCAGGTAACGGTAGCTCGCCAAAATGCCTGCATCGCCGACCGTTCCGGTTTGCCGTACGGCGTTGCCGTCGACCTCCGGCGAGAAAAGGGCGGAATAGCTGACGCTCGCGTCCTGCCGGCTTTCCTGGGCGTGAGCCACGGCGGCGGCCAATGGCAGGCACGCCAAAATCAAAGCGCATTTCTTCATTCGGTATGTTCGCCTCTCGCCCCTCGCGCGAAAACTCGTTCGCGGCGCGCGCGGGCGCTGCCCATTCCGGGCCCTTTGCAGTTTCCGGGGGCCCCTTGCTGAGGCTGTTGTCCCGGTCAACCGCAATTGTACATTTTGGAGGCTTGGCAGGCGCATCTCACCTCATTATCTGGAGCCTCCATGAGCGTCCCATTCAACCCGGCGCGCGTTTCGCGCTTCCTTGCCTTCTTCTTTCTTGCCTTGGCCGTAGTTTGGATTGTCTACATTCTGCTCACCAATGTGCGAGCGGGCCAAAGCATCCTGACGCATCACGCCGGCCTTCAGCTCCCCTCGCCGGGGGGCGTGGACTTCGCTCCGCCATTGGGAGCCCCCGGAAAAAACGCGTAGGGTGCTCCCCGCTCCCTTGCGAGTCGTGCAAAGGTCCTGACTAATGCATTTCCGGCGTGGGACAGGATGCCCCCCCGGCGCTGAACGACCCACAAAGTCCGCTGGGATTTGAGTTCGGACACGGGCACCCGTACCAGCTCACCACGCTCAATTTCGCGAGCGACCGCTAACCCGGGGAGGATGGCCACCCCCGCTCCAGTCGCGACGAACTGCTTCACGGCTTCAAGGCTCGGCAGCTGCACCCCCATGTGCAAGGGGGTTTTTTCTCGCGCAAACAGTGCGGTCACCTCTCGCCGCAACGGCGAAGGGACGGCGTGGCCGATAAAGTTGAGCGCTCCCAGCTCCTGTACGGAGACCGGGGTGCCGTCCGCCAAGGGGTGACGGGGGTTGACGACCAGCACCACCTCATCCTTGTAGACGGCGGTGGCTGCCAGGGCGTCCCCTTCCGGAACAAAGGAAAGCAGGCCGAGCTCGACCTGACGGTCAGCCACCTGCTCAGGAATGCGGCTGGCGAGTGAGCGCTGAACCGCGATGTCGATCTGCGGGTGGGCTTGGCGGTATTCCGCAAGCACGGGAAGAAGCAGGTGCGTAGTGTACTCATTGGCGGCGACGGAAAGCCGGCCGCGGGCGAGGGAGCGAAGCTCTTCGACGGCGCTGCGCGCTTCGCCGCGAAGACGCAGGAGCCGCTCCGCATAGCCGCGCAGGACCACCCCGGCGGCGGTAAGGGTGCCGTCGCGGCTGCCCCGTTCGAAAAGGCGCTCGCCCAGCTCGTCTTCAAGACGGCGGATGGCTTGGCTGACGGCGGGCTGGGTTCGCCGGAGCCGGAGGGCGGCGCGGGAAAAGCCGCGCTCTTCCACAATGGCCAGAAAGGTTTCGAGTTGGGCAAGATCCATAAGCTGAGCGTTTCAACCTTCAATGGGCGCAATATCTCATAAGCGTAGCTTATGACAACCCCCAACTCTTTGAATTAGCTTTATGGGCGGAAGTTTGGAAGACTGAAGCCACGCAGGCGAAGGGGGCCGAGCCGATGGAAGCTGCACAGGACAGGGTTCTCTTTTTCGACACGACATTGCGGGACGGCGAGCAGTCGCCGGGCTGCAGCATGACCGAGGCGGAAAAGCTGCGGATGGCGCACGCCCTGGATGCGCTCGGCGTGGACATTCTCGAGGCTGGTTTCGCGATTTCGTCCGAGGGGGACTTCCAGGCGATCCGGCGGGTGGCGCGGGAGGTGCGGCGACCGGTGATTGCATCGCTGGCTCGGGCGCGGCGGGAGGACATCGAGCGGGCGGCGGCCTCAATCGAAGGAGCCGGGCGGCCGCGGATACACACGTTTTTGGCGAGCTCGGAGATTCACCTGGAATGGAAACTGAAGATGAGCCGGGAGCGGGCACTCGCGCAGGTTGGCGAGATGGTGCGTCTGGCCCGGACCTATGTGGACGACGTGGAGTTTTCGGCCGAAGATGCGACGCGGACGGAGATCGATTTCCTGTGCCGGATGTGCGGGGTGGCGATCGAGGCGGGGGCGACGACGATCAACCTGCCGGATACGACCGGCTACTCAACGCCCGAAGACTACCGGGCCATGTACCAGGCAGTGCGCGGGTGTGTGCCGATGCGAGGGGTGACGCTTTCAACGCACTGCCATGACGACCTGGGGCTTGCGGTCGCGAATACCCTGGCGGGCATAGAGGGCGGGGCGCGGCAGGTGGAGTGCACCATCAACGGGATCGGCGAGCGGGCAGGCAATGCGGCGCTGGAGGAGATTGCGGCGGCACTGACCGTGCGCCGGGATCGGTACAAGGTCGCGAGCGGGATTGTGCTCGAGAAGCTGTACCCCACGAGCCGGCTGTTGGGGGAGGCGATCGCGTTCCGCCCGGCACCGAATAAGGCGATTGTGGGGGAAAACGCGTTTGCGCACGAGGCGGGGATCCACCAGCACGGGATGCTGGCGAACCCGCTGACCTACGAGATCATGACGCCCGCCTCGGTGGGCCAGCCGGCAAACAAGCTGGTGCTGGGCAAGCACTCCGGGCGGGCGGCCTTGCGGGCGCGGCTCAAGGAGCTCGGGTTTGTGCTGGAACCCGGAGACCTGGACCGGGCCTATGCGGCGTTCACCGAGCTGGCCGACAGGAAGAAATCCATCTACGACCAGGATCTGATCAACCTGGCTACGCGCGCGGAAGCACCTGCCGTGCAGGTCTAAGCTGGAACAGGGAGAAGCGATGCAGCTGAAAATTCTTGTTCTTGCCGGCGATGGGATTGGCCCCGAGGTCACCGAGGAAGCCCTACACATCCTGCGGACGGTCGCGGCGCACGGCGACCACCGGTTCCGCTTTCAGGCCGCGGCCATCGGGGGTGCGGCCATCGATGCGGACGGCACTCCCCTGCCGGACGCGACCCGCGAAGCGGCGCTCGCGAGCGATGCGGTTCTGCTGGGCGCTGTCGGCGACAACCGCTTCAATGCCCTGCCCCCAAGTGAGCGGCCCGAAGCGGGGCTGCTGGCGATCCGGGCGGCGCTGGGCGGGTTTGCCAATCTGCGCCCGGCGTTTGCGCATCCGGCGCTGGCGGGCAACTCGCCTTTGCGGGCGGAGGTACTCGAGGGCGCGGATATCCTGTTTGTGCGGGAGCTGCTGGGCGGCTTGTACTTTGGGCTGCCGCGGCAGTGGGATCGCGCGGCGAACGAGGCCTGGAACACAATGCGCTATACCCGCGCGGAGGTCGAGCGCGTGGCGCGGGTAGCTTTTGAGCTCGCGGGCAAGCGGCGCGGCAAGCTCACCTCCGTGGACAAGGCGAATGTGCTCGAAACCTCCCAGATGTGGCGGGCCACGGTGAATGAGTTGGCGCGAGAGTACCCGCAGGTGCAGGTGGAGCACGAGTTTGTGGACGCCTGCGCGATGCACCTGATGAACAATCCGCGGCGGTTCGACGTGGTGCTGACGGAGAACCTGTTTGGGGATATTTTGTCGGACGAGGCGGGGGTGATCGCGGGGTCGCTTGGGGTGCTGCCCTCGGCGACAATCGGCGGGGCAGTGGACCTGTTTGAGCCGGTGCACGGGTCGGCGCCGGACATCGCGGGGCAAGGGATTGCGAACCCCATTGGCGCGATTCTGACGGCGGCGATGCTGCTGCGGCACTCGGCCGGGTTGGAAAAAGAAGCGCTAGCGGTGGAGCAAGCCGTGCGCGACGTACTGGAAGACGGCGCACGCACCCGCGACCTGGCGCGCGGCGGCGAAGATGCGGTGACGACGCAAGAGATGGGTTCGCTGATCAACGACGCGCTGGTAGGCGAGCTAAGGGGCGAGCGGGATGCGGTAAGGATCGCGGGGGTGAGTTTGTGAAGGTGGTCGCTAGTGTTTTTGGATTGGCGCTTTCGGCTGCTGCTTTTACCGCGTTAGGGCAGCCCGCGCCGAATGCTCATTGGCTGCTGGAGTACCAGGGCGAGATATTGCAAAAAGGTGGATACACCGTCAACAAGCTTATCTGGGACAAACGATTCGAGCCGTTTTTTAGTCGCTACCTGAAAGCGCCACAGGTCTTCTGGAGCAAGCAGGATTCCCTCTTTGAAGTGGCAAGATTATTCCTCGGTGTGCCGGGAAGCGCGGAGTTAGAGCAGGGTCGATATTGGGATGCATATGGCTGCGTACCCCACGACTGCGTCGACACTGGTCTGCTTTGGGTGGATATCGGCTCGCCCGAACCGCTAGTCATCTTCGCAGCCCTTAACCCTGACCGGATACAGAGCAACCGCGATCGATTGCTCTTGTTTCCAAGTGAGAACCTTCAGCTAGAGAATCTGCCGCCGCAACTTCGGGCCAGAGTCGCTCGGTTTGCATCGACAACGACTAAGTTGGGCCATACCTTGGTCTCCCCGCTTTCGACCGTAACCCTCGTCGAACCGGATGGTACGAATTATGCGTACGACCCCGCCAAGTTAACAGCAAGCGGGAAAGCGACAGGAGCATCGACGCAGCCATGAGTCAATCAAAAACGCTTTTCGAGAAAGTCTGGGAACCGCACATTGTCGCGGAGCCCGCGGGCGAGCCGACGATCTTGTACATCGATCTGCATCTCGTACATGAGGTGACCTCGCCGCAGGCGTTCGATGGGCTGCGGATGGCGGGGCGCGGGGTGCATCGCACGGACCGCACGCTCGCGACGGTGGACCACAATGTGCCGACGGACGCGGACAGGGTGAATATTAAGGACCCGATCGCGGCGAAGCAGATTGAGGCCTTGCGTAGGAACTGCGCGGAATTTGGCGTGGAGCTATTCGACGTGAACTCGGCCGACCAGGGGATCGTGCATATGATTGGCCCCGAGCTGGGCGCGACCAAGCCGGGGATGACGATCGTGTGCGGGGACTCGCATACCTCGACGCACGGGGCGTTTGGGGCGCTGGCGTTTGGGATCGGAACGAGCGAGGTGGAGCATGTGCTCGCGACGCAAACACTGCCCCAGTCGCGGCCAAAGACGTTCCGGATTTCGGTCGAGGGAGAGCTGCCCCACGGCGTGACGGCCAAGGACATTGTCCTCGGAATCATCGGGCGCATCGGGACTGACGGCGCGACGGGCTACGCGGTCGAGTACGCGGGCTCGGCCATCCGCGCCTTGAGCATGGAAGGCCGGATGACGGTGTGCAATATGAGTATCGAGGCCGGGGCGCGAGCGGGGATGATCGCGCCGGACGAGACGACGTTTGCCTACCTGGAGGGGCGGCGCTTTGCGCCCAAGGGCGCGGACTGGGACCGGGCGGTGGCGGAGTGGCGCACGATGCCGACCGACCCTGGGGCTGTGTTCGACCGCGAGCTGGTGATCGAGGCGCACGAGCTAGTGCCGTACGTGACCTGGGGCACGAGCCCGGGGATGGTGGTCGCCATTACGGACGTGGTGCCCGACCCCGCTGCGGGCGAAACAGAAGCGGACCGCAATGGGCTGGCGCGGGCGCTCACCTACATGGGCCTCGCAGCCGGGACGCCGATTGAGGAGATCGCGATCGACCGGGTGTTTTTGGGCTCCTGCACGAATGCGCGGATTGAGGATTTGCGCGCGGCGGCACGGGTGGTCGCCGGCTACCAGGTGCACCCGCAAGTGCGCGCGATGGTCGTGCCGGGATCGATGCAGGTGAAGCTTCAGGCCGAGCGCGAGGGGTTGGATCACGTGTTTAAGCAAGCGGGGTTCGACTGGCGGGAGCCGGGCTGCTCGATGTGCCTGGGGATGAACCCGGACATTCTTGCGCCGGGCGAGCGGTGCGCGTCCACCTCGAACCGGAACTTTGAGGGGCGGCAGGGGCGCGGGGGGCGGACGCATCTGGTTTCGCCCGCCATGGCGGCGGCCGCGGCGGTGATGGGGCGGTTCACGGATATTCGGATGTGGGTTTATAAGCAGGCGGAGGTGCTGGTCTAATGCAGCCGTTTACAACGCTTACCTCTGTCGTGATGCCGCTGGAGCTGTCGAACGTCGACACCGACCAGATCATCCCCAAGCAGTTCCTGA
Organism: Acidobacteriaceae bacterium; assembly: GCA_965218545.1. Taxonomy (GTDB): domain Bacteria; phylum Acidobacteriota; class Terriglobia; order Terriglobales; family Acidobacteriaceae; genus EB88. The sequence goes on along the minus strand of CBDCLB010000002.1, from coordinate 132,213 downwards.
AGCGGATCGAGCGAACCGGGTATGAGGATTTCCTTTTCTACGACTGGCGGCAGATGCCCGGCTTCGTGCTGAACAACCCGGAATACCGGGGCTCGCAGATTCTGGTCGCGGGCAAGAACTTCGGGTGCGGCTCGTCGCGGGAGCATGCGGCCTGGGCCTTGGCGCAGTACGGATTCCGGTGTGTGCTGGCACCTTCGTTTGCGGATATTTTTCACTCCAATGCGGGCAAGAACGGGATTCTGCTCGTGACATTGCCGGAGAATGTGGTCGAGCAGATCACATTGCAGGCCAAGGCCGCGGATGGGTACTCGCTTACGGTCTCGCTTGAAAACAACGTGATTACGGACGCGTTTGGGTTGCGGGTGCCGTTCACGATCGATGCGTTCCGGCGGGAGTGTTTGCTGGGCGGCCTCGATGATATTGGGCTGACGCTGCGGCACGCGGATGCGCTCCATGCCTTTGAACAGCAGCATGACCATGCCGCGTGGATGCGAGCACGCGCGTAAGGAACCGGGAGCTATGGACAAGGTCGTCATCATCACAGGCGCGAGCGGCGGCATTGGGGAAGCAACGGCCGCCCTGCTCGGCAGCCAGGGAGCGAAACTCGTGCTGGGCGCCCGGAAGGCAGAGCGCCTCGAACAGGTCGCGCAGGAGATCGCTAGGCAGGGTGGGGAAGCCATCTTTGCACGCGCGGACGTCACCCACCGGGCGGAAATGGAGAGCCTTGTACAGTTCGCTCTGGACCGCTTCGGCAGGGTCGATGTACTGGTGAACAGCGCCGGCATCGGGCCAATCTCGCCGCTCGACGAGCTGCGCGTTGGGGAGTGGGACGCCATGGTGGACGTCAACGTCAAAGGCCTGCTTTACACGATCGCCGCAGCGCTGCCTGTCTTCCGGAAACAGGGTTTTGGGCACTTCATCAATATCGTTTCCACGGCAGACCGCAAGACTGTTCCCACACAGGTGGTGTACTCCGCGACAAAAACTGCGGCGCGTGTTATTTGCGACGGGCTGCGGCAGGAAGCAGGCGAGAAACTACGGGTAAGCCTCATTTCGCCGGGCTTCGTTAAGACCGACTTTATCGATGGAATCGCGAACCGGGAGATGCGAAACCAGTACGCCGCCATGCGAGACAAGATGGCGATCGCGCCCGAGGCAGTCGCGCGTGCGGTAGCCTTCGCCATGGAGCAACCGCCCGACGTAGATGTCAACGAGATTGTGATACGGCCGACAGCGCAAAGCTAGGCTGCTAGAGGAATTGAAAATTGTGAGTAGCAACGGTAACTTGCACCAGATCGACCCGGCCAAGACCCACAGCGCCGCAGTGACCGAAGGACCCTCCCGCGCGGCGGCGCGCGCCATGCTGCGCGCCGTCGGGTTCACGCGCGAGGACCTTGCCAAGCCCGTGATCGGCATCGCCAATACCTGGACCGAGATCGGCCCCTGCAATTACCACCTGCGCGAGATCGCCGAAGCCGTGAAGCAGGGCGTGCGCGAAGCGGGCGGGACGCCGATGGAGTTCAACACCGTCACGATTTCCGACGGCATCACCATGGGCACCGAGGGCATGAAGGCATCTCTGGTCTCGCGCGAGGTCATCGCGGACTCGGTGGAGTTGGTGGCGCGCGGCAACCTATTTGACGGGCTAGTGGCGATTGCCGGGTGCGACAAAAACATGCCCGGCACGGTGATGGCGCTGGCGCGGCTCGATATCCCCTCGCTGATGCTCTACGGCGGGTCGATTGCGCCGGGCCATCTCGACGGGCGCGATCTGACCGTGCAGGATGTCTTCGAGGCGATCGGCTCGCACGCCGCGGGCCGGCTGGACGACGCGGGGCTGGAGGCAGTGGAAGCGAACGCGTGCCCGGGGGCGGGAGCGTGCGGCGGGCAGTTCACCGCGAACACCATGGCGATGGCGTGTGAGTTTCTGGGCATTTCGCCGCTGGGGTTGTCGGGCGTTCCGGCGTTTTTGCCGGCGAAGCTCGAAGCTTCGCGCGAGGCGGGCCGGCTGGTGATGCAGGCGGCGCGCTCGGGGCTCAAGCCTTCGCAGCTCATCACACGCACATCGCTTGAGAACGCAATCGCGAGCGTGGCGGCTTCCGGCGGATCAACCAACGCGGTGCTGCACTTCCTGGCCATCGCGCATGAGATGGGACTGGAGCTCACAGTCGATGATTTCGACCGGATCTCCTCGCGCACTCCCCTGCTCTGCGATCTGAAGCCGGGTGGGAAATATGTCGCGGCGGACTACCAGGCGGCAGGCGGCTCGCGGTTGCTGGCCAAACGTCTGCTGGAAGCGGGGCTGCTCGTGGGCGATGCGCCGAACGTGACCGGGCGGACGCTGGCCGAGGAAGCGGCGCTGGCGCGGGAGAGCGACGGGCAGCAGGTGATCTTCCCGGCCGCGCAGGCGATTAAGCCGACGGGCGGGCTCGTGATCTTGAAAGGCAATATCGCGCCCGAGGGCTGCGTGATCAAGGTTGCGGGGCACAAGCGGCTGACGCACTCGGGGCCGGCGCGGGTGTTTGAGTCGGAGCCCGAAGCGTTTGCTGCGGTCGAGCAGGGGCGCATCCAGCCGAACGATGTGGTTGTGATCCGCAACGAAGGGCCGCGCGGGGGGCCGGGGATGCAGGAGATGCTCTCAGTCACGGCTGCTATCGCGGGGATTCCCGAACTGAGCGAGACCGTGGCGCTGCTGACGGATGGTCGGTTTTCCGGGGCAACGCGCGGGCTGATGGCCGGGCATGTGGCACCGGAGGCGGCGGTGGGTGGTCCCATCGCGGCGATTCGCGAGGGGGATACGGTGATGTTCGATGTGCCGGGGCGGACTTTGTCGATGGATGTGCCGGACGAAGAGATTGAGGAGAGGCTGCTCACGTGGCGGGCACCTGCGCCGCGGTATGCGCGCGGGGTGTTTCGCAAGTATGCGGATTCCGTGTCATCGGCTTCGCGAGGAGCGGTAACAAATTAGAAGCGAACCCGCCTGCGCGGCTTGCGGCCACTTCGTGGCGGGTTTTCGTTTTGTTTACGAGAGGAACAGAGATGAGCAACGAGCTACCAAATCCAATGCAGGACTGGCAGATGAGCCGGGGCACCCCCCCTGCACCGCCCGCGCCCCGGCACACCCACGAGGAAATTGTCGAGGCGCACGCGCCTATCGACCTTACCGGTGCCGAGATCGTCTGGGCCACGCTCGAAGGCGAGGGCGTGCGCGAGGTCTTCGGCTATCCCGGCGGGGCGATCCTGCCGGTCTACGACGCGCTGCGCAAGTTCCCGATCAAGCACATCCTCACGCGCCACGAGCAGGGCGCCACCCACATGGCCGACGGCTACGCGCGCGCTTCGGGCCGCGTCGGGGTGGCCATCGCGACCTCCGGACCGGGCGCGACCAACATGGTCACGGGCCTCGCGACCGCGATGCTCGACTCCATTCCGATCGTCTGCATCACGGGCCAGGTGTCGAGCAAGGTGCTGGGCTCGGACGCGTTTCAGGAGGTCGATATTACGGGCGTCACGTTGCCGATCACCAAGCACAACTACCTGGTGACGCGCGCGGACGAGATCGCCCCCGTGCTGCGGGAAGTGTTTGCCGTCGCACAGTCCGGGCGGCCCGGGCCGGTGCTGGTCGACATCACCAAAGACGCGCAGCAAGGGGTGGCGCGGTTCGACTTCGCCGCGGCCGCGCCGAAACCGCGGCGGCCGCACCCCATGCTGCGGGCAGAAGGGAGCGCGATCGCGGAGGCGGCGGAGATGATCCGCGCGGCCAAACGGCCGGTGATCCTGGCGGGGCATGGGGTCATCAAGGCGGCAGCGACCGAGCAGGTGCTCACGCTCGCCGAGCGGCTTCAAATCCCGGTCGCGACCACGCTGCTGGGCTTGGGCGGCTTCCCTGCCTCGCACCCGCTGGCGCTGGGCATGATGGGCATGCACGGCGAGTCGTGGGTGAACGATGCGATCCAGAAGGCGGACCTGCTCATCGCCTGCGGGATGCGCTTTGACGACCGGGTGACGGGGACCCTCACCACCTACGCGCCGGGGGCAAAGAAGATTCACATCGAGATCGACCCGTCGGAGATCAACAAGAACGTGCGCGCGGATGTGGCACTCATCGGCGACCTCGGCGAAGTGTTGGAGGCGCTGCTGCCGCTCATTTCCGCGAGCGAAGGCGAGAGCGCGTGGGTGCGGGAGATCATGGCGAGCAAGGGCGAGAGCGCCGTACGCGACATTCGCAACCTGCCTGACATGGGCCACCTATACGCGGCGCATGTGATGCACGACCTGTGGCGCGCGACCGGCGGCGAAGCGATCGTCGCGACCGACGTGGGCCAGCACCAGATGTGGGAGGCGCAGTATTACCGGCACGAGCGGCCGCGTACACTCGTGACCTCGGGGGGCCTCGGGACTATGGGTTTCGCGCTGCCCGCGGGGATAGGGGCGAAGGTCGCCTGCCCGGACCGCGAGGTGTGGGTGATCGCGGGCGACGGCGGCTTCCAGATGACGGCGTGCGAGCTTTCGACGATCGCGCAGGAAAATTTGGACATCAACATCGCCGTCGTGAACAACGGCTACTTAGGCATGGTGCGGCAGTGGCAGGAGTTCTTCTATGACAAGAACTACGCCTCGTCGCCGATTCTTTCGCCGGATTTTGTGAAGCTGGCGGAGGCGCACGGGATCCCGGGGGCGACGGTGCGGGCGCGCTCGGAGGTGAACGCCGCGCTGGAAGCGGCGCGGGGAACGCGGGGTCCGTTTCTGATTAACTTCCTGGTGGAGAAGGAAGAATCGGTGTACCCGATGATTCCCGCGGGAGCGGCGCTGCATGAGATGATTCGGCGGCCGAAGGGTGCGGACCCGATGTTGGAGACGGGGGAGGATGATTAAATGGCAGGTGGGCCGTCACCGCAGATCTGAGAGGTTGCCGAGCGATGCATGAGAACTTTCAATTTGCAGCGACGATCATCACCATTCTCGCCGGAATTCTGTTTGCCCGGAATGACATCCGTGATTTGCGTGCGGATTTCCGACGCATGGAGGACAGGCTGGATGGGCGCATCAACAAGCTCGATGGGCGTATGGATGGACTTGAGGGCGAGATAAAGGGTTTACGAAAGGACTATACCGAGTTCTACGCGGAGCAGCGCAGGCATGATGAAGCGATTGAGACTTTGAAGAAGAAATGACCGGCTTCGGTGAGCAGTACTGCACAAGAGGGTCTGCGGCCTGATGGACCCCGATCCCATGTTGGAAGTTCAATTTATTTCTGACAAGAATGCGCATATCGGGATTGGTGAACGGCTCCTGCTCCGCGCCGCTCAAACCTTTTGCCTTGCGCTGCTCGCGCCTGCTTTGCTCAGTGGACAACAAAGGAACATTCCGAGTTACTCAAGTCAGATGGAAACAGGCAGGATGGAGCATGAAGCTGTTTATAAGTGCGAGACCAAGGGAGTTCAGCTAAAGGGAAGATTGACTGAGCGCACCTTTTATGGTCCTCCTGGTTTTGGCGAGACGCCAACACGAGATATTCGGGAGAAGGCACTGATTTTGAGACTTGCGGAACCGATCACTGCCGAACCGGCGGACAATGCCGAAGCTAGAGACAGTACATGCTTGGAGGTTTACAGGAATGTGCGAGAAGTCCAGCTTTGGTCTCACTCACTAGCCTTAAACGCGCGTAAGTTACTCGGCAAGATCGTAGTTGCAGTGGGAACACTAGATGAGGACCCAGCACCGAGCATGCATACGAACGTCACAATGGAAGTCGACTCGATCAGGCCTCGATGATGCTGGCCCAAAACCCAGAGAATTACGTTGTAAATGGATTGAAAAGGGATTTTAAAGAGGCTGATGCTCCATACCTTCGTAGCACTCGTAGAAGACAAACCCGGCGTCCTGAGCCGCGTTTCCCTGCTTTTTCGCAGGCTCAACGTCAACATTTACTCGCTCGTCGTGGGCCGGTCGGAGCGGCCGGGGACCTCGCGCATGACGATCGTCGCGGAGGCCTCGGCCACGGCTGGGCACCGGATCGCGGCTTCGCTGTACAAGCTTGAAAACGTTCTGAACGTGGATGACGTGGGCGCGCAGGCGACCGTCACGCGGGAGCTGGCGCTGATTAAGGTCGCGGCCACGCCGCAGACGCGCTCGCATATCTTCGAGCTGGTGGAGGTGTTCCGCGCGCGCATCGTGGACCTGGCGACTGAGTCGCTGATGATCGAGCTCACGGGCGTGGAAAGCAAGATTGAAGGGCTGATCCAGGTGCTCGAGGAAAGCGGCGACCGGGTGCTCGAAGTGGCGCGCACGGGGCGCATGGTGATGCGGCGCGGCAAGCATGGCTCGCGGGTGCTGGAAGCGATGCGGGTTCCCGGCGTGGATGGCGCGGAGCATGAGCCCGAGGTGCTGGAGCCGGATGTGACCGGGGAGCATCGGTTTGAAGAGTCCTGACCTTGCACCCCAGCGAGCAAAAACCGCTCGCAGAAATCCGCTTTTCGCTCGGGAGAGCCCGCGTCTCAGAATTGAGACCTGAGGCACCCGGCTTAGTCCGCGCGATACTCTACTGACGTAAACCGAAGGGACACACGAGAAATGGCAAAGACTTACCACGACAGCGACGCAGACCTTTCCCTGATCCAGGCAAAAAAAGTTGCAATCATCGGTTACGGCTCCCAGGGCCACGCCCACGCGCTCAACCTCAAGGACTCAGGCGTGGAGGTCCGGGTGGGGCTGCGGGCGGGGTCGAAGTCCGAGGACAAGGCGCGCAACGCCGGGCTTGAGGTTGCCTCCGTTGCCGACGCGGCGCAGTGGGCCGATGTGGTCATGATTCTCGCGCCCGACGAGCTCCAGCGCACCATTTACGCCGAGCACATCGCGCCCGCGCTTACTTCGGGCAAGGCGCTCATGTTCGCGCACGGATTTAATATCCGGTTCGGGACCATCAACCCGCCCAAGGACGTAGACGTGTTCCTGGTCGCGCCCAAAGCGCCGGGCCACCGGGTGCGCGAGGTCTTCCGCGAGGGCGGCGGCACCCCAGGGCTCATCGCGATCGAGCAGGACGCGACCGGCCAAGCGAAGGAGCTGGCGCTCTCGTACGCAAAGGCGATCGGCTGCACGCGCGCGGGCGTGATCGAGACCACCTTCAAGGAAGAAACCGAGACCGACCTGTTCGGCGAGCAGGCAGTCTTGTGCGGCGGCACGGCGGAGCTGGTCAAGGCCGGGTTTGAAACGCTGGTCAACGCGGGCTACCAGCCCGAGATCGCCTACTTTGAGTGCCTTCACGAGCTCAAGCTGATCGTCGACCTGATGTACCGCGGCGGCCTGGCCTACATGCGCCACTCTATCTCGAACACCGCCGAGTGGGGCGATTACCAGTCCGGCAAGCGCGTGGTCACGCCCGAGGTGCGCGAGGAGATGAAGCGGATTCTCGCGGACATCCAGGATGGAACGTTCGCAAAGAAGTTCATCGCGGAGAATGAAGCCGGGAACACGACCTTTAACGAACTCCGCAAGGGCGAGGCTCAGCACCCGATCGAGCAGGTGGGCGCGGAGCTCCGGGCTGCCATGCCGTTCCTTGATCCAGTTGTCGTCAAAGATGGAACACCGCAGCCCGCGGCAACTTCCTCTCGTTAATATGCAGGTGCCCCAAGTCTCCAAGAGCGAGACGTGGGGCATCCGCGTTTGCCGTTTACAGGTTCTTGAAGAAGTCGAAGTCGGTGCCCGGCGTGAACGAGACACCGCGCAAAACCTCACCGAAACCCGCGTCCTTCACTTCAAAAAACGGTATATCCGAGCCCAGTTTCGGGTCGATGTTCGCGAGCAGGTCCACGGCCACGAACAGCTTGTTCGGGTCCGCGCCGGTGTCGCCGTTGCCGCTCACGGTCGAGGTTGTGGCCCAGATTGCGACCAGCCCATCCGGGCCGACAGCGCCCGTGATGTTGCGCAGCCCATCGGTCGCCGGAGCCCATGGCAGCTTTGTGGCTGCGTTCATCCCCGTCGGGTAGCCCGCGACCGTGTAGGGGGCACCCATACCGAGCCCGTTCTTGAGCACATAGGCCGGCTTCCAGGTTTTCGTGGCAGAGCTAAAAACCCACTTCTGCAGCCCCGCGTTGGTTTGCGCGGCGGCATGCGTGTACAGGTCCGTACCGCCCGTGTAGCCGTCGCCTTCGTCAGCTACATACAGTGTGTTGCGATCGGCGAACCAGAGACCAAACGGGGAGCCCTTGGTTGTGCCCTTCGCAAGCGCAGTCGGGAACCCGGCCAGAATGCACATGTTGCTCGGCAGACCCGCGGTCGCGAGCGTAGAAGGGTTATACCCGAGCGGCTCCGTCGGCAGCGCCGCGCCCGCGATGGGCAGACCCACGCCATTCGGGCAGGCCTTGCCGGTCGTGTCGACAAAGTACACCGTGTTCACGCCGTTGCCGCCCGAACCCTTGGTGTAATACAGCACGTTGTTGAAGACCGTAATGCCGCGGAAATTGTCGTCTTTGCCAAGCTTGTCTGCTTTTTGACCGAGTTGGGTGATGTTGAAGCTCCCTACCGGCGTAGGCAGGCCGGGGTTCTGAGCCTCCTCGGCAGCTGCGACCTGCGGGATGAACTGCGCGGCCGCCCCGAGCAGGATGCCCGTGGGCTGCGGGTTTGCGCCATTGCCCGCGTTGCCGGCCGTGTAGTAGACCGGGTTCCCGGAGGTGTTGTTTAGGATAGCGGCGCGGCCGTTGTTGCCGCTGTACGCGTTGGTCACGGTGAACTTGAAGCCGCCGTCCTTGCCCACGCGCGCCACCGCGCGGTAGTAGGGCGTTTGACCGTCGGGGTTACTCGGGTCGATGACGAGCGGCGTATTGGCGTTCGACACGTCGAGCACGTTCACCGGCGCGACATAGCCCATAAAGGTCAGGTACTTGCCATCGGTTGAAAGGTGCAGCTGCAGCTCGGATTTGGACGAGAAGCTGGTGACCAGGTGCTTGCCGTTCCCTTTTTGATCGCTGTTCGGCACCTCGATCGAGTTGATGGGCCGGCCGGTAATTGAAATCTGGTCCAGGTAGATCCGTGCGGAGATGCCGAAGTTTCCGTCATACAGGTCGTTGTTGAAAACGTACGGGTAGGTTCCGTCATAGGGCGCGCCGGTCGAAGCCGCGCACCCGCCCGTGGTTTGGGCGCAGTTGGGCGGCAGAATCTGGCCGACGGTCACATTGGAAGCCTTGTTGTCGTACACGCTGCGGCTCACCACAAGATTGTTGGGCAGGAGCTTGGGAGCGGCGCTGATGGCGGTTTGCGCCGGCATGGGCGCGGCGTAGAAGAAAGGCGCGAAAGGGAGGACGAGGGCAGGGACGAGCGGCTTGCGGTTGAACACGATACGGGTTCTCCGGGAGGGGCGCTTGAGCGCCACGCACAGGGTGCCACGCTAGCAGGGGCTTGTAAGAGGAGCGTTACAGGTGCGGTCCGGCGGCTGGTCATGGACTCCCCCTCCTCAAACGTGAAGTGAAAGACCCCTCTTCACCCCGTTCTGTTTCACCATCAGAGGAGTAGCATGACCACACCGATGATGAATGCCGCAGCTCCGGTTTCCGATTTCCTACCCGAGGTCACGCCGGGAACGCCCAGCACGCGGGAGCAGATCATCGCTGCACTCGAAAAACTCACAAGCCTGCAGGGCTTGACGATCGAGGAGTACGGCTGGCTGGCGGACCATGGCGCCGAGCGGACCGCCGCGCCGGGCGAAATCTTGTTTCGCGAAGGCGATTCCGCCAACACGATGAGTATTTTGCTGCGGGGGGAGGTCCATGTTCGGCGGGACGGCGGGCCATTGCCCGTGTTTTTGGGACGCGCCGGGCAGATCAGCGGGCTGCTTCCGTTTTCGAGGATGAAGACCTTTGGCGGCCAAGGCTTTGCCGTCGGCGATGTGGCGGCGCTGGAGATCGACAAATCGCTGTTCGAGGCCATGCTCCAGGCGATTCCTTCAATGGCGCAGCGCGCGGTGAGCACGCTTCTGGACCGGGTGCGCGAGGTGACGCGCATTGAGCAGCAAGCGGAAAAGCTGACCGCGCTGGGCAAGCTCGCGGGCAACCTGGCCCATGAGCTGAACAACCCGGCTTCAGCCGCGCAACGCGCCGCCTCAGGCCTGCTTGGCGAACTGCGCACCTATGGGCAGCAGAAGTACGAACTGGGAGCGCTCGCCATCGCGCCGGAAACGAAAGCTGCCGTGCGGGCTTGGCAAGCCGAGGTGCAGGGCCGCCCCCATCCGGAGAGCACCCTGGCGTTGGCGGAGCGAGAGGACGCGCTGTCCCGGTGGTTCCGCGAGCATGACTTGCAAGCGGGCTGGCGGAGCACGCCGGAGCTGAGCGAGCGCGGGGTTGAATCCGCCGACCTGGACCGCCTTCATGCGCTCCTTGGAGGCCGGGGCACGGAGGTGGTTCTGCGCCAGCTCGCCTCCTCGGTACGCGCCGAGGGGATGACAAAGGCGATCGTCGAAGCGTCAGCACGCATTTTTGAGCTGATCGAGGCGGTTAAGGATTACTCCTATATGGACCAGGCACCCATCCAGGAGGTCAGCATTCCCCAGGGGATCGAAAGCACCCTGGCCATGCTCCAGTCACGGCTTGGATCGATCCAGGTCGAAAAGCGGTTCGAGCCGGACCTGCCCACCATCGCGGCTTACGGCTCGGAGCTGAACCAGGTGTGGATGGCCTTGCTTGAGAACGCGATCGATTCGATCGAGAGCAGCAGGAAAGGCGGCGGACGGATCACGATCCGCGTCACGGCTTCCGGTCCTCTGCTTTTGACGGAGTTTTGGGATAGCGGCGGAGGAATCCCCTCTAACCTGCAGGACCGCATCTTTGAACCGTTCTTTACGACCAAGCCCCCCGGCGTCGCGCTTGGACTGGGGCTTGATACCGTGCAACGGATTGTTCGCAAGCACCGGGGGTATGTTCGGGTGCAGAGCGATGGGAAAGCAACGTGCTTTCAGGTGCGTTTGCCACTGGAGCCCCTGCAGGCGTACTAAGCGCGGATCACACAACCGTACCCTTGTCAGTACGCCCGAGCGGGCTATGCCCGACTGTTGAAAGCTTTTTGCACCTACGACGAAGTGCACCCGGCGCTTGGGTTCAAGGGTGTGCAGGAAAGCTCCGAGCCGGGTTTGCGATAGGGCTACAGCCGGCTCTTCGGGACAGCCCTTCACGCTTGAGGCGGGCTCGAACTCTACTTCTCCACCTCGACCCCGCGCCAGAATGCCACGTGATTCTTGATGGTGTGGGCAGCGGGCTTGGGATCAGGATAGTACCAGGCCGCGTCCGGGTTGTCCTGGCCGTCGATGACGATGGAGTAATACCGGGCCAGGCCTTTCCAGGGGCAGGTGGAGGTCGTCGAGCTGGGGCGGAAATATTCGCGCTTGAGGGCGCTTTCCGGGAAGTACACATTGCCCTCAACGTTCTCAAACTGCTCGCTTTCCGCGATGACTTTGCCGTTCCAGATTGCGCGTGCCATTCGTATCTCCTCCCTCCCAACTTAGCAGATGCGGGCGTGCCGGGCTAAGCAGCGCTCCCGGAAGTCCTAAACCGCTACACTGCCACGGTTTCGCGCGCCCTGCCGGTTTTTGCTTTTGCTTTGGGTTTTGCCAAGGCCGGCTTCGCTGCCTGCGGTGCGGGCACCGCCCCTGTCGGCGCATCCCCGATGCGTTCGCTGAAGCTGCAAACGATCGCCTCGGCCTGTTCTTCGGGACTACCCTTCTTCTTGCGCGGGGCCTTCTTTTTCGCCTCGTCGGCCGCTGCGCTCTTTTTGTTGTTCGGGCAGACCAGATACACGCCCGACTTAAGCGTTTTTTCCATCAGGTATGGGCTGCCGCACTCCGGGCATTTCTGGTCGACCGGCTTGTGGTTCGCCGTAAAGTCGCATTTCGGGTAGTTGGTGCAGGAGTAAAACATGGTCCCAAACCGGGATTTCTTTTGCGCGATCTCCCCATCAGAGCACTTGGGGCAGTGCATCCCGATGGTGTCCTGTTTGATGTACTTGCACTTGGGATAAGCCGAGCAGGACACGAACTCGCCGTATTGGCCGTTACGTAACACAAGCTGCGCGTTGCACTTGGGGCAACTTTCTTCAAGCGGCACTGGAGGTTTTTGCTGCTGGGCCTGGGTCAGGCGGCGCACTGTTTTGCAGGGCGGGTCGTCGTTGTAGCCGGGGCAGGCCATGTACGGGCCCCAAGGGCCGTTGCGGAGCACCATGGTCCGGCCGCAGTTCTCGCAGTATTCTTCTTCCTTCTCCTCGGCTTCCCCGTCCACATGGAGGTTCGGCTTGGCTTCGAAATTCTCCTTGGTAAACGTGCAGGAATTCTTGTCCTTTTTGTTGTAAGCCGAGCAGGCGTAAAACGTCCCGAACTTGCCCCACTTCATCACCAGGGGAGCGCCGCAATTGTCGCAGCTTTGATCGGTGGGGATCTCCATGCGCTTGAGATCTTCCATATGCTCGGAAGCCTCTCCCAGCTCCTGCTTGAAATGCCCGTAGAAGCCGCGGAGCAGCGCGGTCCAGGGTTCCTTGCCGTCCTCGATGCCGTCGAGTTCGGTCTCAAGCCGGGCCGTGTAGTGGGGATCGAAAATGTATGGAAAGTTCTTAATGAGCAGATCGGTGACAACGGTGCCGATCTCCGTCGGGACAAAACCGCCCGTGCGCTTATTGCCCATCTTCTGGACGTACTCGCGCTCTTGGATCGTATTGATGATAGAGGCATAGGTCGAAGGTCGGCCGATGCCCCGCTCCTCGAGCACCTTGACCAGCGAGGCTTCGGAGTAGCGCGGGGGCGGCTCGGTGAACTTCTGCACGGCCTCGACTGCGGGGCGCACCTGGAGCTCACCCAGGTCAGGCGCGACCCACTCGGGGAGATCCTGCTTTTCAGCTTCGTTTGCGGCTTCCTCGTTGCGAGTTTCGATTTCGGCCACGCGGAGCTCGTGCTGCCGGCGCGCTTCGGCCAGTTTCGCCGAACGGCGGCGCTCGCCCATGGCGCGGAGAGCCGTTTCCGGCGCAAGCGACAAAGCCTGGCCCTGCGCCAGCTTCGGCAGCTTCTGCGTGTCATCGTCCGCGCCGTCTTCGTCCTCGTCCTGGTACACCTTCAAGAAGCCGTCAAATCGCAGCACGGAACCGGAAAGCCGGAAGTTATAGGTTCGATCGGCCCTGGCATCGATCTCGACCGTGGTCTGGTCCCACACTGCCGGGTTCATCTGTGAAGCCATAAAGCGCTGCCAGATAAGCCGGTACAGCTTCCATTGCTCATCGCTCAGGTACTGCCGGATGGCCTCGGGGGTCATCTCCGGATGAGTCGGACGAATGGCTTCGTGCGCGTCCTGCGCGTCCTTTTTGCTGCGGTACTCATTGGGCTTTGCGGGCAGGTAGGCTTCGCCCAGATTTTTCCCAATCCACTCGCGGGTGGCCGTGACCGCATCGGGGGAAATGCGGGTCGAGTCGGTACGCATGTAGGTGATCAGGCCGATGGAGCCTTCCGCGCCTACCTCCAGGCCCTCGTAGAGCCGCTGCGCGACACCCATGGTGCGCTTCACATTGAAGCCGAGCTTGCCGGCCGCGTCCTGCTGGAGCTTGCTCGTGGTGAAGGGCGCCTTCGGATTTTGCTTGCGCTCTTTTGTCTCAACCGAGCGGACGCTCCAGCGGGCAGCGGTCGCGCCGGAAACGACCGCCGTGGCCGACGCCCGGTCGGGCATGGCCGCGCCGCTGACAGTCTGGACCGATGCGCGTTCGCCATCGATGCCGGTAAACCGCGCCGTGAACAGCGCGTCTGCGCCGGAAGCGACAAGCACGGCATCAATGGGCCAGTACTCGACCGGACGGAAGGCCTTGATTTCGCGCTCACGTTCCACAATCAAGCGCACCGCGACCGTTTGAACGCGGCCCGCAGAAAGCCCGCGCCGGACCTTGTCCCACAAAAGCGGCGAAATCTGGTAGCCGACGATGCGGTCGAGTACGCGGCGGGTTTGCTGCGCGTCGACCAGGTTGGTATCGACTTTGCGGGCGCGCTCAAAAGCGGCTTTCACGGCCTTTGGCGTGATTTCATTAAAAGTCACGCGGCTGATCTTGTCCTCGGCAACCGGACGCAGCTCCTGCTCCAGATGCGCGGCGATCGCTTCACCTTCGCGGTCCGGGTCAGGGGCCAGGTAGACGTGGTCCGCCTTGCCCGCGAGCTTGCGCAGGTGGTCGACCACTTTCTCCTTGCCGGGGATAACGATCAGCTCGGGCTCAAACGAGCCGTCTTCGAGGTCGACGCCAAGCTTGTTTTTGGGCAGATCCTTAATGTGCCCGATCGAGGCTTCCACGACGTAGTCGCTGCCGAGATATTTGTTGATCGTCTTGGCCTTTGCCGGCGACTCGACGATCACGAGGGATTTACTCATCGTTTGGTCCTTCTTTGGGCCCGCTATGGAAACGGACAGCTGCACCGAAATCAATTGGAAGCTACCACGCGGCTGCCCGCGGCGGCTAGCGATAAAGTCTTGCCTGTGCCTTGGAGGGTGGGGCTGCGTGCTCCGACGCGGGGAGCCCGGCTCCTGTCCGCACCGTTCTGCCGTTTTCCCGTAACTACAGGATGCGATGCGCGGCAAAAGGTCGCGGAACCCTAAAACGTGCGCACATAGTGCTTGCCGGGCAGCTGCCTTATCTTGCCTGCGAGCTCGAGCTCGAACAGCGCCGTAAACACTTCGGCGGAGGTAAACTCGCCTTCCAGCAGCTCCATGACCTCGTCCAGCTGCACCGACTCATCATGCCTTAGGACGGCGAGCACGCGGGTTTCGGTAGGCGGCAGGTCGCTTTGCTCAAACAAAGCGGCAGCGGTGCCGGCCGGCTCGGTGCCGCCGTACTCGGGCAGCGTGGCCTCGATCGCGATACGCACCTGGCTCGGAAGTTCTTCCCACACATCCTCCCAGGTGGCGACCAGCTTGGCCCCCTGCTTAATAAGCGTGTTGGGCCCCCAGGAGTTCTTGTTGGTCACATTGCCGGGCACCGCATACACATCGCGGTTCTGCTCGAGCGCGCAGCGCGCGGTCACGCGCGAGCCCGAATACTCGGCGGCTTCCACGACCAAAACGCCCTGCGAGATGGCGCTCAGGATGCGGTTGCGCTTGGGAAAGTTCGGCGGCGCAGGGTAGGTTGCGAGCGGCTGCTCCGTCGCGATGCAGCCGCCCGTAGCGACGATCTGCTCCGCGAGCGACTTGTTTTCCTTGGGGTAGATCACGTCGATGCCCGTGCCCCAGATCGCCACGGTAGGCTTGCCGGCAGCGATCGCGCCCTTATGCGCAAAGGTGTCGATGCCGCGCGCCATGCCGCTCATAATAAGCACATTGCGGGTCGCGAGGTCGCGCGAAAGCAGCTCCGCCATGCCCGAGCCATAAGGGCTGGGCGAGCGTGTACCGACCACCGCGATGCCGTGGCGGCTCAGCAGCTCCGGGTCGCCCCGCACCCACAGGACTGGCGGCGGATCGAAGATTTCGCGCAGCCGCGCCGGATACAGCGCGTCCTCGTAGGTCAAAAATCGCGCCCCGGCCTCTCGCAAGCGCCGTGCCTCCTCGTCGGCGACGCGCCAGGCTTGCCCATCGGCGAGGAACTGGACGGAAGGCGCGGGAAAGCGCTGGGCTTCGAGCGCGGTAAGCGGCAAGCGGACAATCGCAAGCGCCGAGCCTACGCGCTCCACCGCTTTGAGAATGCGCCGGGAGCCCAGGCCGGGAGTCAGGGCTAGCGCCAGCCAGGCGAGCCGCTCAGGAGCTTCCACCGGCTCGGGCGATGGAGCTTGCACGACAGAAGGCGCGGGCAGGTTGGAAAACGGCTTGCTCGGCGGCAACAGGCACCTCGGCTCGGAAGCTCGGGAGATTTGCCCCGAAACTACCCTGCCGGCCCCGGCTCAACAAGATTCCGAAAGTACCGGGTGCCCTACCAGATGCGGCGGACGCCGAAGGCATCGAGCTTCGCGTCAACGCTGAGGATGGGAATGTCCATGGCCAAAGCCTGCGCAGCGAGCATCCGGTCGAAAGGGTCGCCGTGGTTCCCGATAAGCCGTCCGGCCCGCAAACCTTCCTCGACGGCCACGGGCAGCAGAATGTACCCGGCTTCATTCATCTTTTCCACGAACACGCGCTCGAGAGGTGCCGCTTCCTCGAACTTCCCAAGCCGAACCTTTGTAGCGATCTCCCAGGCGGTGACAGCGGAAACAAAAATCGGTGAGGCCTCGTCCGCAATAATCTCAGCAGCTGCGCGGCTAAGCTTGCGTGGGGAGAGCGTCGCCCAGACCACCGTATGGGTATCCAGCAGAGCTCTCAATCACTCTCTCCGTCCCACCCTTCCGGCAGCGGCTCCCAGAACGCCTCGCCGAGCTCAAACCCCGGCGTTTCCATCACGCCCAGCCGCTTCTTCTTTACGGGATGGATCGGTTCCAGCTTCACCACGGGCAACTTTTCCCGCCCGGACGTGATAATGACGGATTCCCCGGCTTGGGCTTTCCGCACCAGTTCGGAGAGATTCGTCTTGGCTTCAAAGATTGTCGCAGTGATCATGACCTTCCTCCTAAGCTGCTAACTTAGCCTAGCTAACCAAAAGCGTCAACATCAAAATCAGCCCACCATCTCCCGGTCCAGCGCATACGGCAGCAGCGTTTCCAGCGACACAACCTCCAGAGTAGCCTCGTGCGTGGCCGCTAATACGATGGGCGGTGCCATGCCGTTGCGCTCCGCTTCCACCCAGCGCATCACGCACAGGCACCACGGGTCGCCGGCCTTGAGGCCCGCGAAACTAGGCCTGGGGGTCAGCAGATCGTTGCCCCGACTCTTGGAGAATTCGAGAAACTCCGCCGTCATCACCGCGCACACGACATGGACGCCAAAGTCGTCCGGCCCGGTTTCGCAGCAGCCCGTGCGGTAAAACCCTGTCATCGGATCTTTGCCGCAGGTTTCCAGCGCACCGCCCAAAACATTGCGCGCTCCATCGTTTGCCGCCATACCCCTACCCCCCGCTCGGCTACAGTGTAGGTGGGAGCCCCCTGCGATGCCGAGCCACTTTACGCTTGCGCCCACCAAAACGCTTGACGGGATGAATCGCCTTGCCGACATGGGCCGGTTTCCGCCCGCGGTCCATGCCGGCGCGACCCTGAATATCCTGATCACCGTCGCGTTGACCCTGCCGGTGTTTGCCCGGTTCGGCGCGCTGCCCTGGTCGCTTCCCTGCTGGATCGCTTTGGTGCTGCTCGTGAATGTGATGCCCGTTGTGCTTCTGCGCGCTGCCGGATGGCGCGCGCGGGTTCCTTCCCCACCGATCGAGCGTATGAGCTTCGGGGGCGACCAGCACCGGTTTCCGGATTGGGTGTACCTGGCGGCCTCGGCGGACATGGCCTTTTGGATCGCGCTGGCCTGGTGCGCGTATGCGACCCTGCCCGCGCTTCCGGCGCTGTTGGGTGTGCAACTGCTCGCGCTCGTGTGCACCTTCGCGCCGGTGTGGCTGCGCCTCCTGCGCGGGCGCGCCGCGTGAGCGGCCCCCTCCGTGTAGCGGCCATCGACTTCCTCAATCCAGCGCCGCTGATGTGGAACTTCGAGCACCCTCCGGAGGCGGACGGGCTTCGCGCCCGGTACCGGCTTGCAAGGATGACCCCGGCTGCTTGCGCCAAGGCTTTAGCCGGCGGTTCAGCCGACCTCGGCCTCATCCCCATCGGAGCTTATGCCGCAACCGACGGTCTCCTTGCCGTGCCTGGGTGCGCCATTGCCTCGCTCGGCGGGATCCGTTCTCTCCTGCTCATTCTGCGCACGGATGCCGACCCGCAGACTGGGGAGGAGCCTGACCTTGACGGGCCTTCGAAGGAGGAGCTCAACCGGATCCGGACCGTCGCGCTGGACAGCGCTTCCCGCACCTCCGCCCTGTACACGCAGATTCTGTTTCGCCGCTTTTGGGGGCGCACGCCGGTGTTTCAGGAACACGCGCCAAACCTGGACCTGATGCTTGCGGAAGCGGATGCGGCGCTCTTGATCGGCGACCCGGCACTCCACGCTCTGCGCGACCGCGACGCGCGACGGGCGCGCACGGGCGAACGGCTGCGCTATCTTGACCTGGGCCACCTTTGGCACGAGGCCACCGGAACGGCCTGGGTTTCAGCCTTTTGGGCGGTGCGCGCGGAAGCGTACCACGCGCTTCAGCAAAAGGAGCAAGGCGCGCTCCCCGGCGATCTCCAACGTTCGCGCGATGCGGGGCTCGCACACATCCCGGAGCTGGTGCGGGAGTGGGCACCGCGCCTTAACCTGCGCCCCGAGATTGTGGCCGCATATCTCAGCCGCAACATTTACTACCACCTTGACGCTCCCGTGCTGGCGGGCGTGGAGCGATTCTTCCGGGAAGCGCACGCCCTGGCTCTTTTGCCTCGTCTGCCGCAGCTGGAATGGGCGTCGTGAGCCGGTGCGGGGGGCGCATGTAGACGCCCGGAGCCGATTCTGCTTCAAAGTAATGGCTTATGGGCCGGTTTGCAGCTTCAATCCTCTTCTTTTTCGCCGCGGCAGCCAAAGGCGGCGCGCATGTTCCCGGCTGGCTCATCCATCTCGGCATGCCCGGGCTGTTTGTAGTATCCCTGCTGGATGCCGCGATCATTCCCCTTCCGCTTCCCGGATCGGGCGACCTTCTGCTTATCCTGCTCTGCGCCCAGCCCGGCTCTCACCCCGTGCTGCTCGCGGCCATTGCGATCATCGGCAGCGTGATCGGTGGGTACACCACCTGGAAAGCCGGCCAAAAAGGCGGCGAAGCCATGCTGAACCACTTTGTGCCAAAGCGCATGGTCAAGCTCGTCAACAAGTGGATGAAGGGCCACGGTTTCGCGACCGTGGCCGGCGCGGCCCTTGCCCCCCCGCCCTTGCCGCTGATGCCTCTGCTGCTCGGTGCCGGTGCTTTGGGGGCGTCGCGCAAGCAGTTCCTGTCCGCATTCACCCTGGCCCGCGGCGCGCGCTACAGCCTCATGGCCTGGCTCGGTGCCTATTACGGCAGGCGCGTGCTCCACGCCTGGAACCAGTACCTATCGAAGTATTCGACGCCGATCCTGGTTGCCTTCTTTGTCCTGATCGTCATCGCTATCGCAGTGGGGATATGGCAGTACAAAAAGCAGATGCGGAGCTGGAACGCGGAAAAAGGGAAACGGCAGCAAGAACAAGGGGCTCCGGCCCAGGCGTGATGCGCTCAGTCCATCTCCCAGCGCAGCAGGGTTGCGCCTGCGGTAAAGCCTGCGCCCACGCTCGCCAGTAGGAGCATGTCGCGTTTCTTCAGCCTTCCTTCAGCCCTTGCGGTGTTCATCGCAAGCGGCACGGTAGCGGCTGTTGTGTTGCCGTAGCGGTCGATGTTGATGCTTACCCGGTCTAACGGGAGCCCGAGCCGCTGGGCCGTAGACTCAATGATGCGGCGGTTGGCCTGGTGCGGGATAAAACACGCGAGATCGGTGCCGGACAAGCCATTGCGCGACAGCAGCGCTTCTGAGATTTCAGCCATTTTCCTCACCGCGAACCGGTACACGGTTTGGCCTTCCTGGTGGACAAAATGCTGCTTCCGCGCCACGGTTTCAGCACTTGCCGGCAGCAGGCTGCCGCCTGCAGGCATGCGCAGGGCAGATGCGCCGGAGCCGTCGATCTCGTGCGCGTAGTCGAGGATGCCCTGCTCGCCTTCACCCGCGGGCTCCAGCAGGACCGCCCCCGCGCCATCGCCGAAAAGGATGCAGGTGCTCCTGTCTTCGTAGTCGATGATGGCGCTCATGGTGTCAGCGCCGATCACGAGAACCCGATTTTGCGCGCCGCTTTCAATCAGCTTCGCGCCCACCTGCAGCGCGTACAGGAATCCCGAACAGGCGGCGCCCAGATCGAAGCCCCAGGCACGGCGAGCGCCGATCTTCTCCTGCACCAGGCAGGCGGTTGCGGGGAAAAGCATGTCGGGGCTGATCGTGGCCACGATAATGACCTCGACCTCATCGGGGGAGATGCCCCGGTCGGCAAGGCAGCGCCGCGCTGCTTCGCTGGCCAGGTCGCTGGTCGCAACTCCCTTTTCGGCGACATGGCGCTCGCGGATACCGGTGCGCTCCACGATCCACTCGTCGGAGGTGTCGACCATCTTCTCAAAATCGGCGTTGGTCAGGACGCGCGGCGGCACATACGCGCCCAGGGCGCTGATCTTAGCGCGACGCAAGAGCCGGGGCTCGGGCGCGGTCCCCTGTTGGTTGAAGCTCAAAGGCAATCTCCCCAGAAAAGGTGCAAAACAGCTTTGATTGTCTCTGAGGGGGCCCCGCGTGTCGAATGGGCGGGGTGGTTTAAGTACCGGGGAGCCTGCTGCGCACGCACTGGCCCGCTACCGTTGCTTCCTTCCGGACCTGGCGGGGTTCGCGAGATTGCGCCGCGCAGGGCCCGGCACTTCTTGAGTTTAGCACCGGGCGTTCCGGCTTGTGTAGGCGCGGTGCCTTTACACGTCGCACAGGGTGACCGCGTTCGCGAGCCCCGCGAGCGGGTCGCCCGCGGGGATGAACTCGTGCGCGACATAGCCGGTGAAGTTCATGCCAAGGAGCGCGCGCATCAGCCCCGGCCAGCGAACTTCCTCATCGGGGGCGTCGAGCTCGTGGCGGCCCGGGACGCCGCCCGTGTGGATGTGCGCGATCGTGTCGGAATAAGCGCGCAGGTTGGTGACCAGGTCGCCTTCCATGATCTGCATGTGGTAGGCGTCGTACAGCAGCTTGACGCGCGGCGAGTTTACAGCGCGCATCACCGCGCCGCCCCACGCGGTGTGGTCCGCCATGTAGCCCGGGTGGTCGCGTTTTGAGTTGAGCAGTTCCATGCACACGGTCACACCATGCGCTTCCGCGATCGGCGCGATGCGCTTTAGGCCGGTGATGGTATTGCGCGCGCCTTCCTCATCGGTGATGCCGTCGCGCAGGCCGGAAAATGTGATCACATTCGGCACGTTCGCTTGCGCGGCAAGCGGGATGCCTTCTGTGAGCCCCGCGACGATGGCATCGTGGTTCGCGAGCCGGTTCAAACCCTTATCGATCGCGCCCCCGCCCGCATAGCCCATGGTGCAGCGCAGGCCGTACTGCGCCGGGACGGCGAAGTCCGCGACCTCCAGCAGGTCTACCCCTTGCATGCCGAGCGAGGCGGCGTGCTCGCAAAGGACCGGGAGCGGCCACTCCTTGAAGCACCAGCGCGCGACCGACTGCCGGATGCGCCCGCGCCGGGGCTGCTTGGCCGGCGGCACCTGCGCGACTGCCAACCCCGCGGCTCCGCTTTGCAGCACGGCGCGGCGCGTCCACGGCTTTCCCGCGTTTTGTGATTGCATCTGCGCCTCCCGAAACCCATTCAGGCGATCGGCTAAGATACTACAGTGCATCCCACGCTCCCGTCTTTAGACATTCTTCCTCGGCCCGAGCCGGCCGCGCCCATGCGGGTCGGCTTTGTTTCGCTCGGCTGCCCCAAGAACCTCGTCGACAGCGAGGTGATGATGGGCATGCTCCAGGCCGCCGGGGCGGAGCTGACCACGGACACCGCAGACGCCGATGTGCTGGTGGTAAACACCTGCTCTTTTATCGACGCGGCCAAGCAGGAGTCGGTCCATACGATCCTGGAGATGGCGGCGCTCAAAACCGGAGGGCGGGCGCGCAAGCTGGTTGTCGCGGGCTGCCTGGTAGAGCGCTATCGCGAGGAGATTCGCAAAAACATCCCCGAAGTCGATGCGGTGGTCGGCACGGGTGAACTTGACGCCATCCGTGAGGCCGTTGGCCTCGCAGCGCCGGCGCTGCTCCCTTCCCCTTTCACGATCCTGAGCGGCCCCCAGGTGTCGCGACCGGCGGCCGAAAGCGTCGTGAGCAGCCGCCCCGAGGGCGACCTGCGCGAAGCCCAGGGCCGGTTTACCCGCGAGGGTTGGGACGGTGCGCAAACAAGCGTGCTGCCGACCTATCTCTACTCAGACGAAACGCCGCGGCTGCTCGCGACCGGACGCGCTTCGGCCTACATCAAGATCGCCGAGGGCTGCGACCACCCTTGCACGTTTTGCGTGATCCCCAACCTCCGCGGCAAGTTCCGCTCCCGGCGCATGGAGTCCGTAGCCGCGGAGGCCGAATGCCTGGTCGCCAGCGGCGTGCGCGAGATCACTCTGATTGGGCAGGACACGACCTGCTACGGCGAGGACTTTGGCCTGCGCGACGGACTCGCGCTCCTGCTCGAGCGGCTTGCGGGGATTAAGGGCCTGCACTGGCTGCGTTTCCTGTACACCTACCCTAACCGCATCACCACGCGGCTGCTTGAAACCATGGCGCGGCACCCAAACATCTGCCCGTACCTCGACATCCCGCTCCAGCACGCGTCGCCCTCGGTGCTGAAGCGCATGCGGCGCGGGGGCGGGGCGGAAATCTTTCTTCGCACGCTTGAAAAAGCGCGCGCCATTGTGCCCGGCCTCGTGGTTCGCACCGGCTTTATTGTGGGCTTTCCCGGCGAAACCGGTGCGGAGTTCGCCGAGCTCAAGCAGTTTGTACGCGAAGCCCGTTTCGACTGGATGGGCGTATTTTCTTATTCCGACGAGGAAGGCGCGAAGGCCTTTGATTTCGGCGAAAAAGTCGCGCGCCGGACGATCGAAGCACGCCGCCGCTCGCTAATGAAGCTGCAGCAGGGCATCTCGCGCGCCGGCAAGGAAGCCTGGGTGGGGCGCGAGCTCGAAGTGCTGGTGAAAGGGCCAAGCGAGGAAACGCCGCTCCTGTGGGAAGGCCGCTCCGCGCTCCATGCCCCGGAGATCGACGGCACGCTGTACATCAACGACTTTGGGCCGCATGAGGCGTTGGTGCCCGGCACCTTCTACACCTGCCGGATCACGGAAGCGCACGACTACGACGTCGTCGCGGAGGTCCTGTAGCCATGGCCGCGAAAAAACCTAAAGCCCTGCGCTGCCCCACGTGCGGCACGCTCGTCACCGCGAAAGACTCGGATTTCCCATTCTGCTCCGACCGCTGCCGGGTGATCGACCTAGGCAAGTGGGCTTCGGATGCGTACCGCATCTCCTCGCCCGTGCACGACCCTGAACTGCTGGATGAGCTCGAAGGACTCCCCAAGCGCGGCACAGGTGAGAATGGCTGACGTCACCCCCCAGCCCCCGCGCACACCCTGGGCCTGGGCTGTCGCGACTTTCCTCGGCGCGGGATTTCTGAAGCCCGGCCCAGGCACTTGGGGCTCGGTCGCGGCCATGCTTTTGTGGCTCCTTTTTGTGTGGGTCGCCGGCCCGACGCCCCCGGCGCTGCGCGCCGTCACGCTTCTCGCGGCCCTCCTCGCGATCGTCGCGGGTATCCCCGCGGCCACGCTTGTTGAGCGAGAGTCCGCGCGCCCCGACCCCGGGCACGTGGTCATCGACGAAGCCGCCGGGCAATGGCTCGCCCTGCTGCCGTTTTGCGGCTTTGGCCGCGCTAATTGGGCCCACGCGTTGGTCGCGCTCGGCTTGTTTCGTTTGTTCGATATTGTGAAGCCGCCGCCGGTGCGGCAGCTGGAGCGGCTCCGCGGAGGCACGGGCATCATGATGGACGATGTCGCTGCGGGTGTGTACGCGCTGCTTATCGGGGCCGTAATCAGCCACTGGTGGTAGCGCCCCGCGCAGGTTTCGCTACAGTAGAAAGAGCATGATGCCTGAAACCGCAGCCGCCGCTTCGTCCCTCCCTCCGCGCCTTACCCGCGTGCACCCGATCGCTGCACTGCCCGGCGGCGAAATCCAGGTCCACGGCGAGGCTTTGGGCTCTGTCGCGGGCAGGCTGCCCGTGGCGATGCTTGGAGAGCTGGCCGCGGGCATCCTTCTAAGCCGGCAGGAGCGGCTGGTTTTGCGCGTGCCCGACGAGGGCGAGGCCGGCTTGCTGCGCATCCTGCGCAACGGCGAGGAAAGCAACAGCGTCCCCATAGACGTCGCCGAGCTGCTGGCCACCGGCATCCACCAGGTCGCAAACCCCGCCGTCGACCAGCTCGGCAACATTTACGCCACGTTTTCCGGCCCGCGCGGGCAGGAAACGCCGGTGTCCGTTTTCCGCATTACCCCCTCGGGCGAGGCCGCTCCGTTTGTCACCGGCATCACCAATGCCACGGGCCTCGCGGTCGGCCCGGATGGGTACCTGTATGTTTCTTCGCGTAACGATGGGACCATCCACCGCGTTTCCCCCGAGGGCGCGGTGTCGCACTTTTCCGAGGGCATGGGCATCGCAACCGGCATCTGCTTTGACGGCGCGGGCAATCTGTACGTCGGCGACCGTTCGGGGACGATTTTTAAAATCGCTCCCGACCGCCAGATCTTTGTGTACGCCACGCTTGAGCCTTCCATCGCGGCCTATCACCTGGCCTTCGGTGCCGATGAGCGCTTGTACGTCGCCGGGCCCACTACCTCCTCCTATGACTCGGTGTACGCCATCACCGAAGACGGAACCGCCACGGTCCACTACCGAGGCCTGGGCCGTCCGCAGGGCATGGCGATCGACGTCGCCGGCAACGTGTATGTGGCCGCATCGTTCGCCGGGCGGCGTGGGATTGTGCAGGTCGCGCCCGACGGCTCGGCCGATCTGGTCGCAGCAGGCAGCGGGATCGCGGGGCTCGCGTTTTTGCCCGGCGGCGGCGACGCCGTGGTCGCGACCAGCGGCGCGTTGTTTACCCTGCCCTTGGGCGTGGAAGGTTTGCGGCTCTTCTAGGAAAGATCATGAACTGTGACATTATCGCTGTCGGCTCCGAGCTGCTGACCCCCTACCGGCAGGACACCAACTCCCTTTTTCTCACCGCGCAGCTCAACCAGCTTGGGGTGCGCATCTCGGCAAAAACCATTGTCGGCGATCGCCGCGAACACCTGGTGGGCGCGGTCCGCAATGCGCTCGAACGCGCCGACATCGTCGCTGTGACCGGCGGCCTGGGCCCCACGGAAGACGACCTGACCCGCGAAGCGGTCGCTGAAGCGGTGGGCATCCGGCTCAAGCGCAACCAGGAAATCGTGGCCGCGCTTTATGCGCGCTTTGCCGCCCGCCGCATCGCGATCACCGATAACAATACCAAGCAGGGCGACGTGCTTGAAGGCGCGGAACCCCTCCCGAACTCTTCCGGCACCGCGCCGGGGCAGTGGCTGGACACGGTGTACCGCGGCCACCGCAAGCTCTTGATTCTGCTGCCAGGGCCGCCGAACGAGCTCAAAGCCATGTGGGAGGCCGAGGTCGTGCCGCGGCTCAGGGAAGCGATTCCCCAGCGTTTCTACGCCAGCCGAACCCTCAAGGCCGCCATGATCGGCGAGTCTGCTTGCGACGCGCGCATCGCGCCGATCTATAAGCAGTTCACAGACGTGGAAACCACGATCCTGGCCCACCTGGGTGATATTCAGCTCAATCTGATCTGCACCAAGGCTACGATCGAGCAGGCCGAGGCTCGCGTGGACGCGCTCGCGGCCGCGATCGAGGAGGAGCTGGACGATGTTGTGTACTCGACCAAGGGCGAAAGCCTGGAGCGCATCGTGCTGTATCAGCTGGAGCTGGCCGGAGCGACCCTCGCGGTGGCCGAAAGCTGCACGGGCGGGCTCATCGCTCAGCGGCTCACCGCGGTTCCGGGCTCATCGCGGGCGTTCCTGGGCGGGGCGATCGTGTACTCGAACGAGCTCAAGACGCTGTTTGCGGGGGTGCCCCCGCAGGTCATCGCGACCAACGGCGCGGTGAGCCGCGACGTGGCAAGCGCACTGGCCACGGGCATCCGCGGGGAAACGGGCAGCACTTTCGGCGTGGGTGTCACGGGCATCGCCGGGCCGGACGGCGGTTCGGAAGAAAAGCCTGTAGGGCTGGTGTACATCGCGGTCTCGGATGGAGCTCAGACGAGTGTCGAGGAAAAGCGGTTCACCGGGGACCGCGACCGGATCCGCCAGTACGCCGCGCAGGCGGCGCTGGATATGGTGCGCAAGCGCCTGTTAGCTCGCCGTTAGTCAGTGTGCGGAATTGAGACACGTGGGACGCTTCTTCGTTGACTTTCCGGATAGCGGGTAGCAGACTGAAGGGGTAACAAAACCGCAGACGCCTTTTCAGGGGTACGTCTGCGGGCTGTTCGGGAGCTTACCCGATCAGGCTATGGAAGAGTACAACCGCGGCTTCCATAAACCTGACGAGCAGTGTTCCCACACGCAACCACAGCAACATCTTGGTTGCGGACGAAGTCGGTTTTTCCTTCATTCCGACCTCCTTCTAGGCACTTGTTCCGGGGCTCGCCTTACTCAAGGGCGAGCCCTTTCACTTGCGCCTGTCGGCCAGCCTAACCTGCTTTACGCCGCTTACTCCCATTACGAAAGTCAGGCGATCCGCCTCCGAAAGCCGGTGCGCTACACTCGTAAGCGCAATGCGCGCTGTCCCCTTTGTTCTGATCGCTGTGGTCGCCTACCTGCTCGGTTCCATCCCTTGGGGCTACCTCCTTGTGCGCGCGTTTCGCCATAAGGACATCCGCGCCACCGGCAGCGGCAACATCGGCGCAACCAATGTTGTCCGCTCCGGGGCGAAGGGCTTGGGCGCACTCACGTTTCTGCTCGATGCGGCCAAGGGGTGGGTCGCGGTCGAGTTCGCGACAGGCCTGCTCCCCATGCTCCCCGCGCGCTGGGTGCAGCACGACGCGGCCTACACCTTTCACGTCGCCGCCGCCGCGTCGCTCGCGGGCATCTGCGCGCTCCTCGGCCACATGTTTCCTGTCTGGCTTGGCTTCCGCGGAGGCAAAGGTGTGGCGACTGCGTTTGGCGTGTTCCTTGCGCTGGCCTGGCCGGTCGCGCTTACCTCGCTCGCTGTTTTCCTCCTGGCAATGCTCTTGTTTCGCATCGTTTCGCTCGCGTCCCTTCTCGCGGCACTCACGGTTCCCATTGCGGCGTTTGCGCTGCCGCCGCACGCAGCCCGGGGCTGGGCCGTGCTCACGACGCTCACTGGGGGAGCCGCAATCGTCATCCTCAAGCACCACGCCAACATCCGGCGCCTGCTCGCGGGCACGGAGTACCGCTTTGGCAAGCGCTCCGCCGCCGCATGAGCCGAATTGCCGTTCTAGGCGCGGGAGCCTGGGGCACGGCGCTCGCGCTGAACCTATGCCGCCGCCCTGACCACAAGATTACGCTGTGGGCGCACACCCCGGCGCATGCCGCCGAGCTGGCGCGGGAGCGCGAAAACCGCCGCTATCTACCTTCCTTCACGCTGCCGCCGTCGGTCACGATCACAGATTCTCTCGCCCTGGCGAGCGAGCGCGCCGAGCTGATCCTGTTTGTGGTCCCTTCGCAGCACATTCGCGCGACAGCACTGGCGTTGACGCCCGCGCCCGGTACTCTGCTGATCAGCGCCACGAAAGGCATTGAGGACACGACACTGCTGCGCATGACGGAGGTGCTCGCTACCGTGCTGCCCAACTCTCCAGTGGGCGTGCTGAGCGGCCCTTCGTTCGCGCAGGAGGTCGCCGCGGGCGCGCCGGCTGCGGTCACGATTGCTTTCTCGGACAAAGCGCTCGCCGAGCGCGCGCAAGCCATGCTGTCGACCGATTCGCTGCGCTTGTACCGCAACACGGATGTCGCCGGAGTCGAGCTTGGCGGCGCGCTCAAAAATGTCATGGCCATCGCCGCCGGCGCGGTCGCCGGGCTTGAGCTGGGCCACAACAGCGTCGCGGCACTCATCACCCGCGGCATCGCCGAGATGACCCGCCTGGCCCTGGCCTGCGGCGGCCGCCGCGAAACTCTCGCCGGGCTGTCCGGGGTGGGCGACCTGATCCTGACCTGCACGGGCGGCTTGTCGCGCAATCGCTTCGTTGGCATGGAGCTAGGCCGAGGCCGCGCAATCCTGGAGATCGTCGCGAACCTCCACGGCAAGGTTGCCGAGGGCGTGCGTACCACCGATGCCGCGCTTGCCCTCGCCGCGCGCCACGGCGTCAGCATGCCCATTGCCGAGCAGGTCCATGCGCTGCTCCATGGGGAGCGGTCCGCCGCCGATGCCGTCCGCGCCCTGATGGCCCGTCCCGGCCGCGACGAGTAGACCCGGGCGGCCACTTGCCGGCGTCCTACCATGCGCAGTCCTGAACGGGAGCCCCAAGCCCCCGCAGTGGCCCGGCTCCGCGCCCGGTCTACACTAAACCCATGATTCAAACCCTGTTCGGCTCGCTCGATCAACCGGAAAAGCGCTCCGTTCTCGACCGGATGCGCGACGCGGTTTCCCGCACCCGCGACTCGCTTTCCGACAAGATCGAGGGCGTGGTCGCGCTGACCCGCGAAGTGGACGAGGCCGCGCTCGACGAGTTGGAAGCGGTTCTGCTTTCTTCCGATCTTGGAATGAGCACGACCACCGCCGTGCTCGACGCCCTGCGCGACCGCGCGCGGCGCCAAGGCATTGCGAATGGGGCGGAGCTCAAGCAGCTGCTCAAAGCCGAGCTGCTCGCCATCCTCGAAAAAGAAGACACGCTGCCCAAGCGCGTGATCCAGCCGCCGGAGGTCGTGTTCCTGGTCGGCGTAAACGGGACGGGCAAAACAACCACCAGCGGCAAGCTCGCGGCCTGGTACCGCAAACAAAACAAAACCGTGCTTCTATGCGCGGCCGATACCTTCCGAGCCGCCGCGATCGAGCAGCTGGAGGTGTGGGGCGAGCGCGCCGGCGTGGACATCATCAAAACGCGCCAGGGCGGCGATCCCTCCGCGGCGCTTTACGACGCGCTCCAAGCCGCGAACGCACGGCGGACTGACCTGCTCTTGGTCGACACCGCCGGCCGTTTGCACACCAAGGCGGGCCTGATGGCGGAGCTTGAAAAAATGCGCCGCACTTCGCAGCGCATTATCTGGGACGCGCCCCACGAGGTTTTGCTGGTACTCGATGCCACCACGGGGCAAAACGGCCTGCAGCAGGCGCGGCTCTTCACCGAGTCGGCTGGGGTCACGGGTATCGTGCTCACCAAGCTCGACGGCACGGCCAAGGGCGGCATTGTGATTTCCATTGCGCATGAGCTGCGGCTTCCGGTACGGTTTGTGGGCGTGGGGGAAAAGGTGGACGACCTCCTCGCATTCAACAGCGAGGCTTTTATCGATTCGCTCCTGGGATCGGAGACCCATGCCGGAGTGGCCGCGGCCCGATAACCCGTTGGTTGGCAGCCCCGACGCACGCTGGATGCGCCAAGCTCTCCAGCTCGCGCAGGATTCGACGGGGCTTGCCTCGCCGAACCCGCACGTCGGGTGTGTGCTGGTTAAGAACGGGGTCGTCGTAGGCCGCGGGGCGCACCACTACAATAAGCGGGAGCATGCCGAGATCGTCGCCCTGCGCGAGGCCGGGGAACAGGCCCGCGGCGCAACCGCATATGTCACGCTCGAACCGTGTGCGCACGTAGGCCGCACCGGGCCTTGCGCGGTTGCCCTGCGTGAAGCCGGGGTGGCGCGGGTAGTGGTCGCGACAGGCGACCCGAATCCACTCGTGAACGGCCAGGGCATGGGTATCCTGCGCGCGGCCGCCATCCCCGTCACCGTCGGCGTGCTACCCGAGCCGGCCCGCGCTCTTAACGACGGCTTTGCCCGCTGGATTCGCCGCCGGTTTCCCTTTGTCACTCTTAAGGCGGGGGTTTCGCTCGATGGGCGTATCGCCCCGTCACGCTCTCAAAAAGCAGCCGGAAACGTTGCCTACCTCACAGGCGCGCGTTCCCTGCTCGCGGTGCAAACGATGCGTCACGGCTCCGACGCCATCCTCACCGGCATCGGCACGGTGCTCGAGGACAATCCCCTGCTGACAGATCGCAGCGGCGGCGCGCGGCGGCGGCCGCTTCTGCGCGTCGTGCTGGACTCGCAGCTCCGGTTACCGCTGGAAAGCCGTTTGGCGCAGACCGCGCAGGGCGACGTGCTGGTGCTGACCGCGCACCGCGACGGCGACGGATTGCACCGCGAGCGCCGCCTGGCGCTCGAAGCAGCCGGGGTGCAGGTTTGCTTCGTGAACACGCTTCCGTCCGGCGCGCTCGATCTGCGGGATGCGCTCCGGCTGCTTGGCGACCAGTACAGCATCCTGAATCTGCTGTGCGAAGGCGGCTCCCGCTTGAGCCGCGCCCTGCTCGAGCCGGCCGAGGGCGGCCCCGTCGCGGACAAGCTTTGCCTCTTTTACGCGCCCATGTTCCTGGGCGAGAGCGGAGTTCCTCTCCTTGCGGGCGAAGCGCCCCTGCAGCTGGAGCTTCTGCGTTCTTCGACCGCGGAGTCCGGCTCGGATTTCCGGTTTGAGGCCTATCTCCGCGACCCTTGGCGCGACCACTGAATCTAAGAAACATGTTCACAGGCTTGGTGCAGACGGTCGGGGTCGTTGAGGCGCTTACGGTTTCCGGTGGTACGCGGCGCCTCACCATCGGCACACCCGGGCTAGCCGGGCGGTTGAATCCGGGCGATAGCATCGCGGTGAGCGGCGTCTGCCTGACCGCGCTCGCACCTACCCCGGAGCGTTTCCACGCCGAGCTCGCGGCCGAAACCGTCGCCCGCACCTCGCTCGCCGCGCTCACGCCGGGCGCTCGCGTTAATCTGGAGCTGCCCACCCCAGCCGGTTCCCCACTCGGCGGCCACATCGTGCAAGGGCACGTGGACGCGACCGGAGAACTGCTCGCGCTCGACCGGATCGCAACCGGCGAGCGGAGCGACTGGCTCCTGCGCATCGCCGTCCCACCGGCAGTAGGCCGGTTCGTGGTCGAAAAGGGCTCGGTCACGATCGAGGGCATCTCGCTCACCGTCGCCCGCTGGTTTCCGGAGCGCGATGCAAACGACGACACCCCGACCGGCGCGGGCGAGCTCCACGTCGCGGTGATTCCCCACACTTATGAGGCGACCAACCTCCACACGCTCCCACCTGGCGCGCGCGTGAACCTGGAAGCCGACGTGCTGATGAAGCTGGCCGTGCAAAACGGCTTGCAACCCGGGACCGGCACCCGCCAGTCTCTCGAATGGACCAGCCTGGCCGCCCGGGACACAGGCAGCGACAAGCCATTCGAGGTGACGGTCGGCTATCTCCTTGCCAACGGCTACTGACACGCATTCAGAGCCGCCGCCTATGGGTTTTCGGGTGGGCTGTAAACCCCATTGCGTACCGCTTCGCGGAGCACAGGGACATTTGTTGCAAAGACGCCATCCCTGAGTTGACGCCGCAGCGCCGGATTGTTCATCACGCCGGAGCTACCCAGCAGCCGGGCCGGACTTCGCCCCTGCCAATCGATCCTGTAGTTATACGTGAGCTCAAGCTTTTTCGCTCTGAGGAATCGCGTCCCTGCTAGATCGCTGAGAGTGCAGAAAGCGACAGAAAACACGAGCGCGAACGCGCAGACCACGCGCCGGTCTTGATAGCGCGCCAAGCGCACCGCCGCGTTGACGCGCCAGGGTAGATTTTCGATTGCAAACATGTATGTAAACGCCAGGAACAGGGCGGAGTACAGCCTGTAGCGGGAAGCCAGGCTTTGCGCCACACCCAGGTCTGACCGCAAGCCGGACACGGCTACGGCGTTGATCAGGATCCATACCATGGAGTAATACACAGCCGGGTTGCGCCGGTAATACCGTTTCACGGTCGCCCACACAAAGATGCCGCACAGGACCGCTCCAAGCAGCACGCTCGGAGTTACCGACGCATACCGCGCCGCGGAAGCGCCTACGAACGACAGGGCATAAGTGAGGGTGAGGTGTGCTGGCGACGCGCCGCCCGCGTGGGCCTGGACAGTATCCGGATGATAGTCGAAGAGGTATGCGGCGAAAAACACGATGCCGCTTACGGACCATGCCGCGGCTCGCTTCCAACGCCTATCCTGCGCAAGCAGAAGCAAACCTGCCGGACCGGCAAAGAATCCGTTCGGAGACGAAGCTACCGCAAGCGCCAAAGCCGCGCAAGCGCCGAGGAGTGCGGCGCGCGACGTCTTTTGCAGCAGGAAGATCGAGAACAACGAAAAGAAAATGACCGCTAAGTGCTGCAACGAGGACGAAGCGAAGTCGAGCGCCGAGGCGTATTGCAGCTGGAAGAGCAGCCAAGCGAGGGGAGCCAGCAAAAGCAGCTTCTCCGCGGCATCTCGAGCTTCGATCCGCGACATAGCCACAACCGTGAGGAAGATAGCGATGGGAAAGGCATTGCCAAAGTGGACAAGTGTAAGAAGGTGTAGCTGCCCGCATGTAACGTACTGAACGAGAACGACGGCATTTTCAAAAATCAGCTTGTAGCCGTTGTGCTCGCTTAGGAATAGAGATGAAAGTGCAGCCGAGATCGAATGGAGCTCGCTCACCCGGTTCAGGAGCCCCAGGATGATCTGGTAATCATCGAGTATCGGAATGCCGACCGCGTTGCTCCATAGACTTATGTAGAAGACGATTGCCGGAATCAGCGTCAAGGCAACTGCAATAGGCAGCCTGGCACGCTGAACCCAGGAAGCAATAGAGTGCATACGTGTCTTGTATACCACGCCTGCGCGGCCTTGGCAGAGGGTCGTGCTGAGGCACGGTTCCTAACTGCTGCTCTACCACGGCGTAATAATCCCTCCCACAGGCATCCGCCCGGGCAGCTTTTCTCCCGCATCCGGCCGATTCAGGCCCATTTGTTCGGCGGTCAGGTCGGTATACTTCAGCCCGGCCCCGGTGTTAAACAGCACCACGCGATCCGCTTTGCTCAGAAAGCCGGAAGAGAGAAGCCGGTCATATGCAGCCGTTGCCGCCGCGCCCTCGGGCGAGAGCAAAAGTCCTTCGTGCCGGGCCCAATCCAGCAGCGAGCGCAGAATCTCCTCATCGGACAGGTCCATGACCGTCCCGCCTGAGCTCCGGGCGATGTCGAGCACGATGGAATCCCCGTATGGCTTCGGCACGCGCAGCCCGCTCGCGAAGGTCACCGCGCCCTCCCAGAATGTCGAGGCCGCCTCACCTTGCCGGAAAGCCCGCGACACGGGCGCGCAGCCCGAACTTTGCACGGCGATCATCTTCGGCCGCTTGCCGGACACCCAGCCCAGCTGCTCCATCTCCTCGAACGCCTTCCACATGCCGATGAACCCGACGCCGCCGCCGGTGGGATAGAAGACCGCGTCAGGGTATTCCCAGCCGCACTGCTCTACCAGCTCGTAGCCCATGGTTTTCTTGCCCTCGACGCGGTAGGGCTCCTTAACGGTCGACACGTCGAACCAGCCCTCCCCTTTCCTGCGCTCGGCGACGATGCGCGCGCAGTCCGAGATGAGCCCGTCCACGAGCGTCGTATGCGCTCCGTAGGCCACGCACTCCAGGTAGTTGGCGAAGGGAACGTCGCGCGGCATAAAGATATGCGCTTCGATGCCTGCCGCCGCCGCGTATGCCGCGAGCGCGCCACCCGCGTTGCCCGCCGAAGGCACCGCCAGCTTCTTGAGCCCATAGTGTCGCGCCATGGTCACGGCCATGGACATGCCCCGCGCCTTGAAGGTTCCGGTTGGGTTGGTGGCTTCCTCCTTGAGCCAAACGCCGGGGAAACGGCGGCTTTCGAGCAGCGGCGTCCACCCTTCGCCCAAGGTGACCGGCTCGGCCGCGGGCAACACATCGCGGTAGCGCCACATGCTATCGTCCAGCTGCGAATACGCACCGTTATCGGGCTTTCTTGCATCCCGGCGCAGCGCATCCATGTCGTAGCGTACGTACAGGATGCCCGCGCAGTAGGGGCAGACGGTTTCAGGCTTGTCTGCGGGTGTGTGGCGCCGGCATTTGGAGCACTGGAGGGAGCTGATCTGCGGCATAGCTCCAGATTACCCGCCCCTTCGCGTGAAAGAGGCCCCAAAGTACAACGAATGCCCGCCCCGCGCAGCGAGTCCCGCCTTTCCCTAAAGGTGGTATTACCGAAGGTTGCCTTGTTCGCGCGCGGGCCGTGAACATACCTCGGGTTTTGGCCGATACACTAGCGACTATGACCCCCTTTCGCGGAAGCCCGCACCCAGTCGCGTTGGTCGCATTCGACATCGACGGCACCCTGATGCCCTCGGTGGGCACCTCCATGACCGACCGCACCATGCGCACTCTCCGCGAGGCCGTCGCAGCGGGGATTGAAGTTGTGATCGCGACCGGACGCCGCGCGGCCTATGCGCTGCCCTTGCTCGAACCCATTGGCCTGCCTCCGGAAACGGTGCTGATCGCCTCCAATGGGGCCACTACCCGGGACTTCGCCGGCCGTGTCATGGATCGATTCTTTCTTTCGCTCGAAACCAGCCGCCGGCTGTGCGCCGAGCTGCGCCCATTCGGCGGAACCATGGTCTTCACCTTTGAAAAAGAAGGTCCCGGCGAGTTGGTGCTCGAGTCGCTCGACCGCCTTCACGACCGGATTGCGCTGTGGGTGGACGCAAACCTCCCTTATATCGAGCAAGTGGACCCGCTTGAACACGTTTTCGACCGCGGAGAGCCCGCAATTCAAGGCATGATCTGCGGAACGGTCGAGCAGATGGCTGCTGCTGAGCGGCACCTGCGCACAACACCGTTCGCCTCCGAAATCGAGATGCACCGCACGGAATACGCCGAGCGCGACCTCAGCATTCTCGATATACTCCCGCTCGGCTGCAATAAGGGGGTCGCGCTGGCGCGCTTGGCCGAACGCCGGGGTGTCGCGCGCGAAGCCGTCATGGCTGTCGGCGACAACTGGAACGACCTGGAAATGCTGCGCTGGGCCGGGCAGCCGGTGCTGATGCGCAA
Organism: Acidobacteriaceae bacterium; assembly: GCA_965218545.1. Lineage (GTDB taxonomy): Bacteria > Acidobacteriota > Terriglobia > Terriglobales > Acidobacteriaceae > EB88. The sequence goes on along the minus strand of CBDCLB010000002.1, from coordinate 97,584 downwards.
CGCAAGCCCCGCGCTGCGCGAAGAAGCGCAACGCGCGGGCTGGCGCATGAGCCCCTCGACCAACGACGAGGACGGAGCTGTGCGTCTGCTCGAAGCGGCGCTGGAATCGCGCGCCGCCATTGCGGATGGGGTGTAGACGGTGCCGAGCGGAGCGCCCCGATTCTGGAAAGACGGCGGCACTTGGAGCTGGAGCGCTGAACTCTATACCTCGACGGGCAGGCTCAGAAAGCTTTTCCGCCGTGGTCTCGGACGAGGTCCCAGTGCCTGCCAAACTCGAACCGGGCACGCGAGCCATGGTAGCCTGACCGGAATGGTGGTCCGTTCCCGCGCTTGTGCGGCCGCTCTTTGCTTTCTGATTGCATCGCCGTGTCTCTCTGCCGCCGAGCACATCACCCTGAGCACGGGCTACAACCTTAACTGCGACCACCGCGTCGCCGAAGGGGAGATGACGCGGCTTTACCTGGACGCCGCTTCCACAAACTATGTCGAGGTTGCGACGAGCGCGATCGCTTCCGATGAGATCCTGCCCGATTCAGCCCCGCCCGCACCCTCCAAGGTACTGCTGCCCCCAAGACCCGAAGTCCTCACCGGCGCAGAGCTGCATGAGCTTCTTGAAGGCGCGGGCAAGGTGCACGATCTGGATGTCGACCTGCTAGCCTCCGTGGTCCACGCTGAAAGCGGTGCCCGCGTACATGCACGCAGCCGCGCCGGGGCCGAAGGGCTCATGCAGCTTATGCCGGGTACGTCCGCCGCTCTCGGCGTCCATGATGCGTTTGCCCCCGAGCAGAACACCAACGGCGGCGCGGCCTACCTGGATGCCCTCCTTCGCCGTTATCACGAGAATCTCGCCTGGGCGTTGGCCGCCTACAACGCGGGACCCGGCGCGGTCGACCGCTGGCATGGCATCCCGCCCTACCGTGAAACCCGCGCCTATGTCGCCCGGATCATTCACGAGTTCAACCGCCGCTATGCGGCCCGGCAGAACGGCCTGTCGCCGGCGGAGGTAAAGTGAGCGGAATCCTGCAAAGTTTTTCACGGCCAGCCCCGGTTGCCGGCAGAACGCGGAGAGCGCTTTGAAAAAGTATCGCCCGCTTCTCTATCTTCTGGTTGCGGTCGTCGTTGCTACGCTGGCAGTTTATGCGAGCAGGCGCGAAAACTTCCGCTGGAGCGTCCTGGGCGATCAAATGCGGCACGCCAGCTGGCCCTTGATCCTCGCCGGAATCGTGCTGATCTACGCGGCCTATGTGCTGCGCGCGGTGCGCTGGGCTATCTTCATCCGGCACCAAAAGCAAGTCGGCCCATTTTCACTCCTCGGCACACAGTTTGTCGGCTTCACGGCGGTCGCTCTGCTGGGCCGCATCGCCGATCCCGTGCGCCCTTACCTGGTCGCGCGCAAAACCGGGTTGAGCGTCAGCTCGCAAATTGCGGTCTACACCGTCGAGCGCATGTTCGATCTAGCCTCTATGGCTCTGATCTTTTCCTTCGGGCTGCTCTTCGCCCCGGACCGCGCGAGCTTGCCGCACCCTGAGATCGTGGAGGGCGTCGCCCGGATGTCGCTCCTCGTTGCCGCCGCGCTGATCGCTTTTGCGGCCTTGGCTCGCATTGCAGGCGACCGGGTAGCCGCTTGGGTGGAAGGGAAGTTCGGGCGGAACTCGCCGAAGGCGGCGCACTCGGCCGCTGAGAAAATACGCGCCTTTCGCGCGGGCCTCGGCAGCATTTCACGCTTCGGCGATCTCCTTGGCGCGACCGTTGTTTCTCTCGCGATGTGGGGCATGATCGCGGGCGCGTATCTCAGTACCGTGCGCGCTTTTACCGCCTCGCCCCATCTCGCAAGCATGACCTTTGGCCGCTGCGTCGTCCTGATGGCGGCAAGCATGGTGAGCTCGGTGGTGCCGGTTCCCGTTTTAAGCTGGTTTCTCCAGATTGCGGCCATTGCCAAAACCATGCAGGGCTTTTTCGGCGTCGCTCCCGAGCCTGCCCTCGGCGCGGCTGCCATGCTGCTGCTGGTCACTTTCATGAGCGTCATCCCAGTGGGCCTTCTGTGGTCGCGGTTTGAGCGCATTTCGCTCCGGAAACTCGCCACGGACAGCGAGCAAGCCAGTGACATCGCCTTGGCCGCGCCGGGAAACGCGGGCGAAGAACGCTTTGTGCCGGAGGCCTGAAACGAAAGGATTAAGTTTTACCCTGGGCAGTGACAAGGATCGAATCTGCCTGTCCATCGGAGCGAAAACCGGCTTCGGGCCTCCATTCCGGCTCGCAAACGAGGTTCCCACGGTGCGAGAATACAACGTATGAGTGATCCAATCAGGGCGGGCGTGGTGGGCTTTGGGTTGGCCGGGCAGATCTTCCATGCGGCAGTGATCAATGAAACACCCGGCCTTACGGTCGCTTCCATTGTGGAGCGGTCCGGCTCCTCAGCGGCTGCCATTTACACAGAGGCGAACGTCGTCAAAACATTGGAAGAAATGCTGGCCGACCCTTCCATCCAGCTTTGCGTTGTCGCGACGCCCAACCACGTACACCGTTCACTCGCGGAACAGTGCCTCCGGGCCGGACGCCATGTCGTCGTCGATAAGCCCCTGGCGCTTTCGAGCGAAGATGCCGCGGCGCTTGCGGAGGTCGCGCGCGATCATAAGGTCCTTCTTTCCGCTTATCACAACCGCCGCTGGGACGGTGACTTCTGCACGGTTGCGGCCCTGCTCGAAAGCGGTCGCATCGGCGAGCCGCTGCTTTTTGAGTCGCACTTCGACCGGTTCCGCTTGGAGCCGAAGCCGGGTGCCTGGCGCGAAACCGAGAAAGCCGGCGGCGGCATTTTATTCGACCTTGGGCCCCATCTCATCGACCAAGCGCTTGCCCTTTTCGGCGATCCGACCACCTTGTGGGCCGATGTCCGCATCACCCGCCCAAATGTCACCGTCGACGACGCGTTCGACATCGAGCTCACCTACGAGAACTCTTCGCGAAAAGAGCTGCGCGCCCTGCGAGTGTGGCTGCGCTCGACCATGGCGGCGGCTAGCCCGGGGGCTCGATTTACCTTGCACGGCACCAAAGGCAGCTTTGAAAAGTGGGGGCTTGACCCGCAGGAAGCGGCCCTCAAGGACGGCGGACGTTACGGGCACGACGGCTTTGGGGAAGAATCGCCCCGGAGCTGGGGCGTCTTTACCGCGCCCGGCGGTTCGCCTGAGACAGTGCAAACGCTGCCCGGCGACTACCGGAAATTTTACGAGAACGTGCGTGACGCGGTGTTGGGCAGCGCCACGCTCGCGGTGGGCGTGGATGCAGCCTGGTCGGTCGCGCGCATTATTGAGCTGGCGCGGGAAAGCAGCCGAACGGGAACCCGCGTCGGTGTAGACCTCCGCGTGGCGCACACTTTATAGTGCGGCGCAGGAGGGGTTAGGCGTGCCGCGTTTCCTTTTCATGATTCTCGCCACTTCTCTACTTTTGCCGCTCCCGGTCGGGTTCGCATTCGGGCAAAAGGCGCGCGACCCACTTTCCAATGCGCAGGCCGATCAGGTGCGCGAGCTCGGAAACCGCCCCACCGACCGCATCAAGCTTTTTTTAAAGTTTGTAAACGACCGAGCCGCCGCGATCAAAGATTTAACCCCCAACAGCACGGAAAACAACAGGCCCTCCGAGCTCCGTGCGCGCTACGAGGAGTTTACCCGGCTGGTGGATGAGCTTGCCGAAAACATCGACACCTACGACGGCGACAAGGCAGATGTGCGCAAGGCCCTGCGGCCCGTGGTGGCTGACTGTGCAAAGTGGCCCGCGATCCTGAAAGCGCCGGCGTCCGATGAAACCTATGACTTCGCGCGCACAACGGCGCTCGACGCGGCTGCTTCCCTGAGCGACGACGCGCAAAAAACACTTGCGGGCGAGGAGACTTACTTTCTCGCGCACAAGAAGGAAGCCAACGGCAACGGCAAAGCGCCGACGCCTGACTAGCCGGCGGCCCTATAAACTAGGTGTGAGGACCCCATGCCCGAGATCCATCGCAGAAAAACAGTGACCGCCACGGTAGGCAACGTGCGCGTAGGTTCGTCCGCGCCCGTGGTTGTGCAATCCATGACCAACACCGACACGGCGGACGTGGACGCAAGCATCGCACAGATCGCGGCGCTGGCGGCGGCGGGCTCTGAGCTGGTGCGCGTGACTGTAAACAACGAACAAGCCGCGCAAGCCGTTCCGCGCATTGTCGACGGTCTGGACAAATTGGGGCTTGCCACACCGATCGTGGGCGATTTCCACTATAATGGGCATATCCTCCTGAAAAAGTACCCAGCCTGCGCGCGGGCGCTCGCGAAATACCGCATCAATCCCGGCAATGTGTCCATCGGCCGCAAAAACGACGACAACTTCCGCGCCATGATTGAGGTCGCGGTGGAGAACCAAAGGCCGGTCCGCATCGGCGTGAACTGGGGTTCACTCGATCAAGCACTGCTCACCTCGATGATGGATGAAAACTCCCGCCGACCCACTCCCCTGCCCGCCCGCGACGTGATGATCGAGGCGATGCTGGTTTCGGCGCTTTCCTCGGCGGAAGCAGCCGAGCGCTATGGGCTGCGGCACGACCAAATCATCCTCAGCGCGAAAGTGTCCGGCGTGCGCGATCTGATCGACGTCTACACGCTTCTGGCCGCGCGCTGCGATTACCCGCTGCACTTGGGCTTGACTGAGGCGGGCATGGGCGTGAAAGGCATTGTGGCGTCTGCCGCGGGGCTCGCTCCGCTCCTACTCGCCGGGATCGGCGACACCATCCGTGTGTCGCTCACGCCCAAGCCGGGCGGCGACCGCACGGAAGAGGTCCAGTGCGCGCAGCAGATTCTTCAGTCGCTTTCGATTCGCTCGTTCACGCCGCAGGTGACGGCATGCCCGGGCTGCGGGCGGACGACCAGCACATTCTTCCAGTCGCTCGCCGAGCAGATTCAGGACTATCTCCGCGCTTCGATGCCCGCGTGGCGCGCGCAGTATCCGGGCGTGGAGGAGATGAAGCTTGCGGTAATGGGATGTATCGTGAACGGGCCGGGCGAGTCGAAACATGCCAACATCGGGATCTCGCTGCCCGGCACATTTGAGGAGCCCAAGGCGCCCGTGTATGTAGACGGGCGGCTCGTGACGACGCTGCGCGGCGAGACCATCGTCAGCGATTTTCAAACCCTTCTCGACGAATACGTTCGCAGCCACTACGGGGCGAAGCAAGAGCGGGCACCGGAGCTGGTCGAGGTGCACTAGCGCAATCTCCTGCCCATGGCAGGCCAAAGCCGGAAGCACCACGCTGCAGGCGCTCATATAATTGCGCCATGCCTGTTGCCCGCGTCAGCAAAGTCGCCGACACCGCTCTGCCCACGCGCTGGGGCCCATTTCGCATTCTCGGCTTTACCGGCGAGCTGACCGGTCAAGCACCTTGCGATCAAAATCACCCGGAGCGCGCGGCGGAAACGCAAGAAGCCGTCGCATTGGTGATGGGCGACATCCACACCGCGCCGCCGTTGGTGCGCATCCACTCGCAATGCCTCACCGGCGACGTCTTCCACTCCCTGCGCTGCGACTGCCGCCTGCAGCTTGAGCTTGCCCTGCGCTCCATTGGGGAGCTCGGGTCGGGGATCATCCTGTATGACCAGCAGGAAGGCCGAGGCATTGGCCTGATGGCAAAGCTCAAAGCCTACGAGCTGCAAGAGCAGGGCCGCGATACGGTTGAGGCCAATGTGGAGCTAGGCTACCGGGCGGACTGCCGCCAATTTGAGCTGCAAGCGGCAATGCTGCAGCAGATGAACGTGCCCGCGGTGCGGCTGCTGACCAACAACCCTGAAAAGGTCGCGGCGCTGGAGCGCGCGGGCATTCAGGTGGTAGAGCGCGTGCCGGCGGTGGTGCCTGTCGAGACGAGCTTTGAGCGGTATCTCGATGTAAAGCGGGTGAAAATGGGGCATGTGTTTGAAGCGGAGCCGGCCTAAGCCTTTGGCAACTGCAACGTAGAACTCCCGGCCCACATACCAGTTCCGGTTTACTCAGCTTACTGCTTGTATGCAGAACCTGAAAGCTGTCCTCTTGACCCGTTCCCGCTTACTGTGAACACAAAGGCCGCACCGGATTGAGCAAGAGTCTTGCTGATCGGAAACGGGTTTGTTGCGCACGACGGGTCAGTAGCCGTCAGATTGAGCGTAGCGGTACCGCTCCCTGAGCTTTGGACCGAATACGTCCCTTTGGTTGCGTATTGGCAAATCTGGCCGCCGCCCACCTGAGCATTCAACGTTCCGCTAGACACATTACCAACACCGTCGAACTGAACCGTTCCGGCCGCTGCGCTGGCATTTCCGCTATTATCAAGGTTATAGCCGAATTAGGTGAACGCATAGGTTCCACTTAGGGCCGCATTTGAGTATGACTGCTGCGCTTCTACAACTGGGAGGTCGCGCGAACTGTTGGAGCACCCTGCCAGAGTAGCCAAAATACTAAGTGCCAGCAAAGATAGATAAACTTCACCGGCATTCTTCATACAGCCGTTATAGCGAGAACCAAAAAAGCCGATCAACAACAAAGGTCTCAATCAGCGAGCTAAAATAACGGCCCGGAATGCTTTTGAATCTGCACGCAAGGCAGCTTTGCAAGAGTACTGAGCCAATCTTCTAACCTGCACTTAGCTGCCCCATTGTGGAGGAACACTTTTGACGCACACCGAACTCAGTACTTCACAATCTCCGCAAACGATTTCGGGTCCAGGCTGGCACCGCCGACGAGCGCGCCGTCAATTTCCGGCTTGGCCATTAGAGCGGCCGTCGTTTCCGGCTTGACGCTGCCGCCGTACAGGATACGCATCTCGTCGGCTATTGCCGCTCCCAGGCGCTCCCGCACCGCCCCCCGGATAAACGCGTGTGTTTCATCGGCGACCTCCGGCGTGGCGGACTGGCCGGAGCCGATGGCCCAGATGGGCTCATACGCGATCACAATGGGCCCGGCGGTTTCAGTCCGGACGCCTTCAAGGCCGATCTTGATCTGCCGCAGCAGCACATCGGTGGTCCGGCCTTCTTCGCGCTCTTCCTGCACCTCGCCGATGCACACGATCGGGGTCATGCCCTGCGCGAGCGCGGCGCGCAGTTTCCGGTTCACATCCCAATCGGTTTCGTGGTTGTAGTGGCGCCGCTCGGAGTGCCCCAGAATCACATGCGACACTCCGACGGACTTGAGCATGGGCGCGGAGATTTCGCCCGTGTACGCCCCCTCTTTTTCCGAGTGCATGTCTTGCGCGCCGACCACGATTGCCGAGCCGCGCACCCGCCGCGCGAACGAGCGCAGGCACAGGGACGTCGGGTAGACCGCGATCTCGTCCCGTGTATGCCCCGCCACCAACGGCAGAAACGCGTCGGCCCAGGCGCAGGCCTGCTCCGGCGTCTTATACATTTTCCAGTTGGCGGCGATCAGGGGCTTGCGCGGGCTAGCGATGGGTCGTCTCCCCCGCTTCGGTGAGCGCCTCCACGCCGGGCAGCCGCTTCCCTTCCAGGAACTCGAGCGAAGCGCCGCCGCCGGTGGAGATGTGGCTGATCTCGTCCGTCACGCCCGCCTGGCGGATCGCCGAAACCGAGTCCCCACCGCCCACGATGCTGACGGCCTCGCGGTTCCCCGCGACGGCCTGGGCGATCGCGGTGGTGCCGTGGGCAAATGCGGGCAGCTCAAACACGCCCATGGGTCCGTTCCAAACGATCGTCGCCGCGCCGGCAATCTCCTTTGAAAAACGCTCAATGGTTTCCGGGCCGATGTCGAGCGCCATCCACTCCGCCGGGAAATCAGCATCGACTGAGACAACCTGCGTTTGGGCATCGGGAGCGAACCGGTCGGCGAGCACGTGATCGGTCGGCAGCAGAATGCGCTCCCCCGCTCGGTCCAAAAGGGTCTTCGCGAGATCGATCTTATCGGCCTCAACCAGCGACTTGCCTACACCCTGGCCCTTGGCCTTGAGAAAGGTATATGCCATGCCGCCGCCGATCAGCAGCGTGTCCACCCGTTCGAGTAAGCTCTCGATCACGCCGATTTTGTCCGAAACCTTAGCTCCGCCCAGGATCGCCACAAACGGCTTCGCGGGCGGCTTGCCCCCCAGGCCCAGGGCACGGCCAAGATAGTCCAGCTCCTTTTCCATCAGCAAGCCGGCTGCCGCTTCTTTTACATGGTGCGTAATGCCCTCAGTAGAGGCATGAGCCCGGTGCGCGGTCCCAAACGCATCGTTGACATACACCTCGCACAAGCCCGCGAGCTGCTTCGCAAATCCGGGGTCGTTCGCCTCCTCTTCGGGGTGGAAGCGTAGATTTTCAAGCAGCAGGACCTGGCCTGACTCGAGCTGCCGCGCGAGCTCCTCGGCGATTTCGCCCACGCAGTCCGGCGAAAACGCGACATTGACGCCCTCGCCCATGCGGTGGTCCAGCAGAATGCGCAGCCGATCGGCGACCGGCCGCAAGCTGTATTTCGGATTCGGCTTGCCCTTGGGCCGCCCCAGGTGCGACATCAGGATCAGCTTGGCCTTCTGCTCAAGCGCGTACTGGATGGTCGGCAGAGTTTCGCGGATGCGCGTGTCGTCGGTGATCGCGGAGCCGTCCTCCGTGAGCGGGACGTTGAAGTCCACGCGAATAAGGACGTGTTTGTTCTTGAGGTCGAGGTCGCGGATGGAAAGCTTGGGCATATTGGCTAGACATTCTCCACGCTGTCGAGCAAAGCATCTGCTTCGATCTCGACGCGCCAGGATGGGTGAAGCAGTTGGGAAATGACGACCATCGTAGCCGCGGGCCGGATAGCGCCGAAAAATTCACCGTGCACGCGTCCCACTGCCTCCCAGTCGTCCCTGTTCACAAGATAGATGCGGGTGCGCACGACATTCGCCAGCTCCGCGCCGGCTTCGCGCAGGGCGCGCTCGATCGTGCGCAACACGTGGCGCGCCTGCTGTTCGGCAGAAGCGTCGTCAGCCCCCACCGGACCGGTTCCCGAAACATGAACGCAGCTTCCCACGCGTACAGCCCGTGAAAAGCCGATCAGTGGCTCATAGGGCGAGGTTCCTGCGATGTTGGTCCGCATGGCTTCCTGTTCAGCGCCTTACAAACCCTTCGATGCGACGAACTGAACCAAGTCGCGCACCCGGCTTGAATAGCCCCACTCATTGTCGTACCAGCTCAACACCTTTACCGATTGACCCACTACCTTGGTCAGCTCCGCGTCCACAATCGAGGAGCGCGAATCCCCTCGGTAGTCGACCGAAACCAGCGGCTCGGTCGAGTAGCCCAGGATGCCCTTCAGCTCGCCTTCCGAGGCCGTTTTGAGCGCAGCGTTGACCGTCTGCACCGTGACCGGCTTTTCGGCCACGAACGTCAGGTCCACGATGGAAACATTCGGCGTCGGCACGCGCATGGCAAAGCCGTCCAACTTGCCCGCCATCTCCGGGATTACCAGCTTGAGCGCCTTGGCCGCCCCGGTCGAGCTCGGGATCATGCTCAGGGCCGCGGCGCGCGCCCGGCGCAGGTCTTTATGCGGGAAATCCAAAATGACCTGATCGTTCGTATAGCTGTGGACCGTAGTCATAATGCCTGAAACGATCCCGAAGCTCTCATGCATCACCTTGACGACCGGCGCAAGGCAGTTCGTGGTGCAGGAGGCGTTAGAAATGATGTGGTGCTTGGCCGGGTCGTATTTGCTCTCGTTCACCCCCAGCACGATCGTGATGTCCTCATTGCTCGCCGGGGCCGAGATGATGACCTTCTTCACCGACCCGCCCAGGTGCTTGCAGGCCTTGGTCGCATCGGTAAAGTGGCCCGTTGACTCGATGATGACCTCGGCGCCTGTCGAGCTCCAGTCCAGCTTTTGCGGCTCTTTCTCCGCGAACACCTTAATGGTCTTACCGTCGATAGTGATCGCGCCCTCGGTGGCCTCAATCGTGTTGTCGAGGTTGCCGAGGATCGAGTCGTACTTGAGCAGGTGCGCGAGCGTGACGGGGCTCGTCAAGTCGTTGAGCGCGACGAACTCGATTTCAGGGTTGCCGAGTGCGGTGCGCAGGACATTGCGCCCAATGCGCCCAAATCCGTTGATACCTACTTTGACTGCCATGTGCGATCCGCTCCCTCACCCCAGGTGAAACTGCTTGGGACGATGCTAGCATCGGGACAATACGAAAGGCGAGACGCCGCCCGCCCGCGCGAGTTGCACAAGGATTGCAGCATGGAGAGGGCGCATGTACCATCCAAGGCATGCGCGAGTGGTGGCGCGAAACGATCATGAGACGACGCGGAAAACGACCCCCGAATAATTCGGAGTCCACTGGAAGAATCGGGCAGGAGATCCCCCAAGGGCAGATGGCCCCCCTGCGGCCCGCCTACCCTGAAAGCGCGCCCGCCCTGGCCGAGCCCGAGGGCGAGCTGAGCGATGTCGGCGCGGGTGATTTTGACGAACCCGAAGAGCCCAGCGAGGGAGCGCCGGTCCTTGACGAGCCTTCCGGCGAGTTCGCAAGCACGGAGCCCGCGGGCAAGCTGGTCGTGGAAACTCAGCCGGAATCGCCCTCCACGCCTCCCGCCGCGGCCCAGGCGGTGAGCCCCCGCGCTCCCCGCGGCTTTGTGGTGCTCACCATCGGACTGCCCGGCTCGGGCAAAACCACCTGGTTCAAGCGCCGCGCCGTGCAGCCCTTGTCCTCCGATATGCTCCGAAGCATCCTGTTCGACGACATCACCGAGCAGCGCTACCAGGGGCTCGTCTTTTCCACCCTGCGGTCGCTTTTACGGGCGCGCCTGATCGCGAAAATGCCCTGGAACTACGTGGACGCGACCAACCTTTCGCCCCACGAGCGCCGGCAGTGGATCAAAATGGCCAAGAGCTTCGGCTACGATGTGCACGCCGTGTTCTTCGATGTGCCGTTCGAGGTGTGCATGGAGCGCAACCGGCGGCGTGAGCGCGTGGTCTCGGAAGATACCATGCAGAAGATGGCCGAGCGTCTGCGGCCTCCTTCCTTTAAGGAAGGCTTTTCCAAAATTACCGTCGTGCGCGTGAAAGGCTCCGGCCCTTCCAGCAGCGCGACAGCAGCGGCGTTTGAAGCGCCCGTGCCTGAGTCCGCCGAGAGCCCCGCGCTCGACGACCTGGACGCCCAGCTGTAAGCAGGAAAAGGAGCGGGGTGGCCGCAGCCATTGAGTTTTCGCGCGTTCACCTCCAGCTCCCCGACGGCCGGTCGCTGCTGCAGGACGTCAATCTGGCGCTCGCGTCCGGCTCGGTGACCGCTTTGCTGGGCCGCAGCGGCTCCGGTAAAACCACGCTGTTGCGCATGGTCAACCGTTTGGCTGTTCCGACGGGCGGCGCGGTGCGGGTCCACGGCAAGGATGTCGCGGGCGAAAATGTCATTGAGCTGCGGCGCGGGATCGGCTATGTCATCCAGGAGACCGGGCTGTTCCCGCACCTCACCGTCGCCCGCAACGTGACCATGGTCCCCGAGCTCGCGGGCGCGCCACGCAAGAGTTTTCCCGAGCAAGTGCGCACCCTGCTCACCGCCGTCGGCCTCGACCCGGATGGGTTTGCGAACCGCTACCCGCACCAGCTTTCCGGCGGCCAGCGCCAGCGTGTGGGCCTGGCGCGCGCGCTCGCGGCCGAGCCGCCTATCCTGCTTATGGACGAGCCTTTCGGCGCACTCGACCCGCTGACCCGCGCCGAAATGCAGGACATGCTGCGCGCGCTGCTCGCCCGGCTCTGCGACGCAGGTCGTGCAAAGACAGTGCTGCTGGTGACACACGATCTCGACGAAGCCATGTACCTCGCCGACCGCATCGTGCTGATCGAAGAAGGCCGCGTCATCGCCGACCTCGCGCCGGCCGAGTTTCTCCTGTCGCGGGAGCCCGCGGTCGCCGAGTATGTCCAGGCCTTCCACCGCGGCGAGCGCAAGGTGGAAGCGTGAGCGCGCTGCCTTCCCTGCTGGCCGAAAACTTCCTCCGCGAGCACTGGACCGAAATCGTTACGCTCACGCTCGAGCACCTGTGGCTTACGGGCGCGGCGCTTTTGTTCGCGGCCGGCATCGGCATCCCGCTCGGCATCCTCATCACCCGCTACGGCCGACTCGCAAAGCCCGTCCTCACCGTCGCGAACATCATCCAGACCATCCCTTCGCTCGCGCTGCTCGGCTTCCTGCTGCCGCTGCCCTGGCTGGGCGAGCGCGCCGACCGCATCGCCATCGTTGCGCTCACCGGCTACGCGCTCTTGCCTATTCTGCGCAACACCTATGTGGGCATCCGCGGGGTCGAGCCGGCGGTGATCGACGTCGCCCACGCCCTTGGGATGACCAGCTTCCAGCGGCTCTTCAAGGTCGAGCTGCCGCTTGCGGCCTCGGTCATCCTCGCCGGGCTGCGCACCGCCGCCGTTACGGCGGTCGGCATCGCGACCATCGCCGCGGCGGTCGGCGCGGGCGGGCTGGGGGAGTTTATCTTTCGCGGCGTCGCCTCGGTCGATAACCGGCTGGTGCTCGCCGGGGCCATCCCGGCGGCGCTGCTGGCGCTCGGAGCGGACACGCTGCTGGGGTGGGCGGAGTCGAAGCTGCGGGTACCGGGACGATGAAAGGGTGGAGGGTAAAGGGGAGAGGATGGGTTCTCCCTTGCGTTGCGCTCGCGCTCCTCACCGCGTGCGGGCCACCCCGCTTTAACCGCCCCGTCATCGGCGCGAAGAACTTTACCGAGCAGGTGGTTCTCGGCGAGCTACTCGCCCAGCACATCGAGGCGAAGACGGGCCTCAAAGTCGAGCGCCGGTTCTACCTCGCGGGTTCGTACATCGCCCAGCAGGCCATGGTTTCCGGCCGCATCGACGCTTACGTCGAGTACACGGGCACCGCGCTCACCGCGATCCTGAAGCAGCCGCCCGTGCGCGAGGCCGACCCCGCGCAGAACCAGGCCGCCTCGCTCGCCATCGTGCGCAGGCTGTATAAACAGCGCTACAACATCGTCGCGACCGCGCCGCTCGGGTTTGAGAACACCTTTGCGATGATCGTGCGCCCGGACCTGACCCCGGCAACAACGCTTTCGCAAGCCGTGCCGCAGGCACCCAACTGGCGGCTCGGCGTGGGCTACGAGTTTGAAGAGCGACCCGACGGGCTCCATGGGCTCCAAAAAGCCTACGGGCTGCGCTTCAAGGGCGAGCCGCGCACCATGGACCTTGGTCTGCTCTATCGAGCGCTCGGCTCCCATCAGGTAGACATCATCGCCGGCAACTCGACCGATGGGCCCATTGCCGCGGAGCACCTGAAAGTGCTCGCCGACGACAAGCACTACTTCCCGCCCTACCAGGCCGTTCCGCTGGTGCGCGAAGAGGCGTTGGAGCATTGGCCCCAGCTCCGCGCCGCTTTCGCCGACCTGGCGGACAAGGTTTCCGCCGACGACATGCGCCGCATGAACGAGGAGGTAGACGGCCGGCATAAGGACGTCGCAGACGTGGTCCGCGCTTTCCGCGCCGCGCATCATCTCTAACCATGGCCACCGAACCCTGGCTCCGCGGAACCCTCACGCACATCCCGGCCCTCCCCCGCGCGGTTCTTCACGCCCTCCAGCTTGCCGAAGAAAACATCACCGAATGGCTCCCGCAGCTCACGGATGACGAGATCCACGCGACTCCCTACGGCCTGACCCCGTTCGCCTTCCACGTCCGCCACATGGCGCACTCGCTCGACCGCCTCCTTACCTACGCCGAAGACGAGCCTTTGAACGTAATTCAACGCGCCGCACTGCACGTCGAGCTCGAACCCGGCATGACCCGCGAAGCGCTCCTGGCTGAGTTTCGCAGCGCCCTGCGGGAGGCGGAAACCCGCATCCGGGCCCTCCCGCTCGACCGGCTTGAGGAGCCCCGACAAGTCGGCGCAAAGCAGCTCCCGACGACCCTGGGCGGCCTTCTCGTCCACCTCGCCGACCATTCCCAGCGCCACGCGGGGCAGGCCGTCACCACGGCCAAGCTCTTACTTGGGTTACGTTCCGGTTAACGCAGAAACTGCTAACCTAGCCCGAGCACCCTTGCCCGCGCCCGACAACCCGCACACCTGGAAGCCCAGCCACAACCCGTGGCTCGTCGCCCTTACCGTCACACTCGCGACCTTTATGGAGGTGCTCGATACCTCCATCGCCAATGTCGCGCTGCCGCACATCGCGGGTTCTCTCGGCGCGAGCAGTGACGAAGCGACTTGGGTGCTGACCAGCTACCTGGTCGCGAGCGCCGTTGTGCTGCCTATCTCGGGCTGGCTCCAGAACCGCTTTGGGCGCAAGCGCTTTTACATGAGCTGCGTAGCACTGTTCACGGCTTCCTCGGTGCTGTGCGGCTTCGCGCCGACCCTCGGCGCGCTCATTTTCACGCGTATCCTGCAGGGCGCGGGCGGCGGCGGCCTTGCTCCGAGCGAGCAAGCCATCCTCGCCGATACCTTTCCGGTCGAAAAGCGCGGCCAGGCTTTCGCGGTTTACGGCATGGCGGTCGTGGTCGCCCCCGCCATCGGCCCCACCCTGGGCGGCTGGATCACCGATAACTACAACTGGCACTGGATCTTTTTTATCAACGTGCCTATCGGCCTATTGTCCCTGTTCCTCACCAGCCGCATGGTCGAGGACCCGCCCTACCTGCTGGAGCGCCGCGAGGAGGCCGCGCGGGCAAAGGTAGATTTCGTGGGTCTCGCGACCGTCGCCGCCGGAGTGGGCTCGCTCGAGTTCGTCTTCGACAAGGGGCAGGAAAAAGACTGGTTCGGCTCCAACCTCATCACCACCTTCGCCGTGATTGCCTTCTGCTTTCTGGTCTTTTTCGTGGTTTGGGAGTGGCGCAACAAGAACCCCGTCGTCGACCTCAAGCTGCTGCGCATCCGCAACTTCGGGACATCCGTAGCGCTGCAGTTCGTCCTCGGCATGGTCCTGTTCGGGACGACCGTGCTTATCCCGCAGTTCCTGCAAAGCCTGCTGGGCTACACGGCCGAGCGCGCGGGCCTCGCTTTGTCCCCCGCGGGCTTCGCGCTCATGTGCATGATGCCGCTCGCCGGCCAAGCCGTAGGCCGTGTGCGCGATCCACGAATGCTGGTCGCCTTCGGCTACGCGGTTACCGCGATCGGTTTGTACAACCTCACCCGGCTCGACCTCGACGTACCTTTCGCCACCATTGCCCTGTGGCGTGTTTTTCAGGTCATGGGGCTCGCGTTTGTGTTTATCCCCATCAGCACGCTCAACTATGTGGGCGTGCCGCGTGAAAAAAACAACCAGATTTCCGCCATGTCGAACTTCGCCCGCAACCTGGGCGGCTCGTTCGGCACGGCCATGCTCACCACATTTCTACAGCGCACGGCACAAACCCACCAGGCCACGCTTGGGACTCACGCCACGCCGGGAGGCTACGCCTACTCGACCTACGTCGCGCAAACCCAGGCAGCGCTTGAGAAATTGGGCCACGTCAATGCCGCCCAGCTAGCCGCAGGCGAGGCTTATCAGGAACTGCTGCGGCAGAGCAACATGCTCTCCTACCAGAACGCCTTTTGGGTGCTGAGCGTTGCCATTGCGGTGCTCATTCCCATCCCGTTCCTGATGCAGCGCCCGCCCGCGCGGCCCAAGCCTGGCCGCGCCATGGAGCACTAGAAGACGCTCATCCGCCTGTCTTTTTCCGCAGAAGCAGATAGCCAAGCCCGCAAAACGCAGCCACGCCGCCCCAGTGTAACGGCAGCACCCGCAGGGGATAGGGGCTATAGCGCAGCGCGATGGAGCCGTCGCCAACCGCGATCAGCGACCCGAGCGCAAACGTGAGCCCCAGCGCCCGGCGGTCGCCCAGCGCTGCAAAGGATAAGAGCAAACCGCCCAGCGGGATGTCGCGCACGGCGGTCGCCCGCAAATACGCTTCCCCAATTTCATCAGAGATTGGAACGCCGTACATCTTAGACGAAGCCCGCGGAAACGCGACCCCAGCTGCCCCAATTGCAAGCAAAGCCGTACCCGCCGCCATGGACACCCAGTACAGTGCCGGCTCAATCTCCGGTTTGTTGTTGGACGGCACTTGCTCGTCGCGGACGGATCCCTCAGGCGGCAGCACGCGCAGGAGCTGATCCGCGTCAGCCACCGAACGCCGCCGCGCCCGCTTCCGCCACGCTTTGATCCTGCTCCTTGGAACCGCCACTTACACCGACGGCACCGATCACAGCCCCGCCGCGCTTCAGCGGAATGCCTCCGGCGAAGATCATGATGCGGCCGCCGTTCGATACATGAATGCCGTAAAACTGCTGCCCCGGCTGCGCGTTATCCGCCAGGTCGATGGTTGCGATGTCGAACGCCCGCGAAGTAAAAGCCTTGTTGATGGCGATGTCAATGGAGCCGCGCCAGGCATTTTCCATCCGCGCGAAGGCAAGCAGGTTGCCGCCCTCGTCCACCACAGCCACATTCATCGGCTGCCCAATCTCGCCAGCTTTTTTTTCCGCCGCCGCGATCACCTGCCGCGCCTGGTCCAGCGTAATGCCTTCTGCCATTTCGTTCTCCCTTTACTCGTTTCGATGCGCTCCGGCAAAGATGTGCTCGTACCGATCCATGTCAACGCGCTCCGCGCGGAAGCGCACCCCTTCCATCTCCAGGCGGAGCCGCTGCTCCTCCCCGGCCTCAAAGCGCAGCTTGATGGCCCCGCCCGCGCCCAGCACACGATGCCAAGGGAGCCGGTCCGCGAGCTCAGTGCGCAGCAGGCGCGCGACGGCGCGATGGTAAAGGGGGTAGCCCGCCGCCGCGGCCACCCTGCCGTACGTGCTTACCTTGCCGGGCGGAATCGCGAGCACCGCACGCCGGAAGGCCTCGTCCCGGAGTTCGTTCGGTCGCAGGCCATCGCGCAGGATCGCCCGCTTGACCTGGGAAGGATAGAGTGTGGGCAGCATGCGCTGATTATCGCCTTACCAGTGCCCGCGGTGCCCGCAATGCATCTATTCACAAGGCTGCAGTTCGGCTGTGATACGTTTTCTTTTGCATCGTTTGGAGGGTTCACACATTGGGAAAAAGCATGGTCCCCAAGCGCCTTTTCTTCACCAAGGGCGTGGGACGCCACAAGGAACGGCTCACCTCGTTTGAAATGGCGCTACGCGACGCCGGCGTCGCCTCGCAAAACCTGGTCCGCGTTTCGTCGATCTTTCCGCCAAATGCCAAGCTCATCAGCCGCAAGGAAGGTCTCACGTTTCTCTCGCCGGGCGAGGTGGTCTTTGCCGTTATCGCTGAAAACTCTACCCGCGAGCCGCACCGGCTGGTCAGCTCGTCCATCGGCGTCGCGATCCCAACCGACCGCAACACCTACGGCTACCTGAGTGAGCACCACTCCTTCGGCGAAACCGAGGAGCAGGCGGGCGAGTACGCGGAAGAATTAGCCGCCGAGATGCTCGCCACCACGCTCGACGTCGAGTTCGACCCGGACGCGAGCTGGGACGAGAAAAAGGAGATCTACAAGATTTCCGACAAAATCGTGCGTACCGCGAACGTCACGCAGTCCGCGGTCGGCGACAAGCGGGGCTTGTGGACCACCACGATTGCCGCCGCCATCTTGATCTTCGAGTAAAGCGCTTTTGTGAAGAAAGGCGCGGGCTGCGGCTCGCGTCTCTCGCTTGCGCCCGCAATCAGGCACCGCACTTGCCCGTTGCAAACAGCGCCTTGCTCGCGCATCGAGGCGTCGCCCGGCGCGGAGCATTACGGCTGAGACTCTCCCCCATTTTTTGCGTGATTGGCCCTGCTCGATTTGGGCCCTGGCATGTGTGCCCGCGCGACCGCTGCCCGATTGCACCCTGCATCGTGGCGTCCCGTTCCCGCCCGCACGCGCCTTCCAGGGCCGTCGAAGCCAACCTTGGGGGGATCGTCTCTATCGGGCCGGGGCCCGCCCAGCCTCCTCCTTGACCTTTCAGCTTCCGAGGGGCACATCATTCCAACTTCGATAGCGGGTTATGGCTATAACCTCTATGTCGACGGTTTGAGCATCGCGCCCTTTGAGCCCCAAATCGCGCGGGTGCTCACGGTGACGCGCGAGTCCCTCCTGTACTATCCGCTTCCGGGCTTTACGCCCCCGGACTTCGGCTTCGGGCGGTACCGAATCGCGGGCTGGCTCCAAAGCGGGCTTTACGACCATCACCGGCATGGCGATCGGCCCGGACGGGCTGCCTTACGTGCTTGAGCCGGCCACCGGCGGCGGCATCAAGCCTAAAACCGGCAAGGTGGTGCGGGTCACTCAGTCGAACGCGATCGAGGACATCGTAACCGGGCTATGTCTGCCGACTGCGTTGACGTTCGGCCCGGACAGTGCGCCGTTATCTCGAACTTCGGCGCGGCACCGGGGGCGGCGGGGCAAATCTTGCGCGTTGCTGGAACACCCGCCAAGTAAACTCAAACCCTGGGAGGCAGGCAACGCTCCCAGGGGGAGCTCCTTACATGCCGCAAACGCCAAACTTCCGCATCGGCCTGGTGCAGATGCATTGCACTCCCTCGCCTGAGGAGAACCTCGACCGCGCCGCCGACTGGGTCCGCCGGGCCGCGCGGGAAGGAGCGCAGGTGATCTGCCTGCCTGAGCTTTTTCGAGCCCAATATTTTTGCCAGCGCGAGGACATCGCCTTATTCGACCTGGCCGAGCCGATTCCGGGAGAAAGTACGGAGCGCCTAGGCGCGGTGGCGCGCGAGGAAAAGGTCACGGTCATCGCTTCTCTGTTTGAGCGCCGCGCGGCGGGTCTGTACCACAATACCGCGGTCACGCTCGGGCCCGACGGGGCCATCGTGAGCGTGTACCGCAAGATGCACATTCCTGACGACCCGCTTTACTACGAGAAGTTCTACTTCACTCCCGGCGACCTGGGTTTTCGCGCCTTCGACACGGCGGTGGGCCGCGTGGGCACGCTGGTGTGCTGGGACCAGTGGTACCCCGAGGGCGCGCGCATCACCGCCCTCCAGGGTGCAAATGTGCTCTTCTATCCCACCGCCATCGGCTGGCACCCGCACGAGAAAGCGCAGTACGGCGAAGCGCAGTACGACGCCTGGCAGACCGTCCAGCGCGGCCACGCTATCTCGAACGGCGTGTACGTTGCCGCGCCCAACCGCGTGGGCACGGAGTATGGGGATATTCGCGGCAACCGGGCGGAAGGGCCGGGGCTTGAGTTCTGGGGCGGCTCGTTTATCGCTGACCCGTTCGGGCGCGTGGTCGCGCAGGGCTCGCACGACCGCGAGGAGGTTCTAGTTGCTGAGGTTGATTTGGCGAGCTTGGAAGAACAGCGCCGCAACTGGCCCTTTTTCCGCGACCGCCGCATCGATGCCTACCAACCGATCGTCAATCGCTTTCTCGACGCGCCGGGAGCCCCGAAGTGACTCCGCGCGAGCTAGGCTTTCGCATGCCCGCCGAGTGGGCCCCACACAAAAGCACCTGGATTGCGTGGCCGCACAACCCCCAGGACTGGCCGGGGCGTTTCCAGCCCATCCCCTGGGTGTATGCGGAGATTGCGCGCGCGCTTGCGCGGGTGGAGCAGGTTGACATTCTGGTCAACAGCGCTGAAGCCGAAAAGCGCGCGCGGGGCATCCTGCGGCGCTCGGGCGCGAATCTGGCGGCGATTCAATTCCACCACTGGCCCACCAACCGTATCTGGACCCGCGACTCCGGGCCGATCTTTGTGCAGAACGAGCGAGGCGCGCTCGGGATCACCGATTGGCGCTTCAACGCTTGGGCCAAATACCCCGACTGGCAGCTCGACGACACTTTCCCCGCAAAGGCCGCCGAGCTGCTCCATCTGCCGGCGTGGCAGCCCTCGGTGGACGATCGCCGAGTAGTGCTTGAAGGCGGGTCGATCGACACCAACGGCGCGGGCGTACTGCTCACGACCGAGGAGTGTCTTCTCAGCCCCGTGCAGGCCCGCAATCCGGGCCTCACGCGCGAGCAGCTGGAGAAGGTCTTTCGCGATTACCTCGGCATCGAGCAGGTCGTATGGCTCAACCGCGGCATTGCCGGCGACGACACCCACGGCCACGTCGACGACATCACCCGGTTTGTAGCGGAAAACACGATCGTCACGGCCATCGAGCCCAACACATCCGATGAAAACCATACGCCATTGGCGGAGAACCTGGACCGCTTGAAAACCGCGCGCAATCTCCAAAGCGAGCCGTTCCGCATTGTTACGCTTCCTTGCCCCGCGCCGGTCGTATTCGATGGGCAACGGCTTCCGGCTTCCTACGCGAACTTTTACATTGCGAACGGGCTCGTTCTCGTGCCAACATTCAACGACCCCAGCGACCGCATTGCCCTCTCGACGCTCGCCGAACTCTTCCCTGCGCACACCGTGCAGGGCATTCACTGCGGCGACTTCATCTGGGGTCTCGGCGCGCTGCACTGCATGACGCAGCAGCAGCCCGCCGGCAACAAAGGCACATAGAGGCCGTGGAAACCTGTGATTTGGAATGGCTAGGGACGTGGTACGGACAGCAGTGCAACGGGAAGTGGGAACACCAGCGGGGCATGCTGCTCGAACCGGATACAAACAACGGCTGGCGGCTGCGCATCGACCTCCGCGGGACCGATGCCGCGGGTTTGCCGCCGCGCAAACTCGCCGTGTGCGCGATCGGCGGCGCGTGGCTGCGTTGCGCGCTCAATGCCCAGCGCTTTGAGGGCGAGGGTGCCGAGGTGGAAGAGCTGATCGGCGTCTTTCGGCGCTGGATCGATGCCCGTCCGCCCGCGCTGGGCAAGGCAAACGCCGGCTAAGGATCGCACGCTGCTGGATCCGTCGACCCTTGACCTCGACCACGCCCGCATGGAACTGGCGCTCGCGGAAGCGCGCGCCGCAGCCGAAGCAGGCGAGGTTCCCGTAGGGGCTGTACTCTTCCAAGGCGAGCGGCTGGTGAGCACGGGGCAGAATCGCGTCCTGCGCGACAACGACCCCACAGCCCACGCCGAGATTGTCGCGATGAGGCGCGCCGGGGAGGCGCTCGCGAATTATCGCCTGCTCGGCTGCACCCTGTACTGCACGCTCGAACCCTGCGCCATGTGCGCCGGCGCGATGATCCACGCCCGGCTCACCCGGCTCGTCTACGCGGCGCCCGACCCCAAGGCAGGCGCCGCGGGCTCGGTTCTGTCTGTGCTCAACCACCCGCAGCTAAACCACCGTCTCTCGATTGAGCGTGGCCCATTAGCCGAGCCATGCAGCGCGATCCTGCGCCTCTTCTTTCGGCAAAAGCGCCTCACTGGACGCGCGGCGAAGAAACGGTAAACAGGGTGACCCTGTATCATCGACTCGTATGGAACTGCTCGTTTACACCGCCTCCTGGTGCCGCGACTGCCGCGAAGCCAAGCGTTTCCTCGATAAGCACAAGCTCCCATACCGCGAGGTCGATATCGAGCACACGCCCGGCGCGGCAGACGAGGTTCTGCATCACGTCGGAAAGCGCGCCATCCCGCAGTTCGTCATTGATGGCGAGTGGGTGCAGCCTTACCGTCCGGGGCGCGGCTTTTTGTATGAAGATATGGCCGAGCGCTTCGGCGTTACGGAATAAGCGCGTCTAAGGAAGATCGCCCGGATGGATCACAGTTCCGGCGTCAGCCTCAGCCAACTCTTCGCCCGCGTCCTCCAGGATCGCGCGCGCATCCTCGGCATCCTCGGGAGCTACCTGCAGCATTAAGGGCCCGAGCCCCGGCTCCAGGATCGCTGCGTTTTCCCCTGATAGAAACACTTCAATCCCCGCTGACTCGAGACGGCCTTTCGCCATCTCCGCCTCGATCGGCTCCGGAAAACGTCCTACGGTCACAAGCTCATCCATGCTGTTTTCAAGCCTCCTTGTGTGCTGCACCGGCACTTGGATGCGACTGCTGTTCGCGCGAGCCGCTACAATCAGTTTTCGCGCGAAAGGAACCGCCTCTTGATTCGACGCTACACCCGCCCCGCCATGGGTGCGATCTGGACCGATGAAAATAAGTACCGCTGCTGGCTCCAAGTGGAGACCGCGGCGAGTGAAGCGCTGGCGGACGCAGGCATTGTTCCCCACGAAGCCGCGCGGGCCATCCGCGAGCGCGGCGGCTTCGATCTCGCCCGCATTGAAGCGATCGAGTCCGAAGTCAAGCACGATGTGATTGCCTTTACAACCGCGGTCGCCGAGAAGATTGGGCCGGAGTCGCGTTGGCTTCACTACGGGCTTACCTCAAACGATGTGGTCGACACCGCGCAGGCGCTCCAGATCAAGGCAGCCTCGGCGATCCTGCGGGAAGACCTCGTCGCGCTCGCCGATGTGTTAAAGCAGCGGGCGTTGGAGTTCAAACACACGCCGGTTATCGGCCGCACCCACGGCATCCACGCCGAACCGACAACCTTCGGCCTCAAACTCCTGAACTGGTACGCCGAAACCGAGCGAAACCTGGCCCGGTTCGACGCTGCGGCCGAAGGGATGCGGGTAGGTAAGCTGTCGGGTGCAGTGGGCACCTTCGGACACTTAAAACCCGAGCACGAAGAGGCGATCTGCGCGAAGCTGGGCCTCCAGCCCGCCCCGGTGGCGACACAGGTGATTCAGCGCGACCGGCACGCGCACTACATCTCCACGCTCGCGATCATCGCCGGCACCCTCGACAAGATCGCGACGGAAATCCGCCACCTCCAGCGCACGGAGGTCCGCGAGGCCGAGGAGTTTTTCTCGGAAAAGCAAAAAGGTTCCTCCGCGATGCCCCACAAGCGCAACCCCATCACCTCCGAGCAGATCTCGGGCCTTGCCCGCGTGGTGCGCTCCAACGCGCAAGCCGCGTATGAGAACATCGCTCTCTGGCACGAGCGCGACATCTCGCACTCCTCCGTCGAGCGCGTGATTCTGCCCGACTCGACCATCCTGGCCGACTACCTCCTGGCAAAAACGACCGCGCTGATTGAGACCCTGCTCGTTTACCCGAAGCGCATGCTGCGCAACCTTGAAAGCACGGGCGGCTTGATCTTTTCGGGCCAACTGCTGCTCGACCTGGCCGAGTCCGGGATGTCGCGCGAGGAGGCCTACCGGCTCGTCCAGGGGCATGCGATGCAGGCGTGGAGGGAGGAGCTGGTCTTTCGCGATTTAGCCGCCGCCGACCCGGCCATCACCTCCCGGCTTTCGCCGGAAAAGTTGGCCCGCACATTCGACCTCAGCCGCCAGCTCGGCAACGTGGACACGATCTTCGCGCGCGTGCTCGGAGCGGAGTGAACCTTACCGTCGCCATTACCGGGGCGAGCGGGGCCGTGTTCGCGCAGCAGCTTCTGCTCGCGCTCGAGCATGACAATCGGGTCGAGCGAGTCCACTGCATCCCCAGCGAAAACTCCCTGCGGGTGTTCGCCGAAGAGCTGGGCCTGAGCGGGCGCAGGCAGCTGATCGAAAAACTGCTGGGCGCACCTTCAAGCAAGATCGAGCTGCTGGCCGAGAACGACATCGGCGCGGGTGTCGCCAGCGGGAGCTATCCCTCGGACGGCATGATCGTGATGCCCTGCAGCATGGGTACGCTGGCCGCAATCGCACAAGGGCTGGCGCAGAACCTGATCACCCGGGCCGCGGATGTTTGCCTGAAGGAGGGCCGGCCGCTTATCTTGTCTGTACGGGAAACACCCTTCAACAAAATCCACTTGCGCAACATGGTGCTGGCAGCGGATGCTGGTGCGGTGATCTTTCCCATGATCCCGACCTTTTACAATGAACCGATTGATTCGACAGAAATGGCGAAGCAGTTCGCCCTCCGTGTCCTCGCCCGTTTTGGGCTTTCGCAGCCGGATATGTTCCGCTGGAAAGCGGAGTAGCGTGCGCGCGGCCCAGGCCGCTCTGGGATTAGCCCTCTTGATGGCTCTCGACAGCTGCTCAAACTCTGTCCAGACAGCCAAGTCGCTCGTGGGGCCGGACGATGCGACCGCATCCTTGACGAACTCAGCTTTCTTCACGCCGCTCCCCGCCGATGATCCCGCGCGCGGCGATTTTGTCCCGGTCCACGACCCCAGCATTACAAAGCGCCCGGACGGCACCTACATCGTTTACAGCACCGACCTGCCGTTTCTGAACGCAAAGCAGTCGCTGGCGCAGCGCTGCTCCACGGATCTGGTCAACTGGCAGGCCTGCGGGTACGTCTTCCCGGCCCCGCCCGCGTGGGTTGAGGCGCAGTATCCGGGGGCAGAAGGCTTGTGGGCGCCGGATATCTCCTACTTCGGCGCCCTCTACCGCATGTATTACGCGGTATCGTCGCTTGGCGCGCAGCACTCCGCGATCGGCTTCGCGACCAACGCGACGCTCGACACCAAGGACCCACGCTACCACTGGCAGGACGGGGGGCCCGTGCTCCAGTCCAAAGCGGGCGACGACTTCAACGCGATCGACCCCAATGTGTTCGTCGAGCCCGCTTCCGGCGGAGGGCAAGGGCATGTATGGCTCACCTACGGCTCGTTCTGGGGAGGCATCTTCCAGCAGGAGCTTGATCCCGCGACCGGCAAACCCATCCCCGGCGGCAAACGCTACCACCTAGCCCAGCAGCCGGCTACGCTGAACGGCGCGCTCGAAGGGGCGGCGATCGTTGCGCACAACGGTTGGTATTACCTGTTCGCCTCGGTAGGCGTTTGCTGCGACATTCCCATAGAGCAGGACACGTACCAGCAGATTGTCGGGCGGTCGCGCAGCGTCCATGGGCCGTTTGTCGACGAAAACGGCGCTCCCATGCTCAAAGGTGCCGGTACTGTGCTCTTAACAAGTGACGCGAACTGGCTCGCGCCGGGCGGCGGCAGCCTGTGGCAAAACCCGGATGGAAGCGAAACCCTACTGGCTTTTCACGCGCTGCACCGGCCGGAAAATGGGGCATTGGATCTGTGGGTCGAGAGGGTGGCCTGGCACAACGACTGGCCCGTGCTCGTTCCGGTCAGCGACGGAGCTACTGCGGCCGCTGTGCCTGCTGGGCGGCTTGCACCTGGCGCATCCGTTGGAGCTCTTCGAGCATCTGCTGCGGCGTTTTGACCTGCGGCTGCGGGGTACCGGGTTGCGCTTGCGCGGCTGGGTTGACGGGGTTTGCAGGCTGCGCCAACTGCCCGAAAAACGCCGGCTGGGGCGGCGGTGCTCCTTCATAGCCTTCCCCATCATCATCTTCCGCAGCGGCCTGGGTGGGGGCGGATTGGGTGCCGTTCGCCGGAGCTGCTTCCCGCGTACTCAAGACAATTTCCCGCGGAGCGCCGTCCGGCCGCCGTCCCGCGATCAGCACGTTATAGCCGGAGTCGTCGAGCAGCGAAGCCAGCACGTCGTCCGGCTTGCCGGGCCCATAGACGCCGAAAATCCGCTCGTCCTTGGTCAACCCTTCCACTTTGGAACCGGTGCG
The DNA here is from genome assembly GCA_965218545.1 of Acidobacteriaceae bacterium. Lineage (GTDB taxonomy): Bacteria > Acidobacteriota > Terriglobia > Terriglobales > Acidobacteriaceae > EB88. The sequence goes on along the minus strand of CBDCLB010000002.1, from coordinate 72,309 downwards.
GGTTGCGAGGTCGTCGAGTATTGCCCGGAGGCTGCTGTTTGTGGCGTGAATCGTAAGGGTGTTGCCCGCCATTTCAATGACTGCGGCGGACGCCGGCTGGTCCAGCAGCGAAGGGAGCGCCGACTGCGCCGGCGCAGAGGGGGCGCACATCAGAGCTGCCACTGCTCCCATCGAGAGAACGCGTTCCCAGCCCATGCCAACCCTCCCCTTTCCTGTTCTAGACTAGCAGCAGCGGCCCTCCGATAGCAGGCCGCTTTGTGAGCTTTGACGTGACCTTTGGAACCATGCGCCGCCTCTTTATAACCGCCCTCCTCACGGCCGCGCCGGCCTGTGCCCACGCGGTGAGCTGCACGGTGGGGGCGGCCCTGCCCGGCGGGGAGCGCGCCGCCCTCTTTGACGCCGCGCACCAGCTTGGCGGTGACGTGCTTCGCGGCGACGCTGCCGCGCTCAAGGCCGCGACCATACCCTCGGTCGCGAGCAGCTTTGACGGCATCGCCTCCACTGTTTCCGCGCTCGCGCCAACGCTCACCGGCGCGACGCTCACGGTCGAAAACCTGTACGCGCTCGACGCGAGCGACCTTTCCGGCACGCAAGACGATGTGCAGTTCTTTTGCGGTGTGCCCGGCTCGCCGCTGCTGGTCACTGTGACGCTGGGCCAGCTGCCCAAAGGGCAGTTCGCGCTTGCCGTGCTCCATGCCACCGGGGTTAAGGAACCACAGCAGTTCGCCATGGTGCTCCAAAACACCGCCGCGAGCGGCCCCCCGCACTGGGAGCTGGCGGGCTTTTTCGCGAGGCCGCTCATGCTTGCGGGCCACCCCAGCGCTTGGTACTGGCAGCAGGCGCGCGATCTCAAGGTCAAGGGTGACGCCCTGAGCTCTTTTCTCTACTACCAGGCCGCCGACACCCTGTCCCGCCCCGCGGACCTGTACACCAGCAACAACCTCCAAAAGCTAAGCCGGGAGACTGCATCCGTAGAACCGCCGGGCCTGCCCGGGAACAAACCCATGGAGGTGCCGACCGGGGACCAAACCTTTGCCGTGACCGGGCTCCGCCCCGACGCGGATCTCGGGCCGCTCGATCTGCGCGTTGATACCAAGGTCCCCAGCGTCGCCGACCCGGTCGCCGCCCGTAAAGACGCCCTCGTCCTGATGGCTGCCCTGCTCAAGGACCACCCGGGGTTGCGCGCAAACTTTCACGGTCTGTGGGTCTACGAGACCACGCCGGCGGGCCAAACCTTTGCCGTCGAACAGCCTATGACCGCGCTTCCCTAAGCCCATGGATGCTGCCCGCGATAACTTCCTCGATCTGGTGGCCGCGCGACGCGCCACGGCTGCCTTTGACGGCGCGCCGGTGCCGGAAGAGCACCTCCAGGCGATCCTGCTGGCTGGGCTCCAAGCACCCAGCAGCTACAACCTGCAGCCCTGGCGATTCCTCGTGGTGCGCAGCGCGGAAGCGAGGCGCAAGCTGCGCGGAGCTTGCTTCAACCAGGCCAAGGTGGAAGAAGCGCCCGTGGTGATTGTGGCCTGCGGCGACGCGGATGGCTGGCGTTCGGACGACCTTGAAGAAATGCTGCGACTGGGTCGCGAAGGCGGTATGCCCGAAAGCTTTCTGGAGCAAACCCGCTCCAATGTGCCTCAGTATCTGCGCGAGCACCCCAATCTCCAGGCATGGCTTAATCGGCAGGTGATGCTTGCGTTCACCACCATGATGTGGGCGGCGGAATCCTTGGGATACGACACGGCCCCCATGGAAGGGTTCGACCCGGACCGGCTCCGGTCCGCGCTCAAGCTGCCGTTGAGCTATGAGCCGGTCGCGCTGCTCGCTTTGGGCCGCTCCCATGGCAACGAAAAGTACAACGGCGGCCGCTTTTCCCCCGCGCGCACGCTATTCGACGAGGAATACCCGAAACCCTTGCGGCTTCCCTGAGGTTCAGGACGCGGCGGAAGCTTTTTCAAGCTTGCGGTTTGCCACCGAGCTTGCGTGCAAGCGGAGAAGAGTAAAGGCCGCGCGGCACAAAGCATGCGCGGTCAGCACTCCAAAAGCGAGGGAAGCGGCTATTGCGCACACCAGCATGACGACATTTGTGAGGTCCTGCATCGGGTCTTCCTGGTCTCCTCAAGCGGTTCCAAACCGCGCTATGCTACTAATGATTGTCGCAGAACCCGGCCGCATGGAACGGCAATCTCACGGCAAGGTATCCTGAAAGGCACGTTTGGGCCGTTGGGGAGCCTTTCGCTTTCTCCGGCATCCCATGTCTGCACCCATGGCTATCACTCATATCTCGGTTCGCGGCGCGCGGCAACATAACCTTCGTGATGTAAGCGTCCAGATACCCCGCAACACGCTCACGGTGGTCACGGGGCTGTCCGGCTCGGGCAAAAGCTCGCTCGCCTTTGACACCATCTACGCCGAAGGGCAGCGCCGGTATGTGGAAACGCTTTCGGCGTACGCCCGCCAGTTTCTGGACCAGCTCGAACGGCCCGACGTGGACTCGATCGAAGGCCTGAGCCCGGCGATCTCGATCGAGCAAAAAACGACGAACCGCAGCCCGCGCTCGACGGTCGGTACGATCACGGAAATCTACGACTACCTGCGGCTGCTATACGCCTCCATCGGCGTGCCGCACTGCCCCAACTGCGGTCTTGCGATCGCGCGGCAGTCGCTCGAGCAGATCACCGACCGGGTACTCGCGCTCGCGCCGGGCGAGCGGATTACCGTCATGGCGCCTGTTGTGCGGGGGCGCAAGGGCGAGTTCAAGGATCTGCTCGAGCAGCTGGATGGGCAGGGCTTCCGCGCGCGGATCGACGGCGAGATGCATGATCTGTCCGAACCGGTGGCGCTGGAGCGGCGCAAGAACCACACCATCGACGCGGTGGTAGACCGTTTGGTGCTCAAGCCCGACCTGGACCGCAAGCGGCTCGAAGGCTCCATCGGCAAGGCCCTGCAAATGGCGAATGGGCTGGTGCTGGTTCAGGTGCACGGGGCGGAGCCGGACGCGGCGGAGCAGCTGTACTCCTCGTCGATGGCCTGCCCGAACTGCGGGCTCGACGTGCCGAAGTTGGAGCCGCGCTCGTTTTCGTTTAATAGCACGTACGGGGCGTGCGCGGGATGCCACGGGCTGGGCTCGATCTACGATTTCGACCCGGTTAAGGTCATCGTGGACTGGGGCAAGCCGTTGCTCGATGGAGCGCTGGGGCCGGGAGCGGGCTCGCAGTACCTGCAAAAGCTGGTGGCGCTGGGGGCGGCGCGGTACGGCATCGACTTGAACGTGCCCTTTGAGCAGCTCAGGAAGCGTGAGCAGGAGATCCTGCTGTACGGGCCGGAAAAGAAGGAAGGGCCGCGCACGGGGTTTCACGGCATCCTGCACTGGCTCCGCGAGTCGCTTGAAGAGTCCCGGTCGGAAAACTACCGCGAGTGGATGATGGGGTACATGTCGGCCTCGCCCTGCCCCAAGTGCAAGGGCCGGCGGCTGCGGCCTGAGTCGCTTGCGGTCACCGTCGGCGAGCTGTCGATCGCCGAGTTCACGCAACTCTCGCTGGGCCGGGCTTTGGACGCGGCGCGGGCGCTTGTGTTTTCTTCGCGCGATGCCCTGATCGCCGAGCGTTTGCGGCGCGAGGTGGTGGAGCGCTTGGAGTTTCTGAATGAGGTCGGCCTGGGCTACCTGTCGCTGGACCGCAGCGCGGCGACGCTTTCCGGGGGCGAAGGCCAGCGCATTCGGCTCGCAACGCAGATCGGCTCGCGTCTGCGCGGGGTGCTATACGTGCTCGACGAGCCCTCGATCGGCCTGCACCAGCGCGACAACATGCGCCTGATCGCAGCGCTCGAGTCGCTGCGCGATCTTGGCAATACCGTGCTGGTAGTGGAGCACGACGAGGACACGATCCGCCACGCGGACTACGTGCTGGACCTGGGGCCCGGCGCGGGCAAGCTGGGCGGTGCGGTAGTGGCGGCGGGCACTCCGGAGGAGATCATGGCCACGCCGGAGTCGCTCACCGGGCGCTACCTCGCGGGCGAAAGCGACATGATGCACCGCGATGAGCCGCGCCCGCTCACGGGCAAGTGGATCACGGTGGAAGGCGCGCGGGACCACAACCTCCAAAACGTAACGGCGCGGATTCCGCTGGGTGTGATGACAGTGATCACGGGCGTGTCCGGCTCGGGCAAAAGCACGCTGGTGAACGATACACTCTACCGCGCGCTGGCGCGGGAGCTGTACGGCTCGCGCGAAGAGCCGGGCAAGCACACCCGCATCAAGGGATTCGATCAGATCGATAAGGCGGTGCGGATCGACCAGTCGCCGATCGGGCGCACGCCGCGGTCGAACCCGGCCACGTACACGGGCGTCTTCACGGCCATCCGCGACCTGTTCGCGATGCTGCCGGAGTCGCGCGAGCGCGGGTATAAGCCGGGCCGGTTCTCGTTCAACGTGGCGGGCGGCCGCTGCGAAGCCTGCCAGGGCGACGGGCAAAAGCGTGTGGAGATGAACTTCCTCCCCGACGTGTATGTGCTGTGCGACATCTGCGGCGGCCGCCGCTACAACCAGGAAACGCTGGCGGTCAAGTTCAACGGCTACTCCATCGCCGACGTGCTCGACCTATCCATCGCCGATGCCTTGCCCGTGCTCGCGGACATCCCGCAGGTGCGGCAAAAGCTGCAAACACTGGTCGATGTGGGCCTAGGCTATATCCACCTGGGCCAGGCCGCGACCACGCTTTCCGGCGGCGAAGCGCAGCGCATGAAGCTGGCGCGCGAGCTTTCCAAGCGGCAAACGGGACGAACTCTGTACCTGCTCGACGAGCCGACCACCGGGCTGCACTTTGACGATGTGCGCAAGCTGCTTGAAGTGCTGCATAAGCTCACCGACTTGGGCAACACGGTCCTGATCATCGAGCACAACCTCGACGTGATCCGCAATGCGGACTGGATTATCGACATGGGCCCCGAAGGCGGCGAGGACGGCGGCCGCATCGTGGCGGAAGGAACGCCGGCGCAGGTGGCCGCCGTCGCGGAATCGCATACGGGGGCGTTTCTGAAGCGGTATGTGTCCCAGGAGCAAACCCCCGCCGCGCCCAAGCGACGGAGAAAACCCGCGCGCGAAGAGGAGCTGGTCCATTGAGCGCTTTGGAACCTGCTCTTCCGGATCACCAGCTTCCTGCCCCTGCCCCCGCCGCCGAGCCAAGCATCGACGCGGTCGGACCTAACCTGGGGCATGTGCTCCTGCTCCTGGTCCTGACCGCGCTGCTCGTGTTGGGCGGCCAGTTCCTCGCACTGCTGGCCGCGCAGCACCTGCACTTGTATGGGCACCACTCCTTCCGCGGCACAGCGGAGCTGCTCAAAAACGATGCCCGCTGGCTGATTCCCGCGGAAGGGCTCGGCTACGGGCTCGTGGTGCTGGTGGCGGTTCCCGTGTTTCGCGCGATCTGGCACCGGCCCTTCTCCGTGGGGCTGCACTGGAACGGCCGCCTAGCGCTGCGCTACTTCGGGCGGCTCGCGCTGCTGGGCCTCGCGTGCGGCTTCGGCATCGGCGTGCTGGGGTCGCACCTGCCCATGCCCAAGGACCCGCCCATCATGGCCGACATGATGCGCTCGACCCTGGGCGCATGGCTGATGTTTGTCTTCGGCATCACGGCCGCGCCCTTGTTTGAGGAAATGTGCTTCCGCGGCTTTCTCCTCCCGGGGTTCGTCAACTTTTTCCGGTGGCTTTCGTTCCGAGGGGCTTTCCCGCAGAGGGCCGTGGTTTGGCTGGGCATTCCGGTTTCGGTCGTGCTCACCAGCACCCCATTCGCGCTCTTGCACGCACAACAGCTTTCGGGCGCATGGGCACCCGTGCTGCTCATCGGCATCGTTTCCGTGGTGTTGTGCGTTGTGCGTTTGCGGCTCAACTCGCTGGCCTGCTCCACCGTGGTGCACGCGGCCTACAACTGCACCCTGTTTGCCGGGATCCTGGTCCAAACCGCCGGCTTTACCCACCTTGAACGCCTCAGCCGCTGATTCCGGAGTCTCCCATGACCACGCATCGAGATGCCCTGCTGCACTTGCTCGCCCGCATTTCGTTCAAGCTCGGCGAGTTCCAGCTCTCCTCCGGCGCGACGAGCGACTATTACATCGACTGCCGCACCACCACGCTCCACGCCGAAGGGGCCCGGCTCACGGGGCTTGCACTGCACGACCTCTTCGCGCAGCATGGGCTCAAGCCCGCCGCGGTAGGCGGCCTCACGCTGGGCGCGGACCCCGTGGTCAGCGCCGTCGCGCTCACCAGTGCCTTGCGGGCGCATGAGGAGTCCGCGCAGGGACTCATCCACGGCTTCCTGGTCCGCAAGGGCGAAAAAGCCCACGGAACCAAACGCCGGATCGAGGGATTTCTCGAAGAAGGCGCGCCTGTGGTGATCGTCGACGATGTGTGTACGACAGGAAGCTCGACAATCGAGGCGATCGAAGCGGCACGCGTGACAGGCATGCGAGTGGTGGCTGCGGCGTGTCTGGTAGTGCGCGAAGAAAGCGGCCGCGCGGCGGTGGAGGGAGCGCTCCAGGGCTCGCCTTTTTTGGGGCTGTTCACGGCCGGTGAGGTCCGCAAAGCGCACATCGCGCAGGTGCCCTTGTAAGCGCACCTGCGCGGGGCCTCGCTCTGGGGGAGGGAGCTTATTGCGGCTGGGCCGCGCCGCTCGCCGGGGTTTGGGTTGCATCCGCGGTCGCCGGCTGGTTGGTCAGCAGCTTGACCTCGACACGCCGGTTTTGTGCGCGACCACCGGCGGTGTCGTTGCTGGCCACAGCCTTATCCTTGCCCAGGCCGATCAGATAAAACCGGTGCGCGGGCACATTGTATTTCGAGGCCATGTACTGCACCACGGCCTCGGCGCGCTGGTCGCTCAACTGGTAGTTGTAGGCTGCGGAGCCCACGGAGTCCGTGCCGCCGGTGAGCGAAAGAATATAGGACCGCTGCGCACCAAGCTGCGCAGCCAAGCCGTCCAGATCCTGCTTGTCCTGCTTGGTCAGGTCGGATTTGTTAAAGCCGAAGTTTACGGACACATCCGCGACCTGTTTGTAGGTGTCCAGGTTGGCGACCGCGCCGTTAAGCGTGTCGGCACGGTGCACCGCGTCCTGGGCGGTGGTTTGCGCCTGCCCGGCGGAGGTATTGGCCTGGTTGGCGGCGGTCTGGGCGTTCGCAGCTGAGGTTTGGGCACCGTGAATGCCCGATCCCGTGCGCTTATCCAGGTCGTTCAGGGCACGGTTGTTAGCAGCGGTCTTGTCTTCCAACTCATTGGTCCCGTTGATCACGGGCGTGGTCTGGTTGCGTACGTACTTCTTTGAGCTGCAGCCGGTCATGAGGGTAAGGGCGAGCAGCGTGCTGCTGATGGCGAAGAGCGATGGTGCAGCGGATCGGGGAAGGAGCAAAGGCTTCATCATAGGAGTCCTTCAAGCATACGGAGTACCGTCGGTGATTCTGATGCACGGCGGTGGCCAAAGCGGTTCCGCGCGCTAACACGGTTCTTATGAGCTGTTTCCTTTCAGGGCATTTATCCTGCCGCACTGTTATCAGAGTAGTTTTTACGCAGACAAAACACCCCAATACGCCCCGGCGTACCATGGAAATGAACCCATGGATTTGCAGGAAAAAATCAGGACGCTGCCCACGCGGCCGGGCGTGTACCTGTACAAGGACGCGGACGGGACGGTGATCTACGTCGGCAAAGCGAAAAACCTGCGCTCGCGCGTGCGCTCGTACCTGCTGGCCGCCTCGCAAGCCCACGCCAAAACCGGATCGCTGATGCGGGAAGCGGTCGACCTCGACTACATCCTGGTCGACAACGAACACGAGGCCTTGGCGCTCGAAAACAACCTGATCAAGCAGAAAAAGCCGCGCTTCAACATTCTGCTCCGCGACGACAAAACCTACCCGTACGTGAAGCTCACGATGCGGGACCGCTACCCCAAAGTCTTTGTGACGCGGCGGCTGCGCAAAGACGGCGGCGCGTACTACGGGCCGTACTTCCCCGGCAACCTGGCCTATCGTGTCGCGGAGCTGGTGCGGCGGGCGTTTCTTCTGCCCTCGTGCAAGGTCGACCTCGAGCGCTACCATCCCCGGCCGTGCCTGCAGTATTACATCAAGCGTTGCCAGGGGCCGTGCGTGGAAGGGCTGGCGACCCCCGCGCAGTACGCCGAAACCGTGCGCGACGCGCAGCTGGTTCTGGAAGGCCGCGGGGCCGAGCTGGGTCGGCAGCTGGAAGGCCGCATGATGGAAGCGGCCGGAAAAGAGCTATACGAGCTGGCCGCCAAGTACCGCGACATGCTGGGCACCGTGGACCAGCTAAATGAGAAACAGCGCATCGCGACGGCGGACGAGGACGATGCGGACCTATTCGGGTACCACTACGAGAACGGGATGCTTGCGGTGAACCTGTTCCACGTCCGGGCGGGCAAGATCGTGGATCGACGGGAGTTTTTCTGGGAAGACATCCCGGAATACGAGCTCGGCGCTGAAGAGGAGGCCGGGCGCGGCGGATTCCACCCGGGGGCGTTTTTCGCTTCCCTGCTTAAGCAGCTCTACCTCGACCAGCCGTATGTGCCGCAGTCGATTTACACACCGGTGGAGTTTGCCGATCGCGATGCCTTGGCCGGGGCTTTGTCGAAGCGGGGCCGCAAGGTGTGCATCGAGGTGCCGCAGCGCGGGGAAAAGCGCTCGCTCGTGGACTTGGCCGGGACCAATGCGAAGCAAAGCTACGACCAGCGCTTTCGGGTGATGAAGCCTAGCGAAAAGGCCATCGCCGAAGCGCTCGAAGACGCGTTGATGCTGCCGGAAACGCCGACCCGCATCGAGTGCTTCGACATTTCGCACATCCAAGGGGCCGAGACCGTCGCGAGCATGGTGGTGTGGGAGCCCGGCGGGATGAAAAAGTCGGATTACCGCAAGTTCCAGATCAAGACGGTGGAGGGTGTGGATGACTTTGCCTCTATGCGCGAGGTGATCGGGCGGCGCTACAAGCGGCTTTCAGAGGAAGGCAAGCCAATGCCCAGCCTGGTGCTGGTGGACGGCGGCGTAGGCCAGCTGCGCGCTGCGGCGAGCGCCCTCCAGGAGTTGGGGTTGATGACGCAGCCGCTCGCGTCGATCGCGAAACGGGAAGAGGTGATCTATGTGCACGGGAGCGAGGACGAGCCGGTGGTTCTCGAACGCCGCTCGCCGGTCTTGCATTTAGTCCAGCGGATCCGCGATGAGTCGCACCGGTTCGCGATCACTTACCATCGCAAACGGCGCGAAATCCGGGATCGGTCTTCGGAACTCACAGAGATTGCGGGCGTGGGGTCAAGAACGCGGCTGCGCCTGGTGGAGCACTTCGGGAGCGTGCGGGCGATCGAGGGTGCGAGCGTGGAAGCGCTTACGGCGGTGGTGCCGCGCAAGACAGCGGAAGCGATCCACGCGCATTTCCGGCGGGAAGATGCGGCTGCACCGGACCTGGCCCCCACAGACGAGAGCGCGCCTTTTCCCATCCTGTCCAACTGACCGATACTCTGAAACCATGAGTGCGCAGGTTGAGGCGGCAGCAGCGCAGCCAAGAGGATCCCGCGAAGCCCGGCGCTCGCTATGGCCGCTTTTGCTCGTTTTTGGCGCGCTCAAGCTCGCGCTCGGGGTCGCGGTCACGCTCGTATCCGAGCACGCCGGCTACGGCCTCCACCGGGACGAGTTTTACTACCTGGTGTGCGGACACCGGCTGGCGCTGGGGTATGTGGACCAGCCACCGCTGGTGGCCCTGCAGGCGCGCGCGGCGGAGCTGCTCTTTGGCTACCGGCATCCGGCGCTCTTCCGACTGCTGCCCAACCTGGCCGGTGCGCTCACCGTGATGCTTACGGGGCTGATCGCGGACGGGCTGGGCGGCTCGCGCCGGGCCGCCGCGCCGGCGATGCTCGCGGTGCTCACCGTCCCTGTCTTTGTGGCGACGCAGAGCTTTCTTTCGATGAACGCGTGGGAGCCGGTGTTCTGGATGGGGATGGTGTGGGCGCTGCTGCGCGTGCTCGCCCGGCCGCAAGCAACAGGCTGGTGGCTGCTGCTGGGGGCGAGCGCGGGGCTGGGGCTGGAGAACAAGGTTTCAGCGATCTTCCTCATCGCGGCCTTGCTGCTTGCGCTCCTCGCCACGCCCGCACGGCGGCTCCTGCGGACACGCGGGTTTTGGCTGGCCGTTGCGATCTGCGCCGCCTTCGCCGCGCCAAACTTGTACTGGCAGGCAAGGCACACATTCCCCACCTGGGAGTGGCTGCGCGATGTGCAGCACAGCAACAAAGACGTGGTGCTGTCGCCGCCGGAGTTTCTGCTGGAACAGGTGCTGATTCTCGGGCCCCTGCACCTGCTCCTGTGGCTGCCGGGCTGCCTGTGGCTCTTGTTTGCGCCGAACGCCCGGCCTTGGCGTTCGCTGGGCGTCTTATATGTGTTTTTTCTCGGGATCATGCTCGCGCTGCGGGCTAAGGACTATTACGTGGCTCCCGTATACCCCCTGCTGTTTGCCGCGGGCGCGGTGGCCTGGACTCGCTGGGCCGGGCGGGATCGGGGACGCACGCGGGCGGTATGGGTATATGCAGCCGCGATAACGCTTTCCCTCGTGTACACCGTGCCGTTTGCCGTGCCGGTGCTCGCGCCCGCGCGTTTCGAGCGGTTGGCGCGGGCGCTCCACTTCGCGCCCATTGAAAGCGAGCAGCACCCGGGCGCCGACTTCCCTGAGTTTTTCGCGGACCACCTAGGCTGGCAGCGGCTGGCGGACGCCGTGAGCCGCGTGTACCACGCCCTGCCGCCCGCCGAGCAGAAGCAGACCGGCATCTTCGCGGGGAACTACGGCCAGGCCAGCGCCCTCAATATCCTGGGCCGCCCGTTGGGGCTGCCGCCCACCATCAGCGGCCACCAGAACTACTGGCTATGGGGCCCCCACGGGTACACGGGCAAGGAGATGATCGTAGTAACAGACGCGCCGCCCCCGGAGATGGCCCGCTACTATCGGCGCTGCACGGTCGCCGACCACCAGACGAGCCCCTACCAGATGCCTTGGGAGCAGCGGTTCATCTATGTGTGCCACGACCGCTTTCGCACCTACGAGGAAGATTGGAACGCGCTCAAGCTGTATCGCTAGAGCAGTTTTCCTGAAGATGTCGAGGTGTAAGCCGCTGTGAGCGTGGCTTTTCCGGCGGGAAAAGCCACATAGAAAGGCTTCCCGCGCTACACAGCATCAGGGAAACTGCCTTAGGAGCGCTTGCGGGCGACCGCCTCGTAGAGCGCGCCGTATTCCGCCGCCGGGCGCACCCAGCTGTAGTTTTGCCGCATGCCGTTGCGCATCAGCTCGACCCAACGCTCCCCGTCCGCAAAGCAAAGCAGGGCGCGGTCGATAGCGTACAAAAACTCGCGCGCGGAGTAAGCATGGAACTTAAAGCCCGTGCCATCCACCGGGTCCGGCGTTTCCTCGACCGTGTCGTCGAGGCCGCCCGTCGCGCGCACGATCGGCACAGTCCCGTAGCGCAGGCTGTATAGCTGGTTCAAGCCGCTGGGCTCATAGCGCGAAGGCATCAGGAACATATCCGCCCCAGCCTCGATTTTGTGGGCCAGCGTGTTGTCGTACTGCACCCGCACGGCGAACCGGTCCGGGTAACGCTCGGCGAGCGAACGCAGGAGGTTCTCATAGTAGGGCTCGCCCGTCCCCAACGCGACCAGGAACAGCTCGCGCCGCGCGAGGTCTTCCGCGATCTCGGCCAGGAGGTCGAAGCCTTTTTGCGTCGCGAACCGCGAAACAATTCCCAGAATCGGCGTGGAAGCGGGCAGCTCAGGCGCGCCAAAGGCATGGAGCAGGTCGCGCCGGCACTCGCGCTTGCCGGCCAGGTCAATAGGCGTGTAATGTGCGGCGATAAACCGGTCGTGCGCGGGATCCCACTGCTCATAATCCACGCCGTTCAGGATGCCGTAGAGATCCGCAGCCCGGGTTTTTAACGTGCCGTCGAGCGCATAGCCGAACTCCGGCGTTTGGATCTCCTCCGCATACTTGCGGCTTACCGTTGTGAGCGCGTCCGCGTACACAATGCCGCCCTTTAAATAGTTGAATGTGTCGTATTGCTCCAGCCGGTCCATGCGGTACACATCCCACGGCAGCAGCAGCCGCTCGGTGGTTGCCGGCGGAAACCAGCCCTGATATCCGGCATTGTGAATCGTGAACACCACCCCGGCCCCCTCCAAGGCGGGGTCGTTCGCATATAGCGTGCGCAGGTAGACGGGCAGCATGGCTGCCTGCCAGTCGTGCGCGTGGAAGACCTCCGGCACGCCCACCTGCTTGCTCGCCTCCAGCACCGCGCGCGCAAAGGAAGCAAACCGCTCCCAGTTGTCCGGGTAGTCGCCCGTTCCGGTCCCGTACAGCCCTTCGCGATCAAACAGCGCAGGGCAGTCGATAAACAGGAAGCGCACCCCGTCGCGCATGCCCCCGTCCACCACCGAAACGAACCGGCTGTAGGACTGGAAAGGGATGGTGAGGCTCGGGATGACCACATTGCGCTTGGTGAGCTGGGCCGCGACAGGTCGAAAGAACGGCAGGTACACCGTGACCGAATGCCCTTGTCGGACGAGCTCGGCGGGCAGCGCGCCAATTACGTCGGCCAAGCCGCCTGTCTTGACGAACGGAACACACTCGGAGGCGGCAAAGGCGATGTGCATGAGGCAAGGCTCCCTTGGGTTCGCAGGAGGGGTGCGAAGGCTTAGTCTAAAGGATGCTTGGGGGCGGGAGGGGCATGAGGGGAAAGCGGAAACCGGCGCTGGGCCAGAACTTCCTTGCAGATACGGCGGCGCAACGCCGCATCGTGGAAGCGCTCGGCGGCGCGGCGGACGGCGATGTCGTCGAGATTGGCCCCGGCAAGGCGGCCATTACCGAGCTGCTTGCCGCGCGCGCGCGGCGCTTGATGGCGATCGAGCTCGACCCGGCGCTGGCCGCCGCGCTGCGAGCCCGATTTCACGACCGCCCTTCGGTCGAAGTGCTGGAGGCCGATGTGCTTTCCGTCGACCTCGCCGCGCTAGCCCTCGAGCCCGGGCGCTCACTCGCTGTCATCGGCAACCTTCCCTACTACATCACCTCGCCCATTCTGCGGCGACTGTTCCTGTTTGAAAGCAGCATTTGCCGGGCGGTCGTTCTGGTACAGCGCGAGGTTGCCGAGCGCATGACCGCCGAGCCGGGCAGCCGCGAGTATGGGCTGCTTTCCGTGCTGTGCCGGCTCCACGCGCAAACACAGCTCCTGTTCACACTGCCTCCCGAGGCATTTTCCCCGCCGCCGGGCGTTTACTCCGCCGTAGCGCGGATGGAGTTTGCCCCGCTTTGGGCGGAGCTCGACATTGAGCCCGCTTCGTTTGGGCGCTTCCTGGAGCAGTGCTTCGCACAGAAGCGGAAAACGCTTGCTAATAACCTACGCGCGGCCGGCTACCCCGCTCCGCAGGTGGGATTCGCTCTCGCTCCTTTCGGAGGGAGCGTCCGGGCCGAGGAACTCAGCCCGGCGGAGCTCGCTTCCGTATACCGCAGACTGCGGACCTAGTGCCCGCGCGGCGCGGCGCGCGGCGCTTCTACCCGAGGCACCGCGACCGGCGCGGTTGGCGCGTTGCGTATCACCGGCGGCGCAAGAACACGCGGAGGCGGCGCGATCGCGTTGCGCGGCGCGGCGAGCACATGCGGGGGCGGCGTAATCGCGCCTGCTTGCGGCGTGTAGAACACGCGTCCGCCCTCGATGTGGTTGGTGCGCAGACCGCTTCCATACCCGGCCACGCCGGGCGCGCCGACGAGCGGCTGGTAGACCCCCCGCCCACCCGCGAAACCTGCCCCTACCGGCAAAGTAGGCGCGATATTTGAGCCTCCACCTTCCGCAATGTTGTTGCCGAGCCGAAATGCTCGCGGCTGCGGCCGCGCTCCTCCAAGAGAGCGGAAGTGGTACACCGGCGCGCGATTGACGATGACTGCACGGGGGTGCGGCATCGGCGTTCCGGTCAGGCGCGTCCGCAAACGGGAGTCAAGCGGCAATGGAATGCGGTAGTCGCGGGGGGCATTGTGGATGCCCGTATACGGGTACCAGCCCACGCCCGCGCCGTAGCCGCCGCACGCCCTGCCGGGCTGCCAACCCCACCCAAAACTCTGGAAATAGCTCCATCCGCCGCAGTGATACGGCAGCCAACCCCATGGATACGCCGAAACCCAGGTAAGCCCCACCCCGGGGTACGATGTCCAGGCACCCGCGCCGTACGGGTCAAAGTCTGCATCCACCCCATCCGGCGCCCAGGCCATGCCCGCGCCCGGCACGTCGTACCATGTGCCGTAGTAGTCCAGGTCATTCCACGCGGGCGAGTCCGCATCGCCGTTGCCCACGCGCGCGTTGGTTTGGCTTTCCGCCAGCTGCGCCAGGGTTTGGTCGCGATCGGTGTTCCAGGCGTCCCACGAGTCGTCCGCGACATCCTGGGTCACGTCATAGGAGCCGGCCGCCGCGGGATCGATCTTCGCGGTTTGCCCGTTGGTGATCTCGAAGCCGACGTCGGAGGTGGGGCTGCTGACATGGGCCGAGCCGCGCAGCGCGGCAATCCTGTACGGAGTCTCGTCCAGGTCGAGCCGGAGCAGGCTGTTTTGGTCCAGCCGCACGCCGACCGGTCCGGCCGCGACGGTCATCACGCCCGTGCCGCTGTCCGGCGCTTCAAAATAGCTCAACCCGCGCAGGGCGCGCAGCTCCTCACCGCCGCTCGGCAGCTTAACCACAAGAACCGCCGAGTTCGGCGTGATCCGCGCAATGTTACCGTCGTTGAACTGGAGCTCCGCACGGCCGTCGTTCCCTGTGTCCACTTCCGTGCCCGCGAGAACCGGTGTATTCACGGTCGCTGTGCGAAAGGCCTGTCCGACCGGAGGCATCTGGCCCGCGGCGGCCGGCTTAATACGCGCCACGCGCACGGTGCCTTCCACGTCGCTCAAGCGGGCGGGCAGGACCGTGTCCTCGGCGGCCGGCGGCGCGTCCGCGATGTTTCCAGCTGGCTGCTCTGTGTCTTGGGAGGGACTTTGGGCGGCGGCAGTCATCGCCGAGATGCCGAACAAGGCGGAAACGAGCAAAGGTGTTGCGAAAAGTTTCATGGAGGTCCTCCAGGAGGCGCTTCCCTATACAAAAACACGGATATGCTATCGGAAGTCGCGCTCGCTTGGCGCTCTTATTGGCTCTCTTATTCGATGCCGCCGCGACGCGGAGGACGCGCGGGTGTGTTTTACGCCGGCGCAGCCTTAGCGGGCCAGCAGTGTTTCCACGCGCGCACGGGTGTGGTTCAGCACGTCGGGGTCGGCGGCGATGGCCCGGAGCACCGGAACGATGTTGCCCAGCGCCTGGGCGCGGCCGCTCGCTTGCTCCCCGGCAAGCGTTTCCACCTCCGCGTTGAGCCCCAGCTTGTCGTGGTCGAGCAGCAACTGGAGCCGGCGGCCCTCTTCCAGCGTCGTCGCCACCGCGATCAGGTTGTCGGCCAACTGCCCGATCTGACCGTTTTTCGCGTAGTTGAATGTGCAAGAGCCCGAGCCGTCCGGCCCCGCGTATGCGAGCGTCTTATTGCCGGTGAAGGCAATGTTCTTTTGCCCGGAATCGCACTTCGCGGCGAACAGGCGGTTTTTGCGCGCAAGCGCAAAAAGCTGCGTACGGAGCGGATCCGGCACGGTGATCGCCCGGTCCTGCGGTTCGGGCTGCAGGGGCCCCTCGACAGCCGCCGAGCCGGGCGTGGACTGGTAGCGACCTGTGCCGTCCTGGTGGATCACAAGCGTGTAGTGCGCGGGCTGGAGCGCGGGATTGTCAAAGGTAAACGTCACCGTAGATTGGGGCACCTGGGCCAGGACGGGGACCGGCGCGAGCAGGGCAAGCGCAAGCAAACGGTTCATCGCGCTTGCCCTGCGGCGGTTTGGGCATGCATCGTTTGGGCGTGGTGAATGTGGCAGATCGCGATCGCCAGCGCGTCCGCCGCGTCGGCCGGCTCGGGGGCGCGTTCCAGATCGAGCAGCTGCGCGACCATGTACTGCACCTGTTCCTTTTTCGCCAACCCGTACCCCACCACGGTCGATTTAATTTTTAGGGGCGCGTACTCAAACACCGGCAGAGCGTGACCCGCAGCCGCCAGGAATGCGACCCCGCGGACATGCCCGAGCTTGAGCGCCGACTGCGCATTGACCGAATGGAAGACCTCCTCGATCGCGATCGCGTCCGGCCGGTGCTCGCCGATGAGGGCGTGGAGCTCGCGATGCACCAACTGAAGCCGGGCCGCCAGCGTGTCTTTTTTGGCCAGCCGGATTGCCCCCGCGCACACCGGGCGCAGACGGCGCGCGCGCGCGGTTTCCTCCACCGCCACCACGCCGTAGCCCGTCCACTCGGTTCCGCAGTCAATCCCAAACACGCGCATGCTGTTTGAGATTAGCGCGAAATGCCCTCAAGCGGGGACGAAGCCGTGGCGTACAACTTGCGCGGCATACGCCCGGCCAGAAACGCCTGCCGCCCCGCGAGCACCGCGTGGCTCATGGCTTCGGCCATCAGCACAGGCTCCTGCGCCGCCGCCAGGCAGGAGTTGAGCAGCACCGCGTCCGCTCCCATTTCCATCGCGACCGCCGCGTCGGAAGCGGTGCCGAGGCCCGCGTCGATGATCAGCGGCACTTCGTGGATCAGCTCGCGGAGGATCCGGAAATTGTCGCGGTTCGAGATGCCCAGGCCCGAGCCGATAGGCGCGCCCAAGGGCATCACCGCCGCCGCGCCCGCGTCGATCAGGCGTCGCGCGAACACAATGTCGTCGGTCGTGTACGGCAGCACTGTGAAGCCTTCTTTCGCCAGCACACGCGTGGCCTCAAGTGTGGCTTGGACATCCGGGTACAAGGTTTGCCGGTCGCCGATGACCTCGATCTTGACCCAGTCGGAAAGCCCCACCTCGCGCCCAAGCCGGGCAGCGCGAATCGCCTCGTCGGCGGTGTAACAGCCGGCGGTGTTGGGGAGCAGAAAGTAGCGGCGGGGGTCGATGAAGTCGAGCAGAGACTCGCGCGAGCGGTCGAGATTGACGCGCCGCACCGCGACGGTCACGATCTCCGCGCCGGAAGCCTCGATGGCGGCCTGGGTTTCGGCCCCGTCCTTGTACTTACCCGTGCCGACGATCAGCCGGGATTGGAAAGCCTTGCCTGCGATGACGAGCGGTTCCATGGCTCCATTGTAGAACCCGCTTGGAAAGCACAAGGCCCGCTCTGGAAGCGGGTCAGAAAACAAATGGCCCGCTCCAAAAGCGGGTTAGAAAACAAATGGCCCGCTCCAAGAGCAGGCCATTTGCCGGTGCACTGTTGAGATTGACCTGAGGCATCCTCCGAACCAAACTTTCAGCGCATACCCAATCCTGCGCTGGAGTTCTTGAGATGGGCCTCGGCGTGTAGTTTCGTCAAAACCGCCAGGTCTAGAGCCCGAAGGAGCCCTAAGCCTCAGTCACCTCACGTGTTGCGTTGATGCATAAACAACCATCGGAACTTTTCATGTATTGGATCGCCCTCCTTTCCCGTGTGACTTCAAAGTAACGCCTCGGTCTTTCCGAGGTCAAGAGGCACTTTTCGGCGACGTGGAAATTGGGCTCTTCGGTGGAACGCTCACCACGCGTGAAGAAATCCGTCGCGCTCGCCGAGCGTCACGGGCACGCCGAACAGGTCACCGAGCACGGGCTCCCGCAGCAGCTCACGCCGGTCCCCGTCGGCCACGATCCGGCCCGCGCGCATCAGCACGACGCGCCGGATCTCCGGGACGATGTCGCCCAGCTGGTGTGTGACCACGATGAGCCCCGTCCCGGCCCCGGCGACTGCCCGCAAAGCCAGGCGAAGCTCGCGCTGGGCCAGAAGGTCGAGCGCGTTCGAAGGCTCGTCGAGCAGGAGCATTCGCGGCCGGTGAACCAGCGCCCGCGCGATCATCACGCGCCGCTGCTCGCCCGCCGACATGGCCCCTACGGGCTTCGCGGCCAGGTGCCCGGCCCGCATCTGCTCCAGCGCTCCGCGCGCAGCCCCTTCCATCTCCGGCGTGACGGTGTGGTTGGGCCATAAGGCGGATGCCCCGAAAAACCCGGCCAGCACCGCTTCAAAACCGGTTGCGGCCGGGGTTCGCTCGCCCGGCAGCTCCCCGCCCACCACGCCGAACTCCCGCCGCAGCTGCGACAGGTCCCATCGCTCGCGCCCCAGCAGGCGGAACACGGGCGGGGGCTCGCCCGGGCGCGCGGCCACCGGATACAGCTCGCGCGTAAGCGTCTTGATCAAGGTGGATTTGCCGCAGCCGTTCGGCCCCAGGATCGCCAGGTGCTCGCCCAACGCGACCTCGATCGCGATGTTGTGGAGCGCTATTGTGTTCCCGCGCGCCACGGATACACGCCGCATGGAAAGGAAACTGCCGGGTTCAAGGTGGGTTGGCATCCACTCCCATCTTCGCAAACAGGGCGCTCGATGCATCCATTCGTTACAGTGAAGCCCATCATGCAAGACACTGCCGACGCCCCCCCGTTGCTCCCCGAAAAAGCCGTCCCCGCGGGCTTCCGCTTCGCCGCCGTGCAGGCGGGCATTAAGCCGAGCGGCAAGCCCGATCTGGCCGTGGCCTGGGCCATCGAAGGCACGCAGGCAGCCGCGATGTTCACGAGCAACCGCGTCGCGGCCGCGCCCGTGCTTCTGGGCCGCGAACACCTCCAGGCGACCGGAGGTCGGGCGCGTGCGGTCGTCGTCAACAGCGGCAACGCGAACTGCGCCACCGGTCCCGGAGGGATGGTCGCGGCACGGCAAACCTGCGAGCGCGCGGCGGAGCTGCTTGATTGCGCTCCCGAGGAGGTCCTGCCCTCCTCGACCGGCATCATCGGCTTGCCGCTGCCCGTTGAAAAGCTGACGGGCACCCTCCCCGGCGCATGCGACGCGCTCCGGGGCGGCGCGGCGGCGTTCTCCAGCTTCGCGGGAGCCATTCTCACCACCGACACACGCCCCAAGGTGGCGCACCGGACCATCGTGGTGGAAGGTAGAACGGTCCACCTCGCCGGCGCGTGCAAGGGAGCGGGCATGATCCATCCCCGGCTCACACCGCCGCACGCGACCATGCTCGCCTATGTGTTCACGGACGCCCAGCTCCCCGCGCCCGTCCTCCAAAACGCGCTCGAAGTAAGCGCAGAAGTTTCTTTTAACCGCATTTCCATCGACGGGGACACCTCCACCAACGACACCGTGCTGCTGCTGGCCTCGGGCGCGAGCGGGGCTGCGCCGAGCCTGGAAAACTTCCAAGCCGCGCTCGATGCGGTGTGCGGGGAGCTTGCGCTTGAGATTGTTGAAGACGGCGAGGGCGTGACCCACGTGGTCACGCTCGAGATTGAGGGGGCGCCCACGGACGCGGACGCGCTCACCGTAGCCCGCGCCATCGCGCACTCGCCGCTGGTTAAAACAGCCTGGGCCGGGAGCGACCCCAACTGGGGCCGGCTCCTTTCCTCTATCGGCGCGAGCGATGTCGCGGTTGACCCCGGGCGCATCGCGATCCGGCTCAACGGGCTGCCGGTGTGCGAGGACGGGGGCCGCGCGCGGGAGTTTAATGAAGCCGCCCTCCACGCCGCCATGCGCGAGCGCCGGTTCACGATCACGGTCGAGCTCGGTTTGGGTGACGGCCGCTGCCGGTTTTGGACCACCGATCTTACCACCGGGTATGTCCACATCAACGCGGACTACTCCTCGTGAACCGGCGTCTGCGGTATTTTCAGCCTGTGCTGCGATCTATGTGCAGAATGGTGAAAGCCGCGTGAATGTGGGGTGCGCCGGGAAGACCGGAGGCCCACGCACAGGGTTATGCACATTTTTGTTGAAAACTGCCACTTGCGTGGGAGTGGCAGACGTGATGGGAGCCGATGAGCAAGGAAGAACAAGCAAGGGTTCGCGACGAACTGCTGCAAGAGCTGTACCGGAGTGTGCTGCGCTGCACGCTGGCGCGGGCCGAAGAAGGCGCGCCGGGCCGCGAAGCCGATTTGGACGCGCTCGCCGCGGGTGTAGGCGCGGCCTTGGAGGAACGCGACCTTCTGCTCGTGCCCGCGCGCGGGGCCGGCAGCTTTCGCGTGCTGCGCGGGCTGCCGTATGCGGGCAGCCCAGGGGCGCAGCGGCGCGATCGGGAGATGGGGGTTCTTCTGCTGCCCCGGAACGAAGCCTCTGCAGTAGCCTTCGCGTTGGGAGCGGCGGCCGCGCTTGGGCGGGTCGACCCGCAGTCTTCCATGCGTTCCGTGGCCGCGGTCCTGCTGCCCTCCACCCTATCCCTCACCCCGGAAGCCGGCGCGGCGGCCGCCCCGTCCAGTTGGAGCGAAGCTGCCGCCTTTGCCGCGCAGTGGAGGCTCCCGCTCTTGTTTCTTAGCCGCCACGCCTCCGTCCGCCCAGAAAAGGCCGGCGAAACCCCCGCCCATCTGCGCCCCGCGCCGCCCTACCCCGCGATCCCAGTGGACGCGGACGACCCGCTCGCCATCTACCGGGTCGCCCACGAGTGCGCCGTGCGGGCGCGCGTCCCGGACGGCGGCCCGAGCCACATCGAGGCCGTGCCCTTCCGAATGCGCGGGCAGGCGGGCGAGGGCGACGCTCTCGAACGCCTTGAAGCGGCCCTCCGCAGGCGCGGCGCGTTTACCGCTGGGTGGCGCCGCCGCGTCGAGCGTGCTTCAGTCGCGGAGCTCACCCGTTGAGCGAGCGAAACGCGCGCAACAGTGTCCGGCCCAGCGACAAGCCCCCGATGGTAACCGCGCCCGCTCTTGTGTTCCCGCAAACCTTCATCTAGGCTTTCCCATGAGCCGAGCCCACTCCATCCGGGCCGTGCCTTCAGGGGATCTCCGAGGGTCCCCAGCGCAGCGCCGAGGTGAGAGTGAGATCTGCCGTAGCTATCTGTTTGCTGGCCGCTTGCGGCTTTGCCGCCCCAAGCCGCGCTCAAACAGAGCAGCCGCCGCCGCCTCAGCAGTACCCTGCACCGCCCTCGACGACCCCCTACGCGCCTGAAACGCAGAATGCGCCCTATCAAGGGCCGCCCAATGCGGTCGCGCTGCCCCGCGACTACCGGCCCGCCTACCCGGTCCAGTCCATCGACGGGCAAGGCTCGACGTACATCCCCGTCGACAGCTGGATCTATCCGGCGCTTGACCGGCTGCACGCGCTCGGCTATCTCGATACGGCGTTCTTCGGCCTGCGCCCCTGGACCCGCTTGAGCGTGCTCCGGATGCTCGACCGAAGCGACGATGCCGTGGAAAGCGCCCAAGGGCCGGGCGCGGAGCAGGCCCAGGAAGTTTTTCTTGCGGTTGAGCGCGCGCTTGCCCCCGATCTCGCCTTTGCCGGCGCGCACGCCGAGCTCGATACCGTATACACCCGCTTCCTGGGCATCACAAACACGCCGCTCAACGACAGCTACCATCTCGGGCTGACGATCCTCAACGACAACGGGCGGCCGTTCCAGGCGGGCATCAACAACTCGACCGGCGTGAGCGGCCGGGCCGAGGCGGGGCGCTTTACCCTGTACGCGCGCGGCGAGTACCAGCATGCCCCTTCCGCCCTGGGGTACACGCCCGCGCTGGGCACGTACCTTTCCCAGGTCGTCGACTTCATCCCCTACAACTCGGTCCCGAGCCAGCCCACCATCCCGGTCGGGCCGATTCCCGCGACAAACTATTTCCGACTGCTCGAGGCCACCGGCTCTTTTCATCTGCTCAAGCACGAGATTTCGTTCGGCAAAACCGACCACTGGTGGGGGCCGGCCAAGGGCGGCGCGTTTGCCTGGAGCAACAATGCGGACAATATCTACGCTTTTGAGATCAACCGCGTCGAGCCGATGTACATCCCCGGGTTCGACCGGCTGTTCGGGCCCATCCGTTATGACTTCTTCGTGGGCTCGCTCCAAGGCCACACCGCGCCCAACCACCCCTATGTACATGCCGAGAAGATCAGCATCCACCCCACGAAGAATCTCGAGATGGGCTTTGAACGCACGGTGATCTGGGGCGGCCGGGGCCACGAGCCCGTGACGCTGCACACATTCCTGCGGTCGTTCTTTTCAACCAGCGGCACCGACTACCAGACCAAGTTTTCCAACCGCGACCCGGGCGCGCGCTTCAGCGCTTTTGACTTCTCCTACCGGCTGCCGTTTGTGCGCAATTGGCTGACGCTGTACACCGACTCGTTCTCGCACGACGACATCCTGCCGATCTCCGCGCCGCGGCGCGCGGCCATCCGGCCCGGGATTTTTCTTTCGCACGTCCCAGGCCTGCCCGCGCTCGACTTCCGGGTTGAAGCCGCCTCGACAGACCCGCCCACCAGCCGATCGAGCGGGGGCAGCTTCCTGTACTACGAGGCTGTGCAGCAGCAGGGCCTCACCAACAAAGGGATCCTGTTCACCGACCAGATCGGGCGCGAAAACAAGGGGGGCCAGGCGTGGGCGACCTACCACTTCAACGCTGAGGATCAGGTTCAGGTTTCCTACCGCAACGTGAAGGCCGCCAAGGACTTCATCCTGGGGGGGACCACCCAGAACCAGTACAAGGTCGATCTCCGGAAGAAGTTCGGAGAGGACTACGAGCTGCACGTCGCCGGGCAGTATGAAGCCTGGAAGGCCCCTGTGTACGGCATCACCTCACCGAACGTGAGCCCGGGCCTCAACACCGATGTAAGCGTGTGGGGCGAGTTCACCTGGTACCCGCGCAAGAGCAGGCAGTTTTAAGCGATAGGAATCCGAAGATCTTGCCCCGTCATTTCGCGCGGCTTTTCAACCCCGAGCATGCCGAGGATCGTCGGCGACAGATCGCGCAGCGACCCACCCTCCCGGAGCCGGTACTCGCGCGCCTGCTCGTCGAGCAGGATAAACGGGACCGGATTGGTGGTGTGCGAGGTATGCGGGCCGCCCGCGCCGGGGTCAACCATCTGCTCCGCGTTGCCATGGTCGGCCGTGATCAGCATCGCCCCCCCGCGCTCACGGAGACTCGCGTAGATGCGGCCTAGCTGCGCATCGACGGTTTCCACCCCGCGAATGGTTGGCGCGAGCTGCCCGGAGTGCGCGACCATGTCCGCATTTGCAAAGTTCACAACCACGAGATCGAATGCAGGGTCTTCGACGGCCCGGATGACGGCATCGGCCACACCCGAAGCCGACATTTCCGGGGCGAGATCGTAGGTCGCGACCTTTTGCGACGGGACCATGACCCGCTCCTCGCCGGGAAACGCCTTTTCGATGCCTCCATTGAAGAAGTAGGTCACATGGGCATACTTTTCCGTTTCCGCAATGCGGAGGTTGCGCAGGTTTGCCTCTGCCAGCACGTTGGCAAGCAGGTTGTCCATGGATTGCGGATCGAGTACGCGCGGCAGGGTGAAGTTCTTGTCGTACTGCGTCATGGTTGCGACGTGGAGATCGCGCGGGAGGGTGTCCGGCGGAATGGCCGCGTCCTGCTCGGCAATCTGCGGCAACTCGCGCCCGTTGTCGGCGGTGATGCCGCTGTTTCGCGCCAGGATGCGTGTGAGCTGGCGCACGCGGTCGGCGCGGTAGTTGAAGACGAGGCAGGAGTCGCCATCGCGAATGGTCGCATTGGGCCTGCCGCCGTTATCCATGACAACAAACGGGGGAATGAACTCGTCGGTCACGCCATTGCCGTAGCACTCGAGGACGTGGGCTATGGGGTCGTGGTATGCACCCCCTTCAGCCACGCCCGCGATCATCGCGTCGGAGGCTTTTTTCTCGCGCTCCCAGCGCATGTCGCGGTCCATGGCATAGTACCTGCCGGAAACAGTTGCGAGCTTGCCGACGCCGTACTCGTGCATGCGCGCGAGCAGCTGTTGTAGGAAGCCCGCGCCCGAGGTAGGCAGGGTGTCGCGGCCGTCCAGGAACGCATGGACGTACACGCGCTCAAGCCCCGCGGTCTTGGCGGCCCGGAGGAGCGCATACAGGTGTTCCTGGTGCGCGTGGACGCCGCCGTCGGAGACCAGGCCCAGGAGATGCAGCGCCCGGCCATGCTCGCGGGCATTGGCAAAGACCCCGGCAATGGCCGGGTTTTCCCCGAGCTTGCCCGAAGCGACAAGCCCGTCGATGCGGGTGATGTCCATCTCGACCACGCGACCCGCGCCGATGTTTAGGTGGCCCACCTCGCTGTTGCCCATCTGGCCCGTAGGCAGGCCCACGGCTTGCTCGGAAGCCCGGAGGGTGGTGTGCGGAAACTCCCGCAGAAGCCGGTCGTAGGTAGGCTTGCGGGCAAGCGCGATAGCGTTGTTGTCCTCGGCGGCGCGAATGCCCCAGCCGTCAAGAATCGCGAGAACGAGAGGGCGCTTGGGGGCGGGCATGGGCTCTCCTGAGAGTGGCGATGCGAAAGCGCTTCGAAACTGGGTCCACGCAAGGGCGGCCCGCATGGTGCGGGCACCCTTGCGGTTCCCTACTGCGCTACTGGGGCTTTTTCGGCGCGGTGCTGCCGCCCGGGGAGGTGGACCCGTGCGCGCCCGGTGTCGGGGCCGTCGGGCCGAGCGGGCCACCTAGTGTGGGCTGCTTGTGCTCTGCCTGGTACGTCTTCTCCGCGGCCTCGATCTCTGTTTTGTGCCGCTCCATTACCGATTGGAATGTCGCCTGCCCTTGCTTCAGAGTGGCCTGTTGCAGCTCGCTCATCAGCGGCGGCGTGGTCGCGAGCAGGTCCTTGCCGGCCGGGGTTTTATAGAAGTCGATGATCTTGCCCGCATCCTCGGTCGAAAGGTAGCGCTGGTACGTCGCCACGGTCGGCGTTTCCACATCCATCTTTTCAAGGCTCGTCTCGACGTCCGTGCGCACATCCGCAGGCACGAACGGCGGGAACGCGCGCTGCGTGTAGGCCATTACGTTATCCACCAGGTGCTGCTTGATCTTGTCGGTCCCGGTGAGCTGCATTAGCTCGTGCGCCTGGGCGGCGGTAAGCGGGTGCGCGGGCGGCGGAGGGCCCTGCTTCGCAGCCATTGCCTGGGGGGGCGGAGGCCCCTGCACGGGGCTGGCGGTTTGGGCAAGTGCGGGAAGCGCAAGAAGCAGCGCGCCTGCTCCGAAGGCAAGGTGAGGGAGGCTTCTGCGCCTGGGGGAACAGGAAATCATCACGGCTAAATTCATCGATCTTTCTCCAATGCGTCGATTTTGGCTTTGTGCTCGCCCTGAATGGAGTGAAACGTTCCGAACTCAGAGAAGATGCGATCAATGCGGGCATCCAGGGCATTGAAGCGGGAGTTCATTTCCCCGCGCAGGGCATTCATCTCGCCGCGTAGTTCACCTCGCAAGCTGGCGACATCGTTGCGATTGAGGAAGGTTCCGATGATCAGCACGAGAATCGTGATCCCAAAACCGAGAACATCCGTGTTGTGCATTTTTTTCCCTCCCTCGAACAAATGTGCTGTTACGCCGCCTCGAACATAGTTCTTTCGCTTTTCCTAAGCTTAGGACGGCGTTCGTACGATTTACTCCCCGAAGTTCACCGCCTCCAGTCCAAGATACTCCGCCGTCTGCCCCAGCTCCTCCTCGATGCGCAGCAGCTGATTGTATTTCGCGATGCGGTCGGTGCGGGAAGCCGAGCCGGTCTTGATCTGCCCCGCGCCGGTGGCGACCGCGAGGTCGGCGATAAAGGTGTCCTCCGTTTCGCCGGAGCGGTGAGAGATGACGGAGGTGTAGCCGTAGCGGCGGCCGAGCTCGATGGCTTCCAGGGTCTCGCTTACGGTCCCGATCTGGTTCACCTTGATCAGGATGGAGTTGGCCACGCCCTCCTCAATGCCGCGCTGCAGCCGCTCGGTGTTGGTCACGAACAGGTCGTCCCCGACCAGCTGAATGCTCGCGCCCAGCAGCTCGCTCAGGTTTTTCCAGCCTTCCCAGTCATCCTCGGCCAGGCCGTCTTCAATGGAAACGATGGGGTACTGGCGCGCCCAGGATTCCCAATAGCGCGCCATGGCGTCGGAGGAAAGCTCACGCCGGTCCGACTTTTTGAACACGTACAGGCCCGCTTCCTTGTCATAAAACTCGCTCGCCGCCGGATCGAGCGCGATCGCGATCTCCTCGCCCGCCTTATAGCCGGCCGCTTCGATCGACTCGAGAATCAGATCGATGGCCTCCTCGTTCGATTTGAGCGAGGGCGCGAAGCCGCCTTCGTCACCGACCGCGGTGTTGTAACCCTTCTTCTTGAGGACGCCTTTGAGCGTGTGGAAGACCTCCGCGCCCCAGCGCAGGGCGTCGGAAAAGCGCTCCGCGCCCACCGGCATGACCATGAACTCCTGGAAGTCCACGTTGTTGTCGGCGTGCGCGCCCCCATTCAGGATGTTCATCATCGGCGTGGGCAGCACCGACGCGTTGACGCCGCCCAGGTAGCGATACAGGGGCAGGTGCAGCGCTGTTGCGGAAGCGCGCGCGGCCGCCATGGAAACCGCAAGGATCGCGTTCGCGCCCAGTTTGCTCTTGTTCGGCGTGCCGTCGATCGCGATCATGGTCGCGTCCAGCAGCCGCTGATTGGCCGCGTCCATGCCGGTCAGTTCCGGGGCAAGCACCGACTCGACGTTTTCGACCGCCTGGAGCACGCCCTTGCCGAGATAGTGGCTTTTGTCGTTGTCGCGGAGCTCGACCGCTTCATGCTCGCCGGTGGATGCGCCGGAAGGCACAGCCGCGCGGCCGCGCACGCCGCCTTCGAGCACCACTTCCGCTTCAACTGTGGGGTTGCCGCGCGAGTCAAGGATCTCGCGGGCGTGGAGGGCGGTGATTTCTGTCATGGGGGTCCTTGCTTGTTCCTGGGACGTGATCCGGTGTTGGAGCCGCTCGTGGAGGCGTGGGCGGCGGTCTACGCGCACCGCCGGCTGGTTTGCAGCCGCGCTGCCGATGTGTTCTACAAAATTGCCCATGCGCGCGCGGCTTTCTTTTCTGGCGCGGAGCGAAGTGCCCCGCAAACAAGGCGATTTTAGCAGGGGCAGGCTCGCGTTTTCGCTCAAACCGGACGCTTTGCGCGAATCTTCATGCTCGGCCCTCAAGGCCTTCCGGCTTTACCTTTGTGGTTCCCCTCCCGGTCGAACACTGGTTTCGCGCCCGCGGGCAGCATAGGCTGAAGCTGCCACATTTCCCTTGTACGTTGTTTATCCGCTTTCCAGGAGCTCTTCCGCCATGACCCTTCGTTCAGCCGTACCGACCTCATCCGCCATGGCACGCCTGCTTTTATTTGCTTCCTGCGCGCTCGCGCCCGGCTTCGCGCCGGCGCAGAGCTCCGGCGTCGCCCACCCGCCGAGCGATGACGCCATCGTCGCGAACGACGATGCCCCGGCGCAGCCAGCTGCCGCCAAGCCGTTGCCGGGCGTTCCCGCGTCCGTGCCGTCCAGCGTTCAAGCCGCGCCGCAGCCCGGCCCGGCGGAGAACCCCGATTACGGCATCGTCACCAGCACCACCGACTCGCGGGCCGCGCGCACTGCCGCCCCGGAGCACGACGTTCGCCTGATTCCCCGCCCCACCAACCCCGACTACGGCATCGTGGGCATGGTGCCCTCACCCTCCAACCAGCTGGCCGAGGGTACGGACATTCGCGTCCGCCTCATGCAGGCCCTGAGCACGGATCGCTCGCAGGACGGCCAGCCCTTCCGCGCGCAGGTTGCCGCCGATGTGTATAAGGAAGGCCGGGTCGTCATTCCCGCCGGCTCCGAGCTGCGCGGGCGCGTGGTGGAAGCAGAACCCGGCCATCGTCTGCGCAACCAAGCCACCTTGCGTTTGCGTCCGGAAGCGGTCATCCTGCCCGACGGTACCGCTTACCACCTGTATGCGCAGGCAGTTTCGAGCTCGCAGCCGGGAACCCGCACCGACTCCGAGGGCGGTATTCAGCCCAAGGGGCACCTGGTAAAGGATGTAGCTGAATATGGCGGAGGCGCGGGCGGAGGTGCCATCGTGGGTGCGGTGCTTGGCGGCCCCGTGGGCGCCGGCGCAGGGGCCATTGTGGGCGCGGGCATCGTGACCACGCACCTGCTCCTGCAAAAGCCGCAGGAAGCCAAAATCGAAGAGGGTTCGGAGGTTATTTTCAGCTTGTCGGAGCCGATGGACCTGCTACCCACACGGAATTAACAGCGGTTCAGGGAGGGTGCACTTGCACCCTCCCTCGCAATCTCAAAGCTGCCAATCTGTCCTTTGCGGGAGCTGAGTCTATGCGTCTTCCAGGTGCGCGACCCTGACTTCCAAAGCCGCTATGCGTTCACCAAGCTGCGACACCTTCTCACCCAAGCTGCCGACATCGCCTCGCAGCTCCGCGAGTCTCGACTCGATCTGCTTTCCTTGAAACAAAACAACCGCAATGGTGCTCACCATGCCGAGCACGGCAGTAAACATGGGCAGCCCAATCGCAAGGTAAAGCTGCTGATTCGTCATACACGCGATCTTAGCCTTCCGCTTCTTCTCCGCCAAGCTTAAACTCTAGTCGTTCGGCTCGCCCGTATCGCTGTCTGCCGCTTCCACGGGCTTCGACTCGGGCGAGCCTTGCTGCCGAAGGCCGATGCTCAACAGAACGTAAAGCGCGATCACCGCATACTCGGCCTCCCACGTTTGCAGGGTGGAAAACCAGAACTTCGGCGAAATAAAGAACGCCCCCAAGTTTAATGGTGCCTGGTGCGAGTAGGCGCGCGTGCTGTTGTACGCTGCCTGCCCCGTGAGCAGGTGCAAAACAAACGCCGCGAGAAAGATCCCGAAAAACGCGAGCGACAGCGAGTTTCGGTACCACCAGCTACGGCCCTTATCGCCGGGGTCGTCCTTGCCCTTATTGCTTTGCTTCTTTTCGGACGTTCCCGTTGTGCCGTCACTTTTAGAGTGGGGCGCGCCCTTTTGGCGCAGCCGGACACCGAAAAGGATCAACGAGCCCAGCTGCAGAATCGCGGCCTGCCAGTTTGAAAACATGCTCTGGAGAAACTCGCCGGTGCGGAGATAGCGGCCGTAGCTCATCGCGCCAAGGCCATGGATCGCGCGCGTCTCGTTCTCGAGCGACCTGCCCGAAAGCAGCTGCCCCACCCAAAACACGGCAAACAACGAAAGCATCGCAATCGACAAACCATTGTCGACAAGAAAACACCAAAGCCTCTTCATAGAAAGCGGAGCCCTTCAGCAGAAATTCAGCGGAGTTCGATGCGCAAAGCCGGTCGCTCACTGCCGGGGAACCCGGTCCAACAGACGGTTCCAGTTTTTCTGGTTGCGCCGGTGCGTTTTTTTCAGATCTTCCAGGATCCGCTCATAATCCGTATGCCCGCTCAGCCGCTTCCAGGCCGGATTTTGCGCAAACCAGGGATAGTTCTCGTTGCCCAGATAAATGGCACGCCGGAGCCAGTGCAGCGCTTCTGATTCATCGCCCTCAACTGCGAAGTACGTGGCCAATCGGTAGGCCATCTCCGAATCGGCTTCGGCGGCGGAGATCGAGTTTTCCTCGATCAGCTCGGCGGCATGCTCGCGGTCACCTACCTGCACGTAGCACATGGCAAGTGTGGGATAGGCCAGGCGCATCGAATGGTCGTCCTCGATGACGCGCTCGAGCAGATCAATTGCCGCCGGCAGATCGCCCTCGCGCATGCGCTGGTACGCAAGCGAGGTGCGTAGGAGCGGCTGCCGCGGCTCAAGCGCCAAGCCTTTTTCCAGTTCATCCCCGGCCAGTTCAAGCTGGTTCTGGTACTGGTACACGCGCGCGCGGTGGTTGTAGATCACGGGCGCGTTTGAAGGGTCCAGTTGCAGCGACGCATTGAACTGGCCCAGCGCGTAGTCGTACATGCCGTCCAGGCGCATCGTCATGCCCGCCACCATGTGCACCTCGGCATCGTTCGCCGCGGTTTCAAGCAGGTGTTCGATGCCGTGGCGGGCGCTTTCTTTTTCGCCGCGGCCCAGCAGCATGTACACGCGGTACAGATTGGCCTCGACCGAGCCGGGGTCGAGGGCAAGCGCACGGTCAAAGGCTTTCCTCGCGGCGAGGATATGCTTGTGGCCGCCGAAGCCGTGGCGCACATATTGCAGATGCGTGATGCCCAGGCCGGACCAGGCGGCTGCGAACGACGGGTTGCGCACGGTTACCTGTTCAAATCGTTCGAGCGCGCGGTTCAGATCGTTGCGGTTGCTGGTGCGCTGCATAAAGGAGGACAGGAGAGCGCGGGCCTGGAGGTACTCTTCCGAAAGCTGGCCCGTGAGCGCGGGCGGCCGTGGAGACCCGCCGCGCTCGGCCAGCTGGAGCGAGCCGATGCCCTGCAGGGAGGCGAACACATCGTTGCAGATTTCTGTTTGCACCGCGATCAGGTCGAGAGAAGGAACGCTGATCGCGCCACCGCCGCCGACGCTTTGTGCCAGCACATCCAGCAGCTGCCAGTTCAGGTCAAAGCCGCGCGCACTCCGCAGGAAGCTGCCCGCGAGTACCCAGCGGACCAGCAAGCGCTGCCCGATCTCCAGGGGGTCCATGCGCGCGGTGTTGACCTGGAAGAGCGCGCTCGCAGGTCGCACCACAAGCGAGGGCATACGGGCCAGCCGCGCCGCGATCGCATCGGCCAGGGCAGAACCGTAGAGCGGGGCCACCGGCTCGGGACCCGCGTTTTGGAACGGCAGCACCAGGATGCTGTTCTGCTTCGCGGGCGACTCCGGCGAGTCGCGAAACCGTTCGGCCAGCATGGACAGGAGCCCGGTCGCGCGCTTTTCGCCTTCGGCGCTCGAAACCGGCAAGGTCGCCGCGGCATCGCCGGGAATAATGCCTGTCTCGATCCCGAGCGTGCGCATGATGGTTTTCAACGCTTCCCGTGCCTCGGCGGCGCTCGCGTACCGATCGCTCGGCGTTTTGGCAAGCAGGGTGTCGATGACGCTCGCAAGCTCGACAGGGCAGTTCTCCAGCCTCGGCGGATCGGCGAACTGGATCGCACGGATGGCCGCGAGCTCGTCGCCGTCGGGGCGCTGAAAAGGATGGCGGCCGCTTACAAGTTCGTACAAGATGATGCCGAGCGCCCACAGGTCGGAGCGTACGCTGCTCTGGCCGGTCACGAACTGCTCGGGCGCCATATAGGCCACCGTGCCGCCGCGCGCGGTGTAGGCAGCGGCCAGGGGTCCGGTTCTGCGCGTGCTTGAAGCCGACGGATCAAACTGCGCATCCTCGACCGGCAAGCGGCGGGCAAGGCCGAAATCGAGAATCTTGATCAGGCCCCCGTCGGTCAGGATCACGTTCGCGGGCTTGAGGTCGCGGTGGAAGATGCCGAGCGAGTGCGCGGCCTGGAGGCCGTCGGCGATCTGAATGCCGACCGAAAGCACGAGCTGGAGGCTCGCCGGCCCGGCCGCGATGAGCGTGTCGAGCGGCTGGCCGGGCACGTACTGCATCACGATATAGGCTTCCCCACCCTCCTCGCCCACCTCGTAAATCGCACACACGTTTGGGTGTTCGATCGCCGAAGCCAGCCGCGCTTCGCGCAGCACGGTTGAGCGCATCTGCTCCGCGGTGAGCGAGCCGCGCTGGAGGATTTTGAGCACGACGGGGCGCATCAGCTCGGTATCGTGGGCGAGGAACACAACCCCCGACCCGCCGGAGCCGAGGCGGCGCTGGAGCTCGTAGTGCTCGATGGTGCGGTGCTTCATGTGTGTTCCAGTGTAGACGGAAGTAATACAAGCAAGACCGCCTGCGCCGCCGGCGGACACTCACTGGCGGGCACCGTTTGGGCTGCAATGCCGAAAGCAGCTGCATTCCTGTGTCTCGCAACACGCCGCCAATAGATAAACTTAGACTGCAGGTGCAGCCGTGAGCGACGCGCAGAAAGAACAGAAGCCGATCCGTACAGTACGTGTGTTCGCGAATCACCGCGAACAGGAAGACGAGACGCGACTGTACTGGGTAGGGAAAACAATCGCCGAAAAGATGGAAGAAACCGCTTCTCTAGTCCGCTACGCCTACGGTCTCCAAGGAACCGACGTCGATGCTCAAAGATCAAAGAGAACTCTAGTCCGCGTTCAACGCCCGCGGCGTTGAATACCTCGTGGTCGGCGGCCACGCAGTCAATGCGCATGGAGTTCCGCGCACGACGAAAATCTGGACGTATTCGTGCGTCCGGAAAAATCCAACGCTGAAAGAGTGTTCGCGGCGCTCGCCGATTTTGGCGCTCCTTTGGAAGGGCTGACAGAGGCTGATTTTCGGTCAAGCCCCTCTCAAATCTTTCAGATCGGCGTCGAACCCGACCGCGTCAACGTTTTGCAGGACATCGGAGGCGTCGCTTTTAAAGCAGCCTGGCAAAGCCGCGTTCAGGGCCGCATCGACCAGCAGATCACCGTTCCGTTTCTCAGCCGCGAGGACTTGATCGCCAGCAAGAAGCATGCGGGGCGCGCTCGCGACCTTGCCGATATCGAGGAGCTGCGCGAAGTGGATCGGGTCCGCAAGAAGCTTGGGCGGAAGCCTGGAATCGCGCGCACCGAGCTCCTTGGCGAAGGCGGAAAGGTTTAATCAATGCTTATACCGCCGGCGCTCCCTCAGGTTGCGTTTGTCCGTCGAGAACAGCTTCCCGGCTGTTCGGCAGGTTTTGAGGCCCGGGCAGGGTGACCCGCAGAAGCGTACCGGATTCGGAATGCAACGCAAGTGTGCCCCCCAGCTCGCGCACCCGCTCGCGGATGCCGAGCAGCCCATTCCCCTCCTCGCCGGACAGGCCCCGGCCGTCGTCGCTGACCTCCAGCGTGGTTCCCGCCCCGGTGGAGGAAAGTGTGATCGAGCAAGCCCGCGCCTCCGCATGCCGGAGGATGTTGGTGACGGCTTCACGGAGGATTAGCGCAAGCGAAGCCTCCTGCTGCGCGGGCAGACGGGGCGGTTTCGCAGGGATGATATTCACGGCGACGCCCGCAGCGGCCAGGGCGGAGCCGGCCTGCTGGAACTCCGCTTCCAACCCTTGCGCGCGATAGCCGGAAACGGTCTGGCGGACTTCGGAGAGGGCGCGGCGGGCGGTGGCCTGGATTTCGGCCAGTTCGCGCGCGGTGCGTTCGGGATCGGTCTCAAGCAGCTTTCCGGCCAGCTCACTTTTGACGGCAATCAGCGACAGGGTGTGGCCGAGAACATCGTGGAGGTCGCGCGCGATGCGTTCGCGCTCGGCGGATTTCGCCAGCTGTTCAATCTCATCGTGCGCCATCGAGAGCCGCGCATCGGCCTTGCGGCTTTGGCACTGAAACCAAACGGTAAGGCCGCCGATGAGCGTCGCGCCCGTGGCGCAAAGCAACTCCCACGTGGGCTGGTGGAACACCCACGCCTGCAAAACAATAAAAAGGCAAAGCCCGCCGAGCAATCGGTAAAAGGAGCGCGTGCCCGTGGCTATATGGTTCAGGGCCGTGGAAATGAAGATATAAATGCCGAACGCACTCAGGTTGTACGGAACATACACCAGCGCGAGGCATAGCAAGCCGGCAAGACCTGTCAAACGCACAGACCGGCGCTGCCCCTGGTGCAGCGCCGTGAAGAAGGGCAAAAACACCAGAAACGCGAGCAGCAGCGCCCACCACTGCCGGGCCGAGTGCGCGTAACAAGGCTGGATGAGCCAGAAGCCGACATACAGCAACTGGAGCCGGTGAAAATGAGTTAGGTTGCGGAAGCCAAGCGTGGCCCAGGAGAACCCGCCGCGCCCGAAAGCGTCGCGGCGGGAAGCCGCCACCTCAAAAGCAGACAGGGTCATGCGCGCGCCTCGCTCCGGGCCCACACCCGCGCGCTCGCGAAAAGAAACACAAGCGTGTAGGCCGCGAGCACAGCATACGCCACCCCCGTCCGCTCCGCTGGAAACCCGAGCGCCCCGAGCGCCAGCCGCGAAAACCAGTACGACGGCAGCCACTGCGCCAGGCTCTGGAAAAAATGCGGGAGCCGGCTGACCGGCAGCCACAAGCCGCCCAGAAAGGAAAGCGGTAGATAGATGAGGTTGACAAAGCCGGGCCCGGCGTTGGGCGGGATCGCGAGACCAAGCAAGAGCCCCAGACTCGCAAACGGGACCGTGCCCACAGCGACCACGCCGAGCAGCTTGACGATCTCAAACGGCGTAGCAACCGGCCGGCCTGAAACAAGGGGCCCGAGAGCGGCCAGGAGCAGGCAGATCGCGAAGGAGAACACGAGGGACACGGCCAGCTTAGCCGCGAGATACGCCATGGGCGGCATGGGGCTCGCGCGTTTGAGCTCGAGCCAGCCGTGGCCGCGCTCGTAGGCCAGGCCGTTGCCGATCCCGAACAAGGCCGCGCCCATCGCGCCGAAACAGCTGTAGCCGGCCAGCAGATAGCGGGCGATCTCGCGGCCTTCCGGCCCGGCGTGCCGATTGAGCGAGCCGAACAAGAGGTAAAACACGACCGGAAAGCCGATAACGGAATACGCGAAGGAGCGCGTGCGCGCGAGCTTCAAAAGCTCGGCGCGAAGCTCGCGCGCATACACACCGCGCGGTGCGGCGGGGGTGCTTGGGAGGGCGAGTACAGGAATGGCGGCCATTTCGATTCTCCTTGGGATTGAGGTAAGCGTCGGGATACGTTTCAGCGCGGCTCGGGGCCGCCGGTAAGCGCCAGGAAGGCTTCCTCGAACGGCATGGGCGCGACCTCCACTTGAGCAAGGTTCGCGTCTTCGAGAAACAAGAGCCGCAGCGCGGGCTCGGGAGTGTCCGTGGTCAGGGTCCAGCGCTCGCCGTCGTGTTGCGCGGCGGCGACGCCGGGGAGGGCGCGAAGCCGGGCTTCCGGCAGCGTAGTCCGGCAGCAGATGCGCGAAGCCCCGGCGCGGGTGCGCAGCTCGGCGGGCGTTCCTTCGGCGAGCAAGCGGCCCTGCTTCAGCAGCAGCACACGCGAGGCCAGCGCTTCGGCCTCCTCCAGGTAGTGCGTGGTGAGCAGGACGGTTTTGCCCCGCGCAGCCAAAGCCCGGACTTCGGCCCACAGCGCCCGGCGGGCTTCGATGTCCATGCCCAGCGTCGGCTCATCGAGAAACAGCAGATCCGGGTCGCCGGCGAGGGCAAGCGCAAACAGCACGCGCTGCTTTTGGCCGCCGGACAGCTCGCCGAAGAGCTTGTTTTCGACGGAGGCAAGCCCGGCGATGCGCAGGATTTCGGCGAGCGGGAGCGGGTGCGGGTAGTAGCCGCGGAACAGCTCGATATGCTCGCGGACCCGGAGCGACTCGGGCATACGCCCGACCTGGAGCATGGCACCCGCGCGCATCCGGGCCGCCCGGTCGCGCGGGTCGCGCCCGAAAAGGCTGGCCTCGCCGCCCGTCTGCTTTGTAAGGCCAAGCAGGATGCGGATCGCGGTCGTCTTCCCTGCCCCATTCGGGCCCAGCAGCGCAACGATCTCACCGGGATGGAGGGCAAAAGAAAGCCCATCCAGCGCCGGGACGCCGCCGTAGAGCTTACTTACTTTTGCGAGCACCGCGATCCCCTCCGCCCGACCCGCGTCCCGCACCTCCGTCCTCATGTAGTCCTCTGCCATCAGCATCGCCAAGCCCCTTTCGCATGCAAGCTAAAAGCAGTCTGCGCCCGCGGCTGGCTTGCTTGGGAGTGCAAACTGTCAGCAATCGCGGGTGACAACTGTCACCCCGAGCCATGGCTGCCCCGAACGGGCGCGCGGTCCGGAAACGCTCGGCGGCGTTACCATGGCCCTACGTATGGATCACACGCCAACGGCCCAGCCCAGCCGGGACGATTTTCTTTCGCTAGCCCGGAGCCACACACTCGTCCCCGTCTACGCGCGGCTCAATGCCGACCTTGAAACACCGGTCACCGCCTTTCTTCGCCTGGCCGCCGATGAGCAGGAGTGCTTTCTTCTTGAATCGGTCGAGGGCGGCGAAACGATTGGGCGCTACACCTTTATCGGCGTCCGCCCTTTCCGCAAGATTCTCGCTCGCGGCGGCGAGCTTACGATCCTTGAAAATGGGCAGGTGGAGAGCCGCCCCGGCGACCCTTTTGCCGAGCTCCAATCCGCGCTGAGCGGCCACACCCCGGCGCAGCTGCCCGGGCTTCCGCCGTTTACCTCCGGCGCGGTCGGCTTTTTCAGCTACGACGCGGTGCGGGAGCTGGAACGGCTCCCTTCCACAGCGCCCGATGAGCTCGGGGTGCCGGACGCTTGCCTCCTGTTCTTCGACGAAATCCTGGCCTTCGACCACCTCCGCAAGGAGATGGTGCTGGTTGTCACCGCCGACGTGCGCAAACGCAGCCCGGAGGCCGCTTACGACGACGCGATGGTGCGCCTTCGGGAGTTCGCGGGGCGTTTAGCCCGCCCTCTTCCCGCGAGCGCGGCACAGATGGGCGTGCACTCCGGCAACCCCGTCCAGGTGGAGCGCCGCACCAGGCAAGGGGAATACCTTGCAGCCGTCGCCCGGGCCCAGGAATATATCGCTGCCGGCGACGTCTTCCAAGTCGTGCTTTCACAGCGCTTCGATGTAACGCCCGGTGTCGACCCGTTCCTTATCTACCGGTCGCTGCGGATTGTAAACCCTTCCCCCTATATGTACTTTCTCCGTCTGCACCTTGGCGGGCCGGGCGCGCCCACCCACATCGCCGGCTCCTCGCCCGAGATGCTGGTCCGCGTCACCGGCCGGCGCATCCAGTACCGGCCGATCGCGGGCACCCGCCCGCGCGGCGGCGACGAGGAAGAAGATTGCCGCATCGCCGGCGAGCTCCTGGCCGATGAAAAGGAGCGCGCCGAGCACGTCATGCTTGTCGACCTGGGCCGCAACGACGTGGGCCGGGTGAGCGAATACGGCAGTGTCGCGGTCCGGGAGCTCATGCGCGTTGAGCGCTACTCGCATGTCATGCACATCGTGAGCGCCATTGAGGGCCGCCTGCGGCCCGAGCTCGACGCCATTGATGCCCTGCGCGCCTGCTTCCCTGCCGGAACCCTGTCCGGCGCGCCCAAGGTCCGGGCCATGGAGATCATTGAGGAGCTTGAGCCGGCGCGGAGGGGGATCTACGGCGGGACGATTTTGTACGCTGACTACTCGGGCAATCTGGACTCCTGCATTGCCATCCGGACCTTGCTCGTCCAGGATGGGCGGGGCTCGGTGCAGGCCGGTGCCGGCATTGTGGCCGATTCCCAACCGGAACGCGAACAGCTTGAGTGCGAAAACAAGGCGAGTGCGGTGCTCCGGGCGATCGAGAAAGCGCGCGGATAAAGGGCGTGGGACGCGTAATGTTTTTGAACAAACAGACAGAGCAACCTCCCTTCCCCGGTCTACCTCCTACTAAGGGAAACCGGAGACGCGCCGCAGGTATCGACCCGTAAGCGCAACCCTCCCACACTCAAACCGGCAGACACCGCAGCTTCCACCGTAACGGGCTGAGTTCTCGCAGTTACGCCGGTATAGCGCGATCTGCACCTAACGTCCTTCCGCAAGAGAAGGGCCTCTCGGGAGAAGGCATCTATGGCAACAACTTCTAACTCTGTTGTAGCGTTTTTCAGCACTGAAGCACAGGCTGCCAACGCAATTGACGCGCTGCAGTCCGCCGGATTCCAGGCCCATGAGATTGGCGCGGCAGCTAACGCCAGCTACGGCGAAGCGGGCCCGAGCGGCTTTGCGGTGTCCGACACGACCGCGACCCCCTACGGCACCAGCACCGCCACCACCGTCGGCCACAAGACTGAAGGAATGTGGGACAAGGTCAAGAGTTTCTTTGAAGGCGACGAAGGCGACGCGGCGAAGTACAAGACCGAGACTGTCCGTGAAGATCGCAGCTATGGTTCGGCTTACGACTACGAGCCGGAAGATGTTTCGCACTCGCTCGAAGGCATGCAGATTCCGCAGGAACGTTCGAGATATTTTGAGAGCAAGTTCCGTACCAGCAGCAGCGGCGTACTCGTGACGGTTGCGGCAGATGGACGCCAGGGAGAAGCGGAGCGGATCCTGACGGAGAATGGCGGTGACCTCGGTGCAAACACGGCGAGCTCAACTTACACCGAACCGAACTATTCCACGGCTGCCGCTCAAACCGGCGAGCAGACAAGCGGCCAACAAAGGATTCAGTTGCTTGGTGAGGTTTTGCGAGTCCATAAGGACCGCGTGAGCCGCGGTGAAGTGCGCATCCGCAAGGAGATGATCACCGAGAACCAGACTGTCCAGGTACCCGTGACACGCGAAGAGCTGGTCATTGAGCGTATGCCGGTGAATGAGGGTACTAAGGTACAGGGGCAGATCGGCCAGAACAACGAAATCCGCATCCCCCTCTCTGAAGAGCATGCCTCGGTCGACAAGCAGACCGTGGTGCGCGAAGAAGTTTCGGTGGGTAAGCGCGCCATCGAAGAAACGGAGCAGGTCGGTGACTCCGTACGCCACGAGGAGCTGCGAGTGGATGACAACACTACCGCAGGTACCGCAGCCGGCACCCAGGGTACACGCAAGAGCTAAGTAGTAAGAAAAGAAGAGACGGCCCGGCAGATGCCGGGCCGTTTTCTTTTGCGAATCTCCTCCGAGTGTACTTTTCTGTTTGGGAAATCTCCCCCCGCATCAAGCCTGTGCACGCTATACGCGAGTATTAGGGCCAAAGCCTTGCTTTGCTCCAAGCCTCTCGACTGCGTGTAAATAAAAGTCGATCGTGGAGCCGATCCGGGCCATCCATCCAAAACTCCATCCGCTCCGGTTCCAAGCAATACCCGCGCCAAGACTCCGGCCTCGGCACCTCGCCCGATTCCGGAGGATGCTCCGCTGTGAAGCGCGCAACAGCCTGCTCCAATTCTTCCCGGCTCCCAAGCGGCCGGCTTTGCTTGGAAACAGCCGCCCCCAGCTGGCTTCGCCGCCCGCGGCTGTGGAAGTAGTTGTCGACCTCCGCATCCGGCAAAGGCGAAATCCGGCCCGCCACCCGCACCTGCCGCCGCAGGGTTTTCCAGTGGAAACACAAAGCGGCCCGCGGGTTCTCCGCAAGCTCGCCGCCTTTTTGGCTTTCCGCGTTTGAAAAAAACCAGAAGCCCCGCGCATCCGACCGTTTCACCAGCACGATACGCACGCTAGGATCGCCGTCCGGGGTGGCTGTCGCCAGCGCCGCGGCGTTTGGGTCATTCGGCTCGCTTGTCTCCGCGTCCTTGAGCCAAGCCGCAAACAAACCGAGCGGCTCCGATGCTGTTTGGAGCGCTTCCAGTGCTTGATCTTTGTCCATGCCTCGATCCTACCCCGCTGCTTCAGTGCCGCGGCACTACCTTGATCTGGAAGACGGCGGGCCATTCCTTCCCGGTCACAAACAAGCGATCGTGGCGTGCGTCGTATGCGATCCCGTTCAATACCGCTTCCGCGTCGAGCCGCTCTACATCCGGCAGGATACCGGTCAGGTCAATCCACGCAATCACATGGCCATCGCGCGGCGAAATGCGCGCAATCCGGTCCGAGTGCCACACATTAGCATAGATTTCGCCCTTGACGTACTCAAGCTCATTAAGTTGCTCTACCGGCTTAGCCCCGTCGTGGACGTCGATGTGCCGGATTTCGGCGAAGGTTTCCGGGTTACGAAACCGCAGCGTCGCCGTCCCGTCACTTGTAATCAGCTCATTGTTTGTGCGGGTCATCCCCCAACCCTCGCCGGTGTAGTGGAACGAGCCCGCTACACGCAGCGTGGACAGGCTGCGCACAAAACCCGTGTGAGACTGCCAGGTCCACTCCAGCAGGTCGTCGCCCCGGTTTATGATTCCCTCGCCGAAGTACTGCGGAGGGAGATCGGCCTCCCGCACGACCCGGCCGGTTTCCGGCTCGGTAACCAGAACCGCCGAGTGGCCTTTCAATCCCGTGCCCTCGTAGAAAAGGCCGTTCAGGTAGAAAAATCCTTCCGTGTAGCTTGTTGTTGCATGCGGCAGCTTTGCAACGACCTTGTAGCCGAACACCGGAGCCGCAAGCGCGGTTACCGGCACAAACGCCAGCGCAATCACACTGGATCGGAGACAGGTGAAAAGTAGCGGTCTGTGGGCAGGCATGCTTCTTTTGACGGTCATAGAAAGCATTATGCAATCCCGAGAGCCCCGGCAAGCCGCTTCAGTTCTGAATGCCGGCCGTGTCCGGGACATACACGATGTATTCGGAAAGAGTTCCGGCCTCCGCCGTCGCCGACAGGACGCCTTGTTTCAGCCTGGAGTTCACCAGCCCGACAAAGCTCGGATCCAAGGTAAAGGGAGAACCGCTGAACTGCAGAACTCCGTTCTGGAGCTGCGTCGGCCCGGAAATTGGGGAGGCGAACTGGAAGATGCGGGTCCGCCCGAGGGCGGCGCCGTTCAGGATGATGTTGGCTGAAAAGTATTGGCCGCCTGGCCCATTCGTGTAGATAAAGTCCTGAGCGCGCAGCGTTTGCCCTCCTAGCGCGATCTGGAAGCCCCCGTGGCCGATGCCCTCGGCCGCGGTGGTTTTCAGGTCCAAGTAGCCCCCGTAGAGCTGAAAAGGGGAAGCGCCGTTCTCCAGCGGATTGCCGGCCAGGTCGGTGACGACCGCGCCTGCAGCGGAGATGGTCTGCAGAAGGGACGGCGTGAGTGTCAGATTGGCGCGCCCATAGACCAGCGTTTCAGTTTGGGCCCGTCCTGCCAGGGGAAAGCACAGCGCTAGGGCGGCGATGCCGATTTGTACGGCGGATACTTTCTTCACGTTCGTGGCTCCAATTGCGGTTGCTTACCCGGTAAAGTGCTCAAGCTCACTGCCTGCGAGACTCGAGCGGAGGATCTGCACCTTCAGCGCAGAAGTATTCCATTGGGATGCGGTTCAAAGACAATCCTTCACCTCGCCGGCCGATCGCGGCGGCTGCAAAGTGTCATAAAGCAAAGGATCGCCGGGATCTGGGCGGTCGCAGGGCCTGTGAGCGCTGGATTCACCCGGGGCTCACCGGTTCGCAAACCTCCAGCCCTGTACACTCAAACCCGGAATGCCTAGCAACTCCCAACAAAAAACGGAGCTCTCCGGCGCTCAGCCCGCCATCGCCGACACGCTTGACCGCGCGCCGACCGGCACCGCCCCTGTGGCCCCCGGGCCGCGCCGCAACGCCGCGCTTTTCATCTTTTTCACCGTCGCGCTCGATATGCTGGCTCTCGGCATGATCGCTCCCGTGCTGCCGCGTCTGGTTGAAGGCCTGATGCATGGGACGGCATCGCAGGCTTCGCAGCTGCTTGGTGTCTTCGGGACGGTGTTCGCGGCGATGCAGTTCCTGTTTTCACCGGTGATCGGCTCACTTTCGGACCGTTGGGGACGCCGCCCCGTCGTACTGCTGTCGAACTTCGGCCTGGGCTTTGACTACCTGCTCATGGCCTGGGCGCCGACCGTGGGCTGGCTGCTGCTGGGCCGGATCGTTTCCGGGCTCACCACCTCGTCGGTTCCGACTGCCCAAGCCTATATCGCCGACGTAACCCCGCCCGAAAAGCGCGCCGCCTCCTTTGGACTGCTGGCCGCCGCCTTTGCCATGGGATTTGTTCTGGGCCCGGCAATCGGCGGGCTGCTCGGCGGCATCAGCCCCCGCGCGCCGTTCTGGGCCTCGGCCGGGCTTTCGCTGCTCAACGGAATGTATGGGCTGTTTGTTCTGCCGGAAAGCCTGCCCCGTGACCGCCGCAGCCCGTTCTCCTGGCGCCGGGCCAACCCGGTCGGCTCCATGCGCATGCTCAGCCGCTCGCGCCTGCTCCTTGGCTTATCGGCCGTTCTGCTGCTCGCCTATGTCGCTCAGCAGTCGCTCATGAATGTCTACGTTCTCTACGCCGATTACCGCTACGGCTGGTCCGACCGCACCGTTGGCCTTTCGCTCGGACTGGTGGGCTTGTTCTCCGGCCTGTACGGCGGCGTGCTGGTTAAGCGTGTGGTCAAGCGATTCGGTGAGCGTGGCTCTATCCTCTTTGGGCTTTGCCTGGGTACGGTCGGCTTTACCATGTTCGGACTATCCAAAACCGGCCTGCTGCTCTGGCTCGGCATCCCCGTGATGAACGGGATGAGTTTTGTGTGGCCTGCGTCCCAGTCGCTCATGAGCGCTTCCGCCGGGCCCAATGAGCAAGGCCAGCTCCAGGGGGCGATCCATTCGCTGCGGGGCATTTCCGGACTGATTGGCCCGGGCCTGTTCACCTACGTATTTTCAAAGTCCATCGGGGCGCACGCCGCCCTGCACCTGCCCGGCTCGCCATTTTTCCTGGCCGGGGCTCTGCTTGCGCTCGCGCTGGTCACCGCGCTGGCGGTCCGCCTCAAGCCGGCTCCCCCTGCTTTGGCATAGGCTCGGGTTTGTCCATCTGCACGCGCACCGGCGGTAGGCCCACAATCTCGTAGGTTCCCGAAGCAATCCCAATGCCGGCCCTATCCAGGCTATCGATGATGTCGCGGCTCATCCTGCTCTTAAGACCCCGGATACCATGCGCCTTGGTGAGAAACCTTACGGAAAGCTCTACCCAGTTATCCGTGAGCCGCATGAACACGCGCGGATCGACCTCCGCCGACTCGATGCCGAACCGGCGCTCGAGCTCGTCCAACTCGGGTTTCGCCAGCTCGGCAATTTTGACGCACTCTTTTTCCGCCGCCGCCAGCAGAATCTGCTCCGCCCTGCGCCGGTCGTCCTTGTACGACACCGGAATGCGTATTTCCTCCCACAAAAACGGAAAATCGCGCGTATAGTTGTACACCGGCTCGTCGAAGATCTTTGCATTCGTCACGGTCACAATACGTCCCGTGAACTGCCGCGACCGCACCCACATCTCCGGGTCGGCCCCTTGCACGCTCGGCGGCTGCCCCATTTCCATAATGACGGTCTGGATGAAGTTGAGCGCGATCACATCGCCGCGCACACCGCCCATTGTGATCCGGTCGCCGACATTAAAGGTGTTTCCGCGCAGGATGACAAAGTAGCCCGCTAAGCTGGTAATGACCTTCTGCATGGCGAACGCCAGACCGGCGGCGACCAGGCCTACCCCGGTCGCGAGACGGGCCGGGTTGTCGAACCAGATCGAAACAAATCCCAGTATCCCAAGCACAAATGTCAGCAGGCTGATGCCCTGCCTGGTCCAGAACGTAACCCTCCTGCTGGTGAGACTGTAGGTGGGGCGCGCCAGCTTGCGCAAAAGTTTGCCCACGACATACAGCACCAGAAAAAAAACGAGGGTGAAAATCAGTTTGCGCAGGTTTTGCGAGTCGAAGCCGAGCAGCTTTATGCCGAAGATCTCAACATTGTGCGAGGGGCCGCTGAACTGGAAAGCGGGTACAGACATAGGGGCTTCAGATGCGGGGTTTGCAGGCGGGATAGCCCGGGAAGCTTTCCGCAGGGCTCTGCGAATGGAGGGTACCTGCCGCCTAGCGCCCGCCCAGAGCCCGCTTGCGCGCTTCCGCCGCCTGAATGATTGCCTTGCGCGCGAGTGTGCCTCGCTTCGGGAGCTCCGGCAGTGTGTTCGCGAAAATTTGTGTGTCGTAGCGAGGCCCGGCAGTGCCTTCGGGCAGCGGCTGCCCGCGCAAAGCAGCTTTTATTCGAGCCCAGAAAAGCGGAACGCTTCCCGGCTTACGGAGCCCATACCAAAGCACAAATAGGATCAAGCAAGCCACGTGCGAGGCCGCCAGCACCAGCCCCACCAACTCCAGGACGCGATCCGCCGCCTTCGGCCATGCATCTACCGGTACCTGCATGCCTTATTAGATACGCCGCCCGCATTTGCGAATCTATGTTTCGTTGCTACGAGATCAAACCGCATTCTCGTCATCTTCATCGAGCGCAGCCCACAGCTCCGGCAATTCCACATACATAGACCCGCTTTTCGTTCGCAGCGTCGATTCGATCCGCCATGCTTCCGGGTCGCACACCCAACCCACCCGCTTTTGCGGGTCGATCACCCAGATAGTCTGGATCCCCATGCGCTGATAGTCCTCTACCACTTCCTTTAGATCGCTGAACCGGTCGTCCGGCGAGACGATCTCGATGACCAGCAGAGGCGGATCCACCAGGGTCTGCGGCCAGCGCCCTTTGGGTCCCACGACGACATCGGGCAGGCGCACCCGCGTCCCCGCTACGCGCGTCCGCACCTCTACGGCGGCCTTGATCTTCCAGTCTTTCCCGTGATTTATAAACCAGGCGGCTAGCCACGCCTGAATCAATCCATGCACCGACATCACCATGGGCCGCTCCCGCAACTCCCCATCCACGTACTCCACATCCCGCTCGAAGCTCATCCGCTCGTATTCCGCCATCGACACCAGC
Organism: Acidobacteriaceae bacterium; assembly: GCA_965218545.1. Lineage (GTDB taxonomy): Bacteria > Acidobacteriota > Terriglobia > Terriglobales > Acidobacteriaceae > EB88. The sequence continues at coordinate 28,231 of CBDCLB010000002.1, read as the reverse complement.
GCCGTTGTCGCCATCCCGCACCTCCACCACTCACCTGCTACCATAGTAGTTTCCAATGGCAGAAGAAAATATAAAGCTCATCCCCCTAGGCGGACTAGGCGAGTTCGGCATGAACTGTATGGCCGTCCGCTACAAAGACGACATCCTCGTGATCGACGCGGGCCTCATGTTTCCTGAGTCCGAGCTCCTTGGCGTCGACATCGTCGTCCCCGACATTTCCTACCTCGTCGAAAACAAGTCCAAGGTCCGCGGCATCCTCCTCACCCATGGCCACGAGGACCATATCGGCGGCCTCCCTTGGATTCTTTCCGAGGTCAATGTCCCGGTGTACGGGACGGAGTTCACCCTCGCCTACGTCGAAGGCAAGCTCGAAGAGCACAAAATGCTCGACACCACCGAGCTGATCGAAATCGCCCCCAATGCCAAATTCTCCATCGGCCCCTTCACGGTCGAGCCCATCCGCGTCACGCATTCGCTGGTGGACTGCGTCGCCCTGGCTATCGAGACTCCCGTGGGCGTCATCGTCCACACCGGCGATTTCAAAATCGACCTGTCCCCGCCCGACGGCAAGCCCTTTGACCTTCACAAATTCGCCGAATACGGGCAAAAAGGCGTCCTCGCGCTTCTCCAGGATTCGACCAACGTCGACCGCTCCGGATACACGCCCTCCGAGTGGGCCGTGAAGCCGCGCCTCGACGAGGTATTCCAGCGCACCAAGAAAAAGCTGTTCTTTTCCTGCTTTTCGAGCTCCATCTACCGGATCCAGATCGCCCTCGACCTCGCGCAAAAGCACGGCCGAAAGGTCGCGATCGTCGGCCGCTCCATGATGGAATCGAGTGAAATCGCGCAGGACCTCGGTTACCTCAACTTGCCCCCGGGGCTCACCATCCATCCCGGGCAGATCGGCGACCACGCGCCGGAAAACGTGATGGTTCTCATCTCCGGCACCCAGGGCGAGCCCATGAGCGCTCTTTCCCGCGCCGCGGTCGATAACCATAAACACGCCCGCATCTCCCCCGGCGACACGGTTCTGCTTTCCTCTCGCGTGATCCCCGGCAACGAAAAATCCATCTACCGCGTCATCGATCACTTATATCGGCGCGAAGCGGAGATTCTTTACGACGACGGCTCCATGGGCCTTATCCACGTTTCCGGCCACGCCTCCCAGGAAGAACAGCGCCTGCTCATTAACCTCCTGCGCCCCAAGTTCTTCATCCCGGTGCACGGCGATTTCCGCCACCTCAAGAAGCACGCCGACCTCGCCAAAGCCACCGGCGTCATCGGCGAAGCCGTCCTGATCGAGGACGGCGACATCCTGGAACTCACCCCGACGAAAGCCCGTAAGTCAGGCAAGGTGACTGCAGGCCGCGTCTGCATCGACTCCGGCTCCACCTCGGACGTGGTGGGCGACGTCGTCATCCGCGACCGCCGTAACCTGAGCGAGGACGGTATCGTGCTTCCCATCCTCACCATCAATAAGCTCACCGGCAAAGTCGAGCGCGCCCCCGAGGTCGTCACCCGTGGCTTTGTTTCCGCCGATGCCGCCATCCTCAAGGACGCCGGTGCCGTCATCACCCAAACCCTGGAAGCCTCCAGCGCCGAAGAAAAAGCCGACCCCGGCGTGATGAAGGAAAAAATCCGCATCGACCTCAAGCGCTACATCCAGAAGCACACCGCGCGGCGGCCGCTCATCATGCCGGTGATTCTGGAGGTTTGACATGCGTGGGCTGGAAGAGCATCCCAGCCCACACCCCGGCTACCGTCGGCGGGTTCCGAGCGCCTCCAGATGCTTTAGAGTGCGTGTTTGCTGATTCGAAAGAGAGCTTTTCCGGCACAGCGGGCCTGTTCGCCGGCACAGGTTGGGGTCTGCGCCACCCTAGCTTTGCGTAAGCTGAGGCGTTCCAAACCTTTTATCTCCACTTAGACTCTGATATCAGCCAGGTTTCGGGAGATAGTGCCCCGCATGAGTCGGACCCATCCTGGGTAGACCAGAAAAGCAAGCCTGCTGAGAGGTAAAAAGGGCTGTGTAGATTTTACCTATGCAGGGTATACTTTGCACCCGTTACCGTGGGAAGAATACTTGACTTCCAAAATTAAAGTTCTCCTTGCAAGCTGCGGCATTTCACGTATAGTTGCCCCAACCTTAACGTTTCCTTAAGAGAAACGAGAGGGCGTGTCACTCACGACATTGGGGATACTCCTTTCATGAAGCCGGCCTCGCTTACAGTCTTCGCAACAGCCTCCCTTGCCTTGTTTGCCACCGGCTGCAGCACATTCGGCCCGGTGGCCCCCACCGCCAATCCGCAGGTTGCCGCCTACTCGGTAACTCCGGCACTCCCGGCCAATGTTACCGTCGAGTTTGGCCCAGATACGAACTACGGCTTTAAAACCTCCACACAGGCCGCCCCGGCAGGAGCACCGTATTCGGTCTTGGTCGCCGGCATGAAGCCGAATACGACCTATCACATGCGCGCCACGGTCGATTACGGCAGCGGCATCGTGCAAAACGATCTGGACCGCACCTTTGATACCGGCAGCACACCGCCGAACCTGGTGCCGCCGTTTACAGTCACACCGACTTCCGGTCTTTCTCCCCAGCCCGGGGTGGAGCTCGTCGACATACTGCAGGGTGCTAAGACATGGGTGCCGTTCGCGACCGACGTGCAGGGCAATGTTGTGTGGACTTATATGTTCCCGGATCGCCAGCCGGATTCCATTTTTTATCCCATCAAACTGCTCTCCAATGGGCACTTTGCTGGACTGATCGCGCCAGCCTCACAAACCCCGCTTACCAGCCCGCCCACGGCCAACACCCTCAACGTCTTCCGTGAGTTTGACCTGGCCGGCACGACCATTCGCCAGCTTTCCATGGTGGATCTGAATGCGGCGCTCGCGGCCGGCGGCTTCAACCTTACCCTCCAGCTTTTTACTCACGACTTTGCGGCTTTGCCCAACGGTCACTTTTTGGTCCTGTGCAACACGCTCAAAACCTTCAACGACCTGCCCGGGCGTCCTGGTGCCACTCAGGTTTTGGGCGACGTGGTCGTAGACCTCGATAAGAATCTCAAGCCTGTTTGGGTTTGGAATGAGTTCGACCACTTCGACGTCAACCGCCAGCCGATGAACTTCCCGGATTGGACCCATTCCAACGCCATCACGTATTCCAAGGATGACGGCAATTTCCTGGTCTCCATCCGTCATCAGAACTGGATCGTCAAAGTCAAGTACCAGGACGGCCTGGGCGACGGCAGCATTTTGTGGAAGCTTGGCTACCAAGGCGACTTTAAACTGGAGGGCGGCGTAGACCCCACGGACTGGTTCTACGCGCAGCACGACGCGAACTTTGTAAGTCCCAATACTGCCGGCACCTTCTCACTCGCAATTATGGACAACGGCGACGACAGGGTGTTCCCAGCGGGCGTCAACTGCAACACTTCCGGCGCGCCGCCATGTCAGTATTCAACCATTCCCATCATGCAAATCGACGAGAACGCGAAAACCGCGTCCTTTCAGTTCCACCAGATCCTCCCACCTAACCTATACAGCGGGTTCGCCGGCGGCACACGCGTGCTTCCCAACTTCAACATCGAATACAATCTGGCCGGCGTGGCCACCGGGTCGTACACCTATGAAGTCACGCCCACGGCAACCCCCCAAACGGTGTGGGAGATGCAGATTTCCGACGCCAACACCTACCGTTCGTTCCGGCTGCCCAGCTTGTACCCTGGCGTGCAGTGGTAACTAGGCTGCTCCTTGAAGCACCGTCCCCCAGCGCTCTCCGGCTGTGGGCCGGTGCCGCTGCCAGCCACAGCGTCACTCTCCAAACTGCCCGGATGTGATCGCTTGCCCACTTTCAGGCATCTCCTTCTTCGACCTCTTCACGGCTGCACTCCTTCGAGCTATCGGCAGTCCAAGGTGAGGAAGCAGATTTGCATGGGAGAACACGGAATGAAAATACGCGCAGCCCTTTTAACCCTCGCCGCCCTGATGCCCGCCGCGGTTTACGCCGCTGGGACCGACACCAAGCTCGACGATCGCATCACGGCCGCCACTGCAGTGCTCCACCAGCTTGACTCCGTTCCCGATAACGGCATTCCGGACCGTATCGCCCGCAAAGCCCACTGCGTCCTGGTCATCCCAGGGTTTAAGAAAGGCGCTTTCCTCGGTGGTGCCCAGTACGGTCAGGGTTTGGCTACCTGCTTTGTCGCTAACAAGGGCTGGAGCGCCCCGGTGTTCGTCCAGATGGCCGGTCTTTCCTTCGGCCTCCAAGCCGGCGGCCAGTCTACCGATCTTGTGCTGGTTGGGACAACAAAGCAGAGTGCCAGTGACCTGCTCAAGGCCAAGGTCAAGCTGGGCGGCAACATTTCGGTCGCCGCGGGTCCGGTCGGACGGGAATCGCAGGCCGACACGACCGAGATCGCGAATGCGGAGTTCCTTTCGTATTCGCGCGCTAAGGGTGCCTTTGCCGGCGTTGACCTTTCCGGCGACGAAGTCAACCAGAATACAAAGGATACCGAAGCCTTTTACGGCAGAGACATTCCTTATCAGACCATCCTGAACGGCGGTACGCCCGCGCCTGCCGCGGCCAAGTCGTTTCTCCGGGAAGTCACGCGGGTATTCGGCGGCGTCAGCAAGCACAGGTCTTAATCTGGAACGGCCCATATGCACCTTTGTGTGGGCCCTCCCAGAAGTGGGTCAGCTCGCTTAATACCACAGTTTGCGACCCTGCTGTAATCCAAGTACCGCGCAGCCATGACTCCTACCGAGCTGCCGGAGCTTAAAGGATGCCCTTTCCCCATGATCCGCCCGCTCTTCCCTGTTTTGGGACTCGCCATTCTGTTGCTCGCGACGGGGTGTTCGCATCGCGTTGCGACAAACACCCCCGCGCCCAAACACGCCCAGCCGCCCAAGCCCGCGCTCAAGTCGCCGCCCCCCACGCCGCTCGCGGAAAAGAAGCAGGAGCTCGGGATGCAAACCTGGAACCCTGCTTGGGACCGCTACATCGAGCAGGCGCTCCCGCCCGAGATGCTTTCTGCCCGCCCGTCCCGAGCCGTTCGGCCCTACTGCCCCCGGTTCGCCAAGCTTGCACCGGACGACAAACGCGCTTTCTGGGCGTACCTTTTCCAGGCGATGGCCGGGGCGGAAGCCGGCCTCAAGCCTACGACTGATGTCCAGCATACCGAGCCGGCGATCGCCAAGGTCGACACCATCACGCACCGGATGATTCGGAGTCAAGGGCTCCTGCAGCTCACCTATATGGACGCGGATCGCTATGGTTGCGACTTCGACTGGGAGCGCGACCGGAAGTTGCCCGAGCGGGATCCCGCCCGCACAATTCTCCGCCCTAAAAACAATCTCACCTGCGGCGTAAGAATTCTCGACAACCAGCTCTTCTGGCTCGATAAGCCGCTACTCAGCCGATCGAGCTATTGGTCGACTTTGCAGCCCGGCACAAGAAGCTTTCGCGTGTTCGCGAAACAGATGACCAACGTTCCAGCGGTGTGCCGCGCCGGGGAACCTGCACGGCGGCCTCATCACCGCAATAAAAGGAGCAGACCGCGCAGGGGGAGCGCGCACGCGCGGCGAGCGGGGCGAAACTGGGCTCCCGGACCGCGGACACCGCATGAAAAGGCCCGCGCATCCCACTGAGCAAACCCCTTCGGAGCCCACCCCCATGAAACGCCGCCGCTTTCTCCAGACAGCTGCCACGGCTGCAGCCGCAGCTGCCATTCCCGCTCAGGGGCAAAAGCCCCAAGATCGCCCCGATGCGGTACGCACCTCCGCCCCTCTCGGCCCGGAGTTCTTGACGAGTCCTGACTCCAATGCTGCGGCAAACCTATTGCGCGTAACCGACCCTGGAACCCGGCGCGGCGATATGCTTTACCGTAAGCTCGGCTCGACTGGTGTTGAAGTGTCGGCCATCGGCCTCGGCGGCTCGCATATCGGCCGCGCCAAGCTGACCGACGACGAGTCTGTCAACCTCATCCACTCCGCGCTCGACCGCGGCATTACGTTTCTGGACAATTCCTGGGATTACAACGGTGGTCGTAGCGAACTGCTGGTCGGCAAAGCCCTGCGCGCGCCCGGCTACCGGGAAAAAGCCTTCGTCATGACCAAGATCGATGGCCGGACCAAACAAGAGGCGAACAAACAGCTGGATGAATCCCTCCTGCGGCTCGGCGGCCATATCGACCTGCTCCAGTTTCATGAGATTCTCCGCTTCGAGGACCCCGATCGCATCTTCGACGAGGGCGGTGCCTTGGAAGCGGTCCAGGACGCGAAGCAGGCGGGAAAGATTCGTTTTATCGGCTTTACCGGCCACAAAGACCCGCACATCCACCTGTATATGCTGGACGTGGCGAAGCGAAACGGCTTTCACTTCGACAGCGCGCAGATGCCGCTGAACGTCATGGACGCGCACTACCGTTCCTTTGCACAACTGGTTGTGCCGCGCCTGGTCGCAGAAGGCACCGCCGTGCTCGGCATGAAGATGTTCGGGGCCGCGGATGCCGTGATCCTGAAGAGCAACACTGTGAAGCCGATGGAGTGCCTCCATTACGGGCTCAACCTACCCACCGCGGTCGTGATCACGGGCATAGACTCGCCGGAAATCCTCGACCAGGCGTTCGCGGCCACCCGCACCTTCCAGCCCATGAACGAGCAGCAGGTTGCGGCGCTGATCGCAAAAACACAGCAAGCTGCCCTGACCGGTCACTACGAGATGTTCAAAACCACCTCGCACTTCGATACAACCGCGAGAAACCCGAAGTGGCTGGGAGAAGAACCCGAGTTCGCCCGGAAACTGGCTCCTTCAAAGCCGAGCTGAGGTGACCGGCTGCACTCTCATTCCTTTTCGCGCTCACATCTATCCAGCTCCCGGCGCATATCCTCGGCAATGCGCCGATCTTCGTCATCGCGGGCGCGGGCCTCGATAGCACTGAGAAGATTACGAAGCGCTCGCATCACGAAGCGATCGCTTGCCGCGTAGATTGCAATGTGGCCGACGGATTCGTCCAGCAGCTCCCGGAGATCGGGACGGGGCACAACGAGCCGGAGCACCCCATGTGCGTCTTCCCGCTCCTCATGGATCCGCGCTCCGCGCGTGAGCAGCGCCGCAAAACCAATCGAAAGCTGGTCGATAGCGTTGATCGCGGTGAATGGGTCGTTGATGCCGGGGGAAAGCGCCCGCACGATGACGTCCGTCAGCTGTTGAAACTGGAAGCGGATGTCCTGGGCTGGGGTGCGCTCGCCGTTCACATGAAAGGCCCCCAGAATCTTCGCATGCAGGTCGTTAGAAATCTCACGCAGCCCCCAAACGCGCAGGATGCCATCCCCGGCCACTAGCAGATCCCCGGGCTTCCGGGTGAGCTCAATGAGAGCGTTCTTTTCTTGCCCGATGGTGAGCAGGGTTTCAAGGTCAACTGCCTGGAGATAGCCGCTTTTTTTGATCGTGATGCCCTGTTCCGCTTCCTTTCTCGGCACGCGTAAGCCGCTGGAAGGCGCGCCGGTTTGCGATGGGTACAGCTTGGGAATCGCGTCTTCCATGTCCCGAGCGACCATGAGCAGGATTTGCGAAGCCTGGATGGAGGTAGAGATGTGATGAATGAAGTAGATAAGCAGAATCAGGCTGACGACGGTCAGCGCAATCGCTGTGGTTGTCGCGATCGCCGGCACAAAGCCGCCGCCATAAGAGGAGCCGCGGATATCGCGAACGATCAGCACGCAGTAGATGAACGTGGAAACAAAGGTGCCCAGCAAAACCTGCGTGATCCGGTCCCGCATAAAATTTCTAAGCACGCGCGAACCGTACTGCTGCGAGGCGATGGATAAGGCAACAGAAGCGAGAGAGAATGTGACGCTGGCCGCGGTGATCATGGAGCCCGCGATCGTGCTCAGCAGCGAGCGAGCACCATCCGGACCGCCGGTGTAGGCCCAGGCAAGCGCGTTCTTCAGGCCGGGGTCGACACGTCGGTCAAGATACAGCATCGCTTCGGCAAAAACCCCCGCGAGCGACAGCATAACAATCGGCACAAACCAGAAGCCGGTGCGCAGACGATCAAACCAGAGCAGCAAACGTTCCCGCATGGGCTACTCAGATGCGCTTCTTGCATTCGAGCCCGGTGGTGAATGAGCCGCTCAGTCCCCGCAAAGGATCGCCTGCGCATCAACTCAAGAATCTCCCGTCTGGTCTTGAAAAAGCTTTATCAGACTATAGGTGCGCCGGACGTGCTCCGCTTGCCTGGCGACGACCCGCCGTAACTGCTCCGGCAGCTCCAGCTCTTCCAGCGCTTCGCGGTAGGTTTTCAGAGCCAACTGTTCACACACTTCCGTGGAGCTCAGGATTTTCCGGTCTCCGGCACCAAACGAGGCTTTCAGCTCCAAAAAGGCACGGTGCAAGGGTCCCAGCAGCGTACCGTCTTCGCGGACCTGCGTCCCGATTTCCTCTCCCAAAGCCCGCTCCAGCTCCGAGGCGAACGCGCTTCGCACGGTTGCTTCTTCCAGGTAGAACGACCGATGCTGCGCTTCCTGCAAACGTGGGCCCAGCGAGGCGAATCCCTCGGCCCCATCGTGCCCCAGCCGAATCAAAACCCGCACCTTCGCGTCGTAAGCCTGCTTTTCAGCCATGGAGCCCTCCGCCGAACCCCAGTGCCGGTCCGCGCCCGAATTATGCCACAGATTCGATCGATTCGCGTGAATTGAACACCTCCGCAGGCCCAAACGCGAGCGTACCCGCTTGGCCTGTTTGCGCGGGGCCGTACTATGGGAGGCATGCCGCACGACCTGCTCGCGCCCACATGGTTTCGCGAAGCGCAAACCCGCGTTGCCCCGTTTGCCGCCCGCACACCGCTCGTCCGTTTTCCAGCGCCCGCCGGGGCTCCGGGTGAGCTTTGGCTCAAGGACGAAGGCAGCCAGCCCATCGGCTCCTTCAAGCTTCGCGGTGCTGCCAACAAGATTCTGGCGCTCCCGGAAGCGGAGCGCCGCCGGGGCGTGATTACCTACTCGTCGGGCAACCATGCTCAGGGCGTTGCCTACGCAGCCCGCCGGCTCGGCATCCCGGCCGTGGTCGTAATGCCGTCAAGTACGTCCTCCATCAAGCGCTCGGCGACCGAGGCACTTGGAGCCACGATCGTGACAGTAGGTCCGGCATCCGCTGAACGGCGGGAGAAAGCCGAGCAACTCGCAGCCGGGCACGGCTACGCGGTCGTCCCGCCTTATGACGACCCTTGGATCATCGCCGGCCAGGGGACGTGCGGGCTTGAGATTCTTGAGGACGCGCCGGATGTGGACTTGGTGCTGGCACCCGTTTCCGGCGGGGGGCTCTTGTCCGGCATTGCCGCCGCGATCAAACACCAGCGGCCGGAGATCCGCGTCGTGGGCGTGGAACCGGAGCTCGCCGGCGACGCACATGAGTCTTTTATGAGCGGGCAGCTCCAAACCTGGGCCGCCGAGCTCACAACACGAACCATTGCCGATGGCCTGCGCACCCAGTCCCTAGGGGAGTTGAACTGGGCGCACATCCATGCTTTCTGCGATTCCATTGTTACCGTAACGGAAGAGGAGATCGGAGCTTCGGTGCGGGCCATCTATCGCGGCTGCCCGCCCCGCGCCGGTTCCGGGGAGCGGGGCCTCGTCGCCGAACCGAGCGGCGCGGTTGCCGCCGCCGCGTTGCTTTTCCATGCGCCGGAACTGCTGCCCTATCGCAGAGCTGTTGCGGTGCTTTCGGGGCGCAATATCGAGCCCGCGCTGCTGGGAGCGTTGCTGTAACCAGCGACAGCCTGCGGCAATCCGGCCTTCCCTTTCATGAATGCAGCCGATCGGACGGCGGGGGCATCCAAGGCGCATGCGCACCGCCGTGGATGCCCCCGTCGCACAAAAACCGGGCCACCCCAGCCTGATCCTGGGCATATGCTGCCTAAGCCTGCTGCTGGTCGGGATGGATGTGACCATCGTGAATGTCGCGCTGCCCTCCATCCAGCGCGACCTTCACGCGACGCTGGCAGGCCTCCAATGGGTTGTGGACGCTTACACCCTCGTGGTTGCGAGCCTGCTCATGTTCGCGGGCTCCATGTCGGACCGGTTCGGGCGGCGCAAGGTGTTTCAGCTCGGGCTCGTTCTGTTTACCTCCGGCTCGGTGCTGTGCAGCCTTGCACCCAGCATCGGCGGCCTGGTTTTGTTTCGCGCGGTGCAGGGGCTGGGCGCGTCCATGCTCAACCCCGTGGCGCTGTCCATCGTCGCTAATACCTTTCCAGAAGCCAGGGACAGGGCCCGGGCGATCGGGGTTTGGGGCGCGGTCGGGGGTCTCGCCTTCGCGCTGGGGCCGGTACTTGGCGGCATTCTGACGCAAGTTTTGGGGTGGCGATCCGTGTTCTGGATAAATCTTCCCGTCGGGCTGGCGGCTTTGGCTTTGACGGCGCGGTTCGTGCCGGAGTCGAAGGCAGACCAGCCGCGGGCGTTCGATCCTGTGGGCCAGACGTTGGTGTTCGCCGGGCTGGCCGCGCTCACCACCGCGGTGATCGAAGGACCGCGCGCAGGCTGGCATTCGGGGCTCATCGTGGCCCTTTTCGTCGTTGCTCTAGGCGCGGCGGGGCTGTTTGTGGCGTACGAAGCGCGCCGGAGGGAGCCGCTGGTGGACTTGCGCTTTTTCCGGAGTTTTCCCTTCAGCGCGGCAACGATGGTAGCCGTGTGTTCCTTCAGCTGCTTTGCAGGCTTTCTTTTCTTGAATGTGCTTTATCTGCAGCAGGTGCGCCGCTTTTCAGCTTTTGACGCGGGGCTCTGCACGCTGCCGCTGGCGGTGAGCATGATGGTGTGCGGGCCGCTTTCCGGGCGGCTGGTAGGCAGCCACGGGACGCGTCCTTCACTCATTGCCTCAGGGGCGGCGATCGTTGTCAGCACACTTGCCCTGACGCAGCTCGAAAGCGGGAGCTCGCTCATTCTCCTGCTGGTGGTGTACGGGTTGTTCGGCGTGGGCATGGGCATGGTGAACCCGGCGATCGCGACGACAGCAGTTTCCGGAATGCCGCGCGCGCAGGCTGGAGTTGCTGCGGCGATCGCCTCCACTAGCCGCCAGGTGGGCGCGGCGCTTGGGGTCGCGCTCGCAGGCACGATTGTACACAGCAGCCGCGAGCTGGGGTTTGCGCGGGCAACCCACCCCATGTGGTGGGTCATGGTAGGCTGCGGGGCGGTGATTCTGGCGTTAGGTTGGGCCTCGAACACCTTGTGGGCGCGAGGCACCGCGGAACGGGTGGCGTCGCTGCTCAACCCCGCCGGGTTCTAGCGCACCGGAGGGGGATGGGAAGTCGAGCGGGAAAGCGGGGCCGGGTTCGCCGCGTAGCAAGGGCCAGTTGCGGCGGAGAACGAAGTCGAGCCAGGCTCCGGCGACCTGCGATGTGAGCACGGCAGCAAGGATAAGCGTCGTGTAGAACTGCGGACTGATGATGCGGGCGTCGAAAGCGACGCCGGCGAGCACGATGCCGGGGCCGCCGCGGGCGTTCATTGTCAGGGCGAGGTTGAGAAGATCGAGGCCGCGGAAACCGGCGCAGCGGCCCGCGATCGCGACGGAGATGAGCTTCAGCAGGCAGCTAGCACCGAGAAAAACCAGGAGCATACGGAGCGCAAAGCCGTGCGTCAGGTCGAGCCTGAGGCCAACCAGGGCGAAGTAGACCGGGATGAAAAAGGCGAAGAAAACCTCCCCGATGGCATCGAGGGCTTTCGCGAAGAGTTGGCGCTTTTTATGGATCACGGCGAAGCCCGCGAGAAAAGCGGCAAAAACAGTGCTGATGCCGAGCGCACCTGCTGTCACGCAGTAGGCGAACAGGACTGCGAGCACGTATGCGACGGGCGAGTGGCGCGCGAGCACGTTCCAGCGCGCTTTGTTCGCGCGCTTCACCAGCCGGGGCACGACGGTCAAACCGAGAATGAAAAATGCGGCTGTGCCCGCGAGGTGCAGAAGAATGGGCTTTGCGTGAAGGGTGGTGCGGCCGGCTACGGAGGTCGCGACCGCAAGCGCGAGCCAAAGGACGATATCTTCAAGCACGGCGACGCCGAGAACAAGACGCGCGAAGCGGGTGTGGAGAATACGCAGGTCGGCGAAGATCTTCGCGACAACAGGTACTGAAGTCACGGCCACACCCACGGCAAGGACGATGGTGAGCGAGAGCCGGTTTCCGGATGGCCCGGCGAGCGCGGGGCTGGTGAAATGCGAGCCAAAGGCAAGGCCGAGGGCGAAAGGGATGCCGGTGCCGACGAGGGTGAGCCAAAGGACGTCGCGGCGCTCTTCCCGGCCAAAAAGCTGGCGGGCTTCAGCCCCCGAAAAAAACATGAGCAGCAGGAGGCCAAGCGAGTAGAAGAGATTGAGGGCGGGCTGCTGGTGGTGCACGGCAGCGGTGAGCCCGTGCGAAAAGCGGCCCAGGAGGGCGGGGCCCAGAACCACTCCGGCAAGGATTTCGCCGACGACCTTGGGCTGGCGGATGCGTACAAAGAAGAAGCCGAGCAGCTGCGCCAGGCCGACGAGCAGCAAGAGCAGCAGCAGGAGTTCCGTTAGATCCGCGTTCGCCATGCGTTAGTTCCAGTAGGAGCGGTCGAGCGTGCGGTACTGGATGGCCTCGGCGATATGGGGCAGCGCAATGGAGGGTTCAGCGGCCAGATCGGCGACCGTGCGGGCGACCTTGAGGATGCGGTCGTGGGCGCGGGCGGTGAGGCCCTGCTGCTGCATGGCACGTTCGAGCAGGCGCTCCGCTTCGGGGGCGAGCTCGCAAAACTGGCGGATCTGGCGGGTGCCCATTTGGGCATTGGAGTAGATCTTTTGTTTCGCCGACGCGAAACGTTCGCGCTGACGCTCCCGAGCCTGGAGGACGCGGTCGCGAATTTGGGCAGAAGGCTCGGCGGAGGCGGTCGAGCGGAGCTCGCGGTACTGGACGGCGGGCACTTCGATGTGGATGTCGATGCGGTCGAGCAGGGGCCCGCTGACCTTTGCGACATAGCGCTGAATCAAGGGCGGAGTGCAGTGGCACTCGCGGGATTTGTCGTTGAAGTACCCGCAAGGGCAAGGGTTCATGGCCGCGGCGAGCATGAATCTGGCCGGAAACGAAAGCGACATCGCGGCGCGGGAGATCACGACATTGCCGTCCTCAAGCGGCTGGCGCATGACCTCGAGGACGTTGCGCGGGAACTCAGGGAGTTCATCGAGAAAGAGGACGCCGTTGTGGGAAAGCGAAACCTCGCCGGGACGCGGCACCGCCCCGCCGCCGATGAGGCCGGCGTCGGAGATGGTGTGGTGAGGTGCGCGGAAGGGCCGCTCGGTGACCAAACCCTGGCCGGGGTCGAGAACAGCGGCTACGGAGTGGATTTTGGTGGTTTCGAGGGCTTCATCGAGGCTGAGCGGGGCAAGGATGGTCGGTAAGCGCTTTGCCAACATGGTTTTGCCCGACCCCGGGGGGCCGATCATGAGGATATTGTGGCCGCCTGCAGCGGCGACCTCCAAAGCGCGCTTGGAGGTGCCTTGGCCGCGAACATCGGCGAAATCCACGTGGAACTGCTGCTCCTCGGAGAGCAGGGCGCGGGCCTCAACCTTGAACGGAGCCGACTGGATGCCGCCCGCAGCGTGCTCGTTCAGAAGGCTGCGGACGCAGTTGAGGCTTTCAGCCGGGTATACATCGACGCCGTCCACGACAGCAGCTTCGCGCGCGTTGGCCTTGGGGACGATAAGGGTGCGGATACCGCGCTCGCGGGCGAGAATCGCAATCGGCAGCATACCGGGAACGGGGCGCAGGAGGCCGTCGAGACCGAGCTCGCCAATGAGCAGGAGCTCGTTAAGCGCTTTGATCTGCATCGCGCCGGAAGCGTGAAGGATGCCGATAGCGATAGCCAGGTCGAAGCCGGAACCTTCCTTCTTCAGGTCCGCCGGGGCGAGATTGATCGTAATGCTCGTGGGCGGAATCTGGAAGCCGGAGTTCTTGATGGCAGCGCGGACGCGCTCGCGGCTTTCGCGGACGGCAGAGTCCGGGAGGCCGACCATATAAAAGCGGTCCTCCATCAGCTTGATGCCGGAAAAGTCCACTTCCACGTCGATGAGATTCGCGTCAATGCCGTAAACGGCCGCGCTGAGTGCTTTGGCGAGCATAGGGTTTTGCCGAGTGTAGCGCTCCGTTGTGCGTAGCCGCGCGGGAAAACGCCGCCGATGTGACTTTGGGCATGTCCGCTCGCGCGCAGAACGCTCGCGCGCCCGGGGTCCATCAGCGGCGCGAGCCGGTCAAAACGCTTCGATCTCCATGCCTTCGTAGTTGCGGTCGAGCGCGATAGTCCATTCCCCATTGGGCCAGCGCACAAAAATGAATTTATGTTTTTCCATGGTTGCCCTTCCCCCCGCTGCTGCACCTCGCATGCAGCATTGGAGGGAGCCTAAGGCCCGCCTTGCATGAAGGCAAGCACTTCCTGCAGCACAAAAGTTATGCTTTGGGTACCGACGTCATGGCGTACCAAACTGAACAGTTCGGACGTTCTGCCGATAAGGGCGGCATGAAGCCCGTGAACTCCATGCGAAGGCTAGAATCGAGACTGTGAAAACGAGCTTTTTCGATCTGTTCAAACCGGGCATCGGGCCTTCAAGCTCGCACACGATGGGGCCCATGCAGGCTGCACGTGCGTTCGCATTCGCGTTAGCCGAAGGCGGGCTGCTGGCGCAAACAACAGAGGTGGCAGCGGAGCTCTTCGGCTCGCTGGCACTGACCGGCAAGGGCCATGGATCGGATCGCGCGGTGCTGCTGGGTTTGCTGGGCGAGGAAGCGGCGACGCTCGACCCGGGTGCAGTGGCGGAAAAGCTTCGGGCAGTGGCTGAGACCGGAACACTTGCGCTGCTCGGGCAGCATCCTGTGCCGTTCCGCGAGAGCGAACACCTGCTGCTGCGCCGCGATGCTATGCTGCCGCCCCGCGCGCGGATAGAGCACCCGAACGGAATGCGGTTCGCGGCGCGGGATCGAGGCGGTGAGCTGCTGCTCGAGCAGATTTACTTCTCGATCGGCGGCGGCTTCATCGTGCAGGACGGCGAAGGCGCGGATACGACGCCGCTAATGACAACCGCACCACTTCCCTTCCCATTCCGGAGCGCGGCGGAGCTGCTGCGGATGGCGGAGGAGCGTGGGCTGACGATCGCGGAGCTGATGTTTGCAAACGAGTGCGCACTGCGAGCGCCGGAGTCGGTGCGCGCGGGCGTCCTGGGCACGTGGGCGGCGATGCGGGCGTGCATGGATCGCGGCATGGCGACCGAAGGTGTGCTGCCGGGCGGGTTAAATGTGCGGCGGCGCGCGGCGCGCTTGGCGGTGCGGCTCCGCGAGCGCGTGGCAGACGGCAAGGTAGGCGATCCGCTGGCACCGCTCGACTGGGTTACTGTGTACGCGATGGCGGTGAACGAGGAAAACGCGGCCGGTGGGCGCGTGGTGACCGCGCCAACCAATGGGGCGGCGGGAGTGGTCCCGGCGGTGGCGCGCTACTACCTGGACTTTGTCGAGGGCGCGGACGAGGAAGGGCTGCTGCGTTACTTTCTCACTGCGGGCGCGATTGGGATTCTCTACAAGGAGAACGCCTCCATTTCGGGCGCGGAGGTAGGCTGCCAGGGTGAGGTGGGCGTCGCGTGCTCCATGGCGGCGGGCGGGCTGGCGGCGGCGCTCGGCGGCTCCAACAACCAGGTGGAGCACGCGGCGGAGATTGGGATGGAGCACAACCTGGGCATGACCTGCGATCCGATCGGGGGCCTCGTGCAGATTCCCTGCATCGAGCGCAATGCGATGGGGGCGGTCAAGGCAGTGCAGGCCTGCCGCATTTCAATGCACGAAGAGGATGGGCACAAGGTGTCGCTCGATCAGGTAATCCGAACTATGTATCTGACGGGAATGGACATGCAGTCGCGGTACAAGGAAACCTCGCTCGCCGGGCTGGCGCTGAACGTGATCGAGTGTTGACCCGTTACGATTGTTTCCCTGCTGCGCGTTTCCGCTAGACAGTGTTTTTTTGCGGATTCTATATCTCGCTGTAACCGCGGCGGGAGCGCTACGGAAATAGGGAGAACAGACAATGGCAGCTACGGCTAAGAAGGCAGACAGCAAAAAGGCTCCGGCGAAAAAGGCCGAGACAAAGAAAGAAACGGCAAAGAAGAAGTAGCGGCAGAAGAAGACTTTGCAAAGGGGCGCTCACAGCGCCCTTTTTTGCTTTGGGGCTGCGAAAATGAAGGAATGGCGCGGCGGCGATGGATCGCGGATGAGTGGGGCGAGGGCTGGGCTGCGCTCCGGGGCGAACAGGCGCGGCACCTGGCGCGGGTGCTGCGGGCGGAGCCGGGCATGCGCTGCGATGTGGCGGCCGGGGAGCGGGTCTGGTCGGCGGTGGTGACGCGCGTGGACGAGGAGCAGGTGGAGTTCGGCTTGGAAGAGGAGTTGGCTGCCGCCGCGGCGCTTCCCGTGTCTATGCTTTTGGCGGTGTGGAAGTTCGACCGGATGGAGTGGGCGATCGAGAAGCTCACTGAGCTGGGGGTGGAGCGCATTGCCCCTGTAATCGCGCGGCGGACGGAAAAGCATTTGGCGCAGGCGGCGGCGGCGCGGGTGGAGCGGTGGCGGAGAATCGCGCGGGAAGCAGCGCAGCAGTCGCGGCGGACGGATGTACCGGTAATAGACGAACCCCGGCCGTTGAAGGCCGCGCTGGCTAACCCTTGGGGCGGGGCGAAGCTGCTGCTCGCAGAGAGTGAGCGCGTGTTGCTGTTGCGGGAGGCTTTGGAAAGTGCGGAAGAAGTAACGCTGGCGGTGGGGCCGGAAGGCGGGTGGGCTCCGGAAGAGGAGCGGCTGTTTGCGGAGAGCGGGTGGCTGGCGGTGAGTTTGGGGCCGCGGATTCTAAGGGCGGAAACGGCGGCGATTGTGGGGGCCGGGGTGGTGGGGGCGCTGTTGAGGTGAGGCTGCGGGACGCGGGACGTTGGGCGGTCGATACTTTGTGAGGCGGTCTTTCGCTTTCGCGAAAGAAGACCCACGTCTCAAACGCGAGACGTGGGGCACCCGCCAGAATACTTCCAGGCGAGCACACGTCAGCGTTTCTCGTAGATGTCATCTAAGCTCGTGTCGAGGGTCACACAATATAAAGGCCTACCGATGGCGAGTAAGTGATCTGACACATGTAGCTCGGAGAATGATGCCGGTTGTTGCATACTCTTCCCGTTTACCTCAACGGTGACGTGAACGCTCACCGGAATAGCCGCGGGTAGCGGATCATGGATCGAGAAGCCAACCGATCCCAAATCCGAGATTAGGTCTACGCAGACGTTTCTATAGGCGCTCAGTGTACGGATATCTTCTCCGACCGGGAAGCCTCTGTCGATCAGTCCTGTTTCATGCGAAACATCCCAGCGGCCTTCTCGGGAACCTTCTGAAGAAGCGCCTCCGAATCTAAAACTGTCCAAATCTTTGGAGTCAACAGCTAAAGAGTATAGATAGAGAGTCGCAACGTCTTTGCTATCGCCATACATCCAACTCCCGCCCTTCTCTCCGGATGGCAGCGGTCCGCTCAGATCTATATCTATGTGAACACTTTTTAGGGCTCTGCGTTGAGCCTCTGTCTCAGCCTGAGCAGTGTTAGCAAGCTTTAATGAGCTTAAGGCTTCCTCCCCAGCCCATTTTGAAAGTGTCTCAGCAGAATCAGCATTGGTCGCTGCACTATTTGCCTTCTTTGAAGCATCTACCGCCTTATCAGTCGCACTTCGACTTGTAAGCAACGCGTTTTTAGCATCACACTGTGGCTGTTTACTCACGTCGAGCGTTTGCTCTGCTTCGTGCTTCAACTTATCCAATAGGCGTGCCGTTTCCAAAGCTGAATGCCAGCTGAGTGTAACCGCCGACATGCTGAGTGCCCAGATCGCCAAATCTAACCATCCTAGGGGGCTCAATAAATGGCCCTTTCCTCGTATGGCCAACGCAATCGACTGGAGAACTACTACGAGGAACGAGCAGGCTAGATTGGGATGCGCAACGACCAATCTGAGAATTCACATGCTGATACTCTACCGTGGTCAGGCCATCTAAACGGGTAACTGGAAATGCGCCTCTCGGCATTCTAGGAACCGAGCGCCTGCTCAGGGCCGCCACTAAGGAGTCCTTTTGATTTCTACAGCGGCCCCGATCTGTTTGCGGCATAGTGGAAGCACTCGTCGGCGCTCAGACCGATATTTAAGCGAGTTCCGCCGCACTGCTCGTCCGCAAAGAAAAGGCAACCCCGGTTTCTGTTACGAAAGCATCTCCTTGAGCTTGCCGAACAGAGAGCGCGACGTCGGCGCGTTTTCGACGGTGATGCTTTCGCCGAGTTGGCGGAGGAGGTCTTTTTGCTCGCGGGTGAGTTTTTTTGGCGTTTGGAGCTGGACCTCGACGATGAGGTCGCCGCGGCCGTGCTCGTTGAGGTAGGGGACGCCCTTGGCGCGGAGGCGGAACTCCTTGCCGGACTGGGTGCCTTCGGGGATTTTTAAACGGGTATCGCCTTCAAGGGTCTGGATGGTGATCTCGTCGCCAAGCGCGGCCTGGGTAAAGGAGATGGGGACGACGCAGTGGACGTCGTTGCCGTCGCGCTCGAAGAAGGGATGGGGTTTGACGGTGAGGACGATGTAGAGGTCGCCCGAGGGGCCGCCGAAACGGCCCGCGTCGCCGCCGCCGCCATAGCGGATGCGGGTGCCTTCCTCGACGCCTGCGGGGATGGACACGCGGACAGTGTGAGTTTTCTCCGCGCGGCCGTCGCCGTGGCAGGTGGGGCACGGATCAGTGATGACCTGGCCGGTGCCGCCACAGTTGGTGCATGTGCGGGCGACCGAGAAAAAGCCCTGCTGGAAGCGGACCTGGCCGCGGCCGGCGCACTGCGGGCAGGTGGCGGGGCCTTTGTTGGAGCGGGTGCCGGTGCCGTCGCACGTATCGCAGGGCTCCATGCGCTTGACCGATACTTCGATCTCCTTACCGAAGACGGCCTCCGAGAAGTCGATGGTCTGGTCGTAGCGCAGGTCGCGTCCGCGCTGGGCGCGAGATCCTCGGCCGCCTCGGGCTTGCTGGCCGCCGAACATTTCGCCAAAAATATCGCCAAAGATGTCGCCGAGGTCCTGAGCGTTCGCGAACGGGTTGCCTGCCGCGCCGGGGCCCGCGGAGCCGACTCCGGCATGGCCGTAGCGGTCGTAGGCGGCGCGCTTGTCGGGGTCGGAGAGGACCTGGTAGGCCTCCGAGCACTGCTTGAAGCGCTCTTCCGCGGCATGGTCGCCGGGGTTGCGGTCGGGGTGGAACTGCATGGCGAGCTTGCGATAGGCGGTCTTGAGCTCGCCGTCAGTAGCGGTGCGGGAAACGCTGAGAACTTCGTAGTAATCGGTCTTGGTCACGGTCGGCATGTGCTTTGCTGGTCTTGGTGTGAACTTGAATTTCCGGCTGGAAAGGTGCCGGGCATCCACATCCCAAGGGCGAGATGCGGGCTACCCGTGCTTCTCAGGAATCAGGCCTGGGTTTGTTGCGGGTTGGAAGCGATACGCACCAGAGCCGGGCGCAGAAGCCGCTCGCGGATACGGTAGCCGCGGCGTACCTCTTCGGCGACATGGCCGTCCGGGAGCTCGGCCGTTTCCACATGCCCCAGAGCCTCATGGAAGCGCGGGTCGAAGGGGGCACCGACAGTGTCCACCGGCACCACATTCAGCGAGCGGAGGGCTTCCTCCATCTGCTTGGCGATGAGCTCGACCCCGGCGCGGAGCTGCTCGGCGGTGCCGTTCGACTTAAGGGCGAGCTGGAAGTTGTCGAGCACGGGGAGGAACTGCTCGACCGCCGCGCCGGTCGCGTAGTCGCGGAATTCGACGCGCTCGCGATCGGCGCGGCGGCGGGCGTTGTCGAACTCGGCCTGGGTGCGCGCGAGCCTGTCGAGCAGGCCGTCGCGCTCTTGGCGCAGGCGCTCGGTTTCCTCGCCGGCAATTTCAGAGGCTGTGCCGCCGCTCGTACGGTCCTCGCCCTCGAAGCCGGTCGTGATGTCCTCGGCGGGGTCGCTGGTGGGATCGGTATTCTGGATCGCTTCCAGGAGCGATTCGCTGGTTTCAGGGCGGGTCTGGCTCATATGTTCTCCCTCGGATTCCTCTACGCCCGCGGCTCCCCGGAGCCGGTCAAACTGTTCGCGGAGGCGGCTTTGCAGGGTGGGGCGCATACCCCATTTTCCCATGAGCGCCCCCCGGCGCTCTGTTACGGATCACGCAGCTGAAAGATGCGCTCGGGAAGCTGGGCCACAAACGCGACCGCGTCCATGGTTTTGCCGTATTCCACCCGGGTGGGCGCGATGACGGCGAGGGCGCCGGAGTGGTTCTCGCCCAGGCGCGTGGGCGCGCCGATTAAGACGAAATTGCTCATCTCCGGCAGCTCGGGCAGGTCGCCTTCCAGACCGACAATCACACGCACGGTCTGCCGGCCGGCGTCGAGGTACGCGCTCAGCAGGGCGGCCAGGCGCTGCTTTTCCTCAAGCGCGGCCAGCATTTGGCGCAGCATGGAACGGTCGAGCTCGCTCGCCAGCAGATTGCCCACACCGCCGACATACACGGTGGTTTCCGGCCCCCCATCGTGGAGCGCGCCGCCGGAACAAAGCTCCTCGACCGAGCGGAGCAGCCGGTCGTACGCGCTTTGCTCCTCGGTCATCCGCGCGTCGAGCTCCGCGCGAATCCGGGAAACCGACCAGCCGCGAAAGTTCTCGTTCAGGTAGCGGGCGCTCGCGTCCAGCTCCACGGGGGTAAGCTCGCGCCCGAGCTGGAGCACGCGGTCCAGCACCACGCCGGCATGGGTAACGAGCACGGCCAGCACCCGCGTGGGGGCGAGACGGGTGAAGTGGATGTGGTCAAGCGTGTGCGCTTCGGCTGAGGTGAGCAGCGCGATGCCTAGGCCGCTTGAAACCGAAGCCAGCACCTGGGAAGTGCGCTCGAGAAACTGCTGCGCAGAGGACACGCCGCCGTAGCTCCCGGCGATCTCCGCGCGGCGCGCCGGGGAAAGGCTGTTGGCTTCGCGAGTGCCCAACTGCTCAACGTAGAAGCGAAAGGCGAGCGGGGTGGGGATGCGTCCGGCGGAAGAGTGGGCCTGGTCGAGCAAGCCCGCTTCCCCGAGCGTGGCCATGACGTTGCGGATGGTCGCGGCGCTCATGCCGTCCTTGTGCGCCCACAAGCGCGCGAGCGTTTGCGAGGCGACGGGTTCGCCGGTTTCGATGTAGCTCTCGATAATGGCCAGAAGCACGAGACGCTCCCGGGGGCTGATACGCAAAGGTGCGTGCATGGGCTGTAGGTGGGCTTGATTCTCTACGGATGCTTGGACGCGGTCAAGAACGGTTTGTGAGATCGCCGGAGGCTTCTCCCGTTTTGGGAAGCCGAAACCTGGGGCGGCCCCAACCGGCGAGCAAAATCAGTGCGATATAGACCGCCTGCATGGCGGTGCGCGCGGGAATACCCGGCATGGGAAGGCCATCGATCCGCCGCCCGGCTACATAAACATTGGCCGGGAAGATGGCGACCATGAAAACGGAAAGGCAAAGGGCGGCCGAGCGGCGGAAGCGAGGAAAAAACAGCCCGGCAGCGCCCAGCAGCTCCGGAACGCCTGTAAGGACGATCAACCAGCTTTCCCGGGGAAATGGAGGCGGCAGTAGCGCGAGAAACATCCGCGGCCGGAGGAGGTGGAGGCTGCCGGACGCGACAAGCGGAAGAGCCACGGCGATCCGCAGTACCAGCGCGGTACGCGGGCGGAGCGGGCGGAAGCGGCGGGCGAGGAAAAAGGAAGCTGTGAGGCAGGAAAGCCCGAGCAACGGGGCGACGTAGCGGGTTTCGACCTTCACCGGCTCGCTCCGGCCGAGGGAGCAGGCCCTTCAGTCGCGGCATGGGTGACCGCGGGCGGGGCCACCGGAGGCAGCGTGTATAGCTCAATCGCCCCGCCGCGCAGAATTGCCAGCATGTCTCCATCGGGAGACAGCGCGAAGTTGTTCCCGGCGGTGAGGATGGGACTCGCGTCCAGCACGGTGTCAAGCTTGCCGGTCGCGACTGAAAACACCCCCACGGGCTGCCCGACGATGGAGCTTTGATCCACGGGGTCGAGCGTGGCGAGCTCGTGATTGACCTCGACCGAACCATAGGCAAAGCGGTTGCCCGTATCGCTGTAGGCGAAGTCCCCCCAGGTGAAACGGGACTGCCAAACCTGCTCCCACAGCTTATGCCCTTGGAGGTCAAAGGCCTGTACCAGGTGATCGGGCGACATGGGGAGGCAGCTCCAGGCGAGAAACACCTGCTCGCTCACGGACTGGACGCGCGGCTCGCAAGGACTGAGCACGGTGGCAACCGGGCGGATCTCCCCGCCGAAAGATGCCGCGTTGACGATCCACTGCTTGCCCTTCCCTTGCTCCACACCCAGGTAGCCGCCTTCCACCATGGGCAGGACCACGAGCCGGGCAATGCGGCCGACACGGTGGGCGATGTGGGCGCGCGTGTCAACAACAAGAAGCGAGTATTCCTTGGGTTTGTCGAGGAACCGGGGGGCGTCGTCGCCCAGGGTGGGGGCGTTTGCGGGCCGGTCGGCATCCCCCGCCTGATCCTCCTCGGCCGGCTTGGCGAACTGCACGGTAAGGGTGCTCGCGTCGGGCGAAAGCTGCACGGAGTCGAGCGTTCCCTCAGGGTGGAGATAGGGTTTGAGGACCAGGGTTTTGTCGCCGATATACAGGGTATTGCGCTGCCGCATCAGAAAGCGGCCATCGCGGAGGTTCCAAAAATAGGGGCCTTTGTCGTGGAGCCGCCAGGTCCCTTCGGCCTCGATCTTGCCGCCGGGGACGGAAAGGACCAAGGCGCGGACGGTCTGATCCTGATCCTCGGGCGGCTCGTCCGGCTCGCGGTGCATGAGCTTGGCGACGTGGAAGGTAAACAGCAGGTGCCGCGCGTCGAGAAAGCTGAGGGTCGCGGAAGGAACGCGGTACGGCATGTAGAAGTGGGACGGAGGCACAAAACCGAGCGGCTCGACCGGGATGCGGGCCGAGGGAGCGGGGGTTGGCGTCGCAGCATGGGCCGCGAAGGGCAGCAGAGCAAGCGCGCCCCACAGTAGCCGGCCTCGCGCCCTGGACCCACGCATTACAGACCCAAGCACCATACTTAGTATTGTGCAACAGGGGGACAGGGATGCAGGCCACGGATCAGTGGGTGCGGTTTTGATGTGGCAGGAGCCTTGCCGATGACGGCCGGTGCGGTTTTAGACGTAAAAGCAGTGAGAAGCCGCTATCGTGCGCTGGGCTACGGTGCCTGCGCGGCGGCGGGCGGGCTGTGGAGCACCGGTTTTCTGTTCGGCAAGATTGCCCTACGCTCGATGAGCTCGGACGATATGGTGCTGTACCGGTTCCTGTTTGGGTGCGCGGCGCTGTTGCCGGTGCTGCGGCGGCCCGGCTTTTCACGCGGGGAGTGGGGGCAGCTGGCCATCGCTTCCCTCCTCGGCGTACCGGTGCAGTTCCTTACGCAGTTTTACGGGCTATCGCTCACGACGGTTTCGCACGCGGCGCTGATGGTCGGGGTCATGCCGGGAGTTTTGGCGCTGGGAGCCACGGTGTTTGCCGGGGAGCGGCTGCCGTGGACGGGGTGGCTGGCGCTGGCAGGGTCGAGCGCGGGGGTAGCTTTGATTGTGTTGAGCGGAAGGTCGGGCGGCGGGGGCGCTTCGCTTGGGGGGGACCTGCTGATTGTGCTGTCGCTCGGGATCTCGCTGGCGTGGCTCTTGCTCAATCAATCGCTGGTGCGGCGGCATTCGGCGTTGCAGGTGACGGCCTGGGGGCTGCTACTGGGGACGGCGATGCTGGCCGTTTGGGTGTTGGGGAAAGACGGGCTGCCGCCGTTGAAGGGCGTTCCGGCGAAGGCCTGGTGGGCGCTCGTGGCGAGCGGGGTGCTGTGCACGGCGGCGACCAGCGTGCTGTGGAACTGGGGGATGCGGCATGTGCCGGCTTCGCGGGCGGCGGTGTTTTTGAATATCGAGCCGGCGCTGGGGTCGGCCTTGGGGGTGTGGGTGCTGGGGGACCGGCTGGGGGCTGGGGCCTGGGTGGGGGGTGGGTTGATTTTGACGGCGGCGGTGGTGCTGACGGGGATGGGGCGGGGCGAGGTGGAGATGGTGCTGGAGTAGAAGTTGCTGCGGGATTAGGGTAAGGAGCGATGTGGGAGGCGAATATGCAGATTGCGCGTTGGGGTGAGGATCTGGCAGTGAAGCTGCCTGCGGAGTTGGTACATGAACTTGCGCTGAAAGAAGGCGACGAGATTGATGTTGTCGTGAACCGCCGTGTGGAAAGCACACCAAAGATGACCCCGCGAAGAAGCTTTGAGGGCGCTCGACGAGCTAAGCCTTCCCCTGCCTGCCGACTTCAAGTGGAATCGGGAAGAGCTGCACGAGCGCGCGTGGAGCTGGAGATTTGAAACAGGTGAAAATAAGTAGCTCGTCGAACTTCTTTGACGCGAATGTTGTTGTATATGCCTATCTTCAGGCCGACGCGAAGTCTTCCACTGCCAAAAGGCTTTTACGCGATGGTGGGATTATCAGCGCATTGCAACGGGAGCTGAGCAGATGGATCACTTAAAGCCGATAGAGCTGATCGAACTGACGGAAGCAGAGCAACAGGCTCTGCGCATCGTGGCGGGCAGTGGTGGTCGAGCGAGCTGGTATACGGTCGAGCGCTTGGTGACCCCCATGGATTATCCCGGGCAGGAGACAAATTCCATCCGCATTCTCGCGCGGCTTGAGCAAGCGGGCTTAATTGCGAGGACGCCAGAGAGTGGACACATGCGACCTTTCAGGGCGACGAGGAAAGGCATACAACGCCTAGGCATAGAAACAGAGACCCAGTAAGCCAGGGCCTTGTCACCACATTGCCGCACCTCCGGTCAAATCAGTATGTGCGACTTACGACGCAAGCATCAACACTTCCGCTTTTCTTGCTGGATGCGACACTCTTTACACCGAAGACATGCAGGATGGCCGGCAGATCGGGGGGCTGACGATCCGCAACCCGTTTACTGCTTCGGCGTAGCCAGCTCAAGCACCAGCCGCTCCAGCACGAGCTTCTTGTCCACAGGATTTGACCGCAGCTGCGCATCGGCGCGGGCGACGCTCTGGATCGCGGCGGTCAGTTCGCCGGAACCCTTATAGCGCCGCGCCTGCCGGATCACATCCTCAGCCGCGAAGGGCGGCAGGCGGAAGCCCGGCCACAAAGCGCCCCAGATCGCACGCGCATCGCGCACGCTTTTTTCCTGGATCACGAGCATCTGCCGGAAGGTACGGGCGAGCATATAGAGGTGCCCGATGGCCGCGTCCTCCCCCGCCTCGCTCGCGTTCAAGAGCCCATCGAGCACGGCCAGAGCGCGGGGCTTGTCCTTGCGTGAGATGGCGTCGGTGAGCTCGTAGAGCGACCGCTGCTTCGCGCCGGAAACCATCGTTTCGACGTCGGCCTGGGTCACCTCCGCGCGGTCCCGCGTGTAAAGCAGTAGCTTTTCCCACTCGTTCGCGATGGCGAGCATGTCGGCCGCGAGCGCATCGGCGAGCTCGCGCGCGGCCGCCGGATCCAACTGCTTGCCGGCGCGCTTGGCCTCGCCCAGAAGCCAGCGCACGGCGTCCTCCTCGTCGGCGCGGGCCAGCTCGACCGTGCCGCACCACTCGCCCAGGGTTTCCCGGATGCGCTCGTAACGGGTTTTGTCCTCCAGATCCATGCGGCGCGGGTCGGCGGGAACGCGGAAGTGGTCGGCGACAAACAAGAGCAGCGCCTGCGGGTTGGGCGAACGGAAGTACGCGTCTATGGCGGCGAACTCCTCCTTTTTGGCGCCGCGTCCGTAGAGCGTCTTTAAGCCGCGCAGAAAGAACAGCTGAAAGGGGGCCATCAGCGAAGGGGTTTGCGCCTGGCCGAGCGCGTCGAAAATGCTCACCTCCGCGAGGTCGAGGTCGTGGAGGCAGAAATCGCGCAGGTCGTTTGGGACGAACCGGGCGATGAGCGCGGCCCGGCAGCGCTCGTAGTGAAAGGCCTCGTCACCGACGAAAACGTAGCCGGGACGGAGCTTGTCGGAGCCGAGCTCGGCTAGGAATCGGTCGGTGGACTGGAAACCCGCGCCCACCTTAAAAACTCTCCGTGATGTCCGCGACCAGGTTTTGGGCGAAATCGCGGGACAAGCGGTTGAGCGCCGCAGGATCCTCCTGGATAAAGCTCACCAGGTCCTGGGTGGACTCGTACTGCTGGCGGAAAAGGTAGTGGTTATTGGTGTACAGTGCGCGGCCGTCGCGATCGTCGAGCTCCACGCGCGCGGTCACGGTGATGATGTAGCTGGAGGACTGGTTGGTGGCCGCGTCGTAGGTGAGCGGGTACACGGTAAAGCCGGTGATGTCGCCGTGGAGCACGGCATCGGCTCGGCCGGGCTCGTCACTGGGCACAGCCCGAAAGTCCGTGCGACTTGCAAACGCCTTCAGCACGGCTTGGGTCATCGTGAGCTCTACGTTGTAGGCCTGCGTATGATTCTTGAACACGGGAACGTCGAGCACGCGGGCCATAGCCGGCAGGTGGGTCGCGTTGCCGGCGGCATGGTAGCCGCAACCTGCCAGAGGCAGGAGCGCGGCGAAGGCGGCAAGCAAGCAAGAGCGGGCGGGAGCCATCCCCATTATTGTCGCAAAACGGGGAAGCCCGGCGAGCAGGTAGGGCGGTTTGCCCGGTCATTCCGCGTGGCGTATGATGGGTCTTGTAGACGACCGCCCGCATGGCATCGCAGCGGGCAGCAGTGGGCGAAAGCCCACTTTTTCTTTGGGCGGAAGAACCGGCATGAGTGCAGCTTACGAACAGATTCAAGCGCTCGCCGAGCGGGTGGCAGCCTCGCACGGGCTGGAGCTGGTCGAGCTCGAACTCGCCGGGGGCGGCGGCAAGCATCGCACCCTGCGCGTATTCCTGGAGCGCAACCGTGAAGGCCGGGCCGAGCTGGAGCGGCGGCTCGCAGTTCTGCGGAGCGGAAGTTCCGAGGGGCCGGCGGAGGAAACTGAGGCGGAAGACGGGTCGATCGTGCTCGATATGGTGGATGCGGGCGAGGCAGCCGGCTTGAGTGAGAACGAGGATGAGCTCGCGTATCTGCGGGAGCTGCCCCCGGGGGTACCGGTCGCCCAGCTTTCCGGCGTCACGCACGGGGACTGCGAGCGGTTTGCGCGCGACTTTGGGACGGTGTTGGACGTCGAAGACCTGATGCCCGGGGCCGAGTACACCCTGGAGGTGAGCTCGCCGGGCCTGGACCGGAAGCTCCGGACCCGGGAAGAGTTCGAGCGATTCGCGGGGCAGCTCGCAAAGCTGCAGCTGTTTACGCCGGTCCAGGGCAACCGGCACTGGCAAGGGCACCTGGGGCCGCTCGCGGGGGAAAGTTTAACGCTGGTACCACTCGCGCCCAAGCCCACGAAGAAGGGCAAGAAAGCGGTGCCGGCTGCCGCGCCCGTGGAGATAGCGTTCAGCAATATTGAAAAAGCGCAGCTCGTGCCGGAGTGGTAGGCGGCTTGCGCGGGAAGCATGGGAGGGCCGCCGGGAACGGCGGGAAGGGATAAGGAATGGCGAGTCAGCTGTACCAGAGCATTGAAACACTGAGCCGCGACAAGGGCATCCAGCCCGAGATCGTGGTGGGCGCGGTTGAGGACGCGATCGCGCTCGCGACGCGCAAGTACTACAAGACGCAGGAAAACATGCGCGCCGAGCTCGACAAGGAAACCGGCGAAATCCGCGCCTACGCGTACCGCACGGTCGTGGAAACGCCGGAGGAGGTCGAGGACGAGGTGAACCAGATAACGCTTGAGGACGCGCGCGCGCTGGTTCCGGAGGTGGAGGTCGGCGGGGAAATCCGCTACTACAAGCCCACCGAAGTTCTGGGCCGGATCGCGGCGCAGATGGCCAAGCAAGTGATCTTTCAAAAGGTGCGCGAAGCCGAGCGCGACACCGTGTTCCAGGAGTATGGGAGCCGGATGGGCGAGGTCATTAACGCGACCGTGAAGCGTTTAGAGCCGCAGGACGTGATCTTTGAGCTGGGCAAGGCCGAAGCCCGGATGCCGCGGCGCGAACAGTCGCGCCTGGAGCAGTTCGCGGTGGGCGAGCGCGTCCGGGTGGTTCTGCTCCGGGTCGATCGGGCCGCCAAGGGGCCGCAGGTGATCGTTTCGCGGGCAGCGCCGGAGCTGGTGCAGAACCTGTTTCAAAGCGAAGTACCGGAGATTTA
>CBDCLB010000001.1:0-24834 GCA_965218545.1 Acidobacteriaceae bacterium | reverse complement strand
CATCGCCGTCGACACGCTCCGCCACCTGCTCGCACTCAAGGTCACCGTGGCCGATGAGGGCGACCGGGCTGAGGTTGCGGCGCTGGCCCAAGCAGTGCAGGAGGCGACCGGAGACAGCGTGGTGTTGGCCTACGTGGGCCAGGGCTATATGGGGCCGGCCGCGGCCGAAGCGGCTCGAAACCACGGCCTTCGGCGGCAAAGCGCGGCTTTGTGCTGCTGCCCCGCCGCTGGGTGGTTGAGCGCTCTTTCGCCTGGGCGGCACGGTTTCGCCGTCCAGCGAGAGATTGCCAGCGGCTCGAAACCACGCTCAAGGGCCTGCACCTGCTCGCCTTTCTCTCGCTCATGCTCCGCAGTCTCGTTAAAACATACGCGTGAAGTTAAGAACGGGCTCTAGGTGCTCACCGGGTCCGCCAAGCACCACACGTTGCTTACAACAGCTCCGGAGCTTGGTCGATGCGTTCTTAGCGTTTCCAATGCTTATCCATATCGAAGACCATGCCCCCGGAGGGAACCGATGGGTTTTCTACTCCTCCTTCGAGTTTTATTCGTACATCACTTCCCTTGAGCCTCACGCTGCTCAAAGCGCCGACAATCGCTTTAGCCTTTAAATACCGGATGTCAAACGTTGTGTTCCCTTCCCAGTACATATCTACGCCGTACGCATGATTGTTTCTTACTGCTCCGTACAGGCTAGCTATCTTCACACTTTCAGGAGACCTTTCCGCTTTCAGAGAGATTTCATACCCGAAAGAGGTCGTTGCGCCGCCATTGATTTCAGTCAACACTGCTTCCACTTTTCCGTTCGGAGATAGCGCACGTGACACCTCATGGCTTGATGAACTGCTGCACCCAAAACTGAGTACGATCGTGGCCAAGAGCAGCCTCAGCAATTTGACGCTACTTCCTAGCTCCATCACGCATTTGGGGCGCGCCGCAAACGCTGCGCGGCAGCGGCCACATCGTCCACGTGCGTCCGCTCCATCACGTCCCTCGGCTGGCCTTTAAACTCGAAGCCGAGGTGCAGGTAGCCGCCCCCGCCGCCGCGCGGCTCTACCGATTCCGCGTTGACGCTCCACGGGCCCCAGCGCCGGGGTGACGTGGGGCCGTTGAGGGCCACTACGGGCGTGCCGAGCAGCGCGCCCAGGTGCATGACCCCGGTGTTGACCGACACCAGCAACGCAGCCCTCCGGAGCAGCGCGGCGAGCGAGCGCAAGCCCCCGGCACCCTGAAACACCGTGGCTTGCACGCCCGCCCGGGTGAGCGCGGCTAGAAGCTCGTCGCTTTTGGGCCGCTGCGCGGGGCCGCCGGTAAGGACGAAGCGGGTTCCAGGCCGCCCCAGCTTCCGGGCGAGCTCAACCCAATTCGCCTGCGGCCATTCGCGGATGGAGTGACTGTCATTGGACGCCCAGGCGTGAAAAACAATCACTTCTTCCCCGGAGAAAGGGTCGGGGATGGCTTCAAGCCATGGCGTGTGGAGAACGGGTGCCAAGGCAGGCCCAACCCCCAGCGTGCGCGCCAGCTCGCGGAAGTTTTCGACCTCGTGCAGCTCGCGGGAGTGGGCCGCAGTGCGGTCGTAGTGCCCGTGCCGATGCTGCCCCGGCGTGCGAAACCCGACGCGGAATCGAGCCCCGGAAAACGCCGAGTAAAAAGCGGTAAGCCTTTGCCAGGCTGTAAAGTCCACCAGCAGATCGAGCTTGGCGCGCCGGAAAGCGCCTAAGGTCATGCGCGGATCGGTAAGCTCGATCGCCACGATCTCATCGATGCCGGGCAGCAACTCCGCGGCCGGAGCCGCGGCCGGGGTGGCGAAAAATAGGAAACGGGCATGGGGATATCGCGCCCGCAGGTTCAGGATTGCCGCTGCGGTCAACAGAGTATCGCCCATCGTCGGCGAAGCGGTGATGCCGACGCGTTCGGGATTTTCCACGGGCCCGCGCCGCCGTCCAAGCAGTCCGGTCAAGGCCAGGAACGGAACGCCGGCGTACCGGTCGGCAACACGATGGAGAACACTGCCGCGTTTCATGGGTCTCCCAGTCGGATCTCTTTTTGCTTTGCCGCTTGAGCGAGGCATGGCGATCCATGGGCATTGTTTCGCAAGGGCAGCGCGAAAACAACCCCAGTTTCGAACCTGAAAGGGCCCGGCGTCCCGAAGCGGAACGGGAAGACGTGGGCCCACCGGCATGGGCGTTCCGCCCTGAACGTAGTTGACTGCCCAGGCGCTTACCTATACAGTCGTGGTGTGCCCAGGCCACGCAGCGACGATAAGCGAAGCGCGATCATTGCGGCCGCTACTCGTGTGATTGTGGCGCAAGGACTGAGTGCCCCAACCGCTGGGATTGCTAAAGAGGCAGGGATCGCCAGTGGTTCACTCTTCACTTATTTCGAAACAAAGACAGACCTTTTCAACACTCTTTATATAGAGCTGAAGCTAGAGATGGCATCCGCCGCCGTGATGGGATTGCGGGAAACAGATGAGCCTAGAGACCAGTTTTTTTGTCTTTGGCAAAACTGGACCGCTTGGGCAGTATCGTCTCCAGAAAAGCGGCACGCCCTAACGCAGCTAAGCGTATCTGGAAAAATTACGCCTGCATCTCGATCCACTGCCGCCAAGGGCATGACTTCCGTCGCGGAACTAGTGGGTCGGATTCACGCCTCTGGCTCGATGCACAAAAGTCCTACCACGTTCCTGATGTCACTCATGAATTCCGTTGCAGAGTCGACGATCGAATTCATGGTTCAAGATCCGCCGAATGCGAAACGACATTGCAAGGCCGGCTTCGAGGCGCTGTGGCGTATGATCGCCTGATTTTTATGCATATTATTGACCGATTAGGTAGGCAATAAGGAGACAAAGGATGCTGACTTCCAAGCTAAGCAACCAGCAAGATAGGGCATATATTATCACCGGGCCGACATCTGGAATTGGACTTGCGACGGCATTCGCAATGGCCCCGCATGGCACGCTGATTCTGGTTGGCCGCGACCGTGAAAAGCTCCGCAAACTCCAGGGCGACCTTCAAGCAAAAGGAGGACGTGCTGTTTTCGTCGTCTGTGATCTATCCGAACTTGCCTCCGTCCGGCGAGCGGCCACAGAGATACTAGCGCTCAACTTGCCGATCGTTGGTCTGCACAATAACGCCGGCATCTCTCCTTTGCTCCCTGAGAAGAATGCACAAGGGTGGGATCTGGCCTTTGTCACCAACTACCTGGGACCGTTTGCACTCACCGAAGCGCTTATTCCCCATCTTCCCGACGGAGCGATTGTGACGTTCATCGTCTCGGCAGTGGAAGATCCCGAGCGCAAGCCCGCCAAAATCCTCGGGATGAAGGGAGGCCGTTATCTATCAGCGGAGGCGAGTACGCGGGGCGAGTGGAAGCAGGGCGGATCATCCATGCCCGGCGTTAACGCCTATGCGACCTCGAAGCAGTGCGTCCTCGCGGCAGCCATGAAGTTTGCGCGCGAAATTCCTCGGCTGCGCTTCGATGCGATCGAACCGGGTATCACCCCTGCGACCGGCCTTGCTCGTGACGCAAATGTTGTTGTCCGCTTCCTGTTCGGCCAACTTATGACGCTGCTTCCTCCCTTTTCGAAATTCAGGAGCACTCCAGAAAGAGCGGCGCAGATCGTCACCGCTATCCTCACAGATCCTTCGGTCAAGACCGGGATTTACTTTAACGAGAAAGGGCGACCGATGCTCGGTTCGGAGCAGGTGCGCGATCCCGCGTTTCAGGACCGGGTCGTTGCTGAAACCCGGACTCTCCTGTCTGAAAGCTAGCTCGGGGGAGTGCTCGCTTCGGGAAAGAGAAAGGTGCTCTGAGACAGGCAAATTGTGAGGGCCGGATCTCCTGCTGAAGGTCGGTCCCAGCCGTTGAGTCCGCTCCGCTACTTTTTCTCGAACCAAACCACCGCTTTGTATTGGCGCGTCCGCGGCAAACCCCATTCACTGGCCGCAATGAATAGAACGCCACGGAAGTTCGGACCGGTCCCGATACCGCGCCTGCGCAAAAGCGCGTTTCGTTTCGCGCTCTGGGCACGGAAGCTGCTTGAATAGCCCCATGCAGATCGAGCCGCACGCCAGGCACCGGGAAATCCCACTCCGCAGCGCTATCTCGCTCAACCTTATGAACATGATCGGGGTTGGCCCCTTCATCACGCTGCCGCTTGTGGCGGCCGCGCTTGGGCCAGGCGCATGGCTTGGCTGGGTTGCGGGCGCGTTGCTGGCTGTTTGCGACGGGCTGGTTTGGGCTGAGCTAGGTGCGGCGTTGCCGCGCGCGGGCGGCTCGTATGCGTTTCTTCGGGAGATCTACAAGCCTTCAGCTCTTGCGGGCGCGCCTGGCGCAGCCCATGCGTCCTTCAAGGACGGGCCGCTTGACCAAGCCGGACTTACGCACAAAGTCCATCCAGCGCGCGAGACAGCGGACCCGGTGGACACGGGAACACTGCGCGGGCATGAGGGTGCGATGACCCCTGCAAATCCTGGCCGCGCACGCGCCTCGTTCGACGCCGGCCGCTTCATATCCTTTCTTTATGTGTGGCAGCTTACCTTTACTGCTCCCCTTTCCGTAGCGTCCGGGGCGCTCGGGCTAGCCCAGTACGCGGCCTACCTGCTGCCGCAGCTCGGTCGCGGCTTCGCTGCCGGCCCGCTCCAGCTCCGGGGCACAAGCGTGCTGGCCGCCGGGGTGTGCCTTCTGGTTTTGCTGCTCCTTTCCCGCGGACTCGCCGCGATCCTGCAAACGGCGGCCTTGCTCACCACGGGCGTTCTACTTACGCTCGCAACCGTCATCGCGGCCGGCTTCGCACATCTACGCGCGCCGCTTGTGGACGCGCAGCTGCACTGGCCGCATGGCCCCGGCCTCGCCCCGGCGCTCGGTGCGGCTGCCCTGATTACCACCTATGACTATTGGGGCTACTACAACGTGTGTTTTTTGGGCGATGAAGTCCGCGACCCCGGCCGGACGATTCCGCGCGCGGTGATCGGCTCCATCGTCCTGGTCGCCGCCTTGTACCTGCTCATGAACTTCGCCGTGCTGGGCGCGCTCCCTGTCCCAGCGCTGCTTACCGCTCACGGCACCGCGCGGCCGATGGCAGCAGTACTCTTCCGGTCCGTTATCGGGGGCCGCGCGGGCCGCTTCGCCGCGGCTGCGGTTTCGCTTCTGATTATCTGGACTGCATTTTCCTCGATTGTTTCCCTCCTGCTCAGCTACTCCCGCGCGCCCTGGGCCGCGGCACGGGAGGGCAATTTTTTCGCCCCGTTCGCGCGGACCCACCCGCGCCACGGCCACCCGCAAATGGCGCTGCTTACCCTCGGTTTGATTGCGTTGGTTTTCTGCTTTTTCGATCTCCGCTCGGTAATCGCCGCGCTCGTTGCCGTGCGCATTGTGCTTCAGTACGGGCTCCAGCAGATCGGCGTGATCGTACTGCGCTTCCGCCAGCCCGCGCTGCCCCGTCCGTTTCGCTTGTGGTTCTACCCGCTGCCTCCCTTGCTGGCTCTGGCCGCGTTCTTGTTTCTGCTTTTCGCCCGTCAAGGAGCAGCCCGGGAGCTCGCCTTCGCCGTCGCCTTAGGAGTCTCGGGCGCGTTGCTTTTCGTCTGGCGTGAACGATGGGGCGCAGCATCGCTTTCGGATGGGAACTCTCAGAGCTGATCCGTCCTCGCGCCGGCTGGGCTCGACCGATGAGCCAATCGCAAAAACGGCGCTTCAAAACACCTGCGCGACAAATAGGCCAGCCCTGTGGAGACTGCTATGCAAATAAGGATGGCAGTTGCGAAAAACACAAAATTGTCGAGAATGCCGGGCCCTAAGCGCCCCAGGACGAAATGCTTTGCCAGGGTGTACACCTCGAGGTGAATGAGATAAAGGCCGTAGCTGATGTAACCGTAGAACGGCAGAAAGCCATGCGAGTCCGTTCGTCCGGTCCGCTCCGCGCGCACGTGGTCGCGCTTAAGCCCGAGCAGCAGAATGCCGACTGCGCCCCAGGTAAACGGAAGATCCGCGAGCGCGTCCAGCGTAGGGCTGGGGTGAAAGCTGGCGCACCAGATCACAACGAGCGCGAGCCCGGTGCTTATCCCTGCAAGAGCGCCTCCAATCCGGGCCGCATTCCCCGCGTTGATCCGGCCCGAGCGCACCAGCATCGCAAGAAGCGCTCCGTAAGCCAGGAAATCCAGGACGAAAGGCGTTTTGTAGTGGATGTCCAGGTGCGCGCTGACATGCACCGCAGCGAGGCGTGCAAGCGGCTCCATGATGATAAGCGCGAGCAGCAAGCCCCGCAGCTGCCCGCCGCGTAAACGCCGGACGCACAACGGCCATAGAAGGTAGAAGTGCTCCTCGGCGGAAAGCGACCAAAGCACGCCATATTCGTTGAGCGGCGCGCCAAACAAACGGGAAAAATTGGACAAGAAAAGGAGCGAAGCCACCAGGAAGCGGTCGTCGATGACGTGCAGCAGCTTAAGCGCGAGCAGCACGAGGAGGTAGATCGGGAGAATGCGCGCAGCGCGGCGGAGATAAAAGCGTTTGTAATAATCCGGCTTTGCCCGGCTGCCCACCAAAATGCCCGTGATTAAAAATCCCGAAAGGACGAAGAAAACGTTGACGCCGAATCGCCCGCAACCCACGGTCGACGAGGCAAGCTGGCCCCAGTAGCCGCCCAGCACACGCACCCACGCGTAGCTCCCAAAACCGTGAAACAGCACGACGAGCAGAACGGCGACACCCCGGAGCGAGTCGAGGGACGGCATGTGCCGCAAAAGCAGCGAGTCTTTCTCCGGAGTCACAGGTGCGGCGATCGCCATCAGGCCTCGGTTTGAGGTTGCAAGCCTCGCCCATTATCCCGGGAAAATGCGTTTGCCGCGAAGCAAAGTTGCTCCCACTTGAAATGCAATTCCCAATCCGGCACTCCAGGGGCACTCGGAAAGGGCTGTGCAGTTGGACGTTGCCGTAGAACAGGGTGCGCAACCTTTACCCCAGCGTTTGCGGGGGTCAGAACGCTGATTTTGCGCGCGCGGAGATCCCGTTTCGCCGCTGGTGCGGCACCAAGTGTAAAAGGCCCGGGGTACCCCGGGCCTTTTACGGTTTGCAGCGCGAAGTTCCTCAAGCATCTGCGTGCTCAAAGACCTCCTCGCGCACTTCCTCGTCGACCTGCTCTTCGGCACCGTTCTTAGGCAAGGCCACCTCCAGCACGTCCTCGATCCGGCGAGCGTAGTGGATAGTGACGCCGTCGACCTGTTCCGGTGTAAGGTCTTCCTCGACGTTCTGCTGCACATCCCTTGGCAGGATCACATGTTTAACCCCGGCGCGTTTGGCTGCCAGGAACTTCTCCTTGATCCCGCCCACCGGCAGCACGTTACCCGAAAGCGTGATCTCACCCGTCATCGCCACCAGCGGGTGTACGGGCCGGTCCGTCAGGAGCGACACCAAGGCGGTCGCCATGGTCACGCCTGCCGACGGGCCGTCTTTCGGTATTGCTCCCGCGGGAACGTGGATGTGGAGGTCGATTTCCCGGGTGAAGTCTTCGGACAAACCAATCGACGCCGCATTCGAACGCACCCAAGTAAGCGCAGCTTGCATCGACTCCTGCATAACCTGGCCGATCTGCCCGGTCATGGTGAAGCCGCCCTTGCCTTTCATCCGGTTCGCCTCGATAAAGAGCACGTCGCCGCCCGCTGGGGTCCAAGCCAATCCTACAGCCACGCCGGGCCGCGCAGTTCGCTCGGCGATCTCCGTGTCCACCCGGACCTTGATCCCGCCCAGAAATTCGATCACTGTGTCGCGCGTGACCAGAAGCTTGTCCGTCTTGCCTTCCGCGATGCGCCGGGCCTGCTTGCGGCAGATCGTGCCGATCAGCTGCTCGAGCCGCCGCACCCCTGCTTCGCGTGTGTAGTGCCGGACAATGAACCCGATCGTATCTTCCGGGATCTCGATCTGTTCGGGCGTCAACCCATTCTCGCGGGTTTGGCGCGGCACAATATACCGTTCTGCGATATTGCGCTTTTCCTCCTCGGAGTAACCCGACAACTCAATGATCTCCATCCTGTCCCGCAGAGGCTCCGGAATGGTGTCGAGCTGGTTCGCAGTGCAAATGAAAAGCACCTTCGACAAGTCGAACGGCTGATCAAGATAATTGTCCCGGAACGTCGCATTCTGCTCCGGATCCAGCGTTTCAAGCAGCGCCGCCGAGGGGTCGCCGCGGAAGTCCCGCCCCAACTTGTCAATCTCGTCCAGGAGCAAGACAGGATCGTTTGTGCCCGCGCGGCGGATATTTTGAATGATCTGGCCGGGCAGCGCACCGATATAGGTCCGGCGGTGGCCGCGGATCTCCGCCTCGTCATGCATGCCGCCGAGAGAAATGCGCTGGAACTTGCGGCCCAACGAGCGCGCGATCGAGCGGCCCAGCGAAGTCTTGCCCACGCCCGGAGGTCCGACAAAACAGAGAATCGGCCCCTTCATGTCGGGCTTAAGCCGGCGCACGGCCAGGTAGTCCAGGATGCGGTCCTTCACCTTGCGCAGCTCGTAATGGTCCTCGTCGAGCACGTTTTTCGCCAGAGTAAGGTCGATCGTTCCGCCCGTACTCTTACTCCAGGGCAGGATCGCCAGCCACTCGATATAGTTGCGGGTCAGCGAGTAATCTGCCGCCATGGGCGACATGCGGCTCAACCGGTTGAGCTCCTTGAGCGCTTCTTTCTTGGTCTCCTCGGGCATACCGGCGGCTTCGATCTTTTCGCGCAGGTCCTCGATATCGCGCTGCCCTTCGTCGCCCTCGCCCAACTCCTTTTGAATGGCTTTCATCTGCTCGCGCAGGTAGTAATCGCGCTGCGTCTGCTGCACCTGGTCCTGCACCTCGGACTGGATCTTGTTGCGCAGCGACTGAACCTCGACCTCCTTGGCTAGGTGCTTGTTCACGCGCTCCAAACGCTTTTGCACGTCGGCGGTTTCCAGCAGCTCCTGCTTGTCACTGGTTGAGAGAAACGGCAGCGAAGCCGCGACAAAGTCCGCCAAACGGGCCCCGTCATCGATCTGCGCCGCGATCGCTTGCAACTCGTCCGACAAAGTGGGTGAGGCAGCTACGATTTGCTGGAAGTCGGAAACTATGTTGCGCTGCAAAGCTTCGAGCTCCGGCCCGGCGGCGGGCGCAATTTCCGGCACCGGCTCGACAGATGCCGTCATGAAAGGCTCAATTTGCTCGTAGCCGTCCAGCTTGACGCGCTCCCCGCCTTCCGTGAAGACGAAAAGACTCTGGTTCGGCATTTTCACCACTTTGTGAACCGTGGCAAGTGTTCCGTAGGTGTGGAGATCGGAGGGCTGGGGCGCATCCACGCGCGCATCGCGCTGCGCAACGACCACAATGGTCTTTTCCTCGCCGAGCGACTGGATGAGCTGGATGGACCCTTCGCGGCCAACGGTCAACGGCAGCACGGCATGGGGGAACAGAACTGTGTCGCGCAAAGGAAGAACCGGAAGCGTGCGCCGGTTGCTGGAGGATTGGCTAGGCCGGTCGTTGCGGGAACCGGAACCGCTGGGGCGAATGATGCTCAGGAAGTCATTAGACATGAGTGTACCTTTATCAACTTGCCCCTATTGGACGCTTCCTGGGCCGGAAAGATGCAGCGCAAAGTTCCAGCGGAGCTTCCCTGGTTTTAAGAAAGCACCGCTGGAGGAAGGAAGTGAAGCTTCGGAAGCCTGGACAGGCCGGCTACTCTCGTGTAGCTGTTCTATCGGCAGGGTTCGGCAGTTGTTCAGGGGGAAAAGCAGGGTCAGGGTACGAAGGTACCCTGGAGGCTCAAAGCGAAGCGGCTCGGTAGCGACCCAGCTCGCGGGCAAACAGGCATGCTCCGCTCAGCTCCGCCATGGCCTGCTCCGCAGTCCCGCCTGTTCCGAGCTGGTAATCGGCATAAAACACGTACTCCCAAGGCGAACCGGGGACCGGACGGGATTCAAGCCGGGTCAGATTCAATCCATGCCGGGAAAATACCTCCAGGGCAGCGGCCAAGGATCCCGGGCGGTTGGGAACCGCAAAAGCCAGCGACACCTTGTCCGGCAACGTATCCACGAGCCGAGGCGACTCCCTCGGGCTTATCAGAAGAAAGCGGGTGTAATTGGCCGGGTGGTCTTCAATCCCGCTCAGCAGGACGTTTCCTCCGTAAACGCGGGCGGCGTGCTCGCTCGCGATCGCCGCGGCACCTTCCCCGGCGCGGACCGCATGGGCTGCGGCACCTGCCGTATCGTAGAAAGGAGTTGCGCGCAGGCCAGGGTGCGAGCAAAAAAAACGCCGGCACTGCGCCAGGGCGACCGGGTGCGAATACACCTCCCGCACTTCCGACAACGGAAGTTCGGGAGCAGCAATCAAGCAGTGGCGGATGCGCAGGAGCAGTTCGGCATGGATCCGGACTGGATATTCGAGCAACAGATCGTAATGTTCCAGCACCGAACCGGCCAGCGAATTCTCGATGGGGATGACGGCAGCCTCACCGGCGGTGACGCGCTCGAAAACCTCAGCCGAATACGCGCACGGAACTGGTTCCACGCCAACCTGCAAGAGCTCGGCATCGAACTGGAGCGCGGCTTGGTGGCTGAACGACCCCGGCTCTCCCTGGATTGCAATCTTCATTCGTTTCCCCTTCAAGCAGATTTTTAGAAACAGGGGTCTCGTCTCGTGCAACTAAGGGCAAACGGAAGGCAACTTCTGTTCCGGGATTGCAAATCTTTCATTGCGAGGAATCCTACGGTGTGGACTATCTTTGTCGTTCTCCTGGTGCTTTGGCTGGTCGGCTTGGTCAGCTTCCATGTGTTTGGGGCGCTTGCCAATCTCTTGCTGGTGTCGGCTGTCGCGGTTCTGCTCATCCAGCTTATCGGCGGCCGCCGTTGGGCGCTCTAAGCCGGCAAAGGGGCGCTACCCTCCATGGTGCCGCTTGCCAAGCTCCGCGGCCGCAACGACGATGAAGAACACAAGGGAAACCACCCCATTCAGGGTAAAAAAGGCAGCGTTCATGCGGGACAGGTCGCGCGGCGAGATGATGGCATGCTCGTATCCAAGTAGAAGGGCGACAAGCCCGACGGCGACCCACCCCAACGCGCCGAGGGCGAAAACCTGCACCAGGGCGCACAGCAGGGCAAGCATCGCGACATGCATCAGGCGGGCGACCCAGAACGCTCCATTGAGTCCGAGGCTGGAAGGAACAGAGCGCAGTCCGCAACCTCGGTCGTGCTCCGCGTCCTGGCAGCTATACAGTACGTCAAAACCCGCGACCCAGAACAGCACCGCCCCGGTCAACAGAAGGATACGCGGGTCCAGCGTGCCGCGAATCGCAATCCACGCGGCAGCCGGCGCGATGCCCAGAGCCAGGCCGAGAAAAACGTGCGACCACCGGGTCCAACGCTTGGTGTATGAGTACAGGAGCACGACCGCGAGAGCCACGGGCGACAGGAGAAAGGTAAGCCGGTTGAGCTGCGCCGCCGCGAGCACAAACAGAAGCGCCGAAACAACGGTAAAGCCGCCCACAAAGGAGCGAGTCAGAGTTCCGGCCGGAATCGCGCGCATGGCCGTACGCGGATTTGCGGCGTCCAGTTCGGAGTCGGCCCAGCGGTTGAAAGCCATAGCCGCCGAGCGCGCCGTGACCATACACACCACGATCCAGAAGAGCTGCCCTGGCCGCGGCCACCCGCGCGCGGCCAGGACCGCCGCCGTCAGCGCAAACGGGAGAGCAAAGATTGAGTGCTCCCACTTGATCATCTCGAGCGTGTGGCCGACAGAGCGCAGCAGGGGCATGGATCAAGTTTACCTGCTACGCAAGTTCCGACTTCCGCGCTTCCCTACCGACTCCGCTCGCCATTGGCTACCTGGAGATCGTTCACCACGGAAAACACCCCCGGGACGGTATTCGCACGGATACCGGCCGCGTCTTTGTCTGCCTTGGAGTTGACCACGCCGTAGAGCGTCACATGCCCGTTTTGCACGGAGATCCGGATCGGCTTGGCTGGGTCGATCGCGTACCGGTTCAACGAGGGATAACCGTAGATGGTCCGATACTCCTGGAGCCGAATGCGGTCGTCAATGGGCGAAACGGGATCGACCTGAATGTCGTTGATGACATCCTTGACGCCCTTCATATTGCTCGCCACTCCGACCGCGGAGTCCGCGTCGACCGGCCCGTAAGCGTGCCCCCCCAGGGTAACGACACCGTCCCGCACGTTGACGGCAATCGCATTGAATGCCGTTGTCCCGTAACCCACCCGATCGTAGGAGATTGCCTGGACCAGCTTTTGCTGGAGCTGCTCGTCAGGGATAGACGGCCCAGCAA
The DNA here is from genome assembly GCA_965218545.1 of Acidobacteriaceae bacterium. Taxonomy (GTDB): domain Bacteria; phylum Acidobacteriota; class Terriglobia; order Terriglobales; family Acidobacteriaceae; genus EB88. The sequence goes on along the minus strand of CBDCLB010000001.1, from coordinate 12,547 downwards.
CCTCGATCTCGTTGTCGACCGCCTTGACACCCTTGACATGCCGCGCGCGCTTGCCGGCCTCTTCCTTGTCGTCGAACACATTTACGCTGCCCTGCAGCACGGCCGTGGTGCCTTGCACCGATCCATGGACATTGCTGAACTGTTTTTTGCTCAAAGCTTTGTTCAACGCGGTTTGCAGAGTGTTGTCGTTCTGTGCGAGCAGGCCGGGCACGGCCAGCGCACACACTAAGACGCTTGAAAAGATCGTTTGCCTTCTTCGCATCGCTTTCTCCCTTGCACAAAGCGGTTCCAGCGTTAGGAATCCGCTTTGGCAAGGAAAGGATGCGCGCTAACGGTAGCGCTGGTGCAATTTCAGCTCCAGGCTGAACACGCCGGACTCGTCGCGCACGGCCAGGACCGATACATTGGGCGTGATGTTGTATTGGCCCTGGATCAGCTGCCGCGCGGTCGAGTTCACGTTGGTGGCATAGGTAACGGTGCCGTTCTTTGAGATCTGCTGCTGCACCGTGATGCGGGCCGTGGCATTGCCCGTGCCGTTCGCGAAGGTCGGGTCGATCTTGACGCTGCCGCCGCCGAACAGCTTGTTGATGCGGCTGGACAGGGTGGCATTCAATGCGCCTCCAAGAATGGAGTCGGCAGTTGAGTTGACCCCGGCCTGTTGCTGCTGTTCCGAATAGATAGCCTGTTCCTCCTGGGTACGTCCGACCGAAAGGAGCGAGAAAATATCCTGCTCGGACAAGGGAGGATCGGAGCGGAATACTGGGCGCAGCCTGTCCGGCGTACCGTGCAGCCCGATCACGATGTTGTAGTCCTCCACGCGCGCGCTCGCTTCGAGGTCGATGGTGGGCTCGATCTTGACCGGATTCGTGAAGTAGATATCGCCGTGCTGCAGCACATAGTGTGTGCCGGCGAAGGTTGCATCGCCTTCGGTAATGGAAACGTGGCCCAGCACCGAAGGGCTTTCCGCCGTGCCGCGCACATACAGATCCACATCTCCGGAAAGCTTTGCATAGGAGTTGTTGATGTTTAGCTGCGGCGCGGAAGTCACGTGCACATCCAGGCGGATATGGTTTGCGAATGCGGTGGGGTCGGGTGGGGGCGAGATGCCGTTGGAGGAAAAGGCGGAAAGGTCGAGCCCCGGAAGGATCGCGAAACGCGTAACAACAACGCCGCCGCTGACGAAAATATTTTGGAGCGTCCCCTGAATCCGCAGCTTGCTGTTGAAGACTGTGCTAACCCCGCCCGGGTACCGCACCCGCACCTGCTTGGCCGTGATGGTGAGATCTGCAAAAACGCCGGCCTGGTAGGCGACAAATCCCCCGAAGTCGAGATCCCCGCCGCCGCTGGTCGCCTTGAGATCCCGCGCGGTCAGCCGACCCTGATCGACCACCAGCGAACCGTTCAGATGGTTGATGCCGTTGGGAAAGTCGCCATAAGCAAGGTTCACGTCGTGGAAGGCAAGCGCACCGGCGAGCGCGGGCTTTTCGATGGTATTGCCGGCCGTGAAATGGAGGGTCGCGATGCCGCTGCTATGGATGTCCGGGTCGAAGGTGTGTGCGATCTGGAGGTTCAGCGTCCCATTGGCCCGCGCATCGAGCAGACGGTTCGCCCCAAACAGCGCTGCGCGCCCTTCGATGGTCAGATCCGTGCCGCCGCCTGTGATGTGCACCGGCTGCAGCTGTGCGACCCCGTTCCGGAGAGACGCCCGCAGCCCGCCTTCGGTCCCAACTGTGACGCCTTGCGCCGTGACCGCGATGCGCGACAGGTCCGCGTCGCCGCTTAACTGCTTGGGCTTTGCTGCCGGGCCGTTGACCGTGACGTCGCCGCTGATGACGGACGCGCCTTTGACGCCGCTGACCCCAAAAGTCGCGAGAAACGGATTGATGTCCAGGCTGCGAAGGGTAAGCCGCGCTTGCGTCTGGTAATCGCCGCTCAAAACGGTTTGCGCGTGAAGCCGTGCGTCCGCCCCGTCAAGCCGGGCGTCCATGTCGGCGATGACCGCGCCATTGGCTGTGTGCGCCGTCAGGTCCACCTCGCCCGTGGAAGCAGGGCCACCCGCCGGGTTGGCAATCGCAAGCTGCGTCAGATGCACCGCGGCCTGGAGCTGCGGCTGCTTCGCCGTGCCGGATCCCTGGACATTAAAAGCGAGCCGGCCCCGTACCGAGTACGGCGACTTTTTGAGCGTTTGGAAGTTGTTCAGGTCCAGACCCGAGGTCTGTGCCTGCACCCGGAAACGCTTGCTGGTGAGGTCATAGTCGCCACTGCCGGTGACGGCCCCGCCGCCGATCAGCAAGGTGAGCTGCGACGCGCCGACATCCTGCCCGGCGAACTTGATATCCGCGTTTAGGCTCCTGTAGGTCTCACCGTACACCTGCCCGCCTGTGACGGCCAGGTGCCCGCCGCCGTTCAGATCGCCCAGCGTGCCCCCCACGTTCAGGTTGAGGCTCAGGGTTCCGGTCACCGGCAGCGAGGACTCGCCGGCCAGTGCCAGCAGATCGGGGATGTTTGCGTTGGTGATGCTCGCGGTCGCGTTGATGCCCGCCTGCTTGTCGAAAGCGTAGCCCTTGCGCCGTGTCCGGTGCGCGTGGAGCTGCCCGGACGCGTGCACCTGCGTACTGCCGCGCGTGATCAGCGCGCTCTGGATGGAAACAAGCGCGGGCGTGTACTCAAAGTCGGCGGTCAGCGTGTCGACGTGGAAGGCGGTTGGGGCTCCGGTCGCGGCCGCCGGCACTGCAACCGGCTGCCCGGCGGGGTTGGTGGGGGCCACGTTCGTGGCAACAGCGGCTTTCGCCGCAGGCGTCGGAGCATTCAGCAGCAGGTCGAAATTGTTAACCGCCAGATGGCCCGTGACGTCCGGCGCGGCCAGCGAACCGGTTACCAAACCGTTAAACGAAGCCTGCCCGTGCAAGGCGACCGGCAGCTTGCCGCCGCCCACGCCAAAAGCCGCGAGCGCCCGGTTGAACTCGCCCAGGTTTGCCACCGTGACCTGTGTGCGCAGGGAGGAGTGCGCCCCCGCCGCCAGCCCCACCCCGCCGGTCACATTCAGCTGCGTCCCGGGGGTGTGCGCGTTGATCTCGTGCACCATTACGCTGTTCGTCCGTCCGGAGTAGGTGACATCGATGATTCCGTTTACCGGGACGTCGCCGCGCGGCGGCGTAGGCGGCGCGTCCAGTGTCACGCGCGCATCGGCATTCAAATCCGACACACTCCCCACCCAGTTCGCTTTGATCGTCCCGCTCGCGGTGGTGAAAAAGCCCAGGTGCTGGTACTTGGGCGGCGCAATGGTCGACAGGATGGACGGCAGAGTGAAGCCCTGGAGGTTGGCGTGGACCTCACCCTGCGGTACTACGGCCTTAGCCCCTGGGTTGCTCGTCGCACTGGCAATCGCATGGTTCGCCTCCCGCGCTGTCTTCGCAGCGGCATGCGCTTTCTCCCCCGGTGCCACCGCGCTGGGCGGCCCGGCAGGCTTGGGCGCGGGCGCGAGCCAGTGGTCGATGTGCGCTTCGCCTTCAAGCGTGCCGCCGCTCGCGAGCTTTGCCCGCAGGTTGCTGAGGGCAAGAATGTCCTGGGTGGCATGGAGCTGGGTCGAAGCGTCCAGCCCGCTCAGGTTCAGGCCCGAGCCCTTGTAGGAAAGCCCGGCTATTTTTGTCGTCCCATCCACGTTGAACAGGGCCTTGGTTCCCTGCCCGTGGATGTCCAGCGCGAGCACGCCGCGGTCAAGCCCCGGCACCCCCGCCAGCGCTTCCGCTTCGCGCAGATCCACCGTTCCCTTGGCCGCGAGCTGCCAGTGCGGGTCGTTGAAGTTGCTCACGTTCGCGTGCGCGGCCAGGGTCGACGCGCCCGAGGAGAAGTGCACGTCCGGAACGCTCAGGGTGTTGCGGCCCAGGAAGGCATCGACTGAGAGCTTGGAATGCACCGGCGCGGCGATCCCCTTGCGCGCGGTCAGGTCCGCGATGGAAAGCGTTGCCTTGTACTGGTCTGTGGCTTTGAGGTAGTTGACCCCGGCTTCGACGTCGTTTGCCGCCAGCGCAAACGGGATCGCCCGCTGGTTCAGCAGAATCGTGCCCGTGTTAATCTCCGCACGGTCGGCCTGGAGGTTGAAGACAGTGGTCATGTTTTGGTCGAGGCTGGTGGGCGCGCTCTTTTTCTTGGGCACCGGCTGGTTGGTCGAGCCGTCCTTGTACACGATCAGGTGGATGGTCGGCTTATCCACGCCCAGGTAGTTGAGGCCGATTTTTGCCTGGAACAGCGAGATGATTTTGAGCCGCACCAGTAGCCGGTCCACGTGCGCGTAGGGGACCTCACCCGGGCCTTCCAGACCGTGGATCGTCAGGTTGTCCGCCTCGAACTGGAGGTGCAGGAGGCGCCAACGAAACGCGCCGAGATCAACCCGCCCGCCGGTGATGTCCTCGAGCTGCTTGATGACTTCCTTCCGCACGAAGCTCGCGAAGCGCGGCGTGGACGCGTACCAGGCCAAGCCCGCAAGCAGCAGCGCCAGGAACACGACGATGCCAAGCACGATCTTGAGAAACAGGTGCCGCTTTGGGCGCGGGCCTGCGCCGCCTGCCGCTGCCCGGCGCCCAAACAGTGAACTCGGCGTGGTGCTCATAGCGCGCCTCCCGGTATGTCATTTCCTTGTTCTGCGTTCTCGTTGCTTTGCCCATAAGCGGGCACAAGGATTTGCACGCTGCCTTCCTGCCGCAGCGTCGCTTCCCAGTCGTCGATCTGTTTGGTGGCCTGCTGCTGCAGAAGGATCTCCTCGATGCGCGGCTTGAGGCTTTTGAGCGGGGGCGGCTTCTCGTGCTTAGCCTGGAACTGCGGCACCAGATTTTTGTCGTAGTAGCTTTGGACCCGGTCTTCGGGCGCGCTCAGGCCCGTGCGGAAACGCTCATCTAAGAACTGGGTGATCTCGATCCGCTGCCGCCAGCGGGCACGTACCGTAGCCGGCGTAAGCTCACGCTGGGCCAGATAAGCGGCCCAACCGGCTTCCGTCCCGCAGTGGCCCCGGCAGTCGGGCAGCTGCTCTTTAAGCTCCGCGATCGACTTGTCCAGGGCCGCGTCGGATACCTTCGCCGGCACGGCATTCTGCTCCTTCATCTGCTGCAGGATCAGGGTGCGCGTGATGAGGTGTTCAGCTGCGCGCTGGTCGTTGTTCTCGTTTGCCGGCAGCAGCTGGAGCGACTCAAACCGCCGCTCCTCCTGCACATCGCTTTGGAGCAGCACGTCGCCGTTGATAACGGCAACCACGCTGTCGAGCACCACGGATTTGTTTTGGGGCGCATCCCCGGTCTTTTCGGTTGCGGCCGCAGCTTCGGCTTGCTTGGTGGCGCGCTTTTCCTGCGAGGTGGAAACGTGGGTGGCGGGCGTTTGCTGCAAGGGGGCCGGCTTGGGCGGCGCATTGGGAGCCGGCACTGCCGCTTGCAGGGCAGCGGCCAAAAGTGTGAGCGCGGGAACGGAAAGTGTGCCCATCAGAATGCCTGCCCAATGCTGAAAAAGAAGTTGAAATGGCCGGCCTGGCTTACGCGCGCCGGGGCGTTCGCGTTGGTGATGTCGTAGCCCGTGATCTGCGGGTAAATCGGCGGGTTCAGGTTGTAAGCCGCATCGACGCGGATCGGCCCGATCGGGGTGCCGTAGCGCGCGCCCAAACCGATGTCGTGCGAAAAGTAGTTGTCCGAACAGCGCCCGGTAAGGCCGATGCTGTTCGGCTCGGTCGAGGGCGCTTGCTGGTCGGCGAGCGATAAGTCGCGGCACCCGGCGCTGTTCGGCTGGTGCACGCGCAGAAAGCTCGGCCAAATATCCCTGCCCCGGACAAATACGTTTCCCATGTCATGGAAGATGACAAAGGAAAGGCTGTCGCCGAAGATAGGCAGCGTGGGGGGCGGCAGGCGCAGCTCGGAGCTGTTCACAAAAGCCGCGGCACCGCCGATCGGGAAGCCGGTCACGGGATCCCGCGGGCCTGCCTGGTTGATGCCAAAGCCGCGGATCGACTCGGCACCGCCCGCGTACAAGCGCTCGGGCAGCGGGATCAGCTCTTGAAAGCCCGTCCCGAACGACCGCTCGTAGGCAATCCGGGTTTGCCGCGCGAACACGTACCGATGCACCGTGCCGAAAGGGTAGTAACTCGAATTGGTTGCATCCAAACGGTTGAAGTTGGCCTGCGAGCCAAACTTACCGTCCGAAAAAAAGTTCTGAAATGTGTTGTAGGTGCCGCCGGAAGCGTTCAGCGAGGAAGGCCTGCGCGTGTCGCGGATGTAAGTCACGCTCGGACCGCCGACGGTAACCGGCTGTGACAGGAGCGGAATCTGGTCAGGCGCGACCTGGAGCGTGTTCGGGTCCACATTTACGCGTCGGAACTGGTACTGGTAAATCAAGGTGGTCGCCTTGGTCGCCCGTTGCGTCAGCCGGGCCGTCGCTTCCAGCCGCGAGGCGGCGTAAGTGGTTACATCACGCGCGTTGGTGTAGCCGCCGCTCACGGAAAATGCCAAGCTGCGCTTGTTGAACGGGTGAGGGTCGGTGTAGGTCAGCAGCGCGATCTTTTCAAGCGAACCATAGGTGGTCCGCAGAGAAAGGCTCTGGTCCGTGCCCCGGAGATTGATGCGCGACACATCCAGGGTTACCAGGGCGCTTAAGCCGAATTTGCCGTTCGGATTGCTGTACGGCGGCAAGCCTTCCCGGATATTTTGGAGGACGTTGGTGGAAGTCGGCGTGCCGGTCTGGACCTGGAAACCAAACCCATAAGTCACGTCCCACCGCTTGGCTTCGGTGAACTGAAGCAGCACGTTCTTGCGCAGCTCCTCGCCGTTTGGGTTCTGCACGGCCGCGTTCACGCCGTTGAACAAGGTGAGGTCGTACAAGCGCCGCTGTGTGTTGATGATCGCGCTCTGATTCAACACGTCGCCCGGATGCACATTTACATCCGGCGCGACGGTGGAGTTTCGCGTGAAATGCAATCCGCTTACCAGGACTTGATTGACGTGTACCTGGTCGCCTTCAGTAACCTCGAGCGTTACGTCGTATAAGTTCGCGTCGCGCGGATCCGGTGCCTGCTTGATATCCACGGCCGCCTGGTCATAGCCATGCGCAAGGTAGTAAGTCAGCACTGCGTCCCGGTCGCCGGTAATGTCGTTTGAATTATAAGGCTGACCCACCTGCGTGTTCAGCAGCGGTAGCAACGCGCTGGTCGGGACCTTAACATTACCGACCAACTTATACGAGCCGAACCTCTGTTGCGGGCCCTCGGTGACGTGGTAGCTCACGCTCATGTGCGCTATCTTTGAAGGCTGCCCGTCCTTACCGGTGTCCTGGTCCTTTACGATGGGCTTGACTTGCACCTTTTCAAACCCATTGCCTTGATACAAGGCTTGGATTGTTGTGACATCGCTCGCCAGCAGCGCCGCGCTATAGGTGCCGCGCGGATCGAAGATGCTGTTCGGGCGGACATTGAGCCTGGGCAGAATCAGCTTGTCCGAGAAATAGTGATCGCCCGTGATGGACACTGAATCCACGTCATGAACCTTGCCCAGATCGATGTGATAGGTTATCCGCGTGTCGCCGTTGCGCTCCTTTGCGGTGGTGTGCGTAACCTGGATGTCGAAGTAACCCTTGCGTTGGTACAGGTCGCGTATCCGTCGGTCGCCCTCGTTCAGCAAGTCCTCGTCCACCGTACCCTCCTGGTACACCGGCACGAGATTCCGGATGCTGCCCTTGCTTGCCTTTACCCCTTCGAAGACAACAACCGCCTTGTTGCCTTGCGCCACGTCGAATGTGTAGTTCAAGTGGTTGGTCGCCGCCTCATACCGTTTATCGGCGAGTTTTACTTTGGCCTCCAGCAGCTGATCTTTCTCATAGTGATCCCGCAGCTTGTCCAGCGCGGTGTTTACCGTATCCCGGGTGACGCGCGAATTGCGTTTGAGCTTGGCCGTTTTCCGGAACTTTGTCAGGCTCAGGCCGCTGTTCCCGGTCACCGCGACCGTACCCACCCGGGCTTGCCGCCCCGTGGTTACAACGTAGTTCACATTCATCTGCTGCGTCACTGGGTCCACGGCGTGGCCTTGAATCACGCTCGCCTGGTAGTAGCCGTTCGTTGTCAGCAGGTTCTCAATCAGCTGCCGCCCGCGGTCCATCTTGGCCTGCGTGTACGGGGTGCCCGGGCTCAGCTTGGTCGCGCCGACCAGCAGGCTCGTGAGCGTTTCGTCGCTCACACCGTCTACATTGATCCGTCCCAGGAACAGCTGCGGTGTGCCGTCGAAGATGACGGTGACATCGTCCTCGGTCCGGACGCCATCCACCTCGATATTGGTGTATAGCCCCGTCGCGTACAGGCGGCGCAGGCTGCTGCGGATTTTAGCTGGGTCCAAAGGCTCCCCCGGCTGCTGCGCCAGCTCCGACTGGAGCGGCTGGAGCCGCTCGGCCGGTATCCCGCGAAACTCAATCTTGGTCACCTTGAGCCCTCGCCAGGCCTGCAGGTGGTCGCCGTTCACCGCTGCGGGCGGCGGTATCGTTTTCAGCGGATGGCTTTCGTCGTAGGCCGGCAGCCTGGCCGCGTTGGGGGCTTGCTGCGCATTTTGCGGCGCTTCGCCGGGTTGCGCTTGCTGCGCGGGGGCTTGGGTGGTCGGCGACACAGCACCCTGCCCATGCGCAAAGGGCACCGTAGCCGACGCCAGGAAAAGTGCCGCAGCCGAGGCGCGAAAAAGCCGGATGGGGGCAGAAGTGTGGAGGGAGGTTTCGCTTCTGGTTCGCAACATGTGTCCGTCGTGTGTGTGTGAGCTTCTACCATGCAGCCTGCGGGTCAGCGAACGCCAGCAGTTTTTCAATTTTCCCGGTTACCGGCGAGACCCCTGCCGATTCCCGTTTCGAAGCGGGCCGGGGCACCCGGAGCCGTTTGCAGCAATCCATATACTACGGTCAAGGAGCATCCGTGCACAGTAGCCAAGCGGCCCCGGCACCCGCGCACCAGCCTTTGGCGGAGCGCTACTCCCGGCAAACCCTGTTTGCGCCCATAGGTTGCGCGGGCCAAGCGCGGTTGCGCGCGGCCCGGGTCGCCATCGTAGGCGTCGGTGCCACCGGAGGCGCGGTCGCCGCGCTTTTGGCCCGGGCCGGCGTCGGCCGGCTCACCCTGATCGACCGCGATTTCGTGGAGCCGAGCAATCTACAGCGGCAGATGCTGTTCAGCGAGGCCGATGCCATGGAAACGCTGCCCAAGGCCGAAGCCGCCCGACGGGAGATCGCCCGCTTCAACAGCGAAGTGGAGGTGGACGCGCGCGTCGCCGATCTTGCCCCCGGCAACATCCATGAACTGCTCAAAGGCGCGGAGCTCCTGCTGGACGCTACCGACAATTTCGAAACCCGCTATCTCCTGAACGACTATGCCGTTGAGCAGCAAAAACCCTGGATCTATGCCGGCGCGGTAGGTGCCTATGCCGTTTCCATGAACATCGTGCCGGGCGAAACTGCCTGCCTTGCCTGCGTATTTCCCAAGCCGCCAAACGGCCCGGTGGAAACCTGCGACACCGCCGGAATTCTCGGCATGGCTGTGAACATGGCGGCGTCCGTGGAGGCGACCGAGGCTGTCAAGTATCTTGTCGGCGCGCATAGCGCCATGCGCCGCACCCTGCTTTCGCACGATCTTTGGACCAACGAACGCTCCGAGCTCCGCGTCGGCGGGCCGCGTCCGAACTGCGCCGTTTGCGGGCCCGTGCGCGACCTGCGCCACCTGCGCGGCGAAGGCCGCCCCCACATCACCCTGTGCGGCCGCAACTCCGTCCAGATCCACGAACACAGCCGCGCGGTCGACTTTCCCGCGCTTGCCGCCAAACTCGAGCCCCACGGGGCAGTCCGGTGGAACGAGCTGCTCCTTCGCTTCACCCGCCCGCCCCACACCCTCACCGTTTTTCCGGACGGGCGCACCCTGGTCCAGGGCACGACCGACATCAGCCAGGCCCGGAGCCTGTATGCCCGGTTTCTGGGCGCGTAAGCAGGGCAACCGGGCCGGGGTCTTCGCGCGTCCTAACCTCGATCGCCCAACGTTGGCCCCCCCACTGCACTGCGAGCAGCACAAAGTCATAAAGAATCGGAGTTCCGTGAGTACAGCAGGACCCACACAGCAAGCCAAGCACCCGGTGCAGCACATGCGTCGGAACCCTCCCATCGCCGGCGAAGCGGAAGCCATCGCGGCAGCCCAGGGCGGTGACGGACGCGCATTTGAAACCCTCTATGGCCTGCACAAGCGGCGGGTATATTCCCTGTGCCTCCGTATGCTCGGCAACGTCGCCGAAGCCGAAGACCTGACCCAGGAAGCCTTTCTTCAGCTCTACCGCAAGATCGGGACCTTTCGCGGCGACTCGGCATTTTCCACCTGGCTCCACCGCCTTGCGGTCAACGTTGTGCTGATGCACCTGCGAAAAAAAGGCCTGCCCCAGGTTTCGCTTGAGGAAACGCTTGAGCCCTCCAGTGACGACGGCCCGCGCAAGGACATCGGCGCGCGCGACCTCCAGCTTTCCGGCTCCATAGACCGCGTTACGCTCGAGCGCGCGGTTGAAAACCTGCCACCCGGCTACCGGCTTGTGTTCGTGCTCCACGACGTGGAAGGCTATGAGCACAACGAAATTGCAGGCATGTTGGACTGCTCCATTGGCAACAGCAAATCCCAGCTCCACAAGGCCCGCATGAAGCTGCGCGACCTCCTGAAGTCTGGCCTGCGAAAGGATACCCAGGAATGAGCGAAATCACGCCGGAATGCGCCGCTTTTCAGGAACGCCTACCCCAACTCTTTGGAGAAGGAGCCGATTTAAGCAAGGAGCCTCACCTCCAAACCTGCGAAAACTGCGCCGAGCTGGTGCGCGATCTCCAGTACATTGCCCAGCAGGCCAAGCTCCTCATGCCCATCCACGACCCTTCGCCCGCCGTGTGGGAGAACATCAAAGGTGCGCTCGGCACTCCGGAGCCCGTAGCGAGGGGAAAGCGATAACCCCTTACCGCCGCGTGGCCCTTTCGGGCTTTATGGGCGCAGGGAAAACCACCGTAGGCCGCCTGCTCGCCCCCATGCTGGGTTGGCGTTTCCTCGATACCGACGCCATGCTGATCGAGCGCCATCGCGCCTCCATTTCTTCGCTTTTCCAGGATTTCGGGGAGCCGCAGTTCCGGGAGTGGGAAGCCGAGGTTGTAGCCGAGACGCTCGGTCAGGAAAAGACCGTCATCGCCCTGGGCGGCGGAGCAGTCGAGCATCCCGCCACCCAGGCTCTGCTCTACAGCCGCCCCGGAACGCTCACAGTCTTCCTGGAAACCCCACTCCCCGTTGCCCTAGCACGCTGCGCCTCAGAGCCGGGAGCCTCCGTCCGGCCCGTGCTGGCGGAAGCCGAACTCCTCCAAACCCGGTACGCAATGCGCCTGCCGATGTATCGATCGGCCCATCTGACCCTCCCTACGGAAAACAAAACCCCCGCCGCGCTTGCCCGCGCCATCGTCGAAGCCGTGATGTCTCGTGATGCTTCGTGAAGGGTACATCACTCGCAAAACGCGAACCGCTTCGCGGAGGCATGAAGCCTGCCATTCCTTGCGTTATCCTCAGCGGAGAGGCCTGCCATGGCAACCACGACACACGCGGTCGGTACGGACGAGTACCTCCGAACTACGTTTGAGCACGACCCGGAGTTGATCGACGGGCAGCTCAAGGAAAGGCCGATGCCGACCGAACTCCACGCCTACGTACAGGCTTTGTTGGGCCACTGGTTCCTGCTTCATAAGGCCGAATGGGGCGTCATGCCCTTGTCCGAGGTAAGGACCGCCGTCCGGGCCGGCCGCTTTCGTTTGCCCGACGTAGCCGTGCTCCGCGCACGTCCGCTCAACAACAATCCGCTCAAGGACCCGCCGCTGATCGCGATCGAGATTCTTTCCCCGGACGACTCCTTCTCCGACCTGCGGGACCGGGCTCAGGACTTTGCCGCCATGGGAACGGAACACATCTGGCTCATCGATCCCGAGCAACGAACAGCCTTCGCGTGGAGGGCTGAAGCCTGGATACCCCTTGAGCAGCTTGCGGTGCCCGCAACGCCGATTCACGTGGATCTTGCCTGGTTATGGTCGCAAGTACCCAGCGCCGAGAGTTGAACCGGCCTGCTTGGTTGCGGTAACTAGGCCCACTCATCGATTCCTGAAACTGATGCAAATCGACGCTTACGGCATACTTTTTATGTGGTAGTTGGCTTGGCTTGCTCATGGAAGAGACAGCGTTACCTCTGATTCCGATCAACGACCTGGCGGACAGGCATTACGGCTTAACGACGAGCGTTGCAGGCACGTATAGCGAGGCTGCCCGTGTCTGTCTAGACCGGCACCATAAATCTCCTGCTCACGTAAAGATCACGAAAAGTTCCGTCGATAAAGCTGCGGTTCTCATATGGGAACCGGCCGATGATCGCACTCGAGACGCTTGGGCAAACCGGGACGATGCCACCCGGATGGCGCATATGGCTGTTTGATCGCGAGCGTTGAAATCTCGGAAGGTCTGTTTGCGGTTAAGCGTGCGGAAACCAAAACCGGAGCGGATTAT